>CAWEXC010000004.1:0-2345050 GCA_963812955.1 uncultured Solirubrobacterales bacterium
CAACGCCGCCCTCACCGCCTCTTCGTGGCAGCCCACCAGCTCACCCGAGACCTCCTCCGCCGCGATCGCGAACAGGACGCTCAACGACTTCGGCGCCGAGAATGTCAGGTCGTACGCCGCGACCTTTGGGTCCCTCGTGGAGGAGCGCAGCCGCACGGCGGGGTCGCGGGGGTCGTGGCCCGCGATCAGCGCGCCGAACTGCCCGGTGCCCACCCGGCCCCTGAGGCCGAGGGCCTGCGCGCCGGCACCCACCCACTCGCCCGGGGCCTCCCCGCGGCCGGTGTAGTAGTCGTCCTGCCCCTGGGCTACCTGCTGCTCGTAGTAGCGGTGCTGACCCAACGCGATCTTCCCGATCGAGAGCATCCTATGAGCAAAATAGCAAAAGAAGCACTCTTTAGATGCAACTGTGTACCGTGAGGCGGAGCGCAGCGACGCAGAGCGGCAGGGTGGCCTTTGCCGTGGGGGTGCGATGGCGGCCGGAGGGGTTTGCTTGGGCGCCGGTGGGTGCGTCGTGGACGCGTGGTGGAGAGCCGAGCGGAGCGAGGTGGAGCGAGCGAGGTCGATGGGTACGCGGTGGAGCGCGCGAGTGCGGCGCGGGTCAGCGGCGGTGGCGCGGGAGGATCACGACGGCGGGGATCTCAAGCTGCGTAAGCGGGTTGCGGTTGCCGAGCAGGCGCGCAGTCAGTCGTGTGCCGTCACTTGGCCAGCCGCTCGAGCAGCTCCCGGTCTTCCTCGATGATGCGACGTACGCGAGCCTTGAACTTTGGATCGCGGCGGCGGCGCTCCACTGCTTCCGCGAGCGCCTGCTTGACGGTTTCGTTCAGGCTCATGCCCTCCGCTCGTGCGAGCGCCTCTGTGTCGGCCGCGAGCTCCTCATCGAGGCGAACGGTCAGGTTCTCGATCATCGCACCATGGTAGCATACAGTCATGACGGTGGGTGCTGTCGGGCATGGATGTAGGCGCGCACGAGGTCGGTGATCTCTCGGGCAATCACTTCCGGGGAAACACCTGGCGGCGAACGCAGCACGAGACGATGCGTGAGGCCCTCGATCGCGCTGATCACTATGCGGGCCGACAACCGGGGATCGACGGGACGTGAGTACGGATCGGCCGCAAGCGCTCTTGCCGCAAGGTCAACGAGCCGATCTTCCAGTTCATCGAGCTCTGCGCGGAGCGTCGGTGGGAGCTGGGTCTCCTCGAAGAGCACGCGGTGAAGGCTCGGCGCGAGCGCGTGCATGGCGACCATTGCGTGGACTATGTTCGGGAGAACATCGTCAAGGCGTGCTCCGGAGTAAAGCCGTTCGAGGTGTGGTTGGAGGGCCGCCGTGCCTTCTGCGATGTGCCGGTGGACGAGCGCGACGAGGATCGCGTCCTTGTTGGGGAAGTACTGGTAGAGCGAGCCGATCGATACGCCGGCTCGCTCGGCAATCCGGTTGGTGGTCCCGGCGGCATAGCCGTGACGCTCGAAAACCTGAGCAGCCGCGTCGAGGATGGCTTCGACAGTCGTCTGTGATCGCGCTTGCTTGGGGAGCTTTCGCGGCTCAAGCTGCCGGCCGGGAATGCGAGTTGACGACATGCGAGTAATTACTCAGTATATGGGGATGACGAGTTGTACCTACGCCGACCAGGCCAATTGGCGTCGCTACCAGCCCTACCTCCCGCAGCGTCACCGGCTGACCGAGGCGAATCTCCCGCGCGAGGAGACGTGGGCATGGCACGGCCTCGCGGTCCATCTCGACCGCTACGAGACCGCAGACGCCGCAGCGGTCGTAGTCGGATTGCATGGTGGCGGAGGCTACGGGCGGATGCTCGCCCCGGTCGGCCTGTTCGCACGCAATCTTGGGTTCGAAGCTGTGCTGCCCGACCTACCCGGTTATGGCCTGACCCGCGTGCCGCGCGGACAGTTCACCTACGAGACGTGGGTTGCGTGCGTCCGTGACCTGATCATCGCCGAAAGCCGGCGCTCGGGCCGACCTGTGATCGCACTGGGAGGATCGATGGGTGGGATGCTGGCTTGCCACGCCGCCGCAGCGGGCGCGCCGCTCGTTGGAATCATCGCGACAGCGCTGATCGACCCTCGCGATCCGACAGTTCTCCGCGCGCTGGGACGCAACCAGTGGGTAGGGCCGCTGAGCGCCAGAATGCTCCGTTGGGCACCGGCCCTTACTGATCCCCTACCCATCCCGATGGCCTATGCGGCCAACATGCAAGCGATCGCCAACAACGACACGATCACCGCGATCGTGCGCCACGACCGACTCGGCGGTGGACGGATCGTCCCGGCTCGCTTTCTGCGGACCTGGATGCACTACTCCCCGAAGTGCGAGCCAGACGCGATTACGCTGCCGGTCATGCTCGCCCACCCGGGCGATGACCACTGGACGCCAACCGAACTGTCCAAGCGATTCCTCAACAGGCTCGCCGGACCAAGGCACATGGTGACCCTTGAGCGCTGCGGACACTTTCCACTCGAGGAACCTGGACTCTCCCAACTCGAGGCAGCCGTCCGGGAGTTCGCAGCAGAGGTGATCGGCTGAACAAACTGGCATCCGACCTCCGCAATTGCCTTCAGCGACCAGCGGTAGACGCCGTGGAGATCGCGGGAAGGGCGGTGCGGTGGACGCTACGCTCGGCGGCCAGCGCAATCGCCTCCGCCTAACAGCCGGCCAGCAGCTCGTGCTCGTTGTGGGCGCCACTGCGCCACAGCAACCGGCCACGGACGGCAGGCCCAGCACGCCGGCAAGACGTGAGCAATGCCGGCGGGGACCCACTCTCCGTCGATCGAGCAGTCGGCCGGCCCCCGGCCCGGCCCCCGCTGCACACCCTGTCACACCCCTTGCGGGTTGACAGGGTGTGCCACCCTACCCCCCGGACGGGGGCCGGGGGACTGCGCTCCGCCGCGGTCGGGGCCCCCGACCAGGCGAAGCCTGGTTGGGGAGCGGCGGACGATCGACCGTAACGTTGCAGTTCCGTCGAACCGTCGGACGCGCGGATCGAGAGGTCAGCCAGCGGCGGCATGATCGCCGGGGTTGTGCTCGCAGACAATGCGGCCTCATATATTCCCTACCTTTGCGTTCAGATGCTTGTTTTGCTAATTTGGCTTATATGGTCATTCCACGGGGTCCGCGCCCGTCTGCCCCTCACCCACAGCACAGCGAGCAGCCGTGACCCTCGACCACGACGACATCGAGGCCATCGCCGAGCGCGCCGCCCGGCGCGTCGTGCAGCTTCTCGACCACCCCGCCCCAGGGGCTTACCAGCTGCTCGACCCGAAGGAGCTGGCCCGCGCGCTCAACGTCTCCCTCGACTACGTCTACGCGCACGCGATGGACCTCGGTGCGATGCGCCTCGGCGACGGCCCAAAGGCCCGGCTGCGCTTCGATCTCCACACCGCACGCCAGGCGATGCAGGCCCGCAAGCAGCCTCCGACAATCGTCGCCAGGCGCCGGTAAGGTGGGGCCACCGCGCAAAAGCCGGGGCACCGCGGCTACGGTCCCCGGCGCGACACCGGGAGGCCCCGATGCACCCCAACCGTACACACCACCCGCGCCGGGGGCACTGATGCCCAGGCCAACCACCGGGCAGGTCACCGAACGATCGTGGGCCGACGGCAAGACCATCACGTACGGCGCACGGCTCTACGCCTACGGGCGCCGCCATCGGCTCGTCTTCGGCACCAACAAGCAGGGCTGGAACCGCACCCGCGCGGAGATCGAGCTGGAGTCGATCCAGCAGCAGGTGATCCGCGGCACATGGGTGCCGCCCGAGACAAAGACCTCGACCGTACTGAGCGACGTGGAGCGACCCGACGGCCGTCAGCCCTTCGGGCCGTTCGCGCACAAGGTCATCGATGCGAAGCAGAGCCACGGCCTGGACTCCGACACGATCGCCGACCTCGAATGGAAGCTCGGCTACCTCCTCGGGCACTTCGGGCGGATGGAGCTGGCCGATATCGACGTCGCGCGGGTCGATGGTTTCCGCGACGACCTCGCGGGCCGCGCGCGCGTGATCCGCGAGGCCGCCGCGCGCGGCAAGCCGCTGATGGAGACCGTCGAGCGCAGGGAGGGGAAACCCTACGAGCGCCGCAAGCGGCCGCTGTCGAACACCTCGATCAACGGGATGCTGGCGCTGCTCAGCCAGATCCTGCAGCGCGCGGTGGACTACAGCTACATCGACCGCAACCCGGTGAAGGTCGGCGGGCGCAGGGAGCGGTTCCTGCCGACCGTCAAGCCGGCCCGGACGTTCCTCGAGGTCGACGAGCTGGGCTCGCTGTTGGACGCCGCCGGCGAGCTGGACTGCGGCGCGAGGCGGGACCACCGGATCGGGCGCCGCGCCGCGCTGGCGACGCTCGCCCTCACGGGGTTCAGGATCTCTGAGCTGTGCGCGATGCGCGGCCGGCAGGTGGACCTCGCGCGGGCGCGTTTCAAGATCCCCGACGCCAAGACCGCCAAGGGCGTCCGCGAGGTCGAGATGACCCTGTGGCTGCGCGACGAGCTCGTCCGCCACCGTGCTCAGCGCGTCGCCGATGACTTCCCGATGGGGCCGACCGACCACTTCTTCGGCACGATCAGCGGCAAGCGGCGCGACCCCGACCGCTTCCGCGATCGCGTGCTGGAGCGCGCCGTCGAGCTCGCCAACGAGCGCCGCGCCGAGCAGGGCCTACCGTCTCTCCAGGCGATCACCCCTCACTCGCTGCGGCGCACTTGGGCGATGCTCGCCGCGCAGGCCGGGCGCGACCCGCACTGGATCTCCGACCAGATCGGCCACACCTCGGCCGCGTTCACGCTGCAGATCTACCAGCAGACCCGCAACCGCCGCCTCACCGACCGCGAGCGCCAGGCGATCTGGGAGCTGATGCGCTTCGCCGACGAGCCCGCCGAGTGCCCCTTCACGCGCCAGGTCACCCGGGGCGCCGGCGGCGAGGCCCGCGACTTGCCTGCGCCTACCGAACGCTGATTGCTGTTCGGCAGTCAGAGATCACTCCTCCTATGAGCTGGTTGTTCCTTGGTAGGAGCAGTCGCCGAGAATTGATATCGATCGGAATGGGGAAGGGTAGATGTGCTCGCAGGGCGCAGATCACGACTTCCCCCTCCGGAACACCCCGATAGATGATCCTCACAATTTCCTCGGTATTGTCGGGTGGCTCGCCGATCGCCCCAAACATGGACTCGGGCGCACCCGACGTGGCAAGGCGCTCGACCATCTCTCGTTGAGCTCGCGCGCTCTCAGTTCTCGCTTTCTCTTGATGCTTTCTGACTTCTTCTCGCAGGCGCTCGGGACCGGCTCGAGCGAACTCGATCGCAAGATGTACGTCGCGTTCGGGTGCCTTCAGCACGACGGATCCGGCGGACGGCGGCGACTCCACATCGTTGAGATCGCCGAGCGCGACCCAGTCATTGTCGCGCATTGAGAATGCTATCTGTCCGTCGCTATCCCATATATCGAGATTGAGCTTCTTGTGGCCAACTCCATCGGTGCTCAGCCAAACTACAGGGCGACCGCCGATCTCCAGGAAGATGGGGCAGCGAATGTAGAAACCGCCCCCTGCGGTCAAGACGAATTGCTCGTGCGTCCAGTTGAACCGGCCGAGGACTGCCGCGCCTTCTTGCCTCAGGAACGGCTCGTGCTTGAGTGCGCGTAGCTGTTCGATTGTGTACGTCTCATGATCCGCTTCGATGTGGTGCCGGAGACACAGCGCGATCATGCCGGCCGGATCGTGGTGCTCTCGGACAGTCCACGGAGGATCGAAGTGATGGTACGAGAGATACGGCGATCCGCAGCCATGAAACGGGCACCCAAAGCCAACCTCTTGCCTGAGAAGGCGTCTGACGCCGGCCGGGGGGTAGCGGTTCATTCGGCCTACATGCTGACTGATATCGGCCGCTTGCGGGTTGGGCGCAGGCGTGGGCGAGCGAGTAGTTTAGGCCCATGAATGGGCCCATGGACGATTTTGGCCTCTCCGACGGGCCGAGCGGGTTCGCTGGCGACGAGTCAAATCTCGCTTGAATAAAGAAGATCGAGGAGTGGGCACGGGTGGTTTCGAACCACCGACCTCTCGCGTGTGAAGCGAGCGCTCTCCCACTGAGCTACGTGCCCTCGAAGCCCGATTCTATTGGGTGGCGCTGAGCGTAGCTGCCACCGCCTGACCAACACGACACCGACGGCATGGCAAAAACGACCTCACGCAGTTCTACGGGCGATCTACAGCTGGTCATCTTCGACTGCGATGGCGTCTTGGTCGACAGCGAGGTCATCTCCAACGAGGTTCTCGCCCGCGCGCTTACCGAGGAGGGCCTGCCAACCACCCTGACGCAGGCACGACGCGACTACCAGGGACTGCTGCTCGAAGAGATCGACTCACGCGCACAGGCCAAGCTCGGCAGGCCGCTGGCGAAGGACTGGCTCGAGCGATACGAGCGTGATCGCGCTACCGCCTTTCGCCGGAAGCTGCGAGCGGTGCCGGGGGCCGCCGAGGCGGTGAAGCGCATCAGGGCAGCAGGGGTGCCAGTGTGCGTCGCGTCCCAGGGAAAGCTCGAGAAGACGAGGCTATCGCTGAGGCTGACGCAGCTCGATGCTCTCTTCCCCGACGAGGCCCTGTTCTCTGCTCATTCGGTGGCGCGCGGCAAGCCGCACCCAGACCTCTTCCTGCACGCCGCGACGACGATGGGGGTCGAGCCGTCGCGCTGCGCGGTCGTGGAGGACACGCCATCCGGTGTCACCGCGGCGGTAGCGGCCGGGATGCGCGCCCTCGGGTATGCAGCCGACAGCGACGAGGCGGCGCTGCGCCAGGCCGGTGCCGAGACGCTGTTGGTGCTCGACGAGCTGCCGGCGGTGTTGGGGCTCGACTGACCACCACTCTCTCAACTGACCACCACGCCAGGCGCCGGATGGGGCTCCAGGCGGGTGGCGGGGATCGAGTAGGCCTGGGCCAGCGCTTCGACCTGGCTCTGCGTTAGCGAGGCGCCGAACGCGGGGGCGCCTCCCAGCTTGAGGTAGGCGCTCTGCAGCGTCTTGCCGATCAGCGACAGGTGGTAGTGGCCGTCGTACACGCAGTAGATGTAGAGCGGCGCATTGGCGCGCAGGAACCGCACGGTCGCTGCGCTTTCCCCCCCGCCCGGTGCGGGTGCGGGGCTCCTCGTGGCACTCGGAGCTGACTGGTGGGAGTGGCTTGCCGAAGACGCGGAAGTGGTGGCGGACCCCGCGGCCAGCGCCGCCGCGAGGTACTGCCACCCGCGCTGGGTGAGACGGACGTAGGACTTGAGCATGCCGGCGAGCCCCACGGCGGGACCGGTGACGCTGCCTTCGGTGGTCACTTCCGCGGGTAGCGTGAGCGTCGCGGCGTGACGCTCGGCGGCGGCCACCTTCACGCGCAGCGCGGGGGCCACGCTGCCGGGAAGCCCGCCGACAAACGACGGCCACGCCGCACGGGCGGCGGCGACCTCGCCGGCGGTGGGGGTCTGCAGTTGCTGCAGGGTGTGCGCCAGCTGCACGAGGTCGGCGCGCTCCACCCGCAATGCCGCCGGCCGCGTCCGGTGGCCACCGCAGCCCGCCGCTCCCGCGGCGGCGGCTCCAGCTACGAGTGCCGCCGCCGCGAGGCGGGCGAAACGGGACGTCGCCCCCGCTTTTATGCGGACAGCAGGTCGACGATGAAGATCAACGGCGCGTTCGGCGGGATCTTGGGCGGCGACCCTTTCGCGCCGTAGGCCAGTTCGGCGGGGATGATCAGTTCGCGTCTGCCTCCAACGCGCATGCCGACGACGCCTTCGTCCCAGCCCTTGATGACCTGGCCCTCGCCAAGCGTGAAGGTGAAGGGTTCTTTGCGCAGCCAGGAGGCGTCGAACACCTTCCCGTTGCTGTACAGCGCGCCGACGTAGTTGACCGTGACGGACTCCCCGGCCTTCGCTTCGGCGCCGGTGCCTTTGATGATTTCTCTGGTGACGAGCTTCGTCGGAGCGGGGCCCTTGGGGGTCGTGATCGTGGGCTCGGTGGCGAGCGGGCCGCTGGTTGGTGTGGTACCGGTGGTGGACACCGGGGTCTTTTCGACGACTGCGTTCGCTGCGGTGGACTCGTTGCCGACCGCGATCGTGCTGGAGCCGCTAGACCCGCAGCCAGCGATCAGCGCTGCCGCGCCGATGGTCGCCAGGCCGAGGACGCGGCGGGGGAAGTTGAGTTTGGAAAGGTTCATCACGGTTGCGCAGCCTAACGGAACGCGACACCTTTGTGGTGCACCACCCTTCGGAGCCGCCCGAGCGCCCTGAGCGGGCGCGGGCGCCGTCCGCCTTTCCGACGGGAATCTCGCCGGACTCCTCCGCACGCTAGGATCCCCGGTGGACCGTGCTAGGCGGGGAGGTAGCGGTGCCCTGCACCCGCAATCCGCTCTAGCGGGGCTGAATTCCCCTCCGAGGGGCGTTTCGCTCCGGTCGCTCCGCCGTTTGGGGCGTCGATGGCTCGGATCCCCGCGCGGTGTCGGCTTGTGAACCAGGTCAGGTCCGGAAGGAAGCAGCCTTAAGCGATCCCCGGCAGGCGCAGCGGGCGTTCCCGATCCGGAGTCGCGAACGGCGATCGGCGATCGGCTGTGGAGCTTCGACGGGGGGTGCACGGTCCACTACCGGCAACGCTGGAGGATCCGCCATGAGCGGTTGACGTGGGTCGCCGTGAAGCCTTCTGGCACCGCCACCGGCTGGTGGGGGTCGTTGGGGTCGAGGATGTAGTCCTTCTCGACTTCGCTGTCGGCCGGGTCCACGAAGGTCCCGTGTGCGATCTTCATGACCTGGAGGTTGGCGATCTCGCCCGGAGGGGTTTCCAGCCACAGCGCCAGCAACGGCACCGGCGCGTGGTTGGTCACGCCGATCGGCTCGCAACTGGTGGTGATCGCGTTCCCGCGCACGAGCGCAGTCAGTTCGTTCTGGATGCGCTGCTGGCGGCCCAGTTCGTTCAGTTCGTGGTGGTTGGCGCGGTACTGCGAGGGGATCGATGCCAGCAGCGCCACCACCGACACCGCCGCCGCTGCCATCCACCAGCGCCGGTGGGGGTCCTCGCGCGGCAGCTCCATCCAGCCGCACACGGCCGCGCCGGCGAAGACGCACAGGATCGCCGCGGCGAGGAACGCGTAGCGGGTGTCGATCGGCAACCCGACGCTCGCGAAGGCTGCGAACACCCCCACCGCCACGACGCCTGCGAGCGCGCCAGGGAGTGCACGGGCGCGCAGCCACAGCAGCGCCAGCACCCCTCCGAGCGCGGCCGCTACGAGCACGAACGGCCCGAGGATCGAGCCGATCCGCCGCGGGATGTACTCGGGTACCTTGCCGATCCCCGTCTCACGGTGCAACGTTTCGGCGGTGTGTCTGGTGTTGGTCAGCGACCACAGTGGGTTTCCGGTCACCAGCCAGTCGCTCGCCACCCACGCGATCGGGGCGGCGGCGGCCAGCAGCGCGAGGCGGGCGAGCTGGCTGGGGGTGCGCGGCGTTTGCAGCGCCAGATACAGCCAGTACAGGCCCGAGAACGCCCACGCCTCGGGCCGCAGCAGCCCGGCGAGCGCCAGCAGCGCCAGCACGGGCGCTCCCGCGCGGGGGCGTCGGGTCTCGACGATCAGTGCGCACAGCACCAGCAGCAGGTAGGGGATGTCCACGTAGGCGCGCACCCCGTAGGAGAGGATCTGTCCGCGCGTGAGCAGCAGCAGCGCCGCGACGGCGCCGGCGGGGCGGTTGAACCACAGCGAGCCCAGCCGGTACACGGCCCACCCGCAGGCGGAGAGCGCGAGGAAGCCGAGCGCGACGGCTATCTGTGAGGTGGCGTGGGGTCCGAGCGGGGCGGCCACCACGCCGATCGCCTCGACAAGCGGGTGGGGCGTTGGCGCGATCGGGATCCCGTACTGCGGGGTTTCTCCGCGCGTCAGCTGCTGCCCCCACACGAGCGCGTACAGCGTGTCGTAGTTGGCAAACCCGACGCCGCTGATGATTCTCAGCAGCACTGCCCCCACCACGATCGCCAGGGGCGCGCCGAGGTGAGCGGGAAGGCGCTTGGCGTCCGCGCGCGGGTCCCCCGACTCGCCTCCGGCGGCACCGTCGGGAGCGTCATCGGTTTCCCGTGGAGTGGTGGGAGCGTTCTTTGAAAGCTTTTTTGTGGGGGACGCCACAGGTGCGCACGCTAGCCGCTGAGCGCCCATAGCGGCCGGATAGACTCAGGCCCAGGGTGCCGGCGAGCGATCATAATCAGCAACAGCAGCAGTCCCTCTACCGCCGCAACCGTCCGCGCACATTCGCCGACGTCGTCGGCCAGGAGCCGGTGGTGCGCACGCTGCGCGGCGCGGTAGAGCGTGGGAGGGTGCACCACGCCTACCTGTTCGTGGGCTCGCGCGGCACCGGCAAGACCTCGATGGCGAAGATCCTCGCGGCGTGCCTCAACTGCGAGCGCGGGCCAACGATCGAGCCGTGCGGGGAGTGCGAGTCCTGCCGCGCGATCGCCGCCGCTCGCTCGCTCGATGTGATCGAGATGGACGCGGCCTCCAACAACTCGGTGGAGGACATCCGCGAGTTGCGCGAGAGCGTCGCCTTCGCGCCGGTGAGCGGGCGCAGCAAGGTGTACATCCTCGACGAGGCGCACATGCTCTCGCAGGCGGCGTGGAACGCGTTCCTGAAGACACTGGAGGAGCCGCCGCCTGACACGGTGTTCGTGCTGGCGACCACGGAGGCGCAGAAGGTGCCGGCGACGGTGGTGGACCGCTGCCACCGCTTCGACTTCCAGCGCCCCACGGTCGAGCAGATCGCGGGCGTGGTGCGCCGTGCCGCGCAGGCCGAGGCGATCGAGATCCCCCCTGAGGCGGCGGCCGCCGTGGCGCGCGCGGCCACGGGCAGCTTCCGCGACGCGCTGGGGACGCTCGAGCAGCTACTCACCTACAGCGGCCAGGAGATCGTGCTGGAGGACGTGCTGGCGGTGCTGGGGGTGACCGACGCCCAGCTTCTGGAAGAGACGATCGATGCGGTGGCGCAGGGGAACGCCAGAGAGGTTCTGCTGGCGGTGGCGCGCTGCGCGGAGGGCGGCAGGGACGCGGGTGCGTTCACGGCCGACCTGGAGGGTCGCGCGCGCGATCTGCTGGTGGTGCACACGCTCGGGGAAGTGCCGGCCGAGCTGTCATTGACGGCCGAGGCGGACGCACGCCTGCAGGCGCAGGCTGAGCGGGTGCCGCAGGCGACAGCGGTGCGCCTGCTGGAGCAGTTGGGCGGGGCGCTCGAGGCGGTGAAGGCCGGCGGTGAGCCGCGCACGCAGCTGGAGCTCGCGCTCGTGAAGGCGGCGCGCCCGGAGACCGACGGCTCGCTGAAGGCGCTGCTGGCACGCATCGAGCGCCTGGAAAGGAGATTGGAGCCCACCCACCCGATCGGGGAGCCCGTCGCGACGCACCCCGCTGATGCCCTGCTGGCGGTCGCCGTGCCAGAGCAACCGCCGGCACCGCCAGCGCCGAATCCGGCACCGCCAGCGCCGAGTCCGGAATCGGTGCGGGCTGAGGATGTGGGTGATTTCGATTCGCTCTGGCGGTCCGTGGTGGAGCTGGTGGGGGCCGAGAACAAGCTGCTGAGCGCGGTGCTGGCGGACGCGCGGGCGGTGGCGTTGAGCGAGGAGGAGTTGACGGTGGCGTTCGCCGCAACTGCGTCGTTCCTAAAGAAGAAAGCCGAAGACAGTGCCCACCGCGCCACGGTCACCGAGGCGCTGCGTCAGCTCACCGGGCAGCGGCGGCTGCGGGTGGTGTACGAGCTGCGTGAGGAGCTGCCCCCACCCGCGGAGGGAGAGGTCGTGCAGGCGCCACGCAGCGAAGACGAGTGGGTGGCACGCTTCAAGGATGAGCTCGACGCGGAGGAGCTTGTCGGTGCGGGCGAGACGATGAGCGAAAGCGAGTAAGGAGCGAGCACGATGCCCCAGCAGAAGCGACCCAATATGCAGCAGATGCTCCAGCAGGTGCAGAAGATGCAGCACGACATGGAGCAGGCCCAGGAGGCGCTCAAGCACGAGACCGTCGAGGCGGCCGCGGGCGGGGGCGTGGTGAAGGTGCAGGTATCGGGCGATCTACAGGTCAAGGCGGTGACGATCGCCCCCGAGGCGGCGGACCCCGAGGACGTGGAGATGCTCGGCGACCTGGTGCTGGCGGCGGTAAACGAGGCGCTGCGCGCCGCCCAGGAGCTGGCGGCCGAGCGCATGGGCGGGGCGACCGGGGGCCTCGACCTGGGCGCGCTCGGCGGGCTCGGACTGCCGGGTTTGTGAGCACCTTCGCGCCGCCTGTCCAGAAGCTGGTCGCCGAGCTCTCCAAGCTGCCTGGCATCGGCAACCGCACGGCGCAGCGGCTGGCGTTCCACATCCTGCGCACCTCCGGCGAGGACGCCACCGCGCTGGCGCAGGCGATCCTCGACGTGAAGGAGCGGATCGGGCTGTGCGAGGTGTGCTTCAACCTCACCGACGAGCCACGCTGTCGCATCTGCCGCGACCCGCGCCGCGACCAGGGGGTGATTTGTGTCGTGGAGGAGCCCTCCGACGTGATCCCGATGGAGCGCACGCACGAATTCGAGGGCGTCTACCACGTACTCGGCGGCGCGCTCTCGCCGATCGACGGGATCGATCCGGAGGACCTGAAGATCGCTGAGCTCTACACGCGCGTGGCGGGCGCAGGCGAGACCGCGATCCGCGAGATCGTGCTCGCCACCAACCCCACCACCACCGGGGAGGCGACGGCGCTGCACATCGCGCAGGGTCTGCACGAGCGCGCCCCCGAGCTGCAGGTCACTCGCCTGGCGAGCGGCCTGCCGGTGGGGTCCGACCTCGAGTACGCCGACGAGGTCACCCTCGGCAAGGCGCTCTCAGGCCGCCGCGCGGTGTAGGTCCGGAAACGCTCCCAGAGCCATCAGCTCGAAGGTCACACGAACCCGCGTGGAGGCGTCAGCCCGTGGTGGGCGTGCCTGCGCGCTGCAGGTCTCCGTCGGTCGCGTCCGCCAGCGCCGGTGGGCAGGGATCCTCGACGAGTTCCTCCACCAGCGTGTCGGCGGCGCCCTCGTCGAGGCGGGCGGCGGGCCGCGGCGGGCTCGTTTGACGCAGCTTGGAGACGATCGCGTCGAGCTCGAACGAGGCCCAGCAGGCCCGCGCGAGCTCGTGCCCGTGGTTGGCCCAGGTGGCGTTGATCACCTTGAAGCCGCGCGATTGCAACCATTGGACGGCGGGCAGGTAGTCGGTGTCGCTGGAGACGAGGATCGCCGCATCGAACGCGCCCTCGCCCGCCAACGAGAGCAGCCCCGTGACGATCGCCGTGTCGACGCCTTTCTCGGTCGACCAGCGCAGCGTCTCCTGGCAGTTGGGGCACTTCTCGATCGAGTGCTCGCACGCTCTGCAGTACACCGAGCGCGGTTTGGAGCGGCGCACGCGAGTGGTGACGCGAAAGCGGGGCTGCTTGTCGAGGAACGCGTCGAGCCAGCCCTTCAGCTTCTTGCCGGGGTCGTCTTCGTCGTAGGAGGCGTACACCAACGCCTCCTCGAGGTGCAGTGTGTCGCCGAAGCCGGCGAGCTGCAGTTGCCTTTCACTCTCGCCGAGCAGCTCGGCGGGGACCTTCCGCCAATCGATCAGATCGCCGTGGGCGCGGTTTCGCCACTGCAAGGAGAAGTTCCAGAAGTCGATGAAGATGCTTGTGCGGTAGGCCACGCCCCAAACCCCCTATCGAGCGGTTGTGCTCATTGACATTGTCTTCCAGGATAGGCGTTCGCGGCTCCCCGTTCGCCGCCCCCGTCGAGAGAGGTCCTATCCTGCGTGCGTGTCCAACATCGTCGTGATGAAGTTCGGCGGCACCTCGGTCGCCGACGCCGAGCGGATCAAGCGCGCGGCGCGGCGCATCGTCGAGCGCCGCGAAGGGGGCGCGCGCGTGGTGGCGGTGCTGTCCGCGCGCGGCAAGACGACCGACGAGCTGATCGCGATGGCGGAGGAGGTGTCCGCCGCGCCCGACGCGCGCGAGATGGACATGCTGCTGTCCACCGGCGAGCGCATCTCCTGCGCGTTGTGCGCGATGGCGATCAAGGACCTCGGCCACCACGCGATCTCGCTGACCGGGTCACAGGCGGGGATCGTCACCGACGCCTCGCACACCCGCGCGCGCATCCTCGACGTGCGCGCGGACCGCATCAAGGCGGCGCTGGAGGAGGACCACATCGTGCTGGTGGCGGGCTTCCAGGGCGTGTCGACCGCGACCCAGGACGTGACCACGCTGGGGCGCGGCGGCTCGGACACGACCGCGGTCGCCGTGGCGGCGGCGCTGGGCGCGGAGGTGTGCGAAATCTACACCGACGTGGCGGGCGTGTTCAGCGCCGACCCGCGCGTGGTGCCCGACGCGCGCAAGCTCGCCACCGTCACCTTCGAGGAGATGCTCGAGATGGCGGCCTCGGGCGCGGGCGTGCTGCAGCTGCGCTCGGTCGAGTACGCGCGCAACCACGGGGTGCGCATCCACTGCCGCTCCTCATTCGACGACACTCCCGGTACCGTGGTGGTGCAGGAAGGAGAGAACATGGACCACGCCGAGCGACCCCTCATAACCGCCGTCACCCACTCGACCTCGGAAGCGATGATCACGCTGCTGGGCGTCCGCCACCAACCGGGCGTGGCGGCCAGCATCTTCGAGGCGCTCGCCGAGGCGGGCGTCGACGTGGACATGATCGACCAGAACCGGCCCACGGGCGGCGAGTTGGCCGAGATCTCGTTCACGGTGCCACGCGAGCATCTGCGCGAGGCGCGCGGGGCGCTTGAGCCCTTGACCGGCAAGCTGTTCTCGGAACTGCTGGCCTACGAGGAGATCGGCAAGGTGTCGATCGTCGGCGCCGGCATGCGCTCGCATCCGGGCGTGGCCGCGAAGGTGTTCAAGGTGCTGGCCGCCGAGGATCTCAACATCGACATGATCTCCACCTCGCCGATCAAGATCTCGTGCGTGATCCCGCGCGAGCGCGTGGAGTCGGTGGTGAGGGCGCTGCACACCGCCTTCGAGCTTTCCGGACCGGACACGATCCGCGAGGAGGAGCCGGTGCGTGCGAGCGGGGCGCAATAGATGGCCGACCATAGTCCCAACGTGCGCTGGCAACGCTCGCCGCTGAGCCGTGAGCGACGCTGGGAGTCATTGGGGTGCGCGGGGGCAACGGTGTGGTTCACCGGACTGCCGGCGGCGGGCAAGTCGACGCTGGCGAGCGCGGTCGAGGAGTGGTTGGTGGAGGCCGGCAGGCCGGCGTTTCTGCTCGACGGCGACAATCTGCGCCACGGGCTCAACGGCGACCTCGGCTTCGACGAGCAGGCGCGGCGCGAGAACGTGCGGCGCACTGCCCACGTCGCAAGGCTGCTCGCGGAATCCGGCTCGATCGCGCTGGTGAGCCTGGTGAGTCCTTACATGGCCGACCGCGAGGCGGCGGCGACGCTGCACGCAGAAGCGGGGCTGCAGTTCATCGAGGTGTTCGTGAACGCTCCCCTCGAGCTCTGCCAAGAGCGCGATCCCAAGGGTCTGTACGCGCGGGCACGCGCGGGCGAGCTGTGTGGCCTGACCGGCGTGGGCGCTCCGTATGAGGCGCCCGAGCACCCCGACCTGGTGGTGCGCTCCGGCGAGGAAACGGTGGCGGAGGCGGTCGAGCGGGTTATGCGCTTACTGGAGACCAGCTCGCTGCATCCAGCGGCCCCAAACGGGGCCGGTGGCCGTACAACTCAAACGCTCTGAAGCCGGCGAAGGTCTTGTGCTCGGAACCGTGGAAGTCAGAGGAGCCGGTCGTGAGCAGGTTGAGCTCGGCGGCGATCTCGCACAGCAGCCCCACCTGCTCGGCGGTGTGCGTGGGGTAGAAGGCCTCGACGCCATCGATCCCCAGCGACGCGAAGCGCTCAAGCATCGCGCGTACCGTCTCGGGCTCTTGTACATCCCAGAAGGGGTGCGCCCACACCGCGACGCCGCCGGCGGCGTGGATTAGCTCGATCGCCTCCGCGACCGTGGGGCGCGTGCGCGCGACGTAGGTGGGTACGCCGGGCACCAGGTAGCGGGGAAAGAGCTCCTTCAGGCTGCCGATCCCCTCGGCGGCGATCCTGGCGGCGTTGTCGGGGTGGTCGAGCAGCGCGTGGGCGAGATGGGGGCGCCCGAGCGGGTCGCCGGCTGCCTGGCGGCGGCGCAGCTCGGTGTCGTCGAGTGCGAAGCCCTCCGCGCGCAGCAGGTCGGCCATCGCCAGCACGCGCCGCTCGCGGTCGCCGCGCAGGTCCTGCAGCGTGGCGGCAAAGGCGGGGTCGCGGTGGTTGACGAGGTAGCCGAGGATGTGCAGCTCCTCGTAGGCCTCGTCCACCGAGGAGAGCTCGGTGGCGGGGACGATGCGCACGCCCGCGTGCGGGCCCTCCTCCAAGGCCTCCTGCACGCCAGCCACCGAATCGTGGTCAGTGAGCGCCAACAGCTCAACGCCCGCGGCAGCAGCAGCGCGCACCACCTCGGCGGGCGCGAATTCGCCGTCGGAGTGCAGCGAGTGGGATTGTAGGTCGAAGGTGGGGCGCATCGAGCCGCGAACCGTACAGGTCTCGGCTTGCGCCCGTCGATTTCGGGCAAGCTCCCGGGGAGCGCCCACCGCCGCGCCCAAGGATTCTCCCGCTCAGCCGTCGAGCGAGCGCTGCAACTGCTCGAGCACGCGCACCACGCGCAGGCCAGAGCGCCCGTCCGAGCGCGGTGTGGCGCCGGTGCGGATGCATTCGATGAAGTGCTCGCACTCGACGCGCAGCGGCTCCACGGGAGGGATCTGCGGCGAGAAGATCGCCCCCGAGCGCGCGATGTACTCCCCCCATGAGCGCGTGTCCTCGTCGAAGCCCTTGTCGTAGAGCGTGAGCTTGCCCTCCAGCTGCATGTCATCGAACGTCGCCATCCGCCGCGCGCCGACGACCGTCAGACGCCGCTCCTTGTGGGGGTCCAGCCAGGAGAGGTGCAGATGCGCCACGATCCCGGAGGGGAAGCGCAGGTAGCAGAAGACGACATCCTCGACGCCCTCGCGCACGTAGGAGCGCCCATGCGCGACGCACTCGGAGGGCTCTTCCCCGATCAGGGAGAGGATCACCGAGACGTCGTGCGCGCCAAGGCTCCACAGCGCGTTCTCATCGGCGCGCAACTTGCCGAGGTTCAAGCGATTGCCGTACACGTAGTAGAGCTCTCCCAGCTCCCCGTCGTCGAGCAGCTCCCGCAGGCGATCGACGGCGGGGTGGTACTCGAGCAGGTGCCCGACCATCAGCACGCGCCCCGCGCGCTCGGCCGCGGCGACGGCCGCTTCGGCATCGGCGGCGGTTGTGGCGAGCGGCTTCTCCACGAAGCAGTGCTTGCCGGCGCCCACCACGCGGACGGCGAGCTCGGCGTGCGAGGGCACGGGCGTGGCGAGCACCACCGCGTCAAGCTCGGGGTCGTCGAGCAATTCCTGAAACTCCCCCGTGACGCGAGCGCCAGGAAACTGCTGCGCGACCCGCGCACGCGCCTGCTCGGAGGGATCGCACAGCCAGCGCAGCTCGCAGCCGGAGATCGCAGCGAAGTTGCGTGCGAGGTTGGGCCCCCAGTAGCCGAGACCGGCGACCCCGACTCGGATAGGAGCCCCGCCCGCCCCTGTGGAGTCGCGGTCATTCATCTGGGGGATCGTCCACGTGCGCGACTTGGGCGCCGGCCGCCTGGGCGGTGGGCCTCCATGCCCACCGACGGTCGGCAGTGGGGCAGTTTCGAACAGGTCATCGCGAGGCGAGGGTATCGATCGCCCGCACGCAGCGCTCGGCCGCGTGCCCGTCTCCATACAGTTCCGGTCGCTCCTCGGGGAGCTCGCGCTCGAGCGCCGCGAGCGCGGCGGCGAGGTCGAGATCCACGAGCGTGTTCCAACCGGCAGCCACAGTCTCGATCCACTCGGTGCGATCGCGCAGCGTGATGCAGGGCACTGCCGCCAGGTAGGCCTCCTTCTGGACGCCGCCGGAGTCGGTGAGCACGGCACGGGCGTTGCACAGCAGCGCGGCCAGCTCGCCGTAGCCGAGCGGCTCGCAGATGCGCAGCCCCTCGATTCCCGTCATCTCCTCCAGCAGTCCCGCGTCGCGCAGGCGCGCGCGTGTGCGTGGGTGCAACGGGAACACCACCGGCGGGGGCAGCGCCCGCACCAGCTCCACCAGCGCGCGCAGGCGCGCGGGTGGATCGACGTTGCCGGCACGGTGCGCGGTGAGCAGCAGGTACTCGCCGGCCAGCACACCGTGGGTCTCCAACACGCTTGTGTCGGCGCATGCGGCGGGCTGCAGGCGCAGCGCGAGGTCCACCATCACGTCCCCCACCACCTCCACACGCCCAGCGATCGAATCCGTGCGCAGGTTCTCGGCGGCGCTCCGCGAGGCGCACAGCAACAGCTCGGAGAGGTGATCGGTGAGCACGCGGTTGCGCTCCTCGGGCATCGCACGGTCGAACGAGCGCATCCCGGCCTCCACATGCACGACGGGCACGTCCGCATCCGCCGCGGCGAGCGCGCCGGCGAGTGTGGAGTTGGTGTCGCCGTACACCAGTACCGCGTCGGGGCGCTCCTGCGCGAGCAGGGGCTGCAGCGCGGTGAGCATCCGCGCGAGCTGCGAGGTGTTCGATCCCCCGGAGATCCCCAATTCGCGCTCCGGCCGCGCCAGCCCCAGCTCACGGAAGAAGACCGCCGAGAGCGAGTCGTCGTGGTGCTGGCCGGTGTGCACCAGCACCTCTTCGTGGTGCTCGCGCAGCAGCCCCGAAACCGCGGCGGCCTTGATGAACTGCGGGCGGTTGCCGACGACCGTGAGGATCTTCACGGACGCGCCCTGGATTGACACGGGGGGAGGTCGGGAGGGGGGCCTGCCCCCTTCTCGCTCCACTGGGCGAGGATTCGCACCGGCGCAGCCTACGCTGCCGCGCCCACCACCGACGTCGTCCAGTCGATCACCGAGGTGGGCCGCACCACGTGGCGGTTCATTCCGAGCTCCTTGGGTGACACGCCGAGCGCGAGTCCGACCAGCTGGGGGAGGTGCAGGACGGGCATCCGCAGCTCGCGCGCGACCACGCCTTCGGCGGCGGGCTGCTGCAGGTCGAGATTGAGGTGACAGAGCGGGCAGGGGGTCACCAGGCAGTCGGCGTCGGCGTCCACCGCGTCGCCGAGGTGGCGGCCGGCCTGCTTGAGCGAGGCCTCCTTGTTCATCGTGACGATCGGGAAGCCGCAGCACTTGCGCATCCCCGCGTACTCGATCACGGTGCCGCCGAGCGCCTCGATCACCTGCTCGAGGTAGTGGTCGCGGGGGGTGTCGGCGTCGATTCCGAGGCGCTTGCGAGGGCGCACGATGTAGCAGCCGTAGAAGGGGCCCACCTTGAGGTTGGTGAGCGGCCGCTTCACACGGGAGCGCAACTCGTCGAGACCGAGCTCCTCGACGAGCAGCCAGAGGAAGTTCTTGTTGGTGAGGCCCTTCTCGTATGAAAGCCCCTCGGGGGCGAGTGTGGCGTTGACGTGCGCGCGGTACTCGGCGCTCGCGTCGAGGCGCTCCTGACACTCGCTCTGGGCGCCCTGGCAGGTGGAGCAGATGTTCATCATCAGCTCCGCGCCGTCCACCTGCTGGGCGAGCGCGAAGGTGCGCGCGTTGAGCGTGTCGGCGAGCTCCTGGTTGTGCTCGGCGATCACGCCGCAGCCGCTGCAGTTGGCGCGGTCGAGCTGGACGAGCTCGATGTCGAGCAGCGGCGCCACGCGCGCCATCGAACCGTGTAGCTCGGGGGTGAAGCCGCGGCTGACGCAGCCCGGCCAGTAAGCGACCTTCATCAGCTTGCGCTCCCTTCCGTCGAGGACTCCGTCGAACCCCCGACGCCGGACTCCTCGGGACCGCCGCCTACCGCAACGGCTGCGACCACCCCTGCGGCGTCGTCCTGGTCTTCGTCCTCGCCGGAGATGTAGAGGTTGAGCTCATACCGTTCCGACCGGCTCTCGACGGTCTGGTAGATCCGCTTGACGGCCTGCAGGTCGGCCGACGGGATCTTGTGACCGAACAGCGCCAGTTTGATGCCGATCTTGCCGCGCGCGATCGCCTTGACGGCGGTGGGCAGCAGCGAAAGCAGCTCTTTGCCGGCGGCCGGATGGAATTTCCCGAACCACGAGTTGCCCCCGTAGGAGCGCGGCGGCAGTTCGGCCTCGTGCAAGAGCCCGTAGTCGCGCACGAGCGTGGTCAGCGCGGCCTCGTGACGCTCACCGTTGTTGGCGTCGACGATGTGCTGGTCGGAGATCGCGATCCGGCGCAGGCGCATGATCTGACCCATCGGGTTGACGTCCTTCGGGCAAGCGTCCACGCACTTGAAGCAGTGCGTGCAGTCGAAGATCCCCTGCGGGTCTTCGGAGAGGTCCACGAGGCGCTCGCGCTGGCGGTCGTCGCGCGGATCGCCGACGAAGCGGTAGGCCTTTGCGAGGGCGGCGGGGCCGATGAAGCCGGGGTCGACCTCCATCGCCAGGCAGTCCGACACGCAAGCGCCGCACTGGATGCACGCCATCGACTGGGTGACGTCGACCATCGCGTCTTTCGCCACCACGTACTCGCGCTCGGGGACGGGCTGCTTGGCGAGCAGCCACGGTGTGACGCGCTGGATCTTTTTCCAGTGCACCGCGTCCATGTCGACGATCAGGTCCTTGATCACGGGCATGTTGCCCATCGGCTCGATCTCGATCACCCCGTCCTTGCCGGACGCCCGCGCGTGATCGAGGTGGGTGTGGCAGGCGAGGCCGGGTTCGCCGTTGATGCGCACCCCGCACGAGCCGCAGATCGCCGCGCGGCAGGAGCAGCGGATCCCGATCGAGCCGTCGAAGCGGGCTTTCGCCTGCAGGATGCCCTCCAGCACGGAGCGGTGGGGCTCGAGCTCGACCGTGTGCTCGTCCCAGTAGGGAGCCTCGCCGGACTCCGGGTCGTAGCGGCGCACCCGCAGCTTGAACTGCTCGGGTGGACGGTGGGTCTCAGCCATCAGTACTTCCTCTCCTCGGGCTGCCACTGTGTGATCGTCACCGGCGAGTAGCTCACCTCAGGCGCGCCGTCCGCGCCGAGCGAGATATCGATGTGCTTGAGCCACTCCTCGTCGTTGCGCTCGGGGAAGTCGGTGCGGAACTGCGCCCCGCGCGACTCCTTGCGCTCGATCGCCGCGATCACGGTCGCCTCGGCGCAGTCGAGCATGTAACCGAGCTCCAGCGCGCCGAGCACGTCCTGGTTGAAGACCGTGCCGCGGTCATCGACGTAGGCGCTCTGGGACTCCTCCTGCAGGCGCTTGACCACGCCGAGCGCCTGCTCCAAGCCCTCCTGGTCGCGGTATACCGCGACGTACTGGTTCATCGTCTCGCCGAGCTCGCGCTTGATCTCAGAGATGCGTCGTCCTGTCCGCTCCCGCGCGAGGATCGCGTCGATCGCGTCGACGTCGTCGTTCAGCTGCCCGTTGGCGGCGGTGGGCATCGACATGGAAAGCGCGCGCGCGGCGGCATGTTCCCCCGCGCGGCGGCCGAAGATCAGCGTGTCCAGCAGCGAGTTGGCGCCGAGGCGGTTGCCGCCGTGCACCGACACGCACGCCACCTCGCCGGCGGCGTACAGACCCTCGATCGGCGTGGCGCCGTTGACGTCGGTCTTCACCCCGCCCATGATGTAGTGCTGGCCAGGGCGGATCATGATCGGCTCGCGGGTGATGTCCACGCCGGCGAAGTCCTTGCCGATGTTGACGATCTCGCGCAGCGCCTCCAGCGTGCGCTTGCGCGGAACCCTGGTGATGTCGAGGTAGATGCCGTCTTTGTTGGCGCCCACGCCGCGGCCCTCGAGGATCTCGGTCTGCTCGGCGCGCGAGACGACGTCGCGGGATGCGAGGTCGAGCTTGTTGGGTGCGTACTTTTCCATGAAGCGCTCGCCCTCGGAGTTGAGCAGCACCGCGCCCTCGCCGCGCGCTCCCTCGGTGATCAAGAGGCCGTTCTCGACCAGCGTGGTCGGGTGGTATTGCACCATCTCCATGTCCATCAGCGGCGCGCCGATGCGGTAGGCCTGCGCGATCCCGTCGCCGGTGACGATCAGCGCGTTGGTCGTCGGGCTGTACACCTGCCCGGCGCCCCCGCAGGCGAGGATCGTGTTCTTGGCCTGGAACACCTCCATCCGCCCCGAGCGCACGTCGCGCGCGATCACACCGCAGCAGCGCCCGGCCTCGTCGCGCAGCAGCGAGGTGACAAACCACTCCTCGAAGCGCTCGACCGTCTCGTGGTGGCGCATCAGCTGCTCGTAGAGCACGTGCAGGATCGCCTGGCCGGTGATGTCGGCGACGTAGGCGGTGCGCTTCATCGAGGCGCCTCCAAAGGCGCGCAGGTCGAGCAGGCCCTGCTCGTTGCGGTGGAAGGTGACGCCGATGTGCTCCAGGTGCATCACCTCCGCGGGCGCCTCCGAGCACATGATCTCGATCGCGTCCTGGTCGCCGAGGAAGTCGGAGCCCTTGACGGTGTCGTAGGCGTGCGAGTGCCAGTCGTCGTCGACGCTGATCGCCGCGTTGATACCGCCGGCCGCGGCGACCGAGTGCGAGCGCACCGGGTGGACCTTGCTGACGATCGCCACGCTCGCGCCGCCCTGCGCCGCGGCGAGCGCCGCGCGCTGACCCGCGAGACCTGCCCCGATGATCAATACGTCGTGTGCCGGCATCCGGCCGGGCACTATATGCCAGCCGCAGGGCGCAATGCCTGGCGGATCTGCGCGACGGTCACGACCCCGCGCAGGACGCCGTCATCGTCGACGGCCACCATCGCTCCGAGGCGTCCCAACCCTTCGGAGCGCAGCAGCGATTCCAGCGGCTGATCCTGCTCGATGCGGACCGGCAGATTCTCCTCCAGCACGTCGCTGACCGGCAGCGCCGGCCGGCCGGCGGCGATCTCCGCGTCCACGCGTTCGGAGCGCACCACCCCAAGGAAGTGGCGAGCGGGATCGACAACCGCAAACCATGGCCAGCGGTAGCGCAGGAAGAAGTGCTCCTGGGCATCCAGCAGCCCGGTCTCGGCAGGGATCGTCACCGGCTCGCGATCCATCACGTCGGCCACCCGCAGGCGCTGGATGCGCTGGTTGACCGTCCCCTGCAGCACCGCCCCGGTGGCGCTCTGGTAGACGAACAGGCCGATGAACGCCAGCCACACGCCGCTGATGTCGTGCAGCGCCACCAGCACGCCGAGGCCGGCGGCGCCGAGTAGCACCCCAAAACCCTGTCCCATGCGTCCCACCACGCGGGTGGCGCGGTTGCGATCGTCGGTGCGCCACCACATGAGCGCGTGCACGATCTGGGCGCCGTCCAGCGGGAAGGCGGGGATCAGGTTGAGGATCAGCACCAGCACGTTGAGCGTGACCAGCCAGCTCAGCCACAGCACCACGGGCGTCGTAACCACGCCGCCGTTGCCGACGGCGACCGCGAAGAAGTGGTGGCTGCTCGCCACCGCCGCGCCAAGCGCGGTGCTGATCAGGATCACAGCCAGCGTCACCAGCGGTCCCGCCGCGGCGACCCGCAGCTCCACCCCCGCACGGGGCATCGGGCCGGTGCGGGTAGTGCCGCCAAGTGCCCACAGCTCAATGCCCATCACCGGTACGCCGTTGCGGCGGGCCACCAGCGCGTGGCCGAGCTCGTGCAGGATCACCGAGGCGAAGAAGGAGAGCACGATCGCGACCATCACCAGGTAGGCGGTGGTGCGCGAGCCCCCAAGCACTTCGTGGAAGTAAGGGGTGAGCGTGTCGGCGAAGTAGATTAGGATCAGACCGAGAATCACAAACCAGCTGATCCCCACCCCGATGCGGATGCCGAAGACACGCGCGAGCTGGAAGTTCCTGCGTACGGGCATAGGCCTCAATGGTAGGCCGCAGCTGCCCCGATCCCGGTCAGCTATCCCAAATCCCCACTCGACTGGGTGTAGAAATCGGACGCTGCCCCACGCAATTGCGCGTTGACCTTGTGCGCAGGTCTCATGTGGCGCACCGCACGTCGCGGCGCGCGGTAGCCAGTTTTTACGCCTGCACGCGGCCGCGGGCGATGATCGCCTCGAAGTCCGTGCCTGCGGGCAGCGTGCCGTACTCCAGGCCCGCGTCGCGCCCGAGGCGCGCGGCGCAGAAGGCGTCGGCGACGGCGGGGTTGCCGTGGCGCACCAGTAGCGAGCCCTGCAGCCCCAGCACCATGCTCTCCACCACGCGCCGTGCGCGCGTCTCGAGCGTGGCGGGGTCGGAGAACTGGTCCTTGAGACCGTCGAGGTGCTCGTCCAGGTGCCGGTTGGCACCGCGCGCCTGTTCGAGCTCGTGCAGGAACACCTCCAGGGAGCGCGGGGTGCGCACCAGCGCGCGCAGGACGTCGAGGCTCATCACGTTGCCCGAGCCCTCCCAGATCGAGGCCAGCGGCGCCTCGCGGTAGAGACGGGGCATCCCCGACTCCTCCACATACCCGTTGCCGCCGAGGCACTCCAGCGACTCGAAGGCGTGGTTGGGAGCGCGCTTGCACACCCAGTACTTCGACACGGCGGTCGCCAGGCGCTTGAAGAGGTGGACGTCGCTCAGCTCGTCGCTGGAGGCACCGGACTCGGCGCCGGCTTCGTCGTAGGCACGGGCGAGGCGCATCGCCAACATCGTCGCGGCCTCCGACTCAAGGCAGAGGTCGGCCAGCACGTTGCGCATCAGCGGCTGGTCGATCAGCCGCTTACCGAAGGCGCTGCGATGTGCGGCGTGGTGCGTAGCGGCGACGACCCCGGCGCGCATCCCGGCGGCGCAGCCGATCACACAGTCCAGGCGCGTGTGCCCAACCATCTCGATGATCGTCGGCACGCCCCTGCCGGGCTCGCCGACCATCTGCGCCCACGCGCCGTGAAACTCGACCTCGCTGGAGGCGTTGGAGTGGTTGCCGAGCTTGTCCTTCAAACGCTGAATGTGGAAGGCGTTGCGGCTGCCGTCGCCTAGCACCCGTGGCATCAAGAAGCAGGAGGGCGCGGCAGGGCTCTCCTCGCCCGTCTGCGCGAGCACGAGGAAGATGTCGGACATCGGCGCCGAGCAGAACCACTTGTGGCCGGTGATCTCGTACTCGGCTCCGGCGCCCCCACCGTTCAATGGCCGCGCGACGGTCGTGTTGGCGCGCACGTCCGAACCGCCCTGCTTCTCGGTCATCGCCATGCCGGCGATCGCGCTGCCCTTCTCGGCGGCGGGCACGAGATCAGGGTTGTATGTGGTGGCGGTTATCAGCGGCTCCCACTCGGCCGCCAGCTCCGGCTGCGCGCGCAGCGCGGGCACCACCGCGAAGGTCATCGTGATCGGGCAGGCGAAGCCGGCCTCGGCCTGCATCGCGGTCATGTACAGCGCGGCGCGGGCGACGTGAACGCTCGGCTCGGAGCTCGTCCAAGGTAGCGAGTGCAACTCGTGCTCGACCCCCATCCGCATCAGGTTGTGCCACGCGGGGTGGAACTCGACCTCGTCGATGCGGTTGCCGTAGCGGTCGTGCGTGTGGAGGATCGGCTTGTTCTCGTTCGCCAGGCGCCCCCAGAACTGCTGCGGGATGCCGCCAACGAACTGTCCCAAAGCGGCAGCGCGCTCGCGCGCCCAGCCGCCGCCCTCGCGCTCCAGCGCCTCGACCAGGGGCAGATTGCTGGAGAAAACGTCCACGCCCTCCAGTGGCGGCGCCTGGTTGGCGACCTCGTGGGTCTTCCATGGGGACAGACCGCCGGCGAGGGTTGCGCTCACCGCCGGCCCCCGGCCGTCGCGGGGTATCCGAGGGGCGAGCCACAGCCGGCGGTCGGTGGGGCGATCATGGCCATCGCACCGACAGGTTACCGGCTCGCGATAGCATCGCCGCGCCGAATCTCCCGCAACAGCACCATCCCCCTTTCCCCCCTCCCCCCAAGCCCTCCCGCTCTCGAGTTAGGACCCGCCAATGGCCAAGATCAAGGTGCACAACCCAGTCGTCGAGCTCGACGGCGATGAGATGACAAGAATCATCTGGTCGTTCATCAAGGAGCAGCTGATCCTCCCCTACCTGGATGTCGAGCTCGACTACTACGACCTCGGCATCGAGAGCCGCGACGCGACCGCCGACCGGGTGACGGTCGAAGCAGCCGAAGCGATCAAGCGCCACGGGGTTGGGGTCAAGTGCGCGACGATCACCCCCGACGAGGCGCGCGTAGAGGAGTTCGGGCTCAAGGAGATGTACCGCTCGCCCAACGGTACCGTTCGCAACATCCTCGGCGGGGTGATCTTCCGCGAGCCGATCGTGATCGCCAACATCCCCCGTCTGGTGCCCGGCTGGACCAAGCCGATCGTGATCGGCCGCCACGCATTCGGCGACCAGTACCGTGCCACCGACATGGTCGTGCCCGGCGCGGGCAAGCTGACGCTCGCCTTCACACCCGCCGACGGCGGCCAGCCGATCGAGCTCGACGTGTACGACTTCCCCGGTGGCGGGGTGGCGCTGGCGATGTACAACCTCGACGACTCGATCCGTGACTTCGCCCGCACCTCGCTGCGTTATGGGTTAGACCGCGGCTATCCGGTGTACATGTCCACCAAGAACACAATCCTCAAACGCTATGACGGGCGCTTCAAAGACATCTTCGCCGAGGTGTACGACGCCGAGTTCAAGTCCGACTTCAAGGCTGCCGGCATCACCTACGAACACCGGCTGATCGACGACATGGTCGCCGCCGCGCTGAAGTGGGAAGGAGGCTACGTGTGGGCCTGCAAGAACTACGACGGCGACGTGCAATCGGACACCGTCGCCCAGGGCTTCGGCTCGCTCGGGCTGATGACCAGCGTGCTGATGACCGCCGACGGGAAGACCGTCGAGGCCGAGGCAGCGCATGGCACGGTCACCCGCCACTACCGCCTGCACCAGCAGGGCCTGCCGACCTCCACCAACCCGATCGCCTCGATCTTCGCGTGGACCCGCGGGCTCGCCGCGCGGGGGCGGATGGACGGCACGCCCGAGGTGACGCGCTTTGCCGAGACGCTCGAGCGGGTCTGTGTGGAGACAGTCGAAAGCGGCAAGATGACCAAAGACCTCGCACTGCTGATCGGTCCCGAGGAGCCGTGGCAAACCACGCAGGAGTTCCTCGGCTCGATCGACGAGAACCTTCAAAAGGAGATGGCATAGGCGCTGGCCAGGGGCGCGAGCAACATAGGCCCCAACACCCGCCAGCACCCAACCACTCCAAGCACCCAACCACCACCACTTCCAGGAGATGAATTCGTGAGCAAACCCATACGAGTAACCGTCACCGGCGCCGCCGGTCAGATCGGATACAGCATCGTCTTTCGCATCGCCTCAGGTCAGCTGCTGGGGCCTGAGCAGCCGGTCGATCTGCGCCTGCTAGAGATCCCGCCCGCGATGGGCGCGCTGGAGGGAGTGGCGATGGAGCTGATCGACTGCGCCTTCCCGCTGCTCACCGGACTCGACCTGCACGACCGCCCGGCGGACGCGTTCGACGGCACCAACGTCGCGCTATTGGTGGGTTCGCGCCCGCGCACGAAGGGCATGGAGCGCGCCGAGCTGCTCAGCGCCAACGGCGAGATCTTCACCGTTCAGGGCAAGGCGCTGAACGCCGTCGCCGCTCCCGACGTGCGGGTCCTCGTGGTCGGCAACCCCGCCAACACCAACTGCCTGATCGCGATGAACAACGCGCCCGACATCCCCCGCGAGCGCTTCACCGCGATGCTGCGCCTCGATCACAATCGCGCGGTCGCGCAGCTCGCTGCGAAGCTCGCCGCTCCAGTGAGCGACATCTCCCAGATGGGCGTGTGGGGCAACCATTCGCCCACCATGTACCCCGACCTGTTCCACGCCAAAGTCGGCGACCTGGTGGCCGCGGACGCGGTCGACGATCAGGTGTGGATCGAACAGGAGTTCCTGCCCCGAGTGGGCAAACGCGGCGCCGCGATCATCGAGGCACGCGGCGCCTCCTCGGCGGCCTCCGCCGCCAACGCCGCGATCGATCATGTGTACGACTGGGTGAGCGGCACCGACGGTGGCTGGGTCTCGATGGGCGTGCCCTCCGACGGCTCCTACGGAATCCCCGAGGGCCTGATCTGCGGCTTCCCCTGCACCTGCGCGGGGGGGCAGTGGTCGATCGTGGAGGGTCTCGACCTCGACTCGTTCTCCCGCGCGCGCATCGACGCGAGCGTCAACGAGCTTCAGGAGGAGCGCACGGCTGTGCAGGAGCTCGGCTTGATCTGAGTCAGAACCCGAACCGAATCACCCCAAAAAACAGGCCCCGGCGTGTTGGCACGCCGGGGCTGTTGTACGTCTGGGGTGTTCCGTCAGATCGTTATTTGCCTTTTGGGTGCCAACCGCGACCTTGCTTGACGACCTTGCCTTCCTCCTCGAGGATCGGCAGCACGCGGTAGAGATAGTTCTGCTTGATCCCCATGCGGGCGGCCAGCTCGGGAATCGTGATGCCGGCCTGCTCCTGCACGAAGGAGAGAGCCTGCGCGGCGCGCGTGCCGCTGCCTTTGCGGCGACCAGCTTTGCGCCTCGCGCCTCCGCGTCCCGCCGCCGGAGCAACCGCTACCGCTGTCGCTTTCGCCGGGGCGGCTGCTGCTTTTTTGGTTTTGGTTTTCGAACCGCGCGGCCGGCCCGGTCCGCGGCGGCCGGGGACTTTTCGAGCCGCTTTGGCGGCAGCTTTGGCAGCGGCTTTGGGCGCGGACGCGGCGGGCGCAGCGGCCGACCTGCCCAAGCCGTCGAGCGCGCTGACGGCTGCCTCCAGGCGCTGGTACTCCTCCACCAGCGGCTTCAGTTCGGTCAGCCGGTCGGTGATCTCTCGGTGCTTCTCGTCAAGGAAGTCGGTCACAGTTGAATCCTGTTCACTCGGATTGCGTGATTCTCATCACGAGGTTCTTGGTTTACCTTACAACATTCACTGGTCGCAGTACCACTGGGCAAGTCTTGTGTCAGTTTGCGCGTCCCGGATTCATTTCCTTGGGGTACCCGCGGCGGCTCAAGAACGCGAGGTGCCGCCATCCTCAAGCAGCTCGCGCAGGCGCTCGATCGTGCGCCGCGCCTCCCGTTCGGGCATTCCTCCCACCAGCGCACGCGATGCGAGCGCCCCGACCGGCCCCAGCGGAGGACGGAACTCATTGCGATAGTCGAAGTGCGTTCCATCTCCTTCGGCGCGCAGCACGTATTCGGTGTGAGCGCGCGAGTGGGCCGGCCCGCGACCCTCCCACACGGCCAGTCTGCACGGTTGGCATTGCATCAGACGCCAGTGAATGTCAAGGCTCACTCCGCGTAGATGAACCTGCTGCTCCATCTCGTATCCCACCTCGGGAAGCCCGCCGTCGGCCGACCGCAGCGCGCGGTGAATCGTGACCCACTCGCCGAGACGGTGGGGATCCATCACCGTCTTCCACACCTCCTCCGGGGGGGCGTTGATGTGGGTGGAGAAGGAGACGACGCTCATCGTCGGTCCCTGTCCCGTTGTTCTCTGGAGCGCCTCGGCGACGGCGCATGGGTTGGCGCGTGTCTCATCGCGCGGCGAGCGGCTCGGCCGCCTCCCACTCGCACAGCGCGCTCTCGACGGCACTGTCGAAGGAGTGCAGCTCGACCCCCAACAGCTCGGCGGCGTGGTCCTCGGCAGGCAGCAGATCTCCCTGCAGCCCCTCCATCAACGGCAGCACCAGTGCGGGATCCTCGCCCGTCAGCGCAGCCGCGAGGCGGGCGGTGAGCGGCGTCATCGTAACCCCCACTCCGAGCGTCGGACGGGCAAGCAGCAGCAGCTCGGCGATCCGTCGCAGCAGCTCCTCATAGGTGAGCGCCTCTGGTCCGGCGATGTCGAGCGTGCGACCGCCCACGTTCGCGAGGTGAGCGGCAGCGGTGAGCATCTCGATCGTGTCACGCACATCGATCGGCTGCGTGCGAAACCTGCGCCACGCCGGCAGCGTGAGTACGGGCATGCGCTCGACCAGTCGCACGAGTAGGCGAAAGGAGCGCGACCGTGCGCCGATCACGATCGAAGCGCGCAGGGCGACCGAATCGGGAACATGCTCGAATAGGATCTGCTCCACCTCCGCGCGGCTTGCCAGATGGCGCGAGATGCGCCCGGAGCGTGGCAGCAGGCCGCCGAGGTAGACGACCCGTCTCACGCCGGCGCGCTGAGCGTGCGCCGCGAAGGTGCTCGCCGCCACGCGCTCGCGCTCGGCGAAGCTGCCCGGTGGAGCGCTCCCGGGAGTGTCTTCCATCGAGTGGATCAGGTAGTAGGCAACCTCCATTCCCGCCAATGCACGTGCCAGTCCTTCACCGGTGAGGACGTCGCCACGCACCATTTCGATTGCCTCGATCACGGTGGATGTATCCCGAGTGGTGGGTGCACTCGCCGTGGGGACGTCCACTACTCCATGCCCGGGGTATGCAGCGAGTGCGCTGTGCATGCGCGCGGGATCACGCGTCAATCCGCGCAGCTCATGTCCTTCCGCCAGCAATCTGGGAGCGAGCGCCGAGCCGATGAAGCCGCTGGCCCCGGTGAGGAGAATGCGCATACGGCAATAATGACGCGCGTGCCGCCATCGGATACCGAGATCATTTCGCTAGCGCCCTCCAGATGCGATCTCGCGATCGTCGGCGGAGGGATCGTCGGGCTGGCGCTGGCGCGTGAGCTGACCCGCCGCCATCCGCGCCTGTCGGTGTCCGTGCTCGAGCGCGAGGCCCAGCTTGGCATGCACCAGACCGGCCACAACTCCGGGGTGATTCACGCCGGGGTCTACTACCAGCCGGGCTCGCTGAAGGCGCGTCTGTGTGTGGAGGGCGCGCGCGAGCTGTACGGGTACTGCGAGCAGCGGGGGATCGCTCACGAGCGCTGCGGGAAGGTGATCGTCGCGACCGGCGCGAGCGAGTTGGGGCGTCTGGATGAGCTCGAACGCCGGGGCAAGGCCAACGGCGTTCCCGGGCTGCGCCGCCTCGATGCGGCCGGCATCGAGGCGCTCGAGCCCCATGCACGCGGGATCGCCGGGCTGCACTCCCCCGACACGGGCATCGCCGACTTCGCCGCGGTCGCGCGCTCATACGCACAGGACGTACTCGACGCCGGCGCCACGGTGGCGAGCAGCTGTGGCGTCGAGGGGGTCGCCGTGGTGGGGCGCTCACTGCGCCTCACGCACGCACACGGTGTCACCGAAGCCGGCAACGCGGTCTTCTGTGCCGGCGCGTGGGCCGACCGTCTCGCCGTCGCCGCCGGCGCCGATCCAGATCCGCGCATCGTGCCGTTCCGCGGCGCCTATCTGCGCCTGGCTCCCGCGCGCCGCGAGCTGGTGCACTCGCTGATCTACCCCGTGCCGGACCCGTCGCTGCCGTTCCTCGGCGTTCACCTAACCAAGCACATCGACGGCGATGTGCTGATCGGGCCGACGGCCCTGATGGTCGGCGCTCGCAATGCGTACAGCCTCGCGACGCTCAACGGCCGGGACCTGCTCGACACGCTCGCCTGGCCTGGCACCTGGCGGATGCTCGGCAGCTGGTGGCAGACGGGCCTAACCGAGCTGCGCCACGCCGCCTCGCGCGCCGCCTTCGTGCGCGCTGCCGCTCGCTACGTGCCGGATCTTCAGGTCGGCGACGTGCAGCCCGCCTTCGCTGGCATTCGCGCCCAGGCGCTCGGACGCGACGGCAAGCTCGTCGACGATTTCGTCTTCTCCCACACCGAGCGGGCGCTGCACGTGCGCAACGCACCCTCGCCGGCCGCCACCTCCTCGCTGGCGATCGCCCGCCACGTCGCCGACCGCGCCGCCGAGGCGTTTGGGCTGGCGGAGTGATGGCATCCTCAGGCGGCGATCGTCGCCACGTCGCCAGCTGCGCCGCCGAGACCTTGTGTTCGGCCGGTGAGAGCGACATAGAACCTCGGAAAATGCGGCGTATCCAAGCGATTGTCACAGGAAAGTGACCTAACACCGGCTCTTTGCGGGTAAAAAAATCTTTTCTCTGCGATTTGCGAGAAGGGCCCTTGAGCGGACCGTCGGCGGGTGCTTTGATCCCTGCCGTCGTCAGTTCATCTCGTCCACCTATCGGTGGGGCGAGGTGTCGAAACACTCGAGACTTGGGGAGCCACCTTGGCGCAGGGAAGGAAGAGCGCGCGCGTCGCCGCGCGTAAGGTGACGTGCGAGGAATGCTATTTCAAGCGCAACATGCTCTGCGCGCTCGATTTAGAGGAGCCCTGCGCCACGTTCCGGCCCCACGCCGCGCAGCTCAAACCGCCGTCGCAGCTGCGCTTCGTCTTCCGTCAGGAGCGCCCGCGCGCCGCCTGGGCCTTCCCCACTGCGCAGGAACAGGCCGCGCTGCACGCATAGCGTTTCGCCGGAGGGGTATATTGGGGTGGACCCACGGTAACCAAGCTCCAAGTTGAGGCGGTGGCTGCATGGCGGCAAAAGAGAGCATCGGCAAGGCTTCGGCGGCGGCCCGCGCCGCCCAGAGCAACCAGTATGTGAAGCGCATCATCGAGGACGAGGAGCTGCGCGGCAGCCTGCTCGCGGCCTACCTCGCCGCGCGCAGCGCTTACGGGCGGATGAGCAACGGCAAGCCCGCGACCAAGGCGCTGTTCGAGGATCGCAAGCTCCAGCGCGAGCTCGCCGAGGCGGTGGGTGCTCTGCGCGACGCGAGCATCGCGCTCAAAGAGCCCCCCAAGCGCAAGCGCCGGCGCGGAGGCTTCGGCCGCACGTTGATGCTCGCGCTCGTCGCGGGCGTGCTGGCTGTGGCGCTCAGCGAAAGTCTGCGCTCGAAGGTGCTCGACCTGCTGTTCGGGGCCGAGGAGGAGTTCGACTACAGCTCGACCACGATGCCGGCGCAGGAGGCGCCGAGCTCGGTGGGCGCATCCGCCTCCTGAGGCACCTGCCTCACTGGCGGCAAGGCTGCATCTGAGGACGATGGCGTCTGTCGTGGAGAGCGGCTCGCGCGGCAGAGGCGCCAGGCCGCTCTCGGGCGAGCGCGCGCAGCGCATCGTCGAGGCGATGCGCCGCAGCGTCGCCCAGCACGGGACGGCGGGCTCCACCTTCGAGCGCGTCGCGCGCGAGGCGGGCGTGTCGCGGGGCCTGTTGCACTACTACTTCGGCACCAAGGAGCAGCTGCTAGCCGAGGCTGTACGGCGCGACTGCCAACTGCGCCTGGAGCGCCTGGAGCAGCAGCTCGTGGGGGCGCAGACGGCCGATGACTTCATCGGCCTGATGGCACAGCACCTGCAGGACGCGATTCGCGAGGACCCCGATTTCATCACGCTCCTGTTCGAGCTGTTCACGCTCTCGCGGCGCAACGGCGACATCGCGACGGAGTACGCCAACCTGATGCGCACGATGCGCGAGCAGGTCGCCGGGATGCTCACGGTGGCACAGGACGAGGGGGTGCTGCGGCTGCACGCCGAGCCGGAAGCCGTCGCCGAGATCCTCTTCTCGCTCGGCGACGGGTTCGCGCTGCGGATGCTCACCGAGCCCGACCGCGACTTCAGCGAGACGATCCGCGCCGGCATCGCTAGTGCGCGGTCACTGTTGGGGGATTAGCTCCCCGGCGGTCCGCTCGCCTGCGTCGCGCCGTTCGCTCCGCTGGCCGGCTCTTACGTTCCACGCCTGGCACTCCTATAATCCGAGTGCCAATGCCGATCTACGAGTACCGCCGGCCGGATGGGAGCACCTTCGAGGTGCTCCAGTCCTTCTCCGATGAAGCCTTCACCAAGGACCCTGAGACGGGCGTGAAGGTGCAGCGCGTGCTGCACGCGCCGGCGGTCCACTTCAAGGGCAAGGGCTTCTACAACACCGACTACGGCACCCGCAAACGCCAGCGTGAGAACGCAGCCGCGGCCGAGAGCTCCTCGGGCTCGACCGCCTCAACCGACTCCTCGTCCAGCAGCGAGAGCGGTGCCTCTTCCAACGGCAAGGGCTCCTCATCCTCCGAGAGCGGCTCGAAGTCCGACCAGGGCTCCTCGAACTCAAAGTCCGAGAAAAGCACCTCCACCAAGAAGTCCGCGCCGGTCGCAGCCAAGAGCTGAGCCTGGATCCGGTCGTCAGGACTGGCGGACAGAAAAAAAGGGTTGAGGCAGCGAGGCGAGGACTACCGCGCCATGAAGCGCGCCACCGCGGCGCGCTTCGCTTCTTCGGAGACGGTGAGACCTTCTTCGCCGTCGGGCAACGTGACCTGGCCGGTGGGCTTGAGCACATGGGTGGGGGTCGAGCCGCCGATCGTGAACGCCGCGAACAGCTCGAGCAGTTCGGGGCCGCTCAGGTCGGAGATGACCGCGGGCGGCCCGTTCCAAGCGATCAACGGCAGGCGCAGGAAGCTGGAGGGCGAGAGCAGCCGCGACTGCATGTCCTCGAACAGCGCCTGCTGGTGCGCCTCGCGGTTGAGGTCGGTCTCCTGGGGCTCGCAGAGGTTCTCACGGGTGCGCGCGAGCGCGAGCGCTTCCCGGCCGTCGAGCAGGTGGGTGCCGGCAGGGAGGCGCAGCGTGAAGCCGCCGTCGGCGGAGCCGCCGTCGAGGTTGGAGACGACGCAGCCGCCGGTGTAGTAGACGCCGCCCATCGCTTCGATCAGCGCGGGGAAGTTTTCGAAGTTGACCTCCACGAGATGGTTGATCGGGACCCCGAGGTAGTGCCTGATCACGGAGATCGACAGGGCGGGCCCGCCGAAGGCGTAGGCGGCGTTGATCTTCTGCAGCCCATGGCCGGGGATTTCGATCACGGTGTCGCGCGGGATCGAGAGGCGCGCGGCATGCCCGCCGCCAGTGCGGATCAGCATGATCGTGTCCGAGCGGCTCGGTCCGTTGATGTCGGCCCCGGGTTCCTTGCTGTCCTTCTGGCGTTTGTCGGAGCCGAGCACGAGAATGTTGTTGGCGGAGGTCAGTAGCGGGCCGGCGGATTCGAGCTCGCTCACGGCACTCGCGGGCGGTGCGGTGCGCTCGAAGTGCGAGCTGACGAGGAACAGCACGAGCGAGAGCGCCAGCCAGCCAACGATCGCCGCGAGCAGGCCGAGCACGGCGCGCTTGGGGGTGATCCGCCGCCACCACGAGGGCTTCGCGCCAGGCGCGGTGCCTGCGCGGTGGGGCCGCTGGGGCGGCGGTGGGCCTCCTCGACCGGCTTCTAACAGGCTGCCTTTGCCGCCCCGCGCCGGCTCCACCACACCGTTCCCGTCTGCCTGCTCCTCGCCGGGGCGTGCCAGCTTCCGGCCCGCGCGGTAGCGGGTGTATTGCGGCTTGGGGTCGGTCTCCTTCGCCATTGGCGCTCTCTATATTGGCCCAATGCCGGGCGAGGACGCGCACGTTGCGCAGGTTGGGCGGGCGCCTGCAGAGGGGAGACTCGTCGTGTGTCCCACGCCGATCGGCAATCTCGAGGATGTGACGCTGCGCGTGCTGGAGGCTTTGCGCGGGGCGGATGTGGTGGCGTGCGAGGACACTCGCCACACGCGCGTGCTGCTTCGCCGGCATGGAATCGAGCCGCGGGAGCTCCTCAGCTTCCACCAGCACAACGAACGCGAGCGCTCGGCGAAGCTGGTGGAGCGGATGCGGGCTGGGGCAACGGTGACGCTGGTGTCCGACGCGGGGACGCCGCTGATCTCCGATCCCGGGTATGAGCTCGTGCGGGCGAGCATCGCGGCCGGAGTGCCGGTGGAGGCGCTGCCCGGCCCGAGCGCCGCGGTGAGCGCGCTGGTCGCCTCGGGTCTGCCGGCCGAGCGGTGGTGCTTCGTCGGCTTCCTCCCGCGCAAGCGGGCGGAACTGGAGCGGGCGCTGAGCGCTGACACGACGACGCTCGTCGCATTCGAGTCCCCCCGCCGCTTGGCGGCCACCCTTGACCTGCTCGCCCAACGAAACCCCGAGCGGCCGGTGGCGGTGTGCAGGGAGCTGACCAAGCTGCACGAGGAAGTACGCCGCGGGAGCGCCGCAGACCTGGCCGCGCACTATCGCGAGGACCCCGCGCGAGGGGAGGTGGCGCTGGTCGTGGGCCCCGTGGAGGGAGCGGAGCTCGATTCCGCAGGTCGCGAGGATGCGCTGGCGGCGCTGCGCGAGCTGGTGTCAGCGGGTGCCCGCGCGCGCCCCGCGGCGGGTGTGGTGGCGAGGCTTACGGGAGCGAGGGCCAACGACCTCTACCGGGAGCTGACGCGCGGTGAACACGGTGCTGCACGGTAGGTGCCGAATCGTGTAGCATGGCGCCGATGCACGCTCCCACCCGGTTGAATGTGACCTTGGACGCAGAGTACGCCGCCAAGCTGTCGAGGCTGGCCGAGCGCACACACGTCCAGGAGGGAACTCTGGCCCGATCACTGCTGTCGAGTGCGCTCGACGAGGCGGACCCCGACCCTCGTACGATCACCGCGCTGCTCGACGGTATCCCAGGTGCATACGAGGACGCCGTGCTGGGCTTGAAACAAGCCGAAGCAGGTAAAACGATCGCCCTCGACGAGCTCTGAGCGACAGGGCTAGCGCACATGGCGCGCGTCGAGCTGAGACTCAACGCGGTCAAGAGCCTTGATCGCATGATCGTCACCCACAGCCTGCCCGCGGACACGCGTGCACGCGTCCAGCGCTCGTTGCGCATCCTGAATCAATTCCCGTTGGTCGGGCGTCAGCTGGAAGGGCGGTGGAAGGACTTCCGCTTCATCGTGGGTCCCTGGCGGTGGCTCCTGATCGTCTACGTCCACGACGAGCGCCGGGATGTTGTGTTCGTGGTGAGCATCCAGGATGCACGCTCATCCGCCGCGGTCACGCATCTGATCGCCCCGCGGATCGACTGAGGCGACAGGCGAGCCAGTAGCCTGGGCGGGCGATGTCCTCCTTCTATGTGACAACCCCGATCTACTACGTCAACGCGGCCCCCCACCTGGGGCACGCGTATACGACGATCGCCGCCGACGTGCTCGCGCGCCACCACCGCCAGCGCGGGGATGAGGTGTTCTTCCTGACCGGCACCGACGAGCACGGCGAGCCGGTGGCGGATGCGGCGCACGCGCTGGGGATCGAGCCACAGGAGCTGGCGGATCGCAACGCCGAGCGCTTCCGCGCACTGGCGCCGCGGTTGGGGGCGTCCAACGACTTCTTCATCCGCACAACCGACCCTCAGCACATGGCGAAGGTGCAGGAGATCCTCACGCGGGTGCGTGACAACGGGTACGTGTACAAGGGCACCTACGAGGGCTGGTATTGCCCGCGCTGCGCCGATTTCAAGGCGGAGAATGAGATCGAGGAGGGCAAGCGCTGCCCGATCCACCACATCGAGCTGGTGCGCGAACAGGAGGACAACTACTTCTTCAAGCTGAGCGCCTTCCAGGACCAGCTGGAGCGCCTGTACGCCGAGCGCGAGGACTTCGTCGCTCCCCGCACGCGCTACAACGAGGCGCTCGCGTTTATCCGCTCGGGTCTGCGCGACGTGCCGCTCACGCGCCACAAGCTGACTTGGGGTGTGCCGGTGCCGTGGGACTCCGAGCACGTCTTCTATGTGTGGTTTGACGCGCTGCTCAACTACTACTCGGCGCTCTACTACGCGCGCGAGGACGACCTGACTGCGACCTTCTGGCCGGCCGACTACCACCTGATCGCCAAGGACATCCTGCGCTTCCACGCGATCTATTGGCCGGCGCTGCTGCTGGCCGCAGAGCTCGAGCTGCCGCGCCGCCTGTTCGTCCACGGCTACCTCCTGATGGAGGGCGAGAAGATGAGCAAGTCGCTGGGCAACGTGCTCGACCCATTCGCGGTGATCGAGCGCTTCGGGGGGGACGCGCTGCGCTTCTACCTGCTGCGCGACGTGCCCTTCGGCCAGGACGGATCTGTCTCCACAACGGCCTTCGAGCAGCGCTACGAGAGCGAGCTCGCCAACGAGTACGGCAACCTCGCCAGCCGCACGCTGGCGATGGTGCGCCGCTACCGCGACGGGGTGCTGCCCGCGGCGCCGATCGACCCCGAGCTGGCCGGCGACTTCGAGGGTCTCGCCGATGAGGTGTGTGAGCTGCTCAACCGCGCCGAGCTCACGCAGGCGCTCGATGCGATCTGGCAGCGGGTGCGGCGCCTGAACCGCTACGTGGAGGAGCGGGCACCGTGGGTGCTGGCCAAAGACCAAACGCGCGCAGACGAGCTCGACCGCGTGCTGAGCTCGCTCGCCGAGGGGCTTCGCGTGCTCGCAGTGCTGCTGTGGCCATATATGCCCAGCAGCTGCGAGCGGTTGCTGGGAGCGCTTGGCGCCACGGAGGTGTCGTTTGCCGCGGCGGAGCTTGGAGCCGGACGGATCGAGCGCGTACATACGCTGGACTCGCTGTTCCCCAAGGACCTGCAGTGATCGACTCGCACACCCACCTGGACCTCTGCGAGCCCCCCAACCCGGAGCTGGTGGCCGCGGCGGAACAGGCGGGGGTGACGCGCATCCTCACCGTCGGCACGGGCAGCGACTCCTGCCACGCGGCGCTGGCGGCGGCGGAGGCGTTCCCGCAGGTGTATGCGGCGGTCGGCCGCCACCCCAACTACGCAACCGGCTTCGACGCCACCGCCCTGGAGGAGCTGCGCACGCTCGCCGCCCACCCCCGCTGCCTGGCGATCGGGGAGACCGGGCTTGACTTCTACCGCGACTACGCCCCCCGCGCCGACCAGCAGCGTGCGTTCGCGGCGCAAATCGAGCTCGCGCGCGAGTTGGGCAAGCCGCTTGTGATCCACACCCGCGCCGCCGAGCGAGACACGCTCGATCAGCTCGCCGCACAGGCGCAGGGGGTGAGCGTGGTGATGCACTGCTTCTCGATCCCCGCGCATTTGGACGAGTGCTTGGAGCGCGGCTACGCGATCTCCTTCGCGGGCAACGTCACATACAAAAGCGCCGCCGATCTCGCCGCTGCCGCGCGGCGGGTGCCCGACGAGCGCCTGCTGATCGAGACCGACGCCCCCTACCTCACGCCCCAGCAGGTGCGCAAGCACCCCAACCAGCCCGCGTTCGTCGCGCACACCGCCGCGTTCCTAGCCGAGCTGCGGGGTGTGTCGGGGGAGGAGCTGGGGGCTGTCGTGACGGAAACCGCCGCGCGCGTGTTCGGATGGTGAGCAGCGCAGTGGTGGATGACCCCACCCTCCCGACCCAGCCCACGCTGCGCCGGCTGCGTCAGTTCGACGTGCGCCCCGACCGCGAGCTCGGGCAGAACTTCCTGATCGATTCCAACATCCTCGGGGTGATCGGCCGTATCGCGGAGCTCTCCGACGCGGACGTCGTGCTCGAGATCGGCGGTGGCGTGGGGGTGCTCTCCGAGTACCTCGCCGCGCACGCCGCGTACGTGCACGTGGTCGAGATCGACGTGCGTCTGCGCGACGCGCTGGATGACGCCGTAGCTCGCTTCACCAATGTCACGCTCCACTGGGGCGACGCGCTGGCGGTGGACCTCACCGGGATGCGCCCCGCCCCCACGAAGGTGATTGCCAACCTGCCCTACGGTGTGGCCGCCACCGCGTTGTTGCGTACGATCGAGGAGCTGCCCACGGTCACCCGCTGGGTGGCAATGGTGCAGCGCGAGGTCGGGGAGCGGCTGGCCGCCGCTCCGGGAGGCCGCGACTATGGAGTGCCCTCGGTGCTCGCCCAGCTTGCCTGCCGCGTGCGCGTCGCGCGGGCGATACCCCGCACTGTCTTTCACCCGGTGCCCAACGTGGACTCCGTGCTGGTCGAGCTGACACGTACCGGGCCGGCTGCCACGCACGCGCTGCGTACGCTCGTCGCCGGCGCCTTCGCCCACCGGCGCAAGGCGCTCGCACGCTCGCTCGCGTTGGCTGGGGTGGCTGAGCGCGTGCAGGTGCGTGCGGCACTCGCGAGCATGGGACTCCCATTGGATGTGCGTGCCGAGCGGCTCTCCCCCGAGCAGTTCGGCATGCTGGGAAGCATTCTCGGAGCATGAATCCTCTGCCACTGCATGCGCTGGCCCCCGCGAAGATCAACCTCGGTCTGTTCCTCGGCCCCATCCGTGCGGACGGCCGCCACGAGCTGACGAGCGTGATGCAGTCGATCTCGCTGGCGGATCAACTCACACTGCAAGCCGCGCCCGATCCCGACGCGAGCGGCGACGTGGTGGTGTGTCCGGGTCTCGGAGACCCGCCCCCCCCGCCCGCCGAGAACCTTGCCGCCGCCGCGCTTGCCGCGTTTCGGGCCGCCACCGGTTGGGATGCGCCGCCGCTGCAACTGCAAATCGTCAAGCGCGTCCCCGTCGCTGCCGGCTTGGGCGGTGGCTCGGGCGACGCCGCCGCCACATTGCGCCTCGCCGCCGCCGCCTCGGGGTTGGGCGACGGTGCGCTGCTGGAAGAGCTCGCCCGCACCCTCGGCGCCGATGTGCCCGCCCAGGTGCAGCCCGGGCGGTGGCTGGCCCGCGGGGCCGGGGAGCAGTTGCACGCGTTGCCCGATCCCGTCATTCCCCTGGGGGTGCTCGTGCTGCCGATCGCGCGTGCTCTGTCCACCGGCGAGGTGTATGCGCAGGCCGACCGCATGGGCCTCGCGCGGGAGTCGGCGGAGCTCGAGGATGCTCACCGCGCGCTCGCCGGCGCGCTCGCCGACGGCTCCCCCCTACCGCCTGCGGAGCTCCTGCGCAACGACCTCGAGGGTGCCGCCCGCGCGCTCTGCCCAGAGATCGACGCCGCCCTGCTCGAGGTCCACGAGACGGAGGCCGATGCGGCGCTGGTGAGCGGGTCCGGCCCCACCGTGCTGGGGCTGTTCGCCGGGTCTCGCGGCCCCGCCCGCGCACGCGCGGCCAGCCGGGCGCTGGCAGAGCGCGTGCCCGCGCCGCTCGCCGCGGACGCCATCACGGCGGGTTTCACCGGTGTGGCTCCCACCACGGGCTGACCAGCAGGGCGTCAATAGGTCATCCAAAGTGTTTCTTGCTCCTACTGGTCTGAACTTGGGTAGGATCTCGTTGGATGGCGTCCAACCGTATCGGTGAGATGTCCGCGAGCATGGCGGTTCTTTGTTTGCTGGTCGAGAGCCCCGACACCACGGCCTCCCTTGGTGTCCGCTTGGTCAAGCAGTTCCCTGATGCGCGGTGGTCGCGCAGTGCTGCGCATAACAACATGGAGAGCTTGGCGAAGCAGGGTTTCATCCGTCTCGTGAAGAAGGGCCCACGTGGGGCCTCTTCATTGGATAGCTACGAGGCGACGCGCGAGGGTGTGGCTCAGGCCCGGAGGTGGATTCGTGAATCGGCTGTCATTCCGCCGGTGCTGCGGGATTCATTGCAGGCGAAGCTCGGGTTCTCGAGGGAGGAGGAGGATCTGCTGGGGCTGCTGGAGACTGTTCGCGACGAGGAGGATGCTTATGCACGCCGGTATGCCGAGGCGCATCGGGGTGATGTGAGGGCGCGTCAGGCTAGGCGCCGGCTGCGCGCGAGGGGCAGGCCGCTACCGATGAACAGGGCCACCACGCGACCCAAACCTCCCAGGCGACCCAGCCCATCGCCGCAACGGGCGCGCCGGTGATCGAGCTGTTCCCCTCGATTACCGGGCCCGCGCTCGTGGGACAGACCCTCACCGCCCCCCAGGACGTCTTCTCGGACGAAGGGACCCTTTCCTACACCTACCAGTGGCAGCGCTGCCCCACCGAAGCGGAATGCCAGCCAATCGAAGGCGCCACCAACAGCGACTACACCCCCACCGAAGCCGACATCGGCGACGCCATACTCGTTAGCGTGAGCGCCGAGGACGAACACAACAGCACGACCGCGGTGTCAGCGGAGACCCCCACGGTCGCCCCCGAACCGCTGCAGGAGCTCTCCTCACCCTCGATCTCAGGAACCGTGCAGGTGGAAGGCACGCTCAGCGCCGACCCCGGGATCTGGAGCGCCACGGGGCGGGTGACCTACGCCTACCAGTGGCAACGCTGCAACCTCCAACACGCGGCAACTACGAAGATGGCGTAACACGACTCATGGAAGCAGTCCTCCAAGGGCACGCCACCAACGGCTGGCCGCTCGTCAAACTGTGGGGCGCCTGGAACGAGCCCGATCTCGCCGAAGATCCACTCCACGAAGACACCCCACGAGCAGCCCAGTTCTGGGAGATCGCCAGCTCTGCCCTCAGCGGACTCGGAGCCGTCCATGTTTTTCGGTGTTCAGGCTGTGAAATAGTCGCTGGCGAATTCGCAGCATACGACCCCCCCTACCCCCAGTGCTATCGCAATGTGATCCTATATGGCTACTGCAGGAAAACAAGTCACACCTACCATTACAAGCGCTACTGGTTCGGGCAACCCCGCGATCCCGTCGACTGGGGCTTCCACGACTACGGGGACCTTCTCGACCATAGTAAACAAGTCGCGAACGATTTCGCACAATTTACCCATGAACGTCTCCACAAGTCGAGGCTCTTCATGAGCGAGGCGGGCGTTGAGTTGCAGGATGGCACAGCGGAAACCGAACTTGGCGAACTCAAAACCAAAACCGAAGGGGAACAGAACGAGAAGAGGGAACTTCAGCAGGAGGCTGCCGAAACATATCTGCACCTATCGGAAGGCCTGCATTACCAAATCGACCGTATGTACTACTATGAGTACACGTCTCCGACCCTAGCGGAACAAAAGGAAAATAAATTCGATAGCGCTCTGCTCGAAGTCGAAGGCAAACACCTCCGCGAACGACCCGCCTACTGTGTCCTCGCCTACAAAAACCACGCCTGTCCACCCACATCCGAAGTGGAACCCGAGAAATACCGCGACGGCGTCGAAGAATGCAATGAATCACCGAAATCAGTTCAGCTCCGGGGAACAGTGGATCCAGAGGGCGTCAAGACCGGCTCGTACTACTTCGAATATGGCGAGTCGCCAGGCTACGGTCAGAAAACCGGTGTCCAGACTCTGCATGAGGAGGCAGGCAGCTGGGTGGCCAACGAAGTGCGTGCCACCGTTGCAACAACGGTTGGAGGAGGAGGCTGCCCAGCCCCAATATACTTCAGGATAGTCGCCACCAACTCGCAGGCAAGCAAAACGAGCGTGGGTCAAATAGTGGAATTCGTTACTCTCACGGGAAATTGATCTTGAGGACTAACATATTGGGTCGCTCGTACAACCGTCCATCCACCCGTAACTCCCGTGATCCCAGATGGTTCTATAACTCATGTCACGAATAGCCCCAATAATGCTCGCCGCGTTGGCTCTACTCGGCGTGACCACGGCGGACGCCTCGAACCCTCAGAAAAATGCGACTCCGCAGTGCCCGCCCCGGCGTCCACATGTGCATAAACAAAAAGCAGACGCACAGGCAGAGTTGTATACAGCGCCCAAAAACCCTGAATACCCGGAGTTTCATTATGTGTATGGCTGCACTTACAAGAACAAGCGCTCCTATCTCCTTGGGAATGTGCCGGAAAACGTTGGGGGACCGGGAGGAGACTCGGGTGTCCGCCTTGAGGTGCTAGCCGGCACCTTCGCGGCGTATGAGGAAAGCTCGGACGGGCCGACAGGCGCCTCCTGGGAAATCACGGTTCGCAACCTTGCTAATGGCAAGGTGAAGCACAGTGTGCCTACCGGCACACTTAAGCACCCTGAACCTCCCAAGGAAGAAAACGGTCTTGTTAGGCATTCCGTTGGCATCGGTCCGGCGACTGCCATTGTTGTGACAAAAACCGGGTCGGTAGCATGGATCGCAGAAGCAGACGTGGAAGGCGGTTATCAGGTTCATATCTTTGATCAAGATGGTAATCGGGTGCTCGCCGCCGGCTTGGGTGTCGAACCACACTCACTCACGCTTGCTGGCCGAATGCTCCACTGGACCGAATACGGTCAACTCAGGTCGGCACGGGTACATTGAAAAGAAGACTATGCTGGGTCTCTCACAGCACTCCAACGACGCACAACTGCCATAATTCCAGATAGTTCGATAGCACATGTCACGAATACCCTCAGTACTGCTGGCCACCTCGGCGCTGCTTGGTGCAACCACGGCAACTGCCCCGAGTCATCATAAAAAGGCGCCTCCGCGATGTCCTCCCCGACGTGCGCATTCACATGAGCTAAAGGCAGACGCACAGGCGGAGTTGTATACGGCGCCCAAAAGCCCCGAATACCCGGAATTCCAATATGTTTATGGCTGCACCTACAAGCACAAGCACTCCTATTTCCTAGGGCCGGTGCCGGAAGCGGGTGGGGGAAGTTCGGGAGGAACCAGTTCGGGTCTCGTCTTAGAGGCACTAACCGGCGTGGTAGTTGCCGACGCATGGCTGGGAGGCGCTGTCGAAGTTCGCGACCTGGCGACCGGTCGGGTGTTGCATGTCGTGTACGCTAACACCGTTGGAGTTGGCACTCCTCGAGCGATTGTCGTTACGAAGGGTGGTACGGTTGCATGGACTATGGGCCCGACGCCCGAACAACGCGACTACCAGGTTCACGTGGTCGATGGTGGTGGGACCAAATTGGTAGCGTCGAGTCCCGAAGTTGAACCGTTGTCGTTGGCGCTTGCCAGAAACACTTTGTACTGGGCGGAAGCCGGAATACGAAAGTCAGTTGTGTTGGGCTGACGCCACATTGGTTTAAGGCTGCCATTCGGCCCGCTATGTTTTTCATGTCTCGCGGAGGCAAGTTCTATGACATCTGATGACAGTGAGGGAGGATGAGCGCCGACCCAAAGCGTCGGCATGATGCGTCGTGGTTCGTGGTTGCGATCGTCGCCCTCGGTGTAGGGGGCTGTGGCAACACTCTGGCGAAAGGGAGCGCCTCGAAGCCGGCCGGAGTTGCGCGAAGAGTACCGGCCTTTCGTGTCGGACAGTATTGCGTGTCCGGCAAGCCGGCGCGATACAAGGAACTGGACTTGGAGTGTCGTCGTCACCACCTTGTGCGACGCTGAGACACGCGCGGGCACCGCGAGCGCGAGCGTGACGCAACTGATGTCTCAAAGCCCTGCCGGGTGCCGCGCGATCTAGCGGGTGCCGTCATTGAGGTTGGCGAGTGGTTCTGTGCGCCACCGTGGCCCGGTCCCGGTGGGGATGGCTGGCCCGCCGTAGTCAGCGGTGTCGAGTGCGATGCCGGCGATGACGATTCAGGCGTGGGCGCTGTTGGCGTAGATGGTGATCCAGCGCCCTGGGCCGGGTTGCCCGTAGTTCTCGAGTTCGGTGGAGTCCAGGGCGGTGGGGCCGAGGAGCCCGGCGGCGCACAGCACGAACGAGGTGGCGCCTGAGTAGTCGTAGGCGGGCCAGAGTTGGGTGAGGGGTGCCGTAGTGCTGGTCGGGTTCGGGGTAGGGCCGGGCGTGGATGAGGTTGCCGGCGGCGATCGCGAGCTTGACCGGGGCGGGTGCTTCGCGGGGTGCGGTGGCCCTCCCGTCGGGCTGGATGTGCGCGGTTGGGCCGGGGGTGAGCGTGAGGGTGCCGGTGACCTGGCATCGCGTCTCTTCGCCGGTGGTGGGTGTGGGTGCGACGCCGTCGAGGAGGTCGCCGGTGCTGGGATGGGGTGCTGGTGTGATGGTGACGGTGCGGGTGCCCCAGGCGTTTGCCTTGCGCGTCCGTACCAGTCGTAGATGTCGATGTGCCGGCCGGTGATCGCGCCGCCGGTGTCGCCGACGTAGAACGCGCTGGTGGTCCAGAACGGGTTGGGCCGGATGCGGACATAGCTGCGTAGCGGGAGGAGCAGGCCCGAAGCCATAGCGGATGGCACAGGGTGCCGTTCAGCGACCAGACGGGCTACCGTGTCAAGCATGAGTGGGACGCTGCGCTTGACGATTGTCTATGAGGACGGCGGCGACGGATGGATCGTCGCGTCGATCCCCGAGGTCCCCGGCGCCCACAGCCAAGGCCACAGCCGCGCAGAGGCACGCGACAACGTGATCGACGCGTTGCACGGCATCCTCGCTCTGCGCTTCGGCGAGCATGCGCTCAACAAGCCAGCACCAGACAGCGAGCCGCTTGAGCTGACGATCGCCGCGTGAAGCGCCGCGACCTCGAACGCCACCTACGCGAGCACGGAGCCGGGCCGCTGCGAGAGGGCGGGCGCCACGGCTACTGGGGCTTCGACCCAGAACGCTCCTCAACCCTCCCACGCCACCGGGAGATCCCCTGGCCACTTGCCCGCAAGATCTGCCGCGACCTGAAGATCCCGCCACCCACCGGCTCACGATGAGGACGCGCCCAGCGGACGCCCGCACCGTAGGTAACAATTAGAAGCCCGATGACCGAAACCGATGTCACCTACCTGGTGGCCGCCTGCGCGGCGGTCTTCAGCCTGGCGCTGTTCGTCGGCCTGATCCTCGCCCCCGCCTGGTCGGCCTACTCACGCATCTGGGAGCGCGTGGCGGCGAGCGTCCTCTCGCTATATGTGCTCGCGGTGCTCGTCGGCGCCGGCGTGGCCGGCGGGCTTGCCGTCGTCTACTTCTGGGTCTAGCCCCGTGGCCGAGCTCTCCTCTCTCGATGCCGTCACCGAGGCGGTCGAGTCGGGCGCCGGGCTGCCCGAGGTGGTGCGCGCGGCCGCGCGCGCACTCGACGCCAGCCTTGCCGTCACCGACGCGCAGGGAGGGACGCTGGCGGTCGCAGCCCGTTCGCCCGCGGAGGAGCGTTCGCTGCTGGCGGGCGGCGATGGCGTGAGCAGCATCCCGCTGCGGGTGGCCGACGCCGTGGTGGGGTCGCTGCACGTGCGCGCCCGCACCGAGCCCTCCGTCTCGATGCGGCGGCTGCTCGTGACGATGATCGCCTCCGAGGTCGAGCGCGTGCGTGCGCCCGGCCGCGCCTCCGAGAACGCCGCCGCCGACTTCCTGCGCGCGATTCTCGCCCGTGAGTTGAGCAACAGCGAGGAGCTGCTGGCGCGCGGGCGCGAGCTCTCGCTGGAGCTCCAGGATGGCGCCAGCATGATCGTCGCCCGCGCCCACCCCCAAGCGCCGACCGAGGATGGCTGGCGCTCGCGCGTGCGGGCAGTCGCCGAGCGCGGCGCCCGCGCCGTGGTGAGCCGCTCGATCGCCGCCCTCACCGAGCGCGAAGGGGGCGTGCAGAACCCCTCCGCCGGCGCCGCCTCGGCGGGGCGCAGCAGGACACCCGGCCCGGAGGGCTGGGTCGGGCTGAGCGGCGGCGCGGCAGGTGCGGAAGTGTTGCTGTTGGTGCCCGGCGGGGAGGAGGCGGTCGCCGCCCGTGCCGCAGATTCGGTGTTGCGCGAGCTGCAGGCCGGCCTGCCCGGCTGCACCTTCGCGGTCGGGCGCAGCCGCATCGCCGAGGATCCATCCGACCTGCCGCGCGCGGCCAGCGAGGCGCTGCTCGCCGCCAACGTCGCCGAGGGCGGGGGCGGCAACGCCGCCGGAGGCGGTGGGGGATTCGATCCCGCCCACCCCGCGCTGGCCTTCGAGCAGACCGGCGCCTACCGACTGCTGCTCTCCACGATGAGCGACAACCCCCGCGAGCTGCAGCGCTTCTACGCCGAGACCGTCGAGCCGCTGGTCGCCTACGACGAGCAGTACGAGACCGAGCTGGTGCGCACGCTGGAGACCTTTCTCGACGCCGACGGCAACGTCGCGGGCACCGCTCAGCGCCTGTTCACCCACCGCCACACGATCTACTACCGCCTCGAGCGCGTGCGCGAGCTGTCGGGCCTCGACGTCGGCTCCAGTGATGGCCGCGAGAAGCTCTCGCTCGGGCTGAAGGCGATGCGCGTGCTAGGCATCGCCCACACCGGTGGTCCCGCCTCGGAGGCCGGCGCCGGCGCCGGGCGCGTGCCGCGGGGGTCGGGCCGGCGGGGTTGAGGTGTAAGATAAGGGAGATGCTCGACTTGCAGGTGAAAGGGCCGTTGCAACAACTCTTGCCGCTACGCCGCTGCGCGTAGACGATCTCAACCCGCTGGGGGGTCGTCCAATGGCAGGACATCAGGTTTTGGTCCTGAGAATCGGGGTTCGAGTCCCTGCCCCCCAATGCCTCCGCTACGCGACCCCCTCCGTCCGCGCTACGCGCGGCCGGGATCCCCGGAGGGGAGGACGATGGAATGAACGACCCCTCCGCCGGCGCTGCGCGCGACCGGGATCCCCGGAGGGGAGAGCTGGTGCTTCTGCCCCCCAATGCCGATGGTGTGAGCTATGACCGCACCGACAGTCGTTGTCCTGGCGGCGGGCCAGGGTACGCGCATGCGCTCGGCGGTGCCGAAGGTGCTGCACGAGCTGTGCGGGCGGCCGATGGGGCTGTGGCCGGTGACGGCGGCGCTGGAGGCGGGGGCCGGCAAGGTGGTGGTGGTGGACTCGCCGGCTCGACCGCTGGCGGAGGTGTTGCCGGAGGGCGTCGAGCTGGTGGTGCAGCCCGTCTCCAACGGCACCGGCGGGGCGGTGATCGCGGCGGCGCAGGCGATCGACCCGGCCGCGCCGGTGGTCGTGTTGAGCGGCGATGTGCCGCTGGTGAGTGCCGCGGCGATCGCCGAGCTGGTGGAGGCCCACCTTGCTGGTGGGGCGGCGGCGACGATGGCGACGACTGTGTTGGACGATCCCAGCGGCTATGGCCGCGTGGTGCGCGACGAGCATGGCGCGCTGGCGCGGGTGGTCGAGACCAAGAAGGAGGGCGACGCCACGGCGGCGGAGCTCGAGATCCGCGAGGTCAACACCGGTATCTACGCGTTCGCCGGCAACGAGCTGCTGGCGGCGCTGCCGCGTTTGAGCGCCGACAACGCCCAGGGCGAGCTGTACCTGCCGCAGGTACTCGACCTGCTGCGCGCCGACGGCTCAACGGTGCTCGCCCACGCCGTCGATGACCCACACCTCGTGCTCGGTGTCAACGACCAGGTGGCGCTCGCCCAGGTGCGCGCGCTCGCCCAGCGCGCGATCCTCGAGCGGCACATGCGCGCCGGGGTGACGGTCGTGGACCCGCTCGCCACGTGGGTGGACGTGGACGTCCGGATCGGCGCGGACGCCCGCATCGAGCCCGGCACCGCGCTGCGTGGCGCCACTGAGGTGAGCGTCGATGCCACGGTGGGGCCGCACACCACTGCGATCGACTCGCGCATCGGCGCGCGGGCGACGGTGCGGGTCTCGTGGCTTGACCGGGCCGTGGTTGGCCCCGACGCGAGCGTGGGTCCGTTCGCCTACCTGCGCCCCGACGCCGTGCTGGGCGAGGGCTCAAAGGTAGGGACGTTCGTTGAGGTCAAGAACTCTGCGATCGGCCCCGGCGCGAAAATCCCACACCTCTCCTACATCGGGGACGCCGACGTCGGCGAGCGCGCCAACCTCGGCGCTGGCACACTCACCGCCAACTACGACGGCCACGCAAAGCACCGCACGACGATCGGCAAGCGCGTACGCGGAGGGGTGGACACCGCGTTCGTTGCCCCGGTGACAATCGGTGACGATGCCTACACCGCGGCGGGCTCGGTGATCACCGAGGACGTCCCTCCCGGCGCGCTGGGCGTGGCGCGTGCGCGTCAAGTCAACCGCGAGGGGTACGCGCAGCGGCGGGAGGGTGAGCGGGCGGAGAAAACGATGCCGCATCACGGACGTTTACACTCCGAGGAGCAATGAGCAGCGCGATGGATACGCGTGCGAGCGCCGCGACGAGCCTGCCGATTGATTACAACAAGCGGCTAATGCTGTTCGCCGGGCGCGCCAACCCACAGCTGGCGGTCGCGATCGCCGGCAAGCTGCAGATGGACCCTGGCCCGGTGACGCTGAAGACGTTCTCCAACGGCGAGGTGTACTGCCGCTACGACGAATCGATCCGCGGCGCGGACGTGTTCATCGTACAGTCCACCTGCGGCAACCCCGCGACCGGGGTGACGGCCAACGACTCGCTGATGGAGCTGCTGTTCATGATCGACGCTGCCGTCGGCGCCTCCGCGCACCGGGTGATCGCCGTGACCCCCTGGTTTGGGTACTCGCGCCAGGACAAGAAGTCCGCCCCGCGCGAGCCGATCTCCGCGCGCCTGGTGGCGCGGATGCTGGAGGCCGCGGGGGCAGACAGGGTGCTGACGATGGACCTGCACGCCGGCCAGATCCAGGGCTTCTTCCAGAAACCGGTCGATCACATGACCGCGCTGTTCATGCTCACCCAGTACTTCGACGACCTCGGCCTCTCCGACCTCGTGGTGGTGGCGCCCGACGCCGGCCGGGTGAAGCTCAACAAGAAGTTCGCCTCCAAGATCGGCGCCGAGCTCGCGATCCTCGACAAGGAGCGCCCCGCCCAGCAGGTCGCGGAGATCGGGTATGTGATCGGCGATGTGAAAGGCAGGAACGCCGTGATCGTGGACGACATGATCGACACTGCCGGGACGCTCGCGGCGGCGACCCAAACCGTCTATGAAGCGGGCGCCAAGAGCGTCTACGCGGCGGCCACCCACGGAGTCTTCTCGGGCGACGCGTTCAAGAATCTCGTGGCCTCGGGGTTGAAGGAGATCGTCGTCACCGACACAATCCCCGTGCCCGTCGAGCGTCCCGACAACATCCGCGTGCTGCCCTGCGCCGACCTGCTTACCGACTCGATCCGGCGGATCTTCACCGACGACTCGGTGAGCGAAGTGTTCGGCGGCGAGAATCAGTTGTTCTGAGCGATGTCCCGGCCGGACCTCGCCGTGGGGGCTGGCGCAAACGGCGCGCCCGGGCTTGGCACGCCCGGACCCGGTGGGCGCAATCAACGCCCGCGGCGCCTCTCGCGCGTTACGCGAATTGCGCTGATCACGGCCGGGGTGCTGCTGTTCCTGGCGATCAGCGGCATCCTGGCGCGCTACCTCTCGACGGAAAACGTCGAACGCGACCATGAGTGGGCGCTGATGCAGGCCGAGGCGCGGGGCAACGTGCGGGAAATGCTCGCCCAGCTCTCCGGTTGCCGCGCCAGCGCCTCGTGCACCGCGACGGTGCGCGCGGATGCCGCCAGCCTGCGGCGGCCGGGGGCGGTGGAAATCCTCTCGACGCAGTCCACCACCAACCATTCGCTGAGCCGCTCGGTCGGCGAAACGCGCGTGGCGTGGAAGGTCAGCGGGCGCTACCCGGTCGTGCAGTGCGTGCAGGTCCGCCGCTCGGGCAACTTCCTCACCGGCCTCTCGATCTCGCTGCTGCGCGTCGGCCCGCGGATTAGTTCCACGGCCGATTGCCGGGGCTGAGTCGATGTTCTTCTTGGACCCTCAGCCAGCTGGTTGGGGCTTCAAATCGATGCACTCTTTCTGAGCTCCAACCACCTGGTGGGCTCCGAATCGCCCGATTGCTAAAGTCCTCACCCCGCCGATGCCCGACCAGACCTCCACCCAGCTCGCTGTACGCGCCCGCCAGCCCGATGGCTCGCGCAAGGCACGGCGCACGCGCCGTGATGGCCGCGTGCCTGGGATTCTCTACGGCGGCGGCGAGCAGCCGCTGAGCTTCGAGGTGGATGCCCGCGAGCTGCGCCTCGCGCTGGCCAAGGCGGGAGCGGTGCTGGACCTGAGCGTCGACGGCGACGCCCCCACGCCGGTCGTGCTCAAGGAGGCCCAGCGCCATCCGGTGCGCGGGGAGACGGTGCATGTGGATCTGCTGCGGGTGCGACTGGACAAGCCGATCCAGGCAGTGGTCGCGCTGGAGCTGACGGGCCTGGAGGAGTCCCCCGGCGTCCGCGAAGGCGGCGTGCTCGAGCAGATCACGCGCGAGCTGAACATCGAAGCGCTGCCGACGGGGATCCCGGAGTCAATCGTGCACAGCGTCGTGGAGATGAAGATCGGCGAGACGCTGATGCTCGCCGCCATCACGCCTCCAGCGGGCGTCACGCTGCTGGACCCACTGGAGGAGACGGTGCTGGCGACGCTCACGCCGCCGCGCTTGCAGACCGAGACGGCAACCGAGATCGAAGCGGAGACCGAGGTCGTCGGCGAGGCCGAGAAGGCCGAGGGCGCCGAGGGCGGCGCCTCCGAGGAGTAGCTCCCTCTGCGGCGACCCTTCGCCGGTATCGGCCGTGCTCACGGCGGCGGGGCCGGGGCCCGCGCCGGCGGGGCGGCTGATTGGCTGATCGTGGGGCTGGGCAACCCCGGCAGGGAGTACGCGCGCACGCGTCACAACGTGGGGTTCATGGTCGCCGACAAGCTCGCCGAGCGGTGGGGCCTGCAGCGCGCCAAACCGCGTTTCCGTGCGCTGCTCGCCGAGGGCCGAGTTGGATTTGGAACCCACCCACCCATCCGCGTAGCGGTTCTATGGCCACAGACGTTTATGAACGAGGCCGGTCGCTCCGCCGGGCCGGCGCGCGGCTCCTACAAGCTGGCATTGGAGCACGTGGTGGCGGTGCACGACGAGATCGACATCCCCTTCGGAGAGGTGCGCACCCGCCTGGGCGGCGGCCTGGCCGGTCACAACGGGCTGAAGTCGCTGCGCCGCGAGCTGGGCGGCGCAGACTTCTGGCGGGTGCGCGTGGGGGTCGGGCGCCCCGACTCGACCGACCCGGAGATCGTCTCCGCGCACGTGCTTGGCCGCTTCCGCGAGTCCCCGGATGAGGTGCGCGAGCTGGTGCGACGGGCGGCCGACGAGGTCGAGCGGCTGGTGAGCCAGGAGGGGTCGGCGGGCGACGCTGGTGGCCGAGGATGAGCCTGCGCTCGCTGCTGGGACTGGCGCAGGACGACCCCGGGGCGGCACGGTTGGCGCGCGAGGGAGGCCACGCGTTCGTGTCGGCCGCGCTGCGGCCTTACCTGATCGCGGGCCTGGCCGAGATTGGCGTTTCCGGTGCCGCCGAGCCGGAGGTTGCGGGGTTCGGCGGCCCACGGCCGACGCTGGTCGTGGTCGGCGACGACCGCGCCGCGCGCGAGCTGGCCGCCGACCTACGCGCGTGGTTGGCGCCGCGGCGGGTGCGCTACTACCCCTCGCGCGGGGTGACGTACGAATCTCACCTGACCCCTCCAGCCCACCTGATCGGGCTGCGGGTAGCCGCGCTGGACGCCCTCCTAGAGGGTGGCGCAGCCGGCCGAAGGCCGGTGAGCCGGGCCCCTCTTGTTCGGTCTACGGAGGAGTCCGCAACCGAGCGGGTGGGCGGGCCTCCAGTCGTGGTCGTCTCCGCGGTGGCACTCTCGGAGAAGGTTCCCGACCCCGCGCTACGCCCGCACTCGTTCACGCTGCGGCGCGGCGCGCTGCTCGACCTGGAGGAGTGCGCCAACGAGCTCGTGGCGGCGGGGTATGAGCACGCCGACCAGGTGGAGGAGCGCGGCCAATTCGCGATGCGGGGGGGCATCCTCGACATCTTCCCCGCCACCGAGGAGCGGGCGGTGCGCGTGGACATGTTCGACGTGGAGATCGAATCGCTGCGCTGGTTCTCCACGTTCACGCAGCGCTCGCTGGGAGAGGTTGAGGAGGTCGAGATCGCGCCCGCAGCGGAGCTCGCGGCCGAGCACCGCGAGCTGGCGGAGATCGCGGCAATGGAGGATGCCAGCGAGCGCCCGGACATCGCCGAGCTGCTGCCGGTCGAGCGCTTCGGGGCGCTGCTCGATCTACTGAACGCTGGCGGCGCGGGCCAGGGTGCAGCGACCGAGGTGATCGTCGCCGCCGAGGAGGAGCTCGACCCCGTGCTGCAGGACCACTGGAGCGACGTCTGCGCTGCCTTCCACGACGCCGACGCCCACCACCTGTACGTGAGCCCCGACGAGGTACGGGCAGCGCTCCAGCAGCGCACGCGCATCTGGCTCTCCTCGCTCGCCAGCGGCCAGGAGTTGCAGCTGCGCGCGCAGTCGGCGGACACCGCGGCGCGCTCGCTGGCGGAAGCCGAGCCGCAGCTGGAGAAGCTCGTGCGCTCCGGCTATCGCACCGTCGTCACCTTCCCCCACCGCGGCGAGGGCGAGCGCGCGGCGTACAACCTCGCGCGCCTGAAAGCGGCCTGGCTGACGGACGACGGTGGCGTGGACGTTACGGCGGCGCCGCTCGAGCCCTCGCTGCGCTTCGCCGCCGCCTCGCTGCGCGAGGGCTTCATCGCGCCCTCGCTAAAGCTCGCGGTCTTCCCCGAGCACCGCCTGCTGCGCCGCCGTCGCGCTGAGCGGCCTGAGGCCAGCGCCGACGGCCGGCCGCGGCGCGGCGCGCTTCGCTCCTTCACCGAGCTGCGCACCGGCGACATCGTCGTCCACGAAGACCACGGCGTGGCGCGCTTCGCGGGCTTCGAGACGCGCACCGTGGCGGGTGTCACGCGCGACTACCTGTACCTCGAATACCAGGGCGACGACCGCGTATTCGTGCCTACCGAACAGCTCGCGAAGATCTCCCGCTACGTCGGGGCCGGCGGCGAGCACCCGCCGCTCTCGAAGCTGGGCGGCTCGCGCTGGGAGGCGATGAAGTCGCGCGCACGCCGCGCCGCGCAGGAGCTGGCGGGCGAGCTGCTCGCCCTCTATGCGGAGCGTCGCCGTCGCTCCGGGCACGCCTTCGAGCCCGACTCCGAGTGGGAGCACGAACTGGAGCAGCGCTTCCCGTACACCGAGACGCCCGACCAGCGCGACGCGATCGAGGCGGTAAAGGCCGACATGGAGGCGCCGCGGCCGATGGATCGCCTGATCTGCGGCGACGTCGGCTACGGCAAGACCGAGGTGGCGCTGCGCGCCGCCTTCAAGGCCGCGACGCAGGGCAAGCAGGTGCTGATGCTGGCACCCACGACGATCCTCGCCCAGCAGCACTTCGGCACCTTCTCCGAGCGCCTCGCCGACTACCCGGTGACGATCGACCACGTCTCCCGCTTCCGCACCCCCGCCGAGCAGAAAGCGGCGATCGCGGGCTTCGCCAAGGGCGGCGTGGACATCCTGATCGGCACCCACCGCGTGCTCTCGCGCGACGTGCGCGCGAAGGACCTCGGCCTGCTCGTGGTCGACGAGGAGCAGCGCTTTGGGGTCAAGCAGAAGGAGCTGCTGCGCCAGCTGAAGCTGCGCGTGGACGTGATCTCGATGTCCGCCACCCCGATCCCGCGCACCCTGCAGATGTCGCTCGCCGGCCTGCGCGACATCTCGGTGATCGAGACCCCCCCGGAGGGCCGCCGGCCAGTGCGCACCTACGTCGGCGAGTACGAGGAGGAGCTGGTCAGGGGCGCGATCATGCGCGAGCACGAGCGCGGCGGGCAGGCATTCTTCATGCACAACCGCGTGGAGTCGATCGACGAGACGGCCGAGCGCCTGCGCGCGCTGTGCCCCGGGGTGCGCTTCGCCGTGGCGCACGGCCAGATGGGCGAGGGGGAGCTGGAGAGCGTGATGATGGACTACCTGCGCGGTGGCGCGGAGGTGCTGGTGTGCACCTCGATCATCGAGTCGGGCATCGACATTCCTCAGGCCAACACGCTGATCGTCGAGCACGCCGACGCCTTCGGTCTCGCCCAGCTCTACCAGATCCGCGGGCGCGTGGGGCGCAGCCGCGAGCGCGCCTACGCCTACCTGCTGTACGACTCGGCGGCGGCGCTCACCCCGGAGGCCGCACAGCGGCTCTCGGCGCTCTCGGACTACACCGAGCTGGGGTCGGGCTTCAAGATCGCGATGCGCGACCTGGAGATCCGCGGGGCGGGCAACCTGCTCGGCGACGAGCAGTCCGGGCATGTGGCGGCGCTGGGCTTCGAGCTGTACATGCAGATGCTCGACGAGGCCGTGCAGGCCGCAGGACCGGTCGAGGGCGAGGGCGAGGAGCTGCCCGAGCCGGTGCGGTTGGACGTCAACGTGGATGCCTACGTGCCCCCCGATTACGTTCCCTACGAGCAGGCCAAGATCGAGATCCACCGCCGCGTCGCCGGTGCCCTGGAGGTGGCCGACGTCGAGCGCTTGCGCGAGGAGCTCGAGGACCGCTTTGGGCCCGTGCCCGAGCCGCTCGGCAACCTGCTCGCGCTGCAGCGCGCCCGTATCAAGCTCGGCCAGGCGGGAGCGCGTGCTGTGAGCTTCCGCGGCGATCGCCTCGCGGTCACGCCAATCGACCTCGACTCCGCCCGCGCACGGCGGCTGCGCGAGCAGCTGCCCGAGGCGTTGTACGAGTCGGGCAAATCACAGGTGTCGGTGCGCGTTCCGCGCGAGGGCCCCGAGCGCTTCCCCGCCGTCGTGCACGCCGCCGATGTGCTGCTGTCGGTCGTGCGCGAGGCAGCATAGTGGCCCTGTGGGATGATCGACAGGGAATCTGGGCGGCGTAGTGCATTGAGCAAAAGCCCCATAAGAGCCCTTAAGAAACTCGTTAGACGTCGCTTACGCACATCCATTAGAGTGCGGTTCCTGTGATCAAGCTGACCCGTTGTGCCGCGGCGCTGGGCGCCGTTTTCTTTGCCGTTGGGGGCCTTGCCGCATGCGGTGGCGGCATCCCCAGCGACGCCGTCGTGCAGGTCAACGGCCAGCCGATCACGAAAGCGACGTTGGCCCACTGGGTTGGTGTGGCCGCCACCGCCTCGAGTGCAGCCGCCGCGGGGCAGAAAGCTGCCAAGCCGGTCGTGCCCGACCCGCCCGCCTACCCCAACTGCATCGCCCATCTCAAAGAAGTCGAACCGAAGCCTGCCAAGGGCCAGCAGCCGAAGACCGAAGCCGCGCTCAAGGCGGAGTGCGAACAGCAGTACACAGCCCTCAAGCAGCAGGCGCTGAGCTACCTGATCGGCGTCGACTGGGTGTTCGGGCAAGCCGAAGAACAGGGGATCAAGCTCAGCGACAAGGAAGTCCAGAAGAAGTTCAACGCGCTCAAGAAGCAGCAGTTCCCCAAGGAAGCCGAATTCCAGAAATTCCTGGCGAGCACCTCATACACCGTCAGCGACCTGCTGCTGCGGGTGAAGTACGGGTTGCTCACGACCAAAATCCAGGAAAAGGTCACCAAGGAAACCAAGCAGAACGCAAACGCCGCGGCGGTTGCCAAGTACTACAACGAACACAAGTCCCAGTACGGCAAGCCGGAATCGCGCGACCTGCGGATCATCCTCACGAAGACCGAAGCCGAGGCCCAGCAGGCGAAGCAGGAAATCGAATCGGGCAAGAGCTTCGCGAGCGTCGCCAAGAGCAAGTCGATCGACCCGACCAGCAAGGCCGCCGGCGGCGAAGTCAAAGGCGTCGTCAAGGGGCAGGAGCAGAAGGCGCTCAGCGAAGCGGTGTTCGCCGCCAAGCCCGGTGTGCTCGGCGGCCCGGTGAAGACACCCTTCGGCTACTACATCTACGAAGTCAAGACGGTCCACGCCGCCAGCCAGCAGAGTCTCGCGCAGGTGAAAGAAACAGTCAAAAGCCAGCTCGCCTCCACCCAGCAGCAGACGGCGTTCACCAAGTTCGTCAAGGAATTCCGCAAGCGCTGGGAAGCGCGCACCGAATGCCGCGCGGGCTACACGGTGCAGGACTGCAAAGGCTACAAAGCACCCAAGGCCGCCGCCGGAGCGGCTGGCGCGGCGGCGGCCACCGGGGCGGCGGGCGCTGCCGGATAGGCGGCGCTACACAAGCTCGTGGATTTGCGCTAGAGTCGGCCTGCTGTGTTCAAGCCTATACGTTGTGTCGCGGCGCTGAGCGCCGTTTTCTTTGCCGTCGTGGGGCTCGCCGCGTGCGGCGGGGGCATCCCCAGCGACGCCGTGGTGCAGGTCAACGGCCAGCCGATCACGAAGACGACGTTCGAACACTGGCTGGGCGTGGCGGCCTCCGCGAGCGCGGCGGCAGTGCCGGGGCAGAAAACCCCCAAAGCGGTCGTGCCCGACCCGCCCGCCTACACCAGCTGCATCGCTCACCTCAAAGAAATCGAACCAAAGCCCGCCAAAGGCCAGACAGCCGAAGACCGAAGCGGCGCTCAAGTCGCAGTGCGAACAGCAGTACAAAGCGCTGCAGCAGACGACGCTGGGCTTCCTGATCAGCGCCGACTGGGTGATTGGGCAAGCCGAAGAACAGGGGATCAAGCTCAGCGACAAGGAAGTCCAGAAGAAGTTCAACGAACTCAAGAAGCAGCAGTTCCCCAAGGAAGCCGAATTCCAGAAATTCCTGGCCACCACAGGGCAGACCGTGTCTGACCTGCTGTTGCGGGTGAAGCTCAGCATGCTCACGACCAAAATCCAGGAAAAGGTCACCAAGGAAGCCAAGAAGAACGTGAACGAAGCGGCGGTTGCCAAGTACTACAACGAACACAAGTCCAGTACGGCAAACCGGAATCGCGCGACATCCGGATCATCCTCACGAAGACCGAAGCCGAAGCCGAGCAGGCGAAGAAGGAAATCGAATCGGGCAAGAGCTTCGCGAGCGTCGCCAAGAGCAAGTCGATCGACCCGACCAGCAAGGCCGCCGGCGGCGAAGTCAAAGGCGTCGTCAAGGGGCAGGAGCAGAAGGCGCTCAGCGAAGCGGTGTTCGCCGCCAAGCCGGGTGTGCTCGGCGGCCCGGTGAAGACACCCTTCGGCTACTACATCTACGAAGTCAAGACGGTCCACGCCGCCAGCCAGCAGAGCCTCGCGCAGGTGAAAGAAACAGTCAAAAGCCAGCTCGCCTCCACCCAGCAGCAGACGGCGCTCACCAAGTTCGTCAAGGAATTCGAAAAGAAGTGGAAGTCCCGCACCGAATGCCGCGCGGGCTTCGTGATGCAGCGCTGCCAGCAGTACACGGCGCCGAAGACCACGCCGAGCACCCCGGTCCCGACGCCCGCCGGCTAACGCGGAGCGCCCGGCCCGCGGGCGTGATGACCGAGCCCTTGAGCCAGATCGACAGAGTCCACGCGCGCCAGATCCTCGACAGCCGGGGTAACCCGACGGTCGAGGTGGAGATCGCCCTGCGCTCCGGCGGGCAGGGCCACGCCGCGATCCCCTCGGGGGCCTCCACGGGAGAGTTTGAGGCGACCGAGCTGCGCGACGGTGGGGAGCACTGGGGCGGGAAGGGCGTGAGTCGCGCGGTGGCGGGTGTCAACGGCGAGATCGCGGATGCGGTGCGGGGTCTGGACGCCGGTGACCAGGGCGGGCTCGACAAGGCGTTGATCGAGCTCGACGGCACTCCCAACAAGTCGCGTCTGGGGGCCAACGCGATCCTCGGCGTATCGCTCGCGGCGGCGCACGCCCAGGCTGCCGAGGAGGGGCTGCCACTATGGCGCTATCTCGGCGGGGAGGCTGCCCGCGTGCTGCCGGTGCCGATGATGAACGTGCTCAACGGCGGCGCCCATGCGGACAACAGCGTGGACTTCCAGGAGTTCATGGTGGTGCCCTGCGGTGCGGAGAGCTTCTCTGAGTGCCTGCGCATGGGCGTCGAGGTGTTCCACGCCCTGAAGGCCACGCTGCACGAGCGCGGGCTCTCGACGGCAGGGGGAGACGAGGGTGGCTTCGCGCCCAACCTCGCCTCTAACGAGGAGGCGTTGCAGATGCTGACCGTCGGTATCGAAGCGGCCGGCTACGAGCCCGGCAGGGATGTCGCGATCGCGCTGGATCCCGCCACCAGCGAGTTCTACCGCGACGGCGTCTACGTGCTCGAGCACGAGGGTCGTGCGCTGAGCGCCGCCGAGCTCGCCGACTACTGGGCCACGCTGGCCGCGCGCTACCCGATCGTCTCGCTCGAGGACGGCATGGCCGAGGAGGACTGGGACGGCTGGAAGACCCTCACGGAGCGCGTCGGAGAGCATCTGCAACTGGTGGGGGACGACGTGTTCGTCACCAACACCGAGCGCCTGCAGCGCGGGATCGAGCTGGGGGTCGCCAATTCGATCCTTGTCAAGGTCAACCAGATCGGCACCCTCACCGAGACCCTCGCCGCGATTGCGCTGGCACGCGAGGCCGGCTACACGGCGGTGATGAGCCACCGCTCGGGCGAGACCGAGGACGTGACGATCGCCGACCTCGCGGTGGCGACCGGCTGCGGGCAGATCAAGACCGGCGCCCCCTCGCGCTCCGATCGCACCGCCAAGTACAACCAGCTGCTGCGTATCGAGGAGCAGCTGGGCGCCGACGCTGAGTTCCCCGGGCGCTCCATCTTCCGTAGCTGAGCAGGAGCTTCCCGCTAGGGGGCGAATGCGAGAAGGATGCGATCGACGACGCGCGTGCGCTGGGACCGCTTGGGCCGGATGGCGATGCTGTGTGTGCTGGGGGCGCTGCTGTACCTCTACCTGAGCGCTGGCGTCTCGCTGGTGTCGACGTGGAAAGAGGCGCGTGGGGACAGCGCCCAGCTGGCGGTGCTGGAGCGCCAGCACGCGGCGCTGGAGGCTCAGCGCGCCTCCTTCACCAACCCGGCAACGCTGGTGCCGGAGGCCCGACGCCTCGGCATGATCCGCCCCGGCGAGCAGACCTACGTGATCACCGGCCTGCCTTCCAACTGAGGCGCCTGGCCCTGAGCGCTGGGTCCTGGGCGCTGCTACCCTCGCGGCCCGTGCCGGGCTTCGAGAACGCGATCCACCAGTGGCGCCAGGGCCAGCGCCGCCTCGAGCGGGCGCCGTCGGAGCGCCGGCTGCTGCTGGAGCGAGTAGTGGACACGCTGGTGGCGGAGCTGCGCCGGCGCCTGGGCGGCAGGTTCTCGGCGGACGAGCTCGCAGAGCTGTACGAGGGTGGCACCTCTTGGTGTCTGCAGCTGGCGATGGACACCGCTCCGGCGGACCCGTGGGCGTGGGACTCTGGCATCGTCGTGGACGCCGCCTTCGGGCGCTACCTGCGTGAGGCGTCCGACTACGCCGGGGGTCGGCAGGTGGCTGCGGAGTAGTGAAGAGACAACGCCTCGAGGGCGTCCCAGCGGCGCCCTAGTCGTCCCCGCCGACGCGGCGGATGATGATCTGGTCCTCCTCGATGACCACCTCGACCGAGCGATGGCCGGCCCAGTGCTCGGCGTAGATCGGGTTGTCCTGGAGGGCGGGGTCGAGCCACAGACCGTAGCCCTCCTCGCCGTGGTCGAAGGTGCCCTCCAGCGGAGCAGTGCTGCGCGTGGTTGAGCGTCGCCGGCCACGTCCTCCGCGACGGCTGCGACGGCGTGCCGGCGCCTCCCCCGTCTCCCCCTCCTCGTCCTCGTCCTCCTGGTCCTCGTCTGCGCCCCGCTCAGCCCGTTCGACGCGCTCGCGCTCCGCCGCCGCCTCGGCCTCAGCCCGCTCGCGCTCGGCCGCTAGCGCAGCCGCCTCGAGCTCGGCGGCGATCAGGGCGTCGTCCTCGGCACGGAGGTCGATCTCGTCATTGAAGTCGGCCGTGGCCGTGCCCGGCGCGCTCTCCTCGCCCCCCACCAGGTCGTTCTGGCGCTTGAACTGCTCGATCTCCTGCACGGTCACCTCGAGCTGGTGGGCGACCCAGGCGTCAGTGCGACCCTGGCGTACCCAGGCGCGGATCTGGTTGAGCTGTGGACGGAGCGACTTGCGTGGCATGGACGGTCCGGGAGACTAGCGCATGGGCGTAGTCGATCGCCTCGGGAGGCGCCGACTCCAGGTGCGAACCCCCCTTTTCCCGTGCGAGCGGAGGCTCGAGGTGCATCGATCTCCAGTGCTAGCGGAGGCTCGAAGCGCGTCGGTCTCGCGCGCGAGTGGAGGCTCGAAGCGCGTCGGTTGATGGGCGGCTATCAGTAGCTTTGACGAGGTGGCGGCAGAAAGTCGTGCCTGCGCGCGTTATATGGACGGAGCCGGTCGTCCACCGGACGATGATTCCCTTTTCCGGGGCTATCGAATATATGCTTGGATGAAAGGCCTGGTCTGCCGGTGATCGTGTCGGGTGCCGTCGGCCCAAACGAAAGGGTACGTGGAATGCTGGTCCTGACGCGCAAGACCAATCAGAGCATCATGATCGGCGACGATGTCGAGGTGTCGGTGCTGTCGGTCGTCGGCGAGAAGGTGCGCATCGGCATTCAGGCGCCTCCCGACGTGCCGGTTTTCCGGACCGAGATCTATATTGAGATCCAGCGTCAGCAGGGGGAAGGCAAACCTCGCGAGGATGTCCGCTCGGAGGTGGACGACGCCATCCAGGGGTTGGGCGAGAGGGACTAGCTTCCCAGCAGTTGGTAGAGCGTGAAGAACATCGCCACGGCGACAACGACCGCGGTGAGGATCAGCGCCAGCACCAGCAGCGCGAAACGGACCGTACCGCGCTTGTTGCGCCGCTGCACCTGACGCTTCAGCGCGCGCTGCTCGGTGGTGCGGCGCAGCGAGTCGCGGCGGTGGCGATCGAGCGAGATCTCCTTGGCGAACGCCTCCTCGATCTCCGCCACGCTGCGCCGCATTTTCATGGCCTGCATCGCCACCAGCCTACCCCCAGAGGTCCATCGCACTCATGTGGGCTCACTACCCTACCGGGGCCTTGCCCTCGGCGCGCTCGTACACCTTGACGAAGCGTAGGTAGTTCTGCGCAATCTGCTGCGCCGCCACACGACGCTCGATCTTGCCGTCCACATACGCTTTGAGCGGGTCCCACCAGATCGAGCGCCCGATCGCGAAGCCCACGAAGCCGTCCACCGGAGCAGCCTCACCGAGCCAGTGGTCGACCTTCGCGTCGTCCGCCCCGCGGCCAAGCACCACGCACACCACGCCGTCGCGCCCGCCCGTGCGGGCCTGGGCGACGAGCATCTCGCAGTCCGAGCGCGCGTCGACGCCCTCGATCTTCCACACATCCACCTCGATCCCCGCCTCCTGGATCTCGGCGATCGTGCGCCGCATCAGCTCAGGGCGCAGCTCCGCGTCGTAGCGTTCGCCATCGCCACCCACCGCCTCCAGCTGGGCGGGCGTGGCGGGCACGAGCAGCTCGAACAGGAACTTGCGCTCGTGCTCGTGCAACCAGTCGGATAGCTGCTTGAGCTTCTCGCGCTGCTCGCGGTTGCCCTCCGCCTCGCCGTCGGGGTTGTAGCGCACCAGCACCTTCGTGAAGTCGGGGTCGAAGCGCTCGATGTGCTCGCCGAACTGCTCCCCATACTGGAAGTCGAACATCTCCTGGCCCGAGCGCTCGGCGGGCATCGCCAGCCGCAGGCCCTGTGCGCGAGACTCCTCGGGAACGGTCGAGCCGAACTGCTCGTCCACCAGCACCCCCGTCACCGACGGGTCGGCGCCGGCGGCAACAGCTTGTTGCATGCCCTCGAAGACGAGGTGCTTGGCGTCGGCGATCATCGCCGTCTGCTCGGGATCGGGTTCGCCCTCGATGCCGAAGAACTTCTTCTGGAAGGAGCCGCGGTGGTCGAACGCGAGGATGTAGAGCTGCTTGTCATAGCCGAGTGAGGTCATGCCCGGACTCTACCGCCGAGGAGGCGCGGAGGGAAGCTGGGAGGGGCCTAGAATGGATCGGCGATGTCTTCGGGTGCCGATCTGTTCGTGGTGTGCAAGCAGTGCGGGTCGGAGGTCAGTCCCTACATCACCGAGTGCCCCTACTGCGGCACCCGCCTGCGCCGGCGCGCGCCGAAGCTGCCGCGCGAGCACACCCCCCAGCGCGCCTCGCACCGGGCGCGGCTGCCGGTGCCGTCGCTTGGGCGCCTGCGCCGGGGGGAGCTCGCCGGGGTGCGTGCCGATGCTCTGCCGTACGCCACGATCGCGCTGGTGGCAGCCAGTTGCGTGGTGTGGGTGCTCACCAGCGGTGGCTATCTCGCCCTCTACCGCGTGGTTGTGGTGGGACCGCTGCTGGGCGACTGGTGGAAGCTCCTCACCACCCAATTCGGCTATGCCAGCGGGCTTTACTCCGGTGTGTACGCGTTCTCCGCGCTGCTGGCGGTGGCGATTTTCGGCTGGCTGCTCGAGCGCCGCCACGGCCCTGTCCCGGTGCTGGTCGCGTTCTTCGGCGCGGGCGCCAGCGGTGCGCTGGTGGCGCTGGCGGTGTACCCGCTACCGATCGTCGCCGGCGCCAACGCCGGTGCGCTCGCGCTGCTCGCCGCGTGGGCCGTCCCCGACCTGCAGGCCGCTCGCGCCAAGCGCTACTACGACGGCGATCTGATCGGCACGGCGACGATCGCCGCGGTGCTGCTGGCGATGCCGTTCGCGCGCTGGGAAGCCAGCTGGCTGGCTGGCGTCACCGGCGCAGCGGTCGGGCTGGTGCTGGGCTACGGTCTCAGCAGCGCTCGCGCGGGGACGGCGTAAGCGGTAGAACTATGCGGAACACGACCCAGGGAGGCATATCGAACATGGAGATCCGCTTTCTCGGCCACGCGGCCTTCGAGCTGCGGGATGGCGACACCACGGTGCTGATCGATCCCTTCCTCACCGGCAACCCCAAGGCTGCGGTGGCCGCCGAGGAACTGAGCCCGAGCGCGATCCTGCTCACCCACGGGCACGTCGATCACATCGGCGACACCGTCTCGATCGCTAAGCGCAGCGGCGCCGATGTGGTTGCGGTCGTGGAGATCGCCAATGAGCTCACCGCCGACGGCGTGCAGAACGTGAGTGACCCCAATCTCGGTGGCACCGTGGAGCGCGATTGGGGGTGGGTGCGGCTGGTGCCCGCCTGGCATACCTCCACGACTCCCAAAGGCACCGCCAACGTCCCCGCCGGGCTCGTCATCGGCTTTGGCGGCAAGGTCGTCTACCACCTTGGCGACACCGCGCTCTTCTCCGACCTTGCCCTGGTCGGCCGGCGCGAGCCGATCAACGTGGCGCTGATGTGCATCGGGGGCCACTACACGATGGACCGCTTCGACGCCGTCGAGGCGGCGCGGTTGGTGGGCGCCAAGCAGGTGATCCCCTGCCACTACGACACCTTCCCCCCGATCCACACCGACGTGCAGGCGTTCAAGGCCGACGTCGAGACTGGCGGCGCTTCGCAGGTGGTGGTGCTCGCCCCGGGGGAGTCGCACACGCCATGACCCACGCGGTGGTGTTGATCGAGGCCGAACGCGACGCGCTCTCCACGCTGGGGAGCGAGCTGGCGGACATCGATGGGGTCGCCGAGGCTTACTCGGTGACGGGCGAGTGGGACTTCGTCGCGATCGTCCGTGTCCCCGACCATGAGCAGCTCGCCGACGTCGTCACCGGGCACATCACCACGCTGTCGGGGGTCTCGCGCACGCAGACGATGGTCGCCTTTCAGGCCTACTCCCGCCACGATCTGGAGGCGCTCTTCTCCATCGGGGAATAGGAACGTGCTTTGAAAAGGCCGGCATGCCTATTTCAAACACGCGTTCTGAGCTTGGCCGGACGGCCAGGGATGGTGTAGGCTGAGCAGGTGTCCGACAGCGGCGCACAGCAGGTGCAGAGCCCTCCGGAGCAGAGTGCGTCGAGCCTGGATGAGCGCGAGGACTTCCGCGCGACCAGCGACCCTGCGCTAACCGAAGCCGGCGACCGCGGCCGTGTGGAGCTGCTCGACTACCGCCAGCTCTACTCCCTGTGGGAGCGCCAGCAGTGGGCGGTGCAGGATCTCGATTTCACCCAGGATCGGATCGACTGGCACGAGCGCATCGACGCCGAGGAGCGCTACGTGAGGATGTACGGGCTCTCCTCGTTCTTCGTCGGCGAGCAGCGCGTCGCCGCGGAGCTGGGCCCGATGATGCGGGCATGCCCCGACGAGGACATGCGCATCTTTCTCTGCACCCAGATTGCTGACGAGGCCCGCCACGTGGCGTTCTTCGACCGCTTCTACTCCGAGGTGGGAGTGCTCGAGGCCGATGACCTCGGCGGGCGCCTCGCTGAGACCAGCAAGCACCTCAACCCCGAGTTCGGGGAGCTGTTTGACGAGATGCTGCGCGGGCGCGTGGACCGGCTCGCGCGCGAGCCCGAGGACACCGAGACGCTGGTCGAGGCCATCACGATCTACCACATGGTGATCGAGGGGATGCTCGCGCTCACCGGCCAGCACTTCATCATCTCCTACAACGAACGCGTCGGCACGCTGCCGGCCTTCGTCGAAGGGTTCATCAACGTCGCCCGTGACGAGCATCGCCACGTGGCCTTCGGGGCGCGCTTCTTGCGCGACATGGCACTGAAGGACGAGCGCTACAAGCAGGCGATCGGTCGGGCGCTCGGGGAGGTCGCGCCTGTCGCCGAGGGCGTGCTGCGCCCCAAGTGGATGGACGAGACCGAAGAGGACGTCGAACTGCTCGGCGTGCGGGTCTCCGAAACCCGCGAATTCGCCGCCACCGCTTTGAGCCGGCGGCTGAAGGTCATCGGCCTCGGGTAGGCTCGGGCGCGAATGCCCGCGCTGCCCCTCAAGAGCGAGTACGGCCCCACACTCGGGGAGTTGCTCGCGCCCCGCTGGCAACGCGCGTCGGCGGGAGTGCGGCTGCTGTGGGTCACGGTCGCCGCGCTGCTGGTAGCGGTGATCGCGGGTGCCGCGCTGACGCTCGCCAGCCCCACCGTCTCCCACGGGGGGGCGGTACCGTTCAGCTTCAGCTACGCAGGGCTCTACCGCACAAGCCCGGCCCCCGGTGGGTACGCGAAGGTGCAGCGCGTGGTGGATGGCCGACTGGAGGACTCCTTTGCGGTGGGTCCCTTCCTGCTGGCCCCCTATCACGGTGCGCTCGGGGCGGCGTTGGCGATGTACGCAGCCGGCTACACCCAGCGCCTCGCCGCCGGGGTGGGTGGGGCTCACATCTCCGGGCAGAGCGGGTTGGTGCTGCGCGGGCAGGGCAGCACGCAGATCGACGCCGTGTCCAGCTACGCCACCTACAACGTCTTCTACACGACCACCGTGCAGGGGCGGGAGATGTACGGGCGCAACGTGCTGCTGCTTGCCGACAGGCCGGGTGCGCGCAAGGGGGTGGAGATCACGATGCTCACCGCCGTCGCCGGCAACCACCAGGTGACCTCGCCGCTCGACGTGGGGGTCAAAGGCGCCCTGGAAGAACCGCTCGGGACGTTCGCGCTGCAGTAGCGCGCGAGCCTCGATCGATCCGCCCGGGTAGTGACATGCTCGCTGAGTTACTGCTGGGCGACGCCGCCGCTGGGGTCTTCGGTTGTAGACCCTTCAGCCGGGGTTCCCCCCGCGCCAGAGGTGACCGTGACCGATTCGGCGGGTTCTTCGCCAGTGGTTGGGACCGGTTCGGTAGTGCTCGACGTGGTTTCGACGGGCGGCGCTGGGGTAGTGGGCGTGGTGCTCGTCACCGGCGGATCGTCAGCCGGCTGAGAGGGAGGGCTGGTGGTGGTACCAGTGGACGGAAGCGCCGTGGTCTCGGTGGTGACCTGCACGACCGCGGGCGGCGTCACCGGCGGCTGGGCGACCGGTACGGAGACGGCCGGCTTGACTACGGGCAGGTTGGTGGCATCGGTGGGTGAGGGGGTGTGGGGGTGCAAACGTGTGCCGGCGGCGCCCGTGGCGGACTGCGACTTGAGCGGACGGCGGTGGAGCCGCCGAGTTGCGAGCTGCGCGGCACCGGTCGCGAGGGCGACGTGGACGCCGGAGCTGATCGGCTGAGGCACCGAGCGCACGACCAGCGGAGCGGAGCTGTGCGCGAGTGCGGCGGGAGCGGCTGAGGCGACCGCCGAAGATGTGGAGCGGTGACGGCGGACATGGGCGGGGCTGACGGCGACCGCGCCGGCGGTGACGAGTGCGGCGGCGGCCAGCGTGGCGGCTGCCTTCGTGGCGATCGCTCCCGCGCCGGCGGTCACAAGGCCTCCCGCGGCGCTCGTGCCTCCGACGGCCCCCGCCCCAGCGCCCGCTGTGAGCAGTCCACCCGCGGCGCCGGCAGCGCCGGCTCCGCCGGTCGCTCCGCTGGCGGCGCCCACCCCAGCGCCGGCGCTCCCCGCACCGGCAGCGTGGCCGGCGGCGGATGAGGCGCCGAATTTGCTGAGCACCAGGTGCTTGAGCAGCAGCAGCGGCCCGACGGGGAAGATCGCGGCGAGTGCGTGGTTGTTGTCCTTGAGCAGCTTGCGGAACGTGCGGCAACGCTCGCAGTCGCGTAGGTGGCGGCGCGCGGGGGGGCTGATCTTGACGAGGCCCTCCGCCACTTCGCCCAGCTCACCCCGCACCTCATCACAGCTGAGCTTGCGCGCCTCGGCGGCCTCCGCGAGGGAGATGCGGGCACGCACCAGCAGCGACTTCACCGAGGGCACCGTGGTGTCCATCGTGAGCGCGATCTGCTCGTAGGAGAGCGCGTCGATCTCGCGCAGCAGCAGCGCAGTGCGCTGGGTCTCGGGCAACTGGTGGACGTCGCCGATCAGCTCGTGGAAGCCCTCGCGGCGCAGCACCTGATCGCCGGTGGAGAGGCCGTGCTCGGCGAAGTGGATGTCCATCGAGTCCACGCCGATCGCGGAAGCGCGGCGCAGGTGGTTGAGCGAGCGGTTGCGCGCGATCCGGTACAGCCACGGCCGCACATTGATCGGGCGGTCGTCGGCAAGCACCGCGTTGAAGGCGGCCACGAACACCTCCTGCAGCACGTCCTCGGCGTCCTCGCGCGAGCCCAGCATGTGCCGGCAGAAGGACAGCAGGCGGGAGTGGTAGCGCGAGAAGAGCGTCTCGAAGGCGGCGTGCTGGCCGCGGCGCGTGAGCGCGATCAGACGCTCGTCCGGCTGTAGGCGCAGCAGCGGGCTGGCCCCCTTCAGACCGGATGCTACGCCTGGTTTTAGTGTGGTGACCTCCACGGTGGTCCTATCACGCGGCGTTGCGGCTTTATCCCTATAGACACGGTACCAACCGCTTAAGTTGCGGCTGGGGAGCCGCTGGTTGGGCTCCTGCATATGGTCTACTCCTATACCCCCAAGGGGAGATAAAAGCTCAAAGGAATTTTTAAGGGGGAGGGGGCAGTTGTGGGTTCCCCGGCCTTGCCCCTGCTGCTTAGCCCCTACTCATTCCTACGCTAGGCAGTTCCTGCGCGACTTGCTGACATGCCTCTCTCATAGACTTTTGAGGCTGGTAGTCGCAGAGAGGAGCAAAGGGCATCCGCGCCCGGGTGGCGGAACGGTATACGCAGCCGACTTAAAATCGGCGCCTCGAAAGGGTTTGTGGGTTCGACTCCCACCCCGGGCATCGCTCGAATAGCCTGCAAGTAGGCGGGTTCATGCTCGCGACGGCCGGCCGTCGCGAGCGAGCTCCCGCGCCAGCGCATGAATCGATCGCTCCAGCTGCTTGATGCTGGCGGTCTCGACCCGTTGGAGCCCGACCGTGCGATTGACCCAGGCGTTGATCTCACGGTGGCTGCGCCCGTCGTGGCGGTGCAGCTCCGCCACCAGGCGGCTGCGCTCCTGGCGCAGCTGAGCTTGACGCTCGAACGCGGCCACCGGGGCCGGTTCGGGAACCTCCGCGGCAGCACTGGTGGGGGCGGGGGAGTGCTGCACCCTCTGGGGCGCGCCGAACAGGGTCATCTGGGCGGCGAACTCGGCGCTCAGGGGCACGAACTCCGCGGTGGGCGATGGCTCGCTCGCGCGCCGCTGCACCGGCTCCTCCCAGCCCTCCTCGGGCTCGTCACGGTGGAGGGCGTGGCGCAGCTCGGTTTCGACTTCCGAGGCATGCGCGCGCAGGGTGGGATCGGCGGGCAGGTACAGCCAGCTCGGCTCGGTTCCGCTGGCCGATCTTCGATCGGTGGGGATCGTGCGCACGAACCGCCCCACGATCTGACGAAAGATCAGCGGCGTCTTGGCGGCCGTCGCATATACCCCCACGCGCAGCCGCGGGATGTCTACGCCCTCGGAGACCATGTTCACCGCCACTATCCAAGGCTCGCGCGAGCCGCGGAAGTCCGCGAGCTTGCGCGCGGCATTGGCCTCGGTGTGCAGCACCACCACCGGCGCCCGCCCCGTCGTCTCGCCCAGCAGCTTCGCGATTCGCCGGGCATGCGTCGCGTCCGCCGCGACCGCGAGGCCGGCGGCGTCGCGGTGGCCCGCCGCGCGCAGGTCTCCGAGCTTGGCGTTGGCCTCCCGCAGGATCCGCGGCAGCCCCTCCGGCAGGTCGGTCGAGATGGCGGTGCGATAGCGGCGGCTTGCCTCACGCGCGCTCAGCACCGTCTCGAACGAGGATTCGACCACGTCCTCGCCGCTGCGCCACGACAGGGTCCCGTCGAAGGTGACAAATGCAACCGGGCGGCAGATTCCCTCGGCGACCGCCTCGGCATAGGTGTAGGAGACGTCGGGCACGACCAATCCGTCGTGGTCGTAGCGCACGCCCGGGATCGGGGTGGCGTCAGAGCGAAACGGTGTCCCCGATAGCAGCAGCCAGCGCGGCGCCGAGGCGAATGCCCGTTGAAAGCCGGTGCCCCATGCCAGGTCCTCGCCGAGATGGTGCGCCTCGTCGACGATCACGAGCATGCCCGCTGGCACCTTGGCCGCCCAGCCGCGCGGGTCGCTCGCCACGCGCGCATAGGTGACGGCGACGCCATGGAAGTCGCGTGGTGGGTTGGGGCCCTTGGCGTCGGGCTGTAGCTGCACGCCGAGAATCGCTGCGGCGCTCGCCCACTGACGGGTGAGCGGCGTCGTCGGACAGAGCACCGCCACGCGCCCGACGATCCCCTTCGACAGTAGATCCTTTGCGAACTCGAGCGCAGGGCGTGTCTTGCCGGCGCCGGGCGCGGCGGAGATCAGGAACGGGCCCTCGCGCCAGTCGGCCATGCGGTTGAGCGCACGGTGTTGCCAGGTGCGCAGGGATGTCGACGGGGAAGGCGTCAAAGAGCTCGGCATCCTGCGGCATGCAGCGGACGGATCGTACGGCGTGGGTTCGACTCCCACCCCAGCCTCTCTCGCTACCCGCCGCGGGCAGGCAGCGGGTAGAGTCGCAGCGAGCACATGGCCGCGGAGAGCACCTCAGCACCGCCGCAGCAGCAGACGACCTCCTTCCACGGCGGCCGCCTGGTCGCGCGGCGCCTGAAGGCGCACGGGGTGAGCCGGCTGTTCACGCTGTCCGGGGGACACCTCTTCTCGCTCTACGACGGCTGTCGAGCGGAGGGGATCGAGATCGTGGACGTACGCCACGAGCAGACGGCGGCGTTTGCGGCGGAGGGCTGGGCGAAGGTGACGCGCGAGGTGGGCGTGTGCGCCCTGACGGCGGGGCCGGGCGTCACCAACGGAATCAGCGCGATCGCCGGCGCTCAGGCCAACCACTCGCCGATCGTGGTGCTCGGCGGGCGCGCGCCGGCGGGCCGCTGGGGGCAGGGCTCGTTGCAGGAGATCGACCACGTGCCGTTCATGCGACCGCTCACCAAGCTGGCGGCGACGGCGGGTAACGCGGCGGAGATCCCCGAGCTGGTCGAGGACGCGTTTGCGGCGGCGCTCGCCCCGCACGGGGGCCCGGCGTTCGTGGATCTGCCGATGGACTACGTGTTCATGGAGGCGGAGGAGCGCGAGGCCCAGCGGGTGGATGGCAAGGGCGCGAAGGGAGCGCCGGAGGAGGCAATCGAGGCCGCGGGAAGGTTGCTGGGAAGCGCCGAGCGCCCGGTGATCATGGCGGGCACCGACCTCTACTGGGGCCACGGCGAGAAAGCGCTGCGGGAGCTGGCGGAGACGTTGTGTATCCCGGTGTTCCTCAACGGCCTCGCGCGGGGTTGCGTGGCGGCCGATCACGAGCTGTACTTCTCACGCACGCGCAGCCGCGCCCTGCGAGAGGCGGACGTGGCGCTGGTGGTCGGGGTGCCGATGGACTTCCGGCTGGGCTTCGGGGCAGCGTTTGGGGAGCAGACGGAGATCGTCGCGATCGACGTGGCCGAGCCCCAGCGCCGGCACCCCCGCGAGCCGGCGCTGGAGCTGTATGGGTCGCTGAGCGAGACCCTGAGCGATCTGCGCCTGGCAGCAAGCGAGCACGCCGCGGCGACAGGTGGGAGACGCCCGAGCAGCGGGTGGGTTGCGCAGCTGCGTGCGGCAGAGGCGGAGCTGCGCGAGGGCGAGCGGGCGGAGCTGCAGGACGCGAGGGCGCCACTGCATCCGCTGCGCGTGTATGCCGAGCTGGCGGAGGTGCTGGATCGCGACGCGATCGTGATCGGGGACGGCGGCGACTTCGTCTCCTACGCCGGGCGCGTGGTGGACAGCTTCGAGCCGGGGTGCTGGCTGGACCCGGGGCCGTTCGGCTGCCTCGGGGCCGGGCCGGGGTATGCGTTGGCGGCGAAGCTGGCGCGGCCGGAGCGCCAGGTGGTGCTATTGCTGGGCGACGGGGCGTTTGGCTTCGCAGGGATGGAGTGGGACACGCTGCCGCGACACGGCGTCAACGTCGTTGGCGTGATCGGCAACAACGGGGTGTGGGGTCTTGAGAAGCACCCGATGGAGTTCCTGTACGGGTACTCGGTGGCGGCCGACCTGCGGCCGGGCACCCGCTACGACCTGGTGGCAGAGGCGTTGGGCTGCGAGGGCGAGCTGGTGGAGCGCCCCGAGCAGCTGCGCGGCGCGCTCGAGCGAGCGCTCGGGGCGGGTCGCCCGGCGCTGGTGAATGTGTTGACCGATCCGAGCGTGGCATACCCGCGCCGGTCCAACCTCGCGTAGGACAGAACCCGCCCGCGCACCCGCCCGCGCCCGCGAGCGGTGAGAGCCCTCCGGCGCAGACGCTGTGCAGCCTTCCGCGGGCCAGCCCTTAAAGCGAGGAAGCCGCCCGGCAGGGGGCGGCTTCCTCAGGTAGGCCTCGAGGGACAGGCAGGGGTACGTTCCTCAGAGGCCTCGGGGGTAGGGTGACCCGGGCGGCGGGAATGCCGATCGCTCAGCAGGTTCGCCCAGGTCTATGGACCGGCTGAGGGGCATAAGACACAGTGCCCTACACCTCCTCGAAAAGGAGTGTATCGGATATCGGAATCCAATGCAACCCCAATCGAAAAAGATTTCAGATCAGCCATTCGCGCCACTCTTTGGAAGGCTTTGCGGACCAATTCCATTCGGTCGAGCTTGCTCGACATGCTCTACGAGCCCCCCAGGACGCCCCCAGCGCGATGGCAAGAGGGTATCCAATCGATACCTAGGCCGCAAGAACGAGCCGCGCAGGCGGCGATTGAGCTCACTCGAGTCCGGCCAGCCGCAGCGCCCCGCCGCGCAGAATGTCGTGCTCGGAGACCTCCACGCGGTCGAGCTCGAAGGCGCGCATCGCCTCGCTGAGCAGAACCATCCCGGCGACGATCGTGGGAGCGCGGTCGGGATGCAGGCCGACGACGTTGCGCCGCTGAGCTTCGCTCATGTCGGCGAGGCGGGCCAGCAGCAGCTCGACGGTGGCGAGCAGCAGCACGTGGCGGTGCACCTGCGCGGAGTCGTAGGGATCGAGCTCCAGATCGATCGCGGCCGCCGAGGTGGCGGTGCCGGCGACGGCGATCCCGTGCCGCACCGGCGCACGTTCCTCGGGAGGGAGGCCATCGAGGTAGATGGTGCGGGTGTCGAGCGCGAGGTGCTGCAGCTCCGTGGGGGCGGGCGGGTCGGAGTGGATGTGGCGTTCGCTCATGCGCACCACCCCCGCCTGCAGGGAGACGTGAAAGCCCGCTGTGTGGTCGTGCCCGACGACGAACTCGGTGGACCCACCCCCGATGTCGATCACAACCGTCGGCGCTGGCGAGGGCTCGCGGTCGGACATCGCGCCAAGGAACGTAAGCGCGGCCTCTTCATCACCCGAAAGGGTGCGCGCATCGAGCTGGTAGTCGCGGCGCACGCGCTCGGTGAAGGCTGCCCCATTGGAGGCGTCGCGCACGGCGGAAGTGAGCACAGCCAGGTTGGCATCGCAGCCGTGGCTGTCGATCAGCGCGCGGTAGTCGGAGAGCACCGCGCAGGTGCGCTCCACCGCCTCGGGCGAGAGCGCCCCGCCCGAATCCACGCCTGCGCCGAGACGGGTGACGCGCGACTGACGCAACAGCTCGCTCACCGACCCGTCGGGCTCGACGTCGGCGAGCAGCAGACGAGTCGAGTTGGTGCCGATGTCCACCACTGCGACGCGCATGGGCGGGGATGGTACGGAGCGGAGAGGATGGGAGGCAGGCCCGTCTCCGCAGAGCAGCCCGATCGGTGGTGGAGGGGCTGGTTGGGGCGCGTTTCGAGTGGTCACCTCACCGCGCTGGCCCCAAATCCTTTGCTAGACTGATCAGTCCGCCGCGGGGTGGAGCAGTCTGGTAGCTCGTCGGGCTCATAACCCGAAGGTCGCAGGTTCGAATCCTGCCCCCGCTATGGAGGAAAAGCCCCGCGATCGCGGGGCTTTTTTGTGGGCTGACCCGGCCGGGGTGCGCGCCATTGTTCCAATATCGTTCCAATTTGTTTTGGAACTCGGGATTGCACGCAGGACGGGAGCGATCGAGCACCAACTGCTGACTTTCCCTTTCTCGATCTTTTTAGAAGGAAAGGTGGTATGGTGGGCGATATGACCAAGCGCGAGCATCGAGAGCTGGTGGCCAGCTTCGTGACGCTGGATGACACGATCACGCGTGCCAGCAACGCGCTTTCCAACGGTGACGTCGCGGTGGTCGAGCGTGAGCTCGAGCAGGCGAAGCGAAAGGTCTGCGCAGATGCCCCCGCCCTTACCGTGCCCGAGGTGGCAGAGGAGTTGGGCGTGAGTCGTCCGACAGTGCGCAGCTGGATCGCCAAGGGCCTTCTGGATGTCGTGGCGGACACTTCGCCGCAGCGCGTGAGATTCGCAAGCGTTCAACAGCTAAAGGAGCGCTTGGCCAGATTGCGTGCGCTGGCGAAGGACGAGCGCCGTTTCTCGCAGCTGCTGCGGGAGGCGGCTGATCAGCGGGCGCTGGAGCAGCCGGGAGCACGGGAAGGCTTGCAAGACGCTCTCGCCGGCGACACTGTGGATCTCTGATCGGGTCATGCGGCTCGGCTGATGGCGCCACGGTTCAGCGTCACCGTCGCGCGGCGCTGTGACCAACGCGTCAAATCGCTGCGCGGCGAGGCCAAGAAGCGCTTCGATCGTGTCGTTGAGGAACTCCGCCATCGTGGGTGCGAGGCAGGCGGGATTCGCATGCGCACCGACACGGGTGCAGATCACCGGGTATGCGAGCGGCGCTTCTACCGCGCCTGGCGGATGCACCTGGTGTTCGGAGATGACGAGAACATCGTGATCTCATGGGTGGGCGAGCACACCGAGGATGAGGACGTTCATATGGAGGGTGCGCAAGGCATCCCTGGTCTCAGCGGCATCGGTCGCGCTCGTGACGAGCAGCCCAAGTGCTGCGACGATCTGGACGATCCACCAGCAGACCCGGATTTGGTTGATCTCGTCAATCAAATCCGTCCCAGGCGTAGGCAGCGTCGATCGGGAAAGGCATAGCCATTCTGGACGGGTGTTGGGCGAGGAGGCGTAGCGGTCTCGATACGACCTGCCTTGATACGCGCGCTGCTGTCAGCCCCAAAAGATGCAGGTCTGGTCTCGGTCCACCTCATCGAGCAGCATGCGGATGTCCGATGTCGGCTCGATCAGGTCGTAGCGGTGCCAGCGGGCATTGCGGTCGCTCCAGTAGAGCGTCCAGACGCCGCTCTTCGCCGTGTAGCGAAGACGCGCGACGCCTCGGTTCGTCCACTCGGGACCGTAGTCCTCACGCCAAGGTGCGCGCCGTTCGACGATGGTCACCGCGCCTCGGGTGAGGATGAGCTCGGCGCGGACTTGATGTAGGGCGTGGGGCGGGACGCGCTGCTCGCAGTAGTGACGCACGGCGGCGACATCGAGCCCAGGGAGCACGCGGACGATCGTAGCCTGCGTTGAGCACGTCACGAAGCGGCTTCGCGGGGATGCTGGCCTGGCGGCTACGCCACCCAGCGGGCGTCTGCCAGCTCGTCGCGGTACTTCCTGGTGGTCAGGAACGCTCGCAGCCGGCGGCCTGACCTTCACAGATCACGTACTGGGCAAAGCGGGTACTCAAGGGCGTTGTCGACAGGCGTAAGACCCGCGATCGAGCGAACCGTCCCAAGCCGAAGTTACGATCAAAGAAGAAGAGGAAGCATCGAACTCTTCGGACTTCGGTCTACTCGCCGTCGTCGAGTAGCGGCTCGCGCCCGAGACCCTCGGCACTGCCGTGACTCCTTTGACGGCGACACGCCCCACGGAGACGTGCCGGAGTCGTACAGGGCCCGCCGCTGGGATGGGCATGGACAACGCAGGAAGGAACATCATGGGCTGGACCGCCGGACATCTACAAGGACCATTCACCGCACGTACCGCGATCGAGTTTGACCTCGGCGCGGAGTTTGCCGCGCGAGTGATCGACGCCGTTCGCTACGGGCGTGTCATCTATGCGGCTGTACGCTCAAATAATGGCCAGGGAGTATTTGGTCTGGTGCTGTTGACCGAGCGCCGCGGCGGTGTGCTCTACACCAAGCCGATCAGCGAGGACATGGGTCCAGTCGAGGATCGCTGTCCTGCGCGCCTCCTCGATCGGCTCACAGAGCCCAGCAATCAGCACGCACGCGAGTGGCGACAGCGCTGTCGTGCCCGGCTGACGAAGGCATGCCCAGGTCAAGGTCGATCGGGCGGCGGCAGCAATGAGGCGAGGCGGCCTACATTGCTCGACGCGACCTCCCTTCGAGCCACCTGAAAAGGAGCTCGACTTCTCCTCTCGACCGGTGGCCTTGACCGGTCTCGGCGCCAGCTCGGTCGACGCAGACCTCATTCCAGGCGCTCTGCGGCAGCGCGATACACGCCGCCGCCCGATCCGCAAGAATCAGCCGATCGCGCGAGCCCAGAAAGCACGTCGTCGGACTCCGAATGGTCGAGCAGGTCTCGACCCGGTCACAGGTGCCCCCGGTCGTCCTGCGGGAGCGGGGATGTACCTGCACTGGGATGGGCGTCGCGGATACCGAACGCGGATGCCCGCGCCGCGCGTTCTTGAGCCTGTGCCCAAGTTGTCGTACCGCGACGCTGAGGGCAGTCGCGTCATCGAGGGCGACAACCTGCAGGTCATGGTGTCGTTGCGGTCGCAGTACCAAGGGCGAGTCGACGTCGCCTACCTGGACCCGCCATACAACACCGGCAAGAAAGACTTTGCGTACTCCGACGCGCGGTTCCACGACCCCAACGCCGATGCCGACGACATGGTCTACGTCAACAACGAGGACGGCGGCCGGCACACGAAGTGGCTCAACTACATGGGGCCGCGCCTCTGGCTTACCTGGCAGCTCCTCGCCGAGCAAGGGATCTGCTTCGTCTCGATCAACGATGTAGAGCTGTTCCGCCTCGGAATGCTCATGGACGAAATCTTTGGCGAGCAGAATCGAATCGGTACTCTTGTCTGGAAGCAGGCGGTCGACAACAACCCCACCCGAATCGCAGTCGAGCACGAGTACATCCTGTGCTACGCCAAGCACATCGACTCGGTTTCTGATCGCTGGAGCGGCATCAGCCCGGCGAAGGATTGGCTCCTTACCACGTACGAGAAGCTGCACGCGGAAGAGGACGACCCGAAGAAGCTCGAAAAAGCGTACCGAGCTGCGATCAGCTCCCAGAAGGCCGCACACCGGCAGGCGGTTGAAGACGGGAAGGGAGATGACGTCATCGATCTCGGTCGTATGGACCGCTACCGGAACGTGGATGAGCGCGGCCCGTGGGCGAAGGACTGGCATCTTGAGAACCCACCGCTCAGGTGGCTACATGTACGACGTCGTCCATCCGAAGACCGGGAAGGTCTGTAAGAAGCCACCAAAGGGCTATCGCTACCCCGAGGAGTCCATGAAACAGCTCCTTGCCAACAATCTCATCGTCTTCGGCAAAGACGAGACAGAACCGCCACAGCTCCGCCGATACCTCAAGGATGCGGCGACGGCGCTGCGCAGTGTCGTTGTCATCCCAGGGCGCAACGGCTCCGACCTGCTCAACGGCCTCATTCCCGGCGCGACCGAGCACTATCCGAATCCGAAGCCCGTCGAGCTGATGACGCTGCTGCTCGGCGCGGCAGCTGATCTTGATGCTCTCGTGCTCGACCCGTTCGCTGGATCGGGAACCACGGGACACGCCGTCATGCGCCTCAACGCTCGGGACGGCGGTGTGCGTCGCTTCATCCTTATCGAGGAAGGGTCGCGCGACGACAGGTATTGCCGGACGTTGCTCGTCCCCCGACTGAAGGCGGCAATCAAAAAGGAGAGCTTGCCCGGTGGGTTTGTGTTTGAGGCCAAGGGCCGCCGCCTCAACCGCGACGCGATCCTCGAACTTGAGCGTGAGGCGATCGCGAACCTCATCATCCAGACGGACGCGACCGGCAAGGGCCGCGGTATCCGCAAGGTCGCAGGCGACTACGTCATCGGCTCCAACACCCGACAGGAGGCGATCTGTCTCTGCTGGAACGGCAGGACCAAGAGTGCGATCACCAGGAAGGTGCTTGTCGCCATGTTCGACGAGGTCAAAAAACGCGGGCTTCGACGGCCCGTCCGGGCATATGGCGCGACATGCGAGGTCGGCGAAACCGATTCATTCCGCTTCTGCCAGATCCCCGACGAGATACTCGCTGCGCTCCAGATTGATGACGACGATGGAGCGCTCGCTGAAGATCTCGAAGCCGTCGAACGCTTTGAGGCTGCGGCCCTGACCACAGCCAATGGCCGCGGATAGCTTCCGACTCTTTCCCTTCCAGGAAGACGCATCGCAAGCGATGCGCGATGCCGCCCTGGCGTGGATCCAATACGCCGTCGAGTACGGCCCACCGAAGTACGGCCCAGCACCGATTCCCTTCCTGGGGCAGCTCAAGGCGGTAACCGGGTCGGGCAAGACGCCGGTACTCGCTCAGACTGTCGCCGGCCTGGGCGACGGCGTCGTACTCTGGACGACGCGCTCCAGTGCAGTCGTCGAGCAGACCTTTACCAATCTCAATGATCGGTACCGCGCGCTACTACCGGCCTACGTCACGATTCTGCGCGACATTCCGAGCCAGATTGTGTGGCGCGACCTGATCGACAACACCAAAGGGCTGACGATATGGGTGCTTACTGTTGCGTCATGGAACGAGGCCGAGGCGGACACCAACGGCTCCGCGGACGCGCGTCTTCGCTTGCGCCGTGAACAGCCTGACTGGGCTGGAGAAGGATCGCCGTGGGAGCAGCTCCGTGACAAGCTTAAGCGTCCGCTCTGGATTGTGTCGGACGAGAGCCACAATCAGAGTGCGGCGCAGCTCGACCAGCTCGCCGCGTTGCGTCCCAAGGGGTTCTTCATGGCGTCGGCCACGCCGCTCGTCAACGACCTCTTCACCAAGTGGGCCGAAGCGCTAGATGAAGACGAGCAAACCAGCGAGCTGCTAGCGAACGCGCACGTGCCGATCGAAACGTGCGATGTCGTCGACGCCAATCTGCTCAAGACGACGATTGAGTTGATCGACTTCCGCAGCGGTGCCGAAGAGAGCCTCGATGGCGCACTCGCCGCGCTGGAGCGTGTCCAGGACGCCGCTGACAAAGAAGGTGCGCCCGTCACGCCGCGAGCCATCTACGTCGTCGAGCGCAGCAACCCGCCTCGTGGATCACACGACGACCCGCCCCCGGTAGCGATCTGGCGCCACCTACGCGAGCGAGGCGTTTCGGCCGATGAAATCGCGATCTTCACGGAAACCAAGACGCTCCCGGACGAGGCCGAGCGGGTCACAAGTCTCAGCAAGCTTGAGCCCAGATACCGCCACATCATCTTCAACCAGACGCTCCAGGAAGGCTGGGACGACCCCGAGGCGTACGTCTGCTACTTCGACGGCGTAACACGTTCTTTTCTGCGTATCCGTCAGATCGTGGGAAGGGTGCTCCGGCAGCCAAGAGCACAGCGATTTGCAGCAGAGGAGCTGAACACCGCGACCCTCATTCTGCAAACACCCGCAGCCGCGTACGAGACCGTTGTATCCGAGTTGCGCGCCGAGCTGCGGCTGTACGCGCCAGACGATGAACCGGCCTTTGCGACCATCCGGGTCAAGACCAGCAAGGAACCGCTCGACCCGATCCCAGTCAAGCGCAACGCAAAGAAACTCAGCCTGCCGCGGCGGGCGCTCAGCGCTCCGAGCATGATCAAGATCGAGCGCGATCTCAAGACTGCAGGGGAACGACCTTGGCCGCAGGCAGCACTGGAGGCGCCCGGCACCGGAAGGAAGGCCACCGTCTCGCTCACAGACGGAAGCGAGGCATATGAGTACATAGACGTGTTGCGTAGCGCGCGCACAAAGAATGGTCCGTTTCTACGGCGACGCATCCAGCAGCGAAACCGCACGTGCGCCAATGCGATCCATCCCGACTGGTGCCGCGGTCCGGCATTCGAGGAACTTGCCTGTCATGGGTCGCAGGCGCAGGAGGAGCTAACGACGCTGGCCGCCAACACCGTCGACTACTTCGAGGATCGCGTGGGATACGAGGACGATCCCGACCCCGAAAAGGCGACATGGTGGATCGACGAGTACCGGCCGCGCGGAAAGGACATGCACGACTTTGATCGCGCGGCTCATACTCAGTACTCAAAGGCAGACTTCAACCAGGACGAGCTGGCCTTCGCGCGCACCATCGACAGGATCAAGGGCATTGTCTGGACACGCAACCCAACAACGGACGCCCAGGGGTTCGGCATCCCACTCCCGAAGAAGGTCGGAGATTCTTCGACCTTCTATCCCGACTTCCTGATCTGGAAAAAAGACGCCTGTTGGGCGGTCGACACGACTGGGCGCCACCTTCTCGACGAGAAGGTTCGTGGCAAGCTCGTGGCGCTGGAGACGCCGAGGATGGCGCTCGTCGTGCGTGGCACCGTCGACCTTGGCAGTGGCTCGCGCGAGGGCAAAGAGGGCTGGAGCCTTGTGCTCGGACGGCCCAACCTTAAGCCAATCGTTGAGCATTCTGACGACCTCGATATTCTTATTAAGCTGCTGTTTGAGCAATAAGAAAGTCCTTGATCCCCATGTAGCAACGGACCGAACGAGCTTGGGCCGTGCCTCGACTATGGGCTCCTCTTGGAGCGAGTAGCGACGTCCCAGTCGGTTTCCGTAATCCATCCCTGGTACAGCTTCTCGTCGATGAGCTTCAACACGACCGGAATGTCCTCATCGGTGAGCGCGAGCTTGCCTTTCACGATCAGGCGCTTTGAATCGAGCTTCTGCCGGTTCATCTCGGCACGGAGCATTGCCGTGGTGAATGTGTGCTGGAAGACACCGCGCTCGTGCATGCCACGGAGCTGCTTGGCGAGACGCCCATTGTTAACGGCAAGGACTTGCAAGCGGTCTGTGGTCTTGTCATCGAGTGGAAGTGCCGTGATGGTCGCACCGCTCCAGACGGGGATCCTGTCGACCATGGCGTCAATATCGCGAAAGACCTCCTCAAAGGCACGCGGGTCGAGCACAGCGATCGCGTTCTCTGTCACAACCATGTCAAATGAGCGCTCGAAGACGAGGAGCGGTCCCTCGATCTTGCGAAGGCGGTCGCCAAAAAAGGTGGTGAGTCGACCCGACATGCTGGCCTTGTACGGGTTCCACTTATCGACAAATGCAACGCGGTTCTCGGGCTTGTCGCCCACGACGGCGGCGTAGAAAACAAATGATTGGCTCTTCCACTGGCCGTTCGCATCCTTTAGTTCGGGCGTGCGCAGCACTGGCAGCGATGACGCATCGGCAAGAACCCGCCGCGCGCTGGCATCTACTTCAATCTGCGGTCGCTCAACGGGGTCGTGTGCTTTGCGGCGACCGCGGCGCGATTCCGGGCGGTGGGCAACGAGAAGAGTTGTGGGGGCCACGCAGTACTGCTTCTCGTCGTCGAACGCGAGATCGTCCGCATAGGGGACAGCGACTCGTTTGTTGAGAAACGCCAGCGTGTTGGCACAGATCGTTCGTAGCTCCTCCGCAACGTCAGTGTGCATCACGATCCGGTAACCCTTCAGATTCTTGCCGGTTCGTCTAGCAATCACGAGGGTGATTGCGCCGCTTACGTCGATGTTGGATGGTTTGAAGGACGGTTGTTGGCTCACGATTTGCTCTTCTTCTTTGGTACCGCGACGCGAACCTCGGCGTTGAGAGGGGCGGCATGGATGTCCTGGCCGGGCTCTATCGGTGATGATCCTGCGATGACAAAGCCGGACCACCCGCCGGTTGTGGTGACTCTCGCTACACGCCTCCCAAGAAGGTAGAGGGTCGGATTGATTTGCGTCATCTCTGAGCGGACGTAGATAAGGCCGGTGACCAAGAGGAAGAGGGCATACGCAATTATGTCTCGCGTGCTCGGTTCGGCCACTGTAAGGAATGGCAATAGATAGGTAGCGAGGTAGCCGGCGACTTCTGGACCAGCGTCGGAGACTTCCGCGACGCGGATGGGTTCGGCTTCGGTTCGTTGCGACACCCCATACACGATCCAGATCATGTCAAGAAGCCCGATGGCCGCAAGTAGGCCGCAGACGATCTCCAGCCATCCCGTGTGAAACCTGATGGCCAAAAGCACGAAGAGCGCAGCGTAGGACCCCAGGAAGAGGCGCGACCGCTGCACGACCTGCGTCATCGTCGAGCCGGTGGGGCGGTTGGCGTTTGCATGGTACGGCGGAGCATGAGGGAGGCGCGCGACATCAGCTTGTCGTGCACGATGCTGGCGGTGAGCGCAGAACGCGTGCCGCAGTCTTCTGCAAGATGAACGGTCGCTGGAGCTCGGGCAGCGCTAGCTTGCCCAGATCGATGTCGCCCAGGAGCTGGCTCAGCTCGTAAGAGACCGGCTTGAAGATCGTCTTGGCCACCGAGCGAATCCTAATCGGCGGGACCAGCAGATGCGGCTAGAGTTTGCCAGGACACCGCGTTTCCCAGGCACCTCCGGTTTCCCGCAACTCGCGCTGCAACGGACCCACGTCATGTGGGTGTGGGCGGCTTCCACGGTGGTTCGTATTCGTAGCCGGCAGCATCGAACGCGACGTCGCCAAGATCGAGCGTGCCTTGACCCTTCGCGCGGTCCCTCGCCTCCTGTCGCATGGCTGGGACCAGCTTGGCGGTTTTCGCGTAGAGGTCGGTCATGATCCGCTCGCCCGCCTCGTTGTCGGTGGCGAAGATCATGTGGTAAACGGTTCCGCCACGTGTGTTCTTCAGCTCAAACGGGTGCGTCTTGGCGTATCCGAGGTCGTTGGTGAGGCGCCATCGCATGAGATTGACGTACTCCGCTCGCGCCTCAGAAGCACTCAGTATGCCCGCGACGCAGCGGTCGTAGATCTCCCGCCAGGCGTCGGTGCCGTAGAGCTTGGTCGCCCGATCTTCATCGGCGGGCCGCAGCTTGTCCTCGTCAAGCGCAAGGGTGCGGATGAGGCCCTGGGTGGGGAATAGCAGCCAGAGCTCGATCTTGTACTCCGGCTTCGAGCTTCCGCTGGGCCGGTAGCCGCGCTTGTGATCAGCGAGGCATTCGAGTGTTCGCCACGCGAGCTCCATGCCGTCCGGGTCGATGAACGCGAAAGTTGGAGCCCAGTTGAGACGGCGAAGCTCGACGAGCGCCTTGGGGATCTCGACGTTGCAGTCGCCGCCGTAGACCTTGATGTCGCGGTCTGGGTATTCCGCGAGGAGTCTGTCCTGCAACTCCTTGGCCTTGGCGGCTCGCTCGAAGTACCGCAACCGCGTAAAGCCTCCAGTCTCGTCCGTCTCGATTGCGATGCGGGCCGACCCGTTGAACTCCTCGCCGGTCAGCCGATCGATCCCCAGGCCCTCGCCCGCAAACGCATCGAAGTACACGAACTCGGCGCTCTTACCGGCAGATGCGCGCAGGAACGCAGGTAGATATTCAGCGAGGATCGCGAGCTTCAGCCGGGTCCAGTAGCCCCACGGCCGACCCTGGTGTTCGCTCATGCCAGTTGTAGCGTCGGCGACCCTGGCATCTCGTCCCAGGTGCGTCCGTCCAGCAAACGTCCGCCGCTCTTCGGGCGATGGCCGCCCCACTGCTTGAAGAAGTACGCGACGCCCTGATCTACGCAGCGGTCACGCAGATCGCGCAGCCACTCGATCCTCACCAACCGGTGCTTGGAGCCAGACTCGCCACCGGAGATGAGCCAGTTGATGTCCGTCAAGTCGAGTCCTTCGAGTAGCCCGAGCAACGGCTCGGCAGAGATGAACCTCACCGCTGCGTCGACCTCGCGCAGGTAGTCGGCGCGGTGGACGAAGCGCCGATTCTCGATCGTTACGCCCATCCACACGTTCGGGTGCCAGGGCAGGGACGGCGCCAGGTCAGCCAGGCGCTCGTGACGCTTGGTGAGGATCTGAAACGTGTGCCAGTGGGCTTGTCCCATGACCTCGAAGACCTGTTCGATGTAGGCATCGGGGATCCCCTCGTGGAACAGGTCGCTCATCGAGTTGACGAAGATCATTCGCGGCCGCGACCATTTCAGCGGCTGCTCCAACCGCTGTGGCCAGAGCTTGAGCGCGAAGCCCTGCTCGTAGGGGTGCCCTGGGATGCCGCGCCAGCGCTCGGCGAACGTCTCCGCGTAGCAGTGCGCGCAGCCAGGCGAGACCTTGTCGCAGCCCGTCACCGGGTTCCAGGTCGCCTCAGTCCACTCGATCGCGCTCTTGTCAGCCATCACTGTGCTCGTTCGCCGCCTGCAAGCGGCATCCTGCCTGCTATCGAACATATGTTCCCTATGGCAGCGGACAGACGGCAGGACGCTCGCCAGACGCGAGCCTACACCCGATCCGCCGGCCCCCTCCTGGCGGCCGCCACGGAGCTCATCTCCTGAAGGCGGGCTCGGCTGCCAATCGCTTCGCTCCAACGGCCAGGACAGACTACGGGTATGAAATACCGGGTGGGCTTGCTGTCCGGTCGTGTTCGTAGGGTCGTTTGACCAGGACAGGGGCTCTTGTGGGAAGACGCAAATGGTGGGGCAGGCCGCCGTGCATTTGGGCTGCGAGCCCGTCAATGACTATATGGCCGCCCCTGCGACTCACCTGGTTGGGCTGAGAGCCCGAATCCGTGTTTGTCGCTGCCCACCGCGCCTTCCAGTTTGAGAGTTAGATGGCTGGTGAAAGGAGTGGAAAGTGCGGTTTTTCGGTATTGATGTTCACTTGGAGTTCTGCGAGGTCGCGGTCGCTGAGGGCGGCAAGGTCTCGCAGGTCGGGCGGATCGCGAGCACACCGGAGGCGATCAGGGAGTTCGCGCGTGGTCTCGGCGGCGAGGATCAGGTCGTCTTGGACGCCAGCGGCAGCGTGATGGCGATCGCGAGGATCCTGCGGGAAAGCAACGTCGGGCGGGTCGTGGTCTCTAACGCGGCGCAGACGCGCGCGATCTCTCACGCGCGGGTGAAGTCTGACCGCTTTGACGCTGCGATGCTCGCCAGGCTGCTCTCAGCAGGGATGCTCAGCGAGGTATGGGTGCCGGACGAGGCGACGCTTGCGCTACGCCGCCGGGTCGCGCGGCGCTCAGCTTTGGTGCGGGCACGCACCCGGATCAAGAACGAGGTGCACGCCGTCGTGATGCGCTGTCTGCTTGGCTGCCCACCGGTCAGCGATCTCTTCGGCCGTAAGGGACGTGTGTGGCTGGCCAAGCAACAACTCCCGGAGGAGGAGGCCGAGACGGTGGCGGGCTGTTTGCGCCAGATCGACTTCCTGGATGGCGAGATCGCTTTGCTTGACCAGAAGATCGCCGAGCAGGCCCTGGCGTGGCCGGGGCTGTGCAGGCTGTTGACGATCCCGGGGGTGGATATCGGGACCGCGGCGGCGGTGATCGCGGCCGTCGGGGACATCACACGCTTTCAGAGCCCTGGCCAGCTGGTTGCCTATCTCGGCTTGGACCCGAAGGTCCGTCAGTCCGGCTCAGAGCCCGCTCGCTACGGGCATATCTCAAAGCGCGGCAACGCGCAGGCCCGTTCGATGCTGGTCGAGGCGGCATGGATCGCGATCCGCAGCCCCGGCCCGCTCAAGGCGTTCGGTGAGCGCGTCCGTGCTCGCCGCGGCGCCCAGGTCGCGGCAGTCGCTGTCGCACGCAAGCTCGTGGTTCTCTGCTGGCATCTGCTCACCAAGGACGAGGACTACGCGTTCGCCCGCCCGTCGCTGACGCGCCAGAAGACCCGCCGGTTGGAACTCACCGCCGGCGCGTCACGACGGCCACGCCGCCACGACGGGGCAACCGTCTCGCCGACAGCGGCTCAACGCGCGGCGGAGCGTGAGCTGCAAACCCAGGCAGAGCTCGCCTACCGGCGCCTGGTCAATGATTGGCGCTCAACAGCAGCACCAAAGGGTGGTGCGGGCGCGACACCGGGGCGCGCATCTCAAAAGCCCGTAAAGGGCAAAGCCGCGCGGCAGGCCACAAGCCCCTGACGCCTGCGCTTCGCTCACGTCAGTCACCCGCACCACAACAAATCATCCCACTCCGAAGCACTCGACGCGACCCCACCGTCGAAGTGTCTCCCTGCACCACGACACCCCCCTGGCGCAACAAGAACGGCCGTACAGACTACGGGTATGAAATACCGGGTGGGCTGTTGTCCGGTCGTGTTCGTAGGGTCGTTTGACCGGGACAGGGGCTTCGTGGGAAGGACGCTTGTGGGCAGGCCGCCGTGCATTTGGGCTGAGAGCCCGTCAATGACTAGATGGCCGCCCCTGCGACTCACCCGGTTGGGCTGAGAGCCCGAATCCGTAGTTGTCGCTGCCCGCGGTGCCTTCCATTTCATATGTCCAGTTCGTGAAGGGAGGCGGTTTCTCGTGCGGTTCTTTGGTTTGGATGTTCACCTCGATTTCTGCGAGGTCGCGGTCGCCGAGGGCGGCCGGGTCTCGCGGGTCGGTCGGATCGCGAGTACCCCAGAGGCGATCCGGGAGTTCGCGGCCGGTCTGCAGAGTGATGACCAGGTGGTGTTGGAGGCCAGCTGCGGCGCGATGATGATCGCCCGGCTGCTGGAAGAGGGCGATGTCGGCCGGGTCGTGGTGTGCAATGCGGCGGAGACGCGAGCGATCTCTCACGCGCGCGTGAAGTCCGATCGCTTTGACGCGGCGATGCTGGCCAAGCTGCTGTCGGCCGGGATGCTCAAAGCGGTGTGGGTGCCCGATGAGGCGACGAGTTCCTTGCGTCGGCGTGTCGCTCGCCGGGCGGGGCTGGTGCGGGCACGCACACGAGTGAAGAACGAGGTGCATGCGGTCCTCGCAAGGTGTCTGATCGGCCGTCCCCCGGTGAGCGACCTCTTCGGGAAGAAGGGACGGGTGTGGCTGCTCGAGCAGCAGCTACCCGAGGAGGAGGCCGAGACGGTGAGGAGCTGTCTGCGCCACATCGATTTCCTGGGCGGCGAGATCACCGGACTTGACCAGCGGATCGCCCAACAGGTCCTCGTGTTCCCTGGGTTTCAGCGGCTGCTGACGATCCCCGGGGTCGACGTCGGGACCGCGGCGGCAGTGATCGCGGCGATCGGGGATATCACGCGCTTCCAGAGCCCGGGGCAGCTCGTCGCCTATCTCGGCCTGGACCCGAAGGTTCGCCAGTCCGGGTCAGAGCCGGCGCGCTATGGGCACATCTCAAAGCGCGGTGACCCGCAGGCCCGCTCGATGCTGGTCGAGGCTGCCTGGATCTCGATCCGAAGCCCCGGCCCACTCAGGGCATTCGGTGAGCGCGTCCGCGCCCGCCGCGGCGCGCAGATCGCGGCGGTCGCCGTCGCACGCAAGCTCGTCGTGCTCTGCTGGCATCTGCTCACAAAGGACCAGGACTACGCGTTCGCGCGGCCGTCGCTGACCCGGCAGAAGACGCGTCGCCTGGAACTCTTGGCCGGCGCTCCGCCGCTACCGCGCCGCCACGGCGGGCCGCCAGTCAGCCCGACCAGCAGCCAGCGCGCAGCCGAGCGCGAACTGCAAGCTCAGGCAGAGCTCGCCTACCGGCGCCTCATCGACGACTGGCGCACAACGGCACCGAAGGGTGGTGCGGGTGCGACACCGGGGCGCGCATCCAACAGGCCCTCGAAGGGCAAAGCCGCGCGGCAGGCCACAAGCCCCTGACGCCTGCGCTTCGCTACGTCAGTCACCCGCACCACCCACAAATCATCGCACCCCACAGCCCCCGACGCGACGACCCCGCCGTCGACGCGTCTCCCTGCGCCACGAGCAGGCCCCGACGCAACAGAACGGCCGTATAGACCAGATGCACAACCCTCCGGGCGCTGTGCGATCACTGTGCCACCCACGACCCGACCAGCGCCCAAGACGAGGGGACGGCAACGCTCCCGCGCATACAAAGGGCGCCAACGATCAAAGCGCCGCACCCAAGGCCGCCCGATGGGCGGCCAATCCCCATTATCTGCCGCAAAGAGTCAAGCGCCGCCGGCGTCAAGGCCAAGCCCTACGGGCGGCCTCCGGCCGGCCTTGACCCCGGCTCCCACCATCACCTTCAGCGCAGCCACACCACCCCCAACGAAAAAAGGTTCCCCCCCAGCCCTTGACTTTTCATCCGGATATGCACGGGGGTGCGAGCGCTGTGCGAGCGCTGTGCTGCCGAAGCGCACCCTCAAGCGTGGAGCAGCGCCCTCAGCAACCCCGAAGAAAAGTTCGTGCAAGCCCTTGACTTTTCATCCGTATGCACGGGGGTGCGAGCGCTGTGCGAGCGCTGTGCTGCCGAAGCGCACCCTCAAGCGTGGAGCAGCGCCCTCAGCAACCCCGAAGAAAAGTTCGTGCAAGCCCTTGACTTTTCATCCGTATGCACGGGGGTGCGAGCGCTGTGCGAGCGCTGTGCTGCCGAAGCGCACCCTCAAGCGTGGAGCAGCGCCCTCAGCAACCCCGAAGAAAAGTTCGTGCAAGCCCTTGACTTTTCATCCGTATGCACGGGGGTGCGAGCGCTGTGCCATCACTGTGCCGGCGGAGCGCACCCTCAAGCGTGGAGCAGCGCCCTCAGCAACCCCGAAGAAAAGTTCGTGCAAGCCCTTGACTTTTCATCCGTACGCACGAGGATGCTGTCGCTGTGCGCGCGCTGTGCAAACTCGTTGGCCGTTTCGGTGCGCTCACGGTCATCACCTATGTGATGACCGCAGCCAGCATCGGTGCCGCCAAGGGCGGCGGGTACGCCCGCTATCTGGAGGGCAAGACCGTGAAGCCCGAGCGCGGGGACTACTACCTGACCCCGGATGGGGAGATGGCGCAGGCACCGGGCCGCTGGCTCGTCGATGAGGAGACGCTTGGTCGGCTGGGGATCGAGGCAGGCGAGCCGGTGGACGGCGCGGACTTCATCGCGCTCATGGAGGGCCGCCATCCTGGCACGGGCCGATGGCTGCGTCCGGAGGGCGCCGGTGGCGGCCGGGGCGGCGGGATCGACGTGACGTTCAGCGCCCCGAAGTCGGTCTCGACGGTGTGGGCGTTGGGCGACCCGTGGCAGCGGGAGCAGATCGAGGCGGCGCACGGGCGCGCGGTCGAGCAGACGATTCTCTATATGCGGGAACGAGTGCCGCTTGTCCGACGTCGCTATGGCGGCGAGGTGGTCGAGGAGCCCGCGCGGGATGTGATCGCGGCGGAGTATCGACACACGACCGCCAGAGGTGTCTCGGGCGCACAGGCTCCGGACCCACAGCTGCACAGCCACGTCGTGATTACTGGCGCGGTGCGTGAGGACGAGCGGTTCGTCGCAGTCGCCTCGCGGCCGGTCTTTCGAAGCGCACGTGAGCTGGGCGCGTTCTACCGCTCCGCGCTCGCCGGCGAGCTGGCACGCGAGGGCTATGGGATCGAGCAGGCAACGGGGAAGGACGGTCGCTACTTCGAGATCGCCGGCGTTCCGAGGGAGCTGTGCGAGGCGTTCTCCGGTCGCAGCCGTGAGGTCGCCAGGGCAGCGGAGCGGTTCCGTGCCCGACGTGGTCGTGCGCCCGAGCGTGGGGAGCTGCGCGAGCTGGCGCTTGAGAACCGCCGCGCCAAGACCCTCACAACCCGGAACGACCTGCAGCGTGTCTGGACGGAAACCGGCGGCCGCTACGGGTTCGGCCCCGACGAGGCGCTGCGGCTGCTTGCGGCTCCCGAACGCGGCCAGTCTGATCGTTCGGTAGAGGACCGGGTGGAGGCGCGGTTGACCGAGCACCACGCCGTCTTTCAGGAGCGCGACCTGCGGAGCGTCGTGCTGGAGCAGACCGCCGGGGAGATAACGCCGGATGAGGCCCTCGGGATCGCGCGGGGAATGGTTCGTGACCGGCGGGTCCTCAGCTTGGAGGGCGGACGGATGACCACGCTCGCCGTTCGCGCCCAGGAGCAGGCGATCGAGCGACGGATCGCGGTGCTCGCCCAGCCCGCCGGGCGGGATGTGGGCGACACTGTCAGAGCCCACGCCACGCGCGAGGTATCCGAGCGCATCGCCGGACGTCTGAGCCTTGAGCAGGACCAGGCGCTGCGAACATTGACCGGGCCTGAGCGAGTCGCGACCCTCGTCGGCCCCGCCGGGACCGGCAAGGGCGTTGTGATCGACACGGCCGCACGCGCAGAGCAGATTGTCGGCCGCGAGACTGTCGGCGTTGCCGTCTCGGGTTCCACGGCGGAGCGACTTGGCGCAGACAGCCCCGCGCTTGCCGGACGCACGCTCACTTTGGACGCGCTGGTAGCTCGGGCGAACACGGGCACCGTGCAGGTCGGCCAGGACAGACGGTGTTCCTCGACGAGGCCGGGATGGTGGACCACAAGCGCCTTGACGCCCTCACAGAGCTTGTGGAGCGCTCGGGGGCGAAGCTGGTCGCGGTCGGCGATGGCAAGCAGCTCCCCTCGATCGGCCCGGGCGGCATGTTCGACCGCATCGCCGGTCATGCTCCGGTCGCCGAACTCGCCAACATTCACCGCACCCACGACCCCGATGAGCGCAGAGCATGGGTCGCGTTGCGCGCCGGGGAACCAGAGCGGGCGATGGCCCGCTACCAGGCCCGCGGCCAGCTCTACTTCATGGACACTCGCGAGCAGGCCGGCGAGGGCGCCGTGCAACGCTGGATCTCCCTCACCGAGGAGCATGACATCCGCCAAGTCGCGCTGATCGCTGACGCCTCCAACAAGGAGATCGACCGGCTCAACGCCCGCGCCCAACACCTACGCGCCGAACGCGGCGAACTCGGCCCTCGCGAGGTTCCGCTCCCGCACTTGCACTACGGGCTTCGCGAAGGCGATCTGATCGCGTTCACCGCCCAGCACAGGCCACCAGGACAGTCCCGCGTCGAGAACGGTGCCCGCGGCCAGGTCACACACGTCAACGAATACGGCGGCCTGACCATCACGCTCGACGGCTCCGACCGCCAGGTTGGGCTTGCCGGTGAGGATCTGGAGTCTCTGCGCCTCGGCTATGCCCAGCACGTATACCGCCAGCAGGGTGCCACTGTGGAGCGCTCCGTGGTGCTCACCGGCGGCTGGCAGACCAGCAAGGAGACTGCCTACGTCGAGGCCAGCCGCGCCCGCCAGGCCACCGAGTGGTTCCTCGCCCGCGACGAGCTCGGCGCCGAGGGTCAGGACGAGCGGCGCGTTATGCAACTCGCCGGCCGGATGCGCCAGAGTCGTGCGCAGACACCCTCGCTCGCGCACCCCGAGCTGCCCGACCCACGTTGGGGGCCGGGATTCGGCCTCGGGCGGATGCGACCGCCAAGCCTCGCGCGCTGGATCACCCGTACCGCGCGGAATCTCGATCGCGCACCCGAGCGTGGCGCGGCTCGCGGTGGACGCTGATCAACTCGTTGGCCGTTTGGCGCACGTCGCGGTCATTAACCAAGACAGCATCAAACCACGAGCTTCCGAAGGGAACCGCATGATGCCTATCACGCAATCGACCAACGAGCCGTCCATCTCTCATCCGCCGAGTGCGCGGCTGCAAGACCCACTGCTGCGACCGGAGGAGGCAGCCCGGCTGCTCTCCGTGAGGACGAGCTGGATCTATGAAGCTGTGCGGGCTCGGCGTCTTCCGTGCGTACGGGTCGGCCGCCATATCCGGTTCACACAACGAATGCTGGAGGAGTGGCTGGCCGACAACACCCATGCCTGATCGCACGCCCACGCGCCCCGCGCCGTGTTCCCGGTCTCGCCCGGTCTCGACCCCGATGCTCGCCGGCCGCTCTGCCGCCTACAATCGGGCGGTCATGGCTAAGCGCTCCTACGGCAGTGGTCGTCTCTTCGTCTACAAGGACAAGACGGGCAAGGAGAGCTGGTATGGCTCGTGGCGAGCTGGTACAAGGCGAGTCCAGCGCAAGATCGGTCCCAAGCGCTCACAGGGCGGCACGAGCGGTCTGACGCGGGTTCAAGCCGAGCGCGAGCTTCGCAAGCGGATAGACCACGATCTCGTACTCGCCACCGCCGAGCGTAAGACGCTCGCCGACGCCGGCGCGCTCTACATCGATCACCTGGAGCATGTGATGGATCGCAAGCGCTCGACGATCCAGGACTACCGCGGATACCTGCGTGGACACCTAGAAGGATTCTTCGGCGATACGCCGATCGACAGGATCGACCCGGCCAGGGTCGCCTCTTACCTCAAGCGCAAGCGCGCGGACGGCCTGTCGAGCAAGACGGTCCAGAACCACCTGAACTTCCTGCACGGCGTCTTCGCCTTCTCGATCAAGCGCGGCTGGGTCCTGACCAATCCGGTCGCGCACGTCGATCGCCCCAAGAAGGCGCGCTCGCCACACCGGCGCATTCGCTTCCTGCAACCCCGCGAGCTCGACGAGCTCATAGACGCGGTCCCCGACGACTCGCTGGGCGCCGTCGAGCGACCGCTCTACCTCGCCGCTGCCCTGACCGGACTGCGCCAAGGCGAGCTGCTGGCGCTGAAGTGGATGGACGTCGATTGGCTGGCGAGCAGGGTGCGGGTCGCCGACAACTTCACCCGCGGGAAGTTCGACAGCCCCAAGTCACACGAAGGACGCTCGGTGCCGATGGCCGACCGCCTGGCACGAGAGCTCGAGCTTCACTCCCAGCGCTCGGCCTACCGCACGGACGACGATCTCGTCTTCTGCCATCCCCACACCGGCAACGTACTCGACCCTTCGAAGATGCGAAAGCGCTTCCGCGAGGCCATCACACGAGCGGGCGTGCGTGAGATCACCTTCCACGAGCTACGCCACACGTTCGGTACGCAGATGGCGGCCGCTGGCGCTCCGCTGCGCGCGATCCAGGAGTGGATGGGCCACGCTGATGCCAAGACGACCGAGATCTACCGCCACTACGCCCCCGACCCAACCAACGGAGCGCAGCTGGTCGAGCGTGCGTTCAGCACGCCTCAGCCGTCGGTTCCGGATGAGAGCCCAACGCAGGAGCAAGCACGATGAGCGCCACAGCAGACGGGGTGACGATTGAGCGCGCCGGACGAGCCCTGATCGAGGCGACCGCGCCACCGGCCAAGGTGATCCTCTTCGGGTCGCGCGCCCGCGGTGATGGGGACGAGCGAAGCGACTTCGACTTCTTGGTGATCGAGCGGGAGGTCGACGATCGCTTTGGGGAGATGGTGCGTCTGGGACGGATTCTCGGGCGGCTGCTGATCCCTGCTGATGTCGTGGTAGCCAGCGAGCAGCATGTGCGGAAGTGGGAGTCGGTCAAGGGCACCATGATTCACGAGGCTATGAGCCAGGGCCGTGTCGTCGCCGAGTCCTGAAGCGCGCGAGCTGGCACTGCTGCTGGTGCGCAAGGCCGAAGGAGATGAGTCGATCCTCGACAGGCTGCTCGATGATGCCGATGTACCCGATGACGTGCTGGGCTTTCACGCTCAGCAGGCCATCGAGAAGCGCTTGAAGGCCGTGCTTGCCTTCTACGGGATCGACTACGATCGAACGCACAGCATCGGCTATCTCACCTCTCTTCTGGAGCATCACGGGATCGGTCTTCCTGAGGAGCGCGAGCAGATCGAGGAGCTGACGCCGTGGGCAGTTGCCGCGCGGTATGAGGACAGGTTCGAAGAAGTACTCGATCGCGCCGCCGTACGGGGGCAGGTGTCGGTTGTACGCGACTGGTCGGCACGCCTGCTGCGCGACGGGGAGTAGGCACGACGGGCCAGTCCCAAAGCCATTGTTCCATTCGTTGTTCCAATTTGAGGGAATCCAGGTTCAGCGAACCACCCACAACCCCAATAAATACAGGCAACCCGACCGTACCTGACCCCCCGTCTGCGATCTCATAACCCGAAGGTCCGACCCTGCGCGCGTGCGCAGCGCGTCTCACTAACCAAGGCTCACGGACGTCATTCTGGCTAATGATCCGAGCGTCCTGCAGCTGGGACGCCGTGAAGATCGCTGCGTGACCGGCGGCGGCAGACCTGTCGCGTGGCTAGCGGTTCGCCGCGAGAAGGCTATGCGCCACCTCATGTTGTCCGAGCCGTGGGAGTGTGGCCCGCCGCGGTCCCCGGCGCCACGTGCGACGCTGTTACGGCTCAATGCTTGGTGGGTAGCTACTGAAGAGCCACCGGCCGTTGACCCTGACGAGGGTTGTCTGACCGGGTATTCCGCTGGGACCGATCGCGGTGGCGTGTGCCCCGTGGATGCTGAGCTTCAGGTGGGCCATGACCTGAGCGACCTCTATACGCCATTCGCGGGCCGTGAAGCCGGAGTCGTCGACCCCGGGGGTCTTGTGCCGCAGCACGTTTTGCAGGGCATCGAATGCGTGTCTGCATGTGCCCTGGCCGCCCGCCGTGAACGAGTTGACGCCGCTGGCGGTCAGGCGAGAGCAGACAGCGCTGGCCGGGCCGAAGTACTCGGCGGTCAGGACGCTGCGGTAGACGGTTCGGATCTGGGGGCTGGAGCCGCTGGCGGCACTCGCTGTGGCGCCGCTCATCGCGACCGTTCCCAGGGCGATCGCAAATGCAGTCGTCGTCGCTCGGAAGCTCATCCTGGGCACACTCTACAGGTGGCTGGCGGCGCCTTGGCAGCAGCGGCGCAGCCCTTACCGACCGGCTGAGCCGGTCGGTCGTTTCGTGACCACGGTACGGACAGCTGTGAGTTTGCCGGTGCGGTAGGCCCAGGTGGTGGTCGCGCGCCCGGAGGCACAGCAGGTCGAGTCGTTTGGTCCGTACCAGGCTTCGGCGACGACGACCCGGCCGTTGACCCACTTGAGCTTTCCTAGCAGCGGCACGTGCCCTACCGTGCGAAGGTGGGGCTGTTGGGGCGTGATCAGACCCACCGCGCGCGCGTTCGTCGCCGAGCCGCTGAAGACGACCTCGGCAAAGCGGATCTGACCGTCCGCGGTCCCGCCGTTGTTGGAGCAGACGACATCAACCGCGGCCGCGGGCCCAACGCCGCCAAGCTGACCATAGGTCACGTCGTACGCGGCCGCGACTTGAACAAGGTCGCGGTTTGAGCCGGAGCTGTTGACGTCTCCGAAACCGGTGTGCGAGATCTGCGCGACGTGGTTGTGCAAACGGATCGGACTGTTTGCTTTGCAAGCCGCCCCCGGCAGGGTCTCGTTCTGCCAGCCGACCGCCTGGAGCGGCAGCGTGGTCTGCGCGGACGCGACCCCGGCGACGCCGACGACAGCAGCCAACGCTGCGGCACTGGCCAGGCCACCGATCCAATTCTCATGTCTAGTGACAACTCGATTAAGCACGGGGTTGGGTACCGCTCCTGCGTTCCGGCGCTCACGCTGGCGAGGCGAACCTGCTCACATCATTCTCACACGCTCCTCGGCGTATTGCGCGGCACCGGTGCGGGTGCGCGCTGGCATCGAGCGATCGGAACGCACTCCGACTCATACCGTCCGCAGTGCCTCGGTCGGTGACAACCGAGCGGCGCGCAGCGCGGGCACCAGCCCGGCGACGGCGCCGATCACAAGCGCCGCCCCGAACCCGCCGGCCCAGGCGACAGTAGGCACGACGATTGTCCAGCCCTTGGTGGCAGCATAGACGGCGGTTGCGAGCGCGCCGATGGCGATGCCGACGGCGCCGCCACCGAGCGCGAGCAGGATCGCCTCGGACAGGAACTGCGTGCGGATCTGCCCGCGGGTGGCGCCGAGCGCGCGGCGCAGCCCGATCTCCGAGCGGCGTTCCAGGACGGAGATCACCATGATGTTCGCCACGCCCACGGCGCCGACCAGGAGCGCAACCGCGCCCAGCCCAAGGAATAGGCCGTTCAGCGCGCTCTGGGCGTCCGCGCGGGCAGTGAGCGTGGCGGAGGGCTGGCTGACGTTCACTTCGTTGGGTGCCTCCGGGTCGGCGGTGGCGGCAAGCACCGACTGCACGGCGGCGACCTGGCTGTTCTGGGCGCGCAGGTAGACCGTGTTGGGGTGTCCGTCGAAGTGCAGGTAGCGCTCGGCGGCGCCGAAGCCGACGAGCACCGCGCTTTCGATTTCGGGGGTCAGCACGGAGGGCCCGAGGACGCCGACGAGGTAGAGCCACTGGTTTGCGACCCAGATGCGCTCGCCGGGGTAGATGTGGTCGACGCCCAGCCGCTGCGCGGCGGCCGCACCGAGCACTGCCACCGGCTCCTCTGCGGTAGCGGCGTTCAGATAACGCCCCCGCACGACCCGCACCCCTAGCGTGCGCGGCAGGTCAAGGCTGGCCGCCTCGACGCTGAGGGCGTTCGTGTCGACTTCCGGGACCAGCGGGCTGCGGTACACCTTGCCTTCGACCTTTCCGGTCTCCGCCACGGTTTCCACCGGCTCGATGCGCGCGATCATCGCTGGCGCCACCAGCGGCAGCTCGGCGGTCTTGCCGGTGAAACTCTGACCGTTGGTGACCGTCAGCAGATTCGTTCCCAGCTTGTCGATCTCTTCGAGCAGCCCCGCCTGGCTGGAGGCGGACAGGCCGAGCACCGCGACGATCGCGGCGACCCCGATCGCGATCCCCAGCGCCGAGAGCCCGGCGCGCATCCGCCTGGTCCGCAGGCCGACGCTCGCGACGCGGGCGAGGTCGGAGGCTCGCAATCGTCGCGGGGTGAGATCAGCGGCGCCGACCTGGTTGCGGGCGGGATCGGCGACAGCGCTCACGGCGCCCTCACAGAGACTGGCCGGGAGCTTCGTTGACGAGCGCGAACGCGGCCGGCCGGGCGGGCTCGGCACTGGCCTTGACGACATAGCCCCCGGACTGAGCGGAGGCGGTGAAGGGAGGCGTCACGGCGATCCCGCAGGCGCCGGTTTTCACCTTCACCGTGCGGGAGTATGAGACGTGCGCGCGGCGATGGTGAGAGCCACTGACGCGGAGCGCAAAACGTCCGCTGGCCCCGGCGGCGGGGGCGGAGAAGGTGACGCGCGCGCCAGGCACCGGGTTCTTGTCGGCGTCGGTGACGGTGACCGCGAGGCGGATCGGGAACGCGCTCCCCGTGGGTGTGGACTGGGTGGAGCCGACGCCTGGGGCGATCTTGGCGGGCTTGCCGGCGAGGTTCACCAGCGAGAAGCCGACCGGCGCGACGCTGGGACCCCCGGCTTTGTTGGCGCCTTCGGTCGCGCCCGCGCCGCCGCCGCTGGAGATCGAGGCGGTGGCGGCGAACGAGCCGGCGGCGGCGGTCGCTGTGAGTGCCGGGGAGGTGGCAATTCCGCGGGCACCGCTGGTGGCTGTCGCCTGAGTGCCGCCGCCGGCGAAGCTGGCGCTCGCGGTGGCGCCGGCGCCGCAGCCGTCGGAGGTGCCGGCACCAAGCGTGAATGTGACGGTAACCCCCGCCACCGGGTTGCCCCCGGCGTCCAGTACCCGGACTTGCAGCGGCTGCGGGAAGCGGCTGCCAACCCTGGTCGACCTGCGCTCGAGGGGGATCGTGGCAAGCCGCATGGGGATGCCGGCGGCGGTGTTGGTGAGCGAGAACGAAACCGAGCCGTACGGCGAGCTCGCGGTGACGGTGTAGCTGCCGGCCGTGCCGTTGGCGGTGAACGTCGGCGCGGCGGCGGTACCCGAGGCGTCGGCCCCGACCGTGGCGGTGTCGGAGTTGCTAGTCGAGAAGCGCCCGCTCGCACCGGCGGCGGGCGCGCCGAACGTCACCGGGACCCCGGCGGCGCCGGTGACGGCACAGCCGTCGCTGTTGGAGAGCGCGACCTGCAGTCCGCCGGCGAAGGCCGCGTCGATTGTGGTGGTCTGGGGTGTGCCCGCCACGAGCGTGAGTTGGTTGGGAGGGTTGGGCAAGGGGCAGTTGGAGGTGCCCGTGGGCGAGGATTGCGTTCCGTCAGGTGCGCCGCTGTCTTCTCCGCTCCCTTCGCCTGAAGCAAACGCCGGAGCAGCGCCGATCGCGCCCGCCTCGATCGCGCCCGCCCAGGTGCCCAGGCCGGCGAGGAGGATCAGTCCCAGCGCTGCGAGGCGGCCGGCCGGCCGCCCGGTTCCTTGATCGATCATTGCTGGAGAGCTCCGTCTGTGGCGGCGTCGGTTGCGAGTTGCGCCTCGAGCGCCCGCGCTTCTGGGTGTGCCCCCGTGTCGGCGACGATCTGGCCGTCGAGCATCTCGACCTGGCGGGGCAGGCGGGCGGCGAGGTCGTGGTCGTGGGTGATCACGAGGATCGTCGCGCCCTGCGCGTTCAGCTCTTCCAGGAGCTCCAGCACGCTCACCCCCGAGGCGCTGTCGAGGTTGCCGGTCGGCTCGTCGGCGAGCACGATCGCCGGACGTCCCACCAGTGCTCGCGCGATCGCGACGCGCTGGCGCTCGCCGCCGGAGAGCTTGCTCGGGCGGAAGTCGGTCCGCTCGGCGAGTCCGACGCGCGCGAGCGCCGCGGCGGCACGCTCGCGGCGCTCGGCGGCGGCGACGCCGGCGTAGAGCAGGCCGTCGGCGACGTTCTCGAGCGCGGTGGAGTGCTCGGCGAGGAAGAACTGCTGGAAGACGAAGCCGATGCGCGTCGCACGCAGCGCCGCGAGCTCACGGTCGGACAGCCGCGCGACGTCGAGGCCGGTGATCGACACCGCGCCCGCGCTGGGGCGCTCGAGCGTGCCCATCACGTGCAGCAGCGTCGTCTTGCCCGAGCCCGACGGCCCCACGATCGCGACCAGCTCTCCCTCGCGCACCGCGAAGCTGACGTCCCGCAGCGCGTACACCGGTGGCTCGGCGCCGTAAACCTTGCTGACGCCGCGCAGCTCCAGCACCGCCGGCGCCTCGCCGTCGTCTGCGTACGCGACGCCTGTCGGCAGCCCGCTCATGGCGTCGCCGGCACCACCACGCGCTGCCCGGCGGACAGACCCTGGCCGCTGACCTGCACGAGGCCGTCGGCGTCGTCGAACAGGCCGACGGTGACGGCCACCAGGTGGTGCACGCGGCCTTCGGCAACCTCCACCGCGTAGCCGCCGCCGGCGAGCGCGAGCAGCGCGTCGACGGGCACCACCAGCACGTTCTGGACGCTTTCGGTCGTGATCGACACGTTCACCGGCGCCTGGTCGAGGTGCCCCGTCGCCGCCGGGTCGGTCGGGGTGGCGTGCACTTCGACGGTGGGGGCGCTTTCTTCTTCTCCCCCGCCGCCTTGCCCGCCAGAGGACGGCGAGGTGGCGACGCTCGATACGTAGGTGATCCGGCCCGGCGTGGTCTGGTTGTCGGGCAGCGTGATCGTGACCGTGTCGCCGACCTTGACGCTGCTCTGCTCGGAGGCGTCGAGCGCGATCTTGACCTGGCGAGCGGTCGAGGTGATCGCCAGCACCGGCCCCGGCATAACCGTCGCTCCGACCGTGGGGGTCACGCTGGTGACGCGCACCGGCCCGGACTCGAACACGACCGATCCCACCAGCAGCTCGCCGGTCACCGAGGCGCCGTGCGCGGACTGCAGCGCGCGAATCGCCGCCGCGGTGCCGGTGGTGAATTCGTCGCCCGCGAGTCCCTGCCCGTAGCCGAGCGCGTCGAGGTTCGCGTTCAGCTCGGCCACGTCGCGCCCCGAGGACATGCCCGCCACGAACGCCCGCGTCGCCGGCGTCGAGCCGTACAGCAGCAGCACCGGCTGACCGCCGATCTCGTACAGGCTCTGCCCGCGCGCGACGATCTGGCCGACCGACGGCAGCGCCGTGAACGTCGAACCCTGGCCGTAGAGCGCGGCCGAGGAGCGCGCCGTGGACAGATTGGACTGCGCACTAGCGAGCTGTTTTTCCGCCGATGAGACCTGTGCGCGGTCGGCGGTGAGCTTGTCGGCGGCGCCTGTCGTGTTCTGTTGGGCTGAAGATACGACCTGCGCGTCGCTCGAGCACGAGCTCCCGCCGGCACCCGACGAGCCGTTTTCGCTTGCGGGCGAGGCGTTGGCGGAGGCGTCTTGCGCGGCGCCCGCACCCGCGCAGTCGACCGTCTCCTTCGCCCGCGCCGCCGCCAGCGTCGCCTGGCGGCCGGCGAGCGCCTGTGTGTCGGTGGCCAGCGTCGCGGAGGCCGTGGCCAGCATCGCTTCGGCGCTCGTGACCTGCTGGCTGGCCTGCTGGACGGCGGAAGGTGCCGTCCCGGAGGGCACGCGGATGCTGGAAGAGCCGGCGTAGCCGAGCGTGCCACTCACCTGTGTCTGCTGCGAGAGCGACTGCCGTTGCACCGTCGCCAGCGAGGTGGCGCTGGCGTTGTCGAGCACGCCGGCGCCGGATTTCCCGGGGCCGGCGAACGGGTCGGTCGCGATCAGCACGACGACCGTCACGGCCAATGCCAGCCCCGCCAACGCCAGCATCCTGCGGCGGGCGCGGGGAGTCGGCAGGCCGACCTGCGTGGGCGTCGCTTCAGTGGACATGTGCTGCGCCGCTTTTACGACATCGACGGTTTCGGGAAGGTAACGCCGGCCTCATGCGCGAGCCCACGCCCGAACCCCACTCGTTACGGCGATCACGGGGCCACCGCCACGGCGCCGGGGCCGGGAGCACCCTTCGGGCCGCCCGCGGCCCCGGGGAAGCCCTTGGGCCCGCCCATAATCGACTGACATGCCTTCTGCGCCGTCTGGAACTCGGGCGAATTGGGATCGATCCCGCTCGGGCCGCCCTTCCTGACGCTCCCGATGTGTATCCGCACCGCACCGCCGCCATGGGAGAATTCGGGATCGGGGAAGCTCGGGACTCCGTGGGTGCGCATGCACTGCGAGAACTTCAGCGCTTTTTCCTGCGCCTTTGCCTGTTCAGCCGGGCTCGGAGGTTTGCCCCCGTTGGGCGCCAGCTTTGCACAGGCCTTCTGTGCCGCCTGGAATTGCGCCGATTCGGGGTTGATCCCGGTCACGTGGCCGTTGTGGTTGCTGTTGTGGACGATCAGGTGGCCTTCGCTCGGTTCGGGGAATTCGGATACCCCGTGGGAGCGCATGCACTGCGAGAACGCGATCATCTTCTGCTGCGCGCTCGCGCTGCTTTCTCTTTCCGGCGAGGGTGAGCCGCTGCCGGGGTCCGCGCTGCTGGAAGTGTCGGAGCCAAGGTGCGCGACGCCGGAACTCGAGGAGGATCCGCCGCAGCCGGCGACCAGCAAGGGGGCGGCAAGCACGGCCAGCGTGAGCATGGTTCTCGTCATATCTCGATCTCCTGTCAGTGGTTGTGCAACGGAAAGGCGCACGCCGCCGCCGCCCGTGTGAACGCGGGCGACTGCTCGTCGATCCTGCCCGGAAACACGAAGATCACGCCTTCGATATCGCTGATCACGCCGCCGCTACCGCCCAGGGCGGCGCTGGGATTGGATGGGGCCGTGGTCCGAGGGTCGGGGAATTCAGGCACACCGTGCTGACGCATGCACCGCGCGACCGTCAGGAAATGCGCCAACGTCTTTGCGGAGGGCGGCGAGCCGGAGCCGGGGCCCGGGGGCAGGAACTTTTTGCACTTCGCCTGCGCCGCCTTGAACGCGGGCGATGAGGGGTCGGCGCCGGCGCCCGTGTGAAAGAGGAAGCCACCGCCGGCCTTGGGGTCTGGGAAGTGGGGTACGCCGTTGGCGCGCATGCAGCCGGCAAACGCGAGCGCAGCAGCTTCCGGCGAGCCGCCGGGGCCGGCCGCGCCGGCGACTGTTTCGGTGCCGCCCGAGGTGCCGCCGCCCGAGATGCCGCCGCTCGAGGTGCCGGACGACAGGCGCGCGACGCCGGGGTCGGGGGAGCCTCCGCCGCAACCGGCGACGAGTAGCGCGGCGCTCGCGAGCACGACCGCGCTGAGGTTGATTCTCCTCGGCGCCATTACCGAGAATCATGGGGAAGCGACCTGAGAATCGGCTGAGAGAAAGCGAGGGATTTCCTCAAACGACGCCCGACGCCCTCCGCGCGTCCAGCTTTGAGGAGGCGATCTCGGCAGCGGTCATCTGCAGCGGTGGAAGCTCGAGTGTGAGGCGGGCGCCACCGCCGGGATCGTTGGCGGCGTGCACCGATCCACCGTGAGCTTCGGCCATCTGGCGCACGATCGCCAACCCGAGCCCCGATCCGGGTCGCCCCCGGGCGCCGGGCGCGCGGTAGAAGCGGTCGAACACGCGGGGGAGATCCTGCGCGGAGATTCCCGGACCGTGATCGCGGACCTCGATCGCGCCGTCGCGCACGCGCACTTCGACGGGGCCGCCCGCCGCTCCGCCCTTGTGGTGGTTACGGGTGGGCGAGTTCCATTTGCAGGCGTTGTCGAGCAGGTTCGCGATCGCCCGATCCAAGCGCGCCGGCGCGGCCCGCACGAGGCAGGGCTCGGCGTCGAGCACGATCGGGCACGCCGGCGCATGCAGCCGCGCGCGCCGCAGCGCTCCGGCGGCCGCCAGGTCCAAGCGCACGTCCTCGACCTCGACCTCCTCGACCTCAGTCTTGGACAGATCGACCAGATCGCCCACCAGCACCGTGAGCTCGCGCAGTTGCGCCTGGGCGGCGGCGAGAATGCGAGCACGCTCATGGGCAGGTAGTTCCTCACCCACCGCAAGCGCGTCGAGGTTGGCCTGCACGCTCGTCAATGGCGTGCGCAGCTCGTGCGAGGCGTCGGAGACCAGCTGTCGCTGGGCGAGGCGCGAGCGCTCGAGCGTGGCGAGCATCGTGTTGAAGCTCTCCGCCAGCCGACCCAGCTCGTCGTCGTTGCCGGCCTGGATGCGGTGTCCGAGGTCCTGCGTGCGAGCCACGCGTTCGGCGGCCCCCGTCAGGCGGCGCACGGGGATCAGCGCCGTGCGCGAGACGAGCAGACCGAGCACCGCGGCGAGCGCGATCCCGCCCAGGCACACGAGCGCGAGCACCAGCTTCAGGTGCGTGAGCGTGTTGTCCACGTCGGTCAGCGGCAGCGCCACTTGCCACACCCCTCCTTCCGGCGCACGCTTGGTCAGGATCTGCATGGGTGTGCCGGCGACGATCGTTTCGCTGAAGAAGGCGTCGCGCCGGCCGGCCGCCACGGCCCGGGTGGCGGCGGTGACCGGAAGCTGCAACCCCTTGGCTTCCGGGCGCAGGACCTGCCCGTTAGCTTGGAACAGCTGCACGTACCCGGCCGCGCTGCCGGGTGTCGCAGGGGGCAGCACGAGCCGGTTGACAGGAGCGACGCAGTGCGGCGGGCGCGCGGGACGCGGAGAAGAGGTTTCCCCGGGTGGAAGCGAACCGGAAGATTTGCCCGAGTAGGCGGTTTCGAGCGAGTGCAGCACCGCCTTCGCGCAGGGCGACCCCCCTGCGACGGCGGCGCCGTGGGGGAGGCCGATCCGTGCCACCGACTGGCCGAAGCCGATCGGCCCCGACGCCCCGGGCGGCAGCTTGCCTTCCCGGATCAGCTTGGCGAGCTCCGCCGCGCTGATGTTCACAGTCTTGATCTGGACCGCCTGCGAGCGGCCGGGAGTGAGCTTTTGACGCAGGCTGGCGTCGATCCGCGCGTGCAACTCGTTTCCTGTCACCACGTACACCACGACCGACGCGATCACGATCGCCGCCGCCACCGCACCGGCGGCCAGCAGCACCACGCGCCGGCGGAAGCTCATCGCGGCGAGCACCTCAACACGTAGCCGACTCCCCGCACCGTCTGCACCAGACGCGGCTCCCCGTCGGCCTCGGTCTTGCGGCGCAGATAGCCGACGTACACCTCCAGCGAGTTGGAGGCCGGCCCGAAGTCGTAGCCCCACACGCACTCGAAGATCCTCGTGCGCGAAAGCACCTGCCGAGGGTGGCTCATGAGCAGTTCCAGCAGCAGGAACTCCGTGCGGGTCAGCTCCAGCGGACGTCCCGCCCGGCGCGCCTCGTGCGCGCGCGGGTCGAGCTCGAGGTCCGCGAAGCGCAGGGTCTCCCCGTTGCCCTCCCAGCCGGTACGGCGCAGCAGGGCACGCAGTCTGGCGATGAGCTCCTCACTGGCGAACGGCTTGACCAGGTAGTCGTCGGCCCCGGCCTCCAGCCCGGCGACCCGCTCTGACACCTCGGCGCGGGCGCTCAGCATCAGCACCGGCGTGCGATCGCCGATCGCGCGCATCCGCCGGCAGACCTCCAGACCGTCCAGGCCGGGCATCAGCACGTCGAGGATCACAGCGTCGGGGCGGTCCACAGCGAGTGTGCGGATCGCCTCACCGCCGTCGGCGGCGCTCGCCACGCCAAACCCGTTGAGGTCCAGCACGAGCTCGAGCGCCTCGCGTACGGAGGGGTCGTCGTCAACGACCAGCAGCCGCATGGGCCGATGCTGACAGGCGAACCTGAAAGAAAGCTGAGGAGCCGGCCTGCCTCAGGGGCCCGGCGCGGCCTGCTGGGTGTGGTCGGAGTCGCCGTGCACGCCGCCGGGGATCAACGATTCGCAGTCGTGCACCGCCGCCTTGAACGCCGGCGAGCTCTCGTTGAGCTTCTGGTGTTCGATGTGGACCCCGCCGCCGGAGAACGTCGGATCGGGGAAGTTCGGCACGCCGTGGGAGCGGATGCAGGCCGCCGCCCTCAGGTACTGCTCCTGCTGCGCCGGCGTCAGCGGAGCCTGGTTGCTCGGCCCGCCGCCGGGCAGGAGCTTGCGGCAGGCTTCCGAGGCAGCCTTGAACCTGGGGTCCTTTCCGAGGCCGGCGGGAACGGCCATCTTGATGCTGGTTGAGCCGCCGTGTTCGCTGACCTGGGGTTCGGGGAAGTTGGGTATGCCGTGCGCGTGCATGCAGGCGGTGTATGCGATCGCCTGACTGGCAGGCGACGTTTCGTGGCCTGCACTCGCGCCGGCCACGCCGGACGTCGCCGAGTGGGACGCCGACGTGTGCGTCCCCAGGCTCGCCACGGCTCCGTTAGGGGATCCGCCGCCGCAGCCCGCGACGAGCGCGGCGGCGAGGAGGAGCCCCGCGGCGGCGCAGGCCGCACGTCGCAGTCGGGTCGTGATTGTGCTCCGATCATCGAGTGGTGCTGGCATGTCGTCTCCTTCGCAGCTTGTGTACGGCGGTTGCGCTGCTTGTACGCCATGCGCGGTTTCGGGAACGTATCCACGCAGGGCGATTCACGACCCCCGAGATCGAGGGCGCGGAGAGCTCGGTGAGGGTGGCGATACCGCGCCGAAACCGCCGGGGGCTAGCCTCGTGGGCGTGCGGGTGCTCGTAATCGAGGACGACGAGGAGATGGCCGAGGCGATCGCCTTCGGGCTGCGCCAGACGGGCACAGCGGTGGACGTCGCGCTGGACGGCCCGGCCGGGCTCCTCCGCGCGCGCGTGAACGACTACGACGTGATCGTGCTCGACCGCGACCTACCGGGGATGCACGGGGACGAACTCTGCGCGACGCTCGTCGAGGAGGAGTGTCGCAGCCGCGTACTGATGCTGACCGCCGCGGGGATGGCGCAGGACGTCGTCGGCGGCCTCGCGCTGGGCGCCGACGACTATCTGCCCAAGCCGTTCGACTTCCCGGTGCTGGTCGCCCGCATCGGCGCCCTGGCGCGGCGTGCCCAGCCGGCAATCCCGCCGCTGTTGCGCCGCGGTGACCTCGTGCTCGACTCGGCGCAGCATCGCGTCACGCGTGGTGGGCGCGAGATCGAGCTGGCGCCGAAGGAGTTCGGCGTGCTGGAGCTGCTGCTCGCCTCGCAGGGCCGCTGCGTGTCGGCCGAGGAGCTGCTCGCGCGGGTGTGGGACGAGGCCGCGGATCCGTTCACCAGCGCCGTCAAGATCACCGTCAGCCGCCTGCGCGCCAAGCTCGGGGAGCCGCCACTGATCGAGACGGTCGCCAAGGCTGGCTACCGGATCTGAGCGACGCCGTGGGTCTCGGCCACCGACTGACACAGCTCGCGCGGCGCCTGCCACTGCCGCGGCGCACGATCCGTCTGCGCCTGGCGGTGCTCTACGGCAGTCTGTTCTTCCTCTCCGGTGCCGTCCTGTTGGGAGTCACCTACGCCGCCGTCGCGCGCACCCACGGCGTTTATTCGCAGGCGTTCCCCGCACCAGTGATTCGGACCGAATCGCACGTGGTGCCCTCCGGCGCCCTGCCGCGCGGGGTCGGGGGGTCTCGCGAAGAAAAGGTGAAGGGAGACCCGCGCCTCTCAGTCCCCGGCGGAGCCGCGGTGCGGGTGTTCGACCCAGGCCAGCACGGCGCGGACGTGCGCGTGCTCGCGTTCGTGTCGGTGATCGCGCTGGTGGCGATGGCGGCGATCTCGATGGGCCTCGGCTGGCTGGTCGCGGGACGGGTGTTGCGTCCGCTGCGCACGATCACGGGCGCGGCGCGCGAGATCTCAGCCACGGACCTCCACCGGCGGCTGGCGCTCGCCGGCCCCGACGACGAGTTCAAGGAGCTCGGCGACACCTTTGACGGGCTGCTGGGACGGCTCGAGGCGTCCTTCCGGGCGCAGCGCCAGTTCGTCGCCAACGCCTCCCACGAGCTGCGCACCCCGCTCGCCAGGCTGAAGACGCTGGCGCAGGTGGCACTGGCCGACCCCAACGCGAGTGTGGAGTCGCTGCGCGCTGCGCACGATCGCGTGCTCGCCTCCGAGCAGCAGTTGGAGCAGCTGATCGACGCGCTCCTCAGCCTGGCCAGCAGCGAGCGTGGCCTGGATCGCCGCCGGCCGGTCGACCTGGCGGCGCTGGCCGGGGATGTGCTCGACGAGCGCACCGGGGAGATCGAGCGTCGCGGACTGCGGCTGCACACCGCCCTGGACCCCGCTTGTGTCCAAGGTGATCCGCAGCTCCTGGAGCGCCTGGTCGCGAACTTGATCGACAATGCGATCCGTCACAACGTCGCCAGCGGAGGCATTGACGTGACCACCACGACCACCGCCGGAGCTGCGGTCCTGTTAGTGGTCAACGACGGCCTGGTGATCCCGGTCGAGGAGCTGCAGCGCCTGCAAGCCCCGTTCGAGCGCCTCGGCGCAGCCCGCACCGGCAGCGGTGACGGTCACGGTCTCGGGCTCTCGATCGTGCACGCGATCATCGCTGCCCACGAGGCCCAGCTCACCATCAGTGCGCGGCCCGAGGGGGGGCTGGCCGTGGAGGTGCGTTTTCCGCCGAGCAGCTAGTTCAAGGCCACGCACTGGCTCCCGGTGATGGTGGTTGTGCAGGCCGGATGGGTTTGCCGAGGCCAGCGCTGTGCGCCATCAGGTGACGATCTGCGTAGACGGTCTCGCCGGCGGCGAGACGCTCGCGGAGGCGGACGGCGCGGTCGCGCTTGGCCAGGCGTTCCAATTGGAACAGATCCGTTCCAATTGGAACGGATTTCTAGCGATTCCACTAGGAAGAAGGCATGATCTGGAACGATGACTTATTGGAACATGAGAGCCTATTCCGACGGAGGCAAGATGCGTCCCAAAGCAAATGGAGCAGAGACCGGCAATCCCACACAGGCACAGAGACACCGCGGTGGGTGGAGCGAGATCAACGGTCTGGCCGCGACGAGGGAGGGACGCTGACGATGCCCAGAATCGGAGCAAACCCGCCAGTGGCCGCCGACGAGTGGGCCCCCGCGATCCCGACGCTGCAGGAGCCTCGCTTCTCGCAGTCGCTGGAGCGCGGGCTGGCGATCCTCGGCTGCTTCACGCCCGCGCGGCCGGTGCTCGGTATCGCCGATCTAGCCGACGAGCTGGGCATGAGCCGCTCCACGACCCACCGCTACGTGATCACGCTGACGCGGCTGGGCTATCTGGAACAGGGGATCAAACGCAAGTACCACCTGACGCTGCGGGTCACCGACCTCGGCATCTCGGCGATGAACGGCATGAGCCTCTACGAGCACGCCCACCCCTACCTGGAGGAGCTGCGCGGACGGACCGGCTTCACCGTCTCCGTCGCCGTGGTGGACGGTCCTGAGCTGCTGCTCGTCGACTGGCTGCGCGGCGGTCGCCGCGGCCAGGGGTTGATCGACCTCGGCCTCGCACCCGGCTCGCGCCTGCCGCTGTATGCAACGGCCGCGGGAAAGCAGTTGCTCGCCAACCTCCCCGACCAGGATCAGCGCGAGCGGATCGCCGAGTTACAGCTGGCCAAACACGCTCCCAACACGATCAAGAGCAAGACCGCCCTGCGCCAAGAGCTCGGGCGCATCCGCGACGAAAGCCTCGCCGTCGCCGATGAAGAGCTCGCGCCCGGGATGTACGAGATCGCAGCCCCGGTACGCTCCAGCGGGAGCGACGTGGTCGCGGCCGCGTCGATGACCGCGCACAGCTCGATGATTGCGATGGAGGAATTCGTGGATGCGCTCGGGCCACACCTGATCTCCACCGCCGATCGCATCTCCGCGCGCCTTGGGTACCGCCGGGACGACGAGCGGCTGGGAGGCTAGTAGAGAGGGTGGCGCAGGCGGCCGGAGGCCGCCGAGCCGAACCCCTCTTATATGCCCCAATCAGCTGCCCGGGTCGGTCTCGAGTAGCCCGCGCCCGATCGCGTAGCTGACCAGTTCGGCGCGCGTGGAGAGGTCGAGCTTGCTTGTGATGTGGGCGCGGTGGCTCTCGACCGTGCGGGGAGAGAGGTTGAGCTGGTGGGCGATTTCGACGCTGGTGAAGCCGAGCGCGATCAGCCGCAGGACCTCGATCTCGCGGTGGCTGAGCCGGTCTTCGGACTGTGCCGCGCGCAGCACGTCGAGGCGCGCCGCGATCGACGGGCTGACATAGACATTGCCGACCGCGGCCGCTCGAATCGCCGGGGGGAGCTCGCTGTCGGCGTGATGCTTGGCGACGAGGCCGCTCGCGCCGGCGGCGAGGGCTTGCGCGGCGAAGACCGGGCTCTCCTCCAGTGTGAGCAGCACGACCTGCGTCTCGGGCGCGTGCATGCGAAGGCGCCCGATCGTATGGATGCTGGAGCCGCCGGGCAGGTCGAGGTCGAGCACCAGCACATGCGGCTGGGCGGTGCGCGCCTGCTCGATGACCGTCGTGAGGTCGCTGACCTCGGCGATCACTTCGACATCCTGCTCACCTTCGAGCAGGAGCCGCAGCGCGCGGCGCACAGCGGCGTGGTCATCGGCGATCAGCACCGAGATCGGGGCCGCGCTCGTGCCAACCGGCTTGGTCGGCCGCGGAAGCGGGGCGACACGTGGATAGGCAGCCATATGGTTAATCAAGTTAGGCTCTGTCGAAGCCGCCGGCCACCGTATAAAGACACTGAGCCACTGCGGAAAAGCACCGACAAGGAGGCGGGAGCATGTTCGAGAACGTGATCGTGGGAGTGGACGGACGGCCGGCCGGACGCGACGCGATCGAGCTGGCGCGCCACCTCGTGAGCCCGGAGGGAAAGCTGACGCTCGCGAACGTGCACAGCGGCGAGCTGAGCCCCGTGCACGCCGTCACGCCGGGACTGCTGGCGGGCGAGCGCGAGGCTTCACACGAACTGCTGGTGCGCGAGCGCACGGAGGCCAAGCTCGACGCCGACGCCGCCGAGCTGGTGAGCTTCGTCGCGCTCTCGCCCGGTCGCGGGCTGCATGACCTCGCCGAGGAACGGGGCGCCGACCTACTCGTGGTCGGCTCCTCCAGTCGCGGGGTGCTCGGCCGGGCGATGCTGGGCGACGACACCCGCGCGGCGCTGAACGGCGCCCCGTGCGCGGTGGCGATCGCCGCCCGCGGCTACGCCGAGCAACCGCTGCCGCTGGCGAGCATCGGCGTCGGCTACGACGGGTCGCCCGAGAGCGAGGCGGCGCTGGCGGCGGCGCGCGCCGTGGCGGCACAGCAGCGCGCCAAGCTGATCGCACTGGAGGTCGTGTCGATCTCGACCTACTCGTTCACCGGCCTCACGCCTCCGGCGCTGGGCGACACGATCGAAGCGCTGGTGACAGACGCAAAGGAGCGGTTGCGGACGCTCGAGGATGTGGAGGGTCGCGCGGCGTACGGGCTGCCGGGCGAGGAGCTGGCGGCATTTAGCGCCGACGTGAACCTGCTCGTGGTTGGCTCACGCAACTACGGCCCGCTGCGCCGCCTGGTCGTGGGCAGCACCTCCGGCTATCTCGAGCGCCGCGCGCGCTGCTCGCTGCTGACACTGCCCCGCGGGGCAGGCGCGCAGACGCCGGCAGAGGATCGCTGACCCGCCAAGGGACATTGACCTTGGCGACGGAGCGTGCCGCCGGACGGAGCCGTGGTGTAGCTGGTGAAGGTCAGCGGGTTACTTGTGGGATCGTCCGCGCGCCGCGGCGCTCATCCCATCCGGCTGGGGGCGGGGCATCCTACCCCGCCACCAAGCGCAGGCAGTAGAGTGAGGCGGGATGGAAGACGGCACGCCAGCAGACCAGATCCAGCCCCTGGAGGAGCGCCGCCGCGAGGAGCGCCGCGCCGTGGAGGAGGCCGGCGGGGGAGCGTCGGAGGGCTTCGAGCTGGCCGAGCAGGAACTGATCGAACACACCTCCCACGGCGACGAACACAGCCCGGCGCGGATCATGCGAGACGCCGCCGATGAGGGGCCGCTGAGCGAGGTGTCAGGGGAAGCCGACGAGGAGCACACAGCCGACTGAGCCTGAGGCGTCAGCCGACAGCGGCAGGCAGCTCGAAGCTAACCCCTGTCAGCTCTTCAGAGACCTCCCACAGCCGCGCGGCAACGACTTCATCGCGCGCGGCGCGATTGGGCGAGACCGGGTGCGGATGGCCGCGAAACTCGCCGAGCCCGTCGGGCCCGACGTAGAGCCCGCCTTCGAGGCCCGGCTCGGTGGCGGCATACAGCGAGGGCAGAGCCCCCTGATCGGCACTCTGCGCGAGCAGCACGTTAGTCACCACCATCACCAGACGGTCGACAGTGGGCACCGCCGCCGACTGCAGGTTGGTGGCGGCATAGCCGGGGTGGGCCGCAAGGCTCTTGACACTCGATCCGGCCGCCCGCAGCCGCCGGTCGAGCTCCAGCGCGAGCATCAGGTCGGCGAGCTTGGACTGCCCATACGCACGCCAGCGTGAGTAGCGGCGCTCGGACTGTAGGTCGTCGAAGTCGATGCGCCCCATCTTGTGAGCGTTGCTGCTCAGCGTCACAACGCGCGCATCGGGCCGCCCCTCCAGCGCGCCGAGCAGCTGTCCGGTGAGCGCGAAGTGGCCGAGCAGGTTGGTGCCGAGTTGCAACTCGAAGCCGTCGGCGGTGACCTGACGCGGCGGGGCCATCACTCCGGCGTTGTTGAGCAGCAGCTCGAACCCGTCGTGGGTGGAGCGGAACCACTGCGCAAACGCCTGCACCGACGCGAGGCTGCCAAGATCAAGCGAGGCAAGCTCCACCCGCGCGTCGGGCGCCATCCGCGAGATCTCCGCCAGTGCGGCCGCGCCCTTCTCGGCGTTGCGGCAGGCAAGCACCACGCTCGCCCCATGGCGCGCCAGCTCACGCGCGCAGACCAGCCCAAGCCCGCTGTTGGCTCCGGTAACGATCGCAGTGCGCCCGCTCTGGTCGGGGATCTGCTCAGTGGTCCACTTCGCGCTCATTCCATCCACTGCTCTCTCTGGCTCTCTATATGTGCGGTTACGGCTAGCTCGACAATACAGGCCGCGAGTGCATGTCGAGATGAGGCCCGAAACACCCTTCACCCATGACCTTATTGACGCGATCAGGCATCTCGAGCGCGGAGCCTGGCACGAGCTTGGCCTACTCACGCAGGCAGGACGCGGTACGAGCCCTGCGCCTGATGGATGAGGACGCCGCGATCCTGCCGGCGAGGGAGGGCATCCGGCGGATACCCCTACGCAGTCCAACTCTACGGTCATCACGCTTGGCGATCCTCCGCCGAAGGTCGGGAATCCAGATAGTGGCTCCGCGCATCTCGATGCCGGAAGAGGTTCGCAGCGCTCATCCGGCGTCTCCGAGCCGCTAGGATCGGGGTCGCGGCGAGATAGCTCAGCTGGTAGAGCACGCGACTGAAAATCGCGGTGTCGGCGGTTCAAGTCCGCCTCTCGCCATCAGAAAATCGCTGCAAATAAGCGGGTTTTGGTAAGCGTTCAGTGGGTCGGTGTTCTCAGGTGAGCAGGGGAACGGGGTCGCCGCGGGCGTGGGCGGTGATTGCGTCGGTGAGGTAGAGGAAGAGCGAGCGACGCTGTAGGCGGCAGGTGGTGTGCGCGGAGAGCAGCCGGGCGGTGCGTTGCTCGCCTACCTCGGATTGGTTTCCGAGGTTGATCTTGCGGTGGATGACCGCGCCTCTCAGGCCACGCTCGGCGTGGTTGTTGGTCGGCTCTACGCCCTGGTGTGAGGCGAAGGTCCAGAGCGCTGGCCAGACCTTCAGGAGGTTGCGTGCCCGCCGTCGGGTGAGGCGGTAGCGCGCTGCCTTGGCGCCGTAACGGCGCAGGATCGGCTTGTACTGGCGGCGAAGCGCCCGGATACGTCGCTCCAGGGCTTGCCGGTCGCTTGTGTTCTGGTAGCACTCCCAGGCCCAGAAGACGCGCTCGCAGAGGGCGAGGCCGTGCTCGCCGAGCTCTTTCTCGGCCGCGAGACCGTCAGTCATCGCGATGAAGTCGCGCTGCAGATGCGACCAGCAGATTTGGCGGCGGGGGAGCGGGAGGTGCGAGTAGGCCCACCAGCGATCCGAGGTCACGACCGCCCGGGTGCCGCCGAGCAGATCCTTGGCGTGGTCTTCGTGGCGGTCGGGGGCGACATGCAGCACGGCGTGAGTGTCGGTGAACATGCCCCACAGTGCACGCTGGGCGCCTTTCAGCCGCCAGCCCGTCTCGTCCATGTTGAGCGCCGGGGCTCCACGTACCTGCTCCAACAGATCGGCGTAGGGCTCGCGGAGCGCCTCGGCGGCACGGGCGAGGATCGCATCGACCGTCCCGGTGCTGATGCGGGCCGCGAAGAGCTGCTCGCAGAGCTCCACAACGTCACGGCGGCTGATGCGGTTGCGGATCGAGAGCGTCGCGACCGCCCCCTGAAACCTGGGGCCAAACGCGCTCGCGGCGACCTCGGCGGGCAGCTCAGCACGCCGGCGTCGCCCGCAGCCCGGACACCGCGTCCGCTGAGAGCGATGCTCGATCACCTTCACCTGAATCGCCGGCAGCTCTTCGACCTGGTGGCGCACCGGCTCGCCCACCGCGACGCGCTCATGCTCAGCAAAGACATGCCCGCACTCGCAATCGGCAGGCCAGTGCTCGACGACCTCATCGACCATCCATATCGGCAACAAAGGCCGGCCCTTGCCCTCATGTCCGCCCTGGGCGCCCTGCGCTCGACCGGAGGAATCCTTCGTCCGCCGCGGCGGCACACTCGGCGGATCGGCGCTCGGAGGCTGCGAGCTGTTACGCGAGCTGCGGCTCAAACGGCGCTCAAGCTGCGCGATCCGCTCGTCCTGCCTGGTGACCCGCTCGGAGAGCTGCTGGATCTGGCGATCCATCCGCAACAACACCTCGACCACCACCTCACGGCCCTGGCCATAGATCGCTTCTGCCTCAGCGCGCTCCACATCCCCAAATTCGACAGCGCGCCATTATGTCCCCCCGACCCACTGAACGCTTACCGGAACGCTTCGTGACCGGCGATATACGGTGGTCAATCTACTTTCCTCAGCAGCGCATCGCGCCAAAGGAGACCACCGTGAGCCAAGCCACCGCACAGACCATCACCGTCGGACAGCTCGGCGTCCGCTTCCTCGTAGAGGGATCCGACTCCAACGGCAGCGTGAGCGTGTTTGAGTGCTACGTCCCGGCCAACGCCAGGATGCCAGCGCCGCACAGCCACGATGCGTTCGAGGAGACCATCTACGGACTCAAGGGCACCACGTCCTGGACCGTCGACGGTGAGAGCATCGGAGTTGGGGTCGGCGAAGCGCTATGTATGCCGCGCGGAGCGGTCCACGGGTTCCAAAACGGCGGTGACACCGAAGCGTCGTTCCTCGCGATCGCCAGCCCAGGAGTCTTCGGACCCGCCTACTTTCGAGAGGTCGGCGAGGTGTTGGCCGCCTCCGCAGGCGGCCTGCCGGACGTCGCCGCGCTGGCCGAGGTGATGCGACGCCACGGCCTCACGCCGGCCCAGCCGGCTACCACTTGACCCGCCGCTCCGAAGCGACTGCTGCTCTCGCAGGACGAGCGAGTGTTCCCGAACAAGAGCTGCGCTCACGCTCGCATCGGACGGTGGGTGTCGCGAGACGGGGGATCGAGGTTCCGGCTGGTTGGTGGGATGCCCGGCACGCGGAGGCACGAAAGATATATCGTCTGTTCTGCGCGGCGAAGGGCCGCATTGGCGCGATGGAGTGTCGCGTCGTGGCGTTCAACGACGGCTTGAAGGGCGTCCAGTCAAGCATCGCGGAGATCTACGTTCATACGCAGCTAGCTACGCGATACAACGACTTCTCCACGTCGTGACGGCGGGCGGCTGGTGCAGAGTTCGAGGGCTGGGCGCTGGATGTTGGCACATAGACCGCCGAACGGCGCGCTCGAAGCGCCGCTCTCACGTCATGGACTTGAGGACCGCGCCGAAGCGCTCATCGAGGGCGTCCCGCCTCTCCACCGCCACGGCCCCGACGGGGCGGTCGCTTAGCCTGGACTCAGGTGGGTGGTTCGCCATCCTCGGTATAATCGGCGCCCGCCAAATCGCAAGCCGAGGGGGATAGTTTGATGCAGCGTGCGAGGCGAATCCCAACTCGTCGACGCGACCGAGCAAGGTCGCGGCGGCAGGCGCTGGGCACCGCGCTCACAGCAGTCGGTAGTTCAGCCGGTCCCCTCGCAACGCCTCTCGTAGTCAAACACCCCGGGCAGGGAAGGCGTGACGGATGAAGGGAGCGATCCTGCGTCCGCTGGCATCGGGCCAACGATGAGGGCATTGCCCACAACTGGGCTCTCGTTGGGACGTGCGATGCTCGCGGCCACGCCCATGCGCGACGCAGCAGCGTCCGCACGCACGCACTCAAGCCCCATGCGAGGTGCAGGCGGCCAGTGGGCGCGTCTTCGGGCCTTCGCGTTCGCTCTCGCACTCGCTGGCCTGGCGCTTGCGTCGGCATCACCAGGAGGCGCCGCAGCCGACGGCTGGACGCTCCAGAGCGTCCCCATGCCCAACGGCGCGCAGTCGAGCGGGCTTGCGGGCGTCTCCTGCACCTCGGCGAGCGCATGCGTCGCGGTCGGCTCGTATGGGAGCACCTCCGGCGAAGGGCTGCCGCTCGCGGAGTCCTGGAACGGCTCGAACTGGACACCCCAGAGCGTCCCCGCGCCGAGTGGCGCGAAGTCGAGCGGGCTTAGTGACGTCTCGTGCACCTCGGCGAGCGCCTGTACCGCCGTCGGCTGGGGCGAATCGGGGCTATTTGCGGACTCCTGGAACGGCTCGGACTGGACGCTCCAGACCGTACCCGCGCCAAGTGGCGTGAAGATAGGCGGAATCGACTACCTTTACGGCGTTTCCTGCACCTCGGCGAGCGCCTGCGTCGCGGTCGGCAGGCACGAAATCAGCTCCGGCGAACAGGTGCCACTTGCGGAGTCCTGGAACGGCTCGAGCTGGACGCTCCAAAGCGTACCTGCGGCGAGCGGCGTGAAGTGGAGCGGGCTTAGTGACGTCTCGTGCACCTCGGCGAGCACCTGCCTCGCCGTCGGCTGGTACGAAATCAGCGCCAACGATGGGGGGCCGTTTGCGGAGTCCTGGAACGGCTCAAGCTGGACGCCCCAGAGCGTCCACGCGCCGAGCGGCGCGGGGGGCCCCGAATTCTTCGACGGCGTCTCCTGCACCTCGGCGAGCACTTGCGTCGCGGTCGGCCGTTTCGTAACCACCTCCCCTGGAGAGATCGAATACGCGGAGTCCTGGAACGGCTCGACCTGGACGCCCCAGACCGTACCCGCGCCAAGTGGCGCGATAGGCGGAATCGACTACCTCGCGCGCGTCTCCTGCACCTCGGCGACCGCCTGCACCGCCGTCGGCATTTACGACTATGGGGTGCCGCTCGCGGAGTTCTGGAACGGCTCGAGCTGGACGCCCGAGAGCGTCCCCACGCCGAGCGACGCGCAACAGGGAGAAGTCCCGCTGAGGGATGTCTCCTGCATCTCGGCGAGCATCTGCGTCGCGGTCGGCTCGTACCCGGGCAGTTCCGGCGAGGTCGCGATCGCGGCGAGCAGTTCGGGGTTTCCGCCTCAGCCGCCGCCCCCGCCTCCGCCGTGTGCTGCTGGGGTGTGCGCTGTGGCGCCGACTTTCGGTCCGCAGAGCGGTGGTACACCGATCACGATCACCGGTGGACCATTTGCGTCTGGGAGCGGCTACATGGTGTGCTTCAAGAGGGTCGGTTCGTATGGGGGGGTCTGTACGGGGGCGACTGTGGTCAACGGGACCACACTGCGCGCGACCACTCCACCGAGACCCGTCTCGGACTCGCCTGGGCCGTACCTGATATCCACAGAGGAGATCACTGCCGGATCAGGAAACCTCGATATTCATATCTCACCCTCGAATGTGACGTTCGACTTCGATGCGACCTACCAAGCCCCGGGAGACGCGTCGCTTGCCGGCAATGGCACCTCTATCTCGCTCACCACACCCCATTTCCCAGGCGAGCAGGGCTACGCATACCTCCACGATGCCAACCCGGCCGCCGTGGCCTCCGATCTCCACGCCAGCATCGAGTGGGGGGACGGGACCGGTACGGCATCGGCCGCGCTCGCACCGGTAAGCATCCCCGGAATAGCGGACAGCACATCAGGCACTCAGACACTGAGCACGCTGTCGCTAGCCCCAACCACGCCGCTCCCGAACGGCTCACTCTTCTCCGTCGACGCGCCTGCCCACGACTTTGCGAACGTCGCGCCGGGCGAGAACGAATACGACACCTGGGTGACCGTCACAGACAGCGCCGGCAGTTTCGCGACCATGCTGACGCCGGTTGTCATCACAAGGCCCCTCCCGCCGCACACCCAGCCAGTCCCTCACGGGCCGACGGTGACGGTCGAGGGAGCACTGAAGACGGTTGACATCGGGCACACTCTGGATGCCTGTGGCGAGGCGATCGTCGCGGGTGGAGGCCCAGAGGATCCGTTCGCCGATGGCGCATGCCTCCTCAGCATGGCGTTCTCGCTCGACATTGAGGCGGTCACCGGTGACGATCCGCCGGACTCGCGAGTGACGGCGATCCCAGGTATTCATCATGTCCACGTCCGGGCGACCTGCCCCCGGTCGCGCGGGCCACGATCACGGCAATGCCGTCGAATCGCCACGGGAACGCAAAGCTATCTCTCGGCCAGCGAAGTGACCGCCGCAATCGCGCTCGCGCAGGCCGAATCGGTGGACCGCTTCGACACGGCCGTCCGCAGACGAAACTCGTCTGCAGCAGTACTCCAACGAGCCGTGATCTACGCCTACGCCGGCGCTCTGCTCCCAGCCCTGCAACGTCAGAACGCGGCGGCGGCCGTAGCGGACCGCGCGCTCACCGCGGCCCGTCTCACCGCGCACGTGACCAGTCACGAGCTGCTCGGCGAGTACCGGCGCCTGTCCCGCCGGCTCCCGCCAGGGCTCCGCGCGTTCCAGGCCCGTCAACACATCCCGAGCCTGACGAAGCTGCTACGACCCAGCCTTCGAAAACTGGAAGGCGGCAGTCAGACACAACTCCTCGCGCCGACCCTACCCCTCGACGGCATCGAACAGATCGCGGACGAAACAACACTAGGTAGTGTCCTGCAAATCCTGTCCGCACTCCGGCGCCAACACGCAATCGCCACCGGGACCGCCGCATCAAGGCTCGCGGGCGACATCGCCTCCCTCGGCGCGCCGACATCACCCGCCCTCATGCAGCAGTTCGACCGCGACCTGCAGCTAGTACAGCCAGCCTACCGTCCGTTGATCACCGGAGCCGTAACCGCCCTGCAAGACGCCGCCGCACACGCGACCCCCCACCTGAGTCCAGGCTAAGCGACCGCCCGCCCCACGGTAGCCGCTTCGTCGGCATCGCACATCCGCTTGGGCCTGGATTTGTGCCGCCGACCCCGCATCGCGGCACAAACCCACCGGAATCCGCACGTATCCGCAGGTATCTCGGTGGACCGCACTGCTGATGTCGGCCCAAAATTGCCCGCAAATAGCCACTTTTTGTTACGCTCAGCCGAGCGGGTCAGGGCTGGTTGCCCCACCACTGAAAATCGCGGTGTCGGCGGTTCAAGTCCGCCTCTCGCCACCATCTTGCAGAGAAGGTCGAACTGGCCCAGTCTCCCTCCAGGGGCTGGGCCTTCGGCGTTCTGCGACCTCGCCGACACGCCAGCTCCTCTCGGTGCGATGGACCCAAAGGCCGATGGAACGAGCTCAGTCGAGCAGCAGCCCTACGATCGCGGCGATCCCGACGAGCACGATCAGACCGCGGAGCACGTCAGGCGGCAGACGCCGTCCGTAGCGCGCGCCGACCTGTGCGCCAACGATCGACGAGGCAGCGATGATCGCGGCTGGCGCCCACGCAACATGCGCGGCAACGACGAAGTACACGCTGGCGACACCGTTGACCAAGCCGGCGAGGACGTTCTTCAGCGCATTACTGCGGTGCAGGCTCTGCGGCAGCGACACTCCGAGTATCGCGAGCAGCAGGATTCCCTGGGCAGCTCCGAAATAGCCGCCATAGACACCCGCTGCGTACACCGCAAGTCCAATCAGGATCCCACGGCTCTGCGCATGTTCGCCGTGAGCGCTGAGCTGCCTTCTCAGCCGTGGTTGCAACAGCGTCAGTAGTAGCGCGGCCGCAATGAACACGGGCACCACGTCTTTGAATGTCGAGGCGGGCAGCACCAGGAGCAGCACCGCGCCGGTCGTGCCCCCGAGCATCGACATTGCGCCAAGCCGAATAACCCGCTCGCGCTGCCCGACCAACTCGCGGCGGTAGCCAATTGCCCCGGATATCGACCCTGGCACCAGACCGATCGTGTTCGACACGTTGGCGGTCACGGGTGCGTACCCAAACGCCAGGAGAACCGGGAACGTAATCAGTGTGCCGCTGCCCACAACCGTGTTGATCGTCCCTGCCGCCATGCCCGCAACAGCAATGAGGATGCCTTCAACGAGGCTCAAGTTGCGCAGCGCACTTCGGTTTTCATGTCAGGAACTCGACGATTGACTGCGCGAAACGCGGATCGCCGAGCGTGGCGATGTGGTCGCCGGACAGCATCAGCAGCGTCGCGTCGGGAATCGCTTCGACGAGCGTCTCAGGTCGTACGGCCAGCGGGTCCTGGTCGCCGGCGAGCACCAGCGTTGCCGCGGTGATCCGCTCCAAAGCGATGTGCCCCCGGTACACCGCGGACGCCTGCGCGAGCATCGCCTCCCGGTCTGCTCCCAGCGCGTCCGCGAGCGCGCGATAGCTCCGGGCGCCACCCTCGGGCAGCTCGGACGGGTCCTCGATCTCGAGCGCTTCGATGATCGACTCGTTGGCCACCACGCGCCGATCGACTCCGCCGCACTCGATGATGCCCGCGCCGACCCCCCCGACGATCAGTCGCCGCACGCGCTCGTGCTCGCTGGCGTAGATCAATGAGACGACCGCGCCCATCGAGTAGCCGACGAGGTCCACCTGCGGCGCCTGCACGACCTCGAGCAGCACAGCGAGATCGTGCGCCATCAAATGCTCGCCGTACGACACCGGATCGTGTGGCTTATCAGAGGCTCCGTGCCCCCGGGCGTCGGGCGCGATCACTCGATGTCCTGCGGCCAGAAGCGCATCGACAACACCGGTCAGCAGCCAGTTAGCGTCGGCGTTTGCGACGAAGCCGTGGTGAAGCACGACGGGCGGCGAGCTGGCATCGCCCCACTCTTGATAGGCGATCCTGAGTCCATCCCACGTCGTGAACCATTGCGCGCTGGGCATCGCTGGCGAACCGCTACCCCGCACCCGTAGAACCGCTACCCCGCACCGGTATCTTCCCGCGCCTGGAACTCCGCCACCAGCGCGGCATACGTCCGGCTCAGCCCCTCCGCGAGCGGGACCTCGGCGCGCCAGCCGAGCTCCCGCTCGGCGCGGGAGACGTCGAGGCGGCTGTGCTGCAGCTCGCCCGGGCGCAGGTCCGCGAGCTCGGGCTCCAGCTCGCTCCCCGCCGCCGTGCGCAGCGCGCTCCAGACGCTCAGCACGTCGGTCTCCACCCCGGTGGCGACGTTGAAGGTGCCGCGGCGGCCGGAGGCAGCAAGCAGCGCGCGCACGACGTCCTCGACATACACGTAGTCCCTGGTGGGGCGGCCGTGGCCGTACAGGGTGGGCGCCTGGCCGACGTGCAGGCGGTGGCTGAAGATCGCGACCACGCCGGCCTCGCCGTGAGGGGACTGGCGGGGACCGTAGACGTTGCCGAGGCGGCACACCGTGTGGGGCACGCCGGAGGAGAGCGACCAGGTGTTGACGTACGCCTCCGCCGCCCACTTCGAGGCGCCGTAGGGGGAGAGCGGGGCGGGGATGCGCTCCTCGAGGGTGGGCATCGGCGCCTCGTCCCCGTACAGCGCTCCGCCGGTGGAGGTGAACACAACCGGCACCCCCAAGCGCCCGGCGATGTCCACCACGTTCAGCGTACCCTGCACGTTGACCTCGCAGTCGCGGCCGGGGTCGGCGACGGAGGCGACCACGGAGGCCTGCGCGGCGAGATGGAAGATCGCGCGTGGGGCCTCGCGCTCGACGGCGGCGTGCAGCGCCGCGCGGTCGGTGATGTCGAGCGTGTGCAACTGCGCCCCGTCCGCCACGTTCTGCGCGCTCCCCGAGGAGAGGTCGTCGACAACGCTCACCTGATAGCCGTCGGCCAGGAGGGCGTCCACGAGGTGGGAGCCGATGAAGCCGGCACCGCCGGTGACGAGCGCGCGATTGGACACGCGGGGAAACTTATCTGGAAAAAGAGGGGCCCGGCTCGCCGGCCTACGGCCGGCTGCGCCACCCTTGACCGAAGGAAGAGGGGCCCGGCTCGCCGGCCTACGGCCGGCTGCGCCACCCTTGACCGAAGGAAGAGGGGCCCGGCTCGCCGGCCTACGGCCGGCTGCGCCACCCTCTATCTGGCCGGAGTCGGCTCTTGCGGCGAGGCGGCGCGCTCCAGCAACCGCTCGACGACTTCGATCGCCTCGTCGATCCGCTCGAGCGCCTGCGGTTCCTCGTGGCGGCCCAGTGTGTAGCGGCGCAGCGTCGCCAGCACCCGGCGGGCGATCACGATCGCCGCGCGCTCGCGCTCGGGGTCGATCTCGCCCTGCTCCCTGAGCTTCGCTATGCGGCGCAACGCCGGCAGGATCACCTCCTCCGGCAGCGCGGTCGCTGCCACGCCGTCCTCGATCGCCTGGGCGATCGCCCCCTCGGCGGTCTCGGCGTCCCCCCGCTCCAGCGCGGCGAGGTAGGTCTCCAGCACGACCTCCAGCAGCGCCTGCGGGTCGGAGCGAAGCTTCTCGCGCGCGTCCGGGCCGGAGCTCGAAAGGACCTCCAGGAAGGTGTCCAGCAGCACGGGGTCGAAGTGGCGCCCGCGCTGCTCGCGCATCAGCTCGACCGCCTGCTCGAGCGTGTAGGCGGAGCGGTAGACGCGGTCGCTGGTGAGCGCGTCGAACACATCCGCGACTGCTACGACCCGCCCCTCGATCGGGATCGCCTCGCCGGCGAGTCCGCGCGGATAGCCGCTGCCGTCCCACTTCTCGTGGTGGCTGAGCGCGATCGTCGCCGCCATGTCGAGGATCGAGGAGGAGGAGCCGCGCAGCAGCCGGTGGCCCTCCTCGGCGTGGGTCTCCACGATCGCGCGCTCCTCGGCGGTGAGCGGGCCGGGCTTCAGCAGGATCGCATCGGGGATCGCAACCTTGCCGACGTCGTGCAGCGGCGCCGCGTAGGCGAGCCGCTCGCAGAGCTCGCCGTCGAGCCCGGCCTGCTCGGCGAGCAGCGTCGAGAAGCGCCCGATCCGCTCGATGTGCGCGCCGGTGTCCTCGTCGCGGAACTCGACCGCCATCGACAGGCGCCGCACGGTCTCCGACTGCGCGATCTCGAGCTCGCTGAGCGCCCTGTGCAGCTCGCCGGAGCGATCGTCGATCTCCCGTTGCAGCGCGGCGCGGCTGCTCGCCCCGGCACGCCAGCCGAGCAGCCCTGCGCCGGCGAGTGCCACGGCGAGATAGACCGCCGTGAGCGCGGCTTCCTCGGCGAGTATCGCTCCGAGCGAAGCGAGCAGCAGCAGCGCCGCCGGCGGCGCCCATAGCAGTAGCGCGCGGAGGCGGGCACGGGTCGAATCTTCGGCAGCCGGTCGCTTCCCCACGCATCCGAGGTTACTCCACGTCGCGGGCGTTCCCATAGGTTTTGGCTCTCTCGCACGCATAGATCGGCGCGTAGCGCGCATTCTAAAGCGCGACCGAGAAGGGATGGACGAATGATCGATTGCATGCGCGTAGGCAATATGGGCGGCGGGCGGCGGAGTGCGCAGCGCGAGAGCGCCCGATGACGGCGGTCCACGCGTTGGCCGATAGCGGGCGGCTCGGCTAGAGTGGCGGCCGTGCGTCGCCGGCTCACCTCCGTGGCAGGTCTGTCGCTGGTGGCGGCGTTGGCCGCGCTCACCGGCTGCGGTGGCTCCTCTTCGGGCAACGGCGTGGCCTCGAAATCGCCGGCTGAGATCATCGCGGCGGCCAGGACTGCGGCGGACGGCGCGAGCGCGGTGCACGTGTCGGGCTCGACGGTGACGGCCGGCACCCCGATCACGCTCGATCTCAGCCTCGTGGCGGGCAAGGGCGGTAAGGGCCGGATCGCAGAGAGCGGGCTGAGCTTCGAACTGATCGAGCTCGAAGGGACGATCTACATCAAAGGCAGCTCGGCCTTCTACAAGCACTTCGCGGGCGCGGCGGCCGCTCAACTACTGCAGGGGAAATGGCTGAAGGCGCCAGCAACTAGCGCGAGCTTCGCTGGTCTCTCCTCACTGACCGAACTGCACAAGCTGCTCGACGCCGCGCTGGCAAGCAGCGACAAGGCGTTGGTAAAGACCGGCACCAGCACCGTGAAAGGGCAGGCGGTGGTCGGGGTGCGGGACACCGCACACGGCGAAACCATCTACGTCGCCACGGCCGGCAAACCCTACCCGGTGGCGGCCACCAAGAGCGGCACGGGCGGCGGCACGATCGCCTTCGCCGAATGGGACAAGCCGGTCACGCTAACCGCCCCGGCGAACGCGGTGAACATCGAACAACTGCAACACAGCAACTGAGCCCAGCTACAACGCAATTGCGACGTACTTCGTCTCCAAGTACTCGTCGATCCCCTCGAAGCCGCCCTCGCGACCAAAGCCCGACTGCTTGACGCCGCCGAAAGGGGCGGCGGGGTTGGAGACGATCCCCTGGTTGAGGCCCACCATGCCGGTTTCCAGGCGCTCGGCGACGCGTAACGCACGCGCGAGGTCGCGGGTGTAGAGATAGGCGACGAGGCCGTAAGGAGTGCGGTTGGCGGCGCTCACCGCCTCCTCCTCCGTGGCGAACGCGGCGACGGGCGCGACCGGGCCGAAGATCTCCTCGGCGAGCACGCGCGCATCGGCGGGCACCCCCGCGAGCACGGTGGGGGCGTAGAAGTAGCCAGGGCCATCGAGTGCGTGCCCGCCGGTGAGCACGCGGGCGCCGCGCTCGGCGGCGTCACCGACCAACTCGGTGACGATCGCGCGCTGGCGGTCGTCGATCAGCGGGCCGACGTCGGTGTCGGTGTCGGTGCCGCGTCCCACGCGCAGCGCTCCCATCCGCTCGGCGAGTCGCCCCGAGAACTCGTCGACCACCGACTCGTGCACGTGGAAGCGGTTGGCGGCCGTGCAGGCCTCGCCGACGTTGCGCATCTTCGCGGTCAGCGCGCCCTCGACGGCGGCATCGAGATCAGCATCCTCGAACACCAGGAAGGGGGCATTGCCGCCGAGCTCCATCGAGACGCGCAGGATCTGCTCGGCGGACTGCTCGATCAGCGTACGCCCAACCTCGGTGGAGCCGGTGAACGACAGCTTGCGGGTGCGCGGGTCGCGCAGCAGCGGCTCGATCACGGCGCCGGAGCGGTGGGCGGTGATCGTGTTGAGGACCCCCCCGGGCAGCCCGGCTTGCTCCAAAATCTGGGTCAAAGCGAGCATCGAGAGCGGGGTCTGCTGGGCGGGCTTGACGACGATCGTGCAGCCGGCGGCTATCGCGGGGGCGAGCTTGCGCGCGCCCATCGCCATTGGGAAGTTCCACGGCGTGACGAACACGCAGGGGCCGACCGGCTGGCGCATCGTGAGGATCCGCCCGGAGCCCGTGGTGTTGACCATGTAGCGGCCGTGGATGCGCACGGCCTCCTCGGAGAACCAGCGCAGGAAGTCGGCGGCGTAGGCGATCTCCGCACGGGATTCGCCCAGCGCCTTGCCCATCTCGAGTGTCATCAGCAGCGCGAGCTCCTCGGCGCGCGCGGTGAGCGCCTCGTACGCCCTGCGCAGGATCTCGCCCCGCTCGCGCGGCGCCCAGCCGGCCCATTCGGCCTGGTGCCCGGCGGCCGCGGCGAGTGCGTCGAGCGCGTCCTGCGGCTGCGCGTCGGCGACCTCGACCAGCGTCTCCCCGGTGGAGGGATCCTCGACGGGGAGTGTCCCCGCGCCGGCGGCGGGCCGCCAGCGCCCGTCGATGTAGAGCTCGGTGGGAACCCTCTCAAGCACTGCGCGCTCGTCGTTGTGGTTGGTCATCGCTCGTTCGTGCGCCGCTCATGGTCGGAGTGGTTGCGGTCGATTCAGGGTACATGCGATCCCTCGTGGCGACGCTGCTCGCCATAGCCCTCCTCGGCGTCCCAACGGCAGAGGCGGCTCCGACGCTCGTGGTCAAGGGTGCGGGCTACGGTCACGGGGTGGGGATGAGCCAGGAGGGAGCGCTGGGGTACGCGGAGCACGGGTACACCTACCAGGCGATCCTCGCCCACTACTACACCGGCACCGCGCTGGGCAGGGTGTCGGAGCAGACGAAAGTGACGGTGATGATCGGCGGGAAGGTGCGCGCGATCCCACTGGAAACATACGTGCGCGGCGTGGTGGGGGCGGAGATGCCCGCGAACTGGCCGCTGGCGGCGCTCGAGGCACAGGCGGTCGCGAGCCGCACGTATGCGCTCACCGACCATGCGGGCGGGGCGCGCTTTGACGTGTACGCCGACACGCGCTCGCAGGTGTACCTCGGCGCGAAGGCCCACACAGCCGAGACGAACGCGGCAGTGGCGGCGACCGCCGGAGAGGTGGTGACGTATGCCGGGCAGCCCGCGATCACCTACTTTTTCGCCGGCTCGGGGGGGATGACCGAGAGCGTCCAGAACGCCTTCCCCGGCGCCGCCCCCGAGCCGTGGCTGCGCGGCGTGCCGGACCCCTACGACCAGGGCCCGCAGCACAGCTGGACCGAGAGCATGAGTTTCGCCACCGCCGCGACGCGCCTGCGCGGCCTGGTGAAGGGCGCGTTCCGCGGCATCGAGGTGTTACGCCGCGGATACTCGCCGCGGATCGTCTCGGCGTACGTGCTGGGCTCGGCCGGCCACACACAGGTGAGCGGCCCCGAACTGGAGGAACGCCTCGGACTCGACGACAGCTGGGCGTACTTCAGCGTGCGTACCGCCCATGGCACGGTAACCGAGCCCGACCTCAGCCACTACACCACGCCCGCGGGAGTGGCCCCGGAAGCCACCTCCCCATCCGGGAGCACCCCGCCGGCCGAACCAACTTCGCCAGGCGACGGCTCTCCGGCCGGAACCTCGCCGCCAACAGAGCCGGCGGGGCCTGAAGGCGGCACGACCGCCGGCAGCGCCCCGAGTGCGGGCGAAGGCGGCGGCACGACGCCTCCGTAGGGTCCGACTCGCGGGGACGACTCGCGGGGACATCCCCGCCGGGTGGCCAGAGGTCCCCGCGCAGTCGCAGATGGCCGCGTCCCTCACCACCGCACGAGCCCCTACCCTCCCATCCATCTCCCTTGTGCCCGCCCCCCTGCTGATCGCCGACGTGCCGTGGCTGCTGTACCGCGCGTTCTTCGCACTGCCGAAAGCGATCGTGGACGGCGAGGGCAGACCGGTGAATGCGCTGCTGGGAACGGTGAACGCGCTGCTCGCGGCGATCGAAGCGCGCCCGCCGCGCGCAGTGGCGGCATGTCTGGGAGCCGAGCAGGCCGCCTACCGCGTGGAGCTGTACCCCCCCTACCACGCCCACCGCGACCCGATGCCGCCGGAGCTTGCGTGGCAGTGGGAGCTGGCCCCACAACTGCTGGCGAGCCTCGGTTGGACGGTGGAGGGAAGCGAGGAGCTGGAGGCGGACGACGTGATGTTCTCCTTCGCGCGCGGGGAGGCCGAGGCCGGAGGCCGCGCGCTGCTGCTCACGGGCGACCGCGACCTCTTCCAGGCTGTGGATGAGCACACGGCGGTCCTCGAGCTGCGCAAGGACGGCAAGCCGCAGGAGATCGGGCCACCGCAGGTGCGCGAGCGCTACGGTATCGACCCGGAGCAGGTGCCCGACTTCATCGCGCTGCGCGGCGACCCCTCCGACGGCCTGCCGGGCGCCCCGGGGATCGGTGCCAAGACGGCAGCCGAACTGCTGCAGCGCCACGGCTCGCTGGAGGGCGCGCTGGAGGCAGTGCGGAGCTCCCCCACATCGGAGCGTCCGCGGATCGTGGCGGCGTTGACCGAGAACGCAGAGCAGCTGGAAGACTTCAAGCGGATCGCGACGCTCGTGCCGATCGACGTGCAACGCCCGCCGGACCGCCCCATGGACTCCGCCGCGGGTGCCGCGATGGCGGGCGAGCTGGGGATGCGGCGACTGGCCGAGCGACTGAGCGCATTCGCCACCTGACGGGTCCGATGGCCAGGCCAGCGGTCGCTACGGGGTGAACTTGACGGTGATCACGTCCCCGTCGCGCATAACGTAGTCGCGGCCCTCCAGGCGAAGCGTGCCTTTCTCGCGCGCACCGGCGTAGCCGGCGGCGTCCAGCAGCTCCTGCCAGCCGATCACCTCGGCCCGCACGAAGCCCTTCTGGATGTCGGTGTGGATCTGCCCGGCCGCGTGCCAGGCGCTGAGGCCGCGGCGCAGGTGCCAGCTCTGCGCGATCGTCCCCTCGCCAGCGGTGAAGAAGGCGTTCAGCCGCAGCAGCTCGAAGGCCTCGCGGACGACCCGCACGAGGCCCGACTCGCTGACCCCCAGCTCGGAGCGCATCTCGGCCGCTTCCTCCTCGTCGAGCTCCGAGAGCTCCGCCTCGATACGCGAGGAGACAGCCACCGCACGCGCGCCCTGCGAGGCCGCGTGCTCGGCCACCACCGCCGGGACCTTCTCGGATCCCTCATCGACGTTGGCCACAAACAGCACCGGCTTGCTCGTCAGCGCGCCGAGATCGCGGGCTGCGCTCGGCGCCTCCTCCGGCGCCGGCACACCGCGGACCGGCTGCCCGGCCTGCAGTTCCTCGATCACGCGCGTCAGCCACGCCTCTTCGGCGACCGCCACACGGTCGCCGCCGCGGGCCTGTTTGCCGACGCGCTCGATCCGCCGTTCGGCCTGCTCGAGATCGGCCAGCACCAGCTCGGTCTCGATCGTCTCGATGTCGGCCAGCGGATCCACGCGGCCCTCGGGGTGGATCACGTTCTGATCGTCGTGCGTGCGCACGACGTGCACGATCGCGTCGGTCTCGCGGATGTTGCCGAGGAACTTGTTGCCCAATCCCTCGCCCTCGTGGGCGCCCGCCACGAGCCCCGCGATGTCGTGGAAGTCGATCGTGTCCCAGACGATCTCCGACGCGCTGAGAAGCTCGGCCAGTTGCTCCATGCGCCGATCGCGCACAGGCACGACCGCCACGTTGGGCTCGATCGTCGTGAACGGGTAGTTGGCGGCCTCCGCGCCGGCTTTGGTGAGCGCGTTGAACAGCGAGGACTTACCCGCGTTGGGCAACCCGACGATGCCGATGCGCGTGCTCATAGGGGATCATCCACGCATGTGGTTGGTGCAACAGCCGCCGAGGGGCCGGGCCTCCTGCCCGGCCCCGATCGTGGGCGCGTCAGATCGAGCATGCTCATCCCGCCGCGGCGGTGGTCGTGCCCAACAGGACGCCGCCGATGATGTCGGAGGGGTAGTGGACTCCCAGATACAGGCGCGACGCTGCAAGTAAAGCCGCCACCGCATAGAGCGGTGGAGCGGGCAGTCCGAGTCGCGTGTACAGGCGGGCCCCGGCAAACGAGGTGGAGGCGTGGGCGCTCGGGAAGCTGAGCTGCGTCGGCGTGCTAGTCAATGCCGGGAGTCCAGAAAGTTGGGGGCGGGGCCGTCGGACGATCAGCTTGACGGTCGTGTTCAGCGCAAAGGTGCCCGCCACCACCCCAGTTGCGCGCGCCCAACGTGTCCGCCGAGACGGGTCGAGCGCCCAGCCGGCGGCACCGATCGCCAGCCACACCGCCCCGTGCTCGCCGGTCCGCGAGAAGCGCGCCACCGCGCGCTCGACGCGAGGGCTGTGTCCACGGGTGCGCGCCCACCGCAGGATCCGCTCATCGATGTCGCGCACGGCAACGGCTCGGCTAGGCGCCGAAGCCGACGCGGGAGTCGTCCCCCTCGACCCGCACATACACGACCTGCGCAAGGTCGAGGCGCGCGGGCCCGTCCTCGGTCTCGAGCTCGTGCCAGCCACTGCCGCCGAGCGCCTTGTTCAGCGCCTTCAGTTGCTCGTCGCTGACGCGCAGCGCGAGCACCTGGCCGCCTTGGAAGCCGACGCTGACGCGACGCGGCGAGGCGGCCATCAGTGCGCCACCTCCTCGGCGGTGGAATCGACCGCGTGCGCGATGCCGTGTGCCGGCTCGACGATCTCCACGAGCACCCGCCCGGTGGACTTGGGCTCAAGGAAGGCAACGCGCGCGCCACCGATCCCAACGCGGGCGGTCTTGTCGATCAACTCGAAGCCCTCTTCCGCCAGCTCCTGCAGTGCGACGTCGATGTCGGAGACCTGGTAGGCGACGTGGTGCAGGCCGGGGCCGCGCTTGGCGAGAAACTTGCCCACGGGGGTGTCGGGACCGAGCGGGGCGAGCAGCTCGACGTGGTTCTCGCCGAGGTCGAGTAGCACCGCCTCGACGCCCTGCTCGGGCACTACCTCGCGGTGGGAGACCTCCAGCTGAAAGCCGCCGCTCCACAGCTCCAGGGCGGGCTCCAGCTCGGCGACGGCGATCCCGATGTGGTCGATGCGATCAAGCACTCGGGGGAGTGTATAGCTGTCCCGGCCCATCGGTGGGGCTGGCGGCGACCACCCGTAGTCCGACGCCGGGGGCGCGCTCCAAACGGGGGGTGCCAACCATGATGCGGTCGATCGCGTCGCGGTCGAGCACCTCGTGTTCGAGCAGCTCGCGCGCGAGGTCGTCGAGCTGGCGGCGGTGGGCGAGGATCATCTTCAGCGCCGCGCGCCGGCCCTCCTCGACCAGATCTTGGCGCTCCTCGTCGCGGATCCGCAGCGTCGTCTCGGAGAGGCGCACGTCGCCTTCGGGTGAGCGCCCGACGGCGGCGTTGCCCATCGCGAAGTCGTGCACCATCGAGTGAGCGATGTCAGCGACGCGTTTGAGGTCGTCAGAGGCGCCCGTGGTGACCTGGCCGAAGACGATCTGCTCGGCGACGCGCCCGCCGAGCAGCACGGTCACGTAGTCGAGCAACTCCTCGCGGGTCTTCAGATAGCGGTCCTCGGCGGGCAGGTTGAGCGTGTAGCCGAGCGCACGCCCGCGCGGGACGATCGAGATGCGGTGCACGCGGTCCACCGAGGGCAGCAGCTCGCCGCACAGCGCGTGGCCGGCCTCGTGGTAGGCGACCACGCGCTTCTCATGCGCATTCAGCACGCGGTGAGACTGCACGCCGGCGATCACCCGCTCGAGCGCTCCGTCGAAGTCGGCGTCGGTGAGTCCCTTGGCGCCGCGGCGCGCGGCGAAGATCGCGGCCTCGTTGCAGATGTTCGCCAGATCGGCGCCCGTGAGGCCGCTGGTCTGCTGGGCGACCATCCCGAGGTCCACGTCCTGCAGCGGCTTGTTGCGCGTGTGCACCGCGAGGATCCCTTCACGGCCCTTGATGTCGGGGGGAGCGACGAACACCTGGCGGTCGAAGCGCCCGGGGCGCAGCAGCGCGGGATCGAGCTTCTCGAGCAGATTGGATGCGGCGATCACGACCAGGCGGCCGCTGGTGGCGAAGCCGTCCATCTCGACCAGCAGCTGGTTGAGCGTCTGGTCCTTCTCGCCGGAGATGTCCATACCGCGCCGCCCGCCGACGGCGTCGAGCTCGTCGATGAAAATGATCGCGGGCTCGTGCTTGCGCGCGATCGCGAACAGCCTGCGGATGCGCGCGGCACCGAGGCCGGCGAACATCTCCACGAAGGCGGCGGCCGACTGGGCGAAGAACTGCGCGCCCGACTCGTGCGCGACGGCCTTGGCGAGCAGCGTCTTGCCGGTGCCGGGGGGGCCGTGCAGCAGGATCCCCTTGGGGACGGTGGCACCCAGCTTGCGGAACTGCTCGGGGTCGCGTAGGAACTCGACGATCTCCTGCAACTCGGCCTTGGCCTCGGTGACGCCGGCGATGTCGTCCCATCCCACCGACTGGTCGGAGGAGGGCTTGATCTGCTGCGGCTTGACGCGCGGCATCACCTTCAGCATCCGCCACATCACGAAGATGATCGCGACGAAGAACAGGATCGCCACGACGGGCTCCCAGCTGAGCGCCCAATTCTGGATTTCCTGCGCGATCGAGGTGCCGGGCGCCGACACCGAGGCCAGAGGGATCACGCGGGGGATGAGGACGGTGTGGGCTGCCACCGCCGCCGCCGTTACGTGGCGCAGTTCATAGATCGAGGTGGCCACCGCCTGCCACGCCGCCGCCAGTTCCGCGTTCACTTCCATGCCGATCTCGTCATTTCAGCCACCATCCTTGGCTCGACTGCCCACATTATGGCCACAAGCGGCCCCGAAGGGCGCCGGCAGGACCCACGGCGATTGCCGTCAGCACCTAACCAAGGACAGAACGCGCGAGGTCGGCGAAGAATTCTGCGGCGAACGCAACGTCGCGCACGTCGATGCGCTCGTCGGCGGCGTGGATCAGGGGCATGCTCTCAAGCAGCGACTGGTGGCGCTGGGGGAAGAATCCGTAGGCCACGCACTCCGGGAAGGCAGAACGGAAGTGGCGGGAGTCGGTGAAGCCGGGCAGGATTACCGGCACGACCTCGGCGCCCGGATCGTGCTCGGAGACCCAGCCGCGGATCTCGTCCATCAGCGAGGACTCCACCGGGGAGCGGTTGCCGACGACGCGCTCGGTGAATTCGATGCGGAAGCCATCCTCGCCGAGCACTTCCTCGATCCCGCGCAGCACCTCCGCTTCGCCGAGGCCGGGGGGCACGCGACAGTCCACTTTCACCTCGGCGCGGCTGGGGATGACGTTGATCTTCTCCGAGGCGCGGATGCGGGTGGGGGCGAAGGTGACGCCGAACATCGGCTCGAACATGCTCGCCAGGCGGGGGTCGGCGGCAAGCAGGTTGGCGACTGCCCCCGCGGGATCCTCCGGATCCTCGCCGATCCCGTGCAGGAACGCAGCGGGCTCGGCGGTGAGCGTGTAGGCAGGCTGGCGCGCGGCGAGGCGCTCCAGCACCGGGCCCATCTTCAACAGGGCGTTGTCAGCGATCTTCGGCATCGAGGCGTGGCCCGCAACCCCGTCGGTGGTGACGGTAAAGCGGAAGATCCCCTTCTCCGCGCAACACACCCCGTAACGACGCTTGCCGCAGTACTCAAACACGGCGCCGCCGCCCTCGTTGACCAGGAGATCGCAGCGCACCTTCTCGGGGTGCGCTTTGGCCAGCCATTCGGCCCCCAGCGCGCCGCCGGTCTCCTCGTCGACGACCGCGACAACCAGCAGGTCCCCGCACGCCGGGCGCCAGCCCGAGCGCGCCAGCGAGATCGCGGCGGCAACCTCGGCGGCGACCTGGGACTTCATGTCGAGCGCCCCTCTGCCCCATACGCAGCCATCGACCAGTGCCCCCGACCAGGGGTCGTACCGCCACTCGGCGGCGTCGGCGAGCACCGTATCGACATGGCCGAGGTAGCAGAGCGTGGGACCTTCGGCAGCGCCGCGCAAGCGCGCCACGAGGTTGGGACGCTCCGGGATGGCGCCCAGCAGCTCGCACTCGAAGCCGGCGTCCGTGAGCAACGCGTGCAGGTGCTGCTGCGCCGGCAGCTCGTTGCCGGGCGGGTTGACGGTGTCGAAGGCAATCAGCCCCCGCAGCAGCTCGACGGCGTCCGAGCCGAGCGCGGACAGCGCGGCGGCCTCCGGCTCGGCAACCGAGGGCGCGGACGGCTCAGCGGCCTCGGGGGTATCGGGCTCCGCGCTCACCCTGGGATCGTACGCCCCTGCGGCGCGCAGCTCACCCCGATATCCGATCCCCCTCCCAGCACGCACCGGGCACGGAGGCGAGCAGCTCGCGCGTATAGGGGTGCGTGGGCGAGCTGTAAAGCGTCTCGTTGGGCGCCAGCTCGACGATCTTGCCGGCGCGCATCACCGCCACGCGATCGGCCATCTGGCGCACAACCGCGAGGTCGTGGGAGATCAGCAGCAGCGTCAGACCCAGCTCGCGCTGCAGCTCGCGCAACAGGTCGAGGATCTGGGCCTGGATCGTGACGTCGAGCGCCGACACCGGCTCGTCGGCGATCAGCAGCTTCGGGCGCAGCGCGAGCGCCCGCGCGATGCCGATCCGCTGACGCTGGCCGCCGGAGAATTCGTGGGGGTAGCGGTTGTGGTGCTCGGGCTGCAGGCCCACTCTGTCGAGCAGCTCGCCCACCACGCGCCTGCGCTCCGCCTTGTCTGGGTGCAGGCCGTGGATCGCAAATGGCTCGCCGACGATCGAGGCGGCCGTCCTGCGGGGATTCAGCGAGGAGTAGGGGTCCTGGAAGACGATCTGCATCTCGCGACGCGCGGCCTTCAGCGCGGGGCCCCGCAGATGGGCGATGTCGTGGCCTTCGAAGCGGATCTCCCCGTCGGTGGGCTCGAGCAAGCGCATGATCAGGCGCGCGGTGGTGCTCTTGCCACAGCCGGTCTCTCCCACCAGCCCGAGCGCCTCGCCGCGCCGCAGCTCGAAGCTGATCCCGGCGACCGCCTCGACGTGCGCGACCTGGCGCTGGAACACCACCCCGCGCGTGATCGGGAAGCGCTTGACGAGGTCGCACACTTGCAGCAGCGGCGGGGCTGCCGCCACTGCCCCCTCCTCCTCCCCTTCCCCTTTTCCGCCCTCTCTTCGCTCGCGCTTGTCGTGGTTGTCGTCGTGCTGGTTCTGGTCGTGGCGCTCGAGCGTCAGGGACGACCGCAGCAGCCCCTGCGTGTAGGGGTGCTGAGGCGCAGTCAGCACCTGCTCGGCCGTGCCCCGCTCAACGATCAGCCCAGCCTGCATCACCGCGATCTCGTCAGCCATCTCAGCGACCACACCCAGGTCGTGGGTGACAAGCACGAGCGCCATCCCCAGCTCCTCGCGCAGGCGCCGCAGCAGCGCAAGGATCTGTGCCTGTACGGTCACGTCGAGCGCGGTGGTGGGCTCGTCGGCGATCAGCAGCTTCGGCTCGTTGGCGAGCGCCATCGCGATCATCACGCGCTGGCGCATCCCCCCGGAGAGCTCGTGCGGGTAGGCATCCACGTGCCGTGACGGCTCGGGAAGGCCAACCAGATCCAGCAGCGCGATCGCCTGCTCCCGCGCAGCGCGGCGCGACACATCGCGGTGGGCGCGGATCCCCTCGACGATCTGCGCCCCCACGCGGTAGAGGGGGTGCAGCGAGGAGAGTGGATCCTGGAAGATCATCGCCAGCTCGTTGCCGCGCAGCGCGCGCATACCTCGCTCGGGCAGCGTCAGGAGATCGACGCCCTCAAACAGGATCCGCCCGGAGATGCGCGCGCCTTGGGCGCGGGTCAGCCCCATCGTGCTCAGCGCGCAGACGCTCTTGCCCGAGCCCGACTCGCCCACGATCCCGAGCGTGCACCCGCGGGCGAGCTCGAAGGAGACGCCGTTCACGGCGTGCACCACCCCACCTTCGGTGGGGAACTCCACGTGCAGATCCTCGACCTCAAGCAGGCGATCACTCATAACTCCACCACGCCATCCGGCGAGTGGCTCGTCGTTCCTGGCAAGGACGCAGTGAGCGAAGTGTGCTGGCCGAAACGGGGATGCGAGCGAAGCGAGTGTCTCCCGGCTTCGGTACACGAGCGATCGAGGACGCCGCCAGGGGCGACGAGACGCCGCCGGATCACTTGAAATCGCACTCGCGGGTCGAGATACGCGTAGGAGATGTCGACGAAGATGTTGGCCACGACGATGAACAGCGCCGCGAGCAGCACGGTGCCCTGGATAATCGGGAAGTCGGCGTGGTTGAGCGCGTCGTAGTTCAGCCGCCCCACGCCGGGGATGTCGAAGACCACTTCGATCAGCAGCGCGCCGCCGAGCAGCGTGCCGAGGTCGAGGCCGAGCACGGTGACGATCGGGGTGATCGCGGCACGCACGCCGTGGCGCAGGATCACGCGCCGCTCGGAGAGGCCCTTGGCGCGTGCGGTGCGGATGTAATCCTGGTCAAGCACCTCCAGCAGGTTGGCGCGCAACAGGCGCGCGTACACCGCGGCGAAGGTGGCAGCCAGCACCAGCCAGGGGAGGATCAACGAGGTGAACCATTTCCCCGGGTCGCCGCTGAAGCCGACATAGCTGCCCGCACCAGGGAAGACCTTGAACTTGCCGATGTCAGAGGCGAACAGGAACAGCGCAATCAGCCCCAGCCAATATTCTGGAGCGGAGATGAACAGGAGCGCGGTGCCCATCGCGGCGCGGTCCAGCCACGTGCGCCGGCGCACCGCGGAGACGATCCCGACCGCGAGGCCGCTCACCAGCCAGATCACCACCGCGCCGGCGGCGAGTGAGATCGTGGCGGGCAGCCGTTCGGCGATCAGGCTCTTGACCGAGGCCTCGCTGTAGTAGCTGTAGCCAAGGTTGAAGTGCAGCAACACGCCCTTCATGTAGTCGTAGAACTGGGTGGGGAGCGGCCTGTTCAACCCCAGATCGCGAGTGATCTCGGCGATCACCTTCGGTGTCGGCGCACGTCCGGCGCGCAGCGACGCTGGGTTTGCGCTCGGGAAGAGGTAAAAGAAGATGAACGTGAGCGCAGCGACGATCAACAGCAGCGCTATGCCCCACAGAACGCGACGGACGATGTATCGAGTCATGACAAGTACCCAGAACCCACCCCGACCGGCAATCGCGCCGCCGGGGTGGGTCCCACACAACTCACTTCAGCGAGGTGAAGTCGTAGTCCCATGCGCCGGTGTCCCACAGCTGATTGACGCCGGCGACGTTTTTACCCTGGATCTGCGCCTGAATCGAGTAGATCTCGGGCGCGGCGGCCGCGTAGCGCACCAGCATTTCGTCGATCTTCGCCCACGCGTCGGCGCGCGCCGGTTCGCCCACGGTCAGCGTCGCTTTTTCCATCGCGGCGTTGATCTGCGGGTCGTTGATCTGGCTCCAGTTGGCGTTGCCGCTCGCCGCGATCGCGGGCCCGTAGAACGGCACGTACAGCACCGTCTGTGGGTCGGCGAAGTCGCGCACCCAGCCGCCGTTGGGGCAGACGTCGATCTCCTGCGAGGGCACCGTGCAGTACTTGGAGTACATCACCGACTGGTCGACCAGCGTGAGGTGGGTTTTGAAGCCGAGGTTCTGCAGCGCCTGGTTGGTGACCTGCGCCATCGCTTCCTGCGGTTCGCCGGTCGAGCCGACCACCTGCAGGGTCTTGCCCCCGGTGTACTTGCCACTGGGGTAGCCGGCGAGCTTCATGTACTTCGCGGCGACCGCCATGTCGCCTTCGGGGTGTTCGTTGTAGTCGACCTTTGGTCCCGCGGCACCGCCAGCCTGTTCGTACCCGTTCACACCTGGGTAGAGGAAGTGCGTCATCGGTGCCGCCACCAGCGGGCCGCCGCGCGCCTTGACGAGCGCGTCGCGATCGAGTCCCGCCCAGACGGCCTTGCGCAGGTTGATGTTGGCGAACGGTCCGTGCGCGGTGTTCAGCGAGGCGTAGTAGGTGCCGGAGCCCGGCGTGAAGGTGATCTGCTGCGGGTGGTGTTCGTAGGCTTCCTTGACAATCGATGGTGCGGGCACGTCGTTCTGCACGACGTTTTCACCCTGCAGCACCTGCTTGCCGATCACCGTCGGTTCGCCGCCGATGTTGATATCGATCTGGTTGAGATACGCCGGGCGGAAGTCGGTGTGGGGATTCCACCTGGGATTGCGCACGAGCGTCGCCGACTTGCCGGGCTGGTAGCCGATGCCGAGGAATTTGCCCGTGCTGTCGGACTTCACCATGTAGGGCCCGGTCGCCACGAGGTATTCGCTGCCGTACGTCGTCGGTTTGTGGGCGTCGAGCGGCTTGGCGAATTCCGGCGGCACCGGCGCGGAGAGCGGCAGGACGAGGGCGCCGATCAGCAGCGAGGCGGTGGGTTTGGTCAGGTGAAAGACGATCGTGTGCTCGTTCGGTGTTTCGATCCCAGAGATCGGGCCCCCGTCGGCCTTTTCCGCGCCCACGATGTCCCCGAAGTAGGGTTCGAAATAGGCGTTGGCGACGTTTGGGTTGGCGCCGCGCTCGATCGCGTAGGCGACGTCGCCGGAGTTGACTTCCCGGTTGACCGGCGGGCTGAAGTAGATGTGCGGCTTGATCTGGATCGTCACCGTCTTGCCGCTGTCGGTGATCGCCGGTGGGCCGGCGGCGACGTCCGGTTCGAGCTTGGAGGCGTTGTTGGGGAGGTAGGCGTAGAGCGAGCGCTGCGTGGCGGAGGTGATCGTGTAATCCTCGACCGCATACGCTTGGCCCGGATCGAAGTGTTCGAAGTCCTCGTGGTCGTACACGGTGAGTGTCCCGCCTTGTTTCTTGCCGTAGAGCTGCTGGCCGACGGGGGACTCGCCCGACTTCAGCGGGATGCTGCTCGTGGCGGGTGAGTCCGTGTTGCTCGAACCACAGGCGGCGAGCACAACCGCGAGCACGCCTGCGATCAGCGCCAACGCCGTAGCCTTTCCTAAAGGAAGAGGGGCCCAGCTCGCCGGCCTTCGGCCGACTGCGCCACCCTCTCGTCTGTGACGGTTGTTGAACATGGCCCTTTGTCTCCTCCTCTGGTGATTACTCAATGGAACGGCCCATCCTCGGGTTGAAGGCGTCCTGCAGGCCGTCGCCGAGCAGGTTGAAGGCGAGCACGGTGAGCAGCAGCGCAAGCCCGGGGAACAGCATGTACCACCACGCGGTGTTGAAAATCGGGGTGGCGTCGGCGAGCATCTGCCCCCAGCTGGCAGCCGGCGCGCGTACGCCGACGCCGAGGAACGAGAGCGCGGCCTCGAGCAGGATGTTGGCCGGGATCAGCAGGCTGGCGTAGACGATCAGCGGCGCGGTGAGGTTGGGGAGGATCTCGCGGAAGACGATGCGCGCGTTGGATGCCCCCAGCGAGCGGGCGGCGTCGACGAACTCCCGCTCGCGCAGGGAGAGCACCTGGCCGCGCACGATCCGCATGATGTAAGTCCAGTTGAACAGTGCGACGATCGCGACGATCGTGGAGACGCCTGGTTGGATCGCGCCTTTGAAGCAGCCGCGCACGCTGCACGCGGCGCCCAGGCCGAGGCCGACGAGCAGCACCGGGAAGCACAGCACCACGTCGGTGAGGCGCGAGAGCAGCGTGTCGGTGAGCCCGCGATAGAAGCCGGCGAGCAGGCCGATGACCGTTCCGATCACGGTCGCGATCGCGGTGCCGATCACACCCACCTCCAGCGACGTGCGCGCGCCGTAGACGACGCGCGCGAACACGTCGCGGCCGAGCTGGTCGACCCCGAAAGGGTGCGCAAGGCTGGGACCGGTAGGGCTGCCGAAGGCGTCGAGCGCGTTGGGGTTCTGCACGTACGGGCCGGGCACGCCGGCGAGTCGCACAACCAGCGGCGCGGCGAGCGCAACCACCACCAGCAGCACGATGAAGCCGAGCGAGACGAGCGCCACGCGGTCGCGGCGCAAACGCAACCAGAACAGCCGCCACGGCGAGCGCGCGGCGAGCGCCACGGCGGCGGGTCCCTGCCCGCCGGCGTCGAACCCGCCCGCGGAGTCCCAGCCGTAGCGTCCGCCCAGCGCGGGATCGGCCACAAGGATGTCGGCGGCGCCCGTGGTCATACCACAGCGCGCCAAACCGGCGAAAGTGTGTTTCTAATGTAGATCACCAGCCATAGGAGTTCGACACCATCCACCGGGCGACCTCCCGGGAAGCTTCCGAATATGGACACCCTTTTCGAGCCAATCGAGCCGCACGACCCCCGAAGCAACCGGGATCGCCCTTCCTTGTCGGCAGGCGGCCCACGCTCGGACAGCGATGCAAAGAACGGTCCGGGCGGCGACGGGGCGGCCGCGGCGCATACGCAAGAGGCCCGTCCGCTGGCGGCGCGCATGCGTCCGCTGCATCTGGAGGAGTTCATCGGGCAGACGCATCTGCTGGCGGAGGGTTCGGGACTGCGCACCGCGATCGAGCAGGGCCACCCCCACTCGATGGTGCTCTACGGCCCCCCGGGCTCGGGCAAGACGACGCTCGCGCGGATGGTCGCCGAGCGCTCCCGTGCCGTGTTCGAAGAGTTGAGCGCGGTGCAGGCGGGGCGCGCGGAGGTGCGCGCGGTGCTGGAGCGCGCCGCCCACCGCCGCGCCACAAGCGGCACCGGCACGGTGTTCTTCCTCGATGAGATCCACCGCTTCAACAAGGCCCAGCAGGACACGCTACTGCCGGCGGTGGAGGAGGGCGTGGTGACGCTGATCGGCGCGACTACGGAGAATCCCGCGTTCGAGGTCAACGGCGCGCTGCTTTCGCGGATGCGGGTGTACGCGCTGCGGGCGCTCTCCGCAGAGGAGGTCGGCGCGGTGCTGCGTCGCGCACTGGATTCGGGGGAGCTGGAGACCTCGATCGCGGTGGCGCCCGAAACGCTCGACTTCCTCGCGGCGCGAGCAGAAGGAGACGCCCGCACCGCGCTGAACGCGCTGGAGCTGGCCGTCACGACGGCGGCCGAGCTGGGGGAGACCTCGGTGGGGATCGCGCGCGCGGAGGACGCGCTGCAGCAGCGAGCGGTGTTGTACGACCGCAAGGGCGACCGCCACTACGACTACATCTCCGCCTGGATCAAGGCGACGCGCGGCTCCGACCCGGACGCTTCGCTGTACTACCTCGCGGTGATGCTGGAGGGTGGCGAGGACCCGCGCTTCATCGTGCGGCGCATGGTGATCCTCGCCTCCGAGGACATCGGCAACGCCGACCCGGCCGCGCTGAGCGTCGCGGTGGCGGCAGCGCAGGCGGTCGAGCACGTGGGAATGCCGGAGGCCAAATTCGCGCTCGCGCAGGCCGCCATCTACCTCTCCCTGGCGCCAAAGTCCAACATGGCGGGCCGCGCGCTGGGGGCAGCGCAACGCCACGTCCGCGAGCAGGGCGCTGCACCCGTGCCCGGATGGCTGCGCTCGGGGCCGCGACCGGGCCAAGAGGTCGGCGGCTATGACTACCCGCACGCCCACCCGGGCCACATCTCTCCGCAGGAGCTGCTCCCCGACGAGGTAGTGGGCGCCAGCTTCTACGAGCCTGACGAGTCCGAGGCGGCGCTGGCGGAGCGGCTAGCTCAGGTGCGCCGGGAAAGAGGGCGATAATACAAACAGGCATGGGCACCGCCGCCACGACCCCAGCCGCGACCGCGACGCCTCAGCAACTGCGCGCGCGCAACCCGGCGACCGGCGCAATCCTGGGCAGCGTGCAGGCCACCGCGCCGGAGCAGGTGGAGCAGGTGGTGGGCGCCGCGCGCAAGGTGCAGCCGCTGTGGGCGCTGCTGCGGGTGGAGGATCGCGCCCGCTACATGCGCCGCGTGGCGCAGGCGATCATCGACGAGTTCGACGAGCTGGCACGGCTGATCGGCCGCGAGCAGGGCCGCCCGCGCGCCGAGGTCGCGAGCACCGAGTTGCTGGCGGCGATCGACGCGCTGATCTGGATCGCGGAGGACGGAGCGCGCGTGCTCGGCTCCCGGCGCGTGGGGATCCACCGCTCGATGGCGCTCTCGCAACGCGCACGGGTGGCCTACGAGCCGTTCGGCGTGGTGGGGGTGATCGGCGCCGGCAGCGCGCCCTTCGCGCAGCCCCTCGCGCAGATCGCCGGCGCGCTGCTGGCAGGCAACGGCGTCGTGTTCAAGCCGGCGCGGCGCGCCTGCCTGACGGGCGAGCGGATCATGGGGGTGCTGGCGCGCGCCACACTGCCCGAGGGCCTCGTGCGGCTGGTGCACGGCGGCACGCAGGTAGGGGTGGCGCTCGCGCGCGCGCCTGTGGACAAGGTGCTGTTCACCGGCTCCCCCACAGTGGGGCGCGCGGTGGCGCGGGCGTGCGTCTCGGAGGAGAAGGAGGTGACGGTCGAGCTGGGCGGCAAGGACGCGATGCTGGTGCTCGCCGACGCGCACGTCGCGCGAGCCGCGAGCGGCGCGCTGTGGGCCGGCTGCGCCGGGGCAGGCCAGGCGCGCGGCTCGGTCGAGCGCATCTACGTCGAGCGTGAGGTGTCCGAGCGGCTGCTCACGCACCTCGTCAATGGCGCGCGGGCAATGCGCGTCGGGGACCCCGAGCGCGCAGGCGTGCAGATGGGCCCGCTCGCGTCTATGCGGCGCCTCGAGCACGTGCGCGAGCTGGTCGAGGAGGCGGTCGCGCAGGGCGCGCGGCTGCACTGCGGCGGCCCCCTGCCCAACAAGGCCCCGGAGGGCTGCGCCGAGGAGGCCGCGTTCTACGCGCCGGCGGTGCTGAGCGGGGTGACGCACGCGATGCGCCTGATGCGCGAGCCGCTCGACGGGCCGGTGCTGGCGGTGATCGCCGTGGACTCGACCGACCGCGCGGTGGAGCTCGCCAACGACTGCGAGTACGCGCTCGGCGCCTCGATCTGGACGGCCGACCGCCACCGGGGGCTGCGAATCGCACGCGAGCTGCACACCGGGATGGTGTGGCTCAACGACCACCTCCCCGCGCCCACGATCGCGCGCGGCCCGTGGGGCGCGGCGGCCGGCGGGGGGCTCGGGCGCACGCTCGGCGAGACCGGCCTGCGCGGCTGCGCGCAGGAGAAGCTGATCGCGTGGAGCCCCTCCGGCGCGCGCGGGCTGTGGTGGCCACCGCACGACGCGCTGCACGAGCGCGCCGCCCACGCGGTCGCGCAGCTGCGCTCCGCCCGCGACGCCGACCGCGAGCGCGCCTGGCGCCAGGGGTTGGGGCCGCTCGTGCGGGTGGGAATGCGATCCCTGCGGCGATAACCTCTCTGCATGCCCGCCCAGGCCTATGCAGGCAAGGAGTGCGTCTGCCAGCTGCGCAGGGGGATCTGCGACCAGTCGTGCGTGCAGGGGATGCTCGACACCCCCTTCTACATCGCCTGCCTGAAACTGAGCGGCCGCCGCTGCGTGGTCGTCGGCGGGGGTGAGATCGGTTTGGAGAAGGTCGAGGGGCTGCTGGCGTGCGCCGGCGAGGTGACGGTGATCGCGCCGCGCGCCCTGCCTGCCCTGCAGGAGTACGCGCGCGAGGGCTCGATCCGCTGGGAGCAGCGCGAGTATGCGGGCGCCGCCGATCTGGAGGGCGTGTTCATGGCGATCGCGGCGACCGACGACACGGACGTCAACATCCGCGTGTGGGAGGACGCCGAGCGGCGAGCGATGCTCGTCAACGTCGTCGACGTGCCGCCGCTGTGCAACTTCATCCTGCCGGCGATCGTGCGCACCGGCCCGCTCGCGATCGCGATCTCCACGGCCGGCGCCTCGCCCGCCCTCGCCAAGCGCATGAAGCGCGAGATCGCCGCGCTGTTCGGCGAGGAGTACGCGCGCCTGGCGGTGCTGCTCAACGAGGTGCGCGGCTGGGCCAAGGACACGCTGCCCACGTACGCCGATCGCCGCGACTTCTTCGAGGGGATCGTCGGCGGCGACCCCGACCCGATCGTGCTGCTGCGCACAGGCGAGGAGTCGGCCGTGCGCGAGCTGATCGAGCGCGCCCAGCGCGCGTGCGCGCTCCAGGCTGCGGGCGCTTGAAGGCAGAGTGGCCGCGCTCGAGCTGCAGGACCTGACGCGGCTCTACGGCGAACGCGAAGCGCTCGCCGGGGTCTCGCTCTCGCTACAAGAGGGCGCGACGCTTGTGGTCCTCGGTCCAAACGGCGCCGGCAAGACCACGCTGCTGCGGGTGCTCGCCACATTGCTGCGTCCTCACGCTGGGGAGGTGCGTGTGCTGGGGAGCCTGCTGCCGGGCGCGTCGTGGGCAGTGCGCGGGCGGATCGGGCTGTTGAGCCACGAACCACTGCTCTACCGCGAGCTCTCCGCGCGCGAGAACCTGCGCTTTCACGCACGCCTGTACGGAGTCGGCTTCGCGCGTGTGGAGAAGCTGCTGGAGGCTGTCGGTATGGCCGCGCGCGCGGGTGAGCCGGTGCGCACGCTCTCGCGGGGGATGGCCCAGCGGGTGGCGATCGCGCGTGCGGTGCTGCACGACCCCGAGCTGCTGCTGCTCGACGAGCCGCGTGCCAACCTCGACCCGGCGGGGGCCTCGCTGGTCGAGCCGCTGATCGGGCCCTCCTGTGCGCGCACACGCGTGCTCTGCAGCCACGACCCGCAAGCCGACCTGGCAGGGGCCGACCTCGTGCTCGGCCTGCGCGCGGGGCGCCCCGCGCTGCTCGCCCCCCGATCGGCGGTGGACGCCGCGGCGATCGAGGAGCTGTACTGGTGAGCGCCGCCACCGACGAGGCGCCGGTGCAGGCGGACGCAGTCGTGGATCCCGCCTCGCGCTCGCAGCGACCGCCGTCGCCCGGCTTCGCGCGCACCGTGGCGGCGCTGCTGCGCAAGGAGCTGCTGGTGGAGCTGCGCACGCTGGAGTCGGTGCCGGGGATGTCGCTGTTCGCCGTGACGGTGTTTGTGATTTTCCACTTCGCGCTCAACAAGACCGGCGTCAACGGGGACGAGGCCTCGGGGATCCTGTGGGTGACGCTACTGCTCGCCGCAATGCTGGGGATCAACCGGCTGTTCGTCGCCGACGCCGAGGAGGGCGGCTTCGACGGCTTCCTGCTGGCGCCGGTCGATCGCTCCGCGCTGCTGGTCGCGAAGGCGCTCGCGCTGCTCTCCTACCTGGTGGTGCTGGAGTTGGTGGCGGTGCCAGCGTTCGCGCTGCTGCTGCTCGAACCCTCGCTCGGGCCGGCGCTGCCCGACCTGCCCGGCGTGCTGCTGCTCGGCGATCTCGGCATCGCGCTGATCGGCACGCTGGTTGCCGCGATCGCCGTGCGCACCCGCGCGCGGGACCTGCTCGGGCCGCTGCTGGCGCTGCCGCTGCTCGTGCCGGTGGTGATCGGCGGGGCGCGCGCCACCGCGCCGCTGCTGACGCTCGCCCACCAAACCGGCCCGTCACTGCGCTGGCCATTGACGCTCGCGCTCTATGATCTGGTCTTCGGGCTGATCGCCTACGCCGTCTTCGACTTTCTTTTGGAGGATTAAGCCCATAATCTCCTCTCACTCTGTGTACGGAAAGGGCCTGCGCACGCTCAGCATCGCCACGGTCGCCGCGGTGGCGCTGGCGCTCGGGCTCGTCTTCTTCTACGCCCCCCTCGAAGCCGAACAGGGCTTCCTGCAAAAGATCTTCTACGTGCACGTCCCGCTGGCGATCGTCGCGCTGTGCGGCTTCGTGCTCGGCGGGCTGCTCGCGATCCAGCATCTGCGCACGCGCGACCCGCGCTGGGACATGCGCTCCTATGTGGTGATCCACATGAGCCTGATCTTCGCCGTGGGCACGCTGATCACCGGCTCGATCTGGGCAAAGGGCTCGTGGGGGCACTGGTGGGTGTGGAGCGAGCCCACGCTGGTGTCGTTCCTGATCATCTTCCTTTTGTACGCGACCTACCAGCCGCTGCGCTTCGCGATCGAAGATCCCGAGCGTCAGGCGCGCTACGCCTCGGTGTTCGCGATTACGGCGGGCGCGTTTGTGCCGCTCAACTACATGGCGGTCAACCTCTCGACCGCCTACGTGCACCCGCGCGTGTTCGGCAGCACCTCCAACCTCCCCGGCTCGATGGCGCTCACGCTGCTGGTGTCGCTGCTGGCGATGGCGCTGCTGTTTGCCACGCTCTGCAAGTACGAGCTGACAGCCAAGCACGCTCGCGGACAGCTGCGCGCGCTGCGGCGGCGGCTTACAGAAGAGGCGGAGACGCCTGCGCGCCGGCCGCGCAGCGCCGCCCCCTCGCCCGAGCCGTTGCGCCGGGCACTCTCGGGGGGCACATGATGGGAGCGCTACTGCTCGGGGAGACGCCAGCGCTGCCACTGCACACCGCCGGCAAGTACGTCGCCGGCGCCTACATCGTGCTGTTCGTGCTGGTGCTGATCTATGTGGCGATCATGGCCATCCGCCTCAGTCGTATCGAGCAGCAACTCGGGGAATTGCTCGAGCTTTCCGAGCGAGAGACCCACGAGCCCGAAGTCGTCGAGCTGGAGTCCACCCCCGCATGAGCGAACTGCTGGCGCTCGGCATCTCGCACAAGACCGCCCCGGTCGCGCTGCGCGAGCGCCTGGCGTTTACCGAGCCCGGAGCGGTGGGGCTCGCCCAGCGGCTGATCGCCACTACCGAGGTGCGCGAGGCGGTGGTGCTCTGCACCTGCAACCGCACCGAGCTCTACCTCGTCGTCGGCGGGGCGGGCGGGGATCCAGTTCAGGCGCAGGACGACGCGCTGGGGATGCTCGCCGACCACGCCTCGATCGGCCTCGCCGAGCTGGCGCAGGAGATCTACTCGCCGCGCAACTGCGACGCCGCCCGCCACCTCTACCGGGTGACCGCGGGCCTCGAATCGATGATCGTCGGCGAGGCCGAGATCCAGGGACAAGTCAAGCGCGCCTTTGAGGCAGCGCTGCAGGCCGGCTGCACCGGGCCGCTCAGCAACCGCCTGTGGAGCGCCGCGCTGACAGCTGGTAAGCGGGTGCGCTCGGAGACCGGCATCGGCTCCAGCCATGTGAGCGTCCCCTCCGCGGCCGTTGGGCTCGCCGTCGAGCTGCTCGGGGACCTACGCGAGCGCCACGTGGTGATCCTTGGCGCCGGCGAAACGAGCGAGCTGACCGCGCAGGCGCTCGCCGACCGGGGCGCCGGCACGATCTTCGTCGCCAACCGCCACGCCGACCGCGCGCGCAGCCTCGCGCAGCGCTTCGGCGGCTCGGTCGTCGGCCTCGACGGGCTCCCCGAGCAGCTGGCAACCACCGACATCGTCGTCTCCTCCACCTCCTCTCCGCACCCGATCGTCGGCCGCGACGAGCTCGCGCAGGTGCTCGACCAGCGCGAGGGGCGGCCGCTACTGTTGATCGACATCGCCGTGCCGCGCGACATAGACCCCCGCTGCGGCGAGCTTGCGGGTGTGACGCTGTACGACATCGACGACCTCCAGCAGGTGGTCGCGCGCAACCTCGACACCCGCGCGAGCGAGGTTCCGCGGGCCGAGCAGATCGTCGAGGAGGAGATTCGCCGCTTCGCCGGCTGGCTTGGCCAGCTGGATGCCCTGCCGACCGTCAGCGCACTGCGCGAGCACGGCGACGCGATCGTGGCGCAGGTGCTGGCGGAGAACGACGGCCGCTGGGAGTCCGCCTCGCCCCGCGACCTCGTGCGCGTCGAGGCGCTCGCCCGCTCGATCGCCAACCGTATCCTGCACGAGCCCACGATCCGCCTGCGCAGCCTCTCGGAGACCCGCTCTCACGCCTCGCTGCAGCTCGTGCGCGAGCTGTTCGCGCTGCAGGAGGACGACGAGGATGCACAGGCTTTGGGCGAGGACGCCGCCACGGGTGGTCGGGGCGCCGAGCTGGCCGAGGTGCACGACCTGCAGCGGCGCCGGCGCAAGGGCACGTAGAGGAGCCCGGAGGAGTTTCGTGCGGATCGGGACGCGTGGCAGCGCCCTCGCGCTAGCGCAGGCGCGACTCGTGGCCGGATTGTTGGCGGCCCGCCCGACTGCAACCCCGTCAGCCGAGGCCACCTCCGTCGAGCTGGTCACGATCGCAACCACAGGCGATGAAGGGTCCGCCGTCGGCGACAAGTCCCGCTGGGTGTTAGAGCTGGAGCGCGCGTTGACGGAGGGAGCGATCGACCTGGCTGTGCACTCCGCCAAGGACGTCCCCGGCGAGCTAGGCGAGGGTTTGGCGCTGCTCGGCGCACCGGGGCGCGCGCCGGCCGAGGACGTGCTGTGTGTGGCAGCGCGCTCGCCAGTCGTCGCTGAGGACCCGAGCGCCCCCCGGGCAAACCTTGAGCAGCTGTTCCCCGGGGCGCGCCTGGGCACCAGCAGTGTGCGGCGCGCCGCGCAGCTGCGGGCCGCGCGCGAGGACCTGGAGGTGGTGGCGGTCCGAGGCAACGTCGACACGCGCCTACGCAAGCTCGGCGAGGGTGGCTTCGACGCGCTCGTGCTGGCCCGCGCCGGCCTCCAGCGCCTTGGCCGCGAGGCTGAGATCGCCGTGGTGCTCGACCCCGCGCGCTTCGTCCCCTCCCCCGGCCAGGGAACGCTCGCGCTGGAGGGACGCGCCGATGACGGGGCTACGCGGGCGGCTGTGCAGGCGATCACCGACGCCAAGACGTTCGCCTGCCTGCACGCCGAGCGCGCCGTCGCGCATGCGCTCGGTGCCAGCTGCAACACACCACTCGGCGCGCACGCCGTGGACTACGGCTGCGGCTGCCTGCACCTGCGCGCCTGGGTCGGCCTCCCCGACGGCTCCGCCTGGGTCGGCGACGAGCTGCTGGGCGGCTTCTACGATCCCGAGGCGCTCGGTAGCCGCGTGGCGGAGCGGCTCGTGAGCGCCGGCGCCGGGGAGCTGCTGCGCCGGGCGGAGGAATCGGTGGTTACGATCGGCGGACACCAGTGACCGGTGAACGCCACTACGCAGTAGGCGGGCGAGGGTTCGCTTTTGTCGTTCACTAGCGCGCTGTCGAAGACCGCTTCGTTTTCTGGGCGCGGATGTATTCCGCTGGGCTCTGGCGCTCCGTACATGTAGTAGTCAACCAGTTCTACACGCCTCGACACGCTCGCGAGACGTAGGAAGTCTTCTGCCGAAATACGTTGCGATTCGGGATTGCCTTTGAGCGGTGTGGGCTTGAAGCCGTTATCCAGCTCTACGCCTTGCTCGCTCAACCAGATTCTGGGCTTGCCCAAGCGCGTGCTTGTCAGCTTTGCAAATTCCTTGGCGTCACGGTTTTCGTATTTTGCCAGTTCATTGGATGACCCGGGAACGAGGTCACGATAGTCGTGCATACCCCATACTCGCGGTTTGAGATGGTGCTTCACCATGAATTCCTTGTAATGCGAGATGTATGGCCCGAATTCAGCAAATTCGCCGGCTACCATCGTGCAGTCGCAGTGGACGTTGACCATCACCGAGTGAGCGACCTGCCACAGCTCCCCCGCTTGCGCGGCAGTCAGTGAGGTTTTGGCCCCATCCGGCTCATTCCAAGCTCCCCATAGCTTCACCGCCGGCAGGCCCGCAGCGGCTTTCATATGGGCTTTGATGAGCGCTCGGACGGCCTCGCGGTAGCGTTTGATCGGCGGTGCTTGACAGGCTAGCCTATCCAGGCAACCCTTCGACCACAGCGTGATATAGGGCTGGAGATGTTCTCCTCCGGCATTCACTTCCTGGACTTTCTGAAGCCACCTGGTCAATGCTTCGCTCTGCGTGAATTCGAGCTTTTTTTCTGCCTTTTCTTTCTCTTCCTGCTTTTTCTCCGTCGATTCGAGGATGGCTTCGTAGGGGAGGACCAGCCGTGCGACACGGACGTGCAGCGGCCTTTCGAGCAGTCGCTGATCAAAGGACGAGCCGAAGGCTGCCGCCCGCTGGTCGGATAGTCCGTAACGGAGGTCTTGTGAGCGAGCCGCGCTGGCTTGGTTGCTCGCTGCGGCGACCGTTGCCGCCGCCATCACCGGGAAGACCGTGGTGGGCGCCGGCGACACGCTCATCGTAATCGTGCTCCCAACGACACTCAGCGACGCGGGCACACCGCTGCCACGGGCGTCGGCGGCCGTAGGCGGTTCGACGACCATCAGTGCCGTGCCGCCCGTCTGCTGTTCCGCTGCCGCCACGGAGCTCGTAGCCGCGGTGTACTGGGCCTGAGTTTCTTGGGGCCGGAGCTCGCCCGCGATCGCCTGAGCCAAGGCGGTTGATCCGCCCAGCGCTTCCACGGCGTTGCGCAACGGGCCTTCCAGTGGGGAGCCGACCAGCGCATCGACGACCGCGACGCCTCCATCGGCGAGCTGCCGCAGGTGCTGATCGGGGCCCAGGCCGACTTCCCATGAGAACGAGGTGGGGGCTGCGGAGGAGCGCATCTGCACGATCGTCGTGGCCCCGAGCGCGTCGGGGCGAACGATCGCGTCAGTCGCCGGCCAGGTGTCGGCGAACAGCGCCACGGCGCCGTTGACAACGGTCGGCGTGCCCGGCCCTGCGGAGGTGTCCAGCGGCGTCAGGCTCAGTTCGCCGTCCCGAGTGTTGACCGCGAATTCACCCGCGGTTTCCTTGGAGATCGTGGAGCTGGTCAAAGCGCCTGTGGAGGACAGTTCTTCTCCGCCATCGCTGATCGCCGGCTGTACGGACTGGCCTTCGAGGCTCCCGGAGGACGAGGCAGCGAGCACTGCTGGATCGGTCTCCTGCGCCACTTCCTGGGCCTGCGAGGCGGTCGCTTCGCCGCCGACCGCCAAACCGCTGGCGCCCGCCGGCGCGGCACCGCTCAACAGCGCCAACCCGAGCATCAGCGTCCCGATCGGGACGCCGGCTGCCGTCCGTCGCCATACGCCCATGCCGTCACACCTTTCAGTCGGCCGATGCGCCTCGCTGAGCGTTTTGAGGCAACGCCGGTAAGACTGTACTAGCGTGGCGCTCGTGCAAGCGTACCTCGACAGCGAACCCGATGACGGTGGTAGGTGAACGGGCGCGTCTTCCTTGTTGGCGCCGGCCCCGGTGATCCCGGCCTGTTGACGGCGCGCGCACTGGAGCTGATCGCGCAGGCCGACACGATCCTCTACGACCGCCTGATCCCCGCCGAGGCGCTGGAGGGCGCCCGCGCGGACGCCGAGCTGCTGTTCGTCGGCAAGCAGGGAGGCGGGGAGTCGGTGGCGCAGGAGCAGACAGAGGCGCTGATGGTGGAGCGCGCGCGCGCGGGCAGGGTAGTCGTACGGCTGAAGGGCGGCGACCCGTTCGTGTTCGGCCGCGGCGGCGAGGAGGCGCTCACGCTACGCGCGGAGGGCATCCCATTCGAGGTTGTCCCCGGCATCACCGCGGGCGTGGCCGCCACCGCCTACGCGGGCATCCCCGTCACGCACCGTGGGCTTGCCAGTGCCGTGGCGCTGATCACCGGGCACACACGGGCCGATGACGCCAGCGCAGAGGCGGGTGACACAGGCCGGGATGCGGAAGATGCTGAGGCCGGAGATGCTGAGGGTAAGCAGGAGCGACCAGGTGGGGACGGGGAGGTGACGGCCCTCGACTGGTCGGCGCTCGCAGCCTTCCCGGGGACGCTCATTTTTTACATGGGTGTGCGTCAGCTCCCCCACATCGCCGCCTCCCTGATCACCGCCGGGCGGCCCGCCTCGGAGCCGGCGGCGATCGTCGAACGGGGCACGTTGCCCCACCAGCGCACCGTCACCGGCACGCTCGCCACGATCGCCGAGCGGGCGCGCGCCGAGGATATCCGAGCCCCCTCGATCACCGTGGTGGGTGCCGTCGCCACGCTCGCCACCGAGCTCGCGTGGCGCTCGCCGCTGCCGTTGAGCGGGCGCACCGTGGCGGTCACTCGCGCGCGCGCCCAAACCAGCGGGCTCGCCCGGCGGCTGCGAGAGCTGGGCGCTGAGGTGGTGCAGGCCCCGGTGATCCGCATCGAGCCGCTCGCGGATGGAGGGGCTGGCCACCAATCCCCGCCGCTGGACCTCTCCCCCTACGACCTGATCTGCCTCACCAGCCCCAACGGTGTAGCCCAGCTGTTCGAGCGACTCGCCCGATCCGATCGTCATCCCGCCGACGCGCGCGCGCTGGCCGGCGCGCGGGTCGCTGCGATCGGCCCTGGCACCGCACGAGCGCTGGCCGAGCACGGCATCACTGCGGACATCGTCCCCGCGCGCTACGTGGCCGAGTCGCTGGTGGAGGCGCTCGCCGAGCTGCCGGTCCACCATGCGCTGATCGCCCGAGCCCGCGAGGCCCGCAACGTGCTCCCCGACGCCCTGCGGGCCCGCGGCGCCGAAGTAGATGTGTTGGAGCTGTACGAAACCGTCGCCGAGCCGCTCTCCCCGCCGGTGCTCGCCGCGGCGCGGGCGGCCGACTACATCACCTTCACGTCATCCTCGACCGTGCGCTTCTTCCTCGAGGCCGCCGGTGGCAGCGCAGACCTGTCGCCGACCACGCGCATCGTCTCGATCGGCCCCATCACAAGCGCGACTCTGCGCGAGCACGGGCTGGAGCCCGATGTGGAGGCGACCTGCCATGACATCGACGGCCTAGCGGTGGCGCTGCTCGCGGATGCCGCCTCGCGCGATGAGTGAGAGCGCGCCGCTCGGCCATCCCCGCCTGCACCTGCGCAGCACCGACTCAACCAACGAGCGCGCCCGTACGCTCGCCCTGGCAGGAGCGCCGCATGGCACGCTCGTAACCGCCGCCGAGCAGACCGCGGGGCGTGGACGGCAGGGGCGCCGCTGGAGCGCACCGGCGGGCAGCGCGCTGTTGATGTCGCTGCTGCTGCGATGGCCGCCCCCACTGCTGCCGCTGATCGCCGCAGTCGCGGTGTGCGACGTGGCCGGTGACGAGACACGTGTCAAGTGGCCCAACGACATCGTGTTCGCACACGGCGGGAGACTCGCCAAGCTCGCGGGGATCCTGATCGAGGGCCGCCCACAGGAGGGTTGGGCGGTGCTCGGCATCGGCGTCAATGTGGCAGTGCGCATGGAGGAGCTACCGGCGGAGCTGCGCGACACCGCCGCCAGCTTGGGGCTCTCGCCGGAGGAGGTCGAGCCGCTGTTGGCGCGGCTGCTCGCGGCGCTCCAGCGGCGCCTCGGGGAGCCGCCGGGCGAGGTCCTCGATGGGTGGCGTGCACGCGACGCACTGCAGGGGCGGGAAATCTCGTGGGCCGGGGGCCGCGGGCGCGCCGATGGAGTGGATGGCAACGGGCGTCTGATCGTCGAGCTTGCCGGCGGCGGGCACACTACGCTCGACGCCGGGGAGGTTCATCTCGCGCTGGGGAGTTAGCTCACTTCGCCGTATATTGAGAGGCCCAGGGGCCATAGCTCAGCTGGGAGAGCGCCTGCTTTGCAAGCCGGAGGTCGTGGGTTCGAATCCCACTGGCTCCATCGAGAAAAGCCCTGCAAATCGATGGTTTCCGGTTTCCGATGCGGAGCTCCGTTGGTTATATAGGCCAACGGGGCTCTTCGTTGGCCTAAACTCCCGTGGCTCAAAGCTCGCTTGTTTGCTGGGGAAACGAGCGAGGGGTCGCCTGCTTGACGCGCAGGAGACCCGCGACAGCACATGCTTCTGGCGCGAAGCGCCAGCAAGTCCGCAAGCTCGTAGATGTGCTGCTTGTCGTCCTTTGCAGGAGCGCGAGCGATGTCCGCTGACGCGCTCGCTTTTGGGCTCGTGAGGGCGTGAGCAGGTGTCTGGGGCGCAGCTGTCCGCCGAGCACGAGAGCGCGAGGACCGAGTCTGAGGCGCGGCGCGAACGAGCGTGTCCCTCCCGTTGTCGTCATGCTATTGCAGAGGCAGCACGGGCGTCGCTTCTGCTCCTCCGATGAGGACGCCCCCCAAGCGTCCGGCTCTAACCCGGTGTCAGGATCTCCGCAACCGTGAGAAGGACCCGGCCAGTCATCGAGGTCTCGCGACGCTTCCTACGCAGCAGTTCGCGGAGATCGATGCGTTGCTCAAGGACCGCATAAAGGTCAGCCCCGTCCATCAGCATGATCGGCGAGCGGTTCCCCGAATGAATCTCGACGGCAGTCGGCTTGAACCCGTTAATCGATAGGAACAAGCCAAGCGTATTTTCCCCGCGGCGCCTCACCTTGGCGGAGAAAATATCCAGGTCATCGCGCGCGGTGGGATCCTGCTTCCACTTCGCCTCAAGGAGGAAATGCTCGCCCTCCAGAGTGAAGCCGCCATCTATCTGCTCACCGACAACGCGAAATGAGCCTCTCGGCTCCAGGTCAAATGCGTCGAACACCGCCGTCAGCAGCTTCTCCAGCACAAACCCGCGGGGCACGGGGCTCAATGCGAGCACCTCGAGGTATCGTCCCTTCAGTTCATCCAGGCGCCCGGCCGTCGCCCGGCGATCCTCCGCGGCCTGCTTTGTAACGTCGATGCGCTCTCGCGCCGCTTGGCGCTCCATCATCGTTCGCTCGTAGGGCTGAACGACCTCCTTTAGTCTCGCAACCGCCTCGCGGGCAGCCTCAAGCTTCGGCTCCGGGTCCTCAACACGACGCAGTTGAGGGAAGTCGCTCATCGCGGCGACATCGACCAACAGGTTCAGCAGCACATCCTGGTGGTCATCCTGTTCGCGGACCAGCCTGTCGACGAACAGCGATACGCTGTCGCGCTTGTACTGGCTCGGGCTCGTCCAGTCGATTCCCGCCAGGAAGGTGGGCTCGCCAGCGACGGCGCCCTTTGCGTAGCTGTACAGGTCACGCTTGAACCAGAACGCTGCGGTCAGGGCATCCTTGAGTGCCGAGATCGCATTCGCGGAGATGCGCTGGGTGTTCGCCACCGGCTAACCGTAATGCAGACCCCGGCTGGCCCTCGGACCCGACGAGCACCCCTGCATGCGCCCGGTGGCGACGCCCCGGAACAACGGGGCGCAGCAACGCACTGTCCGGAACTACCGCTTGCACTTTGCGCGAGGAGGAGCACCATGATTCGGTGCTGCTGGATGTCGCCGTGCCGCCTATTGCCGGCGACTATCGAGAAGCGCCAAGCAGATGGCGCCTTGATGCCTAGAACGGGATGTTAGGGTCGCCAACCTCGAGCTTGTCGCTCTCCCCGATCGCAAGCATGCGCCGGGCTCGGTCTAGAACATGGTCATAGGTGAGGATCGATAGGCTGTGTTGGCTCGCGTTGAGGATCCGGTAAGCCTCGGTCTGCTCGCTCGTCCAATCATGCGAACGCCCATAGATGAGGGTGCATCGCGGCTTCACAGCCTTGATTCCTCCTAGCCGCTCAAGCGTCTTGATGCTGTTGGCCTCACGCTCCACCTCGAAGATGTAGCGCTGAGCCTGGGTGACTGCCTTCGTGAGATCGGAGTGTGGAACGTGGTGCCCGTGATCGAGGGCATCTGCCCAGAATCGCATCGTGCCGCCGGGACGCTTGATCTCAATCAGGTCAAGGAAGCCGTCATACGCCTGAACGAGAAAGTCGGCGATGTGATCGACGTCGATCTCGCGCTCGCCGAGCATCTGGACAAAGTCGCTACCCAAGATCCATTCGTTTTCTTGGAAGAAGCGCTGCCAGTTCGACTCCACGAGATCTCTGTCGAGCATGCCTTCAAGCTGACTCACCGCGTCTGCCTTCCGACGGTAGTCAAGTGCGTGCAGGAGATCCTCGGGAAGCAGGTTGTTGGTGAGCAGGAAGTCGACAAGCTGCTCCCGGTCCGGATGCCCAAATAGCGCACGGACCTGCTCGACTTGGTCGTCCGAGAGACCGTTGCCAACCAGGAGATACTTCCGCGCCCCTTCCCGAAGCGGCTCATGGTGATTTGCAAGGAACTCCACGAGCTCCCGAAACTCGTCGTCCTCAAGCGTCAGCTCCGACTTCGGCGAGCCGACGTCGACCTCCTCGCCGCCGTCCGTCCGTCGGTATCGACCCAGCTTCAAGCTGATCTGATCGCCGTGCGTCGTGTGAGGGATCTTCCAGAACACCGCCCGGGTAGTGATGGTCTTCTTGCGCTTCAAGACCTTCGCGATGTAGTCGATCCCCTTTCGGGTGCGCCGCACTTCCTCCATAGCTGGATTCTGTCAGGCCCTGGGTCTCGCGCTCGTATGCGACCGTGGATAGGCCCATACGGCCGCCAGCCGCGATGCCAGCACACCGGACTGGTCCATCCCGAGAGCGATACGAACGCTATCGGTCGCGCCTACATACACACCGGAGCGGTAACGAGTTGTGCCGCAGGCCTCAGTGAGCTATGTGCTGATGGTTAGCAAGCGCCGGAAGCTCGACTATGCCCAATATCGATGGGATGCCGCACGCTCGCTACGGGTGCGCGCTTGAGGCTGCAATGGCGTCGGCTACGGCAGCGTTGACGGTTTGGGTACCGCCGGTCTGGCGCTCGAGTTCGTTCTCCGTTCCTTCCGGCCGTAGCGTGCGTCGCACGGTCCAGGTGACGTGTGCGTCGGGGTACACGTCGAGCAGCGCCCCCAGACCAGCGGGACTGGCGAGCACGAGCCAACCTTCGCCGACCTCGTCGCGGTCGGAGTAAGGCGGCCAGCGCGTGAAGCCCGACCGCCACCACAACGAGCGCACAACTATTTCGTCGTCGAGCCGCCAGGCAAGCGGATCGGCTGGGTCCGGCACGAGCCCGGCGGTGATCGCCGCGTTCGGATGAAGCGCGAGGAAGCTGTCCGGGGACGCCAGCAGCATCGGGATCGTCCGAAGAATCAGGCTCTCGGTGCCTCGCGGAGACCGTGGTCGCTGGGCGTCGCGCACTGCGCGACGCCCAGGCGCAAATGTCCCATCGGCGTCCTTCGGTACCAAGGCCTGCTCGCGTGTCTCACACGGGTGGACGCCGTTGAGCAGAGTGATCTCCGTGACCTCGCCGATCACGAGCCAGCCTTCGCAGTCCGTCGCGACACGCAACTCGGCACCAGCAAGCCCGTCGCGCCAGTCCCTTTGCGAGACCCCACGCGAAGCTAGATCAGCGGCAGCAGGTACGCACGCGGGCCTGCGCTCTGGGCGTCGCCGGAGCAACTCGGTGTCGTACACCGGCCATGCCGAGATGGCCGTCAACGCTGTGCTCGCCTGTAGGCGACCCGAGTCGACGAGTTCTGCGGCGACTTCCGCGAGGCCGGCAGCGACGGCTACCGCGCTTGGTCGCACAAAGCCCCAGCCGAGCACGTTCTCGTGTTTCGCAAGATCCTCATCGGCGGGCAAGGGAGAGGCAATGCGTCGGGCCTTAGCGCGAACGTACTCCGACAGGGCGGCACGGTCGACCTGCGCCACATCGGCGAGCTGGTCAAGCTCGTCGGCGTCGTAGCCGAGCATCTCATCGAGGTCGCCGGCGCCGACGGCGGCCGCGCCGTGCATGACCTCGCGCGGCTTGGAGATCGAGAGGCGGAGGGCGGCGGGAACCTCTCGCGGGAGTGGTGAGGGCGGCGTCACGCCCACACGCTGCAACAGCTGCCCGGCTGCGGTGCGGACGTTCAGTCGAGGATCAGCCGCGACACGCCTGAGCCATGGGACGACCGCCTCGGTGTCTAGCAGCCCGTCGCTGAGCGCGATATCGAGCACAGCGAGCACGCGCTCAGGCGGGATGTCGATGTCCTCATGCAGGAGTGTCGGCAACACAGACTCGGCCGCTTCGGCTTTCAACATGGCGAGCGCGGCGCGCTGGGCGCTTTCCCATGCGAGTAGGTGTGTCGAGTTCATGAGCCATGCCACGACCTCGGCGCACATCGCGTCTGTCGCCTCGCCCGGATCCGCTCGATCCTCCGCTAGCGATGGCTCATAAGTCTCCTCACTCGCGGGAGCCGGGGCTCCGCTGAGCACAACGACGTAGTCGAGTACCTCATGCGCAACCGCCATCTCGTCGAAAGGAGCGAAGATGTCAATCACACGGTCGAGGTCGTCCGCGATTGATCCGAGCAGGAAGTCGTCTTCGGAGGCCAGGGCCGCGAACCGCTCGAAGACGAGGCGGCGGGCTCGCATGCCGTCGATGCGCTGCAGGATGCGGATCGCCTGGAGCGCGGGTCCACCGGCCCAGTCCCTCCGCCAGTCGTGACCGTTGCTGTTGGCGATTGCCTCCTCGCCCCAAGACCATGCTTCGTCGACGTCACGGGAATCCTCGGCCTCGCGGGCAAGGGCCGCGTAGAGCGCCGAGGCGTCCTTGTTGTCCGCCGCGATGACGAGTAGACGGGCTCGCTGGTCAGAGTCAAGTTCTGCGAGCCGTTCGACCGCGCTTCTGAACACGCCATATTGGTCATCACCGGACTCCAGCTTTCCAAGCAGGTGCTCGACTGGATCTGGGGTTGTGGCCTCGCTCACTTTCTCTTCTTGGCCCCTTGGTGGTGGAGCCTCCTCGTCCACGGTCAGCTCGGAGTCCGTCAGGTTGATCTCCGCGGGCTCGATGCTGTGTGCCCGGGCGATGTCGAGCATCGCGCGGCGCCAGCTGCGGCGCTCTGTTGGGCGACCCTCGACGGCGACACGCTCGGCGACCTCGGTCAACCATCGCTTGAGCTCCTCGCGATCGACCGCGGCAGCTGCTGCGTCGAGCCTCGCCGGCCCGGCTCCGAGCGCCACGTGAATCTCCCCGAGCACGACCCACCATCCCGCGCTTGCTCGCCCCGCAGTCGCCTCGAGTACCGCCTCGACAACGTCATCAACGTCGAGTACGCCGGCTAGGTGCAGCGACCTCGCCAGTGGCAGTACTTCGGCGGGCCGGGTCTCGCCGACGATGCCCACGAGCGCCTTGGCGGCGTGGTCAGACGCGCCACTCTCGGCGCGCTCATGTAGCTCGGTGACGCGATCCGCGAGCCAACGCGCGAGCAGCAATCCGCTGGGCCCATGAAGCAGCGGTCGCAGCAGCGTGATCCACGTGCTCAGCTGGTAGTCCTTGCGGAAGCCAACTACGAACGTGGAGGACACCAATCGGTCGATGGCAGCATACGCCTGCTCACGCTCACCCAGACGTACCCAGATCCGTGCGAGCGCGGTCCACTGGCCGCCGTCGAGCTGCGCCTCGAGCGTCGTCTGGTAGGCGCACAGACGCGAACGCAAGGAAACCGGCCCAATACCTGCCGACTCGAACGCCTCCACGAGCGGCAGACCTCCCTCGCCGCTGTGAGCGGTGGAGCTCCACCGATCCATCCACCAGTCCCACAACGAGCGCAGCGCCTGGGGCCCGATGTCACGCGCAAGAACCGTCGCCGCCTCGAGAAACGCGCGTCGGCCACCTGATGCCGACCAGAGATCCTGAAGGCCGCGCGGCGACGCTCCATCCCACAGTGCCAGCAGGCGTCGCACAGCCGCGACGACCTCCCCAGCGGCGACAGACTCGCCACGTCGCTGGCGTCCCCACAGGTTGGCGAGCCCCACGATGTGGCGCGCCACAACGATGCGTGAGCGCTCGAAGTCCTTGTCGCTATCGGGAAACACCACGACGGGGTCGAGTGACCCGGCAAGCGTTGCTTCAACACGCAGCCGCCGCAGCAGCCGCCACCAAGAATCATCATCCTCCTGTGCGCCGCTGGCGGGCAGCGTCACACCCGGCAGGTTGTCGATTATCTTCCTCGCGTCATCGTGACGATCGAGGCCGACGAGCAGTTCGGCCGCGAGGATCACACTCGACGTAGGGATTGGATGCTCAGCTTCCTTAAGCACCCGATTGGTGATACGCCGCACTGTGACGGTGTCACCCCTGCGAAGCGCTTCCGCCGCCTCGTCCAAGAGCACCGCTTCCCGGACTCGCCACCCGTGGGAATCATTGCTCAACGCCGCGAGCAGCTCACTCACCGCCGCTGACATCGCCCTGTCCGCAGCCGTCCTGATCGCGGCGAACAGGACGTTAGCCTTCAACAGGGCGAGAGCCTCCCCGACATCCTCGTTAAAGTGCAGATCGCCGCGTGTTAGCGCCAAGGTTGCGGTGTGCTCGATCACGTACTTGGGACCGTGAACGAGCAAAGCAGCCGCACCCCAGGCATACAGTCTCTGCCATGGACCTTCAACGCCTGCGCGGTCGCGGCGCAGCGAGCCACGATTACCGAGGAGCTCGAGTGGCTCGAACTCCGTGAACAGCCGTGCGGCATCGGCCTCGAGGCCACGGTGAAACAGCTCAACTACCAACTCCAACGCCGTGCTGGTCCGGTCGTTGCCTACGGTGTGGTCGCTCATGCAACGGAGATGGGCTAGAGAGAGATCAACGTGGCTAAGCTCCAACAGCAAGCGCACGAAGTCGCCCGTAGCTTCTTGGTGGTAGCCGCGAAGGTTGCACTCCGCGGCGGCGAGGCACATACGCACGGCAGCGATCGCGTCATGCTGTGACGCAAGCGCCGCCGCGGCCTCGTTGATATCCGGTGCTACATCGGAGGAGGGACGCAGCGCCTCGAGCTGGGCGCGGAAGAATGCAGGCGTCGCGCGCTTGGCAACTCCTGCATCATCGCCCGCGCGGAGACGATGATGCAGCTCCTCCCACGCCTGAGGACTATCGGAAGGCGTCCCGGCACACCGGCGCGCCAGCTCAGCGTGAAAGCGGCGCTCCTTCGCGACGTCAATCGCGCCGAGCCGAGCCGCTGTGCGGTCGACCAGGAACTCGCGGAATGAGTCATGGAAGAACTGCCAGCGCGAGCCAGAACTCGTGCGAAACAGGTGCTCGAGACGACTCAGCTGCTCGATGGTCCCCGGGTCCGTGCCGCCGGCCTCGAGCCAGTCAAGATCGATGGGTCCGCGGAGCCGGCACACCAGACCGAGAACTGCGACGAGATCGTGGTCGTCTTGAAGCTCGCCCCATACTGACTCGTAGTAGCGCACCGCCTCGCCATCGACCTGAGGAACAGTGTCGAGGATCTCAAGTTCGCGTGCGCCTGCGCCCTGGGCGAGCGCGGTGAAGGTGCGCACGAGCAGCGGATGGCCTTCTGAAAGCTCCCAGATGCGCTCGCCAGTGCCCGCCGCCAGTCCGGCGCCGATGGTGATCGTCAGCGTCGCGCGGCGTTCTAGCGGCGCCATCCGAATGTGGCGACCAGGAAGGCGACTCTCAGCCTGCAAGTGCGCCGGTAGATCCTGGACGCTGCGGGTACCAATCACGATCAGCACGCCCTGCGGCACGTCGGTGGCAGGCAGTAGCTCGTTGAGTAGCGACAGCTGCGGCGACGGATCGCGCATCACGTGATCCAGCCCGTCGATCAAGATCACTGAGGCGCTCCCTCGCGCGCGAGACTCGCGGCCGAGCTCCTCGAGCCGGCCACGGAGACGCTGGCGCAGCTGCTCAAGCTGGTCGCGAGGCGGGGCGAGCGTTCGCAGCCGCTCACGGTGATCCAGCGCGAGAAGAAGGTCATGGAGGAGCGCATGTGCCTCGCCGCGGGTCGCGGTGTCATCACCGGGGACAAACGCGTAGTAGCGGGCAGCCAGGCGCGGGCTACCGAGGAGCTCACGTGTGAGCAGAGTTGACTTCCCGGACCCGGGGCTACCGGTCACGATCACATACCCCTGCTCGAAGCGCGAGAGCGCCCCGGTAAGCGCCTTCGTGGTCTCGACGATCGGCTGGTAGTCCGCAGGTACCGGGAAGGTGTGCGCCGAGCGTGGACGGAAGCGCTCGGCCCATTCCTCGCCGACGAGGTCCAGGAATGCACTCGCGTCAAGCACGACGAGCTTGCGTTCGTCTGTCACCGCATCGAGCAATCCGAGCACGAAGGCCCGCACGTCGCGCAGGAACTGAACACTCGTGACCCCCCTAAGTACCGCGTCCTCGGGCAGCTGTGCGTTGAACTCGAACTCCAGATCCGGCGCCGTCGCCAAGAGCTCGGTAACGGGCACGCGGGCCTCTGTGGCCAGCTGCTCGACGTATTGGCGCCACTCCTCAGCAACGGCCTCGAGCGTTGTGATCGCACCGTGCTGCGCGGGCCGCCACACCTCGCTGAGAAATCTCGGGAGCGTGAGCGATTTGCCTCGACACGCATCGCCCCGCAGGGTCGCGGTTGATACCGGGCGGTTGGTGTGAACGTGGACGACGAGGCGCTGCACCGAAGGCTCGCCCGCACCGCGTCGCTCAGCCCACACCTGTTGCAGCAGCTTGCGACCCGCGATCCCGTCTGAGACCAGCCGGCGAAACTCGGCATCAGCGAGCGGCTTGGAGGTCCCGCTCCACTTCACCTGGAACCCGTCGACCCGTACCCCCTCGGGGCGCCGTGTGAGGAGCTGAAGATCATCAACACGCCCGACATCTGGGTCGGCGACGGCAACGGCCTCAAGTACCCCGTCTTCGAACGCGCCGAGAATCCTGGCTGCGGCCACCTTCAACTGGGCGGCATAACCGCGCAGTGCATTGCGCTCACCCTCGCCGGGAGCAACATCCCTCTTCCACCTACCGCCGATGCTGTCATTCATCAGGACCCATGCTAGTGTCCCGCGCCGTTAATTCGTTGTAGAAGTCGTGAGAGGGACTGGAGGATCTGCTCTGCGGTCTTGGTCCAGATGAATGGTTTGGGGTTCTCGTTCCATGCTGTGACCCAGTCGCGGATGTCTTTCTCCAGCGCCTGCACGCTGCGATGGTCTGAACGCCGTAGGAGATCGTCGGTGAGGTAGGCGAACCACCGCTCGACTTGGTTGATCCAGCTGGAGTAGGTGGGTGTGTAGTGCATGTGAAACCGGGGGTGCTGTTCCAGCCAGCGTTTGATCGCGGGGCTCTTGTGGGTGCCGTAGTTGTCGCAGACGAGGTGCACGTCGAGGTGCTCGGGAACCTGGCTGTCGATCTTCGCCAGGAACTTCTTGAACTCGATCGTGCGGTGACGGCGATGAAGGCTTGAGATCACCGATCCGTCAGCGGTGTTGAACGCGGCGAACAGGCTTGTGGTCCCGTGGCGCAGATAGTCGTGGGTGCGCTTCTCGCACATCCCGGGCATCATCGGGAACGCAGGCTGGGAGCGCGCGAGCGCCTGCACCTGGCTCTTCTCGTCCACGCTCAACACGACCGCCACCTCGGGCGGGTTGAGGTACAAGCCGACGATGTCATACACCTTCTCCACGAACAACGGGTCGGTGGACAGCTTGAACGTGTCAGTGCGGTGCGGCTTGAGATCAAACGCCCGCCAGATCCGCCCGACCGTCGAGGCCGAGAGCCCCGAGCGCTCGGCCATCTTCGCGCGCGACCAATGCGTCGCATTATCCGGCGTGGACTCAAGCGTCGCGACCAGCACCTCCTCAACCTGCTGGGCGGCAATCGTCGGCGGCCGCCCGGGCCGCGGATCGTCCGAGAGCCCGTCCAGGCGCAACTCGCAGAACCGCCGACGCCACTTACCCACCGTCGGTGGCGAGACGCCACACCGCTGTGCGACGTCCGTATTGGGGTGACCCTCCGCGCACGCCAGCACGATCCGCGAACGCAACGCCAACGCTTGGGAAGACTTCCTACGGCGCTCCCACCGCACGAGTTGCTCACGCTCCTCGCCGGTCAACTCCAACACCTGCTTGGGCCGTCCTGTTCTGGGCATACCACAGGATACCACACTTACTAAAAGAACTTAAGACGGGGGACACTAGGAACTACTTCGGTGGCCATGGGGCTTGATCGCACGCGCGACCCGCAGCATGTGTCGAGTCCGGCCGAAGGTGCTGCCCCAGCACCGCAAGCGCTCGCTTCCGTACAAGAGCGGCGCGACGGCGATCAAGTCATTCACGCCTCCCTTGGACGGTGGGTGTCGCGTAAAGTTGCCGCAGGGATGGGTGAGCGCCAGCGGTGATGAGGGTGGTGCCGGTGGGGGCCTGGTTCTGTGAGCCTTGTCGGATGTCGGTGCGGCCCAAGTGGAGTTTTCAGGCGGCCTGGGCGGCTAGGTGGTGCTTGTGGAGCTTGAGCAGGTTGTGTGTTGCGGTGATCAGCCGCCATTCTGAGCGTGCGGCAGATCTGCCTCGTCGCTGGAACTGGTTGATGCGCCGGTTGTGCTTGGTTTGAGCGAACACGGGCTCGACCATCGCCTTGCGTTTTCGGTAAAGCCCGCCGCCGTGGTCACCGGCGAGCACGGTGCGCATGAACGCGTAGCGGCCGCCATCCCAGCCACGGCGCGGTGTGTCACGCTTGCCGGCATCGGGTGGGATCAGGACCTGGATGCCCATATTCACGACCTGGTCGATCTGCTGCTCATGCCAGTAGCCGCTGTCCGCGACCGCAACCCCAGGCGTATCGCTGACGCCGACCTGCGCTAGCTCGCGCTGGGTGGCCTTGACCATCGGCTCGAGCTGCCCGAAGTCTGGTGAGGTGAGCGTGACCTCGGCCGCCAAGACGATTTGATGCTCGTTCACAGCGGCCTGCACGTTGTAACCCTGGGTGTAGCTGCGCGGCGTCTTGACGTTACGTGAATCGAGATCGGTCACGTTGATCTTCCCCGGTGGCACCTCCGGCGCGACATATGGGTTCGGGCGCGCTCCGAACCGCCGGCCGTCCTTGGTCACGGCAGTTGCGCGGTGATGCTCGTAAGCCTCGTTGGCCTCGCGCTCGACGCGCAGGTTCTCCTGTAGGCGACGCTCGCACTCAAGCAGGCGCTCCGAGCGCGAGCGTGGGATCGGATCGGCCGCCAGTCGGCGGTGCTCATCCAGCTGGTGGCGCGCCTCGCGCACCCACCCCTGACGCCCGCGCATCCGGGCGACGATCGCCTCGGGATCAAGCACGAGCTTCACACCCTGCGATTGCGTATCAGGCACCTTCACCTTCGTGTCGTCTCTGCCCGCGCGCTCCCGCGCGAGCTTCTCCTTGGCTTCGCGCAGCGCAGCGCGTCGGCCCTCCTGGGTTCGCAGGTGCTCAGGCAGCTCATCGCCGCGCGCCTCACCATAGAGCTCATCCTCGCAAGCGTCGACCTCGCCCGCCTCCTTCAGGATCTCCCGGGCGAGCTGCTCGTAGTCGAGGTTTGAGTGATGCGAGGCGTTTGCATGAACCTTCGTCCCGTCGATCGCGATCAGCCCCACCTTCACGAGCCCCGACTCCCGACAGAGCCCCAGCACCTCGCTGAACAGGCCCGCGAGGGCTTCCTCGTGGCGCACGCGAAACCGCGCGATCGTCGCGTGATCGGGAGCCTGCTGAGCAGCTATCACCCGGTAGGCGACGTCCTCCACGCAGCGACGCTCGATCCCCCTTGAGGATCGCTCACCCCGCGCATACCCGTACAAAAGCAGCGCCACCATCATCGAAGGCTCGAACGCCGCGCGGCCCCACCCATCCTGGCGGTAGAAGCCATAGAACGCCGACAAGTCCAGCTCCTCCACCGACGCCAACACGAACCACGCCAAATGACCCTCCGGTAGCCAATCCCGCGGGTCCGGCGGCATCAGGAACACCTGCTCACGATCACACTCAAGAAAGTTCTGGGGCATACCCAGAATGGTCTTCAACCGCTCGGACAGACCGGTGGTTTACGCGACACCCACGACGAGCTGCAGGTGCCCCGACAGAGGATCGATACACACCTGCTTGCCCGGGGATGCAAGAGCACTCGCCTCGCCATGCTCCAGACCTTGGTCCGGCGTGCGCCCAGCTCATTCTGCGATGGTCACGAAGCGATCATTCCCCGCGCAGCTTCTGTCGGATGGACTCGCGTCGCACGAGGGCGTGGCGGCGGACCAGCGGCGCCAGCAGCGCTGCGAAGTCCTCCCTCAGCTGCTTGACCGGGCGTGGCTGCCCGTCCGTGAGCTGGCGAATGAGATCCTCCGTGCGCCAGAAGATCGAGCGGCGCCAGCGTAGGGCAGCGAAGCCTACGCAGGCGATGCTGTAGCTGTCATCGGTGTCGGCCAGTAGGTAGCCGATCAACTGCCAGACCTCGTCGCGGCCAACGACTCGAGCCTGGGAGGTGGACTTCAGGTCCACGAGGGCGCCGTCGTAGATCAGATCGGCATCGGCGCCGCCGAGTGCCAGGCTCTGAGCAAAGGTGGGGCCAATGGCGAGTTCACTGGCGTCGCGAATGCTCAGGTGGTCTTCGACGGTTACACGACCGAGTGCGTCAAGGTCTCGCATGGTTGACTCGCTCATCAGCGCAAACGCAAGTTTGTCGAGATTATCGCCGTGTGTCGTCAGCGGCTCGGCGAGATAGGGCAAGACAGTCGGGCCAGCGCGGAAATACTGCTCGAAGCGGGCGAGGATCGCGACGAGGCGGCAAAGCTCCGACCACTGTTCGCAGTCCAGTGTCCGCTGCGACGGCTGGAGCTTGGCGACCCGGGCGACAGCGAGGCGCTCGATCGCGCTCGGCGGGATCTGTGCGTGGCGTAGTGGACCGTCCAGACGCATGGCCGCGCTGGTGGCGACCGTGGTGTCGAGCGCGTCTGATCGCAGGTGCGCGCTGAGGAGGTAGCCGACGGCTGTCCCCACGAGTCCATGGTCGGTCCCGGGCACAGGCGGCACTGCGCATGGCTCCTTGGTGCCACCGCCGCGGAGCTCGCGGTTGGCGCTCGTGCAGAGTCTCTGCGTCTCGGGGAGATTTGTCTCGAACCAATTCCAGACCGGCCCGCGGCCTGCGCGTAGAAGGCTTGTCAAGCTCATTGGTGGGAGGATCCTCGGTGAGTGGACGGGACGATAAGCGACGAGCAGTGGATGGAGGTCGTCGGCCTGTTCCTTCGAGGAACGATCTCATTGGCGGGCACTTCGAGGAGGCTTCGTCGATCGGTCTGGCCGTCGCAACGTTCGCGGGTGCGCAGCTGCGCTCTTACCGCGCAACCGTCATGATGATCAGACGGTCGGGCTGGGCGCGGACACGGTCGACCTGGCAGAGATCCCGGAGACGGTGCCGGCAGCCAGGTCGATGTCACCGTGGCCGCGGGCGTCGCGTGACCGGCCCCGATGCACGGCTGCTGAAGGCGAGGAAGGGTTACGTGCAGGCGTACAACGCGCAGCTCGTCACGACCGAAAACTAGATCATCATCGCGGCCGAGATCACCGTTGACTCGCCCGACTTCGGGCACCTGGAGTCGATGGTCGCTGCCGCTCGAGCCCGAGCCGCGCCTCTGCGGTGTGGTTGGCTCATCCCTATCCAGCACCCGGCACAGTCGGCGTTGCTGTAGGTTCCAACTCTTGGCAAAGGAGCAGACAATATGGTGCTTAGGACGCCGGTCGACGCCAGGCGCGATATGTGCTTGTGGGAGTCTGCGGGCCCGTAAGACGATCGGAGGGCGTCGATGAGGCACGGAGAGCAGCCGCGCAGAGCCAGAGGCAGGAGACGCACAGTTGCCTTGCTCCTGGGCCTGCTCGTCGCCCTCGGGCTTGGCGTGCCGACCTTCGCCAGCGCAGCTTCTCAACAGGTGTATTCCAACGATCCGGGGGCCAGCGTGGATTTCTCGGACGCCGGGACTGTCGCGAAGGCTCACGGCTCCAAGGACGCAACGCTACGGATCGTCGTTCGCTCATTGCCGGGGAGGCTGCCGGCGAAGATCATCGTCACTGGTCCTCATCACGTCCACAAGCGCGTCTCTCGTAGCGTCACGTTGAGGCTGCCCGTTGGCGCCTACTCCCTGTCCGCCGCGCCCGTGAAGTCCTCGTCTGGCTCGTACTACGCGACGACTCCGCGCTCTCGTGTCGTCTTACGTACCGGCAAGACGACGAGCTCCACTGTGGTCTACGCGACGTTGGTTCCCAAGTCGACCGTGGTCGTCCCGGCCGGCGCCACCTCTTCCCTGACTGGTGATCCCTCCGGTCCTCGGGTGCTCGTGATCACGGGGTCCGCAGCCAAGGCCGTGAAGGTCGGCGACTCGCTCTCGTCGGGGGTCACGAGCGCGGCTCCGTATGGCTACCTCGTGAAGGTCACGAAGATTGCTCACAAGAGCGGCTCGTCGGCGACGTTGGACGTTGAAAACACAACCCTCCTCGCGGCCCTGCCAACCGGGGAAATCAACGCTGAACAGGCCTTGGAACCGACGGCTGAAGCGGCCTCGGCGGGCAATATGAGGCGGGTCAACATGACGCTAGGCCGGGAGCTCCACGGCGCCCACGCTCGAGCGGCTGGCTTCACGATCAACACTGACGACCTGGAATGTGAATCCTCGGCTGGCGTCCACTTGGGCAAGCCGACGTTGACGTTCTCGCCGTCGATGGCTGTTCACGCGCATTGGGGCTTCCTAAAACTGGACTCGGCGTCAATCAGCGTCACCGCGGCGGAGAGCCTGACCTTTGGCGCCGTGGCGGATGCGGGTGCGCACTGCTCGACGAACTCGCCCGGGATCGGTCTGTTGCCCCATCCCGTGACGTTGGGTACCTTCGACATCCAGGTCGGTCCGGTCCCGGTCACGGTCACGCCAAAGCTACAGCTCTACCTCACGGGTCAGGCCTCGATTGAGGCCAAGGCCACGTTCTCGCTGGAACAGGGCGCGAGCGTCACCGTGGGCGTCGCGTACGAACATGGCTCGTACCACCCGATCAGCTCCTTGAGCCAACACTTCACGCCGGCGTTCACGGCCGAAGGAGACGCGAGCGGGGAAGTCGCGCTGACGCCGACCGTGGACACCCTGATCTACGACGTGGCTGGCCCGAGCTTCGATGTGGGTGCCGTGGCGAAGCTGAACGCGGACGTAAAAGCCTCGCCGTGGTGGACGCTCCAAGGTTGCCTGCAGGCTGGCCTCGGCTTCGTGATCAGCCCCCTCGGCCTAAACTGGAGCGACCCACACCTCATCCAGCTCTGCAAGACGCTGCTCAGCGCAACGAGCGGGCCACCATCCACTGGCGGCGGCGCACCCCCCGGTGGTGGCGGAGGTGGGACGACTCCGCCCGGTGGCGGAGGCGGCGGTGGGAGTGAAGGTAGTAGTCCCGGTGCCGGCTGGACTCTGGAGTCGCCTTCCGGTCTCTCCAGCACCGACAGCGGCCTCGGCAGCGTCTCATGCGTTGCGGCGAACTGGTGTCTTGCGCTCGCCGGGAACGAAAGCGCATCTACTGAGATCTGGAACGGATCGAGCTGGTCCGCAGCGGCTGGGCACCCCGCGGATCTCATCAGCGCGACGTGTCTATCGACGAGCTGGTGCATGGGTGTCGGCAACGACAGCGTGGGGGCGGCTTGGAATGGCTCTTCGTGGACCGAGAACACGATGCCGGCCGCGTCTGGGAGCCCCGAAACGTACTCGTATATCTGGGTCTCGTGTGCGTCGGTGAGCTACTGCGTTGCCGTCGGTGACGCGACGTACAGCGGAGGAGAATTGGTCCCTATTTCGGCGCGTTGGAACGGGAGCACATGGACAGCATTGAACTCGCCAGGCCCAAGCGGCTCCATCGACACAGACCTCGTCTCTGTGTCGTGTCCCGCGGAAAACAACTGCACCGCCGTCGGAGGTTACGACAACGACGAAGGCATCTACACGGGCGAGGCATACGCCGACCGCTGGAACGGCAGCACGTGGACGATCCAAACGGTGCCCAACCCGTCCGGTGGCGTCTGGAGTGGCCTGAACGGCGTGTCCTGCCCGACCACGAGCTCGTGCGTAGCCGTCGGCTACTGGGATGCGGGTCTCGGCTCGAACGTGGTGCCGCTCGCGGAGAACTGGAACGGCAGCTCGTGGTCGAGCAGTGGTGCCGTGCTCCCAACCGGAAGCGTCGCAGGGGAGACAGCATACGTCTCGTGCCACGCCGCGACCGAATGCGAGGCCGTCGGCCAGTACTATCGAGAACCAACTGACGCACCACTCGCGGAGGCATGGAACGGGAGCACGTGGACGGCACAGTCCGCGCCAGACCCGCTGACCACCGCGGAGTCCGACTTTAATGGCGTCTCCTGCCCTACGAGCACCGCCTGCGTCGCCACCGGAACCTCACTGTTCCCCTCACCAGAAAGCGGCTCTCGTGCCTTTGCTGAGGTCTACTCCGGGAGCTACTGATGAGATCGACGCCATGTGACGGACAGTGCCCAAGCGCAGCGCTTCGCCAGCTTACCGCGCTCTGTGCTGCGATACTGGCGAGCACCCCGTCTCTCGCGAGCCGGCAGCTGCGGGCCCTCCAGACGAACCGCCGCTGGCTTCTGTTGTCCCGGTGAGCGTGGATGTCTCGGCACGTCCATTAGCCCAGACAGTGCCGGAGACGTCGGTTCAGGCACGTGCGTCAGCGTCTGGCTCCTTGAGCGTCCGCATTGTCGGGCTCCCACCGTGGCCGCCATTCCGGGCTTTGGGAGCTGGTCGCAATGACGCTCATGGCAACCAGAGCATATTCGGCCCGGGTGGCGCGCCGTTTGGGTGAGCAGTCCAGACCGCTATCGTCCTCCACGATCATGGCACGAGTAATCGAAGGGCAGGTGGTGGCATCCACCGCACTCGACGGGCACGGCGAACAGCTGACCCGGGAGGAGCTACGGCAACTTTATTCACAGATGCCGGAGCGGCGAGCGTTGAATCTCAATCACGATCCACGCAAGCCACCTATCGCTCGCACTGTAAGCACCTATCTTGATGAGCTCCCAAGGGGCATCCTGGCCATCAAGAGCGATATCGAAGTGCTCGATGAGGAGCAGTTTGCACGCTTGCGCGGAATGAGCATTTCCTATCACCGGACCAGCGAGCGCGAGGAAACACCTGTACACAGGCCATCAGTAGTCATCTCGTTCAATCCGCGCGACATTGACCGAGAGCGGCTCGCCGCTGTGCTTTCGTCGTCCGGCCTACCCAGCGGGTACGCGGAACTTTCCGAGCGCTCCGAGCAGTCTCTCGTTGTCACGATAGTCTTGATCTTCGCGATCGTGTCGCATGGCTTTTGGAACGAGGCTGGCGCTGATGCTTGGAGGCTGTTCAAGCGACTGGTCCAAGAGGGCGCAACCGAGGACAGCCAGGTTGAGTTTGCGGCCATATCGGAGGCCGACTCAACACACCCTCAGCTAATCGTTTGTCCCCCCCTTGATTTTGATCCGAACATCATCGCAGCCATTGATGGAGACGATCTCTTCAGCCAAGCCCAAGCGCTCGCGCCTGCCAATAAGCTTGTCAAGGTCGTCGCCCAGATCGACGAGACGGGGCTCACTACTATCAACTTCGCTGTGGATCATGAGGGAAACACAATCTACCCGCGAAGCGAAAACTAGGATCTCTCTGGCGATGTAAACGGTCTGAGCCAATATAGGGCCTCGCCCTGTACGATTGGTCTGCGCCCAGCAACCGACACATAGCTTCAATGGCGCCCTGCACGGGTCAGTCGTGGGCGTCGTGAGCGACAGGTCGTGCAACGCGCACGACATCGGAGCACTCGGGTCCGTCGTTTGCGGGATCGAGGCCGAGGGCTCGCCATTGCATGAAGGCGCTCGCTTGCCGGATGCTGGCGAGCAGATCGTCGGCATCCTCGGTCACGGCGGTTTCAGCGGCGGGTCGATCTCGCGCACTGGATGAACCACCTCGCCGTCCTCGTCTACGATTGATACATCTGGATAGGACGTTATGCCGTTCAGGCGACCAAACGCGGGACGGTCGGAGCTGGGCGGAACGAACAGGGTGATCCTGCCCTGGGCTGCGCGCCGGGCGCTCTTGGTGTACGCAGTCCAGCGGACTTCATGCCGGCCCGCACCATCCGCCAACAACAGCAACGGCTCGCCAATCACGAGGGACCGCTCGGCATGCACCTCGCCAGCCACAGTCTCCAAGCGGCGTCCATCGTCAGCAATCTCCCACGCTGGTTCGCGAGGTCGAGCGCGAGGAATGACCTGTGAAAAATCGCGCGAGATTAACGGTGATAATGGTGACCCCACCCTCGACCAGTCGGTGACCAAAGGACGCGGCTTAGGTGGCTGGTAGCAAGGGCGTTCTGGTGGGGCCTGCACCTCAAGACGGTCCTCGGCGACACTGATCGTCGCAGGCAGATCAAGAACTACCGTGACGGGATCAGCGTGCGCCCCGCCGCGCTTATTTGTCAGCCGCAACGTAAGATCGAAGATCTGACTGCGAGCCTTGACTGCTGTTGAGTATGCGGCCAGCCAGCCGCGCAAGCGCGCCTCGAAGTCCTGCAGTTGCTCCTCGAAAGCTTCACGAGCCCGGGCGTGATCTGCCTCACTCGGTCGCATGGCGAAAGGGTCGCCGAGGTGCAACCACATGTTCGTAGCTCTGCCCATCACCGACAGAGTCTCGCGGGCGTCGGCCAACTCGTTGGCCACGACACGATCGGCGTCGATCGGCCAAGGACGCAGCGCGGGTACATTCACCAGACCATCGCCGCTGGCCTGCTCGGCCTCGACAGACAGCTTGGGCTGTCGACGCCCGAACTCTTGGATAGTCGGGCTGAGCAGCAAGACCGTCAACGTGATAACCGGACCAGCGGACTTCAGAAGCTCGCTCAGCGACACGCCAAGGACGAACAGGACGATCGTGACGATCGACTCGACGATCAGCAGTGCTACGACTGCTGGCGGAGGCCCCGAGGACCGGTGGTGGGGCTTACGTGAAAGACGGCTCATCAGGAAGCGCTACAAACGCTCAGTGTGGCACATGATCCGGCAACCACAGCCAACATCATATGATCCGGGAGTATCGCTTTCGCGTGGATCCGAGCGTGTCGGCGGACCCCGTGCACGCTTCTGGATCGGACGATCACCAGTCGCCAGCGGCGCTGGCGGTCGCACACCCGCACCGCCTACGGGAGCGAGCGTGTCCGGGGGCAGCGCGCGCGGCTCCTCGTCGTCCAACGCGAGCCTGAGCGCGACCCTTGCTCGGACGCTCGGTCGCGCGCGAAAGGAGAAGCGACGGATGCTCAGCGCGCTCCTAGTAAGGCGTGGAGCGCACTCCTCGCTTACTTAAGTCTCTCCAGCTCCTTGCGCCATCCGTCTTCGAGCGCAGCGGCGTGTGAGTCGCCAGGCAGCGCGGCAGCAATCTCCTCCGAGATGGTGAACGGATCGTCTTCTGTCGGTCCCGCGTCGAGAAACTCGCGAGCCTTCTCGCGGACGGCATGTACTGGGTCGCTTGGGCCAGTGTCTATGCCTGCGTACATATCGATGAAGCGGGTTAGCCAGTCTTGTGCTGCTTCTGTGACGGGGTCGGGCATCAGCATTCCTTTCCGGTCGGCGACCGACGCTACTCGCCCTCGTCGCTCTCCGCGTCGGCGTCAACCTCTGGGTGTCGCTCCTTGAATGCTCGCACGACCCGTCGAACCGTCTCAACTGCTGCCGCGCCGATAAGCCCGGCCTCAGCCTCGGACCCGATCTGCATCACCACATGAACGATGTCCTGACCCGCCCCGCGACGCTCTTCCGGTGGAGCAAAATCTGCAGGCAAGCCTGCCGCAGACAGCTCACCGGCGAGCATATGCGCGCCGCGAACTGGTCCTGAGTAGCGAACACGGATCACTGAGTCAGTGTAGTCGCGACTGCCGCTGTTCGCCGTGGGGCACCCTAGAATGGGGACGTCCGCGCACAAGGCGCTGGCAGATAGGAGGCTCATTTGGACACCAGGACACCGGAGGTCTAAATATGGGAGCCGACGCGCCGCTATTTGCGGTTGCGATCGGCTCAGCCCTCCCAGTCGTATTCGGGGGCCTTGCCATTGTTGTGCTGTGCCTTATGGCTCTGTGGCTTGGCTATGAATTCGAAGGTGAGATCAAGGCACCATTGTTGACCTTCAGAGTTCGGGCAAGACCGCCCGACAGGAGCACTACCGCCGATGGCGGGGATCATAGACACGCTCAACAGCACGAGCCGGACAAAGATCCGAAAGATTAGATATCTATGAAGACGGGGCTCCAGCCCCGTCTTCACTTTATACGGCTTGCAGCACCGCCACCGGCGCTCAACCTGGTGCCGTGGCTAAACCAGCTTGCTTTCTGAACCGTCCCGCAGCTTCAGCGCGACGAGCGCGCCGGCAGCACCGGCGACCCCGGCGCTGTCGTTCAGTGCTGCGCATATGACCAGCGCGACAGCGCACGCGACGACGGCCACTAGGTCGAGTACGGCTCGGTCGACCGGGACGCTTTCGTCGGCTCTTTGACTTCGCCTTGCGCCCATCTCGCCCGGCCTTCTTTGAATGTTGTTTGTTGGTTTCACAGGTATTATCGAACGGCGCATGGGAATAAATAAGTGCCAGAGGGTAAGCCAGCGTGGAGCTGCCCGTAGGGCCGATGTTCTGTGTCATCGACAGGCCGACACGCGGCAGGCCTTGGTCGAGCGCGGCGGTGAGGACTGAGCTTCGTCGTCTTGCGGCTCAGGCCGGGGTTAGGCGCCGGTTCGCGCCACACCAGCTACGCCACGCCCATGAGTCGAACTCGCGCGCGAAGGAGTACCGCTGAACATCATCCAGCGCCAACTCGGGCATGTCAACCTCGGGACGACCTCCATCTACCTACAGGGGATCGACCCAGAGGAGATCATCGCCGCCGTGAACTCACGGCGAGCGCCGATGATGCCCGCCAGCGCCGGCCTACAGCTCTAAACCACCAGGCAGCGAGCGGGAGCCGATCGACGCTCCCGCTCCGCCCCCGCCGAACCAGCGACGCGCAGAGCGTCGCCAAGCGCGGCCGGTCTCGTCCACGGGCGCGAGCGCGACCCTCGCTTGGATGCTCGCTCGTTGTGGTGGCTGTTGCGTAAAGGGTGCTGTCCGGCGGGTTGAAGAGGATCTGGGTTATGCCCCAGAACTTCATAGCTTGTGATCGTGAGCAGGAGTTGTTGTTGCCGCCGAGTTTGAAGGAGTGGCTGCCGGAGGATCATTTGGCGTGGTTCGTGTTGGCGACAGTCGATGAGATGGATCTGTCGGCGTTCTATGGCGCCTATCGTGGGGATGGCCACGGCCGTGCGGCGCATGAGCCGGGGATGATGCTGGCGCTGTTGCTCTACGCCTACTGCAAGGGGCAGCGCTCCTCGCGGGTGATCGAGCGTGAGTGCGTGGAGGACGTCGCTTACCGTGTGATCGCAGCGAATCAGCGCCCGGATCACACAACGATCGCGCGCTTTCGCCAGCGTCATGAGAGGGCGCTTGCCGACCTGTTCAGTCAGGTGTTGGAGTTGTGCGCACAGGTGGGGCTGGTGAAGGTCGGGGTGATCGCGATCGATGGCACGAAGATGCACGCGAACGCTTCTCAGCACGCGGCGCGTGACTATGGGCAGCTCGCCAGGGAGATCCTTGAGCAGGCTGCGGAGACCGACCGTCTGGAGGACGAGCAGTATGGGGAGAAGCGCGGTGATGAGTTGCCAGCGGGGCTCGCGACGAGCCAGGGCCGGCGGGGTTGGTTGCGCGAGGCCAAGCGTCGCCTGGATGAGAAGCGCGCCGCCGAGGGTGAGCCGATTCCGCGTTCGCGTCCTGAGCGTCTTCGGCAGTCAAAGCGTCGGCTGGAGGAAGATCTCGCTTTTGAGCGGCGCGCGAATGATGCTTATGAGGCTTACCGGGTGCACGGGCGCGCGAGCGATGGAAAGCGACTCGGGGCTGCTCCAACTCCATATGCGCCGCCCGAGACGCCGGCTGGGAAGGTCAACGTGAGCGATCCTGACTCGAAGAACGTGAAGACGCCGCGCGGGTACATGCAGGGGTATAACGCGCAGGCGGCCGCGACCGAGCAGCAGATCGTGATCGCTGCTGAGGTGAATGTCGACTCCTCTGATTTCGGGCACCTGGAAGGTATGGTGAATGCCACGGAGGCCGAGCTCGAGCGGGCGGGTGTTACCGATACCGTCGAGGTTGTGGTCGCGGACGCCGGTTATTGGCATCAAAAGCAGATGGAGGGCGTGATCAACAAGGGGATCCAGATCTTGATCCCACCCGATGCCGGCAAACGCCGGGGTACAAGACCGGGATGGGACGGTGGCGCTTACGCGCACATGCGGCGCGTGCTCGAGACCGACGTTGGCGGCGGGCTCTACCGAAAACGCAAAGCGATGATCGAGCCCGTGTTCGCGAACACCAAGTTCAACCGTCGGATCGACCGCTTCCAACGCCGAGGAAGATCGGCCGCACGCTCCGAATGGCGGCTGATCACCGCCACCCACAACCTCCTGAAGCTCCACAAGCACCAGACAGCTCCCGCCGGTACCTGAAAAGGGCTCAGCGGCCCCCCAGGCGCCCCGCCCGGCGAGCACCACCCGACCACCAACGCCGCGATCTCCCACCACCGAGACCCCACCACCGCGCGCCACACCCTTTACGCAACAGCCACTGTGCAAAGCGACAGACGCGTTGCAGTCGCTGCGTCGGGCGCCAACTTCAGGCATGATCGACTCGTGGCTTCGTGGCTCGGTGTTGATGTGGGCGGAAAGCGAAAGAGCTTCGACATCGCGCTCGTCGACGATCGCAGTGTCTTGGCGCTCAAGGGCGGGCTGAGCTGCGAAGCGGTCGTAGACTTCGTCGAGATGAGCCAGCCGGCGGTCGTCGCGATCGACAGTCCGCGATGCTGCGCTCCGAAGAGAGAGACCACTCGCGACGGCGAGCGCCAACTCGCCAGGTCGATTTGCGGCATCCGCTGGACACCCGACGCGGAACACGTGCATGCGAGCGCCTACTATGCCTGGATCGTCGAGGGGCTCGCCCTCTTCGACGTACTCACCGCGCGTAATGTCGAGCTCATCGAGGTCTTCCCGACTGCCTCGTGGACGCGCTGGCAGGGCAAGCGAGGCGCCCAGACACGATCGGCATGGAGCCGGCAGGGCTTGGCGACCCTCGGCCTGGACGGCGTCCCAAGGCGCACCAACCAGGATCAACGAGATGCCGTCGCCGCTGCAGTGACAGCCCGTCAGCACACCAGGGGCGCAACTGAGACGCTGGGCGAGATCGTAGTGCCAGCAGGTCGCTCGTGACCGCCTGCTCCTGGCGCGAGGCGAAGTTGTCCAGGCACTCCGGGACGCGCCTCCGATGCAAGGCTAACCAGAGTCTTGCGCAGTTGGTTTCGCGGGCAGATCTTCGAACTCTGCGCGCGTCATCCGCGTCGGTGTCGAGGCTGTACACGGCACGATCCACGTAGGTTCGTCATCGGGGCAGTCGATGTCCCGCAACTCGGCCTCCGCTGCGAGGTAGCCGAAGAGAGCCAGAGCCGAAGCGCCATTGGCCGCTGTCGTGGTGGCGCCAGAGGCCGAGAAGATGCTGGCCCGCACTAAGCAAAGACCACGGCGGCGCGCTCCGATCCTGCCCCCAGGGGTACAGCGGCAAAGCGTATGCCGGGGGTTTCTGCGGGCGCTGGTGGAAGAAGTCTTGAAGTGCAAGGGCGCCGTCGGTGTCGAGCCAACTCTCGTTCGCGACGAGGCTCACCGTCGCGAGCGCGGTCTTCGCAACGAATCTGCCCCAGGCGTCGAAGTTGTTCTTGCCGAGGCCGTAGTGCAGTTCGGCTGGGCCGCTGCAGCCGATGGGGCGCCCAACGGCACGGACTCGCTCTCCTTTCTTGGTGCGCCGTGTTTCGAAGTCACGCTCACGGCCCTCAGCCACCTCCCAGATGGGCGTGCCGTCGAGATCAACGCCGACCTGTCGAGGCGTGACCGCGATGACCTTCGTTGCGCCTGGGCGTCTCTCGACGTGCACAAGGGCTCCGTCTGGAAGTACCGCCTTCGACTGGGGGTAGCGCTTCCCTCCTGCGTGGGCCATAAACTCCACGACCGCCTCCGACATGAAGGGATGCTCGGCGACCAGTCCCTCTACCAGCCCCGCGAGGCTGTTACATGGTTTGCACACTGTGTCCGGCGCAACAAGGCGTCCGCCGAAGTGCTTTTCGGAAAGGATGTGCTCGCGTGTCAACGTGACGCCCGACACTCCGCAGTACCAGCATCGCCCAGCTCGAAGCATGTTCATCGCCTAGTCAAGCATATGTAGCCCGATCGCCTTGGTGTACTTCAGGCGGGACTCTTGCGTCATATGGACGAGCGGCTCTGTAACAAAACGCATCGGTAACGCCACCACGCAGGCAAGGGCTGCGCCGCGTTGGCGCCAAAGCAGGCGCCCTATGAGGGTGCCGACGGCTCCTCCTCTGGACGATGTTCGCAAGCCCTGCGGGGCGAACCCGCACGCTCGCATTCGCCAGGGTGCCGACGGCGATTCGGACGCCTTTCCTTGCCTGAGGGGGAGCGACGCCGAGGATCAGGTCCGTAGTCCACGCGGTGGTGTCGGTGGTCTGTTCACCCTTCGAGCCCGGGCGAGTGGCTCGAGCCGTCCCGAGGCTGCGGTTGGGTTGGCGCGGAATACGCACAGGCACAGCCCACCGGGCCGCGCCGCCGAGTGGTACAGCAGACCGTCGCAGCCGGCAGCGTGCAGCCGCTCGCCGACTTCTTGGAACGCCGGCCACTGGTCTCTCGTGGGCTCGGCGGCCGGCAGTTCGAGGGCGGCGAGCGTCTCGGCGCTGGTCAGGTCTGCGACCGAGGAGAGGCTCGCCCGGTAGCGCCAGAGCTCGCGTGGCAGTCCGCGTAGCGGCTCGATCTCGAGCTCTGCGAGCCACCGGTACCACTCTGCCCATACGGTTGCCTCCTCGGCGGCGAGATAGATGCCCTCAATGGTGGCTCCGCGCTGCCAGCGCCCGTCGGCGGGCGTGGGCGGACGGTACAGCGGGTTGCCGCCGGCCGGTATGTGGCGCAGCCATGTGCCCGTCACCGGCACGCGCGGCGCGTCCATGGTGGGCTAGGTGAAGGTCGGGGATTCGAGTGCGGCGATGAGGCGCGAGAGCTCCTCGTAGCCTCCGCCGGCGAGCACGTCGATCGGCTTGCGATGCTCGAGTGCCGCAAGTGGACGGTTCAGCCACACCGGCACGTAGTCCGCTTCCAGCACTGCCGCGAGCCGGTCGATAATCGCTGAGAGCTCAACCAGCCGCTCAGCGCGGCGGCCGGTGGGCGCGCGGGTACGGTGCAGCCATGCGCTGACCGTCGAGACTCCCGCCCCAGTCGCCCTGGCGATGTCGCGCTCGGTCAGCGGAGCGAGCTGCCTGATCCGGATTGCCTCGTCTGCGTAAGCCAAGCTCATCCCAATACTGTAGCAAGAAACGGATGCCAAACAGAAGACAAACGGAACAACTCGAAACACGGCCAGGACAGCTCGATCTGCTCCTACCGCACCCCCTATCTTCTCGCGGAGACAGTTCACGACGATCACGCAGCCCCTGAGCCAGCTGGCCGGCGGCTCGTCATGCACCAGCGTGGGCGCGGCTGACGACCATCTCGGGTGCCGAGCACAACTTATATGCACCACTCGCTTTGCCGGACGTGCCTCTGGGAAGTCCGTCTTGGCCTGAATGTCTAGAATGGCTACCTTGGCTGTAATGTCCGCTATGCTTGTGGTGTCCTCATGGAGCTAACCGCTTCCCGACCCCAACTCTTGACCGTCGCGCAGGCCGCGGCGCTGCTCAGCGTGAGCGACCGCACGGTCCGCCGCTGGATCGAGACTGAGAAGGTGCCCTACCTGAAGCTCCCCGGTGGTGGCTACCGCATACCCCAAGCCCAGCTCCTGGAGTCCATGCGCGGCAACTACGATCTCGCAGGGGAGCTGGCCGAGCTCGATGAGCGCTTCGCCGGGGTGACCGAGGAGCAGGTCCGCGCCGCGCTCGCCGACAGCGGGTAGCACCGGCCCGACGGCATGTATCCCTACGCTGGCGCACTATGCCGCGTGTGGTTGTCGATACCAGCGTGTCGCTTCCAGCGACGCTCAGCCCGACAGGGATGGCGCGCAAGCTCTGGGTGCTGCTCGCCTACGGAGCCCTCAACCATCAAATCGAGCAGCACCGCGTGGCGCTAGAGCTGCTGCGTGCCGAAGCCGAGACGATCAGCCGCCGAACCAAAGGGCCTCAAACAAGCTGCGACGGAGGTAGGGGCTACCGAGCAACGGCGTGCGACTCTCCGCGATCTCCTCCCCGGCAATGCGCCAGAGCATTGGGTGGCAGTCGGCTCCGTCGTGCTCTTCGCGGAGTACGAGCGCAAGGTACGAGAGGTCGGCACACGACTGAACCCCAATGTGCGCCAGCGCGATGTCGCGGCCCTATGCCACCAGCTGCAAGCCATCTGCGTGACTGCCTCGCCGCCCTTCGACCCTCCACAAGCGCCGGTCCTCACGCGAGATCAACAGGACGACCCGATCGTCTACACGGCGCTCCTCGCCGAGGCGGACTACCTCATCAGCGACGACCGCGACATCGTCCCCGATCGCCGCGAGCACCACTACGAACACGAGGGTCACCACGTCCTCGCCGTTACCTTCAACCGCTTCCTCGCCATCCACTTCGAGCCCACCAATCTCGACTGGGCAGCGATCGACGGCGGATGGCTGCGACACGCGTACGACGACCCGCCTCACAGAGCGTGAAAGACCCCAGAGGTTTAGGCCAATGAAGCCATCCGTTGGCCTAAACCCAGCGGAAATGAGCCTAAATCGTCAGAAAGCGGGGCTTGCGGCCCGATATCGTTTTATGCGTATTTCCAGGTAAAACGGGTCAATTCGAGCGTACTGCGCCCCCGTTTTGCAAGCCGGAGGTCGTGGGTTCGAATCCCACTGGCTCCATCACACGCTCGAAGGTCGAACCGCCGATCTCCTGGTTCGACTGTCGTCCGCCCCCGTCCATCACCGTCGATTTGCAGCGAATTCCTCGGCGATACTATGACGGTGGTCGAACCGCGCGGTCGAGAACCGGGCACGTCCGTGCGACAATCAGGGCATGACCAAGGCTGAGCTACACGAGTTGGTGGACCGTCTGCCGGACGGAGCGGTTGATGGCGCTGCCGTACTGCTGGGCGAGATCAGCGCTGGCCGCATAGATCCTGAACAGGCGTGGTTCTGGACGCGGGAGTGGCAGGCGAAGGAGCGCGAGGCGGACGACGACCTGGCAGCGGGTAGTGTTTCGTCCTACGAGACCGATGCCGAGTTCCTAGCGGCCCTAGACGAGCGGACGAAGCCGCTCGATGCCGACGCGTGATGTCCTCGCGTCGTTCTGGCGCGATTGGGACCGACTGATCCCTCAACAACAGCGAGCCTTCCGCGATGCGCTCGTGCAGTTCATCGCTGACATCGCCGATGAAGGCCAAAACTTCCATCCGCGTTTGCGCGTCAAGCGGGTGCAAGGCCGTCCCGGCGTGTGGGAGATGACCTGGGCGCCGGACGGTCGCGCTACCTTCGAGTACGGCTCAGAGGTTCGACCAGGTGAGCCGCACGTCATCTGGCGGCGCATCGGCACGCACTCGATCTTCCGTCGACCATGATGATCGCCAGTTGGGGTCGCGATGGTTTCCGTCGTCTGGCCGCCACGGGCAAAACGAGTGATACTCTGGCGATGACCCGCCTCCGCGCAGTCCGCACGTGCCTTTCGACACAGACCCGTGCCCAACGGGGATCCATGCAGAAGCAGTAACAAGTGCAGATTCTCGGTTTCTTGGTTGCCGCCTACGGGGCAGCTCTGGCTACATATCTTGGTTACCTGACTTACTGCCGAGAACGCCACCGCATTCGTCTGCGCTTCAGGCTCGAGGCGGGGGACGGCCCGCCCGGCTTGGCTATCTACTACGGGGGACCAGTAAATAGCCGTCATGCGGCTGCGGCTTTGGCGTAGGTGACGTGTTTCTCCTCGAAGTAGCTCGCGACGATCTTGGGTTGTCGTTGGGTTGAGCGCAGATAGGAGCGAGTGTCGTTGATCAGCTCGTCCTGGGTACGGGGACGCCGGCGGCCGAGGGCGTTGGTCTTCACATCTTGGTTGAGCAACTCGGTGGGGTTGAGCTCGGGGCTGTAGCCGGGCAGAAACTGAAGCTCGATCTGATCGGCGTGAGCATCGGCCCATGCTTTGACCTTTTTCGAGCGGTGAACGGGATGGCCATCGAGGATCAGGATGATCTTCTGTCCTTTGCTCTGGCGGACCAATCTCGCCAGGAAGTCGACGAACACCGCAGCCACAAATTTCTCCTTGAATACGCGAAACTGCAGATGCCCCTTGTTGGAGATCGCCGAGATCACGTTCGCGCCGAAGCGCTGACCTGTGCCCTCGATCACCGGAGTCCGCCCGACCGGGCTCCAAGACCTGCCGGCGGTGTGGTCGGAGCGCAATCCCATCTCATCCGCCCACAAGATCAGCGACTTTTCGCGGTGGGCACGCGCTTTGATCTCCGGGTAACGCCCGGCCAGCCAGCGCGTGACCGCCTGCGGGTTCTGCTCCAGAGCTCGCCTAGCGGGCTTCTGCGGGCTGAACCCCCACGAGCGCAGGTAGCGCCCCGCGGTCTTCTCCGCGATACGAATGCGAAAACGCCGCTCGATCAACTCGCACACCAGCGCTCGCGTCCACAGAAACCCCGGCAGCTGCAACTGGTCGGGGTTCTTCTCCCGGATCGCCTTGACGATCTGCGCCTGCTGCCACGGCGCCAACACCGTCTTTTCACCCACACGCCGCCCGCGTGTCCGCGCCCGCAACGCTTCATCGCCCCCCAGCCGCTGCGCGCGAACCCACTCACTGACCGACTGACGGCTCACATCCAAAAGAGCGGCCGCTTCCGTCTGCGAACGACCCTCACCCACCAACGCCACTGCACGCCGACGAAGCTCCTCCTGAGCCGCTGGCGCCAACCGCCTCGCATCCCGTCCCCTCACACACCAAAACCTACCAGCCCAGTCGGACGTTTAGTAGACCAGAGTAGTATGTCGTCAATCTGGGCATCCGTGCCGTTACCATTCGTGACGGCAAATTCTTCTGGAACGACGACGACGGGCGCTTCGGCCCTGCGCTGCGACAAGGCGGGCAGTTGCCTGTCCGCCTTGATGATGGTGACGAGCTGAGACTCTGGATTCCCATCAGTGAGGTGGTCGATCACCCGGATGGATTCCTGGTTGCGGACACGACTGGCCGCGAGCACCAGCAGCAGTTCTCGCCGACGTTCTTGGAGCAACTGGTGCTGTTTCGTCAATGGGTCGGCGAGGCCTCGCCGACGTCTGATTAGCAAGGGGAGACGGCGATGGTCTACTCCGCCTTGTCGAGCGCCATTCTTCCGCCGAGAAGCCGCGCCAAGCGGTTCGAGCGGTTGGGGACTTACCGTGAGGGTCGTGCTCAGGCTGTCTCGATGAGCTTGACGGGAAGACCGCGGGGGCCGGCGTTGCGCGCGAGCGGCCCGTCAAGAGTCCACAGCACCGTGTTGAGCTGTTCGGCAAGAACGACGTACGCGGCGTCATAGGCGCTCTTGCGCTCAAGCCGCTGGGTCATCGCCACCACAGCGGGGCATCCTGGAGTTGATGCAAGACGACGGGGACGGCGGTGATGCGCTGCCACATCAAGGACGACGCTCAAGTGCCGCGGTGCTCAAGCTCGGTACGTGCTTCACGCGCCAGCGCCACACCGTCGATGTCTGGCAGCCTCGTGCGCAGTTCCGCGAGCCCCGTGATTGCGCTCTCCAGGTCACCGGCGCTTGCTCCGAGGTCCGCGCGCACGAGCTCATCAGCGAGGGCATCCGGCTCAACGCCGCGCCGGCTGGCCTCCCGCAGTAGCAGGTCATAGGAAGCTTGCGGAAGACGGACGGTTCGCTCGCTCGTGGCCATAGCGCAGAGTGCAGGCCGCCAGCCAAAGGGACCACGGTTGGCACACGACATTGCCCGCGGAAGTATCGGCACGTCGAGCGGGGTGGCGAGTGCGCATTCGACGTGTTTGCAGGGACAGTCTTGCGGATGGTCAGCGGAGGCAGGCCGAAGTCCACGCACGCGGGTGCACTGGTCCTGCCTGCCGCGATACGCGATCACTCCTCAGGTGTCCACGAAGGCCTCGGTCAGATGCCAACGTAGTCCGCGAGGTGCTCGCCGGTGAGGGTGGAACGAGCGGCGACGAGGTCGGCGGGTGTGCCCTCGAAGACGATCCGGCCACCGTCGTGGCCGGCGCCGGGGCCGAGGTCGATGATCCAGTCGGCGTGGGCCATGACCGCTTGGTGGTGCTCGATGACGATCACCGACTTGCCGGAGTCAACCAGCCGGTCGAGCAGGCCGAGCAGCTGCTCGACGTCGGCGAGGTGGAGGCCGGTGGTCGGCTCGTCGAGCACATAGATCTCGCCCTTCTCGGCCATTCGAGTGGCCAGCTTGAGCCGCTGCCGCTCGCCGCCTGACAGCGTGGTGAGTGGCTGGCCGAGGCTGAGGTAGCCGAGCCCGACGTCGGCGAGCCGGTCGAGGATCTTGTGCGCGGCTGGTGTACTCGCCTCGCCGTCGCCGAAGAACTCCTCGGCCTCAGCCACCGACATCGCGAGCACCTCGCTGATGTCCTTGCCGCCGAACGTGTATGTCAGAACCTCCGCCTGGAAGCGCTTTCCCCCGCATTCCTCGCACACGGTGGCCACGCCAGCCATCATTGCCAGGTCGGTGTAGATGACGCCCGCGCCGTCGCAGGTCGGGCAGGCGCCCTCGGAGTTGGCGCTGAACAGCGCCGGCTTCACGCCATTGGCCTTTGCGAAGGCCTTGCGGATCGGGTCGAGCAGTCCGGTGTACGTCGCCGGGTTGCTACGCCGCGAGCCGCGGATCGCGGTCTGGTCCACCGACACAACCCCGTCGCGGGGTGGGCGGGACTTAAGAATCGAGCCATAGATCAGCGAGCTCTTGCCGGAGCCGGCGACCCCGGTCACCACCACCAGCACGCCGAGCGGGATGTCGACGTCGACGTACCGCAGATTATGGGTGCCGGCACCGCGCACCTCCAGCACCCCCGAGGGCGTGCGCACGGCCTCCTTGAGGGCGGCCCTGTCGTCGAGATGGCGCCCGGTGATGGTGTCGCTCCCGCGCAGCCCTTCAACGGTGCCCTCGAAGACGACCTCGCCACCGGCGCTGCCGGCACCCGGGCCGAGGTCGACAACGTGGTCGGCGATCGCGATCGCCTCCGGCTTGTGCTCCACCATGAGCACCGTGTTGCCCTTGTCGCGCAGCTGCAGCAGCAGCTCGTTCATCCGCTGGATGTCGTGGGGGTGCAGCCCGATCGTCGGCTCGTCGAAGACGTAAGTGACGTCGGTCAGCGAAGATCCGAGCTGGCGGATCATCTTGACCCGCTGTGCCTCGCCACCCGACAGCGTGCCAGACGGCCGCTCGAGCGAGAGGTAGCCCAGCCCGATCTCCACGAAGGACTCGAGACTCTGCCGCAGCGCCTCGAGCAGCGGCGCGACCGAGGGCTCATCCAGACCCTGCACCCACTCGGCGAGGTCGGTGATCTGCATCGCGCAGGCGTCGGCGATGTTGATCCCATTGATCTTCGATGACCGAGCCTCCTTGCTGAGCCTGGTGCCATCGCATTCGGGGCAGGTGGCGAAGGTGACCGCCCGCTCCACGAATGCGCGGACGTGTGGCTGCAGCGAGTCGACGTCCTTGGCGAGCATCGACTTCTGGATCCTCGGGATCAGCCCCTCGTAGGTCAGGTTGATGCCCTCGACCTTGATCTTGGTCGGCTCCTTGTAGAGGAGGTCGCCCAGCTCCTTCTTGGTGAACTTACGGATCGGCTTGTCCGGGTCGAAGAACCCGCAGCCGGTGAAGATGCGTCCGTACCAGCCGTCCATGCTGTAGCCGGGGATCGTGAGCGCACCCTCATTGAGCGACTTGCTGTCGTCATACAGCTGGGACAGGTCGATGTCGCTGACCGAGCCCCGGCCCTCGCAGCGTGGACACATGCCGCCCAGTCGGTTGAATGTCGCTCGCACCGTCTTCTTGTTGCCGCGCTCGACCGTGATCGCACCGCTCGCCCGTACCGAGGGGACGTTGAAGGAATACGCGTTGGGCGAGCCGATGTGCGGCTTTCCCAGTCGGCTGAAGAGGATGCGCAGCATCGCGTTGGCGTCGGTCGCGGTGCCGACCGTGGAGCGGGCGTCGGCGCCCATCCGCTCCTGGTCGACGATGATCGCGGTCGTCAGTCCTTCGAGCACGTCAACCTCGGGCCGCGCCAGCGTCGGCATGAAACCCTGCACGAAGGCACTGTAAGTCTCGTTGATCAGCCGCTGCGACTCCGCGGCGATCGTGCCGAACACCAGCGAGCTCTTGCCCGAGCCGGACACGCCGGTGAACACCGTCAGCCGGCGCTTCGGAAGCTCGACGCTGATGTCCTTGAGGTTGTTGACGCGCGCGCCGTGCACGCGGATCCGATCGTGGCTGTCGGCGTCATGCGGTGCAGGCGACCGCGTGTCCGTCCGCGTGGCAGTGCTCATCGTCGTCGCTCCATCCGTTTCAGGCGAGGCCGCTCATCGATCCTGAAGCAGCCCGAGGACGTTGCCGTCGGGGTCGGTGACGGTGGCCACGGTGCGGCCGGGGCCGACCTCGTGCGCGGGCTCCTTCACGGTGGCACCCGCGGCTGTCACCTCGGCCAGCTTCGCCTCGATGTCCGGCACCTGCCAGTAGGCCACCGGCGAGGTCATGCCCTGCGGCCCACCGCCCGGCACTAGCCCGATGTGCTGGCCCTCCACCTCGAAGCCAACGTAGTAAGACGAGTCGTGCTGCGGCGGGATGCCCAGCAGGGCCGTGTACACCGCCTTGGCCGCCTCCAGGTCGGAGACGGGATGCAGCACAGTCTTGATTCCCTGGGTGGAAGAGCCGGTCATGATCACTCCTGAAGTCGTAGATCTGGTCGGGATCGTCTGGCTTGAAGACGAACGGGAAGCCCGGAAATCGACAGCCCAATCGTCCCGGGTGGCGATTTTGCGTTGGCCGTCATGCTAGCTGCGGCTCGATGACCGGCGCTTCTGGATTCCTGACCGGTCTGGTCACCTGTTGCGCCACGCACGACGACATCTCCGTCGTCCCACGCCGAGGCTGTCAGGCGGCTTCGCGCAGCGCCTTGGTTACGCCGTGGCCCTTGGCGGTGAGACGCCATGCGTTTGGCTCGCCTTTGGCGTGGTCCCCGCCCGTGTTCTCGATCAAACCGAGGGTCTGCAGGCGCGCGAGTAGCTTTGATATCTGGCCCTGGTCGGCGATGCCCGCGGCGGCCGCCACCTCGCGGTTGCTCGGTGCCTGCCCGCCTGTCTGCGCGCCCGCCGCTCGCCCTCCCTTGGAACCCTCGATAGGCGGACACTCCAGTTCCCCGATCGCGAGCAGCACCCGCATGGTGCGGTACGTAAGACGCATCTCGAGGCCGCGCAAGGCGTCGACGCGGGGCCGCGTCGCGTTGGTGCGGGGCTTCTGCTTGGGTGCTCGCAGCTCGCGCTCAGCCGCGGGCGACCCCTGGTATGGGAGCACGATCATTCCCATCAGCGCGTTCAAGAGGGGGAGCAGCGGCTTGCGGTCCGGGGCGGCGATACGGTTCGCGAGGATCGCGAGGATTGCACCCACCACGCCCTCGGCCGTCAGCCGGTCCGGCCGCCGGGTACCGCGTGACCCGCGGCCGCCCTCATGGACGACAGCGATCAGCCTCTCGACCGTGTCGGCGCGGCGTTCCAGGGCGCGGGGGCCCGCAGCCTGCGAGCCAACGACGCCAAGGTAACCGAGGCTCGGCTCAGCGTCGAGAAAGACAAGCAGCGCCTGCAGGCTGGCCCGCACCCGCTCGCTCCACTCCCCATCGGAGTGGTACGCCGGGATCACGCTCTCGGCGCTGAGCGCGAGCGCGCGATCATACGCTGCGATGAAGCAATCCTCGCGGTCCCCGAACAATTCGTAGAAGGTGCGCCGCGAGACACCCGAGCGGCCGACCACATCCGCGACCGTCACCACGCCCGCGCCGCGCTCCATCACGACTTCGCTCATCGCAGTCAGGATCCGCGCGCGCTGGATCTCCCCAAGGCCCGAACGCCCCACCGCACCCGGAGCGCTCTCCCGCCTGTACTCGCCATTCGAGCCGGTTCCATTGCGCGACGCGCCCTCACCCGCGCGGCCCCCCGAAGACCGGGGGGCACCGCGCGGCGAGGCCCTTTCAGCGGAGACGGGCACGATCGCTACCCCCCGTGCTTCTTACCCTTCCGGCGCTCGACAGCCGCGTGCTTCTTGCCGCGCTTGTGCGTCGCCTTCTTGGCTTTGGGGCACCCAGTGACGGAGATCTTCGTGCTCTGGTTGACTTTCAGGCCGTTCTGGCCGACCATTTCGGTCGGCATCAACAGCGTGCCCTTGCAGAGGTTCCCGTTCGCGCTCAACGCCGGGAATTCCCGTTTCGGGAGCGTCAGTTCGAACGTCGAGAATGGGACGTCCGGGACTGTGTTGAACGTCGCGCTCGTGATCCCCTGTTTGCTGATGAACGTTTCCCCGTGCACCTGGACAGTCACGCCGTCCTCGCCGACGAGAACCATGATCAGTTCCGGGTACTTCGCCCCACCGTGGGAGACGAAGTACGCCGGACCACTGAGCGGGCCTTCCAGGACCGGGGTGCTGACCGTCGCCTCCCCAACCCTCGACGCTACGGGGCAGCTGCTGGGGTTTTCCGCGAACACCTTTTCTGTGCACGCCTTCTGCAACGTTTTCAACGGCGACGGCAGCTGTTTCGGCAAGCTGACCTTGACCTTCGCGACGTTCGCTTTCGTGCCCTGCGCCCCGGCGGGGAGCGTCAGAGCTACGTGCAGGCTCGCGCCTTCAGTCCGCGACGTCTTCGCGCTGGTCTGAACCTTGAATTCCGGTTTGAACGAGAGCGCCGCGCAGTTCGTGACCTGGAACGGTGTTGAGACGTTCGCGCTGGCGCCTTCTGAGCTTTCGAGCTCCCCCGTCAGCTTCATCGGTTCGCAGCTACTCGGGTTGAACACGAAACCCGGCCTGTCGATCGTCACGTTCACGTGCTGCAACTGCAACGGGATCCCATCCAGCATCGTCGGGAACCGATCCGTCACGACCGTCAGATGCGCATCCGTCGGATCCACGTCAACCTTGGAGCGCACGACCTCAGTCCCCAGGTTGAACGGGCCCGCGACCGCAGGGACCACCACATCGACCCCGAACGGGTCACCCTTATACGGGCCAGTGATGTACGCCTTCCCCGTTTCCACCGAGAAGGGATCCCCAGCTAACCCAGCGCTCACGATCACCTTCCCGATCTGGCTTTCCGCCGGACAATCCCCCTGCGCGGCCTGCGGTTCCTCACACAGCCTCACACCACGCAACCCCGCCGACACCCCGGGTGGCAGCACAACAGCAAGCTTCCCCAGCGGCTGATCGGCGTCCGGGCGGCCCATCGTCAACGTCAACGGGCTGTACCCACCCGCCTGCACGCTCGTCGTGCCCGCCTCGAACCCGGGCTGGAACGGCCGCGGGCTCGCGCACGGCGACCCGTTCGGGCCGCTTGTGATGTCAAACGTCGAGGTAGGCGCAACAGGCGCGTTACCAGACCACGGCACGATCGACGCCGTACTCGTATACGCCCCACACGACGGCGGCGTACTCAACGGGGCGCGATCAGAGCCAAAGAAATGCAGCTTCGCTTCTTCGAAGGGCAGCTGCGGGTCGTTCGGGAACGTCGTGACGATCTGCCCGGTGCTTTCGTCGAGCTTGACTTCCCCCGCCAGCTTGAAAATCACGCCAGCCTTAGCGTCTTCGGCGTAGATGTACAGTGCGATCAGACTTCCGAATGGGTTTTCGTTCTGGGTCGCTAGATAGGCAGCGCCTTCAAGCGGGTCGGGCAGCAGTGGGCTTTTTATTTCCACGGTGCCGACCTTCGACGCTTCCGAGCATACCGGAGGCCCCGGCGACTGCAGGCCGATCTGCTCCACCGAACAGGACAGCAACCCATCCGCCGCCGCAGGACTGATCTGCACCCCCTGCGGCAAAGTCACCGTCGTGTTCTTCACATTTGCTTGCGCCAACCCCGTCGGGTTCAAGATCGACTCCTGCGACACGTGAATCCCGATCGTCAACCCCGTCGGGGTGCTCCCCGCCCGCCCATCCGGCGCGACACTCATCGACGGTTCGAACCCCAGCCGGTTACACCCGTCCAACACCAACGGCGCACCCGACCCATCACGCCAGCGGTACACCGATGGCGCCGTAACCACCGACGGATCCGCCCACGAATCCGCCGACACCGACGAGCTCAGCGGTTCTGTTGCGGGGTTCCCACACGACGTCGGCAACGACAACAACGGCGCACTCACCGCACTTTTCACCACTGTCGTGCACTGGCCAAGGATCAGGCCTACCCCCACGCATTCGTTTCCGCGAGACACGTTGTGCCGCGCGTCGCCCGGCACGCCCCAGAACGTCACCTGCGCCTCGTACAACTCCGCGTTCTGGCTGATGTTGTTGACGCTGACCGTCACACCATAATCACCGCCAGTGCGGATCGAAGTGTCGAGGATGATCGGGACGACAACCGCGAGGAACCCAAACCGCGCCGGCTCACCCACCGCCGGCACCAGGTTGAACACCGGCTCGGGGATCGTGACGTATCCCAAGTCGGATGAATAGATAGTGACTTTGGCGACCCCGAGCTGCGTATCCGCCGGGCACTTGTTCTCCGCCAATTCTCCTTCGCTGAACTGCGTATCCGAGCATTGCGGGAACGGAATCGGGTTACCGACCAGCCCCGGCGGCAGCGCGAACTTCAGATCCTTCGGCATCGCCGGCTGTAGCACCAGTTTCCGAGAGGCGCCCACTTCCGCCAATCGTTCGACGCCGCCGTTCAGGAACAGCGAGGTCGTCAGCTGGAATGGGTGTGACCCGGCCTGCGTCGCAGGCAGCCCGCCCACTTCTTCCGGTGACAGTTCATATGTTTCCACACCATACGGCGTCGGCACAGAATTCACCGTCAGCGGATGGCTGGCACTCGCGCCCGGCACCCCGCCACCCGTCACGCTCACCTCGTTCAACTCACCCGAGGACGCGCCATAGCCCACTTCGACATGGATCTTGACTTCCAGCTGTTCATACGGCGGGAGATGCCCTTCAAAGGTGCAGACCACCACCGACGACACCGAGCAATTCAGCGAACCAAAGAGGCCCAGCAGACCAGCGCTGCCTTCCGCCGAGGTCGCGGTCAACCCGGCCGGCAGCTTGTCAGTCAACGTGACCGGATTGCCGCCCGTGCTCACTTCGTGGTCGCCGAGATTGCTCGCCCACGCCACCACCACGCCTTCCCCACCCGGCGGCAGATACGTCGGATGCGACCCCGAGTTCAGATGCCACCACGGACTGCCTTCTTCTGCCCCGAACGCCACCGGCACACACACCACCATCGCCAACAGCACTACCGCCGGCAGAACGACGACCCGTCCGACTCTGATGAGCTTGCCTTGAATCATGCTCTCCCCCTTAAGCGCCTCGCCCTTGCGGACAAGCTCCTCGTAGCCGTCGATTTCCCTACCTTCCCTCGCCTCCCTCGCTGCTTGCGCCTGCTCCTCGCCTTCCGCTTCCTCTTCCCCTTCTGCTTCGGTTTGGGCTTCACCACCGGGCCGCCGGCGGGCGCCACCGCATTGCCCACCCCCACAAACGTCGCGGTCGCCGGCGCCCCGAAAGCCCCAGGCTGCAGCGAAGGCGCCACCCGGCAAGAATCAGCCGACGTGCACGGCGGCGGCGACACAGCCGGCGACGTGCACGGCACCGCCGCCGAGCACGCATGCGCGTCGTACACGTCATACGCGTTATCGAAATCCTGCGATGCCAGCTGCGCCGTCGTTATGAAGAACACGTCACCTCCGTCCGCACTCGCGTCCATGAATGAGGATTCTTCAACCGATGAGCCCGAGGAGATCAACCCGACACAACCGCCAGACGCTTCGCCGAACGTCGCGCTCGCGGTGTCACAATCGCCGACGCCCGGCGGCTCATACTCGTACACGTCCACCGTGCCGTTCGTATCCTGCGCGATCAGCGAATCGGCGCTATCAAAGAACAACCGGCCACTGTCTGAGAGATACCGTGGCTGGTAGCGAGCGTCGCTGAGCGATATCCCCGGCCCCACCGATATCCCCGGCGACCCCGGGATATACGACGAGCCGACATACGACGAACCGATCGGCCGCGAGCCGATGGGGTTGCACGAGACGCACACGAGCTGATTAGATGCGGCGTCGTAGAGGTAGACCTCTTCATCAGCGGACCCGCTGCTTGCATCGCGGTTGTCATACCCCGTCAGGCTCTCGTCCGACATGAACGTCAGATAGCGGCCATTCGGAGACACCCGCGCTGTCAGCGCACGAGGACCATACTGTTCGACTGTCGGCGGCGAGATGGCAGCGATGAATCTGGTCGTCCCACCGTGGCGCACATAGAGATTGCACCCGCAAGGCGAGGGAGCAGCACCAGCGGCAAGAGCACCAGCGGCCATGAAGTACACATATGAGCCGTCTTCGCTGGCACCCAACACCATACCGGTGTCCGCGCTTTCGCCAGTGTGTTCGTCAACCGTCAAATCAGCCAGATCGCAAATGAGCCTGCCCGCTTCTTCGATTATTTCGCACTCATAAAGATCGGGGGAAAAAGCCTTCGAGGTTGCGTCGGCGGTCAACCTTTGGGTGTCAGTAAAGAACACCCTCGACCCATCGCCAGTGGCCAGCTGGAAAATGGGTCCAGCACCTTCGGTCCCCGAGCCGCCCTGGACAGCGTCCAGCTGAAGTGTTTCGCCTTTCGCCACATCTCGAAGATAAAGGCCAACTTCTGATGACCAAACCAGACGGGAGCCATCGTTGGAGATCGCGCCCCGAAGTCCCAGCTCAGGTCCCGGGGCAGCCGTGCCGTCGGGTAGGATGCTGATCAGCTGCAGCCGTCCCGCGGCCCACTCATACAACCCCTTTTCTGTGGGCGTCGACGTCAACGCCGCCCTCGCTTTGACGACGATGTGGCTCGCATCCGGCGCGGCGGCTACGAAGGTGACTCGGCTATTGAATGCGTCGCCTGCAACGCCTTTGAATTCGGTGCCGGGCGGCACGTTCGCAGCCGTGACTAGCGGGACGAAGCCAGCGCTCGCGTCATCCGCGTTGTTGTGCAGATAAACCGTGTATTCCGTGGCTTCCGGCGAGAGCAGCGCTTCGAGGCCTTCCTTACCGACGGATGGCTGCAAGATTCCAAGCGATAGGTCGGAGGAGAAAAACCGATATTGCTGACCCCGGCCAATGGGCGCTTCGATCGCTTCGGAGTGCGGCGGCTCTATGTCTCGCGAGGACCAGCCATTTGCGCCCCGCACGGAGAAGATCTGCGACTCGTTCGCGTTCCCCGCCGGGGTTTCGATCGGTGCATTCGCCAAATAGGTGACCGCACCGCCGTCTTCAGCCGCCTGGGCCAGCCCCCCTCCTTCCTGATCGGCCGGCATGATCCGCGCGCCGTCCTTGACCGGCGGTGAGACCAATTCCCACTGGCGGCCGTCGGACAGCGTGAGCGCCCCGCCGACCGTCTGGGTGGTGAAGCTTTGGTCAGGTCCGTCAGTAGTCCCGGCAGCGTTCGTTGCGATGACCCGGTAGTGGTAGGTCGTGTGCGCCTGCAGGGTCTGCGTATGCGCCTGCACCGCCAACGCGCTCGTGCCCGCCCCCGCGCTCCCGTCCGGCAAGGGTACACTCGCGCCGTACGCGTCGCTCGTGCCATATTCGAAGCGGTAGGTCGTTTCCGAGCCTTCTGGGCTCACCAGCGCCTGAAACGTAGCGCTGCCCGACGCAACGTTCACGACTGCCTCTTCGGAGATCACAGGTGCCGGGGCTATCCCGGTCGTGAATGTGCCAGACACCGGTGTCTGCACCGACACTTCCGGGGTTTCCGGGGCAGCCGCCAACGCCGGCCCAGCCGTGAGACCCAAACCACCGAGCACCGTGCAGAGTACTGCCACCAGCAAGCCACGAGCACGCATCAGACGATCGCCTCCTCCAAGACAGAGGGGACGACCCCTCGATTACAAGACGACGCGCCGAGGGGCGCGAACAGCAAAGAAATAGTCACCCGCGCGCGGGAGACCCACCCCACCGCGGAGGCAAAGACAACGCGGCGCAAACGCGCCCGACGAGGTGCTGCCTCGGCTAGACCCCTAGCCGAAGAGAGAGAGAGAGAGAGAGAGATGCGACAGCGCCAAGCTGGCGCATCTAGCATCAATCCCTAGGCGGGGTGCAACGACCCCTGGCACGTTCATCCCTCTCAAAAGCACGCGAAAACCAACTCCCTCATCGGAATAGACCCGGTCCCTCTCCCCGAGAAACCCCTGCAGTGCTTCGAAGGCCGGCCACTGGAGGCCCGACCGCAAACCAGACCAATATGCTCAAGACGGCTCGGCTACCACCATCGGCACCGAGATGAGACGATTATAAGCACGACGCGAGGCTCCTGTCAAGTCCAAGCCGGGAGGTGCGCGGACAGGGCGGTGCCGCCCCGCAACTTCGGGTGGTTTCAGGCGGCCAGCACAGACAGGCCGGGAACGCGCTCGAACTCGCCGACGTTGGCCGTCATGACCGTCAGGCCGTGGGCGAGCGCGGTGGCCGCTATCCATAGATCGTGCGCGCCGATGATCGCGCCGGCAGCCTCGAGCCGCGCCCACACCTCGGCGTGGATGCGCGCCACCTCGGGGCCGATCGGTATCGGCTCGAAGTCTCGCCAGCACACCCTCCACAAACGCCAGCCGCCGCGTCCGCACTCGATCATCAGCGGCCCTGTGAACACCGTGAAGCAGCTCGCTGACTGTGATGACGCTGATCGAGAGCTCCTGCTCGTGCTCCGGCACCGAGAAGCCCCGCTCCTCCAGCCCGGAGCGCTCCGCGTCAACCAGAACAGAGGTGTCTACGAGGAGGGCCATGGCGAGCCCGGAGGGCCGAGCTGCCTGCGCGCCTCTTCGACGTCCCGCGCGAAGTCGGCGTCGGCCGGCGGCAGACTCGCCAGCAGCTCCCTGAGCTCCCTGCTCGTGATGGTCAGCTGGCGCGACGGTCGGCGCAGCTCGGCCACCCGCGCGCCGTTGCGGAAGATCTCGATCTCCTCGCCCGCATCCACACGGTTGATCACGGCTGAGAAGTTCCTGGCTACCTCCGTCGCACTCATCCGGGCCATGCCCCGAGTGTATCAGATAAATCAGATGGTCGTTTGGGGGGGAGTATTTTGTTGGTGTTGCGTGAGGTCACGCTGTCTTTTGTAGGGTTTTGGTGATGTTTTGCCCCTTGGTGGTGAGGTGCCAGGCGTTTGGCTCGCCTTTGGTGTGATCCCCGCCTGTGTTCTCGATCAGGCCGAGGGCCTTCAGGCGCGTGAGTAGCTTTGAGATCTGGCCCTGGTCGGCGATGCCTGCGGCGGCCGCTACCTGGCGGTTGCTGGGTGCTTGCGTGTCTGGCTGCGCGCCCACTGGCCGTGCTCCCTCGGGACCCTTGGTGGGTGGGCGCTCGAGCTCCCCGATCGCCAGCAGCACCCGCATGGTTCGGTACGTGAGGCGCATCTCGAGGTCGCGCAGGACGTCGACGCGGGGGGGCGGGTTGGTGTTGCGGGGCTTCTGTTTCGGCGCTCGCAGCTCGCGCTCAGCCGCAGCCGAGCCCTGGTATGGCAGCACGATCATCGCCATCAGCGCGTTCAGGAGCGGAAGCAACGGTGCCCGGTCGGGGGCGGCGATGCGGCTGGCGAGGATCGCGAGGATCGCGCCGACGACGCCCTCCGCCATCAGCCGGTCCGGGCGCCGCGCGCCGCGTGACCCACGCCCGCCCTCGTGCACGACGGCGATCAGCCTCGCCACCGTGGCGGCGCGACGCTCCAGCGCGCGAGGACCCGCAGCCTGCGAGCCAACGACGCCAAGGTAGCCGAGGCTCGGCTCGGCGTCGAGAAAGACGAGTAGCGCCTGCAGGCCGGCCCGCACCCGCTCGCGCCACTCCCCATCGGAACGGTACGCGGGGATCACGCTCTCGGCCGCGAGCGCGAGCGCACGGTCATACGCGGCGATGAAGCAGTCCTCGCGGTCCCCGAAGAGTTCGTAGAAGGTGCGCCGTGAGACGCCCGAGCGGGCGACCACGTCCGCGACCGTCACCACGCCCGCGCCGCGCTCCATCACGACTTCGCTCATCGCGGTCAGGATCCGCGCGCGCTGGATCTCCCCGAGGCCCGAGCGCCCCACCGCACCGGGGGCGCTCTCTCGCCTGTACTCGCCATCCGGGCCGGTTCCGTTGCGCGCCGCGCGCCGAGCCGCGCGGCTCCCCGGGGACCGGGGGGCACCGCGCGGCGAGGCACGTTCAGTGGAAGCAGGCACGATCGCTATCACCCCTTACGCGTCCTTTTGCCCTTCCCGCGCTTGGCCGCCTTGTGCTTCTTGTGCTTGTGCGTCACTTTCTTCTGCTTCGGGCAGCCGGTGACGGAGATCTTCGTTTCCTGGTTGATCTTGTTCCCGTTCTGCCCGACCATTTCCGTCGGCATCAGTAGCTTGCCGGCGGCCTGGGCCTTGCAGAGGTTGCCGTTGGCCGTGATCGCCGGGTATTCCCGCTGGGGAAGCGTCAGTTCGAAGCCCGAGAACGGGACGTCAGGGACCGTGTCGAATGTTGCGCTGGTGATGCCCTGTTTACTGATGAACGTTTCGCCGTGCACTTGGACGGTCACCCCGTCCTCGCCGACCAGAACGATAATCAGTTCGGGGTATTTCGCACCACCGTGCGAGACGAAGTACGCCGGACCCGAGAGACCACCTTCCAGCACCGGGGTGCTGACCCTGGCTTCCCCGACCCTCGACGCGACCGGGCAATCCGAGGGGTTTTCCGCGAACACCTTTTCCGTGCACGCCTTCTGCAGCGTTTTCAACGGCGAGGGCAGCTGTTTGGGCAGCGACACCTTCACCCTCGCGACATTCGCGCCCGAGCCCCTGGGGAGGTTGGGAAGCGTCAGCGTCACGTGCAGGCTCGCGCCTTCGGTCCGCGACGTCTTCGCGCTGGTCGAAACCGCGAATTCGGGTTTGAAGGAGAGCGCGGCGCAGTTGGTCACCTGGAACGGCGTGCCGACGTCCGCGGTCGCCCCTTCCGAGCTGCCGAGCTCTCCGGTGAGCTTCATCGGTTCGCAATTGGTCGGGTTGAACACGAACCCGGGACGGTTGACCGTCACGTTGATGTGCTGCAACTGCAACGGGATGCCGTCCAGCATCGTCGGGAACGGGTCGCTGACGACCGTCAGGTGCGCGTCGGTCGGATCGACCTCCACCTTCGAGCGCACCACCTCCGTACCCAGGTTGAACGGCCCCGCGACCGCCGGGACGACGACGTCCACCCCGAACGGCGCGCCGTCGTAGGGGCCAGTGATGTAGGCCTTGCCGGTTTCCACGCTGTAGGGGTCGTTGCCAAGCCCGGCACTCGCGATCACCTGGCCGATCTGGCTCGTCGCCGGGCATTCCCCACTCGCGGCCTGCGGTTCCTCGCACAGCTTCACGCCCTGCAGTCCGGCGGACACTCCGGGTGGGAGCACGACCGAGAGTTTCCCCAACGGCTGGTCGGCGTCGGGCCTGGTCATCGTCATCGTCAGTGGTGTGTACGCGCCGGCCTGGACGTTCGTCGTCCCGGCCTCGAACCCGGGCCGAAACGGCCGCGGGCTGGAGCACGGCGAACCGGCCGGTCCCGAGGTGATCTGGAATTTCGAGGACGGCTTCACCGCCGGGGTTCCCGACCACGGTTCAAACGACGCTTCCGTCGTATACGGCCCACACAACCCAGGCGTCGTCAACGGCGCCCGGTCGGTGCCGAAGAAATCGAGCCTGAAGTCATTGATCGGGAACTGCGGGGTTTCCTTGAACGTCGTCTCGATCTGCCCAGTCACCGGGTCAAGCGACACCTGCCCCGCGAGCTTCACGAGCACCCCCTCCCGGGCATTTTCCAAAACGACATACAGCGCGATCAGCGACCCGAACGGGTTTTCATCCTGCGTCGCCAGATAAGCCGCACCGGTCAACGGTTCCGGCAACAGCGGCGTCGTCACTTCGACGGTGCCGACCTTCGAAGCTTCCGGACACGTGGGCTTTTCCGCCGTATGCAACCCGATCTGCACAGGCGAGCACGCCAGCAGCCCGTCCGCGGCGGCCGGGCTGATCTGCACCCCTTCCGGTAGCGCAACCGTCGTGTTCTTCACATCAGCCTCGCCCAACCCCACCGGGTTTTCCGTCGCTTCCTGCGGCACATGCACATCGACATTCAAGCCCGTCGGCGTGCTCCCACCAGTCCCATCCGGGGTCGCGGTGATCGTCGGGCTGAAATCGAGTTTTTCGCAGCCAGACAGTTCCGGCATCGAAGTGCTCGTGGGCACGAAACGCCCGGGTTCCTCCCACGAATCCACCTTGATCGTCGCCGACCGCGGAACACCACAAGACGTCGGATTCAGAAGAAACGGAAGCGGCGGCACACCCGCCGAACAGCTGCTCCCGGTCGATTCTTCTTCCCCCCATTCACCAACCGCTCCGTGCCAGCGAGGTTCTGTTCCGTTTAGACATTTTCCACGCAAAAGATCGTGGCTTGATTCGGCTGGCACTCCCCAGATGATCACCTTGGCCCCAAGCACCGAGGCAGCCGTGGTGATATTCTCCACTTCCACGGTCAAACCGTAATCGCCTCCTGTGCGAACGGACACATCCAGAAGTACGGGGATAATCCCCAAGATCTTATAGGCGAACTCGGCCGGGTGACCCGGCGGCGGCACAAGGTTATACACGGGCTCATGACGGTTTCTCACAGTTCCGGCGTCGTATCTCGTGACCGACGTTCCAAGAGCCGTATCGTTCGGACAACCTTCTTCGGAAACAAATTCGTCATAGGTGCACCGCGGCGTCGCTTCCGGGTCACCTACAAAACCGGGCGGCAATTCGACGTGGACATCCTTCAGACTGTCTTCGACGAACAGGCTTCCGTTGATTTCCTGTGGCGGCTGCAGTTCGAACGTAGTTGTCAGCTCGTACGGGTGCGAGCCTGTCTGCACGTCCGGCGTTCCGTCCTTGTTGGTCGCCGAGATACTGAAATGCTGCACTCCGAATTCTTCGGCCATCGCGCTCGATGAGAACACCAGCAACCCACACACCGCCACGACGCCGACAGCGATCCTCACGAGACTACGATAGGACTCCACAACCATTACCTCACTCATGAGCGCTTCACCCCGCCACCGGACACACCGGCACGCACCCTCCTGGCGCCACCGGCTTTCTTTGCCGCCTTACCCTTTTTCTTTTTCTTTACCTTCTTTTTCTTTGTCTTGGGCTTGGGTTTCCTCGCCTTCACCAGCGGTTTGCTGACCAGCGGCGCCACCACGTTACCGGTGCCGGAGAAAGTCGCAGACGCCGGCGCACCAAACACCGCCGGCTGCGGAGCAGCAGGGGGCTTGCACGAGTCGCCGTTATCGCAAACCGGCGACGCGACCGCGATCTGGGACCCACCATCGACCCTCACGTCATAAACATCGGCGAGGTTGTCTCGATCTTCGGGCAGCAATTGGTCAGACGTTGCGATGAACACATCGTCCCCATTGGCACTCGCGTCCAGGAACAACGATTCCTGACCACCGGCCGTATTCGACAACGCATACAGATGCCCGTTCTCATACTCATACACGTTCTGACGGCCGTCGCTCGTGTGCGGCGTCAGCGCATCCCTGCTGTCGAAGAACAGCCGACTGCTATCTTCCGAGAAGTTACGCGTAATATAAAAGGCGGTTCGCTGTTCTTCGATACCAAAGCCCGATGCTCCGATCGGCTGAGCACCACTCGGATTACACGACACACACGACAAGCTATGCGCTGGTGCGTCGTATATGTACACCTCCGCGCACGGACCCGGTTCGTATCGATAAAAAGCTACTCCCGGTTCATAGAGATCTTCACACTCGCCCGCTTCGACCGGCTGATTGTCATAACCGGTCAGGCTACGTGAGGAGAGAAATGCAAGACGCGTCCCGTCCGGCGTTATCCGCCCACCCCTATTGTTGGCGGGGCCGACTTCGGCCGCCCATTCATTCGTGCCCCCCGCCGGCTTACTAAATTCTCCATTTAAATCCTGGCCGGACCAGTCCAGGCGGTCGCTTGGAGAGAGCGTCGCGATGAACGTGGTGCTCCCATCATGCGACACGTACAGGTTCGGTTCACCCGACACCGGGGTCGGTTCACCCGACGCCGGTCCGCTCGTGAGAACGCCCTCGGCGACAAAATACACGTAGGAGCCGTCTTCGCTCTCATCCACCACACCCAGAATCTCCGCGCCGTTCGTGTCGGCGGGGTTCGTATCGACCGAGAGATCGCTCAAATGACCGGTTTCCAGATCGTATTCATACAGGTTCGCAGCATTGTCTTTGCCGCCGGTGTTCGCGTCATCGGTCAACTCCGCTCGGCTCGTGAAGAGGACCTTCGACCCTTCGGCGTTGGCCCCCCAATAGAAGGCCGCCTGCGGACCATTGGGATCTGTGCCACCGGGCCCACCGCCGTTCGTCTTCTGCGAGGCCGACACTTCCACCGTCTTCGGCGACGGTTCGAGCACGCGCTCATACAACTGCGGCTTGCGAAAAATGCGTCCTTCCTCTTCTTCAGCTCGGGCTTCACCATCTCCACCGAATGACACTTCACCCCCACGCTCACTGATGGCTTCTTCTTCTTCTTCGTCCATTAGCTGGGCGGTGAAGAACACGCGCGATCCATTCTCCGAGACCGCATGCCACTCGTCGGCATTGCCGGCGGTGATAGCGGCGTGGGGCTCGCCGCCTCCTGGTTGAGCTCCACCGGGAATCGGCGTCCCTTCGGATGTCACGTTGATCAAGGTCAAGTTCCCCCCCATCCACTCATACAAATTGAATGCCTCGGCCGGAGCTTTTGGCGTCAGACTCGCATACTGAACGAAAACAACATGGCTCAAATCGGTTGACGCGCCGGCGACCCACGGCAAGCCCTTTGCGTGGTAATATTCAAACGAGTCGGGTGGAATGCCTGGTGGTGCGACATTTGTAACGGTTTCATACGAATCGTCGCTAAAATTCGCTACATAATCGTTGAAATAACCGTCCGGAGCTTCGCTGGTCAACGGAGGATTGGCATTCTCCAGAACGCCCTCCGATAGTTCGGGTGTAAACAACGCGTCTGGATACTGGACTATCTGTGCCCCACCGTCGGATTCGATCGGAGCGGTTATGTTCTGCGTTGACCAACCATCCGGACCGCGACGAGAAACGTACTGATCGGTATACCCATTACCCCCCGGGTTGGCGAACGACGCCTGCGAGTTGAACGTAAACGCTTCGCCTGACACCGAGCTGCGGACCCTGAACGGCGCAAACGTCGGATCGGATAGCGTGATCGCTTCCCCGCCGTTCTTGGAAAGCGGCGAGACCATCTCATACGCGCGGCAGTCCGGCAGCCCTAGCCCGTAAGGCTGTTCCGCGCGCAACTGTTCATTGGGGCAAGGTTCGGCCGCGAAGGTGGGAGTGGCATTCCCAAACAACAGGCCACCCACCAGCGCACAGAGAGTCGCAACAGTCAAGCTACGAACAGCGTTCATCACACCATCCCCTCCGAGACAGAGGGGACGACCCCTCGATTACAAGACGACGCGCCGAGGGGCGCGAACAGCGAAAGCTTGGTCACACGCGCATGGGTGACCCACCCCCACGCGGGGACGAACACAAAGCGGCGCAAACGCGCCCGACGAGGAGCTTCGGGGTCTAGACCCCTAGCCGAAGAGAGAGAGAGAGAGAGATATGCGACAGCGCCAAGCTGGCGCATCTAGCATCAATCCCTAGGCGGGGTGCAACGACCCCCGGCACGTTCATCCCTCTCAAAAGCACGCGAAAACCAACTCCCTCATCGGAATAGACCCGGTCCCTCTCCCTGAGAAACCCCTGCAGTGCTTCAAGGCCGGCCACTGGAGGCCAGGCCCACAAACCAGACCAATATGTTCAAGACGGCTCGTTACCGACGTTGGTACCGAGATGAGACGATTATAAGCACGGGGCGAGGTTCTTGTCAAGTCCAAAGGGGGCGAGCGCCGAGCGCCCGGGGTTCAGGGCTTGGCCGGCTGCCCAATCCTGGCCCGTGCCGAACGCACGAGGTCGCGAGCGCCGCGCAGCTCGCGGGCGGTGAAGAAGCGCGTCGCGATCAGCAGCGCGGGGGCGAGCAGGAACCAGAGGATTCGTAGGACGAGGCCGCCGAGGCCGCTGGTTGGGAGTAGCAGCTCGCCCGAGACTGCGACGGTCGCGAAGATCGCCACCAGCAGCGCCAGGCGGGGCCAGTCGAAGGCCACGTGGAAAAGCGAGCGCGTGAGGGTGTAGAGGACCGCGAGCATCGCGATGTAGGCACCGCAGAGGGCGAGGCCCGCTCCGGCGATGCCGAGGTTCGCGCCGCCCGCGGGCACCAGCCACAGCAGCAGCGCCACGTTGACCGCCAGGCCCGCCGCCGCCGCGGGGAAGTTGCGGGTGGTGTTGCCTGCCCGGCCGGCCAGCACCATCAGCACCGGGTAGAGGCCGTACAGCGCCCAGCCGAGCGCAAGCCATGGCAGTGCCTTGTAGGCGCCGAAGTATTCGGGTGCCGAGAGCAGGCGCACGAGCCAGCGGCCGAGCAGCGCCACGCCGCAGACCATCAAGCCCGTCGCCAGCACGTAGTAGGTGGTCACGAGGGCGTAGAGCCGCGAGGCCTCTTCGTCGCTCTTGATCGAGTAGGCCAGCGGCGGCCACGCGTACTGGAAGCCCCTTACCAACAGGAACACCACGGTGGCTAGCTGCAGCGCGATCGAGTAGAGGCCGGCCGCGCTTTCCGAGTAGACCCGGAAGAGGTAGAGGCGGTCCACCACCTGCAGCGCGTACACGCTGGCGTCGGCCGGCACCGTGGGCACGCCGAAGCGGAGCATCGCGCGGAGGTCGTGGAGGCGGAGGCGGAGGGAGAAGCGACGGGCGCGGGCCAGCACGACCCACAGACCGAGCACGACGATCGCGGAGGCGCCGAAGTTGCCCAGGAGCAGGCCCCTGGCCTGCTCGTCTGCGAACACGACCAATAGGACCGTGAACGTGACGGTCATCGCCACGTTGGCCATCGAGGCGTACAGGTAGGCGCGCGCGCGTTCGTCGACGCGCAGCTGGGCGTAGGCCATTTCGAGGTTCGTGAAGGCCCACATGCCGAGGATCGCGCAGTCCATCAGGTCGGGGTCGCGGAAGCCGAGGATCAGCTGACAGAGGTCGGCCGAGAAGGCCAATGCGACCAGCGCTGCAACCGTCGTCGTCCACGCGACCGTCGCCGTGACCGTGCGCGCGATCCGCTCGCGGCGCTGCTGGTCGTGGTCGGTGAAGTAGAAGCGCACGAACGCCTCCCCGAGCCCGATGCGTAGGAAGATGCTCGACAGGATCACCGCGGTCAGCAGCGACTGGTAGGCGCCGTAGCCCTGGGTCGGCACGTGGCGCGTGTACAGCGGCAGCAGGATCACCGCCAGGCCCTTCGCCACGATGTCGGCCGCCTGGTAGGCCGCGCCGCTGGTCAACAGGCGCTTCAGGTAATCGCGCACGACCTCAGCTTGTCAGCGCGGCCGGCTCGACGCGGGGCGCAGAGCGGCTCCGGGGCTCGCTGGCGCCCGGCGCGCAGGCCAGAGCCACTCCGATCCCCAGCAGCACCCACGTCTCCGGATCCTCGAGGAAGTCGGCATAGGTGAAGGTGTGCAATACCAGCGCCGCGAAGCAGGCCGCCAGCGCGATCCTCGGGGGCGAGCGGCCGGCCCCGCGGAAGAGGACAGCGAAGCCCGAGACGAGCAGCACCACGTACAGCGCCAGGCCGACGATCCCCTGCTCGGCCGCCACCGTAATTGGGATCGTGTGCGAGGCCGAGGTCGCGCTGGTGCTGGTGACGTGTTCGTGGGCGCGGTACTCCTGCGCGAACGAGCCCGGGCCGAAGCCCTGGAGGGGGCGGTCGGCGAACAGGCGCAGGCCCCCTTCGATCAGCTTCGTGCGGCCGCTGGTCGCATTGCTCGCCGAGCCGCCTTTGCCGGTTAGCCCGAGGTGCAGGCTCGCCGGCGCCAGGGCCACCAGAACCAGCGCGATCGCCGCCAGCGCGATCGTCACGTAGATCGTGCCGCGCACGTCCCACCGGTAGGCGGCCAGCACCGCGAGGCCCAACAGCAGCGCGGCGATGCTCGACTGCGAAAAGCTCGTCACGAGGCCCGCCAGCAGCCACAGCAGCACCGCGCCGCCGAGCAGCACCTCGCGACGGCGTACGCTCCACAGTACCCCCGTCGTCACCCCGATCATCACCAGCGCGAGGAAGCGGCCGTAGATGTTGGGGTCGAAGAAGAGCGAGTTGACCCGGAAGTAGTTGCCGTACTGGTCGGCCGCGACCACCTTCGGGTTGAGGAAGAGCTGCTTGCGGTCGTACTCGACGAAACCGATCCCCGCGAACACGACCGCGAGCGCCACCGCGACCGCGAGGCACTGCAGCAACAGCTCATGTGTCCACTGCACCTCGCGCAGCAGCGCGAACAGGAGCGCAAACGGCACGTAGAAGAAGACCATGTTCTCCAGCGCCTTGGAGAAGTTGGCGGAGTAAGCGGCCTGCAGCGCGTACAGCACGACCGCGGCCGTCAACAGCCATTCCAGGCCGCGCGGCGAGATCGTCCGCGCCCACCAGCCATTCGGCGTCGGTAGGGGCGCACCATCGTGTGCGGGGTTGACCCGCTCAGGGTGCGTAGCCGCGCCCGACAGTCGCGGGAGCGCGTACGCCAGCGCGCCGGCCCCGACCACCAGGTAGAGCGGGATCAGCAGGTTGGAGGTGCTGCCGCCAGTCGCGATCGGCAGGCGGAACGGCAGCGCGAAGATCGCCAGCAGTGGAAATGCTCGGGGTCGCCTGTGGATGACGACTGCCAGCACGGCCACGACCACCAGGCCCAGGACGACCGCCGCCGCGGCCTTCGCGGGCTGATTGCGCAGATGGGTCAACTGCGAGGTGTGCCAGATATCGGCCAGCAGCAACGCGGGCGTCACCACCAGCACGGCGAGCGCCGCGAGCGCCCGCAACCGTTCCGATACCCGCGGCGGACGCCCGAGCACGACCACCGCGACGAGCAGCGCGACCGCGATCACGCCGAACTTCTCGACACCCTCTCCGAAACCGTGGGCGGTGGCGAGGATCGCGGTGCTCACGGGTGCAGTTCCAGTTTGAAGCTGGTCGTGGAGTAGCGGGAAAGATCCTGGTTGCGCAGGCTCACGCGCAGGCGGTATTCACCCGGCGGTGCCAGACCACCGCTCTGCGTCGATCCGAGCTGCCCATTCCAACACAGTGAAAGTGGTTTGTACCTTTCCACCGGCAAGTCACGCACGATCGTCGCGATACTGTGGTTGGCGGAGTCGACGATCTCGACCGTCACTTCATCGGCCTGCGCGATCTTGAACGCCAGGTACTCGACTCGTTCACTCGAGTTCACCAGTCCTGCCGGTACCCGCCCACGACAGGCCGCGGCAGGTATACGGGTCGGAGTGAAGGCTACATCCATCTTGAATTCCTGCACCGGCGTCGGCGTGTGCTTCAGCCGCTGCGTCAAAACGAACGCAACGAAGCAGGCCACAACCAACGCGGCAAACACCACACGAGCCAGCCGCTGAGCCTCCGCTGACTCACCGAGCGAGCGCCGCCCGGCGGAGCCCGGGATGGGGGCCCACCCGCCCGCGGAGCCCATCCTGATTAATCCTTTCCATCCAGTGCGAAGCGCGCGACCGTGTCCGAGCGCAGCCCGAGGCGCAGCGTCTCCAGCGAGAGCACGTCGTTCGGGGCGATGTTGCCGAGGTTGCACTCGCTGCCGAAGAACTCCAGCAGCCACACCTGCTGAGCCTTGAGCGGCGCCTCGAAGATCATCCGCTCTGGGTCCACCGCGTGCGCGATCTCGTCGATCAGGCCGCTGCGCACCTCGCCGTCGGCGCGGTAGATGCCGGCCGTGCCCGACTCGCGAGCCTCCGCGATCACCTTCCACGCGCCCGCCTCCAGGTCGCGTTCGATCTGCTCCACCCACACGTATGGAGCCATGATGAAGTCGGCGTCCTTGCTGCCGACCTCCGCGAGCACGGTGAAGCCGGCCGCGACCAGCGTGCGGATCAGGTGCGCCTTCACCTCGGGCTCCAGCGCGATCGTGCCGTCGGAGACCTCGACGTGGCGCAGCCCGAGCTCCTTCAGCCACGCGATCAGCCCCTCCACGCGGCCCTGCTTGATCGCCAGCTCGGTCAGCGTGCCGCCGAGTACGACGGGGATGTTGTGCGCGGCGTAGCGCTCCAGCTTCGGCTTCAGGTTGGCGCTGACCAGCGCCGTGCCCCAGCCCAGCTTGACGATGTCCACGTACGCGCCCGCGACCTCCAGCAGCCCCTCCACCTCGGCGCCCGACAGGCCCCGGTCGAGCACGTGCGTGAGGCCCCGCTCACGCGGCTTGGCGGTGCGCTCGGGGAGCTTCAGGAAGCTAGCCGGCATTCGCGGCGGCTTCGTTACCCTGGGCCGCGCCGGCCTGGGCTTCTCCCGACCCGCCGCCCGCTTCCGCTTCGCCCGGAGCCGCTTCGGTCGGAGCTGCTTCGGTCGCGGAGCCCACCAGCGATTCCTTGTCGGCGCCGGCGATCACAACCACGCTCGTGCCGTTCACCACCGCCGCGACCGCGCCTTCGATCGGCGTCACTTCGCCAATGCCGAGCGTCTGGCCCACGTGCTGCGCTTCGGTGCGGTGACCGCTCGCGTACTCGACGACCGAGGTCGAGCGGGCGCTCGGGGGCTTCGCGCTCGACGCGAGCGCCAGCCCATATCCACTCTGGCGCAGGTTCCCCGCCAGCTTGTGCGCCAACCCTTCCGCTTCGGTCGCGTTCAGCACAATCACGTGCGTTTCCGCGGGGGTCGCCACGGCGACGTGCCCATGGCGCCCACCATTCGCAGTCGAGCGCCCCGCGGTACCCGTGCCCGGGCTGTTCGACCCACTGCCGCCGGAGAGCAGGATCGCGGCCAGCACCACCACGCCCACGACCACGCCGCCGGCGATCAGCGCGACGGTTTTGCGCGAGGAGGGCTCCTCTTCGACCAGAAACTTAGGAGGGGCTCCCCCATCCCGTCCCAACGCCCGCACGCTGCCGGCCTGGGCGGCACGCGGGGCGGTCGGCCGCGGGCCCACTGGGGCGGGGGGACGCGGCGGCAGCGGTTTGGAGCTCACCCCCGCCGGGGCGGGCGGGACCCCGGCCTTTGCGGGAGCCGCCGGCGGCACGGGCGCACGCGGCAGGGCGGCAGGTTGGGCGGTCTCCACGACACGCGACGCAACCGCGGTGGAGGCCGCGGCGGCTGCCACGGTCGCCGGGGCGAGCGCGCCCGACCCAGCAGCGGCCGCGACGGCCGGCTCCGCTTCGGGCGGCTGCAGCTCCTCAGCCGCGGGCAGCTCCTGCGCGGGCGCCGGCTCGGCCTCTGCGGCGACCGGCTCGGGGGCGTCGGGGGCTGGTGCCGGCCTGGGAGCCTCCTCCTCCGCCGCCGGGGCCGGCAGCTCCGGCTGCACCTCCTCGGGCATCGTACCCTCCACCGGCGTTGGCGCCCCCTCGGGCATCGCGCCCTCCACCGGCGTTGGCGCCCCCTCGGACATCCCGCCCTCTGCCGGCGTTGGCTCCCCCTCCGGCTTCGACCCCTCCGCCGGCGCCGACTCCACTCCCGCCTGCGCGGCGCCCGCCACGGTCTGCGCGGTGGGCACGAACGCCGGCTGGCCGGGAACGGGCGTCGGGAGCGGCGCAACCGTGGGGGCGGGCGTTGCGTTGGGCGCGGGCTGGCCGGGAGCCGGTTGCCCCGGTACCGGCGCCGCGGGCTGACCGGCGGCGGTGAGCGCGGGGGGCTGCCCGGCGACCTGGCGCGCGATCATCGGCGTGGCGCGGGGGACGACCGGCTGCGCGGGGCGCTGGGCGCGCATCGCCGCCTCCGCGGCCACGCGCTGGTCGAGCTCGGCCGCGCGCTCGGGGGCGCGGCCGGCCCACTCGCGCAGGCGCTTGAGCTCGCGCGCCTGCGAGAACACCAGCAGCGAGAGGATCGCGATCCCGACCAGCGCCGCGAAGGCGGCAAGGGCCCCAACCTCGATCAGTTTGTTGGAGAGGGAAAGCGCCGGCAGCAGTGCGATCATGCGTCGCCAGAGTGTATGAGGGGCACAGGCGCCGCGGATGCGGTTGCCGGCTCGGGCGCATCGGGCGCGCTCACGGGCTCCCGCACGCGCGAGGTCAGATCGGCGACCTTCGCGGCGAGCCCGGCGGCGTCGCCCTCCAGCACGAGCAGGTTGATCTCGGCGAACACCTCCTCCACGACCTCCGGCGCGAGCGGCGCGCGCTCTGCCCGCAGGATCTTCTCGGTGGCGGTCGGTCGCGGGCGCTCGTAACCGTTGAACAGCTCCTCGTGCAGCTTCTCCCCCGGCCGGCGCCCGACCTCCTCGATCTCGATGTCGCGGTCGGGGTCGAGACCGGAGAGCTCGATCATCGCCCGCGCCAGCTCGACGATCCGCACCGGCTCGCCCATGTCGAGCACCAGCACCTCGGCCGTGGACCGCCCTCCGGAGGCGGCGGTCGTGCCCAGATCATCCTCCGGGGTCCCACCCCCCACGAGGCCGTTGCGGGCGATCGCGGCGGCCCGGGGCCCAAGCGAGCCCGCGCGGATGATCAGCTGCACCGCCTCGGGGATCGTCATGAAGTAGCGCGTCATGCGCCGGTCAGTGACCGTCACCGGGCCCCCGAGCGCGATCTGGCGGCGGAAGATCGGCACCACACTGCCGGAGGAGCCGAGCACGTTGCCGAAGCGCACCGCCTTGAACACGGTAACCGGCCAGCGCGCCGCGGCCCCCTCCAGCGCCAGCTCCGCCAGCGCCTTGGAGGCCCCCATCACAGTAGCGGGGGCGACCGCCTTGTCGGTCGATACGAGCACGAAGCGCTCCACCCCGAGCTCGCCGCAGACGTGCGCCATCACGCGCGTGGCGATCGCGTTGTTGCGCACTGCCTCCACCGGGTTGGCCTCCATCAGCCCCACGTGCTTGTAGGCGGCGGCGTGGAAGACGACCGTGGGGCGGTGCTCGGCGAGCACCTCGCGCATCCGCTCCTCCTCCTTGCAATCCCCCAGCACCGCCGCCAGCGACGCCGGCGGCACGTGGCGCTCGTCCAGCAGTTCGCGGTGGATCGCGAACAGGTTGTCCTCGGCGTGGTCGAGCAGGATCAGGCGACGTGGGCCCACGTGCGCGATCTGACGGCACAGCTCCGCACCGATCGAGCCGCCCGCGCCGCTCACCAGCACGACCGCCTCGCGCGCCAGGTAGGCGCCCACGCGATCAAGCTCCATCACCACCGGCTCGCGCCCCAACACGTCCTCGACGCGCACCTCGCGCACCTGGCGGGCAATCGTGTTGAGCGCCATCCCCCCACGGGAATCCTGGTTCTTGAGCAGCTCGAACACCGTCGGTAGCGTGCGCACCGGGATCGAGCGGGCGCGGCACTCGCGCACCACGCGCGCGCGCGTCGAGCCGGGCGCCGAGGGGATTGCGATGATCACTTCCTCGGGCTCGGCCTCCTCTAGGATGCGCGGTAGATCGGCCTCGGTATTGCCCCGCACCTTCACGCCGTCGATCCGCATCCCCCGCTTGCGCGGGTCGTCATCGAGGAAGCCGACCGGCGCCAAGCCCAGCTCGCGGTTGCGCGCGATCTCGCGCAGCACCAGCCGGCCGCCTTCGCCGGCGCCGACGATCAGCACGCCGCGATCGCCCTCGCGCACGCCGCGGAAGGCGCCCTGCAGACGCCGTTCGCGCAGCGCGCGCGCCAGCACCCGCAGCCCGACCAGCGCGCTCAGCGCGAGCAGGAAGAAGAGCACGATCACCCCGAGCGGCATGTCCACCGTGCTGACGCCCGCCGGGCGGCCGGCGTGGTAGGGGCCGTAGGGGATCTGCACCGGCCGCGCCACCGCCACGCCGACGACCGCGAGCAGCACGATCACGATCACCCCCCGCAGGATCGCCTCGTAGTCGCGCTGGCCAGCGTAGCTCCAGCTGCGCAGGTAGACGCGCGCGAGCACCAGCACGACCACCCCGCCGAGCGCCACCCACCAGATCGTGCGTTGCAGCAGCAGCGAGTAGCGGTGGGTGAGCCCCTCGTCGAAGCGCAGTTGGAAGGCGAGGTAGTACGCGAGCGCGACCAGCACCCCGTCCACGGCGACCTGGGGCAGCATGTGCCGGTGGAAGGGGGTGGGGGCCCACCCACCCGCCGAGCGGAGACGTCGGCGCATGCAGGGAATTGTAGGTGGGGAGGGGGGAGGGTGGGCAGTCTCCTATTTAAAGAGCGTCAACCCGGAGATCGCCGCCGTTTCGCTACCGGGCGGCAGGTGGGTGATCCACAGCAGGTAGTAGCGGAACACGACCCCATCAGTGTTCAGCCGGATCGTGCTCTGCGCGCCGACGGTGCGCGGAGGAGCCAGTTCCGTCCACCCCCGCTGGGCGAGGCTCTCGGAGTCTTCGTAGGGGAGATGGGCATCGAAGCTCTTGGCGGCGTAGACGGCGGCGGTGAGGCCCGGCGTGGGTGTCTGTACCTCGATCGCGCGGGCGCGCAGACCAGGAGCCGCGTCGATATAGATACCGGTTCCCGGCTTATGGCCGAGCGTGTCTTCGCGGTAGTGCTCGGTGCTCCACACCGTTTCGGGGTCGCCATCGACCACGTTGGCCACCTCTGTCGGATGTTCGGGTTCGTCGCCATAGGGGTTGTAGTCGTGCGCGGAGGTCTGTTCCAAGGGCACCGGCGTGAGGCCCGATTGGGCGTCCACGTCGGGGGGCACGCCGCGGTGAGTGTTGCCGGCGATCAGCGCCAGCGTGAGCGCGACCAGGCCGCCGAGCAGTGCCAGCGAGACCAGCCAGCGAGCCGGGTGGCGCATCCGCCACGGCAGCCGGCGGCGAGCCGGCGCGGGCAGCGTGCGCAGCACCGTGGTGACCTCTCCTGTGCTCTGGCCCGCACGCGCCACCTCGATCGCGAGCACCTCCTCGAGGTCGGCCAGCAGCGTGGGGATGTCGGGGTAGCGGCGGGCGAGATCCTTGGCGGTGGCGCGTTCCACGACGGCCGCAGTCGCGGCCGACACCTCCGGGCGGCGGAACTGCACGTCGGGGATCTCCTCGCGCACGTGGCGCATCGCCACGGCGACGGGGCTGGAACCGGTGAAGGGGATCGCGCCGGTCAGCATCTCGTACAGCACGACCCCCAGGGAGTAGATGTCCGACTGCCCCGTCACCTTGTGGCCGAGCGCCTGCTCAGGGGAGACATAGTCGGTCGTGCCCAACACGCGCCCGTCGAGCGTCAGCCCCTCCTCGGTGAGTGTGCGGGCGATCCCGAAGTCGGTGATCTTGGCGGTGCCCTCGGCGGTCAGCAGCACGTTCTGGGGCTTCACGTCGCGGTGCACGATCTGATGCTCGTGCGCGGCCCCCAGCGCCCGGGCGATCTCGATCGCGTACGCGATCGCCTCGGTGATCTCAAGCGGCCCAGTGCGGCGGATCAGCGCCTTCAGCGTCTCCCCGTCCACGTACTCGAAGACGATGTAAGGAGTCGCCCCACCGTCCGCCTGCGGCTCCTCCCCGGCATCGATCACGGTCACGATGTGCGCGTGGCTGAGCTGCGCCACCGCCCGCGCCTCGCGGCGAAAGCGCTCCAGCTGGTCGGAGTCCGAGGCGATCTCGCGGTGCATCAGCTTGATCGCCACCGGCCGTTCGAGTACCGCGTCGAAGGCGCGATACACGGTCGACATCCCTCCCTTGCCGATCTCCTCGTCGAGGCGGTAGCGCCCGCCGAGCGCGGTGCCGAGCATCGCTTGCGACATGGCTCTAATTACAGCGCGATCAGAGCAATACCTGCGAGTGCCGCCACAACGCCGACCGCCTGAAAGCGCGACAGCCGCTCGCCGAGCAGGCCCATGCCGAGCGCGACCGTGACGATCGGGAAGAGCGAGCCCAGCACCGACACCAGTGAGAGCTGGCCGTGGGCGGCGGCCGTCGTGTACATGATCGTGCCGACCACCAAAAGCACGCCCGGGATCGCAAACAGCGCGCTGGCGCGGACGAATCTGATCCCACGCAGCTCGCGCCCCGCCCACAGCCCGAGCAGCACCACCAGCGCGAGGCGCGCGTCGAGCAGCGCCCACGCGCGCCCATGCTCCGAGGCCTTCGGCAACGCGGTGAGGAAGATCCCGAAGGCAATCGCCGAGGCCGCGGCCCACAGCGCGGCAGCGCGGGGGTCGGGGTAGTGCTCGGTGCTGTGGTGGGCGGAGCCACGGCGCGCGACCAGCACGGCGCCCCCCATCGCCAGCACCAGCCCGACCGCCTGCGCCGGGCGCAAGGAGTCGCCGCTGGCGAGGCCCCAGGCGACCGGGATCACCACCCCCGAAGCGCCGATCGGCGCCACCACCGACAGCGGCCCCAGCTCGGCCGCCTTGTAGAAGCCGATCAGCCCACCGGCGTTGCCGGCGCCCGCCAGCAGTGCCAGCCCAACGTCGGAGGAGGGCAGCGCCCGCCCCCCTTCCAGCGCCAGATACAGCGCACACACGCCAAGCGCCGCCGCCTGCGAGAGCACCAGCACGGCCACCAGCTGGTGGCGGCGCACCAACTGCGGGCCGATGAAGTTCGACACGCCGTAACAGAGCGAGGCGCCGAGGGCGAGCGTGATCGCGAGCATCGGCGTGAGTCTGGCAGCCGTAGGACGGTGGCCGGCTACGCTGGCACCGTGATGCGCACCTTCAGGTTTCGATCGTGACCAACGTCCCGATCGGCGTGTAGGGCCAGATCTCCGCGGAGGCCGCGAGCGGAAGCTCGACGCAGCCGAGGCTCTGCGGGGTGCCGAACGAGGCGCGGTCGAAGTTGTGGAGCGCGTCGCCGCCGTTGAAGTAGCTCACCCATTTGATCCCCGGATCGCTGTAGTGCGAGCCATCGGGGTTGGTGCCGGTCATCGTCGTTTCGGGGAGGTGCTCGAACACCGGGAACGTGCCGAGTTCGGTTTCCGCCCCGGAGATGCCCGTGTTGGCGGGCGAGGTGATGACCGTCCGTCCGCTGTGCCACAAGGTCATCGTCTCCGGTGTTTCGCGGTGCACGTACACGTAGCTGTAGCCGCTGGCGAGGCGCTTGCCGGCAAGCGCACCGGTGAGCAATGCGTGCCACACGGTCGGCCCCGCGACCCCATCGACGGTGAGGTTGTCTTCGCTCTCGAACTTCATCACCGCGCCCTTCGTGATCACGCTCGCAACAACCGGGTTCCACATCGCCTGCAGCTGGTGGGGAGTGTTGGGATAGCGCCAGTTGAAGCTGCCGCCCGGAGGTTCGACCGCCGCCTGAGCCTCCGCGCTCGGGGTGCGCGCCACAGGAGCGCCCGACGGCTGCCACACAACCGGCAGGTAGCCCGCTTCGGCGAGCAGCTGATGCAGGCGCAGCGTCGAGCCGGGCGGCACGGTCCATTCAATCTGGTTGGTGGTGCGCAGCCCGCTCCCGCCCGTCGTGACGGCGACCGCGCGCGGGAGCTGGACCTTCAACTGGGAGGCGAGCGGGGCTCCCAACCCCGACGGGGTGAAGACGAGCATGTGGCTGTTGGCTTCGCGCCAGCTCCCGGGCGTGCTCGGCGAGAGCTGGGGGCGAGCCGAGCCAAGCACTTCGCTCACCGGCTGGGAGAACGTCAGGGAAAGCGGCGTGGCGGGAGAGATGCGCGCGCCGGCCGCGGGAAAGCTGACCATCACCGGAGCCCGGGAGGGCGGGAACCAGCTCACCTGCGTGGGCGCCCCGAGCCTCTCCCAGGGGCGCGGCGCGGCAGCAATCTCGATCGCCCCCGTCGAAGCCTGCGGCCCGAGCGAGACCGAGCTCCGGGCGCTGCTCAGCGTGTGGTGGGTCACGCCATCCGTGCCGCTTCCGTAAGACACCGCGGACACGGGTCGGTCGAAACTCACGCGCACCTCCGAGCCCGAGGACACGGTCATCCAGCGCTCGGTCACCTGCGCTGCGGGCGCCCGCAGCGTCAGCTGCTCGTTGCGCTCGCTCCCCAATGCCCAGCTGAGCCATCCGGGCCGGCGAACCTCCACATCCACGGTCACCTGCTCGCCCGGACTCAGCCGCCGAAGCGGGGTCAGCCGCCCATCTTCGATCGCGAGCGGCACCCTCCGGCCGTGCGGCCCGTACGCCCGAACACGCTCGACCGTCCCACCCAACGGCTGCACCGACACGCGTGCCAGCGCCGTCGAATCGCTCGCCAGCGTCACCCCCGAGAAGGCCAGCACCGCCACGGCCAGCAGCACGACGATCAGGACAAGCGTCAGCCCCGCGCCGAGCACGGCGCGTGACCGACGATGCTCTTGCGACACGGGGTCACGACGAGCCGAGGTCATCGCCATTGATGGATCGTAGGACGATTTGGTATGGATCGTCGCGTGTCGCCGTGCACGGCTTCGATGTTGGTCTGCTTCGCCGCGGCTCGCTACGCCGAGCCCGAAGACGCCACCGCGGCCAGCGCCAGGCCCGCGCGGTAGAGCGCGAACGGCCACAGCGCGTACGCACGCCTGCCGGAGCCGATCAGCGGCGCGCAGGCGAGCGTCGATAGGAAGGCCGCCCCCGTGCCCACCGCGAGTGCGGGAGCCGCGCCCGGCGGGGCGCCGCGGTGGGCGAGGCGGAACGCCTTGAGCCCCGAGGCGCCCGCGATCACGGGGAGGCCGACGCGCCAGGAGAGGGCTTGGGCGTCCTCGCGGGCGAAGCCGCGTGCGCGTGCGGCGGTGAGGGTGGCGCCGTTGCGCGAGACGCCCGGGAGCAGGGCGAGCGCCTGCGCGAGACCGAGCGCGAGGCCGTCGCGGGGGGCGAAGTCGGCGGCGCTGCGGGTCTCCGGGCGCGTGTCGGCCCAGGCCATCGCGATGGCACCCACCGCCAGTCCCGCGGCGAGCGCGCGGGGGCCGCTCGGACGACGCTCGAGGCGTTGCTCCATGAGGTAGCCCACGAACGCCGAGGGAGCAAGCGCGAGCGTCATCGACGCCAGGGCTCTGCCATCCAGCTCGCCCAGAGCCTGCCCCAGCTCCCCACGCAGCGCGAGCACCAGCGCGGCAACGGTGCCCGCGTGCAGGGCCACCTCCAGCGAGTTGCGCAGCTCCACATCCTGCTCGGACGGCCCGGCGACGGTCATCCTCTCGGCCGAACGTGGGGCATGGGACCAGCCCGCGAGGCGCGGCAGCAGCGCGATGTGCGCCGAGGAGGAGACCGGCAGCACCTCGGTGGGGCCCTGCACGAGGCCAAGCAGCAGTGCCTGGCGCAGCGACAGCTTCGTGGCCTGGGCAGCTCGGGGAGATCCCTCAGCCAACGTCTACGGGTGACGACTCCGGAGGCGACGTGCGATCGGGGTCCTGCCCGGCGGCTTCGACGGCCGCCGCTTGGCCCGCACGACGGCGGCGGACGATCCAGTAGCCGATGCCCACCACGACGAGCGCGACGATCGCGTAGTCGACGTACTCGAAGCCTTTGCGCACGCTCGTCCATTCGCTGCCGAGCGCGTGTCCCGCGAGCGCGAGCGCGAGCACCCAGGGGATCGAGCCGATGATGGTGAGCACGGTGAAGCGCAACGGCGGCATCTTTGCGACCCCTGCGGGCAGCGAGACGAAGGCGCGCACCAGCGGGATCATGCGACCGAAGAGCACCGCGGGATCGCCGTAGCGCTGGAACCAGCGGTCGGCCCGGTCGATCTGGGCGGGGCCCATGTGCACGAGGTGGCCGTGGCGTTCCATCAGCTCCAGGCGGCCGCCACGGCCGATGCCGTAGGCGATCCACGAGCCGACGAGCGTGCCCAGCAGGCCGGCGAGCACGACGCCGGTCATCGTCAGGTGGTGGTGCGCGCCCGAGCCACCGGGGTCCGCGACGGCGAAGCCGGCGAACAGCATCACCACCTCCGAGGGGATCGGGATGCAGGCCGAGCCGAGCGCCATCAACAGGAACACCGCCGGCAGCCCCCCGTCGCGGACGAGATGCCAGGTGGCGTTGACAACTGATTCGGTGACCGAGGCGAGGACGAGCATGGGCGCGTCAACGATACCCGGATGCGAGGGCGCATCTGCCGAGGCACATCTAGGCACGATGAGGATCGTCTCACGACACCTGGGTGCAGCGGGCAGGCGCCTGCCCGCTATCGCCCGGCGATACGGTCTGGCGATGCGCGTCTGGATCGACCTCACCAACAGCCCCCACGTGCTGGTCATGCGACCGGTGATCGAGGCGCTGGAGCGCGACGGCCACGAGGTGCGGGTGACCGCGCGCGACTTCGCCCAGACGCTGGGGCTGCTGCGCCGCTTCGAGATCCCCCACACCGCGATCGGCCGCCACCGCGGTGAGCGGCTGACCGCGAAGGCGGGCGGCCTCGCGCTGCGCTCGGGGGCGCTGCTGCGCTGGGCGCACGCCGAGACGCGGAGAGCGAGGCGCGAGCACCCCTCCCCCTCCCCTCTCTCCGGCCGCTTCTTCGACATCGCGCTCGGCCATGGCTCCAACGATGTGAGCGTCGCCGCTGCCCTGCTGCGGATCCCCAGCGCCACGATGTTCGACTACGAGTGGGCGACCGTGCAGCACCAGATCAACTGCCGCCTGGCGCGGGCGGTGGTCGTGCCCGAGGCGATCCCACCCGAGCGCCTCGACCGCTATGGCGCACGTGGCAAGGTGCGCGCCTACGCGGGGCTGAAGGAGGAGTACTACCTGGCCGACTTCGAGCCCGACCCCGCGATCCTTGCTCAGCTGGGGCTCGACTCCGGGCGGCCGATCGTCGTGGTGCGCACCCCCCCGGAGGTTTCGCTCTACCACCGCTTCGAGAACGACCTCTTTGCGCGTGTGCTCGAGCGCCTGCGCGATGCGGCGGATGGGGGGAAGGGGGAGGGGGAGGGGGGAGTGCAGTCGGTGGTGTTGCCCCGCACCTCGGCTCAGCGCGCGGAGCTTGGCGGTGTACCCGGCTTCATCGTCCCCGAGCAGGCGATCGACGCGCAGTCGCTAATCGCCCTCTCCGACCTCGTGATCTCCGCCGGCGGCACGATGAATCGCGAGGCCGTCGCGCTCGGCGTTCCGGTGTACACCACCTTCGAGGGCCGGCTCGGGGCGGTCGACGAGCGGCTGATCGCGGAGGGCCGGCTGCGCAAGCTGCACGACCCCGCCCAAGTCGACTTCAAGAAGCGGCCCCCTGCCACCACGGACGCACGTATCCGGCGCGACCCGCGGGCGCTCATCGATCTGCTGCTCTCGCCGCTGCGCCCGGCCTAATACTGGTAGGCGCGCCTGGCCTGCCAGCGCTCGATCCCCAGCCGGCAGAGGCGGTCTACGAGCTCGGGGTAGGGGATCCCCGAGGCCTCGGTCAGCTTTGCGTACACGCTCGTCGGCGTGAAGCCGGGCATCGTGTTGAGCTCGTTCACCAGCACCTGCTCGCCATCCACGAAGAAGTCCACGCGCGCGAGACCCTCGCAGCCGGTGTATGCGAACACCTCCAGCGCCAGCTCTCGCACCCGCGCACTCGCCGCGGTGGAGATGCGGGCGGGCGCGACTAGCTGCATTCCTCCGTCGCGGTACTTGGCGGCGTAGTCGTACCACTCCTCGGCGAACACGATCTCCCCGGGCACGGAGGCGAGCGCGGGACCGAGCACAGCGCACTCGACCTCGACCCCGTGCGCCATCGCCTCGACGATCACGAGCGGGTCATGCGCGAAGGCGCGGTCGAGCGCCTCGCCGAGCTGGGGAGCCTCGGCGACCTTGGCGATTCCCACCGAGGAGCCGAGGTGGGCAGGCTTGACGAACACGGGGAGCCCGAGACCCGCGATCTCACCGAGCACCTCGGTGGGGGCTTCGCGCCAGCGCTCGACACGGGCGCCCGCGTACTTCACCTGGGGCACCCCACACGCGGACATGAGCTCTTTGAAAAGCACCTTGTCCATGCACAGCGCGGAGCTTGCCACGCCGGCACCGACGTAGGCGACGTCGAGCGTCTCGAGCACACCCTGCACGGTGCCGTCCTCGCCGAAGGGACCATGCAGCGCGGGAAACACGACGTCTGCGGCGAGCAGCCCCCCTCCCGGACGGAGGCTGAGCCCCTCCCCATCATGACGCCATGCGCCGTCGCGCTCGATCTCCACCCAGCGAACCTCGTGCCCGACGGATTCGAGGCCCTCGCGCACGGCGCGAGCGGAGGCCAGCGAGACGTCGTGCTCGGAGGAGCGCCCGCCCGCGAGTAGCGCGACGGTGAGCCTCATGGAACGGCGGGTGCGGCGGCGGGCGGAGTCTGGGAGGTGGTGGTTGTGGTGCTCGGAGTCGTCGTGGTCGTGGTGCTCGGCGTGGTCTGCTGCGCGAGTTCGCCCACGATCAGCTTGATCGTCGCTCCCCGCTTGGCCTTGGTGCCACCTGCGGGATTCTGCTGGAGCACTAGCCCGACTTCGGCTTCGCTCGTGACGGTGCGCGTGCTGGACTTCACCACGAAGCCAGCCCCGATCAGTTCGCCTTCGGCGCGTTCCTGTTTTTTGCCAACCACGCGCGGGACTGCAATTTCCTGCGAGGCCTTCGCCACCACCAGGCTCACCGCTTCGCCGCTGCGCACGGAGTTGCCCGCGGAGGGCGACTGTGAGAGCACGGTGCCGGCCACCTGGCCCGCTTCTTCGCGCTTGGTGACAGCGCCCACGTGCAATCCCGCGGCGCGTAGCGACCCGCGCGCTTCGGCTTCGCTCTGGCCGGTCACGGTGGGGACTTCCACCTGCATGGGACCGCTCGAGACGAACACCGTCACCGGGCTGCCCATCAGCAGCGGCACGCCCTGCGAGGGTTCGGTGGAGATCACCTTGCCGCTCTCCACCGACGCGCTGGAGCGGTTTTGGACGTTGGGTTTGAAGTGCGCCTGCTGGAGCTTATGCTCGGCTTCCGCGCTGGTGAGGCCTCTCACGTCGGGCACCCCCACGCTGGCGGGGCCGGTGGAGACAACGACGCTCACGTGCGCGCCCCGCTGCACCACGCTGCCAGCGGCGGGGCTCACGGAGATCACGGCACCCTCGGCGACGTCGAGGCTAGGCGCCTGCGAGGGAACCGGCACGAGATCGGCCGCTTTGAGCTCGGTGGCCGCCAGCGTCGCGGTGCGACCAACGACGTTTGGCACGGTCACCTGGCGTTTGGCTGCCGGCAGCAGCAGTGCAAGCGCGACCCCGGCGGCGGCGAGCGCGAGCAGTACCCCGCCCGCGATCCACCAGCGGCGCTTACGCCGCCGCGCCGACGCCTCCCCGGGGTCCTGCCGCTCCGCATCCTCAGCGGCGGGCGCCAGCAGCAGCGCGGTGGCGGCCGCCGCTGCCACCGGACCGTTGCCGGCGGGCGCGACCAGTGGGTGCTCACCCGCGCCGGGCAGGCTCCTGCGCACCTGCTGGAGCGCCGCGATGAACTCGTCGGCGTCAGCGAAGCGCTCCGCGGGATCCTTCGCGAGCGCCCGCAGCACCACGGCGTCGAGCTCCGGTGGGATCGCCGCGCGCGCGGGCACAGGCGCTAGCGCGTCGCTCGCTGCGGCGTCAGGTGAGTGGGTGAACGCGGCGCCAGATGGGTGGGTGGGCGCATGGCTCACAACCGCACTCGGCGCCAACGGCGCGGCGGAAACCTGCTTGAGCGCGATCGTCACCGCCGTCTCCCCGTCGAAGGGCACCGTGCCGGTGAGCAGCTCGTAGAGAACGATCCCCACCGCGTAGATGTCCGAGGCGGCGCTCACGGCGTGGCCCTGAGCCTGCTCGGGGGAAAGGTATTGAGCAGTTCCCATGATCGAGCCGGTGAGTGTCATGTCGGAGGCGCCGGCGCGGGCGATCCCGAAGTCGGTGACCTTCGCGCGACCCTCCTCGTCGAGGATCACGTTGTGGGGCTTCAGGTCGCGATGGATCACCCCGCGGCGGTGCGCAAAGCGCGCGGCCTGCAGGATCTGGATGACGATGTCGATCGCCGCCACGGGCTCCAGCGGCCCCTGCTCGCGCACCACGGCCTTCAGCGAGCGGCCGGGCAGGTACTCCATCGCGATGTAGTAGGTGCCGTCCCACTCCCCGCGATCGAAGATCGCCACCACATTTGGGTGGGAGAGGCCGGCGGCGCTAGAGGCCTCGCGGCGGAAGCGCTCCACGAACTCCTGGTCTTCGGCGAAGCGGTGATGGAGCAGCTTGACCGCCACTTGGCGACCCAGCAGCTGGTCGCGGGCGAGGTACACATCGGCCATTCCGCCGGTGCCGATCCGCGAGAGCACTTCGTAGCGCCCGTCGATCACGGTGCCCTGCTCAATCATGCAGCAGCACTTCCATCACACGCCGCGCGATCGGCAGCGCATACGTGGCGCCGTACCCGGGGACACCCTTGACCGTTACGGCGATCGCCACGGTCGGGTCGGCGGCGGGGGCGAAGGCGATGAACCAGACGTTGTTGAGGGCGCTGCCGATCTGTGTTTCCGCGGTGCCGGTCTTGCCGGCGACCTGCACGCCGGGGATCCGTGCGTTTTCGCCGGTGCCTTCGTTGACGACGGCTTCCATCATCGAGGTGACGGCGGTGGCGGTGGAGGGCTTCATCACAACCGACTGCACGCGGGGGGAGATCCGCTGCACGATGCGCCCTTCGGGGTTCACGATCCGCGCGGTCAGGTGGGGCGCCATCAGCCTGCCGTGGTTGGCGACGGCGGACGCGACCTCGGCCATCTGCAGCGCGGTCACCCGCAGTTTGTCCTGCCCGATGCCCATGCGCCCGACATCGACCAGCGGGCTGAGGGGCGAGAGCAGGCGTTCGCCCTCGCGCGCGTACTCTCCAGAGGCGGACATTTCTTCGGCGGGGTAGTCCAGCTGCGGCTTGGCGTCAAACCCGAAGCGGCGCATGTAACGGGCGAGCGTCGGCTTGCCCACCTGTTCGGCGACCTGCGCCCATACGGTGTTGACCGATTTGGCGAGCGCCTGCGTGAGCGTGAGCTGACCGAAACTTTCGTTCTGGTCGTTGCTCAGCGGAACTCCCGACACCACGATGCCGTTGCGGCCGCTGAGCGTCGAGGAGGACGTGAACTTCCCGGTGTCGATCGCGGCGGTGGCCGTGACAACCTTGAAGGTGGACCCCGGCGCATACCCGTACTGCACGGCGCGGTTGACCAGCGGGGCTTCGCTGTTAGTTTTGAGCTTTGCGGCGGAGGCGGAGGAGCGCAGCGCGTTGGGGTCGTAGCCCGGGGTGGAGGCCATCACCCGCACGGCACCGGTGGACGGTACGAGCGCAACCACGGCGCCCTGGTGAGCGCCGAGCCCCGCGAGCGCGGCTTGCTGGGCGGCGGGGTCGAGCGCGGTGATCACTTCATCGCCCTTTTCGGGGCGGCCTTGGAACTGGTCGAGGATCGACTGCAGGTCGCTCTGGCTCTGCCCGCTGAGGGGGGCGTTGCGGTAGCGCTCCAGGCCCGTGCGATCGAGCGAGAGCGGGTAGGAGTAGCCGATCGCCTGGGCGAACTCTTCGCCGGTCGGGTAGGCGCGTTCGTAGGTGCCTTTGCGCGTGCGCACGCTGCGCGCCAGCACGGTGCCGTCGGCCGCCAGGATCGCCCCGCGCTGCACCCGCTCCTGCTCGATCAGCGCACGTTGGTTGAGCGGATTTTCACGCAGCGAGGATGCCTCGAAGATCGTCCAGCGCGAGGTGAAGGCAACGAGCAGGGCGAACAGCACCAGCACGAGCATGTAGAGGCGCAGGATCGGTCGGTTCATCCACTCAGCTCTTCCAGTTCGATCGAGTGCACGAGTGAGCCGGCTTCTTTTTCGGAGCGCCACTTGTGGTCGAGCAGGGTGCCGCGCCGCGTGGGGCTCAGCGTGGAGGCGCCGACGCCGGAAACGTAATAGCTGCTGTAGAGGTCGAGTCCGCCGGGGAGCTTGTAGGGGAGGCCCCGGTACATCGTCACCAGGCCGCGGGCGTTGGTGCCGACGAAGAACACCGACTGCGCGGCAATGTACCCACCGACCGCGAGCAACCCGAGCACGGCGAGCACAACCAACGCAGGCAGCACACCACGCCGCCGCCGTCGCGGGACGGCGGGCGCGGAGTCGGGGGAGCGGGGACGGCGGGCCGTCACGGGCGTTGCCGGCAGCGCGGCGTGCGTACGATGAGCGTCCCGGCGTGCTCGCAGCGACGGTCGCTCCCGGGCGCGGGCTTCGGTGGGCGCAGCGGCCTCCCGGCCCTCGCTGCCGCGCGGCGTCGAGGGTGCGAGCACCGAGGAGGATGGGCGCGTGGCCCCCACAGCGGGCATGCTCACGATCGTGGCGTTGCGATCCTCCTCGGCGGGCCCCGGGGAGGATGAGTCCGCGCCCACCTCCTCCAGGCGCAGCAGGATGACGGTGATGTTGTCGCGCCCGCCGGCGCGGTTGGCTTCGGCGATCAGCGCCTCCCCGATGTCATGCAGGCGCGCGCCGGCATGCCGGCGCAGGACCTCGGCGAGGCGCGCCTCCGAGACCATCGAGGTGAGGCCGTCGCTGCACAACAGGTAGATGTCTCCGGCGCGCGCGCGGAAGGAGCGGGTGTCCACTTCGACCGTCTCCTCGGGCCCGAGCGCACGTGTGATGATCGAGCGCTGGGGGTGGTCCTCCGCTTCTTCGGGAGTGAGGCGGCCCTCGCGGATCAACTCGTCCACCAGCGAGTGATCGTCGGTGAGGCGCAGCAGCTCGCCGTCGCGCAGGCAGTAGGCGCGGCTGTCCCCGACGTGGGCGATCGCGACCTCCTGCTCGCCGACGTAGACGGCGGTGAGCGTCGTGCCCATGCCGGCCTGCTCGGCGTTTTCGCGGGACAGGGCGTGGATGCGCGCGTTGGCGGCGAGCGCGTGTGCGGCCAGCCCCTGCTCGGGGAGCGAGCCGTCGGGCAGACCGGAGTGAAAGGACTCGACCGCGATCCTCGAAGCCACCTCGCCGGCCTGCGCGCCGCCCATCCCGTCGGCAACCACAAACAGCGGCGAGCGGGCGAGCAGTGAGTCCTCGTTGGCGCGTCGCTGCAGGCCGGTGTCGGTGCCCGCGTAATGCTCGGCCACGCGCAGCATCAGTGGGCCCCCGTGTCGATCCGCGTGGTCATCAATCGACCTCGAATACGAATTCGCTCTCGCCGATCCGTACATGATCGCCGGGATGCAGTGGACGGGGGGTGTCCAGCAGCTCCTCGTTGAGGTAGGTGCCGTTGGTGGAGCGCAGATCCTCGAGCACGAGCGTGCCGGCCTGCTCGTAGACGCGCGCATGGCGCGAGGAGGCGAAGGGATCCTCCAGGCGTATCTCCGCGTGGTCGCCGCGGCCCAGCACGAGGTCGCCGTCGAGGTCGTAGATCATCCCTGGATCGTGACCGCTGGCGCGGGCGACCACCAGGCGCGGGGTGCGACGGGCGATATCCGAGCGCCCAAGCGCGGAGGCGGACTGCAGGCCGGTCGCATCCGGAGAGGCCGCATGGCCTGTCCCCGCGCCCCTCGCGGCGCCGTAGCCCGCGGGTGGATGGGTGCGATCGCGTCCCCGCAGATCGCTCAGGGCGCTGCGTGCGACCCACAGCAGGAACAGGTAGAGCACGGCGAGGAAACCGAACTTGAGCGCAACCGACACCGGCTGGAGCGTATTCATCGCTGCTCGAAGACGATCTCGGTAGTGCCGAGCTCGATGCGGTCGCCGATCTGCAACGGCTGGGAGCCGCGCAGCCGCTCGCCGTTGAGGAGCACGCCGTTGGTCGAGCGCAGATCCTCGATCGTCCAGCCCTGCGCGGTGGGGCGGATGTGGGCGTGACGACGGGAGATCCCCGCATCATCGAGCACGACATCGCAGTCGCGACTGCGGCCGATGACCGCGCCTTCGGAGGCGACCACCAGGCGCCGCCCCCCAACCAGCAGCAGGGCACGGGGGGGGCGGCTGGCACGGGCCTGTTCGAGCGGCTCGCGCAGGCGAGCAGAGGAGCTGTAGATCATCGTCTGCCCGTGCTCGTCCTCCCGCCGCGCGGCGCCAACTGGGGCAGGCCAATCCTCGCGGGCGGGCTGCTCCCACACCTCGTCGCGGCTGGCGTGGTTGTCGAGGCTGCCATCGCCATCCCCCTCGCCGGGGCCCTCCGGGCGCACCAGCCGCGCCTGAATGCCGAACTCGCCGAGCGACAGGGAGTCGTCGGTGTGGAAGGTGATGATCGGGTGCGAGGCAAGCGTGAGATCCTCGCCGCGAGCGTGCTCGAGCAGGTAGGCGCAAAGCTCGTCGATCAGCTCGTCCTCGACGCCGTCGTAGCGGGCGCGGTCCTGGGGGGAGAGCCACACGGCGTACTCGTTGGGGGCGTAGACACGCGACACGGAGGTCGTGCGGTGCTCGTCCATCTCGCGGGCAAGCTTGCGGGCGAGTTCCATCGGGCGCACCTCGGAGCGGAAGAGGCGCCCGAAGGCGCCCTCCATGAGGGAGGCAAGCGTGGTCTCGAGGCTCTTGAGGGGGTTCATTGATATGCCTGGTCACCGGGGCGGAGCCGACAGCGTCAAAACCCCGCCGCCCCGCCACTCCTCACTTTAAGGCTCCTCACACAACGATCGTCTGCACCGGCCCACGCAGCGCTCGTGCGACGACCGCGAGCAGTGCCCCAAGCGAGGCACTGAGGATGACGCCATGCGGGGATGGAAGCGTCGCATGGGTCAGGGGAACGCTGCGATCGAGGGCCTGGATACCTGCCCACCCGGCCACCAGCGCCACCGCCCAGAGGACCGCCGCGAGCGCGTCGCGCATTGCCGATTCCCCGCGCACCATCCACGGAAGAACGACAGCGGCGAGCGCCCACAGGGTCGCTCCCAGCAGTAGGGCGACGCTCAGCAGATGCACAACCGCGTGGGCGGTGCTCGCCACGGACCCGTCCAGCGGCAGCTCGGCCAGATGCAGCCACCAGTAGCCAAGCGCCCCCAGCAGGGCGCGGGAGTGCCAACGAGCGAGCTGGCCGGCGAGCGCGGGGAAGGCGCCCGCGAGACCGATAAGACCGAGCACGGGCGCAAGCAGAGCGGCCAGCCAGTGGGGTCCGGGTCGGCGCACCAACAGCACTAGCGGCAGCGCCGCGCAGAGGACGAGCAGCGCAATCCCGGGGTGGCCCGCGGTGAGCTGCCAGACGCACACCGCCAGCGTCGCGGAGATCCAGGCCAGCCGCGCGGCCGTGAGCCAGCCCGTCAGGTCGGGCTGCTCCTCGGAGGGGTGCGGAGGGGAGTGCCACGGCGCCTGCACCTCCGTCGCCATAACGGGGGCCTGGGCGGGTTGAGGGGTTTGGGATTGGCGGGGTGACGGCGCTTCGGGAGCACGCGGGCGGCGCCCCCAGGGCGAGCGGCGCAGACCGTGGCGCAGACCGTGCGCGAGCGAGTCGCGCAACTCGGGCAGAGTCCCCCGCAGCGCGGGATCGGCCTCGAGCGCCTGGTCGAGCGAGCGGGTGAGCTCGCGCGGCAGATCGCGGCGGTGGCGCTCCAGCGCCGGCAGCTGCTCGCCGATGCGCCGCGCCGTGGCGGCCGGGGTGGGGCCGCGCACGGGGTTGACGCCGCTGAGCGCCTCATAGAGCACGAGCGCGAGCGAGTAGAGGTCGGCGCCCACGCCAACCTCGCCGCCGTCGATCTGCTCGGGGGCCATGTAGGCAAGCGTGCCGAGCACGTCGCCGGTGCGGGTGAGGGACTCCTCGCCGGCGAGCAGCGCGCCACCGAAGTCGGTCAGCTTGGCGACGGGAGCGGCGCTCTGGACCGCCGGGCGCCCCGGGACCTGATGGGGATCGGCCGGCGCGGGCACCAGCACGTTCTGGGGCTTGATGTCGCGATGGATCACCCCGCGCCCGTGCGCGTGCAGGAGCGCGTCGGTGAGCGCGATCCCGATTTCGATCACCTCCTCGTCGCAGAGCGCCTCGGCGGCGATCAGCTGGGCGAGGGTGTCGCCATGAACCAGCTCGGAGATCAGGTAGAAGGTGTCGTGCTCGGCGCACGCCTCGTACAGAGCGACGATCGCGGGATGCGCGAGACGCGCGGTGGCGAGCGCCTCGCGCGTGGCGCGCTCGCGGTCTTCGCCAGCGGGGAGCGCAATCACCTTGACGGCCACCTCACGGTCGAGCAGCTCGTCATGGGCGCTCCACACCACCCCGAAGCCGCCAGCGCCGAGGCGCTGGAGCAGCCGGTAGCGGCCAAGCACCGAAGCGCCCCGGTCGGCCAGCGGCTGTTCGCCGCGGCCACGAGCCGCAGGACGGCCGAGTGGGTCGCGTTCGGGCGCAATCAGGGTGTCGTTGGAGTCCACCGACTCCTGCGTTCGCCGGTGTGAGGACGCTCCCTGCCACGAGCAGGCAGGAGAAGCGCAGGTGAGCGAGAAGTTGCAGATGGCACCAATCGGAAGATGAGCGGCCGAACGGGCGGTCATACTGGTGCCTTCCTCAATACGCAAGCATTAGGAGCGAGAACAGCTTGTCGTTCTTCGACGATGACGAGGGAGGAGCGCCGCGGCCAGCCGCCGCGGGCGGTCGGGTACCCAATCCCTCCCGCTCGCAGCCGCGCCCGCGCCAGCCACAGCGGGCGGGCGGGCATCCGATCCCGCATGGGGACCGCCACACGATGATGGTGCGGCGGCGGATCGCCGCGGGGGTCGGGGTGGTCGTGCTGATCCTGATCGTGCTGCTGATCAACGGCTGCCTGAAGAGCGGCAAGGAAGAAGCGCTGAAGAAGTACAACCGCGAAGCGGGACAGCTGGTGGGGGAATCCGACCAGCAGGTGGGACAGCCGCTGTTTGCCGGGCTCGCCGGCGCCTCCAGCGAACCGCCGCTGAATGTGGAGCAGAAAGTCAACGAACTGCGCGAAGTGGCGCAGCGGCAAGCCGAACAGGCTAAGAAGCTGAGCGTCCCGGGCGAACTGGATGCGGCGCAGCGCTATTTCACGCTGGTGCTCAATCTGCGCGAGGAAGCGCTGGCAAAGATCGCGCCACTCGTGCGCCAGGCGTTGGGGGGGCAAGGCAAGCAGGCGAGCGCGCTGATCGCCGGGGCGATGGAGATGTTCCTCTCCTCCGACGTGATCTACTCCCAGCGGGTGGCGCCGCTGATCCAGCAGGAATTGGCGGCCGACGGCATCCACGGACTGAGCACGGCGAGCACTCAGTTCCTGCCGAATTTGGGGTGGCTGGAACCGAGCACCGTCGAAGAGCGCCTCACCGGGAAATCCTCGGGCGTGGCGCAAAGCGGCCAGGTCGCCCCGGGCACACACGGCTCCGCGCTGAAGGGAGTAAGCGTGGGCTCGACCGAACTCCAGCCGGAATCGACCGGCACGGTCAACCACCTCAGTGGGGGATCCACTCCGACGTTCAAGGTTATGGTCGAAGACTCGGGAAGCAACTCGGAGACCAACGTGAAGGTCGAAGTCACGGTGACCGCCGGGGGTAAGCAGTACAAAGACAGCCGCACGATCGCCAAAACCGAACCGGGGGTGACCTCGACCGCGAGCATTCCCGTGGAAGGAGTGCCGGTGGGCGCCGGAGCGCGGGTGGTGGTGTATGTCCAGCCCGTTCCGGGGGAGACCAACCTCGAAAACAACAAGGGCTCCTACCTGGCGGTGTTCGGCCAGTAGCCAGTGCCGCGTGGGTCTGCGGGATGCACGAGGGTGGCCCTGATGGGGAATCGCTCCTGCCCGCGCGATAGCTTGTCCCCATGATCGCCACCAGCCTGACCGACACCCAGGGAATCATCGCCATCGCCGCCGCCGCGCTCGCCGTTGTGGCACTGCTGGGATGCGCGGCGCTGGCGCTCAGCCTGCGCCGGCTGCGCACCGCGCAGAAGGTCGTGCTCGGCGAACACGACCGTGATGTGGTCGCCCACGCCGCGGAGTTGCAGGGGGGCTTTGAAGATCTGCGGGAGTACGTCGGGGAGGTGGCCGAACACCTGGAGGGACGGCTGGGCGGCGTGGAGATGGGTCTGCGCGGCGCGATCTCCTACCGCGCGCTCGTGCGCTACGACGCCTACAACGAGCTCTCCGGCCACCAGTCGGTGTCGATCGCGCTGCTCGACGGCACCCGCTCAGGGGTAGTGCTCACTTGCATCCACCACCGCGACCAGGCGCGCGTCTACCTCAAGCAAGTGCACGAGGGCAGCGGCGAATTGGAGCTCTCCCCGGAGGAGGCAGAGGCAGTGCGGCTGTCGCTCTCCCCGGCGGGCAGCGGCGTCTCCTCTGACCGAAGCCGGGGGACACTCGCCTCCGACCGAAACGGGGAGACACTCGCCTCTGACCAGCATCCCCGTTTCGACCAGCCGTCGGCCTGAGCGATGCTCCCGCGCGTTGGCTTCCTGGGTCCGGCGGGGACCTTCACCGAGGAGGCACTGCTCTCAAGCGCGGCGGCGGACGCCGTCGAGCCAGTTGCGTTCGCGACGATCTACGACACGGTGGTTGCGGTGCGCAGGCGGGAAGTGCAGTGGGCGGTGGCACCGATCGAGAACTCGCTCGATGGGTCGGTGACGGTGACGCTGGATCTGCTCGCGGACGAGCATGGAGACCTGGAGATTGTGGGGGAGGTGCTGCTGGCGGTGAAGCACTCGCTAATCGCCGCGAAGCGGGTAGCGCTGAGCGAGATCGACACGGTGATCTCCCATCCCCAGGTGCCGGGGCAGTGCACACGCCTGCTGCGGGGGGAGCTCGCCCACGCGCGAGTGCTGCCAGCGACTTCGACGGCGGAGGCGGTACGCGTGGTGGCGGCCGCGGGAGTGCGGGGACAGGCGGCACTGGGAACGCGGTTGGCAGCGGACATCTACGGCGCCACGGTGGTGCGCGAGGGGGTGCAGGACCACAATGACAACGTCACGCGCTTCGTGTGGCTGGCGCGGCGCGAGCCCGACGCAAAGGGCAACCCGGAGCAGTCCTTGCCGCTGCGTTCGCGCGGGGACGGGGAGAATCGAGAGCCCCCCCACGCAGTGGAAGACATCGGTGGTGTTCTGGGGCTCGGGCGCAGACAGCCCCGGCTGGCTGGTGCGCTGCCTGGATGTATTTGCCGAGCGCGCGATCAACCTCACCAAGATCGAGTCGCGCCCGCAGCGAGCCCGCATGGGCCACTACATGTTTTTCGTCGACCTGCAGGGCAGCGCGCGAGAGCACACGGTGGCGGAGGCGCTCGCGGAGCTGCGCGCGGTGTGCGAGCAGGTGCGCGTGCTGGGCTCCTACCCGGCGGGCGAGGAACCCTCGCACTGAGCAGACCCCCGCGGCCCCACCCTCAGGTCCCCTTTCGAAAATCGCGGACGGTGGCGCGGCAAGCTAGCACAATTGACCACGTTCGTCGCTACACTGCGCGCACGGATGGATACCACCATTCCACCAGACCCAGTTCGGTCCGTGCCGCCACCCGAGCACCGGCGGCGCGGGCCTGAGAGTGGGCGGGTGCTCGTTTTGAACGCAACCTTTGAGCCGATCAACGTCTGCTCGGTGCGCCGCGCAGTGGTATTGCTGCTCAAGGAGAAGGCCGAGCTGGTGGAGCGCGGGCGGTGGGAGCTGCACTCCGAGAAAACCACGCTGGCGCGGCCTGCCGTGATTCGCCTGGTGACCTACGTGCGTGTGCCCCGCGACGCCCACCAGCGCAAGATCACGCGACGCGCGGTGTTCGCCCGCGACGGCTGGACCTGCCAGTACTGCGGCGCGCGCGCCAACCTCACCGTGGACCACGTGATCCCCCGCTCCAAGGGAGGTCCATCGAGCTGGGAGAACATCGTGGCGTCGTGCGCGCCGTGCAACCGCCGCAAGGGCGACCGCCTGCCGCGGCAGGCGGGCATGCAGCCGCGCCACGCGCCGAGGGTGCCGCGCGCGGAGGTGTTCATCCACGTCGCCAGCCCGTCGATCCCGGCGGCATGGCGCCAGTACCTGCCGCAGACTGCCCAGGCTGCCTAAAAAAAATGAGGAGGGGCGCCGCAACCCCCGCGACGCCCCTCGCACAACCGACTTGACTGGAATACCGAGACTGCCTGCGCTGCCGGAGGGACCAGGCCCGGCGGCGGTCTCGGGGTGTCCCGGGTTGGATTCCGCTACGCGGTCCAGCCTGCCGACCTAGCGGCCGGTCACCTCCAGGGTCCCGCAAAAACTGTCACTCAACGTACGGACCACCTCCTTTCTCTGGTCTCGCCAGAGTAGCGGACGGGGGTGACGTCACGCAAGGGGGGATCTGCCGTTCTCCCCCAGATCGCCGTGGGAATCATCCGCGGCTGCGTCGAGTGGCTCTCCCTGCTCGTTCTCGCCAACGTCATCTCCATCAGGGCCATCCCCGCCGTTGTCGTCATCCCCACCAGGGCCATCCTCGCCTTCGTCATCTCCGCCGTCCATCACGAGCGCGACGGCGCTGACGACGTCATCGTCCTTGAGGTTCATCAGACGCACGCCCTGGGAGGCGCGTCCGTAGCGGCTGATCCCCTTCACCGAGGTCCGCTGCACCATGCCGCCGATCGAGATGAAGATCAGCTCCTCATGCTCACGCACGACCAGCGCACCGGCGAGCGCGCCCTTGCGGTCGGTCAGCGCGATCGTCTTGACGCCCATCGCGCCGCGGCCCTTGCGGGGGTAGTCGGCGATCGGCGTGCGCTTGCCGTAGCCGTTCTCGGTGACCACGAGCAGCTCCTGGTCGTCGCGGGCGACGTCCATCGCGAGCACGTAGTTGCCCTGCTTGGAGACGTTCATGCCGCGCACGCCCGAGGTGTCGCGGCCCATCGGGCGTACCTGAGACTCGTGGAAGCGCGTTGCTTGGCCGGAGCGGGAGACGATCAGGATGTCGTCCTCGCCGCTGGTGCGGCGCACCGCGACCAGCTCGTCGTCGTCACGGATCTTGATCGCGATGATGCCATCGGCGTTGATCGGGGTGTTGTAGGCCTTGAACTCGGTCTTCTTGACGATCCCCTGACGGGTGGCGAACACGAGATAGGCGCCCTCGCTGTAGTCGCGGGTGGCGAGCACCGACTGAACCCGCTCGTCCTCGCGCAGAGGGAGCACGTTGACCAGCGCACGGCCCTTGGCGGTGCGGGAGGCCTCGGGCAGTTCGTAGACCTTTGAGCGATACACCTTGCCGCGGTTGGAGAAGAACAGCAGGTAGTCGTGCGAGGAGCAGACGAACAGGTGCTCGATGAAGTCGCCGTCCTTCATGTCCATCCCGGTGACGCCGCGTCCGCCCCGATGCTGCTGGCGGTAGGTCGCCAGCGGCAACGACTTGATGTAGCCGGTGCGGGTGATCGTGATCACCATCTGCTGGTCGGCGATCAGATCCTCGATGTCGATCTCATCCTCGGAGTGAGTGATCTCGCTGCGGCGCTCGTCGCCGAAGCGCTCGCGGATCTCGGCGAGCTCCTCCTTGATCACCGCCAGCACACGGCCCTCGTCGCCGAGAATCGCGCGCAGCTCGGCGATCCGCTCGGTGACGTCGGCGTGCTCCTGTTTGATCGAGTCGGCCTCCAGCGCCGTGAGCTGCGAGAGCCGCAGATCGAGAATCGCGCTGGCCTGGATGTGGCTGAGCTCGAAGCGCTCCACCAACTGCTCGCGCGCCGCTTCGCGGTCGCGCGAGGCGCGGATCATCTCGATGATCGCGTCGAGATTGTCGAGCGCGATCAGCAGTCCGAGCAGGATGTGGGCGCGGGCCTCCTTCTCGGAGAGCTCGTGCTTGGTGCGACGCACGATCACTTCGCGCTGGTGGGCCACGTAGTTGTGGATCACCGCGCGCAGGTTGAGCGTGCGGGGGACGTTGTCGACGAGCGCGACCATGTTCACCCCGAAGGTGGACTGCATCGGGGTGTGCTTGTAGAGCTTGTTGAGCACCACCTTGGGGATCGCGTCGCGCTTGAGCTCGATCACCAGGCGCATCCCGCGCTTGTCGGACTCGTCGCGCAGATCGGAGATCTCGGGGATCCGTTTGTCGCGCACGAGGTCGGCGATCTTCTCGATCAGGTTGCCGGGGCCGCCCTTCTTGACCATGAAGGGCAGCTCGGTGACGACGATCGCCTCCTTGCCGTGGCTGAGCGGCTCGATGTGGGCGCGCGCCTGCACGCGCACGCGACCGCGGCCGGTCTCATACGCGTCCCTGATCCCGGCGCGACCAAGGATGATCCCGCCGGTGGGGAAGTCGGGGCCCTTGATGTGACGCATCAGGCCCTCGACCTCGATGTCGGGGTCATCGATGTAGGCGACGGTCGCGTCGATCACCTCGCGCAGGTTGTGCGGCGGGATGTTCGTGGCCATGCCGACTGCGATCCCGGAGGAGCCGTTGACGAGCAGGTTGGGGAAGCGCGCCGGGAGCACCAGGGGTTCGCGCTTGGAGCCGTCGTAGTTGGGCACGAAATCGACGGTGTCCATGTCGAGGTCGCGCAGCATCTCGGTGGCGATGCGGGCGAGGCGGGCCTCGGTGTAGCGCATCGCGGCTGCTGGATCGTCATCAACCGAGCCAAAATTGCCCTGGCCGTCGACGAGTTCGTTGCGCATCGAGAACTCCTGCGCCATGCGCACGAGCGTGTCGTAAATGGCCGAGTCCCCATGCGGGTGGTACTTGCCCATGACCTCGCCGACGATCAGCGCGCACTTCGAGTAGGAGCGGGTGGGGCTGAGCCCGAGCTCGTTCATCGCGTAGAGCACGCGGCGATGAACGGGCTTCAAGCCGTCGCGCACGTCGGGCAGCGCGCGGCCGACGATCACCGACATCGCATAGTCGAGGTAGGCGGTACGCATCTCCTCCTCGAGCGCGCGCGGTTCGATGTTGCCTCCGGTCAGCGTGTCAGGCGTCGCCACCATGCCTCCTCATGATCGGCGCATATCTGCGTCCTCGGTCGCTCGCGTGCAGAGCACGCCACGCTCCCTGCGTCCTTGATCTGCTTGATCCTGAGGGCCATGGACGCGCAATATCCCTACACATCGAGGTTGACTACGGCGCGGGCATTGTCCTCGATGAAAGCGCGGCGCGGCTCGACCTGGTCGCCCATCAGCATCGAGAAGATCCTGTCAGCGGAGGCGGCGTCCTCGAGCGTGACCTGCGCCAGCGTGCGCGTCTGGGGCGCCATCGTGGTTTCGCCGAGCTGCTCGGCGTTCATCTCACCGAGGCCCTTGAAGCGCTGCAGTTTGACCCCCTTCTGGGCGACGTTCAAAACGGCCTGGCGCAGCGCCTCGAAGGATGGAGCGCCTTCGTGGGCGTCGCCGAGCGCCACCTCGAAGGCGGGCGTGCCGGCGAGCTCGATCAACTGCTCGTGCACGGCGGCCAGTTGCCGGTACTCCTGGGAGTCGAACAGCGTCCGCTTGATGCGGTGGGTGCGCGCGAAGCCGGTGCGGGTCTCGACGGCCTTGACCCGCAACTCGAGCGGGTCGACCTCGAGCAGTTCGGTCGCGTGTGTCTCGCCCTCCAGGCCCTCGCGGGAGAGCAGCTCGATCGCTTGCTCGGCGTTGGTGACGCGCTCGCCCAGCAGCGCGGACTCCTCAAGGAACTGCACCATCTCGTGGCCGTGGGCCGCGCGCAGTGAGGAGGCCCACCCTTCGTACTGCTTGAGCAGGCGGGTGAAGCGCTGCCAGCGGTTGTCGGTCAGCTTGAAGGGGGCGCCGTGGCGGTCTGCGATCTGGAGCTTCTCCCACTTGTCGGTGAGCAGGATCTCCTCGAGCTCGGCCTCCTTCTCGATATAACGCTCGCGCGAGCCCTGCTTGAGCTTGTACAGCGGCGGCTTAGCGATGTAGACGTAGCCGGCCTTGATCAGCTCTTCCATCTCGCGGAACAGCAGCGTCAGCACGAGCGTGCGGATGTGGGCGCCGTCGACGTCGGCGTCGGTCATCAGCACGACCTTGTGGTAGCGGGCGTTCTCGATGTTGAACTCGTCGCGCACGCCTGTCCCGATCGCGGTGATCAGCGCCTGGATCTCGGTGTTCTGTAGGACCTTGTCGATGCGGGACTTCTCGACGTTGAGGATCTTTCCCCGCAGCGGCAACACCGCCTGGGTGTTGCGGTCTCGGCCCTGCTTGGCGGAGCCCCCGGCGGAGTCGCCCTCGACCACGAACAGCTCGGCCAGCGAGGGATCCTTGACCGAGCAGTCGGCGAGCTTGCCGGGCAGCGTGGAGTTCTCCAGGGCGGACTTGCGGCGCGTCAGGTCGCGCGCCTTGCGGGCGGCCTCGCGGGCACGCTGCGCCTGCACGGACTTCATGATCACCGCACGCGCCTCGCTTGGGTTCTCCTCCAGAAACTCGCCCAGGCCACTATTGACGATCGACTCGACGAACCCCGCTATCCCAGGATTACCGAGCTTGGTCTTGGTCTGCCCCTCGAACTGGGGGTCGCGGAGCTTGACGGAGATGACCGCGGTCAGCCCCTCGCGGACGTCCTCGCCGGAGAGGTTGTCCTCTTTCTCCTTCAGCAGCGCGTGGTCGCGAGCGTACTTGTTGAGCGTGCGCGTAAGTGCCGAGCGGAAGCCCGACATGTGGCTGCCGCCCTCGCTGGTGTTGATGTTGTTGGCGAAAGAGTGGATCGACTCCTGATAGGAGGAGTTCCACTGCATCGCAACCTCGACCGCGCCCTCCTCGCTCTCGCCGGCGAAGAACACGACCTTGCGGTGGACGGTGTCCTTGTTCTCGTTGAGGTAGGCGACGAAATCCTCGATCCCTCCCTCGTAGCGAAACTCTGCGGAGTGGCCCTCGGCGCGCTCGTCGACGATCGAGATGTGCAGGCCGCGCGTCAGGAAGGCCGTCTCGCGCAGGCGCTCTTCGAGCGTGCGGAAGTCGAAGTCGAGGCTCTCGAAGATGTCGGCGTCGGGGAGGAAGGTGATGGTGGTGCCAGTGGGCGCGCCCGCCGCAAGCTTCTCGCCGCGCTGCAGCTCGCCCTGCGGTGCGCCGCGCGAGTAATCCTGGCTCCACACATACTCGTCGCGGCGGATCTCGACGGTGAGCCGTTCGGAGAGCGCGTTGACGACCGACACGCCGACGCCGTGCAGGCCGCCGGAGACCTTGTAGCCGCCACCGTCCCCAAACTTGCCGCCGGAGTGCAGCACGGTGAGCACTACCTCCACGGCGGGGCGGCCCTCTTTCTCGTGCATGGCGACCGGAATGCCGCGGCCGTTGTCCACGACGGTGACCGAGTTGTCGGGGTGGATCCTGACGGAGACCTCGGTGCAGAAGCCGGCGAGCGCCTCGTCCACGGAGTTGTCCACAACCTCGTACACGAGGTGGTGGAGACCCATGATTCCGGTGGAGCCGATGTACATGCCGGGGCGCTTGCGGACGGCCTCCAGGCCCTCGAGCACCGTGATGTCCTGCGCGTCGTAGCTTGCGTCGGCGCGCATGGTGGGATCGTTGGTAGCGCCCGATCCAGCTCCTGCAGGCGCGCCATCTGTGTTCTCTACGGCCAATTGGCCTCCACTTCATCTCCAGAAGACGTGAGAAAGCCCCGGAATCCGAGCTCGACAGATCGCGGACCGGGGCCGTGCGTTGTCAGTCAAACGATAGCACAAGGGGTCCCTCCCCCAGCACCTCCAATGGCCTCAAATGCCGTTGAATAGCAGGGAAAACGGCCCACACTCCTCAACCCACACGGCAACGCAGCTTGTGCAGCAGCTCCTCGCCCAGAGCGGCGTTCAGGCGGCCCAGCAATTCGGAGGACATCAACTCCAGCTCCTGCGACCAGACCGCGGCCTCGCAGCGTACGGTCAGCACCCCGTTACGCTCTGTGGCGGGGCTGGCCGCAGCGGCAATGGCGGCCCCAACGGCGCTCTCCCAGCAGGCCTGCACGCGAGCAAGCGTGCTCGCTGGCGCCACCGATGCCGTGAAGCTCTCGAGCGCCAGCGAGAGTGGGCGCGGGGCGTGCCTGTCGAGGCTCACGCGGCGATCGCCTCCTGGAGGATCGCGCCGGGCGCGATCCGTAGACGGGCGATGGGCGCGCAATTCTGGCCCGGCCCTCCCGCACCAGCCAGCGCCATCCCTCCACGCCCAGTGCTCGCACCGGGAACATGCGCGAGGTCGGTCGTCGCGATCACGCTCTGGCCACCGCTGGCGAGCTCGTGTGCGAGCAGCTCCCGCCGCTGAGCATCGAGCTCGCTCATCACGTCGTCGAGCAGCAGCAGTGGGGTGCGCCCGCGGCGATCCGCGAGCACGGCGCGCTCGGCCAGCAGCAGCGCCAGCAGGGCGAGACGCAACTCGCCCTGCGAGCCGTAGCTGCGCAGCTCACGCCCATCGCGGGCGAACACGAGCTCGTCGCGGTGCGGGCCGTGGGCGCCATAGCCGCGCTCCAGCTCGCCGGGGAGGCGTTCGCGCAGCTCCGCCACGAACTCCTCGACGTCGGCGGCGCGAGAGCGCGGGCGGTAGCGCATGACGGCCTCACCACTCAACCCAAGCTGGGTCGCCCGCGCGGCGAACGGCTCGTGCAGAAGCTCCACCACGCGTTCGCGGTCTTCCCGCAGGGCGATCGCGTGACGAGCCAACTCGCCATCCCACGTGGGTAGCGTCGAGCGCGAGGCGCGCCCAGCGCGAATGCCGGCCAGCAGCGCATTGCGCTGGGCGAGCGCGCGCGCGTACGCATGGCGGGTGGCAGTACGCGGCGGCCACAGGGCGGCAACCAGACGGTCGAGGTGGGCCCGGCGGGGGGCGGGAGAGCCCTTTAGGAGCTCCAGGCGGTCGGGCACGAAGACGCCCAGCAGCGGGCGTGTCTCGACGTCGAGCAGCCGCTCCACCGCGGCGCCGTCGCAGGCCATCCGCTTGACAGCACGCTCATCGCCCTCGCGGATGCCATACCCGACCGTCAGCTCGTGGTGCTCGGAGCCGTCGTGGACGGTGACCGAGACGCGTGTGGCCTGCTGCCCAAAGCGCACCAGCTCGCGCTCATTGCGGGTGCGCAGGGCGTGGCCGGTGCAACCGAAATAGAGCGCCTCCAACAGGTTGGACTTGCCGGCGCCGTTGGGCCCATGAAGGACGGTCAGGCCCTCTCCGAGGTGCGCCTCAGCACGGGCGTATGTGCGGAAATCGCGCAGTGAGACGCTTACGACGCGCACGACGCGGACGTCACGTGTTCAGGCGGATCGGCATCACCAAGTATACGAAGTCGCCGGCCTCAGGGGACTCGATCAGTCCCGGACGGAGCGGGCTGATCAACTTCATCACCAGCTCCTCGGTGTCGATGCTCTCCACCCCATCGCGCAGGAACTCCGGATTGAAGCCGATATCGAAGGGCTCGCCGTGGAAGGGCACGGGGATCGTCTCGCTCGCCTCACCGACGTCAGGGGTTTGTGCGGAAACCGTCAACTCACCCTCGCTGAAGGCAAGCCGCAGCGGGGCATTCTTTTGAGCCAGGAGGCTGATCCGGCGCACGACACCAGTGAGCTCCGGGGCGGAGAGCGTCAGCTCGTGGTCGGCTGACTCGGGGATCAGCTGGCGGTAGTTGGGGAACTGGCCGTCGATCAGCCGTGAGGAGAGGATCGCCCCGCCGAGCTCGAAGATCACCTGATTCTGCCCCAGGCCGAGGGTCAGCTCGGCGCACTGATACTGCTGGGCGACACGAGAGAGCTCTTGCAACGCGCGCGCCGGCACGTTCGCCTCGATACTTCCCTGCAGCGGAGCGTCGAGGGTCGTCCGCTTGACGCTCAACCGATAGGAGTCGGTCGCCACCATGCGCAGCTCACGATCGGAGGCCGAGATCAGAATCCCGGTGAGGACTGGCCTGGTCTCATCGTGGGATGCCGAGCGCGCAACGCGTTCGATGGTCTGCACAAAGGCTTCCGCCGGAAGCGTCATGCGCGACTCCTCTGCGGCATCCGGCAACGCTGGAAAGTCCTCAGCGCGTAGCGTGCGCAAGTGGAAGATGGCGCCACCGCACAGCAGCTCGACGTCCTGCTCAGCGGGTCGCAGCTCGAGGCTGAGCTCCTCTGCGGGTAGAGCACGCACCACATCGAGCAACAGACGACCTGGCAATAGGACCTGTCCGGAGCGAGCTATGTCCGCCTGCAACGGTACCCGTAGTCCAACCTCGGTGTCCGTCGCCAATAGCTCAGCGCCAGAGTCGCCGGCGAGGATCATCACGCCCGATAGCGCTTGAACCGCACTGCGGGTTGAGGCCACGCGCGTGACGGTCTGCAACTGAGTGAGGAGTTCTGTTGTAGGGAGAGTGAGCTTCATCTAGGCAATGTCTATAGGTAGAGGAGTAGTAGGGGCTGTGGAGATGTGGATAGTGAGGGTAGCCCTTGGGTGGACTGCGACGGAGCGTGGAGAGTAGTGGGGGTAGTGTCGCAAGTGGGCCGGTCAGGAGTCTCTGCTCTCGAGTGCACAGCGGAGATTGTCCACAGCCTTCCGCGAAGCGGAGTCCTTCACGATCTTCTGTTCGGTGCGCCGAACAGCGTGGATGACAGTCGTGTGATCACGACGTCCGAAGTGTCGTCCGATGGCTGGCAGAGACTCGTCTGTGAGCTCTCGCGCCAGGTACATCGCTACCTGTCGCGGCCAAGCAACGCGGGCCGTTCTGGAAGAGGAGAGGAGCTCCTCGGGAGAGATGTCGAAGTGCTGGCAGGCGGCCGCTTGGATCTCGGCGAGCGTCCGAGTTTGGGGGCTTGTGTGGGGGTAGAGGCCATCCAGCACCTCGGTTGCGAGCTCGGGGGTGAGGGGCCTGCCGGTGAGCGAGCTAAAGGCGATCACGCGGATCATGGCGCCCTCCAATGCCCGTACATTGAGGGCGATACGTCGTGCTATGACCTCCAAAGTGCCGGGTTGGAGATCTTCGACCCCGTCTTGGTGGATGCGCTTGCGTAGGATGGCCAGACGGGTGTTGACGTCGGGGGGATGGATGTCGGCGACGAGGCCGGCTTGGAAGCGCTCACGCAGGCGGTCTTCGAGAGCCTGTAGGTCGCGCGGCGGCCGGTCTGAGGTGAGCACCAGCTGCGCGCCTGCTTCGTAGAGGGTGTTGAAGGTATGGAAGAACTCCTCCTCGGTGCGGGCCTTGCGCTCGAGGAATTGGACGTCGTCAACAAGCAGTACGTCGACGTCGCGGAAGCGGTTCTTGAAGGCATCCATGCCCCCCCTCGCGAGCGCGAGCTGGAACTCATTTGTGAAGGCCTCACCCGTGCTTGCACGGACGCTCAGGCCGGGGTTGCAGCTCTGTATCAGGTTGGCGATGGAGCGCAGCAGGTGTGTCTTGCCGACCCCCGGTGCGCCGCAGATGAAGAGTGGATTGTATGCCTGGCCGGGTAGCTCAGCGACCGTTAGTGCTGCGGCGTGAGCAAGGCGATTGGAGTCGCCGATGACGAAGTGCTCGAAGCTGAATCGCGGGTTGCCGGTGAGATCTTGGCTGGGAAGCACCCGGTCCAAGGGGGGGGTGCCGATCTCGACGGTGCCATCGATTTGCTGCGCTTTTAGCGGGGGAGCGGGGTTTGCCTGCGAGCGGGTGCGCCGAGTGGAGCGTGGGTGGGGCTGGCCGTTGATCACCTCGACAGTTGTCTCGGGCCCGAGAACAGCCGCGGCGCACGTTTGCAGAAGGCGCCCAAAGCGGTCGCGAACCCACGCGCACGAGCGTGCTGGCGCTTCCACCGTAAGGGTTCCACCGGCGAGCTCACGCGGGCGTAGTGGTGCCAACCAGACGTGATAAGTGGAGTCGTCGACCGCAGCCTCGAGCTTGCTCTGCACCCGCGACCAGATCTGCTCCAATTCGGTGCTCACGGCAGCGTCGATCCGCTCCTTGGGGAGGGGTTGAGGGAACTCTCTCTTCAAGGGGTCTTTGGGGAGACCCGGCCGGCTGAATATACCCGAAGCGTGGGTGTGCCTGTTCGAATTACTCCCCCGACGACGCAAATGGCGAGAAAAATCAACGTCGGGGTCGATCGAGGGAGATGGCTCCATCTTGGCTGCACTGCCCCTATACTGGCGTGCGGCGCAGCAGCTCGGCGGCCCTTCGGCGAGCGTGTCTGGGCACACAATGAAGGGGATCGATGAAGCGCACCTACCAGCCCAAGAAGCGAAAGCGAGCCCGTTCGCACGGGTTTCGCGCGCGTATGCTCACTCGCGGGGGCCGGCTGATTCTCAAGCGCCGGCGTGACAAGGGCCGTAAGCGCCTGTCGGCGTGACGAGATGGCGCCGCGAGTGCCACGTCGCGCCGCTCACCGGGGACGTCTCTCCCATAGCGCTGAGTTCGAGCGGGTGTACCGCCACGGGCGCTCCTCGGCCAACCGCCACCTGGTGCTCTACAGCTTCCCCAACTCGGTGGCTGAGCGCCCCCGGTTGGGACTCTCCGTGTCGCGCAAGGTTGGCGGAGCCGTCGAGCGCAATCGTGTGAAGCGGCTGCTGCGCGAGGCTTTTAGCCGTGTCGAGGGCGAGTTGAGCCCGGGCCAGGACGTAGTCGTCGTGGCACGACCGCCTGTGAGCGAGCTGGCTGAGCGTGAGGGCCTGGCGGGCGTGGATGCGTCGCTCGGGGAGTTGCTCACAAAGGCAGGCATGCGCACCGGCGGGCAGGGGAGTCTGGGGAGCGGCGATGATGGAGGCTGAGCACCAGCGCCCGCGGTTCTTCGACCGTGCGCAGCGCATCGCCAGAGTCCTCCTCAGCGCCCCGATCGTGGGCTACCAGCGCGTGATCTCCCCAGGGCTTCCGCGGCGCTGCAAGTATGAGCCGACCTGCTCGCGCTATGCGGTTCGGGCGCTCCGGGAGTACGGCATACTGAGGGGCCTGGTGCTAGCCGTCTGGCGCCTGCTGAGATGCAACCCGTGGAGTCGTGGCGGATACGACCCAGTGGACGCGCAGCAGCTCTTTGGGGTTGCGCCCGCGCCCCAAGCTCGCCGCTGACGCTGGGCGACTAGGCAGGAGAGCCCCATCGAAATGCAAATGCCGATCCTTGCGAACATCATCCAGGAAGCGTTTTCGCCGCTGATCAGCCTGTTCGAAGCGGTGCTCGTGTTCATTCACGACCACGCCGGCATCAGCTGGGGGCTTGCGATCGTGGGGCTGACCGTGATCGTGCGCGCAGTGATGATGCCGGCGACGTTCAGCCAGTTCCGCTCGATGCGCAAGATGCAGCTCGTAGCCCCGGAGTTGAAGGCGCTGAAAGAGAAGTACAAGGACGACAAACAGCGCCAGCAGGAGGAGATGATGAAGCTCTACCGGGAGAAGGGGATCAACCCCTTTGCCTCCTGTCTGCCGCTGGTGCTGCAGCTGCCTGTCTTCATCTCGCTCTTCTACATGCTGCGCACGGATCTCAAGAAGCACATCTGCGGGCCGAGCCTCGTGTCGCACTACAACGCGATGCACAACGCAGCGGTGACGAGCGTCGCGCACCTGCCGGCCAAGTACATCGAACAGACCAGCTGTCAGAGCGTGGACCCGGGCTCGGCAAAATTCCTGTTCGTGCCGGACATCACGGCGAAGGCGACGGGCCTCGTGTTGATTGTGCTGCTCGCGCTCTATATCTCCTCACAGGTCGTCTCGACGTTGCTGATGAGCGCGAGCGCCGAACCCAGCCAGCGCTGGATGATGCTGGGCCTGCCGCTGATCTTTGTGGTTATCCTCATCAGGTATCCAGCGGGGCTGCTGATCTACTGGATTACCACCAACCTGTGGACGATCGCCCAGGGCTATATCGTGCGGCGGCGCATCGGCCCGCCCCCGGTGCCGGTTGGCAAGGGAATCCCGCCCCCCAGTAGCGATGGCTCTTCAAACGGGAGGGCCGGTGGTGATGGAGGGCCCAAGGGCAGATCGGGTGGCCCAACGGGAGAACCCGCGCTCGCGGGCGTGGGCCCTGGCAGCGCTCCTCCTCCACCGCCACGTAAGAAGAAGAAACGCTCGGGCAGGCGTCGATGAGCGAACAGCTCGATGCTGAGGCCGATGGGCAAGAGGATCCTGCGGAGATCTTGGCAGAGCTGCTGGAGGAGGTGGCTGACGGCCTTGGCTTGGATTGTGAGGTGAGCGTCGAGGTGCGGGATGGCGAGCTGCACGGCTGCATCGAAGGCGAGGATGTCGGTCTCCTGATCGGCCGTCGGGGCCAGACGATCGATGCGGTGCAGCATCTGGCCCAGAGGATCCTTTTCCACGGCGCCGGGTCGAAGGTTCGGGTGGTGATCGATGTCGATGGCTACCGTGAGCGCCGGGCGCTCACGCTGCATCAGGACGCCGATGATGCCGCCGAGGAGGCGCTGCGCTTGGGGGAGGCTGTGGAGCTCTCCCCGATGCCGGCGTCAGAGCGGCGAGTGGTGCACGAACATCTACGCGACCGCGGGGATGTGCGTACTTACAGCGAGGGCGAGGAGCCCGAGCGGTATCTGGTGGTTTCGCCTCTGGGGGAGTAGCGCTTGCGCGCCGGGAACGTGCTTTGAAGATCTGCTGCCTGCCTGCGACCACTCGACACTCTGCTGTTTCACGTGAAAGCTAAGGGACTCTCCGCTCCCGCTGCCGCCAAGCTCAACGGCCTCGCCGAGCGCTACCACTTGAGTGAGCGCCAGCGGGCCCAACTGGAGGCGATCCTGCTCGAGCTGGCGACAGACGAGCGATCCCCTACGACGGTACGTGATCCCTTGAGTGCGACGGATGTTCACCTCGCCGACTCGCTTGTTGCTTTGGGGGTGGAGACGCTCTCCTCGGCGGAGCGGATCGCGGATCTTGGTTCTGGTGCTGGCTTTCCAGGGTTGGCTCTGGCGGTTGCGCTCCCAGCTGCGGAGGTCCGCCTGGTTGAGTCGCAGGGCCGTAAGTGCGTGTTCATGGAAGGACTCGTTGCTCGCGCTGAGGTCGCCAACGCGCACGTGGTTTGCGCTCGCGCTGAGGTGTGGGAGCAGGGTGTGGGAGCTAACGATGTCGTGCTTGCCCGGGCTTTGGCGGCACCCGCGGTTGTGGTCGAGTACGCCGCACCGCTTCTGCGACTTGGGGGGACCCTGATCGACTGGCGTGGACGCCGGGAGCCCGAGGCTGAGCGGGTGGGTCTCGCCGCGGCCCGACAGTTGGGCTTGGATCTCGCCGAGATCTGCCGCGTCGAGCCATACGAGGGAGCCCGTGACCATCATCTCCACATCTACCTAAAGAGCCGAGCGACGCCAAGCGGATTCCCGCGCCGCGCGGGAATCGCGCGCAAGCGGCCTTTGTCCGGGGGCGCCGCGCCCGATCGCGATCGTCGCTAGCGTGCCGGTGACGATGGGAACGGTCTACGCGATCGCCAACCAGAAGGGTGGGGTGGGCAAGACAACTACAGCGGTGAACGTGGGAGCCTGCATCGCCGAGGCCGGCTATCGCACGCTGCTGGTGGACGTGGACCCGCAGGCGAACGCGACGGTGGGGCTGGGCTTTCCGCGAACGCAGGCGCCCGGGTTGTATGAGGTTCTGACGGGCTCAAGCGTGGCTGGGGAAGCAGTGGTGGAGACGACGATCTCCGGTCTGGCGCTGTTGCCGGCTGGTGCGGGGCTTGCTGGGGCCAACGTTGAGCTGCCCCGTCTGGATGGGTTCGAGGGACACATTCGCGAGAGCCTGCAGCCGATCAGGGGGGATTTCCAGTACATCCTGCTGGATTGCCCGCCATCGCTCGGTCCGTTGACAGTGAGCGCATTGGTTGCGGCGGACAGGGTGATCGTGCCGGTGCAGACGGAGTATTTCGCGCTGGAGGGCTTGGCGGGTCTGCTGGAGACGCTTGAGCTGGTGCGCCGTGAGCTTAACCCGGGGCTGACAGTGGCGGGGATGTTGCTGACGATGCACGACAGCCGCACCCGCCTGGGCCGCGACGTGGAGCGGGAGGTGCGCGAGCATTTTCGTGAGTTGGTGTTCCAGACCGTGATTCCGCGCAATGTCCGGGTCGGAGAGGCGCCCAGCTATGGCCTGCCCGTGACTCACCACGACCCGCACAGCACGGGAGCGGAGGCGTACTTCGAGTTGGCTAAGGAGGTGGCGGCCCGTGGCTAGACCAAAGCCCGGGATGGGCAGGGGCCTGGAGGCGATCCTGTCGGTGTCATCGCCCGGCGCAGCACAGGAGGAACTGCGGGAGGTGCCGGTGGAGTCGATCTCGCCCAACCCCAACCAGCCGCGTCGGCGGTTCGACGAGGAGGCGTTGAGCGCGTTGGCGGAGTCGCTGGGAGAGCGTGGTGTGCTGCAACCGGTGCTCGTGCGCCCCAAGCCGGAGGGCACCTACGAGCTAATCGCCGGCGAGCGTCGCTGGAGGGCCTCCCGGATCGCCGGCCTGAAGACGATTCCAGCGCTCGTGCGCCCCCACGACGACGCGGCGTCGCTGGAGCTGGCGCTGATCGAGAACATGGCACGCGAAGACCTCAACCCGGTTGAGGAGGCGCGGGCCTGCGCCGCGCTAGTGGAGGAGCTGGGCCTCACGCGCGAGCAGGTCGGCCGACGCGTGGGCCGCGGCAGGGTGGCGGTCTCCAACCTCATGCGGCTGCTGGACCTGCCGGACGAGGCGCTCGAGCTGCTGGAGGGCGGCACGCTCAGCGAGGGCCACGGCCGCGCGCTGCTGCTTGCCAAGGATCACACAGCCCGCCGGCAGTTGGCACGCTCCGCTGCCGCGGAGGGGTGGTCGGTGCGGACGGTGGAGGATCGCGCGCGGCGCAGCAACGGGGACGCGCAGAGCGACTCTGGCGAGGGGCGGCGGGTGAGAGCCACCCGCGGGGTGCACCCTGATCAGGCCGCTGCCGCAGCCGAGATCGAGGCGACCTGGGGTGAGGCGCTGGGTGCCGAGGTGAGAGCACGCCCGCGGGCTGATGGGAGCTACAGGGTCGAGCTCTCGTTTGAGTCCTCTGAGGAGGCGCTGGCGTTGGCCGGTCGGCTTGGTGCTCGCGTTGAGTCCTGATCGAGGACGGCCGCTAGAATCTCTCGCCTCGGGCGATTAGCTCAGTTGGTTAGAGCGCTTCTCTGATAAGGAAGAGGTCCCTGGTTCGAATCCAGGATCGCCCATCGTTGAATCCCTTGTAATGGAGCGGAGTTGTGGCGGTGGGCGAGGGTCCCGGCGGTTTGATGGGGGCTCTATGGAAGCGTTATGGAAGCCTTTGGTGTCTCGTGATTGGAGGCCCCGGGAACTACACCTATTGGTCTCGCTCGCAAGTTCGCGCACGTATCCGGTGGGCCAGACGCGCTCGCTCTTTCGCAAAGGCAGGCACGCGTTTGGCGTGGGCGTGGGCGACTGAGCCTCGTCCGCAGCGCTAGTGACCGGTCAGGGTTCCGTACCCTCGCTCAGCCAGGAAAGGAGCAGCGCGAGCGCGTGGCTTTCGCTGCTTCCGTCACGCGGGTGGGGCAGCGTGTATGCCGAGGCTCGCGCCAACATGCGTGAAGTAGTAGGCGCCGGCCATATAGACCCAGCCCACACACGCGACGAGGCTCGCCGCAACCACGAAGGCGGCCAGCCATCTTCGTCCGAAGCCCGAGTTCAGCCAGGCCCATGCCGAGAACAGCGCGAACGGTGCAAGCATCGGATACACGTAGCGCGGAAAGAGTGCAGCCGGCCATTCCTCGAGCAACACGATCGCGATCAGCGTTGCGACCCCCAGTAACAACGGGCTTCCCAGGAGCCCGGCGACCCGGGAGCGAAGGAGCCGCGGGCGGTGTGCGACAGCCATCGCGGCGATCATCACCAGCCCATACGGCAGAGCGAGCATCAGAACACCGATTACGCCTCGATACTCGGGATACCACTCAAGGGGAAGTGCCGCATGGGCGAGCCGCCAGAGCCGCGTCGTGACAGCCTCAAGTCCGGAGTGGTCGACAGCGGATTCATACGATCCGGTGAGTCGCTCTACGAGCGAGTTCGCCGTGAGCGCCCCGTAGCGACTCTCGTTCAAAGCAAGCCAAGGGCTTATCAGCACGACCGGCAGCGCCAGCGCGAGCCCCGTCACCGTAATCGCTCGGTTGCGATCGTGACGCGTCCGCAACCGCGCCACGATCGGGAACGCGAGCAGCGGGGCGAGGCTCAAGAGGACGAGCTGCGTCAGGGCACAGAGTCCCAGCAGACCCGCCGCCGCGATCAGCGTCCGCCCACGCAGGTCGACTGTCGCCCGCCAGGCCGCGAGTAGAAACAGCGCCACCACCAGCGGTCCGAGCGCGGCGTTCGACACAGTGATGAGACGCACCAGAACTCCCGGCCACATGAACGTGGATAGGGCCAAGGCATACGGCACCAACCAGCGCTCCCGAAAGACGGCCCTGGCCAAGACGGCAAGCGCCGCGACGGCAGCCATCACAAGCAATAGGTCGAAGGCCCGAACCGCCAGCACCTTGTCCCGGTAGTTGCTCGGAATCAGAAAGACCGGCGCCGCAAGCCCGTAGTAAAGCGGGGGCTGCCACGCCTCGTAGTCGACGCCCCGCAGGCCGATCACCCGCGGGTTCAGCGAGCTGCGCCGAGGATAGGTATGCGCTTCGATCGCGAGCTCCTGCCAGGGCACGTAGGCATGGCCCAGGAACGGGAGCCGTCCGTGTTCGGCGACTTCCGCGACATAAGCGAGGTGGGCGCGCTCATCGACGGGCGCGAAGATGTGGAAGCGGGCGACCGTCACGCCCCCCAAGACCAGGATCGCGAGGATCTGCAGGGTGACGAGCGTCCCCGCCGCACCGCGGCGCCACACCGGGACTCGGCGGATGGATGGTCGCGCGGACACGGAGCCGGGATGCTATTGGCGCCTGAGACTCCTGGAGTTCCCGGACCTGGTTCGCCGGACGCTACGGCGCATGCAGGACTGCCTCCGTAGCGAACGGGCGTCCCCAACCGGCACACCGGATACGTACGCGAACTTGTGAGGGAGACCACTAGCGGCTGCGGATCGCCTCGGCCCGCGCGAGTACCGCCGACGCAGGGACCCCGAGCGCGTCCGCGATCTTGACGATGTTGGTGAGCGAGACGTTGCGGACCCCGCGCTCCACGCCGCTGTAGTAGCCGCGATTCAGGCCGGCCTCCAACGCCACGGCTTCCTGCGACATGCCATTCTCGGCGCGCAGCTCCCGGAGCGCATCGCCGAATGCAGCGTGAACGGGAGACATAGCGGGCAAGTAGGTAGCCTCCCCGCTTGACTGCTATGAGTCTATACACTATAAGTCGCAGAGACCATACCAATCGGCCCCGGCACGGGTGGTCGCCCGTACCGGAGCCTAGACACAGGAGACGATGCCTCCCATGCCTGACGAGAACCCTATACATGATGTCGTCGCCGAACTCAACGCGATCGAGCGCGACATGCTGTACCTGCTCACCGGGGATGACCTGCCGATCTGGTCCGTCTGGGACCTCGCCCGTGCCCTCGAACGGGGCAAGTTCATCAAAGACACCATTCGGTCCCTGCGCACCAATGGCCTCGTCAACCAGACGAGCGACGGGTACGTGTTCGCCACCCGCGCGGCCTTCCGCATGGTGCAGATCGTCGGCCGGGTCAATTGACGACGCCGAGTGGAGCGCCACGCCGCAGGACCGGGCGTGGCGCTACGTGCCACGGCGCCCGGCGGTCCTACCTGCACGGGCGGCACTCTTATCAGTGAACTTACGGAGTGCAGCGCAGCGGTGGCGTGGACGATCTCGACTGCGCGAGGAACTGCATCGGCAGCTCCCCGCTATCGGGCTTGCCGGTCGTAGGCCGCGCCGATCTCCGCAAGCGAGGCGCCAAGCCCGTCTGCGAGGTGCACCAACACGGCAAAGCTCGGATTCCGTGCTCCACGCTCGATATCGCTGATATACGTGGCGTGCAGGCCGGAGCGTGCCGCCAGCTCTTCTTGTGTGATCGCACGGCTCGCGCGGACCTCCTTGACGGCCCTGCCGAGGAGTTGTTGAATCTGAGGCTTGTCTGGCATCGTGCCTGGACCTTCGTGGTTACAGCCCTCCTACACCATAGGCGATCAGTGAGTCTATGCAGTCCCGCCTCGTAGGGGCGTTGACTTCGCTCGTAGCCCGCGGGAGGCTCTGAGCGCAACGGCCGCGCGTTGGGGATGTTCGTGCAGCGATCGACACCGCCGGGCGGGTTCCCTAGACTTACGGCCATGAGCACTCTCAACGTCTCGCGGCGCGCTCGCGTCGGTGCAGCTCGCCGCGCGGGCTTCTCAAGCGGCGTGGCCTCCGTGTTCCGGGTACTTGGCCGTGGCCGGCCTGCCCCCCCGCTTGTCCGCCGGGGGTTGGGGTCCCTGCGCGAGGACGCCCACGCGCTCCGGCGCGACGGCGAACGACTCTTCCGTGACGACGCAGCCTAGCGGCGCCTCCCCGGGCGGATCGACGGGAAGCTCCCACGGGCCGGAGAGCGGCGCTCAAGAACTCGACAGGGCCGAGGATGTCATCGATGGCGAGCCGGTCGGCGATGACCACTCGCATCCCGACCGGCGCCTGGCATGGTCAGCGAGCTTCAGCGGCCCGCTGCCGCCTCCCGCAGCCCTCGCGGAGTACGACAAGACAGTCCCGGGCCTCGCACGCGAGATCGTGGACCAATGGAAGGCCGAGACGGAGCATCGCCACCGGATGATCGACGGATTGAGGGAGATCGACCAGGAGTCGATGCGTGGCTACTACGGGAGCGAGCGCCGCGGCCAATGGCTGGCACTCGTGGTCTTCCTCGCCGTGGTGGCCGTGGCCGTCCTGGCGATCGCCTTGGACCACGAAGCGGTCGGTGTCGCCGCCATCGTTACCGGCGGCGCCTCCGCGATTTGGGCCATGCGTCGCCGCAGCGATGGTCCGGGCAACACGACACCTCCGACGGACCTCGGGGAAAGCGACGCCATCGAGACCCCCGACCGGGCACGTTAGGACCCGCCAGCGTGTCCCCCACGTGGCGCCTGGTAACGACCAGACACGCCAGCCTGATCCAAGCACGTTGAAGGAAGGATCTACGCAAACCCACACGGCGAACCCGGGCGGGTAAGCGGCCAGGGGCGATGCTTCGCCCTGGCTCGCCCGCCGCGATGCCTTGGCTGAACTGCTTGAGCGTGCCCCCGTCGATGATGAGCCGACTACGCCCGAGGAGGCCGAGAGCGCACGCGAAGCCATCCGCTTGTCTTGCGTGTTCGTCAGGGTGTTCGTCTATAAGCCGAACCCCCAAACGAACACCCTGGCCGCCCGCTCGATGGTGGTTTGTGGCTCTGCGCCTGGCCTTGAGGAAGGGGGTCTCCGCCTCTCCGCTTCGCTCCAACCCGGAGACCCCCTTCCTCGACCCACCACAACACAAATGTGCAGGTGGGGCCAGGTGCAGAGTGAGCGTTGGGGCGAGCGGGCGGCCAGGGTGTGAGATAGCTGGCGGAAAACGAAGAGGCAAACGGGGGGCGATGGAGCTGGGTTGATGCTGGGGGACGGTGTGCCTCGGGGCATGATGCGGGATGATCGTGCTCGGGTGATCTTGTGGCGGGCGTGGGCTGCTGGTGGCACTCGGGAGGAACGGACGGGAGGCACGCCGGGCGGTCCGGCGTGCAGTGACCGGCGAGCTGAACTCGCCTTCCCGCGGGCGGCCTGATGGTGGTTCCGCCTTCGGCTTCACGCGACAGCGGTTACTCCCTGGCGGGGGGCCGCCCGCTTCGCTCCCAGGGGTAGATCAACACGGCTCCCGGCGGTGCGGGTGGCCCCAGGCAACCTTTGGGCGCGGCGGCTTGGTCTGGCCCCGGCGCGGCGGTGGGAAAGCCAGTCAACGTCGCAACAGATGAGTGCCGTGATCGTAGCTGTTGCGGGCGTCGGCATGGAGCAGCCTGGGGGCCGTGACAGTGGGGCGTGTGAAGGATTCGCTTGCTCGGCGGGGGCGTTGCTCGGCTTACCTACTGAGAGTCGATGCGATCCCACAGGCATAGCCCCTCCCGCCCTCGGAAATCGGACGCCTACGGCGCCGACCCATTGGCGCTGGTCGATGATCTGCTCGACCGGCTTGCCGATCGTGTAGCCGACCGCATCGTCGCCGGCCTCGGTTCCCAGCGTGAGCAGGAGGAGGCTTGGCTTGACCTCGCCAGCGCGGCCGAGCGCCTTGGCATTCACCCCGACACGTTGCGCAAGCGAGCGAAGGCGGGCCTTGTCCCCTTCGAGCAGGACGGGCCGGGATGCCGCATGTACTTCCGCCCCTCGGACATCGACGCATGGCGGCACTCGGGCGGGGCTATTGCGTGGCGGTCGAATCTCGCCGGCCAAGCCTTCGGGCGTGCGGGAAAGGCCGCATAGTGGCTTCCAGGGGCTTCCCTCCCCATTGGAACCGGCATCTATGCGGGGACTTTGCCTCGATCCCTTGCTATAGCGTGAAGGGTCAGCCATACTTCACCCATCGACTAAGTGGCCCGGCGGTGCGTCAACACCCCGGGCCGTGGCCACTCGACACTGGAGGTCGAACAGCATGAGCAAGAGTAACCCTGCGCCGCGCCGTGAGCGTGTGGAGCGCAACATCTACCGCCGACCCACGGGTGTCTTCGAGGTCGGCTTCAAGGACGGGGCCGGTGTGCAGCGCTGGCGCACAGTCGAGGGGGGAATCACCGCCGCTCGGGTCCTGCGTGACGAGCTGCTGGCCCGACGTGGCCGCGGCGAGCGCGTGGCGCCCAACCCCCGCCTGCGCTTCGGTGATGCGTCGGAGAAGTGGCTCGACGGCCCGGTGCGCGATCTGCGCACGACCACTCAGGCCGGCTACCGCAACGCCGTGGAGCGCCACCTGCGCCCGCGGTTTTCGACGCGGCGCATGGACACGCTCACCCCGGATGATCTCGCCGTGCTCGTGCGCGACCTACGCGCGGAGAGATTGTCCGAGGCGTCGATCGTGGTGGTGCTCGGCGTCACGGGGCGCATCTACCGCTACGCCGCCCGGCGTCTCGGGTGGTCGGGCACCAACCCCGTTGCGCTCATGCTGCCATCGGAGCGGCCGAAGCCCTCGCGCGCTCAGCGCCGCCGCATCTTCGAGGGGCGGGAGTTGGAGCAGACCATCGCCGCCGCCCGCGAGCCGCACCGGACCATGTTGACCGTGGCGGCGCTGACCGGCGGGCGTATCTCCGAGTTGTGCGGGTTGACCTGGGCGGACGTGCGTCTCGATGACCTCGCGGACGCTGAGATCGAGTTTGGCTGGCAGGTCGATCGTAAGGGCAACCGCACCCCGACCAAGACCGACGGCTCGGCGCGGACTGTGCCGATCCCGCGGGCGCTCGCGGTGATCCTCGCCCGCCATAAGCTCGCCAGCCGGATCAGCGAGCCGGACGGCTACGTGTTCGCCACGCGCACCGGGCGCCCGCTCTCTCAGCGCAACGTTGGCCGCGCGCTCCGCACCGCTCAGCGCGCCGCCGTTGACGAGGACGGACGGCCCACGTTCCCGGCCCTGCACGAGCGCGACGCCGCCGGCAAGCCGGCCAAGGTGCCGCGCGGCTCGATTCCCTCGATGCACTCCTTCCGGCATACGGTGGCGAGTCGAGCACTTCTCGCGGGTGAGAGCGTTGATGAGATCGCCTTCCTGCTCGGGCACCGCGACGGAAATATCACTCGTGCCGTCTATGTTCGTGAGATGGCGGACGCCCGTCGGCGGGCGATGCGTAGGTCTCGAATGGTCGCCGAGTACAAGACTGTGCTGGTCACAAATGCAGCCGAGCCGTGTGCCGCCTCATCGCGAGATTCAGGTGTCGTTACGCCGCTTCGGAATTGGTCGCCACCCGAGCTTCATCGATAGGCTGGCACCCCTCTGGCAAATGCTCGGCAATGTTGTGGGGTCCGACGCCAGGCGGGCATGTATGGCAACCGAGGCCCGTCCGGTCGGGATTCTCCCGCTGGAACGCAGCGATTACCGAGAGCCGCTCCGCAATCGACTCCGCGTGTGCGCGAGCCACTTCCCGCGCATGTGCTGTGTCGGCGTGCTCACTCACGTACTCCATGAACCGCCGGTAGGCGTTGAGTGCCACAAGTGTTCCCACGTCCTTGCCACGAAAAAGGACTAGTGGCTCATCCTCCGGGAGGAAGTAACCGCCGGCCCTGTGGAACACCGCGTCCTCGGATCCAAACTGATACTTCGGATCGTGCATAGCGCTCTCTCCTAATGGATGGCTCGTCATGATTGACCAGCCCCAGGCTCAAAGGCTAGCCGCAGCTCGGCCTCGCTCTGCTTATCAGCCTGTCCTTCGAGGCTGTTTCTGAAGTCAGCGAGCTGTGCTACTCGCTCGGACGTAATCGGACTACTCCACTGATCACTAGCAACCTCGCGGTAGTTATTGATGTAGGCCGAGGAGAGTCCAGGAGGCTCGGTGCTCTGATGGAACATATTGCCTAGAACTCTGCGAAATATGCCCGGGTTGGTTTGGAGCATCAGGCCCGGCGCGGTTAGGTTAAGCTCCCCGGAGAGATAGTGCGTAACGATCAGGTAATCATCAGCCCACGTGATGCCGCAGGTGGGGAGTGATGTGTACTCGCGTAGTCTCAGCCGAGTTGCCTTGTCATCACTCAAGCTCTCTCGAATATTCCAAAAGAACGCTATGGCATCGCACGCGTCCCTACGCAAACCCCGCCGGCCCTCTTCCTGCTCACGCAGATCGGCGAGAGACTTCGTAGGATCAAGCCAGAGGATCTCAATAGTGACCTTGTCGCGACTTAGCGCCGTGTCCAAGGCCAATTGCGTTTCTTCGCGAGCAACATCGCTGTTGAGATAACCGTGATTTGCCATACCGAGAACGCGGAAATGTCGCTGAGTCCCGCGAAGGAGGTCCGTCCATAAGGTTTCCGGCAGGTCTTGCTTGCGATTCTTAAAGATTTGCTCGATCCCAAGTCGGAATAGCCCATCTGCGAACTCGTTTCGCTCCAAGGCAATAGCCGCAACTATGAGCGATGCGAGAACTGAAGCCGACAGTCCTAGAAGGATGGCTCCCCCGCGGGATGTCGGCCTGAAAACGGCCGCGAGAACCAGGCAAGCGAGCGCAGCCACACCGGCGCTCGCTAGAGATCGGCGTCGCAGTTGCAGAATAGTCCGACCTAGCCGTGAGGACTGAGGGATCATCCTGGGGCGACTACGCAGCGATCGGCCGAATCCATTCCTGCTCGTTCAGCACGCTCAACACGACGTCACTCAGGTCGAGTTCGAGGAGTTCGTCCTGAGAGCAGAACCGAACATCTTCTAGGTCAGACGCCGCGCGTATACGTCCAGCGATTGGCCGCCCTGCGCTGAAGACGATCAGCCGATGCTCGTCCGGCGCGTTGATGATCTCGCGCACAGCGATGATGTCGTCAACCTCGACCTCAAGGCCGGTCTCCTCAAGGATCTCTCGTCGCCCGGCATCGGCGATCGACTCAAACGGGCGAACTCCTCCGCCCGGGAGCACCCACTTACCCCGGTTGGGATCCTTGGCGCGTCTACCGAGTAGGACTCTCCCGTGGCTCACAACAACCACGGCGCTACCGAGTCGCGGAATGCTCGGATGGCTCATGTCAACGCTCTCCCAGATCCGTCGAGCGCTTCCCGTCCTCGCCGTGGATCGGGCTTGCGGACGGCGGCGACGGTCGGCATCATGTCGTGTAGATATGTCCATAGGCACGACGTAATGGCCGAAGTCATGGCCAGAACCTTTGCACAGGTACCGGACAGCATCCGGTTCGTTGATGATGCCGGCGTGCTTAGGATCACGGGTGTGGCGCGCTCTACACGTCGCAACTGGGCAAGTCACGGCCTTGTCCCCGACCCCCAAGATGGGCACTATCGCGAGAGCGACGTCGTCGAGACCGCGATCGTCGGGATCCTCGTCAGCGCCACAAAGGGGCTTGATGATGCTCAGCGTCTCTGGACGGCGTGTCGCGAGGCCGTCCTTGAGGCTGCGTTTCAGGTATCGGATGGCGCGGAGCTGAGTCTAGTCTTCGAGCCGAGGTTGCTTCGGGCCAAGCTCGCGAAGTCCGATGCCGAGATTGGCCAGGCAGCAAGGCCGCTTGAGCCGCTCGTTGTGATCCCGCTGGCCAGCCTGACGAATGAGACGCGAAATGCGTTTTGGAAGTTTGCGGTGACGTCCCGCACACGGCCCGACGGTCGTCGCCGCGAGGCGCGCACGCTTCGCCCGACGCGTTCTCGGGAGCGCTAGTCGCTGCCTCTGAGGCTGATGCCGGCACGTGTCTCAATCCACACCCTCGCTCCACAAGCTAAGGGTCGGTCTGGCGAGTAGCGCACCTCGGCGGCCCCATGAATCACTACGCCGCTGCAAGGGATGGTCCCCTTCGATGTCTTGACGCTGAGGGGCGGCAGGTTGTCGTTTGTCTTCGCATTACGGCGAATGACATGCTGGTTGACATGGATCCGCTTGATCGTGCCGGCTTGTAGTCCGCCGACATCGCAAGTCTTAGGAGCTTGTTCGGAGGGGGGCGTCTCCCGAGACGGCATGTCCTCAAACCATAGGGCCGCCGACGGCGGATGCAGCGAAGTCCTGCCAGGAGAGGCTCCAGTCCGGGGGTCGCGGAGCAGGCGCCCGTGCTGGCGAGTCGGCCCGCGGAGGTCGAGTGCTCGGCGGAATGGAAGCGGAGTGGAAGCCTCAGCCGCCCGGATCACGCCCGCAGCGGTCCGCGTCAGGGACGCAAAGCCCGATGGGTGCGGGCGAAACCCGGACACGACCCACGCAGACCCGCCCCTGCGCGCTCCTGATAAGGAAGAGGTCCCTGGTTCGAATCCAGGATCGCCCATCTCTTGTTTTTTGGCTCGCTGGGCGGACTAGCGGTGCTCGTAGGAGATCTGTACGCCAGCTAGGCGATCGAAGGCGATGTCGGCTACGTGTTCGGCCGTAGTGTCGGAATCCCAAATCTTGGATGGTCCGACCCCATCGTTGGTGTGGTTGCTGGGGTCATCGGTGACAAGTTCGACGGTGAGCTCGAGGTTGGCGAATATCCGTATGTCGTTGGTCTGACTCGTCCCGCCATTCGCCACGTCCCAGGCGGTCTTCCACAGGTGAGGGTTGTAGTCCGGGGGTCCGATGGCGCCGCGGCGAGCGTTGCTCGATACTTCGCTGTAGGCTTGATGCTCGACGGCGATCACCTGAGTTTGTGTGAGATTGGGGTGCAGCGTGAGCGTGAGCGTGCTCGTCGGCTTTGCTGTCGTCGTGTAGGTGCAGACGTCGTTCGGTGATGCCTGAGATACCTGGCCGAGCACCGCTTGGACTTCTGTGGCTGTGAATAGTGAGCAGGCAGCTGGGAGTGGGCTGACGGCGCGAGCGGTGCCGGACTGGAGGGCCTTCATTCCGAGGGCCTGCAGCGACGATCCGAGTGATAACGAGTACAACGAGTTGTCACCGCTCGGTGACCACTGCAGGGTGGGTCCGGTGCCCTGTTCGATGCTCACCTCGTCGGTGTCCCACGACTTCAGGTGCGTGGCCTCGAGGTTGGGTCCAGTATCCAGATCCACCGTCTCCTCGCGGCCGTTTGTCGCTCGCAGGGGCTGCCCGATTAGCGCTAGCCATCCGTCGGGCGCGAGCTGGAAACTCGCACCCGCGCCTGTGCACCCGTCCGGGCCGGAGCACCCCAGGTCGCGCTTGAGAATGGCACGGCCGGTGAGCGCGTCGAAGGTATCCAGGTAAATAAAGGCGCCTTCGATTTGTACAAAGCTGACGAAGTGGCCCGCCGCCAAGAAGTCCTCGAATGAGGAGTGCGAGTCTGCGCTCACCAGCCGATGAGCACTTCCGGCCGCGGGCACACATGCATACAGCTGCGTTCCCCCATGCGTTGACCAGAGCACCACTCCCGCCGTGTGCAGGTAGACGTGTCCCTGTGGCGCACACCGGGCGTGAGCCACAAGCGCCTTCATACCGTAAGCGCGCCGTGCTGCCACGGCACTGTTGCCGGCCAACAACCCCATCGCTAGCAGTCCGAATAACGCGCACACGGCAACCCGGGCATACCGCGCGCGCGAGGTATCCGAGAACGCCCTCAGCACAGCGCCACCGGCCTCACCCAAGACCCCGTGGCACCGCTGATCTTCAGCGGTAGGCAGGCGAAGGCGAACTCGTAGACGCGGTCGCGTGCCAGCTCCTCGAGGTAAACCATCTCGAGGATAAAGACCCCGCGCTCGATCAGAGCGGACAGGTGCACCGGGTGCGGGCTCTCGGGGTCGGGCGAGGGCAGGCACTCTAGCGACTCGGTATCGCCCGCCAGCGCCACCACGCCCGCATCCATCAGCATCGTGGCCGCCTGCAGGTTGATCCCCGCGTCGGCGTACTCGGCGAGGCGCTCGCGGTCGGGCCACGCGGAGAGATAGCCCGTGCGTATCAACGCCACATCGCCAGGGCGGATCTCACTGCCCTGCGCGCTGAGCGTCTGTTCGAGCTCGGCCGCCCCGATCTCGGTGCTCGCGGGCAGCGCATCCACCCCCATCGCCCCGGCGACGTCGAGCAGCACGCCACGGGTGAAGATCGGGGGGATCGCGGCGGCGTCGTGGGTCAGGGGTCCGAAGTCGCCGAGGTGCTCCTCTGGAGTGCTCCCGCCGAACCAGTGGTCGTCGGCGCCGCAGGTGGCGTGGCAGAGCGCGTCGATGTGCGTGCCGGTGTGGGCGCTGCCGGAAAGCAGCTCGCTGTGGATCCCGAAGTTCACGGTGTTCACGCCCAGCCAGTCCCAGTCCTTCTGCACGCGTACCCCCCGGGGCGTACGGTAGGTGAGCACCTGAAACGGCGCGTGCCCATCCCACTGGGGCATGCTCGGCCAGCGGCCGCAGTCGAGGTCGTACGTGCGCCCGGTGCGGATCAGCTGCGCGGCCTGCACCACGCTGTCTGCGCCCAGGCCCTCCAGCGGGATGTGGCTGCTCATGTAACCTCCAGTGTCGGGGAACTTGCGAGCGCTTCGGGCGCTGCCTCGGCGAGTGCCGCAAGGAATCTTTCCACCTGCTCGTCCGAGGTCGCCGTGCAGGTGGCGAAGCGGCAGTCGGGCGACACGAGCACGCCGCGCTCCAGCAGCGCGCGATAGATGTCAATGCGCGGCTCTCGGGGGAGTGCCGCTGCCTCGCGTGCCGAGGTGGGCCGCTTGCGCGCGATGTGCAGGCGACCGACACCGCCGTAGTGGGTGGCGGTGAGCGACAGCCCCTGCTCGCCCCCGATCCGATCTGCTCCCTCGGCGATCCGCCGGCCCTGGGCGTTCATGCGTTCGATCGCGGGCTCGTCGAGGGCGTCCAGCACAGCAAGGCCGGCGGACATCGCGACGGGATGGCCGTTGAACGTGCCGGCATGGCGGACGATGCTGCCACCGCGGGGGTCGAACATCTCCATCACCTCGGCGCGACCGCCGAGCGCCCCGATCGGAAAGCCTCCGCCCAGCGCCTTGCCGAGGCAGATCAGGTCGGGCCGCAGCCCGTGGTGCTCGGCGCCGGCGCCGCGGTAGCCGGTACGCCAGCTGGCGACCTCGTCGAGGATCAGCAGCACTCCGTGCACAGCGCACCACTCGGCGATGCCATGCAGGAACTCCGGCTGTGCGGGGATCACGCCCGAGGAGTTGAGGAACACCTCGATCAGCACCCCCGCCAGCTGCTCGGACTGCGGATCGAGCACCGTCAGTGCCCCGTCGAGGTCGTTGTAGGGGAACACGCCCACCCCCGCCACGACCTCGGGCGCCATCCCCCGCGTCTCCCCGATCGCCTCACCGCGTGACTCGCCGAAACGGGTGATGCCCACGTCGACGAGGTCGTGGCTGCCGTGGTAGCCGCCCTCGGCCTTGGCGATCCGGGGGCGGCCGCTGAAGGCGCGCGCGGCCCGCACCGCCTGCAGCGTGGCCTCCGAGCCGGAATTGGTGAAGCGCACCAGCTCCACACCGGTGAAGCGCTCGCACATCCGCTCCGCCAACTGCACCTCCGCCGGCACCGACAGGCCGAAGGGGCCGCCGGTGTCGACCCCGCGGTGGATCGCGGCCGTCACCGCCGGGTGACAGTGGCCGAGGGCCGAGGCGGAGTAGTTCAGCAGGAAGTCGTCGACCTCCGCCCCGTCGAGCAGTCGCACGCGCGCGCCGCTCCCGCGCTCGGCGTACAGCGGGAACGGTTCCACGTGCACCTGCGTGCGCGTGTTACCACCGGGCAGCGACCCGAGCGCACGGTCGTACATCGCTCGCGCCTGCGGCCAGTTGAGCTCATACCGTTGCTCGAGTCGCTTCACGCCGCCGCTTCGAGCTCCTCCACCGGGACCTCCCGGTGCGGACCGGCCAGGCCGGCTTTGACCTTCGGACGAACCCACACGAAGAACCACACCGCTCCGACGACGACCATCGCCAGCGTGGTTACGCCGATTTTGAAGTTGATCTTTGGCAGCGTCAGCGTCCCCACTAGGAAGATCTGCCAGATCAGCGACACCCACGCGATCGGCTTGCCCCAGCGACCAAGCGAAAAGCGGCCGAACTGCTTGGGCAACGTTCCGCGGTAGGACATGTACAGATATACCCCCGCGATCAGCCCATACACGAGATTGAAGCCAACCGAGGCGGTTCCGATGATGTATTCGAGCACTTTCGCCGAGATCAACGCGGGCACCGTGAACATCGCAATCCCGAAAACCGCGGTGCCAACGAGCGCTGTGTAGGGAGTTTTGAAGCGGCCACTCACCCTGCCGAAGAAGGTGCCGAACGGCGCCATGTTGTCGCGCCCGAGGCTGAACAGCAGGCGCGCGGCGCCGGCCTGGATCAGCAGCACGACCGAGACGAACGAGATCAGAAAGAGGATGTCGACCAGCTCCCGCCCGGTCGTGCCCCACTGGTACTGGATGATTGAGAGCACCGGGTGTTCTTCCCCGAGGGTCTTGGGGATCCCGGGGCTTGCATAGGAGAAGCCGACCAGCAGGATCAGGCCGCTGACTGCCACCGCGATCACGGAGGCGATGATCGTGCGCTGCGTGACGGTGGTCGCGTTGCGGGTCTCCTCGGCGAGGTCCGCGGGTAGCTCCCAGCCGGCGAACGTGTAGGCACCGAGCAGGAACGCAAGCAGGAACGCTCCGATGTAAGCGCCGTGCGCTTCGGGCTGCTGGTGGAAGAGAAACGACGCCGGATGCGGGTGCTCGATGATCGCGTACACCAGCAGCGCGATCGCCACGCCGACGCCGCCGATGATCTCGGTGACGACCGCGGCGTTGTTGAACGTGGTGGCGATCCGAATCCCCGCGATGTTGATCAGCATCACGATCAGCGTCAATGCGGCCGCACCGAGGATCGTCGCGTTACGCGTGGTTTCGATTCCGAACTCCGAAAGGAAGTAGGGGGTCACGCCGTACGCCGTGCCGGAGGCCCCCACGCCGAACCCGATCAGCCCGCAGACTGCCACGAACCAGCCGAAGTTCGGATTGGTGAGGCGGCTCGCCCACTGGTAGGCGTAGCCGGCGAGCGGGATCCGTCCCGCGAGGTCGGCGAAGATCGTCGCGATCAGCAGGCAGCCAAGCGCAGAGATGATCCACGTCCACAGTCCGGCAGTGCCGGACTGTGTCAACACGAACGGCAGCGTGAGCAGAACGCCGGTCGTGATCGACACCCCCGAGAACGAGGCCGCGAACGACGAGAACCACCCCATCTCGCGGTCGAGCTGCTGCTCGTAGCCGAAGTGCTCGAGGATCTCGGCCTGCTGCTCCTCGGAGGCGTATGGCCCCGCCGTACTGGCCCCGGCGCTGTATGTCTCTGTGCTCATCCTTGTCTCCCCACGGTCGCAGTGTTCATCCCACCCACCCCTCCTCTGTCGGCGCTTGTGTGCTCTCTTGACTCGACAGCGACGCGCGTCCCGGCAGCAGCTCTCCTGCCTCCGCCAGACTGCGCGCCTCCCCAAACACGACCCACTCGGCGGCGAGCTGCCCCACGATCGGCGAGACCTGGATTCCGTAGCCGCCGACGCCGCAGGCCGCGATCACAGTTGCATCTCCCGGGCAGGGTCCGACCTGCGGGCGCCCGTCGGGGCTCACCGGATACAGCCCCGCCCACCCCCGGCCGAGGCGGATGTCCGCCAATGAGGGCAGGCGGTAGGGAAGCAGCTCGGCCAGCTGCTCAAGGTAGGACTGCTCCACGCCCTCGAACCACTCGTCGGGGTCGACAACGGGGTGCACCGCCTCCTCGCTGTGCAGGCCGCCGAGGAACATGTCGAAGGTCTCGTGGCGGAAGTACAGCCCCGAGCGTCCTTCGGCGGGCGCGTAGTCCATCACCTCGGGCATCATGTAGTCGAGCTTGCGCGGCAGGTGCATCGCGACAGCCTCGTGGCGCTGGGGCAGGATCGGCGTGGCCACGCCCAGTTGCTCCCCGACCTCCCCCGCCCATGCACCGGCGGCGTTGACGACGTACTCGCAGGTGAGCTCGCCGCTGGAGGTCTGCAGGCGGTGGCGCCCGTCGGGGAGTAGCCCGTGGCCGGTCAGCTTGGTGTGCTGCAGCAGGCGCGCGCCCTTCGCTGTGGCGAGCTCGGCGAGCAGCTCGCAGTAGAGGTGCCCGTCGACGAACCCGTCGCTGGGACCGTGCAGACCGGCGCTGATGTCATCGCAGCGGACGTCGGGAAAGCGCTCGGCGATCTCCCTGGCGTCGAGCACCACGGCGTCCTCGATCCCCAGCTCGCGCTGCACCGCGATGCTGCGCTCGAAGCGAGCGGTGTCCTCGTCGGTGTGGCCGATGCGCAGGTAGCCGTTGCGCGTGAAGCGCAGTCCGTGGTCGCGCTCCAGCTCCTCGAAGGAGCGCTTGCTGGGCACGCGCAGGGCGATGTCGAAGGGGTCGACGTACTGGGTCTCGACGACCCCCACCGAGCGCCCCGAGGAACCGCCGGCGAGGTGCGCGCGCTCGAGCACGACCACATCCTCCACGCCCAGGTCGGTGAGCGCACGCGCGGCACTGAGGCCGACGGCCCCGGCTCCCACAATGGCCACTGAGATCTTCTTGTTCATTCGCCACGCCACGGCTCTCGCCACGACGGCTCAACCACCGACGACAGTCAGACTCTGCTCTCGCATGTACTGCTGGAGGTAGTGGATTCCACCGGCTCCGCGTCCCGTACTTCCGGAACCCTCCCACCCTCCGAATGACTGTATACCAGGCCACGCCCCCGTGGTGGCGCCCGCCTCGCGGTTGACGTAGATCACCCCCGCCTTGATCTCCCGCTCGAAGCGCTCGATCTCAGCCGGGTCTTCGGCGTAAAGCCCGGCCGTCAGCCCAAATACCAGCCCGTTGGCGAGTTCGAGCGCCTCACCGAGGGAGGCAACCGGATGAATCGCCACGAACGGCGTGAATAGCTCCTCGCGCAGCAGCCGGGAGTCAGCTGGTATCTCCGCGACGGTTGGCTCGGCGTAGTTGCCATAGCGCAGCTCCCCCTCTGTTAGCGCGCTGCCCCCCCGCACCAACCAGCCGGCCTCGCGACACTCGTGTGCGGCATCGAGCAGCCGCCGCACGGACTCCGGGGAGATCACCGGCCCCACCTTCGTCGCCGGGTCGAGCGGACTGGCGACGCGAACTTCGCGGCGGCGCTCCTCCAGCAGCGACGCGAACTCGCCGTGAACCTCGCGTGCCACCAGCACTCGCGAACAGCCCGAGCAGCGCTGCCCGCTGAAGCCGAAGGCCGAGCGTGCGACGCCGAGTGCCGCCTTGTCAAGGTCGGCGGAGGCGGTGACGATCGCCGGGTTCTTGCCGCCCATCTCGCAGATCGCCGGCCGGGGGTAATCGCGCGAGAAGCCGTGAAAGACCCGCATTCCGGTCGCGTGCGAGCCGGTGAAGGTGAGCCCGTCGAGCCCACGGTGGCTGTACAGCCGCTCCCCCAGGCGCTCGTTGGGAATCGTCAGCAGTTGCAGTGCGCCCGCGGGGACACCCGCCCGGCGGAACAGCTCATACACAGCAAGGCCGCTGAGGTAGCCGTACGGCGAGGGCTTGGCGAGCACCGTGTTGCCCGCGATCAGCGCCGCCGCGATCGGCCCCAGCAGCAGCGCCATCGGGAAGTTGAAGGGCCCGATTACCGCCCACACGCCATATGGCCGCATGATGCTCCAGCTGCGCTCGGCGCCACCGGCAGGCCCCATCTCGGTGGCGAAGCCCCCGTGGGCGATCATCTGCTCGCAGTAGTAGTCGATCAGCACCACGCACTCGTCGACCTCCCCCAGCGCCTCCAGCAGCGGCTTGCCGATCTCGCGCGCGAGGATCGCCGCGAGCTCGTGGCGACGCTCGGCGATCGCGGCCGAGACACCCCTCCGACGATCCTCACCCGCTCGCGCCAATCGGTCGCCGCCCACTCGGCCGCAAAGCCCCGCGCGACGGTGACGGCGCGATCGAAGTCGTCGATCGAGGCGGTGGCGAAGCTTCCCACCAGCACGCGGCTGTCGCCCGGGGAGTGCTCCTGCGTCCACCCGTCACCGGTGTGTGCGACGCCATCGATGTAAAAGGGCTGCTGCTCCCCCAGCCGCCCGCTCACGAACTCGAGCGCCGCCCGAAACGCGCGCGCGTCCTCATCGCCGGCGGCGAAGGTCTCGTACGTCACCTTGGGGGGAGCGGTCATCTGCCTCAGCGAAGGATAGGCCGCGGCGGGAAGGTCACGGCGCCGAGCGCTCTATACCCTGGAGCCGATGGCCGAGCCCGTGATGATCACCGCCGCGGTGACCGGCAGCCTCGCCTCGGGGAGGCACTCCCCCCACCTCCCGCTCACCCCCGATCAGATCGTGGAGGCGGCGCTCGAGAGCTGGCGCGCCGGTGCAGCGATCATCCATCTGCACGCGCGCGACGAGAGCGGCACCCCGACGCAGGACGTGGCGCTCTTTCGAAGCCTGATCGAGCGCATCCGGGAACGGGGATGCGAGGCGATCATCAACCTCAGCACCGGCAGCGCCGGCGGGCGCGCCAGCATCGAGGAACGCCTCGCTTGCATCGAGCTGGCGCCGGAGATGGCAACCCTCGACTGCGGCTCGGTCAACCTCGGCGACGACTGGGTGTTCGGCAATCCCTTCTCCACCTTTCTGAAGCCTGCCGCCACACGTATGCGGGAGCTTGAGATCGCCGTCGAGATCGAGACGTTTGACAGCGGCATGGTCCGCAACGGGCTGCGGCTGATCGGCGAAGGGCTGATCCGCGGCCCCGGCTTCTGGCAGCTGTGCCTCGGCGTCCCCGGCGGCGCGGCGCCCGATCTGCAGACGATCGGCTACCTGCTCGGCCGGCTGCCGCAGGGCGCACTGTGGAGCATGCTCGGAATCGGGCGCCACCAGCTCGAGGTCAACGTGCTGAGCCTGCTCTACGGCGGGCACGTGCGGACGGGGTTGGAGGACAACGTGTACTACCGCCGCGGAGAGCTGGCCCGCGGCAACGCGCAGCTGATCGAGCGGGTCGTCCGCTTGGCGGAGGAGTTTGGGCGGCCCGTGGCCACGCCCGACGAGGCGCGCAAGCTGCTCGGTGTGCGTGAGCGCTAACCGATACTCTGGCGGCCACCGATCCGTGGAACCATGACATCGACCCCCGAACCAGTGATCCTCGCCGCCGTGCGCACCCCCGTGGGGCGCTATGGTGGCGCGCTCTCCCAGGTGCGCCCCGACGACCTCGCGGCGATCGCGCTGCGCGCTGCGGTGGAGCGCGTGCCGAGCCTCGATCCGGCCGAGATCGAGGAGGTGTACCTCGGCTGTGCCAACCAGGCGGGCGAGGACAACCGCAACGTCGCGCGCATGGCGCTGCTGCTCGCGGGCCTGCCGCAGGAGATCCCCGGCATCACCGTCAACCGCCTGTGCGCCTCCGGACTCGCCGCCGTGGTGTGCGCCTGCCAGGCGATCCGCGCCGGTGAAATCGAGCTTGCGGTGGCGGGGGGCGTGGAATCGATGAGCCGCGCGCCGCTGGTGATGGGCAAGGACGAGAAGGCGTTCGCGCGCGGCGACCGCACCGTGTACGACACGACGATTGGCTGGCGCTTTCCCAACCCCGCGATGGCGGAGCTGTTCCCGCTGGAGAGCATGGGCGAGACGGGCGAGAACGTCGCCGAGCGCTGGGGGGTGAGCCGCGCCGACCAGGACGCGTTTGCGTTGGAGAGCCAGCGCCGCTGGGCGGCGGCAGACGCCGCCGGGCGCTTCGCCGAGGAGCTGGTGCCGGTGGGCGAGTGCGCGCGCGATGAGCACCCCCGCCCGAGCTCGACCCCCGAGGCGCTGGCGAAGCTGCGCACGGTGTTCCGCGATGGTGGGACGGTCACAGCGGGCAACTCCAGCGGCGTCAACGACGGCGCGGCGGCCCTGGTTGTGGCGAGCGCCGCGTTGGCGGAGCGCCTTGGCGCCGAACCGCTCTTGCGCTTCGTCGGTTCGGCCTCCGCCGGGGTCGATCCGCGGGTGATGGGCATCGGCCCGATCCCCGCGGTGCGCAAGCTGCTGGCGCGCACCGGCACCGCCGTGGAGCAGATCGACCTCGTGGAGCTCAACGAGGCGTTTGCCTCACAGAGCCTCGCGGTGATCCGTGAGCTGGGGTTTGACCCGGCGCGCGTGAACGTCAACGGCGGCGCGATCGCGATCGGGCATCCGCTCGGCATGAGCGGCGCGCGCCTCGTGGTGAGCCTCGCGCATGAGTTGCGTCGCCGCGACGCCCACCTCGGCCTGGCCACGCTGTGCGTGGGCGTCGGGCAGGGGCAGGCGGCGCTGTTCTCGCGCTGAGGGCGGCTACCGGGCCGCGATACCGCGCTCGCCTGCCCCTGCTCGATGCTCGTGCGGTCGTCCAGCAACGCTAATGCGAGCCGGGTGGGATGCCGATGTAGGTGTCGTGACGCTCCGTCTCCGTTTCCGTTCGATGCCGCACGTCGCACGCCGGCTGATGCTTGCCCTTGGCGCGGTGGTGGCACTCTGGTCCCTCACCGCGGCGCCGGCGAGCGCCAAGGTGGTCACGGTGCCCACCGGCTCGGGTGCAGAAGAAGTGAGCGTCGGCCTGCTGCCACGCGAGTCGGAAGTTGCGTTCGACGCCGCGACCGTCGGAAGCTTCAACAACCCTGAAGGCAACGCGGTGCTGCACAAGAACGAAACGTACGCGATCTACTGGGACCCAACCGACCACTACCACGGCGACTGGCAGCATCTGATCGACACCTTCTTCCAGGGACTGGGCATCGAAAGCGGTACGACTGGCACAGTGTTCGCGGTTGACAGCCAGTACACCGACAGATCCAACCAGCCCGCCTCGTACCGCTCGACATTCCGCGGTGCCTACACCGATACGGACCCGTACCCGACTACGGGCAACTGTACTGACCCGCACCCGCTCGGAGTCCTGAATCGGATCGGGCCCGAAAACGCGAAAAAAGAACACACCCCGGTGTGCCTCACCGACGCGCAGCTTCGCGAGGAGCTTCAGACCTTCATTGCCGATCACGGCCTGCAAAAGGGGATGAGCTCGATCTTCTATCTGCTCACCCCCCCGGGCGTCGCCGTCTGCCTGGACGAAGGCGCGGCCCACGGCGCCGTCGGCCACTGCTCTGACCACACCGGCTCGATTGAAGAAACCGCGACGGAAAGCTATAAAAACAGCTTCTGCAGCTACCACTCCGCGTTCTCCGACGCCACCCTCAAAGACACTACGACACCCGAAGCAAACACGGTCCTCTACGGGGTGATCCCGTGGACCGCGGGAGGCCAGGGCGACTATCATCTGACGGGCGACGAAGACCCCGGCTTTCGATTGCCAGGACGGCGGCTGGTATCGCAATCCAGCCACTTCCACCTTTGAACGGGAGAAAGCGAAAGAAGCAAAAATAGAATCCAAAAAGGAAGAAGAAGAACACCCCAAAAACCCGGAAGAAAAGGCAATCAAGGCGAGGGAAGAAGCAAAGAGGGAAGCCCTCGAAGGCCCGCACGAGGAGGAGCCAAACCAGCCGCCTGAAAAAAAGGTCGGCCCGGACGGCAGCCCCGACACCGGGTTGGCGGATCTGATCATCAGCCAGATCGGCGTGCAGCAACAGAGCATCGTCACCGATCCGCTGCTGAACGCATGGCATGACGAAGCGGGCAACGAGGTCACCGAAGAGTGCCGCAATTTCTTCCTGGAATACCTGGGGGGCAGCGCGACAGCCAGTGAATTCACCTTCGCGGGCACGCTCTACAATCAGCTGTACAACGGCTTCAAGTCATACGTCAACGACGCCTTCGATCTGGCTGCCGAGCGACTGCCATATCCCGGCGTCCCTTGCATGAACGGCATCGATCTGGTACCGCAGTTCACTGCGCCCAACACGGTCAACACAGGCGAACTGGTGGGCTTCAACGGTATGGAGTCCGACATCACGCTCGACGACGATATCGGCTACTCTAAAACCGGTACGGAGGAAGCGAAATACGCGACGTACAAATGGAACTTCGGCGACGGCACTCCCGAAATCACGGGCGTGGCTCCCGGCGCCCCGTCGCTGAACTCACCCGAAACCTCCCCATGCGAACTTCCGTGGCAGACCCCGTGTGCGGCGAGCACGTTCCACTCCTACCAGTACGGGGGCAAATACAACGTCACGCTCACGGTCACGGACACGGGCGGCAACACCGCCAGCGTGACCGAACCGATGACGGTGGTGGGCCCCGGCCCGCCGCCCCCTCCCACCCCGCCCGGTGGGGGCACCGGCGGCGGCGCGAGCGGCTCCGGCGGCTCGGGAGGGTCGGGCACGTCGTCCTCCCTCCCCTCCGTCCCCGGCCCGATCGCTACGGCGGCAGCCGTATCAAATTCGCTCAAGCAGGTGGCGAAGAGCGGCCTCCTGGTTCGCTACTCGGTCAACGAGCAGGTCGCGGGCCGCTTCGAAGTACTGCTGGAAGCCGCCAGCGCCCACCATCTCGGAATCTCAGGGCCTGCTGCCATCAACCTGCCCGCCGGCTCGCCCAAGTCGCTGGTGATCGGCCACGCGCTGCTGGTGACCACCAAGGCCGGCAAGAGCTCGGTGAAGATCAAGTTCTCAAAGAGCATCGCCAAGCACCTGCGCCACGCAAAGAAGGTGAAGCTGACCCTGCGCCTCACCGCGCACAACGCCGACGCGCAGAACCCGCTGTTCACCACGGTGATGAGCACCGTGGAACTGCACCACTGAGAGTGCCTACAGCCCCGTCGGGTGCCGCGCGACGAACCCGGCGTTGGAGCGAATTTCCGGCTGCCAGCGTGAGGCGTAGGGGCCGGAGCGCCCAACCGTGTCGAAGCGCATCCAACGGCCGCCGACGTTCACGTACATGTAGACGTGGCCGGCGTTGGCGTAGATCGTGATCCACTTCCCCGGCCCCGCTTCGCCCCAGCTCGCGAGCGTCCCCGAGGTCTCCGGCGCGCTCAGCAGGCCGCCCGCGGCGAGCGCGTAGGAGACCGAGCCCGAGCAGTCGTAGGAGTTGCTGACGAACGAGGCGTGTCCGCCGCCGTACACGTAGGGGAAGTCGGTGATCGCGTTGGCGCCGGCGATCACCCGCTGCACGACTTCGGGGATGCCCGCCGGGATCGCGATCGTGCCGTTGCCCCCGACGGAGTCCCCGCCGGGCACTGTCGCGACGGTTGCGTGGGCCTGCGCACGCGCGGCGCTTTCGATCGCGTACATGTGGTTGAGCTCGGCGCGCACTTCGGCGTTGGACTGCGCGCCGGGAGCGACGAATTCTTCGGCCACTTTGGTGGGGGCGGCCGCGGAAGAGTGGTGCACCGACCCCGATACCGGGAAGCTCTTGCCTTCTTCGGGGTCGCGCACCTCGGCAACCGGCTTGGCCGAGGCCAACTCGACCTTGGAAGGCGCCTTGGCCGCGCTCGCGGCCTTCGCCGTGGTTGTGCGGGGATGCGCGGTGGCATGATGGGAGGAGGAGGGCACGACCAGCGCCACCACCGCACCCGCCACCGCGGCGACTCCCATTGCGCCCGCCACCCGACGGCGCGAAAAGCCCAAGCGCGGGCTGGCAGGCTCAGATGCGGGCATGCCGTCTGCCCCTTGCTGGACGCTCACCCCTGCAAGGCTAGCGCGCCGCTCCCGGGCAGGTGTCGCTACGCTGGGCGGATGCAAGACGAGGCCACAGCCGTGGAGATGCCGCGCTCGGGCATCCCCGGAGGCCACGAGATCAGCCCACACGCGCGATTGCTGCACGGGATGCGCAAGCCGGCCAACTGGCTGCAGCTGGTGCGCTTCGGGATCGTCGGGGGCAGCGGGTTTGTCGTGAACATCGCCGTGTACGCGCTGTGCGTGCACGCCCTGGGGGTCGACTACCAGGTGTCCAGCGTCCTGGCATGGCTGGTGGCGGTGCTGAACAACTTCGTGCTCAACCGCCACTGGACCTTCGACGCCGCCGCGGGCAGCGCCCGCCTGCAGGGGATGCGCTTCTTCCTCGTCAGCCTCGTGGCGGAGGGCTTCAGCCTGGGCCTGCTGACGATCTTCGTGGAGAGCGCGGGGATCGACAAGGTGGTGGCGCAGGCGCTGGCGGTCGCGGCGGTGATGCCGCTGAACTTCCTCGGCAACAAGCTCTGGAGCTTTCGCGCGCGCACGTGAGCGACTGACGGAAAGCGCCGTTCGCAGCCCTAGCGGGTACCTATACTCTGGATTCCCCCCCCCACCGCGGAGGAACGGCAGCAGTGCAGGAGATGGTCATCTATGGCGTCAGTTTCGACATGGTCGGCAAGCAGCCGATCGTGCTGTTGAAGACGGTCGAGGGCAACAGATTCCTCCCGATCTGGATCGGCCACCCCGAGGCGGCGTCGATTCTGATGAAGCTGCAGGGCGCCAGCACGCCGCGGCCGATGACGCACGACCTGCTGTGCGACGTGCTCGGCGAGCTGGAGGTGCGCTGCACGCAGGTAGCCGTGACGGAGCTGCGCGAGAACACCTTCTTCGCCTCGATCACGCTCTCGGTCAACGGCCGCGAGCTCGAGATCGACTCCCGCCCCAGCGACGCGATCGCGCTCGCGGTGCGCAGCGGCGCGCCGATCTTCGCGGCCGAGGAGGTGATCGCCGAGTCGGCGATCGAATTCGAGCAGAACGAGGAGGAGTCGGAGGACGTGGTCGAGCAGTTCAAGGAGTTCCTAGACCAGGTCTCGCCCGAGGACTTCGCCGCAGGCGACTCATAAGGGCAGGGCAGGGGGATCGTCCACGCGCGGAGGTGCGCGTAAGGACCTGCCAGGCGCCGGGCCTCCATGCCCGGCGACCGACGTCGTCGGCTCAGCGGGTGAAGGCACTGGCCAGGATGCGGCCAACCAGCGCGTCGAAGTCGATCCCTGCGGCGTCGGCGGCCTGCGGCAGCAAACTGGTTTCGGTGAGGCCGGGCACGACGTTGGTCTCCAGCACCGTCAGCTCGCCGCTGTCGTTGTCGAGCATCAGATCGACGCGCGCAACGCCGTGGCAGCCGAGCAGCCGGTACACGGCGAGCGCCAGCTCCTGCGCGCGCGCGGTCGTCTCGGCGGGCAGCTCGGCAGGGCACACGAACGTGGTCATGCCGATCTCGTAGCGCGACTCGTAGGCGTAGAACTCCTGCTCGCGCGGGATCGCCTCGACGACGGGCAGCGCCAGCGGCTGGCGAGTGGGCAGGTCCCCATTCTCACCGGAGTCGAGGATCGACACCGCGAGGTCGCGCCCCTTGACGTAGCGCTCCAGCACCACCTGGTCGTCATAGGAGAAGGCCGCCATCAACGCCCTCGGCAGCTCCTGCGCGTCGGCCGCGAACTTGACGCCGAGCGCCGAGCCGCCGTGGACGGGCTTGACCACCATCGGAAATCCGAGCCGGCGACCGATGCCCGGCAGCGCTCCCGCGACGCCGAACTCGTTGATCGCGCTCTCGCTGAACGTGTGGAAGTCCGGGGTTGGAATGCCTGCCTCGCGCATCAGGTACTTGGCGAGCGCCTTGTCGGTCGCACGCCTGCACGCGGCCGGCCCCGAACCGGTGTGGGGCACTCCGATCGCCTCCAGCAGCCCCTGCACGGCCCCGCCCTCGCCGCTGCGACCGTGCAGCGTCATAAACGCCGCGCTGGGCCGGCACTCCAGCAGCTCGTTTAGAAGCTCGGGCCCGGCGTCGATTGCCACCACCTCATGCCCCAGCCGTTCCAACGCTTCCTGGGCGCGGTCGCCCGAGCGCAGCGACACCGTTCGCTCCGGAGACACCCCGCCCTTGAGCACCGCGACCGGGCTACGCTGCTCAGAGTCTGCGTCCGCTGCGACACGGAGGTGCGTGGCGCGTCGCTTGGGAGCCTTGTCGTTGCTGCCCCCGCCCCCCGCGGCCCCGCTCGTCCTCATCGCCTCTGTCGCCGGCGGTCGTCGGCTCGCAGTGGACCGGCGAGCCCTGAACGCGGCGCATCCTTGCCGGCTGGGCTCGTGTCGGAATCGGCGCGTGGACGAGTCGGACGGACAGACGGCGAGGGCTGCCGGGATGGAGAACCGGTCAATGTGCCGAACAGGCCGGTATCCGATCCCATGATGCTGCCGATCCGCTTGATCCCCTCGCGGATCTCCTCCTCGGGCAGCCCCGCGAAGTTCAGTCGCATCGAGGAGGAGCCGCGGCGGGCGGCCGCGTCCATGTACGCGGCCCGGCCGGGCACGAACGCGACGTTCGTGCACTGTGCCAGCAGGTCTGTGGTGTCGAAGTACTCGGGTAGCGTCGCCCACACGAACAGCCCACCCTCCGGCTTCGTCCATGTGGTTCCCGCGTCGAAGTGCTCAGCGAGCGCCTGGAGCATCACGTCGCGACGGCGGCGGTAGAGGTCCTTCAGTTCTCCGAGGTATCCGCGCCAGTCGTGCTCTGCGAAGTACCTCGCCACGAACAGCTGCGTCATCGAGGATGAGCACAGATCGGCGCCCTGTTTGCCGAGATTGAGCTTCTCCAGTACCGGCCGCGGCGCGACTGCCCAGCCAAGGCGGATGCCTGGGGAGAGGATCTTCGAGAAGGTTCCCAGGTAGATGACGAAGTCCGACCTGCCGCTGCGCCCGGAGTTGGCGGCGTCCAGCGAGTACAGCGTCGGCAGCGGCTCGCCCTCGTAGCGCAGCAGGCCGTAGGGGTTGTCCTCGAGCACCAAGAGCTCCCGTTCGCGTGCGATCTCCACGAGGCGCCGCCGGCGCGCCAGCGACATCGTCACGCCGCCGGGGTTCTGGAAGTTGGGGATCGTGTAGATGAACTTCGGGCGCCGATTCTCGGCGTGCAGGCGGTCGAGGGTCGCCTCCAGCTCGTCGATCGGCATCCCTTCCTCGTCCATCTCGATCTGCACCACGTCCGCCTGGTAGGCCCCGAACGTGGGCACCGCACCCGGGTAGGTGGGGGCCTCCGCGACGATCACGTCGCCGGGGTCGATCAGCGTCTTGCAGACGAGGTCGATCACCTGCTGGCCGCCAGTGGTGACAATCATCTCCTCGGTGCCGACCGTGGTGCCCTCCTCGGCCATCACCTGCACGATGCACTCCATCGCCACCGCCATCCCCTCGGTCGGGCCGTACTGCAGCGCGCGCGCGGTCGAGTCGGCGGCGACGTGCGCCATCAGCTTCGCGTACAGCTCCGGCGGGAAGGTCGAGGTGTCGGGCAGCCCGCCCGCGAGTGAGATCACGTCGGGCCGTTCGGTGAGCGCCATCATCTCGCGCATCGCCGACGAGCGCATCCCGCGCGTGCGCGCGGCGAACAGTCGCTCGTAGCGGGCCAGCTCGTGCGCGGTGGGGCGAGCCCCGCGTGTGGGTGGGCCCTCATCCTCTATCGTCATGGCGCCTCAGACCGTAGCGTACGCGCACGTGCGCGTTGCAAGCGGATGACCATGAACGGCCCCCATATATGAGCGGGAAGGGGGGCAGGCCCCCCTCCCGACCTCCCCCCAAAACAAAATGAACGGCCACCATAGATCGGGAAGGGGGCGGGCCCCCCTCCCGGCCTCCCCCCAAAAAACACGATGAACGGCCTCGTCTTCTACATCGGACTCGGACTCGGACTTGCGCTCGCCGCCGGGTTGCGGCCGTTCATGCCCGCGCTGCTCGCCGGGGCGCTGGCGTCTGCCGATGCGCTCGGGGTCAGCTTCGCGCACGGCGCCTTTCACTTCCTGCAAGACGACTGGTGGCTGCTCACTGTGTGCGTCGCGCTGGTGCTCGCTTACGCGCTGCAGCTGCTGATGGGGCTGGCCCCGATCATCGACCCGAGCGACCGCGCACAGCGCCCCGACCCGCTTGGGGCCGCGCTCGCCGGGGTGGGGATCGGCACGGGGATGCTGCTGTTCGCGGGGACGCTCGCCGCGCACGGCGACGCTGCCTGGCCGGGGCTAGTGGGCGGCTTCTTCGCGGTGGGCCTCTCTCAGCGCGCCTGCTGGCCGGTGATCGTCCGCGCTCGAGCCCGCCTCCCCGACCGCGCGGCGCGCGAGGCGCTGACGATCTACCTCGACGCCGCCTCGCTCGTGGTGGCGGCGCTCGTCGCGTTGCTGCACCCGCTCGGCTACGTCGCGCTCGCGCTGTGCGGGTGGCTGTTGCTCGCCGACCGGCGCCGCGCCGGGCGCAAGTACGCCGGCCTGCGCATTCTCGGACGGTGAGTGCATGTCGGCGAGCGATCGCCAGTCTGCCCAGGCATAGGACGCCCGCGAGCGGATGAGGCCCCCCAAGCTCGTCCTCTGCGTGATCGACGCGATGGCGCCCAAGATGCTCGAGCGAGCGGTCGCCGAGGGCGCTGCGCCGGTTCTCGGCGAGCTGATGCGTCGCGGGCTTTACGTTCCCGACTGCGCCGCCGCCTTTCCCTCGGTGACGCCGGTGTGCGCTGCCTCGATCACTACCGGCGCCGGCCAGGAGCGCCACCTGATCCCTGCGATGAACTGGTACCTGCGCGAGGAGGCCCGCTACGTGGAGTACGGCTCCTCCTTCCGCGCCTCGCAGCGCTTTGGGATCGCGCGCCAGCTGACCGACACGGTCTACAACATGAACCGCGCCCACCTCGCGCCCGAACCGCTGACAGTGTTCGAGGCGCTCGACGACGTCGGCGTGCGCACCGCCGGCACGACCTACCTGATCTACCGCGGCCGCCACCGCCATGAGCCTCAACGCGACTCCGCGCTGACGCGCATTGCCTCCGCCACGCTGTTGCGCCACGCGGTGATGGGGCCGCGTGAGCTGTTCTACGCCGACATCTTCGCCTCGCGTCGCACTGGCTGCCGTTCGGGTCTGGGGATGCCGGGCGTGCGCGACCAGCACTCCGGCTGCGTCGCCGCCTACATGGTCGAGCACGACCTGTTCGACTTCCTGTTGCTCTCGCTGCCCGACAACGACTGGCACTCCCACAAGCACGGCCCCGAGGGGCAGCTGCGCTCGCTGGCCCTCGCCGACCAGCAGCTCGCACGGATGATGGCGCCCGCGGGCGGCGTCGAGCGCTTCCTGGAGACGCATGCGATGGTGGTGATGGCCGACCACTCGCAGGCCCCCGTGCGCGCCACGGTCGCGCTGCAGGACGCACTCTCCGAGTTCGACATGCTGGAGCCCGGCCGCGGCGGGCGGGGCTCTGACCGTGCCCAGGCCGCACAGGCGTCGAGGGCGGGCGAGGCATCGCGTGCGGGCGGAGCAGGCAGAGTGGACGGTGCGCAAATCGCCGTCTGCCCGACCCAGCGCGCGGCGATGGTGTATGTGCTCACCGATCACCACCCCGATGCGCTGCGCTCTGACGTGGTGCGCCGGGCGCTGGCGCTCGACGGTGTGGAGCTCGTAATGTGGCTGGAGCGCGACGTCCACGGCGCGCCCGCCGAGGGCGTGATCGCGCGCCCCTCGATCGGCGAGCTGCGCTTCCGGCCGGGCGGGGACGTGCGCGACGCGCGCGGTGGACCGTGGAGCCTGGAGGGCGAGCCGATCGTGCTCGGTGCGACCGTGCGCGACGGCGTGTTGAGCACGCCCGAACATCCCGACGCGCTCGCGCGTGCGTGGTCGGCGTTGTGCTGCCCCACCTCGGGGGATGTGCTGCTCTCTGCGGAGCCCTTTCACGAGTTCCTGGACTGGGGCCGCCAGGGGCACGTGGGCGGCGGCAGCCACGGCTCGCTGCGCGGCGAAGACTCGCTCGGTGCGCTGATCCTCAGTGGTTTGGAGCTTCCTACAGAAACGCCTGCGCAGTGGTCGATCCGTGATGTCGCCCCGCTGATTCTCAGCCACTTCGGCGTCGCCGCTAATTGAACCTTTGGCTTCGCAGGGCGGGTACCCTCGCACTGTGCGCCGCTTCCTCGCAGCGACCCTTCTTGCAGGCGCCTGTCTGCTCCAGGCGGCTGCCCCGGCGGTGGGGGCGGCCGGACACACCGTTGCGACGCGGCAACTGACCGCGGGTCTGCGCACGCACAGCAGCGCGACGACCACCACGAGCACCACCAACTCGGAAACCCCGGTACCGGTCGCGCCCTCGATCGTGCCCCCCAAGGGCCGGCGGCTCTCCCCGGACGACGTCCTCGAAATCGCCGGGAGGCTGCCAAAGATGCGCCGTGTGCGGGCTGACTACCCCGGCTCCTACGATGGCGCCTACCTGAAAGGCCCGGGGCGCTGGCAGATCAGCTACTTCTCTCGCAAGGGCAAGGAAATCGGCCAGGTGATCATCTCCGACGCGAGCGGTCGGGTGCTCGAACAGTGGACCGGCTTCCAGGTGGCATGGACGATGGCGCGGGGCTACCACGGGGCGTTCGGGCGCCACGTCAATGCGCTCTACGTCTGGCTGCCGCTGTGCGCGTTGTTCCTGCTGCCGTTCATCGAATGGCGCCGCCCCTTTGCGCTGCGTCACCTCGACCTGCTGGTACTGCTCTCGTTCTCCGTCTCCCTTGCGTACTTCAACCACGGTGAGATCTACAAATCCGTTCCCCTCACCTACCCGCCGCTGATCTACCTGCTGGTGCGGATGTTGTTGTTGCTGCGATCCGGCGCTCGCCCCCGCCCGCTGAAGCTGTTGATCCCCGCGCCCTGGCTGGCGGTGGGGGTGGTGTTCCTGCTGGGTTTTCGCATCGGCCTGAACGTCACCGACTCCAACGTGATCGACGTCGGCTACGCGGGGGTGATCGGCGCGCAGCGGATCGCCGACGGCAAGCCGCTGTATGGGGGCTACCCCTCCAGCAACGAACACGGCGACACCTACGGGCCTGTCAGCTACGAGGCGTACGCGCCCTTCGAGCAGGTCTTCGGATGGAGCGGCCTGTGGGACGACCTGCCCGCCGCGCACGCCGCCGCGATTACCTTCGACCTGCTCGCGGTCGGGCTGATCTTCCTGCTCGGCCTGCGCATCCGCGGCCCCACGCTGGGGGTTGCGCTCGCCTACGCGTGGGTCTCCTACCCCTTCACGCTGTTCGTGCTGGAGAGCAACTCCAACGACGCACTCGTGGCGGTGCTGCTGCTGGCGGTGCTGCTCGTAGCCTCCTCGCCGCCCGCGCGAGGCGTGTTCGCCGCGTTGGCAGGCCTCACCAAGCTCGCGCCCCTGGCGCTCGCACCGCTGCTTGCCACGCACGGGCTGCGCGAGCTGCCGGCGCGCAGGCGCCCATGGGCGCTCGTGCTGTTCCTGCTTGCCTTCGCGCTTACCGCCGCGGTCGTCTCGATTCCGGCACTCACGCACGACTCGCTGCACGAGATCTACGAGCGCACGATCGTCTACCAGTCCAACCGCGGCGCCCCCTTCTCGGTGTGGGGACTGTATAGCGGCATGAAGGGGTGGCAGACGGTGGCGCAGATCGCCGCCGTCGCGCTGGCGCTGGGCCTCGCGGTGCTCCCTCGCCCGCGCGGTCTTCCGGCACTCGCCGCCGCCTGTGCCGCGATCCTGATCGCGCTGCAGCTCGGGCTCGAATACTGGTTCTACCTCTACATCCCGTGGTTCTTCCCGCTGGTGATGATCGCGCTGTTGGCGACTCCCGCGCTCCCAACGCCGCTTCTTGACCCCACCCCGCTCCTCGCTGCCGACCCGCGCGAGGACGGGCCTCTGGACGCTACGGCGACGCCGGCGCCGCAGGGCGTGGCATCAGAACCTGCTCGATCGAGTCCGCCCGCAACGGCTTGGAGCAGCGGATCACCACTCCGTTCAGCCACGGGTCCTCTTCGGAAGTCTGGAAGCGCACCGGCATCTGCGTGATCATCGCCTCCAACGCCAGCTCGCGCTTGACCCCGATCACGCCCCCGCGTGGGCCGGTCATGCCGACGTCGGTGATGTAAGCGGTGCCGCCGGGCAGCACGCGGGCGTCGGCAGTGGGGACGTGCGTATGGGTGCCGACCACTGCGCTCACGCGCCCATCGAGGTGCCAGCCGAGCGCGATCTTCTCGCTGGTCGCCTCCGCGTGCATGTCCACCAGGATGTGCTCTACCTCACCTAGCTCTCGCAGCGCCCCGTCGATCTCGACGAACGCCGAGCGCCCCGGGCGCAGGTAGAGGCTGCCGCTGAGGTTGACCACGCCGAGGCGCATCCCCTCCGCGCTCTGCACCACGCACCCCCCGCGCCCCGGCTGGCCGCGCAGGTAGTTGGCGGGGCGCACGATCCGCGGCTCGGTGTCGAGGTAGGGGTAGATCTCGCGGTGGTGGTAGGCATGGTTGCCAAGCGTGATTACATCGACGCCCGCCGCCAGCAACTGCTTGGCGGCCTTTGGCGTGATGCCCAGGCCGCCGGCCACGTTCTCGCCGTTGACGACCACGAACGTGGGGTCGTAGCGCTCGCGCAGCAGCGGCAGGCACTCCAGCAGCGTGTGCCTGCCGAGGCTGCCGACGAGGTCGCCGACGAACAGGATCGTCGCCTCACCGGGCGAGCGCTGCCCGATAGTCCCCTCCGCCTCGCCGTCGTCCGCCGGAGTGCTCGCCTCCCCCTCAGCCATACTTGGCCCATGACGGGAGGCATGTGAGCGTCGACGAGAGCCACAGAGGCAGCCCCGCCGCAAACGCAGGAGCGCGAGCTGGTCGACGAGAGCCCGTCCACCCACGCAGCCTCGGCACCGCCCGAGCCGCCGCGCGTGATTGTTCCCCGCTGGGTGCAGCTGGTGGTACTGCCGCTGGCGCTGCTCGCGCTGTGGGCGCTGGCGCGCGCCGCGGGGAAAGTGTTTGTGATCTTCGTCGTGGCGGCCCTCATCGCGCTGATCCTCAACCCGGCCGTAGCCTTCCTCCAGCGCTCGCGCCTCCCCCGCGGCCTGGCGGTGCTCGCCGTGTACGTTGCATTCTTCCTGACATTGGCCGGCATTGGCTTTCTGCTGGCCAACCCGATCTTCCACCAGGTGCAGTCGTTCATCCACAACCTGCCCAAGTTGGTCGACGAAGCGAACGAAACCCTGGCCAGCATCCAGAGTTGGCTGAACCGGCACGGCATCCACGTCAAGTTCAAAAAGCAGGGCAAAACGGCGCTGCAGACGATCCAGCAGAAACTCGCCAAGAGCGCCGGCTCGCTCGCCTCGTTTGGGGGCGGGTTGATAACCGAAGTGGCCAGCGCGATCTTCGATCTGGTGCTGATCTTCGTGCTCTCCGTCTACATGCTGCTCTACGGCGAACGTATCGGGCGGCTGGTGCGCCGGGCGATGCCCGACGGCGACGGCACGCCCGCCGACGACTACCCCACGCTGGCTCAGCACGCCGTCTCGCGCTACGTGGGCGGGCAGCTGCTGTTCAGCTTCGTGATGGGCGCCTCGACCGGCCTTGCGCTGTATATCTTCGGCGTGATCGGGATCTTCCCCGACGGGCAGAAGTATGCGGTCGCGTTCGCGATGTTCTACGGCGTGATGGAGCTGATTCCCTACATCGGCCCAATTCTCGGCGCGGTGCCGCCGGTGCTGGTGGCGCTCCTCACCGACCCGATCTCCGCGCTGTGGGTCGGCCTGCTGTTCGTCGGCATGCAGCAGCTCGAGGGTCATGTGGTGGCACCGCAGATCTTTGGTCACACGCTGCGGATCAACCCGCTGTTGGTGATCTTCGCGCTGTTGCTCGGCCTGCAGCTCTACGGCGTGGTCGGTGCGCTGGTCGCGCTGCCGATCCTCGCTGTGCTGCGCGAGACCTTCGTCTACCTCAGCCGCCACCTGACGTTCGAGTCCTGGGAGCGTTCCCCGGGCAGAATTTTGTGAGGCCCAGCCTTGCGCCGGACCGCCCACTGATGAGTCGTGCTGCACAGAACCCGGGCGCTCCGGCGTGATCCCATCGCCCCTAATTGAGGTTCACGGCGTCACCAAGCGCTACGGCGAGCGCGAGGCGCTGCGTGACGTCAGCTTCGACGCCGACGCCGGGGAGATGGTCGCGGTGATCGGCCCCAACGGCGCGGGCAAGACCACGCTGCTGTCGATCCTCGCGGGCGTCCAACCGCCCAGTGCGGGCGACGTCAGCCTGCCGCCCGGCGAGGTCGGGTGGGTGCCGCAGCAGCCGGCGCTCTACTCGCGCCTCTCGGTCGCGGAGAACCTCGAGCTGTTCGCCCGCCTGGAGCGCAATCCCAACCCGCGGGCTGCAGTCGCGGCGATGCTCGAGCAGACCGGCCTGCGGGAGCGGGCCGGTGAGCGGGTCGAGCGCCTCTCCGGCGGCAACCGTCAGCGCGTCAACATCGCGATCGGCCTGCTCTCCGAGCCGACCGTGCTGGTGCTGGACGAGCCCTCCTCCTCGCTCGATCCCCGCCAGCGCGAGCGCCTGTGGCGCTTCATCTGTGCGCTTTCGCAGCGGGGCAGGTGCGTGGTCTTCTCCACTCACAACGTGGCCGAGGCCGAGCGCTACGCGCAGCGGGTGGTGGTGCTGGCCGACGGTGAGCTGTTGTTCAACGGCTCCCCGGATGAGCTCGCACGTGCGGAGCCGTCCCGCCCCATTGAAGGGGGTCCCGCCCACGCGAGTCCCGCCCGCCCGGACTTCGAAGGAGCGTTCGTGGAGTTTTTGCGCGAGCGAGGGCACTGAGGCGGCGACCGATGAGGTGGATGCTGAAGAAGGACCTCTTGATTCTCGCCCGCTCGCGGGTGTTGGTGGGGGTGCTGGTGCTGTACCCGGTCGCGGTGGCGCTCTTGATTGGCTTGGCGATCTCGCGGGCACCCTCCAAGCCGAAGGTGGCGATTGTCAACCTCTCGCCACCGTCCGCCACCGTCGAACTCGGCGGCACGCGCCTGAACGTGGCGCACTACTACAGCGAACTCTTCAACCAGGTGCAGCCGGTGCCACTCGCCACCCGCGCCGAGGCCGTGCGGGCGGTCAAGTCGGGCAAGGTGCTGGCGGCGATCGTGATTCCGGCGAACATCGCAACGCAGCTCTCCTCGGTCATCAGCCAGGCGCATGTGGAGGTCATCTACAACGGCGACGCCTTGGAGCAGAGTTTCGTGCACTCCACGATCGAATCGGCGCTCGCGCAGGCCAACCTCGAACTCTCCAACCAGATCAGACGGGTGGCGGCACAGGTGATCGGGGCGCTCGTGCGGGGCGGCAACCTCGGTGTGGCGGGAGTGCCGCAGAACCTGCCGGGGTTGCGCGAAATCCCCCACATCCTGCACAGCGTGATCGCTCGTCAGCCACACGACGCGGATCGGGCCCAGCTGGAACGGCTGGCCGAGTTCTCCGAATTCGCCGCCCAGAACCTGGGGCTCAGCCGCAAGGTGCTGAGCACCGTCAGCCAACCAATCCAGATCAATAGCACCAACCTGCAGGGCGGCCGCACCCCGCTCGACGCGTACGCGGTGGTCGTGGCGGTCAGCATCTCGCTGATGTTCGTCTGCGTGCTGCTCGCCGCCGGTGGGATCGCGCTGGAGCGCGAAGAGCACACGCTCGCGCGGCTGGTCAGGGGTTCGCCCAGCGCGTCCTCCTCCACTCCCACCACTGCACCCCGCCGACGCGGGGGCGTGCTGATCACGCGCGAGTGGCTGATCGGGCAGAAGCTGCTGCTGTCGGCGGGCTGCGCGCTGGTGGTGGCGTTTGCGATGCTCGCCGGGATCGGGGCGTTCGTGGGTCTGGAATGGAGTCGCGTCGGTCAGTGGCTGGTGGCGCTGGCGCTTGGCGGCCTCGCGTTCGCGGCGCTGGGAGTCGCGATTGGCGCGCTGGCTCGTGAGGTGCGCGCGGCCTCGCTGCTTTCCTTCCTGCTGTCGCTACCGCTCGCCTTCCTCGCGCTCGTGCCGGCGGGCGCGGTGGCGAGCGGGCTGTACGACGCGATCCGCGCGATCTCGTTCGTGTTTCCCTACAAGGCCGCGCTGGAGGCGCTTGACGCCTGCGGTCAACCGCTACTTCGCCGGGCCTCGCGATCTCGCTCGCGCACCTCGTGGGGCTGACCGTGCTGTTCGCGGTTCTGGCACGTCTCGGGCTGCGGCGCCTGGATTGACCAGCCGTAACGTCTCGCACTACAGGGTGGCCTGCCCAGCGGTTTCGTTGCGAGGGGTATCCTCGACGGGTGATGGCTTTCCCCCAGACGCGCATGCGCCGACTGCGCGCCTCCTCCGCGCTGCGCGGCCTGGTGCGTGAGACCGACCTGCGCGCGGGGCAGCTGGTGCTGCCGCTGTTTGTGGAAGAGCAAACCGCCGCCGTCTCGGGCGGTCTCGGGTCCAGTGACGGCGGAGTGTCGCCGGCTGCGCTGCCGGCCCTCGCGCGACTGTCGATCTCAGCCGCGGTGCAGGAGGCGCGCGCCGCTGCGCAGCTTGGAATCGCGGCGGTGCTGCTGTTCGGGATCCCCGCTGAGAAGGACGCGGACGGCTCGTCGGCGTGGGACGAGGAGGGCGTGGTGCAGTTGTGCGTGCGAGCGCTCAAGCGGGAGCTGCCCGAGCTGCTGGTGATCACGGACGTGTGTCTCTGCGAGTACACCGACCACGGCCACTGCGGGGTGCTGGACTGAAACCCACCCATCTCACCCCCATCCACCGGGGGTGGACAACGACGCCTCGGTGGAGCTGCTGGCGCGCACCGCCGTCAGCCACGCGCGCGCCGGCGCTGACATCGTGGCGCCGTCGGACATGATGGACGGCCGCGTCGGCGTGATCCGCGCGGAGCTCGACAGCGAGGGTTTTGCCGACACCCCGATCCTCGCCTACGCGGCGAAGTTTGCCTCCGCTTTCTACGGCCCCTTCCGCGATGCTGCCGGCTCGGCCCCGGCGTTTGGCGACCGCCGCGGCTACCAGCTCGACCCCGCCAACGGCCGCGAGGCGCTGCGCGAGACGCTGCTCGACGTGCAGGAGGGGGCGGACATGGTGATGGTCAAGCCCGCCCTCGCCTACGGCGACCTGATCGGCGCGGTGCGACGCGAGACGCGTCTGCCGGTGGTCGCTTACAACGTGAGCGGGGAGTACGCGATGGTCAAGGCCGCCGCCGCCGGGGGACACATTGACGAGCGCGCCACGGTGCTCGAGATCCTCACCTCGTTGCGCCGCGCGGGCGCGGACGTCATCATCACCTACCACGCAAAGGACGCGGCAAGATGGCTGAACGAGTAGAGACCCCAGTGCAACCCCTGGCCGCCCCCGGCCCGACAGCCCCTCCTGCGGCCAGCTTCTCGCGACCGCCAGCAGTCGGATCCGCCGCCGTCGATCGCGCGAGTGCTGCTACTCCGAAGACCCGCAGCCGCGCCGAGGGCGCGGCGGTGGCGCTCGACGAGCTCGACCGCAGGCTGCTCAACCTGATGCAGGGCAGCTTTCCGCTGGAGCCCCGGCCGTACGCGGCGGTGGCGCGGGACGCGGGGATTCCTGAGGAGCAGGTGCTGGAGCGCGTGCGGCGGCTGCTGGGAGAGCGGATCATCCGCCAGGTCACCCCGATCTACGACACGCGCGCTCTCGGCTACTCCTCGATGCTGGTGGCGGCCAAGGTCGATCCCGAGCACCCGTGGCGGGCGGCGAAGATCGTCAACTCTCACCCCGGGGTCTCGCACAACTACCTGCGCAACCACGACTTCAACATGTGGTTCACGCTTGCCACCGAGCCAGATTCACCGCTCGGCCTGGAGGGCACGCTGGAGGTGCTGCAGCGGCTCACCGGGGCGGAGTCGATCCGCCAGCTGCCGACGCTGAAGCTGTTCAAGATCAGGATGGACCTGGAGATGGAGGGCGACACCAAGGCGCTCGCCAGCGAGGGAACTCCGCAGCAGGAGGTGGTGCTTGAGTCGGCCCCCTACGACGAGCGCGACATCGCGGTGATCCGCGCCACCCAGGGCGACATGCCGGTGATCGGCGAGCCCTATGCGCCCGCCGCCCAGCGGCTGGGCATGGACGTCGAGACGCTGCTGGAGCACATGGCGGGGATGCGCGAGCGCGGGCTGCTGCGCCGCGTGGCGGCGATCCTCTTCCACCGCCGCGCCGGCTTCTCCGCGAACGGGATGGGCGTGTGGAAGGTGCCGTCTGAGCGGATCATGGAGCTGGGCCCGCGGATGGCGTCATACCGCGGGATCTCCCACTGCTACCAGCGCCCCACCTACGAGGATTGGCCCTACTCGGTCTTTACGATGGCCCACGGCCGCTCCAAGGAGGAGTGCGACGCGATCCTCACCGCGATCGCCGAGCAAACCGGGATCGAGGAGCGCGCCACGCTGTACTCCTCGACGGAGTTCAAGAAGATCCGCCTGCTCTATTTCACCGACGATTACAAGCGGTGGGAAGCGCAGCACGTTTGACGAGCGGATCGGGGGTAAAGATGTCATTCGAACGCACCCATACCACTTCACAAAATGAAGGGTTTGGGTCTGAAAAGCGCATCGCAGTCCCCGGCCTCGCCGATTTCACCTGCCTGAGCGCCTGCCTCGAGATGGCTGGCATGGACAGTTGATTCGGGGCCTGTGACTCTCTCGCTCACCGACACCCGCTCCGCGGAGCTCTACCGGCGCGCGCTGCGGGTGCTTCCAGGCGGCGTCAACTCGCCCGTGCGCGCGATGCAGGCGATCGGTCGCGCCCCGATCTTCGTCGCCCGCGGGGCGGGTGCTGAGCTCGTGGACGTGGACGGCAACCGCTACGTCGACTACGTCTGCTCATGGGGACCGTTGATCCACGGCCACGCTCACCCGTTGATCCTCGAGGCGGTGCGTGCTGCGGCCGAGCGGGGGACCAGCTTCGGAGCGCCGACGGGCGGGGAGGTCGAGTTGGCGGAGGAGGTGGCGCGGCGGATGCCGGGCGTGGACATGCTGCGCATGACCTCCTCGGGCACCGAGGCGACGATGACCGCGCTGCGGCTCGCGCGCGCGGCGACCGGGCGCGAGCGGATCGTTAAGTTCGCGGGCGCCTACCACGGGCACGTGGACGGGTTGCTCGCGCAGGCCGGCTCGGGCCTCGCCACGCAGGCAATCCCCGCGAGCGCGGGCGTGCCCGCGGAGGTGGCGGCCGCCACGGTCGTTGTGCCGTGGAACGATCCCGAGGCGCTGGTGGAGGCGGTGCGTCGGCATCGTCCCGCGGCAATCCTGGCGGAGCCGATTCCCGCCAACATGGGCCTCGTGCCGTCGCGCACAGGCTTCCTGGAGCTGCTGCGCGAGCAGGCTGACGCGAGCGAGGCGCTGCTGGTGCTCGACGAGGTGATCAGCGGCTTCCGCGTGGCGCGGGGCGGTGCGCAGGAGCTGACTGGGGTGCATGGCGACCTGACGATCATGGGCAAGGTGCTGGGTGGTGGCCTGCCCGCGGCGGCAGTGGGAGGGCGCCTGGAGTTGATGGAGATGCTGGCGCCAGCCGGCGAGGTCTACCAGGCTGGCACGCTGTCCGGTAACCCGCTGGCGGTGGCGGCCGGCATCGCCGCGCTGGCGATGCTCGACGAATCGGCGTACGCGCGTCTGGCGGCGATCACCGAGCAGCTCGCTGCGGGTCTGCGTGAGGCGGCGAGCGAGCGAGCACCGGAGCTTCCAATCCAGATTGCGACCCTTCCCGGGCTGCTGACGGTGTTCTTCAGCGAGCGCCCCGTGCGCGACCTGGAGGGAGCACAGGCGTGCGATCTGCAGGCGTACGCCGCGTGGTGCCGGGGACTGCTCGCGCGCGGGGTCTACCCCCCGCCCTCGCAGTTCGAGGCGTGGTTTCCCTCGCTTGCCCACACCACTGAGCAGATCGAGCGCACCGTGGCCGCTGCCGCCGCGGCGTTTGGTGAGCTTCCGTGAAAGCCTCGCCGGTCCTCGTGCGCCTGGAGACGCTGCTGCGCGAGCAGGGCGGTCTGATGGCGAGCCTGCTCCCGCAGGGAGGTGCTGTTGTGGGAACGCACAACGGCGCCGGCCCTGCGCAGATTGCGGCGGCCGGCCCTCGCGCGCGCGAGCGGGCGGAGGAGTACGAACTGCTGATGGAGGCGATTTACGAGGGCTACCTGCTGCACTACGGCACACCCCGCGTCGTGCGCCCGCGGGAGGCCGACCTCGGCCTATTGGCCGGCGATCAGCTATACGCACTTGGCCTTGCGCGTCTGGTGGCGCTCGGCGATCTGGCTGCGGTGGAGGAGCTGGCGGATGTGATCACGCTCACCGCGCTTGCCCAGGGAGAGGACCGTGAGGATCTTGCTCTCGCGGTGTGGGCAGCTGGCGCGCGTGCGGTGGGCTGGGGCTCGAGCGATTCCCACCGCCGAGCCAAGGCACTCGTCCACGCGCGGGACCCCGAGGCACTACAGGCGATGCGCGCGGCGGCTGAACCCGGGGAGCCGCCGCCGAGCTGACCACCGACCCACACCAGCGGGGGCGGTGCCCGAGAGCCCTCAGGTGCCCAATTCCGCAGTATTTGTGACGATAAGCACCATCACTGTGGGATGAACTGCACGACCAGCGCCAGCTCCCAGGCGGTATTCTTTGGTGCCCTTGGCCAGTAAGCACGACAAGCACGCCTCCAAGTACACCATCGACCGCAACATCCCGGGCGCGTTCGAGGGCGAGACGGTCACGCGGCGGCGCTTCATGACCGGCTCCGCCCACGCTGCCGGAGCGGTTGCTGCGCTCTCCTTCACGCTGCCGGCGCTGGGCTTCGCGATCGGCCCGATCTTCAAGAGCAAGCCCCACACCTGGGAAACGGTGGGCCCGGAGGAGATGTTCCCCGACAACAACTACATCCCCACCGTGATCACGCTCACCCCCGGGATCGGCGAGGCCGGCAAGGGGTTGGTGTACGTGCGCCGGCGCAACCCGGCGCTCGACACCGACCCCTACGACAAGCACACCCCCTACATCGCGCTCACCTCCCGCTGCGCCCACCTCGGCTGCCCGGTGCGCTGGGTGCTGGCCGCGGAACGCTTCATCTGCCCCTGCCACGGCGGCGTCTACGACCTGCTCGGCCGTCGCGTGGCCGGGCCACCGCCGCGGCCGCTTGACCGCTTCTATACGCGCGTGGTGGATGGCATGGTGCAGATCGGCTCGCGCTTCAGCGTCAACAGCGAGCTGCGCCGCTTCTCGCCCCGCGACCCCGGCGAGCCGATCGACGGGCTCGGCCAGTACGCCTACCCATCGCGTCCCTCGATCCGCCGCTAAACCGTGCCCAAACTCCCCGTCCCCCCGATCCCCGCGCCGCTGAAGGCGCCGCCACCGCGGCCACAGGAGAGCAACGGGGCCGCCCGTCCGGTCGATCATGCCGCCAACGCCGGCACCGCGGTCGTTGACTGGGTCGATGAGCGCACCTCGCTGAGCGGAGCGGCGCGCTGGATGATGTTCCGCAAGGTGCCGAAGGGCACCAACTGGTTCTACACCCTGGGCTCGGCGACGATGTTCGCCTTCCTCAACCAGGCGGTCACCGGTGTGTTCCTGGCGATGTACTACCGCCCCGACGCCTCTGGCGGTGCGTACGAATCGATCCGCTACGTCACCAACGACGTGTTCCTCGGACAGTTCGTGCGCGGCATGCACAAGTGGGGCTCGACCGTGATGGTGGTGCTGGTGTTCCTGCATATGGGCCGCACCTTCTTCTTTGGCGCCTACAAGTACCCGCGTGAGCTCAACTGGGTGATCGGCGTCGTGCTGCTGATCCTGACGATGGTGATGTCGTTCACCGGCTACCTGCTGCCGTTCGACCAGCGCGCCTTCTGGGCGACGCAGGTGGGTGTCAACATCAACGGCACCGGGCCCTTGGTTGGCCCCTATCTGAGCGACTTCCTGCGCGGCGGGTCGGAAATCGGGGCGACCACGCTGTCGCGCTTCTACGCGATCCACATGCTGCTCGTGCCGGGGTTGATCGCTGCGCTGCTCGGCGCGCACCTCTACCTGGTGGCCAAGCTCGGCACGACCGCGCCGCCGTGGTCAAAAGCTGAGAAAGACCCCGAGCTGCGCGAGGCCGAGGCGTGATGCGGCTATGAACCAGCGCGAGAAGGAGGAGTACCTCCGCGAGTATGCGCTGCTGAAGTCCAAAGGCAAACCGTTCTTCCCCTACGCGGTCGCCAAGGACTCGATCATGGCGTGCGTGGTGATGGCGTGCATCATCACGATGTCACTGGTGCTCGGCGCGGAGCTGGGCTCCAAGGTCAACCCCACCACCAGCACCTACGTGCCGCGCCCGGAGTGGTACTTCTTCTTCCTGTTCGAGCTGCTGCGCGTGATCAAGCCGCCCAGCATGGTCGGGATGGCGACGATCGGGGTCCCGACGCTGGCGATGATCCTGCTGTTCCTGCTGCCCTTCTACGATCGCGGCCCCGAGCGCCGGCCCGAGCGCCGGCCGATCGCCACGATCACCGCTCTGTTCGTGATTGGGGCGATGTTCTACCTCACCTGGGAGGGCGCCAGCACGGGCTCGCCGTTCTCGGTGGAAATTGCCACGCCGGCGGCGGTGCGCCACGCCGGCGGCCAGGAGCTCGCACAGTTCGAAGACGGCAGGAACGTGATCGCCTCCAGCGGCTGCCTGGCGTGCCATAAGCTCGGCGACAATGGCAACAACGGGCCGGGCCCCGAATTGACGCACATCGGCTCGCGGATCCCACGCCAGGGGCTTGCGCGCACGCTGGTCAACCCGACGCAGCCGATGCCCTCGTTCAAGCACCTGCCGCCGAAGCAGTTCGAAGCGGCCGTCGAGTTCCTCTCGCAGTTGAAGTAGCGTAGGACCCAATGGCTCGGGAGGCTCCTCAGGGTCGGCAGGGCGCTGGCGCCGGGGCGCTGGAGGCCGAGCAGGTGCGGGCGATGTTCGACCGCATCGCGTGGGTGTATGACGCGCTCAACGGGGTGATGACCGCCGGGCTGCACCACCGCTGGCGCGAGCGTGCTGTGGATCTGGCGCGGGTCGGGCCGGGCAGTCGCGTGCTGGATCTAGCCACCGGCACCGGCGACCTGGCACTCGAGCTAGCGCGCCGCGTTGCGCCGGGCGGCGAGGTGGTGGGCAGCGACTTCTCCGAGGAGATGCTTGTGCGTGCGCGCACCAAGTGGGAGCGGAATCGGGGCTCGTCCCTGGACTCGCCGCCGGCCTCGGTGCGCTTCGAGTGGGGCGATGCGCTGCAACTGCCATACGAGGACGACTCCTTCGACGCTGCCACGGTCGGCTTCGGCGCTCGCAACTTCTCCGATCTCGGCCGCGGCCTGCGGGAGATGGCGCGCGTCGTGCGGCCGGGGGGCAGAGTAGTGGTGCTGGAGATGACTTCCCCCACGCGCCAACCGCTGTCGAGCTTCTTCGCGCTCTGGTTCGACCGCGTGGTGCCGCTGCTGGGACGGCTGGCAGGGAACTCCGACGCCTATTCCTACTTGCCCAACTCGGTCAAACGCTTTCCGGCCCCTGCGATACTTGCCGTCGAGATGGAGCGGGCGGGCATCGGCGAGATCGGCTACCTGCTGACGGCTGGGGGCATCATTGCCATCCATGCCGGCACGGTGCCGACGAATGGTCCATGATGAATACAGTGGGCAGCAGCACCGCACAGGCGCAGGCGGCTGAGGACGAAGAGGCCGTAGCGGAGATCATGCGCCGCGGCGGGGCAGTGCTGCGTGAGCGGATGGTGCGCACCGAGGAGCACCTCGAGCGAGTCGCCGCCGAGGCCGGCGCCCCGCTGGCGACGCACGCCACCGCCACGGTGCTCGCGGGCGGCAAGCGCCTGCGCCCCTTGCTGGTGGTGCTTGCCGCGACCGCCGCGGATGACCCAAGTGCGAACGACCAAAGCCGTGGGACACGCGCCTCCGGCCCTGGCCGACTTGGGGATGCGAGCGAAGCGAATGTCTCCCCGGACGGTTCCCCTTTCGACCGAAGCCGGGAGGCACTCGCCTCCGGTGAGCATCCCCGTTTCGGCCAGCATTTGGTGCGCGCCGCTGTCGCAGTCGAGCTGGTGCACTCGGCCACGCTCGTCCACGACGACGTGATCGACGGCGCCCAACTGCGGCGCGGACGCCCCTCGGTTGTCGCCCAGGCAGGTAGGCGCGTGGCGATCGCGACCGGAGATCTGCTTTTCTCGCGCGCCTTTGCGGAGCTGGCGCGCAATCGTGAGTTGGCGCAGCTACGCGCCCTCTCGGACGCCAGCTCGGCACTGGCCGAGGGGGAGCTTCTGCAGCGCGAGGACGCCTATGCCCCGCGCGTTGCGGTGGAGCGCTACCTGCGGCGCTGCGAGCTGAAGACGGCTGCGCTGTTCGAGGCCGCCTGCCGTCTCGGGGCGCTGGTGGCGGCCGGAGGTGGAGCGAGCGAGTCGGCCGAGGTGCTGGCGGATGCGCTCGGGGCGTTCGCGCGACGCATCGGCCTGGCCTTTCAGCTGCTCGACGACGTGCTCGATGTCTCCGGCCCGGTGGAGCGCACCGGCAAGCCACGCGGAACCGATCTGCTGGATGGCACGGTCACGCTGCCGCTGATCCTGGCGCGCGAACGCGACGAGCGTTTGTCGGCGGTTGACCTCGCCTCGCTGGGTGGCCCGGAGGAGGCGGGAGAGTTGTGCGATCGGATCGCGGCGACCGGGGCGCTGGAGGAGGCCCGCGAGCGGGCGCTGGCGCTGGTCGCCGAGGCGAAGGCGACGTTGCCGGCGATCCTCCCCGACGGCCGCGCGGTGCTGTTGGATCTCGTCGCCGACGCGGTGGTAGAGCGCTACCGCTGACCCGTCAGAAGTCGCACGGCTGGATCAGGTCGGCGTCGAGGGCACGGATAAAGAGGTCGATCACTAAGCTGGGAGGGCAGGCCCGGGTGGATGGGCCTTCAAACCCCCTCCCCTAGAAGTCGCAGGGCTGGATCAAGTCGGCGTCGAGCGCGCGGATGAAGAGGTCGATCTCCTCGGCCATGTTGGCGTGCGTGACGCGCTGCAGATCGCTCAACAGTGACCCCGCGGCGCGGTCGAGCTCGTCGTCGAGCGCTTCCACCGCGGTCTGCTCGAAGACGCCCTCGCGCGTCGCCTCGCACTCGGGGCAGCGCAGCAGGATCCGCCACTGCCGCTCACCGGCTTCCGACCAATCCATCGGATGGACGAGCTCCCCGCCGCAGTAGAAGCAAACGTGCAGCGGCTCCGTTGAGGGATCGGCCTGCCGCTGGCCGGCTCCCAGCGAAGGCGGCACAGGATTGTCCAGGTAGACGACCTCGATCTGCTTGCCGCTGGGCAACTGCACGTGGTGGCGGGTTTGATGGCTCTTGTCGGCGGGCATTTGGTTTCCTGAACTGAAGGAAGAGGGCCCGGTTTGCTGGCCTGCGGCCGACTGGGCCACCCTCTAGGACGAGTCATCGACTGCGTCCAGGGCTGTCTTTAGCGTGTGCGCACGAATACCGAGGTTTGCCCACCTCCAAACACGGACAACCCGCTCGATGACCGCGGCCGCGATATATGTTGAGGGGTAGATATGGCCACCGCGATCCGCACGATCGGCCACGAAGACCGCCTCAGCCTCGTCGAGCACCTCGAAGAGCTGCGCACGCGCCTGATCGTCAGCGGCGTGGTGCTGGCGGTCGTGTTTGGCATCTGCTTGTGGCAGAACCACGCCCTGCTGCACCTCGTCAACCGCCCGCTGGAACGGGAGAAGCAGGGCCAGGTCGAAAAGGGCGAGGGGCCGGTTGGTCAAACGGCCATCACGCAGAAGGCGGTGCTCAAAGTCGACGGGGACGTACAGAGCCTTGTCCGGATCCTCGCCGCGCCCGATGCGCACCTGCCGGAGGCGGTTCGGGCGCAGCTGACGGTCGAGCTCGCCAGCCTGCGCGCCGCCACGGCGAAGATTCCGCCGGTGCCGCAGAGCGAAAAGCTGACGACGCTGGGGATCGGCGAGCCGTTTACGACGACGCTCACGGTCGTCTTCTTCTTCGCGTTGATCATCTCGCTGCCGGTGATCCTGTTCGAGCTATACGGCTTCGTGTTGCCCGCCTTGCAGCCGAGTGAGAGACGCGCCGTGAGGCCGCTCCTGGCCGCGGTCCCGTTTCTGTTCGCGGCGGGGGTGGCGTTTGGCTACTTCGTCGTGCTGCCTGCCGCGCTGCGCTTCCTCGTGAACTTCAACAGCAGCGAGTTCAACATCCTTGTGCAGGCCGGCCCGTACTACCAGTTCGCCGCAACCGTACTGCTGGCGATGGGGCTGGTGTTCCAGGTTCCGGTCGTGATCCTGGGGGCCACCCGTGCGGGAATCGTGACCCCTACGCAGCTACGCAAGGGCCGCCGCTACGCGATCGTGGCGTGCGCTGCCGTCGCGGCTTTCTTGCCTGGAGACGCGATCACGTTGATCCTCGAGACCGTCCCCCTCTACATTCTCTATGAGGCGAGTATCCTGTTGGCATCGTTCGTTGTCCGACGCGACGCGGCGAGGGGTGGAGTGCAGGCGGCTGGGAGCCCTCGGCAGGATCCACCGTCCTCGCCGGGCGCAGACGCCAGCGAGGGTGGGCCGGCCGCTCCCGGAGGGGGCGGGTCACCGGTCCCCAGCCCCCCGGAGTCGAGCGCGACAGCTGCGGACAATGACACAGACCCAACCGTGAACGCCATAATCGACCACATGGACAGGAAGCTCACCGACTGATGCTCTTCGACCTGCGAGCCCGCGGCCGGCGCAAAACCGTGCAGGTCGTCTACCTGGGCCTCGCCCTGCTGTTCTTCGTCGGCTTCGTGGGCTTTGGGGTGGGGGTTGGCGGCGGTGGCGGCGGGATCTTGAATGCCTTCGAAGGCGGTGGCTCCAACAGCGCCAACTTCGCGGCCAAGGTTGCCGCCGCGCAGAAGCGCACCCAGCAGCACCCAGCCGAAGCGGCTGCCTGGAAGGCGCTTGTCGAAGCGCAGTTCCACCAGGCGAGCGAACCCGGAAACATCGTCGTCGCTGGGGAAACCGAAAAATACACGGCGCAGGGGAAGGCGTTGCTCGCCAAGCTGGCGAAATCGTGGAGCACCTACCTCAAGCTCGAAACCAGTCATCCGGACACCGAACTGGCGGCGCGAATCTCCGGCATCTTCGGTGAACAGGGCCTAAACCAGCCGGCGTCGGAAACGCAGGCGCTGCAGGTTGCGGTCAAAGGCAACCCCACCGTGCGCCTGTATTCGGCGCTCGCCGTGTCCGCATATAAAGCCGGCAACCTCAAGGTGGGCGACGCGGCGGCACGCAAGACCGTCAGCCTCGCCCCCGCCGCCGAACGGACGAAAGTAAAGAAGTATCTGGCCGAACTCAGGAAGAACCCGCTCAGCCACACCCCCGCCACGATCAGCAAAGGCACGAACGGGACCCTGATCGCGACGCAGGGAGGCAAAACCTACACCGTCAAGTCGAACGGCAAAGGCGGGTATGTCGGCGTCGCTCCCACGACTGGCGCGAAGCCAACTCCGACGCCGACGGCGACGAGCGGCACCGCGGGCAAGGCCGGCACGACCTCGTCCGCGCCGGCCGCTGGGCAGACCTCGAGCACCGGGAAGAAATAGGCCCGCCCGGAGCGCGTGGCGGGCGATCCAAACCCTGAGATGGCCGCTCGGCGGCAGGACGCACCGGCCGCCCCGCCGGAGGACTCGCCCCGCTACGCCGCCCGCCTGCTGGTCGCCTGCCCCGACCAGCCGGGCATCGTGGCGGCCGTCTCCGGCTTCCTGTTCGAGCTGGGCGCGAACATCGTCTCCTCCCACCAGTACTCGACCGATCCCACCGGGGGCCGGTTCTTCCTGCGCACCGAGTTCTTCCTCGAGGATCTGCTCGACTCCCCGCACGCACGCGAGCGCCTGCGGGAGCGCTTCGACGCGGAGGTGGCGGCGCGCTTTCAGATGGAGTGGGAGCTGCGCTTCTGGGGCCAGCGCCGGCGCATGGCGATCCTCGTCTCCCGACGCGACCACTGCCTCGTAGACCTGCTGTGGCGCTGGCGCCGCGGCGAGCTCGACGCCGAGGTTGTGGCGGTGATCTCCAACCACCCCGACCTCGAGCCTCAGGCGCAGGGAGCCGGGGTGCCCTTCCACCACGTGCCGGTCGAGCGCGACGGCAAGGCGCATGCCGAGGAGCGGCTGCTGGAACTGCTGGCGGGCAGCACCGACCTCGTGGTGCTCGCCCGCTACATGCAGATCCTCAGCGGCGACTTCCTGCAGCGCTTGGGGGCGCCGGTGATCAACATCCATCACTCCTTCCTGCCCGCCTTCCCCGGCTCGGAGCCCTACCGCCGCGCGCGCGAGCACGGAGTCAAGCTGATCGGCGCCACCGCCCATTACGTCGTTGAGGAACTCGACGCCGGGCCGATCATCGAACAGGGCGTCGAGCGCGTCGACCACCGTCAGAGCATCCCCGATCTCGAACGCGTCGGCCGCGACATCGAGCGCATGGTGCTCGCCCGCGCCGTCGCCCTGCACCTCGACGACCGCGTGATCGCCGATCGTGGGCGCACGGTCGTGTTCTGAGGGCGCGTGGGGCCTGGAACGCGGCCGGCGGTTGACCTGGGCTAAAATGCCACCTCCTCAGGGATGCCTCTATCGATGAGCATTCTCGCGGGCCGTTAGCTCAACCGGCAGAGCAGGGGCCTCTTAAGCCCAAGGTTCCGGGTTCGATTCCCGGACGGCCCATTTCTGGAAAATCGCTGCAAATCATGCCTTTTTTTGTGCGGCGATGCTCTGGAAGCTCCAAGGTGGAGCGTGGGTAGCACGTTGGGGTAGCACTTAGGCCCAATCTGAGTCCGTCTTCGGCTCGTCGGCGAGCAGCAGGGCTTCGATCTTCGACCGGATATAGAGGCGTCTCCTGCCCACCTTCCGCGACGGGACGATGCCTCGCCGCGCCCAGTCCTCGACCGTTGACCTCGGCACGCGCAGCAGACCGGCGACCTCGCGGGCAGTCATCACGTCGTCGGCCGTGAGCCGGGCGGGGGCGGCGGGCGTGGGTGTCGCCATAGCATGACCAATTTAGCAAAACGAGCACTAACGTGCAAACTATGTTTGCGGAGGCCAGGCGTGGTCCGGCCGCGGCTCGCGCGCCTACCCCGGCGCCGTCCCGGTGCGGTGGTGCGCGGCGTGGCCGGCCCGAGCGATCCGGCGGGGAACGGGACACGGAGCGGATCGACCTGCTCGTCAGCCGGACAGACGGAAGGCGGCTGATGTACCGGGAACCCGTAGGGTCGGGCACGGCGAAAAGTCCGCCGCACCCGACCCTACGGTTAACGGTTGCCCTCGTAGCTCAGTGGACGCGACAAAGGTTCCTAGGCCCTAGTCCAGAGCGCCCCTCTTTCAAAGGGGGAGGTCGCGGGTTCGAATCCCGCCGGGGGCGTAGCTTATGGGGTTGCTGTGGTAGTTTCCGAGTTGCTTAACTCGGAAACTACCATAGAGAAGGTCCCGGATGGAGTCTGTGTTGCAGGCGCTCGCCCACGATACGCGCAGCCGGATCGTGCGCGAGCTTCGCCGGAGTCCCGGCCTCAAGCACACAGAGCTGCTGACACGGCTGGGACTTCCCAAGGGAAAAGCTGGGCAGCTATCGAACCGGATCGGAGAGTTAGAAGCTGCTGGGCTCGTGGTGCGTACGGATGGTTCCTACTCCGTCGTCGATAGTGACGCGATGGGTCGTCTACTCACAGCGGCCGCCGATGTCAACGTGGAGGCGCAGCGCGTTCTTGCCGAGCGCGCCCGGACCGGCGTGGCAGACGCCGAACGCCTGGCCGAGGAACTACGGGCGGAGAGCAAACCCGCCGGGGCGTAAGCGCTTCGTGCTCTGGCTCGGAAGCTCGGCGACGTATTCTGCAGACGGACACGCTCGCTCTTGACGGCCAGCTGGCGCCCGGCGGTGCCGAGACACAGCGCTGCTTGTCGTACGGAAGGGCAGTGAGCGGTGTCTGGTGCCGGTCACCTGCTTCTCGCGCGAAGGAGGCACGTCGGTCGCGCCGCTACGTGTGGTGTTGGTCCTCGCCGTAGTGGCCGATGGGGGCGATGTCACGGCCTGTTATCGGGCAGTACCACCACGCAACGTCCGTCCGCTCGTCCCACGACGGCCTTGCGGGATGAGTGTGGCCCGGGCAGGCCGGGCGAGCTTCAGCCCAGGCACCATGTGTCTCCGGGAAGAACTGCTCCTGGAGATAGTCCGCTAACCGTTCCAGCAGCAGCGCGCCATGCTCCCCGGGCTCAACGATGAACGAGACACCGCCTCCATCAGATAGCTCGCGAACATGCACCACCCAACAAGTCTCGCCGCGCCATTGGTCTCGCCCATAGGACACCTCCAAGGCGATCGCCCGCGGCTGTTGCAGGTCAGCAAGGACGGCATCCACCGCTTCAGTCAGCCAGCCTGGCGGGCTCTCGGAACTCACTTCACGATCATTGCACCGCGACTGCTCCCACGTGATCGAGCGCGCCTCGGGTGGGCTCTTATGACATTCTCCAAGCGTTATGCTGGCCAGCCAAGCGCTTGCCGATCTTCGCAAGGGTCTCAACGCCGTCGATGACGTCCTCAGCTACGTCAAAACGAGCGCCGGCAAGCCGTCGAAGCCCGAGCAGTCCCTGTTCGTGGCCTCAGTGGCTCTCTCGTACGCGATGTGGGAGAACTACGTCGAGGAAGTCGCGATCGAGGTGGCGACCGTGCTCGGACGCGACATCAAGGATGCTGACGTGCCGCCGTCAGTTCGCGAATGGATCATGAAGTCCAACCCAACGGCCTGGGACATTGCCGTTTACCCAGGCTGGCGCGCACTGTGGCTCAAAGTCGTCACCGAACGAGCCAAGGGAGGGTCGGGAGCCGACGATCTTGGCATGAACACAGCCAACAAGAAGAACGTTCAAAGCCTGTTCGAGCGCGTCGGCGTCAATCCTTTCGCGGGTGCAACTGAGGAGAACCTCGACAAACTCGAGCAGCTCGTCAAAGAACGAGGACAGATCGTTCACACGGGGAAAGCGCCGAAAGGGTTCTACAAGGAAAACGCGACCGGTTGGCGCGCTTTCGTAGAAGCACTCGCAAAGGCGGTCGACCAGGCCATCGCCGACGAAGCCCACGCTCTCATCGGCAAAATGCCCTGGTAGCTTCCGCCGTGCATGAGAAGCCTGCTCCGATCGAGAAGCCCAAGCCTTCGGAGCGTGATGAGCCGGTCAAGATCGACTTGGATCCCGAGGAGGCGCTGCGTGCGCTGCTACAGGTCGGTCCCGACGCGCTGCCCGTCGAGCCGATCGAAGAGAAGCCACCGGCTCCAAAGCAGCCCGAGAAGCAGCACGGCCGTCAGCGGGCTGCGTACTTCTCGATGTGGGACTCGATCAAGCGGCGCAGCTCGGCCGCGACGGTGCGGTGTTCGCTGTCGGCGATCTTGCGTAGCTGCTCGGCGGTCTCGCGCTCAAGGCGCACGCTGAAGGTCACGAGATCAGGGCGTGTCTCTTTCACGGTGCATCATCCTGTTTTATTTGGTGTTATGCTGCTCCGCCACATATACACGAATGGGGGCCGCGACGGTGTTAGCGTCCGGCCCCCTGGCCCCGGAAGCGACAACTCCCGGCGCGTCAGGAACCCTACCCGACGGATGGGAGCCTCCCTCGCTGTAGAGCCGTCCCCGGTGCCTCCAACCACAGGAGGAACCGATGCACCACCAAGATACCCCTACCCCTGATCCCGTCGCCGAACTTAACGCGATCGAGCGCGATGTGCTGTACCTGCTAACCGGGGATGACTCCCTGCCGATCTGGTCCGTCTGGGACCTCGCCCGTGCCGTCGAGCGCGGCAAGCTCGTCAAAGACACGATCCGGTCCCTACGCACAAATGGCCTCATCCGCCAGACCTCGGACGGGTATGTGTTCGCTACCCGCGCGGCCTTCCGCATGGTGCAGATCGTCGGCCCGGTCAACTGACGACCCCGAGCGGGGCGCCGCGTCGCGCTGTCCGAGCGTGGCGCCCCCTTGGTCGCGCCCTTGGGCTTGTCACGTCACACACTGAGGACTTCAACTCCCGGCGACCCCGCGCCTTACGGCCGACGCCAACGACGACCCGGCCGCACATACCGCTTGCCTGCCGACACAGCCCCACGCCCCGCCGACGCCCCGCCGTCCGCCCTCAGACGCCCGTCCGAACCGCAACGGCAAAGGCAACCCCGCCGTTCGGCTCCGCTGCGCTCCGCCTCACGGCACACAGTTGCACCAGAGTGTGCTTGTTTTGCTATTTTGGCCTGATGCTTTCGATCGGCAAGATCGCGCTCGGCCAGCACCGCTACTACGAGCAGCAGGTAGCGCAGGGCCAGGACGACTACTACACCGGCCGCGGAGAGGCCCCCGGTGAGTGGGCGGGCGCGGGCGCGCAGGCCCTCGGCCTCCGGGGCCGGGTGGCCGCCGGGCAGTTCGGCGCGCTGATCGCCGGCGACGACCCGCGCGACCCGGCGGCACGGTTGCGTTCGGCTGCGACGGACCCGAAGGTCGCCGCGTTCGACCTTACGTTCTCCGCGCCGAAGACGGCAAGCATCCTCTTCGCCGTAGCGCCCGAGCAGGTCTCCGGCGAACTCGCGGCCTGCCACGAAGAGGCGGTCAGGGCAGCCCTCGGCTACCTGGAGGAGACGGCGGTGATGGTCCGTCGCGGGCACGCCGGCGAGCACGTGCAGCCCGGGGACGGGTTGATCGCGGCGGCCTACCGCCACCGGATGAGCCGGGCGCTTGACCCGCAGCTTCACACGCACGTGGTAGCGGCGAACATGGCGCGTGGCCCGGATGGCCGGTTCACGGCGCTGCACGCCACGGAGCTATACCGCGCGGCGAAGACGGCGGGGTATCTCTACCAGGCGCATCTGCGGGCGCTCGTGAGGGAGAGCATGGGGTTGGAGTGGGGGCCGGTCCGCAACGGCGCGGCGGAGCTTGCGGACATCGACCGCCCGGTGGTGGAGCATTTCTCCCAGCGTCGCCACGAGATGATCCGCGAGGCCGAACGGGGCGGGATCGGATTGGGGAGCAAGAGTGCGGCCGAGCACGCGGCGCTCGCCACTAGGGAGCGCAAGCGGTATGGCCTTGAGACGCACACATGGCGGGAGGAGGTAAGGGCCCGCGCGGGTGAGCAGGGCCTCGACACCGAGAGGGTCGCGGAGATGATCCGCACGGGCTTCGAGCTGGTCAGGAACGGCGTCGCCGAGCGCGGTGGCGTGGACGAGCGAGCGCTTGGGGACCGCCTCGCGGGCGCGGAGGGTTTGACGGAGCGCAGCAACACCTTCGATAGTCGCGCGGTGCTTCAGGAGTTCGCCGCCGCGTCCGGGGCGGGTGCGCTGGTCGGCGAGGTCCGCGGCATGGCCGCGCGGTTCGAGGCGCGCGAGGACGTGATTGTCACCGGACGCGGCCGGATGACGACCGCGGAGCTTGTCGCGGTCGAGCGGCGTCTGATCGTCTCGGCAGTCGGCCGGGCCGGTGAGGGAACCGCGGTCGTGGAGGGCTCGCGGGTCGAGCACGGCATCGCGGCGGCGGAGCGTCCCTTGACAGGCGAGCAGGCGCAGGCGGTCCGTGCGGTGTGCGGTTCGGGCGACGGGGTGAGCGTGATCGAAGCGCTCGCGGGAACCGGGAAGACCTACACCGCCGGGGTACTCCGAACGGTGTACGAGCGCGCTGGGTACACGGTGCTCGGCGCGGCGCCGACAGGCCGCGCGGCGCGCGAGCTTGCCGAGGAGGCCGGCGTCCCCGCGCGGACGGTGGACCGGCTGCTGCTCGACCTCGAGCAGCCCCACGAGAAGCTGCCGCACGGTTGTGTTCTGATCCTTGACGAGGCGGGCATGACGGCGACCAGGCCCGGCGCGCGGCTCCTGGAGGCGGCGGAGAGAGCGGGCGCGAAGGTGGTAGCGATAGGCGACCCCGGACAGCTCGCCTCGGTACAGGCCGGCGGGTGGCTCGGCGCGGTCGGCCGCGCGCTCGGAGTGCAGCGGTTGACGGAGGTCATGCGTCAGCGCGACCCGCAGGAGCGCCGGGCGCTCGGGGCGCTGCACGACGGCCAGCCGGCGCGGTGGCTGGAGTGGGCCGGGCAGGCCGGGAGGATCGAGACGTTCAGCGACCCCGCCGGCGCGTGCGGGCAGGCCCTCGCGGAGTGGGCGCGGAAGGCCGAGGATGGCGGGCTTGCGCGGACAGTGATGATCGCCAGGGACAACGACACACGCGAACGCCTCAACCAGGGCGCACGCGAACTGCTGCGCGACAGGGGCGCGCTCGGGGAGACCTGCTCCTACGGCACGGTCGAGGTCGCGGTCGGCGACCGTGTGATCTGCCGGCGCAACGACGGGCCGCTTGACGTGGACAACGGCATGAGGGGCACCGTCCGCCACGTCGACGCCGAGAGGGTCGTAATCGACACCGACGGCGGCCTCGTCCGCGAACTGCCCGCCGCCTACGTGGCGGAGCATGTGGAGCACGCCTACGCGCTGACCGGCCACGGGATGCAGGGCGGGACCGTGGAGGCGGCGATCGTCGTCGTCTCGCCGAAGGACCTTACGGCCGGCTGGTCCTACACCGCGCTCTCGCGCGCGAGGGGAGAGACGCGGCTGCTGATCCACGACGAGCAGTGCTCGCGCGAGCGCGACGAGTTCGCGCCCGAAGACCAGGCCCCGGCAACCCGTGACTACCTTCTCGCGCGCACGGGGAGACGGATGGGCGAACGCGACGACGAAGACCTCGCGATCGAGCAGCTTCCAGGCGCGGAACGCGAACCGGCAGCGGGCCGCGCGGACGACCCCGAACTGGGCGAGGCCCGCCTGACCGCAAACGACCCGCCGCTGGAGCAGGCAGCCGCACGCGCGGAGCCGGCGACGCCGGCCGCGCCGAGCACGGAGCGCCTGCGGGAACTGGAGGAACGCATGGAGCAGTTTCGGGCGCAGCTCGCGGCGCTGCCGACGAGGCAGCTTCAGCGCATCGAAGACCTCGACGCGCGCATCCTCACCCTCTCCAACCAGCGTGCGCAGCTCGCCGAACGTCTCGCGGACCTCCCGGAGCCGCAAATGCGCCGGGGCCGCGAGCAGGACCCAGACGCCGTCGAGCGGGCTTTCCTGGAGGGCGCGGTGCAGGCCAACGAGCGCGAGCGCCACGCCGTGCTCGAACAGCGAACCCGTCTGGAGCGCGAGATCGGCGACCCGGCGGAGGCCCGCGCCGAACGCGACGGCATCGAACACGCCCTCGGCCAGACTGTGCGGGAACACAAGTCGCTCTCCAAGGAACTCGCCGAGCGCGAACGGTGCACGCCGGGCGAACGCGCGTGGGCGAACTCCAGGGAGCTGGACGAGCGCGAGATCGACCTCGGGATCGGCTTGTGAGCGCGGCGCGTAGTGCGCCGCCAGAGCTGGCACAAGATCAGTGCTTCGAGATACGCTGCGCCCCGCCGTGACCTCACCGGATCCCATCGCACACTTGGCACGGGACCTTCCTGCCGGCGGGTACCCACATCTGCCTGCCTCGCATCTTGCGGTGCACACGCCGCTCGCCGCGTCCTCGACCACGAGCACCCTTATCGCCGCTGGCGTCGGTGCGCTTTTCACGCTCGTCGCCGTCTACTTCACCAACAGGCTCGCCGAAAAACGCGAGGAGCGAAACCGACAAGCACTTGAGAACCTGCACAAAGCGGATCGAGAAGCGACCGAACGGATACACCGCAACAACCGCGAAGACGATCTGCACCGAGAACAGCTACGAGAGCTTCGGCCAATCGTTGACGATGCGACCCGCGCCCTGTTCGGCCTGTGGTCTGTGCTTGGCGCGTTCATCACGGCCGACACCCGCGAGCAAATCCGAGAGCAGGGCCGCGACCAGCACATCCACATGGTGGAAGAGAGGCGACCCAATATCGACGAGTTCAAGCTAGCCTACGAGCGCTCGAAAGACGCGCACCACCGGCTGCTGCTCCGAGTCGAGTGGAATGACACGCTGCACGCGCCCGTTGGCGCGGCAGTCTCCAGAGCCCAAGAAGCCTGGAACGCAGTCGTCCACGAGACGCAGACGCTGCCGCTAGAGAAGAAAGCTCGCCTGCAGATTCAGCGCGCGAACCAAGCGGCTCAACAGGGTTATCGCGAACTCCAGGAGACTGCCCGCAAGCGGTTCGCTCCTGGAGGTCTCCGTGGCTCCGAACGCGCCCTCGTGCACGTCTTGATCGTCAAGGACAAGCAGCGCGCCGAGTCGGCCCTCACCGCTCTGCGAACCTCTCGCGCCAACAAGACGGAAGGCCCAAGCAAGGAGGGGGGCCGGTTCACGATACGTGACAGTGAGGCCGACCCCGGCGAAGCGCGAAAGGCGCTCGAAGTCGAACTCGGCGTGATTGACCAGAATTGGCGCGACGGGCTTGAACTCCAGCCACCACCCGGCTAGGTGCTGTGCAACACCGCCTATTACAGTACGTCTCCGGCGGGCGCGACTGCAGCGATCAAGGGGAGGGCTAGTGGTCCTCTGCCGGCGAGTAGCGTGTTCCCTTCGTCGCGCCCGTCACCTTAAGTTCCGACTGACTCCGCCTGAGGAGTAGCTGAACATAGTCCTTCCGCATGCCCGTCGCTGTGGCGAGCTGCCGGACGGTCTGGTTGGGCGTCTCCCGGATCACCCGCACGAGGTTGAGCCGGTCAACCTCCAGCACGTCGATCGCTGGGCCTCCGGTCCCCAACTCCTGGACGATCAGATCCTCAACTGATGACGAGAGGTGATCGAGGTCCGTGTACTGCAGACGGTCATAGCCGCGGACATCACTGGGAACATCGGCTACATCGGTGGCCTCCGGGTTAAACGCAATGAACGCTTTGGCGCCAAGACCGACCGCCACTCCGTACTCCAGGGTCACGTTCGCGTTCCAGCCTGTAACGTCGTAGACGCCAAGTGCCGCCGCCTCGATCATCTCCACGATCTTCTCCAGAACCGTGCCTGTCGACACTCGCTGCTCCGCAAACTCGAACTTGACGTTCAACGAACGCTCGATGGTCGTGTATGCCCGCTTGTAGGCGGTCCGATCTGGATAGAGGTCCCACGGATAGGCGACAAAGATATGTCTGTCGGGGGGCACCACCGAATCTAGTCGTCCCACTTCGAGAGGTCCGCAACCTGATAGAAGCGGTACCTGCGCTTGCCCACCTCCTGGGCTCCGGCGTCGTGGATGCGCTCGACAGCCGCGTCGTCAAGGTCACCGCGCGACTTCAACTCATCGAGCAGCGCGCTCCGTTCTGCGAGCAGCTGTTCGACAGCGTTCATCAGGTGTGGTAGATGGGGCTCGCCGGCCATCGCGGCGTACACGGCGCGTCCTGGTACCCGGTCTTCCTTGTCCTCGACGAGCGTGATCTCATGTTCGGCACCGCCGTCGTCGAGGGCCTGCCAAAGGACGCGGCCGAAGCGCATCTTTCGGGGCTCGTCGCTGATACCGCGGCGTATGACGGGGAAGTAGCGCGCCTCTGAGCGCTGAAGTGTGCGTAGCGCGTCGGTCTCGTCGTCGGAGAGCCGAGCCCGGAACGAAAGGGAGATGCCCCCGCCCTCGCCTGCCCGCTCCTCGTAGCGGAGGGGGCGCAGAACGAAACCCTCGAACTCCACGGCCTCAGCCTCGAAAAGCTCCTGCTCCTCCCAGTTGATTTGCAGGTTGTGGAGTCCCTGTGGATCCCCGTAGCTCTGCATCGCCAGGCGACCCGTCCAACGCCGTCCCTGATCGTCGACAAGCTGCCGGTCGCCTTGGAGCACGGCTGTGATCTTGCGGGCCTCTGAAGCAGGTACGGTGAGGTCGGATTCAAGTCGCCGGAGCGTATTCCCGGTGTGCGGCGAGACTCGCTCCTCGACCACGTCGGCCGGAATGCCGAGGTCGGGATCATCGCTGGGGAAACGAAGCAGGATGAAATCGTGATCCTCCACCACTGGGGATGCTCTCAGACTCGCCGGTCGCGGGACCGGCCGACGCGAGCCCGGTCCCGACCCGAAGACGATCCACGCCTCCGTTGAGCACCACTGAAGACCCCCGCTTAAACTCCTGCAGCTTCAGGCTGCGGCCACTCAGAGTGATGTCGAGCGCGTCGGCGATGGCGCGTACGGTCGCCCACGCTGGCGCGCTCTGGGCCAGCTCCAGGCGGTTGATCGTCCCGTAGGCCGTGCCCGCTCGGTAGGCGAGGGCTTCTTGGGAGAGCCCGCGCGCTGCACGGGGACAGACCATCCCAGCCGGGCCTCCGCGCAACACAGTTTGAGCCGCCAACCCCAAGAGCTGAGGAGAAGAGATCATTACACCACTTCAGACGATTTGACTGAGGCTGCGGGGGTCAGGCAAAAGGCTTACGGCAAGTCACACGAACCAAAAGGAGGTCCGTCTTGGGCGAGACCTCCTTTTGGTTTTCGGATGGGATGAGGGGAGGGACGGGCGTGGACGGCAAATACGGAGCGACGAGAGACGCGGGAGGTGGTCAACGGCACCAACGCCCTGCGTTCGAGTTCCCCTCCGGGCCGGCCGGCAAGCTACGGCACCAGTGCCACGCCGAGCATGTTCGCGGCCTTATGCAGCTCCGGCGTGTTGAACGTCACCTCCTCGGTCTGCGCGGTGGTCTTGTCGAGCGGGGGCGGCTCCCACAGCGCCCAGCACTCCCACGCGGGCGGCAGGCGGCTGGTGAACCGCAGGCCGGACGCTTGCAGTTCGCCGTGCTCGTTGGTGGCGTCGGCGCGATAGACGCCGGCCATCGTGCGGGTGACGCGGCGGTTCTCGTCCAGCAGCGTCTGGCGGTCGAAGCGTTCGATGCCGTAGCGGCCGAGGGCGGGGAGGGCGCGCGGCGCGGCGGCCAGGTATGTGCGCCAGTGGTCGACGTCGATCAGCCGTGCGTCGAGCGCGGGTGCGTGGGCGAGCTTCCAGCCGAAGGCTCTGATGTCCGCCGAACTGAGTGGGTGGTGGTAGTCCTCGTCGAAGCCGGACTCCGGCTCCGACTCCAGGAACGCCTCGATGCGCACGACTGCGGCGCTGTTGAACACGAAATCGCCGAGCCGCTCCCCGATCGCGCCCTCGGGCTCGGTGGCGCAGTAGAGGGTGCGAAACCTTCCGCCGGGGTCGTCGTAGCGGCCGGCGTCGTCCTCGTCGGCCGGCGCGTCGAGTGCCGGCGGCGGAGGTGGCGGGTCGAACGCCTGCATCCACGACGAAACCCGCCAGAAGCCGCGGGGCGGCGGGGGCACGGTGCGGTAGCCGGCGAAGCCGAAGGTCGGAGGCTCGGTCATCGTGCGTCACGGTACCCGCGCCGGCGGCGGGTGGCGCCTACCGCTGCGCGACGAACGCCCTGGCGGCGCCCATCACCTCGTAGGCGCGGCCGTCGTGGATCGCCTCGATCGGCGCCCTGCCCTTCAGTCGCGGGTTGCTGCCCATCATCCACGCCTTCACCGATGACTTGCGCATCCCGTCATCCAGGATTCGCACGACCGTGTAGATGTCCACCAGCCGGCCGAGCGCCTGCGCCTCCGGCGGACGTTCGCCGCGCGCGTAGCGGCCGATCGTCTTCGGGTGGCGGTCGCCGACCGCAAACGCGAGGAGCTTCTGGCCCAACAGCTCCTGCAGCTCGCCCGCGAGCCGCTTGGGCTCCAGGTCCGTGGCGGCCCGGTGCGCGTCCTCGATGAGTGGGTCTACTGCCATTGCTTCGCTCCGCGTCGGTCGAACATCGCGTCGCATGGTACCACAACGGTCCTCGTCTGGTTACCCATCGGTCATCGCTTAGTCCATGCTGCCGCAGTCTCAGCCTCGACTGCCGCCGTGGACTGGAAGGCGCGCGTGAACACATGCGCCTGCTCGGAAGCCGGGCGGGCGTGCAGGTAGCGACTCGTGGTGGCGAGCGCGCTGTGGCCCATCGCGGCCTGGATCGTTACGAGATCCACGCCCCCCGCGGCGAGCAGCGAGCCATACGTGTGCCTGAGGTCATGCCAGCGCAACGCGCGCAGCCCCGTAGCGGCCTGGGCGGCCTTGTACCGGCGGCGGAGAGCCGAGGGGTCGAGGGTTCGCCCGAGCGGGTTGCAGAACACCCTCTCGTCGGCCCCTGTGAAGTCCTCGCGCCTGCTCATCCGGTCGAGCGCGGCCGCGGCCTGGTCGGGCAGCGGAAGCCGACGGACCCTGCCCGACTTTGTGGAGGACTCCACGCCCGCGCTCATCGCGCGCCCGACCGTAAGAGCATGGCCGGCGAAGTCCACATCGCGCCAGCGCAGCGCGAGCAGCTCCCCGAGCCGCAGCCCGGCGTATGCGGACACCCGCACCATCTCCCCGTCTTGCTGATCCTCGGCGCCTCGCGCCTTGCGCTCCTGCTCGCCGACCTCGTGCGTTGACGCCTCGCGGTGTCGGCCGTCGGCGAGTGCCCGCGCGAGGGCCTCGACTTCCTCGACGCTGTAGAAGACGAGCGCGCCCCGGTGGGCTTCGCGTCGCTTGTCGGCTTCGCGGGCCGGGTTTGCGGGAAGGCCGAACGTCGAGACTTTCATGCCGTAGGCAAAGATTGCCCCGATGATCGCCCTGTGCTTGTTCACGGTGCGCGCCGATGCGCCGGTGGCGGACACGGCGGCGAGAACAGCCTCCACGTCGCGCGTCGTGATCCTGGCGGCGGGCAGGTCGCCGAGTGCCTTCATAACGTGCCCAAGGGTGACGCCTTTTCCACGCCGGTACGGGATGCCCGGCTCGGCGAGAACAGAGCGGTGATTGAGCAGCGTGGCGGGCTTCGCGCCCTTCACGTCCTCCAGCCAAGTGAGGTAGGCGTGAGCGACCTCGCGGAAGCTGACCCCCGCAGCGCGTCGCTCGCGGTCCGTGCGCTCCCGATCGTCTGCCTGTGCGACCTGCGCGGCCACGAGTTCAGCGGCGGCGACGTGCGCACGGCGCTCATCGAGATAGCCCTCAGCGACGCGGCCCCTGCGAGGAATCCACTCCCCGGCCACGTTCTGATCGACCCATGCCGGGCCAAGGCGACGTTTTAGCTGCCTGCCTTGGTAGCGCCAGAAGGCTTCATAGAAAGCCTGCCCGCGCTGCTCGCGTATAAAGACTGTGGCGGTAGGCTTTGGTGCTGACATGCCGGTCACCTCCGGTTTGTCCACGGCCCCGGCGATACCAGTCGCGCGGGGCCTTCTCTTCGGGATGACCGAATACTACAACCTTGGGTAGCAGTTGGGTAGCACGTGGTCCGTGGGTAGCAGCTTGGGTAGCAAATCAGCCCAAAAGTAAGTGCTGCAGCAGTTCACAAGCTTGTCGAGTCGGCCCAAAATCAGCGCTTCGGGGTGGTGTACCGGGCCTCTTAAGCCCAAGGTTGCAGGTTCGATTCCTGCACGGCCCACCAAAACGTTGCTAATCGAACCAACGTCCAAAGACCCCCGTTCCCGCCAGGGCACGGGGGTCTTGGCGTCTTGGGGTAGCGTGCTGGCGACGGCGGTAGCGGGCGCTGGGTAGGGCATGGCGCTGACGATGCCGTGGATGGTGTTGCGGAGGTCGCGTAGCTCTGCGAATGGCTCGGCCAGCTCGGCTTCGATGATCGTTTCGTCGCAGACGTAGAGAGACTTGAAGAGGGCCTGGTTGAGCAGGCGCCGAACGGTATCGTCGGCTCGCTGGTAGAGGTCGTGGAGGTCTTCGCCGAGGATCTCCAGGGCGAGGTCGAGGGTATCGGCGATGTCCTGGTAGCTGAGGTTCAGCCGCGCGATGAGGGCCTCGGCGTCTTGGCGTCGCAGCCGCAACCGGGTCTGCTCGTCGTCGAAGAGCTCGCCGGTGATGCGGTCTTCGTAGTGCATGTTCAGGAGCTTTCGCTCCTGCTCGCGGATTTCTTGCAGGACGCCTCGGCAGCGGTCGACCTCCTGCTTGGCCGTGGCGACTCGTTCGCCGAGGTCTTCCTTGAGCGCTTGCCGGACTTCCTCGCGTTCGGTGTCGGTGAGGGAGACGGTGGCGTAATGCTCTTCGACGGCGGTTTCCACAAGGTCGGTGGGCTGGTAGCCCTGGGGGCACTCGCCGCGCTGGTTGCGTGGGCAGACGAAGTATTCGTATGTGCCGCCGTTGCCTTTGTGGCGTGAGTAGACGAGGCGATAGCCGCAGGTGCCGCAGCGGATCGTGCCCTTGAGGTAGTGCTGGTGCTTGCGGTCGCGCTCTCCGGCGAGACCGTGTGCTTGGAGGACGGCTTGGACTTGGTCGAAGAGTTCTTGGCTGATGAGCGGCTCGTGGCGGCCGGGGTACTGCTTGCCTCGGTAGCTGACGATGCCGGCGTAGTAGGGGTATGAGAGCAACTCGTGAACCCTGGAGAGGCCCAGCGGCTGCGGGCCTTGTTTGCGATTCCCGCGTGAGAGCAGGCCGCGGGCCTCCAGCAGCATCACCATGTCGTTGAGGCTGTAGAGGCCGGTGGCGTAGGTGGTGAACGCCCACGCGATGATCGGCCCGCGCTCCGGGTCGATGACGACGGTACGAACCTCGCCGCCTTGGGGCAACTGCTCCCGTGTGTTCAGGTAGCCGAGTGGCGCCCGTCCTGGTGTGCCGCCGCGCTTGGCCTTCTCGGTGAGGCCCTTGAGGACCTCGTTGGCGAGGTTGCGGCTGTAATACTCGGCGAAGCTGGCGAGCATCCCGTGCATCAGCCGGCCCGCCGGGGTCTGGTCGATGTTCTCGGTGGCGCTGATTAGCCGCGCGCCGGCCAGCTCGATCTCGAAGAGCATGTTGGCGTCATCGCGGCGGTTACGCGCGAAGCGATCGACCTTCCAGACGATGACGTAGTCAACGTCGCGCTGCTCTTTGATGCGTTTGAGCATGGCGTTGAGGGCCGGGCGATCGTTGGTCTTGGCCGACTCGGCCCGCTCGATGTACTCATCGATCACGACGGCGCCGTACTCGGCTGCCTTCTGCGCGACGCGCTCGCGCTGCGCGGCGATCGACAGGCCATCGTCGTCGTAGTCGGTCTCTAGCTGGTCGCGTGAGCTGACTCGCAGGTAGAGCACCGCTCGTTTGACGGCATCCGCCGGAGCGGTGTCGGTTTTGGGTTTGGTGATTGTGAGTGTCATCGTGGGTTTCTCCTTTCCTTGGTGTTCTTGGTGTGCGGCTGCCACTGGCAGTACGAGCGTGGTCGCCGCCGAGTGCGTTTCAGGATTCCGAGGGTGTGCAGGCGTTGTGCGACTGCCTCGGCGGGCACTTGGTAGCGCTCGGCCAGGGCGCTGATGCTGTGGTGTCCCGCTTGCCAGTCGGCGCGCAGCCACGGTGCGGGCATCAGTACGCTGAGGGCGAAGTCGGTGCAGAGCCCTTCACTGCTGGTTTGGCTGCCGAGTTGGCGCAGCTTGGTGGTGTGCCCGCCGTCGATGATGTGTTTCAGTTCGTGCATGAGCGTCACGCGCCGTTCGGCCTGCGGCAAGGTGCTGTCGATGAGGATGTCGCCGCCTCGGCCGCTCGGTTTACTGGCGCCCAAGAGTCCCTTGACGGGCATCTGTGCCAGCGGGTAGACGTTCACACCGGCCAGCTCGCTCACGATTCGCTCGGGCACCGGCGGGGCAGTGATGCCGGCTTCGGTGAGCAGAAGCTTGGCCTGCTGCTCAGCGATCCAGCGTGCTTCTCTGCGGGATATCGACCACGCCGGACTCAGGGCGCGCAAGCGCTTCACTAGCCGGGTCGCCTGTGGCCCGGTCGCGCCCACCCGTGCGCCGTGCATTAGCCGGCGGTTCCTTCTGTGGCGTCTCGACGGTCGCGGCGAATCTGATCGAAGACCTCCTCGATTTGCGTGATCTCCCGTGGGGTGAGCTGATACTTCGCGCGAAAGTAGGTGCGGATCGTCGGTAGGTCGCGCGATATCCGTCCGCGGGTGATCCGGTCGATCCGCTCCGGTGCGATGTCCAGCGCCTCGGCTACCTTGGTCAGTTTGCTCGGTGCTGGCGCGATCATCTGCCCGCGTTCCAACCGGCCGAGCCAACCGTAGGACACGCCCGTCAACTCGTCCAGGGCGCGCAGCGACAACCGTCGTGTGCGGCGAGCCTGCTTGAACAGTCGTCCGAGTTCCCGTGCCTGTACTCCTGTCATGTGTCATTCCTGTTTACTACCTCCATTGTATTACATAATGTGACGAATGTTAACTGTCTATCTCAATACGAGTGTGACGTCAACTAACCGTAACCATTTTCCCCGTATTATATTCGTGTGTCCCGGTGTAGTGGTAGGTGTGGGTGGCCCAAATCGATCGGATTTGGGCCACCCTTACCCACGTTGTCACCTTGCCGGTTAGGCGGGCTGCTCCAGCAGCGTGATCTTCTCGGTGATGCTGGCCTTGCGCTCGTCGGCGCTGGCCTGCATCGCCTCGTACTCGGCCTGCGCCTCTTTGGCGCGTTCCTTGGCGACCTCGATCTCGGCGTCGATACTGTCGATCGCCCGCCGCAGTGTGGCGATCGCGGACTCGACCGCTGTCTCGCTGGTCGTCTCCCGCCGCCGCGTGCGGCGAGTCCCACCGTTGCCAGCGGGTGGGGTGCCGCCGTTGTCCAGCACTCGCTTGTGCTGGTAGTAGGCGCCGCGCAGGCTGTCGACCGGCTGGCCGTACTCCTCGGCGAGCGTCTTGAAGGCGTCGGCCTTTTTCACCTCGCCCGAGGCCACCATCGCCTCGATCTTCTCGTGGATCTCCTGTGCCTTGGTCATCGCCAAGTACCTCCAGTGTCGGAATGTATGGGTTAGCGAACGCGCACAAAGACGTTCCGGTCCTCATGCACGCCGTGGCACCATTCACCAGTCGGGGTGCCGCTGGCAGTGAAAACCGCTTTGCCGTGCTGCACCACCTTTGGTTTCGGTGTAAACCGACGATAGCTCGCGTCGTTACCCGAATCAAATCGAATTGCCTTTTATGTCGATCGCTTAACATTTGGGTTTCTCCTTTTCTTCTCACCCTTTGGTTTGGGGTGAACCGCGCTCGGTTGGTCCGCTACCGTGGCCCAATGGGTGATCCGGGCGCAGGCGGCCGGCACGTACCGGCCGTCGCGTTCGATGCCGACAAACCGGCGGCCCTCCAGCAGCACGGCCGCGCCGGTGGAGCCGCTGCCGGTGAACGGGTCGAGCACCGTGCCGCCCGGCGGGCAGACCAGCCGCGTCAGCCAGCGCATCAGCGCCAGCGGTTTGACCGTTGGGTGGATGTTGCGCACCAGTCGCACCGTGCCCCCGCGCAGTTGGATTGGGACCTCGTGCAGTGTGAGCTCCTCGCAGCCTGCCTCGCGCTCCCGCCGGTTGGCCTTGCTGGCGAAGAACAGGCGACTGACCTCCCGGCCCGGCCGCGGCTCGGTATCGATCAGCGCCACCGGACAGTCCGGTTGGCAGCCCCCGGGCCGGCACCGTGGGCCGTGGGAGAGCGCCACGTTGGCCGGCCAGAACCCCCGGCCGCCCTCGCGGCATGGGACGCGCGCCGCTTCGATCTGGAGCGCCCCGGTGCCGTAGCGCGCCAGGTTCGCGTCGAGCGTGCCCTCCAGCGGTTTGCGGGCCAGCAGCACCGGCTCATAGGCCGGTTTCAGACAGACCGCCAGGCCACCGGGGCGAGCGCGGGATTTCGGGACGCCCTGCGCGTAGAGCCACAGCACCTGATCGCGCACCTCGAACCCGGCATCCTCCACCCCAGCGACCAGCCGGTGAACGGTGCGCGGCGCACCGAACGCCGCCAGCCACCCGCCCGGCTTGAGCACCCGCAGCGCCTCCGCCGCCCACCCGGTCGTCCACCGCTGAAACTTCGCCGCGTCGGTCAGCTCGCCGCCGTCCCATGCCTCGCCACCGAACCCGATTCCATACGGCGGGTCAGTGATGACCGCCTCGACCGAGTTCGCGGGCAGCTCGGGCAGGAGCGCCAGGCAATCGGCGTGCAGCACCAGCCAGCGCGCCGGGTCGCCATACATCACCGGCCGCCCGTCCGTGGCGCCGCTCATGCCGCACCGCCCGCCGCCGTGGCCTCCGGTGCCAGGCCGCAAAGCACCATGAGCACCCGCTCGTTGGTTGCCACCGTGAACAGCCGCCGCGCCTGCGCGGGCAGCCCCCGCTGGATGTCGGCCAGCAGCGCCACCCGCCGCGCGTCGGGCACGATCCACAACACCGAGGGGAAGACCCCGGTCCTGGCCTGCTCCACACCGGAGCGGAAATACGCGCTGTAGGCGTGGTGCTGGCGGGTCAGCTGACCCCGGCGCTCGGTGCCCATGTCCACCTCGACCAAGAAGGAATCCTCGTACTCGCCGATGCCAAGCCGCACGTAGGCGTCGGGCTTGAGCACCCCGGCCGCACCACCCAGGCCGGTATACCGCCGCCAGCAGTCCGGCTCCGCATCGAAGGCCAAAAGCTCCACCCGCCCGGCGCGCTCCGCTTCACGCAGCCGCACATACAACTCGCTGACCGCCAGCGTGTGCGCCGTCCACACCACACCCGGCTCGTGCGTGCCGCGCGAACGCGGCAGACCCTCACCCGCCCAATACGCCACCATCCGCACCCCGGCCGGGCCGAGCGCATACACCCACGCCGAGGAGCCACCACCGGCCCCGCCACGGCGGCGCTCCAAACGGTCGAGCACCCGCTGCTCCACCAGCCGCGCCAGGACCCGGCGGGCACGACGAGTATGGGTAGAAGAACGAGAAAAAGAATCAAAAAATAAATCAGAGAGCTGCCGGCCACTGACCAAGGTGAGGCGAGCGACCGTCTCCACGATCTCCCTCTCAAGGAGGGGCATCCCATCAGCCAACGCCACCAGCCGGGGAACACTGACCCGGCTCATACCTGGCCCCCCGCGAAAGACAACAACACACACAACTGGAGGGCAAAAGCCCCTGGCGTTATTCGCCGAAAAGCCAGATGCCACAAGGGCAAACGACGCTCGTGACTCGGGGCGACCGGCGCAGCGACCGGCGGGGCGAGCGGCACATTTTGCAGGAGTAGCCCGCACCTCATGGTGCCTGCCTCCGACGGCGCCGCAGCGGCGTCTCATCCCCATCTATACCGGCCGCGGGCTGGTCGCTCAGGCCGTGTCGCTCCAGCAGCTCCCGGTCGATATCTTCGGGGTCGCTACCGTAGCGGGCGGCCGACTCCCGGCGCACCACGTCGGGGTCGCTGATCGGCTCCGGCGGCGCCACGGTGCGGCCGGTCACTGGCGGGCTGACATCACCCGGGCCGAGCCCAATCCGCGCCGCGATCTCAAACCGCCCGAGCGCTTGCAGCTCCTCCGGGGTCACGCCCGGCAGCTCCCGCGCGAGCAGCTTGGCATCGTCGGCGTTCTGGCGGAACGCGATCAGCGTCGCCGCGTTCGTCAGCGCTGCGCGGGCGAGATCGGCGGGGAGCTGGGTGATGGACTGCGCGGAGAGTGTCAGGCCGACGCCGAGGCCGCGGGCCAGCTCGAACAGCGCGTCCAGCGGCATCGGGATGTCGGTGAACACCTTGGGCTCATCGACATAGACGTTGAACGGCCGGCGCTTGTCGGCCGGCACCTGGGCGCGGCCCTGCACGGCCTGGAAGAGTTCATGGATCACCAGCGCGGCGAGCAATCTTCGAGGCCGGCGAGCCGATCACCCCCGGCGAGAGCGAGACGATCACCACCTGACCGCGGCGCAGGACTTCGCGCATGTCCCACTTCGGCTCAGGCTGCGCCAGCACCGAACGGACGACCCGCCGGCCGATCAGCTCGTTGACTTTCGTCAGCGGCGACCCGAGCTGCTGGGCACGACCCTCCGGGCTGAGCGCCTCGAACTCCGCCCACACCGCCTTCAGCAGCGGATCGCGCAAGCGCCCGGCAAGGCGGTGGCGGTAGGCATCGGAAGCAAACAGGAAGGGCAGATCGGCGAGCGTCGCCGTGCGGTCATAGGCCAGCGTCACGAGTGCCGCCCGCAGCCACTTATCCGAGCGTACCCCCCAGGAGTCGATGAAGATCGAGCGGAACATGCCGAGCACGAGATCGCCCGCCAGCTCCGGGTCGCCGCCGCCGAACACCCGCAGCCCCGGCACCGGACCCTGCCGGCCGGGATCAAGCACGATCACCTCACTCCGACGACGCTCGGGCACCAGCCGCAGAATCTCCGCCGCGAGGTCTCCCTTACCATCCAGCACCAGGCAACCTCGACCAGCCGCCAGGTCCTGAGCGACAGCACCAGCGAGCAAAGCGCTCTTCCCGACGCCGCTCGGCCCGGCGGTGACCATGTGGCTGAGCGTGCCGAGCAGCGGCTGAGCGAGGGCCCGCCGCTCCATACCCGGCCACGTCGAGTACGCCAACACCCGGGCGCCCTTACGCGGAATCTGCGATGAGGGCATCAACTGCGGCGCGACACCAAGCACCAGGCCCGGCACCCGCGGCGCATCGATCGGCCACCCAACCATCCCCACCAGTTCCGCCGGGGAGAGCCGATTGCTACCACCCAGCGGCACCCGCTCCACGAACCGCTGCACACCACGCGAACGGCGATACCGGACCACGGGCAGCCCGCGCAGCCCGGTTCGCGCTCGCAGGACCGCCGCCACCCGCGTCAGGAGATTGACGCCCCGCCCCTCGCCGCCAGCCGCGACCGCCACCACCACACGGGCGTGGAGCACGGGACCGCTGTACTTCGAGCGTAACGCGTGCAAATGCGCCGGGTCGATCGACTGCTCCGGCCACAGCCACGCCAGCGGGCCCTGACCACGAGCCTGCGACCCCGACTGACGCTCCGGTAGATACGGGCCGCGCGCCGGTTTGAGCGTCCAACGCACCATCACCCGCTCGCCACCGCGCAACCCCGACAGGGCTCCCAAGAGCGCCGCCGCCGTCTCACCACTGCGATCACTGCGTAGCAGCGGATGAGCACCACCCCAGCGCACCCGCGCCGCCGCCCGCCACACGCGAGGCTCACCCGGTTCCACCGGCTCCAGCCGCGCTCCCGGCAGCAGACCCCGCAGATGCGAGCGCAGTATCCCAATCGTCCCCGGCTCAGCGTGCAGGTAATGGCGGATACCATCGGCGTCACCGACCAGCTCCAACACCACCTGCGAGCGAGTCGGCAACCCCGAGATACAACCCAGCACCCCCCACACCGCGCTCTCGCTGACATCCACACCGAAGCGCAACTCGACCCTCTCCATGAGGGGATTCCGCCATCCGCGATCGATAAGCAGCACGCCGACCCCGCCGCCGAGCGCCAGCACCAGGCCGCCCAGGAGCGCAGTCGCGATCACGCGGTCTCCTGTGTATCGGGGCGTTCCCCTCCGCCCACATCAGCAACCGGGTTATTCACCTCATTACTTGTTGGCGGGGCAGGTTGTGAGCGCTTGGTGCGATCCTCGACTTTGCCACGAGCAAGCAGCCAGATAGCGACCTCCATCTTGGTCCCATCGAGCTTACTCAACCGATCCTCACGGATCACAATTTTGTGTGGCTTACGCCGTCCCATCGCTCACCTCCTTTCACTTACTCTAATTTGTGACGCGACGTCACAGACTATCCTGCGACACAATATGAAATATGTCAACAACATTTTTTATTTACGATCACCCCACCGGATAAAGAGCGAGTTCCATAACGGCTTTTCACAGCCGCGTGTACCACCAAACGAGACGCAGCACAGCCACGACGACAGCCAGTACCACTATCGGCACCAGCACGCGCGGCAGCACGGCAGCAAGCAGATCAACACCAACGACGGCAGCGATCAGCGACCAGAGCAGGCGCTCCCATGCTGGTTGGTTACTATGATTCACGGGTGCCGCTCCCGACCGCGAAAACAGTCCACGTCAAACTCATGGCCGAGTCCCGCCAGCGAGTAGTAGCGTAGTCACTTCCGGCCTCGCTCCCACCGGTCTATTTCCTCCAGCTCAGTCCAAAGCTCGCGCCTGACTATCGATGCAGCGGCGCGGATTTCCGCCTTGCACTGTGCGGCTCGCCAGGCAACAATGAGGTGATACAGCTCCACGGGTAGTTGGCAGTGCTCGGCAGTTCTCCGAGCGCTGACCTCGAGAACCAGCACGGCGACCGTGCCGATGATGATGAGCCAGAGCATCGGCTACCACCCACCGAAGGCGCGACGGACAATGCGGTCGGCGATGACCTCCTGACGCTGAAGTGCCCTGGCCACGGACCGTGACTTCAACGAGGAGCCCGCAGCACGGGCGATTCCGGCCTCCGCCAAGTCCATCTCCTCGTTCATCGCTACGCGGTTGACGTCGGCAGCGGCCTCGATCTCGGCTTCGGCGCACGCCGCTAGCTTGCGGATCTCGCGGCGATGCCCAAGCACCGCCAGCACGGCGCCAGCATCCTCGCGCTGAACCTTCCGTGCCTGCCGGACAGTCAGCCCGAACGGATCAGTCGACCTGGTCACATCGGTAGACGACATGGAACCTCCTTCCGGGGTTCGTGGGCAGGGGATGGGACAGGCCCAGCAGGCAGCGCAGCCTGAGCCGCCGCAAGCAGCTCACGGTGGCGATGCTCGACCTCCCGGCGTACCAGCTCGGCGAAGCCGAGAAGACGTCCGGCGTCAGCCAGGACGGCGGCGCGCAGAACCGCGGCGTGGCGTTGGGCCACCACATCAGGCAGGCCGTGAACCTCGCGGGCAGCCGGGCAGACGCGACCATCGCGGCTTTCCTGAAGGGCGCAGCCGTGACAGCGATGCGGACTCATTGGTTGGCGGTCCGGCGGACGAGATGGCGATGGGGCATGACGAAATGGCTCCTTGCAGTCGGGTGTGCGGTCAAGGCTTATGAGACCACGCAAAAGCGCTTATTTGCAGGGAGTCCGACCCCGGACCCCCGTGTCCGCGAGGCGGACTCCCCCTATCCCCCGGATGGGGTCTGGGACAATCCGAGGCATGTCCAGCGACACCGAAGGAGCCAAGCCAGTGGAGCCGAGCGAATCGGAGTTGGTTGACGCCCTCCGGCTTGTGCGAACGTCCGGGCTGAATAACCCCGACAAGCCGCTCACCGAGCAGCAGGCACTCCTTTATGTGGCACGTCGTCTCAGCTTGGAGCCCGACGATGCCGCCAAGATCAGGGACGTACTGAGCAAAGCCATCGAGCACGCCGGTGGCGAGAACACCGAAGCGATGCAAGCCCTCTTTGGTCTCACCGACACTCTCTCGGGTCGGGCTATCGGAGCTCGCAGAAAACAGGCGATGCGGCTCTCCGGGCATGACCGCGACGATCCCGAGAGCTTCCGAAAACACACCGAGCGAGATTGGCTCAGCAAGATCGCGTACTGGCTCAGCTTCTCCTTGCAAGCCGTCGATCGACCGCTGGCGGTGGACCCACCTGCCGACTCGCCCGCAGATGACGAGCTGCCGCAGGATGATGAGTCACGGCGGAATGAACGGCTTGGTGCCGCTGAGGAGCCGCCGCACGAACCAGCCTTCCCGGAGCCCGACCCGGAACCACCCGGCCGACAGACCTCGGACGCCGGACGCTTCCTCCCTCGACGTGCCCCGGCCCTGCTTGCAGTCGTGGCGCTCGCCGTTGCCGGAGCCGCTGTGGCGGTGGTGTTTGATCGCGGCGGCAACAGTGCTGGCGCGGTACCGGGTCGCTGCGGTCCCACCACGGCGCAGCTTCTCAAAAACCCTCAATCGGAAATCTTGGTGTATGAGCCGCACCAAGAAGCCTGGACGTTTATTATCAATATCCCGCCCAACGAACTAGAAAAAAATGAAACCTTCCGCTACGGAGAGGTGCTTCAATTCGCACTGGATGCCACCAACGAAACACCTGAAACCGAGCAGAACCTCATCGCTCGCATCGGGCTTCCACAGTCAGCCACGCTAGAGCCGAATAGCACCTGTGTCTACCGCAACGGTGACTATACGAGTGGTGCCCGTTACAGCGGTACGTCGCTCGGCGCTCCGAGCGGTGTAAGGATCGGCAGTCTCGCTCCCCATCAATGGGTGTATGTGACCTTCAAGGAGCGCCTGCCAACCGTCGGGCAGACCGGCAACACAGCGACGACCTACGGCGCGATTGCTCCCGAGTCCAAGATCGGTGGGCCGGAATGGACCGAAAAAGCCTCTCACCTTAAGCTTGAATTGACCGGTGGGATGTAGCCTATTGCTATTTACAATGAATTGTGGGATAATGTGTGTAGTAATTGGAGATATAGTTTATGGCAGGCGAAGAAGAAGCAGGGTTTGATGATTGCGGCATAGTCGTAGGCGTAACCGCCTACGATCAGCTTGGTGAACGACTGGCGCGTGCGGCGCTGACAGCGCATCAAATGCTCTCGTGGAAGCGGGGCATACCCGGCATACGTTCTTATGTAGACGCCGAGGACGAACACGGCTGGAACAAACTCGACCATATATCGTTAGAAGCAATCCACGAGGTGGATCTACTTGGGCGGTTAGCAGTCCCCTCGGCAACAGCGCCGGTCGATGAACGACTCGCACTTGTCGACGGGCTGGCAGCAGTGCGTCAAGCGCTGCCCTTTTCCGATGCCGAACGCCAGTGGTTATTTAACGAACAAGATCAACACCGCATCGCGACAGGTAATCCCAGTCTTTTCACCGATGCAGGCTATAGAGAGTCGTTGCGCCAGAGGGAAGTACGACTGATGTCCGACGGCATCTGGCGTCTCGTGCGTGGACACGATCTCATGCAGCGATGGTGCTTGTGGAGGCGCGAGACAGGCGTATATGCGGGCGATCCCACCGCATTCCAGCAAACCTGCGACTCGCTACTCGGTCTCGCTCAACTGCTCGAACCCAAGTAGTTGAGTTGGATCGCCTCTCATGACCGGTTGCCAGAATGCCCCTATCTACTTTTTGCGCTGTTCTTTGAGTTCCTGAGCGATACCTACGCCGTAGCCGAGTTCGATCTCTTCCACACCACCCGTGGCCGTGCCAAACAGGAAGCTGGTAAACGACTTGCGGCCGTGTAGACGCACCACTACGGCGCAGTAGAGCGACTTTGGACCATATGGCCCTTCGGCGCACTTGGCCTGCGGATAGGCGCTTTTCACCCGAGCGCGGGATGAGCCGATGGTGATGCCCTTGCTGGTCTTCTGCTTCTTGGAGAACGACAATACATCATCGACCCGCCCGGCATTCATGCCGATGCGCAGACCGATACTGGAGGGATAAAAGAGACTGTTGTTTTCGTTGCTCGTCGGTGGCCCGAGCAGTGCCGCCACCTGGGCTTCGCTGTCCCCAAGCCTGACGCCGGCGATACTCCGGCCGATGACGATGTTGGCCTCGGCGATCGGTGCGATAGCCATGATCGCGGCACTCGTGAGCAGGCCGAGCACAGCCACAACGCTGATCCTTCGTCTCATGTTCGGCTCCTTGGTTGAGGGAGGCCGGCTCGTTGCCGACCTTTGTCTACAACAAACGCTACTTATAAGTATGTAGACTGTCAAGTAGCGGCCCGCGACCCTTCGCGGGCATGGAAGGCGATCTCCAACGCAACCTCGGCCACAACCTGCGCGCCTACCGGGAAAGCGAGGGCCTCAGCCAAGAAGCGTTCGCCGACGAGCTCAAAATCCACCGCACCTACATGGGTAGCGTCGAGCGCGGCGAGCGTAACCTGACGCTCAAGAGCCTGGAGCGCATCGCGGCCCGGCTCGACGCGGACCCACTCTCCCTGTTACATCCACCCGAGGACGAGTAGGCAGCCGCCGTCCCCCGCGACGCCACAGCTTGACGACTCACGCCACGCAGCCCTACCCTCGGGCAGACCCGTCCCCAAGCAAGAACGGCCCGGCCTCCGCGCTGAGCCCCAGACACGAGGAGAGTGTGCCTGCCGATGCCCGCTGAGCAGCCGACCACCCGCCAAGCCGCCGAGGAAGCCGCGACGACTGGCTCATCCTTGACCTGCTTTTGGAGGAGGACGCTCACCGTCCGTGGGCGACCGCCGAGATCCTCCGCAAATACGGCCACGAGCTCGATGCCATCGACGCGATCGACCGCCTTCACGGAGCCGGGCTCGCCCACAAAACGAGTGACGGCTTCGTGTTCGCCACCCGCGCCGCCGTCCGCTACCACGAACTCGCCGACAACGCGCCACCGCCACACGAGTAGCCCGACCACGGCTACTGCTCGAACTGCCCGCCCTCGATCAGCCACATCTTGCGGAACAGCGGCGGCTCGCCCAGGCCACCGAGTGTCTGGCTGGCGACCTCGGCTACACGGAATGCGTCGGCCAATATCGCACGAGCGAACTCGCTGATCGCGTCGTCGATGACCCGGCTCGCGCGTTCGTGCAGCCGCCCGAACAGCGCCAGCACGTCGGCGTCGCTCAACCGCACCTCATAACGCTGCCGGGAGCCCACCTTCTCCCACCCAATCTGATCGAGCAGCCGCGCGGCCTGCTCGAAGTTGCGGCGCAGCCATTCAGCGCGTTTGATTTCATCGGCTGCCAGCACCAACGCCAAATCCCCGGCCTCGGCCAGGTCGCTGACCACGAAGCCATACACCGCGTCACGCTGCGCCCGATCCAACACGATCGCCATACCAGGACCTCCAATCCGAGGGACAGAGCGGTCCAAGCCCCCCGGAGGGGCCGGGGCCTGGACCGCCCCCAAAGGAAACCAGGTCACACCGCGATATGGCAAGCTGTGGAGCAGGCCAATCACCGTGAGCCATCCGCAGCGAGACGATGACCCTCACACTGTCACCAATCCTCGTTTAGCTGCCCTTACTCGGGTGGCTCGCGCTCGTCGCGGATATTCCCCAAGGGCGCGTTTCCGGGGTGCCGAGGGGACAGAATCCTTCGCCCTCAAGCCGCGTATTTACGGGAAAATCCGGGGAAACCCCGCGGGGTTTTTGGCGTCCTGGGCGGCTGGTAAACCTTACGGGTGAAAAGGGTAAACCAGTGGCCCCGGCCGCGTTGGCGCGCGACCGGGGCCGTACACAGGAGGCTTAATCTCCCATGCCGGCCAATCATACGCCAGACAGCGACACGTTCCTTGAGCAGCGCGCCATTATCCACCAGCTACTCCGCGAGGATCACACCGAGCGCTGGACACCCAAACAGCTACAACGCTCCCTCTCGGACATCACCCCCGAAACGATCGACGAAGCGGTAGCCGACCTGGAGGATGCCGGGGTGGCGTGGCGCCTGGACGGGTACGTCGGCGCCTCGCGCTGTGCCCGCCACCTGTTCGGCCTCGACCTCATCGGCATCTGAGAGGCCACCATGCGTCTCTCCGAAATGGGCCTTGAGCCCACCACACTGGCCTGCCTGCACAGCGGCGCCATCAACACCACCTACCGGCTCCTGGAACACACCTACCGCGAGCTGATCTGGCACTCCGAGATCACCCCCGAGGCGCTCTACGACATCCTCCGCGCGCTCCAGCGGCACGGCATGACGCTGAAACCGCACCCTAAAGGGACCGAGCGGCCGATAAGCGAGCGGAACCTCGAGATCTTCCGGCTTCGTGTCGTCGAGGGCCGCAGACTCAAGGCAACCGGCGAGCAGGTCGGGATCGGCGTCGAGCGCGTCCGGCAGATCCTCGCCGCTCACTTCGGTCTGCGAGGCGCACCACCGGCCGTCAAAGCCCGACCCCACCCCCGCGAGAACCAAGGGGCGCCCCCCGACTGCGAGCAGGTCGGCCGCGCCATCCAACGGTTGCGTTCCGCCAAGGCCCTCACGGTCACCGAGCTCGCCGCCGCGATCAATATCAGCGCCGAGCAACTGGCCCGGATCGAGGACGGGCTGCGCGACCCCACCTGGACGACACTCTCACGGCTCGCCATCGCGCTGGATACCACCGCCGCGCTGCTGGTCTACGCCCTCGAAGTCGAGCCCGCGAGGTAGAGCGCCATGCACGACCACCAGCCGATCCTCGTCGTCCAAGCCGATGACTGCCTCGGCCCCGCGATCACCGAGCAGCTCCTCGCCGACGGATACCCCGCCAAGCTCGCCAAAAGGGCCAACCACGCCACCGTACTTGCTCGCCACAAGCCCCCGGCGCTCGTGATCCTCGGCGAACTCGACACCGCCACCGGCGCGCTCGCCCTGTTGCGCACCATCCGCGGCAGCGGCGCGGGCTCCCCCTGGCGTCCCGAGGTGCCGATCATCATGATCAGCGCGGAATGCGAACAGACCGACACGCTCAGGGCCTTCGAGGCCGGTGCGGATGACTTCATGGAGTCCCCGCCGAGCTACCTGGAGCTACGAGCCCGCTTGCGAGCCGTCCTGCGCCGCGCCTGCCCCACGGGCCATCCGGTGATCCAGGTCGGCCCGCTGAGAATCGACACCGCCGCCCACGCCGCGACACTGCACCACAAGCGCCTGGAGCTGCGTTGCATGGAATACGATCTGCTCGTGCATCTCGCGGGCGAGCCCACCCGCGTCTTCCGCGCCCCTGAGATCCTGCGGACCGTGTGGGGATACCCGGAGCCAGGGCGCACCCGAACGCTCGACAGCCACGCCAGCCGCCTACGCCGCAAGCTCAACGCCGTCGGCGGCAGATGGGTCATCAACGTCCGGCGTCGGCTACCGGCTGATATAGGAGCGCCTCTGCCACGGCCGCACGTGCCGGGGCGTGACCCCGTATCATGCGCCCCAGCGTTGGATGCTGATGGCTGGGATGGTTGGCCGGGGTCGCACCGCATGATGTCCGCCCCATCTGATAGAACGCCCGCCACTCATCCGTGCAGGACGAACAGGAGGGTTCCGTGGACGCTATGCGGTTTGGCAGGATGCGCTCGACAAGTGGGGGCCGGGGTCATCGGAGGGCGTCGGCACGGACGGTCCTCGGCGTCGCGGCATTGTTGCTCGTGGCGTTGGCGGCGAGCGTATCGTTGCTGGCGCTGCCAACGTCGGCCTTTGCCCGTACTCTTTCCGCTGAACCCGCTGGTGGTGGCTTCGTGGAAAACTCCGACCATACTTGGACGCTCTACGCCTATGGCCATGTGATCAAGGTGTACTCGGCCGCTGAAAAGGAAACCTTCGACCGCGTGTGGCACGCTGAGGAATTCGACGTCACCGGCAACCATCTTGGATTTGAGGTGACCGGTATCTCCTCGGCCGAAACGGAAGCGGCCGAAGGCATCGTTACGCGTCTGCGAACCGGCCAGCCCTACGCAAGCCTGGGGGAACGCGAGGTAGGCGAAGGGCTGATGCGCGCCGTCGAAGAAAAGGGGATCATCACCAAATCAGCCGAAATCTTGTTTAAGGGCATTGGTGAACAGAACATCTTTGCGGAAACTACCTATGGCTTTGCCATTACGACGGCGAATGGGTATGTACGGGTACTCACGCTGCCGCAGTGGAAAGTTGGTAGCCCGACTGGGCACAAGGAAGGCGGTGAAAAAGGCGGGCGCCCTGTCAAGTATTTTTGGTCGTGGTCTGGTTACTTCAGCGCGGACCCGAGCCTCACGCCCTGTTCTTCGATCGTTTGGGCGAGTGGCCTGAGTTCGAGCGAAGTGTGTGCCTATGCGGCGCAGCCGGTCAGTATTGTCGAAGAAATATGGGTACCATCTAAAGAAGCGTACATCCGCGAAGAACGCGTCGACAGCGCTGGCAACCGGTCGGGTGTCCCTCCGACGCCATTTGGGTGCCCTGGGGACGGTCCTTACCCCTCGTGCGAGGAAACCGGCAGCGAAACCGAAGCGAACATCGGCGAGTGGCTCAACGTGACAGCCCTTGAACCCTCAGTCAGCGAAACCGGCTTCCCGGCAGCCAGCCTCGGCAGCCATCTGCCAAAAGGCTACGCAAAACTTAGCGGGGAAAACAGCGGAGCACTCACGTATAGCTATAGTGAAAACGCCGAACCGCCGTCCGTTTCTGATGCTCACGTCGCACCGCTCGCCGATGAGCTAGAGATCGCCTACGCATTGCAGTCCTCGCTCCTTCCTGGCCTGGAAGGCAAGGTCGCTCCGAGCCCAGGCGTGCCCGGAGAAGTACCCGTCGAAGCTGGGCAGACACGCTGCGGTACCGGCGACCCGGTTGCCTGCGCGAGCGGTAACTACAGCGAGTCGCAGACCGATATGCAGATCGGTGGACGCGGCGTTGGCCTTGATCTCACTCGCTACTACAGCGCTCAGGCTGCGGCAGCGGGCGTCAAAGGCATCTTTGGCTATGGCTGGTCGAGCTCCTTCAGCGACCATCTCGTCCGTGAACCGGCTCTCCATCTCGTGTCGCTAGTGACGGCCGAAGGTGCGACTGTCCCGTTCACAGAAAGCGAAGGGTCCTTCAAAGCCCCGGCTGCGAGCCAGTATAAGCTCTCGGGCTCCACCGAAGCGGGCTACACGCTCACGCTACCTGACCAGACCCTATATAAGTTTCAGGGGTCCAGCGGTCGCCTGGAAAGCGTCGCCGACCGGGACGGCAACGAAACGAAACTCGCCTACAGCACGTCGAGCGGTCTACTTGAAACGGTCACCGACCCGGCGGGCCGGACGCTTACGTTCAAAGAGAACGCTGAAGGCTTCGTGGAATCGGTGAAGGACCCGATGGGCCACGAAGTCAAGTACACCTACGAAAACGAAACGCTCGCCAGTGTCACGCTGGCCGGGGAATCCTCGCCCCGGTGGAGCTTTAAGACCGACGGTTCGCACGAGATCACGGAAATGACCGATGGCCGCGGCGGCAAGACGATCAATAAGTACAACGCCAACCATCAGGTCGAAGAACAGACCGACCCGATGAAACACACGATCGCGTTCTCCTACGAACCGTTGCAGACGAAGATCACGAACAAAGCAACCGAAGCTGTGACCCTGGAGCAGTTCACGCCCAACGGCGAGCCGTCCTCCGTCACCCACGGCTACGGCACCTCGCTCGCCACTACCGAATCATGGGAATACACCGAAGCTGGCTACGTCAAGAAGAAGACCGACGGCAACAAACACTCCATCGAATACGGCTACAACGAAGCCGGCGACAAGACGAGCGAAAAGAACGCCGACGGCAACGAAACCAAATGGGAATACGACAAAACGCACGACGTAATCTCGCAAACGACGCCCAAGGGTGAGACGACGACCATTAAACGCGAAGCCCACGGCAACCCGGAAGTCATCGAACGTCCCGCCCCCGGCAGCAAAACACAAACCACGAAATACAAATACGCCACGCACGGCGAACTCGAAAGCGTCACGAACCCGCTCGAACGCACCTGGAAATACGAATACGACAGCAAAGGTGATCGCACCGCCGAAACAGACCCCGAAGGCAACAAGCAGACGTGGGAATACAACGAAGACTCACAGGAGATCGCCACGGTCAGCCCGCGCGGCAACGTAACCGGCGGCAAACCCGCGGAATTCACGACCAAAATCGAACGCGATGCCCAGGGCCGTCCCCTCACGATCACCGACCCCCTCAAACACACCACCAAATACAAATACGACGGTAACAGCAACGTCGAAACAGTCACCGACGGCAACGGCCACACCACGACCTACACATACAACGCCGATAACCAGCCGACGAAGGTCGAATATCCCAACAAAACTGTCACGGAAACGGAATACGACGGTGCCGGACAGGTCACGGCACAGATCGACGGTAACAAACACAAGACCAAATACAAGCGCAACATTCTCGAGGAGGTCACCGAAGTCACCGACCCCCTCGGGCACGTGACCACCGAGGAATACGACAGCGCCGGAAACCTCACCAAACGCACCGACCCCGCGAAACGCACGACCACCTACACCTACGACCCCGCCAACCGTCTGACCGAAATCAGCTACTCCAGCGGCAAACCATCCACCGTCAAATACGAATACGACAAAGACGGCGACCGCACAAAGATGACCGACGGGACGGGGACCACGACCTACACGTATGACCAGTTGGATCGGATGACCGAAAGCGAAAACGGCCACAAAGAAGTCATCAAATACGAATACAACCTCGGCAACATGCAGACCAAGATCACCTACCCCAACGGCAAAGCGGTAGAACGTTCCTACGACAAAGACGGCAGGCTTGAAAAGGTCACGGACTGGAACAAAAAGGAAACCAAATTCACCTACGACCAGGACACCGACCTGAAAGCGGTCACGTTCCCCAGCGAAACCAAAGACGAAGACACCTACGTGTACAACGACGCGGACCAGACGACCGAAGTCAAAATGAAGAAAAGCTCGGAAACGCTCGGGTCACTCGTCTACACCCGCGACAACGACGGCCAGGTCAAAAAGACCACCTCCAAAGGCCTCCCCGGCACCGAAGTCACTGAAGCAACCTACGACGAAAACAACCGCCTGAGCAAATATGGCAGCACCGAATACAAATACGACTCTGCCAACAACCCCACCAAAGAGGGATCGAGCACGAACACCTACAACGAAGGCGACGAGCTCGAAAAAGGCACCGGCGTAACCTACTCCTACGACGAACTCGGAGAGCGCACGAAAACGACGCCCGAAAAAGGCCCAGCAACCACCTACGGCTACGACCAGGCCGGGAACCTAATCTCCGCAGAACGACCCAAAGAAGGCGAAACCTCCGAAATCAAAGACACCTACGCTTACAACGGAGAAAACCTACGCACATCCCAGACCATCTCCGGCACAACCAGCTACTATGCGTGGGATATGACCGAAGAACTTCCGCTGATCCTCAGCGACGGGACGAACAGTTATATCTATGGCCCCGGAGGGCTTCCCGCTGAGCAAATCTCCAGCGGCGGGACAGTCACCTACCTCCACCACGACCAAGCCGGCTCCACACGGCTACTGACCGGCTCAACCGGGACCGTCACCGGGAAATGCACCTACAGCGCGTATGGTGCCCCCACTTGCGAAGGAACCACGACCACCCCGCTTGGGTTCGATGGCCAATACACCAGCAGCGACACCGGGCTCATCTACCTTCGCAACCGTGTCTACGACCCGAGCACCGCGCAGTTCCTCAGCGTCGACCCGCTGGAGGCGATTTCGGGTGAGCCCTACGGCTACGCGGGCGACAACCCGTTGAGCTACGGCGACTCAGTTGGGCTTCTGTGGACGCCGCTGGCCGGCGGCGCTGGCGGTGCTGACGTAGCGTGCGGTGCCACGTTCGAGATTCCTGGTGTTGACATCGGCACCTGCGGCGCCGCAGCCGCAGCCACAGGCGCTGCGGCAGTCGGCGCAGCCATAGGGGTCGTTACAGCAGTCGCAGGCGAAGAAGGCGGCGACGAAGGCGAAGCCGAGCTTAAGGAAAAAGAAGCCGAAAGAGCGAGCTGCGGCAACCCAGCAGAGCCACCCGGCGAAGGCTGGGAATGGAAGGGCAACGGGCCGAAGGGCAGCGAAGAAGGATCGTGGTTTAACGAAGAGACCCGAGAATATCTGCACCCGGATTTCAAACCAAGCTCGCACGGGCCGCATTACGACTATCGCGGCGAGGACGGCACAGAATACCGGATATACCCGGATGGCCGGATCGAACCGAAGTAGCCATGACCGACCTTCCCGTCCCTACCGAGATAGACATGAAGGTCGCGCTCGACTGGCTGCGGCACTCGCTCGGCCAGGGCGAGGTGATCTCACCGGCTGCGCTCAGGTTCATCGTGGAGCGCCAGGGTCACGCATACACGCTCGCACCGGAGACGGTTGATCCAGCCCTGCTGGCGACTCCGGACTCCGGAGGGGTCGTCACAACGCGCGCTGCACGGGAGGGTCTTGCCAAGGTGCTTGAAGGGCTCGCTGAGCGAGGCGCGGCGTGCGTGGTGGTCGAGGACGAGCTGTCCGAGAAGAGAGACGCAAATCCTAGTTGGGGAGGGCGGTTGCTGACGGGGTTCGTCGGTGAAAAGGTGATTCACTGGGCGAACCTCGCGGGTGGCACCGACGACGCGATCGTTGCGGTGCACCGCGGCTCAGGCGACTATCCGACGAACGCCTTTGTCGCATCGGCGTCGGCGGAGGAGCTTGGGTTCGCGGGTGGTGCTGATCTCGATCCCAGCATCGCCGGCCGGGTGGTCGGATCGCTGATGGCCGTGGTTGTGGCGGCCTATGACGCCGAGACGTTCATCATCTGGGAACCCAGATAGACCTGTGGTGCTCGGAGTCTGCGCCGAAACTAGGTTTACGGTAAGCCCGAAATGATTGTCGAGCAAATCAACACCTCGACCGGCACCGCCAACTACCTACACCACGACCAGCAAGGCAGCACACGCCTACTGACCGGCTCAACCGGGACCGTCATCGGCCAGCAGAAAAGCGAACTGGGGAGTTGGTGGCCCGAGCTCTTGAGCGGAGCATCCTCATCGGAGAAGTCGCCAACCTGGCCCGGCCTCGATGTGGTAGCCGTCGAGGAGTTGCGCCAAGCATGGGTTCGCGCATTGGCACTTGTGCGACGCCGAGTGCATATTGCTACTTGACAACTTTGCCAGTGTAGACACATACTAAGAGCGCCTATCAAAATGAGTGTTGTAGTTGTTGGTGGCAGATGAGGGCGGCGCCGATGGTGAGGAAGGCTTCGTGGATGTCGGCGCGCCGGTCGTAGCGGCGATCGAGGCGGCGTTGGCGGTGTAGCCAGGAGAGCGTGCGCTCGACCACCCAGCGATCTTTGCCGAGGCCCGAGCCGTGCTCGCTGTTGCGTTTGGCGATCCGTGGTGTGATCCCGCGCTCCCTGAGCGCTTCGCGATGGCGGCGACTGTCGTAAGCGCGGTCAGCGAGCAGCGCTTTGGGACGGAACTTGCCGTAGCGCCCGGTCGGCGGGACACGATCCACGAGCGGGAGAAGCTCGGTGATGTCGTGGCGGTTCCCGCCGGTCAAGATCACGGCCAAGGGGATGCCCCGCCCCTCGCAGATTATGTGGTGCTTTGAGCCCGGCCGGCGCCGGTCGACGGGCGAGGGACCTGTCTTTTCGCCCCCCTTTTGCCCGCACATGCGAGCTGTCAACGACCGCGCGGGACCAGTCGAGCTGGCCGGCGTCCTGAAGCTCATCCAGCAACGCTTGGTGCAAGCGTTCCCAGACCCCCGCTTCGTTCCAATCCCGCAGCCTTCGCCAGCACGTCATCCCCGACCCGCACCCCATCTCTTGCGGCAGATCCTCCCACGGGATACCTGTTTTCAGCACGAACAGGATGCCCGTCAGAGCCTGCCGATCAGGCACCCGCTTGCGCCCCGGATACCGATACCGGCGCTCGACCCGCGGCAACAACGGCTCGATCCGAGCCCACAACCCATCACTGACCAGTGGTTTCGCCATAGACACCGTCTACGACGACAGCATCCCAAACCCTCTTTTTGTTAGGCACTCTAAGCCAATGCCGCACAAAACCAACACACCAAAAACTCTCAAACAACTTCTTTCCACTGACAATCATATTCCCGGTATACGGCCACGGTATTACCTACCGGTGTTCATCGTTTCGGTTATCCTTTCGTTCATGATTACGCCATCGCCCAACTATCTCCCGATAGACGTACAGCTTTTTCTTGCCTTCGTCATATTTGCCTTGATCTCGGCGATCTCGGCTTTTATTGGCCGTATCCTGCGTCGTATCAAGCATCACTGATCGACTCACGGGGCTCCAGCGTTCGCAGCAACTTGTACGCATGCATGAAGGCCGAGGATGCTGTTGAAGTCGTAGGCAATCTGGCTCACGTTGGACCTGAGAAATGCTCGCACTAGATCGGGAAGTATCTCGACATCTGCCAGCGCATTTTTCGCGTCTTTGATCTTCGCAACAATCTCAGACACGCTCCTATAGCCAGCCGGCGCCTTCGGAAGCACCTTGTAGTGCGCAATGTCGTAAAACGTCTCTGCGGCTGGATAGAGTGCCTTTGGGATCTTGGCCAAAACCTCGGCACTCTTGGCAACCTCAATTACCTTGAGCAGCTTGAGCGGAAAGGCAACGAGCAGCGCAACCCCAGCTGCACACTTCGCATCAAGCACTGCCTCGGCAGCCTTGCACTTCAAGCCTGCAAGGACACGCTTCAAGAGGCTGCCATGCACGGGTTTGCACGCGCTTATAACAGGTAGCGACGGACTGCTGCTACCTCCACCCTCCTGGGGTGGTGCCCCGCTGACTGGTTGAGCGCCGCCGGTGCCGTTTGTGTTTGCTCCACCGCTTGACGGCGACTGTGGACTGCCTGTCGTCGTCAATGCTTCCTGTAGGCCGAGCTGGTAATCCTTTCCGAGACCAGGAACGGTGTATGCCGACACCGTTGGTGCGACCGTCGGTTCCTCTACTTCACCGGCCATATACAGACGTTCGCTATCGAGTGCGGTACCAAACATGGTGAAGCCATATTCACCATAGCCATCAGCTTCGATCGGAGGGAACATCATTGATCCCGTCTGGGCTGATCGGAATTCAACCTGTGCTCCAAGACATCCTTCATTCGGCTGCACCGAGCAGCGGTAGATCATAAAGGCCGGCAAAGCTACAACACCGTTTACATCTACATGCACCGGAAAAGAGCCGCCATCCTGGGCAGGCCCGATCGGCCCTTTGGCATGATCGGTCCACCGTTCTGATCCGGTGGCGCTCAGTGATGTAAAGACCGCCGACGCATTGGACTCACTATTGGCGAAAATCACTCCACCATCCGGCGTAGCAGCTAGGTTGGTCTGACTACAGTACGCTTCTTTATCCGTCCAAGTCCACGCGATACCACTCGGGGTGATCTTCTCGACACTCGCGTGTTCGCAGCCCCCATCGTAACCAGCGACAAAGACAGTCCCGTCGGCGCCCGCCGAGTTGCTATATGCCTCATACGCGGAAATAGGCGCGCCGGTGGTGTAGTTGGTGAGTTCTTCGCCACTATAGTTCAGGTAGTAGACCAGACTGTCGGTCTCCACAACAATGATGCCACCAGTGTAGGCGTGCAAGCCGGTGACATCGGAGAAAGATTGTTCAAACGTCATCGCGCCGGTCTGCTCGTTATACCCGACTACCTTGGAGTAGGCGCCGTTCCACATCGAAAAGAACACGCTGCCATTCGCCCCCAGGACCGGCCCGGTGCGCCAGCTCACAAATCCGCCGGTGGGCGTCGCCCATCTGACCGAGCCTGCCGCCGAAATCGACTCAATGACTGGATTGCCAGAGGCTTCTTCCGTCAGCACGTAGAGATTACCCTCACTGTCACTAATTCCATCCATGCAGGTCGGCGCATAGCCCTTCACGAGCGGCAGATGCCATACGACGCTGCCATCACGAGTTACATACTCGCAATTACTCGTCAAGAGGTTACCGTTCGGCGCCACAAAAGCCGTGTCGTTCCGTTCGATTGGAACACTCCACGCCACGCTTGGAAGGTCTGCGCGCCCGATCGCAGGACCCACCAGGCCAGCAGCGATGCAGACTATCACCGACGAGAGCACGGCAAGCAGCCGTGAGGAGCGGGGCAGACCACCGGCAGCAACGAGCAGCAACAACTTCCGTGCGTCCATAGGGTCGGCAGTCTATACGGTTCGCCGCCTATTGAGACTGTACGGGTCTGCTGCCGCCATCAAAGCCGCTATCCGCACCGCTGGGATAAGTTGATGCCTCAGCGCATCGTCGCCCAATACCGGTTGTGCGACCTACCCTACGACTCCTATTCAACGCGACGTCGTCTCTACTAGCAAGGACTGGACCTGCCTCTTTGGTCGCCGGCAGGACGACGACCGCGACGACCGGAGCGCTTCCTAGCGACCTGCCAGCAGATCTTCAACACGATCGTTCAGAACCACGGGGTCGCCAGAATCCTGCCGCTCTGGGAGCGCGACATGCCGGTCCAGAGCGCTTTGATCGCCTACCAAAACCATGCCGGATTGGAAGGTCATGCGAAAGCGTGAAACCTTGACACGGCTCGTGTCCTTTTCGAACGACACGTCTGGGTCCATTCCTGCCGCGCGTACCCTTGCCAGGAAGTGCTCACGATCCTCCGGCTCCAGGTATTGCGACGCGAACGCACTGGGACGGATATCAGTCAGATTGCTTTGGAGGGCAGCGAGAACCGCCACCTGATACCGACCGCGGCGCTCGGGGCTCGGCACATCTTGATTAAACGCCTCGTTCGCCGCCTTGACGAACTCGTAAGTCATCAGTGCAGCAGGGAGCCGCGGCTGGCATCCGAGGAACTTCGAAAGAAAGAATGTTGCGACTTGTCTGCCGGTGCTTATTCCACGCTGGTCATCTGCGACGAATCCCTCGATCCCGCCATCGTCGGGAGCAAGCAGCGCGGTCTTGTACACCTTCGTCTTATCGGTGAGAGTAAGGTCACGTAGCAGCTCGAGATCCAGCAGATTATGGCCGTCGACCCGTTTGATCGCGAAGTGGATGCCTCGCTCTCGCTCAAGCTTAAGGACGGCGAGACACTCGCGGACTTGCACTGTGCCGCTGACGACTGCAAGCAGCCCCGAGGGGCTGACCTTTGTTGACTGAGCGCTGTCGAGATGACGCGCGACCGCCTGTGAGCTTTCAACCAGATGCGTATCGGTCGCATCAGCCCGGGTGACAGCGTTGAAAACCGTCGGAGTAGCTTTGGGGTCTCCAATAACCTCAAGCCCCTTGTCCTTAAGACGTTCGACAATCTTTGTCTCAAAATAGCGCTTGAGTGCAGCGTCGAGAGCGATCACCGAGTCTGTCAAAAGGAGTTCATCGCCTGGGTCGTCGCGTTCGGTCGGCACATAATGGACCACGGCGGACCGGACGGCGAAGCTTTCGAGAGCGCTACGATCCATTGTCTTATTTCCTGGCTGGGGTAGGGGCAGTAAGGGCATCTCGCGATGCGTCCAGAAAGGCCGCACGCCGATCGTCAAACACGTCGGCTGCGCCATCAAAGTCGGCCTTCGAGCCCGTCGCCCTCGAAAGTACCTTGAGCTGGTCGCGGGCGGCGTCATACGCCCGCACCAAAGGATCGGCTGCCGGTGCCCGTATGCGGAGACGCTGGCCGAGGGTAAAGAGTTCGGCCAGGAAGTCGCGAGTGTCCGCCGGTATCGGTTCGCCGCGTAGCTGTGCTTCGAGCGCAGGCCGGAGCCGCGCAACTGCGCCGCCGAGCGCCTTCGCGGCTTCGTCAACGACGATTCGGAGGTCGTCCTGGTGGGCAGCTAGTCGGGCCCGCGCATCCTTCTCCCGTTCCCGCATCGTTGTCCAGCGTGCTGCTATCGAGGGCCCGACGAGACCGGACACCAGTATACCGACGACTCCGACGAGCAGCGTCCCGTTTTCTGCTAGCCATCCTTTGTGTTCGGCAGTCGCGAGGATCATTGGTGTCATCGATCATTCAACCTCGTTGCGCATCGCTGGCGCACGCTTGGGCGGTCGCACCCTGGGTTCCATTCTGCGGAACCAACGTATCTCCTCCTTGCCGCCGAAGTTGGGTCACGTGGGCCGGCATGGCGGATCGCGACAGGAGTATGATTCGGGCGTGGGCTTTCGCTACGACCATCTCGATGATGAATACGTTCGGGCCGAGATGGTCGGCGCGTGGCGGGAGGAGTGGAACGACCTCACTGCCAACTGGCCCCGAGGACAGTGCTATGGCAAGCAACTCACGGATGCGGGCTGGATCGTGTTTGAGCAGGCGATGCCGGAGGCGTTGGCCCTCCACGACGATGACTGGCTGGCCGCCGAGATGAGCCAGTCCGAGTACTGGCAGGATCGATCGCCGCGTCGAACAAAGACAGGCGTAACGATGGTCAATTACAATAAGCGCGACGCTCTCGAACGTCTTTGCTATGGCGAGTTCAACATCGCCTATATCCGAGGCCTCGCGCGAGTTCTGCTTGCACGAGGTGAGACGACATGCGTTGTGTATCGAGCCAACCCCGCGTATGCCCCTCGTGGCGAGTGTTCCGACTGGGAGGATAGGACGTTTCCCCTCGCCGATGTGCTCGCAGGCCATCGCGCTCGGTATCACCCACCGCCCGGGGATCGACTCGCATGGTCGATCCCAACCGGCCCCAACTGCCATCACACAATCGGCAGCGTCACATCTCGGGATCAGTAGTATCAGCGACGACGCGAATCTCTGCTCTGACTGGCGCGGCGGGCCGTTGCACCAAGCGTATCGAAGTCATGAACCTCTCGGTAATACCGAAGCTGGAGGCGGCCGCCAGCAGCGATGCCGAGCCATCGGCGTATGCCCGCTATAATAGGTACACGAGGAGGCGATCTTTTGGTTGATTCGAGCGTCATTCGTATTAGCCAACTCTTTGAGAAATCCGACATTGATGCCTACGGCCAGAGAAAGGCCACGACTGCCTTTGAGGCAGTACTTGCAAGCACACGCTGGGCCGTGTCGGACATATTGGCGATTGCGCGCCCGTTCGAGCTTCTTGTTATCGCGCGTGAAGGTCTTATTGAGTGCCGTGAACTCGGAGGCTTCAAAAAGAAGACCGCAGTGGGCGAGCTTCTGCCGTGGAGCGAAATCGTGTCCGTCGAACAGACGGAACCTACCTTGCGGGTGTTTGGAATTGAGCTACGAGGCGCCGGAGGAAGTCTGCTGCGTGCTTACAAATGGAGTGGCGGCGGGTCACATCAGGATTACGAGGAGCGCAATCGGATCTACCACATTCTTACGGCAGCCGTCACACGCTGATCCTACTGGCGGACAATGCCGCTTGTGCGACACTCCCGCCTAATGTGACAACTTCAGCCTCCGCTATAATACGCAAGAAGGTAAATACCGAAAACAGGAGAAACAATGTCACTATCTGAAAAGCGTTACGAGGACTTCATTGACCGTCCGTTGACTGATTGGAGGCTAGGAGAGCTACAGCAGTATCAGGCCGGGCGCCGAAAGCCATCACCGAAGATAAAGCTTGTGATCGACACGTTGAAGGCCGAAGGAGTAGATCAAGTGTCCCTGCTGGCGCCGGAAACACTTGATCGTCTCCGCAAAGAGACGACGGTGGGATACGCCTCAGTTGGGGCGATTCTCCGCGCGACTCAACCCTCTCAGTCAGGGTAGGCGAACTGACGCGCTTCAGAACATCTTTCCTGAGTCACTAGTTACTTGGCCGCCCAAGTCATGGCGCGACTGTTACTCACGTCATCAACGCTACTGAAGTCACCCAGGCAGATGACCCGTGGTGATGATCTTGGCCGCGACCTCCGCGAGTGTCTCTTTGCCAACTGCTCCGAGAGCGTTGGCAAGTTGAGCGAAGCGACCCCGTTCTGGCTCGGGAGCGCTGTTGTCTTTTGCGTGAGCTTCAATCGCATCTAGGAACGCCGCCATAAACGTCGAGGCACCTTCTGCGGGTGGCCAACCAGCGCAGCGTTCGAGGCCCTTTTGAGATGGAGCAATCAAGAATGGGATTCCGCTAGCGCTCTCCTGTTCGACAGTGATGAAGCCTCCACGAGCCAGGGCATCGAACGCACTGTGCGCGTCGTTATCGTTAAGAGCCAGAGCGCTCATTACTGCTTGTCCGCTCGTTCGGCCGCTGCCCTCCATCAGCTCGTAGGTCTTTCGGAGGATAGGTTCGATGTCAGGCCACTGAAGCACTCGTTACATACCTTCTTTCATCAGCTCGGATGCCGCCCAGTGTGTAATCGCCGCTCGACTGCGGCTCCCAATGGTCCGGCGATTAGTGCCCCGAAGCCACCGCCAAGCGCTCCGGCGATGAACTTGACCGTGTTGTCGGGCTCCTTCTTTTTCTTGCTGTTTGCCATGATGCTGCCCTCTCGACTCGTATGGCTGGACTCTGCCGCTGATGGGATAGCAGAGCATCCAGACGGAACATATGTTCGGTCATTGCGTTTGTCCCACTAGCCGAACCAGGAGCTATTGTGCTGCCTTATGGTCACCGACATCATCTCGGGACTCGCGCTTGTGGTCGCGGCTTGCGGGGTCTGGCTTTCCAGGCGAGTCGCGCGACGGGAGGAGCGCCAAGACGAGCAGCGGCGCAAGAGCGACATCAAGGTCGTCTGCGGCGAACGGCTGGGCCTTGGCGGGTCACCCGTGATCGGAGCTACGGTGCCTCTTGAGCACTTCCTGACTATCCGAGTCCTCAATGGGGGCGAGGCACCCGAGTACGTCCACGAGATCACGCTTGAGAGTGAGCGTCCGCAGCCAACCACTGTCGCTGTCCGCAAGCCGAACGGCACGGTCGAGGTTCGGCCACGGGATCACCAGACATTCGAGCTGCCGTTGGACGGCCGCCAGGGGTTCACATGGGACGAGCCGTTTCGCGCCGTCGTTCGCTTGGCAAACGAGCAGGTATTTTACTCGGGGTATGGCGCGATACAGTCGCCGCGGCACGGCCAAACGGTCGTGATCCCCGACCCTGACCAGGTGCCAGACGACGAGATGGGCGTCATCCACTTCGTTCCGGGCGAGCGCATAGCCATAGGGCTCGCTCCGGGCGAGGACGCTCATTGAGATGATGGCGAGGCGTGATTGACTCGGCTATAGCGTTTGGCGTGCAGCTCGCTAATGCGTTTCCACACAAGGTCCGGGTTCGATCTTCGCCCCCCTCCCCACCGGCAGATCGCGTACTGGCTTCATATGGTGCCCACCTATTGGGAGAACCCGGAGGTCAACCCCGAGTTCCAGACGGTGCTCGATGGCACGACCTGACGGATCGGCGAGCGGGGCCGGCTACGCCAACGTGTACCGCCCCCGGGCGATCCGCACGAACCGACGCGACGACCCCGAGACGTTGGCAGCCAGGGCAGCCTTGACCGAAGACCCTGCCACCGGCACCCCCAAGGATGCCTCAACGGCCGCATGGATGTCCTTGGCTCGCATCGGCTCGCCCCGATCGACCAGCACTCGGACGACCGCCTTCAACACCCAGCCGGGTCGGCGAGGCCGCTGCCGGCAGGTCGCAGCCTGCCGTCGAGGCTCGCCGCTGGCCCGCACGGCCCTCAACTTCTTGGCCAGACGGCCCAACGACCCCTGGAGCTCGTGGTTCGATAGAACTCCGGTTAGGTCCATTACCGTCGCGCTCCTGCGCTCACCCCTCCAGCATCTGCTCAACGGCGGCGATGTACTCCGTGGCTCCGGCGACGAACGCCTCCGTGTCGGCGTGGCTGGGGGTGATGGCTTCGTAGTCGCCGCCCTCACGAGCGCGCTGGGCGCGGTGAGCCATCGCGTGAAGGTCCTGGTCGAAGGCGCCGGTGGTCACGTAGCGCTCGTGGAAGAGGTGCCAGGTGCCCCCGTGCGTACGGGCGTACTCGTCGCGCTCGGAGAGCGCCGCGCGGGCGGCGTAGAGCATCGCGTAGTAGGCGGCGCTGACGGCGCCCTCGAGATGCCCGGAGGCGAGGGCCATTTGCGCTAGCTCGGCGCGGTCGCGCGCCTGGTCCATGAACTCCTCCGAGCGTGGGCTCACGCCAGGCCGCTCCCGTAGAGCACTATCTTGTCGCGGTCGACCTCGGCGATGAAGAACGAGCGGATCTCGCGCCGGCCTTGCAGCCACTCGGGGGTTTCGACGAAGAACGAATACCACACGGGGCTAACACCCTCCGCGGGGGCGATCTCGTAGGCCAGTTCGATCGCCTTCATCCCGTAGCGGTGGTCGCCGCCGTCGGCGAGCACCATCAGGTCGATATCGGACTCAGCGTGCGGCGTCTCCCCCCGCGCACGCGATCCATAGAGCCAGACTGCGTGCAGCTCGGAACCGAGCTCGTCGCCCAGACGCTCGACGAGTCGCTCCACGACGCGGCGCTCGGCGTCCGTGAGCGAGGCGGGAGCCAGAACATCGGAGAGCTGCGTGGTCATGGCCTCCAGAGGATAGGCGGCTCGCCGGAGCCTCAGCCGCCGAGCTGCCACAGGTTCCGGTGAGCCCTACGGCGTAACGATCGCAAACGAGGGGTCGGGCTCGTCCAGCAGGCCGAGCAGCTCCCCGAGCTTGGCGGCGTCGCCCTCGACGCGCAGGCGTCCCGCTCCGAGCAGCTCGGCCACCGGGGTGATGCCCGCGAACAGCTCGTTGAGCGCCGTGCGCTCGACCACCACGGTGGCATCTGCCTGGGGATCTTGCCGCTTGGCGGATTGGATCAGTACGCCGTTGCTGAGTCTCAAAAGATGGCGCTCGCCAGTGTCGGTGAACACCCAGTTGAAGCTCAGCCGTAGCTCTCCCGCCCGGGGGCCGTCGATCCGGATCGCCAGTACATCGAACAGCTGCTCGGTGGAGAGCAGGGCGACCATCTCCCGGGAGGGCGTGTTGGCGCTCTCGCGGATGCCCTCGCGCAGCTCGAGGGCGCCCATCAGGAAGAAGTTACGCCACGGTGCGCTCTCGGCGCCGTAGGCCAGCTGCTCGAGCGCCCGGGCCTCCAGCTCACGGGCCTGGAGGTTGGCGGGATCGGCGAACACCGCGTGGGACATCAGCTCCGCCACCCAGCGGTAGTCACCCTCAGCAAACGCACGGCGTCCCTCCTCCAACACCGCCTCCGCGCCGCCCATCGTGCGTATGTAGCGCGTGGCGACCTGCTCGGGTGGGTGCGACCATAGGTGCGCTGGGTTGCCGTCGAACCAGCCCATGTAGCGCTCGTAGATCCCCTTCACGTTGTGGCTGACCGTTCCGTAGTACTCGCGGCAGTGCCACTCCCGCGCGAGTCCCGCCGGCAGCGTCAGCAGCTCGGCGATCTCGCTGCCGACATACCCTTTGTTGAGTAGCCGCAGCGTCTGGTCGTGCAGATAGCCATACAGGTCGCGCTGCTTGGCGAGCATCTCGACGATCCGCTCCTGTCCCCAGCGCGGCCACTGATGCCCGGCGAACAGCACGTCGGTGCGCGCGCCGAAGAGATCGATCGCCTCGCCCAAATAGCGCGACCAGATGCGCGCGTCGCGCACCAACGCTCCGCGCGGGGTGATCACATTGTGGAGGTTGTGGGTGGCGTTCTCGGCGATGCACAGCGCGCGGTGGTTGGGGAAGAGGAAGTTCATCTCCGCCGGCGCCTCGCTGCCGGGGGTCATCTGGAAGATCATCGCGATCCCGTCGATCGTCTCCTCCTGGCCGGTGCGTGTGATCTCATGCGTGGGGGGCACGATCCCGATTGAGCCGGTGGAGACGGTCATGCCCAGACCGGTGCCCACTTGCCCCTCTGGTCCGCGCTGCAGAGCCGTGCCGAACATATACGCCGCGCGACGCGCCATCGCGGTGCCCGCGTACACATTCTCGCTGATTGCGTGCTCCAGGAAGCCCTCTGGCGCCAGCACCGGAATCCGTCCCGCGGCCACATCTCGGGCATCGACCACTCCCAGTGCCCCGCCGAAGTGGTCGACGTGACTGTGGGTGTACAACAGGCCCGTCACCGGTCGCTCGCCACGGTGCTCGCGATACAGCGCCAGCGCCGCGGTCGCCGTCTCGGCGCAGATCAGAGGGTCGATCACCAGCACCCCCTCGCGGCCCTCGACGATCGTCATGTTGGAGAGGTCGAGGCCGCGCACCTGGTAAATCCCGGGGACGACTTCGAATAGGCCATGAATGGCGTTTAGCTGTGACTGGCGCCAAAGGCTTGGGTTGACGGTGTCAGGGCATTTGTCCGCAAGGAATGCGTAGGACTCCATGTCCCACACCACGCGCCCGGCTGTGCCGCTGACGAGCGCCGGCGAGAGCGCCGCGACGAAGCCCCGGCGCGCATCCTCGAAGTCGTCCTGGTCACCCAGCGGTAGCGCCATCCGGACTGCGTGGTTGGCCTCGGCGATCTGTTGAGTGGCGCCTGCGAGCTTGGTCATTGCCCGTCACTCATCCGTTCGCCTTCTCGGCTATGTCTCGGAGCATTGAGTAAGGCTACGGTCGCACACAGGTCTTGGTCAAGACCTTGCCTGCAATGTTTCCAATAGGCAGCCGGGGACGTCCGTTGCTCAGTGTTGGGCGATCGCCTCGGCGGCGGCGTCGCGGCCGATGAACGGGGCGAGCGCGATGTAGCTGACGTGATCGGCGAGCTCCGGCAGCCTGCGTGTGTGGCCTCTCAAGATGTAGTCGTGGAGCAGCTCGAACACTCCTCCGACGATCGCCTCGCCCACGATCGGGGTGGAGGACTGCGACGGGGCGCCTTCACCAAGGTCCATGTCGAGCAGCTCGGCGTAGGCGGCGTTGGCCTCCGCCACTCGCCCGGCGACGTGGGGGTAGGCAATCAGGATGTCCACACACGACAGGTGTGCCAGCGCCGGCTCCGAGGCCAGGAACTCCAGCAGCGCCAGCGCTCCGGCGCGCACGCCCCCGATCCAGTCGGTCTGGTGGGCGAGTGCCCGGTTGACGGCAGCTTTGGCTCGAGTGTGGCCAACCTCGAAGGTAGCGAGGAACGCTTCCTCCTTGTTCTCGAAGTGGCTGTAGAAGGTCTGCAGTGAGACCGCCGCCGCTGCCGCGATGTCCTCCAGGCTGAGCGCCTGGTAACCGTCCCTCGCGGTGAGCCTGGCGATCGCGTCGAAGATCCGCTCACGCTGGTTGAACTCCACGAAGCCGCGCGGGAGATTGTGCTCGCCGCGCGGTAGTCCCCGCACACCCCAGGGCGCAGGGGGCGAGAGCGTGCCGGGCGCGCGGCCCCCCTCGCGCCAGCGTGGCTTGTGCGCGCGGGGCCGGCGGGGGACGCCGGTGGGAGTGGGGTAGTAGCAGACGATCCACTCCATCAGCTCTGGGACGATGCGCGCGAGCTCGGCCTTCAGCGACTTGTTGGAGCGCTCTTCGCGCACGCGTGTGTAGATGATCTTGCGCAGAGCCCCCACGACCGCGCGGGCCACGGGATCGGGGACGGTCCCGGTCCCCGGCGCGCGCTCGAAGCCTGCGCTGATGAAGCGTTCGAAGCGGGTCGCCCCGTCCGCCCAACGCTGCACCCCGCTTGCGCCGGAGGCGCCCATCTCCACGCAGATCAGGCGGGCCGCGTCGGGGCGTTCGGCGATTGCTTCGAACAGCGCGCGGATGATCCCTTCCAGCTGTTGCATCCACTCGACACCCGAGCCGGCGAGTCCCAGCAGCCGCGTGACTTCGGTCTCGACGACCGTGTCGTACGTTGCCAGCAGGCAGTCCTCCTTGTTGTCGAAGTGTTCGTAAAAGGTCCGCCGCGAGATGCCGGCGCGGGCGACGAGGTCGGAGATCGTGGTGGCGACCACGCCACGCTCGCTCACCGCCTGCACCATCGCTTCGACCAGCCGCTCGCGCTGGTGGGCGGCTACGCGCTCGCGGGGAAGCGCCTGGGGCCCGCGCGGTAGCCCCTTCTGGGCATCGGTGCTCCTGCGTGGACGCCCTGCCCGGACGCCGTCCGCGCTTCTGCGGCCGTTCGCGCCCCTACGGTCGTTCGGGCCCTTCGATCGGGACTCGTTCGTGCTCGCGCGATCACCGGTCCCCTTGATTTGGGCACCATCCGCTCCCCTGCCCCCGCCCCCGCTCTGCCTCGGTCCCTCAGCCACATGCCCCACCTTAGTGGACGGCGGCACGCGTGCCAATGGGCTTGATCGGTGGACAGACATTGTGCTTCCTGCTCGTCAGATGTTGACAGGATGAGTAAAACATGATTTATATGTGTTTAGCGGGAAGAGTTCAAGGGCAATTCTTGGAGTGAGGCCTGAGGGTAGGCCTAGGGGGCAAAATGCAGGCACTAAAAGGGAAAACAGGGGGTATATCTGCATCGCGTAGCGCTGGTAAGGCGCGCGGTGTGCCTCTGGCATGGGCTGCTTTGGGCCTACATGGTGCCCCGACCTTCTGTAGGCAGCGTACTATTAGCTGGTACGTTTGGGACCAAATGGAAGGTCTCTTTCGGCCGCGTAGGCCAATTGCGAGAGGTAGGGAGGTTGGATCGTCATGAAAGTGTTCGTCTGTGAGGAGCGGCGGATGCTCCGGGCGTTGCACGCCCGGTGGCCGTATCGGCGCTCGCACTGCCGCCACGATCTACATTGGCTGGTGAGCGTGCATCGTTGGGCAGGTTGCAGCGCCCACGGCCGGGTGCACCCAATCGCGGCGTTGCCCCCGAGGCGCCGTCGCCCATGTGGTGGGGGCTGAGCCGAAGCCCGCGTGACCGTTGCCGTGTGGCTGGCGAGCCGGCCGGTGCCGGCGCGGCCGCTAAGCCGACGACGCCAACGCCCGCTAGGATCGGGCGCAATGGCGGCGAGGCATGAACCTGTCGGTCTGCGGGCGGATGGCTCGGGGATGAACGGCGAGGAGGAGCCCGAGCTGCAGCGCCTCACGATCGACACGATCCGCGGTTTGGCGATGGACGCGGTGCAGCGGGCGGGCGCCGGGCACCCGGGCACCGCGATGGCGCTGGCGCCGCTCGGGTATGTGCTTTTCAAGCGCGCGTTGTCCGTCAACCCCCGCAATCCGCGGTGGGAGAACCGCGATCGCTTTGTGTTGAGCGCCGGGCATGCGTGTGTGCTGCTGTACTCGCTGCTGCACCTCAGCGGCTACGAGCTCTCGCTGGAGGACCTGACGCAGTTCCGCCAGTGGGGCTCGCGCACTCCGGGGCACCCGGAGCGTGGGCACACCCCTGGCGTTGAGGTCACCACGGGACCCCTCGGGCAGGGCTTCGCCAACGCGGTGGGGATGGCGATGTCAGAGCGCTTCTTGGCCGAGCGCTACAACCGCCCCGGTGAAGAGGTGGTGGATCACCACACCTACGTGATCTGCTCCGACGGGGACATGATGGAGGGCATCAGCCAGGAGGCAGCCTCGATCGCTGGGCACTTTGGGTTGGGCAGGCTGACGGTGTGCTACGACGACAACCGCATCACGATCGACGGGAGCACCGCGATCTCCTTCGATGGCGAGAACCACATCGCGCGGCTGGCGGCGGACGGGTGGCACGTGCAGCGGGTGGGGGACTCCGAGGACATCGAGGCTCTCGCCTCCGCGCTTGCGCGCGCGCGCGCGGAAACCGAGCGCCCGTCGTTCATCGCTGTGCGCTCGCACATCGCCTACCCCGCCCCCCACGCGGTGGATACCGCGGCCTCGCATGGCGCGCCGCTGGGCGAGGAGGAGGTGCGCGCGGCGAAGCTCGCGATGGGCTTCGACCCGGAGCGCGACTTCTGGGTGGACGAGCGGGTGTACGAGCATATGAGCCTCGCCGCCGCCGGCGCGGCCGCCGAGCACGAGTGGCGCGCGCGCGCGGACTCCTGGCGCGAGCAGCACCCGGCACTGGCGGAGGATTGGGAGCGAGCCTGGGCCGGCCGTATGGCTGATGGCTGGCGCGAGGCGCTGCCGAGCTTTGCGGCGGGCGAGAAGCTGGCTACGCGCGCGGCCGGTCAGAAGACGATGGCGGCCTTCTCCGCACACGCCCCCACGATGCTCGGCGGGGCAGCCGACCTCGTGGAGTCGACCAAGACGGTGTTCCCAGGCGCCGGTCAATTCTCCAGAGTGCACACGGGCCGCAACGTGCCGTTCGGGATCCGCGAGCACGCGATGGGGGCGATCATCAACGGCGCGGCGGCGCACGGGGGGATTGTCAAGCCGTACGGCTCGACTTTCCTGATCTTCTCCGACTACATGCGAGCGTCGGTGCGCCTCTCCGCACTGATGGGGCTGCCGGTCGTATGGGTGTGGACGCACGATTCGGTGGGCCTCGGCGAGGACGGTCCCACCCACCAGCCGGTCGAGCACTATGCGGCATTGCGCGCGATCCCGTACCTGTGGGTGATCCGCCCCGCCGACGCCAACGAGACCGTGCAGGCATGGCGGGTGGCGCTGGAGCGCGAGGACGGCCCGGTGGCGCTGCTGCTCTCTCGCCAGGGGATCCCGGTGCTGGACCGCGAGGACGGGAAGCTGGCGCCGGCGAGCGAGCTGGAGCGTGGGGGGTATGTGCTGTGGGACTCCGCGCCCACCCCGGAGGTGATCCTGATCTCCACCGGCGCCGAGGTTCCGCTCACGCTGGAGGCCGCCCGGGTGCTGGCGGACGCGGGCATGGCGGTGCGGGTGGTGTCGATGCCCTGTATGGAGCTGTTCGAAGCCCAGTCACAGGAGTACCGCGACACTGTGCTCCCACCAGACGTCATCGCCCGTCTCGCGGTCGAGCCGGGGGCCAGCATGAGCTGGTGGAAGTGGGTGGGCAGCGGCGGCGACGTGCTGGGCATCGACCGCTTCGGCGCCTCCGCCCCCGGCGCGCGCGTCCTGAAGGAGCTGGGCTTCTCGGTCGAGAACATCGTCGCACGCGCACGCGCGCTGCTTTAGTTTTTCGGGCACGGATCCGAGGGGTAGGCTGTAGGTCAGGCCCGCCGGTCAAGCGACCCACAAGGAGATGCAGATGCCATCCTCCCAGACCCTCTCACCGCTGCACCGCCTCTCCGCGCTCGGGCAGAGCGTGTGGGTGGACTTCCTCTCGCGCGAGTCGATCCGTGGCGGGCATCTGCAAGAACTGCTCGACGCCGACGCGGTCGTGGGGGCGACCTCCAACCCGACGATCTTCCAGAAGGCGATGAGCGCAGGGGATGCCTACGACGAGCAGCTGCGCGAATTGGCCGAGGAGGGGCTGGACGCACGGGCGAGCTTCTGGCGGCTGGCGGAGCGCGACATCAAGGACGCGTGCGACCTCTTCCGCCCGATCTGGGACGGGGGGTCGGGGCGCGACGGGTATGTATCGCTGGAGGTGGCGCCCGATCTCGCATACGACACGCTGGCGACCTTCAACGAGGCGATCAGCCTGCACGAGACGGTGGATCGGCCGAACCTGATGGTGAAGATCCCCGCGACCAAGCCCGGGTTGGCGGCGATCGAGGACGTGATCGCGCAGGGCCACTCGATCAACGTCACGCTGATCTTCTCGCTGCGCCGCTACGCGGAGGTGGCGGAGTCCTACATGCGCGGCCTGGAGCGTCTGGTCGCCGCGGGCGGGGATCCGCGCAAGGTGGCGTCGGTGGCGAGCTTCTTCGTCTCGCGGATCGACACCGAGGCCGACCGGCGGCTGCAGGAGTTGCAGTCGGCGGGAAAGGACGGGGTGCTCGACCAACTGAAGGGCCGTCTCGCGGTGGCCAACGCGAAGCTCGCCTACCAGCATTACCGCTCCGTCTTCCGCGGACCTCGCTGGGAGTTCCTCGTGGGCAAGGGAGCCACCCCGCAGCGCGTGCTGTGGGCCTCGACTTCGACGAAGAACCCCGACTACCAAGACACGCTCTATGTGGAGGAGCTGATCGGCCCCGACACGGTGAATACGATGCCGGAGGAGACGATCGGCGCATATCAGGATCACGGCCGTCCGCAGGCGCGTCTGGAGGCGGAGGTTGGGGAGGCGCGCAAGCTGCTCGACGAACTCGCGCGCGCGGGCGTCGACTACGACGATCTCACCGACACGCTGGAGCGCGAGGGGGTACAGAAGTTCGCGGACTCCTTCGAGGAGCTGATCGCGGCGCTGGCAGAGAAGCAGACGGCGTTGGCGGTTGCCTAATGGGCGAGGAGGGGCCCGGCTCGCCGACCGACGACCGGAGATCGACGGGATCTTCGATCGCCTAGCGGCCAGCTGCGCAACCCTCTAGGCGAGCAGGTGGGCCCCGCGCGAGGGGCGCACCTCGCGCGCATGCTGGGGCGGGAGGGCGCCGGGCGGGAAGAGCCCTAGCACGTGCCCACCGAAGCCACCACCGACCAGGCGCGCACCGAGCGCCCCGGCCTCCTTCAGCGCTCGCACCGCCACCTCGACCGCTGGGGTCGAGCACTCGTAGAGGTCGCGCAGGCTCGCGTGGGAGGCGTCGAGCAGGGCGCCTACCTGCTCGAGCGCTCCGCCGTGCAGGGCAGCGACGGTTGCCAGCACACGGGCGTTTTCCTCGAGCACGTGCCTCACGCGGCGGGCGAGCACGGGTGGCAGCTGCTCGAGGCTGCGCTCCTGCGCCTCCCGCAGTGACTCCACCCCGAGCAGCTCGCACGCCCGCGCACACTCGGCACGGCGCTCGTTGTAGCCGGAGGCCGCCAGCGCCCGGGGATCGCCGGAGTCGAGCGTCACCAGTCGCCAGCCGTCAGCGAGCACCAGCGGCACCGGCTGGATGTCGAGATTGGAGAAGTCGATGCGCAGCGCCGTGTCGGCTTCGCCGTAGAGGGAGGCGAGCTGGTCGAGTAGGCCGGTGTGCGCGGCTAGCCACTCGTTCTCCACGCGCGAGCACAGCCGCGCCAGCTCACGGCGGTCGAAGTCGGCGTCGGCGAGGCCGAGCAGGGCTAAACACAGCGAGACCTCCAAGGCGGCCGAAGAGGAGAGCCCCGCGTTGCGCGGCACCTCGCCGTGGATCTCCAGATCGGCGCCGCCGAGCGCCACTCCCGCACGCTGTAGCTCGGCGGTGACACCGCGCACGAACCCGCGCCAGCCCTCCCCCCGCTGGGACTTTGGGAGTGGCGGATCCCGGGGTTTTGCAGCGGTGAGCAGCGGAAGATCGGCGAGGGCGAAGTCGTCGCTCTCATTCATGTCGAGCGCTTGCGCTCGGATGTGTCCCTCGGCTCTCGCTCGCGCCCGCACCGTGACGCCCTCGGCGATCGCGAAGGGCAGGGCGAGACCGCTGTTGTAGTCGGTGTGCTCCCCGATCAGGTTGACCCGGCCTGGAGCGAAGGCTCGCACCTCCAACGGCGTCACCTCTCAGCCCTCCCCGCCATATTCACGCTCCGCCGCGCCCTTACCTCGGCGGTGCCACTCACCCCGCACGGTCGATCGCCTCGCGCAATGCTGCGGCGGACTCCTCGGGGAGCGTGTCGGCGATGAACACCCCACCGCCCTGCTCGGAGCCGGCGAGATACTTCAGCTTGTGGGCGGTGCGCAGCGGGGGGTAGAACTCGACATGCAGGTGCCCCTCCCGCTCGGCGCCGGTGTCTGTGGGGGCCTGGTGGACGGCCATGACGTACGGGAACAGCAGCTCGAACAGCGCGTCGTAGCCGCGCGTGAGCGCCTGTAGCGCGTCGGCGAGCGCGTCCAGCTCCGCGGAGGCGCAATGCAGCAGCGTGGGGCGGTGCGCGCGCAGCACCACGTGCGCTTCGTAAGACCAGCGCGCGGCGTGGGGGACGTAGACGAGCACATGCTCGTTCTCGTACACGATCCGGCGCCCATCCTGGAGCTCTCGCTGCAGCAGCGCGCACGGCGCGCAGCCCCCCAGACGCGCGTCGGCGGCGCGCTCGGCGGCGGGTACAGGAGGCAGGAATGGATAGGCGTAGATCTGCCCGTGGGGGTGATGCAACGTCACTCCCACCTCCACGCCGCGGTTCTCGAAGATCAGCACATACTCCACGTCCTCCCGCGCGCCCAGCTCCTCATAGCGTGCCCGCCACACCCACATCAGTGCCTGCGCGCGCTCGGGGGGAAGCGTCGCGAAGGAGTCGTGGTGGCGGTCGGTGTAGACGACGACCTCCGCCGCCCCTCGCGGGGACTCAAACGCGGGGAAGCGGTTCTCGAAGACGGCGATCTCGAATGCGGGGAAGGGGATCTCCGTGGGCTGTCCTCCCGAGCGCGTGGGGCACAGCGGGCAATGCTCCTCGCTCGGCAGAAATGTGCGCTCCTGGCGGTGGATCGCATAGTCCACCCACTCCCCGCGCAGCTCCTCGAAGCGCAGCTCACCCATCCGCGGCGCTCGCTCCCCCGACCGCTCTTGAGCGCTCGTGCCTCACGAGCCCTCGTCTCCGGGGTCCGCTCGGCGGGCGTAAAGGATCAACAGCCGACCGTCCGCTTTGCGGAGGCGCTCGACCGACAAGATGTCGCCAAGGCGCGGCTCGCGGTCGTCGACCGGCGCGGAGTGCTCCGCATAAGGGTCTCCAGTCGGTTTCCGATCGGTGTCCCCGGGCATCGTATTCACGGTATACCCTGGTGCGTGAGTACGGGATTGGGCGGTACGGAGGATATGGCCAGACGGGCGGGTGGCGCTCCATTTAACTTGCGCCGCTACCGTCAAAGTCTTGTACGAGCGGTCCCACACACCCACTCCGCCCTCCGAGCGTAGGGCGTGGCTGGTAGCACTTGCTCTGTGCCTGCTCGGTGCCGGTGTGCTGGCGGCGATCCTTGGCGGCGTGATCGGCGCCTCTCCGAGTGCATCTACGTCCGCTCCGCCGGCGGTACTCGTGGGTGCCGTCACGCCAACTGCCGCGAGCGCATCCGAGTCGGCGCGCCTGCAGAGGTCGTCCACCCGGGCGGCAGGGCCGTACGCCGGCGCTCATGCGGGATCCGCCGGGACTTCCTCGCGCACGGTGCCATCCGCGGGGGCGGTCGTCGCGCGTCCCCCCAGCAGCTCCCGACAAGACGCGGTGGCGAGCTCTCCGGGGCCCGAAGCGCACATCTCGGCGGCGTGGGAGGCCGGCTTCTATCCGATCTACTCAGAGGCGCAGCGTGTGTTCGGCGTCAACTGGCTGCTGCTCGCCTCGATCCACATGCAGGAGACCGCCTTCTCCACCGCGCCCTCCACCTACCACGGCCTGAACTTCGCCAGCTGCTGTGGGGGCCCGATGCAGTTCAACGTCACCAACGGGCCGGTGAGCACGTGGGATCTGGTGAAGAACGCCTACCGCTTCGGGGTGCGCCCCGCGGTGTACAACCACCGCACCGCTCATCACCCGTCGATCTACGACGACTACGACTCGATCATGGCGTCGTCGTGGCTGCTGTACTCCGACGGCGCCGGTGGTGCGCTTGACGACTCGGCGTGGTGGGCGGCGTACGACTACTACGGCCACGACGCCTACGGCGTTGAATATGCCGATGAGGTGCTCGCCCGCGCGATCGGCTGGTCACAGCACGGCTTCTGCATCAACTGCGGCGTGCAGTCGGCGCTGGCGGAGGCCGTCTACAGCGCGTACGGCGCGCCAGTGATGGCCACGTACACGACCGCCACCGTGGCCCGCTCAGGGGATACTCGGCACGCGCGACACAAGCGATAGCTGGTGGCCTTGCGCGCGAAGACCCCTCCGCTGTACCGGGTCGGCTCAGTCTTGATCAGCTCGTCGCTCAGCTCGGCGGGCCCACCCCGCGATCCAGAGTGCCGCCGGTGGGAGGCAGGACAGCGGCTCCGGGTAGAAGCTCGGCGCACTGAGACTCCCAGAGATTGACAGTGTCATGCAGTCCTCGTACGTCGGCCTTGTCGAGGACCCGGACGCCACGCTTCTGAACCGTGCCCAGCTGAATCTGACCGCCGATGCCCTCAACTGTGGTGTCGATCGCGTCGCGAAGCACCTTCAACACCACGATCTTGGCCTGCTCCAGGGTGAGCTTTGTCGGGTCGATATAGCGCAACGCGCCACTAGCAAAGGTGGCGCTCTCGATGCCGAGCTCCATGCCACCAAAGGCCCACGTCACCACCCACTCGCCCGCTCCGCCGCTGAAAAGGTGGAGCGCAACGTGTTTACCCTCTGGTCGTGACCACCATGCGATCAGCAGTTCGACGTGGTCGCTCCGAGCCTCGATGCTCGAGTCCTCGCGAAGCTCGGCGAGGATCGGGTGAAGGCGAGCTTTGATCTCCAGGCGGTCTGTACTGGGCGCGAGGCGCTTTGCCCGCGCGAGGCGCAGGGTGAAGCCCTGGGCGACATCTTGGGGGCCGGCCCAGGCGAGCAGGAAGCCGGGGCGTGGCTCGTATACCTTTTGCGTGGAGCGAGCAAGGCGGCGGCCTCTGGCGCCGCGTGTCTCCTGCCTGTCAGAGCCGAGGATCAGACCATCGCTGCATCGCAGCGCGGCGATGAGCGTCATCTCAGAAGCTTTTCTGCCTGGGCCGGTGGGGACACCTCATGGATGCTGCATCATCCCGGTTTGGCCCGCTGGTCGGACTGCTGGGTGGCCTCGATCAGGCTGACTTGCGGAAAACCGAGTTGACCGCGAACTCCGGGTGTTCAGTGTAGACACGCTCGAGCAGTTCTTTGAAGCCGATGCTCGCGACATCCTGCTTGATCTGGAACAGCTCGCGCGCGGCATCGAGCAGCTTTTCGTCTTCGGCCTGTTTGATGATCCGCCTCCCTTCGCGAAACGTCACCCGGCTGGGCCTGTATCGCGACCAATGCTTGCCGGGTACGGCAACGCGTTCGACCAGCCCTTCGTCCACCAGTCGGTCGAGGTCGTGGTAGATACCCTTGCTCATCGGGCCGTACGCGTATGGCTCGAACGTGTACTTGGATCGCGCTGGCACCTGCGCGCGCTGGGCGAACAGGAACAGACCCTTCTGGAAGCGAATCGGGTCGAGGCCATCGGGGGCACCTTTGTAGGCGGCGAACAGCAGCAGCCAATCGCGTCGCTTCATCGCTCGACCTCCCATGCCGATGCGACGGCGCAGACCTCGGATCGCGGCGGCCCAAGCACTAGCCGAGCCTGGCCTTTGAGTCGGACGGATGCTCACCCTCATGCAAATGCATGGTGACAGCCCCCTCGGTCGCCCATGTTGCGTGTTGTCTACAAATCAATATGCGGGGCGCTGGAGGAGACACGCATCGACCGTACCGCAGTCGCGCTCACGGCGACGCGAGCCGCTACCCGTGGGCTCGCCGGCAACTCGGGCTTGTTCTCACCCCTGCGCGATCAGCTCACCCGCCACCCGATCGGTGGCGAGCGCGGTGCCGCCCAGCAGGCGGCGGGAGAGCTGGGCGCGGCGGAAGTACAGCGGTGCGTCGTGCTCCCAGGTGGCGCCGATGCCGCCGTGCACCGAAATCATCGTGCGGGCCGCGTGATCGAGCGCGCGGCCTGCCACTGAGCGGGCAGCATTTGCCGCCAACGCGAACTCCCCCGGCGCTCCGTGGCGCGACCAGCCGGCGTAGTAGAGCAGCGAGCGGCCGTTCTCCAGCTGGCGCAGCACCTCGGTGAGCGAGTGCTTGACCGCCTGGTAGGAGCCGATCGCGCGGCCGAAGGTGAAGCGCTCCTTGGCGTACGCCACCGAGACGTCGAGTGCGCTCTCCACCGCGCCGAGCGACTCGGCGGCGATCAGCGCCTGCGCGAGGTGCCACGCCTCGGCAAGCGAGTCATCGGAAGCGTCGAGGACCATGGCGGGCGCATCCTGCAGCGTGACGTGGCCGAGTGCGCGGGTGGCGTCGTAGCGGCGTACCGCCTCGACGGAGACGCCGTCCGCGGAGGACTCCACCGCGAAGCCGACCGGGCGCCCGTCGAGCAGGGCGACGCCCACCAGCACGTCCGCGCCGGGGGCGTCGGGTGCGAACGCGATCTTCCCGCTCACCCGTGCCTCACCCTCCCCGCCACGGACGGCGCTCGGAAGTGCGGCGCGCTCCATCCCACTTGCGGGGTCGACGCTCCACTGCTCGGAGACATCATCCGGCGGACGTGCTGCCAGGTAGGCAGCGCGACGCGCCCCGCTTGCAAGCTCGCCGAGCAGCGGTACGCCGGCGGGGGAGTCGTTCAGGATCGCGGTGGCGGGCAGGTGGCCGAGCAGCGGGACCGCGGCGAGCGCGCGCCCGCACTCGCCGAGTACGAGCATCGCGTCGAACACGTCCAGCCCGGCGCCGCCGTGGGACTCGTCGATCAACAGGCCCGGCCAGCCCGCCTCCTTCGAGGTGGGCCATAGGTCGCCGGTCGAGCCGCCGCTGTCGAGCGCCTCGCGCGCTTCCTCCAGCGTCTTGAAACGCGACAGCGCGCCGCGGGCCGCCTCGCGCAGCAGTACCTGCTCGTCTGAGAGTGCGAGGTTCATTGCGCGGCCTTCTTTTGGGGGGAGGTCGGGAGGGGGGCCTGCCCCCTTCCCGCTAAAGATGCGAGATTCATGCCTTGGCTGCCTCCTTCGAACGCAGCTCCGAAAATGGGATGCCCTTGTCCAGGCGCGGCTCGGTGGGCAGGCCGAGCACGCGCTCGCCAATCGTGTTACGCAGGATCTCTTCAGTGCCGCCCGCCGACTTGAGACCGGGGAGGAAGGAGATCATGTAGGCCCACTCGCTGTCCTCCGCGAGCACGTCGGGGCCGAGCACGTCGGCGATCAGGTCCCCCGACTTGATCGCGCCGTTGACGATCGTCACCTTCGCGAGCCCCGCCTCGGGGCCGGGAATCTGCCCGCGCTGCAGGGCGGTGAGCGTGCGGTAGCCCGTAAAGCGCACCGCCATCAGTTCGGAGGCGATCTCGCCGAGCTGGCGGCGCACCTCGGGGTCGCGGCGGGCGTGCTCGTCGGAGGCGATCGCGCGGGCGAAGCGCGCGGAGTTGTAGCCGAGGCCCTCCCCGCCGAGGCCGATCGTGACGCGCTCGAACATCAGCGTGGTGAGCGCCGTGCCCCAGCCGTTGCCCACGCCCCCCACAACTGCGTCGGCGTCGAGCGCGAGGTCGTCAAAGAAGACCTCGTTGAACTCGGCCTCCCCGGAAATCTGGCGCAGGCCGCGCACGGTGACCCCCTCGGCGTCTATCGGCACGATGAACATCGTCAGGCCTTTGTGCTTGGGGACGTCGGCGTCGGTGCGCGCGAGCAGTAGGCCGTAAGAGGCGAACTGAGCGTTGGTGGTCCACACCTTCTGACCGGACAGGCGCCAGCTGCCATCATCCTGCTGGCGCGCGCGGGTCTGCACCGCCGCCAGATCCGAGCCGGCGGCAGGCTCGGAGAAGAGCTGGCACCAGACCTCGTCGCCGTGCAGCATCGGGCCGAGGTAGCGGCTCTTCTGCTCCTCGGCGCCGTGCGCGATGATCGTCGGCCCGAGCATCCCCACGCCGATCGCGTCGAGGATCCCGGGGACGCCTGCACGAGCGACCTCCTGGCCACAGATCAGCTGCTCGATCGGGCCGAGACCCTGGCCGCCGTACTCCTTCGGCCACGTCACCCCCGCAAGACCGCCCTCCGCGAGCTTGCCCTGCCAGGCGCGCCGCGCAGCGACGATCTCCTCCTCGTCCTTCAGCGCGCCCTCGCCCGCCAGCACCGGTGCCTCGGACTTGTGCTGCTCCAGCCACGCGCGCACCTGTGCGCGGTAGGCGGCCTGCTCGGGTGTGTCGTCGAGATCCACTGCGCCTCCTTGGTTGACTGACCAGTCAATCGCCTCTTACACGGTACTACCTTCGGCTGCGCGCGTGTCGAGGCGTGGGCGGCGGCGGGCGGCGGGGAGCTCTTCAACGGCGGCGGTCGAGCAGCACGCCGGTATCGGCGGCGGTGGGCTCGGAGGGGTGTTCGCTCAACGGCGGCGTCGGTCGAGCAGAGCGCCGAAGATCCCTACGCCCATCAGCACCACGACGAACACCGACACCGCCGTACCCAGCGAGATGCCTTTCTGTTCCACAATCGTGTGGAGCGTGAGGTAGGCGAGACCGACGACGAACAGCATCGCCACGAGCAGGATCAGCACGCGGGTCACGGCCGGGAGCGGGTTTTTGGAGCAGGAGGGATCGGAGGAGACTATCCGCGGGCGGCTGCCACCAACCCCGGCTCCGCGGCCGCCAACGGGCCGACGCCCTTCCGCGCCTGCGCTACATGCTGGTCGGCGTGGTAGGAGGAGCGCACAAGCGGACCGGCGGCGACATGCTCGAAGCCGAGCTCGTACGCGGCGCGCTCCAGTGCGGCGAACTCGTCGGGATGCCAGTAGCGCACCACCGGGAGGTGGTGCTCGGAGGGGCGCAGATACTGCCCGACCGTGAGTACCTGCACGCCGTGGTGGCGCAGCGCAGCGAAGGCGTCCACAAGCTCGTCGTGTGTCTCGCCGAGGCCGACCATCAGTCCCGACTTGGTGGTGACCTCGGTGCCCCCCAGCTGCTTGGCGAGCGACAACACACGGCAGGAGCGCGCGAAGGAGGAGCCGCGCCGCGCGAGCGGGTAGAGGCGGGGGACGACCTCGACGTTGTGGTTGAACACGTCGGGCCGCTCGGCGATCACCTTGGCGAGCGGCATCTCCTGTCCCTGGAAGTCGGGAGTGAGCACCTCGATCAGGCAGCCGGGTGCCTGGCGGCGCACCTGGCGGATGACCCCGACAAATGCGGAGGCGCCCTTGTCGGGCAGGTCGTCGCGGTCCACCGAGGTGACGACGGCGTGGCGCAGCCCCATGCGCGCGATCGAACGTGCCACGCGCGCGGGCTCCAGCGGATCGTTCCACGTGGGACGCCCGGTCTTGACGTTGCAGAATCCGCAGCGCCGCGTGCAGGTGTCGCCGAGGATCATGAACGTCGCGGTGCCGCGCTCCCAGCACTCTCCGACGTTGGGGCAGGCCGCCTCCTGGCAGACGGTGTGCAGGCCCTCCTCGCGAATCAGCAGCGTGAGCGCGCGATAGCGCTCTCCGCCGGGCGCCGCCACCTTCAGCCATGCAGGCTTGCGCTCGCGCAGCGGGCGGGATTCGATGCCCGCCCGCCCGAGTACCTCGAGCACGTCCATCCCGCCGGGGTTGGCGCGCGAGCGGGTGGCGCTCATGCCGCGGCGAGCTCCGCGACGCGATTGGCGTCGATCCCGAGCTCCTGGGCCGTGACCAGCCGCCGGGGGCGGTCGTGCACCTGACAGAAGCTCGCCGCCACGCGTGCACGAAAGCGCTCGATCGAGGCTCCACCATCTAGCTCGGTGGCAATCGAAGTCATTTCTACGCCGGGCAGCCCGCAGGCGACGATCCAGCCAAAGGGCGACAGATCGTTGTCCACGTTGACGGCGAACCCGTGCGTGGAGATCCCGCGCGAGACGTGCACCCCGAGCGAGGCGATCTTGCGATCCGCCACCCACACGCCGGTGTAGTCGGGGCCGTCATGCGGGCGCGAGTGGGCGGCGATGCCCTCCTCGGCGAGCGCGGTGACGATCGCGTCCTCGATCGTGCGCAGGTGGGCGACCACGTCGCTCGCGCCCATGATCGGGTAACCCACAAGCTGCCCAGGGCCGTGGTAGGTGACGCGCCCGCCGCGGTTGGTCGGCACGATCTCGATGCCCCGCGCGCGATAGAAGTCTTCGCCGAGGGTCAGCTCGCCTGGCCGGGAGCGGCGCCCGCGGGTGTATACGGGGGGGTGCTCCAGCAGCAGCAGCGTGTCGGGCAGCTCTCCGGCTTGGCGGCGGCCCGCGATCTGCTGCTGTATGGCAAGTGCCTCGCGGTAGGGGATCGTGCCGAGGTGGCAGACCCAGATGTCGACGGAAGATCGGCAGCCTTGATTCATTTACCACCTCTGGTGGTAGCATATTCCGCACGCCAAGATGAGCCCCATCGGGTTGCTCATCCTCCGGGGTTCTGGTTGTCGGGCCCCTTTTGTTTCACAGAGCGAGCGCAGCTGGCTCCTCCAGCAACTCCCTGATGCGGGCGAGGAAGCGGGCGGCGTCGGCGCCGTAGAGGATGCGGTGGTCGCAGACGAGCGTGACGGCCATCGTATGGCGGGCGACGATCTCGCCGCCGCCGGCGAGCACCACGGCTCGGGGGGCCAGCGAGCCGACGGAGAGGATCGCGGCCTGCGGAGGGTTGACGATCGCGCTGAAGCTGCGAATCCCGTACATCCCAAGGTTGGAGACCGTGAAGGTGCCGCCGCCCAGCTCGGGAGGCGTGATCGTGCCAGCGCGGACGCGCTCGGCCAGGGCGCGGGTCTCGCGAGCGATCTCGCCGAGCGACTTCAGCGCGGCGTCGAAGACGGTCGGGACGACCAGCGCGCCCGCCATGCCGGCCGTCTCGCTCGCCTCTCCATTGCTGTCCCCACCCGTCGCCACCGCGACCCCGACGTTGACGCGCGAATGCAGCTGTAGTTTGCCGTCGCGGTAGCTGCCGTTGGCGCGAGGGTGCTCGTGCAGGGCGAGCGCGCACGCCTTGACGACCATGTCGTTGTACGTGGGGGCCTCCACTGGGGAGAGGCGCTTGAGCTCGGTGCGCAGCTTCACGCACTGCTCCATGTCGATCTCCGCCTGCAGGGCGAAGTCAGGGATCGTGGCCTTCGACTCGGCCATCCGCCGCGCGATCGTCTGCTGGGTGCGCGTCAGCTCGACGATGGTGGTGTCGCCCTTGGCGGTGGCCACGCGCTCGGCGATGTCAGCTGGCGTGCCTGTCGCAGCGTGGGGGGCGCCGTCCTGCGGCATCGGTACACCGCGTGGGGAAGGCACACCGGGCGCGGGTGCGACCGAGGCGGTCGCCTCCGCTGCCTCGACGTCGGCCTTCACGATCCGTCCGCCGGGGCCCGTGCCTGTGAGAGCGTGCAGGTCGACGCCACTCTCGTGGGCGATCCGCTTGGCGAGCGGGGATGCCTTCACGCGGCCTGCACCTTCATGTACAGGATTGTCTGCCGCGGAGGGTGCGGGGTCTTCGCGCTCGTGTACAGAAACGTCTGTGAGGGCACCTGCCTGCGGTGAAGCCGCGCCGGCTGGCGCGGCCGGCGCGGCGATCGGCGTCTCAACAGCTCCCGGCTCTCCGACTTGCGCGATCGTCGCACCGACGGCAAGCGTGTCGCCTTCCTGGGCGAGGATCCGCAGCGCACCCTCCTGGTCGGACTCGTACACCATGGCGGCCTTGTCGGTCTCGATCTCGACCAGCTCCTCACCGCGGCGGACGTGCTCGCCGTTGCGCTTGAGCCAGCGCAGGATGGTGCCCTCCTCCATCGTGTCGGAGAGGCGGGGCATCACGATCTCGCTCATCGGCGCCTCACCGTGCTTCAGTCTGCCCAGTAGCGGTCGCACCCGTGTCCAGGGCGGGTCGCTCACCGTTCGTTGCGGACGCCGCACCGCCCTGTGCCAGCCCGAGGACCTGCAGCGCGGCGTGCACGACCTGCGGCTCGTGCGGAAAGGCGATCTCCTCCAGCGGCTTGGAATAGGGCATCGGCACGTCCGCGCCGGTGACGCGTCGCACGGGGGCGTCGAGGTCGTCGAAGGCCTGCTCGGCGATCAGCGCGGCGAGGTTGGCGCCGACGCCGCCGTGGGGCCAGCCCTCCTCGACGACCACGCAGCGGTTGGTCTTGGCGACGGAGCGCAGCACGGTGTCGAGGTCGAGCGGGCGCAGCGTGCGGGGGTCGATCACCTCCGCTTGCACACCGTGCTCGTCCGCGAGCGTCTGTGCGGCGCGCTCGGCGGTGATCGCCATTCGCGAGATGCCGACGATCGTCACATCTGCGCCTTCGCGGCGCACAGTCGCCTGGCCGAAGCCCTGCACGTGGTCCTCCCCGTCGGGCACCTCCCCGCGCTGGCCGTAGAGCGACTCGTGCTCGATGAAGATCACGGGGTTCTCGTCACGGATCGCGGCCTTCAGCAGGCCCTTGGCGTCGGCTGGAGTGGAGGGGACCGCGACCAGCAGCCCAGGCACGTGCATGAAGAAGGCCTCCAAGCAGTGCGAGTGGGTGGGCCCGAGCTGGTGGCCTGCTCCCTGGGGCATGCGCACCACCAGTGGCACGCGGGCCTGCCCGCCGAACATGTAGTGGATGTGGGCGGCGTGGTTGACGATCTGGTCGAACGCCAACAGTGCGAAGTTGATCGTCATCAGCTCCACCACGGGGCGCAGCCCCACCATCGCGGCGCCCACTCCCATGCCGACGATCGTGTTCTCGGAGATTGGAGTGTCGCGCACGCGACGCTCGCCAAACTCCGCCAGCAGGCCGGCGGTGACCTTGAAGGCGCCACCGAACACACCTATGTCCTCGCCCATCAAGATCACGCGCTCGTCGCGGGCCAGCTCCTCGCGCAGAGCGGCGTTCAACGCCTCGCGGTAGCGCATCGTGCTCACGCCCCTCTCCTCGCAGTGGCGCCGACCACCCGCTGTCCGCGTCTGGCACTGTGGTCGCCGGCCACTCGGGGATGTGTCATCAAGCGTCCTCCCCGGCCTGGAGCGCGCTTGTCATCTGCTGCGGGATCTCATCCGTACCGGCCTCCGCGCGGGCTGCCGCCTGGCCGTCGTCGTCCTGTGGCTGGGAGGTTCGCACCGAGTACCAGCCGTGCACCTGGCTGCCGAGCACATACACGTCGTCGTACAGCGACTCCGGGGAGGGAAACGGCGAGGCCTCGGCGAAGGCGACGGCCTCGTCCACCTGCGCCTGGGCCTGCACGTCGATCTGGGCTAGCGCGTCCCCGTCGAGGATCCCCTCGCGCTCCAAGAGATCGCCAAAGGCGGGGATCGGGTCGCGCTCGCGCCAGCCGGCGACCTCCTCCTTTGAGCGGTACTCCTCCGGATCGGCCATCGAGTGGCCGCGGAAGCGGTAGGTGACGGCCTCGACCAGCACGGGCCGGCGTTCCTTGCGCACCTGGCACAACGCCTCGGAGATCACCCTATGCGTGTCGAGCACGTCCATCCCGTCACAACGCATCCCCGGAACCCCGAGACTCTCGCCCTTGCGCTGCAGGTCGGTGACGGCGGAGTGGCGCCCCAAGGCGGTGCCCATCCCGAACTGATTGTTGGTGACCATGAACATCACCGGAAGGCGCCACAACGCGGCGAGGTTGAGCGTCTCGCCGAAGGTGCCCTGGTTGGAGGCGCCGTCGCCGAACGTGCAGAGCGTGACATCGTCCTCGCCGCGGTAGTCGCTTGCCAGCGCAATGCCCGCCGCGATCGGCAGATTGCCGCCGACGATCCCATAGCCGCCCATGAAGCGGCGCTTGAAATCAAACATGTGCATCGAGCCGCCCCGCCCGCCGGAGCAGCCATCGACGCGCCCGAACAGCTCCGCCATTACGTTCCGGGGCGGCGTTCCGCGTACGAGCGCATGGCCGTGCGAGCGGTAGGTCGAGATCAGATAGTCGCCCGCGCGCAGCGCCCGTGCGCTGCCGACGATGGTGGCCTCCTCGCCGATCGAGAGGTGCAGGAAACCGCCGACCTTTGCGCGCGCGTACATCTCGCCGGCGCGCTCCTCGAAGCGGCGGATCAGCGTCATCGTCGCCAACCACTCGCGCGCGGTGTCGGGATCGGGCAGCGCCATGCTCATCTGCTCATCGATGCTCCACGGTAGCCCAGCGTGGTGAGCTCCTCGTCCAACGGTCGCGTTGGTCGGCCCGAGCGCTCATCAGTGCTCCACGGTAGCCCAGCGGGCGATGAACTCCTCCTCCGGAAGCTGTGCCAGGTCCGCGCGCAGCGCCCGCGCGCGCCGCGCGGCCTGCTGCGGGGGGCAGTCCCAGAACAGCACCACCTCGCCACTGACGATCTCCACTACCTCGATGTGATCGACCCGCGCGGGGTCGGCCAGCACCGCGGGCATCCACCCGCCGCGTCTGACGATCAGCCGGTAGGCGCGGTTGGCTCTCATCGCACAGTGGTACTCGCCAGCAGCTCTCCAGCCTCCTCCAGTGCACGCTCCCCGACCAGCACGCGACCCCCGGCCGATCGAAGATCGACCAGCACCGCGGGAACATCGCCGACGCCCGCTTGTGCCGCCTCTGCGGTGGCGGCTGCGAGCTGCTCGCCCACCGAACGCAGCTCCGCACCGCGCAGAACGGCCTGGGGGTGCATCTCACAGGCGGCGGCGGCGATCAGGACGGTGTCGGTGTCTGAGAGGGAGCGGCCGGCGGCAAACGCTTGACGGAAGGCAGCCTGCGTGAAGGGGACCACCCGTCCGATGCCCTTTGCGTAGGTGGCGACGCGCATCGCCAAATCGCTGTCGAACGGGAATGGCTCGGGCCAACGTAGCGGCTGTATGCCCAGCTCATCGGCTCGACGCTGCACGTCTGCGCGGAACATTTGGACCTCCGCCTCACAGCGGAAGGATTCGAAGCTCTCCGCGCTGGGCAGCTCGCGCGCCAACACCGGCCGCCACTCCAGCGGCCCGGGAATCACATGCAGGACGCGCTCGGCGGCGAGGTAGGCCAGCGGGCTGGCGAGATCGAAGTAGAAGGCCCCATCCACGATGCAGAGCGTATCCCTCGTCTTGACCCTCCAGGGAGCACATGTCCAGAGTGCGTCTTGCGCGGGTCGGTGCCCTGTCCGGATGGCCGCTCAGCCGTGGATCAGCCAGCCGTCGGTGGCGCGCCCGGCCTCCATCACGGCCTCGGAGAAGGTGGGGTGGCCGTGGATGATGCGCGCGACCTCAGGGAAGCCGCCCTCCAGCGCGCGCACGTTGACGAGCTCCTGGATCAGCTCGGTGGCGCGGCTGCCGACGATGTGGCCGCCGAGCAGCTCCCCGTACTTGGAGTCGCCCACCAGCTTGACCAGCCCAGCGCGGTCGCCGTAGACGATGCCGCCGCCGACGGCGCCGTAAGGCACCTTGCCGACGACCACGTCGTAGCCCTGCTCGCGGGCCTGCTCCTCGGTGAGCCCGAACGAGCCGACGTTTGGCGTGCAGAAGGTGGCGCGGGGGATATCGATGTAGGCGAGCGGATGGGTGGACAGCCCGGCGGAATCCTCCACCGCGAGGATGCCCTCGTCGGAGGCCTTGTGGGCAAGCGCGGGTCCGGGGACGAGATCGCCGATCGCGTAGATGCCGGGCACCGTGGTGCGCAGCGCGCCGTCCACCTTCACAAGCCCGCGCTCGTCGAGCTCGACGCCGGCCGCGGCGAGGCCGAGCTGGTCCACGTCGGGCCCGCGTCCGGCGGCGATCACGAGGTAGTCGACCTCGGTGGGCTCTCCCGCGGGTGGGCTGCCGCCCGCGGCCTCGCCTCCCGAGCCGCCGCCTCCTTGAGAGCCGCTCCCCGCGGACCCGCTCACGTACGTGAAGCTGACACCGCTCTCGCCGGCGCGCACTTCCTCGATCGGCGTGGCTGTGAGCACCTGGATCCCCTGGCGCTTGAGCCCGCGCTCCACCAAGCGAGAGATGTCGGCGTCCTCGGTGGGGAGCACGCGGTCGAGCACCTCGAACAGCAGTACCTCGCTGCCGAGTCGTGCGAAGCCGGAAGCGATCTCCGCCCCGGAGGCGCCGGCGCCCACGACCGCCAGGCGCTGGGGTAGCTCCGGCAGCGCCCACGCCTGCTCGGTGCCGATCACGCGCCCGCCCAGCTCCACGCCTGGGATCGAGCGCCCGACGGAGCCGGTGGCGAGGATCACAGTCGCGGCCTCGAGCTCCTCGTCGCCCACGTGCACCTTGATGGAGGCCCCGCCCACCTCGCGCCCGCCGTTGGCGCTTCCCTGCCCCTCCGAGGCGGGTGCGAGTGTGGCTGCGCCCGCGATCACGTCGATCCCGTTTTTCTTGAACAGCCCGCTCACGCCGCCAGTGAGCGTCCCCACCACTTTCTCGCGACGTGCCTGCACGGCGGTGTAGTCGACCTCGACGCTCGCCACGCGCAGCCCGAAGTCGCCGGCCTCGCGGATCTCGCTGAGCAGGTCGGCCGAGCGCAGCACCGCCTTGGCGGGGATGCACGCGTAGTTGAGGCAGCGGCCTCCGACCTTGTCCTGCTCGATCACCACCGTCTTTTTGCCGAGTTGAGCGGCACGGATTGCGGCGACATACCCGCCGGGGCCGGCGCCAATCACGATGCAGTCGTAGGAAGAGTCCGCCACTGATGCGCGAGCCTATCGCAGCCCGTCGGCATTGCGTTCGCCGGCCTGTATACGGCCCATCACGCGTACCAGCTTCCAGAACAGCCAACCGCCCAGCCCGATGCTGAGCAGGCACAACGCAGCGGCGAGGATCGTGGTGGCGATCACCAGGGCCAGCGAGGTCACGAGGATCTGGAAGGCCAGCAGCGCCTCGAAGCCGAGCACCGCCCAGTAGCGCCGCCGGTACATTCCCACCGCCAGCCCGGCGAGCACGATCACGAGGAAGATGCCGCCTGGGACCGACCCGCCGTGGCGGTGCAGGTCGTGGATGCTCAGCACCCCCACCCCCACTGCGATTGCCAGCAGAGCGGCAACTGCAATGGCAACTAGCAGCGCCGCGGGCCGCTCGCCCTCGGCGAGGGGTGTCAGTGTGGCGCGTGCCTGCTCGTCGCGCTGGCCGCGCGCCACGGGCTCACCGCGGCTGTGGGTTGGTGGCCTGGCGGGTCGCAAGGTTCGTCGTCGCGGGCATGGCGGGCATGGGTTAGTCGATGTAAGAAAGGGTGGGGCCGCAGCATAGCGGTCCCACCCCTTGGCCACTTAGGATCACCCGCGCTATATGGCCGGATGCCACTGGCCCGCGCAGACGCCGAGCGTTGAGAATAAACGGCCTCACCGCAATGGAGCCTAATCGCCCTAATCGGCGGTGATTGCCTCGATTACATGGTGACTTTTATGGTGTTGGTCAAGGTGGCCGGTTCTTTCCCAAGCGTCAGTTTGCTCCCTGCGGATGTGAAGGTCACTTCGTGTTCTTTTTTCGCGACCGTCCCTTCCGGCAGGGATGCTGCGTAGGTGCCTTCCAGTTTGTATTTTCCTTTGAGCACACACGCGCTGCCTTTGACTTCGATTTCGGCGAAAATTGGTGGTGTCGCCGGTTTGAATTCATCTTCCAAGCCTTTGCCGATCACTAAGTCAGTGACTTTCAGGCGGATCGGCGTGGTGACTTCGCAGTTGAGGGCTTTTTCTTCTTTTCCTTTGACTTCTTTGACTTTCCCGCATTCGTTATATGCGATTTCCCCTTCGGACACGCCCAGGGCGCCGATCGACGCTTCGGCAAGCGTGTTTTTGGTGCATTCGATGGCGATTTTGACGCCGATGACCTGACTTTCCAGTCGCGACGTCCCATCCGAGCCTTCGACCGGGAAGGTTTCGGTCAGGGTATCGTCATCGATAAGCCAGCGAGTGCCTTCCGTGTTGAACTTGTTCTCGACTATATCTCCGAATTTGGCGCCGGATTTTAGTTCCGCCACCTGTTCGCCGATTATGCTTGCAGTTTGGCCGGCGAGCGACAGTCCCACGGTCTCTTCGCCCGTTTGGTTTCCGGGTGGTTGCCATACCCTGTTGACTGGTTTTTCGGGAAAGTTGAACGTGTCTTTTTTGGACTCTTCTTCGTTTTCTGGGCCAATCTTGGCGGCGAAGTCGCCTTCGAGTGTAAATTTCTTTTCGATTTCTTTTTCTTTTTCGGTGCCGACTTCTTTTTCAATGATGTTACAGGAGCTCCCGCCTTTCTTGATGATGGTTATTTTGGCGATCTTGGATCTGCTTTCTTCAAAGGTTTTCTCGTTGTATACGACGTCGACCTTGGAGCTGTTGCCGGCTTTCGAGCCTTCCAGCCACATTTTTGCCGCCAGCGGCTTGGATTCGACACTGGCTTCGCATCCAGGCTGTGCGGTGAATTTGGTTTCTCCCTGTTCCTCCGTGAGAACTTCGGGGCTTTCGAATGTAACGGTCTCGTTTGATTTGCCGTCGCATCTCCAGCAGGACCCCAAGATCGCCGGACTCGAGACGACCGGAGTCGATCTGATTCGTAAGGAGAAGAGGCGGGATCCGATCCGGATCGATCCAACAATTGATAAGAACGTACCCGAAGCAGGGGTTACCACTGCTTCTTCTTCCTGGCCTTCTTGGAGCCTCTGTGGACCAACGTCCCAACCCGGCGTTTCCTGGGCCGAGGCGATCGATGATCCGATCAGCCCAGTGATAACGACGGTGGCCGCGATCAGTGTTAGAAGCCTTGCTTTGTATGTCACGTCGATTCAGCTCCTTTTTTACTCCAGCGTTCGCGCTGGTGAGTGTTTAGGGCAGGCGTTGACGGCCGCCTCGGAGCGGAGGCGGGCGTCTCGGCGCCGCGTTGTTCATTGCCCCACCACGAGACCCAGGGTCGAGTTGGCGCCACGCGGTGCGGAGTTGTGCGAGATGCGACGCTACCGTGTGGTGGGAAAAAAGCAAGGGCACTCGTCCGCCAGGTCGAGCGCGGAACGCAACGCTCGCGCGGCATGCTCAGGATCGGCGGCCTCGGCGATCGCCCGCACGACCGCGACCCGGTGGGCGCCGGCCGCGGCGACGGACGCCGCGTTTTTCGCATGAATACCGCCGATCGCAAAGAACGGAACCGTTGTGGCTATGGCGGCGTAGCGCACCAGCTCGAGGCCCGTCGCGGGGCGCCCCGCCTTGGTCGGGGTGCTGTGGACAGGGCCGACGCCGATGTAATCCACTTCGATCGAGCTGTTTCCGACGACTTCCGCCCGGTTTGAGGCGCGAATGGCGGGGTCGATTCGCCCAACCTTGTCTATCTCGGCTGGCGTGTGCGTGGACAGGCCGACCAACATTTCCGGGCCGACCAGCTGGCGCACCTGCGCGACGGGCATGTCCTCCTGGCCGACATGCACCCCGTCGGCGTCCGCCTCGATGGCGACGCGTGGTCGGTCGTTGACTATGAAGAGCGCCCCCAGCTCCTCGCAGAGCGCGCTGGCAGCGCACGCGATGGGGGCCAGCCGATCGTCGGACAGCTGCTTCTCGCGCAGCTGCACGATGTCCACGCCCCCTGCGATCGCCGCGCGGAGCACGTCTGTCAGCTGCCGGCCGCCCGGTTTGGAGTCGCACACCAGATACAGGCGCGACGCGGCCAGGCGCGTGCGGCGGTCGGCGCCGATGTCGCTGGAAATCATTCGCTCAAGTCTCGCATGGGGCCTTTGTGGCCCCGACCCTGGCGAGCATGCTCAGTACTTGCTCATTGGGTCGCCGTCCAGCCGCAGCAGGCGTAGCAGACGCGTGCGGTCGGGCTAGCATCAATCCCCATGTCATCCAACTCTCGCGCGGTTGACGTGGTCGTCGTCGGCGGCGGTGTTATCGGCCTCGCGGTTGCGTGGCGCGCGCAGCAGCGGGGACTGTCTGTCGCCGTGCTCGAGCGCGGCGCGATCGGCGCGCAGTGCGCCTCGGGCGTGGCCGCCGGGATGCTCGCCCCGGTATCCGAGGTCGAGTTCGGGGAGGCGGGGCAGCGCGTGCTCGAGCTGGGCCTGCGCTCGGCAGAGATGTGGCCAAGCTTCGCAACCGAGTTGGTGCAGGCAAGCGGCATCGAGGTCGGGCTGCGCCAGAGTGGCACCATGGTCGTCGCGCGCGACGAGGACGAGGCCCGCGCGCTGGAGCGTCAGCTGGCGTTGCGCGAATCGCTCGGCCTGTCCGCCAGGCGGCTGCGGCCCAGCGCCGCGCGTGAGCTCGAGCCGGCGCTTGCGCCGACCGTGCGGTTGGCGTTGGAGGCACCCGAGGACCACAGCGTCGATCCGCGGCTCGTGCTGGCTGCGCTGCGGCGGGCGTGTGAACGCAGCGGGGTGCTGGTGCGCGAGCAGGCTCCGGTGGCTTGTGTCGAGCTGGACCGACCGGATGGACCCGTCGTAGGCGTGGCGCTCATCGATGGGGAGCGCGTGAGCGCGGGGCGAGTGGTGCTCGCCGCCGGCGCCTGGAGTGGCGAGATCGCGGGGCTGCCGGCGCATGCGCGCGTGCCGGTGCGTCCGGTCAAGGGGCAGATCCTGCGGCTGCGCGACCCCGCCGGCCCGGGGCTGCTGGGGCGGGTCGTGCGCTTCGAGGGTGGCTACCTCGTGCCCCGCGGCGACGGGCGCTACGTGCTGGGCGCCACCGTCGAGGAGCGCGGCTTCGAGGAGCATCCGACTGTGGGCGGCGTTTACGAGCTGCTGCGTGCGGCCCGCGAGCTGGTGCCCGGCGTGCTGGAGCTACAGATCGAGGAGCTCTCCGTGGGATTCCGGCCGTCCACGCCCGACAACGCACCCGTGATCGGCCCCGGCGCGGTGGAGGGGCTGGTGTGGGCCACCGGGCATCACCGCAACGGCATCCTGCTTACCCCGCTCACCGCGGAGCTCGCGACGGAGGCATTGGTGGGGGTGCTCGCGTGATCTTCCTGAATGGGCAGGACTCCGACCTGCCGACCGGCGAGACCGTCGCCGGGGCGCTTGCCCGGCTCGGGCTGTCAGTCGATGCGCGTGGCGTGGCGGTGGCCGTCGATGGCGAGGTCGTTCCCCGCGCGGCGTGGGAGAGCTTCGCGCTCTCCGCAAACGCCCGCGTGGAGGTGCTCACCGCGATGCAGGGAGGATGATAGGTAGGCGATGGGCATGACCCGCTCGACAGCTCCCGACCGACCCGCCGCCGACCCCGGCACTCCGGCGGCCAGCCTCACCAACGGTGTTGCCACCCGTGATACTTCATCTGCCGGCTCTCCGCCCAACGAGGCTCTGGTGGACTCTCCCCTCACGATCGCCGGGTGCACCCTGCGATCCCGCCTGCTGCTGGGCACAGGCGGCTTTCCTTCGCTGGAGCTGATGGCGGAGGCGATCCGTGTGAGCGGCAGCGAGCTGGTGACGGTCGCCCTGCGGCGCGTCGATCCGCAGGCCCGCGGCTCGCTGATCGACGTGCTCGCGGATGCCGGCGTGCGGCTGCTGCCCAACACCGCCGGCTGCCACACCGCACGCGACGCTGTGCTCACCGCCAAGCTCGCCCGCGAGGCGTTCGCCACCGAGTGGATCAAGCTGGAGGTGATCGGCGACGAGGAGACGCTCCTCCCCGACGCCCCCGAGCTGCTGCGCGCCGCCGAGGAGCTGGTGGACGACGGCTTCACGGTACTCCCCTACACGACCGACGATCCCGTTCTCGCCCGGCGCCTGCAGGACGTCGGCTGTGTCGCGGTGATGCCGCTCGGCGCTCCGATCGGCAGCGGCATGGGCATCCGCAACCCCTACAACCTCGCCCTCCTGCGTCAGGCGGTGCGTGTGCCGGTTGTACTGGACGCCGGCATCGGCACCGCCTCCGACGCCGCCCTGGCGATGGAGCTCGGCTGCGACGCGGTGATGGCGGCCTCGGCGATCTCCCGCGCGGCGGACCCTGTGCGCATGGCGCGCGCGATGCGCCACGCGGTGGAGGCCGGACGACTCGCCAGCACCGCAGGTCGCATCCCGCGGCGCCTCTACGCCACCGCCTCCACGCCGGAGGAGGGTCTGGCCGAGTTTCGCTAGGACGTGCGCGCCGCTCGTTACCCGACCACTTCGATCGTGCCGCAATGAGGCTGGGGGAGGGCAGGCCCTCCCCCAGTGCCCCCTCCCCGTCGGACCCTGCAGTTGGTGAGCTGAGATCGCTCGCTATCCGACCACTTCGATCGTGCCGTTCATCGTCGTCGGGTAGTAGGTGCACTCGTAGTGGATCAAACCCGGCTTGTCGAGCTTCAGTTCGAAGCTGCCACCTTCGCCGAAGTCTTTCGAGGCGAACGTGTAGGGCCCGCCCTCGCTCGTGACGTTGCACTTTTCGGGATCTTCGTTGGTCCACTTGATCGTGCTGCCCACCTTGGCTCTCACCGTGTCGGGGTTGATCGCGATGTTGCGGTAGGCGATCTGCACCACACCGCTCTCCACCGGTTCGGAAGCCGAAGGCGAGGCGTACTTCGGAGTGGTGACGGCTTTCAGGCCGCCACTGGCGGCGGTTTTGGTGGTCGTGGTCGAGTTGGAGCCACTGGTGCTCGACCCGCTTGACCCGCAGCCCGCGGCCAGTGCGAGCGCAGCGCACACACCGGCAAGGGAGAGCACCCCTCTCGCCCACTCTGTACCCCTCCTCCACTGCATCGGCCAAGCCTAGCCTAGACTGGCGCTCCCATGGCATCTCACGAATCCTCGCCGAGCACCGCGGCCGCGCTCCAGAGCGCCGGGACGCGGGAGCCTGGGCGGACGGCAGTCCCGCGCCACTTCCTCACCGGGGCGGAGTTGGGCGCCACCGAGCTCGACGGGCTGCTGACGCGCGCGGTCGAGCTGAAGGCGGCCCCGCTCTCATCCTCCGCGCTCGCCGGACGCAGCGTGGCGCTGATCTTCCAGAAGCCCTCCACGCGCACCCGGGTGTCGTTCGAGGTGGGGATCCACGAGCTGGGCGGCCACGCCGTGGTGTTGCGCAGCGACGAGCTGCAGCTCTCACGCGGCGAGGCGCCGCGTGACACGGCGCTGGTGCTCTCCAGGCATGTCGCGGCGGTGGGGCTGCGCACCGGTGCAGACGAGCTGCTCGAGGAGCTTGCCGCCTACAGCACGGTGCCGATCGTCAACATGCTGAGCGCCCGCCACCATCCCTGCCAGGCGCTCGCCGACCTGCTCACGCTGCGCGAGGCGTACGGCGAGCTGGAGGGGTTGCGTCTCGCGTATGTGGGCGACGGCAACAACGTGGCCCGCTCGCTCGCCGTGCTGGGCACCCTCGCCGGCATGCACATCGCCGTGGCCTCGCCCGCCGGCTACACGCTGGAGCCCGACTTTGCCCTGCCCGCCGGCGCCAGCGGGCAGCTGACGCTGCATTCCGACCCCTACGAGGCGGTGGCGGGAGCCTGCGCGGTGTACACCGACGTGTGGGTGAGCATGGGCGATGAGGCCACCGCACGCGAGCGGCGTGAGGCGCTCGCGGACTACCGCGTCGATGACGCGCTGCTGGACGCGGCGGCGCCGGGCGCGTTCGCGATGCACGACCTGCCCGCCCACCCCGGCGAGGAGATCACGCCCGAGGTGATATACGGCCCGCGCCAGCGCATCTGGGAGCAGGCCGAGAACCGCCGCCATGCGCAGAAGGCGCTGCTGGAGCTATTGGTGGCGGGGGCTGAGCATGATTGAGCGGCCCGAGCGCGGCCAGGAGCTGGAGCTGACGGTCGACTCGCTCGCCTACGGTGGCGAGGGCGTCGCGCGGTTGGGCGAGCATGGCTATGTCGTGTTTGTCGCCGGCGCCGTCCCCGGCGACCGTGTGCGCGCGGTGGTCTACAAGCGCAAGCGCAACTACGCCCACGCCCGCACGCTGGAGATCCTGCAGGCTGGCCCCGAGCGGATCGCCCCACGCGCCGAGCACCCCGGCGTGCCGTGGCAGGTGCTCCCTTACGAGCGCCAACTCGAGATCAAGCAATCCCAAGCCCAGGACGCGCTGCGCCGGTTGGGCGGCTTCGAGGGCTTCACGGTCGAGCCGATTGTGCCGGCGCTCGAACAGTGGCGTTACCGCAACAAGCTCGAGTACTCCTTCGGCCACGACCTGCACACCGGTGAGCTGGTGTGCGGCTTCCACGCCCCCGCCGGTTGGAACATGGTGCTGGCGATCGACGACTGCCTGCTGGCCTCCGAGGAGGGCAACCACGCCCGCCGCGTGGCGATGCGCTGGTGTCGCGAGCAGGGGCTGCGCGCGTGGAGCCGCGGCGGGGAGGAGGGCGGCGGCCTCGGCGATCGCCCCGGTGACGGCGCCCACAGCGGCGTCGGTGGGAACGGCAGCGCGCCGGACGGCGAGCTAGCAGGCAAAAGCGAGCCTCATGGTGGCGAGTCCGCATCGACGCAGGAGCAGACCAGATCTGGCCCTGCCCGCCCAGGCCGACGGGGGTCGGCGCGTGGTGAGGAGGAACCGGTCCCGGCCCCGACGGACGCGCGCTGCTGCGCAACCTCGTGGTGCGCGAGGGCCGGCGCACGGGCAAGCTGCAGGTGCGGATCGTGACGACCGAGGGTGAGCTCGACGCGCCCTCGCTGGCGGCGGCGCTCGCCACCGAGCTGGGGTCGCAACGGCTCTCGGGCGTGCTGTGGACGCGCTCGCGTCAGCTCGCCGAGACGACCGCCGGCGGGGAGACCGAGCTGGTGTGGGGCGATGCGGAGCTGCCCGAGCGCCTCGGGGAGCTGGAGCTGCGTATCTCGCCTGATGCGTTCTTTCAAACCAACACCGAGATGGCGGAGGTGCTGTATGGGATCGCCGCCGAGTACGCCGCCCTGGAGGGGTGGGAGCGCGTGTACGACCTCTACTGCGGCACCGGCACGATCGCGCTGGCGCTCGCGCCCCGTGCCGGCGAGGTGTGGGGGATCGAGCTCGTCGAGCAGGCCGTCGCCGACGCGATCGCCGCCGCGCGGCGCAACGAGATCGCAAACGTCCACTTCTTCGCCGGTGACGCGCGCCTGGCGCTGCCCGAGCTGCTGGCACGCGCCGGGCGCCCCGACGTGCTCGTCGTAGACCCTCCCCGGGCGGGGCTCTCCCAGAAAGTGGTGCGCCGGATCATCGAGACGGGGCCGCGGCGGATCGTGTACATCTCGTGCAACCCCACCACGCTCGCCCCCAACGCCGCGCAGCTGGTGGAGGCCGGGTGGGCACTGCGCAAGGTGCGCCCTGTGGACATGTTCCCGCAGACCCACCACGTGGAGTGCGTGGCGTTGTTCGAGCGGGTCGCTTGAGGCCGCCTGGCTCAGGACAGGTGGTGGACCCGGCTGCGCAGGGAGTCCTCGTCGCTGTGATGTGCCAGCAGCTTGGACAGCGTCTGCACCCACTGAGGGATCGCGTCCTTGGTGCGGGGCATCGTCGCGTCAAAGGTGAAGATCATCCCGTGGTGCCCATCACCTGCGGCCAAGAGCTGGTCGTGGATCGCCTGGAAGTCAGCGATGTCGTTGGTGACGATCACCCGTCGCTCGGCGGACATCTGGCGAACGAGCTCGCGGTCGCCGCGACTTGCGAGATCTGGTCGGTCTCTCTTGACGGCTTGCACGTCGTGCCCATGCTCCCGCAGTTCACGGGCTATCCGGGGGGAGATCATCTCGTCGAGCAGCAGCCTCACGCGAGCGCCTGCTGCCGGCGCCGCCAGCGCTCACGCTCGCGTTCTGCGATTGCGTGGGAGCGCTCGATCCAGGCGTCGATCTCCTCCCTGTAGTCGGCGTAGTAGCGCAGACAGGCATCGACGTGCTCGACCGGGATCTCCAGGTAATCGGCGGCCTCCTCGATGGAGTTGCCGTTCTGCTTGATGGTCGTGACGACGTCGGCGACGTCCAGTCGCGTGCCGAGCAACGCGGGCCTGCGGCCTGCCTCGCCGGCGCGGAAGTAGATGAGCGGATGCTCGTCGTGGCGCAGGCCCTCCTCGATGTAGCGCTCCGCCAGGGCGGTCTGCGGGGCGTGGGTCTCCCGCGCACGCTGCTTCAGGCGCGCCACCGTGAGGCGGTCGAAGCGGAACGCGACGCTCTGCTTGGTGGTAGGAGTCATGACGCCAATACAAGTATAGCGACGTACTGCTCTCGATCGAAAAAGCACCCCAAACCGGGGGGCGAGGTGCTCGTGCGCGTACGTGCCGCGGGGCTCAACGGCGCCGACATGAGGGGTGCTCGGTGGGATAACGCGGCATCCATGCGACGAACGACTCGGCAAGCCGCTGGTGAACATGGACTCCGAGTACTCTTCCCGCGCGATGCGCGCCGCCACCATCCGCGAGCAGGAGATCGTGATCGAGGAGCACCCCGACCCGGTGCCGGGAACGGGGGAGGTGCTGGTGCGCGTGCGCGCGGCGGGGCTCAACGGCGCCGACATGATGCAGCGCCGCGGCCTCTACCCGGCGCCCCCCGGCTCGCCGCAGGACATCCCCGGGATGGAGTTGGCGGGTGAGGTCGCCGAGCTTGGCCCGGGGGCGGAGCGCTTCGCACCGGGCGAGCGCGTGATGGCGATCGTCGGAGGTGGCGCGCAGGCCGAGCTGTGCGTCGTGCACGAGCGCCAGTTGATGCCGGTCCCGGACGTCACTGGAGTGGCCCGCCGCCGGCGGGGTGCCAGAGGTGTTCGCGACCGCCCACGACGCGCTCTTCACGCAGGCTGGCCTGCGTCCGGGAGAGCATCTGCTTGTGCACGGTGGCGCCGGGGGGGTCGGCACCGCGGCGATCCAGCTCGCTCGCGCGAGCGGTGCGCGCGTGACGGCGACCGTGCGCCGCGAGGAGTTCCGCCCCGAGGTCGCAGCGCTCGGGGCCGAGGCGATCGCGCCCGAGGGCTTCGCCGAGCAGGGGCCGTTCGACGTGATCCTCGAGCTGGTGGGCGCCCCCAACATGGCCGACAACCTCAACACGCTCGCCACCGGCGGGCGGATCGTCGTGATCGGCGTGTCGGCCGGCGCCAAGTGCGAGCTCAACCTGCTCGCGCTGATGGGCAAGCGCGCGCGCATCCATGGCTCCACGCTGCGCGCGCGGCCGCTGGAGGAGAAAGCGCTCGTCGCTCGCGCTCTGGAGCGCGAGGTGCTGCCGCTGTTCGCCGCGGGCGCCCTGACTGTGCCGATCGCCGCGACCTTCTCACTCGACGACGCTGCGGCGGCCTACGAGCGCTTCGCCGCGGGCGGCAAGCTCGGCAAGGTGATCCTCAACGTGGGCTTGCCTAAAGCTGTATAGCAATAGTCGGGGGATGGGTGGGGGGGTGTTGTTATAAAAAATCCAAAGGTGTGTGCAATAGCTATCGGCTTTTAAAAAGTCATATACACACCGCGTGCCCTCGGCCTACCTCACCCCTATCCGCGGGGGGAGGAACATCCACAATCATCTATGGATAGGTCCGCATGCGGACCTATCTGAGCCCGCACATGTGCGGGCTCACCTGACGGCGCATGCGCCGTCAGGCCAGCGGGCGCATGCGCCCGCTGGAACAGCTCAATAGGGAGGCTGAGCTGCCCACCACTCGCCGAGCGCCCGGAACGCCTCCCAGAAGGCGCGCTTAGCCTCCTGGCCGTCGAGCGACTCGTCGATGTTGGGCACGTACAGCGCGTCGATCGAGGGGGTCAGCTGCTGGATCTCGCCCAGCCGTGGGGCGAGCGGGCGCGCGAGCGGGATTTCGAGCTCGCTCATCGCCGCCAGTGCCTCCGCGCCCATCGCCACGATGATCTTCGGCTGCACGATCGCGATCTCCTCCACCACGCGTGCGATGCACTCTGGCTCGGCCAGCGAGGAGTCGCCCAAAGGGCACTTCACGCAGAGCGTGCCATACACCGCCAGCGGGTCGATCGAGAGGCGCTTGAGCGACTTCATCAGCGCGCCCCCCGCGCGGCCGTAGAAGGCCACGCCCTCCTCGACCTCCGAGGGCATCGGAGAGTGCTTGAGCAGCATCACATCCGCCTGCGGGTGCCCCGAGCCGAGCACCGGCATCAGGTTGCCGCGCGGGCAGTGCGGGCACGCCTGCAGATCGCGCGTGAGCGTGTTGAGCTCGCGGATTGCTCGCTCCAGATACTTCTCGCGGATCTCGTCATCGGTTGCCGGCATCGACGCCGTTGGTTTTGACGGGCCGGCTACTTGTCCTTGGCGCTGCATCAGGTGTTGCGCTCCCCACCGGTGGCGCGCCGCACCCGCCGCGCCCTCCTTGCCCGCCGCGCCGAGGCCGGCGTGGCGCGGGTCTCCAGGAACTTCAGCGCCTGCACGTACAGCAAACTGGTCGGGCGCGTCACGATCTCGGCGTCGCGCAGCGACTGCAGGAACTCCTGCGGGCCCTCGAAGTCGTGCATCCTCACCCGCACCGAGCCGAGGCCTTGGGCGACGTGCGAGTCCGAGCCGGCGCCCGCCGGGATCCTGTACTTGGACGCGAAGCGCGCCGCCTCCTCGTTGAACGCGCCGATCGCCACCCGCGGGTTGAACACCTCGATCGCGTCCACCTCCTCGAGTACCGGCAACAGGTGCTCGTAGTCGGGTACTGCGTGCATGCGGTCGAACGGGTGCGGCACGTACACGACGCCGCCTTGGCGCTTGATCTCCGCGACCGTCTCCGCCAGCGTCATGCCGCGCGGGATGCGCTCCTCGATGAACAGCCCGATCACCTCGCCTTCGCTGGCGGTCTTCACCTCCTCGCCCACGATCACCTTGATGGGGTGGGCGGGATCTAATTCCGCCGCCCGCGCACGAGCCTCCAACGCTCCCGACACCTCGTTGTGGTCGGTCACCGCGATCGCTCCCAACCCCTGTTCGCGGGCGGTCGCCAGCAGCACCTCCACCGGCGTGGCGCAATCGGGGGAGTGGTCGGTGTGCATATGCAAGTCCACGTCGATCAGCTGCCTCCCCGCCAGGCGCCGGCGCAGTACGGGTTTGCCCTGAGGGTCGCGCCGGCGCGCCGCCAGCTCCCGGTAGAGCTCCTCCACCTCGTCTGCCACTACGCTCCACGTGCGCTCCCCTGCGCCGGGTGAGCTGCCTGGGCTGGCGTTTGCGGAGTCCCCTCTGCCTGTCCGCCCCGCCGCGCTCGCCGCCGGGGCCACCAGCCGGTAGGCGGCGGGGAAGTGGTGCTCCATCAGCCGTGCCGTCTCCGGGAAGCTCGCGGTGCGCGCGTCGAGGCGACCGAAGAACGTCGTCACGAAGCGGCGTCCCAGCAGCGTGGAGAGCAGCCGCTCGGTCGGTGCGTGGAAGGAGCCGACGTTCAGCGCGCGCGAGTGGCGCAGCGCCGCGTTCGCGGTGCTCGGCGCGAACGGCTCGTGCACATGCACGAAATCCAGCTCCACCGTGCCCAGCAGCTCCTCGATCGTGCGTGCCACATCGATCGGCAGTGCCCGTGTCGGCTTGCTCGAACCGGTGGGCACGTCGAGCACCTCTCCCACCGCGACGACCCGCGGCTCGCCACCGTCGGTGCCCTCCAGCAGGCTCTGTGGCTGCTCGCGCGCTGCCCGCAGCGTGCGACGCGACGCACGCACCTGCTCCTGCGAGCGCGAGGGGGCGAGGATCAGCACGCGGTGCCCGCGCCGCGAGAGCTCCTCTGCGACCTTCCGCACGTACGCGTTGACCTCGTTCTCCTGCGTCTCCCACGGGTATGGGGTGACGTGGGCGATCGAGAGCGTCACGGCCATCGTCTTCAGGTTAGCCCCAGGCCGGGGTGCGGGCCCGCGGGCGCCTTGGCTGCGGGGGTTCGGCGTGGGTGGCGTATGTACTTTTCAGCCCCCAACCCTTCATTTTGTGAAGTGGTAGGGGTTCGGATGGAGGGCATCTTCATCCTCCCCGATTACTTCAAGACTGCAGCTACTTCGAGGCGCGGGCAGTTTTCGCGACTTTTGCGGCTTTGCGTCCCTGCGCCGGTATGCCCGGCCTGCCGGCGTACTTGGCGATGAACTTCTCGGTGTCGGCGCGCGCCTGGTCGTCGGGGCGCTGGTTGTGGGGCGACTTCATCAGGTACGACGATGGCCCGTCCAGCTGCCCGGCGACACCGTGGTTGAGCGCCAGCTTGCAGCAGCGCACCGCGTCGATCACGATGCCCGCGGAGTTGGGAGAGTCCCACACCTCGAGCTTCAGCTCCGCTGTCAACGGCACGTCGCCAAACGCCTGGCCCTCCAGGCGGATGTGCGCCCACTTGCGGTCGGTCAGCCACGGCACGTAGTCCGACGGCCCCACGTGGACGTCGTTGGCGGGTAGCTCGTCCTCCATGATCGAGGTGACGGCGTTGGTCTTGGAGATCTTCTTGGACTCCAGCCGCTCGCGCTCGAGCATGTTGTAGAAGTCCATGTTGCCGCCCACGTTGAGCTGCGAGGTGTGCACGATCCGCACGCCGCGATCGCCGAACAGCCGTGCGAGTGCGCGATGCACGATCGTCGCCCCCACCTGTGACTTGATGTCGTCGCCCACGATCGGCAGGCCCGCCTGCTTGAAGCGCCGGTCCCAGTAGTCCTCGCGGGCGATGAACACGGGGATGCAGTTGACGAACGCGCAGCCCGCCTCCAGCACCTGCTCGACATACCACTTGGTTGCCTGCTCGGAGCCCACCGGCAGATAGGAGACGACCACGTCGGTGTGGGTCTCCTTGAGGATCTTCACGATGTCCGCGGTCTCACCCGGGGCCTTGACGATCTTCTCCTTGAGGTACTTGCCGAGGCCGTCGTGGGTCATCCCGCGATGCACAGGCACGCCGAGCTTCTTGGGAACCCCGCGGCCCCCAGTGGCGAACTTGATCGTGTTGTTCTGCCCCGCCCAAATCGCCGTTCCGAGGTCCTTGCCGACCTTCGCGCGGTCGATGTCGAAGGCGGCGGTGAACTCGATGTCGCGCACGTGGTAGCCGCCGAGGTCCACGTGCATCAGGCCGGGCACACGCGCCTGGGAGGGGTCGGCGTCGGCGTAGTAGTGCACGCCCTGCACGAACGAGCAGGCGCAGTTGCCCACGCCGATGATCGCCACCCTCACTTTGCCGGTCTGGTAGCGCGCTGCGCCGTTGCTGGCGCCGTTGTCGTTAGTTGAAGTCATCCCCGGAGACTACCCGGAGAGCTCGCGGCGCACATGCCAGATGCGCTGGAACACCGTCACCACGCTGAGCACCGCCAGCACGTACACCGCGGGCTGCAGCAGCTCGAAGTGCCCGAGCGATGCGCCCTTGGCGAAGATCAGCCCGATCGAGAGGATCACCACCCGCACCGGGCGCGTGGCGATGCCGACCTTGCACTCCACGCCCAGCGCCTCCGCGCGGGCGCGGGTGTAAGACACCATCAGCGAAGCCAGCACCGCCACCACCACCGCGGCGGCGGCCACGCGGTTGCCCTGCAACGCGAAGTAGCCGGCCACGGCGGTCAGCACGATCCCCTCCTCGATGCGGTCGAGCGTCGAGTCCAGGAACGCCCCGAAGGGGGTGCCCTTGCCGGACATGCGCGAGTAGCGACCGTCGAGCGTATCCATCACCGAACCGACCACGAACGCGACCCCGCCGAGGAAGAACAGGCTTTCCCACACCAGCACGGCGGCCACCACGTTCAGCGCCAGCCCCGTCAGCGAGATCGTGTTGGGAGTCAGCCGCGACTCGATCAGACGGTTGCGCACCAGCTCGCGGCGCTGCCCGCTGCCGCGAAAGACGCGCCCGGAGCGGGCCGGCCGGTCCCTGCGCCGTCCCCGCCGTCCCGCGCCGACCGGAGATCGGCTGGAGCTGCGCCGCCCGGCCGGTCTCGTTGGGGGGGCGTGTCGGGGAGGCATGTGTTCAGTCGGCGGGGAGCGCGTGGCGTGTGGTTGGAGGGACGCGTACGCGTGCAGGCCCCCCGAGCCACAACCTTACAGGCCCCTGAGGGCTCACGCCAGGGCCCCTACGTGCTCGCTCCCTCCAACCGCGCGGGGGAGAAGCGCCACGCGGCGGGACGCGCGCGCGCCAGCCACAGCGCGCCGTAGGCGGAGATCGCGGCAGTTACTGCGCCGAGCAAGGCGTCGAGGATGAAGTGGTTGGCGGTGGCGATGATCACGAACGCCATCAGCAGCGGGTACAGCAGCCACATGACACGCAGCACCCGCCAACGCACCAGGCGCGCCAGCGGCCAGCCGATCAGCAGGGCGAACGCGACGTGCATCGAGGGCACCGCGGCGTAGAGGTTGGTGAGCGCGGCGGTCGTGCCGCTGCCGCCGTGCGCCGTCTCGATATGCACCCCCGTGAAGTCCGCCACTGGGTCGAAGAAGCCCCACTCCGGCATGAACCGCGGGGGCGCAGTCGGGAACACCGCGTAGGCGACGAGCGCGATTCCCATCGAGATCATCAGCATGTTGCGCACGAAGTAGAACGAGCGGTTGTGGCGCAGATAGAGGTAGATCAGCGCACCCACCGTCACGCTGGTCTGAGCGTTGACGTACAGCCAGCTCGACACGTCCATCAGCAGGTGGCTGCTCGCCGCCCACGCCTGGATCGAGGGCTCCACGAAGACGTGCATCGTTTCCTCGATGTGGATCAGCTCGCGCGCGTGCTGGAAGGCGGCGGTAGCCCTCCCCTCGACCATCCCCCTCACCAAACGGTATGCCAGATAGGCCGTCCCGAACAGCGCCAGTTGGCGGAGCAGGTCGAGCCAGCCCTTTGGCAGTACGCGTGTCTGCGTGACGCGGAGCCGAGCGACCATCGAGGTAGCCTAATCGATGCTCAGGCGCAACGCGGGCCCTGACTGAAGATCCCGGTAAGAGCTGGTCGATGCCGGTGGGTGTGAATGCCGGTGGATGGCGCCACCGTACGCTCTCAAGTGCAGCGTGGGCTGTGGTCGAAGATGCGCCCCAACGAGAAGTCGATGCCCACACGGATCGTGCCTGCCGTGCGCGCCTGCACGGTGGTCCAACCACCCGGCGCGTTGCGCACGCAACCGCGCCCCTGCTGGAGCGCCCAGTAGGGGGTGTAGCGCACGCGCACCTCGTAGCTGCCCGGGCGCGGGGCGGTAAGCGTGAAGGAGTCTGAGTCGACCTCCGTGAGCCGTGCGGGCGCCGCCGCCAGCGCCGGTGCTCCCACGACCGCGAACAGGCGCCAGTGCCGCGCGCGCCACACTTCGCGCAGGTAGGGCAGCCCGCGTGCGACCAGACGGCCCTCCGCGGCGCCTGAGAAGTCCAGGCGCACGTCGGGCAGCGCTACATAGGAGATCGCGTTTTCGTACAGCCACGCGCGGTAGGCCGCGGGTGTAAGCGTCGGTGCGTAGAAGAGCGCCGCGTAGCGGGTGTCGAGCTGGCGCTCCCACCCCCGCGCCAGCAGGATCGAGCCGTGCTCGGGCAGGTACACCGACTCCCAGTGGGCGCCCGTCTGCGGCACCTCTACGCGCAGCGGCACCCCGTGCGCACGGTGCTGCAGCTGGCCGAGCAGCGGGGCGTAGTAGGAGGCGTTCACCGACGGGTCTCCCACCAGTTCGGACACGTCGTTGATCGGAGTCTCCAGCTGCCAGTAGAAGAAGCACGGGGGCGAGTACCAGCAGTGCCAGGCGACGGCGCTCCCACAGCGCGCCCGCCACCAGCGGCGCCGCGAACAGCTCGCCGAGACGCGCCGCATTGCTGCCCACCGGCGTGTGCAGCGCGAAGGAGCCGATCAGCGCCAGTGCGTACAGCCACGCCCCCCAGGTGAGCACGCGCGCGGCGCGCGGGCGCATGTCGTCGTCGAGGTGGGGGATTATCAGTGCGATCAGCGCCACACCGGCCACGCCCGGCCAGAACACCGAGGGCGCAAACGGCTCATATCCGCCTTCGGGGAAGACGAGCGCAAACACCACGATCGGAGCCATTGCTGCGGCGGCGATGACGAGCCCGCGCCGCGGGTTGCCTGCGAGGGCGTAGGCGACACCGGCCAGCGCGAGGAAGGCTCCTGCCACGGGGCTTGCGAGGCTGGTGAGCAACGCGAGCACGAGCGCCGCCGCGAAGCGCCGGCGTTGCAGTGCCACCACCGCGAGCAGCCCCACCGCGAGCCCGAGGCTGAACGCCACGCGCCCGGAGAGCATCGTCACCGAGGCGCCGAGCGCGAACGACACGGCGGCGACACGTGCTCCCCCTATGCCGAAGGCGCGCTGCACGATCACACCGAACAGCCCAGCCGCGGCGATCGTGCAGAGCCCCAGCAGCAGCCGCTCGCCCACGAATGCTCCCAGTGCAGGGGCAAACACCGAGTAACCGGGGAGGTAGTGGCCGCCGTACCAGCCGTTGTCCCAGAGGGTCAGCCCGGCACGAGCGAAGACTTCGCCGCGGTAGGTGGCCGCCGCCATATCGCCGCTCGGCGGCTGGGCGATCAGGTAGGTGACCGTCAGTGGGATCGCGGTCGCCAGCGCGAGCGCCCATGGTGCCAACAACCGAGCTTTCACGATTGACTGCTCACGCCCGCGTCGGTGCGGGCGCCCGGGGACGAACGGCGAGCTCGGTGTCGTGTGTGTACTTTTCGGGCCCAAACCCTTCATTTTGTGAAGTGGTTGGTGTGTGTTTGGGGGACATCGCCACCGCGTCCGATCTCCGATCAGCCGGGAGGGAGGCGCAGTCGACCGGAGGGCGCCAAGAGGGTGGCGCAGCCGGACGAAGGCTCGCTGGCCGAAACGGGGATGCTCGCCGGAGGTGAGCGTCTCCCGGCTTCGGTCGGGCCCCTCTTCTTATCATTCATCGGGCCCCTCCTTCTCGGTCAAAAAGTCAACGACCCGCTCGATCGCGTCTGGTCGGTCAAGCCACCACCAGTGGCCGGCGTCGGGCAGCTCGAGCAGCTTCGCGGAGGGCAGCACGCGCGCGTACTCGGCGGCGAAGCGGGCGGGGATGTAGGGGTCTTGCAGGCCCCACACCACAAGTGCGGGCATCGTCAAGTTGTGAAGCTGGGCGCCCGCATGGGCGAGCACCTCGGGCGGGGAGCTGCGATACAGCCGCAGGATCGCGCGCTGGGTGCCGTGGTCGAAGTGGTCGAGCACCGAGTCCAGCCAGACATCCGGCAGCGGACCCGGGGTGGTGTTGGCATCGAGCGTGGAGCGGCGCAGTGCGAAGCGCGTGGTGGCACCCATCGCGATCTCCCCCACCAGCGGCATGCGCCACAGGCGCGCGGTGCGGTGCCAGTGGTAGCCCGGGAGAAACGGTATGGCGTTCATCACCACCAGCCGCTCGACTCGCTCGGGGTGGCGCTGGGCGAAGGCCAGCCCCACCACGCCCCAGTCGTGCACGACCAGTCGCACGCGCTCGACCTCGAGCAGGTCGAGGTACTGCTCGATGAAGTGTCCATACTCATCGATCGTGTAGTCGAAGTGCCCGGGCTTGCCGGAGCGCCCGAAGCCGGGAAGGTCGGGCGCGAGTCCTCCGCTGCGTTCCAGGAACCCCGTCCTCGCCTCAGCCTCGCGCCGTGGGTACCGCCACGGCCATCGCCGCCACCGCGGCTGTGGGGGCTCTTCGCTGCACGCCGGGGAGCCGATCCAGTCATCGGAGTTGGTAGGCACGCCGTGCAGGTACAGCGCCGGGGCCCCGTCGCCGGGGGAGGGCGCGCTGCGCCAGTAGATCGGCAGCTCGCCGAGCTGGGCGGTGTGCTCGCTGACAGCTGGCACCGAGCCGAGCATAACCGGCCCCGGCGCACGCGGGCCGCATGCCCTACCGTGGCGCGGTGCCCGGTGCCAGCTGGACCCCACCCACCCGCCGCCGCGTGCGCGCGGTGCGCGACCGGCTACGCGCGGTGTACGGCATCCCGCGCATGGCCCCGCACGGCGACGCGCTGGCGGAGCTGGTGCTGACGGTGCTCTCGCAGAGCACCAACGACCGCAACCGCGACGTGGCCTACCTGCGGCTGCGCGCGCGCCTGGCGACGTGGGAGGCGGTGCGCGACGCGCCATTGCAGGAGGTCGAGGAGGCGATCCGCCCGGGCGGCATCTCGAAGGTGAAGTCCAGGCGCATCCAGAGCATCCTGCGTGCGATCTCAGGTGATGAGCTGTCGCTGGAGTGGTTGGCGAGTGCTCCGCTGGCGCAGGCGCGCGACTATCTGACCAGCCTGCCCGGGGTTGGGCGCAAGACCGCCGCGTGCATACTGCTATTTGCATACGGCTTGCGCGATGTCCCGGTGGATACGCATGTCTCGCGCGTCGGGATGCGCCTCGGGCTGTTGCAGGCGGGCGCACCGTTCGAGAAGCTGCACGACCAGATGCTCGCGCTCACCCCCCCCGGGGAGGAGTTGGAGTTGCACGTCAACCTCCTGCGCCACGGCCGTCGCACTTGCCACGCGCGGACTCCCGCCTGTCGCGAATGCGCGCTGGCGCGCATGTGTCCGAGCCGGTCCGCCTTCTCTGGGGGCTGACCCTCAGAGCCAGCGTCTAGGCCAGCGGGGACGTCGCAGGCGTGCGAACTCCTGGGTGTGCGAGGACTCGTGGGCGATCGAGTGAGCCTGTGTGTGTGAGCCGTTCGGAGCCGCGGGTCCCACTGCCTGCGCCCCCCCCATCCACGGTGGGATCGCCGCCGGGGCGGGTATGTCGCGTGGGTTGCTGGGGTGCGCGGAACGGGGTGTAAGGGTCGATATCGCCCGCGATCCGGGCGAGTACCAGACGAGCGTCCGTAGAAAGCCCGTGCTTATGATTGAGAACATCCGAACTTCGAAGTATGATCGTTGTTCAGACATGCTTGGCCCCAGCAGGGGGTCCAGATTACCCGGGACTAAGGACAGGGGTCCACCGTACAAATGCCAAGAACAAGCTCACATACTGACAGACTCAACGCCGACGGGGAATGGGTGCCCGCAATCCCCAGCCTGCGCGAACCGCGTTACTCGCAGTCGCTGGAGCGCGGGCTCGCAATTCTGGGCTGCTTCACACCCGAGCGGCCGGTGCTCGGAATCGCCGATATCGCTGACGAATTGGGCATGAGCCGCAGCACGACTCACCGCTACGTGATCACACTCGTTGCGCTCGGCTATCTCGAGCAGGGAGCCTCACGCAAGTACCGGTTGGGGCTACGCGTCACCGATCTGGGGATGTCGGCGCTCAATTCCACCGGGCTGCGCGAGCATTCGCGTCCGTACCTGGAGGAACTGCGCCAGCGCACCTCCTACACCGTCAACCTCGCCGTGCTCGACGGCCCGGACATCCTCTACGTCGATCGCGCCCGCAGCTTCCGCCGCGGGCAGAGCAAGATCGATCTGGGGCTCTCGTTGGGCTCGCGGCTGCCTGCCTACTGCACCTCGATGGGCAAGCTGCTGCTGGCCTACCTCCCCGATCACGAGCAGCGCGGCCTGCTCGGCGAGATGAAGCTCGCCAAGCGCGGTCCCAACACGATCACGAGCAAGAAGGGCCTGCGCTCGGAGCTCGAGCACGTGCGCGAGGAGAGCTTCGCCGTCAACGACGAGGAGCTCGTACCCGGCCTGCACTCGATCTCCGCGCCGGTGCGCTCGGAGTCACGCGAGGTCGTCGCCGCGGTCAACATGGCGGCGCACAGCTCGATGATCTCGCTCGAGGAGCTCGTCGAGCACCTCGGGCCGCATCTCGTCTCAACGGCCGACCGCATCTCGGCGCGGCTCGGATATAGACGAGACGACGAGAAGGAGTAGCGACAGCGACCGACGGCCGCGCGGCTAGCTCAGCGCGCGGCCGTTACAGCGATACGGCCCTGGCTGCCGAGGATCAAGCAGATCGAGGACGCAGATATGCGCCGATCATTCGGCAGCCAGCGCGCGGCCGTACTGGCGCTCGTAGTACTCCCTGTACGCACCGGAGCGGATCGGCTCCCACCACCACTCGTTCTCGCGGTACCAGGCGACAGTCTGCTCGAGTCCCTCGATGAAGCGCACCCGTGGCTCCCAACCCAGCGCGCGCACCTTGTTGGAGGAGAGCGAGTAGCGGCGGTCGTGGCCGGGGCGATCGGTGATGTGCTCGATCAGAGACTCATCCGCACCGGTCAGCTCGAGGATGCGCTTTATCACCTCGATGTTCGTCAGCTCGTCGGGGCCACCAGCGTTGTAGACCTCGCCCGGGGCGCCCTGCTCCAGCACGCAGCCGATCGCCCGCGCGAAGTCGCTGGCATGGATCCAGTTGCGCACCTGCCTGCCATCCCCGTACACCGGCAGCGGATCTCCGTGCAGCGCGTTGAGGATCATCAGCGGGATCAGCTTCTCCGGGTACTGGTGGGAGCCATAGTTGTTGGATCCCCGGCAGATGCTCGCCTGCAGGCCGTAGGTGTGGAAGTAGCTCTGCACCAGTAGATCGGCCCCCGTCTTGGTGGCCGAGTACGGCGAGGAGGGGTGCAGGGGCGAGGCCTCGGTGAAGGTGCCCACCTCGATCGACCCATACACCTCGTCGGTGGACACTTGCAGGTAGCGCAGGCCCCGCTCCCGCGCGGCCTCCAGCAGCACGTAGGTGCCGAGCGCGTGCGTCCTCACGAACGCGTCGGGCTCGGCGATCGAGCGGTCCACGTGCGTCTCAGCGGCGAAGTTCACGATCGCCTCCGGCCGCTGTCCGCTCTCGGGGCGGTCGAGCGCCTCGGCCACCGCCTGCGGATCCTCGATGCCACCGCGTATGAAGCGGAAGCCGGTCGCGTCGGCGATGTCCTGCAAGTTCTCCTCGCGTCCCGCGTAGGTGAGCTTGTCGAGCACCGCCACCTCGTCGCCGTGCTCGTGCACACGCACCCGCGCAAAGTGCGAGCCGATGAACCCCGCTCCGCCACATACCAAGAGCCTCATGCGCGCATCATCCCAGCTCTTGCCGCCAGGTACCCCGCCAGCCCCTCGCGCCAGTCCGGCATCGGCAGCACGTCGGCTCGCTCGCTCTCCAGCACCGACCACCCCGGACGCGGCGCTGGACGCGCCATCTGCTCGCTGCTGACGGCCTCCACGCGGCAGGGACGCTCGGCCTGGCGGAAGATCTCTTGCGCAAACCCGTTCCATGAGATCGCGCCGGCGCCAGTGTGGTGCACGAGGCCGCTAACCCCACGTTCCAGCAGCCCAAGCACCGCCGCCGCCAGGTGCCCCGACCAGGTTGGAGAGCCGATCTGGTCGTCCACCACCTGCACCGCATCGCGCTCCCCCGCCAGGCGCAGCATCGTGTCGACGAAGTTGCGCCCGTGCACCCCGTACAGCCATGCGGTGCGCACCACTGCATGGCGGGGAGAGGCGGCGAGCACCTGCTGCTCACCCGCCAGCTTGCTCTGGCCGTACACCGAGCTGGGGCCGGTGGGATCGGACTCCACGTAGGCGCGCTCGCGGCCCTCGGCATCGAGCGGCGCCCGTCCGTCGAACACGTAATCGGTCGAGATGTGCAGCACCGGGATCTCGATTGCGGTCGCGGCCCGCGCGAGGTTGCCGGCTCCCTCGGCGTTGACGGCGTAAGCCTGCTCGCGATGGGTCTCCGCCCCGTCGACGTCGGTCCAGGCCGCGCAGTTCAGCACGGCCTCCGGTTGGTGCTCGCGCAGAAACGCCAGCACCGTGTCCGCGTCGGTGATGTCGAGCTCGGGCAGATCCACCAGCACCAGCTCGTGTCCCGCGCGCTCGCCGGCGCTCTGCACATCGCGACCCAACATCCCAGCGGCGCCTGTGACGAGCAGCCTCACAGGATCGAGATGTCCGAGTTGTCGCCGACCATGAAGCGGTAGGCGCGTGGCTGGCGGTCGCCGCGGCGCACCGTCACGTTGCGGCCCAGCAGCGAGGACTCCATGCGGCCGTCGAGGTCGCACACCGAGGAGCCGGCAAGCAGGATCGAGTGCTCCACCTCCGCGCCGGTGATCGCGCACCCCTCACCGATCGCGGTGTAGGGGCCGATGTAGCAGTCTCGCAACTGCGCTCCCGCGCCGATCACGGCGGGGCCGCGCACCCGCGTGCGCTCCAGCCGCGCACCGCGCTCGACCACCACGCGTCCCTCGACCTGCGAGTCGATCAACTCCCCCTCCACGTTGCGCACGATGTTGTCGAGAATCAGCTGGTTGGCCTCCAGCATGTCCTCCAAGCGGCCGGTGTCCTTCCACCAGCCCTGCACGATGTGAGGCTCCACGCGCATGCCTGCGTCCACGAGGTGCTGGATCGCATCAGTGATCTCGAGCTCCCCGCGCGCCGAGGGCTTGATCGCTCTCGCGGCGTCATGGATTTGGGCGGTGAACATGTACACGCCAACGAGCGCCAGGTTGGTGGCGGGCTTTGCGGGCTTCTCGACCAGCCTTACGACCCTGCCCGTCCCCGCGCGGGGTAGGTGGGCACCACCATTTGCCGGCGCCAGCTCCGCCACCCCGTAGTTCTCGGGGTCTGCCACTGGCGTCAGCAGGATCAGGGCGTCGGGTGCGTGCTCGCGGAAGGCTGCCACAAGGTCGGAGATGCCTCCCTGCAGCAGGTTGTCCCCGAGGTACATCACGAACGGGCTACCCGCCAGGAACTCCTCCGCGGTCAGTACCGCGTGTGCAAGGCCCGCGGGCTGGTCTTGCACCACATAGGTGATCCGCACCCCGAAGCGCGAGCCGTCGCCTGCGGCCGCTTCGATCTCGGGGCCGGTCTCGGGGGCGATGATGATGCCCACCTCCTCGATCCCCGCCTGCGCCATGGCTTCGATCCCGTAGAACAGCACGGGCTTGTTCGCCACCGGCACCAGCTGCTTGGCGCTGGTGTGCGTGATCGGCTGCAGGCGCGTGCCCTTGCCCCCGGAGAGAATCAGTCCCTTCAAGTGCTCCATCTGGTTTCCATCCTTGTTGGGAGGGGGTACTGGGAGAGGGCCTGCCCTCCCCCAGCTGAGTGTGCGCCCTTGCCTCCCGAGAGTATGAGCCCCTTCAGTGGTTCCATTTCGGTCTCACTCAACTCAATAGACCCCGCCGAGCTTGCGGTGATCCCAGGTCACTCGATCGAGCTCGATGAACTGCAATGCAACCCGCTTGCTCGCCTGCTGGTCCACGATGGCCCCAACCTCCTCCGGCAGCTCCGTCGCCGGGGGTTGCCCGCGGGGGGAGGCGTAGCGGGTGAAGATCTCGTGCCCCAGCGCTTTGACGATCTCAAGGTCGCGGTGAATCGCCGCCTCGCATTCGAGCATCACCCCCCGCAGCTCCTGATAGACCTCGCCCGCCTCCACCTGCAGCGTCGCGCGCGGGTCGCGCTCCAGATTGCGCACCTTCTGCGAGGCCGCGTATGTCCATGACCACAGCTGCGGCCCCGGCCGTCCGCCGGTGCGCTCGCGCAGCACGTACCACAGCGGCATTAGATGTGGCCATCCGCGCAGCCCGACGGTGGCACACACGGCGGTGCGCTCCTGCCCCAGGAATGCCGCGACCTCATCCGCCTCCATCCTGATCTGCTCCCGCCGGCTCATCCTCGAGGTGCAGGCTATCGGGTGCTGCCTTCTATACGATCGGCCGCGTGGAACGGACCCTGATAGCCGATCTCGCCGCGAAGGTGGGCGAGACCGTGCGTTTGCGCGGGTGGGTCAACGCGGTGCGCGACCAGAAGCGCATGCAGTTCTTGATTTTGCGCGACGAAACCGGGCTCGCGCAGGTCGTGCTCGAGAAGCCGGACCCGCCGAGCGAGCTCAACGAGCGCATCTCCGAGTTGACCGACGAGTCGGCGGTGACGCTGACCGGTGAGGTAGTCGCCGACGAGCGTGTGCGCCTCGGCGGTGTGGAGATCCGTCTGCGGGACCTCGAGGTCGATGCTCCCGCCGAGCCCGAATTGCCGATCACGCCGGAGTCGGCGCTCGACAAGCGGATCGACTGGCGCTACCTCGACCTGCGCCGGCCGGACCGGCGGCTGATCTTCGAGGTGCAGAGCACGGTCGAGCACGCGATGCGCGAGCACTGGCGGGCGCAGGGCTTCTTCGAGCTGCACACGCCGAAGTTCATGGGCTCCGCGAGCGAGTCCGGCGCGGAGCTCTTTAAGGTCGAATACTTCGAGCGCACTGCCTACCTCGCGCAGTCGCCGCAGTTCTACAAGCAGATGGCGATGGCGGCGGGCTTCGGCAAGGTCTTCGAGATCGGCCCGGTGTTCCGCGCCAACCCATCGTTCACCTCGCGCCACGACACAGAGTTCACGAGCGTCGACGTGGAGATCTCCTGGATCGACTCGCACGAGGATGTGATGGCCTTCGAGGAGGCGTGGCTAGCGCACGTTTTTGGAGTCGTTGCGGCCGAGCACGGCGACGCAATCCGCGAGACCTTTGGCGTCGAGGTCGCGGTGCCGAGCCTGCCGTTCCCACGCGTCACGATCGAGCAGGCCAAGGCGCTGCTGCGCGAGCATGGACACGAGCACGTGCCGGGCCCCGACGACGACCTCGACCCGCCGAGCGAGCGCGCACTGTGTGCGATCGTCGCCGAGCAGCGCGGCCATGAGTTCGTGTTCGTCACCGACTACCCGACGGCGGTGCGGCCCTTCTACCACATGCGCTATCCCGACCGGCCGGGATTGACCAAGAGCTTCGACCTGCTGTGGCGCGGGATCGAGATCACGACTGGCGCCCAGCGCGAGCACCGCCTCCCCGTGCTGCTCGAGCAGGCGCGCGACAAGCGCGTTGATACCGAGCCGATCCAGTACTACCTGGACTTCTTCCGCTACGGCGCCCCGCCCCATGGCGGCTTTGGCTTCGGGCTCACGCGCCTCTTGATGCAGATGTTGGGGCAGGAGAACGTGCGCGAGGTCACCTTCCTCTACCGGGGCCCCAACCGGCTGGAGCCGTAGGGCCATGGCGTGGATGGCTAAGACGCTGTTGGGGCACAATGGCGAGATCGTGGTCAAGCGCTTCAGCCCGCCACTCGTCGCCGTCCTGCTCGCGCTCGGCGTCGGCGCCTGCGGAAGTACCGTGAGTACGAGCAGCTTCAAGGGCGAAGCTCATGCGGTGGCGCAGCGCGTCTCCGACCTGCAGTCAGACGTTTCCGCTTTGAACGAGCAGAAGATCTGCGAACAGGACTTCTCGCGCGCTGCCCGTGCGCGACTGAGTACTCCGGGCAACACCTGCAAGCAGGCGCTCAAACGCCAGCTTGGGTCGATCGACGACTACGAACTGACCGTCGAAAAGATCGCGGTGAGCGGCGCCGCCGCCACGGCGCGCGTGCGCAGCACTTGGGCGGGCAAGCTCAGCACCAACGCGCTGAAGCTCGTCAAGGAAGGCGGCAGCTGGAGGGTTGAAAGAGTCGGGTAACGACTGGTACCGTTGCCGCATGGGCCGCGGTCGCTTGGTGTGCCGGGAAGCGCGACCGCGGCCCGTGAACCCCCCTCAGGCTGCGATCAGTTCCCCCTGCAGCCCCACTGTGAGCTGCTCCTGCAACCCAAACAGTTGCTCCTGCCCCCCGAGGCAGAGGGCGCAGGCCCGCACGTCTTGCAGCTCCACCTCCACCGGCGCGTGGTTGGAGGGGCGAAAACCCCTGCGGTAGGTGTGGTTGACCTCGCAGTCGCCGACATATGGGGCAAGGCCCTCGCTGGCGAGGACTAGGTCGATGCGCAATCCATAGTCGCGCCCATAGTGGCCCTCGCGCTGCTCCCAGCAGGTGTAGCCGTGCTCGTCGGGGTGCAGCGTGCGGTAGACGTCCACTAGTGCACCCTCGTCGAGGATCGCGCGCAGGTCGGCGCGCTCGGCTTCGCCGGTCTGGTAGGAGTCGGCAAACCACGCCGGCTCATATACGTCCTCGTCGGTGGGCGCGACGTTGAAGTCGCCCGCAATCAGCAGTGGACGAGAGTGCTCGTCACAGGCGTGGCGGGCGACCGCCTCCAGGAAGGCCAGCTTGCCCACATCGCTTTGCTCACCGGCCCCGGCGCCCGCGGGCACGTACACCGAAACGATCGTGATCCCTTCGGTGGTGAGCTCGATCCAGTGGCCCTCGGCGATGTCACGCTGGTGGTCGAGCTCCACGCTGCGCTCAGTGATCGGGTGATCCTCGCGTACCAGGATCGCCACCCCGCCACCCTGCTGGGATCCAGGGCTGTGACGGGACTGGTATCCCATCTCCCGCAGTCGTTCGCTCGGGAAGTGCCACTCCGAGCAACGGGTCTCTTGCAGGCACACCACGTCGGGCCGCTCGCACGTGAGCAGCTCCGTCAGGCGCGGCCACCGTGCACGGATCCCGTTTACGTTCCAGCTGACCACCCGCATGTTCTCTGCTTCTGTCATCGTCATCTCCGTTCCTCCCGGCACTACGAATAAACGCTGACTTACAAAACTCTGCCTTACACAACAGACAAGGTAGGAGAGACGCATAAAAACATCTAGGTACCGGACGGCCGAACTTGCAGACAGCGGTTAGACGTTTCGGCACACGGCCATACCTTGCTCATCAATGGTTCCAATGAACACGCTTGCAAAAGGCCTCTACATGGATCGCGCTGCCATACCGTCCGCAGCGATGACTACCTTCAATCCCATGCTGATCAACGAGCTGACAGATGGCATGGAGCTCGACCAGGTGCTGCTGGTGCGCCAGCTCGAGCGCCGCCCGCGCCGCGACGGCGGCGACTATCTGCGCCTGCTGCTGGGCGACCGCACCGGCGCGGTGCCGACGATGGTGTGGGAGGGCCTGGAGCAGACCGAGGCGGTGGCCCGCGCCGGCGAGGCGGTGCACGTACGCGGTCGCTACTCGGTGCATCCCCGCTTTGGGCCGCAGATCAACCTGCGTGGGCTCGACGCCGCCGTCCCCGGAAGCTTCGTCCCGGGAGATCTGCTCCCCGGGCCGCTGCGCGAGGCGGCCCAGATGGAGCGCGACCTGCGCGAGCTGGTCCTCACGGTCCAGGATCCCCACCTGCGCCGCCTACTGGAGCGGGTGCTCGGGGAGAGCTCACAGATGTGGCCCGGCTACCGGATGGCGCCCGCCGCGAAGTACTACCACCAGGCCTACCCCCACGGGCTGTTGGAGCACTGCCTGGGGGTGGCGCAGGCGGTGAGCGCCACCTCGGCGACCTTCCCCGGCATCGACCGCGATGTGGCGGTCACGGGTGCGCTGCTGCACGATATCGGCAAGCTCGAGGCTTACACAAAGGACGCTCGTAGCATCGACCTCACCGACCTCGGTCGCCTGCATGGGGAGATCGCGCTCGGCTACTACCGCATCCGCCGCGAGATCGAGGAGATCGAGGGCTTTCCCGAGCAGCTGGCGTGGGCGGTGCTGCACATCATCCTCTCCCACCACGGCTCGCTCGAGCATGGCAGCCCGGTGGTGCCGTGCACGCGGGAGGCAACGCTGGTGCACATGATCGACAACCTCGGCGGGCGGTTGGGCAGCTTCGATCGTCTCGAGAAGGAGCTGGCGCCCGGCCGCCACTGGTCGGAGTTCGATCGCGCGCTCACCGCGGCCGCCTACTTCCCTGAGCGCCGGGAGCTCGAGTCGGAAGCGCTCGAGGCCGCGTGAATCTCCGCAAATAGCGCCCGGTAGGTGCCGGCCGCGAGCAATGTCTCGCCATCGGGTTCTATCTTTGAGCGAGGATGGCGAAGGACACCGAGAAGCTGATCCGCCAGCTCTCGCTGATCTCCTACCTGATGGCCGAGCGTCGGCCGGTCACGGCTCTGGAGATCCGGCGCGATGTGGAGGGGTACAGCGCAATGAACGAGGACGCGTTTGCGCGGCGCTTCTACGCGGACCGTGCCGAGCTCGAATCGCTGGGGATTCAGCTAACCGTGGATCGGCCCGCGGACGCGGCAGCAGAGCAGGAGAGCTACTCGCTGCGCTCGGAGAGCTTCCACCTGCCCGCAATCGAGTTCACCGACGAGGAGCTCGCCGCGCTGCAGACCGCCCTGCACCTGCTGGACGGCGAGTTTGCCTACGCCGAGCCGCTGCGGCTGGCGCTGCAGCAGATCACCTGGGGGCGGCCCAGCCCTTTGCGGGCGCCCGAGCAGCAGCGCTCGGTGGCGCTTGGCATCACCGCCTCCGCCGGCGGCCACGAGCTCTCGGCGCGTCTGGCGAAGGTCGAGACGGCGATCTTCCGCCAGAAGACGATCACCTTCGACTACTACTCGATGGAGCGCGACGAGCTGGGTGGCAGGCGCGTGGACCCCTACCATCTGCTGTTTCAGGGGGGGGAGTTCTACCTGCTGGGCCACGCCCACGAGCGCAAGGCGATCCGCGTCTTCCGCCTCTCGCGCATCCGCGGCAAAGTGGCGTACGCGACCAAGGCCGAGCACGACTTCAGGCGTCCCACCGACTTCGACCCACGCGGCTACGCCAACCGTGCGGAGTGGCAGCTGGGCGAGCAGCGTGGCGTCGCGGAGATCCTGGTGTCCGAGCGGATCGCGTGGCAGATCGAGCGCCATTTCGGCCGCTACGGCGAGATCCTCGCAGTGGATGACGAGGGGTCCTCGGGGGACCGGACCTTCCTCACCCCGTACGCCGCACCGCGGATGCTCGTCTCATGGGTGTTGGGGTTGGGGGAGCACGCCCGCCTGTTGGGCCCGCCGGAGCTGGCGCAGGAGCTGGCGATGCGCCTGGAGCTACTGGAGCGCCGTCACGCGGAGAGCCCGCTGAGCGATCTCGATGGCGAGGTCGACCCGCACGGCCGGCCGCGCGGCGGCGCGCAGCCGCATCCCACGAAGAGTCGCCGCCGGCGCACCGGATCGCCCGCCGATCCAGACGGATCTTCCGAGGATCCGCGCCGCATGGAGGCGGCGATCCGACCGGAGCGCTTCGCGCGCCTGGTGACGCTCGCCGGCATCCTGATCCACGCGGGGCGCGAGGGACGGCGCGAGTCGCTCGCCGAGCTGCAGGAGCGGCTGCAGCTGAGCGAGGAGGAGCTACGCGAGGACATTGACGTACTGAACGTGGTCAACTTCGGTGGGGGCTCGTATGTGCTGTATGCGGAAATCCTCGACGACGAGGGCGAAATCGAGGTGGATCCCGAGCCCTACAGCGACAACTTCGACCGCCCCGCGCGCCTGCTGCCAGTGGAGGCGAAGGCGTTGATTGCGGCGATCGACCTGATCGGGGAGCACATCCCCGAGGGCTCGCTGACCTCAGCACGGGAGAAGATCGTCACGGCGCTCGGCGGCGACCCGATGGAGCAGGGCCTACAGGTGGCGCATGGCCGTGGCAACGACTCCTATGTGTCCAGGCGGATATCGACCGCGATCACCGAGCGCCGGCTGATCGAGCTCGACTACTACAAGGAGAACGAGGACGAGTTCTCCCAGCGGCGCGTGGAGCCGTACGCCCTGGTCAACGGACGCGAGGGCTGGTATGTGGCCTCGTTTGACCCCACGCGCGAGGACGTGCGCCATTTCCGCCTGGATCGCATCAGGCGCGCAGAGGTCACCGACGAGCACTTCGAGCCCCGCTCAGAGGTCGATCCGGCGGCCGAAGTGGAGGGTTGGATGCGCACCGGTGAGGTTGAGGCCTCCCGCATCGCGCGCCTGTGGATCTCCCCCGAGCGGGCGCGCTGGGCGCGCGAGAGCCGCCGCGTGGTGCAAGAGCGCGCCGACGGCTCGGTCGTGGTGGAGCTGAGCTTCGCCGGCGTGCGCTGGCTGGTGCGCGAGGTCCTCAGAGAAGCCGGCGATGCCGCCGTGCTCGAGCCCCAGGACGCCCGCGAGGCGGTGCTCGCTGCCCTCGCGCGTCTGCGCGCGGTGCCGGCGGGGGTGGCGTGAGATGGGCATATCGGCGTAATCTGTGGCTGTACGATGACTCCATTCCGCGCCGCCATCGAAGCCCTAGATATCGAGCGAGTGGTGGGCCTGCTGGCCGAGGATGTCGTGTTCCGCAGCCCGATCGTGTTCAAGCCCTACCAGGGGCGTGAGCAGGTAGCGGTCTTGCTGCAGGCGGTCGCCCGCGTGTTCGAGGACTTTCGTTACACCCGCGAGCTCGGCGCTCCCGACGCGCCCGACCACGCGCTCGTCTTCGAGGCGCGCGTAGGCAGCCGCCAGATCGAGGGGTGCGACTTTCTGCACACCAACGAGGACGGCCTGATCGACGAGTTCTTCGTGATGGTCCGTCCGCTGTCGGGGGCACTTGCCCTGGCGGAGGCGATGCAGGCCCAGCTCGCCGGCGCTGACGCAGGGGCTTGACCCACCGGGCCGGGCCGGGCGCCCGGCCCGGTGCCGGCCGGCGTGGGTTGAGATTGCCGTCGGGATGGTTGGGTGGAGCCGCAAACCACACGTCTCCACCCAACGCAGACGCCCCAATCGTCGGTCAGGGACGTCACACGATCGGTCGTGGCCGCCGTGCCCCACGCCGAGGGCCGGTACAGCAGCTCCACCGGCGGCTATAGGAACAGCCCATGTCCGTTTTCTTGTTTTAAAACGTCCTTGCCACGGATTTCACCGGCTTCCGCACCCCCGCTGGTGCATTCCTGTTTTGGAGGATATTCCAGTCCTTCAATTTTTTCTGCAAAATCTGCGATAACTGTGCCATTTAGCTGTTCGCCTTCCGCGTCGAGCGCACCGCGGCATTCATCCGCCACGACGGATTTTTCAGATACGGTGCATTCGATCTTGTACCCGGGGCCATTGCTTTTGGTCCAAAAGAACTCGATCCATATTCTAGGTCCCGCTCCGCTTCCTCTGCGTAATACGCTATAATCCCACCCGAGGGTGAGTGGTGTAACTGTAACTGTGTGTCCTGCTTCGCACGGGCCTTCCACTCTTGCGCATCCAGAAAACGTAACCGAGGAGATCCCGCCCTCGCCGTGCACGCCGATCCACCCCTTGTCGGTCATGTTGCAGGTGATCCTGGACTCGGGTTTGGTCTTGGTGTCGATGAGTTCTAGTTTTTCCGCACTGGAGGTGAGGGCTACGGTTTCGGTGACTTCTCTGGTGTCCCAGTTGCCGCTTGCTTTGGCTTTTGTGCAGAGACTGTTTTCCCAATGGCCTTTTCCTGCATTTTCCTTGCATATCGCCAAGTTCACCGTTTCAGTCGTCGCCTGCGCCGGCTCTGACGCCACCCCCATCAGGCCGACCATCACGACAAGTCCGATAGAGATTTTAAGATATTTCATACCGCTCTGCTCCTTAATCGCGATTTGCCTATTGCCTGTGTGTCTTTCAACAGATACACCTGGCAGTGCGTCCGACGGGACTCGAACCCGTATCTGCGGCTCCAAAGGCCGCTGCTCTTAGGCGCGGATTTCTCTGGCGCTTCAGACTGTCGCGGCCGCAAAAAAACGCGGCGCGGAGCCGCCGGCTTGGCGGGAGGCCGCCGGTTGGAAGTGGCTCCCACGACATCCTCCCCAACCGGATACTTGCTTTGCCATTGACCCGTTGAGCTACGGACGCGTGTGATGATGGCGAACCTCATCCGCTGCTGTGCATTGCCTCCTTTGCCTGCGGCGCAGGGACAGCCAACTCCTGTGGTGGCTCGGGAGCGGCTGCCGCACCGCCCCCGCCCGGCGCCGGCCATGGCGCGTTGCTCACAAACGAGGAGCTACCGGCCAGCGACCACAGCTCCTCGGTGATGTGCGGGGCGAGCGGCGAAAGCATCTGCACCAGCAGCAGCAGCGCCGCGACGATCGCCTCGCGATCGGCCGGCTCGAGCTCGCCGCCGCGCCGCTCCAGCGCCCGCTGCTCGAAGTCCTGGATGCGCGCGAGGAGCAGCATCGCGTTGTGGGCCGCGCGCTGCATCTCCAGGCGCTCGAGGTTCTCGGTGACCTTCTCGCACGCCACCCGGCACCAGTTGGCGAGGCGCCGGCGCAGCTTGTCGGAGGCGTCAATGCGAGCCTCGGGGGCGTCGATGTGCGCGTCGGAGGAGTCGAGAGGCACCTCGGGCAGGCGGGACTTGGATGAGGGGCTCCACTCCCGCAGACGCCCCTCGGCGTAGCCGTAGAACTTCTTGAGGAAGATCTGGCAGTAGCGCACTGGCTGGTCGTTCCAGTTGAAGATTCGGCCCGGGGAGGCGGCGTGGAGAACTGCCAGGCGCACAGTGTCAGCGCCGACCGTGGCGACGAGCTCGTTGGGGTCCACCACGTTGCCGAGGTGCTTGCTCATCTTGCGTCCCTCGAAGCGGATCATCTGGTGCATCAGCGCTTTCTTGAAGGGCTCGCGGTCGGGTAGCTCGGGCAGCTGGCCGAGGTCCTGCAGCACCTTGCCGATCAGGCGCTGGTCGAACATGTAGCCGCCGGCGTCCGCGCCCCACACGATCTGCTCGGCCGGCAGCCAACGCGCGTATTCGGGGTGGCTGAACATCGCGGTGGAGCGCCCCTCGGGGGGCACGCAGATCGGCATCCACATCCACATTCCGTCGACGTGGCAGTCGATCGTGTCCGTCTCTCTCTTCGCCGCGCCCGCGCAGCGCGGGCAGGCGGTCTCGTAGAAGTCGGGGCGGCTCGCCAGCGGGTTGCCGCCGTCGGGCGGGATCTCGAGATCCTCGGGCAGCTGCACCGGTAGCGCGTCGAAGGGCACGGGGACGGTGCCGCAGTCGGGGCAGTGGACCAGCGGGATCGGCGCGCCCCACGCGCGCTGGCGCGAGATCGCGAAGTCGCGCGCCCGGTAGCGCACCGTCGGCCGCGGCGTGGCGCCCGCCTTGGAGGCCTTCCAAGCGGTGCCGCTGGGGTCGGGCAGCCGCTCCGCGATCGAGGCGTCGGTGGGGTCGCAGCCGGGAATCCCCAATATCGCGGTCGGCCCGAAGCGGGCGTCGACCAGCGGGGAGATCACGATCGGCAGCATCCCCGCCACGCCGGGGACGGTGGCGAGTGCGCCCGTCTGCACCACCGGGGTCTGCTCGGCGTCGCGATCCTCGCGCCTCCAGCCCGCCTCACGCACGCCCGCCAGCTGCCCGGCCACCTCCGGGTCGGCGATCCAGCGCTCGATATCGGGATGTCCAGGAGAAACCGCTACGAACGCCGCCTGCGCGATCGCCTCGGGGTGGGGGGTGAAGACGGTGAGCGTGGCGCCGTCGAAGGTGGCCGCGTCGAGCTCCACACCATCGACGCGGCCGAGCATTGCGTGCTGGGCGCCGATCGCGGCCTTGTCCCATCCGGTGAGCGACTCCAGGCCGCGTTCGTTCTCCTGCGCGTAGGCGGTGATTCGTATGAACCACTGGGGCATGCGCACGAAGCGCACCTCCGAGTGGCAGCGCCAGCAGGTGCCATCCTCGACCTGCAGGGTGGCGAGTACCGTCTGGCAGGAGTCACACCAGCTGACCTGTGCCTCCTGGCGGTAGATCAGGCCGCGCTCGAGCATCGCCAGGAACAGCCACTGCGTCCAGCGGTAGTGCTCGGGCTCGGAGGAGATAAAGCTGCGCTCCCAATCGCACGAGTAGCCGAGCGCTTCGAACTGGCCGCGCATCCGCTCACAGCAGCGCGCCACCCACTCGCGGGGGGAGATGTCGCGCCGCTGCGCCTCGAGCTCGGCGGGCAGCCCGAAGGAGTCGAAGCCCAGTGAGAACAGCACCGCACGGCCGCGGGCGCGCAGGAAGCGCGCGTAGGCATCGGCGATCGTGTAGCTGCGGATGTGTCCCATATGTGCGTCCCCCGAGGTGAAGGGGCAGCCCGCAAAGACGTACGCGGGCTCGCGCTCGTCTTGCGGTGGGGGCGCCGCGAAAGCGCCGGCCCGCATCCACGCGGTCCGCCAGCGGGACTCGATCGGAGCGTGGTCGTAGTCGGCACCGCGAGTCGAAAACGAATTGGCGCTACTGATCCCGGCGTCGCCGCGGCGCTTGCCGCCGGAATCCGCATCGCTGCTGGGTGGAGAAACCCCTGCGCTGGCGGGGGAGGAAGTGGAGGTTGTGTCGCCGGGAGAAGCGTTCATGATTTCGACGCTACCGGATAGAGCTCCGTAAGTCCAGAAAGGCTCAAACTCATCCGATATCTTGACGCACGACTGATGTCCTGCCAAACTCCAGACGGATGGCCGCCCCACTGCCGCTGGCGCGAGTCCAGAGGGCGTGGGGTGGCCCCGTCTGGCGGATCGTGACAAGCATTCGAGAACTGAAAGCTGTGGGCCCTCCCCAGCGCTCTCTCTCTCTCTCTCTGAGAGAGCTGTGGGCCCCCCAAAAAAAGACGAGAGTGTGAGGGATAAGGAGATACGGTGGCGCGCTGTGCGGTGGTGACAAACGATCTGCAGTACGACCTCGTCAATAAGAACGAGGAGCGCAGGGCGGCCGTCGCGGCCTTCACGCCGCGGATGCGGAGCTTCCTCACCGAGATGCGCACGCTGGGCGTGCCGGTGGTGCACCTGCAGCTGATCAACCTCGAGAACGACCCCCACGCCGAGCGCTACGACGGGTGGCTGCCGGTCACCAAGGGCTCGGACGGCGCGCGCATCGTGGAGGAGTTCCTGGCCGCGGAGGACGTGCTGGTGGAGAAGAACAAGGACAGCGGCTTCTTCGAAACCGAGCTGCACGATCGTCTCCAGGAGCTGGGCGTTGACACGGTGATCATCACCGGAATGCAGACTCAGATCTGCGTGCAGACCACCGCCGCGGACGCCTTCTTCCGTGGCTACAACGTGATCGTCCCGCCGGATGCGGTCGTCTCCGCGCGGCCCGAGGACCAGGCGCGGGCGCTGGAGTGGTTGGGGTCGTACTGCGCAACGGTCATGACCACCGCCGAGCTGGCCGCGGCGATCGCGCAGGACAGCCTGCCCACCTTCAGCGTGGTGCCGATCCCGTGACCACCGGCGTGATCCAGCTCGACCACGGCACCGGCGGGGGGATGAGCCAGGAGCTGATCGCCGAGCTAATCGCACCGCGCCTGGGCGCGGTGCACTCGGGGCGGATGGAGGACAGCGCGGTGCTGGAGCTCGAAGTCAACCGCATCGCGCTCACCACCGACTCGTTCGTGATCGACCCGATCTTCTTCGGCAACGGTGACATCGGCAAGCTCGCGGTGTGTGGCACCGTCAACGATCTCGCGGTGAGTGGCGCGGTGCCGCGCTATCTGACGCTCTCGCTGGTGCTGGAGGAAGGCTTTCCGATCGCCGACCTGGAGCGGGTGCTGGACTCGGTGCGCGAGGCCGCCGCGGCGGCGCGCGTGGAGGTGGTGGCGGGCGACACCAAGGTGGTACGGGCGGGCGAGATCGACAGGCTGTTCATTAACACCGCCGGCGTGGGGGTGTTCGAGCACGACCTGGAGCTGGGGGCCGGCAGCGTGGTGGCCGGGGACGCGGTGATCGTCACCGGGTGGCTGGGCAACCACAGCATCCACATCCTCTCGCTGCGCGAGGGCCTGGGCTTCGAGCAGCGCGTGCTCAGCGATTGTGCGCCTCTGGACGGCTTGGTTGGGAGCGTGCTGGAGGAGCACGGCGGCGAGGTGCGCTGCATGCGTGACATCACGCGCGGGGGCCTCGGGACGGTGCTCAACGAGTTGGCCGAGAGCGCCGGGGTGTCGATCCGGATCGAGCGGGAGCGGCTGCCGATCCAGCACGAAACCGCGATGGCGGCGGACATGTTGGGGGTCGATCCGCTGTACCTCGCCAACGAGGGCAACATCTGCATGTTCGTGGCGCCGCAGGCCGCCGCCGAAATCCTCGAAGTGGTGCGCAGGCACCCCAACGGTGGCGCGGCGCAGATCGTCGGCACGGTGCGCGAGCCCACCGCCAGCCCCGTGACGATCCTGGGCGCGGACGGCGCCGAGACGGTCGTCGAGCTGCTCTACGGCGCCGAGCTACCGCGCCTCTGTTGAGACGATGCTCGAGACGCGGCGCTACCAGATCCGCGGGATCGTGCAGGGGGTGGGCTTTCGCCCGTTCGTGTTTCGCACTGCCGAGCGTCACGCGCTGGGAGGCTGGGTGCGCAACGACTCCGACGGGGTGGTGGTGGAGGTGCAGGGCCGCCCGCAGGCGCTGGAGGAGTTCATCGTCGAGGTCCGCGCTGGCGCGCCGGCGCTGGCGCGAGTCGAGTCGGTGGCGCTGCTCGAGCGCCGCCGTGAGGAGCGGGTGGTCGAGAGCTTTGAGATTCACCTCAGCGAGCATGGTCGCGCGCCGGCGCGCACGCTGGTGTCGCCCGACACGTGCGTGTGCGAGGAGTGCCTGCAGGAGCTGCTCGATCCCACAGACCGCCGCTACCGCTACCCATACATCAACTGCACCAACTGCGGCCCCCGCTACTCGATCATCAAGGGGGTCCCGTACGACCGCGAGCTGACCACGATGGCGGCGTTTCCGATGTGCGAGCGCTGCGAGCGGGAGTACTACGACGTGCGCGACCGGCGCTTTCACGCGCAGCCGACGGCCTGCTGGGAGTGCGGCCCACGGGTGGCGCTGGTTCGTTTCGGGTCCCACCCTCCCCACCCCCCCGACCTGGTGGGGATGTTTGGGCGCACACGTGAGCGCGCGGCGGATAACGGCTCTGCGCGCTCGGTAGGGTCGGGCTCACCGGACCCGATCGAGGAGACCGTCGCCCTGCTGCGCAAAGGTGCGATCGTGGCGGTGAAGGGGCTGGGGGGATACCACCTGATGGTGGACGCCCGCAACGAGGAGGCGGTGGCGCGTCTGCGCCGGCGCAAGCGCCGCGAGGAGAAGCCGTTCGCGGTGATGTCTCCTACTCTGGAGGCCGTGAGCCGGTATGCGCGGGTGGGTGAGCCCGAAGCTCGGCTACTCGGCGCAACCGCGCGGCCGATCGTGCTGGTGCGCAAGCGCACCGACGGGCCCGCCGAGAGGCTTGCGGCCGCTGTGGCGCCGGGTAACCGCAGCTACGGAGCGATGCTCGCCTACACCCCCGTGCACCACCTGCTGTTCGCGGGTGGCCTCGACGTGCTGGTCGCAACCAGCGGGAATGTCTCCGACGAGCCGATCGCATTCCGCGATGACGACGCGCTCGAGCGTCTGGCGGGGATCGCGGACGCCTTCCTGGTCGGGGAGCGGGAGATATACACCCGCGTGGATGACTCGATCGTGCGCTGCGTGGACCTTGGCCGCCCCGAGGTCCGCAGCGAGATCACACCGATCCGCCGCGCGCGAGGGTACACCCCTGAGCCGGTGAGGGCGCCATTCCCGCTGCCGCCGTTGCTGACTGTGGGGCCTGAGTTGAAGAGCACGATCTGCTTCACCCGTGGGCAGGAGATGTTCCTCAGCCACCACATCGGCGACCTCAAGAACGAGGCGACGATGCGCTCCTTCGAGCACGCGATCGAGCATATGTCTGGGCTGCTGGAGGTGGCGCCAAGCATGATCGCGCACGACATGCACCCCGGCTATCGGAGCACGAGGTGGGCGCGCAAGCAGCGGCGACTACCGACCGTGGCGGTGCAGCACCACCACGCGCACATGGCGGCGTGCATGTGCGAGCACGGCCTCAGCGAGCCGGTGGTGGGGGTGATCTTCGACGGCACCGGGTACGGCACCGACGGCAACATCTGGGGGGGAGAGTTCCTGGTGGGGGATTACGTGGGCTTCGAGCGCGCCGCGCACCTTCAGTACTTCCGTCTACCCGGCGGCGACCGGGCGGTGGAGGAGCCCTACCGGGTGGCGCTGTCGCTGCTGTGGGAGGCATACGGGGAGGCGTTCGCCGCCCTCGACCTGCCCGTAGTGGGCGAGCGCGCGCCGGAGGAGATGCTGGTGCTTACCCAGATGCTCCGGATGGGGCTGCACGCGCCGCAGACGTCGAGTATGGGACGCCTGTTCGACGGGGTGGCGGCGCTGCTTGGGGTATGCGAGCGCTGCCGCTACGAAGCGCAGGCGGCGATCGAGCTTGAGCAGCTGGTGGAGCCTGGCATGACGTACAGGCCACTGCCCTGGGAGCTGCGCGGCCCCGAGCAGTGGCCGTGGCGGATCGACACGCGGCCGCTGGTGCGCGGGCTGGTGCGCGAGGCGTGCCGGCGAGATACCACCACGGCGCAGCTGAGCGGGCGCTTCCACCGCACGGTGGTGGACATCGTGCAGGGCACCTGTGACGCGATTCGCACGCGCACCGGCATCGAGCGGGTGGTGCTGAGCGGGGGGGTGTTCCAGAACGAGCTGCTGCTGCGCGGCTGCCACGAGGTGTTGGGAGCGGCGGGCTTCGAGGTGTATTCGCACAACCGCGTGCCGGCCAACGACGGGGGAGTGGCGCTCGGACAGGCCGCCGTGGCGGGTTGGGGGGGCCAATGAGCGCGGCGGTCCCGCGCGGCGGCCCCGCGGATGCCCGCGCTCGGGGAAGTGCGGGGCTGGGGGTCGTGGCCCCGCGACCGCCGGCGCGTCGCTCACCCGTGCAAGACCGGCGGGCTCCCGCCGAGGGCCCCTTCGAGCAGCTGCACTTCTCACCCGCGCCGGAGATCTCAGGACCGGTGCCGGGTGTGTGCTCGCAGCGGATGCTCGCCGAACAGGCGGCTTCGGAGAGCCGCGCGCGCTCCTACCCACGCGCGGTGCCGGTGGCGTTCGAGCATGGCAAGGGGGCGACGCTGCGCGACGTGGACGGCAACACCTACATCGACTTCTTCGCCGGGGCGGGCGCGCTCAACCTCGGCCACGGACACCCGGTGGTCGCACGTGCCGCCAGCGAGCAGCAGCAGCATCTGGTGCACGCGCTGGACTTCCCGACGCCCGCGCGGCTGCGGTTGATGCGGCGTCTGAAGCAGATCCTGCCGGGGGCGCTGCGGCGCACGGGGCGCTTTCATTTCGGCGGCCCCACCGGCTCGGATGCGATCGAGGCATCGCTGAAGCTGGTGCGCACCCACACCGGCCGCCGCCCGCTGGTCGCGTTCGAAGGCTCCTATCACGGGATGACGGCGGACGCGTTGTCGGTGACTAGCGACACGAGCTGCGGCGGACCGCAGGACACCTCGGTGCGCTTCATGCCGTTCCCATACTGCTACCGCTGCCCGCTCGGACTGCGCCCGCAAACGTGCGAGTTGGCGTGCGCAAAGCTGCTGGAGAGCGCGCTGGAGGATCCCTTCAGCGGCTTGCCCAAGCCGGCGGGTGTGATCGTGGAGGCGATCCAGGGGGAGGGCGGCACGGTCGTCCCGCCGCAAGGGTGGCTGGCGCGCGTGCGCGAGATCACCCGCCGCCACGAAGTGCCGTTGATCGTCGATGAGATCCAGACGGGGTTTGGGCGGACGGGCGCGATGTTTGCGTGCGAGCACGACGGGGTCACACCTGACGTGATCGTGCTCTCCAAGGCGATCGGCGGGATCGGGTATCCGCTGTCGGGGATCGCCTACGACGAGGCGCTGGACACGTGGGAGCCGGGGGCGCACATCGGCACCTTCCGCGGCCACCAGGTCGCGATGGCGGCGGGCGCGGCGGCGATCGAGCTGATCGAGGAGCTCGCGCTACCCAACCGCGCCCGCGAACTGGGGGATCTCGCGCTCGCGCTGCTCCGGCAGGCGAGCGCCGACGACGACCTGCCCGCGGTGGGCGAGGTGCGCGGGCGCGGGCTGATGATCGGCGTGGAGCTGGTGCGCGATCGCGAGAGCCGCCAGCCGTGGCCGGAGCTGGCGGGCGCGGTACGCAGGGCATGCTGCGAGAAGGGGCTGATCGTCGAGGTCGGCGGCCGCTACGCCAACGTGGCGCGCTTCCTGCCGCCGCTGGTGATCACCCGCGAGCTGCTGGTGCGGGGGATCGAGATCTTCGCCGACGCGCTGCGGGAGAGCGAACGTATTCAGCGGGCCCGCTCGGGTGCGAGCGCCAGCTGATCCCCGGCGAAAGTCAACCCGATGGGCTCGAGGATGACCTGACGCGGCCCCTCCTCAACGGCACCCGCGAGCAGCGCACGGAGACTAAGCTCGTGGGCAGCCTCCACGACGTGCGCGCCGCCCCCGGGGCGGCAGTAGACGGCGAAGCCGGCGCCCATGTTGAGCGTGCTGTGCGCGGCGGCGGCGTCCAGCTCGGCGTGTGCGGCGAGGAACGCGAGCACTGGCGGCACCGGCGGCAGCGCACGGATGCGGTAGGTGAGCTCGCGCTGCGGGCGCATCAGCTTCAGCAGCCCGTGGCCGGTGATGTGGGAGAGATAGGTGAGCTGCACCCGCGGATCGCCGAGCAGCTGCCGCATAAGGGCGACGTAGAGGAGGCTTGGCGCCAGCAGCGCCTCGCCGAAAGTCACGGCGCCGCTCGTCTTGGTGGCCCCACCGTAAGCGCCAGCCTCGCCCGCGGGCGACCCAACATCGCCGGACGCCTCGCCACCGGGCAGCTCGGTGAGCAGGCCCTGTGGTAGTCGTGCGGCGATTCGACGCGCCAGTGAGGCGCCGTTGGCGTGCAGGCCACTTGAGGCCACCAGGACAATCTCATCGTCCGCGGCGAGCTGCTCGCCCAGCAGCGGCTCGCCGGGGGGCGGCACGAAGCCGAGTGCGCTGCCGGCGAGCTCAATCTCCTCGGGAGCGAGCAGGTCCACGAGCGACGGGGACTCGCCCCCGCCCCATGTGCATTGGGCGTCGTCGCAGGCGCGGCGCCACCCCGCGAGCAACGCGTCGGCGCGTTCGGCGTGTTCGTACCAGGCGCTCGAGCCGGTCGCGAAGTAAGCGTTCAGGACGAGCGGCAGAGCACCGACACAAATGAGGTCGTTGAGGACGGCGGCGACGGCGTCGTAGGCGACATTGTCGAAGTGGTTGACGCCGGCGAGCTCGTGGTATTCGCGGGCGATGATCGACTTGGTGCCGAGCGTCTCGAGCACGAACGCGAGTGTGCTGCCGGCGAAGCGCAGCACGAAGGCGGGCTCGCCGCGGGATCCGTCGACGGCGCGCGCGCCGGTGGCGGCCAGCCAGTGGGAGGTGGCGAGCGCCTCGGTGAGCGCGCTGCGCTTGCCGGCGTCGAGCACGGCGTAGTCGACGCCGGCTTGGCGGTAGGCGCTATGGACGTCGGAGTCGGGGTCGGCCACTGTGCGCAGCCTATCCCGCCGACCGAAAAACGAGGGACCCGACCGCGCGAAGCCCGGAGACACGCGCCACCCTCTCAGAGGCGGCTGCGCACCAGGCAGGTCGTCGCCAGCCAGCTGCCGGGCTCGCCCGCGGGAGTCAGCGGAAAGGCGAGATCCTCGTGCAGCGCCCACATTTGGGTTTGTCTGTTGGTGTCAACCCAGGTGGGCGCCCAGCGGGTGATGTCGGCCTCCTCGAAGGTGTGCTGCAGCGCCTTGCCGACGGCGTCGATTCCGGGTGTCCGGATTCTGCCGCGCTTGCGGAAGCGCAGCACGCAGTGCTCTGAGGCGATCACCTCGGATACCTCGGGATGGTCGGGCCGTGCGACGCGGATACGCATATGTACACGGTATTACCGTGGCGATCGGGAGCCGGTAAGGTGGCGCGCGTGGCGCACCATCGGATCGTGATCGTGGGCGCGGGCTTCGGGGGCCTGGGCATGGCGATCCGCCTCAAGCAGGCGGGTGTGGAGGACTTCGTTGTGCTGGAGCGCGACGCGGACGTCGGCGGGACGTGGTGGGCCAACACCTACCCGGGCTGCCAGTGCGACATCCCATCGCACCTGTACTCGTTCTCGTTCGCGCCCAACCCGAACTGGACGCGCACCTATCCCGAACAGCCGGAGGTGTGCGCCTACCTGGGCGAGTGCGTGGAGCGCTACGGCGTGCGCGGGCACATCCGCTGCGACTGCGAAGTGCAGCAGGCGACATGGGAGGAGTCGCAGACGCGCTGGCGCCTGCGCACGACGCAGGGGGAGCTCACAGCAGGCGTGGTGATCAGCGCGACGGGCGGCTTGAGCGAGCCGTCTATTCCGAACATCCCCGGGCTGGCGGAGTTTTCAGGTGTGGCCTTTCACACGGCACGCTGGAATCACGCGCACGACCTGCGCGGTCGCCGCGTGGCGATCGTCGGCACCGGCGCCTCGGGGATCCAGGTGGCGCCGCGGATCCAACCGGAAGTTGAACGGCTGACGATCTTTCAGCGCACGCCGCCGTGGGTCACGCCCCATCGCGATCGGCCGATTTCGAAGCGCGAGCGGCTTGTGTACCGGCACCTTCCCTTGACACAGCGCCTCCCCCGCGCCGGTGCCTATTGGCTGCGCGAGCTGCTCGTGCCGGGACTGGTACGCCGGCCGGAGTTGTTGCGGGGACCGGAGCGCGCCGCGCGCGCACACATCGCGCGCCAGGTGGGCGATCCCGCCCTGCGCGCGAAGCTGACCCCCGACTACACGATCGGCTGCAAGCGCATCCTGCCCTCCAACCGCTGGTATCCGACGCTCGCCCAACCCAACGTCGAGCTGGTTGCATCGGGGGTGCGCGAGGTCCGCCCCGACGGGGTGGTGGCCGAAGACGGCTCTCTGCACGAGGCCGACACGATCGTGCTGGCGACTGGCTTCCATGTGACCGACAGCCCGTTTGTCGAGCGCGTTCGGGGTGTGGGAGGCAGGACGCTCGGCGAGGCGTGGGGGGGCAGCCCACAGGCATATCTCGGTGCCACGGTGGCGGGCTTTCCCAACCTCTTCTTCCTCGCCGGGGCCAACACCGGGCTGGGCCACAACTCGGTGGTGTTCATGATCGAGGCCAACATCCACTACGCGATGGCGGCACTGCGGGCGATGCGCGAGCGCGGGGCGGCGCGCGTGGAAGTGCGCAGCAACGTGCAGGAGACATACAACGCCGAGCTCCAGCGCCGCCTCGCCCGCAGCGTGTGGAACACCGGCGGCTGCTCGAGCTGGTATATCGACGCCAACGGCCGCAACTCGACGGCGTGGCCGTACTTCACCTGGCGCTTCTGGCTGCGCACACGCCGCTTCAAGCCGAGCGACTACCACCTCCGCTCGGCCTGAGAACTCCTATTCGGCCCGGCTGAACTCCCAGATCGCGATGAACAGCATGATCAGCCCGAGCACGGCGATCACGCCGGCCTCGATGATCGTGGGGACGTGCCAGCCAAACCAGGTGACCCCCGGGGCGAGTGCGTGGCGGGCGGATTCGCTGATGTCGATGTGGGCGAAGATCGCGCGGCGCATCGGATCGACGGCATAGGTGAGGGGGTCTAGGCGGTTGAGGATCGCCAGCCACTGGGGTAGCTGGGCCACGGAGAACATCGCGCCGGAGATGAAGAACATCGGCATGATCGCCATCTGCATCAGCGCCATGAACGACTGCATCTGGGTGATGCGGGCGGCGGCCATCATGCCGAAGGCGGTGATCGCGAACGCGAGCAGCATCGCAAGCGCGAACAGCTCGAGGATCAGGCCCAGCGAGTAGGGAACTTCGACGAGGCCGGCGATCGCGATCACAATCACGCCCTGGAAGCCGGCGACGGTGGCGCCGCCGAAGCACTTCCCCAGCACGATCGAGCTGCGCCGCACAGGGGCGACCATCATCTCCCGTAGGAAGCCGAACTCGCGGTCCCACACGATTGAGGCGGCGGAGAACATCGCGGTGAACATCACCGCCATGCAGAGCACGCCGGGGTAGATGAACGTTTTGAAGTTGACGCCGTCGGTGCTGGCGGAGACGAGCGAGGAGAGCCCGGTGCCGAGCACGAACAGGAACAGGAAGGGCTGGATCAGCGCGGTGACGATGCGCAGGCGGTCGCGAGAGAAGCGGATCAGCTCGCGCTGCCAGACGACCTTGATCGCACGCAGCTCGCCGCGCAGGCTGCGGGTGGGCACGCGCACGCCCGCGACCTGGTGGGTGGGCGCCGCGGTGGGGGTGGGAGCAGTCTCGGTGGTGGCCATCAGCGCGCCATCATCCGCGCGACGTTGCGCATGTGATCGGTGGAAGCTGGCCTCGGCGTCGCGGATTGTGGTGCCCGTGTAGGACATGAACACGTCGTCGAGCGAGGGGCGGGAGACGGATACCGAGTGGATCGGCGGGTGGGCGGGATCCCATTCATCGAATAGGCGGGGTACGAACTGCTCACCGTCGGGGACGCCGAAAGTCACGGTGCCCTCGGCGATCGTGGCGTCGATTGCGAAGCGCTCGTGCAGCGCGGCGATCGCGGCGGAGTCGTCGGGCGTTGAGATCTGCACGCGGTCCTTGCCGACGCTTGCCTTCAGCGCCTCGGGGGTGTCCAAGACGATGATGCGCCCCTGGTCCATGATCGCGATGCGGTCGCAGTACTCGGCCTCGTCCATGTAATGGGTGGTGAGGAAGATCGTGATGTCCTCGCGCTGCTTGAGCTCGTCGATGTAGCTCCAGATCGAGCTGCGCGTCTGCGGGTCGAGTCCCACGGTCGGCTCGTCGAGGAACAGCACGCGTGGCGAGTGCAAAAGGCCCCGGGCGATCTCCAGACGCCGCTTCATCCCACCGGAGAAGGTGCCGACGAGGCTCTTGCGCCGCTCCCACAGCCCGACCATTTCCATCACCTGCTGCATCCGCGGCGCGACCGTCTCACGGGGGACGCCGTAGAGCTCGGCGTGCAGGCGCAGGTTCTGCTCGGCCGTGAGGTAGCCGTCGAGCGTGGTGTCCTGGAAGACCAGCCCGATGTTGCGGCGCACGGCGTCGCGTTCGGTGACGACGTCGTGGCCGGCCACCAGCGCCGAGCCGCCGGTCGGTTTGACAAGCGTGCAGAGCATGTTGATCGTGGTCGACTTGCCGGCGCCGTTGGGCCCGAGGAACCCAAACACCTCGGAGCGGGATACCTCGAAGTCGATCTCGCGAACGGCTTCGATCTCGCCGTAGCGCTTGGCGAGGCCTCTCACGGAGATTGCGGGCGCCGTGTCCGAGCTCACGGCGCCCACGCTAGCGGAGATCAATTGGCCTCAGGCTCGGATCCGTCGGCGAGGATGCGATACAGGTCGCGACGCGCGGTGACGAGCACCTTGCGCGCCTGCTCCTGCTGCTCCTCGTTGCCGGCGCGCATCACCTGCACGAACGCGGCGGCAACCTCCCGCATGATCTTGCCGAGCTCGTGCGCCTTCGAGCTGTACTCGCCGCTCATCTGCTCCCACGGCGCGGGCTGCTCGGGATCGCGCTCTTTGACTCTGGCGAGACCCTCGTCGGTGAGCCGGAAGAGCTTGCGTCCATCCACCTCCTCGGAGCGGATCAGGCCCTCGTCCTCGAGCTGCTGCAGGGCGGGGTAAACGGAGCCGGGGCTGGGGCTCCATGCGCCCTCGCTGCGCTCCTGAACCTCCCGCATAATCTCGTAGCCGTTGCGCGGCTCCTCGGCGAGCAGCAGCAGCGCGGCGGTGCGGATGTCTCCGCGTCGGGCCTTGCGGCCACCGCCTCGCCACGGCCCGCCGCCGCCCGGTCCGCCGAATCCACCAAACGGGAATCCGCCAAAGCCGCCGCGGGGACCGCCTTCGCCGCGATGGCGGCAGTGTCCTTCTCGTGTTGCGTACTGATAATGCTTGTGCATATCTACTCCTATCGTTGGAACATCACGATAGTAACACGATATATCGCGTATTACAACCAGAAGGCCATTCCCAGCAAGGAAGCCTCCAGAAGCGCGATCAGGCAGCGAGTGGTGGCCTCTGGTTGGGAGGGGTATCAGTGCCTGAAGTGGCGCACGCCAGTGGCAACCATCGTCGCCCCTGCTGCGTCCACTGCCGCGACGACCTCCTCGTCGCGCACGGAGCCGCCCGGCTGGATGATCGCGCTGATGCCAACGTCGAGCGCGAGCTGCGGGCCGTCGGCGAACGGGAAGAACGCGTCCGAGGCGAGCGCCGCACCGGCTAGCTGCTCAGGCCGGAACGCCTGCGCCTTCTCGATCGCGATTCGCACGGCGTCCACGCGGCTCATCTGCCCGGCGCCGATCCCGATCGTGGCGCCGCCCTCGGCGAGCACGATCGCGTTGGAGCGCACGTGCCGGCAGACGGTCCACGCGAACAGCATGTCACGCCACTCGGGCTCGCTTGGCTGCCGCGCGCTGACCGCGTTCATCTGCTCGCGCGTCTCCGAGACGATGTCGTGCGTCTGCACTAGCTGACCGCCGAGCACGGGCTTGGATTCGACCTCACGCAGTGGCGCCGGCCAGTCGCCGAGCTCGAGCAGGCGCACGTTTTTCTTGACCTGCAGCGCTTGGAGCGCTGGGGCGTCGTAGCCGGGCGCGAGCAGCACCTCAATAAACTGCTTGCCGAGCTCTTCAGCAAACGCGAGGTCGATCGGGCGGTTGACGGCGATCACGCCGCCGTAGGCGCTCTGCGGGTCGCATGCGAAGGCGCGTTCGTAGGCCTCTCGGCCGCTCGCGCCGATTGCGCAGCCGCAGGGGTTGTTGTGCTTGACGATCGCGCAGGCAGGCTCGTCGAACTCCTCCACCAGCTCGCGCGCCGAGGAGAGGTCGAGCAGGTTGTTGAACGACAGCTCCTTGCCGTGCAGCTGCTCGACGCCTGCCAGCAGGTGCGTGGGGGAGCCCACGCGCGCGTAGAAGGCTGCCTGCTGGTGGGGGTTCTCGCCGTAGCGCAGGTCGCTGACCTTCTCGTAGGCGTCGCGCCAGCTGGCGGGGAAACCCTCACCCTCGCGCGCAGCAAACCACGTCGAGATCGCCGCGTCATAGCGTGCGGTGCACGCGAACGCCTTGCCCGCAAGCGCTTTGCGCGTGGACAGCGACAGCCTGCCGTCGGATTCGCGCAGCTCGCCGAGCACGCCTTCGTAGTCGCCGGGGTCCACGACCACGGCCGCGAATGCGCTGTTCTTGGCGGCCGCCCTGATCATCGTCGGGCCGCCGATGTCGATGTTCTCGATCACCTCGTCCTCCGAGGCGTCGCCGCGCGCGACGGTCTGCTCGAACGGGTAAAGGTTCACGCACACCAGGTCCACCTGCTCGATCTGCTGCTCGGAGGCTGCGCGCAGGTGCTCGTCCTCGTCGCGCCGCGCGAGCAGGCCCGCGTACAGCCGCGGGTGAAGCGTCTTCACGCGCCCATCCATCATCTCCGGGAAGCCGGTGAAGTCCTCGATCGCGCGCACCGCGATCCCGGCGCCGGCCAGCTCGCGCGAGGTGCCACCGGTGGAGACGAGCTCCACTCCCAGATCGGAGAGGCCCTGCGCGAAATCGACGATCCCGCTCTTGTCGGACACCGACAGCAGCGCCCTGCGCACGCGCACCTCGCCGGGCCCGCTGCGCTCGATTCGAGTGGGAGCGCTCAACTGGACACTACGCGGCGATCAACTGGTGCTGGGAGACGAACAGCCGCACCGCTTCGGGAAGCAGCGCGTGCTCCAAGGGGCGCAGGGCCTCGAGCACTTCGGTGGGGTCATTCGCGCCTGGTAGCCGTACCTCGCGCTGGGCGATGATCGAGCCCGTGTCGATACCGGCGTCGACGTAGTGGACGGTGACGCCGAAGACCTCGTCACCATTCGCTAGTGCCTGCTCGATTGCGTGCATGCCGGGGTAGGCTGGCAGTAGCGAAGGGTGCACGTTTTTCACCGCCTGCGGGAAGCGATCGAGAAAGCGCTCGCTCAGCAGCTCCATGAATCCGGCGAGCACGATCAGGCGCGCGCCGAGCCCGAAAAGCCAATCTGCCATCACCTCGTCACGTGTTTGACGGTCGGCGTATTGCGAGCGCGAAAAGACCTCCGTGGGTATGTCACGGGCTCTGGCTCGTCTGAGCGCCGGCGCATCCGTGACGTTGGAGGCCACGGCCACAATCTGCGCCTCGCGGCCATGCACGGTGTCGAGCAGCGCCTGCAGGTTAGTGCCCGTGCCGGAAACCAGCACAGCAATAGGGAATCGGGCCTCTGGGGAGCTGATCCGATCTGACATTGCGTCTACGACGATAACGGACATGTCGGCTGCAACGAAGCCATCTACGCGCGCACCAGCGGAAGCGCCGACCCGGCCGGCTCCAGTGCATACTTCCCATTCGCCTCGCCGGTGCCGTCGAGCGGGTACTCGCCGCTGAAACAGGCGTCGCAGTGCGTCTCGCGCGAGGCGCCGACGGCCTCGTAGACACCCGCCAGCGAGAGGTAGTGCAGCGAGTCGCAGCCGAGCTCAGCTGCGACCTCCGCGGTGGTACGGCCGTGCGCGATCATCTCCTCGCGCGTGGACATGTCGATGCCGTAGTGGCAGGGGTGCTTGATCGGCGGGGCGGAGATGCGCATGTGCACCTCGCGTGCGCCGGCGTCGCGCAGCATCTGCACGATCTGGCGGGTCGTGTTGCCGCGCACGATCGAGTCGTCCACTACGATCAGCCGCCGGCCGGCGATCACCTCGGGGAGCGGGTTGAACTTCAGGCGCAGCCCGTGCTTGCGCAGCTCTTGGCCGGGTTGGATGAAGGTGCGCGCGACGTAGCGATTCTTGACAAAGCCGTCATCCTGGGGCAACCCGGCGGCGCGCGCGAGGCCGCGGGCGGCGGGGTTGCCGGAGTCGGGGACGGCGATCACGATGTCGGCGTCGACGGGCGCCTCTCGCCAGAGGATCTCGCCCATTCGCCCTCGCGCAACCTGCAGCGCCTGGCCGTTCATACGCGAGTCGGGGCGGGCGAAGTAGATGTACTCGAACACGCAGAACGCCTTGCGCGCGCCCTCCACCACCTGGCGGCTGCGAATGCCGTCCTCGCCGATGCTCACCAGCTCGCCGGGCTGCACCTCGCGCAGGTGGCGGGCGCCGATGATGTCGAATGCGCACGACTCGCTGGCCACGCAGTAGGCGGCCCCGCCGGCTCCCGTCGCGGAATCGGGATCATGCGCCTCGTCGTTGCCCGCGCGGGCGGCGCCGGGGTCCTGCCCTCCCACCCCGGGCGCGTGGGCGGGGTGGGGGGCGTCCAGCGCGCCGATCGCCAGCGGGCGCAGACCGTGGGGATCGCGGAAGGCGAGCACGCGGTCTTTGGTCATTGCCACGATCGAGAAGGCGCCGCGCAGCCGCGGGAGCACGTCGGCGATCGCGTCCTCGATCCGCTCGGCGGGGTGGGTGGCGATCAGCGCGGCGATGATCTCCGAGTCGGAGGTCGAGCTGAACGTGACCCCGCGCTGCAGCAGCTCGCTGTGCAGCTCCACCGCGTTGATCAGGTTGCCGTTGTGCGCCAGCGCCAGCTCGCGGTGGGAGCCGTGGGTGCCCTCCGAGCGTTGCACCGGCTGGGAGTTCTCCCAGGCGTTGGAGCCGGTGGTCGAGTAGCGGACGTGCCCGATCGCCAGCTCGCCGCGGAGCGTGCGCAGGTCGTTCTCGCTGAACACCTGGCTCACCAGCCCCAGCTCGCGGCGCGTGATGATCTGCCCGCCGCGGTCGGCGGCTGCGATGCCCGCCGACTCCTGGCCGCGGTGCTGGAGCGCGTACAGCGCGAAGTAGGAGAGCCGCGAGACCTCGTGGCCGGGCGCGTATATGCCGAAAACGCCGCACTCGTCGCGCGGCCCATCGCGATTCTCGGCGCGGCCAGGCGTGGGCCTCACACCCACAAGCTAGCAGTCCCCGTCGTGGGATCGGCGCTCCTCGGCGGGGGCGGGTTCCACCAACCGGCGACCGCCGGCGCGTGGAGAGCGCGGGCGGGGCGCATCACGGGAACAGCTCCGCCAGCGCCCCGTTGGCCTCGGTCAGCTCGGCGAGGGTTGCACTCAAGGTCCCCGCGTCTGTCGTGATCGTCAACTCGCTGCCTTCGACCGTGCCCAACATCCGCAGCGGCGCCCGCTCGGCTAGCTCCGCCAGTGCGTCGCCGGGACCGGAGACGACGAAGCCGCCAGGCCCCTCGCCAAAGAGCCGCGTAAGCGTGTCGGAGGGGTTGGGCTCGTGTTCGGGCGCGAGCGTGGAAGCGGTCAGCGAGACCTTTGCCCCCACGGCGCCGGCCAGGCAGCACTCGGCCAGCGCGACCGCGAGGCCACCCTCGGCGATGTCGTGGGCGCTGTTCAGCGCCCCGGTTCGCACCGCCTCGCGGACCGCAGCCTGCGCCGCCAGTACGGCCTGCAGGTCGATCTCCGCCAGTCCGTCGGGCAGCGGTTTGCCCTGCAGCTTCGCCAGCTCGCTCGCGGCCAGCGAGGGGGTGAACGCACCCACCAGCGCGACCGCGTCGCCCGCGCGCGCGAACCCGAGCCGCCCCGCGCGCGCGGCGTCGGGCAGGCGGCCGACCATGCCCACGACCGGGGTTGGGTAGATCGGGCCGGCGGGGCCCTCGTTGTAGAGCGAGACGTTGCCGCCCACGATCGGCGCCTGAAGCGCCCGGCAGGCGTCGCCGAGGCCGCGCACCGATTCGCTTAGCTGCCAGGCGATGTGCGGCTTCTCGGGGTTGCCGAAGTTGAGGTTGTTGGTCGTACCCAGCGGCTCGGCGCCCACGCACGCGAGGTTGGCGGCGCACTCCAGCGCCGCCTCGATCGTCCCGCGGTAGGGGTCGGTGGCGACGCGGCGGCCGTTGCAGTCGATGCTCACCGCGAGCGCCGGTACCTCGGTGCGAGCCCCATCCGGCGCAGCCTCTTCAGAGGCGGAGCCCTTCCCCTTCCCCTCGCCGCCCTCCATCTCGGTGCGGGGTTCCGGGTGCAGCATCAGCACCGCGGCGTCGGCCTGCGCGGGGCGGCGCACCGTGCGGGACTGCACGATCGCGTCGTACTGCTCGAACAGGGGGCGGCGCGAGGCGATGTTGGGCGAGCGCAGCAGCGCTAGCAGCGTCTCGCGCGGGGGCGTCGTTGCGGGCGAGTGTGGCCACGGGCGCGGCGTAGATCGGCGCCGTGGGCCGCGCCGGTTGCAGGTCGTACAGCGGGCATTCGTCCACCAGCGCCCGCACCGGCATCTCGCCGACGAGCTGCTCGCCGTCGAAGATGCGCATGCGGCGCGTGTCGGTGACCGTCCCGATTGCGGCGCCGCCGACCTCCCACTTCTCGCACAGCTCCAGCACCGCGGGCACGTCGGTGGGTGCGACCACGCACAGCATCCGCTCCTGGGACTCGGACACCATGATCTCGAACGGCTCCATCCCGGGCTCGCGCAGCGGCACCCGCGCCACGTCGATATCGATGCCGACCTCGCCCTTGGACGCCATCTCCGAGGCCGAGGAGGTGAGGCCGGCGGCGCCGAGGTCCTGCAGCGATACGAGTAGGCCCCGCTCCAGCAGCTCCAGCGAGCACTCCAGCAGCTTCTTCTCCTCGAAGGGATCGCCCACCTGCACGGTGGGGCGCTTGTCCACAATTTTTTCTTCATCCAGATGCCCCCCTTGGGGGGTATCTCCCCACGGAGTGTCGGCCCCGCCGAGCTCCGCCGAGGCCAGCACCGAGGCCCCGCCGATCCCGTCGCGCCCGGTGGCGGCCCCGAACAGCACGAGCACGTTGCCCGGCCCCGCCGCCGCGCTGCGCACCAGCCGCTCGCGCTTGCACAGCCCGAGCGCCATCGCGTTGACCAGGCAGCTCTGCTCGTAGGGCCCCTCGAAGTAGACCTCGCCGCCGACGGTCGGCACGCCGATCGAGTTGCCGTAGTGCCCGATGCCGCTGACGGCGCCGTCGAGCAGGTAACGCGCGCGGGTCGACGCCGGGGAGGGGTGGGGGGAGGGGGCTCCGCCTCTGAAGGGGCTGCGCCGGGGTTGCTCGCGTTTGGCTCTCCGAAGCGCAGCGAGTCGAGCACGGCGATCGGTCGGGCCCCGATCGCGAAGATGTCGCGCAGGATGCCCCCCACGCCGGTGGCCGCTCCCTGGAAGGGCTCGACCGCGCTCGGGTGGTTGTGGGACTCGACCTTGAAGGCGCACACCAGGCCGCCGCCGACGTCGACGGCGCCCGCGTTCTCGCCGGGGCCCATCACCACGTGCGGCCCCTCGGTCGGCAGCGTGCGCAAGAGCTTCTTGGAGTGCTTGTACGCGCAGTGCTCGCTCCACAGCAGCGAGTACATCGCCAGCTCCACCTGGTTTGGCGGCCCCTCCTGGTGGTCGCAGATCAGCTCGTACTCGGCGCGCGTAAGGCCGAGCGCGAGCGCGTCGTCGACGGTGGGGAGCACCGCGCTCTCAGACACCGGCCAATCCTCGCGTCGGTGGACTCCCCGGCTTGCCCCGGGGCGGGCGCACGCGGCTCTCAGACATGGGCGCCCTCCACCGCGAGGCGCATCGACTCGAAGATGCACAGGCCGTCGGTCGAGCCGGTGAGCGCGTCCACCGCGTGCTCGGGGTGGGGCATCAGCCCGAAGACGTTGCCGGCCGCGTTCTGCACCCCGGCGATGTCGCGCAGCGAGCCGTTGAAGTTCTCACCGGCGGCGTAGCGCAGCACGACCTGGCCGTTCTGCTCCAGCTGGTCGAGCGTCGGCTCGTCGGCGTGGTAGCGCCCCCACGAGTGCTTCGCTGGGATGCTCAGGAGCGTGGGTTGCGAGGTGCGAGCACCATCCCCCTCCCCCTCCCCACTCCGATCGGATGCACACGCGCGTGTGAACGCGCTACCGGGGTTTACGACTTCCAGCTCGACCTGGCGAAAGGTGAAGCGCAGGTGCTCGTTTCCCAGCAGCGCGCCCGGCAATAGATGCGCCTCGCACAGCACCTGGAAGCCGTTGCAGATCCCAAGCACCAACCCACCGTCGTGGGCGAACTCGATCACCGCCTCCATCACCGGCGAGAAGCGCGCGATCGCCCCCGCCCGCAGGTAGTCGCCGTAGGAGAAGCCGCCGGGCACGACGATCGCGTCGGCGCCCTTCAGGTCACGCTCGCCGTGCCACAACAGCTCAGCGTCGGCGACGCGACGGGCGGCCTGCAGTGCATCGACCTCGTCGCAGCTGCCGGGGAACTGGAGGACGCCGAACTTCATCGGGACCTCAGCGACGCAACAGCCGCGGAATCGGCCGGGTCGATGCGCTCCAACCCGGTGACTTCGTCGAAGCCTCGATCGGGACTGAGGATCGCATCGATACTGCGATTCAGTGCTTGCGCTGCGAAGATCGCGTCGCGCACGTCGAGTCGCTTGTGGCCGGACCACAGATCCAGAGCGCGCTCAATGTCGGGAGGCTCAACAGTGTGCAGCGAAAAGGAGCGTTCGATCGCGTGTGCCGAACGCGCGGCGGCATCCCGGCTCCCCACCTGGCGAAGGCGAACATAGGCGAACTCGTGGATCAACTCGACGCTTGCCTCGGCCGCGATGCGCTTACTCCGGACTTCGCCCAGGATCGTCCGACACGGCTCGCGGTAGTGGTGCTCGCCACCGAGCGCGTATATGAAAACCCCGGTGTCGAAGAGGAAGCGCCGCACCCGCGGGTCAGTCGTGCGTGTCGTACGTGTCCAGGATGCTCATGCCACCGGCATTCATATCTTCGATCATCTGCTGCTTCATGATCGGCCAGTCGTCAACGGGCATGGGCTCCGCGGCGAGCAGTTCGTCGATGGCCTTGGCGCGATCGTCCTGAACGCGCGAAAGCTTTTCGTCGATCGCCTCGCGGATCAGGGCGCCGAGCGAGATGCCGCGCTCGGCGGCGGTCGCCCGCAGGCGCCGGTGCAGATCGTCGTCGAGCAGAAGTTGGGTTCGACGGGTCAGCAGTGGCATATGCACAGATTAGCATGTGCATGAGTAGATGTACCTGCGCATATTGCCTGGTGGGCATTCGGTCCCGATCAGTTGGTGGTGCCAAGCAGCTGCACCTCGTACTCCTCCACCAGCGGGTTGGCGAGCAGCTTCTCGCACATCGGCTGCAGCTGCGCCTCGTCCTCCACGTCCAGCTCCACCAGTCGGCCGACGTGCACGTTGGCGACTCCCGCGAAGCCCAGCGCTGGTAGCGCACGCTGCACCGCGATTCCCTGCGGGTCGAGGATGCCCGCCTTCGGGCGGATCAGCACACGGGCGCGCATCAATCGCCGGGGGCGGTTCGGTCCAGCCACGCCTGGAAGGGCTCGCCGGCGATCCGTTCGTATGCCTCGACGTAGCGCGCGCGGGTGCCTTCGACGACGTCCTCGGGGATCGCCGGCGCTGGTGGGCGCTTGTCCCAACCGCTGCCCGCGGCCCAGTCGCGCACGTACTGCTTGTCGAAGCTCGGCTGGCCCCTGCCCGGCTCGTAGCCGTCGGCGGGCCAGTAGCGCGAGGAGTCAGGCGTCAGCACCTCGTCGCCGAGCACCAGCTCGCCGTCCTCGTCGAAGCCCAGCTCGAACTTCGTGTCCGCCAGGATCACCCCCCGCTCGCGCGCGTGCTCGGCCGCAAACGCGTACAGCTCGATCGACACGTCGCGCACCCGCTCCATCAGCGTGCGTTCGCCCACCAGCTCGACGGCGCGCTCGAAGTCGATCGCCTCGTCGTGGCCGACCTCGGCCTTCGTGCTCGGCGTGAAGATCGGCTCGGGCAGCTGCTCTGACTCGCGCAGGCCGCTCGGCAGCTCGATCCCCGAGACGGCGCCGGTCGCCTGGTAGTCCTTCCAGCCCGAACCGGTGATGTAGCCGCGCACCACGCACTCGACCGGCAGCATTTTCAGCTTGCGCACGACCAGCGCGCGGCCGCGGGCCTCCTCGGGCACGCCCTCGGTGGCGGAGATCAGGTGGTTGACGACGATCTGCTCGGTCTTCTCGAACCAGAAGACAGACAGCCCGGTGAGCACCTTCCCCTTGTCGGGGATCGGCGTGGGATGGACCGCGTCGTAGGTGGAGATGCGGTCGCTGGCGACCATCAGTAGTCGGTCGTCGAGGTCGTACAGCTCGCGCACCTTGCCGCTGGCGAGGAGGGGCAGGTCGGCGAGCGCGGTCATCGTGGCCCCGACTCTATCGCGGCCACGGCGCTTTGCGCAGACCTAAACGCCGGGGCCTGTGGGAGGGCGTGGCGCTCAGTGCACGTGGTATGGCGAGCTGACGGCTGTAGCTTGTCCCGCGGCGTTCGACGCAGTCACACTGCACTGCACGCTGTGGCCGCGCAGCTTGTGGCTTATGCGCAAGATGCGACTGTGATCCCGATTCTGGCGGCGACCATTGAGCATCCAGCTGTAGGTGTAGGTGGTGGGGGCACCCAACCAAGCGCCGAGGCTGCAAGTCAGCTTCTTACCCGAGCGCGTCACATGCGGCTTACTCGTGTCGGTCGGCTGCGTCGGCGACCCTGAGCTCGGGCCGGAGTTGGTGACGCCCGATCCGGGACTGGAGCCCGATCCAGGGCTGGTCGAGGAGCTTGGGGCAGCGGTGACTTCCACCGTCAGCGGCGGAGCGGCCGCCGCCGTGTCGGTGGCCCAGTCGCTGTAAGCGCACACAAGTATCGGCCCGACCCGTTCGGGGACTATCTTGAATGGCACGCTGAACGACATTCCCGAGCCCTCGTACAGGCCGACGACGGGGTGAAGCTCGTTCGCGAGGTCGCTCCCCCACGTGTTGTTCTCCCCGAGGTAGGTTGGGGCGCAGGTCGGATCGATGCTGGGGGGCTTGTCAAACACCTCTAGGTCGAAGCCGCCAGCAAAGCCTTCGATGTCGGTCTGCTGGCCGCTTGCTTCGAAATTGGCGGCCACACCGACGACGGCGGGGCTCGTCTGAGTCAGGGACAGGGTCTCTCCCGGATACGAAGGCCCCGTGGCGTCCGTGGGTGGTGGAGCGATCGCGGGCAGCAGGAGTGCGCCGGCGGCGATCAGGCCGGTGACAAGCGGCGGCGATGGCCGGAATTTGAGGGTGGGACGGTGCATCGCGGACTTCTCCTTGGTAGGCCCGTTCTGCGGGCCAAGGCGGGAACACTCAAACCGCCACACATCGGCGTGGGAGGGATCGAGACCCCCCGGAGTCGTTGACGTGGTGGCTGCGGAATACATATCGATTTGTACCGCATCTGTGGGAGCTGTGTCCAGGGGCTCCAGCGCCGGCGCGGCGCCCGCGGCCCCACGATCCGGAAACTGTCTCGCTCGGCGTCAACGGCCTGTTTCGTTGGCGTTGCGGCGAGCGGACGTTCACGAGACTCGGGAACCGCTCATGGCCTGGGATGGTCGAGCAGGCGATCAGGCGATCTCATCCAACCGCGCGACGATCTCCTGTGCGTAGCGGACATAGTGGCCGTAGTTGAAGATCGCGTCGAGGTCGAGCGCGGCGGGGATGAGACCCGCCCGCCCGTCGGAGGCGAGCAGCTCGCGCAAGGGGGTGCGCGTGTCCCATGCCTGCTGGGCGGTGCGCTGGACTTGGTAGTAGGCGTCGTCGCGGCTCATGCCGCTCTCGACCAACGCCAGCAGCAGCCGCTGGGAGAAGATTGCGCCGTAGGTGAGCCCAAGGTTCTCGCGCATCCGCTCGGCGTCGACCGTCATGCCCTCCACCAGCGCCGTCGCGCGGTGCTGGAGGTAGTCGATCAGGGTCGTCGAGCCCGCCAGCACGATCCGCTCGACCGAGGAGTGGGAGATATCGCGCTCGTGCCACAGCGCCACGTTCTCGAGGCCCGCCTGCGCGTTGCCGCGCAGCACTCGCGCGAGCCCCGAAATCTGCTCGGCCTTGATCGGGTTGCGCTTGTGCGGCATCGCGCTCGAGCCCTTCTGGCCGGCGCGGAACGGCTCCTGCACCTCGCGCACCTCCGTGCGTTGCAGGTGGCGCACCTCGGTCGCCAAGCGCTCCATGCCGGCGCCCGCGAGCGCGATCGCGCTCAGTAGCTCCGCGTGGCGGTCGCGCGCCACCACCTGCGTGGACACCGACTCGCGCTCCAGTTCGAGGCGCGCCAGCACACGCGCCTCGAACTCCGGGCTGGTGGCCGCGTACGTGCCCACCGCGCCCGAGATCCCCCCCACCGACACCTGCGCAAAGGCACGCTCCAGGCGCAGGGCGTTGCGGTGCGCCTCAAACGCCAGGCCCGCCAGCTTCACGCCGAAGGTCGTCGGCTCGGCATGCACCCCGTGCGTGCGTCCCACACACAGGGTCTGTACATGCTCGCGCGCGCGGGCGGCCAGCGCCTGCAGGAGCGCGCGCGCCCCCGGCACGATCGCTTCGCCCGCCGCTTTCAGCTGCAGCGCGAGCGCCGTGTCCAGCACATCTGAGGATGTCAACCCGAAATGGATCCAGCGCCCCGACTCGCCGGCGGAGGCGGCGAGCACGTCCACAAACGCCGCCATGTCGTGCTCGGTTGTGCGCTCGCGCTCGTTGACCGCCTCGACGGTGAACGTCGCGTTGCGGATCGCCTCGAGGTCCGCCTCGCCGGGGCCCTCCCCCTCGCCCAACAGGAGCGGCAGCTCCTCGCACGCCGCCACCTCCACCTCGCGCCACGCCTCCATGCGTGCCTCATCCGTCCAGATTGCGCCCAGCTCGGGGCGGGTGTAGCGCTCGATCACTCCTGGATTATCCTCGCCCTCGAAGCGCCACGCGCTCACAGCGGCGGCGCTGCTGTGAGCGCACTGCTCACGCCGTCAGGATCTGCGCCGCGAGGATCGCTGCGTTGCGGGCGTTGTCGAGGCCCACACATGCGACCGGCACGCCCGGTGGCATCTGCACGATCGAGAGGATCGCGTCGAGGCCGCCTGCCGCGCTCAGGCGGCCCGACAGCGGGACGCCGATCACCGGCAGGTCGGTGTGGGCCGCCACCGCGCCCGGCAGCGCCGCGGAGATGCCGGCGCCCGCGATGATCACGCGCAGGCCGCGCAGCTGCGCGTTCTTGGCGTATTCCGCCACCACGTCGGGTTCGCGGTGGGCTGACATCACGCGCAGCTCGTGCAGGATGCTGCGCGCCTTCAGCTCCTCCGCGGCCTTCTCCATCTTCTCCATGTCGCTCGCCGAGCCCATCACGATGCCCACACGCGGGGCGTCCACGTCGAACTCCTCCAGCTGCGCGCGCACCTCGGTCTCGCTCAGCGCGGTCGCGATTGGTGTTACATCACCCATGCTCGACCTCCGCGCCGAGAGCCTCCTCGGGCTCGTCCTCATACCACGCCCGCAGCCACTCGCCGATATCCCGCAGGCCAGGGTCGGGCGCGACCGCAGCGGCGATGTCGCCGCGCATCTGCATGCCGTCGAAGGAGATCATCCGCGCCGCAGCATACGCCGCTGCGCGGGCGTCGTCGGGGCCGTCGCCGAGCGCGGTCACGTTCAGCACCCGACCGCCCGCGGTCACGAGCTCGTCGCCGGCGAGAGCCGTTCCCGCGTGGGTCACCTCCACCTCCGCGGGTACGCGATCCAATCCTGCGATCGGATCGCCCTGGGAGGAGGACTCGGGGTAGCCGCCGCTCGCCAGCGTCACAGTCACCGCCGTCTGGGGCGACCACCTGAAGAGCAGCGCATCTTCGCTTTCCTCCTCCGTCTGCCCGAGACCACCGGCGCGCGCGGCGCGGAACAGCAGCCTCAGCAGGTCGGACTCCAGGCGCGGCAGCAGCGCCTGCGCCTCGGGATCGCCGAAGCGCACGTTGTACTCGAGCACCCGCAGTCCCTTCGCCGTCAGGATCGCGCCGGCGTACAGCACGCCGTGGAAGGGGATCCCGCGTGTGCTCATCAGCTTGACGACCGGGTCGTGGATGATCGGGGTGAGGTGCCACTCCGATTCGCCCGGCAGCTCCGCCAAGGGGGAGTAGGCGCCCATCCCGCCTGTGTTCGGGCCGCGATCGCCGTCGAAGATGCGCTTGTAGTCGCGCGCCGGCGTTAGCGGGTAGGCGCGCTTCCCGTCGCACAGCGCCAGCAGCGAGATCTCCTTGCCGATCAGGCGCTCTTCGACGACTGCGCTCGCCTCCATGTCGGCGCCGGTGGCGTTGAAGCGGCCCTCGACGAAGATCTCTCGCAATGCCTCCCGCGCCTGCTCGCGCGAATCCGCCACCGTCACGCCCTTGCCGGCTGCCAGGCCGTCGGCCTTCACCACCACTCCCGGGTCGGCCAGCTCCTCCACTGCCGCGATGCCCTCCTCGAGCGTGTGCGCGTGGCGCCAGCATGCGGTCGGCACGCCTGCCTCTTCCATCAACTGCTTGGCGAACGCCTTGGAGCTCTCCACGCGCGCCGCGGCTGCGCTTGGGCCGAACGCCAGGTGGCCACGGCTGTCGAGCGCATCCACGAGGCCCGCCACCAGTGGCGCCTCGGGCCCCACCACTGTGAAGTGGACGCCCTCGCGCTCCACCGCCGCGACGATTCCCTCGACGTCGTCGGCCGCCACGTCGATCATACGTGCTTCCTGCGCGATGCCGGCGTTGCCGGGAGCGCACAGCAGCTCCGGTTCTTCCTCGGAGCGCGCGAGCGCCCGCACCAGCGCGTGCTCGCGTCCGCCCGAGCCGACGACGAGGACCCTCATGTCAGAGCGACGCTATGAAATCGTCGACGGGTATAGCTGTGAGCGTCTCGTAGCGCACAGTGCCGCGCGAGCCCAGCTCCAACGAGACGCGCGCCATCGTCTGCTCGTCGGGCGCCTCGAGGATATTGACGAAATCGAAGCGCCCCAGCGTCGCCCACTGCGCCTTCACCTTCGCCCCCAGTTGCTCCACCTCGCGGTTGACCTCGTGGATCCGCTGCGGGTTGTTCTTCACCGTCTGCACGCCCTCCGGCGTGAGGTTGGCGAGCATGATGTACGTGGGCATGGGGGGCCTCCTCCTGGGGGTCTTTATGGGGCGCCTATCGGGGCGCCCTCAGATTAGACCTCAATTCGGAATTGCGGCGGCTGCCGAGACGGGCTCGAACGTGAGCCCTCCATCCACAGCGTCCACGCGGATCGCGTCGCCCGGGCGCAGGCTGCCCTCCAGCAGCGACAGTGCGAGGCGGTCGGTCAGCTGCTTCTGGATCACCCTTCGCAAAGGGCGCGCTCCGTACGTGGGGTCGTAGCCCATGTCACCCAGCAGCTCCCGTGCTGCCTCGGTGAGTGTCACCTCAACACCGCGCTCGCGCACGCGCGCGATCACGCGTTCGGTTTGCAGCTCCACGATCCGCCCGATCTGGCCTCGGGTCAGCGCTTTGAAGCGCACGATGTCGTCGAGGCGATTGACGAACTCCGGTTTGAAGTGCTCCAGCAGCGCGTCGCGCAGCTTCGCGTCCGCCGCGGCCGACTCGGCTCCCGACCGTGGGGCTCCCACGGCGTAGGGCGTGCCCACGCTCTCCGAGTCCACGACCTCGCCGCCGTCGCCGCCGATGCGGATGTTGGAGGTCATGATCAGCACCGTGTTCTTGAAGTCCACCGTGCGGCCTTGCCCGTCGGTGAGGCGGCCGTCGTCCATCACTTGCAACAGCGTGTTGAACACGTCGGGGTGCGCCTTCTCGATCTCGTCCAGCAGCACCACCGAGTAGGGGCGCCGGCGCACCGCCTCGGTCAGCTGGCCGCCCTCTTCGTAGCCGACATATCCGGGCGGGGCGCCAACCAGGCGCGAGACCGTGTGTTTCTCCATGTACTCCGACATGTCGATCCGGATCATCGCATCCTCGGAGTCGAACATGAACTCGGCGAGCGCCCTCGCCAGCTCGGTCTTGCCTACGCCGGTCGGGCCGAGGAACAGGAACGTGCCGATCGGGCGGTTGGGGTCCTGCAGGCCGGCGCGGGAGCGGCGCAGCGCACTGGCCACCGCCTCGACCGCCTCATCCTGGCCGATCACCCGCTCGTGCAGACGCTCCTCCATGTGGATCAACTTCTGCACCTCCCCCTCCAGCAGGCGGCTCACCGGGATTCCGGTCCAGCGGGCGACCACCTCGGCGACGTCGTCGGCATCGACCTCCTCCTTGAGGAACACCGGCGCCGCGGGGCGCTGACCACCTTCGGACTCCGCAGGCGCCGTGGGGTGCTTTCCGTCCTCGGTCTCCGCGTCGGCCGACCCATCTGTGCCGCCCTCCAAGGCGGCCAACTCCTTTTCCAATTCCGGGATCTCCCCGTAGCGGAGCTCCGCCGCGCGCTGCAGGTCGGCCGCGCGCTCGGCCCGTTCGGCCTCCACGCGCGCCTCCTCCAGCCGCGCCTTTTTCTCGCGTACGCCCTGGATCGCCTGCTTCTCGCTGAGCCATTGCGCCTTCATCGCGTCCGAGCGCTCCTTCAGCTCCGCCAGCTCGCGCTCGATCGCCTCGCGGCGGGTCGCGGAGGCCTCGTCGGTCTCCTTCTGCAGCGACGTCAGCTCGATCTCTAGCTGCATCACGCGGCGGTCCACCTCGTCGATCTCGGTCGGCAGCGAGTCGATCTCGATCCGCAGCTTCGATGCGGCCTCGTCGATCAGATCGATCGCCTTGTCCGGCAGGAAGCGGTCGGCGATGTAGCGGTGCGAGAGCGTCGCCGCGGCGATCAGCGCGCTGTCCTGGATGCGCACGCCGTGGTGCACCTCGTAACGCTCCTTCAAGCCGCGCAGGATCGCGATCGTGTCCTGCACGCTCGGCTCGCCCACCATCACCGGCTGAAAGCGCCGCTCCAGCGCCGCGTCCTTCTCTATGTGCTTGCGGTACTCGTCCAGCGTCGTCGCGCCCACCGCGCGCAGCTCGCCGCGCGCCAGCATCGGCTTCAGCAGGTTGGCGGCGTCCACGGCGCCTTCCGCGGCGCCCGCGCCGACGATCGTGTGCAGCTCGTCGAGGAACAGGATCACGCCGCCGCGGGCCTCCGACACCTCCTTGAGGACGGCCTTCAGCCGATCCTCGAACTCGCCCCGGTACTTCGCGCCGGCGATCAGCGAGCCCATGTCGAGCGCGATCACGCGGCGCTCGCGCAGCGACTCCGCGACGTCGCCCGCCACGATCCGCTGCGCCAGGCCCTCTACGATCGCGGTCTTGCCCACGCCCGGCTCGCCGATCAGCACCGGGTTGTTCTTGGTGCGGCGGGAGAGCACCTGGATCACGCGCCGGATCTCCTCGTCGCGGCCGATCACCGGGTCGAGCGCCCCTTCCTCGGCGAGCCTCGTGAAGTCGCGCCCGAAGCGTTCCAGCGCCTGGTACTTCTCCTCGGGGCTCTGGTCGGTCACGCGGTGAGGGCCTCTTACCTCGGCGAGCGCTTGCAGGAGACGATCCCTGTCGGCGCCGACCGCGCGCAGCGCCTGGCCGGCGCGGCCTTTGTCCTCGGCGAGCGCCAGCAGCAGGTGCTCGGTCGAGATGTACTCGTCGGAAAGGTCTTTCGCCTGCTTCTCCGCCTCGCGCAGCACCGCCGCCAGTTCGGTGGAGGGCTGGCCGCCTTCGGTGTTCGAGCTCTCGCCGAGGCGGGGGAGGTCCTCCAGGGCGCGGCCTGACTCCGCGCGCAGAGCTGGGAGCGAGACTCCCAGCTTTGTGAGCACCGGGACGACCACGCCGCCGGTGGTGTCCGCAGCCCCTGGGGCCGTGCCGGCTGCGCCCTCGCTCCCGCTCAGCACCGCCAGCAGGTGGACCGGGGTCAGCTGCGGGTTGCGGTGCTCCTGGGCGAGGTGGGCGGCTGCTGCCAGCGCCTCCTGAGACTTAATGGTGAGTCTATCCGGCTGCATAGAGAAATCTAAGTCTCAGCTTAGCAGATTTTATGATGGATTATTGCGTTCGTCGTGTCGCAGCGCGACCCAGCGGGCGCACGTCCGCGGCGCGCACGATCTCCCTGCTTGGTGGGCGGGAGTTGGGGAACGGCACGAGCTCGGCGCGGAAGGAGCGGCGGACCTCCTCCAGGCGCTCGGCCAGCTCGACCTGGGCGTGCAGCGCTTGCACCTCCAGCTCCTCGATGCGGGCGTGCATCTGATCGATCTCGCGCTCGAGGTCGAGCACGCGCTCCACGCCGGCGAGGTTGAGGCCTAGCTCTGCCGTCATCTCCTGGATGCGGCGCAGCCGCTCGACGTCCTTGCGCGAGTACAGGCGTGTGCCCTTGGGGGAGCGCTTGGGGTCGATCAGGCCGCGCGCCTCGTAGGTCCTGAGCGTCTGCGGGTGCATCTTTGCGAGCTGTGCCGCCACCGAGATCATGAATACGCCGAGGTCGGCCGCCACCTCGATCTCGGTGCCGCGCTTGGGGGTGGGTCGGCGTTCGCTCATTTCGATACCCGCTCGCCGGTCATTGGATGCTGCTCGCATTTGCTCATTTCGACACCTGCTCGAACAGGCGCGCGCGGGGGTCGCTGCCGTTGGAGGCGTCCGCGAGCGCCTGCACCGCGGCGCTCTGCTCGTCGGTCAGCTCGTCCGGCACGTCGAGTACGAAGCGGTAGTGGATGTCGCCGCGGTCCTTGCTGCCGAGCTTTGGCGGGCCCTCGCCGCGCAGGCGCTGCACCGTGCCGTGGGTAGTGCCCGGTCGTACGCGCAGCGTCTTTGAGCCGTTCAACGTTGGCACCTTCACCTCTGCGCCGCGCAGCGCCTCCGGGATCGTGAGCGGTACCTCGACCTCGACGTTGTCGCCGCGCCGTTTGAATACCGGCGAGTGCGCCACGTGTGTGATCACGTACAGGTCGCCCGGCGGACCGCCGCGCGGACCTGCCTCGCCCTTGCCGGGCAGGCGGATGCGCGAGCCCTCCTTCACGCCCGCGGGGATGTTGACGCGGTATTTCTTCACCGTGCGCACCGCGCCCGAGCCGTTGCAGGTTGGGCAGGGGTCCTCGATCACGGTCCCCGAGCCGCCGCAGCGCGAGCAGGGCTGGGAGATCGAGAACATCCCCTGGCCCTGCGTCTCGATCCCGCGCCCCTCGCACTTCGGGCACACCTTCGGCGTCGTGCCCGGCTTGGCGCCGGTGCCGTGGCAGGTCGGGCAGATCGTCTGGGTGGCCACGGAGAGCGGGACCTGCGCGCCTGACACCGCCTGCTCGAAGGAGATCGACACCTGCGTCTCCAAGTCGCGCCCGCGCTCCGGGCGGGGCTGCGCGCGCGTGCGCCGCCCGCTCGCCGACCCCCCAAAGAGGTTGGAGAGAATGTCGCCCATCGAAGAGGCGTCGAAGTCGAAGTTGCCGAAGCCCCCGAACCCGGCGCCCCCAGCGTTTGCGTACGGCCCGGTGCCGCTGTCGTACTGCTTGCGCTTCTCGGGGTCCGACAACACGTCGTAGGCGTGCGAGATCTCCTTGAAGTGCGACTCCGCCTGCTTGTCGTCGGGGTTGCGGTCGGGGTGGTACTGACGCGCGAGCTTGCGGTAGGCCTTCTTCAGCTCATCGGGGGTTGCCTTCTTCTCGACGCCCAGCGTCGCGTACAGGTCCTGTTTGGCCGCCATCGTCGCGCCTCCTAGGCCGCCACCACGACGCGCGCGGGGCGAATCACGGTGCCGCTCAGCCGATACCCGGGCTGGTAGACCTCGACCACGGTACCGCTGGCCGCCCCCTCCACCGGCTGCTGCGCCATCGCCTCGTGGTGGACGGGGTCGAACTGCTCGCCCTTGGGGTTGAACGACTCGACACCTACGCGCGCAAGCGCCGCGCTCAGTTCCGAGCGCACCAGCCGCACGCCCTCGAGCAGCGGGTCTTCCTCTTCTGCGGCCCCCAGCGCACGGTCGAGATTGTCGAGCGCAGGCAGCAGCTCCTTGGCAAGCTTCGCCACACCGCGCTCGGCCGCCGCAGCCGACTCGCGGGCGACGCGCTTGCGGTAGTTCTCGAAATCCGCCTGCGTGCGCTGCGCGAGCGCAAGGTACTCATCGCGCTGCGCGGCGATCTCCACCAGCTCGTCGAGGTCGCCCTCGAGCTCGCTGACCTCGTCGTCCTCGGGCGCCGATCTGCTCGAACCCCCGGGTGCCGCGCTCTCCTCGGGGAGAGGCTGCCCCGGCACGGTGGCGCTCCCATCCCCCGGCGCAGCTGGGGCGCCGGGATCGTGCGGATGGGTCGGCTGATCCTCCTCGATCGCCTGCTCGGTGATATCGCTCATCGCCTCTACGCCTTCGTCTCGTCGACGACCTCGGCGTCGACCACGTCCTCATCGTCCGCGGACGTGCCATTGCCCTCAGGCGAAGCGCCGCCATCGCTCGATGAGGTTGCCGCCTGCTCCTGGGCGCGCTGGTACATCGCCTCCGATACAGCGTGGAAGGCACTCTGCAGCACGTCGGTCTTGGCGTTGATCGCGGCGGGATCCTCCGACTCCAGCGAGTCGCGCACCTCTTTGATCGCCTCTTCGATGCGCTGCTTGGAGTCGGCGTCGACCTGGTCGGCGAGGTCGGTGAGCTGGCGCTCGGCCTGGTAGGCGGCGTTCTCGCCGTTGTTGCGGGCCTCCGCGAGCTCGCGCGCCTTGCGGTCCTCCTCGGCGTGGGACTCCGCGTCGGAGACCATGTTCTTGATCTCCTCCTCGGAGAGCCCCGAGCCGGCCTTGATCTCGATCTTCTGCTCCTTGCCGGTGCCGAGGTCCTTGGCGGAGACGTTGAGGATGCCGTTGGCGTCGATGTCGAAGGCGACCTCCACCTGCGGGATGCCGCGCGGCGCCGGAGGGATGCCGGTGAGCTGGAACTTGCCCAGCGACTTGTTGTACGTCGCCATCTCGCGCTCGCCCTGCAGGACGTGGATCTCGACCGAGGGCTGGTTGTCCTCGGCGGTCGAGAACACCTCGCTCTTGCGCGTCGGGATCGTCGTGTTGCGTTCGATCAGCTTCGTCATCACGCCGCCCTTGGTCTCGATCCCGAGCGTCAGCGGGGTCACGTCGAGCAGCAGCACGTCCTTGACGTCGCCCGCCAGCACGCCCGCCTGGATCGCGGCGCCCACAGCGACCACCTCGTCGGGATTGACCCCGCGGTGGGGCTCCTTGCCGGTCAGCTCCTTCACCTTCTCCTGCACCGCCGGCATGCGTGTCATGCCGCCGACCATCACGACGTGGTCGACCTCCTTGACGCCCTTGTCTTTGGCGTCATCGAGCGCCTGGCGCACCGGCGCCACGACGCGATCGAGCAGCGCGGAGGTCAGCTCGGAGAGCTTTGCGCGCGTGAGTCGCGTATCCAGATGCTTCGGCCCGGCGGAGTCGGCGGTGATGAACGGCAGGTTGATCTGCGTCTCCTGCGTCGTGGAGAGCTCGATCTTCGCCTTCTCCGCGGCCTCGTACAGACGCTGTAGCGCCATCGGGTCGGCGGAGAGGTCGATCCCCTGGTCGCGCTTGAAGTCCGCGACCAACCAGTCGACGATCGCCTTGTCAAAGTTGTCGCCGCCGAGATGGTTGTCACCGGCGGTCGACTTGACCTCGAACACGCCGTCACCGATCTCCAGCACCGACACGTCGAACGTGCCGCCGCCGAGGTCGAACACGAGGATCGTCTGATCGCTTTCCTTGTCGAGGCCGTACGCCAGCGAGGCCGCGGTGGGCTCGTTGATGATGCGCTTGACATCGAGCCCGGCGATCTTGCCGGCGTCCTTGGTTGCCTGGCGCTGATCGTCGTTGAAGTACGCAGGAACGGTGATCACCGCGGAATCGACGCTTTCGCCCAGATACGCTTCCGCGTCGGTCTTCAGCTTCTGCAGGATCATCGCGGAGATCTCAGGCGGCGAGTGCTGCTCGCCCCCGGCTTCCACGCGCGCGTCGCCGTTGGGGCCGGAGACGACCTTGTAGGGGACGATCGACTCCTCCTCACGCACCTCGGCCTCCTTGCGGCCCATGAAGCGCTTGATCGAGAAGACGGTGTTCTGCGGGTTGGTCACCGCCTGGCGCTTGGCGACGGTGCCGACGAGGCGCTCGCCGGACGCGGCGAAGGCGACGACAGAGGGCGTGGTACGGCCGCCCTCGGCGTTCTCGATTACCGTGGGCTCGCCGCCCTCGAGGACGGCCATGCACGAGTTGGTCGTGCCGAGGTCTATGCCTATGGTCTTTGCCATTTGCTTGGGTGCTCCTTGGTTAGGGTGGGATGTTGTTGTTGGGTTGCGGCGGGGGCGCTTTGGGGCTTGGCTGGGCCCCGGTTTCGTGGGGGTCGGATGCGGCGCTTAGCGTGGTCCGCTGCTGAAATCTTAGTCGGAGCGTAGCAGGTTTTCGTCCTAATCAAGCGGCGCTTGTTGAAGGCAAGATGGCCGCGCATGGGGGTGCGTGGAGCCGGCCGGAATCATTTGATCTTTGGTGGGCATCGGGTCGGATCGACGAGGGGGATGGTGGTGGCGGCCCCGGGAGGGTCACAGCCGCGTCTTCTGACCCAGTTTGGCGTCATTGTCTCCAATTTCCCGGTCAATCATCCGCCGGCCAAAAGGTGGCAGATACTGGAGATTCTCGGTGTCGGGGACCCTGCGGGAAGTCGCCGTCGGGGGCGGTCCGACAATTGGCCTTGACGCCAGGTCCAAAACCGTGCATGGTGGGATGTGGCCTCAGGCGGGGGTCCAGGAAAACGGTAGGGGTGCCCGCCCAAGGCATAAAAGAAGAGGACCGGCGTACTGCCCGCCTCGGCGGGCAGTACGTACGGATTAATTACTGCTGCCCTGGGCTTGCCTAGGCAGAGAGGAGTTAGATTAGCAATGACACGAATCAAGTTGATCATGTTGAGTATGGTGGCTGTGCTTGGTCTCAGTGCGGTGGCCTCGGCTACGGCCTCGGCCGCTGTGGAAACGAGATACTTTGTGGAAGGTGATACAGAACTAGCCGCCAGTGAAAGTATCGCAGGTACAGTAGGCACCGCGGAATTGGTTACTACCTTGGCGAAAGACAAAATCGCCATCATATGCACCAAAAACACCCTCAGTAACGCAACGGTAGAAACACTAGGTAAATCGGGAGGCGAAATCAAATACGAAGAATGCGGGACTCTCAAACAGATCAAAAAAGGAGAATTAGAAAACACCAAATGCAACGTCAAAATACCCGCCTTTAAATTCAAAGACTTACTCGTCGCGGGACCAGGTGGTACCGTTGAAGATGAATTCACACCTGCGGCGGGAACTACCTTTGTGGAAATAGAAGTAGCGGGCGGCACAGGATGCAACAGCATATTTGAAGGAACGTATAAAACGGAAGGCTCGTACGTGGCCTCTTTGCCAAAGAGTGAAGACGGGCTTGTGGGACATGAAATAGTCTTCACATCCACGGGAAGCAAAGTTAAATTCCACAGCGAACAGGCCAGCTACACCAACACCGTTACCAACCTCTTATTAAGTGGTTCCAAAAAAGGCAAAACGTGGTGGGCCGGAACGAAATAAAGTCTGTGGCGTTCGCACGAATCTGAGCGAAAATAGACTAAGCCCAAATGGGACTGCTGGGGCGATATTGTCGCCCCAGCAGTCCTCCCGTTGGGCCCGGCCAGGAAGATTCGTACACATCAAACTTTAGGGGGTATCGGGCTTTCTACGTATAACGGCTAGAAGACAGAAACACTGCTTGTACTAGCGGCGAAGGTAGGGCAAAATGGTAACTTGAAAGTCGGCAGGGATCAAGCATACCGGCGGTCTCAGACCAGCAGTTCTGGCTCTGATTGACACGGTGTAAACAATGTTTAGGGCTTTGGAGAGGGAGTAGATGCGTACCAATGACTCGCGTGGGACGTTGCGCAGTCGGCGTCTTGTCATGGTTCAGGCTATGGCGCTGACACTTGCAGCAGCCTGCGTGGTTGTCTTGCCTGCGGACGCCTATGCAACACGATGCTCTCCCGAAACCGAACAGATTAGGTCCGAGCAGGAGCAGTACGACGGATCGATTCTACCTGACTGCAGGGCTTACGAGCAAGTGTCCCCGACGGACAAGAATCTGGCAGACGCCAGCGGACGAGTGGGACTCGTACAAAGTGCGAGATTGGGAGATGCGGTCACCTATTTCTCGATTTTGCCCTTCCCCGGCATTCCGGGTTCCAGTGGCTTTCCGATCTATCTCGGCACTCGCGGTAAAGAGGAATGGTCCACTCAGGGGCTCCGACCTGCGACGACGCCCGGCCCAGTTGGAGGTGGGGTGGTGGGTTGGAATGAAGATCTTGAAGACATAGTGATCGAAGAGTCGGACGAAGCGCACGCTATTGAACTAAGTGCGAAAGGTGGGAGAGAATACGTCCCCTTGCTCGGAAGTGGCCGAGGTGCAGGTGAGGCTTACCTCGCGGGTGCGACCCCCAATGGCTCAAGCATCGTCCTGGAAGACGAAGCTGCCCTGGTGAAAGGGGCAATCGAAGGAGAGCCCAATGTCTACGAGTGGCACGACGATCACCTCAGCTTGATCGCAAAGGACGCGGCCGCGGGCCCAGAAGGGGGAGCGCGTGGAAAGTCTTATACTGAAAACCTAATCTCCGAAGATGGCTCGCGGATTTTCTTTACAAGTCTTGAAAGTGGGCGAGCTGGGCGCGTCTATATGGTGGAACCACAGAGCGGTAGAGAAATAGAAGTGTCCAAAGGGCCGGCCACGTGGGAGGCCGCAACCAGCAACGGAACGGCGTTCTATATCGAAGCCGGAGAGCTCTACCGGTTCGAAGTGGAAAGCGGAGTCGTCGAGCCGCTCGCGAGCGAAGTTATTGGGACGTTGGGAGTTTCGGAAAACGGCTCCTATGTTTACTTCGCCAAATCGCCCGCTGATCTATACATGTGGCACGATGGGACAACCGTCCCAATAGCGAAGGTGAACGGGAATACCGATCGAAGCGACTGGTACGGCGCCTGCGTATGCGGCGGAGAAGGAGCGTCCACCGGGGCAAAGAGCTCACGCGTTGCTCCCGATGGCCAGACTGTCCTGTTCAGCTCCACCGAACCTCTCACTGGCTATGACAACGCGGGGCATATCGAGCTGTATCTCTATCACGCGTCGACCGGCACCATCACATGTGTGTCGTGCAATTCGCTTGCCGCCACGGCGACCAGTGATGCCTATCTCACACACAACAATTTGCAGGACGCGCCTCTCATTCGAATGACGTTCCTGACGCGGAACCTTTCTGCGAATGGGCAGCGCGTATTCTTCCAGACCGAAGAAGCGCTAGTGCCCGCCGACGTCAACGGACAGATGAACGTGTATGAGTGGGAGCAGGAAGGTGCCGGCAGCTGCCCCGTTGGGAGTGGCGGCTGTATATCTCTGATCTCGACGGGGCAGAGCACGAGCGAATCGTACTTCGGTGATGCAAGCGTGGAAGGAGAAGACGTCTTTTTCTTCACCCGCCAGTCGCTTGTCGCCCAGGACTTGGACTACAACGACGACCTCTACGACGCTCGTGTGGAAGGCGGGATCACTGCGCAGAACTCGCTGCCGGAGGAACCCTGCGCGAGCGAAGAGGCGTGCGCCGGGCCCCCCGCGCCTGCGCCCGCGTTTACCACCCCAGCCAGCGCAGTCTTCTCGGGCTCCGGCAATCTGTCGTCCGTGTCGCCCGCTAAGCCGAAGGTTAAGAAGGCAGCCTCCAAGTCGAAGAAGGGCAGGCGGAAGAAGAGCAAGAGGGCCAAAAAGGGCAGGAGCTCTAGGAGATCGAGTGCCCGCTCCAAGCGGAGGACGGCATGACCATGAGGGCGCGACGAGCGCGCCATCGAACGTTGGGGGTGCTTCTGGCGGCGGCGCTGGTCTTGGTATGTGCGGCCACCGCGAGAGCAGACGCGGAGACCGAAGTGTTCGGGATCGAAACTTTCGAAACCCAGCTTCTCGCTAGCCAGCCGGGCGAGCTTGCGGTCCAGGCCGGATCGCATCCGTACTCGTGGACGACGACTATCGTCTTCAACCACAAGGTACCCGACTTGGCGCAGAAAGAAGCAGGGATTACCGCTGTGCCTGATGGCGACCCGCAGGACGTGGACGTCGATCTTCCGTTCGGCATGACTGCGAACCCGACTGCGACCGCGACCAAGTGCAAGGAGGACGAACTGGAGGTCACCGCCACGTGCCCGTCGTCGAGCGTCGTCGGGGAAGATTTCTACAGGCTCGGCGCGCTCGGGCTCGAAGACAGCAGCCCAGTCTACAACATGGAAACCCCGACGGACGAGCCAGCCGAGCTCGGCTTCGCTGTCGTTGGTGGTGAGGCCATCGTGCACATCATCGGTAAGGTGCGTACGGGCGAAAACTATGGCTTTGCGGCCGAAGTCCCCGATGTCGAGCAGGGCGTGGAGTTCTGGGCCAACACAATCACGCTCTTTGGCGAGCCGCCAGCTGCCAGCCGCCCCTTCCTAACGCTGCCGACCTCGTGCGGGGCACCACTGACTGCGACGATAACGGCGAACTCATGGCAGGAGCCTGGAGAATTCCTATCCCCGACGGTCGCCACCAACGAACGGGAAAAGATCCCGGCGATCGTGACCGGCTGCGGAAAGCTCCACTTCACTCCACGGCTCGAAGTACAGACGACCACCCGCGCTGCCAACTCACCGACGGGGTTGAACGTCGAATTGAGCGTGCCGCAGGAAGAAGGCCCGGAACGTCTTGTGGAGGCCGACGCTAGGGATACCACCGTAACGCTGCCCGCAGGTATGGCGGTCTCACCTGGGGTGGCCGACGGCGGGCTCGGGGCGTGCACGCCGCAGGAGATCGAATTGACAAATGGGGAGAAGCCGTCCTGCCCGCCGTCGGCGAAGATCGCCACTGCAAAGGTCGAAACGCCGCTGCTCGAACAGCCACTCGAAGGGTCCGTCTACCTGGCGCAGCAGGGCGTCAATCTCTTTCCACAAGAAGTTAGCAACCCGTTCGGGTCGCTGGCCGCGCTCTATCTGGTGCTGGAAGGCAGGGGGGTGGTAGTCAAGATCCCTGGGGAGGTAAGCCTCGACCCGGTCACCGGGCAGCTCACCGTGCGATTCGGGGAAAACCCGGCCGTTGAAGGGGCGAACCCCGCTGTTAGCGGCCATCTCCTGCTGCCGGAGATCCCGTTCAGTCATCTCAAGCTTGCGTTCTTCGGGGGCCCGCGGGCGGCGCTTGTGACGCCACCGACCTGCGGCACGTACACCGTAACGAGCTCGATGACGCCATATTCGGCGCCGGAATCCGGCCCGCCTGCTGCGCCGAACAGCAGTTTCGAGATCAACGAACGGTGCAACGGCGGGCAGCTCAATCCGTCGTTCGTGGCGGGCACCGAAGACAACCAGGGGGGGGCGTTCAGTGCCCTGACGGTAAGACTATCGCGCACGGAACAGGCCGAACCGGAACAGGAGCTGGACCGCATCCAGGTGCGGACCCCACCCGGACTGTCCGCGAGGCTTGCCGACGTCCCATTGTGCGCGGAACCGCAGGCCGAACTCGGTACCTGCGCGCAGGCGAGCCTGATCGGCCATGTTACGGCGGGCGTGGGCGCCGGAGCGGACCCGCTCTATGTCACCGGAAGGGTGTTCCTCACTGGCCCGTACGACGGTGCGCCGTTCGGGCTCTCGATCGTCGTTCCAGCCGTCGCGGGTCCGTTCGACCTGGGGACGGTGATCGAGCGGGCGGCGATCAACATCGATCCGCACACCGCCGCCGTGACGGTGACCTCGATGCCGCTGCCGCGGATCCTCGACGGCATCCCGCTGCAGATTAGGACGGTCGCCGTCAGCATTGATCGAGAACACTTCATCTTCAACCCGACCAACTGTGCCCCGATGTCGATAGACGCTACCGCGACGGGTGTCCTCGGGGCGAGCGTCCTGCTCTCCTCGCGCTTCCAGGTTGCTAACTGCGCCACCCTCGGCTTCGCCCCGAAATTCAAGGTGACCGTCTCAGGGCGTACGTCATATGCAGGCGGGACAAGCCTTGACGCAAAGATCACGTATCCGGCAGGCGTGCAGGCGAACATAGCCCGGGTCAAGGTCGAACTGCCCAAGCAACTCCCAGCACGCTTGAAGACGCTGCAGAAGGCGTGCGTGGCGGCCGTGTTTGAAGCGAACCCTGCGTCATGCCCGGCGGCGTCTGTGGTGGGCATCGCTCGGGCGACCACGCCGGTCCTGCCGGTAGGGCTGGGCGGGCCGGTATACTTCGTCTCGCACGGAGGGGAAGCGTTCCCCGACCTCGTGGTGGTCCTCCAGGGCGATGGGGTGCGAGACGACTTGGTCGGCTCGACCTTCATCTCGAAAGCCAACATCACGAGTTCGACGTTCAAGAGTGTCCCCGACGTGCCGGTGTCGAGCTTCGAGCTCTACCTGCCGGCGGGTCCAGACTCCGCGCTTACCGCCAACGGGAACCTCTGCGAGGGTGGCCTCACGATGCCGACGACGTTCGTAGCGCAAAATGGTGCAGAAATACATCAGCGTACCGCGATTGCCGTTAGCGGCTGCCCGAAGGGTAAGCAGAAGAAGGCCAAGAAAGCAGCGAGTCGGTCTGCCAGCATCCGTGGCGGCGAAAAGGGCAAGCGATGACGGGCTTCGTACGCCGATCGACTCCAACGCTGATGGTTGTGTGCGCGGCGCTGCTGGGTGGCGTTCTAGCAGCGAGTCCATCAGCATACGCCGGCGGTAGGTTCGTCTTCGAAGCGGCGTTTGGCAAGGAAGGCGAGGGTGCGGGCGAATTCAAGGGACCGCTCAATGCCGCGGTGGAACAGGCGAGCGGCGACTTGTTCGTCGCGGACGAAGGCAATGAACGCGTGCAGGTGTTCGAGCCTGACGGCCAGGCAGTCACTAATGAAGCAGACGAACCGGTCATCATCGGTATCAGCGAAGTACCGCCGGGCTTGTCGAGTCGAGTGACCGGCGTGGCGATCGACAACTCGGGCGGTAGCTCAAGCGGTGACGTCTATGTCGTCGACAAGAAGAACAAAGTCGTCGACAAGTTCGCACCCAGGGGAGCTTCTCCCAGTAAGGGCTACGAATACGTCTGCCAGCTTGTGGGGATTGGCGGAGGCTGCGTAAAAGAAGGCGGGAGTTCCGACGAACCATTCGGATTTCCAGGGAGCGTATCCGTCGATGCCGAGGGAAACGTGTACGTGGCTCAGTACGTCGGCGAGGGGACAGAACTAGGTTCGATCGATGAGTTCGACTCCGAGGGTGCTAGCATCGCCACCTTCACGGTACCGATTGCGAAGAGTGTCGCGGTCAACCCATCTGGCAGCATTATCTATGCCGTCGATGGCGTTTCCAACAGCACTATCAAGCTCACGGTAGATCCGGAGACGCACGCGATCGAGAGCGAAGAAGTGCTCGACAGCGAAGGGTCCACGGCAGTGGCGGTGGCGCCGACGACGGGGGATGTCATCGTGGACGACTCATCAGAGGAAGCGCACATCAACGTGTATGAAGCGGACGCCGAAGCAGGGGAAGAACCGATCGAACGGTTTGGCGCCAACGAAATCGGCCAAATCGGTGAATCGTACGGTGTTGCCTACAGTACGTACGGCGACGGCAAGGTGTACGTGACCGACGCCCTTAACGATGACGTGCATATATACGCACAGGAACCGAGCCAACCGCCGATCGTGGAATGCGAACCGGCCACAGAAATCGTGGCCGATGCCGCGACGCTCGAATGTTCGATTGAACCCAAGGCGGAAGAAATCGAATGGCGCCTCGAATACAGGAAGGCGGGTTCCTCGGGGTGGACAAGGACTTCCGGCGGGACTCTTACGAGTGCGGGGAAAGTCAAAGAACGAGTCAGCCTCGAACCGGAGACCGAATATATCTATCGCGGGTCGGCGACGAACAAGGTTGGGGGCGAAGCAGGAAGATCCGCCAAGGCAAGGTTCATGACACCGGTGGCGTTTGAGCTTATAACGGGGTTGGCCGTCGAGATCACTTCGAATTCGGCAGTGGTCACGGGCGAAGCGAATCCGGAGGGGATCGAAGCCCGCTCGCTATTCGACTACGGGTTCACAAAGTCGTACGGATCGAGCAGCGAATCGAGCGACGATGGCGCTGGCATGACGTTGGTGCCGGTCAGCGAGAGGCTTGAGGGACTCGAGCCTCACATGATCTACCACTACAGGCTCACGGGCGAAAATATTCAGGGTGAGACGGGAAACGGTCAGGACGCCGAATTCACAACGCTGACAGAGCCGCCGGCTGTGAACGCGACCGTCTCGGGCGTGACCCGGCAGTCGGCCATGCTCTCAGGGACCGTAAACCCTGAGAACAGCAAAACAGAGTACCGTTTTGAGTACGGTACAAGCCAATCGTACGGCATGGAAACCCCGGACACGAGTGCAGGTGAAGGGTTTGGAGAAGAGGTGGTGGGCCCGGCGCGGGTGAGCGGGCTTCGACCCGAAACGACCTACCACTTCAGGATGGTCGCAAGCAACGAAGACGAAGGTATCCTCGTCGGCACCTCCACCACCACCGATCAGACCTTTACCACAGGTGCCGCAATCCTACCAACGGTGGGAGCTGGTGAAGCCAGCTCTGTCACCCTGACGAGTGCGACAATCTCGGACACCGTCAACCCGGAGGGAGAGCCGACCAGCTGGGAACTCCAACTCGGCACCGACACCGGCTACGGCGGCGCGCGGATCTATGGCCAGGCTGTGGAGGGGGAGGAAACGATCGTGCTGGAACTGCACAATCTCACGCCGGGGACGACCTACCATTATCGGATAGTGGCGAGCGACGAGGACGGCTCGACCTCGGGTCTCGACGCGACGTTCACGACGCTCGGCGTCCCCTCACCGATCGTCCAGCCGCCGACCGCGATCTTGATCGGTACGCCGGCTATTGCGTTTCCGACCGAACCGGGCAAGGTCGTCAAGCGGCCTGCGAAGAAAAAGAAGACATCGAAGAAAAAGAGGAAAGTTGGGAAGAAGCATCGCGCGAAGAATAGGGCCTAGAAGGCTGCCGGGCCGAAAAGGGGTAGCTGGCGGTGACCGTCCGAAGTCGGAAACGCGTGCCCCGACGCAGTCGCCGACGGTATAGGCTCGCTATGAATGAAGTCGTCGAGTAGATGGGTGAAAGGCGAGATCTTGGCGGGCTGGGCGCGGATGCAAGCCGTGAGGGGAGTGGCGGCGATAGTGGCGGTGGGAACGGTCTTGGCGGGATGTGGAGGCTCCTTTACGCACGCGACAACTGCCACCCCAGGAGCAAATCGGCAACCGATGGTGTCGACTACTACGACCGCGGCGAACGGCCCAACCAACAGGCCGCCTGCCGTGACGATCGAAGTGACGATCCCCGGCCTGCTCAAGGAAGGCTTCTTCCCCAAGCGCTACACGTGCGACGGGGCCAACATATCGTTCCCCGTGCGGTGGAGCAGAGTGCCGTCGGGCACAGCCGAGTTGGCGATGTTTCTGGTCAAGCTTAATTCCCCAGTCAAGCATCCATTCTTCGATTGGGCGGTGGCAGGCCTCAACCCCAGCTCGCATGGGGTCGAGGCGGCCCGGCTCCCAGCAGGTGCCGTGGTTGGGCGCAACGGCTTTGGGCAGCTTGGCTACTCGATTTGCCCACCGCGCGGGTCGGTCGAAGAACACTATATCCTGAGGCTAGTTGCGCTTCCGCATCCGCTCGCAGCCAAGCCAGGCTTCGACCCGGAAGCGCTCTTCAAGGAAGCCGAACGGTCCGCCAAAGTCGTGGGACTCGCCGGCGGGGTCTACACGAGGCGATGATCGTGGCCGGCGTGAGCGATCCGTCCCGGCCGCCCGGCGATGGCTTTGGGCTCACAACGGCGCGGTCCGCCCTCCCTCTCCCGGCGGGCCGCGCCTTTGCGTGAGGCGGGCGCGGGGCGGCAGGGAGGCCGCCCCGACGTCCCAGCGGCAAGCGGGCGAGAACTCGACGCCGCCACCCAGCCGAGGCTTGCCACCAACAGCCAAAATACTCCGTAATGTCGGAAATACCCGTTGCGGGCGGCCAACCGGCCCGCTAGGTTCGGGAGGGCAATTGCCCTTGGACGAGAAAGGAAGGTAGCAACTACATGATCAGGAATCATGCAGGGCGCTTTGCGGGCATCCGCAAGCGCACATGTTGATCGCGGGGGTCGCAGTGATCGCCCCGCTGGCGATGGCGTCCCCGGCCATGGCCGAACACCACCCGAAAGGGAACTACGCGCCGTTTAAGTACTGTCCGTTGAGCAACAAACTGACGGAACTCTGCACGGTGGCGAACACCAACGCCGGCGAATTCACGGTGGGCACGAAGACGGTGCCGATAACGAAAACGATCACCCTGCAGGGTGGTCTGCACGAAAACGAAAAAACGGGCGAACTCGAATTCATCGCGGCCGAAGGCGCGGAAACGCTGTCGAAAACTGAAGAGACCGTCCCCGGAGGCCTGCTCGGGATCAAAGCCCCGACGTGGTGGCCCCTGATCCTGCAGGAACTCTTCAACGAATACGTCATCAACAAAGGCCTGACGGGCGTCACCGAGATCACCGAACTGGCGAAGCCGGCGAGCGCGATCAAGCTGAACACCACCAACCTGATCTTCGAAGAAGGCGTGGCGCTGCAGCTGCCGGTCAAGGTCAAGCTCAACAACACGTTCCTCGGTGGCGAATGCTACGTCGGCTCCTCCTCGCACCCGATCGTCCTGAACTTGACGACCGGGACGACGAGCCCGCCCTCGCCGAACAAACCGATCAAAGGCAGCGCCGGCAGCCTGGAAATCCTCGAAGAAGGCAACCTGGTACGCCTCACCGGAGGCGCGCTCGTGGACAACTCCTTCGCGGATGAAGAAGGGGCCAACGGCTGCGGCGGCTTCCTCTTCTCGTGGGCCGTCGATCCGCTGGTCAACGAAATCCTCGGCACGCCGTCCAAAGCGGGGCACAACACCGCGATCCTCAAGGGCAACCTTGAAGAGGCAGTTGCGTCAGCCGTGAAAGCCAGCGAATAGCAGTCGAGAGCAAAGGCAAAATCTGCAGTAGAGCCGACCGGGGCCCGTCGCGTAGCACGGCGGGCCCCACGGCTGTTCGGCGCCTCGCGGCTGTTCGCGCACGAGGGCTGGCTAGCGCGCTCCGGCGGGCCGGGACCGCTCGGGCAGGCGAGACTTGGCAGCAGCAGCCAGGACGCTCCGTAATGTCGGAAACATTCCTTGCAACGCTACTCCGGGTCGGATAGGTTCGAGAAGCAGCATGCCCTTGGACTCTATGGACCAAGCAAGGAAGGTTGATGTATATGACTAGGCGTATCCTGATCGCGGCAATGGCCGTGATGGCCCCCCTGGCGATGGCCTCGCCGGCCATGGCCGAACACCACCCGACGGGGAACTTCGCCCCGTTTAAGTTCTGTCCGCTGAGCAACAAAGCGACCGAACTCTGCACGGTTGCCAACACGACCAGCGGCGAATTCGACGTCGGCAAAAGGTCTGTGCCGATCAACAAAACGATCACCCTGCAGGGTGGTCTGCACGAAAACGAAACAACGGGCGAACTCGAATTCATCGCGGCCGAAGGCGCTGAAACGCTTTCGAAAACCGCGCTGTTCGTGCCCGGCGGCCTGTTCAACATCGTCGCACCGGAATTCCTCAATAAAGAACAGAAAGAAAAATTCGAAAAAGTCATCAACGAAGGCATCACCGGCGTGACCGCGACGACCGAACTCGCGGCCCCCGCGAGCGCGATCAAGCTGAACACCACGAACCTGATCTTCGAAGAAGGCGTGGCGTTGCAGCTGCCGATCAAGGTCAAGCTCGGCAACGTGTTCCTCGGCAACGAATGCTACGTCGGCTCAAACGCAAGCCCGGTCATCCTGAACCTCACGACCGGAACAACGAAACCGCCGGCGCCGAACAAACCGATCAAAGGCAGCGCGGGCGCGCTGGAAATCCTCGAAGAAGGTAACCTGGTGCGCCTCTCGGGAGGCTCGCTCGTGGATAACGCGTGGGCGGCGCCCGGAGCACGCGGTTGCGGCAGCAAATTGGTCGAAGGCATCGTCGACGAAGCCGTCAACAAAGAGCTGGGCCTGCCGGCCGCGGCGGGTAACAACACCGCGATCCTCAACGGCAACCTCGAAGAGGCGGTTGCAGCCGCAGTCAAAGCAAGCGAATAGCAGTCGAGCGGTTCTGTAGTAGGCAGTTGAAGTAGTAGGGATTGGGGCCCGCCGCGCAACGCGGCGGGCCCTATGTATCCGCCGCGGGAGGCTCCGAGAGGCGCGAACCCACTTGGCGGCTGAAGTGGAGCCCTACCCCCGCGACCGCAGCGTGGGGAACGGCACAACCTCGCGCACTGACTCAACGCCGGTCAGCACCATCAACAGCCGATCGACGCCGAGCCCGCCGCCGGCGGTGGGCGCCATCCCGTATTCCAGCGCGCGCACGTACTCCTCGTCGTTGGGCTGCGGCTGGTCGCCGTCGTCGTCCCCCCCGCCAGAGGCCTGCTGGCGCTGGATCACGAAGCGGTTGAGCTGATCGACCGGATCGTTGAGCTCGGTGTCGCCGCTGAGGATCTCCATCCCCCGAATCACCGAGTCGAAGTGCTCGGAGAGTCGCGGATCCTCGGAGTGGCGCTTGCAAATCGGAAACAAATCGACGGGGAAGTCGAACACGTGCGTGGGTTGGTGCAGCGTCGGTTCGACGTGCTTGACGTAGATCGCGTCCACCAGCTTCGCCCACGTGAGATCAGGATCCCCCGCCACCGCGTCGCCCGCCGCCTCGATCAGCTGCTCGCGCGAGGCCTCCAGGTAGTCGATCCCGATGGCGTCGGCGATCGCCTCGCGCAGCGTGATCCGTCGCCACGGCGTGGCGAGATCGACCACGCGCCCGTCGTACTGCTCGACCTTGGTCGTCCCCAGCGTGCGCAGCGCGACGCTCTCTGCCATGTCTTCGGTGAACTTAGCGACGTCCCAGTAGTCGGCGTAGCTCATCATCCACTCGAGGATCGTGAACTCGGGGCTGTGCCGGGGGGAGATTCCCTCGTTGCGGAAGGCGCGGCCGAGGTCGTAGATGTTCTCCAGGCCTCCGACGATGCAGCGGTTGAGGTAAAGCTCCACCGAGATCCGCAGGTAGACGTCGACGTCCAGCGCGTTGTGGTGCGTCACGAACGGCCGCGACGCGGCGCCGCCGGCCAGCGTCTGCAGCATCGGCGTCTCGACTTGGGTGAAGCCGTGCTCACGCAGGAAGTCGTGGATTGCCTCGATCATCTTCGTGCGCCTGAAGAACATCGTGCGCGTCTGTTCGTTGGCGAGCAGGTCCAGTTCGCGGTAGCGGTAGCGCGTGCCCTGATCCTCCATTCCGTGATAGCGGTCGGGCGGCGGGCGCAGTGCCTTGGCGAGCAGCGTGCAGGCGCTGACCGCGAGCGCGAGCTGCCCGCGCTGGGTGATGTAGACGGCGCCCTCGACGGTCACGATGTCGCCGATGTCGAGCCCCACCATGCGCTCGTAGGCCTCCTCGCCCATCGCCTCGCGGCGGGCGACCACCTGCATCGAGCCGGACTGGTCGCGCAGGTCAAAAAACGTGTATTTGGCGTGGCCGCGGCGGGCGATCAGACGGCCTGCGACGCGGTAGGCAAGGCCCTCGTGCACCCCGGCGGCGAGCGTGGCGGGGTCGTGGGCCGCCTGGATGTCGGCGATCCAGGTGCGCGACTGACGCGTCGCGGAGATGATGTGCGGGTAGGGCTCCACGCCCTCGCCGCGCAGGCGCTCCATCTTCGCGCGACGCTCATCGGCGCCTGCGGGCTCGCTGCCACCGTTCCCCGCCGGCCCACTATCGCTACTGCTTCCCGCTGGCTCGGACGCAGCGGCGCCGATGCCCGCTCCAGCCTTCTCAACCGGCTCCTCGAGCTCCTCCGGCGTGCTCATGCTGCCGGCACCAGGTGGTGGGTGGGGTCGCGCACGTCGAGCACCGGCAGGCCGGGGATCGCCTCCTCCAGCAGGGCACGCAGGCGTGGTGAGTCGAAGCGGTGCGACTGCGGCGCGACGGGGTTGACGGTGATCGCGCGCAGGTCGATCGAGGCGAGCACCGCGATCGAGATGCCCTGGCGGCGGTACCACTCCACGCCGTGATCGGTGAGGAACACCTTGGTCGCGTCGGCGGTGACGAGCTCGAGCTCGCGTCCCGCGGCCGCGCTCAACAGCTCCGCGAGAAACGGCTCGCACAGCGCGCCGCGCACCAGCAGGTGGCTGGCGGTGGGGCGTGCGCGCAACAGCTGGCCGATGTCGGTGGCGGTGCTGGTGAGTACGAAGCGGGGGTGCAGCGTGAGCGGCTCCTCTCCCGGCTCGCCGACGAGCATGCTGGCGGCGTTGGACGCGGCGATCTCGCGTACATGCGGCTCGTCCAATTCGGGCAGGCGCACAAGCTCGACGGCCTCGCGGGTGCGCGCCACGACCTGCTCGATCTCCTCGTGCAGGGCCGCGCCGGTGGACATCACAAGGCCGTCTGACACCGCCGGAGAGGACGCGGCGCGGCGGTCGATGGCACCGTCGATCAGCACCTGCTCGGCGCCGTGGACGAGCATCGTGTCGCACACCTCGCGCACGTCGGCGGCGGCGCTGGGGCCCGCCACCTCGATTGTGCCGCGCGTCAGCAGGCGCGCAATCAGCACGCGCCCAAGCGGGGTGCGCACCCCGGTCTCGCTGACGATCTCGTGGGGGATCGCACCGGCGCGCAGCAGCGCGTCGGTGGTGGCGACGAGGCTGCCGGCCCACAGTTCCACGCGGGGCTTCTCGATGCGGATGTCGATCACGTCGCGCTCCTCGCCGTCACGCCCGACGGAGGTGACGCCGACGCGGCGGCCGCGCGCCTGCAGCTCGCGCAGCAGCGCGGCGAGCGTTTCCGTCTTGCCAGTGTTCTTCGCCAGGCCGACAAGGGCGAGACGGCGCGCGGGCGCGGTGAGCTCAGCTAGCTGTTGCATGGGCTCTCAGCCTAACCTGCCAAGAGTTCCCTCGCGGGATGTGTGGTCCGCGAAGGCTGCGCGCCCGGCGGGCGGCACGACGCGCGCGTCCTCCTCGGGTTCGCCCTGCCCGAGGCGCGCGGCCAGCTCGCGCACGAGAAACGTGGCGAGATGGTGGGGGTAGGTGCCTTTGGAGAAGCCGGCGTCGTAGCCGAGCTCCTTGGCGAGCTCATTGGAGACACGCGGCCCCCCGCAGGCGAGGATCGTCTCGCGCCGGCGGCCCTCGGCCTCGACGATCTCAACGAGCTCCGTCAAGTTGTGGATGTGCAGGTTCTGCTGGGTGACGGTCTGGGAGACGAGGATCGCGTCTGCCTCGAGCTCGATCGCCTTGGCGACGAGCGCCCCGTTGGGTACCTGGCTGCCGAGGTTGTGCGCCTCGAAGGCGCGATAGCCCTCCAGACCCTTGTGACCGTGGAAGCCCTTGAGGTTGAGCATCGCGTCGATCCCGACGCTGTGGGTGTCGGTGCCGGTGGAGGCGCCGACGACGACGATCGGCCGGCGGACATGCTCCTGGGCGTACGCTTCGACCTCCTCCTCGGTCATGTACTGGACGATGTCGATCCCCTCTTCGGTGAGGGTCGCGTAGTCGACGGCGTGCACGGTGTGCCCGTACATCACGAAGTAGGTGTGGCCGTCGGTGAGGCGCTGGTGGTGGACGACCTCAGGGTGCTGAAAGCCCATCTTGCCGGCCAGCTCCATCGCGGCCTTGCGCGCAGCGAGGCCATCGGGGACAGGCAGAGTAAAGCTGAGCTGCACGATCCCGTCGCCGTGGTGGTCGGCGTAGGGCTTGACGTGCTCCAGGTCGGCCTGGTCAGGCAACGCTTAGCGCTCCCCGCATCAATTCGGTGACGGGGTTGAAGTACCCCTCCTCGGTGGCGACGATGCCCTCCATCCCCCGGCCCTCTTCGAGGTGGCGGCTGACGTCGCCGAACACACCGCCCTCGATCGCCTTGAACAGCCCGATCTCGGCGATCCGCTCGAGCATCAGATGCGCGTCGCGCAGCACCTGCTGGGCACGTGTCTGGATGATGCCGCCGCGCTTGAACTCGATCTCCTCGCCGAGGTCGCGGGCGGCGTTGAAGACGTAGTTGACGTTCTGCAGGCCGAGCACGCGGTCGTGGATGTGCGGAGTGAAGATGCCCTCGGTGGGGACGCCGATCGTCTGGATGCCCTGATCGGTGGCGACGGTGACGAGGTTGAAGAGCGTGTCGCAGGCGTGAGTGCGGAACAGGTTGCCGTCCATGTGCCGGGTCGGTGGCATGTACTTGACGGGGCAGTCGGGGAACAGCTCGCGGGTGAGTTGTGCCTGGGCCCACTCGTACAAGAGGCCGTTGGTGACTGGCGTGTCGATCTCGAACGCGTCGCCGAGTGCGATCTGCTCGTCGGGCACGCCCGAGGCGCGGGCGAGCTGGTGGTTGATGAACTGCGAGGCAGTGACGGAGGGCGCGGCCTCCAAAGCGTCGGCGGTGCGCAGGTAGTTGTCCTCGCCGGTGTTGATGACGACCCCGAAGTAGCCGTTGACGGTGCGCGAGACGCGCTGGTCGAGCAGCCCGCGGATCGGGTTGATGTCGCGGTAGAGGATCCCGTAGAGGGCGTCGTTGACCATGTTGTCGAGCCCCTCGATCGCGCCCATCGCAGCGATCTCGGGCATGCACAGGCCGGAGCAGAAGCTGGAGAGGCGCACATAGCGCCCGTGTTGCTCCGACCACTCGTCGAGCGCGGCGCGCATGATCGCGAAGTTGGCCTGCGTGGCGAAGGTGCCGCCATAGCCCTCGGTGGTGGGGCCGTAGGGGACATAGTCGAGCAGGCTCTGGGCGGTGGAGCGGATCACGGCGACCACGTCCCCGCCCGCCTCGGCGACGGCGAGGCCATGGACGACGTCCTCATACACGTTGCCGGTGGCGGTGAGCACGTAGCGCAGCGGTGGGGGGCTCTCGCCGAGACGCTCGCGCAGGGCGCGGCGCTCGTCCATGCGTGCGCCGATCTCGCCGAGACCGCGTGTGAGCTCCGCGCGCGCGCGCTCCCGAATCGCCCCCTCGGGCGCGAGCGGCAGCGCGCAGAGATCGAGCGCGTCCCCCTCGACTGCCTCGGCGATTTGCTGGGCGCCCTCCCAGGCGGGCAGGTTTCGGGCGGGCGGGGTTCCGGCCCCCTCGGAGTTGAGCATCGCGTTGGCGATCCAGTGGGCAACGCCCTTACCGAGTCCGCCGTGGGCGCGCACATGGTCGACCAGCACATTCGGCAGGGGAGCGCCTAACTCGTTGGCGCCGTCGATGCCAAATAGCCGCGCGACGGTGCGCTCGACCGAGAGCGTGGTCATGCCGGCGGTCTGCTCGGCGACGTCGGCGGCGATCCGCACGGCGGCCTGGCGGCAGGACTCGACAAGCCCCTGATCGAGGTCGAGCTTGGAGGTGGCCATGATTCGAGGTTACTGGAAATACCCCACGATTCGGGCTCATCTTCTGTCGGTTGAGGGTGGCGCAGCCGGCCGTCGGGCCGGTGGGCCGGGCCCACCTTTCATGCAACCAGCGAAGGGCACGCGTGCGGCGCGGTGGGAGTGCGGTGCGGTGAGCTAGCCTCGCCAGGTAGTGTCTCTCTCAGCCCCCCCTCCCTCCCCCCTCCCCTTCAGCCCCCGGGTGCGCGCGTGGTTCGAAGCAGCCTTCGCGCAGGCGACCCAGGCGCAGGCGCAGGCGTGGCCGGCGATCGCGAGCGGCGAACACGTGCTGGTGTCGGCGCCGACGGGCTCGGGCAAGACGCTGGCCGCGTTCCTGTGGGGCCTCGACCGGCTGGCGTCAGAACCCTCCTCGGAGCGCGGCACCCGCTTGGTGTATGTGTCCCCACTGAAGGCGCTCTCCTATGACATCGAGCGCAATTTGAGGGCGCCCCTGAAGGGCATCTCCGGACCGACCTCCGGGCCCCACCCACCCCACCAAGCCGGAGCGGACATCAAGGTGGGGATCCGCACCGGCGACACCCCCCAGCGCGAGCGCCAGCGGATGCTGAAAGAGCCGCCGGACATCCTGATCACGACCCCGGAGTCGCTGTACCTGATGCTGACCTCGCGCGCGCGGAAGACGCTCGTGGGCACCGAGTGGGTGATCGTGGACGAGATTCACGCGGTGGCGGCGACCAAGCGAGGCGCGCACCTGGCGCTGACGCTGGAGCGCCTGGATGCGCTCGTCCGCGAGGCGGGCTGCCGCGAGCCCCAGCGGATCGGGCTGTCGGCGACACAGACCCCGCTGCGGGAGGTGGCGCGCTTCCTGGTGGGGCCGCAGCGCAAGTGCGAGATCGTCGACGCCAGTGCCCCCAAGCCGCTGGACGTGAAGGTGCACATGCCGGTCGAGTCGATGACCGACCTCACGGGAGCCGCGAGTGGACTGGCACCGGGTGATGGCGGACAGGTGATGTCATCGAAATACGCCCCTACCACTTCACAAAATGAAGGGTTTGGGTCTGAAAAAGATCTGCAAGACCACTCGCCTTCGCCGCTCTCTCCCGAGCAGGAGGCAGCTCCAGCGCCGCAATTGCACGGCTCGATCTGGCCGGCGATCTACCCGGAGCTGCTGCGCCTGATCCGCGAACACAACTCGACGATCGTGTTCGTCAACAACCGCCGCTCGGCGGAGCGACTGGCGCTGCGACTGAATGAGCTGTCGGCCGCGGAGGAGGCGGACGGCGAGCAGGAGTCGGCACCGCGCGAGATCGCCCGCGCCCACCACGGCTCGCTCGCGCGGGAGGAGCGGCTGGTGGTGGAGGAGCTTCTGAAGGCGGGCGAGATCCCCTGCATCGTGGCCACCTCGAGCTCTCGAGCTGGGGATCGACATGGGTGCTGTTGACCTGGTGCTGCAGGTCGAGTCGCCGAAGTCGGTGGCGGCCGGCCTGCAGCGGATCGGGCGGGCGGGCCACGGCGTGGGCGAGGTCTCGCGGGGGCGGATCTTCCCAAAGTTCCGCGCCGACCTGTTGGAGTGCGCGGTGCTGGTGAGGCGGATGCGCGAAGGGGCGATCGAGCCGACGGTGGTGCCGCGCAACCCGCTAGACGTGCTGGCGCAGCAGATCGTCGCGATGGCGGCCTCCGAGGAGGAGCTCGCGGTGGAGGAGCTGTACGAGCGCGTGCGGCGCACCTACTCCTACGGGGAGCTGCCGCGCCGGCAGCTGGAGGGTGTGCTGGACATGCTTGACGGGCGCTATCCCTCCTCGGAGTTCGGGGAGCTACGCCCGCGAATCGTGTGGGATCGCCTCGCGGGCACGATCCGCCCGCGTAAGGGCGCACGCGCGCTGGCGGTGGCCAACGCGGGCACGATCCCCGACCGGGGGCTCTACCTGGTAACGCTGCCCGACGGGCGGCGAGTGGGCGAGCTCGACGAGGAGATGGTGTACGAGGCGCGGCCGGGACAGGTCTTCCTGCTCGGGGCCTCGGCGTGGCGGATCGAGGAGATCGGCCGCGACCGTGTGATCGTCACGCCCGCGCCGGGGGCGCCGGGGGCGGTGCCGTTCTGGAAGGGCGAGGGCGTGGGCCGCCCCAAAGAGCTGGGGGAGGCGATCGGGGCGTTCGCGCGCTGGGCGGTAGGGCAGCCGGCGGAGGTGCTCGAGCGTGAGTATGACCTTGACCCGCGCGCGGCACGCAATCTGGTGGAGTACCTGCGCGAGCAGCAGCACGCGACGCGCGTGCTGCCCAGCGACCGCACGATCGTGGTGGAGCGCTTCCGCGATGAGATCGGCGACTGGCGGCTGTGCGTGCTCTCCCCCTACGGCGGGCGCATCCACGCGGCGTGGAGCCTGGCGCTCTCGGCGCGGATTCGCGAGCGCCTGAGGCTGGAGGCGGACGCGATCTTCTCCGACGACGGGATCGTGGTGCACCTGCCGGAGAGTGACGAGCTGAGCGGGGCGCAGGCGGTCGAGCTGGCGATGATCGAGCCGGACGAGCTCGAGGACCTGATCGTGGGGGAGCTCGGCGGCTCGGCGCTGTTCGGGGCCCGCTTCCGCGAGGCGGCCGGCAGGGCGCTGCTGATCCCGCGAGCCTATCCCGGCAGGCGCACGCCGCTGTGGCAGCAGCGGCTGAAGGCACAGACGCTGCTAGAGGTCGCGCGCCGCTACGAGGACTTCCCGATTGTGCTGGAGGCCTACCGGGAGTGTCTGCGCGACGTGCTCGACCTGCCCGGGCTCACGGAGCTGCTGGGCAGGCTGCACCGCCGCGAGCTGAGCGTGGTAGAGGTCGAGACGGCCACGGCCTCTCCGTTTGCCTCCTCGCTGCTGTTCGACTACGTGGCGACCTATATGTACGAGGGGGACGCCCCCAACGCGGAGCGCCGCGCGGCGGCGCTGTCGCTGGACAGGGACCTGCTGCGCGAGCTGTTGGGGCAGGAGGAGTTGCGCGAGCTGCTCGACCGCGGTGCGCTCGAACAGCTCGAGGAGCAGTTGCAGCGCCGCGACGAGCGGCTGCGGGCGGCCAACCGCGACGAGCTGCACGACACGCTGCGCCTGCTCGGCGACCTCACCGTCGCGGAGGCGTCCGAGCGCGTGTTGGAGGGCATCGACGCGCTGGCGCTGCTGGCGGCGCTCGAGCGTGAGCGCCGGGCCGTGCGGGTGCGGATCGGCGGCGAGGAGCGCTATATCGATGCAGCCGACGCGGGCCTCTACCGCGACGCGCTGGGCGCGGTCCCGCCGGGCGGCCTGCCGGACGCGTTCCTGGCGGATGTACCAGATGCGCTCGGACGACTGCTGCGCCGCTATGCTGCGACGCGCGGCCCGTTCACCAGCGAGCAGCCGCGGGCGCGCTACGGTCTCGGCGCTGCGGTGGTGGAGTCGGGGCTGCGCGAGCTGGAGCGATCGGGCGCGCTCGTGCGTGGCGAGCTGCATCCCGATCCGGCCTCGCTGCGTCACGGGGCGTCTTTGGCTGCGCCCGGCGCCTCGCTCTCCTCCTCTGCAGCGTCTGGCGACTCCCCCATGCCCGATAGCTCGGCGATGCCGGGCGCCTCGCTCTCCTCCTCGCCGGGGGACGATTGGCGGGAGTGGTGTGACGTCGAGGTTCTGCGGCGCCTGCGGCGGGCTTCGCTGGCTGCGCTGCGCCGCGAGATCGAGCCGGCCGAGCGGCGCGCGTTCGCGGCGTTTTTGCCGACGTGGCAGGGGATCGACCGCCACGCGGCGGCGGGGGCGGGCGTCGAGCGCCTGCGCGAGGCGCTCCTACCGCTGCAGGGTCTCGCGTTGACGCCCCGTACATGGGAGCTCGAGGTGCTGCCGCGCCGGGTGGGGGCCTACTCGACGACGTGGATGGACGAGCTGTGCGCCGGCGGTGAGCTGGTGTGGGTGGGCGCGGGGGCGCTCGGACGTGCTGACGGCCGCGTGGCGCTGTACTTCCGCGAGGATGTGGAGCTGCTCGGTCCGCCGCCGCGTCGTGGACCGCTGCCGCAAGATAGCGATGGACACGCGCGCGTACGCGCGCGTCTAATAATAGGGCCGTGTTTCTTCACCGACCTGCTAGCCGACGTGGAGCTGACCGCACCGGAGCTGGGGGAGGCGCTGTGGGACCTGGTGTGGGCCGGTGAGGTGACCAACGACGCGTTTGCCCCGCTGCGCTCGCCACACCCGGCGCCGAAGACCGCCGCCGCCGCGCCTGCCCGCCTGATCCCGCTGCCAGGTGGCGGCGAGGGAACTGCTTCGGGGTGGGCGGGCGCTCGCTCTGCGATGCCCCGCCGTCGAGGTCGATTCGCGGGTCGGGGGTCGGCCGCCCGCGGCGGTGGGAGGGTCGGCCATCCGCCCGGGCGTTGGTCGCTGACGGCGCCGCTATTCGCGGGTGGCCTGGATCGGCTGGCTTCGGGCGACCGGGATGGCCGGGGCGCGAATCAGCGCCTGCGCGCACAGGCGGAACTGCTGCTGGAGCGCTACGGGATCCTTACACGCGAGCTGGTGCGCGCGGAGGGTGTGCCGGGAGGCTTCGCGGCGCTCTACCCCGAGCTGTGCCGCCTGGAGACCTTGGGCGTCGCCCGCCGCGGTTACTTCGTTGAGGGGATGGGCGGTGCCCAGTTCGCGCTTGCGGGTGCCGTCGAGCGTCTGCGTGCGCAGCGTGAGGATGGGGACCACCCCGCTTGCCTGGTGCTTGCGGCGACCGATCCGGCGCAGCCATACGGGGCCGCCCTGCCGTGGCCGGGTCAGAGACATGCGCAGGAAACGCCCCGACCGTCTCCGCCGCGGGCGCCCGGCGCGAGCGCGGTGCTGGTGGATGCGCAGCCGGTGCTCTACCTGGAGCGCGGGGGCCGAGGGCTGAGGGTGCTGGCTCAGCCGGGCGCGGAGGACACTCGCGTCGAGCGGGCGCTGGCGGCGCTCGCCGAGCACGCGCGCGCCGGTCGGCTGCCGGCCAGGATCGCGCTCGAGCGGGTGGATGGCGAGCCGGTGCTGGGCTCGCGCTGGGAGGCGGCGCTCGAGCGGGCCGGTTTCCGGGTCGGGCCGCGCCGCGTGGAACTCACCGGGCGCTAGCCGCTTGGGCCGCGCCGCGCAGAGCTCGGCGAGCTTGCCGCCCGGGCGGCGCCGAGCTCGCCGCGCGTGAGTCGCCCGCGCCGCGCTGCGTCGAACCCGCGCGGCGCCCATCAGTGCACGGCACGGCCCATCGCGCTATAAACCCGTCGAAGGCATCTATTCGGACAGATTGGCAATCCGGCCAATCAGTAGCCTTCCGGGATGCGTGGGAAACGTCGGATGGATCCCGGAATTTTTAACTTGCAATCTTTGGGTGATCCTGTATGGTCGGAAGCGTGGGGATGACTGGAACCGAGCGGGAGCTGAGCGCGATGTACCGGCGGTTGCCGCACGGCCCCCACGGAATGGGGCGCGATGCGGTCGCCCGGCACCAGCGGGCGCGGCTGTTCGGAGCGATGATCGAGGCGGTGCACCGCCAGGGCTACAAGACCACCACGGTGGCGCACGTGATCGCGCTGGCGGGCGTCTCGAGGCGGGCCTTCTACGAGCAGTTCGCCAACAAGGAGGACTGCTTCCTTGGCACCTACGACATCGCGGTCGCGCGCGCCAAGCGGCGGATGATGGATGGGTGGATGATGGAGCGCGGTTGGGCCAACCGCGTGCACAGAGCTTGCCAGGCGTTCGTGGAAGACGCGTGCAGGAACGTCAAGTCCTCGCGCTTGGTGTTGATCGAGGGGCTTGGCCTCGGGGTGAAGAGCCGCGAACGGTTGATGCGCTCGGCGGTCGCTTTCGAGCGGGTGCTCGCCGACGGATTCAGAGCGGCGCCCGATGGCGTTCAGCTCCCGCCGCTGGGGCCGAAGGCAATCGTCGGGGGCGGGCGCTACATGATGTTCGACCGGCTGCGCACCGACCGCGCGGCGGAGCTGCCGATGCTGACCGACGAACTGTTGGATTGGATCAGCGCCTACCGTTCGCCGGCGGCACGGATCGGGGTGTCGCGCACGCCGCCCCCGCACCGGCCGGCCGAGCCGGCGCGCTTCCTGGAAAGCGACGAGAAACGCGCGCGCGTGCTGGGCGCCGTGGTGCACCTCACGCTCGACGAGGGCTACCACGAGTTGACCGACCCGCAAATCGCACAGTTCGCGGGGATGTCGACGGAATCGTTCCACAAATACTTCCCCAGCAAGCGCGAGTGCTTCCTCGCGGCGCTGGAGGAATTCGTCGACGAAACGATCGAAGTGATCGCGGCATCGGGGGCGCGTGCGAGCAACTGGCAGGAGGCGGCGTACCTCGGTGTGAAAGCCGGTATCGAGCACTTCGTCGTGCACCCAGGGCTCACGCGAATGGCGTTCGAGGATATCTTCGAGGTCGGTCCCGCGGTGACCGACAGCATCGGCTCCTCGCTCGGCAAGCTCGCCCGCATGCTGCAGGAGAGTGCGCCCGAACCGCGCCGTGCGCCGCTGCTCGCGCACGAGGCGGTGGCCGGCGCGATGTGGGCAATCATCGGCAACTATGCAGTGCGCAAGCGCGTGCGTTACCTGCCCTCACTGACCGACCATCTTGCCTTCCTGGTGCTTGCGCCCTATATCGGGCCGAAGGCGGCGGGCCAGACGATCGACGCCACCCGCAGAAGCCTCGCCCGCGACGAGCGGGTCTGAGCACCTTCCATCCCACCAGCGCCTATCCTGGGGCGGAGATGGGCGTCCCCGGCTCGACTACCACACCGCGAAGGGTCGGGCACAAGGGCGCTGCGCACCTGGCGCCGGGCAACACTTTCGCAAGCTTTGAGGCGGCGGTGCGCGCGGGAGTGGACATGATCGAGTTCGACGTCCTCAGCGAGCGTCCGGATGGCAGCGGGCGGCTACTGCTCGCTCATGACTACGAGGCGCTCCGCGGTCCGCCGCCGCCGCTCACGCTGCGCGAGGGCCTTGAGCACCTCGCCAGCGACGCGTACGCGGGCATCGAGCTCGACGTGGACGTGAAGCTGCCGGGCTATGGCGAGCGTGTGGTGCGGGAGTTGCGCGAAACCGGCCTGATCGAGCGCTCGCTGGTGAGCAGCACCTACCCGGAGGAGCTCGACGCGATGCGCGCGATCGAGCCCTCGCTGCGAGTCGGGTGGTCGGTGCCGCGCGCGCGCCGTGACTACACCGAGGACCGGCTGATGGCGATTCCAGCGCTGGCGATGCTGGCCGGCTATCGGGCCTGGCTGCCTGGTCGCGCCCGAGCAGCGCTGCGCGCTGGCCGCTTCGACGCGATCATGGCGCATTGGCGGGTGGTGACCTCGGGGCTGGTGAATGCGGTGACGGCCGCGGGCGGGGAGCTGTATGTGTGGACGGTCGATGACGCCGCGCAGATGGCCCGTCTGACGAAGCTGGGCGTCGACGGGATCATCACCAACGATCCGCGCCTCTTCTCGGGGTGAGGGTCCTCAGGGCAGCACGCATGTCGCCGCGCTGAACCCCTTCGGTTCGGCCCCTGCGAGGCTCTTGTGCCCGGCCGTGGTGGGGAGGCTCACGAGGTGCACCACATGGCCGCTGCGGCGCCACTGGAATTCGACCTGGCCCCGCAACGTATATGCGCTGGGGGTAGGCTTGAATTCGAAGGTGCGCCCAGCCTGGCGGGTGGAGGCGGCCGAACCGATCGGCACGAAGCCGGAGTCGGCGCTCTTGCCGAGGTCCGCCCACTGCTTGGTGGTCGCGTCGAGCGACTGCACCAGGAAGCGCATGTACATCGCGTCGTGCGGATGCCCGTCGGTTGGCATCGAGCCGCGAATGCCGATCGTGTTGGGATGGTGGGCTGCGTTGCAGATGTCGACAGTCGTCCACAGTTCAGGAGACTTCGCCAGCGGCGTGAAGGAGGGACGGGCGAGTGCGCCCGTCACAGCCACTAGTGCCCCGGCGACTGCCAATGCCGGCGCAACCCTCCGCAAAGAGATCATCCTGTGAAGATAGCGCCGCCGGGAATGGTGGAACGCCGATCGCGAGCGGTGTGCTATCCACTTTGGCGATGCGGGCGCCAAGCTCAGCGGAGGTCGTGGAGCTGCTCGGCCGCGTGCCCGTGTTCGCGGCGCTCGAGGAGGCGGACCTGGGGCGCATCGCCCAGCTGGCGGTGCCGCGGAGCTTCGACGCCGGCCAGGTCGTGTTCCGTGAGGGGGATCGGAGCGACACCTGCTACGTCGTGCACGTCGGGCGCGCCCGCGCGGTGCACGATCACGGCGATGGGCGCACGATCACCCTGGCGACGTTCGGCTCGGGCGACATCTTCGGGGAGCTGGCGCTATTCGAGGACGAGCGCCGCTCGGCCACGGTGGAGGCGCTCGAGCCAACGGGCGTGTTGGCAGTGTTGGGTCCGGACATGCGCCGCCTGATGGCCGAACACCCTCAGATCGCGATGCGTCTCCTGATCGCACTCGCCCGACGCCTGCGGGAGAGCAACGAGCGCCTCGCGCGCCGCTCCTTCCAGACCGTCCAGAGCCGGGTGGCCTCGGCGCTGAGCGACCTGGTGGTGCAGGCGCAGGAGGCGCAGCCTCGCCCTCTGCCAGCCTTGGGCGAGCTCAGCCGCGATGAGCCCGCTCAAGATGTCCCGATCTTCGCCACCCAGGCTGATCTGGCGAAGCTGGCGGGCAGCTCGCGGGAGTCAGCCAGCCGCTTCCTCGCGGTGCTGGAGCGGGCGGGGGTCATCTCCCAGGGCAGGGGCAAGCTGGTCGTGCACGACCTTGAGGCGCTGCGCGCGTATGTCTTCTGAACGGCATCCGGCCAAGCCACAGGAGCGCTCAGCTGGCGGGGCGGTGGTGCAAGACGGGCAACTGCTCGTGATCGTGCCGTGCCGGCGCTCCGCCGACGGCGCGCGCGTGCTGGGCCTACCAAAGGGCCACATCGACCCCGGCGAGACATCGCTGCAGGCCGCGGTGCGCGAGGTGCGCGAGGAGACGGGCGTGGAGGCGGAGCTGGTCGAGGAGCTCGGCGAGGTGCGCTACTGGTACCGGCGCGAAGGCCGCACCGTACCGAAGTCGGTCGTCTTCTATCTGCTGCGTTACATCGCCGGAGATACGGCCGATCACGACGACGAGGTCGAGGAGGTGCGCTGGATGCCATTGGAACAGGCGTGCACCGAGCTCACCTATCCGGGCGAACGCGAGATCGCCGTGCGCGCGCTGCGGGCTCTGGATCCATAGAGCGGGTAGCGCAGCTGGCCCGGGCCGACGAGCCGGGCTCCTCTGCCTTCGATCCGAAGGCCTGCGAGCCGGGTGGGCGGGGTCATCATCGTTTCAGATAGCCTGCTCTCTGTCATGCAGGTACTCAACTTCTATTCCACGATCTTCGCCGACGAGCTCAAGCGGGGCCGCAAGACGGCCACGATTCGCCTGGGGAACAAGTCCGGCAAGTACCGCAAGAACCAACTGGTGCTGGTTACGATCGGCTACCAGTACTCCCCCCGCGAGCGGATCTTCGAGGCGGTCATCGACCAGGTCGAGGTGATGAAGCTCGCGGATCTCTCCCCGCGCGACATCAAGCACGACAACCCCGAGTTTCGCCGTCACGAGGAGCTGATTAACTTCCTCGAGCAGATCTACGGCCGTCCCGTCTCGCCGGAGGACACCGTCACCGTGGTGCGCTTCTCGCAGATCCTCGAGAACCCCAGCGGCATGACCGAGGCGATGAAGGGCTTCGGCGGCGCCCAGAACTGACTCGCTGGCAGTCCGTCTGGCACTCTGAGCAAGAAAGTGCCAGCAGGCGCTTGATTTGCCGCCGCGGTCGGGTATAGTGGCTGGCGGTTGGCACTCAGCCAAGACGAGTGCCAAAACAGGGGCCAAACCGCCAGTTTGGGGGGCCCCGCGATCCGAACTCTCTAGATAGTGGAGGTCTCACCAAGATGAAACTCAAGCCCCTGGGCGATCGCCTGATCGTGCGGGCGATCGAGGAGGAGGAGAAGACCGCCAGCGGTCTCGTGCTCCCCGATACAGCCAAGGAGAAGCCGCAGAAGGGCAAGGTCCTCGCCGTCGGCGACGGCCGGCTCGACGATGATGGCAAGCGCATTCCGCTCGACGTCGCGAAGGACGACGAAGTCCTCTACAGCAAGTACGGCGGGACCGAGATCAAGATCGATGGGGAGGATCTGCTCGTGCTGCGCGAGTCCGATGTCCTCGCCAAGGTCGCGTAGAGGGTGGCGCAGCCGGCCCTCAGGCCGGCGAGCCGGGCCCCTCTTTAGTCAAACAAGGAGATCTGAAAGAGATGGCACACAAGGAGATCAAGTACGACGCCGAAGCGCGCAAGTCGCTGGAGGCGGGCGTGGACGCCGTGGCCAACGCGGTCAAGGTCACGCTGGGCCCGAAGGGCCGCTATGTAGTGCTGGACAAGAAGTTCGGCGCCCCCACGATCACCAACGACGGCGTGACGATCGCCCGCGAGATCGAGGTCGAGGACGTCTTCGAGAACCAGGGCGCCCAGCTGGTGCGCGAGGTGGCCACCGCCACCAACGATGTGGCCGGCGACGGCACTACGACCGCCACCGTGTTGGCCCAGGCGATCGTCCGCCAGGGCCTGAAGAACGTCGCCGCGGGCGCCAACCCGCTGGCGCTCAAGCGCGGCATCGAGCACGCCGTGGACCAGGTGGTGGCGAGCATCAAATCGCAGGCCAAGGAGGTCTCGGGCAAGGAGCAGATCGCTCGCGTGGCGACGATCTCGGCCGGCGACGAGGAGATCGGCGACGTGATCGCCGATGCGATCGAGAAGGTCGGCAAGGACGGCGTGGTCAACGTCGAGGAGGGCCAGACGTTCGGCATGGACCTCGAGTTCACCGAGGGGATGCAGTTCGACAAGGGCTACATCTCCCCCTACATGGTCACCGACCAGGATCGCATGGAGGCGACGCTGGAGGACCCCTACATCCTGATCGCCAACCAGAAGATCGGCTCGGTCAGGGACGTGCTGCCGGTGCTCGAGGCCGTGATCCAGAGCGGCAAGCCGCTTTTGATCATCGCCGAGGACGTCGAGGGCGAGTCGCTGGCGACGCTGGTCGTCAACAAGCTGCGCGGGACGTTCACCGGCGTGGCCGTGAAGGCTCCGGGCTTCGGCGATCGCCGCAAGCGGATGCTGGAGGACATCGCGATCCTCACGAACGCCGAGGTGATCACCGAGGAGATGGGCCTGAAGCTCGAGAACACGCAGGTCTCTCAGCTCGGACGCGCACGTCGCGTGGTCGTCGCCAAGGACAACACCACGATCGTCGACGGCGCCGGTGATGCCGCTGCGATCAAGGGGCGCATCAACCAGATCAAAAACGAGATCGAGAACACCGACTCGGACTTCGATCGGGAGAAGCTCCAGGAACGCCTCGCGAAGCTCTCAGGCGGCGTGGCGGTCGTCAAGGTGGGCGCGGCCACGGAGACGGAGATGAAGGAGAAGAAGCACCGCGTCGAGGACGCCCTGCAGGCTACGCGGGCGGCGCTGGAGGAGGGCATCGTGCCCGGCGGCGGCGTCGCGCTGCTGCAGGCCTCGGCCTCGATCAGCTCCAACGGCGGTGGCGCCGAGGACGATGACGAAAAAACCGGCGGGCGCATCGTGCTGCGCGCGCTCGAGGAGCCGCTGCGTCAGCTCGCCGAGAACGCGGGCCTGGAGGGCTCGGTGGTCGTCAACGACGTGCGCAAGGCCAAGAAAGGCCACGGCCTCAACGCGGCCACCAACGAGATCGTCGATCTCGTGGCCGCGGGCGTGATCGACCCGGCGATGGTCACCCGCTCGGCGCTGCAGAACGCGGCGTCGATCGCCAAGAACATCCTCACCACGGAGGCGATCGTGGCGGAGGTTCCGGAGAAGGAATCCGGTGGCGGCGGCGGTGGCGGCGGCATGCCGGACATGAGCGGGATGATGTAAGCAGCAGGCAAAGCAGGGCCGTGAGGGGGCGCTTCGGGCGCCCTCTCGCATTTAAAGAGACAAGGGCCCGGCGTCCAGGCCGGGCCCTTGTCGCGTTTTTTACCGATTGGCTATTCGACCGCCCCGACCGGTCGTGAGGGCTCGCCCACATACTTCGCCGTCGGCCTGATCAGCTTGCCTTCGCGCTTCTGCTCGAGGATGTGCGCCGACCACCCCGCCACTCGCGCGCAGGTGAACATCGGAGTGAACAGTTCGGCCGGCACTTCCGCGAGGTCGAGCACGACAGCCGACCAGAACTCCACGTTGGTGGCGAGCACGCGGTCGGGCTTGCGCGCGTGCAGCTCTGCGAGCGCGGCCTGCTCGAGCGCCTCGGCGATCTCGAAGCGCGGGGAGCGCAGTTCCTTACAGGTGCGACGCAGAACCCGCGCGCGAGGATCTTCGGCGCGGTAGATGCGGTGGCCGAAGCCCATCAGCCGATCGCCGCGGTCGAGCGCATCTTTCACCCAGCGCTCGGCGTCGCCGGTGCGTTCGACTTCCTCCAGCATCTTGAGCACGCGCGAAGGCGCACCGCCATGGAGCGGACCGGAGAGCGCTCCCACGGCGGCTGATAGCGCGGCCCCCACATCGGCGCCGGTGGAGGCGGTGATGCGGGCGACGAAGGTGGAGGCGTTGACCCCATGCTCGGCGGCCGATACCCAGTAGGCGTCGATCGCCTTCACGTGATCGGGGTTGGCTTCACCGCGCCAGCGGATCAGGAAACGCTCGGGGATCGAGCCGGCACGGTCGATCTCCTCCTGGGGAACCGGGGGCTGCCCGACGCCGCGCGCGGACTGGGCGACGAACGAGAGCGCCATCACGGAGGCGCGCGCGAGGTTCTCGCGGGCCTGCTCGTCGGAGATGTCGATCAGCTGGTTGAAGCCCCACTCCGGGGCGAGCATCGCCAAGCCCGCCTGCACGTCCACGCGCGGGTCGCCCGAGCGCACCGTCAGCGGGTGCGGTTCGGCGGGGGGCAGCCCTGGTTTGAAGCGGCCGTCGACCAGTAGGCCCCACACATGCTCGTAGGGGACGTTGCCCACCAAATCCTCGATGTCCACGCCGCGGTAGCGCAGCGCGCCTCCTGCTTTGTCGGGCTCGGCGATCTCGGTCGCGAAGGCGACTACGCCTTCCAGGCCCGCTTGGACCTCCGGTGCTGTCTGAACCGCGCTCATGGCACTCGCTTTCTGGGCTGGCTGCTGACGGGGTGGCTGCAGACCCATATGATGACGACACATCGACGGCGAGGAGGCAGAGGTGCCAGACAGCGATCTGATGTTCCGCTCGGCGAGCGAGCTGGCGAGCATGGTGCGCGCCGGGGAGCTCTCCGCACGCGAGCTCGTGCAGACCTCGCTCGATCGCATCGAGGAGCTCAACCCGACGATCAACGCGTTTGTGCAGGTCGACGGCGAGCGCGCGCTGGCGGCGGCCGAGGAGGTGAAGCCTGGCGACGAACGCCCCTTCGCCGGGGTGCCGATCGCGATCAAGAACCTCCGCGCGGTGAGCGGCCTGCGCTTCACCTACGGGTGCTCGCTGATGAGCGACTTCGTCGCGAGCTACGACCACAACGTCACGAGTCGGCTGAAGCGCGCCGGCTTCATCGTGGTGGGCACCACCACACTGCCCGAGTACGGCATCCTCCCTACGAGCGAGGCGCGTCTGTTCGGGGCGACCCGCAACCCCTGGGACCTGGAGCGCACTCCTGGCGGCTCCTCCGGCGGCTCGGCCGCGGCGGTTGCCGCAGGGATGGTGCCGGTTGCGCACGGCAGCGACGGCGGCGGCTCGATTCGCATTCCCGCGGCGTGTTGCGGTTTGGTCGGGCTCAAGGCTCAGCGCGGACGGATCTCCTCGGCGCCGGAGCTGGGCGATTCGCTGCTCGGGATCGACGGGATGCTGACGCGCACCGTCGCCGACACTGCGGCGACCCTCGACTTGCTCGCCGGCTATGAGGTGGGCGACGCCACCTGGGCGCCATCACCGCCCGAGCCGTTTGCGCACGCCGCGGCGCGAGAGCCAGCCCCGCTGCGGATCGCCGCCACCACCCTGCCGCCGGTGCCTGACGCGGTGGTGGACCCGCTGGCGGCGCAGGCGGTGGACGATGCCGCCGAGCTGCTGCGCGAGCTCGGTCATGAGGTCGAAGAGGTCGATCCTCCATGGCAGACGGACGGCTTGCGGGAGCTGTTCGGGGCCGTGTTCTGCACCCACGTCAGCCTCGCGATTGCGTTCTCGGGGACGGTCGCCGGTCGCGAGCCGACCGCCGATGACATGGAACCGATGAGCTGGGCGATCTACTCGATGGTGCAGAAAATGAATGCGGTGCAGGGTCTCGCCGCGACGGTGAGGTTGCAGGCTTTCACCCGCCAGCTGGTCGAGTTCCTACAGCCCTACGACGCGCTGCTCACCCCGGCGCTTGCGGAGCGCCCGCTGGCGCTGGGGACGCTCGATCCTGCGGCCCCCAACCCGATGGCGACCTTCACCCGCTCGGGCCTGTTCACGCCGTTCACCCCAGTGTTCAACGCCAGCGGCCAGCCGGGCATCTCGCTGCCGCTGTTCCACGGCGAGGACGGGCTGCCACTGGCGGTGCAGCTGGTGGGCCGTCCCGCACAGGAGGGGACGCTGCTGGCGCTGGCCGCGCAGCTCGAAGCGGTGTGCCCGTGGGCCGAGCGCCGGCCGGCGCTGGCGGTGTCATAGCGAGCTCAATACCGCGGCCATCGGCTGCGGCGTGACGCCGAAGCGCTCGGGGTCGGCGGTGCCCCGACTAGAGACCATCGACACCTCCATCAACTCCGCCTCGTCCCAGGTGGCGATCGCGTGGGTGCCCGCGGCGGCCTCCAGGAGGCGCAATCCGCGGGCGACGACCGGAGTGGGTACGTGCACGAACAGCCGGTTGCGGTGCAGGGAGTGCAGCACTTCCCGCACGATCTGCTCGTGGCTGAGAGTTTGCGGCCCAGCCAGCTCGAACGATCCAGCGGTGTCGGGCGCGCGCAGTGCCGCGATCACGCAGTCCGCGGCGTCCTCGGCCCAGAGGGGCTGGTAGAGCGCGCGACCACCACCCGACAGCGGCATTGCCGGCAGCAGCGACAGCCGCTCCAGCAGCGTAAGCCAGCGATCCCCCGGGGCGTACACGATCGAGGGGGAGAAGACGACCGAGCGCATCCCCGCTTCGTGCACCGCCTGCTCGGCGAGCGCCTTGGCGCGCAGGAAGCGCGCGCGGTTGTGGGTGGACGCGGAGAGCGCCGAGAAGAACAGGAAGCGCTCGACGCCCGCGCGCTCGGCAGCCTGCACCATGCGCCATGTGGCGATACCGCCGAGCTCCTCAATCGATCCACGCGGCTGGTCGCGGATCGCGGCGGCGAGGTGCACCACCGTGTCCACTCCCCGCATCGCGTTGCGAAACGACGGCGGGTCGGCGAGGTCGCCGAGCGCGATCTGGACCCGCACCCGCCGGGTGCCCAGCCGGCGGGGGTCGCGTACCAGGCAGCGCACCGGTGTGCCCTCGGCGAGCAGGCGACCCAGGAGCGCAGAGCCCACCTGGCCGGTGGCACCGGTCAACAACAGCATTTGCGCTCCAACTTAGCGGACCGGGCCTCCGAGAGTGGGATCGACGTGGGCAGTGCCAAAGGTCAGAAACAAAGAGGCCGAAATTGTTGCAACAGCCGACATCCGGGACTAACTTGGGTCGATGGCGAGCGAAATCACCGCCCCCCGGCTCCGTGCACGCGTCACACCGCTCGCGCGCCTCGCCGAGCTCGGCTGGCCGGCGCCCGCGTGGGGCGCGATTGGGTTCACGGCGCTGTTCATCGGCATCACCTGCTGGTGGCTGACCCAGGATCGCAGCATCCCGATTTACGACGCCGGGCTGCACCTCAATCTCGCGCTCAACGTCCAGAAAGAACTCGCCGCCGGCAACCTCGGCACGGCGCTCACGCTGAGCGTGCCCTACCCGCCGTTCGCCTACCTGATCGGCTCGCTGGGAATCGCGATCGGTGGTGTGGGGGTCGCGCCGCCGATCCTCGCCGAGAACCTCGTGTTCGTGACTCTGCTGGCGCTCGGCTGCTACAAGGTGGGGCGGCTGGCGTTCAGCCCGCTCGCGGGCCTGCTGGCGGTCGTGTTCGCGCTCGGCTCGCCGCTGATCGCTGCTCAGTTCCACGTGTTCATGACCGACGCTCCGGAGACCGCGATGGTGGCGGTGTCGGTGTGGCTGATTATCGCCAGCGAGGGCTTTACGAAGCTGCGGACCTGCGCCGTGGCAGGCGTGGCGGTCGGGTTGGGGATGCTCACGAAGGAGCCGTTCCCGATCTTCGTGCTGGGAGTGGGCCTCGTGACGCTGGGGCGAGGCGGGCGGCGCGCATTTCCGGGAGTCGTGGTGTTCGCCGCGATCGCACTGGCGCTCGCCCTCCCCTGGTATATCCACGAGCACGCGTTGATCCAGGGGATCGGAACCCAGGCGACAGCCGCCTCGAGCGCCTACCAGAGCGCGGCGGGGCCCGCCCCCAAAGACATCGCCCCTCCGCGCCTTTCGAGCGCGAACCTCGAGTGGTACATGTGGAACCTCGACAACGTCGAGCTCGGACTGCCGCTGCTGCTCCTCGCCGCGGCCGGCTTCATCTGGACGGTCGCCGGCTTCATGCCCCGGCGGGTACGATCGAGCGCCGCAGAGGAAGCGCGTCCGGGGGCACGGACCTCGAAGGTGGGGAGCGGGAGCAGGCAGGGGCGCAGTGGTAGGGGAGGGCAGACGAAGGACAGGAATCCCCCCACCCGGTCGAGCGGCTGGAAGCCTCGCACAGGTAGTCGGGCCGCCGCCACGCGGGTGGCTCGCGAGCGGACGCCGGTGAGTCCGTTGGCGCTCGAGCTGACGGTGGGCGCGTTCGTGGCGTGGTTGATCCTGACCGAGACCTTCTTTCACGACACCCGCTACAGCATGCCGCTGCTGCTCTACCCGGCGGTGTTCGCCGGGGGCTGGATCGCGCACTTCAGCGGCCGCCGGCGGGCCGTCGCCGTGGGCGTGCTTGCACTGGTGGTCGTGGCAAACATGATGGGGAGCACGTTCGGCCTCGGAACGCAGTATCGGATCACGCTGCCGGGAGCCTCCCCAACTGCGCTCCAGCAGCCCGGCTACCTCACGCTGTACCCGGGCGGGTTCCTGGTGTCCGGTCCACACCGGGACGGCGACCTGCTGGCGACGCTGCAGGCGCTGCGGCGGAATGGCGTGCGCTACGTCAGCTGGAACCAGCAGCAGGGCGCGGTCGAACCGTACTTCTCCAACGGCGGTGTGGCGGTGTTGACGCAGATCGCGCAGCTAAAGGAGCCGACGCCGAGCACACAGCGGCAGGCAGTGGGCGGGCGCATCGCGGAGTTGGCTCACGGGAAGATCGTCCCCGGCGAAACGCCCCCGTGCCTCACGCTCGAGGACGGTACGGGCGTGTGGATACGGATCGGCAACCCGGCAGCGGCGGGCGCTCAGGACTACTGCCCGCTGCCCAAGCCCCACTATTACGGCCCCAAGCAGGCTTGAGGGGCGCGTCGCGCGCAGGGGGCTGTCCGGACGGGCAAGCGGAGGGACGCCGCTAATATTCCCTGCTCCCCTGCAAGCAGCCAAACATCGACTCGAGAAGGAAGCGAATGGCCTACGTGATCGCAGAGCCGTGCATCGGCACCAAGGACAACTCCTGCGTCGAGGTGTGCCCGGTGGACTGCATCCACCCCACGCCCGATGAGCCCGGGTACGACGCCGCCGAAATGCTCTACATCGACCCCGACGAGTGCATCGATTGCGACGCCTGCGTGGAGGCGTGTCCGGTGGACGCCTGCTTTGCCGAGGACCAGTTGCCCGAGGAGTGGCAGAAGTACACCCAGATCAACGCGGAGTATTTCGCCAACAGCAGGTAGACGCGCACGCCTGCGAGGGCGGGGGTGGGGGTCGTCCGTGGAAAGCGCCGGGATGAACCGGCATGGGGGAGCGAATGAAAGGGTTGTACATCGAAGATGTAGCGAATCATGGTGGCTCCGTGTCATGCGTTGGTGTCCCGTGAGGGCGCAGCGAAGCGTTGGGCAGGGGTGCAGGCAGGCCGGTTATTGAGCCTCGTAAGATCCTCGTTTGGGGTGCTGACGCCATCGCGGAGTGCGGAAGGTAACACCACTGGCGGCGTTATCGCGAGGCGCTGGTGGACCCCGCGGGGTCGAAGAGCCCGTGCATGTGTGCGGTCTCTCCATGTTCGAGAACCGGGAGAGCCCAGTCTCACCCGTGCTCGTCGATGATGCCTCGTCCTTATATGGATCGCGGGGTGGTATGTCGGTGGGTGTCGGGTCGCGCGGGGAAGGCCAAGGGCCGTAATCCCGTGATGGACGAGGGTGGGCAGTCGGACGGTCCCGTACTACCTGAGAAGCGGCCGAACAATGCCCAGGGCGGGGCGGCGGAGGTGGTGGAGGGAAGGGGATCGGCCAAGGAGAACGCGGACAGCGCAATACGCCCCGGGCGCAGTGGCGATCTGAGCGTGTCAGGTGGGTTGGGTCGCGTGCGCCGGGCAGCACAGTAGGACAGGGAAGCGCGGTTCTCCGCGCTCTTGCACCATGTCGATGTCGATCGTTTGCGGGCGGCTTACCGGGTGTTGAACCCGAGGGCCGCGACGGGGGTGGACGGTGTGAGGTGGCAGGAGTGCGGGCGGGGACTGGAGGGCAACCTCCTGGACCTGCACGCACGTCTGCACAGGGGCGCATATCGGGCGAAGCCGTCTCGCAGGACGTACATACCGAAGCCGGACGGGCGCCAGCGTGCGCTCGGTGTCGCCGCGTTGGAGGACAAGATCGTTCAGCGGGCGACGGTGGAGGTGCTGAACGCTATCTACGAGGTGGATTTCCTCGGCTTCTCCTACGGGTTCCGGCCAGGTCGCAGCCAGCACGATGCGCTGGATGCGCTCGCGGTCGGGATCGAACGCAGGAGGGTGAACTGGGTGCTCGACGTGGATATCCGCGACTACTTTTCAAGCCTCGACCAGTCGTGGCTGGAAAGGTTTCTTGAGCACCGGATCGCGGACAGAAGGGTCCTGGTTTGATCCAGAAATGGTTCAAAGCAGGGGTCATCGAGAACGGGGAGTGGTCGCGGACAGAGCGGGGCACACCGCAGGGCGCGTCAGTTTCGACGTTCCTGGCGAACGTGTATCTGCATCATGTTTTCGACCTGTGGGCTCACCAGTGGAGGTCCCGGCACGCGCACGGGGACGTAATGATCGTGCGTTTCGCCGATGACTTCGTGGTGGGCTTCGAGCACCGGGATGACGCCGAACGGTTCCACGAGGAGTTGCGCGACAGGCTCGCGGAGTTCTTCCTGGAGCTGAACGCCGAGAAGACGCGGCTGATCGAGTTCGGTCGGTTTGCCGCCGAGCGACGTCAGAAGCGAGGTCTCGGCAAGCCTGAGACGTTCTCCTTCCTCGGCTTCACGCACATCTGCGCGAAGGATAGGAAGGGGCGTTTCAATCTCAAGCGCATCACCGACTCCAAGCGAGTGCGCGCCAAGCTGCGCGAGGTCAAGACCGAGCTCAGAGCACGGCGCCATTTGCCCATCCCCGAGCAGGGACGCTGGCTTGCCAGTGTCCTGCGTGGGCACTGCAACTACTACGCGGTGCCTGGCAACATCCAGGCGTTACGCGCCTTCCGATACCAGATCATCGGGCATTGGCTCAAGGCGCTGCGGCGTCGCAGCCAGCGCACGAGCATGACCTGGAAGCGGATGTCACGCCTCCAAACCCGATGGCTACCTGCCGTCCGCATCCTGCACCCCTGGCCTGAAGCTCGCTTCGACGCCAGAATCCAAGGCAAGAGCCCAGTGCGGTAGTCCCGCACGCTGGGATCTGTGCGGGGGGCGGCCCGAGCCCACAAAGCGAAGGGCCGTCCCTACCGCGACCGCGTGGTGGCGGGCACCAACGCGTGAGGCGTGGGGCCTCCGTGCCCCACGACGAGCGCTCGAGGGCTTTCCGAGCTCAGGCCATCGGCAGCGACATGCCGACCGGCTGGGCGCTCGGCGGCGGGGGGCTCGCGGCCGCCCCGTCGCCGTTGGCCGCCACCCCACCGTTCAGCACGGGCAGCTCCAGCGGGGCCATCGCGATCAGGCCCCGTGCCGCTTGGCGGATCGCCTGGGCGGCGGGGTCGTCCGGATCCTCGAGCACCAGCGGGAGCCCGCTGTCGGCGTGCTCGCGCAGCGGCATCGTCAGTGGGATCTTGCCCAGCAGCGGCACCTGCAGCTCATCCGCGAGCTCCTGGCCGCCGCCCTCGCCGAAGATCTGGTAGCGCTCGCCCGTGGGGGTGGTGAAGCCCGACATATTCTCGATCACGCCCGCGACCTCCAAGGAGACCTTGTGCGCCATCTCTGCCGAGCGGCGTGCCACCCGCTGCGCGGTCGGCTGGGGGGTTGTGACGATCACGAAGCGCGCCTGCGGCAGCAGTTGGGCGAGGGTCATCGAGACGTCGCCGGTGCCCGGCGGCAGGTCGATCAGCAGGTGGTCGAGCTCCCCCATTCCACGTCCTGCAGGAACTGCGAGAGCGCCTTGTGCAGCATCGGCCCCCGCCACACCACGGCGGCGTCCTCCTCGACGAAGAAGCCGATCGACATCACCCGCACGCCGTGCGCCTCCAGCGGGATGATCTTGCGTTGGGCCGAGACCGGTGGCCGGGTCGCGCCGAGGCCGTACATGCGCGGGATCGAGTACCCCCACACGTCCGCGTCAAGCACCCCCGCGCGCCGGCCTTCCGCACTCAGCGCTGCCGCGAGGTTGGCCGTCAGCGTCGACTTGCCGACGCCGCCCTTGCCCGAGCCGATGCACACCACGTTGCGTACCTGCGCGAGCGCGCCATCGGGCAGGCTCACGCGTCCCAGCCGCTCGCGCAGCGCGGCTTTCTCGGCGTCGGAGAGCACGTCGAAGAAGACGTTGACGTGAGCGACCCCCTCCAGCGCCCCCACCGCCTGCGCGACCGAGGTCTGGAAGTGGCCGCGGATCGGGCAGCCGGCCGTGGTGAGCGACACGGTCACGTCGACCACGCCGCTTGAGCCGATCTCTACCGAGCGCACCATCTCGAGCTCCACGATCGAGCGGCGCAGCTCGGGGTCGATCACGACCTCCAGAGCCTTCATGATCTGCTCGCGCGTGGGCACGAGCTCATCTTTGCAGAACTCGGGTACCTCTCCGCTTGCAGCGTTCGACGACCTACCATCGCCAGGCATCGCCAGGCGCGGGAGGGCCGACCTCTCGGCCGCGGGGCGGCAGGCCGTGGCGGCCGGCTACCGCTCCGCCGCAGGGCACACGATCCGGTAGTCGCAGTGCGCGCACGCTGCAGGCGAGGGGGTGGGCTCGAAGTTCTGCGCCAGGATTCCCTCCCCGGCCTCGAGCACCGCCTGCCTCACCCAAGCTCCGCTGCCGGCGTCTGCGGGAACCGGCACCTTGCGGTCGTCGAGGACGTAGTAGTAGGCCTGGCGCGTGTCCGTGAGGCCCCATGCCTCGCGCGCCGCGATCGCGTAGAGCGAGAGTTGGATGTCGTCGCTCAGCTCCTCCGCGGTTTTGGCGTAGCCGGTCTTGTAGTCGATCAATTCCCATCCGCCCTCGGGCAGGCGGTCCACGCGATCGACCCGCCCGCGCACGTGGTGAGGCCCAAGGTCGAAGGTGAACTGGCGCTCGAACCACAGCGGCTGCGCCGGCTCCTCGCGCAGGCGCTCGTGGTAGCGGGTGAGCGCCACGCGCGCCTTGCCGAGCAGTTCGCGCTCACGCGCGCTTTCTTCGCCCATGCCCGACCGGCGCCAGGCGGTGTCCAGCAGCTGCAGCAGCTCGGGGAGCGTTCCCTGCGCTCCCTGCTGCTCGCCCTCGCCCGCCTCCGCGGCTGCGTGAAAGCGTTCCAGGACCTGGTGCACCACAATCCCGAAGCGTTGGTGGAGCGTCTGCTCGGTGGGGATTTTCAGGACCCGCGCGAACTTGTATCTGAGGGGGCAGCCGCGATAGGTCTCGACATCGGAGGCCGACAGCACCAAACCGTCCCCCTTGCGTGGCAGGAAGGCCTCGAGCGTCGGCTCATCGCGCGCCGCGATCGCCAGCGAGCGCGCGCGGCGGCTGCGCCGCTCGTTGTGCCCGCCGAGAGAATCGGCCTCCGAGTGCTCCTCGCGCAACAGCTCATCGAGTGGCGAGCTCTCGTAGATCTCGCGCTGCAGTGGCGTCATCGCCACGCGCAGACGCGCGTTGAGGTCTTGCAGCGCAGCTTCCCCTGCCTCCTTCGCGGGGCGCTCGGCGAGCGCCGCCAGCTTCAGCAGCTCCAGGTATCTCACAACCCCGTGGGAGACGTCCAGCTCGGTGTCCAGCCGCAGCTCACCCAGGCGCCCGGCGATCCGCGCGACATCCCCGAGCACCTCCTCGCGCATCATTCGCAACGTGCTCTGCAGCACCTCCTCGGGCTCTTCGGGCGCCGCTTGTGGCTCCTTCTGCGGCCCCCCCACCACCGTTGCCACTCCCCGCCGCCCCTGCTCCGATGCCGCCTCATCCTGATGCCTCTCCTCCGAGGCCGCCGTCAGATGGATCGCCAGTGCACGGGCCGTCGGCCGGGGCGAAGAGCCCACGAACTCCTCCGCCAACTCGCACAGCCCGGCCAGACCGGCGAGCCGCTGTGCGTCCTCGCCGTCTGCCGCGAGCAGCTGCCGCCGGCGCAGGCCGAGGCGCTCGATCAGGCGACCGACGAACAGGTCGGCCCGCATCGTGTCGAGTCCCCCCGCCGCCCAGCGGTGCAATTCCAGGAAGCGTCCAATCCGCTCGCGCGCCTCGGGCGGCAGCTGCGAGGACTCCATCGCGCCGGCGAGCGCCGCCACCACGTCGAGGCGCTGGCGGCGCACCATCTGGATCACCCGCGCCAGATCGACCTGGCGCAGCTCGATCGGGGGACGCGCCAGAGCGCGCACTGCCGCTGCCGCGTCCCGTGGGTCGACGAGCAGACGCATCCACGCCAGCACATCCCGCACCTCCGCCCGCTGCAGCAGCTCCCCCTGCTGTGTCGTGCGCTCATCGCCTTTGGCTCTCGTGTGGTCGAGCGAGGAGGAGGGCACGCTCAAGAGGATATGGGTATGGGCTCTACCCTCCAAGTGTGGACGCGATCGACTGGAGCACCGCGCAGCGCGTGGGCGAGCTGATCGCCGGGTCGCCTCCCGCTGGAGAGGTGCACGGCGAGACGGTGCAGCCGCTGGCGCTGCAGTTCGCCCGCCGCGTGAGCGAGTACTCCGGCCTGGAGCTCCCCGAGCAGCTGCCACCCCTGGAAGCGGTCGATCGCGCCCGTTGGATCGCCGCCAACCTGCAGACGATGCGGCCGGTGCTCGAGTCGCTGGCCACGGAGGGACTCGGACCTGGCGGGCGCTCCCCGCGGCGCATGCGCTTCAGCTGGAAACACCCGGGACAGGATCTCGGGCCGCTGTATGACGCGCTCGGCGCTGCCGGTGGGCTGTTGTTGGGGGCGCAGGTGGGGGCGATGGCGGGCATGCTCTCCCAGCGAGTGCTCGGCCAGTACGACCTCGCCCTGCTCGATCCCACCGTCGCGCCGCGCCTGCTGCTGGTTGCTCCCAACCTCGCCCAGGCCGCGCGCACGATGCAGGTTGACAGCGAGCAGCTGCTCGCGTGGGTGACGATTCACGAGATCACCCACGCCGTCCAGTTCTCGGGCGCGCCGTGGCTGCGAGAGCACCTCGCGGGGCTCCTGCGGGAGTTGATGGAGGGCCTGCAGGTGACGGTTTCTCTGAGCACGCTGATGCGGCTGCCGAGCGCCGGTGACGCCCGCGCGTTCGCCGAGCGCCTGCGGCGTGGAGAACTGGTGCGGCTGACGCTCGGCGAGCAGCGCTGGCAACTGGTCGAGCGGCTGCAGGCGACAATGTCGCTCGTCGAGGGTCACGCCGAGCACGTGATGGACGCCGTCGGTGCAGAGGTGCTGCCCTCGCTGCCCCGTCTGCGCGCTGCCATGAACCGCCGCCGCGGGCACCGGGGGCTGCCGTGGCGGGTGCTCGAGCGGCTGCTGGGGCTGGAGTTGAAGATGCGCCAGTACGAGGAGGGCCGTCGTTTCTGCGACGCCGTGGTTCTCGCCGGGGGGCCCGCGGCGCTGGCGCGTGCGTGGCACTCCGTAGAGGATCTGCCTACCGCCGCCGAGCTGCAGGATCCCGAGCTGTGGCTGGCGCGCGTGGCGTGAACACTCACAGCGCAGACGACCTCCACACAGCCCCGAGCAGATCGCAGGGGCTGCAAGCTCACGGGCTCCACCTAGTGGCAAGTGGGTAGCCACTGTATAAGTCGGATTTGCGCGTTTTTTCTGTCGTAGAGCGGGTCTACGGTCAGCCGTCCTATCAACGCATTTGGCCCCAGCGGCAGCGCTATCTGCCCTGGGGCCGCGACACGGAAAGGCTGGACCTTCCCATGCAGGACGAATCCAATCAGAATCAGGCTCCCCCTGATGAAGGCACCGAACGTCTGGTGATGTTGCAGCTTCTCCGCGAGGACCGGGCCGAATGGTGGTCGCGCGGGGACGTACTGAGCGAGTTGTACGACGTGGACCCCGACGCGATCGGGGATGCCGTGGTGTCCCTCGCGCGCGTCGCGGCGGCGGTCCTTGACGGCGAGCATGTACGCGCGTCAGCGTCCGCGTGGCGCCTCGACGCCCTGAACATGATCTCGGTCTGACGATGAGACGCGATGACGTGCACGCGGTCGCCCGGCGGCTACGCGAGACGCGCGCGGCATCCGGGCTCACGCAGGATCGACTCGCGCGCCGCTCAGGGGTCCACCATACCGAGATCAGCAAGCTGGAGCGTGCGCTGACCGACCCCCGGCTCTCGACCGTCGTGCGCCTCGCGCGCGGCCTGGACGTGCCGACCTCGGCGCTGGTCGAGGACAACTACGCCGACCGCCAGTTGACGATCGACTTGGCTCCCGGCGAGCACACGCTGACGCCAGCGGAGTTCGAGCAGCACTTCGGGCATCTGCCCACCGACGGCGAGGGCTGACCGGGGGCGCCACGCCGCAGGGTTGGGCGTGGCGCCCCACATGTCGGGAAAATCGTTCACGTCGCGTCCGGCACCAGGGCCAGAATGCGATGAGCCCACCCGGTGGGAGCCGGATGGGCTCATAAAGCTTCGTGGTTGACGTGGGAACGTGAGTTGAGGCAAGGTAGCGCCAGCCGCGGACGGAAAGAAAGGACGTGCCGTGGCTGGACCCAAACCCCCGGATGACCTGATGGCTACGATGATCGACCCGCGTGGGCGGACGGTCTGGCTAACCGAGCGGGCCTGGAAACACATTGTCGAACAGCACCAAGAGGTCGAGACGCATCCCGATTGGCTCAAGAAATGCGTGGAAACAGCCGAGATGCGAACAAGAGGAAACTACGAGGGCGCAGAGAAGCTTTGGGCACAGAACCTTGGCCCTTCCAAGTGGTTTTGCGTCGTAGTAAGGTATGAGGGACGGATTGGCACCATAAGGACCGCCTTGGCGGTCAAGAGGGGGCCACGACAAGGAGACCAGATTTGAGGACGCGCATCGGTGAGTGGGAGTTCGACCACTCCAAATACGACCCCGACGCGGATGTCCTCTACCTCAGCATGGGGGCGCCGCGCGAGGGCTACGGCGAGGAGACGCCCGAGGGCCACTTCTTGCGCTTTGACGAGCACGGAGAGTTCTACGGCGTCACGATCATCGACGCCAAACGCCTCATGAAGACCGAGGGGCAGATCACGCTCACGCTCCCAATGCGTGAGCACGTTGAGTTGCCCGAAGAGCAATTCGCGTACGCCTGAGCTTGAGCCGCTAGCCTAGATACGTGGCCGAGACTCCCGAGCCCGACGAGCCGAAACAGACGACGCCAGCGGGCCACCGCATCCCGATCCCGACGCGCGAGGACTTCGACCAGCTCGTTAGGAAGGTCGCGCCGCCCCCAGCAGGTCGTAGACCCCCTGACGAGACAGACGAGCCTCCCGCGCGATCCGAGCGATAGGCACGCCGTCGGCCTGCGCTTCGCGCATCCGCTCGCGCAGCTCGTCGGTTGCTTGGTGTCGTAGCCGCTCGGCGTACTCCCGCCGTTTGGCGGCGCGGCGGATGCCCTTGATTGCGTCGGACTCGCTCATGTTGCTGCCCGGTCGAGCAGCGTCTCGAACATCGAGCGTGTGGTGTTGCTGCGCTCGTTGTAGCGGAAGACGTACTCGTTGAGGTAGGACGGGAGCCATCTGCTCGATACGGCGTGGTAGACGCCCCGGATGCCGTTCTTGGTGTTGCCGAAGAACCCCTCGACGGTCTGCGTGTGGACTGAGCCCCTTACATAGATTTTTTCGGAGTGCTTGATGCGTTTGTGCGAGATGAACCTGCTGCTGAGACGCTGCTCGTCATAGCCCGCGTAGTCGTCTGTGAAGATCATCGACGTGGGGAGCACGTAGCGGTAGATCGGTCCTTCCACGTCCGGCGAGGAGCGGGACTTGACGACGTGCGCCTTGACGCGGCCTCCGCGCTCTACTGCGGCCCATATCGTCGGGCGGTTGCTGATCTTGACCCGGACGTGCTGCGCGCCCTTGGCGCGATCCGACTGCCTGATTTTGCCGCCGCCTGCCGTCTCGTCAACCTCGACATCGCCGCGTAGCGGCCTTTCCTCCTGCTTCATCAGCTCGTTGCGGATCTTGTTCAGCATCCGCCAAGCGGTCTTGTACGAGACGCCTATCTCGCGCTCTAGCTGCTTGGCGGAGAACCCGCAGCGAGTGCTCGCCATCATGTAGATCGCGTAGAACCACAAATGCAGGGAGGTCGAGGACTTGTGGAAGATCGTCCCGGCCGTCGGGTGGATGTGGTGCCCGCAGCCCGTGCACGTCCACGACTGGCGTCCCTGCGCGGTCTGGTACTTGCGGAAGGCGCGCTCCTGCTTGCACTTCGGGCAGGTGGCGTGTTCGCCGTCCGGCGAGAAGCGCGAGCGCCACAGGTGCTCAAGACACGCCGCATCGTCGGGATAGTCCCGCATGAACTCCATGAGCGAGAACTGCGAGTCCGAGCACGCAGTCCGGGTGGCAAGTGGGTAGCCACCTAGCAGGCGAACGCACGTTCCGTGTGTTACAAGCTATGGTCGCGAAAGGCTAGTTTTTACGCCGACTTCAGATCGTGCTAGGCTTCTGGTGTAACGATCTCTGGAGGGAAGGGTACAAACATCTGTTCGTTATTGGCTGATCTTGCCAAACGCACAGAACGGACGTACCCACCGATTCCTCCCTGAGGGGAACATGACCAACAGGAGACCCCTCCATGCCTGACACAACCACACCCGCCACACCCAAAGCCTCGAGTTCCGCCAAAGCCGCGCGCCCCCGGCGCGCTTCCAGCGCCGGCGCGTCCAAAGCCAGCGCTGGCGCATCCAAAACCCGCGCCACCCGCGCCACCGCGGCCCGTTCACGAGGCGCCTCCAAAAGCAAGCCCGCCGCCGCTCGCACTAGCTCCACCCGTAGCACCACCGACCTCGTCGGCGACTATGCCGAACGAGCTGTTCTGATCCCCGTCGGAGCTGCCCTGCTGGCCCGCGAGCGAGTGGTGTCGAGCGTGACCGACACGATCTCTACCTACTCGAGCCCCGCCAAGGCCCAGAGCCAGCTGCGCAGGTTCGAGCATCGCGGCAGCGCCGCTCGCACGCGCATGGAGCGCGAGGTCCGCAAAACCCGCACCCGCGTCGAGCGCGAACTGCGCGAGCGCCGGCGCGATCTCGACCAGCAGCGTGAGCGGATCACCAAAGAGGTGACCTCCAGGGTTGAGCAGACCCAGTCGCAGATCGAGAAGACCCAGGCGCAGATCGAAGATGCGCTGCGCACGCGCCTGGAGGAGGGCGCCGATCTCGCCAGCCGCGTGCAGGAGCGCGTGCTCAGCCTGGTCTGAGCCACCGCAAGCTTCCCCCGCCTCGGGGTCGAGGAGACCACGAGCGCGGGAGAGTCTGCCGGCCTCATACCTCGCCGGCAGGAGTAGGACCCTCTCCTCCCTCAGTCGGCGGGGCGGCCCACCAGCCGCCCCGCCGACATATTTCAGGGCGGCCTCGGTCCCGGCTGGCTGACAGTGGTGTCTTAAGTTTGGGGCTACAACCACCGACTGGACCCGTGGAGCGGCGACCAGATGACAGCTTTGAGAGGTCCAGTAGCTGGTTGGTGCGCCCAAAATGCACACCAGACCCGGCCGGCGGCTACTTCGGCGGCTTCTGATCCCCCTGCTGGCGCAGGAAGCGCTGGAACTCGCTCGCCAGCCGCTCTCCCGACGGGAGGTCATCGGGCGAGAGCGGCCCCCACTCGGCTCCCCAGCGCCCGCCCTCTTCGTCTTCCTCGTCCTCTCCCTCGCTCTCGGCATCCTGCTCGAGGCGTTCGACGAACGCCTGCACCTCCGGGTTGCTCGACACCGCCAATCCGACCTGGCGCTCGTAGTTGGCGGCCGCATCCTCCAACTCACTGAGATCGACAGACACGCCCACCAGCTCCTGCAGGCGCTGCACCAGCGCCAGCGTCGCCTTTGGGCAGGGGGCAGCGGCGACGTAGTGGGGGACGCTCGCCCACAGGCTCATCGACGGCAGGCCGGCATCGCCGGCGGCGCTGTGCAGGACGCCCACGATCCCAGTGGGCCCCTCATACCGGCCGGCGGAGCGGTTGGTGGCTCCGAGGCGCTCCATCAGTGCGGGATCCGACGCGAAGCCGGTCATCGCCACCGGCAGCGTGTGGGGCACATCCGCCAAAAGCGCCCCCACGGTGATCACCATTCCCACCCCCAGGGCCTCCGCGAGCTCGACGATCAGGGCACTGAACGTGCGCCAACGCAGCGAGGGCTCGACTCCCTGCACCAGCACCAGATCGCGCGGAGCGTCTGGGACGCTCGCCTCGTAGATCTCCACCGACGGCCACTCGATCTCACGGCGGGTGGGCGGGGAGCCGGTGTCATCGCCCGACAGGCGGATACGGGGCCGGTTGGTCTGGAAGTCGTAGAACTCCTCCGTGTCCACGCGCGCGAAGCGCTCCGCCTCCAGCGCCCGGCTGAGGAACGCGATCGCCGAGGAGGCCGCGTCTCCCGCGTCGTTCCATCCCTCGAACGCGCACACCATCGCCGGAGCCCGCAGGCCCGTTGGGCGACGATCCCAGATCAGCGGCTGCATCCGCTTCACCGTACATCATGCGGTGATGGTTTCCCCAGAGGAGGAGCCCTCGACAGTCGCCACGCTGCGCGAGGGACAGGAGGTCGCGGGGGTGTTCGCGTGCTCGCGCAAGGAGCGCCAGCTCTCGCGCGCCGGCACCCCCTACCTGACCGTCGAGCTGCGTGACCGCACCGGCTCGATCCTCGCGCGCGCCTTTCGCGACGCGGATCTGCTCGCCGGGCGCTTCGAGCGAGGAGACCTCGTGCGCGTCGAGGGCCGCGTCGAGCGCTTCCGCGACCAGTTGCAGATCGGTTTGCGCACGATTGTCCGCGCCGAGGGAGCCGAGTCGGATCCGGCAGGCTTCCTGCCCGTCGCCCACCGCGACCTCGACGAGCTAGAGGGCTTCTTCGAGCACCTCGTGCGGGAGCTCTACGAACCCGGACTGCGGGTGCTGCTCGAGCGGGTGCTCGGGGACGCCGAGCTGCGCTGTGAGCTGCGCCGGGCGCCCTGCGCGCTGCCCACGGCCACGCGCCCGGGCGGCTCCGGGCGGGCAGGTGCCGGCAGCCACCACGCCTACCTCGGCGGCCTCTTGGAGCACACCGTCGCAGTTGCCACGTTGGCGCTCGAGCTGTGCGCGCTGCACCCCCGCCTCGACCGCGACCTGCTGCTGGCGGCCGCGCTCCTGCACGACATCGGCAAGACCCGTGAGTTCACCTACGGCGCCGAGATCGCCCGTAGCGAGGAGGGGCGACTGCTGGGGCACGTGGAGCTCGGGCTGCGCCTGCTCGTGCCGCGCTACCCATCCTCGCTCTCGGAGCCGCGGCGCCTGGCGCTCGAGCACTGCATCCTCGCCCACCACGGCCCCGAGGCGCTGCCCGGCCAGCGCTTTGCCTCCGCCGAGGCGATCGCCCTTTACCGCTGCAACGCGCTCGACGCCCACCTGAAGAGCGCTTTTGAGCACGGTCCCTGATCGCTGTCGCCCGGGATCCGATCTGATGTCCTCAGACTGAGCCCGACTACGGTCAAGCGGCGCCGCTCTGATGCCGATTAGGTAACGATGAGTTGGTTTCGACGCCGACGCGGGGCGCCGGACGCCGAGACGCCGAGTCCCACGCCGGAGCCCCCCGTTCCCTCTCCCGTCGCCCCGGCACCCGTGGCGGCTGAGCTTTCCGTGCCCGAGCCCGCGATCTCGGTCCCGGTCGCACCCGAATCGCCCGCGATCTCGGTCCCGGTGGCACCCGAATCGCCGGTGATGCCCCCTGCCCCCATTCCTGCCGCGGCCACCGCGGTTCTCGAGCGACCCACTGCAACAGCGCTCCTGGAGCCCCCGCCCAGCAATGGGCTCCATGCGCCCGAGCACGAGCAGGGCGGCGAGGTGCTCCCACCAGAGCAGCCCATGAGCAACGGGCTCGACCTGCCAACGCCCGAGCAGCCATCCGCCAATGGGCTCAGCTCCCCCGCGCGCCCGGGCCGCTCGGTCAGGCGCATCGGCGAGGTGGTCGTCGATCTCGGCTTCGCCGATCGCGAGGCCGTCGAGCAGGCCGTCGCGGCGGCCCGCTCGCAACGCAAGCCGACCGGGCAGGTGCTGGTGGAGCAGGGTGTCCTGCGCCAGGACCAGCTCGCCCGCGTGGTGGCCGAACGCTTTGGCCTCGACTACATCGACCTGTCGGTGTACGAGCCCGACATGGGCGCCGTCAACCTGCTGAGCTCCGAGGCGATCAAGCGCTATCAGGCGGTGCCGGTGCGCTTTATGGAGGACGGCGCGCTGTTGCTGGCGATGGCCGACCCCACCAACATCCTCAGCATCGACGACATCGCGATGATCACCAGCCGCCGGGTCAGGGTGGCGGCGACCTCCGCGGAGGACGTCCGGCTGCTCGCCTCGCGCCTCGGGCGGCTGGAGGGCGCGATCGAGGAGATCGGCGAGGGCGTGGAGGGGGAGGAGGGGCAGGACGCGCTCTCCACGACGCTCTCCGAGGAGGCCGACCAGGACGCTCCGGTAATCAAGCTCGTGCATTCGATCATCGCCCAGGCGGTGCAGCAGGGTGCATCCGACATCCACATCAACCCCGAAGAAACCGACACGCGCGTGCTACTGCGCGTCGATGGGATGCTCTACCCCGCCGCCACCGTGCGCCGCCGGATGGCCGCCGGGATGGTGTCGCGCATCAAGATCATGGCCGACCTCGACATCTCCGAGCGACGGGCCCCCCAGGATGGACGCCTCGCGCTGAACGTCGAGGGCCGGCGCGTGGACATCCGTGTCGTGACGCTCCCGCTCGTCCACGGCGAGGGAGCAGTGATGCGCATCCTCGACAAAGGTGCGGTCGTCAGCGATCTCGAGTCGCTCGGAATGCTGCCCGGCGAGCAGGAGCGCTTCGCGCACGCGATTCGCCGACCCCACGGGGCAGTGCTCGTCACCGGGCCGACCGGCTCGGGGAAGTCCACCACGCTGTACGCCGCGCTTGGGGCGCTGAACGACGGCGCGCGCTCGATCCTCACGATCGAGGATCCGGTCGAGTCGCGGATCGCCGGGATCAAGCAGATGCAAGTTGCCCCCAAGGCGGGCGTCACCTTCGACACCGGCCTGCGTTCGATGCTGCGCGCCGACCCCGATGTGATCATGGTCGGCGAGATCCGCGACCGCGAGACTGCCCACATCGCGGTCGAGGCGGCGCTCACCGGCCACATGGTGCTCTCCACCCTGCACACCCGCGATGCCCCCAGCGCGCTCGGGCGGCTGATCGACATGGGCATCGAGCCCTTCCTGATCTCCTCCGCCGTCGACTGCGTAGTGGCGCAACGGCTGGTGCGCAAGCTCTGTCCCCATTGCAAGCGCTTGGCGACGCTGCCCGAGTCGGTGCTCGAGGAGTATGGCCTCGACGAGCAGCCCTACGCGCCGGCCGGGTGTTCGCGCTGCTCGGGCTCGGGCTACCGCGGCCGCGTCGGGCTCTATGAGGTGATGACTATCAGCGAAGAGATCCGCACCCAGGTTCTGCAGCACGGCTCGGTCGATGAGATCGCCGCCACCGCCGCCCGCGAGGGGATGCACCGGCTGCGCGACGACGGCATCGCGAAGGTCCGCGATGGCCTCACCTCGATCGAGGAAGTCGAGCGCATGACCAACAGCCTCGTGTAGCGGCCCCCGCTCCCTGCCGCCCCGGTGCTGGGTGCTCAATTGCTGCGGTTGTCTCTCGCGGCCCTGCGCCGACGGTGTTTGGGAGCTCAGCTTTCCGCGAACAACAATGAGATGCGCAACGGGCCAGAGGGGAAGGCCTCGGCCATGAACGAGTACGCCTGGTAGGGCACACCGCGATACACGATCCTGCCGCGCCTCGGAATCGTCGCGGGGCCGGGGCTCAACGAGCCCATCACCTGGCGCGTTCCCTCGCGCATCGCCACCTGCGCGCCGGTGAAGGCGTGTGCGAGGATTTGAAAGCCGAGGTCGTCCTGGATCGCCATCAGGAAGTGGGCTGCCACCTGGCCGCGGGCGTTGCGGATCACTCCGGGGATCGGCGCCAGCACGTGGGGGCCGCCCACGTCCAGCAGCAGTTTGCCCCCGCGGATCACGCGTACGCGCACGATGTGCAGGTGGCTGCGGAAGAAACCGATGATCGCCGCGCGCGTCGCCTTTGCGTTGCCAGCCAGCACCGCTTCGCGAAACGCCCGCGAGCGTTCGGCGTAGTGCAGCAGCAGTTCCGCTTTGCTGCCTTCGTGCTCGGCGTAGTACACCCGTTCGGCGACCAGCCCGTATGTGGCCGCCTGCGCCTGCGCCGCGGTGGCGCCCCGCTTGGCGCACACCGCCGCAACCGAGGCGCTGGGCGCCAGCAGCGAGATGCTCGCGGGCCGGTTGGGGAACGCGCTAGCGGCGAACGTGTCCACGCGGTAGCTCCCTCCGCGGTAGCTCAGCCGGCGCTCGCCCGGTGTCAGCTTGGGCGCCGGATGCAGCGTTGCGGTCAGCTGTCGTCCGCCGCTGCCCACCACCACCTGCGCGTGCAGAAGGCCGCTGACGGTCTGTGCATACCCGTTGGCGCCCTGCACCGACACCGTGACTTCGCCCACCGTCTGGCCCAGGGCGTTGACGAGCGGCTCACTGCGTGGCGCGATCCCGGCCGCTCGTTCGATCTTCGTCAGGGTGCGCCCGTCGCGCGTCACGCGTGCGCTGACGATCTGGTTGAGCAGCAGCCCCTCGAGAGCCTGGTGCGCAGCCGCGCGGTCATCGCCTTCGACGGCCTGCACCAGCGAGCTCGAGCTCTTCAGGCGCTGCAGCGCCTCTCCGACGATCCGCCCGCTTGCCGACTCCTGGTAGACGCGCTGCGCGACCGCTTCGATTGCTTCCAATGCCGCGGCGGGGCAGCTCCTGGCGACCGGCGACACCGCCGCGGTGTCGGTGATCGTCGTGGGTGCTCCCGAGCTGCTCGCTCCACCACAGCCCGGGAGCGCTGCCACCGCGAACGCGAGGGCGACCCCAAGTATCCATGCTCGTCCCCGTGGCTCGGATGCGCTCTTCATAGATCGCCCAAGCCTAGTGGTGCCGCCCTGCAACAGCGCTGGGTGCCGTTGCAGGGCGGCGCTCCCCCGCTACTTCTTGCCCGCCCCCTTCTTGCCTTTGCCTTTGGTGGCGCCTGTTTTCGTGCCGGAGCCTTTGCCTTTCGTGCCCTGGCCGTGCTTCTTGCCCTTCTTGTTCTTTTTCGGTTCCGGACCCTGGAAGGCTGCCAGTCGTGTCTTGCCCGATGTCTTCGTGGTTGGGCAGCCCACCGGGCGGCCGAGGTCGAACGGTCCTGCGATCGCCTGCGTGATTACGCTCTTTTCCAGGTACGCGTAGGTGACCGTCAGCAGCGCGTCCACACGCGGTTCGGTGCACAGCTTCCAGCCGATTTCGAACTGGCCGGTGATCCGCTCATACGCTTCTTTGGTGGTGGCGCCCACGCAGTTCACCGCATACCCCGGGAACGCGCCGCTGCATGAGAACGCTTCCAGCAGCGGCTGTTCGAGGTAGTTCGTGACCTGCGGCTGGCCTTCGATGCCGGTGATCGGCACCTGCGTCTGCACCTGGTAGCCGGTGATCTGCCCGTTGCATTTGAACTTGTACTGCACCGGGGTTCCTTCGCTGCCTTCGCCTTCGGGCTTGCCCGCCGCGAGCTGCCCGGCGCATTCGTAGTCGTTCGGGTTGGAGCCCGTGGGCGCGGCCGCCGCCGGGGCCGGCGCAGCCGCTGGGGCTGTTGTAAGCGCTGGGGCTGTTGTAGCCGCGGCGCTGAAGGCTGGCGCCGCGAGCGACAGCGCGATCGCCCCCATGAGTGCGGTCAGCCACCAGCTGGTGCGGCGATTGGACTTCAGAGCGCTTCGATAAATCGACTTCAGTGAGTGCATACAGCCTCCGTTCGATGACGATGGATTGACTTGGGGTTGGTGGTGAGTCGTTGGAGCCGGAACTCAGCTCGGAGCTTTGGCCCGGAAGAGCGCTTCCAGGCTTTCGTGGGGGGCGAGCGGGTTGAAGGCGCTCGCGCTCCGCGCGCCCGCATGGCTCAGGAAGGGTGAGAGCAGCAACGCCCCGGCGGGTGCGCCCGCCGCCGTGAGCGTGCTCGTGATCGAGCCCGCCGGGTAGGTGACTTCCGTGGCCGTCCCTGTGGTCGTGCTCGTGGTGCTCGACGACGTTCCCTGCTGGCCTGCCGTCCCGAACGTGACCACGATCAGGCCGTGTTCTTTGTAGGCGGAGCTCGCCTCGATCTTAGGCACGACTTCCTGCAGGTACGCGTCCGCGCTCTGCACACCCGCCGGTTCTCCCGACGGGCATGGCGTGCTCGCGGCCGGCTGGTTGGTGCCTGCTGCCGAAGTGGATGTCGTTCCCGGTGTGGCTCCCGCCGCGGCGCTTGTGCACGGGGGCGGGGCGATCGTGGTGAGGCTCGCGCCCACTTGGCCCGAGAGCAGCGTTGCGGCTCCGGCGAGCTGTGCCGCCGCCAGCGCGGAGTAGCTGCTCAGCACCGTGCCTTCGTCCTTCAGCTGCCCGTCCAGATAGGGCGCCGCCGTGCCCTGTTTCAGCGCGTTTTCGAGGCTTGCGCCGTAGGGCAGCTGGATCACCCACGCGTCGGCGATCGGGGGCAGCGGCTTCATCTTGGGGGTCTTTTCGCTTTCTTCTTTCCCGCCCGCGGCCGGCGTGGTGGAGGAGGTGGGAGACGTTGTGCGGGAGGAGGGAGAGGGAGAGGAGGTAGAGGAGTGGGATGGGGTAGAGAAGGCGCTTCCCGCCCCACCGCTCGCTGCGCCGTAGCCGGCCGTGGCTTCGCTAGTCGTCGATGGCGTCGGCTGGGGGGTGCTCGCGGGCGGATTGGCCACGCCGGAGGCGAGCGCGAGATTGCCGCCCGAACTCGTCCCCGAGCCCAACGCCAGCAGCGCCAGCACACGTCCCAGCGTCGCCGCGCGCGAGCTGCTGGCCAGCGAATCCGCCGGCCCCGGGCCGATCAGCGCCCCGAGCGCGATCCCCGCGGCGAGCATTGCGCCCGCGAGGATCGCGCCGACCCTGCGGGAGGGCAGCTTGGGGGCCTGGGGGGGTAGGGGGGTGGTCATCGGAGATTTGGGGTGGTTGGGGCGTGGGTGGGAAAGGGTGGCTGGGGTGTGGGCGGGAAAGAAGCTGGTCGTCAGGGCAACTAGGGCGATCGAAGCGGGTTGTGGCGGGGGACGACAATCCCGACTTTCTCGATCTTACCGACAAAATAGCTAATGTTGATCTTGTTTATGAAGAATATGGTAGGCTGATCGCCGCCAGGTTGTCAACAAGGGCTCGTCAGATCCTGCTTGACGGACCCAGAAACCAAAATCGGAGGCCCCACACCATGCATCGAATCCGCCGCCAAGAGGGTGGCGCAGCCGGCCGGAGGCCGGCAAGCCGAGCCCCTCTTCTTAAGTTGATCGCCTCGTTCGCGGCTGTGACCCTAATTGGGAGCGCGGTGCCCGCGATCGCCTCGGCTACGAGCGTGATCACGATCAGCGGAGCCACTGCCTCCTTCCCGCTTGTCCAGCTGCTGGCTCACAAGTACTCCAAGCTCGAGCACAACAAGGTCTCGTTCAGGATCTCCCAGGGTGGCGCCACGGTCGGCATCAACGACGTCGCCGCCGGTCGCGTCTCGATCGGAGATGTCTCCCGTGACCCCCTGCCCACCGACCCGGCCGGTCTCGACTTCTACCCGATCGCCGAATACGGGATCTGCATCGTCACCAACAAGTCCAACCCCGTCGCGTCGTTCAACGAAGCCCAGGTTCAGGCGATCTTCGAGGGCAAGGACAAGGAATGGACCCCAGCCCTCGGCGCCTCCGTCTCCGGGCCGATCGACCTGATCAGCCGCACCTCGACCGCCGGCGTGCTCACCAACTTCAAGACGCTGTTCCTCGCCAACAAGAGCGTCGCCAGCACCGCCGCCGAAGAGCCCTCCGAGGGGCTGCTCGAGCAGCAGGTCGCCAACACCCCCAACGGGGTCGGCTTCCTCTCCAACTACCGCGCCGACCAGGGTACGGTCCATGCGGTCGCGTACAACGGCGTTGCCTGCACGCGCGCCAACGTGGCCTCCGGGCAGTACACCGCCACCGCGCGCTTCTACGAGGTGACCAAAGGCGAAGCCACCGGCGCCGCCGGCAAGTTCATCTCGTGGGTCAGGACCAGCAAGGCCGCTCGTAAGATCATCTCGACTCAGTGGGTTCCGATCAAACCCACGTCCTAGAGCGAGACGGTGGGGCGCTGGCCCACGACGACCGGCGCCCCCACTCTCTTTCAAATCAACACATGCTCAGTCGTCTGCGCAACCCCTGGACCGACCACCGCGCCGAGCGTACGCTCGGCGCGGTGTCGTTGCTCGTCTGCCTCTGCGTGCTCTTCATGATCGCGTTCGTCGCCGTGCGCGCGTGGCCCACTTTCGAGCACAATGGCTTCAGCTGGCTGGGGCCCGGCGGCAGCTTGAAGGTGCAGTTCGAAACCATGCTCGATGCCCCCACGCACACTCCCGCCTCCGCCTACCACCTGCGTGCCTGGCCGATCATCTACGGCACGCTGCTGATCACCTCGCTGGCGGTGCTGCTCGCGCTGCCACTCGCGGTGCTCTGCTCGATCTTCATCGTCGAGCTCGCCCCCATCCGCCTGCGCCGCACGATGATCCGCGTCGTGCGCCTGCTGGCCTCCGTGCCCTCGGTCATCTGGGGCCTGCTCGGGATCCTCGTGCTGGTGCCGTTCGTCGGCAACCACCTCATCACCAACTCCGAGCAGACCTCGTTGGAGGGCACCGTTCAGCTCACCGGCGCCGGTCTGGCCGTGGCCGTGGTGCTACTCACCCTGATGATCAGCCCGATCATGATCGCGCTCATCTGCGACGCCCTCGGCGCGGTGCCGGGAGCCTGGCGCGAGGGCGCCGCCGCGCTCGGCGTCAACCGGCTGCGCGCGATCCGCGCCGTCACCCTGCGCGCCGTGCGCCCCGCGATCGTCGCCGCCACTGTGCTCGCCACCGCCCGCGCCTTGGGCGAGGCGATCATGATCTCGATGGTTTCCGGCTCCAACTTCTTCGCCCCTCGCCCGGGCGACGGAGTGGCCTTCTTCTACGAGCCCCTGCGCACCCTCGCCTCCACGATCGTCGACTTCCGCGAAGGGCTTGGCGGTGCCCCGGCGCTGAACTCCGCGCTGTACGCTTGCGCCCTGCTGCTGCTGTTCTCGGTCTGCGTCCTGTCGGTCGCCGCCTACCTCGTCAAGCTGCCACTCAGGAAGTACCAGGTGCGCGGATGAGCACCTTTGTCTCCGGTCCTCGGGCGGGCGGGCTTCCATCCAAGCCGCGGCGCGGGCGGGGCTCCTCGATGCGCACCTGGCGCTGGAGCGACCGCCTCGTGTGGCTCGCTGCCTGGGCCGCCGGCCTCTCGCTGTGTGCGATCGCCGCCGCGATCCTGCTCTACATGGGCTATCGCGGCATCCAGTACCTGCGTCCGGAGCTGATCTTCAGCCGCCCCCAGGCGAGCCTCGACCAGGCCGGCTCGGGCGGCTTCCTCGATCCGCTGCTCGGCACGATGCTGCTGACGGTCATCGGCATCGCGATCGCCGCTCCGCTGGCGATCTGCTGCGCGCTGTGGATCGTCGAGTACGGGCGTCCGCGCTGGCTGACACGAGTCGTGGAATCCAGCATCGAGATCGTCGCCGGCACCCCCGACATCCTGATCGCCGTCTTCGGCCTGGCGGTCTTCCAGCTGCACTTCCTTGCATTCGCCTCCTCTGCCCCCAATGGCGTAGCCACGGGCACATCCTTCCTAACCGCCGGCGCGATGATGTCGCTGATCGCGCTGCCCCCCCTGTTCATCGCCACCCGCGATGGTCTGCAGGCCGTGCCCGCCCACATGCGCGAGGCCGCCTTCGCGCTCGGTAAGACCCGCATCGCCACGATCCGCCGCGTGGTGCTGCCCAGCGTCCGCTCAAACATCGCCACCGGCGTAACGCTCGGCGTCAGCCGCATCATCGCCGACACCGCGATCGTGATTGTGATGCTCGGCGATGCGCTGCGCATCACGCCCGAAGGAGGGCTTCCGGGCCTGAACGTGCTGCGCGGAGCCGGCTCCAGCCTCACCAGCTACATCTACGACAACTCCCCTGCCGGCGAATCGCTCGCCCCGCAGAAGGCCTACGCCGCCGCCGTCGTGCTGCTGCTGTTCGTGCTGCTGCTCAACCTCGCGGTGGAACGGTTCTCCCGTCGCTCCCTCGCGAGCACCGGGGCAATCGTCGGCGTCGAGGGGATTGTCTAAAGATGCTCCATAACACTGTTTCAGTCTTTATAGTGTGGATAGTGAGGAATCGACTCGAGGGACTTCCATGAGCGAGCTTCAGCAGCTTCAGCAGGCTCCACCGTCGTTGGATGGGACCCCATCCACCCGCAGTACGCCACGCGCCCACGCGCTCCGCGCGCACACACCCCACGCGGACGATCCCCCAGAAGGACGCGCTCCTCGCCACCCGTTATGGGGCCGATCACGTGCCTCCCGTGCGCACGATCGTGCTCGACCGGCCCCCCGAGCCCGTGCGCCCGCCCGAGCAGCGCGAGGCGCTGCGCCCGGTTGCCAGTGTCGCTGGTCCCGAGCGGCTGCGGTTGGAGGACGTCAGCGTCTCCTATGGCGGCGCCAGCACCCTGGGCCGGCGTGGCGCTAACGCCGTGCGCTCGGTCTCCCTCTCGATCCACGAGGGCGAGGTGCTGGCCCTGATCGGGCCCTCCGGCTGCGGCAAGACGACCCTGCTGCGCACTCTGAACCGGCTCACCGAGCTGACCCCGGGCGCCCGGCGCGGCGGGCGGATCCTGCTCGACGGCGAGGACATCCACGACCTCGAAGACACCGCCCTGCGCGCCCGCGTGGCGATGGTCTTCCAGCAGCCCAACCCGTTCCCGATGTCGATCTTCGACAACGTCGCCTTCGCGCTGCGCGAGCAGTCCCGGCGCCGTCCCCGCCGGCCCGAGCTCGAGCCGCTCGTGATCGACGCGCTGCGGCGCGCCGGACTCTATGACGAGGTCGCCGACGATCTCCACCGCCCCGCGCTGCGTCTCTCCGGCGGCCAGCAGCAGCGGCTGTGCATCGCCCGCGCGATCGCCCCGCGGCCCGAGGTGCTGCTGATGGACGAGCCCTGCTCGGCGCTCGACCCGATCTCCACCGGCGTGATCGAGGAGCTGATCCACGAGCTGCGCCGCGATCTCGCCGTGGTGATCGTCACCCACAACCTCGCCCAGGCCCGCCGGGTGGGCGACAAGGTCGCCTTCATGTATCTCGGCGACCTCGTCGAGTACGGCACCGCCGATCAGGTCTTCGAGGAGCCCCGTGCGTCGCGCACCCGCGACTACGTCCGGGGGGCGTTCGGATGAGGTTCGATATCTCCTCGGAGATCGAGGTCGCAGACCCGGTGCGTCTTCTGCGCCCGGGGTGTGCCAGGTCCTACTCGGTTGAGCGTGTGTGACCGGGTTCTTATGGACGTGATCCCACTCCCGACCTCCACCGACGGCGCCCCCAGTGCTGCCTGCGCCGGGTGTGGTGCGCCGCTCGCCCCCGACCAGCGCTACTGCCTGGCCTGCGGGCGTCCCGCTTCGCCGGTGCGTCTCGCCTTCCTCGATGTGCTCCAGGCAGAGCCCCAGACGGCCGCGACGGCGATCCTCGGCGCCCCCTCGCCCGCCGGCTATCAGCCGCCGGGCGATCCTCCCGGCACGCTCGGCTCGCTGCGCCGCTACTCCGGTCTCTTCGGCCTGCTCGGGGTGCTGCTCGCATCGCTGCTGATCGGACTGCTCGTCGGGCACTGGCTCACCGGGAGTCCCGGCACCGGCAAGCAGGTCGTCGAAGTGAAGGGCTTGGGTGTCCCGCTCGCCGCTGCCGGCGCCGCGAACTCCTCCGGCGGCGCGGGTACGTCCACTGGCTCCAGCTCCTCCTCCAGTCATCATTCCTCCAGCGGCTCCTCGCAGTCGCACAGCGCCGCCAAGAGCGAAGGCGGTGTGTCGGAAACCGGCAGCGAAGAAGCGCAGGCAGCCAAGGAAGTCACGACCACCAAGGCGCTGCCCAAGGCCCACAAAACCTCTTCCGCCACTCTGCAGAAACTCGAACACACAACCGGCAAGCAGCACGCCAAAGAAGTCAAAGCAGCGCTCGGCAACGGCCCGATCGAAACCCACTGAGCCTTTGATGGCGATCGCCGGCTCCAACGGACAGCCCCACCCCGGCGACGGCGGCCCGCCCCGCGAGGAGCGTGTCACCCCCTCCGCTGCGGCGCCCGTGGAGGCGCCGTCCCCAGCGGTCCGGGGCGGCTCCTCCGCCGAGCTGCGCGGCGAGCGCGTAAGGCTGGCCGAGCGCGTCGCCGCGCTCACCTGGGACCTCGGCGGGCTGGCGTACGAGATGGCGATTCGCGACCACTACCGACTCGACGTGCTCGCCCGCCGCGCTGCCGAGCTCCAGCAGGCCGACGCCCAGCTCGGCGAGGTCGAGCGTCTGCTGTCCGCCGCGGAGGATGGCGTGGGTGGCAACTGCCGCTCCTGCGGAGCCGTGCACAGCCGCGGCGCTGCCTACTGCTGGCGCTGCGGCTCCCCGCTGCTGCTCGAGGGGCGGCCCTCGGTGTTGGGCGAGCCCGCGCGTGAGGGTTGACGGTCCTCGGACACCGGGCGCCCGCGCCGGCGGCTACCGGCCGAAGGTGCTTTCGTCCACCGGCTCGGCCGGGGCCGGGCCCGGGGCTGCGACGGGCGGCGGGGTTGCGGCCGGCTGCGCCACTGGTGGTTGCGGCTGCTGGACCGGCGGCTGCTGAACGGTTGCGCTCAGCGTCGGTTTGGAGTCGCCGCTGATCGAGTCCTTGAACTCGCGCATACCGCTGCCCAGCGAGCGCCCGATTTCCGGGAGCCGCCTGGCGCCGAACACCAGCAGCAGGATCACCACCAGGAACGCGATGTGGATTGGATTGTCGAGTCCCATGGGTTCAGTGTGACAGATGAACAGAGGGGCCCGGCTCCCCGGCCTGACGGCCGGCTGCGCCACCCTCTGGCACCTTTTTGCGCGGTTCGTGCGTCAAGGTCTCAGTGCCCGGCTCCCGCGTCGCCCGTCCCCGCGCTCCCCGCCCCGGCTTCCCCGTCCCCGCGCCCCACATTCCGGCGCACGAGCTGCGCCGCCACGAACAGCATGAACAGCGCGAAGCCGACCTGCAGCGTCTTCCCCGAGAGCGCGTTTGCGAGCGCCACGCCACCCGCGGCGCCCGCCAGCGAGAGCATTCCCACTAGCAGCGCGTCGCCGCGGCGCACATTGCCGTAGCGGTCTTGCACGATCGCGCCCACGATCGCCACCGGGACGATCGCCAGCAGCGAGGTCGCCTCCGCTTGGTGCTGGGTGAGGCCGATGAAGATTACGAGGCCCGGCACGAACAGCACCCCGCCGCCGACGCCCAGCAGCCCCGCAACCACCCCCGCGGCCAGCCCGATCACGATCGCGCCGATCATCGCACCAGCAGCTCCACCGCGCTCGCGACCAGCACCGCCGCGAACAGCAGCGCGATCGTGCGGCTGCGCAGCCGCTGCTGCAGCCATGCTCCGAGCAGCACCCCGCCGACGGCGGGGATCCCCACCAGCAGGCCGTCCACCACCCGCACGTTGCCGTACCCCGCCTGCACCGCCGCCGCGAAGCCGGCGATGAACACGATCGCCGCCAGCGAGGTGCCGGTGGCCTCGCGCTCGCCGTATCCCAGCCACAGCACCAGCAGCGGCACGATCACCGTGCCGCCCCCCACGCCGAAGATCCCGCTGAACAGCCCCGCCGCGGTGCCGATCGCCATCAGCTTCAGGACGTCGCCGGGGGATCTACGCGCCGCCATGCCGGGCATACTAAGGATGTGTCCCCCGTCGCCCCTCGCTTGGTGGAGGCACTGGAGCCGCTGCGCTCCGATCCCTCCAGCTCCGCTGTGCTGCTCGACATCGACGGCACGCTTGCGCCGATCGTGCGCCACGCCGCCGACGCCCACGTCCCCGAGGCGACCCGTGCGCTGCTGATCGAGATCGCCAAGCGTTACCGCTTGGTCGGCTGCGTCAGCGGCCGCCGCGCCGCCACCGCGCGCCAGATCGTCGCGATCGGGACGATCGCCTACGTCGGCAACCACGGCGGCGAGCTGCTGCGCCCCGGCGCCACCCGCCCCGAGCTCGACCCTGAGCTCGCCGCCTGGAGCGGGCGCGTGCGCGACTTCGCCGCCCGCGCCCTCACCGCCGAGCACCAGCGCCTGCGCGTGCGTGCCGAGGACAAGGAGTCGATCGCCGCCTTCCACTGGCGCGGGGCGCCCGATGAGGCCGCGGCGCAGGACGCCGTGCGGGAGATCGCTGTGCGCGCGGAGGAGCAGGGCTTCGCCGTGCACTGGGGCCGCAAGGTGCTCGAGGTGCGCCCTCCGGTTGCCTTCGACAAGGGGCTTGGTGTCACCGCGCTGCTCAACGGTGGCGCCCTGCCCCTCCCGACGCTCCACGCAGCGCTGTACGTGGGCGACGACACGACCGATCTCGACGCCTTCCGCGGGCTGCGCTCGCTCGTGCAGGCCGGGAAGCTCACGTGCGTGGTGTGCGTCGCGGTGCGCTCCGAGGAAGCGCCGCGGGAGCTGATGGAGGAGGCGGACCTCACGATCGACGGTCCCGAAGGCGTGCGCCGCCTGCTCGAGGCCCTGCTGTAGTGGTGCCCACCCGCTAGCCGACCGCCCGTGCGCTTCGCCGAATTCCTCAAGACGACTGTCCTGCTCAGCGCCGGCGTGGCCACCGTGCTCGCGTTGATCACGGTGCTCTCGATCCTCACCACCTCGGGGTCGCTGGCGGCGCTGCTGTCGATTGCCTGGTGGGCGATTGCGGCGCTGGTCGGGCTGGCGCTCGGCAGGAGCGCCGATGCTAATCCGCCGATCGCGCGGCTGCTCGCCGGCGCGCGCTCCACCAACATGCTGCCCGAGCACCGCCCCGCCGCGATCTTGCTCAACCGGCTGTGGCCGCTGCTGACGGTCACCGTGCTCGCCGGTGGTCTCGCCTTCCTCGCCCCCCAAATCCCCGGGATCGGCGCTGGTTTCGCGATCATCTGGGCGCTCGCCTGGCGCCACCAGCACTCGGCGGTGACCGCGATCGAGGAGCGCGACGGGGTGCGCTTCTACGTGCTGCACACCTCTCCAGTGCAGCCGATCGCCCTGCAGCGCACGCCCGGCTTCAAGGCGATGCGGCCCGAGAGCTTTGGTTGAGCGTGGGATTAGTGGGGGCTGGCGACACGGTCGATGTACTGCTGGTGCAGCTCGGCTCGACCGAGGGGTTGCGCGTGGCCGACGAGGAGTTGGTCGGCTCGCTGCGGCGCGCTGGCGCGCACGTCGTCGTTGCGCCCGCCACGCATCCTGAGGAGATCCGCACGCTGATGCTCACCGACCTGCGCTGGGCCCGCGCGGCCCGCCACGCCGCCGCACGGTCGCTCGAGCGGCTGCGGGAGAATCCCCCCCGGTCGGTGATCTACTCCACCACGACCGCTGCGCTGCTGTGGCCGCTGCCGGGGCCGATCCGCTTCGACTCCCCCGCCGCGGCCAACCGCCCCGGTCGCCATGGGCTGTGGCAACGCCCGCTGGAGCGCCGCCGGCTGCGCCAGGCGCCACTGCTGCTGCCCTCCAGCGCAGGCGCGCTCACGGAGGCCGCCGCTGCGGTGCCAGGCTGCGCGGAGCGTGCTCTCGTGGTGCCTTCGCCGATCTCCGCCTGCCGGCCGACCGAGGGTGGGTCGACGCCGACCATGCCGGTGCCGCCGCGGGGGGACGAGGTTCTTCCGGGGTCTGCTACGGATGCCGGACCCGCCAGCCGAGTACCAGATCCAACGGAGCGGGACATCGCGGCCATCACCTATGCCGCCAACCCCCGCAAGAAGGGGCTCGACCACGTGCTTGCCGCCTGGCGGAGCGTGCGTCGGCCCGGTGAGCGGCTGGCGATCGCGGGCATCGATCGTGAGGGCCTGCGCGCGAACGGGATCGAGGTGCCCGACGAGGACATCGACCTCGTTGGAACGCTCGCCCAGCGCGACTACCGCGCGCTGTTGCGCCGCGCGCGTGTGTTCGCGTGCGCACCCCGCCGCGAGGAGTACGGGCTGGCCCAGCTTGAGGCGCTCGCCGAGGGCTGTCGCCTGGTCACCACCCCCGCTCCCGGTGGCTATGTCGCGCTGCCGATTGCCCGCGAGCTCGACGCGCGCCTCGTCGGCGAGGACCTCGGCGCTGCGCTGCGCCGTGCGCTCGATGCGCCAACCGGCGACTACGCCGCACGCGCCGGCGAGCTGGTGGCACCCTTCACCGTCGCCGCCGTCGATCGGATCGTCGCTCAAGAGCTGCTGCCACGGCTGCTGGGGGAGTAGTTGTTCGCACCCGCTTACGCATCCCCGCCAGCTCCGACCACGGCCGCGTGTTGACCACATCCCCCTTGGTGAGCCAGCCGCGCCGCGCGGTGAGGATGCCCCACCGCATGTTTTGCAGCGTCGCGGGGCGGTGGGCGTCGGAGTCGATCAGGATGCGTACACCCGCGCGCACGGCGGCGCGGGCGTGCGTCTCGGAGAGGTCGCGGCGGTCGGGGTTGGCGTTGATCTCTAGCATCGTGCCCGTGCGCGCCGCGGCCGCGAAGACCGCCTCCAGGTCGAGCGCGTAGGGTTCGCGGCGCTCGATCAGGCGGCCGGTGGGGTGGCCGATCGCGTCCACCAGCGGGTGCTCGATCGCGGCGATCATCCGCTCGGTGAGCGCCTGTTCGCTCATCCCGAAGGCGGTGTGCACGCTTGCCACCACCCAATCCAGCCGCGCGAGCAGCTCGTCCTCGTAGTCGAGCGTGCCGTCGGGCAGGATGTTGACCTCGCTGCCCGCCAGCAGCGTGAACCCGTCGAGCCCCTGCGCCACCTCCCCGATCCGCTCGATCTGTTCGCGCAGCTGCGCGGGGGAGACGTCGTTGCCGAAGCCGTGCGAGGCGGAGTGGTCGGTGATCGCCAGGTACTCATACCCGAGTGCCTGTGCTGCCTGTGCCATCTCCTCGATTGTGGCCTTGCCGTCGGAGGCGACCGTGTGGCAGTGCAGGTCGCCGCGGATGTCGCCCAGCTCGACGAGCTTCGGCAGCCCGACCGCTTGCTCCCCGCCCGCCGAGCCGTGTGTGGCCATCGCCGCCTCCAGCTCGCCGCGGTTCTCGCGCAGTTCCGGCGGGATAAGAGGGAGGCCGAGCAGCTCGTAGACCTCGGCCTCGGTCGCACACGTCCGCGTGGTGCCGGTGGCGTCGTCCAAGACGCCGTACTCGGATACGTGCAGCCCTTTGCGCACCGCGTGCTCGCGCAGCGCGGCGTTGTGGGTGGCGGAACCGGTGAAGTGCTGCAGCAGATTGCCGAGCTGCTCGGGGGCGGCGATCCGCAGGTCGACGCTCAGGCCGGAGTGCGTGCGCCCGCGGGCGCCGGCTGCGCCGCAGGAGCCGACGCGCTCGATCTGCTCCAGCGAGGCGAGCGCGGCAGCCAGTCGCTCCGGCTCGGCGGTCACCGCCACGAGGTCGATGTCCTTCACACTGTCCGCCCCGCGCCGCGCCGAGCCGGCGAGCTGCACGTGCGCGTCGGGTGGGCCGTGCTCGCGCAGCCCGGCGGCAAGCGCCTCCCCTAGCTCGATCGCGGCCGGCAAAAGCGCCCGCCGCGGCCGTGGCGGCATCCCGTCGATCGGCGTCCCCTCGGCGGCCAGCTGCTCGAGCGAGGCGAGCACTTTCTCCTCGAACTTGGCCCCCAGTCCTTTCACCCCGCGCAGACGCTGCGCCTGGGCCGCCTCGCGCAGCGCCTGGGGTGAGTCGATGCCGAGCTGCTCGTGCAGCAACCGCGCGCGCTTGGGGCCGAGACCGGGGATCCGTGTGATCGCGATCAGCCCCGGCGGGAACTTCGCCCGCAGCCGCTCCGCCGCGGGGATCGCGCCAGTGTCGAGCAGCGCCACGATCTTCTCCTGCAGCGTCTCCCCGACGCCGGGCAGCTCCGTGGCGCGCCCTGCCCGAGCGAGCGCCGCCACCGAGGTGGACGCCTCGCGCACTGTCCCGGCGGCGCGGCGGTAGGCGAGCACGCGGTGGACGATCGCCCCGTCGAGCTCATACAGGTCGCCCAGTTCCTCGAGGGCGTCGGCGATCACGGTGTTGGGGAGGTCGGGCATGTGCGTAAGAGTGCCCTACCCGCTCCGCAAATGCCGTCGCGGCTCTTCGTCGTGGGTCGCACGCCGTCGCGGCGTCTGGTGGAGCCGCTTGACACCTCGACGCATTAGGGTACGTGCCCTCAGTGGACGGCACCGCCTGGCTCATACTGCCCACCTACAACGAGGCCGAGAACATCGAGGCGATCGTGGCCGCCGCGGGAGAGTCACTCGCGGGCGCTCCCTGCGCGGAGTACCGCGTGTTGATCGTCGACGACGGCTCGCCCGACGGCACAGGTGAGATAGCCGACCGGCTGGCGGCGGAGCACGCGTGGGTGAAGGCGCTCCACCGCACGACCAAGGAAGGGATCGGCCCCGCCTACCTCGCCGGCTTCGCGCACGCGCTGGAGCACGGAGCGGCGTACGTCATGGAGATGGACAGCGACTTCTCCCACGACCCCGCCGACCTGCGCCGCCTGCTGCAGGCGATCGCCGACGGCGCCGACCTCGCGCTCGGCTCGCGTTACGTGCCCGGCGGGGGGGTGCGGGATTGGGGGCTGTTGCGGCGCGCGGTCAGCCAGGGTGGCTCGACCTACGCGCGGCTGGTGCTCGATCTGCGCGTGCGCGACCTCACCGGCGGCTTCAAGTGCTTTCGTCGCGAGGTGCTGGAAGCGATCCACTTCGACAGCGTGCGTTCGCAGGGGTATGCCTTCCAGGTGGAGCTCACCTACCGTGCGGTGCGGGCCGGCTTCCACGTGGTGGAGGTGCCGATCGTCTTCCGCGACCGCCAACGCGGCACGAGCAAGATGTCATGGCAGATCGCCGCCGAGGCGATGTGGCTGGTGCCGCGGCTGCGCTACGGCCGCCAACCGCCCGCCGGGTATGCGCCCGCGGCAGAGCGTGGCGCGCGCGCGCTCAGGTAGCCGGCCGGTTGAGTATCAATTTTTTTAGCCCCTAACCCTTTACAAAATGAAGGGTTGGGGGGCTGAAAATAAAGATCAAACACAGCGGCCTCGCCGTCACCCACCCCTTACTACACTTTGTATAGTATTAGGAGTACACCGAGCAGAACGCAAAGGAGGCCCCCATGGCGGGCAGTTTGAGCGAAGTCACCGACAACAACTTCCAGGCTGAGGTCATCGAATCGCAGACCCCCGTGCTGGTTGACTTCTGGGCGCCATGGTGCGGGCCCTGCCGCGTGGTGGGCCCTGTGCTCAAGGAGATCGCCTCCGAGCGCGAGGACCTACGGATCGTGAAGCTGAACGTCGACGAGAACCAGCAGACGGCGGCGACCTTCCAGGTGCTGTCGATTCCGACCATGATCCTCTTCAAGGCAGGCCAGCCGGTCAAGACGGTAGTCGGCGCCTATCCAAAGAAGAAGATCGAGTCCGAGCTGGAGCCCGCGCTGGCGGCGTAGCCGGTTTTTAGGATTGGCTCCGCCCCCCAAGGGGGCTGCGCCGGGATGGGCTCGTAACTCGTTGTCGGGCGCGGCGGCTCAGGCGGGGGCGGTCGGCCCGGGCGCAGCGGCTTGGCGGAGGATCAGGCCCGACGCAGAGCGATCTGAAGCTCCAGGCCGTCGATCTCGCTCTGCTCGGTGTAATCCATCTCGCCCGGCGGCGGGCCGTCGCCGAGATGCAGCGCCACCGCGAGCGTCTCGCCCACCAGGTAGTCACGGTGGGAGGCGGCGGCGTCGAGCAGCGCGGGGTCGCCGGCCAGGGAAAGCTCGATCCGGTCCTCGACCGCGAGGCCGGCGCTCTTGCGGGCGGACTGCACGGCGTGCACGATCTCCCGTGCTCGGCCCTCGCGGCGCAGATCGTCGTCGATCGCCAGGTCGAGTGCTACCGCGTGCGTGCCCTCGCGCTCAACGCTGTAACCGTCAGGCGGGCGCAGCGTCAGCAACAGATCATCGGCCGTCAATGTATGCTCGCGCTGACCCACCGCGATGCCGATCTGCCCTCCGTTTCGCATCTCTTTTGCGACATGATCGGGGTCGAGCGCGGCGATTGCAGCAGCTGCGAGTGGCATGTCTTTGCCGAACTGTGGTCCGAGCGTGCGGTAGTTGGCCTTCACTTCATAGGTCCCGAGTTCGTCCGCCGCAGCTACGAAGCGTACGTTGCGCACGTTCAGCTCGCCGCGTACCACCTCTGCGAGTCCTTCGATCGCACTTCGCTCCTTCCCGTCCGCCACCACCACTGCCTCCGCGAGCGGCTGACGTATCTTGATCTTCGCCCTGCCCCGCGCGCCCAGGCCTAGGCGCACCGTCACGCGCGCCAGTGCCATGGCCCAATCGAGGCCTTCGTCGCGCGCTGCGATCTCGCCCTCACGCGGGAAGTCACACAGGTGCACGCTCGGAAGGGTTCCGTCGAGATTGTCGTAGATCTCATCCGCGATAAAGGGGCAGAACGGGGCCAGCAGCTTCGCCACCGCGAGCAAGCACGTGCGCAGCGTGGCGAAAGCAGCCCGATCACCCCCCCAGAAGCGAGCGCGCGAGCGGCGCACATACCAGTTGGATAGCTCGTCCACGAGTTCGGCGATCATGCGGCTCGCCCCCGTCGCATCGTAGGCCTCCAGCCTCGCTGTCACGAACTGCGCCGCGCCCTCAGTCCGCGAAAGCGCCCATCGGTCGAGATCGGTCAGGTCCCCACCTGAGATGGTCAGCGGCGCGTCACGAAGGTCGTTGGCGGCTGCCTGCGCGTATAGCGCGTAGAAGTAGTAGGTCGACCACAGCTGCTTGAGGAACAGGCGCACGCCCTCGCCAATCGTCTCCGTCGAGAAGCGGTAGCCGTCCCACGGCTGCTTCGAGCTGAAGAAGTACCACCGGAAGGCGTCCGCGCCGTAGGTGTCGAGTACCTGCCACGGCTCGACCGTGTTGCCACGCGACTTAGACATCTTCTGGCCTTTCTCGTCGAGGATCAGGCCGAGGCAAACCACGTTGCGGTAAGGGGACGGTCTGCCGAGCGTCGTCGCCACCGCCAGCAGCGAATAGAACCATCCGCGCGTCTGGTCCTGAGCCTCGCAGATGAAATCTGCCGGGAAGCTCGACTCGAACAGCGCTCCGTGCTCGAACGGGAAGTGGTGTTGGGCGAACGGCATCGCGCCCGAGTCGAACCACACGTCGATCACCTCCGGCACCCGCCTCATTGGCTGCTCGCAGCCTTTTGCCGTGCACGGGAATGACAGCTCGTCCACGTACGGGCGGTGGTGGTCCGCAAGCGCCTGTCCAGAGCGCTCCGCCAGCTCGGCGAACGAGCCGACGACGTGCACGTGGCCGTCTGCGCATCGCCAAACCGGCAGGGGCGTGCCCCAATAGCGCTCCCGTGAGAGCGCCCAGTCGACATTGTTCTTCAGCCAGTCCCCAAAGCGCCCGTGCTTCACGTGCGGTGGATGCCAGCTCACGGTCTCGTTGGCCGCCAACAGCTCCTCGCGGAGCTTCGAGGTGGCGATGTACCACGACGGTTTTGCGTAGTACAGCAGCGGCGTGCCGCACCGCCAGCAATGCGGGTAGGAGTGCTCGTAGTCCTGCACGCGCAACAGCAGCCCGCGCGCTTGCAGGTCCTCGATCAGATCGCGCGTCACTTCAGGGTCCTTGACGAAGCGCCCCTCGTAGGAACGTCCTTTGTGACTGCGCACACGCTGATCGAAGGTCCCGTCAGGGCGAACGGGGTTCAAGAGTGTTCCCGGTCGCCCCGGGTCGAAGCGGCCGGCGGCTGCAGCCACACGGTAGTCGTCCTCGCCGAACGCCGGCGCGATGTGCACGATGCCGGTGCCGTCCTCGGTCGTCACGAACTCGTCCGCGAGGATCGGGAAGCCGCCGAGCGCTCCCATATTGAAGATCGGCCCCTCATACGAGCGGTATCGCTCGATCAGATCCTCGCCCGGAAAGCGCTCGACGATCTCCGCATCCTCCCCGAGCACCGCGGCGACACGCCCCTCGGCAAGGACGAAGTGTGCATCCGCGAGCTTCACGCGCGCGTAGGTGGCCGTCGGCGACACCGCCACCGCCACGTTTCCCGGCAGCGTCCATGGCGTGGTCGTCCATACCAGCAGACGGTCCTCGCTGCCGAGCACCGGCAGCGTCAGAAACACGCTCCGATCGACCACGTCTTGATAGCCGAGCGCCACCTCGTGCGAGGACAGCGTCGTCTCGCACCGCGGGCAATACGGCACCACCTTGCGGCCCTCGTACAGGAGTCCCTGCCCGTGGATCTGCGCGAGCGCCCACCACACGGACTCGATGTACGTCTCATCGAGCGTCCGGTAGGCGTTCTCAAGGTCGATCCAGAAGCCGATCCGCTCGGTCAGCCGGTTCCACTCCTGCAGGAAGGTGAACACCGACTCTCGGCACTTCTCATTGAACGCCGCGATCCCGTACTCCTCGATCTCCGACTTGTGGTGGATGCCGAGCTCCTGTTCCACCGCTATCTCCACCGGCAGGCCGTGGCAGTCCCAGCCGCCCTTGCGCTCCACCCGGTGGCCGCGCATCGTCTGGAAGCGCGGGTAGATGTCCTTGAACACCCGCGAAAGCACGTGGTGGGAGCCTGGAGGGCCGTTCGCGGTTGGCGGACCCTCGTAGAACACCCACTGCTTGGCTCCCTCACGCCTGCGCAGCGACTCCTTGAACACGTCCCGCTCGTGCCAGCGCTCGAGCACCTCCAGCTCCAGCGCCGGCAGATCCTGGTGGGGGTCCACCTTGCGGGGTGGGATCAGAGAGTGTCGGGGGGTGGTCACGGGCGGCTCATTGTAGGTGCGGGGGTCGGAGACACGGCCCCGCCCGCGCGGTCGGGCGGGCTAGACTCGCCGCCTCATGCGCGTTCTCGTCAGCGGCCACCACGGTTACATCGGGTCCATCCTGGTTCCCCTCCTCGGCGCGGCCGAACACGACGTGGTGGGCCTCGACACCTACATGTATGAGGGCTGCGACTTCGGCGAGGAGCTTGCGCCGGCGGTGCCGGCGATCCGTAAGGACGTCCGCGACGTGACGCCCGCCGACCTCGACGGCTTCGACGCGGTCATCCATCTCGCCGCCCTCTCCAACGACCCGGTGGGCGATCTCAACCCCGACTGCACCTTCGCGATCAACCACCGCGCCTCGGTGTCGCTGGCGCAGGCCGCCAAGCAGGCGGGGGTCGAGCGCTTCCTGTTCGCCTCCTCCTGCAGCCTCTACGGCGCCGCCGGACAGGATTGGATCGACGAGGGCGCCGACTTGCACCCCGTCACCCCCTACGGCGAGTCGAAGGTGCTCGCCGAGCGCGACATCGGGGCGCTCGCCGACGACTCGTTCAGCCCCACCTTCCTGCGCAACGCGACCGCCCACGGCCTCTCGCCGCGCCACCGGGGCGATCTCGTCGTCAACAACCTCACCGCCTTCGCCCTCGTCACTGGCGAGGTGCTGATGCAGAGCGACGGCACACCGTGGCGGCCGCTGGTGCACATCGAGGACATCTCACGCGCCTTCCTCGGGCTGATGCAGGCGCCGCGCGAGCAGGTGCACGGCGAGGCGTTCAACGTGGGCGCCGACGAGGAGAACTACCGGATCAGTGAGGTCGCCCGGATCGTCGAGGAGGCCGTCCCCGGGTCGCGGATCGCCTTCGCCGAGGGCGCCGGCCCAGACAAGCGCAGCTACCGCGTCAGCTTCGCCAAGCTGCAGCGGGCGTTTCCCGAGTTGCACCCCCGCTGGACGGTACGCACCAGCGTCGAGCAGATGCTCACGGCCTACCGGGACAACGGCTTGGAGATCGCCGACTTCAAGGGGTCGCGCTTCATGCGGATCGCGCGCCTCAAGGAGCTGATGGCCGAGGGGCGCCTGGACGAGGCGCTGCGCTGGAAGGACCGCGACGCGGTCACCGCTGCCTGAGCGCCGCAACTCCTCGCAACCTCCGCGCGCTTCTCTCGGTCTTTTTTTGGACAGCGCCCGCGGCTCGGCTTCAGCCGGCTGTCTGGGCGAGCGCCGAGATCCGCGGCAGCTCCTGCTCATACCACCGGTAGGTCGTCTCCAGGCCCCGCTGAAGATCCCACGCCGGCGTCCACCCGAGCTGCTCCGTGATCGCGCTCGAATCGAGCCACTGGCGGGTAAGCTCGCCGTGCGGGGTGCCATCCCCGCGAACATCGGGCTCGATTCCGGTGCCGGCGATCTCGGCGAGCCGTCTGACGATCTCGAGCACCGTCACCGGGGAGCCGATGCTCGCGTTCCAAGCACGGCCGTGCAACTCGGGGCGATCGAGCGATGCGGCCACCGCCAGATAGGCATCGACCGCGTCTTCGGCGTAGAGGTAATCGCGCTCCGTCAGCCCGCCCGAGCGAATCACGGGCCGCTCGCCCGCCAGCAGCGCCTTCACCGTCCCCGGGATCAGGCGCGAGAAGTGGAAGTCCCCGCCGCCGAAAACGTTTCCGAAGCGCGTCACCGCCACGGGCAGGCCATAGGTGTGCGCGTATGAGCGCGCGATCAGGTCAGCGCACGCCTTCGAGACGTCGTAGGGGTAGCGCGGCTGCAGCGCGTGATCCTCGCGGTAGGGGAGTTGCTCGTGAATCCCGTACGCCTTGTCGGTGGAGGCCACCACCACCCGTCGCAGCGGTGTGCGGGCGGTGCGGCAGGCCTCCAGCAGGTTCCAGGTGCCGCGAACGTTCACCTCGTAGGCGCTGAGCGGCGACTTGGCCGCCGACCCCACGATTGTCGCCGCCCCGAGGTGGAACACGGCCTCGATGCTGTGCCGATCGAGCGTACGGCACAACGACTCCGCGTCCTCGAGATCAGCCGGCACGGGCGTGCAGCGATCGTGCAGCCCGCGCATGCGAAAGCGGGAGAGCTCCGCCGTCGGCCGGTCGAGGACGAACAGCTCGGCGTCCTCGTCGAGCAGCCGCTCGGCGACCCACGAGCCGATGAAGCCCTGTGCGCCCGTGAACAGCACGTGCGTTCCCGTCCAATTGCCAGCCATGAGAGAAACACCATACAGGCACTGCGCCACGCGGGCAAAGGGCGTGTCGCCAGGTGCTCGATCTCCTGGAAGCCTCTTGTTAGCTTGACCGCCATGTCAGCAGCCGAGCTTCACAGGGTGCTCGCACCGGCCACCGGGCGCATCGAATGAAGGCGGTGATCCTCGCCGGTGGCTTGGGTTCGCGGCTCAGCGAGGAGACCGCCGTTCGCCCCAAGCCGATGGTGGAGATCGGCGGCAAGCCAATGCTCTGGCACATCATGAAGATCTACGCCGCCCACGGCATCGAGGAGTTCGTGATCTGCCTCGGCTACAAGGGCTATGTAATCAAGGAGTTCTTCGCTAACTATCACCTGCACACGAGCGAGGATCTCTCCTTCGACCTGGGGCGCGGCGACGTCGAAGTCCACCGCTCCAGCACCGAGCCGTGGCGGGTGACGCTCCTGGACACCGGCGAAGAGACGATGACGGGCGGGCGCCTGAAGCGGGCGCTCGCCTACGTGGGCGACGAGGACTTCTGCCTCACCTATGGCGACGGTGTGGCCGACATCGACATCACGGCGCTGATAGATTACCACCGCGAGCAGGGCGCGCTAGCCACGATCACCGCCGTGCAGCCCCCCGGCCGCTTCGGCGCGGTCGAGCTCAACGGCACGCACGTGCGCAGCTTCCAGGAGAAGCCGCGCGGGGATGGCGCGTGGCTCAACGGCGGGTTCTTCGTGCTCTCCCCCGAGGTGGGGCGCTATCTCGACGGCGACCGTCAAGTGTGGGAGCAGGAGCCGCTGCGCCGCCTCACCCGCGAGGGACAGCTCGCCTCCTTCCGCCACCAGGGGTTTTGGCAGGCGATGGACACGCTGCGCGACCGCCACCTGCTGGAGCAGTTGTGGGACTCCGGCGAGGCTCCCTGGCGGGTGTGGGTATGAGTGGCACCGCCGCCCTCGACATCGGCGCGACCGCCGCCGGCGCTGAGGTGTCCCCCACGTGCTGCCGGCTGTGCGGTGCCCCGCTGCGGGATGTGTTCGCCGACCTCGGCTCCTCGCCGCTTGCCAACTCCTACCTATCGCCCGAGCGCCTCGGCACGATGGAGCCCTTCTACCCGCTGCGCGCACTCGTGTGCAGGAATTGCTTCCTGGTGCAGCTGGAGGAGTTCGAGACGCCCGCCCAGATCTTCTCCGACTACGCCTACTTCTCTTCCTACTCCACCAGTTGGCTGGAGCACTGCCGTCGCTACAGCGAGCAGATGATCGAGCTGCTCAGCTTGGGCGGACACAGCCAGGTGGTGGAGATTGCCTCCAACGACGGTTGCCTGCTGCACTGCTTCCAGGAGCGCGATGTACCGGTGCTCGGCGTCGAGCCGGCCGCCAACGTGGCGCAGGTCGCGCGGGAACGGGGGATCACCACGGTGGTGGAGTTCTTCGGCCGCGCGACCGCCCGGTCGCTGGCGGTGCGCTCCCGCGCTGATCTGCTGGTGGGCAACAATGTGCTCGCGCATGTTCCCGACTTGGCTGATTTCGTGGGTGGCATGAAGATCCTGCTGGCGCCCGGCGGGACGATCACGATGGAGTTCCCCCACCTGCAGCGGCTGATCGAGGACGACCAGTGGGACACGATCTACCACGAGCACTTTTCCTACTTCTCCTTCCTCACCGCCAGTCGTGTGTTCGCCGCGCAGGGGCTGCGCCTATTCGACGTCGAGGAGCTGCCCACGCATGGCGGCTCGTTGCGCATCTACGGCGCGCACGAGGACGATGCGACCAAGCCCGACACCGAGCGCGTCGTGGAGCTGCGCGAGCGCGAGCGCGGGGCCGGGTATGAACGGCTTGAGACCTACACCCGCTACGGCGCCTGCGTCGAGGCTGACAAGCGTCGGATCCTCGAGTTTCTGATCGGCCTCAAGGACGAGGGCCGGCGCGTGGTCGGCTACGGCGCGCCGGCGAAGGGCAACACGCTGCTCAACTACTGCGGCGTACGCCGCGACTTCCTCGATTACACGGTAGATCTCAACCCGCACAAGCAGGGTCGCTTCCTGCCCGGCAGCCACATCCCGATTCGCGCTCCACGGGCGATCCGCGAAGACCGCCCCGACGTGGTGGTGATCCTGCCCTGGAACCTCAAGGACGAGATCGCCGAGCAGCTCGGCTTCGTCTGCGAGTGGGGAGGCCGCCTCGCCGCGCGCACGCCGGAGTTGGCGCTGCTCTGAGATGCGCTGCCGCCCCTGGGAGTGGAATCGTACGTCGCTGGTGCTGCCCCCCACCTCGTGCGTGCGAGATGGCGGCCGGCCCTGTGTGATTCACCTCGTGCGCGCGGCCAACGGCATCGGCTCGCTGCGCGAATTCGCCGCGGCGATGCGCGCTCACCCGCCCGGCGTCGAGCACGAGCTGGTGCTTGCGATGAAGGGGTTCGATTCGTGGGCTCAGGCCGCGCCCTATGTCGCGCAGGCGGCCGACCTCGAGCCCACGATCGAGTTCTTCCCCGACCTGGGGTTTGACTTCGGTGTGCTCTTCGGCGTGGCGGCACGGCTGCGTCGCAGTCGCTACTGCTTCATCAACTCTCATACGCGTCCCGTGGTTGCGGGCTGGCTCGCCAAGTTGGACGCCGCGCTCGCGCTGCCCGGCGCCGGCATGGTTGGCGCCACCGGCTCGTGGCTGAGCTCGCACTCGTGGCTGGCCTACTCGATCGGCCTGCCCAGCTTCTATCGCAGCGTGCTGCCTCCGATCCACGAGGCGCGCAGGGTGCTGCTGGAGATCGACCTCGAACAGCTGCACATCGAGCGGCGCTCTCCGCGCGACTCCCTACGAACGCGCCTGGCGCTGCTCTCACAGGTGCCCGAGGAACTGCTTGCCTTCGCGCCCTTCCCCACGCCGCATCTGCGCAACACGATGCTGATGGTCGGCCATGAAACGCTCAGGTCGTTGCGGCTATTCCCCGTGCGCACCAAGTTCGACACGTATGTACTGGAGAGCGGGACGCTGAACATAGTTGGTCAGCTGGCGCGGATGGGTCTGGGCGCGCTGGTGGTGGACAGCGCCGGCGCCGCCTACCGGCCGGCCGAGTGGTATCGCAGCGGCACCTACTGGCAGGGCGGGCAGGAGCGGCTGCTGGCGGTCGACAACCGCACGCTCGCCTACGAACGGGGCGGCGCCGCACGCCGGCGTGTGCTCTCAGCCCTGTCCTGGGGCCTGCACGCCGATCCCGCCCCCCACTCGGTCGCGGTTCCCTGAGTCCGAGGATCCGACCGGCGAGCAAATCCGCCGTGACCGATCAGGTGTCGCGTCGCGCGTATACCCCGCGCCGCAGGGCTAGCGAATCGCGAAAGCCGATCTGCCGGTCGATCGCCGCCGCCGGCGGGCGGGGAAGGTGGGGGCGGCATTGGCCGGCGCTCCAGCCGCGCATGCGCCCCCGCAGAGCTGCGAGGTCGCGGGAGATGATCAGATCCCCCAGTACGACCACCGCCTCGGTGGCCAGCGCGCGCGCCCAGGCCGCCCTCCGCGGCAGCCCGTAGCGCCGCAGCAGGTATCCGCGCCCGAAGCCGCCGTTGCGCCGCTGCCAGGCCGAGCGGTGCCCGTGCGTGGCGGAGCCAAGGTGCACTCCCACCGCGCCCGGGGCGGTGACAGACTCCCAACCCTCGCTGCGCAGGCGCAGCGCCAGGTCGAAGTCCTCCATGTAAGTGAAGATCGTCTCGTCGAGTCCGCCCACCTGCTCCCAGGCGGCGCGCCGGTAGGCCGCGGCCGTGCCCGCCGGACCGGCCAGCACCGGCCGGGGATCGTTTGCGCACCTCGCCGGCAGACCGTGCAGGCGCGGGAAGCCGGCGAGGGTGACGTCGGCGGTCAGCCCGATGCTGTCGATCAGCTCCTCGCCCGGCTGGAGCATCAGCGCGGCGACCGATCCGACCACCGGGTCGCGCAGCGGCGCGATCAGCCGCTCGAGGAAGTCCGCACGGCACTTCACGTCGTTGTTGAGCAACACCGCGATCTCCCCCGATCCGCACGCCACGCCGCGGTTGGAGGCGACGGCGAAGCCGTGGTTGCGGTCGAGCGACTCGAGCTGTACATCGGGCCAATCGGCGCGCAGGCGCCCCGGGGTGCCGTCGGTGGAGCCGTTGTCCACGACGATCGCATGGTGCTCGATCGTCTGCGCCCGCAGGTGACGCAGGCAGCTGTCGGTGAGCTCATAGCGGTTGTGGGTGACGATCACCACGTCGACCGAGCTGGGCATGCGAGCACCGTAGGCGCGAATTCGCCCGGTGGCGCAGGGCGGTTGCGATCATGGTTCCACTACTGGGCAAACGGCGGTTGAGACGGGGGTGATTGTCTCCGATTCGTGAGGATTGTTGCCGGGCGTGGTGCCTCTCCGGAAATCGGTGTCGCATCCAGGGCGCATCCGGAGTGCCGGGCTTCGAAGAGCGTTCTGGATGGACAGAAACACAAGACTGACAATGCGCACAATGGATCGGGCGATCTCCCTCGGGGCGCTCGATTGTGCGCCGGCACCCTGTTAGCTTCGCGCGTCATGTTTTCGGTCATGAACCGAGAGGGTTCTCAGTCGCTCTCTGTCGGATGCGATGAGGGCTGCGCCGTTGATCGGCGGCCGACGCCCGTGACGGAGGCGACACTCAGCGAGCCGGACGCGCTTACCGCCCCTACGGCGGGTGCGACCGTCGTGCGCGGCACGACTCTGCGGATCGGGTCGTTCGTGGGCGGCTCGCTGTTCAGCGTGGCCGCGGCGGCGCTGCTGTTCCGGCATCTTGGCGTCAACGCGACGGGCCGGTACACCACGGCGACGTCACTGAGCGCACTGGTCTCGGGCCTTACCGATCTCGGCCTGACGGGAATCTGCGTGCGCGAACTCTCGGTGCTGCGCGGCGAGCAGCGGGCCAGTTTCACCCGCAACCTGCTGGGCCTGCGACTGGTGCTGGCGATCGCCGGGGTCGTGTTTGTCACGGCGTTCGCGTTCGCGGCCTACGGCACCCTGCTGGGCATCGGCGTGCTGATCGCCGGGTGCGGGATGTTCCTCCAGAACACCCAGGTGTTGCTGACGGTGTCGCTATCGGTGCGTCTGCGCCTCGGCTCGCTCTCGGTGCTCGAACTCGCCCGGCAGGTGGTGATCGCGGCGATGATCGTGGCGCTCGTGCTCGCGGGCGCCCAGCTGCTCGCCTTCCTGGCGGTCGCGGCGCTCGCGGCGCTCGTCATGCTGGTGCCCACGATCGCCCTGGTGCGCGGCGACATTCCCCTGATGCCGTCGTTCAACACGCGCCGCTGGCGTGCACTGGTCGGGCCGATGCTCAGCTACTCGGCGGCGGTGCTCACCGCCACCGTGTACCTGCGCATCGCGGTGGTGCTCGTCTCGCTGCTGTGCTCGTCGCACCAGTTGGGCTATCTCAGCGTCTCCTACCGCGTGGTCGAGAACCTGTTCGTCCTTCCCGGGCTGCTGATCGGCTCCGCTTTTCCGATCTTCGCGCACTCTGCGCACGCGGACACGGTTCGCTTCGCATCGGTGATCTCGCGCATGTTCGACGCCTCCCTGATCGTGGGGGTGTGGGTCTCGCTGTCGCTGGCCGTGGGCGCGCGCCTGGCGATCGCGGTGGTAGGTGGCGGGAGCTTCCTGCCGGCTGTCCCGGTCCTCGCGGTGCAGGGCATCTCGGTTGCGGCCGTGTTCGTCGGCACCGTGTGGACGACGGCGCTGCTGAGCATGCACCTGCACCGTGTGATCCTGATCTTCAACCTCACCCTGCTCGCGCTGGTTGCGGCGGCGGTGGCGATCCTCGCTCCCCTGTACGGGGCGCAAGGCGCGGCCGTCGCGACCGCTTCGGTGGAGGTCGCGGCGGCCGTCGCCGGCGGCGTGATCCTGATGCGCAGGCGCACCTACCTGAAACCGAGCCTCAGGCTGCTCCCGCGGGTCGCGGCGGCCGCGGCGCTCGGCGCGCTGCCGATGCTGCTCACGGGCGTCCCCGTGATCGGCCGGTTGGCTCTGTCGAGCGCGATCTATGGGCTGGTTCTGCTGGTGCTGCGCGCGTTTCCCGCCGACCTGCCGGCGCTGCTGCTGCCGGCTCGGGGGCGCGGCTGATGCGCAAGCGCTGGGCATCGTGGCGCACACCGCTGGATTTGCTCGCTCGGGGGCGCGGCCGATGAACCGGCCGTGGGAATGGCGACACATGCCGTTGAAGTTGCCAGACACGCCTCCCGGGGTGAGCGGCGCCGATCCTCCCTGTCTGGTGCACCTCGTTCGCGAGCGCAACGGCCTGCCCTGGTTTCGTGCCTTTGTCGAGGCGCTGCGGGCGCATCCTCCGGGCGTCGCTTGCGAGCTTGTGCTGGCGATGAAGGGGTTCTCCTCGCGCGCCCAGGCGGCGCCGTATCTCGACGAGGTCGCGGATCTCGCGCCCGAGCCGGTCTTCTTCACGGATCGCGGCTTCGACCTCGACATGGACTTCGAGCTCGCCGCGCGTTTGCGCCGCGATCGTTACTGCTTCATCAATTCGCACGGTCGTCCGCTTGTCGATGGGTGGCTGGCGAAGCTCGACGCCGCCCTCGCCCGGCCGGGTGTGGGGCAGGTCGGTGCGAGCGGGTCGTGGGCGAGCATGCACTCATGGGCGATGAGCATGGTGGGCCTTCCCAACGCCTACCGGGGACTGTTCCCCGCGCGTCGGGTCCTCCGCGAGCAGACGATGGAGATCCAGCACGAGGCGGCCTCCCTCGGGATCGGCTCAAATTTGAACAGCGGCCGCTCCACTGTCTCCGCAACGCGCCTGCGCCTGCGGTCGGTGCCCCGGGTGCCACGGGAATTCGTCGAGTTTGAGCCCTTTCCGGCGCGTCATCTGCGCTCCAACACCTTCATGCTCTCCCACGCCGCTCTCCGCGAGCTGCACCTGCTCCCTGTTCGTAACAAGATGGACATCCACGTACTGGAGAGCGGCCGCCAGAGCATCACCGCACAGCTGGAGAGGATCGGATTGCGTTCGCTGGTGGTTGACCGCACGGGCTCCGTTTACGGCCCCGAGCAATGGGATCGCAGCCGCACGCTGTGGCAGGGCGAGCAGGAGCAGTTGCTGGTCGCCGACAACCAGACCCTTTGTTACACGGCAGGCACATTCGCACGTCGCAACCTCCTGTCAACCCTCGCATGGGGAGTGAGGGCCGATCCGTCCCCCCCGCGTGAAGATCAGCAGACTGCCTCCGCGTTGCTGAGGGGAGTGAAATGAGATTCCTGGAGACGGCGCTGCCAGGCGTGTGGGTGATCGAGAGCGATCCGATCTGCGACGAGCGCGGTTGGTTTGCCCGCGTGTTCGACGCAGATACGTTCAAGGCACGAGGCCTCGACCCTGGCGTCGTGCAGTGCAGTGTCTCGTTCAACGCCCGGCGCGGTACGGTCAGGGGAATGCACTACCAGGCCGAGCCGCACGCGGAGCCAAGGCTCGTGCGCTGCGTAAGCGGGGCGAGCTTCGAGGTGGCGCTCGACCTACGCTCCGACTCCCCTGCGTACTGCCGCTGGCATGGTGTCGAACTGAGCGCCGAGAACCACCGCGCTCTCTATCTGCCGCCCGGGGTCGCGCACGGCTATCGGACCCTTACCGATGGGACCGAGCTCTTCTACCAGATGGGCTACCGGCACGTCCCCGAGGCGGCGCGCGGAGTGCGTTGGGACGACCCGGCGTTTGGGATCGAATGGCCCCCCGTCGCCGGCGAGCCCGTCATCTCGGCGCGCGATCGTTTCTACCTCGACTTCCGGCGGGAGAGCTGAATGCGTCCCCCCTGGGCCCGGCGACGTATACCGCTGGCGTTGCCCAAGGCGTCTCACTGCGAGGGCTCTGCCGGATCTCCCTGTCTCGTGCATCTCGTCCGTGAGGCGAATGGTCTGAGTGCCCTGCGCGGGTTCGCCGAGGCCTTGCGCTCGCACCCCCCGGGCATCGCTTGCGAGCTGGTGCTCGCCATGAAGGGGTTTACATCGTTTGCGCAGGCCAAGCCGTATATCGAGGAGGTCGCCGATTTTGCGCCCGAGACGCTGTTCTTCGAGGACCGGGGGTTCGACCTGGGGGTCTACTTTGCCGCCGCCGCGCGGCTGCACCGAGATCGCTACTGCTTTGTGAACTCGTTCAGCCGTCCCCTCGTAGATGGCTGGCTGGCGAAGCTCGACGCCGCGCTCGGGCAGCCCGGCGTGGGGCAAGTGGGCGCAACTGGCGCATGGGCGAGCGGCCACTCGTGGGCGACCTATTCGATGGGGCTGCCCAGTGCCTATCGGGGTCTGATGCCTCCCGCCCCAAGGGCCCGCGCGTTGTTCAGGGGTCCCGAGCTGAAGCGCAACGGTAGGCAGCGCCGCTCGGTGAAGGAAACGGTGCGAGCACGATTGACGACGCTGCGCACGCTTCCCGGGGCGCTTTTCTACTACGAGCCCTTCCCTTCCGCCAAGCTCCGAACGAACACCTTCATGATCGCCCACAAAACGCTCAGGGAGCTGCCGCTGTTCGTGGTGCGCAACAAGGAAGACGCCTACTCGCTCGAGGGCAGCCGCGAGTGCGTCACCCGACTGCTGGAGCGGATCGGCCTGGCCTCGCTGGTGGTTGACCGCGCCGGTGCCGTATATGGTCCCGAGCAGTGGGATCGCAGCCGCACGTTGTGGCAGGGCGATCAGGAGGGGCTGCTGGTTGCCGACAACCAGACGCTTCACTACACCAACGGCGACTTCGACCTGCGGTACCTGCTTTCAACGCTCGCCTGGGGAGTCTGTGCCGACCCCAACCCCCCTGCTGATGCGCCGGGGGGTTGATGGGCGGGGTGCTCGTAACCGGCGCGAGCGGCTTCATCGGCCTGCCGATGGTCCGCGAGCTCGCCCGCCGCGGCGAGGACGTCCATGCGCTCTCCACGCGCCCCTCGCCCCCCGCGGCAGCCGGCGTGCGCTGGCACCGGCTCGACCTCCTGGAGGGAGGCCCCGCGCTCGAGGAGCTGATGCGCGAACTGCGCCCTACCCGGCTGGTGCACCTGGCGTGGTACGGGGAGCATGGCCGCTGGGGCGCACCGGAGAACGTCGTGTGGGTCGAGTGCAGCTTGCGCCTCATGCGCGCCTTCGTGCGCCACGGCGGATGCCGCCTATTGGCGATCGGGACGTGCGCCGAGTACGACTGGTCGGCGGCTGACCGCCAGCTCGGCGAGTACCGCTCGCGAGTGGCGCCCACCACGCTGTACGGCGTGAGCAAGGATGCGCTGCGCCGGGTCGCGCACGCCTACGCCGCGTGCGAGGGGATCGAGCTCGCCTGGGGGCGACCGTTCTTCATGTACGGCCCGCGCGACAACCCAGCGCGTCTGGTGGCGTCGGTCGTCCATTCGCTACTGGAGGGCAGGCATGTGGCCACGAGCAGCGGCGAGCAATTGCGCGACTTCATGCACGTGGAGGACGTGGCCGGTGCGCTGGTGGCGCTGCTCGACAGCCCGGTGGTGGGGGATGTGAACGTCGGCTGCGGCGTCGGCGTGACGGTGGGCGAGGTGGTGGACCGGATCGTGCAGCTGGTCGGGCGCCCCGAGTTGATCCGCCGCGGATCGTTGCCGATGCGGCCCGGCGAGCCCCCCCAGCTGGTGGCCGACATCGCGCGGCTGCGCGACGAGGTTGGCTATTGCCCGCGTATCGCGCTTGCCGACGGCCTCGCGGCGACCGTCAGGTGGTGGGAAGCGCAGGGCGGTTGACGATGCCTGCGCCTGCTCGATCAAGGTCGCTCACGGCATGCCTGCTCGATCAGGGTCGCTCAGGGCATCCTTGGTTGGCCGCGGCAGCCGCGGGGTGAGAGTCGTTCACGGGAAGACTCGCGCAAGGATCCAGCCACCCAGCCGCGAGCCTCGCTCGGCGCCCCAGCGGGCCGGGTCATCGACGCCATGGACGTGCTCGACCACCTCGCTGATATCGCGATAGCGACCGGGGTCCGGCACCGACTGCCACCAGGGCACCTCCCGCTCGATCAGGGTGAGAGCCCGAGGCACCTGGGCGCGTGCACGTGCCGGCAGCACCCGGCCGGCGAGGGAGAGCAGCGCGAAGAGCAGGCCATAGCGCAGCCGCTCCCACCTGGTCATCGCCCCCACGAGCTCGGCCATCTGCTCCGAGCCGGTGGTGCCACGCAGGTGGCGGCCCTCATAGACGTGCAGGATCTGCAACATCCTGTAGCGCCGGTAGTTGGGCTCGAGATCCGCGGGGGAGCCGAGCTGCCGGTGGAGCTCTTCGAACGTTCGCAGCGATCCGCTGTTCATGTTCGTTCCCGGCAGCAGCCGCGACTGGCCCGGCTCCTCCACCGACCTTTCGGTGCCCTCCAGAAATGCCTTGCCCTCCACTTCGCGATCGTTTGCACAGTAGAACCCATGGGAGCGAGCGGATATCCCGATGACCACCAGCGGATGTGGCTCCGCCACGATCGAATTGGCACGCGCGAACAGGTGGTTCATCGCGTAGTAGTCCGGGAATGGTGGGTGAAAGAAGTTCCCATCGCCGGCCAGCTCCTCGGCGATGCCGCGACTGAAGGTGACAAACTGTATGTTCAGGCCGTAGCTGAAACGGAAGTTGACCGCCTGGCGCACGAGCCTACGAGCCTCCTTGACCGGTAGGCGAGACGGCCGGTCGGCGCCGCGCAGGAACGGGGCATACCCGTATGGTCGCAGCAGCCCCTCCGGCATGCCCGGTGTGACACCCGGATAGGCGTAGAGCAGGGCGCTGTGATAGATCACCTGAGGATGGTCGAACTCCGCGATCAGCCGCCGCGTCCGTGTGAAATATCCATCCAGAAGCGCGTCGTCGTCACCGATCATGAGCACATAGTCGCCCGTGCTGTGAGCGAGCGCGTTGTTCCAGTTCTCGGTCACCGACAGCACTTCCGGAGTGCGCATGTAGCGCACGCGCGCATCGTTCAGCGAGGCGGCGTAGCCCTCGACGTCGCCGGTGGAGCAGTTGTCGGAGATCACGACCTCGCAGTCGGGGTCCTCCAGGCGTGTGATGCTTGCCACCGCATGGCGCAGCAGGTCCAGCCGGTCGCGGGTGGGGAGCAGGACTGAGATCTTCATGGCGACCACACCGTAATCACTGATTGTCGTCATCCAGTGCCTCGGACTGGCGGCGTGGCCCCGATGCGGGACAAACGGCCGCCCAGATGCGCGCAGATGTTTCCAGCGAGGCGCCGACCGTATATGCGTACGATCAAGCTGGCATGTCGCTCCAGACAGACCCCGGTACACACAGCGCCGCCTACCTGAGCGCCGCGGCGGATCTCACGCGCACGATCGACCCGACCCAGCTGGACGCGATGGCGGGCGGGCTGGCGGAGCTGCGTGAGCGGGGTGGACGGCTGTTCATCCTCGGCGTGGGGGGTGGTGCGGGCCACGCCTCGCACGCCGTCAACGACTTTCGCAAGCTCTGCCTGATCGAGAGCTACGCCCCCACCGACAACGTGTCCGAGCTCACCGCGCGCACCAACGACGATGGCTGGGAAACTGCCTTCAGTGATTGGCTGCAGGTCTCTCGCCTCGGCGCGCATGACGCGCTGCTCGTCTTCTCGGTCGGCGGCGGCTCGCGTGAGCTGGGGGTGTCGGTCAACCTCGTCAGCGCGATGGAGCTCGCACGGCGGACCGGCGCGTCACTCTACGGAGTGACGGGGGCTCCCGGCGGAGTGCTTGCGCAACTCGCCGATGTGGCGATTCTGTTGGAGCCCCCATCGGCACTGCGTACGCCCCTGGTCGAGTCCCTCCAGGCGCTTGTGTGGCACGCGCTGGTGTCTCACCCCGATCTGGCCCGCCGACAGGGCCACTGGGAGTCGCTCGCCGCCCGCGTCCAGTCGTGAACGGTGTGCCGGCGGTATTCCTCGATCGCGACGGGGTCCTCAACGAGCTGGTCCCCGACCCTGACTCCGGCGAGCCGGAGTCGCCGCTGTGCGTTGAGGATGTGCGTCTGCTCGCGGGCGCGCCCGCCGCCGTAGGCCGGCTCGTGCGTGCCGGCTTCGCGCTGGCGTGCGTCTCCAACCAGCCCGCCGCCGCAAAGGGCTTGGTGACGATTGAGGAGCTGCTCGCGGTGCACCGCCGGGTGCTCGACCTGCTGGCGGCGGCGGGAGTTGCGCTCGAGACTTCCCGCCTGTGTCTGCATCATCCCCGCGGCGTGGTGCCCGGGCTCTCGGGGCAGTGCGCCTGCCGCAAGCCGGCCCCGGGCATGCTGCTGAACGTGGCGGCTGCACTGGGGGTCGACCTGGAGGCTTCCTGGATGGTGGGAGACACCGACGCAGATGTCGGCGCCGGCCGCGCAGCCGGCTGTGGCACCGTGCTGATCGAGCACCCGGACAGCAAACACAAGCGCTCGAGCGGCATTCAGCCGGATCTCCGGAGCGCAGATCTCGCCGGCGGGGTGGACCTCATGCTCCGCGCGCAGTTGGAGACGATTTCGCGGATGTGAGTCTCGTATGGTGATTCGCAGGGTGATTCACCGATGCTCGACCGTATCTCCACTCGCATTTTCGCCGACGGCGCCGACCTCGAAGGCATCCTTGCGCTCGCCGAGGATCCACGCATCGAGGGGTTCACCACCAATCCAACGTTGATGCACAAGGCCGGTTTGACTCGCTACGCCGAGTTTGCCCACCGTCTGCTCGAGCGGGTCACCGAGCACCCGATCTCCTTCGAGGTGTTCGCCGACGACCCGCCGGAGATATCCCGCCAGGCGCGGCTGATCGCCTTATGGGGCGAGAATGTGTATGTCAAGGTCCCGGTCACCACGACCAGGGGTGAGCCGCTCGCCTCGCTCGTGCGCGAGCTCTCCGAGGAGGGGATCAAGGTCAACGTGACCGCCCTGTTCACCACGGCTCAGGTGGAACTGATCGCCGCGGCAGTGGAGCATGGCGCGCGCTCCTACATCTCGGTTTTCGCCGGGCGCATCGCCGACGCCGGCGTCGACCCGATACCGATCATGGCCCGCTCGGTGCAGATCATGGAACGGGCCCCGCGCTCGGAGCTGATCTGGGCCTCGCCTCGCGAGATCCTAAACCTGGTGCAGGCCGACCAGGTTGGGTGTCACATCATCACCATCACACACGACCTGCTGGCGAAGCTTGACTGCCTGGGCAAGAGCCTCGAGCAGTACTCCCTGGAGACCGTACGCATGTTCCACCGCGATGCGCTCGCCGCGGGTTTCACGCTCTAATGGTGCGTCCTTGCAGGAGGTGCCGCAAGCCGATGCAGCTCCTACGCTCAGAGATCGAGCCCCCTCGGGCGAGTGTGCGTGAGGGCACCGCGTGAAGCGGGTCTGCATCACCGGCGGCGCCGGGTTCATCGGTAGCAACCTCGCCGAACGGCTGAGCGCCGGGGGGATCGAGGTGGCGGTCCTCGATGACTTCCGGACGGGGCGGCGGGAGTTCGTGGCCGATGCCCTCGAGCGGGGAGCTGTGCGGCTCATCGAGGGCGATGTGCTCGATATGGCTGCGCTCAAGGACGCCATCGAGGGCTGCGATTGGGTCTTTCACATGCAGGCCAACGCCGACGTCCGGCGGGGCCCCGAACATCCACGGCGCGACGTCGAGCAGAACGTGATCGCAACCTCCAACGTCCTGGAGGCGATGCGCGCGTGTGGCGTGAAGCGGATCGTGTTCGCCTCCACCGGTGCGGTTTACGGGGAGCCCGAAGTGTTTCCCACACCGGAGAACGTCCACTTTCCCATCCAAACCTCTCTCTACGGCGCCTCCAAGCTGGCCGCCGAGGCTCTGATCGAGGCGTACGCCACCAGCTACGGCTTCGTCGGTGTGATCTGCCGGCTAGTCTCGATTCTCGGCGAGCGCTACACCCACGGGCACCTGTTCGATTTCTACCGCGCGCTGAAGTGCGACCCGACGCACTTGCGGGCGCTGGGGGACGGTCGCCAGGAGAAGTCCTACCTGTACGTGCAGGACTGTCTCGGCGCGATGCTGACTTCCGCCGAGCGCCACCGCGACGAGCCCGGTGCGCACATCTACAACGTGGGCGCCGATGAAACCATGCGCGTGGACGATTCGATCCACATCATTGCCCGGCACCTCTCACTTGCGCCGCGGATCGAGTACGCCGGAGGACGTCGCGGATGGATCGGAGACAGCCCACTGATCCATCTGGATACAACGCGCATCCGCGCCCTCGGGTGGCGGCCGCGGCTGACGATCGAGCAGGCCACGGTGCGCACACTCGAGTGGTTTGACGCCAACGGGCAGGTATGGGGGTCTTCGGAAAGGCCGGGAGCGAGCGGCATGAGCGGAGTGGCCGGCGTGAGCGGGGAGCGAGTGGCATGGGCGGAGTGGCCGGCGTGAGCGGGGAGCGAGTGGCATGAGCATGATCTTCAGTCGCGCGCCGCTGCGGGTCTCGCTCGGCGGTGGCGGCACCGACCTGCCCTCCTACTACCGCGAGCACGGCGGCTTCCTCGTCTCCGGGGCGATCGACAAGTACGTCTACATGCTCACCCACACCGTCTTCCAGCGCCGCTACCGGATGAAGTACTCCGAGCTGGAGGAGGTCGACGAGGTCTGCCAGATCCGCCATCCGATCCTGCGTGAAAGCCTGCAACGTCACTGGTGCGGCTCTCCGGTGGAGATCGCCTCGGTGGCCGATGTGCCGGCCGGGACCGGGATGGGCTCCTCCGGCGCCTACACCGTCTGTCTGCTCAAGGGCCTCATCCGGGCGCGGCACAGCTCGATCAGCCCCACGGACCTGGCGGAGGCGGCGTGCGCGATCGAGATGGACGTGCTCGGAGAGCCGGTGGGCAAGCAGGATCCGTACGTGGCTGCCCATGGAGGGATCTGCGCCTACACCTTCCACCCCGGCGGCAGGGTCGAGGTGGAGCCGCTGGAGCTCGACCTCGACGTGCTCAGGCAGCTGCGCGACCAGCTGTTGCTGTTCTACACCGGAGAGGCGCGCTCGGCCTCTCGCATGCTGGCCGACCAGGACACCCGCTCCAAGGCCGGCGAGCAGCGGATGATCGAGAACCTGCACCGCACCAAGGAGCTCGGACGCCGCATCCATCGGCTGCTGGAGCAAGGTGCGCTCGAGGACTATGCGGAGCTCATGCACGAGCACTGGATGCACAAGCGGGAGCGCTCTCCAGGGATGACCAGCGAGCGGGTCGACCGCCTCTATGCGGAGGCTCGTCGCAGCGGGGCGATCGGCGGCAAGCTCGTGGGCGCCGGCGGAGGGGGGTTTCTGCTGGTGTACAGCCGCAGTCCCGAGGATACTCGACGGGCGATGGCCGCCGCGAACGCGCCCGAACTGGCCTTCGACTTCGAGTTCGGCGGCGCTTACGCCAGCGAGTACGCATGAGCTCGTTGCGCGTTGCCATCGTCGGCTGCGGGCTGATCGGGGCCAAGCGGGCGGCCGCCCTCGTGGCGGCCGGCGACGAGCTCATCGCTTGTCACGATGTCGATGCCCAAGCGACGCGCAGGCTGGCGGAGAGGTATCGCTGTAGAGCGTGTGCAACGTTGAATGAGCTGCTGGAGTACGCGCCGCAGGTCGTCATCGTGGCCACCGTCCACGATCGGCTGGCGGAGCTCGCCGAGCTCGCGCTGACGGCAGGGGCGCACGTGCTCGTGGAGAAGCCGGCCGGACTTTCCACTGCTCAGATCGATCGCCTCACCAAGTGCCAACGCGCCAGCGGGCGTCTGGTCAAGGTGGGGTTCAACCATCGTTTTCACGAGGGGATCGCCCGCGCCGCCGAGGAGGTTCACTCAGGCCGCCACGGAGAGTTTATGCACCTGCGCGCGCGCTATGGGCACGGCGGGCGTCCCGGCTATGAGCGCGAGTGGCGCACCGACCCTGTCCGTGCCGGTGGCGGCGAGCTGGTCGACCAGGGCATGCACCTGCTCGATCTGAGCCACTGGCTGGCCGGCCCGCTGCCGCTGCACTCGGCGTTGCTGCGTACCCAATTCTGGGACTCGCCCGTCGAGGATAACGCCGCCTTGATCCTGGGTGATGGACACCACCGCTCGGGTCCGTGGGCAATGCTGCACGTGAGCTGGACCGAGTGGAAGAACATCTTCTCGCTGGAGATCTTCTGCCGCGACGCGAAGATCCAGGTGGACGGGCTGGTCCGCTCCTACGGCCCCCAGCGGCTGAGGATCCACCGGATGAGACCAGAGCTTGGGCCCCCGGACGATGAGGAGCTCGCCTATCCGGAGGAGGACCGCTCCTGGCTGCGGGAATGGGAGCATTTCGCCGCGGCGGCGATGGCCGGCGATGGCCGGCCGCTGCTGGGGGACCTGCGGGACGCGCGCTACGCGTGGGAACAGGCCGAGGCTGCCTATGCTTTCAGCCCCCATGGCGACCGGCGTGATGCCGTGGCTGTGGCCTCCCGTGAGGACGTCGCGAGCCGGCCAGACTCGATCGCAAGCCGGTCAGACTCGATGCCTGCCGAGCTCTCCCCATGAGTGGCGCAATGCTCAGGCCGAACGCGTGCGAGCCTCTGGCTGACAGAAACGCGCTGATCACCGGGGGGACCCGGGGGTTGGGTTTGGAGATCGCACGGGCGTATCTGGCCGCTGGGGCAGCCGGCGTCTGCATCTGCGGGCGCGACGCCGCTGCCTTGGAGAGCGCGGCGGCTGAGCTGCACGAGCTGGCTGGGCCCTGCCAGCGGGTGCTGGCCGAAGTCGCCGACGTGTCCGCTCCCGGGGATGTCCAGCGGCTGGTGGAGAACGCCAGAGCGCGCCTCGGCGAGCTCGCGATTCTGGTCTGCAACGCCGGTATCCAGGGTCCTAAGGGAGTGGCAGAGCGCTCGGACTGGTCGGAATGGGTGCGAACCATCGAGATCAACTTGTTTGGATCGGTGTTGCCTGCTCGGGCCGTGGCGTCCCATTTCGCCCGGCTCGGTTACGGCAAGATCATCCAGCTCTCTGGCGGCGGTGCCACGCGGCCGATGCCGAGACTCAGCGCCTACGCGGCCTCCAAGGCGGCGGCGGTGCGCTTTGCCGAGACGCTGGCAGAGGAGTTGCGCGAGCACCGCGTCGACGTCAACGCAATCGCTCCCGGCGCGCTCAACACCCGCATGCTCGAGGAGGTGCTCGCCGCCGGGCCACGGCGGATGGGGGACGACCTGCACACGCGAGCGCTCGAGCAGCGGCGCTCTGGCGGAGTCCCGTTGTGGCGCGGCGCCGAGCTTGCGGTCTTCCTGGGGTCGGCGGCCAGCGATGGCATCACGGGCAAGCTGTTGAGCGCGGTGTGGGACCCGTGGTCGGAGCTGCCTCGGCATCGTGTCGAGCTCGACTCCGATGTCTACACCCTGCGTCGCATAGTGCCTCGCGACCGCGGCCTTGAGTGGGGCGATGTCTGAGTTGACAAACCGACCAACCGCCTCCGCGGAGACCTCGGTTCGCGGGGAGCGACACGGCGCGCTACGCCCCCCCGGCGGCGGTGAGGAGATCATGGTTGGGCAGGGGTGTCACGGAGTACGCCCCCCGCCCGGCAGCGGTGAGGAGATCATGGTTGGGCAGGGGTGTCACGGAGTACGCCCCCCGCCCGGCGGCGATGAGGAGCCCCCGGTTCGGCGCGACTCCGCGCTATGCCCTCCCCCAGGCAGCGAGACGATGCCCGCCTTCGAATACGGGTGGCGCCGGGCGGATGGGGAGCGCGACGCATATCTGCGCTACGTGGACGACGGCCATCCGGTCAACTGGTCGGCGGCGCTGGAGGAGATGCACCTCGATCACACCCGCGAGCACTTCATCGACGTGTGCACCCGCAGGGCGATGCTCGACCGCCTGGGCAAGCTCCCCGCGGGAGCCGTGATCGTCGATCTGGGTTGCTCCAGCGGCTACCTGCTCGAGGATCTGCGCAGGGCCGAGCCGGATGCGCAGCTGATCGGGGTAGACCTGACCGGCGCCGGACTGCGTGTGGCACACAGGAACGTCCCCGACGCTCGCCTGCTGCAGGCCGACGTGTGTGCGTTGCCGCTCCGAGATTCCAGCGTCGACGCGGCGGTGAGCGCCAATCTGCTCGAGCACGTGCCGAGCGACGGGTTGGCGCTGGCCGAGCTGTGTCGCGTCCTGCGCCCCGGCGCTCGGGCTGTGCTGGTGGTGCCCACCAGTCCGGGGACCTACGACTACTACGACCGCTTTCTCGGGCACGTGCGGCGCTATGCCCGTGGGGAGCTCGCCGCCAAGGCCCGTCGGGCCGGTCTGGAGGTCCTCGAGGATGCTCACCTCGGCAGCATTCTGTTCCCTCTCTTCTGGCTGGTCAAGCAGCGCAACCGACGCCGCTACGGGCATCTTGAGGGCCGGGCGCTCGAATCCCGGGTGGCCCGAGATATCGCCGGCACACGCGACTCGCGCGCTGGCCAGCTGGCGTGCGAGTTCGAGCGGAGGCTCCTGCACCGCGGGGTCCGTCTACCGTTCGGCGTCCGGGGCCTGACCGTGGTGCGCCGCCCGATTGGTCGGTGCAGATGAAGCCCGATCGTGCCCTTTCGCCTGGGAGCGGATTGACCTCCGGGAGACCTGCCGGCCGGTCCGAGCTGCTCACCGCGCCGGCCGAGCTCACTCAGGGTCGGTCGGAGTCGCTCACCGTGCCGGCAGCGCACGCTCAGGGTCGTTCCGAGCGGCCCGTTGCGCCGGCAACGCACGCTCAGACCCGGCGCAGCTTGAGCGTTGTGATCCCGGCGTTTAACGAGGAGGGCAACGTCGAGCGGGTGTACGCCCGTCTGCTGGAGGTGCTCGACGGACTGGACCTGGAGTGGGAGCTGGTGTTCAGCGTCGACCCCAGCACCGACCGCACCGAGGAGCTGATCCTGGCTCTGCGCGCGCGCGACCGGCGCGTGAAGATGCTGCGCTTCTCGCGCCGTTTCGGGCAGCCGATGGCGACGCTCGCGGGCATGGACGTGGCGAGCGGCGATGCCGTGGTGGTCATCGACTGTGACCTTCAGGATCCTCCAGAGTTGATCGCTGACCTCGTCGCCCGCTGGCGGGAGGGTTATGACGTGGTGTACGCCCAGCGTCGCACCCGTGCGGGGGAGACGCTGCCCAAGCGGATCATCGCCGCTCTGGGCTACCGGGTGATCGCGCGCGTCGCCGATGTGGAGATTCCCCCCAACACGGGTGACTTTCGCCTGATGAGCCGCAGGGTCGTCGACAACGTGCTCGCGCTGAAGGAGACTCACGGCTTTCTGCGCGGCCTGGTGGGCCTCGTCGGGTTTCCTCAGACCAGCGTGCCCTACGACCGCGACCCGAGGATGGTGGGCTCCAGCAAGTACAACCGCTTCCTCGGATCGCTGGTGATCGGCCTGAACGGGGTCGTCGGCTTCTCCCGCTATCCGCTTCAGCTGATCTCGCTGTCTGGCGTTGCGCTGTCTGGTGTTGCCTTCCTCGTGGCCGTCGTGTACCTGGTGCTGAAGCTGCTCGGTGTGGCATTCCCAGTGGGCAACCCCACCGTGGTGATCGTGGTGGCCTTCTTCAGTGGTGTCCAGTTGCTGTCGCTCGGAGTCATTGGCGAGTACATCGGGCGGATCTACGAAGAGTCCAAGCAGAGGCCCAAGTACATCCTCGAGTCCTGCCACGGATGGGAGGACGAGCCTGGCGCATGAGCGTCGGAGCTGGCCTGCGCGCTCGGGAGCGCGGCCAAGGAAGTGGTAACTGCGGACAGCGTCGAGCCGCATCTACGGCCGGTGGGAAACACAGGAGAGGTTCTTGGCGGCAACGTTCCAGGGCAGACGCTTGATGTGGACTATGCCGATTGCATCCAAAAAGGGTAATCGTATAGCTTCCGGGCGTATGGAGGGACTGGCAACTCGCCCCCGCAACGCGATGCGTCTGCCGGCGCGCATGCGCGTGCTGGCGGCCGATCGAATTAGCGTGGCTCTTTGCCTTGTGTTCCTGGCGGCCGCCGCTTTCTATCTGTTGATCGCCGAGACATCGGAGCAGCTGGTCCTTCGTGGCAAGGCGACCGAACCATATGACAAATTGGCCGATGCGTTTCTTCACCTCCACCTCTCGGTCGGTCGCGCGCCGGCGGCGCTGGCGCACCTGGCAGATCCCTACAACCCGGCGCAGAACTCAGTCATCGTGCAGCACGCAGGCATCCACGACTACGCCCTGTACCACGGACATTTGTTTCTCACCTGGGGTCCCGCGCCGGTGGTCGTCGTGCTGGTGCCCATGCACCTGCTCGGCCTTGAGCCGTCGGCGAGCGTGCTAGTCGCCCTTTTTTCCATCGTTGGCATCGGCTTCGCGTTGGCCACGCTGCGCGTGCTTTTGAGGCAGATCGGAAACACGACCATGTGGATGTGCGTGCTCGCCGCGTTCACTCTCGTGCTCTCCTCAGTGGTGCCATTCATCTTGCGACGCCCTGCGGTCTATGAAGCGGCGATCGCGAGCGGCTACTGCTTCGCGATGGCTGGCATCTGGCTTGCCATCTCGGCCGTGGCCGATCATCGGCGCGCGTCGCTGGTGCGACTGGCGCTCATGAGTCTCTGCTTCGGCTTGGCAGCAGGCTCGAGGCCGACGCTCGGGCTGACGGCCCTGGTGCTCGTGCCCGTCTACCTGTCGCTGCGGTCGACCCGACCACGTCGCGGCCTGTTGATGGCCCTGATCGGCCCGATCGGTGTGTGTGTACTGCTGCTGATGGCATACAACCAGGCGCGCTTCGGCAACTCCCTGGAATATGGGCACCACTATGTGCTCGCCAGCGACGACGAGCACACTGGACATTGGGCTGCGCTCAGCAATGTGGTGCCGGGCGCCTGGTTTTACATCGTGTCTCCACCGCGCCTGCTGGCTCTCTTTCCCTTCATCGGCCTTGGTCCACCACCGATCACATATCCACTGAGCCTGCCGGCGGGCTATGTGGAGACGGAGCCCACCGGCGGGCTACTGCCGATGACGCCGATCTTGCTCTTCCTTGCGGCGCTGCCGTGGATCTGGCGGCGGCGCCCCGCGCTGCTCGGGCCGCTGGCGGCTCCGTTGCTGGTGCTGGCGGGCGCAGGTCTGGTTTGTGTTCTGTTCCTCGTGTATCAGTTCTACGGCGCCACCGAGCGCTACGAGGCCGACTTTACGACGCTGCTGCTATTCGGCGCTCTGGCGGCGTGGCTGGCTCTGTCGGAGGAAGCTCGCGGAGGCTGGCGCCGGCTGGTGCGGACGGGTGGAGGCCTGCTGGCTGCCTGGGGTTGCGCCACCGGCTTGGCAATCAGCTTCATTGGGTCCGAAAACCTGCTCGCCAGGGGCATCCCCGGCGCGTGGGCGATGCTGGAGGATATCGGTGCGCCCGTGTCGATCGCGATCGCGGCCATCGCCGGACATCCCGTGCTCGGTGAAGTATCCGCACCCAACCGGGCGCGCATCACGCATGTCTCCTTCACCAGCCTCAGCTCCGGCACTGCGCCATTCTGGCTTAGCACGGGCGATCAGGCGGATCTCGCCATCGTCTCACCGGATAACGGCGGGACCGTTCTCCGCGCAAGTGTGGCCCCGGGCGCTGCCCTTGGCGCCGGCGCCTCGCTGTGGCTGGTTTTGACCAATACCGGACATCGGAGTCACAGCTACCGGCTGCCTCCTGGAGGTGGAGTGGTTCGCATTCCGGTGCCACTCAGGATCGGCGTGAACCGGTTCGTGCTCAGCCCGCTTGCCAGCTCGATCAAGCTGCGCACCCCGGCGTCCCCCAGCACGCAGCCGCTGCTGCTGGTCAAGAACCTGGCGTTGGGTGCCCACAGCTGAATTTCTCGCGGCGTGTGGAGGAGTTGAGCATTTGCTGTCTGGCGCCCACCGGGGCGTGGCCGCTGATCCCTCGGAGAGCTCAATCCCAATCAAGCTTGGCCGATCCGCGTGTCGGCCAGTCGGACGGTGCGCGAGCGCAAGATACGACGGAAGGTCCAAAGGGTACTGGTGAAGCGGTCCAACGTCGACTCGCCGATCCGCTCGCCATAGGCGATCGGAATCTCTTGCACCCGAAGTCCCGCGCGAATCGGCAACAGCAGCAGTTCGACTGGCAGCGCTGGTGCTGCGACTAACCAGGAGAAGCCGTGGATCGTCTCTCGCCGGTAGGCACGCATGCCCGAGTGGACATCGCGCACCGGGCGCAGGAAGAAGATCGATGCCGTGAGATTGAACAGGCGGTTGGCAAGATAGTTCGTCAACGGCATCGTGCACGGTCGTCCGCGGGCGAGCCGCGTCGTCCCAGCGACGTCGAGACCCGAGCGAACCATGTCGATGAGCTGGGGTATTCGGTCGGTCGGGTATGTGTCATCGCAGTCGAGCGTGACTACGATCGGGCGGTGGGGATGAGTAAGTGCCCTCGCCATCGCCGGCCCATAGCCCTGTGGTGGGAACTGGCGGACGACCTCGACATTCTCTTGTGCCGCGATCGCCGAGGTACGATCCGCCGAGCTGTCGATGATGGTGACGGTCGCCCCGGGCACGTCGCGACGAAGGTCGCGGGCGACGCGCCGGATGGAGTCTTCCTCGTTCATGGTGATCATGACGATCGCGACATCCTCGAACGTTGTCGTCGGCGCATTCATTTTGAGCTCTCGCCGGCACGAGCTACAGCCACGTACTGGAATGCGAACAGGCCCGGCATCAGTCGAGCCACGCGATACTCCAACGGATACACGAGGCGTCGATACACGCGGTACTCGCGCGAGTCCAGCAGCGCCCTGCGGTTACCCTCCCGACCTCGTGCTATCACACGCTTCGCGCGTCCCACAAATACCCGTGCAACCCCAGGGTTGACGTCGATTTGCTCAACTCGTAGGCCGGCCTCGGTCAGGGCACGCTGGAGGTTTGCCCGCGTGAAGAAGCGTAGGTGGGTACGGTCCAATGTGCCGGTGGCGGTGTACTGGAAGTGTCCCAGCAGCAGGCCGACACGCACGTTCCATACCGCGACGTTGGGTACCGACACGAGCACCATGCCTCCAGGCGCCAGGAAACGGCGATAGCTGCGCAGCGTGCCAACAGGGTCGGGCAGGTGCTCGAGTACATCGGCGAACACGATCACGTCAAAGTGCTCACCGTCGAGCAGCTCGTTGATCGCGGCGTGATCGGTTATGTCTGCCAGCATGAAGCGATCGAGGCGCTGTGTGGCAGCCTCCGCTATATCACTTGCCGAATCCACTCCCCACACGGCGTTGCCTCGTTGGCGCAGACGCATTCCTAGCACGCTCGATCCACAGCCCACGTCAAGGACCCGTAGGTTGCTCGGACCGTGCCGAAGGAGCGCGAGGTTCTCGTCCTCGAAGTACTCGTAGGCGCCCAGGTCGAACATAGCTCACACACGAGCAGGCACGGCGTCGAGTCGCACCTCGCGACCATTCAAGCGACCCGCGACGTCCATTGCGCGGGCGATCGCTCCGTCCACGTTGACGTACTCGAAATAACTGAAGCGCCCGCACAGGTCGATACCGTGCTGCGGAAACCACTCGCGTACGACCGCCGCGTGCCGCTCGTAATCTCGCTGGTAGACCACGTAGGCATGCTCCACGCGCTGTATGTGCGACAGCACGATCGCATCCGGGTCGGAGATGATCCCGGCGTCGACGAGCCCGCCCACCACGTGGTCGAGGACCTGGCGGTCGCTCCACGCCCATGTAGGATCCTCGGCGCGGCAGGTGATCTCGGCCTGAATGCTGTGGCAGCCCGCGGGTGCGTTGTGTGGCGAGAACGTTGCTGGAAAGCTGAGCCGGTTTACCCTGAAGTCGGCGGCCGGGAAGTAGACCGCGGTCATCTGCTCGCGGTCATCAGCCGCGATCCCGAGCGATGCGACGATCATCGGGTTCACCAGCAGTGCGTCGATCGCCGCGCGGACACGATCAGGAATCGAGAAGTCGGCAACTGCCAGCAGTCGATCCAGCGGCATCGTCGAGACGATCCGCTCGTAACGGCGGTCCTCCGAGCCGTCGCTGACGAGCACGCCCCCGTCCGCGGGCAGCGCGATCCGTTTTACCTCGAACCCGAACCGCGGCCGTACGATCTTCGCCCATGCCTGCGAGATCGCCTGGTAGCCGCCGCGCAGCGGGTAGTGATAAAAGAGTTGATGCAGATAGCCATCGGTGGCGATGCCCATCGCCGACTTCAACACGTCCTCGGCTGGGGGCTGCGGAATACGTTCGGCCCACGACATCGACAGCTCGGCCACCGGCACGTTCCAGACCTTCTCGTTGTAGGGGAAGAAATACTTCTCGCACATAGCTTCCCCGAAGTGGTGCAGAAACCATTCACGCAGATCGGTAGGCTTGGGGTAGCGCTCGCACCAGGGGTTGATGAAGTAGTCGCGAACGCATTCGTATGCCTCGTGCGCGGGCAGCGCCGCGAGATCATTCTCAAACGGATACTTGACAAGTCGGCCGGCGTAGGCGATACGGTTGTTGCGACGGCACCGATGAACGTTGTCGCCAAGCGAGGAGACCATGAAGTCGAGGATCTCCTCGTTTCTGGAGAACATGATGTGCGGACCGTGGTCGAATGTATAGCCATCCACGCAGACGCTGCCGGCAGTGCCACCCGGCTCTAGGCGGGCCTCGAGCACCTCTGCCTCGTGCTCCAGAAACATGCCGAGGCACAGACCGCTCGGGCCGGCGCCGATCACTCCGATTTTCACCGCCTGACTCCCGCCACGCCGAGTGTTCGCTGGTGACCATTCTGCGGCCCGTTCCAGTAGGAAACAATGCGAGAGACGAGATCATCAAACGCGACGGTGTCGTACGAGCGGACGTTAGGCAGCCGGCTGAGGAGGCGACGGGTAGACAGCCCGGCAGCGAGCGTAAGGATTGAATGAGTCACAAGCCGGGATGATACATTCCTTCCAATATCTCCCCCACGGACTATCGCGCAGGTCATCGAGCATCTCGGATGGGCGGTGCGGGTGGAACGAGCATGCCCTAATTACAAAATGCGTGAGGGCGAGTGCTGCATCTGGCGATGTTTCGCGGCCCTTTCGTAACGTTCCGTCGGAAGCCCTTAGCGGAGCATCGGGCGTGGGCGGACGTCCGGCGTCGGTGGTGGTTCAAGGCTCTGGTACGGCCGCCAGGTGTCTCCGACTCCCGGATGTGTGGCCGGTCGGGTCGCCGGGAGATCAAAGAGATGGGGTGTCGACAGGTCGAGTTCGTGGCCGGCTGTCTGTGTATCGTCGGCGATTCGCGCCAGGTGCCCGAAGGTGGGAGACACCGCGTCCACATCGCCGTGGGGCGCGCCAGCGCCGATCTGATGCTGCGCAAGTGTTTACGGAGCGTGCGAGCGAATCTTGCCCCGGCGGTATCGAAGACGCGGTTGCGCGGATCCCGCAGCTTAGCGATCCTTAGGAGGTGCCCACGGCCGGCCCTCATATCACCAGATCGTTTGTCGCAGGTGGCGCCGGCTTCATCGGGAGTCATCTCACCCACGAGCTGCTGCGATGTCGCAACCAGGAGGTCGTGGTGTTCGACAACTTCGTCTCTGGGAGTCCGGCTTATCTCGACGAGCTGATTGGGGATCCGCGACTGCGACTGGTCGAAGCCGATCTCAAAGACTTCGGGAGGCTCGTCGACGCGATGCGCGGCGCCGATCACGTCTATCTTTTCGCCGCCAACCCGGACATAGCGGCCGCCGTCGACGATCCGGGGATCGATTTCCGGCACGGGACATGTCTAACCCACAATGTGATCGAGGCGGTGCGCATCAACGGCGTTCCGCGAATCACCTACGCATCGGGCTCGGGCGTCTATGGCGACCGCGGCAGACAGGAGGTAGACGAGCAGTTTGGACCGCTGATCCCGATCTCGACCTACGGTGCCAGCAAGCTTGGCTGCGAGGCGCTGCTTGCGGCCTACGCGCACATGTTCGGCATCGACGCCGTGGCGTTTCGTTTTGCGAACGTGGTTGGCGCCAGGCAGACGCACGGCGTCACCTATGACTTCGTGCGCGGGCTGCTCGAGAACCCGAGCGAGCTCCGAATTCTGGGTGATGGAAGCCAGAGCAAGTCTTACATCCATGTCAGCGATGTGATCTCCGCGATGCTCACCGTCACAGATCGGGGCTGGAAGGGCTTCGAGATCTTCAACGCCGGTACGGACGACTATGTGACGGTGACGCAGATCGCCGATCTGGTCGTCGAACGGATGGGACTGGCCGATGTCCGCTATGAGTACGCGGGTGGGTCGCGCGGCTGGAAGGGGGATGTTCCGATTGTGCGCTTCCGTAGCGACAAGCTGGCTGCGCTGGGGTGGCGCAACCGCCGTAGCTCGACGGAGGCGCTGATCGACTCGATCGACGCAAACATCGCAGAGGCAACTCGAGCGAGCGCCCCGCGGAGCGCATATTTGGTGACTGAATCGGAAACAGTTCCCGGGAAGTGAATCGTATGATCACCCACAAGCCGACGGGACTGATGCACCAGATGCCGGGGCGCCTGGGAAGTGCAGGTACGGCTTGGTGGATCCCCGGCGCTGAGCGATGAAAGCTGCCACCCTGCTCCCGCCAGTGTGCATCCTCGCGGGGGGCTTGGGCACCCGGCTCGGAGGGCGTGTGCGCGACACCCCCAAGCCGCTGCTCGAGGTGGCCGGCGAGCCGTTCCTGCTGCACCAGCTGCGCCTGCTCGCCACGCACGGAGCGAGCGAGGTCGTGCTGTGCGTTGGCTACCTCGGGGAGCTGATCGAGTCGCGGATTGGCGGTGAGCGCTTCGGGATCCGCATCCGCTACAGCTTCGACGCCCCCGGGCTCGACGGCACGCTTGGGGCGTTGCGGCGTGCGCGGCCGCTGCTCGGGGAGCGCTTCCTGGTGCTCTACGGCGACACCTATCTGAGGATTGACTACCGGGCGCTCGCGTCGGCGTGGCAGGCGAGCGGCCTGCCCGCGGTGATGGCGGTGCTCCGCAACGAAGGCCGTTGGGAGGTCTCGAATGCCGTCTACCGCGACGGCATGGTCGTCAACTACGACAAGCACGCGCCCGAGCCCGCGATGGAGTGGATCGACTACGGCCTCGGTGGCTTGGAGTCCACAGTGCTCGATCGAGTCCCGAGCTTCGAGCGCGATCTCGCCGAGCTCTACCGATGCCTGGCGGCGGCCGGGGAACTGCGTGCCTTCAAGGCCACAGAGCGCTTCTACGAGATCGGCACGCCGGCTGCCCTGACGGCGACCGATGCGTTCCTGCGCCGGCAGGGCGGGCGGGGGGTCCCCGAGTGTGTGTGTTCGGGGTCCGGGTGAGCGAGCTCGTCCAGAGGCTCCGCACCCCGGAGTCGGGTCTGTTTGGGCAGGTCACGCGCTTCTTGGTGAACGGCTGCACGACCGCGTTGGTCTACCTGCTCGGCACCACGCTTCTCGCGCTCGCGGTAGGCCTGCCCTTCCAGATCGCGCTTGCGATCGGGTTTTCCCTGGCGGTTGCGGTGAACTTCACGCTGCACCGCGGGTTCGTGTGGGTCCACTACGAGGAGTTCGCCTTGCCCTTCCACCATCAGTTCGGGCGCTACATCGCGGTCGCGGGCACCCAGTACGGGCTGACCGCCGCCAGCATCGCGCTGCTCCCCCGCGCGCTGGGGCTGCCTACGGAGGTCGTCTACCTCGCCACCGCCGTGCTGCTGACTCCCGTCAACTTCGTGGTTTTCCGCTTTGTGGTCTTCCACGCCAGGGGGTCGCACGGGCTGCTAGGAAGCGGTGGTGAGCACTTTGACGGAGGGCTGATCCACCCGCTGGCGCCGGCTCACCCGCTCGAGGAGCAGATCGGTGCCAAGGCCGATCCAGATGAGATAGGTGAACGCGGCTGGCAGTATGTACCTGAATTCGAGATAGAACGGTATGTACGGGACGATGACGAGTAGGGCCGTCGCGATGAGGATGACGTGCTCGCGGCGCCAGCGACGCCAGGTGAATCCGATGCAAAGAACCGCCAGCATGAAGGTGATAGGCGAAAGCATCATCTGGGACAGATCGAACGGGCGATCCACAATATATGACAATATGCTGCCCCCGTAGGTAAACGGTGACACGGTGCCACCGTGCATCCACAGAATACCGCGTGCCCACACGGTTGCCAGGGCCACCCGGCGCACGAGAAGCTTGAGATAAAACAGGGGGTGGTGTTCGATGGCGTGGATCGCCATGTGCAGGAGAAGCGAGTCGTAGGCAGGTGAATCGTAATGGATGTAGGGATGAGTGCGGCGAATCTGATGATATGTGGCTTCGTCATTGAGGAGGGCGCCGAAGTCGTTGTGCTCTTCCCCCAATCCCTCCCATAGCGTCTGCCCATCCCCGGACCGTATGGGAATAAAGGCATGGAAGTCAGCGTAGTTGCGAATCGTCCACGGGATCACCAGCATGGCGGCGATCAGCGTGATGGTGAGAGCCCGTCGCAGCGCTTCGCGCCAGCCGGTTATTGTGATCGTGGCGAGGGCCAGCACCGCGGGCAGGAACAGGACGTTGGCGCGGAAGTAGCTTCCTATGCCTACGACAACGCCGCATAGGATCAGCCAGCGCCAGCGGTGGCGCGAGTGGATAGCCTCCAGATAAATGGCGAGAATCGCGATCGTGAAATCCACGGCCCAGCCATCCGGAGTGGGGCTGCTCACCTGCCAGGCAAGGGGCGGGTAGATCGCATAGAGGCCCGCCGCGAGCAGGGCGGCGCGGGGGCGCTTGAACAACCGCATCGCGATCCGGTAGACAAGCAGCGCTGTGAGTGCGTCGAGCAGCGCTTTCAGGATCTGGTCGGGCAGGAAGCGTTCGCTGCCCGTGATCTCCCACAGTCCTGCGAGCACGACCGGTTCGCCCACCGGCTCTCCGATCTCCGGTTCCCAGCGCGGGTGGGCGTCGGCGTACCGCAACTGGGGATCGTCGGGCGGTTCGATCATTGGGCCGGTGCTGTTCAGCGTGTACCCAAAATCGACTGCGCTGAGGTTGATCTGAAACCAATGGCCGTCATGCACGATGTCGTGCGCCATCCCGCCATACAGCCACGGCCGGTAGTTTGGATGCAGGTCTGAGGCTACGTACGCGAGCCGTACTCCAAGCGCAAGCACGAAGATCGCAAGCAGGACGAGGCGGGTACGCGACATCTGAGCGAGGACCTACCGCGCTCGCACTTTGCAAACTGTGCATAGGCCGGGCAAAGTGCGCCCAGGGTAGAGGCTGTCCTTTAGTGCCCGATCCGATTTGGTGGGCCAGTCCCGGCTCCCTTGTAAATCGGCGCATCGTGCCGCGAAAATTGTTTCTCTCTGAATGCGCGGCTGCGATGAAGCTCCTACGATGCAGTGGTGCTCCGCCACCACAACCGCGCACGCGAGTGAGACTGCGTCTTTACCACCATCCGGATGGCGCACGGGTGGCCTACCGTGAGCTCGGCGCCGGTCCCCCGCTGGCGCTGCTGCACTCCGCGATGCTCTCGCACATGGAGTGGGAGCCGGTGGCGCGGCGGCTGTCCGAGCGCTTCCGTGTGGTGCTGCCCGACCTGCCGTTGCACGGCGACTCCGAGGATCGGCCGCGGCACCCCTACACGATCGACTGGTTTGCCGAGGTGCTGTGCGGCTTCGCCGCCGACGTGCTCGGCCCACGGCCGCTGATCGCCGGACACGACATCGGCGCCGAGATCCTGCTGCGCGCCGTGGAAAGCGGGGGACTGCACCCCGGGTGCGTCGTGCTGATGCCCAACCGCCTGCACCGCCCCGAAGAGCACGCCCGCCTGCGGGCCGCCTGGCGGATCGCCGCGTGCACCGGCTCGCTCCCGGCGGCCGACCGCGTGCTCGCCCATGCTGCGCCGATCGTCTTCTCCCCCTCGCTGGGGCTGCGGCTCTCCGCGCGCGGAGAGCCGGCAGCGCGCGACCTCGTGCGCCATGCCTTCGCCGATGTCCCCGGCAACCCCAGCCTCGCGCGCTCGTGGGCCAAGTTCGCGCGCCGCTGGCCGCGCGGGCCACAGACGCAGCTGCTCGAGCTCTACCCGCGCCTGCGGATGCCGGTGCTGCTGCTGTGGGCCGACAACGACCGCCTGCACCCGCTCGCCGGGGCCGAAGAGACGCTGAAGCTGCTCCCCGACGCGCAGCTGCGCGTGCTGCCCGGCACCGGGTTCCTGATCGCCTACGACGACCCGGTGGGCCTCGCGCGGGAGCTGGTGGCCTTTTGTGGATAGGGTCCCGAGTGAGCGTCGATTCAAGGAGATCCAATGGCAGAAGAACAGCTGTGGGGCGGGGAGACCGCCAAGGCCGTCGAGAACTTCCCGATCTCGGGGGAGACCGTGCCGGTCGCGGTGGTGCACTGGCTGGCTCGCGTCAAGGGCGCCGCCGCCGCCGCCAACGGCGAGCTGGGACTGCTCGACAAACGGCGGGCCGCGCGGATCGAGAAAGCCGCTGGCGAGATCGCCGCCGGCAGGCACGACGCGCAGTTCCCGATCGACGTCTTCCAGACCGGCTCGGGCACCTCCACGAACACGAACGCCAATGAGGTGATCGCGCGTCTGGCCGGCGAGGGCGTGCACCCCAACGATCACGTCAATATGGGCCAGTCCTCCAATGATGTCTTCCCGTCCGCCGTGCACCTGGCTGCGCTGGATGTGGCCCAGAACGAGCTGCTGCCGGCGCTCAAGCAGCTCGAGCGCTCGTTTGCGCGGAAGGCCAAGAGCTTCCAGAATGTCGTCAAGGCGGGGCGTACCCATCTGATGGACGCCGTGCCCGTAACCCTCGGCCAGGAGTTCGGTGGCTACGCCGCTCAGATCGCCCTCGCACAGGAGCGCGTCCAGGCTGCCCTCGTGCACGTCGGGCAGATCCCGCTCGGGGGCACCGCCACCGGCACCGGCCTGAACACCCACCCACGCTTTGCCGAGAAGGTCCGCGCGCGCCTGAAGAAGGCGTCGGGGCTGAAACAGATCGCCGCGCCGCTGGACCCATTCGAGGCGCAGGCCAACCGCGACGCGCTGGTCGAGCTCTCCGGGGCGCTGAAGGTGCTCGCGGTCTCGCTCACCAAGATCGCCGGCGACCTCGCGCTGATGGGCTCGGGCCCCCGCGCGGGCATTGGCGAGCTGTTCCTCCCGGAGCTGCAGAAGGGCTCCTCGATCATGCCCGGCAAGGTCAACCCGGTGATCCCGGAGGTTGTCCTGCAGGTCTCCGCCCAGGTGATCGGCAACGACACCGCGATCACGGTTGGCGGCATGCAGGGGCAGTTCGAGCTCAACGTCCGCATCCCGCTGATCGCGCGCAACCTGCTGCAGTCGTTGCGCCTACTCTCCTCCACGACGCGCGTGTTCGCTGAGAAGTGCGTCGATGGCATCCAGGCCAACAGGGCGGGTACGGACGCCTCGGCTGGCGGTACGCTCGCCGTCGCCACCGCGCTCAACGGCGCGATCGGCTACGACAAGGGCACCGCGATCGTGCAGAAGGCCACCGCTTCGGGGCGGCCGCTGCGCGAGATCGCGCTCGAGGAGGGCGTCGACGCGAAGGTATATGACGCCACGATCGACCTGCGCAAGATCGCGCGGGGGAATCGGTAGAGGATCGGGATCGCCTGATCGGGGTATAACTGAGTTATACTCGCCAACTGTGAAGACAGCGATCTCGCTTCCGGATGAGACCTTCCATCGTGTGGACCGTGCAGCAAAGCGATTGGGCGTGTCACGTAGCGAGCTCTTCGTGCGGGCGGCCGAAAGCTGGCTGGGCACGCTGGAAGACGATGGCACTACAGACGCAATCAACCGTGCGCTTGCCGGGCTCCCAGCCGATCACGAGTTCACCGATGCCGCCGCCGCGGCGCTGGTAGCGGACGCTCAGGGCTAATGGTGCGGGGAGAGCTTTGGTGGGCCGATCTCGGCCTGCCGAAGGGCTCCGCTCCCGCGTTGCGACGTCCGGTGCTGCTCATCAGTGCCGACCAATACAACCGCTCCAAGTTGCGCACCGTCACCGTGGTAGTGCTCACCGGTAACGCCAAGCTTGCCTCCCTTCCAGGCAACATCCTCGCCCCGGCGGAGATCGCCGGCCTCGACTTCGACTCAGTTGTCAACGTCACGCAGATCGCCACCATCGACCGGGGTGCTCTCGAAGAGCGTATCGGTGCTTTACCGGATTGGCTGATGGCCCAGGTCGATGCCGGTCTCGGGCGGGCACTCGCACTTTCCCATCTCTGACACTCACTCTGCGCACTGCGTGGGCGAGCGGGATGCGCGTCCTGCGGGTGAGACTAGAGGCCCCGCTGCTGGCGTCAGGCCGCCTCTGTCGCGTGGAGATAACGTGTACGCCTCACCACCCCTCTGCCAAAGGAGACCGCATGTCCCGCTTCGCCACCGTGAACCTGTTGGACCTCGAGGATTCCGTGGGCGATCGGGCCCCGGGGATCGAGGGCCGCTTCGCTCGCAAACACCTCGACTCGCGTGACCTTGGGGTCAGCCTGTTCCGCTATGCGGCGAATATGCGCAGCCCGATCGCTCACAGTCACCGTGAGCAGGAGGAGGCATATATCGTCGTCGCCGGGTCCGGGCGCGTGCTGCTCGACAGCGATACCCACGAGCTGCGCCAGTGGGACGTCGTGCGCGTGGCGCCCGACGTGGTGCGTGCCTTCGAGGCGGGCGCCGACGGGCTCGACATCCTCGCCGTCGGTGGCCCGAGGCCCGAGGACGGCGACGGCGTCATGGGCGCCGCCAATTGGCCCGACGCTGAGTAGCTCCGGGCGCGCTGGGCAGCGCCGGCTATGCGATCCGCAAGGACCTCTCGGGGGGCTACCGGCTGCTGTTCTTCCTGCGGCTGTGCGGGGGTGGATGCAACTGACACGTTTCGCCGGCAAAAGGATATGGCCCTCATGGCGGGTTTCCGCATTGGTTGTCATGCCGTGAGTTTTGTCTGAACAAGAAACTCGCGCATGTGCGCGGCGAGCGTGGCGGGCTGGTCCTCCGGGATCAGCGTGTAGGAGTCGGCGATCTCCATGAGGCGGCCCTGCGGCAGCAGGTCGGCCAGCCGGCGGCCGTGTTCGGGGGGCATCAGCCGGTCTTCGTTGGCCCACGCGATCAGCGCGGGACGGTCGAACGCCGCGAGCGCGTCGGTCGCCGCGAGCAGGTCGCGCCGGCCCTGTGCCGCGCTCCGTACGTACTTGCGCAGGTCGCGTCGCACGTCGCGCTGTTCGCGGATCGGGCCAAACCAGCGGTCCATCACCTCGCGTGGCACCGTTCGCTTGCTGAGCGGGCCGTAGGTCATCGGCAGCCTGCGCAGTCGGTCGAAGCGAAACGGCAGCAGCGCTGCGTCGAGCCCTCCGGGGATGCGCGCGAGGTGGGGCAGCAGCCTCGCTGCACCTTTGGGTGGCACGTTGTCGAATGCCTCACACGAGCACACGACCAGCCGCGCGATGCGCTCGTCGCGGGTGCCGCCGACGAGCAGCAGTGGCCCGCCCCAGTCGCTGATCGCCAGTGTGAGCTCGCGCAGGTCGAGGGCTTCGATGAACTCGCCCAGGATCTCCGCCATCCCTCGCATCGAGAGGTCGGCGTTGGCGTGCATTGGGCGGCGATGGGCGCCAAACGGCAGGGTGGGGAGTATGCAGCGGTAGTCGCGACGCAGGTCTGCGACCACGTGGCGCCACAGCGAGCCGTCCATGATCAGCCCGTGCACGAACACGATCGCCGGCCCACCGCCGCCCGTGTCCTCGTACTCGATCGTTCCCGCCGACAGCTCCACCTCGGGCATGGACACGTCCAACGGCATCTCCAACTCGGGCACAGGCACCTCCAAGGGCGTTATTTGATAGATCGCTCTAGTAAGTGGGGAGCCTATCATCAAGCTCACGATCAGCGAGCACAGGACGAATCGAGGACCACGCGTGGCAAACACAACCAAGGACCGCATCATCGACTCCAGCGCCGAGCTGTTTCGCCGCCAGGGGTACACGGGCACCGGGGTCAAGCAGATCGTGGCGGCGGCCAACGCGCCGTTTGGGTCGCTCTACCACTTCTTCCCGGGCGGCAAGGAGCAGCTCGGAGCGGAGGTGATCCGCTCCTCGGGCACCCTCTACATCCAGTTGTTCGCGACGATCGCCGCGCAGGCACCGAATCTGATCACCGCGGTGGGGGATTTCTTCGCCGGCGCCGCCGAGACGCTGCGTGAAACCGATTACGCCGACGCCTGCCCGATCGCCACGGTCGCGCTGGAGGTGGCAAGTACCAGCGAGCCGCTACGCGAAGCGACCGCCGAGGTCTTCGACAGCTGGATCGCCGGCGCGACCGAGTACTTCGCCGCCGCTCAGATCCCCCGCGAGCAGGCGCGAGGGCTGGCATTCACGATGCTGTCATTGCTGGAGGGAGCGTTTATCTTCTGCCGCGCGATGCGCACCACCGAGCCGCTCGAGGTCGCCGGCGCGAGCGCGGTCGCCGCTGTGCAAGCGGCGCTCGCCGCATAGTCCAATGCAAAGTCTGCCGGTGCTCTTGCCGGTCGTGCCGAGTGGCGAGCCGTGTCGGGCCGACCGTATCGTTTTCCTTGGCCACGCGACCGTCCTGATCGAAGTCGATGGCGTGCGTCTGCTCACCGACCCGCTGCTGCGCGGCCGTGTCGCCCACTTGCGCCGCCAGGTCCCACCGGTGCACAAGAACCTGTTTGCCGGGGTGGATGTGGTGTTGATCTCACACCTCCACCACGATCACCTCGACCTCGCCTCGCTGCGGCTCCTCGGTGTGGCCACCCCCCTGATCGTCCCGACCGGCGCCGGCGCGTGGCTGCGGCGCCGGGGATTCGAGGCGGTGACAGAGCTGGAGGTCGGCGACGTTGCGCAACTTGGGACGGTGACAGAGCTGGCGCGCGGCGACGTTGCGAAAGCCGGGACGCTCGCGGTAACCGCGGTGCAGGCTCGCCACGACGGGCGCCGTCTCGGTGGCCCCCGCGCCGAGACGTTGGGCTACCTCGTGAGCGGCGGGCACACCATCTACTTCGCCGGAGACACGGAGTTCTTCGTGGAGATGTCCAACCTGCCGCGGCCGCTCGATGTCGCCCTGCTTCCGATCGCCGGATGGGGCCCAACGCTTGGCGCGGGTCATATGGGTCCGCTCGACGCGGCGCGGGCGGCCGGCTTGACCCAGCCGCGTATCGCCGTTCCCGTGCACTGGGGAACGCTCTCGCCGATCGGCCTCGGCCGCCGCCACCGCGTGCGGCTCGATGACCCACCGCGCTTGTTTGCCGAGCACGTCGCAAGTATCGCCCCGCGCGTCGAGGTGCGAATCCTCGCTCCCGGCCAGGAGACGGAGCTTTAGGCATATGCGTCTGGCATCCCTCCAGCGCATTGAGGCATGTGCGGCCCCGCATCCTCCAGCGCATTGAGGCATGTGCGGCCCCGCATCCTCCAGCGCATTGAGGCATGTGCGCCCGCATCCTCCAGCGCAGAGTCTGTCACTGTTGCAACCAGCCCGTCCCCACGTCACGAGGAGCACCATGTCCACATCGCCCGCAGAGTTCAACGCGCAGGTCATCGAGGAGTTCCACGCCAACGAAGGACGCGTCGGCGGCATGTTCGAGGGCATGCCGCTGCTGTTGCTGCACCACACCGGTGCAAAGTCCGGCGAGAGCCGCATCAACCCGCTCGCCTACCAGAGCGATGACGGGCGCTATGTCGTGTTTGCCTCGAAGGGCGGCGCGCCGACGAATCCCGACTGGTACCACAATCTGAAGGCACACCCCCACACCGAGATCGAGATCGGGACCGACACGATCGATGTGGTTGCCAGCGAGGCATCCGGCGAGGAGCGCGAGCGCCTCTACCGCACACAGGCGGAGCGGCTGCCGCAGTTCGCCGAGTACGAGCAGAAGGCTGAGCGCGTGATCCCGGTGATGGTGTTGACGCCCAGCGAGACCAGCTGAGCAGCGCCGGTTGCATTCCGCGTCCGACCTTGGTAGCAGGCCCAGCTCGACCTGAGTTGGATACGCGCGTGGCCCGAGATGGTCCTCCAGGGCGTTGTGGCCGAGCGTCGGACACCGTACGGTGATGGAGTGATCGACGTTCGCAATGCGACCGAGCGCCCATAAGCTCGGGGCGGCAATGAGCACCGAGAGCATTGGAGCAGGCGGCCGGCCTGCAGTCGACTGGCGGCGCGCCGAGTTCGTCCTGGCGCTGTTTGCGTTCCTCGGCTTCCTCACGGTGCCGATCCGCATCACGACGATCTATGGCGGCCTGCCCGCACATCCTCTGTTCGTGCATGTGCCCGTGGTTCTGATCCCATCCACGATCGTGGCGGCAATCGTCTTCGTGATCAAGCCCCCATGGTTCTCGCGCTACGGGATCGTGCTGGCCGTCGTGTCGGTCGTCGCGATGAGCTCGATTTTCCTCACGATGCAGGCAGGCGCCGCGCTGCGCGCCGCGCTGAACCTGCAGGGGCAGGCAGCCAAACTGATCTCCGAACACTCGCACGCCGCCCACATCCTCGCCTACATCTACGTGCTCTTCACCGCAACGCTGATCGTCACCTTCGCCTCGCAGCGGATCTCCGGCGGTATGCCAACCGGCCTGGGCATCGTGGACCGCCTGCTGTCCCCCAAGCCGACCCTCACGGCACTGCGCGTGGTGCTGGTGCTGCTGTCGATCGGCGCTGGTTACATGGTCTTCAGGACGGGCGATCTCGGCGCGAAAGCGGTGTGGGAGGGGCGACTCCAGGCCGCCCACCACGGCTTCCCCGGAGGCCCGGGGGGCATACCCGGGCTGTACCCGCCGCCGGGTGGCGGCGGGCCCTAGTCTGCGCCCCGGTCGCTCGGGAAAGCTACGGCGTGTACGGGGCGGGCGAACCCGGTGTTCCCGCCGCACGCGTCTGTTCGTCCTGGAACGGCGGATAGGTCTCGGTGAGCAGAGCTACGTACGCATCCGATCGCGCGGTGTAGGAGTTGGCGAGCACCATCAGGTCGAACAGGCCGCGCGGCATCTTGCCGGTGATCACGATCACAAACCACGCCGCGATCGCGCCGACCTCCAGCATCAGGTTCATGACATAGCGCAGGATTAGGATCGGGATCGCGAGAATGATGCGGAACAGCGTCTTCAGGCGGCTGTAGCCGTCGAGCGGCCCCTCGAACCGCATCCGCACCGGGTAGGCGGCGTCGTCGGAGCCGGCAAAGGAGGGGTAGGGGTCGCAGAGCAGCGCCGTGTAGGCGGTTACACGCGCAAGGAAGCGCGTAAAGCCCGCGACGAAGTCGTAAAGGCCGCGTGGGTAGGTGCCGGTGATGACGATCGCAAACCACGCGATCACGATCACGATGTAGGCCACGATCGCGTACACGTACAGCCAGATCGCAAGCGGAATCGCCAGGATCAGCCTGAAGAAAGCGGTGAGCCGGTTGCGCTGCTCGACGTACTCCGCTTCGAAGGTAACGGGATAGGACATGCGGTGCTCCCCCTCAGTGGTTTACCGAAAATGCTCATCTTTTCCACATCCTGCGAATGGCCATCCTACTCGGGTCATGCCCGGGCCGCCCTGACCTGAACCTCCGGGGAAGACGGACCTCGAACGACTCCCGCGCCGATCGAGCGGTGGCAGCAGAGCCGCGTCATGGCTGTGGCGAATGAGTCGTGTGGGAGAATCCCGCCATGCCGGCTCAGCTCAAATACGTCGACCCCAACCGTCCGCTCAGCTCGTTCAGCCGCGCCTTTGCCGCGTTTTCCAGCACCCGCCCGGGAAGGTTCATCTCCGTCAACGTCGTGTGGAAGGTCGATCCATATCTGTTGCGGGCAACACGGGGGCGCGTCGGAATGGGCCTTGTCCTCCCCACCGCTCTGCTCGAGACCCAGGGCGCGAAGAGTGGCGCGGTGCGACGCAACGGGGTTATCTACTTCCACGACGGGGACCGAGTCACGATCATCGCCTCCAGGGCCGGCGACGAGAAACACCCGGCGTGGTTTCACAATCTTCGAGCCAATCCCGAGGTCACGTTTGGCGGTATCCCCATGCGGGCGACGGTGGTAGGCGACGAAACCGAGCGCGACAGGCTCTGGATACTCGCCGACCGTGTGTTTGCGCCCTACGCCACATACCGCCGGGAAGCGGCGAAAAAGCACCGGACGATCCCGATTGTCCAGCTCACCGTGCGCTAGCCAGACGCCGCCGCGCATACTGTCGCCGCTAGACCTACTACTTCGAGGACAAGGGCTGCTGCGGTGATCTACCGGCGCGTTGGCTTGGCCACGGCCCAATGGGAGGGCGCTGGGAGTCCTGGGATTGCCGCTGGGGACGCTGAGAGGATACTCTCCGGGTGAGATCGCTTCGGAGGGCGCATGGGATTTGACCAGTATCACGAGCCGCCGCAAGAGCTGCCCGCGGAGACGCGGACGTTCGCGAGGATGTGCGCATCGCTGACAGAGGAGGCCGAAGCGATCGGCTGGTATCAGCAGCGCTTGGCAGTTGAGACCGATGCCGAAGCGCTGGCGATCATGCGGGACGCCCAGGGTGAGGAGTTCAAGCACTTCAGCATGGATCTCGAGTTCCTTCTGCGCCGCACGCCGCTGTGGCGTGAGATCGCGCGGGGCATCTTGTTCCAGCCAGGGGACATCGTCGAGCGCGGAGAGGCCTCCGAGGCGCAGGCGACCGGGGAGGGCAAGCCCGATAAGGCGTCTTTGACCGAGGAGCGCTCAGGCTCGCTCGGAATCGGCGGGGACGCCGGGAGCATGCGCTGATGAACCATCTCCTGCGCTCACTCGCGCCGATCACAGACCCCGGCTGGGAGCTCCTGGACGCGGAGGCGAAGCAGCGATTGACCCCCGCATTGGCGGCGCGCAGGCTCGTCGACTTCTCTGGTCCGCAAGGCTGGGAGCACTCGGCCACCAACCTCGGACGTACCGAGTCGATCGCCGCGCCTGCGCAGGAGGGCCTGAAGGGTCGGCGACGTCGTGTGCTGGCGCTGGCGGAGCTGCGGGCTGACTTCACGGTCTCGCTACAGGAGCTCGCCGACCAGGAGCGTGGCGCGCAGGACGTGGATCTCTCCGCGCTCGACGACGCCGCTCATAAGATGGCGGTCGCCGAGAACATTGCCGTATTCCACGGCTGGCCGGAGGCCGAGATCACCGGGATCGTTGGCGCCTCACCACACCAGCCAAAGCCGCTCGGCGAGGACCCCGAGCGCTACCCCCGGGCGGTCGCCGGCGCCGTCGAGCAGCTGCTGGGAAGCGGGATCGGCGGGCCGTACGGCATGGCGCTGGGACGCGAGCAGTACAGGCGCGTTGTCGAGACCGCCGAGCACGGCGGCCAATTGCTGCTCGACCATCTGCGCAAGATCCTCGACGGCCCGATCGTATGGGCGCCGGGGCTCGCGGGCGCGGTCGTGCTCAGCCAACGGGGAGGCGATTTCATCCTCGACTGCGGACAGGATCTCTCGATCGGCTATCGGCGACACGACGATGAGACCGCCAACCTCTATATCGAGGAGAGCTTCTCCTTCGTGGCAGCCACACCCGACGCCGCCGTGGCGCTCACAGCATGAGCGTCCATCACATTAGCGTCACGGTGCACGCCGTTGACCCAAATCCACTAGATCCCGGTTTGCTTGGGTGAGGCAAACTCGTTTCCTGGATACTCATGCCGGCGCGAGTGGGTTGAGTTTGTGTGCTTTCGCGGCGGCGTGCAGTTCGCCGTCGTAGACGAACATCGCGGCGATGTTGTTGCGGACCGTCAGCGCCGTGGCGAGGTGTATGGCGTCCAACGCCCGCAGAGGCGGGGTGTGCGGGTCGCTGGCGAGCCTGATGATTTCCGCAGAGACCGGGATCAGCGTGAGCCCTTTCGTGGCCGCCTGCGCCCGTTCGAGGACGGCTTTCCCGCCGAGGCGGCGCGCTGTGCAGATAGCCTCGACGCCGATCAGCGCGCTTGCGACTCGGACGGGCCACTGTGCCAGCTCGGCGAGCAGCGCAGCCGTCTCGACCTCTGCCTTGAACAGCTTGACTAAAGGCGGAGGCGTCGATGTAGGCGGCAGGTCCTACTGGCCGCGCGCCCACTGCAGCGCCTCGGTCGCGGGCGCGGTCGGGTCCGGCTCTCCGGGTGGCGGGCCGATCGCGAGCAGGTCGCCCGTGGCGGGAATAGCGCCGTGGAGCTCCACGAGTCGCGCTTGAAGCCGTGTGGGCTCGTCGGCGCCGGCAAGCACCGCCTGCGCCCCGCGCAGCGTGAGTGCCCGTACCTGCGCGGCGGCGGAGCGTGTCTCTTTCGGGTTAAGGAGCGGCTCGGTCAGCGTCAGCGCGCGCTCCATCTCGGGATCGCGTTCTACACCGAGGCGGGGATGACGTGCAGCCATGAAAAAAATGGTAGCACTCGCGTGTCGCGCAATCCGGGGCTTGCGGGACGATTCCCGACCGCATCTCCCCGCGCCTCCCAGGACACGCACGCGCTGTCTCACGTCCCTAGGCCAGGCGAGCTCATCCCCCCGCGTGAGGCCCGGCGGATCGGGCTTCGAAACCGCCCGTCAGGCCCTTGAAGGCGATCGTGAAGGCGTAGCCGTCGAAGCCCGCGCAAGCAGGTCGATCATCTCAACGGAGGCGCTCGACCCAGCCGTCCGGGTCTAGTGCGGCTGGCTCGGTTGAGTCGATGAACTGGACGAGCACGTCGAGGAAGCGCTTGGGCTCGTCGAGCTGGGGGAAGTGGCCTGAGTGCGGGAACACCTCCAGGCGGCTGTTGGGCATCCGTTCGTGGGTCGCGCGTCCGTGGGAGACGGGGATGATCGAGTCGCGCTCGCCCCATATCAGCAGGAACGGGAGATGTTCGGCCAGATAGAGCCGGTTCGAGGCGTCGACCCGCTGACCGCCGGGCTCGACGACCGCGCGAAGCGTGTGGACGAAGGCGGCACGGGCGGCGCTGTCGGACAGCGTCGAGTGCCCGCGCGCCATCTCCTCGAGATCCGTCCCGACGCCCAGACCCAGCCGGCTGAGCAAGCCGCCGGCGCGCGCGCCGGCGTCGAGCAGGCGGGTCGCCGCGAGGACGGGGAGAACGAGCTCGGAGCCGGGAAGCGTTGCGGCGCGAAGCAGCCAGTTGACGTCGCGGCCAAGGCCGCCGCTGTCGACCAGGACGAGTCGCTCGCAGCGCTCGGGGAACTGGTAGGAGAACTGCATCGCGATCCCTCCGCCGAGTGAGTGCCCCACAAAGGTCGCCCGCTCGTGTCCGAGGGCGAGCAGCAGATCGCGCAGGCTGCTCGCGTGTGCACCGAGTGAGTAATCGCCTCTGGGCTTGGCCGACTCGCCGTGACCGGCCAGGTCGGGGGCGATCACGGTAAAGCGCTCAGCGAGGTGGGGCATCACCCGCTTCCAGGTCGCCGAGTTGGACGTGATCCCGTGCACGAGCACCACGACGGGACCGCTACCCGCTTGACGATAAGCCACGCCGTGGCCGTGCAAGGTCGTATGCCTGATGTCTTCATGGCTGCGCTTTGTTCGAGGTGGCATCCGAAGCTCCAGTTCTCCCGCTGCCCGGGTGACAGGATTGCACGATGAGACGAGGGCCAGACGGGGCAGTTGTGTTCTTTTGGTTGCCGGGGGTTTGTCCCGCTGCGTGTGCTGGGTATCAGAAGCGAATACCCAGATGCTGGCTCGGACCGCATGCCAGCGAACTGCGAACTGCAGAGAGGAATGACGCGACGGCTACAAGCGATGCGCAGCTGAGCCCAACCGACGTGAGCGCGACCCGCGACCATGTCCTTCCCGCTGGCGCAGGAAGCGATGTCTCCGTCGGCATGACTACCGTCCACGGTCAGGCCTGCTTCGGCGTTTACGCCGACCGCGAGACACTGCCCGACGCCAGCCTGCTGGCCCTCGACATCGACGACGCGATCGACGAGCTGCTCGCCGGCACTCGGCAGCCATAAAATCCGGCCCATCGCCGGATCCTCTCGCGCTCGCGACGGCGATACGATGCGATGGTCGTGCCGACGTAGCTCAGCTGGTAGAGCACCGCCATGGTAAGGCGGGGGTCAAGGGTTCGAGTCCCTTCGTCGGCTCTCGTTTCTTACCGCAGCGCTTGCCCCGCGGGCCAAGCGCTCGTGTACGAACTGGACCACGGCAGCGCCCTCACCGACCGCGGTCGCGCAGCGCTTGATCGAGCCGGCGCGCACGTCTCCAGCCGCGTAGATCCCTGGCACGCTCGTCCCGAGAAGGCCTTCGGCGCCGACGTCCGCGCCGGTCAGGATGAAACCGTCGCCGTCACGCACAAGTACCTCACCGAGCCACTCGGTGCAGGGTGTAGCGCCAAGGAAGAGGAACACAAATGAGAACGGCAACTGCTCGCCGTCGGCGAGCGTGACCGCGTGCAGTTGCCCGTGCTCTCCATGCAGTCCCACGATTTCAGAACGATCGCGCACGGCTACCCCGTAGCGGTCGAGCTCGTCGATCAGATATTGCGACATCGTCTCCCGTAGGTCGCCGCGGCGGTGCAGAAGTGTGACGAGCGCGCCCCCGCGCGCCAGCCAGACGGCAGCCTGGGCAGCGGAGTTCCCCCCGCCGACAACTCCCACACGCTGTGCGGTGCAGAGCTGACCCTCGGTCGGACCAGCGGCATAAAACACGCTCACCCCCTCGTACTCCTCGAGCCCCGCCACGGGCAGACGCCGGTATTCGGCGCCCGTGGTGAGCAGCACCGCGCGTGCAGCGATCTCGTTGCCGTCGTCGAGCTTCACGAGATGGCGCTCGATCCCGGGCTGGAGTTCCTGGGCGCGGTAGGGCGAGGCCAGGCGGGCGCCAAACTTGCGTGCCTGGGTGGCGGCGCGGCTGAGCAGTTCGTTGCCGCTGATCCCGGCGGGGAAGCCCAGGTAGTTCTCGATCCTGCGCGAGGTGCCCGCCTGACCGCCGATACTCCTGCTCTCCACGATCAGCGTGTCCAATCCCTCTGAAGCGCCGTACACGGCTGCGCCGAGCCCCGCGGGGCCGCCGCCGATGATCAGCAGATCGACCTCCTCACGCGGCGCGAGCTCCCTGCCGATGCCGAGCGCCCGCGAGAGCTCTCCGTTGCTCGGGTTCAGAAGCTCCACGCCGCCAGGCAGACGCACCAGCGGCATCTCCGACGCAGCGGGCTCCGCCGCCGGGCCGGCACCGTCGGTCGCCGCGGTGGGATCGACCCAGGAGTGGGGAAGCCGCTGGGCTCGCGCGAACTCGAGCAGCCGGCGCGTGTCGGGCAAGTCGCGCGGGCCGATGATCTCTGGCCCGATGCCTTGGCGCTGCTGAAGTAGCTCGCGGCGCTCCACCAACGCACCGAGGATCAGATCCGAGAGCGAGGGATCATCGAACAGCAACGCTCGCAGGTCTTCGCGCGGGAGGGAGATGTAGCGCAGCGGCTGGGTGACGACCGCAGTGACGAACACCGACTGCCCGCTGAGAAGGTTGACCTCCCCAAGAAAGCCCGAGGCGCCGTGACGCACGATCTCGTGCCCCGCGCCATCCAACACCGCGACCTCGCCCTCGAGGATCGCGATGAACGGGTAGGTCGCGTCACCGATCTCATACAGCTTCTCGCCCACCCCAGCCGTGAGCTGCTCGCCGCCGCGCTCGGCAAGCAGCGCAAGCTGAGTGCTCGAAAGCACCCGAGCCGGAACCGCCACAGAATCATCAGCGCGAAACGCCATATGAGACGTAAGCGTAGCTAGACCAACCAGATGGGTGGCTCATCCGGCTTCGAGGACTTACCCCAGCCGATCTGGCCAGGCACGACCACCCCGCTGCAACGGCACCAACTCTCCGTCAACCAGATGGTGGGGCCAAAATGTTTCAAAAAAATCGCCCCTAACCAGATTGGTAGGGCCCAAGAAGTTAATGTTCCCGCAGCGGTGGATCGGGGGAGAGCGTCCGCGCGAGTGGGTGTCGAGCACAGCCGCCTGGGCGCGGGGCTTCCATGCCCCGCGACCCCCGTGGGGGTTGATCACTCAGGCGGGGGCAGCATCAGCACCGAACAGGTTCCATCGTGTACGACATCGCAGCGGGCGGTCATCATGTGGGCCGGTGAGCTCGGCACGCGACGATCGCGCAGACACCCCCGGCGCAGCCACCCGCGCGCGGCGGCTGGTGATCGGCACGCTCGACCGGCTGCTGCCCGGCGAAAACCCGGCGGGGGCGGTGTACGGGACGATCACGGTCGGCGCGCTGCTGGCGGCAGAGAGCAGCCTGCGCGATACCTACCCCCAGACGATCGGCGCGGTCGTGGTGGCACTGTTGGTGTACTGGCTGGCGCACTCCTACGCCGAACTGCTCGGCCAACGCCTCGCCGCCGGGGAACGCCTGACGGTGTCCGGGCTTGGGCGGGCGCTGGGGCGCGACTGGGCGATCGTGCGGGGCGCGGGCGCTCCGGTGCTGGCGCTGCTGGTCGCCTGGGCGGTGGGCGCCAGCCAGGAAACCGGCGTCACTGTGGGGCTGTGGACCTGCGTGGCAAGCCTGGTGGCGTTCGAGTTGCTCGCGGGGCTGCGCGCGCGGGCGCGGCCGGCGGAGCTGGCGCTCGAGTTGTGCATCGGCGCGGCGATGGGCTTCGGCGTGATCCTGCTGCGGGTGATCTTGCATTGAGCACCGACCATCCCATGCTCGCCGCGCGGCTCGCACAACCCACTATTGCAAGCCAACCGCGAGGCCCGCAAGCGCCTGAGCGGTTAGGCTGAGGCCATGCCGGGGCAATCCCCGATCCTGATCGCCTATGACGGCTCGCCGCCGGCACGCGCCGCGGTGAACGAGGCCGCCAGGCTGTTCGCGCCCGGCGAGGCGATTGTGCTCACGGTGTGGGAGCCGGGCTTGGCGGAGATGATGATCGTGCCGGATGCGACCGGAATGGGCAGCACGATGCTGCCCTTCGATCCCGCGGTCACGCGGGAGGTGGAGCAGGCGAGCGAGGAACACGCGCAGAGCGTCGCCGCTGAGGGGGCGGCGCTCGCCAACGAGGCGGGACTCGACGCGCGGCCGCTCGCCGTCGAGGACCTCACAGATCCCCCCGACGCGATCGTGGAGGCGGCTGAGCAACACGGCGCGCGGGCGATTGTGATCGGCTCGCGCGGGCTGGGCGCGCTGAAGTCCAAACTGCTCGGCAGCACCTCCAAGGTCGTGCTGCACCGGGCCGCCTGCCCCGTGGTGGTTGTGCGCCACCCCGAGGATCACGGCGAGTAGCAGGCCGAGCCGGCCGACCGGTAGAGCGGAGCCTCCGCCCCGCGGCGCTTGCGGTGGTCAACGAGCAGTAGACATCCGGTGGCTCGCATTACGAGCCGGCTGCGATCAAGCCGCAGAGCCCTTGTGAGCGCTGGCGACGGCCTCCGCGGCGCCGCGGCGCTATCCTCAAAAGCGCCGTTATTGCTGGGAAAAACACCCGGTTGGGTGGTGCTTGACGTGGTGGGAAGGGATTGCGTAGAGTACGCTGTAGACAAAAAATCGCTGACATGGAAATGTCTTGTCTACGCGACGCCATGACAGTCGGAGTTTCGAGAGGATGCAGGGAGGTCGAATGTCTGAGTCCAAGGGAGGGAGCTTGGGGTCGCCCGGGGAGGGCGCTCGCAAACCTGGGCGAGATGGCGGCAAGCCGGGTACGGGCGCTCGCAAGGCAGCGGGTGGCGCTCGCAAGGCCGCAGAGAGCGCCGGGAGCGCTCGCAAGACCGCGGGGAGCGGCGGGAGTCCGCGCAAGCCGGCGAAGGGGAGCGGCAAAGCCAAGCAGCGCGCCGCTCCGAAAATCACTCCGATCTATGCCCGCCTGCCCCGGGGCCCGCACCCGCTAGGCGCGCCGGGCGTGGCCCGCAACCAGCGCATCCGGATCCATGGGGGGATGATCGAGGCGGTCACCACGCGGGGCTACCCGCAGACCAGCGTGAAGCTCGTGATCGGGCTGGCGGGAGTCTCGCGGAGATCGTTCTACGAGCAGTTCTCCGGCAAGGAGGAATGCTTCATGGCGACGTTCGACCTGATCGCCAACCGCACGATCAAGCGACTCACCGATGCCTACCGCACAGCGGAGGGCGACCAGCGCCAGCGCCTGCGCGCAACGCTACATGCGTTGGGTGCAGAACTGGAGCAGAACCCCAAGGCGCTGCGCCTGGCGATTGCAGAGTCCCAGGCCGCGGGCGCGGAGGGGCTGCGGCGGCTGCAGAAGACAACCGCCGTCTACGAAGGGCTACTCGCCAACGCGCTCTCCGGCCGCTGCCCACCTCCAGGTGGAGGAGCAGGGGAGGGGGAGGTCGGCAGCCGCGCCCGGGCGGGCATTGCCCCGGCCGAGGAGGGCCGCACCGGCGAGGCCGGGGGCGTCTCTGTGGCCGATGGGGGCCGACCCGGCGCCGGCGCTGAGACCGACAACCCCGAGGCACTGCCGCTACCCGTGGTGCGGGCGATCGTGGGGGGCCTGCGGCGGGCGACGCAGATGCTCCTGCTCGACGAGGACACCGAGGATCTCGAACCGCTCGTCGGAGAGATGCTGAAGTGGACGCTGCTGTTCAACTCGCCTGCGCTGGCAAGGCTGCGCCCGCGCCGCTGCGAGCACCAGCCCTTCCCGGAGACGCTCGAGCTGGAGCCCGACGCGTGTGGCGGAGAGAGCCGCCGCGCCCGCGTGCTGCGTAGCGCGATCGAGACGGGGCTGCGCGAACGGAAGTTCGCCGACCTCAGCGCGCCGCGAATCGCTGAAGGCGCGGGGCTGCCGTTCGAGGCGGTCACCGAGCTCTACCCCGATCCACAGGCGTGCTATCTGGAGGCGCTCGACGTACTGGGCGACGAACTGTTGCAGCTGATCGCCACTCCCGAGCTCGTCTCCGCGGAGTGGCCGGCGGCGGTGTGCAACGCGATCGACGCCCTGCTCGCCCACCTCGCGGGCAGCCCGGCGCGCCTGATGACGCTCACTGTGAAAGCGCTCGAAGCGGGACCGGTGGCGATCGCCAACATCGGCGACCTCGCCTACGAGCTGGCGACACTGCTCACAGAGGGGGCGACCCGGCGCGCGCGCACCAGAATCGCGATCGAGGGGATCGCGGGCGGGCTGTGGAACATCCTCTATTGCGAGGCGCTTGCCGGCAGGGGACACCGGTTGCTGCTGCTTTCGGAGTACATCTCCTACGTCGTGCTCACCCCCTACCTCGGCCCCGAGGAGGCGGTCGAGGCGATCGTGGCGTCGCGGGCCGTGGCGGCGTCGCAGGAGAGGCAGCCGGGGCAGAACTCGTCGGCGACGGCAACCGGCAGTACCGCTAGGGCCAAAGCGGCCGCCGGCAACGGTACGGCCGCCCATCAGGCAGCCACAACCAACGGGTCGGTGCCCGCCGACGAGCAGGAGGGCGAGGACTACCTGCGTTTGGCGGAGCGCCGCTCGGCGAAGTGCGTGAACACAACCCCCACCAGCACGGAGAGCACGATCACGACGATCAAAGGCGCGTGACCCTTGCCAAAGATCCAGTTGACCTCGACCTTTTCGAGGTTGAGCACGGCGAACAGCGTCATCAGCACCGCCAGCAGCACAAGCCCGCCGGTGCGCGCCAGCTCGCGGTTGCTGCGTTTGGGCTTCGACGCAGGTGTCTGAGTGGACGCGGACATGGCCCTGGTCAATGGTAGGGCATCGCTGAGAACGCTACCTACCCCGCGGCGAGCTCCGACTTGACCCACGCGCAGCCGCTCGAGAGGTCTTCCACGCCGAGCGCGGCGGCGACGTTGAGCGCCATGCCGTGTCTGAAGAAGTCGTCGATCCGTTCGTCCTCGGCGCCGGACAGCCGCTGCGCGAGGCCGACCAGCTCGGCGTAGCGGCGGCGTACGCGGGCGCGCACCAGCTCGTCGTCGCAGGCGGCGTAGGACTGGTGCTGGAGCATCAGGTAGTCGCGGTCGCTGGAGAGCAGCTCCACATACGCCTTGCCCATCGCCTCCAGCGCATCCTCGCAGTCGGCCGGCGCACGGCCCTCGCGGAAGTCGGCGGCCGCGCGCTCGAAGGCGGCTGCGATCCGCTCGAAGCTGCGCTCGAGCGCCGCGAGGAACAGCTCGCGCTTGTTGCCAAACAGCGTGAACACATACGGCTGGGCGACTCCCACGCGCCGGGCGATGCGCTCGACTGGGGTGCCGTGCAGGCCGCCGTGCGCGAACTCATGCACGGCGGCGGTGATCAACTCCTCACGGCGCTCCGCCGCGGGCACGCGCGTGCGTGCTGGCAGCGCCCCGTCGGGGGCCCCACTGGCGGCGCCCAGCGCGGGGTTGGCGACAGGCCCTCCGTTTGTGCTTGTACGCTCGGGATCGGGTTCGGTGCTCAAGCGGCCTCCCCCATCGCGCCGGCCGGGCGCTGCGCTCCACGGGCGAGACGGCGCTGCCCGCCGGCCTCGGGGATCGCAACCTCATCGGCGGCGGGCTCCGTTGCCGCGGCCTTGGTCGAGAAGGGCAGTACGAGCACCGCGAGCGTGCCGGCGCTCAGCATCGCCACCGCCACCCACAGCGCCGGGGCGAGGCCGTTCACAAACGCCTGCGGCGAGCTGTAGCCGCCGGCGTGGGTGAAGATCGTGGCGAGCACCGCCACCCCCAGCACGCCGCCGGTCTCACGAATCGCGTTGGTCGCGCCCGAGGCCTGCCCGGCCTGGTCGGCGCGCACCGCGGAGAGCACCGCGTTGGCGGAGGGGGCAAACACGAGCGCCATCCCGGCGCCCGCCATGATGAACGGGACGATCATCTCCCCGTAGGGGGTGTCGGTCGAGAGGATCGACGCCAGCCACGCCAGCGCCCCGGCCTGCAGTGCGAGGCCCGAGAGCATGAACGGGCGGCTGCCGAAGCGCTGGGAGAAGACCCCCGCGAACGGGGCGACGATCATCGTGGCGCCTGTCCACACAAGGATCTTCAACCCCGCCTCGAGGGGGCTGTTGCGGAGCACGTCCTGCATGAACTGCGATAGGAAGAAAATCGACCCAAACATCCCGAAGTACATTGTGAGCGAAGCGAAGTTAGTTACCGCGAACGCGCGGCGGGAGAAGAATGACATCGGCAGCATCGGCTCGCTCGTGCGGCGCTCCCAGGCGACGAACAGCGCGAGCAGGACTGCGCCCGCACTCAGCGAGGCGAGGATCGTGGTGGAGGTCCAGCCGAGTGACTGCGCGCGCACGATGCCAAAGACAATGCCGAACGCCCCGGCGGAGGCGAGCGCCAGGCCGCGGAGGTCGAGCGTGCCGTTGGGCCCATGACTCTCGCGCAGGCGCCCGGCGGCGAGCGGCAGCAGCACGAGGCCGATCGGGACGTTGATCCAGAAGATCCAGTGCCAGGAGATGCTCTGCACGACGGCGCCTCCCACCAGCGGACCGAGCGCGACGGCCGATCCGGAGACGCCCGACCACACCCCCAACGCCATCCCGCGACGGGTGGCCGGGAAGGCCTCGGCGAGCAGCGTGAGCGTCAGCGGCGTGACCATCGCCGCGCCCATCCCCTGCACCGCACGGGCGGCCACGAGCAGATCGGTGCTGGGCGCCAGCGCGGCGCCGGCGGAGGCGGCGGTGAAGAGCGAGAGCCCCGCGAGGAACATGCGCTTGCGACCGAAGCGGTCGCCGAGCGCGGCGCCGGTGAGCAGCAGCACAGCGTACGCCAGCACGTACGCGTTGACGGTCCACTCCAGCGACTGGATTGAGGCCCCGAGGTCGCGGTGGATCGAAGGGAGTGCGATCGACACCACCAGGTTGTCGAGGACAACCATGAACAGCGCCGTGGAGACGATCCCGAGGGTCCAGTTGTTGGTGCGCGAGCTGCTCATGCTGTCCCCCTTGCCTGTGGGTGCCGACCTCAACTCCCGATCGCTCTCAGAGAGCCTGAGCCGGTGGTCGGAGAAATTAGTGATTACTAACTAACGTGAGATTAGCAGCGACTAATAATCTTGTCAAGGGGTTGGGTGCGGATGCACGAGGTCGAGCCGATCAGGGTCGTCGCTGGGCACGGAGGCCCAGCGCCCGGGCGGCTGTGTGTGAGGATGCGCGCGCGGATGCGCACCAAAAAAGCCCAACCACCCTCGACCGTGGGCGCAACCCCTTCTGCGCCGCGGTGTTGGCGAGCAGGTGAGTGTCCGCGCGGCGGCGAAATAGTGGGACGATGATGCGACGGGCGTTGCCGATGGCATGCGCGCTGGCTCTTGGAGTCATGGGAGGCGCGCTGCTCGGTGGCTGCGGGGGTGGCACGAAGACGGTCACCGTCTCCAGCGCCCCCGCGGCAACGGCCGGTGCCCAGGCCGGGACACACACGAGCTCCACCGCCTCCACCACATCCACGCCCGCCCGCACGACACCGGCCACGACGACCACTACCGGCACTTCGGGTGGGACCGAACAGCCCACCAGCACAACGCGCACCGCGCCCACGCCCGCGTTCGTGCACACCGGGGGCCAGTCCGCCGAACACGCCGCTTCCGCCGAAGCCACGGCGGCGGCCGCGGTCGTGAGCGCCCACGGGTACACGGCGGGGGATCTCTCCGACTACCACCCCAACCAGACACTGCGGGTGCTGATCGGGACGCGCACCGGCTCCGCCGACGGCTACAACCAGCTCGCCTTCTTCTTCCTCGACAACCACTATCTCGGCACCGACTCCAGCCAGCCCAGCGCCTCGATGCGGGTGCTCAGCCAGGGCGACACCGAAGTTGCCATCGCCTACGGGCTCTACCGCTCCCACGATCCCCTCTGCTGCCCCTCGGGCGGGCAGGCCACTGTCCACTTCCAGCTCAACAACGGCCAGCTCGTCCCGCTCAACCAGATCCCGCCCGCCAGCTCCGCCTCGGGTCTTTCGCGCCAGTAAAGCCCTATCTTGATGGGGTGCGATAACCCCCCACGAGGAAGGAGTACCCATCATGAGCGCGAGAATTGATGGTCCCGCCGAGGCTCTGCTGCGAGGCAAGAACTTCTGCAACGTCTCCACCCTGCGCCCCGACGGCTCGGTGCACGCTGCGCCGGTGTGGGTCGATGTGCAGGACGGGCTGCCCACGGTCAATACAGCCGAGGGCCGCGTGTGGCCGCGCAATCTCGAACGCGACCCCCGCGTCACGCTGACGGTGCAGAACATGGACAACCCCTACGAGTACCTCACGATTCGCGGGCGCGTCGCCGAGCGCACCCACGAGGGCGCCGACGCGCACATCGATGCGCTCGCGATGAAGTACCTCGGCCAGGACACCTACCCCTACCGCCAGCCCGGCGAACAGCGCGTGATCATCCGTATCGAGCCGGAATACGTGCACACCTACGGAGCCTGAGGGAGCCTGTACGCGCACATCTAGCATCGAGCGTGAAGGGCCTGCCACCGTGGATCGACCCGCGTTCCACTACCGGGGCCCACCGGATGAGTCGGCGCGATCGCGCTTCCACATCCGTCGCCACCACGGCGTTGCGCGCGGCTGGGCTCGCAGCCACTCATCACGCAGCACCAGCTGTCCTCGTTCGCGCGCTTTCACCACGCATTTGGTGTGCGCGTGGCGGCGGCGGCGAGTGTCGCCTTCGGGGGCGATCAGCATGTGCTCGCTGAGCGCGGGCAGGTGATGGCCGCAAATCGGACAACGGTACGTCGCGGGCTTGCGATTGGCCGCGCGACGCACCGTCCACCATGGGGCCGACGGAAGGCGCGGCGGGGACATAGCCCCATTGTGGCCCCTCTCGGCGCCACCCTTGTGGCGGTCGGTGTGGGCGTCGCGCTCGCGCTCGCCAAAACCCAGCTGCAGCGGCGCTCTTGCGCCGCAGCGCGGTCTGAGCCCAAGCGTCGCCGGCCGGCGCTGCGCCCCGGCGAGCCCTTTGCGGAGGGGCTGCGACGCGTAATCCTCGGACAGCTCGACCTCGCAGTCGAAATGCTCGAGGCGTATCCCGGTGGCGTTGAGCGCACGCCGGGCGGGTGGGTGGTTGGCGGGTCACATGCCGGCGGGTCGGGGGGCAAACGGCTGGGCGGCGGCGCAGTGACGGACGACCCCGCGCAGCTGGGCGCCCACACCGTTCACGAGACCCGCAAGGCGCTCAAGCGCCTGCGTGCGCTGCTGCTGCTGCTGCGCACCGAGGTTCCCACCAAGCGCTACGCGCGTGAGAACGCCGCACTGCGCGACTGCGGCCGGCGCCTCGCGGGGGCGCGCGACGCGGAGGTGATGCTCGGCACGCTCGACTCGCTCGTGCAGCGCGATCCCTCGCATTTCTCGCGCAGCGCCGCGGTGCGTACGCTGCGCGCGCAGCTGCTCGCCGAGCGGGACACCGCCGCCGCGCACGCGATCCACGACCCCCGTGTGCGGGGTGAGGTGATCGTCGAGCTGCGCGCCGTGCGCGCCCGCGTGGCGCGGTGGGAACTGCGCGAACGCGGCTTCCGGCTGCTCGCGCCCGGCGTGGAGAGCATCTACCGCCGCGGTCGTGGGGACATGCGCATCGCCCGGCGGCGCGCCGCGGCGGAGCGGCCCGGGGAGGGACCCCGGCGCGGGAAGCGGAGCGGGCGTAAGAAGCAGGGCCTGCGCGGGAAGCGGAACTGGCGCACAGGGGCGAGTGTGGAGGCACTGCACGCGTGGCGCAAACGCGTCAAGGAGCTCCGCTACGCAGCCGAGATGCTCGACCGCGGCGGCAAATCGTACAAGTCGGTCCGCCGCCTCGCCCGCCGTGCCGACCGGCTGGGGGAAATGCTCGGCGAGGAGCACGATCTCGCACTGCTCGAAGCGCGGGTGCGCGAGCGCTCGCGTTTGTTTGCCGCAGAGCGCAAGGTGCGCAAGCGGCTGCTGCGGCTGATCGCCTCCAGGCGCAAGCAGCTGCGCAAGCGCGCCTTGCAGGAAGGCGAGCGCCTCTACCGGCGCCCGCCGCGACGCTTCGTGCGCCGTTTGAAGCGCGCGCGGTAGGGGCTCACGGCGCGCCTCGACAACTGGTGCACGCCCAGCAATTCAACTTCAGGGCCGCGCCACCACCGCCGATGCCTGAAGCGAGTGGGGATGCACACAACGATGCGAACAAGACCCTTACTGGCCACCGCCGCCCTGGCCCTGCTGGTGGGTGGGTTGGGGGTACTGATGTTGCACACGCTCGCCGGGATGGGCGGCGTCCCGCGCGGAGGGCTCTTCGACCACGCCGTCTACGGATTGCTGATGGGTGCCTCGGCCTGCACGGTGCTCGCTCGCGGCGCGGTTGTGCGGGCGCAACGCACCGCCTGGCTGACGATGGGCGCTGGCCTCTTGTGCTGGTGCCTCGGCGATCTCTACTACGCGCTGTTCGTGGAAGGCCCGGGCGCGGCCGGCGGCAGCGTCTCGCCCGCCGACGCGCTCTACCTCGTCTTCTACCCCTGCTGCTATGTCGCGCTCGTGCTGCTGCTGGGCGCCCACCTACGCGAGCTACGCATCGGCATGTGGCTGAACGGCTTGATCGGCGGGCTCGCGGCCGCCGCGGTGGGGGCGGCGATGGTGCTGCCGCCGATCCTGCACGGCGCCCACGGCGACACCGCCTCACTGGGGGTGGCGCTGGCCTACCCGATCGGCGACCTGCTGCTGCTGGTGTTCACGCTCGGCGCGCTCGGCCTCACCGGTTGGCGCCCGGGGCGCGTGTGGCTGCTGATCGCCGTCGCGATGCTCTGCAGCGCGGTGGCGGACTCCGGCTACCTCTACCTCACCGCGACCGACAGCTATCACGTGGGCGACTGGGTGCAGTTCCTGTGGCCGGCCTCCGCCGTGCTGCTGGCGATTGCCGCCTGGACGCCCTGGCCGCGGCCGGCGCGCCGGCGGGTGGAGGACTGGCGCCTGGTGTCGGTGCCCTCGTTCTCGCTGCTCGCCGCGCTGGGTGTGCTGATCTACGGCAACCTCCATGGCGCGCTCACCCCGGTTGCGCTGATCCTCGCGATCGCAACGGTGTTGGCGGTGTGCGTGCACCTGATGATGACCGTGCGCGAGAACATCGCGATGCTCGCCGGCTCGCGCCGCCTGGCGCTCACCGACCCGCTCACCGGACTTGGCAACCGCAGACAGCTGATGGAGGACCTCAACGTCGCCTGCCGCCGCGTCTCCACGGGCGAGACGTGGGAGCTGATGCTGTACGACCTGTAACGGCTTCAAGCGCTACAACGACACCTTCGGCCACCCCGCCGGCGACGCACTGCTGGCGCGCCTCTCCGACAAGCTGAGGACGGTTGTCGCCCCCTACGGCACCGCCTACCGGATGGGAGGCGATGAGTTCTGCGTGCTGCTGCGCGACTGCGCCGAGCAGATCGACGCGCTGACGGACGCCTCCGTCGCCGCCCTCTCCGAGCGCGGCCCGGGCTTCTCGATCGGTGCCGCGCACGGCGTCGTGAGTATCCCGCCCGAACTCGAGGACCCCGCGGCGGTGATGCAGCTCGCCGACCAGCGCCTCTACCGGCGCAAGGAGGAGACCCGCGAGGCCTCCGCGGTGCACCAGCTGCGCGACGTGCTGCTGCAGGCCTTCCAGGAGCGCCACCCCGACCTGCAGAAGCACCAGCGCGGCGTCGGCGCGCTGGTGCTCGAGGTCGGCCGGCGCCTGGGGATGGACGGCGAAGAGCTCGACGTGCTCGCCCGTGCCGCCGAGCTGCACGACGTCGGCAAGATCGCGATTCCCGACGCGATCCTCACCAAGCCCGGGCCGCTCAACGCCGAGGAGTGGGGCTTCATGAGCCGCCATACGATCCTCGGCGAGCGGATCCTCGCCGCCGCCGCCGCGCTGCGCCCGGTTGCCGGGCTGGTGCGCTCTTCCCACGAGCGCTTCGACGGCCAGGGCTACCCCGACGGCCTGCGCGGCGAGGGGATCCCGCTCGGTGCGCGGATTATCTTCGTGTGCGACGCCTTCGACGCGATGATCTCCGAACGCTCCTACTCCGCCGCGATCCCCACCGCCGAGGCGATCGCCGAGCTGCGCGCCTGTGCGGGCACGCAGTTCGACCCGGCCGTGGTGGAGGCGTTCATCGCCTCGTTCGGGGCGCCCCCCTCAGTCGACGCTGAGGATGCTCAGCACGCTCTCGCCGCGGGGCAGCGCGACGGTCACCTGGTCGCCGGGGCGGCGGCCGACGAGCGCGCGGGCGACCGGCGACTCGGCTGAGAGACGGCCCTCCGCCGGGGCGGCGTCGTGGGAGCTCACGATCGTCCAGGTGCGCTTCGCCCCGTTCTGATCGCTGACGACGACGGTCGAGCCGAAGCCGACCGCGCCGTCGGTCGTCTCCCCCTCCTCGACCAGCACCGCCGTGGAGATCTTTTCGCGCAGCCGCGCGATCTTCGTCTCCAGATGGGCCTGGTCGTTCTTGGCGTCGTGGTACTCGCTGTTCTCCTTCAGGTCGCCCCACTCGCGCGCCGTTTTGATCCGCTCGGCGATCTCGCGCCGGCCCTCGCCCTCCAGCACTTCGAGCTCGGCGCGCATGGACTCCAGGCCCTCGGGGGTGATCAGGTTGGGGGCGTCGCTCATCCTGTCATCTAGCGTACTGGCGATCGGGGGCGGGCGCGGAGCGGAGGCGGGTCGGCACATAGACTGTCCCGGTGGAGTTCCGCACGATCGCCGGCGACGGGCAGCTCGACGGCGCGATCGCCTACTACCGCGACCTGTCGCTCGGCGGCCTCCCCCGGCGATCGCGCGCGTCCCGCCCGTGCCCGGGCTGATCATCGGGGGCGACCACGCGCTCGGTGAACGGGAGCTCTTCACCCGCACCGCCGAGCTGCTCGCGCCCACCAGCCGGGCGCTGATCGTCCCCGGCACCGGCCACTGGCCCCACCGCGAGAATGCGGCCGTCGTGGTTCCTGAGCTGCTGGACTTTCTTGGGCAGCTCGCCGCGTAGCGGCGCGGATCCGCGCCTCGCTCCACCAGTGCGCCGTGGCTCTCACCACGGATATATACGCGTCGCATTAACCGCCCGAACGACAGCTGTCTGTGGATCCGCAGACAATGGGCAGCGAAAGTACGGGCCGTGGATTCTGACGCAGACAAACGAGCGCGCTACAAAGCCGAGCGCAAGCGGCTGCAGGAAGGTCTCGCCGCAAACCTCGTGCGGCTGCGCGGGAAGCGTACGCAGGAGGAGATCGCGGCCAAAGCGAATCTGCACCCCACGTCCATTGGCTATCTGGAGCGCGGGAAGCAGAGAGCCCTCCATGTCGACGCTACTGATCCTTGCGGGCGCTTACGGCGTTTCGGTGGATCAGATCGTGGAAGGCCTCCCGACTCCGCAGGAGCGCAAACCTCCACCCCAGTAGGAACGGGGAGAAGTCTTAAGATCGGGTTGCTGGTTGGGCGTGCCGTTGGACACGAGCGCATCCCTCGTCGCGGGCGTGGCTCACGCGGCTACGCGGGAACTAGCGTCGCGTGAACGCCGGGCAGCGCTGCTTGGCGCGTGTCTGCGGTCAGGAGCGTCAGCTCGTGCGCGAGTGCCGTGGCGGCGATCCAGAAGATCGTTCGCGGGCTGTCTGCCGGAGGCGGCTCGTAGCTGTGCGTAATGCGCGGCGACACGGCGTTCCACCATCAGGACTGGCGCCTGTTCGAGGATGCCCGTGAGGCGGGCGAGTCGCTGTGCTCGTAGCTTGTCTGGGGCGAGCAGTACGCCGACCTCTAGCTCGCCGATCGTGACGACGCTCACGGCCCATGTTCCTGGTTCTTGGGGTGCGGTGTCGCCGACGAGGACGCTCGTGTCGATGAGCTGTGCGCTCACGCGGCTGCTTCGGTGTCGCGCATCGCGCGTAGCTCCCGTGCCCATCCGGGGTCGACCGGGGTCTCGGTGAGCAGCTCGGTGAGGGCCTCGGGTGGTGCTGGTGGGCGGGCGCCGGGTAGCGGGCCTAGCTCGGCGACCGGGCGGCCGTCCACGGTGATCGTGAAGCGCTCGCCCTGCTCGGCGCGGCGGAGGACCGCGCCAGCCTGGTTGCGTAGCTCGCGCTGGGGGATCGTGGTCGCCATACCCCCCGTAGTGTAGCGAGGCTGCTACACATCGTGGTGATAGGCCAGGTGGGCTGCTCGCCCGGCCGGAGCCCGTGTGATCTCTGCAGGTATCGTTAGGATCCGGTAGATGAGCTCGGTGGGTCATGCGGCAGATCTGCCTGCGAGCCGCACCCAGACGCTGTTCGGCCGGGTGATGGCGCTCGTTGCGCTGACGGTGGGGTTCGCGACGCTGGGGGTGTACTTGGGCCGGAACTTGGGCGGAGCCGGGTGGTTCGTGGCGTGGTTGATCGCGCTCGGCTGCCTGGTCGGGCTGAACGTTGCAAGCTCACGCGGGCACCACGGCCTTGCGTTGGCGCTGCTGCTCGCGTTCGGTCTGCTGATAGGCGCGAGTGTGGCGAGCACCATCAACTATTACTCCGCGACCGATCCGACCGCGGTCCGCCAGGCATTCGGGGCGACCGCGCTGTTCGTGGGCGGCCTCGGTTCCGTCGGTTACGCCATCCGTCGCGACCTGTCCTTCCTATATCGAACGTTGTTCTGGCTGCTGCTGGTGCTCATTCTCGCCGGCATCGTGCTGATCTTCGTTCGTATACCCGTCGCCTACACGATCTACGCGCTGGCCGGGCTTGCGATCTTCGGCCTCTACACCGTCGTGGACTTCAACCGGTTGCGCCACGCGGGGACGAACGAGGCGATCCCCTTGGCAGCCGGGATCTTCCTGGATGTCCTGAATATCTTCCTGCTCTTCCTGCGGCTGTTCTCGCGCTCGTCTTAAGAGCCCCAGCAGCGTCTCCCAACTCATTTGCGGCGGCTTCCTCCGAGGCTCCCTCCGACGTCGCAGCCCGGCGCTGCGAGCGCCGCCGGCGTCCGACGGGTAGTTCGCCTCGTTTCGTCTACGGGGTGTTGCGGATGCGGGGCGCCGGCGAAGCGGGGAGATTTGGATCGACACCGGCTGGGCTGGGTGATGGCGGTAGTCTTGGATAAGGAGGGCGGATGGCCGACAAGCGCCAAAAGAGGGTTGCCGAGTTCATCGAGCCGTTCCGGGTCAAGCCCGGTGCGAAGGTGACCCTCGCCAAGGACTTCGACCCCGCCTTCAAGGGGGGCGTGAAGAAGAAGCGGGAGGGTCGCGCGCTGCTCGCCGAGGGGGTGCGGCTGCTGGCCGAGTACCAGGCTCGGCTCGCGGCTCAGGGTACGTGGGGGGTGCTGGTGGTCTTGCAGGCGTTGGATGCGGCCGGCAAGGACGGGACGATCCGCCACGTGATGAGTGGGGTGAACCCTCAGGGTGTCGCGGTGCACAGCTTCAAGGTGCCCTCGGCAGAGGAGCTCGACCACGACTTCCTCTGGCGCTACGCGCGGCGCCTCCCCGCTCGCGGCGAGATCGGCATCTTCAATCGCTCCCATTACGAGGAGGTGCTCGTGGTGCGGGTGCACCCGGAGAACCTCGATCGCCAGAAGCTGCCGCAGGCGGCGAAGAGGGGCGACGTGTGGCGCCGGCGCTACCGGGAGATCAACGACTGGGAGCGCTACCTCACCGACAACGGCATCCGGGTCGTCAAGCTGTTCTTGAACGTCTCCAAGGAGGAGCAGCGCGCCCGCTTCCTGCGCCGGATCGACCTTCCCGACCACAACTGGAAGTTCTCCACGGCCGACGTCAGGGAGCGCGAGCACTGGGATGAGTACCAGCGGGCATTCTCCGAGACGCTCTCGCACACGAGCACGGAGTGGGCTCCGTGGTATGTGATCCCGGCGGACCGCAAGTGGTTTGCCCGGATCGGAGCTGCGGCCGTCCTGGTTGACACGCTGATGGAGATCGACCCTCGCTTCCCGCCCGTCACCGATCAGCAGCGCCAGGTGCTGCTCGAGATTAGGCAGCGCCTCGAGGAGCAGGCACCCAAGGGGGCCGCCGCCGACCCCTTCGAACAGGAGCGCCAAGACGCAAAGGATGACGAGCCCCGGCGCGATGAGCGCCAAGACGCGAAGGACGACCAGCCCCGGCGCGACGCTCGCGGGGACCGCCACCGGTCGCCCGCGCCAGGCCGGCCCGCGGTCAAACCGGGGCGGTGACGATGGCGACGGCCGCCAACCCGCGGATCGACCAAGCAGCTCCCACGGAGGACTGGTGGCGCCTTTCCCCCGATGACGTCGGTGCGCGGCTGGGCGTCGATCCCGCGGTGGGGCTCTCCGTTGCGCGGGCCGCCGAGCTGCTCGATCGCCATGGCCCCAACGCCCTGCCGGTGGAGCAGCCGGTGCCGGGCTGGCGGCGGCTGGCTCGGCAGTACCGAAGCTACATGCAGATGATCCTCCTCGGGGCGGCGATCGTGTCGTTGGCGATCAAGGAGTGGAGCACGGGGGTGCTGCTGATCTTGATTACCGTGCTCAACGCCGTCGTGAGCCTGCGGCAAGAGGGCAAGGCCGAGAGCGCGATGAACGCGCTCAAGGCGATGGTGAAAGCGACCGCGCGGGTCCGTCGCGGGAGCTCCGAGGCCGAGATCGCGGCCGAGGAGGTGGTCGTCGGCGACGTCGTGCTGCTCGCGGCCGGAGACGAGGTGCCCGCCGACGGACGGATCGTCGAAGCGAGCTCGCTGCAGATCGACGAGTCCGCGCTGACGGGTGAGAGCGTGCCTGCGTCCAAGGGAGTCGAGGCGTCCGAGGGCGTCGATCTCGCTCCGGGCGACCAGACCGGCATGGCGTTCATGCACACCCCGGTCACGCACGGCAGCGCCGTGATGATCGTGACCGCGACGGGCAGCGACACGCAGGTCGGGAAGATCGCGGGCATGCTGGCAAGCACCGCTCGCGAGCAGACGCCGCTGACGAAGCAGTTGAACACGCTTACCCTGTGGATCGCCGCGGCGGCCGGGTTCACGATGGTGGTTATGTTCGTGCTCGGGGCGCAGCGCGACCTGTCGGCGACGGTTGTGTTCACGAGCGCGGTCGCGCTAGCGATTGCCGCCATCCCGGAGGCGATGCCGACGGTGTTGCAGGTGATTCTGTCGCTCGGCGCAGCGGATCTGGCCAAGCACGGGGCGGTTTTGACGGACCTGGCGTCGGTCGAGACGCTCGGTTCGACTTCGGCGATCAACTCCGACAAGACCGGAACACTGACGATGAACCAGATGACCGCGATCGAGGTGGTGGACCCAACCGACCGCTATACGATCTCCGGTAGCGGCTACGAGCTCGAGGGCGGGATCCACCACGCCGCCGGGTCCTCGGACACGATCGATGGGGCGATCCTGCCCTACGTCATCGCCAGTGACGCCGCGCTCGTGGATGGCAAGGTCGTGGGCGATCCGACCGAGGGAGCGCTGCTCGTGCTGGCCCACAAGGCGGGCCTCGACATCGATACGACACGGGAGCGCTACCCGCGCCTGGCGACGCTGCCGTTCGACCCCACCTACAAGCTGATGGCTGCCTTCACGAAGACCTCAGACGCCTCGGGCAAAGAGATCGTCCGTTGCTTCGTCAAGGGCGCGGCGCCGGCGGTGATGAGTCACGCCGCGAGCGCGCTCTCCGCCGGCCAGAGCATCCCCTGGGACGCGGATCTGCGCGCCCGCGCGGAAGCGAACGTGACCCGCATGGAGGGGCAGGGACTGCGCGTGATGGCCAGCGCCTTTCGCGATCTGGACCCGGTGTCGTTCGACCCGGAAGGCGATCTGCTGGACTACGTGACCGACCTGGAGCTGACGAGTCTCGTCGGCATGGTCGACCCGCCGCGCGCGGAGTCCAAGCAGTCGATCGAAAGTGCCCAACGAGCACACATCCGGGTGCGGATGGTGACCGGGGACGACGTGATCACCGGCGCGGCGATCGCCAAGCAGCTGGGCATCGAGGGCGAGGCGATCCTTGGCGCGGAGTTCGCCGCGCTCGATGAGTCGCAGCGGCGGTCGCGAATCGAGCAGATCGGCGTCGTGGGTCGGGTCGCGCCCGAGCACAAGGTCCTGCTCGTGGACACGCTGAAGCAGCGGGGAGATGTGGTGGCGATGACCGGCGATGGCGTCAACGATGCGCCCTCGATCAAGGCCGCCCACATCGGAATCGCGATGGGCAGCGGCACCGAGGTCGCCAAGAACGCCGGGCGCATGATCCTCACCGACGACAACTTCGCCACGATCGTGCACGCGGTCGAGCAGGGACGCAAGCTCTACGACAACCTGACCAAGTACGTTCGCTTCGTGCTCATCTCGCTCGTCGCGTTCGTCCTCACATTCCTGGGTGCGACACTGCTGAATATCGCCGCCGGCCAGCCGTTCACCCCCGCGCAGGTTCTCTGGATCCACTTCTTCATCGGCGCGCCATTCGGTATCGCGCTCGGACTGGATCAGCAGACGCCGGGACTCATGCGCCGCCACCCACGGCCGAGCACCGAGTCGATCATGACCGCCGCCGTCAAGCTCACCGCCGGGCTCGTCGGCCTCTATATGGCGATCTGCCTCGACGCGCTGATCCACCTCGGCAAGTCCCATTACGGAAGCACCGTGATCGGGTCATCGATGGGACTGACCGCGTTCGCCCTGATGCTCGTCGTCGCGGCGTACGAGAGTCGCAGCACCCTGGGCTCGACGCTGACGAGCGCTGCCTTCGACAACTCCCGCATGAACTGGACTGCGCTCGTGGAGGCCGCGCTCGCGGTGCTCGTCACGCAGCTGGACGTTTTCAACAGGCTGCTCGACACGAGACCGCTTACGGCCGGCCAGTTCGGGCTGGGGCTCGCCTCCGCCGTGCTGCTGCTCGGGCTGTGGGAGCTCGGCAAGCTGATCGCGCGCCGGCAGGCGTCAGGATCGCCGCAGGCGATCCAGCGCGCGGTCGCCTGACCGGATCTCCTCCAGCGCGGCCTCGACCGTCGGGTAGAAGTGTTCGCGGTCGAGGGTCTCCAACAGGCCGTAACGCAACGTGAGATCCTGGAGGCGACTGCGCATCTCCGCGAACGCCAAGTGAACTCCCGCGGCATTGAGCTCGTTGTCGAGCTGCTCGAGCATCTCGGCGGCGGTGACATCCACGTCGGTGACGGCCTCGCACTGGATGACCACCCATTCGGGCTGGCGCTCATGCACGAGGTGGCGGATCTGCTGGCGGAACGAGCCGGCGTTGGCGAAGAACAGAGGGGCCTCCCAGCGGTACACGACGACGCCCGGGATCTGCTGTGCATCTGGGTGCGCGTCGACGTCGTGCCACCCTTCGACGCTCTCCACCGTGCCAAGGACCGCCCCGTGCGGCCACCAGTTGCGGCGAAAGAACAGCAGGATCGCCAAGGTGACGGCGACGACGATCCCCTGCAACACGCCGAGCAGCACCACTCCGGCCGTGGCGACCAGGGACACCGCAAAGGCGCTCCTGCGTACACGCAGGTAGCGGCGCAGGAGGCCCAGGTCCATCAGCGACAGCGCGGCGACGATCACCACCGCGGCGAGCGCCGTCTGCGGGAGGTCGGCGAGCAGCGAGTTGAGAAACAGCAGGAGCGCCGCGACCAAACCGGCGCCTACGAGGCCGGTCACCTGGCTCTTGGCTCCCGACTGTTCGGCCACCGCGGTCCGCGAGCCACTCGTCGACACGGCGAAACCCTGGAAGAGCCCCGCGGCGATGTTCGCCGCGCCCATACCGATCATCTCCTGGTTGGGCTCGACCTCCTCACCCCGCCGTGCCGCGAAGCTCGTCGCGGTGGCGATCGTGTCGGTCAGAGACACGAGCGTAATGCCCACCGCGGCGATCAGCAGGGGAACGACGTCGCCGGCGGTGGTCCAGGGGACTGCGGGCGTGGGAACACCCTGGGGCAGAGCGCCGACCGTGACCACACCGCTTTCGGCGAGTCCAAACACCGCCGATGCCACGGTGGCGCCGAGCACCGCGACCAGCACCGCCGGCAGCCGCGTGGTGATGCGGGGGAGCACCAGCAACAGGACCAACACGGCGACGCCGACGAGGAGCGTCGTCGTTTGCGTCTGGTCGAGGTGCTCGACGAATGCGCGGAGCTCCGCGAGGAACGAGTCGGCGTGCGTTGAGAAGCCGAACAGCTTCGGTAGCTGTCCGACGATGATCGTGATGGCGAGACCGTTCATGTATCCGACCTGCACCTCCTTTGACAGGAGGTCGGCCACGAACCCGAGCTTCCCGAGTCCGAGCCCGATCTCGGTGAGCCCCACCAACACCGCCAGCATCCCGGCCAGGGCGATCGCTCTCGCGGGATCGTCCGTCACCAGCAGCGGCGTGATGGCGGCCAGGATCAGTGGCGAGATGGAAGAGTCCGGTCCGAGCACAAGCACCCGCGAAGGGCCCAACACCGCATAGCCGACCAGGCAGGCGATCGTCGTGTAAAGACCGGTGACCGCCGGAAGCCCGGCCAGCTCGGCATAGGCCATGCCCTGCGGAACGAGGATCGCGGCCAGCACTGCACCGGCGAGCAGGTCCGCTCGCAGCCACGCGCGCTGATACGTGCGCAGGACGCGAACGCCCGGCACCCAGCGTTCGGCCCGGGTTGAGCTCACCCGACCGAGGCCTCCCGCATGCAGCGCGCGACGAACACCGCCCAGCCCGTCCCGAGGAGCACGCCGGCGATCACGTCCCCCGGATAGTGCACGCCGAGGTAGACACGTGAGAGGGCGACCGCAAGCACGAGCACCAGCGCCACCCCGACGGCCACGCGGGTGACCAGCGGCGCGACCCCCGCCGCCCTCAGCGCCAGCACGAGCGAGAACCAGAACGCGCTCGCCTGCGTGGCATGTCCGGAAGGAAAGCTCGAGCCGGTCACCGTCTGCAGGTGCTCCACGGGGGGCCGTGGTCGAGACACGAGCAGCTTGACGACGTCCGAGAGCAGCATCGCGCCGGCGAGGCTCAAAGCCACCGCGAAGGCCTCCCGGCGCAGACCCGCCCGGACGAGCAGCAGACAGCAGACCAGGGCGAGTGGGACCAGCACGAATGCGCTGCCCGCCCAGGTCACCGCTCGCGCCGCGGCGGTCAGACCGGCCGAGCGCTCGCCGGCGACGTCGCGTACCACATCCAGCCCCCCCGACCCGACCAGCGCGGTCACGAGCGCACCAGCCACCCAACCGACCAGCACGAAGACGACCAGGCCGAGCGCCAGACGTGCCGCGGGAAGCTTCACCTGCCCACAGCCACCCGCAGCAGCGCGCCCAGGTTGTTCGTGGTCAGCGCCGCGGCGCGGGCGCCCGGCGCGAGGCCGACCGTGCGGGGTAGCCGAACGCGTAGCGCCCCTGGCAGCGACGTGAAGTGCAGGGGGGAATCGAGCACGAGCGCCTCGCCGTCGAGCCCAACCTCCACTGGGCCTGCGGAGCGGACCTCGAACTCCGGGGTCGACCACGACAAGAGGCCCGGAAAGCGGCCCGCCTGGCCGACCAGCTCGAGCGCGACGAGCTTTGACACGTCGGCGGCGCTGCGCACCCGTGCGGCCAGGACGCCGAGTTGGCCCGTATTGATTCGCTCGCGCGTGCCCGCACCGGCGAGGCTCGTCACCTGATAGGGGTTGTTGGATACGAGCACGAGCGGCGCGTCGTCGCAGCGGCTCCCGTCGGGAGCGGTGAACTCGATGTCGATCGGCTCGGCATCGGGGCCCAGCAGGTCGGGCAGCATGCTCGTCCAGGTGTCGAGCTTGGCATCGCGGTAGGCGTCGGACTGGACGACCTTGGCATAGACGCCGAGCGAGGCGTTGTTGACGAACACGCGGTCGTTGACGCGTGCCAGATCGATGCGTCGCTCGACGCCGTCGGTGAAGGCATCCAGCGCTCCCACGACGTCATCGCGGTCGAGGCCGAGGTCCAGGGCGAAGTGGTTTCGAGTCCCCGCGGGAATGCAGACGTGGGCGATGTCGTGCCGAGCGGCAACCGTCGCCACGAGGGCCTGCGAGCCGTCGCCGCCGGCCATCCCGATGACCTGCGCACCGCGTGCGATGGCGCTCTCGGCGAGCTCGAGCAGGTCATCGCCGGGTCGCAGAACAACCGGCTCGATGCCCCGTCGCCGAGCTTGAGTAGCGAGGTCATAGCGCTCGGCCTTACCCCCACCCGACTTCAGGTTGACGATCAGCACCGCCGATCCGGCAGCGCCCACCACGACCGCCCCAGCCACGCCGCCAACCGACCTCTCCCCGGCCTGCGCCAATGCGTAGCGCGCAGCCAATCCGAACATGGCGAGAAGCAACAGCAGCGCGACCAGCACCACTACCCCTTGCCAGTTGGCCACCAGCACTGCGATCAGCCCGATCCCGCTGAGCGCGGCCAGTGCGGCGCCAGCCGCTCGCCGCGAGCCGCGACGGGTCAAGGCGAACCAGATGGCCGCGCTGCAGACCAATACGAGCCCGACCGCCAACACCGCGACGAGCACATCGCCCGCCAGTGCGACTGCGGCCACCACAGCCATGACAACCGGCGCGATAAGCGCAAGAACCGCGGCGACACGGGGCCGCCACGGCGGCCGTACAGCGATAGCCGCCCTCGCGCTCATGGCGCCCTCGGGCGGAATGGCCGCTGCTCGTCGTGTCCTACACCTACGATCCGGCAGGTCGCCTCGGGCACTTCGTTCCACACACCGGGGATGTCGCCAAGCGGCTCCGATACAACCATCCGCGCATCCTCGAAGGCGAGGGCTAGAAAGAACAGGATCTCGGAGTCGGTCTGTCCCGCGATCCGCGGATACAGCGACGGATCGACGGCGAGCACCAAGTCGCGCTTGACTGCGGCGAACTCGTTGATGTAGCCGTTGTGCATGAATAGCCAGCGGTCGTGGCGGAACGGGTGGCAGTTAGTCTGCTGGACGGAGCTGCCAATCGCCGCGCGGATATGAGCGAAGAAGTTCGACGAGCTGATGTGGTCCGCTAGCTCGTGCAGGTTTTTGTCGTTCCAGGCCGGCTCGGTGCTGTGGAAGACCCGTGGAGTTGGGAGCTCGCCATACCAGCCGTCACCGAAGCCGTCACCGTTCGTCGTCTCGGCGCCAAGCCGCGAGTGCAGACTCTGCTCGATCAGCGAATTAGCTGGCCCATACAGCGCTTCCTTGAGCAGAAGCGGAGATCCTGAATACGCCAGCCAGCGGCACATTGGCGGATCCTTCCTTAGATGCCTGCAGTTCGTGTCTAGTCTAGGCTGCCATGAGGGTCCAGTCGCAAGTCCAGTGTCAAGAACCGGTGGGTCGTATATGAGCCGACGTCGCCGGAAGCCTGCATCGCGCGGTCCGGTTACTTCGTACGTGCGGCCCCACACATTGCTGATCTGAGACGGCTCCTTATTGTCGTCGTCTTCCTTCGTCGTCCATTTTCGTAGCTCTTCGCTTTTCGGCCCGTAGATCGTGAAGCCGAGATTGTGGCGTCCGCGGCCAGCGGCCTTGTTGGTCTTCCGGCGAGACCGGAGCATGTCCTTGGTTCGCTGGTAGAGGTCGTTGGTCAGGTTGGTGATGATGCTCGTTGCGACTGTCGTGCCGATGAAGATCTCGGTCCACTCGACTGGCCCTAAGCCCCGCCGCCCCGGCACGTAGTCGATGATCTCCAAGTCCACGTTCAGGCCAAGTTGCTGGAGTTCCTTTGCAAAGCCTTCAATGGCCCACCGCCGCTCGTCCTGCATGACCTCGTACGCACGTCCCGCCCAGCTTCGCCAGTTGCGGGCGCAAGACCGACAGTTCGCGCTCCACCACGTCCCAGACGAGCGAACCGAACACACGCACGTTGCGGGCACCATGCTCATGTATCTTCGCCGGCCGTGCCGCAGGATCTGCAGTTGGTCATCTTCGACTGTGACGGCGTCCTCGTCGACAGCGAGGTCATCTCCAACGACGTGCTCGCCCACTCGCTCACGGAGCAGGGGCTGCCGACCACGCTGGCGCAGGCCGAGCCGACTACCAAGAGCTGCTGCTGGCCGAGATCGACTCCCTGGCACGCGCCAAGCTCGGCCGGCCGCTGGCGGATGGCTGGCTTGAGCGGTACGAGCGCGATCGCGCTGCCGCCTTCCACCGGGAGCTGCGAGCAGTGCCGGGCGCCGCCGAGACGGTGAAGCGCATCAGGGCGGCCGGGGTGCCCGTGTGCGTCGCCTCTCAGGGAAAGCTCGAGAAGACGCGGCTGTCGCTGAGGTTGACTGGGCTCGACGCTTTCTTCCCCGACGAGGTCCTGTTCTCCGCTCATTCGGTAGCGCGCGGCAAGCCGCACCCGGATCTCTTTCTGCACGCTGCCGCCACGATGGTGGTCGAGCCGTCGCACTGCGCGGTTGTCGAGGACACGCCATCCGGTGTCACCGCCGCGGTCTCGGCCGGGATGCGCGCCCTTGGGTATGCGGCCGACAGCGATGCGGTGGCGCTACGCCGGGCGGGCCCCGAGACGCTCTTTGTGCTCCACGCGCTGCCGGTAATGTTGGGGGTCGGTTGATCCGCCGGTATGTGCCTGGGCGGCCAGTGTGGGCCGTTCACTGTGGAACGGACCTCAGCGAACGCCCGACACGGCGCGAGCAAAGATCGGGTCGCCGACCGGCATCCCGTCCTCGCCGTGGACGAACAGCGCGACGTGCTCGGCAGCTTCGGGCTCCGCGTCCACAATGTGGTCAAGGGCCTTACGCGCGGACTCCTCGTCCTCGAAGGACTCGACCAGGTTGCCGGTGCTGTCGAAGATCGCGTAGTGCATAGTTCACGCCTCCACATGCAGGATATCGGCAATCGCGCTGAGCAACTGCAGGGGGCGACCCCACAGGGTCCAATGTCCCGGCTGACCCGTATCGGCGAGGCACAAGCCATTCCCCGGCTCCAGGTTCAGTTCGGCGACGAACATCCCGATCATCGGCCACTTCAAGGCCATCGCTGCTGCCGCCCCCCGTGTCGAGAAGACGGACAGGCCCATGTGAATCACCGCCAGGCGCCGCTCATAGCCGCGGGGTGGGGCTCCGCGCTCGTAGTGGGAGCGCAGGGAGTCCAGCACCGCCGGAGCGCTGCGGTCCGCTCCCCGCACGATCCGATACACGGTCGTGGTCTCGCGCACAGGCGCCACCAGGAGCTCGTTGTCGGCCATGGGCGCAGCCTACTGTCCGCGTCCGACGACTGCCGGCATCGTCGCGACTGGTTGACTATCCTCCTGCCGTCTCGCGAGATAGGAGCGATGGTATGGGTCGACGCAGCTTCAAAGTCGCGCCCGGCGTCAAATTCAACGTCAACAAGCGCAGTGTCGGTCTCACGGTCGGAGGCAAGAGGGGCCGTTACACCGTGAACTCAAAAGGCCGGAGCAGCGCCACCGCCCGCGTCCCCGGCACGGGCCTGAGCTACACAAGCCGCTCGGGTGCAGGCAAGTCGCGGTCGCGGGCCGCCCGCGCGCCCGCGACTACCGCTCGGCCCCCGGTCCCGCGGGAGACTCGCCCCGGCCTGTTCGCCAGTCGCAGCGAGCGCGCGTTCTACCGTGGCGCCAAGGATCTCGCCGCCGGACGCACCGTGGCGGCCATGGCGCAGTTTCGCGAGTCTGCTCGGCGTGTCGGCGCCGGTCGTGCTGGGGGCGTTACCGTGGTCGCTCCATTCCTGATGGGCGGTCTTACCGCGGTCCAGCTTGGCGAGACCGAGCAGGCGATCGGTCTGCTGGAGCAAGCGGTCGCGCAGGCAACTCCGATCCCCGACCGCTGGATGCAGCGCTACATCGGCAGCATCCCGCTCGTCATCGAGCTCGGTCCCTCCGCGAGAGCCACCCTGCCGCTCGATGCCAGTCTGCCGCGGATCTTCCTCGCCCAGTGCCGCTGCCAGAATGGGGAAGTCGCCGAGGCGCTGGAGGCGATACGGCCGATGGAGGGCGAAGCGCTGACGCTTGCGGCGCGGGGAGCTGTCTGCACGATTCACGAGGCCGCCGAGGACTGGGACGGCGTGATCCGACTGACCTCCAGATCGCCGTTGCGCTTGGAGGAGCGCAGGGCGTCTGCGGAGGCGTTTGGCTTCAGCAGATCGAACGGCTCCTTGCTACTTGTCGATGGTCTGCCTTCACGCCCCAACGCCAGCCGGTCGAAGCGCCACACCCCCTGCGCTTGCGGCGGTGGCCGCAAGCGCAGGGGGAATCAACCACGAGCGCGATGTACGCGGTCAGTGACAGTCCAGCGTGACCCTGACGTACTGTTGCCGCGGCAGGTAGACGCGGCGGCTGCCGCATTTACGCGCATGAACTATGAACTTTCCGTCCTGGAGACGGAACCGTGCGCCTTCGCTCGTGTATTTGCGGGTCATCGACCAGTGACTGCCAACTTTAGTGATGCTTACCGGCCAGCCGACATGCGACGGCTTGAGCCACACGATGATCCCGCCATTGGCCGGTTCGGACTTCTCGGCGACAATTGGCAGTGCGGCGACCGTGCTGGTTATCACCGGCCCCAATTCTTCGATGTTAGGCGGCGTGGGGCCACCATATCCGCCTGTGACCTGGCCGTCCTGGGAATCCATCACGACCGCCCAATACTTCTGATGAATCGGAGCCGCGCCCGGAGGCTCCGGCTCGTTAGGGCTGAAGTATTCACCAGCAGGGGCCTCCATCACAATGACATACGAAGGCACGCGTTCCCATGCGCCTTCGACTGTCGCGGTCTGAGTCTTGGGCGAGTCGCCATTCAGCACGGCGTTCCCTTCGCGCTCGGTCGCGTGCGCGACAGACAGTTTTAGCGCACCGTTGACCCCGGATTGACGCGCCAGAGAGACCGCCAGTTCCTCGACCTGCGCCGGTTCCATTTCCGGCCCAGTCGGCGCCGTGTAGCTGAACCCTGGTGCCGCCTGGCTGGACGCTGCTTCGCTGCTGCTGGCCGCCCTGGCTCGACCGCGGCCCAGCGAGACGCTAGCCACCAGCACGACGGCGAGGATGACCCCGATGCCCACATACTTACGCATTTTGTCACTCCTTATTTGAAGCATCCGACCGACCATTCTTGATTGCCTTCGGCGGGTAGGTACGCATTGGTGCTACGGCAAAACGTGTTCTGGGAAATCCAACGGTAGCCGTTCCAAGGATACCACGGACTAGATTCGTTGATCCAGCGTGCGACGGCGTCTCGTCCGTGGTCGATCGGCTGTGATTCACTCGCGATCTCGGTACCTGACTGTGCTTCTTCCCAGCGCGTTGGCCAACCTCCCCACTGATAACCCTCCTCATACCAGGCTTCGACTGTGCTCGGCTGGCCTTTTGAATTGGTTCCCCCAGGACTGCCCCAGAAGAAGTCCCATGTCGTTCCTTCCAAGTTGTAGATCATGTAGTCGGCATAGCCAGGGTTTGGCACGCCTTGCGGGAACCATTCATGGTCAACGCCTTCCGGGGTCTGCTCAAACTGGAAAGGATGGGGTGTGCAGCAGTCGGAACCGTGCCCAATGATTTGACCCATCTCCTCCCAGGCGTTTGAGTGCCATTTGCTCGGCCAAAGAATCCACTCCTCTTGCGTCTCAAAGCCCCCTTCGTTCCAGTCGGCGACATCTGACCCTTCGTCTACGACCTGAAGGATCGTGGCCCTGTTCGGTTTCGAGGGAGTAATTGCCGTGAGCGAGTAACAGTGATAAGCGTTCGGCCTCCCGCATTCCTCGCCCGGACCCCACCACGCCTGAGCAGCCGCTGGCAGTAGCAAGAGCGAGGCGATTGAGACGATCAATACTATGACCTTGCGCACGTTTGGAACCCCCTTTTGTCAGTAGTTTGCCTTTTGGGTATGGATGCAGTCAATGTCAAAATGTGGCACCGCAGAATAGTATCAAGAAGCGGACGAGGCTCGTGCTCGCCTACCTCAAGGAAACGCCGAAAGCGGCCCACATGGCGGACGACTCACCCCTTTGCCGCGCAGTCCCGCGTAGCGTCCGGCGTCACTACATGTGCGATCTGCGGTGCCGAGATAAGTCCTGCGCGCGGGCAGGCCGGCGACGCTACCCGTCGCCAGCCTGCTGGGGTTACGTCAAGCAGTCAACAACCACCGCGCCATACAGCTCAAAACTAGGAACTCAGCGAATTGAGCAGTAGAGCTTCACGAGTGCCTGACCATTTTTATGGACACGAACTACCTTTGAGCCACAGGAAATCCGCCTCGTTACCTCACTCTCAGGACGTTCAAGGGCTCCTTCAACCTGATAAACGCCGGGACTTACCCAAAAGATAACGTGGCCGTGCCTCGAATACTTGGCCTCCCGAACCAGCTTTTTACTGTCACCAGGTCTTCTCACCCGCACAACAGCTTCACTCGCCGGCAGTAGCTTTTTAGATTTCCCCGCTGGACCACCAACTAGGTAGGTGAATACACTAATTGCGCCATCGCCCTTTTTGTGACTGGCCGAGTGCGCGTAGGGTCCGACTTCCTTCGTCGGGTAGGTAGCTGTCACGGTTGTAGGTTGAAGCATCGCAATCGCAACAAGTCCCATGCTCAAGGCAACTGCTTTTTTGTTCATCGGCTTCTCGTTTTCCCAGTTGGTTTGACGCTCGTATCAGTTGCCTGTTGAGAGCTGGGCTACCGGCCCGAGCGTTTGTAGGTTCGGCGCAACGACGCCGACCGACCGCCCCTCACGGAAGCCCGTATGGGCATCCAGAATGAGCCCCATCACGGTACCTGTAGGGCTTTTGCGTTCCGGCGGCGTAGGAACATCATGAAGAGTGAATGTTCCATGCATTACTACAAGATACACGGAGCTATCCGACCACGGCACCTTGCCAGATGGTGCCTGCCCACCGAGGCTAGATTCCATGACAGCCTGCGCGTTGGCAAACGAGCCCTGCGCGACACTGATCGCGCTTGGGTTTGGCTCTTGTGCCAGCTGAGCGTCCTTCAGCGCAATCTGCTGATCCTTGCAGGCGCGCTGGAGATCCCGCTGAAGGATCTGACGGAAGGGGTGCCCGCGCCGAGGGAGCGCAGGTCCCCCAGACACCCCAAAAGGTGCCTGTCGCGAGGCGAGTGGAGGCGAGACGTGATGGTCGAGCAAGATGTCACCGCATAGCTTCCCGACCAAGTCTCGTCCGTTGCATGAGGTGTCCCGGCTATCTGACGGGTCGCCGATGCTTGTTCGAGGATGCCGGTGAGGCGGGCGAGTCGCTGTGCTCGCAGGTTTGGGCGAGAGTACGCCGACCTCTAGCTCGCCGGATCGTGACGACGCTTACAGCCCATGTTCCGGTCGGCCGTTCGCGGTGATCGTGAAGCGCTCGCCCTGCTCGGCTGGACCTGGGTTTGTAGGCGCCGCTCGACTTTGGCCCACCGGGGACGCTTGGTGGGCCAAATCCACCGGAAAGTCCCGGTATCTAAAGGGATCGACGCATAAGGACCTATCCCGGTTGGGTGGCGGCGAGGGTTGCGAGCTGCGCCTTCTTGAATGCGATGAGGCCGCTTGAGAGCTGGAGTAGCGCGAGGTGGTTCTCGTCCTTCTTGGACCAGCGGATGAGAATCCCGCGGTTGCGGTTCAGCCAGGAGTGGCAAGCCTCGACGACCCAGCGGCGTGCTTTCCACTCGGGGTTGTGGGCCTTCTCCTCGATCTCCTCGCCGCGTGCACGGATGTGCGGCGTGAGCTCGTAATCACCGATCAGCTCACGGACCTCGGTGTTGTCGTATGCCTTGTCCAGGCAGATGCCCTGCGGCCGCGCCGCCGTCGGCTCCGGGCGCTCGATCGGGATCGAGTCCAGCGTGCCCTTCAGCAGCTTGTGGTCGTTGCGGTTCGCGCCGTCGTGATCGAGCCCGACCGGGACCCCCGTACCCTCCGTGAGGACCGAACGCTTCGCCCCCCCTTGGCTCTATCAGTAGGGTTTGGGCCGGTCTTCGGGCCACCCAACGGAGCTTTGCTCATCGCGCCGTCAGCCGACAGGAATGACCAGTCGACGCCCACCACCTCGTCGTACTCCAACAGCCCCTGGCGCCAGATCTCGTGGAAGACCCCGGCCTGCTCCCACTCCTGAAAACGCCGGTGCGCCGAGGACGAGGAACACACACCCGTCGCGTTCAGCGCGTTCCACTGCATCCCAGTCCGCAGCACCAACATGATCGCATCCATCGCGTCACGGTCAGGCACCCGCGGCGCGTGACAGCCCAACGGGTGAGACGGCGGGTCCGGCAGCAACGGCGCCACCCGCTCCCACAACCAGTCCGGCATCCGCCAACCGTCATCCCTGCTGACCATGTAGCCCATCACAGACCCCCTGATCGAATGGCATGACCGCCCTCCGACCAAAAGTTCAACGCAGATCTACATAACCCTTCCGAGATAGGTCCTAAGGGTGCGGCTCTGCGCGTGGATCGACGCGGCATTACCCCGAGCGCTCTGCCTGACCCACGATCGACGGCGGCAACCTCAGCCCTGCCAGATCACGAATAAATCACGAAAAAGTCTGATGGCGAGGGGTGCGCAAGGGTGCGTCGCGGTGAGCCAAGGAAACCTTCCGCGAACTAAAACCCCTGCAAATAGTGTGTTCTGGTGCCCTGTGGTGCACGCGCCAGGAGAGATTCGAACTCCCGACCTTCGGTTCCGTAGTCCTGTTGCACCAGCGCGGCTACAGCGTACATCACCTGTATTCAAGCCATCTCTTCGCAATAGATCGGCCTGAGCCGATCTGTTCTGGGAGGAAGTTCGGGAGGAAAACGTCCGCCGCGAGCGGTAAGGTTCTCAGGGTGCCCACCGCCGTCTCCCACTGCGACCACCGCCCGCGATCCAAGCGAGCGAAGGAACCTCATGGCCACTCGTGCCTTTGACCCATACGCGACGATCAGCGGCCATGTGTGGCTGTACGAGGGCAAGCGTCGCAGTACGTGGTGCGCGAAGTGGCGCGACCAGCATGGACAGCACGAGAAGCGCCTCGGGCCGGCGTGGACCGGCAAAGGCCCACCCACGCCCGGCTTCCTGCGCGAGCGAGACGCACAGGCGCTGCTCGACGCGATCCTGGTGGATGCCCGCCGTGGACAGCTCCAGAACGAGCGCACCGGCCTAACGTTCAAGGATGTCGCCGAAGAGTGGTACGAGCGTGGGTGCTTCGAGCGCGACTGGTCGGCCAGCACCCGAGCCGACTACCGCTCGATCCTCGACTCACACCTGCTCAGCGAGTTCGGCCCCAAGCCCCCGGAGGCCATCACCACCCAGGAAATCGAAAACTGGCGCGATCGCCTGGCCGAAGAAGAGCTTCAGGCTTCGAGAGCCGACAACGACGCGCGGCCCGACGGCCACGACCAGCCACGCCGCACGCGCTCACGTCGTACGGTCAACAAGATCGTGACCCAACTGCACTCCATCCTTCAATACGCCGTCAAGCGTCACGGCCTCGCGAGCAACGCCGCCGCAGAGGTGGACCGTCTGCAGGAGTCCTATGCCGCCGCGCGCTTCGACTTCTACTCCCCCGAGGAGATCCACAAGCTTGTCACCGCCGCCGCCAGCGGCGCGCATCGCGATCCCAACCGCCCGGCCGTCAGCGACACCGAGCGCCTCCTACGGGCCGCTGAGGACCGCCAGGACGCAGCCATCTACCTGACCGCCGCGCTCAGCGGCCTGCGCCGCAGCGAACTGCTCGCGCTGCGCTGGGAGGACATCGACTTCGATCAGTCCTCAATCCGCGTCTTCGAAGGCTACAGCGCCAAACGCGCCGGCAAGCCGAAGTCGCGCAAGTCCCGCACGGTGCCAATGGTCGACGAGATCGCCGAGGCCCTACGCAACCTGAAGACCCGCGACGCACACGCCGACAAAGGCGATCTGGTGTTCGTCAGCCGCGAGGGCACCCCGGTCGACGGCTCCGCACTGCGTCGGCGCTACATCGCCACGCTCGACGCCGCCGGATTGCGGCAGTTGACGTTCCACGACCTCCGCCATACCTTCGGTTCGCTGGCGATCAACGTCGCCAGCATCGTTCAGGTACAGGCGTGGATGGGGCACGCGGATATCAAGACCACGATGCGCTATTTGCACCACAAGAGTCGGGCCGACGACGCGCAGCTACTCTCATTGGCCTTTCGCCCCAAGGAACACAGCCAGGCTGATCGCGCCGCGCCCTCGGGTGCTCGCTCGTTGTGAGCCATCGTTCGTAGCAGTGTCAGGATGTTAGACGAGAACGCACCCTGATGCCGTTGGGGGCCCAATGAAGATCGCTCCTCGCAACGCGAACGTTGTGATGCAAAAGACCGCGGAGCGACGTTATCGTGGCCGTTTGGGTAGATCTATGCCACGTGGCCGCTTGTTGCGCTGAGATAGCAGATATAGAGCGTATCCCCGTGTTGGTAGCGACAGCACGATGAGACCAAACCCTATGGTGCTAATGACCCCTGTGTGGTGGTGACTCTGGATCGCCACGAGCCCCAGGCCTAGCGTTGGGATGGTCACGAGCCGTGCCTGGCGACTGGTGACTACGGCTACGGCTCGCGCGATCCGTGACTTAGTCATTGATATTCATCCTGCATGTTCGCCAACCCATTTGCCGGCTTCATACGCGCCGCACACAAACCCGTATGGGGTCCAAAAAAACAAGATACAACCTTTGTGGAGGTTTTCCGAGCCTTCGTTCCCATTATGAGGACTACTAGGACAGCTCTTCCCCTTTGGGTGTGTGCAACCGCCTTCGTTGGCACTCCCGTGACCGTGGCTGTTGCTGCAGCCGGGCGCCCCGCTTGCCGTGCAGCCGGTCGCTGGGTCTTCGAGGTCTGGGAAGCTTAGGCCACCTCCGGTTCCCGAGACTTCTTCTCCTGGGTGGATGCCCTCAGAGGCCAGGATTCCCAGGAGGCTCGGGCCGCCATCGATGTATTCTTCTTCCCACTTGGCTAGGTGTGGCTTCCCGAATTCTTCGGCGGCCTTTGCTATTTCTGCGGCGCGGCGTTCGGCTTCCTCGCGTTCTAGCGTTTCGCGGGCGACTTCGCGGGCGACGACTTCTTGCGCTTCCTGGTTGTTGCTTTCTTTCAGCCAGCCGGAGAAGCCGTAGGTGAGCGCACCGCTGGGGTCGAATGTGTTGACCGGATCGCCGAAGGTGTACTCGTATGCGTTAGCAGAACCGCCGGAGACGGGGTCTGGTTGCAGGAAACGTCCTAGCTCAGGTACATACGAACGGATGCCCATCGCGACGATTCCGCTAGGCAGTTCGGTCGGGAGTGCACCAGCTCCGAGCCACGAATACTTGGGTGGGGTGCTGGTGGTGGGCACTCCGAATTCGCTCGTTTCGTTCGTTGAGAGTAGTTTTGTTTCGGTTTCGCTTAGCGAGGCGGTGCCAATGATATCACCGTGGAGGTTAGTTAGCTGGAGCACCGGCGACGCGCCGTTGCTTTGGACTGCTGCGAGCCCTCCGCCGATCCCGGGGATGTTGCGTGTCCAGTTGCCCGACGGTGTTTCTATCGTCCACGCGGGCGCGCTGCCGCTACCCGAGTAGTGCGAGATGATGTCTTGGCTGGTTTTCCCCGTGGAGACGGTTTCGCGGGTGCGGCCAGCGGGATCGAGGTTATAACCGATTGTCTCGCCGTTTTGCGTCTGGCTTTGGAGTTGGTTATCGACGTAGAAGGAGCTGGTTAGTTCTGAGCCGCCGGCGTCGGTTGCGGGTAGCGCGGTGATATCGCCAAAGGTGCTGTAGCCGATGCCAGTGTCGGTGAGGCGATCGGCGCTGTCGTAGGTGTGTTTTTCGACGGTGCCGCCCGTTGTTGTGCATTCACCTTTCGACCCCGGCGCACGCGTCGTCAGGCTTGTGCGATTGGTGTCTTCTTCGTACGCGTAGATGCTGGTTGTGCAGCCTTTTCCGGTGGGAGTAGTTTGTGCTTGAGTGAGGCGTCCGGCGTTATCGTAAGCGTAAACCTCGTGGGAAAGGGTGCTCGTCTGTTCGAGCCATTGTCCGTGGATAGAGGGTATGACGCTGTCGCTGAACCAGGTGCATTTTTCTGTGCAGTGCGTCGCCTTAATGTATTCCAAGGCAGTGGGAACGCTAACGGCGTCGTACGTGTAGTTGGTGATCATGCCGTCGGGGAGCCCTTCGGTGAGCATGTGCCCTTCGGCGTCGTAGCTGGCCGTGAACGTTCCCGCAGCGGAGTCCACAAGCTTGGTCGGGTAGCCCGTGGTGGTGTCGTAGCTGTATGTTTGGGTGCCCTTACCGTCGTTGGTTTTGGTGACGCGTCCGTCGATGTCGTATTCGTAGGTAGAGGTGTTTTCGTCAGCGTCGGTGTAGCTGGTGACCTCGCCGAGCGTGTTGTAGACGCTCGTGATTGTCTTCGTTTTGCCGCCCGTGGTGGTACTCTGCTTTTCGAGCGCACCGGATTTTTCGTTGTATGTGTAGCTGACTTCTGGTAGCGAGGTGCCTACCGTGGAGCTAACCGCGCTCTTTTCCAAGCGGCCGGCCGCGTTGTAAGTCGCGGTCTTCGTGCGCGTGGTCGAGCCGACGCTTTCGGTTGTTTTTTCCGGCTCGTCCCATATGTTATACGTAGTAATGACGACCGGCAGGTTTGGAAGCCCGCTGGTTTCGGGTTGTTTAGAGGGCTGTGTCTGACATGGAAGGTTAGCCCATTCTGGGTGTTCCCCACAGGCTGGCACGGATGTGTTTTTGGCGGTGGTGTAGTAGATCATTTCGGTGCCGTGAGCGGTCTTTTCTCCCGGGTGACCTGCCGGCAGGACTGTTTCCTTTACCTCGCCGGTGGAGGATTCGTACACGACCGTGTTAGCGAGTTTCAACCCTTTTGGATCGCCCGTAACCGTTGTAGGCTCGCGCAGTTTCCAACCAAGATTTTCCTGGCCGGAGTAGGACGTCGCGGTTTCCCGTACATCTTCTTCTTTGCCGGAATATTGGGCGCCTTCGGTGACCTTCGTCGGCAGCCCATAGGGGCCGCCTTCCGAGGGTGCTCCTTCGTCATAGCTATAGACGGTATGGTGGCGCGCTTCGACTTGTGCGCCGTTGGATAGCTTGACGGTATGCTGGGGACCGAGCGAACCTTGCAGCTCGGTGCCTTCGCTGTTGTACGCGTTCTCGGTGTCCAGGACTTTCGAGGCTTCTGCGGATTTGCTGCCTTCTTTGAGCGCTGCCGCCCTGTCATCGGGCGAAAGCGTTCGTTCGACATCGTTCTTGGAGTTGTATTCGGTCGTCGAGATCGCGCCGCCCGGGTGCGCGACGTTGACTGTGCGGGCATCGTTGTCGAGGTAGTCGATGGTCGCGCGTTTGTAGTCCTTGGCCGGCCAGCCCATTGGTTCGTCCGGCGGGAAAATCGCCGTGGCTTCTGTTGGGTCGTCTTTTTGCCCCCAGGCTTCCGCTTCGGTTTTGCCCATCGCGTACGGCGCTTCACTGCCGGAGACCGGGACGTGGTACTCCACCGTAGTTACTGCGGTGCTTCCCGGGTTGGGCGATTCGGCCGGCAGTTCCTTTGTTTCCCGAGGCACCAGCTTGGTAATCCGTGGCGTACCGGTGACTGCCGAGCTGACTACATACAGGTCACCGGCTCCTTTGGATTTGTACGGGTATTCGCCCTGTACGACAGCAAGTCCTTGGGCGCCGGAACCAAAGGCCCACGTTTCAAGGCCGGTGCCTCCCAGGGTGAGTTGCTGCACTCTGCTGTCGCCAGCATCGGAGGTGAAGATGGTGTTCTCCAGCTCTTCGTAGTACCCGTGTGATTCTTCGTTGAGTTCGTATATGTTATTAGGCTCAAGCGCAATGCTTTCCGGCGTGGTGAACTGGCCTTTCCCCATTCCTTCCGAGCCGAACACGTTGTAAAGTCTAAAGTTAACGCCTTCGGGTTCAAAGATCTGTACGCGATGGTTGCCCTTGTCCGTGACGTACAGCTTGTTGCCTTTGCCTTTTTCTTGTCCGGTGTTGCTTAGCGCGACACCAATCGGTTCCTCGAACTGTCCGTTTCCGCTGCCAGCACTGCCAAGGGTTTTACTGGGGTTTATGACCGAGCCATACCGGACATAGTTTTTGCTCGGAATCGCAACGAATAGGTATTCTTCTTCAGTTCCGTTGATGTCGACCTTTCCGACGGCAACTCCCGCCGGCGAGGCCGGCATCGCGATTTCGCGAGAGTATTTACCATTGCTCCTCGAGAACACATCTATTCGGTTATTTCCTGAGTCTGCTACATAGACATAGGACTTGCTTATCGCAATGCCGGTGGGACGTTCCATCTGGCCTTTTTCTTTTTCTTTGCCTTTCGAGCCGTACGCCGCGATGAACGCGCCGGTAGGAGAGAACTTCTCGATACGGCCATTGCCGGTATCGGCAACCCATACGTCTTCTTCGGAGAAGTACGATTCGACGGCGACTGCCGACGGTTCCTTGACGTTTCCTTCGGCGCTGCCTTCGTTCCCAAACGTCGCTGCCTGTTCAAGGAAGATGCCCGAGCTCGCATAGACGATTTTGCTATAGGCGCTCGTAGAACCAGTCGCGTTGGTAGCTGTCACAGCGACCCGTATATAGTGCCAACGACCCCACGCCGTGAATGTTTGGCTGGTAGCTCCCAAGTAGGGACTGCATTCCCATTCTTTGGTGGTGCGGTTTTCGACGCAGTGTTCCCATTGATAGCTGTAGGTCAGTGGGCTGTTGCTCCACGTACCGTTTGATGTATTAGCAGCCACCTCTTCTTTCGGGTTTTCCGAGATGACCGGCAGCCCTGTGTTAAGCGGGGTCGCGCCGTTCCCTGCTGCAGTGCTTGCGCCCGGTCGGGCCACCGACACGATTCGGGCTCGCGGGTCGCCCTTGGCTGTGCCGTAGTTGAACAGCCACGGTTGCTGTCCAGGCGGAGTGATGGCCGTCATATGGCTGGCTGCGTCGTAGCCGTATGTCGTCTCAAGCGCCGGTGAGATACTTGGGTTCCACTCGCCTCGCAGCCGCCCTTCCTTGTCGTAAACGTACTCTGCGACAGCACTGGTCTTTATTTTGCCGGATGTTGGTTCCCACGCGGTGAAGGTCACTTCCTTGAGCCGGCCGCTATATTCGCCCCATTCGGTCGAGTTGTTGCCCGTTGCGGTAGTTTTGGTGGAGTACACAAAGCCAAGAGCACGACAACCCTTGACCAGTTCGCTTGTGCACGATACGCCAGCCGGTACCGGTCCGAGCATATCTGTCGGCTCTGTAATTCCATTTACAGTTTGATACTTATAGGTGATTATGTTTGTTGCGTTCGGCCCTTCGAGAGTCGATGGCACCCATGTGTTTCCTGTGCCGCCGCTTGGCAATGCAAACTTTGCGACTTGGCCGCTGGCGTCCTTGAGTAGGAATTCCTTGGTTTTGCCGCTTTCAGTGACTTCGCTCAAAGTCAGGCTTGCGCTCAAAGACGGAGACGTGAATTCACCTTTCCCCTTGCTGGTGAATACCGACTCCTGGCCTTCCGCGCTTGTAAACACGACGGCCCCTTCGGCTGCCTTGGTCAACGTCTCCGCTCCCCCAACGCTCATGCTCCACTGCGGCCCGAGGGGGCCTTCGGCGCCAGCCGCAAGGTGCGAAGAGCCATAGTTGCGTTTCACCGACAGGGTCGCTCCCGGGCCACCGACCGAGACGTCGGTCGCATCCAAGAAGAACTCACCCGTCTCAGGGCTCACAGAGCCCGGCCCCAGCGCCACCGGAGCCGCCAGATGGCCCGTATCGAAAGTAAACGTTTCCACATTCACGTCGCCTGCGTTCGAGATCGCCTTGACGGTCGCGGTGTGCTGTCCTGCCGCCAGTTCAGCCCCATTGATCGTCCATTCGTTGCTTGTCGCAGTGCACGGCCCGGGCGAGCATGAGCCCGACGGTTTACCTACTTCTTTCCCATCTATCTTCAACCCAATCGATTCGATGCCCGAGCTTTCCGCCGTGGTGCCGTCCTTCGCGGTCGCCTTTACTTTTACTTCAGCGTCACCGATTTCTTTGTTCGCCGGCAACGACAACGTGAGATTATACGGAAGGCTATAGTCGACTTTACTTTGGTGGTCGTCGTGGCACTCAAGCCTGCTGCGTCCGCCGCCGAAACTTCGAGTGTATCTTCGCCATTGGGCAATTCGTCAAAGAACGGCCAGTATTCCGTTGTTTCAGAGTTGTCGCTCGGACACTGCACCCCCTTACAAAGCCATTCGGCGGGCAGGTGGGAATTCGATGACCACCCCGACTTATTGGGAGATTTCGCATGCCATTCGTAGATCCCCAGGCCAGGATCCGTCGCTGACATTTCCGCCTCACTTCCAGGCCCAAGCCACTCGCCGGTGTGAAAGAAGTTGTGCTTCCCATTAATCTTTTCAGCGCTCGTGTTCAATGTGGGAGTCGTCGGGCCTTGTTCTTGGAGGATCGCCACCCCAGGATTCGTCAATTCGCTTTCGAATTTTTCACCAGAATTAGTTGCCGTCTGCTTGAACTCCACCGCATTGCCCTCGTCAGCACTGGAGACCGTGCCCGTCGCACAGCCCTGAACGACGCAAAGGGCCTTTTTCGTCTTCGAGTAACTCGATCCCAGCACTTCTTCCTTTTCGACGCCTTTCCCAGGGCTTCTGATAAAGAGCTTATTTTCTATGTTCGCGCCGGCGTTGGTAGCTGAGGTTTCTGCGGTGAGCTCATATATATGAGACGCCCCCTGAGTTTCATAAGCCATTGCCCCCCATTCCCCCAGCGCATATTTCTTAGCACCATAATCGTGGTCGACGATCTCTTCGATGCTTCCGTATTGCGTAAATTCAAAGGGACTTGGGGGAGCCGGTTCCTCCCGCCAATTGCCCTTCCAAAGTTCACCTCCGTCGGTAACGAACGTTTTGTCCACCACCTCCGGGTCTACATCGATCGGAAAGGCGTACTCGCCATCGCCCAACCCGACTTTCAACTGAAGCGCGTCTCCTGAAACGCTCATTTCGACTGGCACCAACATGCCCGTCGCGTCTGTGGCGTGTGGCGGGAGCACATACGCGATAGCCGCCCCCGCGTCAACCACTTCCACAACTCCCGAGCCGGGGTGAGTCTGGACCAGACTTGCTCCCTCCGGCAACCCCACTCGAAAGTAGAGGGTTTCGGGCGAACGCTCGCTGCGTAGGAGCGTTTCTGCGCTGAATCCCAGGGTGCTCGGCTTCAACGCCATATCGACATCGCTCCCCACACCCACCCCGCCATAAAACACCACCGACCCGTCAAGCTGCCCTTCAGAACCTCCAGCTGGCACACCAGCAGCATCTACCGGCGTCAACGACACGCCTATATCTGCGAGGGTCGCTCCTTCTTGCACCCGTGCGGGAAGCCGCAGCCCAACCGCCGACACGCGTGGTTCAAACCCACCCTCAGCTTCAACCAAACCCAAATCTACAGGCACGCGACGACCGGGCGACCCTTCGACAGCGATCGGCGAGATCGATTCGATGACGCCCCGCTTTCCCCCAGGAAGATCGAGCTGCGCCGTGTTATCGGTCGGGTAGCCTGTCACGCTGCTTCCTTCCGGCAGCCCCGGCAGGCCACCGTCCGGCTGAGTGATCACACCAGGGAATGTCCGTTCGGCCAACTTGGCCGCTTCTTCGGCGTTCAGACCCTCGTACTTCGACTGAGATTCTTCTCTCGCAGTGACTGCTTCCGGGCTCGCCCGCCTCGCTTCTTCAGCATCGCCCGCCGATTCGCCGCCAAGCAACAGTTGCGCTTCAGGAACGACCAGCGGACTTTCAAGCGGCGAGGTTTCTGCGGAGGAAGCCTCCGCAGAGGCCGTTCCGGCACATAATGCGAGGGCGACCAGGACGCACATCAGACACTTCAACATCTGTTCCCATCCCCGCAACGCGCTCATTCCCGGCTCCTTCGATCGGTTGTCTGACCCCTGCCGCGACAATCGCGACACGGCCAAGAAACGCCGCCCACAAATATTCGTCGAACCCTAACCGGCATCGACGCCTGAATGCAAAGGGTGTTTCTTACTCGTAAATCCTTCCGGTAGTTGATGGACACTCCAATAGTTTGGGGCAGCGAAAATTAATCACTGTTAGCGCCCGTCTCCGGTAATAACGGCTGCTCACCGAGAGCCAACCCGATATCCCGAGCCGTGGCCATAACCTTGGGGCAGAGTTTCGTCGGCAGATCCTTGCGGGTGTACGCCTCCGCCGGAACCACCAGCTCGACCGCCGCGACCGGCCGTCTCTCCGCGTCCACCACCACCGCGGCGATGGCACGCCGGCCGGCAGACAGCTCTTCGTCCTCGACCGCCACACCACCCTCCGCAGCGATCCGCTCAAGCTCGGCGCGCAACGCTGTCTTGGTAACAATCGTCTTGGGAGTACGCCGCGTGAGGCACAGTTTCGCGATCAGATCTTGCTGCGCCACCCCGGGCAGGCGCGCCAGGAGCGCCTTACCCGCGGCGGTGCAGTGGACAGGCACGCGCGTGCCTAGCCCAATGCCGGTATCGATCGCGTATTGCCCTTGGCGAGACCCCCGCCAGCGATCGATGCAGGCAACCTCGGTGCCCCACAGCACCCCCAGGCTCACGGTGCGCCCGGTCTGGGCTCTCAGTTCCCTCAGCGGCTCACGGGCCGCGCTGCGGATCGCCAGCGAGTCCAGTAGCGAGAGCCCGATGTCCGAGACGCGGGACGCGAGCCGGTACTTGCGCGAGGGCCCCTGCTCGAGATAGCCGAGCGTCACCAGCGTCGTTGCATAGCGGTGCGTGGGTGCGCCACGAGGCGCCATGAGAAAGGAGATGCAGAACGATTGATGGACAACATCTCTCCGTGTCGGCTGTGATGCCGGCCCCGGGCTGATGCAGCGGTCCGGCGAAGCTGGGGGCAGTCCTGGCGTGGAATCGCACGCCGTGGGCGAGAGCGCCCCGATGACGTAGCGGCCGGGTGGTACTGCCAGACACCCGAGTGCGCGCAAGCGAGACCGAAAGGCAGAGCGAAAGCGAACCGATGGTAGAAGCCCCTTCATCGATAGGCCGGCCCGAAACCTGGCGGACATGGGCCGGATGCAACAACGATGCCGCTCTCGACGCTGGCGGCTCGCTCCACGTACCTCTTCGGAGCTGGGGTGGAGGCCGGCGGGAGACTGCGATTGCCCGTCGGATGGTTTGCAGGGGTAAAGTCGGCTGCCGACCCGGTCAAACGGATCATGGTGAACGTGGGAAGCGCCCCGTGCGTGCCTGCCCGGTGGGGGCAGGCACGGCGCGATGTCCGCTGATACGCATGGGGCGTGGCGGAGTCCGCGTAGTAGTCCGAGGGCGGGAAAGCCGCCCACATGGCGAAGGCGGACAGCAGGACCGCAGCATGAGAAGCTATTCGGGAGGTCGAGTGTGAATACGCTCGCGCCGCTCTCGGTCGATGAGGCCGAGCAGCGGGTACTGGGATGGCAGACCAAGCTGCACCGCTGGGCGGGGCAGGATAAGGACAAGCGCTTCGGTGACTTGTTCAACTTGCTCTGCGACCCCGCGACGCTGCTGGTCGCGTGGGAGCGGGTGAAGCGCAACCGAGGGTCCCGCACCCCCGGTGTCGATGGCATGACACGCAAGCGGATCGAGGCGGTAGGCGTGGAGGTGTTCCTTGGCGAGCTCAGACAGTCGCTGCGGGACCGGACCTTCACGGCGCTGCCGGTCCGGGAGCGCGAGATCCCCAAGCGCGCAGCCGGGAAGACTAGGAAACTAGGCATCCCAACCCTGCGTGACAGGATCGTCCAGATGGCGGTGAAGCTCGTGCTGGAGCCGGTCATGGAGGCGGACTTCTGCCCGTCCTCCTACGGCTTCCGACCCGGGCGACGAGCACAGGACGCCATCGAGGAAGTGCGGCACTTCATCAACCCGCCCATAGGATACGAATGGGCGATAGAGGGAGATGTCGAGGACTGCTTCGGCAGCATCCACCACGGACTGCTGCTGGCCGAGCTGCGCCGCCGGGTAACCGATAAACGCGTACTCGCACTTATAAGACAGTTCCTCGGCGCTGGTGTCATGTGTGAGCTTGGCACCCTCGCCGCCACGCCATCGGGCACACCGCAAGGAGCGATCCTTTCGCCGCTGTTGGCGAACGTCGCCCTTTCGGTACTCGACCGTCACTTCCAGAGAATCTGGGACGTGCGCACGGCAGGACAGCGTGCTCACGATCGAGCCAAGGGCCTGCCCGGCTATCGAATGATCCGCTACGCGGATGACTTCGTGATCCTGGTGCACGGTACCGAAGCTCACGCCCAGATCATCAAGGAACAAACGGCCGAGTTCATGCGTGAGTACATGCGGCTCACACTCTCGCCCGAGAAGACAGCGATCACCCATGTTGACGACGGCTTCGACTTCCTCGGCTTCCGCATCCAGCGGCGCCTCTGGAACAACCGATCGCTGGTCGCCTTCAGCTTCCCAAGCCAGCAAGCACTCGGGGACATCAAGTACCGCATCAAGCAGTTGACCGGACGTCACACAACGAGCCTCTCGCTCGACGAACTGGTCCGTACGCTCAACCCAATCCTTCGGGGTTGGACCAACTACCATCGCCACAACGCCGCATCGCGCTGCTTCAACTATCTCGACTACTACCTGTGGTGGCGGATAGTCAGATGGCTGCGCAAGAAGCACAAGCGGCTGACCTGGACACAGGTCAAGCGACGGTACTGGGGGCACGACTGGACCAGCCCCGACGGCACGAGGCTCTACTGGCCCGGCGAGGTGAAAATCAAACGGTACCGCTACCGCGGATACCGCATACCCTCGCCGTGGACGACCGAAGGAGAACCCCGATTCACCGATCGGCCAGAGGTCACCGACACCTGACCAACTACCCAACAGCGGACAGCGCATGTCCTGTGGAGAGCCGGATGCGAGGGAACCCGCAAGTCCGGTTCGGCGGGCGGCGGCGAGGAAACCATCAGTCGCAAGACTGACAGGCGCCTCGCCGCCGACCCAACTCGAACGGCCCAGGTCGAGCTCGTCGGCCATGTCTGCGATCCCGCGCACTGGGCGCTCGGCGGTAAAGCACGTGAGCATCGCCAGGCCGGTGACCAGCGAGGAGGAGAACCTACCGGGGTGCTCAGGATCAAGTGGCTTGGGCATCGCTCAAGTCCCCTATGAGGCCAGCCAGTACTTGCGTGTCTTGGGGTCCTGCTCGACGAGCCCCAGGATCTTCAGCGTGCCGAGGTAGCGATGGATCGCACTTGATCCCATCTGCAGTCGTTCGGCGATGTCGATGATGCCCAGGTGCTCGCCGCCGACCAGGTGGGCGAGCACCAGTATCGCCTTGAGCGTCGAGAGCGAGAACTGGCCGCCTCTGACGTCCTCCCGGTAGCGCTCCTCCCAGTATGGGAACGGCAGTATCTCCTCGCGCGCAACCAGTCCGGCGAGTAGCTGGGGCATCTTGATGGCCTCGCTCGCGCGCGCTTCGCGCAGCACCTCGACGACCTGTTGTTGGGTCAGCCGTACGGAGACCGCGCCGGGATCATCCCCAGCGTCGGGAGACTTGCGAGCCGGGCGCTCTGCCCGCCCGGCTCGCGATGGCGCGCTTGGCGACGGACCGGCGCGGACATCCGCCCTTGGACTACGCCGCGCCTCTGCCTCTCCACGTCGAGTCGCCTGGCCGGTGCCCTTGCGTGCCATATCGCGGATCGTTTCGTCTTTGGCACAGCGCGTCCAGTGATACGAAAAGAGTGCTTTATATAAAAACCGAGCCCGTGTGAGCGATCTCGAGCGTGTCCAGCTGTATGCAGCCGACTACTTCACGCTCGGAGGGGGCGTTTGCGTAGGGTCACGCGCGATCCTGCGTGTGGCGTGACGATCACGCTTCGCCATCGAGCGCGCTCGATCTTGCGGCTCGCCGGCAGGACGTCCAGTTTGAACAGGGTGGCGTGCAGCACCGTTTGCATCTCGAGGATGGCGAGGTGACGGCCGGGGCATCGCTTGCGCCCGCCCCCCCACGGCAGCCAGAGGTGGGGTCGCGGCGCATGCTCCAAGAAGCGGCCGGGTCGGAACTCGTGCGGATCTGGATAGGAGGCTGGGTCGTGGTGGGCGAGATAGATGCAGGCCAGCAGGTGCACCGGGGGATGATAGGTTCGGTCGCCGATCTCGATCGGCTGCTGGACCGCCCGCGGGATCGCAAATGGGAACACGGGCCGATGGCGCAGCACCTCGTTCACCGTCGCCGCCAGGTAGGCGCCGGGGGCTTGGTCGATCTCGTTCGTGAGCTCTCGGCGCACTTCGGGGTGGTGGGCGAGCAGTTGGAGCGCCCACGCCAGCTCGGACGCGGTCGTCTCGTGACCGGAGATGATTGTCGTCATTATGTTGTCACACACCTGTCTGCTCGACATCGGGGAGCCGTCTGGATTGCCGGTGGTGAGTAGCAGCGCGAGCAGGTCGCTGGAATTGCTCCCGCTGTGACCTCCCCTCTCCACGGCGGCATACAGCAGCTTCTCCACTTCCGCGCGCAGCCTGACGAAGTTTTTCCATGTGCTGCGCCATCCCGGGAAATGGCGCAGCGCCGGCTCCTGCAGGGCGACGGTGGGGGTCGCCCTCTGCATCGAGAATAGTCGCGCGTACAACGTACGCAGGGCATCGTCCCACTCACCGAAGAGAGTCGTCAAAATGACCTTGAGAGTCAAGGCGCATAGGTAAGGGTGGAGCGGAAAGGGAGTATCCAGCGGCCACCGTGTGATCTCCTGATCCACAATGCTGCTCACGTGTTCCGCGTGGGCGTTGACGGCCTCGTGGTGGAAGGCGGGCAAAATTGCCTTGCGAGTGTTCATGTGCTGGCTGCCCTCTTGGAGCATGAACGAATCCTCGCCGACCAGGGGTGTGAGGACGGCGGCGCCGGCTCCCGGGTGAAGCACATCCGCCGGGGCTGCGATGATCGATTTGATGTCGGCCGGATCGGAGAGGAACACAAACGGCGGTGTGCCGATTGGATGGACGGTAAAGCGATTCCCATATCGGGCGTGGCAAAGGTCGAGGAATCTCAGCGGTTCTCGCCAGAAGAGCAAGGTCTGGGCAGTTGCTGGCAGCGGCAGACTTGGAGCGGGCGCGTCGCTTCGTGATTCACGGGCATGGCCAGGTGTCACAGCTCCCTTTGGAGGTGCAGCCGAGCTGCAGCTTGTCGGATCAGGCCGCGCGCTGGCCATATACGGTGCGCCACGCCCGCAGGACTGGCAAGAGCAGTCTCGCGAGGAGGCCTCCGGCGTCGAGGAGGGTACAGGCTGTCGTATGGGTCGCACGCGTGCGCGCGCTGTCCTTTGAGAGGTAGAGCGCGACCATGCCCGCCGTGATGACTGTGTGCTTGGCACCGTTTGGGAGGTCACGAGCTACATGGGTGGCTCTCCGGATCAGGTGATAGAGACGGTGTGTGGCGATCTCCAGGCTTTGATACTGGGCGATGTAGCTGTGGTCGGCATTCGCGGCGTCCTCGGCCATGTCGACGTAGCTGTCGAGCATCGTGCCGGAGGGTGCGATCCAATAGAAGATACGTCGCGTGAGTGGCAACAATGTTGCGGAGGTCGCACTTAGGCTCCGCGCCGAGAGCGAGCAGCGCGAGAACGGTGAGCCAGGCGCTCGCGCCCGCGGCCAACTCAAACCAGTGCAACCCCGTATCGGCGGGGAACTCGGCTTCAGCCCACTGCTTGAGGGTTGCGTCCCGTAGTTTTGGGTCGGGCTCGTGGTTGATCCCCAAGACCTGAGTCAAGCCCGCGGCGCGAGCCAGGAACGGCCGAACGCTTATGAATGAGGGCAGCGACGCGCAGTGAGCGCGGCAGCACACGACTAGCGCTTGGAGGTAGGCGCCGTCGTCTTTGGCGGGGTTGTAGAGGTAGTGGTCTGAGAGCGACCCGCCGGGGTCGAGCGCCTCGATCAGCGCACGGTGAAGCTGGCTGCCGTTGCGCAGCCCGGCGTGTGCGCCGTCCTCGCTTGCCGTATCGAGGAAATCGGCCATGATCTCGTAGGCGACGAGCAGACGGAGCAGCCTTTGGTTGCGGCGGCGTGGGAGGATCCAGAACAGCGCTGCCCCGTCGATGTTGCCGCGCTTGTGTGTGAGCGCGTGGAGCGCCGCTTGGCGCAGTGTCGTGTCTGGGATCGAGCTGGCGTGCGCTCGCCAGCTTCTGGTCTCGCGAGAGACTGCCCTGAGTCCCCAGAGCAGCTCACGTGTTGTCGCGGTGCCGAGTGCCCATGCCTGCCGGAAAGGGGATGGCATTCGATTGACGATACGTCGGCAAGCGAAACTCTCCGATATACCGGAAGGCTACAATCACGTTGAGCTGACCATCGTTGGGCGCACACCGACCGCGAGGTATCCCGGTAGCGCGAGAATCCCGACCGCGACCGCGCTGACAAGCGCGAAGCTCCAGAGCGCGATCAGGGGCCCAATCGAGATCACGATCGGGAAGCCGGTGACGGTCGCCAGCGCGTGGCTCTGCACGAGCTGGCCGTAGAGGCCGAACACCGCCCCGATCGAGCAGCCGGTGCCGAGCAGCAGCGCGCTCTCGCATAGCAGGGAGCGCCACAGGACGGCCTTCTTGTAGCCCTGGCGCTTGATGTATGCCAGTTGCGGGCGGCGCTGCCAGATCATCGAGCCCATTGCGCCCGCCATCGCGAGGACGGCCGCTATCAACATCAGGGTTCCGATCTGGGCGAGCTGCTCAAGACCATGACGGCTCGCCGCCTGCCACTCCTGCGCACGTTGCTGGGCGGTCTGCACCACGAGACCACTGCCGCTACTGCCGAGTGCCGCTACAACCTCGCGGCGCACTCTGGCGGCTGGGACCCCCGGCGAGAGCACGATGTTGTAGGCGCTCGCTTCGCTGCTGCCCCACGCGCTCGCGTAGTCCGCGGCATTGATGATGACCGCACCAGGTGGCCAGCCTCCGTTGGTGCTGAAGCCAGCGACACGGAATGTCGTCGGTCGCGGCGAGGGGAGCGTGAACGCCTGGCCGATGTGCAGGTGGTATTCGCTGGCTATCGCCTGCGAGACGACCGCCCACCCGTGGCCGCGGATACGAGCGGTCGCCAGCGGGAGGCCCCCGCTCGTGATTTGATTCGCCGGAAGCGGCTGCGTGGAGGTGCGCGGTGGGGCGATCACCCACACCCGGCGGTCGCCGATGTTGAGAAAGCCACCACGGTAGATACTCACGGCTTGCACCCCCGGGAGACGTTCCAACCTGGCGGTGTCCGAGGGAAACGAAGTCGTGGCCAGGGTGTTCGCGGACCCGGCCGGGGAGACCCACAGATCGGTCACGAGGTTCGCTTCGTCGGCCATCCGGTCGAGGCCCCGCTGCAGGTTGGCACTCGCGCCGCCGATCGCGACACTGCCAAACACCGCGATCGCGCCGGTCGCGGCGATCGCCAGCGAGCGAGCACGATTCGCCGGCGCCTGCAGCTCAGCAGCGGAGAGCAGCGTCGACGCCGAGTACAACCGCAGCTGGAGCCGATCGAAGAGATCGACGATCGCATCGAACAGCACGGGCAACAAAAGCAGCAACGCGGCCAACACACACATGATCGCCACGATCGCCGCCGGCACATTGACATCGTCCTCAAGCAGAATCACTGTAGTGAGAGCCAGACAGGCGAGACCCGCACCGACGGCCCCCGGCCGCCATAGACGACCAGAGCGTGCGTCCGGACCCGACCGTGTCGAACGACGGAGAAACCCTCTCAACGGAACCAGCACGCCGACGACGGCGGCCGCCAGCCCCACCCCGACGGCCAGCGCAACACTCTGCCAGGTGACGATCCGCAACGACCCGACCGGGAACGCGTACGAGAGGTACCCCGAGCCCTCGTGGAAGATCAGAACCGAGAGCAACTCACCAAGCGCGAGCCCGAGCGCTGAGCCGAGGACGCCGAGCACGAGCGCGTCGAGCAGCAGCACCTGGAGCGCCATCAGCCGTGTGGCTCCCCAGCGGCGTAGATTTTCGACCAATGTCCGGCGCAAGTGCGCTGTGACCAGCATCGCGTTGAAGGCGAACAGGAAGCCAACGAGCGCGCTGATCGCCGAGAACAACTCGGTGCCCTGATTGGTTGGTGCCGCCGCGACCTGGAAAAGACGCGAAACATAGTCAGCCGGCTCGACATTGACGTGCGTGCTCTTCGCGATCCTTTGCAGTTCGCTGAGCACCGCGTGCTCGTGCCCTGGTGACGCCTGAATGAGGATCCGGGTGAACCTGCCTCGCAGTCCGGTGAGCTGCTGCGCATAGGCGATCGGAGCGAGCGCGATCGGGCTGTGGACCAATGAGCCGATGTCCGCTTCCTGCAGCGTCGCACCGACCAATGCCTTCACATCGCTTGCTCCAACCTGCAGCGTGACCGGCTGCAACGGACCCGCCCCGATCGAGCGCGCGAGCGGTTCGGGGAGCGCGAGCGCACGCTGATTAGCCAGCTGGGCGTAGCTGAAATGCCGTAGCAATGGGCCACCTGCATGAGCGAGCCGCGGTTCGGTGCCGATCAGATCGACAGCCTCCTGCCCACTCGGACCGATGACGTTGATCTGTTGTTCGATCACGGGCAGCGTCGCGTGGACGCCGGGAATACCGCGCACGTCGCTCAACAGGGCACCGTCGAAACCCTGCGAGCCACGTGCTTCGAGCTGGTATTGCATATGACCAACAATGTCGCCCGTGAGCCGCTTCACCGAACCATTCAGGCTCGTGCTCGCGACCTGGGAGGCGAACAGCAGCGCCACCCCCACAGCGATACCCAACACCGCGAACAGCTCCTGCACAAGCACGATCCGCGCCTGCAGACGCGCGTAGTAAAGCCGGGCGATGTCCGAGAAGGCCATCACGGCTCGATTGCCTGCCTCCCAGCGATGATGTAGGCGGGGTCAGGGACGTAATCTGCGAGCCGGCCATCGCGCAGTTCGTGCACACGATCAGCGAACGCGGCGGCCTGGGGATCGTGGGTGGCGAGCACGACCGTCGCGCCGCGCTCACGGCAGAGCTCGCTCAGCAGCCCGAGCACCTCACGGCCACGACGAGTATCGAGGTAGCCGGTCGGCTCGTCGGCAAGCACGAGGCCGGGGTCGTTGGCGAGCGCCTGCGCGATAATGACCCGCTGGCGCTCCCCCATCGAGAGCTGCTCGGTACGGTGATTCATCCGCTCGCCGAGCCCGAGGCGCTTCAGCAGCGGTTCGACCCGCTGGCGGGCATCACGCGCGTGCGTTACCCACAACTTCAGCGAGGCATTCTGGATCGCGCGGGCGCCCGGCAGCAAGTCCGAGGGCTGCCCGACGATCCCGACCTCGCGCAGCCGGTACTCGCATGCCTCCTTGTAAGGGAGCGCCGCGACGTCGACGCCGTTGACGAGCACAGCCCCGCTGTCGGGCTCCAGCAGCGCCGCGACAAGGTTGAGTAGCGTCGACTTGCCCGAGCCGGACGGGCCGTATAGCGCCACAAACTCCCCCGGGGCGATCGACAGCGAGACGCCGTCCACCGCTCGCACGGGCTCCCCTTCACCGACGTGGTAGTGCTTGACCAGATCCCGCAGCTCGAGCGCTACAGGCATACGCCGCGCCTGGAGCCCGTTCCATCCCGGGCGGCTGGCAGGTCGACCACGTTGTCGGGACGCGGGCCCTGGTCGGAGATCGCCCGCAGCCGCCCCCGCGAGAGCGAGAGCACCCGGTGCGCCGACAGCGCCGCCTCCCCATCGGACACCGCCATCAACACGCCCATCCCGCAGTCCTCCGCCAGCGAGCGCAACAACCTCGTGACCCGTGCCGTCTCGCGCATCCCCAACCCGTCGGTCACGTCGTCCACCAGCAGCAGCTCCGGCTCCCCCACGATCCCCTGGGCGATCTCCACGAGCGCGCGATCCCAGCGCGAGAGATCCTCCCAGCGCTGCCGCGCGCGGCTTGCCATCCCCACCCGATCGAGGGTCGCAGTCGCCCGAGCGAACCCCTGACGGCGATCCTTGCGCCGACGGTTGACCATCAGCGGCGCTGCCACATAGTGATCTATCCGCAAGTCCACACGCGGACCGCTCTGCCCCGCCAACCCGATCTCCTCCCGCAACAGCCTCGCGTGCTCCCGCTCGGACAGTCCCGCCAGATCATTCCCACGGAAGCCCACCATGCCCGCTTCCGGCTCCACCAGCCCGGCCGCGAGCCCCAACAACGTCGTCTTGCCCTGACTGCGCGATCCCACCACCGCCACCAGCTCCCCCGCCCCCATGTCCAACGACACATCCACCAGCAGCCCCTCGACCCGACCCGTCCCACGCGCGGCGCCGCGGCGCACCCCGACCAGCGACAGCAACGGCGCAGCGTCCATCACCAGCCTCGCGGGGACTCTTTCGAGCGCCGCAGCGACTCCTCACGCAGGCCCTCCATGTACTCACACAAGCGCTCGCGCTGTTTCATCTTCGCGTACCAGATCGCGGCCTCGTCGCGGATCAGGCCGACCGTCATCAGCGTCGACCAGTCCTTGCCGGTGACGAACGTCTCAGCGTCAATGTGCTCCTCGAACGCCGCGAGGCTCTCGTGCAGGATCTTGTAGTTGGCCCGACACTCGTCTTCCTCGATTTCGATCAGTTCGATCATCCGCGGCGTATCCTCCGGGCGAGAGAAAGCGATCTTCGTCCGCAGCTCGTCGCGGATCACGGAGATCGAAGAGCTTTTGCGCAGCCACCGCCAGAAGACGATGACCCCTTCCGGCGTGGCGTGGTACACCTCCCCGTCCGCCGCGGGATCCTCTTCGCGATCCGTGACCGGCTCCCCACCCGGCAGCCCGAGCACCCGCAGGTCGGGGCGCGGAGTCCCGCGCACGGAGTTCCCGGCCCTCTTGCTCGCGGCGCGCGTCGGTGCCGGCACGCCGTCGTACAGACAGATGTAGCCATTGCCCAGAAGGCTTTTGATGGCGCTGTGCGCGGTCGTCGTAGAGAACTGCGCCGCAACCAGCCGCTCCTGCAGTCGCCGTTCCACACCCAGCTTGCTGCCGGGCCGCTCGATCAGGAGCCCCAGGACCGCGGCCGTGCTCGCCGACAGCTCGCCCTCTCCCGTGCGTCCCATAAGGCCGAACCGTACACGAAGAAATCAATGAGTGTCGCGCCTGCTAAATCATGCGGACTATTTGATATTTGAAAGACAGCGTCTGATGCAAAAAGCCACCCGACTCATCGCCCGCCGTTGGCGCGCCGCGCCCGCGAGAAGGCGACCACATTCTGGGGACGCAGACCCTGGTCGGAGATCGCCTTCAGGCGCCCCCGCGAAAGCGAGAACACACGGTGCGCGGACAACGCCGCCTCCCCATCGGACACCGCCATCAACACGCCCATCCCCTCCTCCTCCGCCAGTGAGCGCAGGAGCTTCGTCACCTGCGCCGTCTCACGCATCCCAAGCCCGTCGGTCACGTCGTCCACGAGCAGCAACTCCGGCTCCCCCACGATCCCCTGCGCGATCTCCACCAGCGCCCGATCCCAGCGCGACAGATCCCCCCAGCGCTGCCGAGCACGACTCGCCATCCCCACCCGCTCAAGCGCCGCGTTCGCCCAGGCGAACGCCTGCCGGCGATGCTTGCGCCGGCGGTTGACCAGCAGCGGCGCTGCCACGTAGTGATCCATCCGCAGATCCACCCGCGGACCGCTCTGCCCCGCCAACCCGATCTCCTCCCGCAACAGCCTCGCGTGCTCCCGCTCGGACAGTCCCACCAGATCGTGGCCACGGAAGCACACCGCACCGTCTTCCGGGACCACCATCCCAGCCGCGAGCTGCAACAGCGTCGTCTTGCCCTGGCTGCGCGATCCCACCACAGCCACCAGCTCCCCGCCGCTCACATCCAACGAGACATCCACCAGCAGCGCCTCGACCCGACCCGCACCACGCGCGGCGCCGCGGGACACCCCAGCCAGCGACAACAACTCAGCCACCCCTCCACCTCCGATCGGGAGCGTCCTACAGCGTAGTGGCATCTATGTGATCGCCGTCGGACGATGAAAGGACAGCAGCAACGGCGTCGCACGCGGATGAGGTGTGACGGACCGCCGTGAGAGGCGCTCGAAGTCTCCGTAGCGGTTGACTAGCGCCCGCTTCCCCGCGAAGACGCATCACCACTTCAGGCAACTTCCCAGGCTGTTCGGATACCCGCCAGCAGCCTGCTCGATGCCCTTCGACCCGCGCCGCGCTTCGTTGAGCGTACTCGTCCGCCACTGGCCATCGCCTGGCTTCATTCGAAAGCGCCCCAGCGGCGCAAAAAAGCAAACAGACGCCGGCGGGCGGGCGGGATCGACTTGACGTTCAGCGCGCCGAAGTCGGTCTCTGCGGTGTGGGCGCTCGGCAGCGAGGAGCAGCGTGCGGGTGTGGAGCTGGCGCACGGTCGGGCGGTCGCGCGCGCCCTTGAGCATCTCCGTGGCGAGGTCCCGGCGGTCCGTGAAGGCGCCGGCGGGAAGGTGCTCGGCCGCGCGCGGGATGTGTTGGCGGCGGAGTTTCGTCATACGACCGCGCGCGGGGTAGCGGATGGTGCACCGGACCCGCAGCTTCACAGCCATGTCGTCGTGACGGGGGTGGTGCGCCAGGATGGGCAGTTCGCGGCGGTCGCGAGCCGCCCGTTGTTCCGTGCGGCGCGGGAGCTGGGCGCCTTCTACCGTGGCGCACTCGCGGAGGAGATGCAGCACCAGGGGTACGAGGTCGCGGCGGGTACCGGTCGTGGTGGCCGGTACTTCGAAGTCGCGGGTGTCTCTGAGGGTGTGCGTGATGCGTTGAGTGGCCGCAGCCGCGAAGTGTGGCTCGCGGCGGAGCGTTTCCGCGCGCGGTACGGCCGGGCACCGGAGCGTGATGAGCTTCGCAACGTCAAGCTCGAGAACCGCCGCGCGAAGGTCCCGGAAAGCCGCCCCGAGCTGCAGCAGGCTTGGGAGCACCGCACCGCCCGGGAGGGCACCGGCCGCGCGGACATCGAGGCTCTGCATCGCCCCGGCGAGGCGGGTGGGGTGCGGCGTGTGGATGACGTGCCGTGGCAGGTGCGTGTGACGGGGTCGCTGACGGAGGAGCGGGCGACGTTCAGCGATCGTGAGTTGCGAGCGGCAGTGATCGAGCAGGGTGTCGGCCAACTGGCACCCGAGCGCGCAGCGCAGCGCGCGCAGGCACTCCTCGCGGCAGGCGAGGTCGTGGAGCTTGAGGACGGCCGGATGACGACGCGCGAGGTCCGGGAGATGGAGCAGGCGATCACCGCGCGCGTCAGCGAGCTGGCAGCCAGCGAGGGTAGGGGTGTGGAGGAGCGTGCGCGGGAGCGTGCCGCGCGGGAGGTCGCCGAGCGGATCGGTGGGGAGTTGAGCGCCGAGCAGCAGGAGGCGGTGCGGGTCCTCGGCGGAGGGGAACGTGTGGCGGTGCTTGTTGGGGACGCCGGCGCCGGCAAGGGCGTCGTGATCGACACGGCGGCGCGCGCCGAGCAGCACTCCGGCCGGGAGACGATCGGTGTCGCGGTGTCGGGTTCCACCGCCGAGCGGCTGGGACAGGACAGCCCCGCGTTGGAGGGGCACACGATGACGGTGGACTCGCTCGTCGCACGAGCGCGGAGCGGGAGCGTCGAGCTGGGGGAGCAGACCACGGTGTTTTTCGATGAGGCGGGGATGGGTGATACGCGCCGGTTGGATGCGCTGATAAGGACGGTCGATGAGTCGGGTGGCAAGCTCGTGTTGATCGGTGACGCGCGGCAGCTTCCCGCGATTGGCGCCGGGGGCATGTTCGAGGAGATCGAGCGGGACGCGCCGACCGTCCGGCTGCAGGAGGTCAGGCGCACGAGTGACCCCGAGGAGCGCCAGGCGTGGGCGGATCTGCGGGCGGGGCGGGCTGAGGAGGCGATGGCGCACTACCAGTCCCGCGGCCAGCTGCATTTCGCGGACACCCGCGACGAGACCATTGAGGCCGCCGTCAGGCAGTGGTCGGAGCTGGCCGAGCGCGAGGGCATGAAAGAGGTCGCGTTGATGTCCGACGCCTCAACCGGCGAGATCGACCGGATGAACGCCCGCGCGCAGCACCTCCGCGCCGAGCGTGGCGAACTCGGCGAGCAGGAGGTGCAGCTGCCGGACGTGGCTTACGGTGTGCGCGAGGGTGATCGTGTCGCGTTCATCGCGCAGCATCGCCCCGACGGCGAGCGACGCGTCGAGAACGGCACCCGTGGGGAAGTCCTCGCGGTTGACCCGGACGAGCAGCGGGTGCAGGTCCTGACGGATGGGCAGCGGCAGGTCACGCTCTCGGGTGATGAGGAGCTTTCCAGTGTGCGGCTCTCCTACGCGCAGCACCTCTACCGCCAGCAGGGCGCGACCGTGCAGCGCGCGGTCGTGGTCACGGGGGGATGGCAGACCAGCCAGGAGGGCGCGTATGTCGAGGCGTCGCGCGCCAGGGAGGGCACCGACTGGCATGTCGCCCGCGAGGATCTTGGAACCGAGGGCGTCGACGCGGAGCGGGTGGGGCGCCTCGCGCAGCTGATGCGGGCATCCCGTGGGCAGATCCCTTCCGTCGCGTTCGCGGCCGCGGGAGCGGAGGATGATGTGGGGCAGGCGCTTGAGCGCTCCACCGCCCGTCAACTCGCGCGTGACACCGGGCTTCAACAGGATGCGGGGATGGCGTTGTGAGCCGAGTGGCAATCACGCTGGATGAGCACGCGCTCGCGGAGTTGACGCGCCGCGCGCAGGCGAACAGCGAGCCGGTCGCGCGGACAGCGGCGCGGATGGTCCGTGACGGCCTTTTGAGCACCCACGCCCACCCGGCTGGGGAGCCGCCCGCGCCCGAGGATTCCGTCCGGGGTGGTGGCGGGGGGTTGCCGGGGTGGCTTGAGCCGGCGGGGGAGCGCGAGCGCTGGCGCCGCGAGCTATGGGCCACGGTCGTCGGGCTCGCGGACCGCTACCCCCGCGTGTTCTCAAAGCTCGTCGCGGACTGGTGGACCGACAGGCAGCTCGTCGAGGTTCTCGGCGCGCTGGGCGCGTGGCGCTCCCAGCTCGACGCGGGCGAGAACCCCGACCCCCGCGCGGAGCTTCTCTTCCACGACCGTCTTGAGCTGCTCGATCGCCAGCTCACACAGACGGGTGACCCGACGGCCGCGAGGTTCAGCGGCGGCCCGCCGCCGTCAGAGTGGCTGGCATAGCCGCGCACGGCCGGCGCGCGCGAGGGTGGGCCAGTCGCAGTCGGTGAAACCGGGTGCGCCGGGGAACAGGTCGAGCGTTATCGGTTCCCGGCCCTGAGGTAGCGCGATGGCACGCTCGGCCTGCATCGCGCGGAGGTCCGCGGGGTGGATCGCGCGCTCACGCTGTTGCACATAGGAGTGGCTGTCCCCGCCGGTAAAGGTCCGGCCGAGCCGCTCCACCTGGTGGGCAGTCGAAGTGCTCTCCCCGATCTGCGCGCGCCACACCAGCTGCTCGCCGCAGGCATCGGAGACCAGCTGCGCGGTGTAGGGGTCCGCGACACCGGCGAGGACAAGCCGAAGTGCCGGCGTGGACCACATCGTGGCGGTCTCGTGCTCACCCCACCGCGCCCGCGCCTGGCTCATGTCCTGCACCCCCAACACCGGGACGATGCCCTGCTGGATACCCTCACTCAACAGGCGTGGCAGCGAGCGGATCGGCGCGATGTTCGCGACCTCATCCAATGCGAGCAGCAACGGTCGCTCAAGGCGCCCCTCGGGCGTGGTGATCGCGAGGTCGATCGCCTGCGCGCACAGGCCGTCGAGGACGGCGGCGATCAGCGGCGCGAGCTCTTGCTGAATCCGCGACGGGGAGATCACGTACAACGTGCCCTGCTGTGCCAGCAGTTCCCCGAGGTCGATCTGCGGCGTGAGGTTCGGGTCCGCGCTGTCCCTGACCGCCGCGCGGGAGGCCCACGCGAGCGCGACCTGCGCGGTACCCAGCACCGAGGTGCGGTAGTCCCCGACGGCTTGCGCCCCCACCCCCGACAGCTCCTCAAGTGCGATCTGCGCTCCCGCGTTGCGCAGGATCTCCGCGGGCTCGGAGAACTCCGAGCGGCCAAGCCATCCCCGCGCCCTGTCCATCCCCCCACCCGAAAGCGCCGTCGCGTGAAACAACGGGGCCAACAGCGCGCGCGCCGCGACCGCGAAATGCTCACCGTGGCGGACCGTCTCATCCTCGCCGGCGGGGGAGAGCATCGCCGCCGCGACCTCCACCGCCCCATCCCACGTCCCGCACCGCGTCAACGGGGAGAAGCCGACGGTCGCCTCGGAGTGTCCGAGGGAGCCGGTCGGGTCGTACACCGCGACCGGGCCGCAACTCGTGCGGTGCGCCGCGGTCGCGAGAATGTCGCCCTTCGTCGAGGTGACGAGCGCTGGCCCGTTCCAGCACGCCAGCGTCGGCGCGATCACCTTCCGCGTCTTCCCCGAACGCGGCGGGCCGACGACGATCGCCGCGCAATCCGGCGGAGAGCGCAACACACCCTCCCCGGTGCGCCCCGCCCACACATGGGTCCCGGCGATCGACTCCTCCGGCTGAGCGACCCACGGGTCATCAGGCGCACGCGCAGTGACCGGCGTCTCGCGGTGGGCGGCCAGCTCACCGACCAGCCACAGGCCGCCCGCGACGCACCCCGCGAAGCTCATAAGCGCCAGCAGCAGACTCACGACGCTCACGGCCAGCGCGGCGCGCTCGGCTGGCTCGGCTGCCGCGGAGGGCTCGGCTGGCGCGGCGCGAGGAGCGGTGAGCGCAACGGCTCAGGGCCACCAGGCGGCGCCGGGTTTTTCGGCTCCCGTCGGTTGATACGCGGCGCAAGAACCATCGCTAGAGCGAGCACCAGGAACGTCACCAGGCCCATCGCGACCGGCGAGGCACCGAGAATCGCACCGAGGGGGTAACGCGGCCCCGGGCCTGCGATCCCGCCGTTGAGAAACCCGCCGTGCCCCCGCTTCCACGCCTCAGCCACCGGCCCAGCCCATAGCGGCCACACCAGCCACAACACCACGGCAAGCGCCCCCGCCGCGTAGAGCCGATCACGCCAACGCAGCTCGTCGAGCTCGACCGGGCGTAGAACACGGTTACACGCCGCGCAGCAGAGCAGCCACCCGAACAACGGTAGGAACACGGGCGCCGCCCACCACCCGAACTGCAGGCCGACCGCCGTGAACAACGCATTCAACGTCAACGCCAACGCCAGGATCACGGCCCCGCCGATGATCATCACGAGCATCTGCGCGTCCTGATCGGCCTCCTTCTCGGCACGCGAGCGCCCAGCGAACAACGACTCAGCCCACCCAGGCGGACGATCCATCCGCCCGCCCCGACCCCGCGCACCACCCCAACGAGGATCACGAGCGCCCATCACTGCACCTCCCTCTCCGGCCTTTCAGCCAGGCTCGCCAACAGCGCCGCCTCGGTCCTCGGCTTGAACGTGACACGCCTCACCTCACGACCCGCGCCGCCCGACGGCCCCGGGTGCGACGCCCGTCCCCCCGCAGGGCGCCCAACGAGCTGCCCGTCCAGCCACTCCTCGAGCATCATGCGCGTGAACCGCAGATGACGCCCGACACGCAGACACGGCAACTGCCCCAGCCGCGCCGCATCTCGCACCCACGAGACCCGCACGTTCAACAACGCCGCCGCCGCTGCGCTATCCAGCAACGGCTCCGCCAACGACACCTCCCGCCGCCCAGCGCCCACAGCGCCATTCGGACGGCTCCCACTCCTACTCGCATCCATCAAGCACGCTCCTTCCATACGCATCCAGTGGACAGCGGATCGGTTCGCTCGCTCGCGGCGTACACATCCCATAGACGCGCGAGCCACCCAAACGCCCCCCCGCAAACGAGAGAGTCCCCGCGCAGGGCCCGTCCGGCTCAGAAGTCGTGTCGTCCTGTCTCGCCATAAGCAGCTCCATTCCTTCGTCGCGGAAGAGGCCCCGATGCCCCCGAACAAATTTCGCGGGCGCAAAAAGCGCGCCTTGACACAGGTCGTTGGCCCAGAGCTCTATAGCCGGCGAGGGAGCCGTAGGCCCAGGTACAATCGGCGCGCTATGCGTGCATTGGAGTCCTCAACGCTGGGCGGGACAGCCGTCAGGGAGCGGCGGCGATGAACGCTGTCGCGACCGAGGAGATGATCGAGCGTGCCGGCCGTGCTCTGATCGACGCGGCGCCGGCGCACGCCAAGGTGATCCTGTTTGGCTCGCGTGCCCGCGGCGACGCTGACGAGGGCAGCGACTTCGACTTCCTGGTCATCGAGGATGAGGTCGAGAATCGCCTCGCCGAGGCCGTCAGGCTTCGCCGCGCTCTCGGAGACTTCAATGCCCCGGTCGACCTGATCGTCATGGACGCCGCCCTCGCTGAACGGCGGGCGAAGGTACGGGGCACGATGGTGCACCGCGCGTTTCGTGAGGGACGTGTCCTCGCCGAATCCTGAGCAGGTCGAGTACGCCAAGGTGCTGCTGCGCCGGGCGAAGGGCGACCTCCAAGCCTGCCGGAAGCTCACCGACGACACGGAGATCGACGACAATATCGTGGGCTTCCTCGCTCAACAAAGCGCCGAGAAGGCCCTGAAGGTCGCGCTCGTGCTGCAAGACGCCGACCTGCCGCTCACGCACGATCTCGGGTTCCTCGTGCGGCGGGTACGCGAGTCGGGCATCGAGCCTCCAGGAGAGCTCTCGGACGTCCAGTGGCTCACGCCCTGGGCAGCCGAACTCCGCTACGACGAACCGATCGCTTTCGATCGAGCAGCCGCGCTGGCGGTGGCCGAGAGCGCCACCGCCTGGGCGGAATCGCTGCTCAATGACTCGGCCTCCGACGTGCCCCCCACCCAAAACCGGGAGGAAATCTCGGGAGGAAGTTCGCCAGACGTTCTGCCTTAAGGCAAAAAACCCGTTGATTTACAGGGCATTTGCAATGCGCCAGGAGAGATTCGAACTCCCGACCTTCGGTTCCGTAGACCAAATCAGTCGTTGTGTGGGGTGCCTTGGAGTCGCCCGATTTGGCTCTAATGCAGGGAATCCGCCCGATCGCCTTCCGGCGTGGTGGAGTGCCGTGGCGTGGGGCATGTTTGCACGTTGTTTACACCCCCGCTAGGTGGGAGGCTATCGGCAAGCTCGTCAGTAGCGGTGATGCGGACTCACGGCAATGCCCCAACACCGCTTTGGAGCATTGCGGATTAGCTCGTCTCCCCGCCCTCCTCCTTCCTTACCCTTCGTTGCGTAACCAGCGAGAGTGGTGTTGGACCCACCCCATTGTTGTCCTCCACCGCTGGCGTCCGCCCGAAGGTCTTGCGGACCATCCAGACTCGCTCCTCCTCCTTTTGGTCTTTCGAGAGAGGCTCAATAAACGGTGAGAACGCGGTCAGCTCAAGCTGGAGATTGCGAGAATGCGTCTCGCGATCTCGATGAGATTTTGACTGGTTGGCCGCATAGGTCGCAACTCCGCCGAGTATCACAGAGAGCGCCACCTTGCCACCATATGTCTCAGCCGCTGGATGCTTCTCTAGGATCGCCGCGATCACACCGACGATCGCGGACAGGCCAAATCCAACGGTAATCCAGCGCCAGGAGTCAGCGATCTTCTTCTGCTGCTTCGCATCCTCACCATAGCGTTCCGCGGTGCCGATAGACCCGATCACGCCCACCAGGCTTCTCCGAGTCATCCTTCATTCTCCGTATCTCGGTGACGAAGATCTCGATTTCCCTACGGGAGCTTGCCTTCAGTAGCTCAAGCTCGCTTTTGCCTGCCTCAAGACTCGAATTGGCCGCGGCAGTACGACCCGCCTGGGCCTCCTCGAATGCGGCGGCCTGCGCGCCTCGCTGTCGGAGACCTTCCTCGCGCTCGGTCTCCAGGTTTGTCTCGTATCCCTGTAGACGCTGCTCGAATCCCGTCCGCATCTCATCGATCGCAGTGGCAAGCTCGCCAAGACGCTCGGTGCTCGCCGACGTAATCTCGGAGTTGATCGTGTCCAACCGTGTGCGGGCAGTCGTGATCTCCTGCTGTGTGGACCGAAAGTCGGATTCCAGTGCAGCAAGTCGCTGCCGCGCAGAGCGCTGGAATGTCGCTGCCGCATCCTTCACCTCTTGCTCGATGTCGCGCCCACGACTGGCCGGCAGTCGAGCGATACCATCCAGCAACCGGTCGCGCCACGGATCAGATGTGCCGGCGATCGCGTCGGGGCCATCGATCCACTGCTGCAGTGCTTCCGAGAGCTGTTGGAGCACGGCAGGACTGACGAGGTCAGAATCTGTCGTTTGAAAGACTATCTGTGCGTACGCGAAGATGCGTTCGAACCGTTGTCGATCCGCGGGAGTTGGCCAGGCAGATTCAGGAAGTTGTCCCAGCGCTTCGGCCGCCTGCTCAAGCTGCTCCTTCAGGACTCCGAATCGCTCTTGATCGGTGGACATGTGCGCTTGATCATAAAGTCCGATTCGGACAGCCTGGCGAATCTCCACCTGCTGCGTAGTCCTGTAGATCAAGCGCACGGCTAAGCATGAATCATGAGGGCAGATGAGCCGCATCCTGCACTTCGTTCGTCCTCGGCCCGAGCTTCAGCGGCTGCCCTATGTCCCCGTCGAGCAGATGGACGTACGTGTCGAGCGTGAACGCGGCGGAGTGGTGGCCGAGCCACCGCTGGACCTGTACCGCGTTGCGGCCCTCGGCGAACAGCATCGACGCGCAGGTGTGGCGGAAGGCGTGGAATCCGACCCACTCCAGGCACGCCTCCTCTCGCGCCGGCTTGAGCACGCGGCGGCGGACGTTGCCCTGGTTCAGCGGCGCCCCGTTGCTCGCCGGAAACACCAGGTCCTCGGCGCCCGGCCACTCCGACGCTTTACGGTGCTCGCGCAGCTCCAGCACGAGCGCGTGATCGAGCGGTATCTCCCGTTTGCCGTACTTGCTCTTGGGAGGCCCCATGCGGCCCTTCACGAGCGCCCGCCGGACCTTGACGTGCGGCGTGGACCCGTCCAGCTCCAGGTGCCGCCACTGGAGCGCCACGGCCTCGCTGATCCGTAGACCTGTGGAGGCGAGGAACAAGAAGAACATCCGCCAGTTGCCCGGGAGCATCCCGAGCAGCGTCGATAGCTCCTCGTGGCTCATCGCCCGGACCTCGTCCTCTTCGGACTCCTCGGCGGTCGGGCGGTGCGGGAGGTCCACGTCCCGAGCAGGGTTCCCCGACCGGATCAGGCCCTCGCGGACGGCCGTGGCGAGGCACGCGCGCAGTGGGGTCACGATGTTGCGCACCGTCTGGTCGCCGAGGGTCCGCCCTTCCTGCTGGGCGGGGTCGCACAGCCATCCCACGAAACCCGCGATCCCGCTCGGCGTGATCTCCGTGAGCCGCAGACCAGCCGGGAAGAACTTCAGCGCGTACGCCTCCAACAAGCGCTTGTATTCGTCGCGGGTGCCCTCGCGGAATCCGCGCCGGCCGCGGCCCTGGTAGCGCTCCACCCACTCGCGGGCGTACTCGTGCAGTGTGATCCGGGAGCGCCCCTCGAACTCGCCTCGCTCGATGTCCGTCGCCCGCGCTGACTTCGCGCGGCGGGCCTCATCGAGAGTCCTGAATGTCTCGTACCGCTGCTTGCCATTCTCGCGGTAGGCGATCATGTAGCGGGAGCCCCGCTTGTAGATTCCGGGATGCTTCGTCTTGATCGTGGGAGCGGCCATCGGGGTTCCTCCTTTTGTAGCGCTGGACGCGGACAGCGGGCGTTACGACAGGGCTTCGATCGCTGCGTCAAGGTGTGAGCGCTTGAACAACAGCCTGCGTCCGTCGCGGCGCGGCGTGAGGCGTCGCTGGCTCACCAGATCGTAGATGCGGCTCGTCGGACACGCAAGGTGCTCCGCGGCCTGCTCCACGCCGATCCATGGCTCCGGCGCACCGCCTCCCGCGAGGCTGCCGGTCAGCAACTCGGCGACGCGCTCGGCGATGGCCTGCACGAACGCATCGGGGACTTGCAGCTCCAGGGTGCCCGTTCTCATGGTCGTATGCGCCAGCGGGATCGCATCGGCTCTCTGAATGTAAGCCGAGCACCGCCCCCGCCGAGCAAGCAAATTTCCTTCGCGTGCCCCACGGCAGGGCGGCTTGATACCGGAATCCGTGGCAGTTGAATGGGTCGGATATCGGAGTGCATCATGGTTTCCTCCAGTGGGTTGGGCTCCTTTGAGTCAGTTGGGCACCTGCCCAACTGAGTGCGGCCTTTGCAGGTCGTGGAGGAGCTGTCAAGCAAGTTCGCAAGTGACGGCAGTGCCCCGCCGTAGGCGGGGACTTGAACTTGCTTTACAGCGGGGGAACGACCTGCTACCCCCATCCCGGCGCGCCGCCGCCGGCTGACTTTCACCAGCGAACAAGGAAACACCCACGACTCGCAACGCCCCGACGCTCCCAATGAGGCATCGGCCGACCTCGATGACAGCCGACTTGCCCGCCCGACGCGCTCCTGCGGCTCCAACTCCGAATCCAGCCCACCGATCGCCGTCCTCCACGTAATCCCATCCCTTCGACGCCGCAACCGGCCCCTCAGCCCGCCACCAAACACACCCGCGCCGACGACCCACGTCCGTGCTCCCCATCCGACCCCTACCGACCGCTGCCTCTCAGCTCTCCTTGTCGTTGTTCTCCACTTCCACCCTGCTGCCCGCTCGCCCCCCGTCCCACGCTCTGCGCCTGGCCCCACCAAACATCTGTGATGTGGTGGGTCGAGGAAGGGGGTCCCCGGGTTGGAGCGAAGCGGAGAGGCGGGGACCCCCTTCCTCAATGCCAGGCGCAGAGCCAAATCTCGCCCGCGAGCGGGCAGCAGGGTGTCCGTCTCGGGTGTTCGCCTTATAGACGAACACCTAAACGAACACCCAGACGGACACCCCCCACCCCAAACGGCGGCAAGGACAAGACCGTTGTCGTCGGCGTCAAACAACGCGGCGGGGGGGTCCGGGAGAGCGCCACGCCCGGTCCTGCGGTGTGGCGCCCTAGCGGTCGTCAGTTGACCCGGCCGACGATTTGGACCATGCGGAAGGCCGCGCGGGTGGCGAACACGTGGCCGTCGCTGGTCTGGTTGACCAGACCGCTTGTGCGCAGGGACCGTATGGTGTCTTTGATGAGCTTGCCGCGTTCGGTCGCGCGGGCGAGGTCCCAGACGGACCAGATCGGCAGGTCGTACTCGCTGGTGAGCAGGTACAGCACGTCGCGCTCGATTGCGTTGACTTCGGCGACGATAGGGTTCTCGTCAGGCATGGGAGGCATCTTCTCCTGTGCTCAGGTCCCGGCGTTGGGTTCCTGCCCGCGCCGGGACCGATTGTTATGGTCTGGGCATCAGCCTACCACGCGATGCCTCAAAATGATTCGTAATGACTCAACCTGACTCCGAGGCGGTGTCCTTCACGGTTCGTCTCCCACGCGAGACCGCCGATCGTCTCCGAGAGATCGCGGCCAGCGAATCCCGCTCCGTCGCGGCCGAACTTCGTCGAGCCGTCCAAGCGCACGTCGATCGGGCATCCCAGGGCAGCAAGCCCAAGGGCCGCTAGCTTGCTCGCGGCGATCGAATCCGATTACCGCGTTATCATGGAGCGATCCCAACCGTGCAGGAGGCAAGTCCGATGGATCAGCAGTCGAGCACACGTCGTGCCGCCCCTACAGGTCAGCGCACACGGTCTCGCAGTTCGGCACAGAATGGCGTAGGGCCGATCAGGTCGAAGGCTCGTCGCGTGCAGATCGAGCGTCTGATCCAGCGGACCACGAAAGACAAAGGGCTCAGCCCCGAGGTCGTGGCCACCCTGCATGACGATGCTTGGGGCAAGCGCCCGGATTCGTGACGCGCCCGGACGACGGGCGTATCTATCTCTTCGATACGTCAATCTGGAGCCACACGGAGCATCCACAGGTCGCATCTGACTGGACGACGGCGCTCCAGAACGACCGGATAGCCGTCTCGCCGGTCGTCGCCTTTGAGGTTCTCTACACCGCGCAGAACCAGGCCGACTTCGAGGCTCTTGAAGAACAGCTCGACGCCTTGCGACAGGTGCCCCTGACACAGGGGATTGTACGCTCCGCCCGCGCCGCGCTGCACACGCTTTCAGCGACGAATCATCATCGGCTGCCGTTCCAAGACGCCTTGATCGCGGCGTCGGCCGCACACAAGAGCTGGGGCGTCCTGCACTACGACGGCCACTTCGACAGGCTCAGCGAAGTGCTCGATTTCGAGAGTCGTTGGATCGCTCCACCGAAGTCGCTTTAGGCTGCTCGTCGCGCAGCCCGCGACCGGCGCGACTCGTGCACTCCACGCACGGCCTCGGCCATGACCTCATCCTCATCGACCCCGGCCGCCGCGCTGTGCTCCTGCGCGCGTCGGATCGTCTCGAACCCGAGCTGAATCCGCGCGGCCCGCTCCAGCGCTTCCCGATCGCTCTTGCCAGGCGAGCGCTCGCGAAGCCTCGACAGCAGCCCGTTGTCGATCTCGACGGTTGTGGTCGCCGTGGCAGCCATAGCGTTCCCGATCGTATCGCCGCCGCCCCGGAGGCAGGGCACCATCGATCTCGTCAGAGCGGCTCGGCGCCTGCGATCTCGACAGACCGTGCAAGATCAAGGGACAGACACATGTACGCGCCCCCGCTCGTTGTTTGCCGGTTCATCGCAGCCGGGCCACTTGCCCCTTATGCCTTCCATGAACTGCCCCCAGCTAGGTGCCGCACCATCCGCTTCGATCGTCATTCCCAAAGCCGACGCCGTGAAGGTTGTCGAGCCCAGAGCCATGGACTGGCCTACTTCGTACTCGAAGATGCCGTCGCCGTGGCGAATGACCACCCGCGGCGATTCCGCGCCGGTAAAGATCCCGTAGATGTCGTGCATGTCCCAACGCCCGATAAAGGTGCCCGGCTGACGGTAGTGGCGGAATCTGGGTTCGGTAACGCGCATCTCGCTCCCTCAATGATACGACGCAACCCCTGCTTCTTCCATGCACGAGTGGAGACACGGGCCAATGGTGTCGATGGCTGCACAGGCGCCGGCCAGGATCGTCATGTTTACACTTCCGTTTACACCCCAGCCCAAACCGACACTCCCAGCATCCCCGACGGCACAAAAAAACCCCGCCTGAGCGGGGCTTTTCTCTGACGCGCCAGGAGAGATTCGAACTCCCGACCTTCGGTTCCGTAGACCGACGCTCTATCCAGCTGAGCTACTGGCGCAGAGCGATCTAGTTTAGTCATCGACGCCGCCAAGGTCCCCTGCGCCACCAGCGGGTCCATCGGAGCCGTGCGTCGGATACTCGCGCAGCCCCAACCTGGACCGCCTCCTCGAGCATCTCATGGAGAGGCAGTGCCACGGCGGTAGGCGGCGAGGATCTGCGACGCGTGCGATCGGTGATCCGTCGCCGCGTCTGTCGCGTAAGGCTTCCGGGAGAACGAGACAGGTCGTGCTCCTCAAGCAGATTGTCACAGGCCAGGACACCACCTAACGAATGGAGTAGGCAATGCACAACCAGCACGACGATTCCGAGGTCGATTACGCAGGACGGCAAACGCCGGATGACCCATGGGTAGCACCCACCACGCGAAAAAGCTTTCTCAAGGGCGCGGTCGTCGCGGGCGCAGGCGTGACCAGCCTGGGGGCGCTCTCACCTGCCGTCGCGCTCGCCAAGGGCAAAAAGAAGGGGCTGACCCACGGCGATCTGGCAATTCTGAAAGCCGCCCAGATCGCGGAGGCACTTGCGGTGACGACCTATACCAACATCATCAACACCGCGCCGTTCTTCAAGAACATCCCCACCGACGACCAGGGCTACCTGCAGGGAGCGCTGCAGGAGGAGATGTCTCACTACCTACTCGAGGAAAGCCTCACCGGCAAGCCCTCTGCCTACACGACGTTCTACTACCCGCCCAAGATGTTCGCCGACGCGCAGACCACGCTCAACATCCTCGTGACGCTCGAGGACGCCTTCATTGCTGCCTATCTGATTGGGGTTCGCGACTTCAGCACCCCCGACCTCAGGGTCACGGCGGCGCGCATCATGGGGATCGAGTCCGATCACCGCACGCTCGCGCGCGTGGTGGGGCCCGACGTGGCAGGCGGGGACGGCGGTCCGATCAAGGAAATCACCGGGATCCAGAAGACGGCCGAATCGGTTGCCCCGCCCAACAACAACGGCTACGAGCGCACGCTCCTGCTGACCCACATCGAGCAGGCGGTGGAAGCGCTGCTGCCCTTCGTGGAAAAGAAAGCTGCCGAAAAGGAAGGCTTCGACACTTCGAAGCCCTACCCGTTCGCGTCATTCACGCCAACGCTGCCGAGTGCTCTTGGCGAATTCCACTCGCTGAAGGGCTGATCCCCGCAGCCCTCGCGGTGGGACGCTCTGTTCGCGACCTGTGGCATGGATGCCGCGGGTCGCGAACAGCAGTCTCGAGCGCGGTGGCTCATGCGGCCTGTGCCACCACCTCGCCGCTCACTCGGTCGGAGGCAAGGTCGACCTCCTGCGGCTGGGAGGCCACGGGTGGGCGCAGTAGCAGAAAGGCCGCAAGGATCCCAAGTCCAACGCACACCGCGGCAACCACGTACGCCAGGTGGTATCCGCCGGTCAGCGCGCTGGTCAACGGTTGCCCGGCGGCGCTCAACGCTTTGGTGTGGTCCGTGGCGATCGTCCCCAACGTTGCCAGGCCGATCGCGCCGAACAGCTGGACGGAGACGTTGATGATTCCCGAGGCCAGGCCGGCATCGCGTGGGGGCGCGTCGGCCATTCCAATCGTCAGCAGCGGCAGGAAGGAGGCGCCTGCACCGAGGCCAAGCGCCAGGAAGGCGAAGAACAGGCCGGGGAAGTAGCTGGCGTGAACGCCTTGAAGGGCCAGCAGCACCAAGCCGACGACGATGCCTGCGAGCCCGGCCGTCAGCGTCTGAATGGGCCCGAAGCGCACCACCGCCCGCGCCGATATGCCCATCGACATGGCCGCGATGGCGATCGTCAGTGGCATGAACGCCAGTCCCGTGTCGATCGCGTTGTAGCCAAGCACGCGCTCGAGGTACAGCGCGCCGAGGAAGAACGCGGAGAACATGCCCGTGATGAGCAGGCCCCGTACGAGGCTTGAGCCCATCAGCGTGCGCAGGCGCAGGATCCGCAGCGGCATGATCGGGTTGGCCACGCGCGCCTCCAGTGCCAGGAAGGCGCCCAGCAGAGCCAGTGACACGCCGCCCGCGCCGAGCGTGCGGGCAGAGAGCAGTCCGTAGTCGCTCGACTTGACGATCGCGAACGCGCCGAACATGGTCGACAGCGTGATCAGGGCCGACCCGAGGACATCCACGCCACCTGAGAGGCCGATGCCCACGTTCTCCTCGATCAGCATCCAGCCGAGCAGCAGCGCGACCGCGCCGATCGGCACGTTGACGAAGAAGATCCAGTGCCAGCTCAGCGACTGTGTGAGCGCCCCGCCGGCGAGCAGGCCGATCGAGCCACCCCCCGCAGAGACGAACGCGTACATGCCCATCGCCTTGGCCTGCTCGACCCGCTCCGGGAACTCGGTGACGATGATCGCCAGGATCACGCTCGAGGCGATCGCTCCGCCGATCCCCTGGATCAGGCGCGCGCCGATCAGCATCTCCTGGCTGCCCGCCACCCCGCACAGGATCGAGGCCGCCACGAACAGCACCAGCCCGCTGAGGAACACCTTCTTGCGGCCAACCAGGTCGCCGAACCTGCCGGCCAGCAGCAAAAAGCCACCGAACGTGATCAGGTAGCCGTCGATTACCCACGTGAGGTTGGCCTGCGTGAAGTGAAGCTCGCGCTGGATCGAGGGCAGGGCGACGTTGACGATGGTCGCATCCAGCACCATCATCAACTGGCCGAGGCACAGCACCGCAAGCGCTATCCAGCGGCGACGCTCGCGCTTGCTGGCCGCGCTCCGAGCGGCCGTCTCGCCGATGGCCTGCTTGTCGGTGGCGTCCCTGCCAATGGCCTCCCCGGCGGCAGCCCGCGTGCCGACGGCGTCCCCGCCAATGGCCCCTCCGTCGGTGGCAGGCTCCAGTGTCTCGAGTAGGGTCGGCCCGCCGCCGGCCTCCTCGCCGATGCCCGGCTCCAGTGTCTCGAGTTGGTCTGATGCGGTGGCGGTGGTGCTCATCGAATGCTCCTTTCGGGTGCGCGGAGGGAACACCATAGCAAGGATTATCACTGGAGCAGGTATTATCGTTTTAAACGTGATGCTTGCTGCAACGTGGTATAATCCTGCCGTTATGACCACCGAGGCCCTTTCCCGCTCCTGTCCTCCCAACTCGATGGTTTTGCTGACCCGCCTTGCCAAGCAGGTCTACAGGCGCAGCAACGAGGAGCTCCTGGGCATGCATATGCGCCTGTTGATGGCGCTCAGCTACGTGCGCGACCATGACAGCACCCCCCAGCAGGAGCTGGCGGAGGCGCTGTGCATGGACGCCAACAATGTGGTGCTGCTGCTCAACGAGCTCGAGGATCTGGGGTATGTGACCCGCCGTCGCGACCCGGGCGATCGCAGGCGCCACCTGGTGGAGCTGACCGCAGAGGGATTCCGTGCGCTGAGCAGCGCCGAGCGCGCGCAGGAAACGATCGAGGACGATGTGCTGCGGGCGCTCGACCCGGACGAACGTGCGATCCTGTGGCGGTTGCTCACTCGCGCGCTGCAGGGCGCCGAGCCGAATGCGCCCGGCTCGGGCGCCGCCGCGGCGACCGCGTCAGTTACGGCGTAGGCGCGCGTCCCTGGCGGCGGGCGCTCGGGCCCGCCGCCAGGACAACACGCCGCCGCCGCTACGGGCAGCTGACCATCAATGCGAAGGCGGTGTCCTTCAGCGTGGCGCCTTCGTAGGTGCGCACCGTGATCTGGTGTTCACCGGTCGCCGCGGCCTCCACGAAGTGCGGGGTGGTCGTTTCGTTGGAGGAGGCCACCACCGCGCAGGCGTTGAGGTTTTCACCGCTCGCAAACGTCACCGTGTACTTGCCTTCGGCCGTGTGCGTCACTTCGCTCGGGGCTTCGCCCACCACATTTGTGGGGACGCCGCCGGCCGAGAACTTGTCGACCACGTCCAGACCCGCTCCGTCGGGGCCTGCCGCACCAGTGGCACCAGTCGGGCCGGCCGGGCCGGTGGCACCGGTGAAACCCACCGGGCCCATGGCGCCAGTCGCGCCCGTCGCACCGGCGGGACCGGTTTCGCCGGCCGGGCCGGTGGCACCGGTGCCACCCACCGGACCGGCGGCGCCCGTCGCACCCGTCGCTCCCATCGCACCGGTGGGACCGGTTTCGCCGGCCGGACCGGCGGCGCCCGTCGCACCGGTGGCGCCCGTGGCGCCCTTGGCGGCGAGCAGCGCCCACGACGACGGGTTCGTCGCCGGGTCGTTGCCCAAATTGCCCGCCGTCAGCGACACATACGACGAGCCTCCAAACGACACCGCTTCGCCCAGTGCGTACGTTTCCGTGGGGCTCCACGCACCTTTGAACGTCACCGGCGGCCCCTGCGCGCCGGTCGCCCCGGTGGCCCCGGTCGCACCAGTGGCACCCGCCGGGCCGGTCGCGCCGGTCGCACCCGCCGGACCGACCGAGCCGCCGGCGCCGGTCGCGCCGGTGGCCCCGCTGGTGCCAGTGAGGCCGGCGGGACCAACTGCCCCTTGCGGGCCCGTCGCGCCATGTTCGGCCAGCAGCGCCCACGACGACGGGTTCGCCGCCGGGTCGTTGCCCTGGTTGCTCGGTTCGAGCGACACGTACGAGGAGCCATTGAAGGAGACCGCGTCCCCCACCGCGTAGATGTGCCCGTTTTCCCAGGTACCCCTGAAGTCGACGGGCGGACCTTGTGGCCCTGTCGCTCCAGTGGCACCGGTCGCGCCCTGAGCACCCGTGGCGCCGGCCACGCCCTGCGTGCCTGTCGCGCCGGTAGCGCCCGTCGCACCTTGCCCGCCGGTGGCACCCTGGGCGCCGGTGTCGCCCTGCGGGCCCGCGGCACCGGTCGTGCCCTGCGGACCTTGCGCGCCCGTGGCGCCAGTCGCACCTTGCGCGCCAGTGGCACCCTGCGAGCCCGTGGCACCCGCCGCGCCCTGGGAACCGGTGGCTCCCGCGGGTCCGGTCGTGCCCTGTGGTCCTTGCGCGCCGGTGGCGCCGGTCGCACCCGTCGCACCTTGCAGACCGGTGGCGCCGACGGGGCCAGTGGCACCAGTGGCACCGGTGACACCCTGGGGCCCAGTCGCACCTGTCGCACCCTGAGCGCCGGTCACACCGGTCGCCCCCTGCGGACCCGCGGGACCGACGACACCCTGCGGACCGGCGGTGCCGGGTTGACCCTGCGGGCCAGTTGCGCCGCGCGGCCCGGCCGGACCGTTAGCCGGGCCCGACTTCCCCTTTGGCTTTGCCTTCGCAGTACGGCCATGTGCATCGTGGTTGCCGTGCGACTGCGTTTTTGCCGCCTCAGCGGAACCGCCGCCGAGCGCCAGCGCACCTACCACGCCACCGCCCAGCACACGGACTCCCACCCTGGCCACACGCTCACGCACGTTGCTCGAGCTCATCTGTTCACGCACTCCTTAAGGGGCTTTGAGTTGTTGAGGGCTTGACTTTGCGTATACAGATACGCACTCGGTGGGACACGGCGGCGCGCGCTTTCTCACTGAAAATGAGTCCGAGTGGACGTAATGACTAGCTGAAGTTTTTCGTGTTTATGGATTCTCCTATCGAGGTAAACAAGGGCACCCACAACCACGGATATGGAGGTCCGATGCACATGCCAGGAGGTCCGATACGCACACCAACCGGTCACCGCCCCGGCGCGGCGGCGGTGATGATCACCGCCACGCTGCTCGCGCTCGCGGGCTGCGGCTCGGGCGTCAGCACGGCCACGCTCGACACCGTCAAGCTGGAGCGTGCGATCGCGGGGTCGATCCTCACCGGACACCACGTGTACACACTCGTCAGCTGCCCCGCGCACGTTCCCCAGCGACGGGGTCACCGGTTTGCGTGCACAGCCAAGTTGAGCGTCGGCTCCTACCCGGTGTACGTCACCGAGGTGGATGGAGGCGGGCACGTCAGCTATGGCGACGACGCCCCGTTGCAAACCCTCGACACGCAGCGGGTGGCGCAGTCGATCGCCGCCTCGATCCACACCCAGCGAGGGTTGCGCGCACGGGTGGCATGCCCATCGGAGGTGTTGCAGCAGCGGGGGCTGGCGTTCACCTGCACGGCAGCGGTGGGCGACAGGCGCTACCCGTTTGCCGTCACCGAGAGCGACGGCGACGGTCACGTGCGCTACGTGGGGCGGTGAGCTCGATGAGCGCCACACGCCCCACGATTTGTCTGTGCATGATCGTCAAGAACGAGGCCGGCGTGCTGGCGCGCTGCTTGCGCTCGTGCAGGGACCTGATCGACTGCTGGGTGATCTGCGACACCGGCTCCAGCGACGGCACACAGGAGCTGATCACTCGCGAGCTGGAGGGCATACAAGGGGAGCTCTATCAGCACGGGTGGGTCGACTTCGGGCACAACCGCAGCGCGCTGATGGATTTGGCGGCGGGCAGAGCCGACTATCTGCTGTTGATTGACGCCGACATGACCGTCGTGCAGAGCGCGCCGCTGGGCGGGCTGACAGCCGACGCATACATGTTGCGCCAGGGGGACGAGCGCTTCGACTACCGCAACAAGCGCCTCGTACGCGGCGACTTGCGCTGGCGCTATGTGGGTGTCACCCACGAGTATCTCTCCTGCCTGGACGTGGAGCGCACGGTCGAGCGCCTCGACGCGCTGGTGATTGACGACCACGGTGACGGTGGCAGCAAGGCCGACAAGTTCGAGCGCGATCGCGCGCTGCTGAAGACGGAGCTGCGAGAACACCCCGATAACGCGCGTGCCATGTTCTATCTCGCTCAAACCCAGCGCGATCTCGGCACGCAAACCGGCGACATCGGGTCGCTCGCCGCCGCGCGCGACCTGTATGAGCGGCGCGCGGGGATGGGCGGCTGGGAAGAGGAGGTGTGCTGCTCCTGGCGCCAGGCCGGGCGCCTCAGCGCCGAGCTGGGTGAATGGCCGCGCGCCAGCGCCGCGTTCCTGGCCGCTTGGGAGGCGCGCCCGTCGCGGCTGGAGGCTGTGCACGATCTGGTGGCGGGACTGCTCGACCGCCGCCAGCATCGCACCGCCCACCGCTTCACCGAGCTGGCGGCCAGCGCCGGCGGGCTGGCGATACCGGAGGACATCCTGTTCGTCGAGCCATGGGTTTACCGATGGGGGCTGCTGTTCCAGCACTCTGTCGCCGCCTACTGGTGCGGCGAGTTTGACGCCTCCATTCGAGCCTGCAAGCGACTCCTGGCGATCGAGTCGCTCCCCGACGCGCACCGCCACCAGGCGGAGGTCAACATGCGGCTGGCGTTCAGCCAGAAGGCCCGCCAAGCGGTGGAGCGCATGCGGATGCCGGCATGCACGCCCCGCCGGCTGGCGCACGCGGGCACCCCCACGCGCGGGCGCCCGGCGTGAGCCGTTGGGGCACACGACGCGCTTCGGCTGAGTCAATTGCTCAGAGGCCGAAGGTCTTCGACCTGGCAGGGTCGATCCGAGAGCTCGATGATCTCGGGGTCGCCGGTAAGCAGCACGAGATCGTGCGCGGCAGCGGTGGCTAATGCGAAGCAGTCCCCAAGCGCGATCGGAGCACGCGCCTTGAGGCGAGCGACTTCGATCATCCGGGCAGTCCCGGGAAGATCCAGCGAGAGCGCGGCTCGCAGGTCTGCAAGCGTCTCGTCGGCAGCATCCCGTCCCTGATCGCGCTCGACGCGGTAGTAGACCTCGACGAGGTTGACCCAGCTTGCCAGGGGCCGGTTCGTGATCAACCCATCGATGCGTGATAGCGCAGGCTCTTCTCCGTCCAGCCAGGCCAGTATCGCCCAAGAGTCGAGACAGGCGCTCACCGAGGCTCGATCATTCGATCCTCGAGCAGGCGCGCCGCCATACCGGTCTTTGAGAACCTGCCGCCCAAACGCGCAGGAGAGCGCCGTGCAACCAGCACTATCTCCTTGTCCCGCAGCTTGAAGTCGACCACGTCACCCGGCTGCAGAAGGGCTCGGTCCCGTAGCGCCTTCGGGATCACAACTTGCCCCTTTGCTCCAATCCGTCCAGTCATACTGGACAAGTATAACGTATGCGGTGAAGCCTGTCGCTCGCAGATTGGTCCACGCTCGATAGTGAGCAAATGCTCTGACAGGCGGGCGGTCAGCGCAGCTGCGGCGCGAGCTGAAGCCCGACCTTGGGGAGCACGCGACGAACTCTGCGGTCGAACGACGCCACGTGGGCGTCGTGAGCCTGCGCCGTCGCAAGCGCAAACCCGTCCGCGAGACTGATGTTCAGTCCGCGATGCCGCGCCGCATCCACTGCGATAGAGGGCGTAGGAGTGACCAACTGGACTCCCAGTGCGGTCAGCGCGTCCCTCGCCGTCCTCAGGGTGTGCTCGTCCTCCGCTGGTCTGACAAGCGTCTCAGCGTAGTTGATGAGCGACAGGAGCAACGGCACTCCATCATCGGCCAGCCTCTTGAATGCCGTCGCTGCGCTGGAATGATGCGGGTCACGCCGGTCGAGCGCCGCGATCACCATGTCGGTATCCAGCACGCACCCGCTCACGCACGCTCGCCCGCGCGAAGTCGCTCGAAGATAGCCGCGCTCATACAGACCGTCGAAGACGCCCAGCGCCCGCTCGGCGTCGCCCGATATGCGGCGAACGACGATGCGATCGGCCCCTTCGGCTTCGATCGCAACCTCATCTCCAACGGTCAGGCCAGCCCGCCTCAACGACTCGACCGGGAGGGTCACCTGGTGCTTGCTGGAGATCCGGGCCACACCTTTACCATAGCGTAAAGGTGGACCCGGCAACGGAGAGGGAGGGACGAAGATCGAACCCGGACCTTGTGTGGAAACGCATCAGAGAGATGTACGCCCGGCGTACGCGGCGGCGGTCCTTGTAGAGCCTGAGATCGCGGCGCGCGAGCCCTCGGGCCCCTCAGGGCAGCCCGGCGTGCGGTACGTCGACGACGGTCGTGAGCAGCACCGCCTCTCGCGTGTGCGCGCGGTTGGCCTCCAGGAAGTCCGGCGCGGCGCAGAGCAGCAGCGTGCACCCGTCCTCGCCGCCGAGTGCGCAGGCGAAGATGCCCAGACCGTCGGGCGTCCGTATCTCCTCGAGGATCTCGCCACCCTGCGCGACGCGGACGCAGCGCGCGCCGATCGCGTCGGCGGCCCAGATGCAGCCCTCGGCATCGAGCGTGCAGCCGTCGGGAGCGAACTTCAGCTGGGGGAATGTCTGCTCGAAGGGCCCTAGCTCGGGCGTGGAGGCTACCTGTGCCCAAACCCTCCGATCGCTCAGCGAGCCGTCGTCCTCGAGCGTGAACGCGGTGAAGCGAGCGCCGGCCGTCTCCCCGACGATCAGCGTGCCGTCGTCGGGTGTGATCACCAAGCCGTTGGGGAACCTCATGTCGTCGTCGAGCACCGTCACCGAGCCATCCGGATCGACCCGCATGAGCTTCCCCGGAGCCGGATCGGCAAAGCCCATCAGGTCGAAGCCGAACTCCCCGACATATGCGCGCCCCCGCCGGTCAACCACCATGTCGTTCAGGTGCCCCGCGCAGTGCGCTGTCAGATCGGCATGCACGGACACCTCGCCGGTTGAGCTGCGGCGCAGCACGCGGTGGTCTCTCATCGAGACCACTAGCAACGAGCCGTCGGGCATCCAGCCCAGCCCCGAGGGCTGCTGCTCGACCGACATCACCGTCACGGCCGCGCCGTCGGGAGCGACCGTCATCACCACGTGTCCGTAGAAGTCCGACACCCACCAGCGACCTTCGCGCCAGCGAGGCCCCTCGAAGAACGCGCCCCCCTCGAACAGAGTCGTGAACTCTCGCGCCAACACAGCGAGATCCTACCGGCTCAACTCCCGACCAAAACGGAGAGGGAGGGATTCGAACCCTCGAACGAGGTTAACCCCCGTTACGCGATTTCCAGTCGCGCCCGTTCAACCGCTCCGGCACCTCTCCAAGATCGTGCGCGATGCACGGCGGCTCCCTAAGGCTACCGAGACCGCTGCTGGTGCAGGCGTGCGGACCGAGGTGGGGTGGCGTTCGGGATGCCCGAGACGAACCCCTGCGACGCGACAGGACGTACACCTGCGACGCGGGCGGATGGTAGGCTCCCAAACGTTCGCAAACCCCCGACGGAGAGCCACCGAAACAATGCTTCTTGCCTCAAGCCCAGCCTTCAGCAAGGACGTAGGCCTGATCATCACGTTCATCGGGATCGGGATCGTGGTGAACGTGATCGTCGTGTACATGGCGATCCAGATCAGGGGTGAGCGCCAGCAGAATCAGGAACACCTCTCTTCACGCAGGCGGCCGCCGGGCTCGTGAGCGACGGCGCGCCCGCCCCGTCCGCGGAGCTGGCGTTTGCCGGGGTGGCGGAGCACGCGCGGATGCTCGCGGCGGGGGAGGTGTCGGCGCGGGAGCTGGTTGAGCTGTCGCTGCAGCGCATCGAAGCGTCGGAGGAGACGCTCAACGCGTTTCGCTGCGTGCGCATCGAGGGCGCGCGTGCCGATGCGGAGGAGGCGGATCGCCGCCGCGCGAAAGGCGAGTGTGCGCCGCTGCAGGGCGTCCCCGTGGCGATCAAGGATGACGTGGACCTCGAGGGCGAGGAGAGCCGCTTCGGCTGCCCCGGCAGCTTCGCGCCGCGCGCGCGGGACTGCGAGTCGGTGCGCCGCCTCAAGCGGGCGGGCGCCGTGATCGTCGGCAAGACCAACACGCCCGAGCTGGGCCAGTGGCCGTTCACGGAGGGGCCGGCGTTCGGGGCGACGCGTAACCCTTGGAGCCTCCAGCACACCCCCGGGGGCTCCTCGGGCGGGGCCGCGGCGGCGGTCGCGGCCGGGCTGGTGAGCGCCGCCGTGGGCTCCGACGGGGCCGGCTCGGTGCGGATCCCCGCGGCCTGGACCAGCCTCGTGGGGATCAAGCCCCAGCGCGGGCGGATCTCAACGTGGCCGGAACCGGAGTCGTTCAACGGCGTGACGTGCATCGGCCCGCTGACGCGCACCGTGGCGGACGCCGCGCTGATGCTGGACGTGCTGAGCGGTAGCCACCCGGGCGACCGTCACCGTCCGCCTGCACCGGCCGAGCCGTATGCGACGGCGGCCAAGCGCCTACCGGGGCGCCTGCGGATCGGGCTGTCGCTGCGAATCCCGTTTAGCCTCGCTCCCGCGAAGCTGGACGGGCGCGTGCGCGCGGCGGTGGAGCGGATCGCAGAAGTGCTGCGCAACATGGGCCACGAGGTTGTGCGCGACGACCCGCCCTACCGGCTGATCGGGCTGACGTTCGTGCCACGCTCGACGGCGGGGCTCAACGAGTGGATCGCGCGCGTGCCCGACCCCACCCAGCTCGACCCGCGCACGCTGCACAACGCGCGCATGGGACGGCTCCTCGGGGGGCCGGTGCTGGCGTTGGCGAAGGCGCTGGAGCGCCCGCTGCAACGCCAGGTCGGGCGAATCTTCAAACGCGTGGACGTGGTGCTGGCGCCGACGACCGCGAAGCCGCCGGAGCGGATCGGGGCGATCGACGGCCTCGGCAACTGGGACACCGACAAGGTCGTCGTCGGCGCCTGCCCCTACGCGTGGCCGTGGAACGTGCTGGGCTGGCCGGGCGTGAACGTGCCGGCGGGCCTCACCGCGGAGGGCCTGCCGCTCGGGGTCTCGCTGCTGGGGCCGGCCAACAGCGAGCCGCGATTGATCTCGCTGGCGGCACAGCTGGAGCAGGCCGAGGGCTGGCAGGAGCGTCGCCCGCCGTTGTTCGCCTGAGAGGCAGGGGGGAGGAGAGCGTCCGCGCGCGCCCATGCGCAGACCAGCCGCTTGGGCGCTGGGCCTCCATGCCCAGCGACGAGCGTCGGTGGGCGCTGATAATGGGCAGATGAGCGCCAACTTCTACTACCACCACCCCGCGTGTCTGGAGCACGACCCGCGTGCGCAGATGCCGGGCCACCCCGACACGCCGGAGCGGTTGGTGGCGCTGGAGAGTCACCTGGAGCGCCACGACTGGCTGGGGTGGGAGCGCCGCGCCGCGCCGGCGGCGAGCGAGGAGCAGCTGGAGCTGGTGCACAGCGCGCGCCACGTGCGCGCGATCCGCGAGCTGTGCGCGGCTGGCGGCGGGGAGATCGACGCCGACACGTATGTCGGCGAGGCCTCCTACCGCGCGGCGCTGCACGCCGCGGGCGGGGCGTGCGCGATGGTCGAGGCGCTGCTCGCCGGCGAGGCCGCGATGGGGTTCTGCGGGGTGCGGCCCTCCGGCCACCACGCCGAACGCGACCGCGCGATGGGCTTCTGCCTGTTCGACAACGTGGCGGTCGCCGCCGAGCTGGCGATCCGCGAGCATGGGGTGGAGCGCGTGTTCGTCCTCGATTGGGATGTCCACCACGGCAACGGCACCGCGGAGATCTTCCGCCGGCGCAAGGACGTGCTGTTCGCGAGCATCCACCAGGTCGGCATCTTCCCCGGCAGCGGCCCGCTCGCGGACGTCGGCTCGGGCGAGGGCACTGGCTACACGATCAACCTGCCGGTGCCGGCCGGCTCCGGAGAGGAGCTGTGGCTGTCGCTGCTGGAGCACGTGGTGCTGCCGGCGGCGGCGGCGTTCGAGCCGCAGCTGGTGCTGGTGTCGGCGGGGTTCGACGCCCACGCGGCCGACCCGCTGGCGGGGTGCCGGCTGCGGACGGATTCGTTCGCGCAGATCGCCTGTCAGGTGCGCGACGCGGCGGCGGCAGTTGGCGCCCCGCTGGGGGCAGTGCTGGAGGGCGGCTACGAACCGCGGGCGCTGGGGGAGTGCGTGCAGGCAACTCTGAACGCCCTCGCCGGCCAGGGCGAGGCGATCTCCGCTACGCCCGAGACGCTGCTGATCTCGCGCGCGGCAGCGCAGATCGGCCACTACTGGCCGCTGTAGCGCCCGCTAGAGGGGCGCGTGCCCGCCGCCCGGGAGCGGGGAGAGTTGGCGGCGGGCCCCGCGCGCTGACCGCAGAGGGGAAAAAGTCGGCGGTCCCAACTCATCATCACATTCCCGGGCGCCCCCGTCATCCCGGAATTACCGCTCCTCGCGCGCGGCATACCACGCGCGAGGAGCAGGGTTTTTCCGCACAGAGGCGTCGGTAGTGCCTCAGTTTGGTCGGGACCCGCAGGCCCGGACAGACGCTACATAAGTGTGTTTTTAGGCGCCCTAACCAGCTACTGGACCTCTCACAACCGCCATCTGGTTGCTACCTCACAGGTCCAGTCGGTGGTTATACCCCAAAAAAACTGATACACCACCCAGGCGTCACAAGCCCGCTCGCCGACCCGCCAGTCGAATGTGCGGTAGCCGGGTGGCTGCTACCGCGCGGTCGAGCGGGCAGCCCGGCAGCGGCTACGCCACCGCGCGCAGGTGGCGGTAGGGCTCGCCGCGCAGCGAGCGCACGAGCGCGTCTACCACGCCCTCCTCGTCCTCGGCGCGGCCGTCGGTGACGGCGGCGATCACCGCGCGCTTGCGCTCCAGCAGCGTGGCGATCGTCTCGTCGATCGTGTCGGCGGCGAGCAGGTAGGTGACGTTGACCGCGTCCTGCTGGCCGATCCGGTGGCAGCGATCCTCGGCCTGGTCGTGCTTGGCGGGGGTCCAGTCGAGCTCTAGGAACGCCACGTTGGAGGAGCGCGTCAGCGTCAGCCCCTGTCCGGCGACGTCGATCGAGCAGACGATCAGCTGGTTGCCCTCGCCGTCGGGCTCCTGGAAGGCGCGCAGCGCGGCCTCCCGTGCGGACGGGCTGTCCTGGCCGAGGATGTGCAGCGCGCCCGGGAAGCGCTCGCGCAGGGCGCGCTGGATCTCGCGGTGGTGGGCGAACACCACCAGGCGCTCGCCGGAGGAGAGGAAGTCGTGGATCCACGCCAGCGCCCCGTGCAGCTTGCCGCGTGCGGCGAGCAGCTTCAGCGCGTTCAGCCGCACCAGGCGCTCGGCGCGCAGCGCGGCCGCGACCTTCGCGTCGAGCTCGCGCAGGTCGAGCGGCTGACTTTGCAGCCACGCGACGACATCGCGCTCGGCGAGGCGGTACTCGGCCTCGTTGTCGAGCTCGACCGGCACCACCGCGCGCGTCTTGGCGGGCAGCTGCGGCAGCACCTCGGACTTCAGGCGGCGCACGAAGCAGCGCGCGCGCAGGTGCCAGTGCAGGCGCAGGTGCGCGTCGGGCCCACGGAAGCGCCGGCCGAACTGTGCGCCCGAGCCGAAGTCGTGCAGGCGCCCCAGGATCCGCAGCTGCGCGATCAGCTCCGGGGGGCGGTTCATCACCGGCGTGCCGGTCAGCGCCATCACCAGGCCATCGCTCGGCACCGCCGCGGCGAGCCGCTGCACGGCCTGGGTGCGCTTGGCGGCAGCGTTCTTGCAGTAGTGCGACTCGTCCAACACCAGCGCGCGGGGCGCCAGCGCTCGCAGCTCCTCCAGCCGCGCCGCGAGGATGTCGTAGTTGACGACCGTGATCTCCGCCAGCGGTAAGGGGCTTTTGCCGGTGCCCATCAGCACGCGCACGCCGCGCCCCGGCAGCCAGCGCTCGATCTCGCGCAGCCAGTTGAGCTTGAGGCTGGCCGGGCACACGACGACCGCCGGGTAGGCGCCGTCGGCCTCGATCGCCGCGAGCGCCTCGATCGTCTTGCCGAGCCCCTGCTCGTCGGCGAGGAAGGCCCGCCGCTGGGCGAGCATGTAGCTGACGCCGGCGCGCTGGAAGGGCTTCAGCTCGCCCCCCAGCCCCGGGACCTCGAGCGACGCGTCGGTCGCCGCCGAGAGCGCGACGAGGCCGGCCGCGCGGGCGTGCTCCTCGCGGACCTCCTGCAGCAGCTCGAGCGCCGCCGGATCTACCCACGTCCCGTGCTCGGTAAGGAATGCGTCGAGCTCCGGCACGCAGAAGGGATCGACGCGGATCGCCGGCAGCTGGGCGTGCTCGTGCCCAGCGCCGGCGCCGCGCCGCGGCTTCACCGGCAGCGCTCCCCCCAGGCCCGCGAACGCCTCCAGCTGGGCGGGGTCGTGACCGGGCGCGAGCACGAACGTCGGCTCGTCGTGGATCGCCGAGCGCTCCAGCACCGCGGGCGGCGCCGGACGCCCTTCGCGCAGTGCCGCCGCGCAGCGCGATGCCGCCGAGCTGATCCAGCCGCGCAGCCGCCCGTCCATCAGCCGCCACGACTCCAGCGTGAGCGGCACGCTGGCGCCGCCCGGCACGGTGGCCGCGCGCTCGCGCAGGGCGGCGGGCAGGCGGTCGGGGTCGCCCAGCAGCAGGAACACTGGCTCCTCGCCGGAGCCTCCCACCTCGATGTTGCCGCGCCACTCGGTGGCGCGCTCTAGCCACGCGCTCACGCGTTGATCGACGCTCGCCGCCTCCAGTTGGTCGAGCAGCTCGGCGATCTGCGGCGCGTCGTGCGCCACCGCCGCGAGCGCGTACGTCCCCGCGGGGCCGTCGCCCCCGCGCAGGCCCGCCCGTGCGGCGAGCACGCGCGCCAGCGGGGTGTGCACGGCAGCGAGCAGGATCCACTGCCGGCCGCGGCGGTCGCGGCACAGCGCGACCTCGTCCAGCGCGTCGAGGCGGGATGCCATCGCCTGCGCCCGCCGCCGCTCGTCCTCCGATCCTCCGTCCTTGGATCCGCTGTCCCCAGATCTGTGGCTCTCCGACCAACTGCCCACCGCCTCGCGGCCTTGCGCGTCGACGCCCACAGGTCCGCCATCCTGCCCGTCGGCGCTCCACTGCCCGCCACCCTGCCCGTCGGCGCCTCGCGATCCCGCGGCTTCCCGGCGGGCCTGCTCGCGCAGCGCCACCAGCGCCAGTCGTGCGTCCTCGCTGAGGCGCAGGCTCGGGAAGCGGGTGTTCAGTTCACCCACCATCCGCACCGCGAGATCGTCGAGCGGGATCTGCGCGCGCCCGATCGCGGGCAGGCCGTAGGCGTCGGGGTGTTCCATCAGCGCCTCCAGCAGCTCCGCGTCGCCGTCGGTTGCAAAGCCCAGCCACCACCCCGCGTCGGGTCGCACCCGCTCGACCACGCACTCCCCGCGCCGGCGCTTGCGACGGCGGCGCTCGATCGCGTGCGTGAGCGCCTCGCTCACCTCGGGCTGCGGCAGCTCGGCCAGCAGCCGCGCGAGCGCCTCCGCGGGCTCGGGCTCCAGCGGCACGCACCACGCCCGCTCCTGCGGATCCCAGCGCCGTCCGGGGATCGCGCGCAGCAGCGTGCGCAGGCGCTCGTCGTAGGGAAAGCGCAGCACCGCCTCGCCCTGTTCGAGGGTTGCGTGAAAGAAGGGGGACATGAACACTGCACGATAGGCCCCGCCGGGGATGGGAGAGTCAGCCGCCGGCGAGCGGCGCGGACGCGCGGTGGACGGGAGAGCCATGGGGAGCCGCGGGCGGCGCGACGAACGCGCGTGTCGCGCGAAGAGTTTCAGCCGACGGTGCCGGTGGCGAGCGCGACGAACGCTCGCGCCGCGGGGGAGAGCCGCCCATCGCGGTGCACCAGTCCGATGCGGCGCACGATCCGCGGGCGCGCGGCGCGCACCACCGCGCCGCGGCGGCCGGCCTCGTGCGCGAGGGGGGCGGGGAGCAGCGCGGCGCCCGCGCCCGCCAGCACCAGCGGGACGATTGCCTCGCGCGCGTCGGTCTGGACCGCAATCCGCGGTGTCACGCCGACCGCCTCCAGCGCCTGCTCCAACAGCATCCGCGTCGAGGTCCCGGGTGGGCTCACGACCAGGGGGATGTCGCGCAGCGTGCCCGCCGCCAGCGCTCCCTCGTCAGGGTGGGAAACGCCGGAACTGGCGCGGGGTCGGCGGACACGAGCGGGGCTGGGCGTCGCCGCGCTCGTGCCCGCGCTCGCGTCGCTCTCGCCTGGAAGGGAGGTGTCCGGCGGCAGCACGAACAGCAGCTCCTGTTGACCCAGTTCGCGCGTGTGCAGATCGTCGCGTGGCAGCGGCAGGCGCGCGAAGCCCAGCTCGCAGGTTCCCTCGCGCACCATCGCGCCGACGCCTGCTGTGCTGGGCGGTTCCTGCACCCTTACAGCCACCCCCGGGTACTGGCGGCGGAAGCGTCCGATCAGTGCCGCCAGCGGGTCTACCGCGAGCGTCGCCAGCGCCGCGACCTCGAGCGTGCCCGCCAGCACCTCCGCCACCTCGCTCACCGCGCTGCGGGCGGCGTCGATCGCGCTCAGCACCTCGCGCGCCGGGCCGATCAGCGCGTGGCCGGCTGCCGACAGCCGCAGGCCGCGGCCCACGCGGTGGAACAGCTCCACCCCCAACTCCCCCTCCAGCGCGCGCAGGGTCTGCGAGAGCGAGGGCTGTGCCACATGCAGTCGGCTCGCCGCCCTCGTCACGCTGCCGTCTTCCACAACTGCAAGGAAGTACCGCAGACGTTTCTCATCCATCGGCCACCGCCGGGAAGCACCACAGGCCCCTCTCATTCATAAGCATATCCTATCCCAATATAAATAAAAATGTCTTTGACCTATGAGACAAAGAGCGCTTCAATCTTGTTGTGGACGCACTTCTCAATACACCCCTCTCGACGCGGCCGTGGCTGCTGCGCGAGCCCGCGCGCCCCGCGCGCATTCGCGAGAGCTCCCGCGCCTCCACATTCGTCGTCGGGGCGGTGTGCGTCGGGGCCTTCATGGGCCAGCTCGACGCCTCGATCGTGACGCTCGCCCTGCCCCGCATCGGCGCCGGCCTCGACGAGAGCGCCGCCGCCGTGCGCTGGGTGTCGCTCGCCTACATGCTGGTGCTCGCCTGCACGCTCGTCCCCGTCGGGCTGCTCGCCGACCGCTTCGGGCGCAAGCTGCTGTACACCTACGGCTTCGCGGTCTTCACGCTTGGCTCGGTGCTCTGCGGGCTGGCGCCCACGCTCGGCTGGCTGATCGCCGCGCGTGTCCTGCAGGGGCTTGGGGCGGCGATGCTGCAGGCCAACTCGGTCGCGCTGATCGTCGAGAGCCTGCCCCTCCGGCTGCTCCCCCGCGGCCTCGGTGTGCAGGGCGCCGCGCAGGCCGTCGGGCTCGCGCTCGGTCCCGCGATCGGCGGGCTGCTGCTCGCGCTCGGCGGCTGGCAGCTGATCTTCCTCGTCAACCTCCCCGCCGGACTGCTCGGCATCGCGCTGGCGTGGGTGCTGCTCCCGCGCAGCCGCACCGCCGACGGGGAGCTCCGGGGCACGACCGCTGGCGAGGCACCCCGCCCCGCTGCCCCCCGCGAGCGTTGCTTCGACCGGCGCGCCCTCGCCGTGGGGCTCGGGGGGGCGATGGTCGCCTACGCCGTCATGTTCGGAACGCTCTACACCGTCTCCTACCACCTTGCGGCGTTGCACCTGCCCACTGCGCTCGCCGGTCTGGAGCTCGCCATCCTGCCGGTCGCGCTCGGGATCTGCGCACCGCTCGCCGGCCGCCTTGCCGAGCACGTCGATGCGCGCGTGCTCACCCTCGGCGGGCTGCTGCTCGCGGCGCTCGGCGTCGGTGTGCTGCTCATGGGCGGCGCTGGCGGCGCCGGTCTGCCGGTCGGGCTCGCGCTCGTCGGCGCCGGCGTCGGCGCGTTCATCCCGCTCAACAACGCCACCGTCATGCGAGCTGCCCCTCGCTCCCGGGTGGGGGTGCTCAGTGGGATCCTCAACACCACGCGCTGCCTCGGCACCGCGCTCGGGGTGGCGCTCCCCGGCGTGCTGTAAAAGTATGCGTACATGCCCGATCGGATCGGATTCATTGGCCTCGGCATCATGGGCTCGCGGATGGCCGCCAACGTGCGGTGCGCCGGCTTTCCCCTGACGGTCTGCACGCACACTCCCGGCAAGGCCGCGCGGTGGGCGGCCGAGCACGATGCCGTGGCCGTCGACACCGCGGCCGAGGTCGCGCGTGCGAGCGAGATCGTGGTGAGCATGGTCGTCGACGGTGAGCAGGTCGCCTCCGTGCTGCTCGGCGAGGAGGGTGCGGCGGCTGGCGCGCACGCAGGACTGTTGTGCGTGGACATGTCCACGATCGCCCCCACCGACACCCGCCGCATCGGCGCGGCGCTGGCCGAGCGCGGGGTGCGGATGCTCGACGCGCCCGTCACCGGCAGCGCCCCGCGCGCAGAGGCGGGCACGCTGACGATCATGGCTGGCGGCGAGGCCGAGGACTTCGCCCGCGCGCGACCGCTGTTGGAGGCGATGGGCGAGGTGATCGTGCACGTCGGCGCGCTCGGGCAGGGCGAGATGCTGAAGCTGATCAACAACTCCGTGGGCGCCGCCAACGCCGCCGCACTCGCCGAGGCGCTGCTGCTCGCGCATGCGACCGGCCTCGACCTCGACGCCTTCGCACAGGTGCTCTCCAGCGGGTCGGGCGCCTCCGCCCAGCTCGACCTCAAGGCGGGCGCGATGCGCGCGCACGACTACACCCCCGCCCTGTTCAAGACCGCCCACATGCTCAAGGACGTGCGCCTCTGCCTCGAGGAAGCGCAGGCCGCCGGGATGCCGTTCCCCGCCGCCGCCCACGCGCGCGATCTGCTCGCCGCCACCGTCGGGCGCGGGCACGGCGAGGAGGATTATGCCGCGATGATCGAGGCCGCCGAGGGCCTCGCCGGGCGACGCTTGTAGACCGATTGGCAGGGAGTTTTTAAGGATTTGGATGGGGCTCGCACGGCATCCCGATCGCGCTCGAAAGCAACGCGGGCGGGGCGGGGGAGGGAGCAGCGGCTAGCTGGTGCCGGCACCAGGCAGCGCCGCGGCAGCATCCACCAGACGGTCGTCGCCCCAGAACAGCTCGTCTCCCACGGCGAGCGTCGGCACGCCGATCACCCCGCGCACGTGAGCGGCCTCTGTGGCCGCGCGCAGCGCATGCTTGACCTGTGGGTCTGCGGCCGCCTCGCGTGCTGCGCTCGGGTCGAGGCCGGCATGCTCGGCGGCTTGCACAACCAGCTCGGGGACCCCGAGGTCGCGACCACGCTGGAAGGCGTCGCGAAAGGCCTGCAGTGTGAATGCCTCCCCACGGCCCACCTGGAAGGCGAAGGTGGCGACGCGCATCGCGAACAGGTAGTTGCCCGGCCACGGATCCGGCCAGCTCAGCTCGGGCAGGCCGAACGCCCGCGCGCGCCGCTCCACCTCCTCGATTCCCGCCTCGCGGACGGCGGGATCGCCGACCGCCCAGGAGGAGCGCCCGTTGGCCTTGAACAGCCCCCCCAGCGAGATCGGCTGCCAGGCAACCTGCTTGCCCAATACCTCGCCCACGCGCTCCGCCGTCAGGTAGGCGTACGGCGAGCCGAGGTCGAAGTAGAAGGCGATCGAGCTGCGGTGCGCGGAGGAAGGTGGTGGGGTCATGCGTGTAAGTGCAAAGTATGAGTGCCCGTGCACCCGCCCGCGCGCGCGTCACAATCGAGCCGTGAGAATCCTGGTCGTCGACGACGATCGTGCGGTGCGCGAAGCGCTGCGGCGCGCGCTGACGCTCGCCGAATATGAGGTGCAGCTCGCCGCGGACGGCGCACAGGCGATCGAGCTGATCGCGCAGGCGCTACCTGACGCCGTCGTGCTCGACATCGGCCTGCCGGGCATCGATGGCCTGGAGGTATGCCGACGGCTGCGCCGGTTGGGCAACCGCGTGCCGGTCCTGATGCTCACGGCGCGCGATGCGGTCGCCGACCGCATCGACGGTCTCGACGCCGGCGCCGACGACTACCTCGTCAAGCCGTTCGACGTCGGCGAGCTGCAGGCGCGGCTGCGGGCGCTACTGCGCCGCACTGGCCCCGAGGGCGCCGAGGACGACCCCGACGCGCTCTGCTTCGCCGAGATCCGCCTCGACGGCGACCGCCACGGCGCCGTCGTGGGCGAGCGCTTCGCCGAGCTCACCCGCACCGAGTACCAGCTGCTGGAGCTGCTGCTGCGCAACCCCCGCCACGTGCTTTCGCGCAGCGTCATTTACGACCGCGTGTGGGGGTACGACTTCGGCCCCGCCTCCAACGCGCTGCGCGTGTACATCGGCTACCTGCGCCGCAAGCTGGAGGAGATCGGCGCCCGCCCGCTGATCCACACCGTCCGCGGCATCGGCTACGTCCTGCGCGAGCCGTGACCCTGCGCATCCGCATCGCCGCGGTCGCCGGCCTTGCGGTCGCAGTCGCTGTGCTGCTCGCCGCGGTGGTGGTGTATGTCGCGGTGCGCTCCGACTTGCGCGGCCAGGTCGATGCCTCCCTGCACCAGCGCGCCGCCGGGTTCGTTGCGCCGCCACCTGGGCCGCCGGGCACGGTCGCAGCAGGCGGCAGCGGACCCGCCGGCACCGCTCAGGTCCCCCCGCCCGGCGGCCCCGGCGGCGCACCCCCGAAGCTGCCCAGCAGCGTTGCGCCCGCGCGCTTCGGTGGGCCCTCGGGATACGTGCAGTTCGTCGACCCCACCGGCGCAGTCGATGTCCCAAGCGGCCAGGGTTCCTCCCCCACGATCGCGCCCGACAGCGCCGAGCGGGCGATCGCCGCGAGCGGCCGCGGCCAACTGCTCGCCGACCGCACCGTGCGAGGTACCCACCTGCGCGTGTTGACGCTTGGTACTGGTTCCCACGGCGCCGTGCTGGTCGCGCTGCCGCTCACCACAGTCGACCACGAGCTCAGCCACATCCTCCTGATCCTGTTGCTCGTCGGCGTCGCCGGTATCGCGCTCGCCGTGCTGCTGGGGGCGCTTGTTGCGCGCACCGCGCTCACCCCGATCGCCCGTTTCACGCGCCGCACCGAACAGCTCACCGGTGACCCCGATCTCAGCCGCCGCCTGGAGGTGAGCGGCCGCGACGAGCTCGCGCGTCTGGCTACTTCTTTCAACGCCACGCTCGAGCAGCTCGAGCGCTCCGTCGCCGCTCAGCGCCATCTGATCGCCGACGCCGGCCATGAGCTGCGCACCCCGATCGCCTCGCTACGCGCCAACATTCAGGTGCTCCAGGATGCCGACCGCCTGACGCTCGAGGATCGCGACGCGCTGCGGCGCGACATCATCGATGAGCTCGACGAGCTCACTGCGCTCGTCAGCGACGTCGCCGAGCTTGCGCGTGGCGGTCGCGGCGAGCTGGCAATGGACGACGTGCGCCTCGATGAGATCGTCGCCGGTGCCGTCGAGCGCACCCGCCGGCGCTGCGATCTGCGTTTCGAGGTCACGTTGCAGCCCACAGTTGTGCGTGGCGCGGGCGAGCGCATCAGCCGCGCCGTCGCCAACCTGCTCGACAACGCGCGCAAGTGGAGCCCACCGGGCGGCGTCGTGGAGGTCGAGCTGCGCGATGGCATCCTCGCCGTCCACGACCACGGCCCCGGCTTCCACGAGGCCGATCTTCCGCACGTCTTCGAGCGCTTCTACCGGGCCGAGCGCGCCCGCGGGCTGCCGGGCTCAGGTCTGGGTCTCGCGATCGTGCGCCAGGCGGCCGAGGCCCACCACGGGTACGTGCGCGCCGAGAACGCGCCGGGCGGAGGCGCGCGGATCGAGGTCAGCTTCGGTGCGCCCTTGCCCACCACGGTCGACGTCTCGCCGCCACTTGTGTCTCCTGTGCGATAGGCCCTCCGGTTCGCCTGCGCCCCCTCCGCTTCCGATGTACTTCTTACGGACCGCGCATGTTCCCCCTACCCGCGGCGCCGAGAGTACGGCGAGCAGCGACTCACTGGCGGTGGCGCTGCGGGCGCGAATGTCAGTAGCGCGATGGTCAAGTACCTGGAGGCCCACCAGGGCTCCGCCAAGTACGTGGTCGCGGCGGTCGGCTCCACCGCGGGGGCGATCGCGCTGCAGAGCGGCAGAAACGTGATCGACATGGGTGGCTTCATGGGCGCCGACCCCGCAACCACCCTTGCGCAGGTCGAGCACCTGATCGACACCGGCCAGCTGCACTACATCCTGCTCGGCGGCCAGGGCGGCGGACCCGGCGGCGGCGGGGCCACGAGCGGCCTGGGTGGCGGTGTGCCCGGCGGCAGTGGCGCCAAGGGCGGGCCTGGCAGCGGCGGTACCGGTGGAGGCTCGGGCAGCAACGCGACGGTTGAGACCCGCGACCGGTGGATCGAAGCCCACGGCACCGTGGTACACGTATCCGGGCAGAGCACTTCCGGCTCGGGCGCCACCCTCTACTACTTCGCTCGTTGAGCGGAGATCGCATGCGCGTACCTGGACTATCCTCACGCCATGAGCGCGTGGGGAGCGAGCACCGCCGGCGCCGCCGTGTCGGTGACGTTCGACAACCTCGGCGAGGCTGCCCAGCTGCAGCTGGGCATGTGGCCCGAGGACGTGCCCCAGGGGGAGCATTTCACGGTGCTCGAAGTGCTGCCCCGGCTACTGGAGCTGCTCGCCGCCCGGGGCGTGCGGGCGACGTTCTTCGTCGAGGGGCTCAACGCCGAGATGTACCCCGACGCGCTGCGCGATCTGGCACAGGCGGGCCACGAGGTCGCGGTACACGCCTGGCGCCACGAGGAGTGGGCCGCGCTTGATGCTCCCACCGAGGCGGCGCTGCTCGACCGCGCGACCGGGGCCATGCGCTCGATTGGCCTGGAGCCGCGCGGCTTTCGGCCCCCCGGCGGTGGGCTGACGGCGCTCACGCTCCCGCTGCTCGCCGCACGCGGCTATAGCTATGTCTCGCCTGCGGGCGAGCGCGAGGGGATGCTCGACGGCCTCGCCGTGCTGCCGTTCCGCTGGCAACTCGTGGATGCCTACGCGTTCCTGCCGCAGTTTGCCGGACTGCGAGAGCGCTACCGCGGCAATCCCGAGCCGTACGGGGCCGAGCAGATGGGCGAGGAGATGATCGCTGCCCTGCACGCGCACGCACAGCGCCAAGGCCACCTCGCGCTGCTGTTCCACCCTTTCGCCGTTGCCTTCACCGGCGAGCCCGGCTGGGCCGCGCTCGATGCCGTGCTCGCGGAGGCGGCCCACCTCACCGCCGCCGGCGCGCTCGCGACGCCGCGCATGGATGAGGCCGCTGCTTGGATGCTCACACACGCCGAAGACTTCAACCACCCACCACAGCTCGACGATGCCACCTGGATGGCGCCGTCCGGGTAAAAGGAGCACGATGTCACGGAGAGCGATGGTGAAGGTGATGGGAGCCGTCCTGAGAAACCCAAGGTTGCGACGCGCGATCCTGCATCGGGCGGCCCGCAACGCCAAGATGGCGGGGGCAGCACTTACGGGCGCGGTGCAGGCGGGCGGGAGGACGAAGCCCTTGCCGCGTCGAGTCCTCCGGCCGCGCCGCCCGTTCACGGCCATGAATGCGCTCGGCACCGCTGCGCACCACGCCTTCGAGGTGCGCGCCGGCGTGGGGCTGGTGTTCGAGCCGTTCATCGGCCGGCGCGGCGCGGTGGCGCTGTGGGCCACCGGGCTGCCGGCGTGGGCCGCGGCGGCGTGGTTGGGCGAGGGCGAGGCGATCGAGAAGTGGCTGGCGCTCAACAACGGTGCCGGGTTGGCGGGCGGGATCGTGCACTTCGTCGAGTGGCCGTGGGAGCTGCGCGGCGGCATCCCCCAGCTCGTCGAGGCCGAGGGGATGACACCCGAGCTCCTGCCCGCCTACAACCGCGTCCTGCAGCTGTGGGTGCTGGCGGGGGCACTGGCGCTCGCGCTGGAGACGCCGCGCCACGCACGGCGCTGGGCGTTCGCGGGGCTGCTGCTCGGCGAGCCGTTGCGCCGCTCCGCGGTCCACCACTTCCGCTGGGCGCACGAGCAGGCCGAGCGCGAGCCCGAGCGCTGGAGCCCCGTGTTGCGCGAGCAGGCGGCGTGAGCCCGGCCGCGCACGACCGGCGCCTGCTGCCGGTGCTGCTGGTGCTGACCGTCACCACAGGGCTGATCGACGCGGTCAGCTACCTCGGGCTGGGCCACGTCTTCACCGCCAACATGACCGGCAACATCGTGCTGCTCGGGTTCGGTCTCGCGCACGCTGGGGGGCTGCCAGTGCTGGCGCCGCTGATCTCGCTCCTCGCCTTTCTGCTCGGCGCGGGCATCGGTGGGCGCATCGCCGCCCGCTTGGCCGAGCGTCGCCGCCGGCACGTGGGCGTCACACTGGCGCTCGAGGCGGGGCTGCTCGCCTGCGCCGCGGTGCTCGCTGCCGCCGTCACCGTCACGATCGGCTCGCTCGCCGCCTACGCGGTGATCGCACTGGTGGCGATCGCGATGGGCGTGCGCAACGCGACCGTGCGCAAGCTCGCGGTCCCCGACCTCACCACCACCGTCCTGACGCTCACGCTCACCGGCCTGGTGGCTGACCCTGCGGGCGGTGCCCCGCGCAACTCCCGCCGGCGTACCGGCGCGGTGGTGGCGCTGCTCCTCGGCGCCCTGATCGGCGCGTTGCTTGAGAAGCAGAGTCTCACGCTCCCGCTCGCCGTCGCTGCGGGCATGGCGGCAGCGACGCTCGCGGGCTTCGCCACGGCGCGGCGGTAGGCGAGCTACGCGTCAGATCAGCTTGTAGATTGGGATCCAGTGCGGGATCCGGTTGATGATCGGGATGAAGGGGATGGAGATGAAACGCCAGGCTCAGCAACCGCGCCGACCACCTCCATACAGTCCTCATTTCATGTCTCCCGGGGCAAGCCCGCGGCGAGCAGCGCGGCGACCTCCACCTCAGTGGTCGGGCTGAAGTCCTCATACCAGTAGCCCACAGCCCAGAGATCGGAGGGCATCTCCACGCATACGACCTCGTCGGCCTCGTCGCTGAGCGACTGCGCCGACTGGCGCGCCGCCACCGGCACCGCGAGGATCACCCGCGCGGCGCCCCGCCGGCGCAGCGAGCGCACCGCCGCGAGCGCCGAGCGGCCCGTCGCGAGGCCGTCATCGACAAGAATCACCGTACGGCCGGTGAGCTCGATCGGCGCGCGGTCGCCGCGGTACTGGCGCAGACGCTGCTCCAGTTCGCCCCCGACCCGTGCGATCAACGCCTCGCGCTCGTCCTCGGTGAGCCTGAGCGCGTGCATTGCCAGCTCGCTGAGCACGTGCACGCCTCCCTCCGCCAGCGCCCCGATCGCGTACTCGGGGTTCTGCGGCGCGCCGATCTTGCGCACGACCGCGACGTCCAGCGGCGCTTCCAATGCACGCGCCACCTCGGCGGCGACCGGCACCCCGCCACGGGGAATGCCAACCACGATCGGGTGCTCGCGGCGAGCCTGCTCCAGTAGCGCCGCCAGGCGCCGGCCGGCGTCGTGGCGATCCTTGAAGCGGAGCCTGCCAGGCGCGGGCATCGGCGGATCGGAATCTAGCGTGGATCCCACCCCGTAATCTTCGCGCGCGCAAGATAGGAGGCGCGACCGGCCCCCGACCGGTCGCGCCTCTCGCCTCGCACCGGGCGGCCGTCCGCCCGGTCCCCAGCTCGGCCCAAGCTCAGCGCATACGGGGATCGATGTAGATGTCGTCGATCCGCGATTCTCCGGTGAGCGCTGTGAAGCGCAGCGCCACCTGGGCGGTGCCACCGGAGAGCAGGCCGCCCACGACCGAGCCGGTGAGCATCGGCAGGGTCGGCTGCCAGCTGCTGCTCAATGCCACGGCCCCCAACGGGAGGGCGACGGGACCGAGCGCAGTTTTGTAGACGACCTGGACGAGCACCGTCGAGAGCAGGCTACCGTTGCGCGCGAAGAACCGGAAGGAGGGGTAGCTCGCGTTCACGCAGGTGTACGGCGACTGCGCCGAGGCGCCCGCCGGTAGCGCGAGCGAGTAGTGACCGGCTTCGCCGGTGACCCCGTAGGGCTCGCTTTCGGGAGCCCGTGCGGCCTTGCCGCTGAGGGTCCACTGTGACAGCGAGCCCTCGAAGTTGCCCTGTGGCACCAGCTCGTAGGAATTGGTATCACCCCACCGGGCGAACGGCTGACTGAGCGCCGCTTCGTTGCAAGCTCCTGTACTCACCAGAGCCGCCTGCGCCGAGGCGACCGGTAGCAGCGACAAGAGGCCGAGGACCGCCGCGGAAAGGGCGACACTCCCCAGGGCTGGGAGCGGGCGGCGACTGAAAAAAGATGAAAATGAGAACACAAGGACCTCCGTGGTTCTACCGGCGGCCGAGCCATCTCCCCAATCTAAAAGAGGGAGACCTCTTGCTTTGCGTCCCCGTCTCGCGACGAGTTTGCCTTTTTCAGTATGTATGTGTGTGTTGTGAGCGCTTGAAGCTGCGGCCAGCATGAAGCACAGGCGGCCCTGTTTGGGAGGGCTTGGACGCATGTATGAAACCCAGCGCTGGGTTGGCCCAACAATTAGGATCCACCCCGGTTCAACGAGCGTCGTTCCGTTCGCTGGAATCAAACGGCGTCGCCTGCAGTGGCCGCATCGCCGTCTCGCTCAAGGGGCATGGATCGCCGGGCGATATATAAGCGCGCAGGGGTATGTAATCCATGTCGGCATACGCCATCATCGAGTCCGAACGCGCGCGGACGTCGTTCTTGCGCCAGGGCCAGCGGATGGATGTGGCCGAGCGGCGTGGTGAACTGATCGTCGGTGGCGGTTTCGCCTGCGCCGCGCTGATGCTGGCGGCGACCGCGGGCGAGTCGGGCGGGCTGGGGTGGGGAGGGGTCGGGTGGGGGTCTCATTACTCGATGACGGTGGCTGCTCTGTACGTGGTTGGCCTGGCTGTGGCGGGACGCATCAGGATCGATGTCGGTTCGGGCTTCACGGTCCCCACGCAGGCCGTGTTCGTGCCGCTGCTGTTCGCGGTGCCCCTCCCGTTCGTGCCGCTGCTGGTGGCGCTCTCGCTGGCGCTCGGGATGACACCGGGGGTGCTGCGCGGTCGCGTTGCGCCGAGCCGGCTGCTGACGGTGCCCGCCAACAGCTGGTTCTCCTTCGGTCCCGCGCTCGTCCTGCTGCTCGCGCACGACACCAACCCCACCGATCTGGCAGATCCTCGATCGCTCGCCATCCTGCTGCTCGCGCTCGCCGCGCAGTTCACCTGCGACTTCACCGCCAACGTCGTGCGCGAGCGCCTATGCGGCGGCATCGGCGTCCGCGAGCTGCTCGGGGAGGTGCGCGAGGTCTACCTGATCGACGCCGCACTCGCCCCGCTCGGGCTGCTAGTCGCGATCGCCGGAGCACATCAGCGCTGGGCGGTGCTGCTGATTGCGCCGCTGTTTGCGATCCTGCGGATCTTCTCCAGGGAACGCCGCGCCCGCCTGGAGCAGCTGATCGAGCTGGGCGACGCCTATCGCGGTACCGCGCTCGTGCTGGGCGACGTGGTCGAGGCCGACGATGCCTACACCGGCGAGCACTGCCGCGGCGTGGTGCGCCTCGCGCTCGAAGTGGCGGCGGCGTTGGGGCTGGACGCCCAACGGGCTCGCAACGTCGAGTTCGGCGCCCTCCTGCACGACGTCGGCAAGATCGCGGTGCCCAAGGAGATCGTCAACAAGCCCGGCAAGCTCGACCCCGAGGAGTGGGAGATCATCAAGACCCACACGATCGAGGGCCAGCGGATGCTCGAGCGCGTCGGCGGCTTCATGCGCGAGGTCGGCGAGATCGTGCGCTCCTCGCACGAGCGCTGGGATGGCGCGGGCTACCCCGACCGGCTGCGGGCCACCGCGATTCCGCTCGAGGCCCGCATCGTCTCCGCCTGCGACGCCTTCAACGCGATGACCACAACCCGCTCATATCGCAGGGCGATGAGCCTCGACGACGCGGTCGCCGAGCTCAGGCGCTGCGCCGGCACCCAGTTCGACCCGCAGGTCGTCGACACGCTGGTCGGGCTGGTTGGGACTGAGGGAAAATCGAGGAAAGGTGGAGATGATTTTCAAACGGCCCCTACCACTTCAGGCCCCTACCACTTCACAAAATGAAGGGTTTGGGGTCCGAAACGAAGCATCCAACCACCGGTAGTGGGTCAGTTTGCGAGCTAATCCGGCGTGTTGCCGTTACGAGCCGCAAGCGTCTGGCGACCGACCTCGGTCCACACGACCTGATCACGGCCCGGGCCGACCCCAACCAGCGCCACCGGCGCCCCGACGTGCTCGCCGATGAAGCGCATGTACTCCTGCGCCGCCGTGGGCAGCTCCGAGAAGCTTGTGCACTCCCCGATCTCCTCGCTCCAGCCACCCAGCTCGGTGTATGCGGCGGTCGTGTGGTGCAGCACGGTCTGGTGGTAGGGGAAGCTGTCGAACTCGGCCCCCTCGGCGCCACGATAGCTCGTGCACACCTTGATCCGATCGAGGCCCGAGAGCACGTCGAGCTTGGTGATCGCCAGCGCCGAGAGCGAGTTCAGGCGGGTCGCGTAGCGCAGCGCCACGAGGTCCAGCCAGCCGGTGCGCCGCGGGCGGCCAGTGGTCGTGCCGAACTCCCCACCGCGCGTGCGCAGGTAGTCGCCCATCTCGTCTTCCAGCTCTGTGGGGAACGGCCCCGCCCCCACGCGCGTGGCATATGCCTTGGCGATCCCCCAGATCTCGTCGATGTCTTTCGGGCCCACGCCCGCACCGATGCAGGCTGCGCCCGCAACCGGGTTGGAGGAGGTCACGAAGGGGTAGGTGCCGTGGTCGATGTCGAGCATCGTCGCCTGCGCGCCCTCGAAGATCACGCGCTTGCCGCTGTCCAGCAGCTCCCACATCAGCTTCGCGGTGTCGGCGATGTGCTGCTCGAGACGGTGCCCGTAGGTGAGGTACTCCTCGGTCATCGTGCGCAGGTCGAGCGTGGGGTCCTTCTCGAATGGGCGCAGCGACAGACGCTTGGGCTCCATCGCCGCCACGATCTTCTTCTTGAGGATCTTCTCGTCGAGTAGGTCCTGTACGCGAATCCCCAGGCGCGCCGCCTTGTCGGCGTAGCAGGGGCCGATCCCCCTGCGGGTGGTGCCGATCTGTAGGCGCCCTAGCTTCGCCTCGCCGGCGGAGTCCAACAGCAAGTGGTAGGGCATGATCAGGTGCGCGTTAGCGGAGATACGCAGGCCGCTGACGTCGATGCGCCGTGCGCGCAGGGCGTCGAGCTCCTCGATCAGCACCTTCGGGTCGATCACCACCCCATTGCCGATCACGCAGCGCTTGCCGGGGTAGAGGATGCCGGAGGGGATCAGGTGCAGCTTCCACTCCTCGCCGTCGCGCACGATCGTGTGCCCGGCGTTGTTGCCGCCCTGGAAGCGCACCACCGCGTCGCCGTGCTCGGCGAGCAGATCGACGATCTTGCCCTTCCCCTCATCGCCCCACTGGGCGCCGACTATGACTATGCCAGGCATGCCGCATGGAGTGTAGGGGCCGATCCCCACGGGACCGGCCCCTACACGGACGACGTTGGGGATCTAGGCGAGCGCCTTCTGCTTGAGCGCGTCGAACTCGGCCTGGGTGATCGCGCCGCTGTCGAGCAGCTGCTTGCCCTTGGCGATCTGCTCAGTCGGGTCGCCCTTGGCGGCCGCGGACTGAACGTACTTGTCGAATTCCTGCTGGGCGTCCTGCTGCTGTTTGACCGCACGTTCGGTCATGCCGCGGTGCTCGACGATCAGGTAGACGAACACCCCGAAGTAGGGCACCACGATGATGAAAATTATCCACAGCACCTTGGCGAATCCCGAGGTGTCGTGGCGGCGGAAGAGATCGGCGAACACCCCGATCAAGATCCAGATCCAGATCACGAATGCAAAGAAGATCAGCATCGTCCAGAACACTTCGAGGAACGGGTAACTGCTGCTGGCGATAATCACTGCCTGTCCTCCCACGGTTGGCTGATGAGGTCCCCAGGGTGCTCCGGCAGGGCCGGTCCGCCGCGATTCCACGCTTGCGTGGAATCGGAGCGAGCAATGGAGAGGTATCTAGCGATTCGAACAGCTTATCGGGCGCTTAGATTTTGCGCCGCAACGTCTACTGCGAGTAGCGCTCGCCGGCGTAGTTCATGAACTTCGGGTACTCCTTGTGGAAGGTCAGCGTGACTTTCCCGACGGCGCCATTGCGATGCTTGGCGATCAGCAGATCCGCCTCGCCGGGGCGTTCGGAGTCTTCGTCGTAGTACTCGTCGCGGTAGATGAACATCACGAGGTCGGAGTCCTGCTCGAGGTTCCCGCTCTCGCGCAGGTCGGAGAGCTGCGGTTTCTTGTCCGGGCGCGTCTCGACCGCGCGGCTCAGCTGCGAGAGCGCGATCACCGGCACCCCCAGCTCGCGCGCGAGAATCTTCAGGCCGCGGCTCAGCTCGCCCACCGCGGTGACGCGGCTGTCGTAGCGGCTGTCGGTGCGCATCAACTGCAGGTAGTCGATGATGATCAGCCCCAACCCCCCCTCGCATTGGGAGTGCAGGCGCCGCGCCTTGGCGCGGATCTCCAAGAGGCCCACGTCGCTGGAGTCGTCCACCCACAGCGGCGCTGCCGCCAGGCGCTGGGAGGCGGTAAGGATCTTCGGCCAGCGCTGCTCGGAGACGCGGCCCTTGCGCAGCTCCTCGCCCTTGATCCGCGCCTGGGAGGCGACGAAGCGCTGGGCCAGCTCGGCCTCCGCCATCTCCAGCGAGAACAGCGCCACCGGGCGCTTGTGCTCGACCGCGGCGTTCTCGGCGATGTTGCATACCAGCGCGCTCTTGCCCATCGCCGGGCGCGCCGCGATGATGATCAGATTCCCCCGCTGGAAGCCCCCTGTGATCTCGTCGAGGTCCTTGAACCCGGACGGGGTGCCGGTCAGCGAGGTGCCCTCGATCGAGAGCCTGTGCAGCTTGTCGAGCTCCTCGTGCAGCACGTCCTCGATCGTGCGGAAGTCCTGCTTGCGATCGTCGCGTGCGACCTCCAGCATCGCCTTCTCGGCCTGCTCCACCAGCTCCCGTGGAGGAGCGTGGTGGTCCAGCACGCTCGCCTGGATCTCATACGCGCTCGCCAGCAGGCGGCGTAGCAGCGCGTTCTCGCGCACGATCTGCGCATAGCGGCGGGCGTGGCCCGCGGCCGGCACCACGCCGGTGAGCTCGTCCACCGCGGCGATGCCCCCGACCTCGTCGAGCTTGCCTGTCTGGCGCAGGCGATCGACGACCGTCAGCACATCGACCGGCTCGCTTTCCTCGTAGAGCGCGAGCATCGCCTCGTAGATCGAGCGGTGGCGATCGCGGTAGAAGTCATCCGGACGCAGCCCCTCCTCGATCACGAGGGCATACATCGAGTGGTCGGAGAGCAGGATCGCGCCGAGCACCGATTGCTCGGCCTCGAGATTGTGCGGCGGGGCGACGGCCACCGTGGAGGTGCCCGCGCCGTTGGTGGCGGCGACGGCGCTCATTGCCACAGCGACTCTAGTCCGCCTCTGCACCGTGCCGCAGCTGACAACCCGCTATCTCCGGGGGAAAACTCCTGCACCAAAGGATGCTTGCACGGCGGCGGACGGTCGTCTGAGGTATTACTGCTTGGGGACGACCATGCATAGGCCGGGGGAGGGCGTTAGGCCCGGGAGGGTGGGCCCTTCAGACCCCCTCCCCTCACTGCTTGGGGACGACCATGCATAGGCCGGGGGAGGGCAGGCCCTCCCCCGGAGCCCCCTCCCGCTACTTCTTGGGGACGACCATAGTCTTGACGGTCGCCGTCACATCGTCGACGACGTCCACCACGACCATGTAGGTGCCGACGTTCTTGATCGGCTCGGGGAGGTGCACGTTGTGGCGGTCGAGTTTGAGGCCTCTCGCCTCGCGGATCGCGTCGGCAATGTCCTGGGCGGAGACCGACCCAAACAGACGCCCGTCCGCGCCCGCCTGCTGGGGGATCGTCAGCACGGTCTTGTTCAACAGGCCCGCGTTGGTCTGCGCCCGTTCGGTGAATTCGCGCTCCGCCCGCTCTTCGGCTTCCTGGCGGCGGCGGACGGCCTCGACCGCGCCTTTGGTGGCCGGCTGGGCCAGCTTTCGAGGGATCAGGAAGTTGCGCAGGTACCCCTTGGACACCTCCACCACCTTGCCCTGCTCGCCGAGCGTCTCGACGTCCTTGAGGAGGATCGCCTCCGGCATCGGTGGTGTCAGCGTCCCCGGTCGCGGTCGCCGCGCTCGCGGCGCGGGCTGTCGTCGCGGCCGCCCTCGTTCACGTAAGGCAGCAGCGCCAGCTCACGAGCGCGCTTGACCGCACGCGCCACCTGTGCCTGATGGCGGCGGCAGGCGCCGGTGATCCGCCGCGAGCGGATCTTGCCCTTCTCGGAGACGAAGCGACGCAGGGTCGCCACGTCCTTGTAGTCGACCTGCTCGATCTTGTCGCGGCAGTGCTGGCACGGCTTGCGCCGGCCGCCGCCGGGCCCGCCTCGCTTCTCTCTTCTACGGGCCGGCTTATCGCGGCCCCGTGCCTTTGCCACTGGTCTCTACCTCACGCTCTCTGGTCTCTTTGGTTACGGGCTCTGATTGGAATCATAGAGGGCCCGGCTGGCTGGGGGGGCACAGCCCGGAGGCTGGGGTCGGCCGACTGTGTTGCCTATTGACCGAATCATAGGCTCCGGCTTGCCGCCCTCTAGAACGGAATATCGTCCTCGGCGGCCGCCGCCCCGACCGGAGCGGCCTGGAAATCCCCTTCGTTGACTGGGACATCGCCACCATGTGAGGCCTGGGTGGGTTGGGCCCCATTCCCCGTGAAGCCTCCCCCTCCGGAGGAGTCATCGCGCGAACCCAGGAACTGCACCGAGTCGGCAATGATGTCGATTGCCTGGCGCTTTGTCCCATCCTGTGCCTCCCACTCGCGCCAGTCCAGGCGTCCGTCGATCGCCACCGGGCGACCCTTGGAGAGGAAACGCGCGGCGTTCTCGCCCTGCGCGCCCCACACCTTCACGTTGAAGTAGTTGGGCTTGTCCGCCCACTCCCCGCTTGCCTGGTCCTTGCGGCGGGTGTTGCACGCGATCCGCAGCTCGCACACGGATGTGCCGCTGGGCAGCGAGCGCAGCTCGGGGTCTTTGGTCAGGTTGCCGGTCATTACGACCCGGTTGATGTTGGTTGCGGCCACGGCTCATCTTCCTTTCGGCTGTTTCATACCCCTCAATCGCGGGGCCTGTCGTATCTCCCGATGCGGTCCCCGAGTGTAGAGGTGCCCGCGGGCGGGATTTCTGCCGGCCCGCTGCCGATCCCGCTCGTTGCAAGGTTTTTACTCGGAGTCCCGGCGGCTGCGCGGCGAGGTGCGAAACACCTCGTCCCAGTACGGCGCGCTGATCCCGAAGCCGCGCGTGTCGTCCTGGAAGTGGTGGCGCATGTGGCGCTCGCGCAGCATCCGCCCCACGCGTCCCCTGGGGGCGAAGTGGTGCAGGTAGTAATGCAGCATGTCGTACACCACATACCCCATGAAGAAGCCGACCGCCAGCCCGGGGGCGTAGCGTTCGCCGAAGATCAGATACAGCACGCCGAACACGATCGCCGCCAGTGGCACGCTCACAGCCGGCGGCATCACCAGGCGCATCGGGTCGTTGGGGTGCTCGTGGTGGATGCCGTGGATGATCCAGTGCAGGCGCGCGCCGATGCCATGGTCGGGCTCGAAGTGGAACACCAGCCGGTGCAGCCAGTACTCGAACAGCGTCCACAGGGCGTATCCGGCCACCGCGAGGCCGACCGTCGCCGCCACGCTCAGCTGCGCGAGGCTCCAAGCCACCATCACAGCGATCACCGGCACGAACAGCAGCGGCGGCACCGCGGGGTGCACGCGCGAGAAGAAGTCCAGCAGGCGCGACTCGAACATCGGCGGGGACGCTCTCAGCACGTCCGAGCGACCCATCGACTGATCGCTGCTCTCCAGCCGGTTCACGTGTTGGAGTCTAGCCAGGCTCAGCTGCGACAACCGGCTCGGGCGTGGGCGCGGCGGGTGCAACCACTGCGCTTGCGCCTGGGGCGGGCGCAACCACTGCGCTTGCGCCTGGGGCGGGTGCAACCACTGCACTAGCGCCTGGGGCGGGTGCAACCACTGCACTAGCGCCTGGGGCGGGTGCAACCACCGCACTAGCGCCTGGGGCGCTCATGTCCGGCGCGTCTGGGGTGCCCGGCTTCAGCTTGACGATTCGGAAGCGCACCACCTCGTCGGCGATCCGCAGGGTGCGGTCGAGGCCGCTCAGCAGCTCCGGCGCGCCGGCGTGGAACTGCAACAGGTGATACTTCGCCGTTGTTTTATGGGCGATCGGGTAGGTCAGCGCCCGGTCCCCCCACTCGTCGTCGCGCAGCAGCTCGCCCTGCGCCGCGATTGCCTCACGGGCGTCCGCGAGGATCTTCGCGCGGGCCGGCTCCTCCGCCTCAGCGTCGAGCAGCAGCACTAGGTCGTATGTGGGTGCGGGCAGCGTCATGCGAACGGGCGCGGATGATAACAGGGGCTACCGCGACAGTCCCTTCGCGCGGATGTCCGCCAACTGCTCGTCGATCCAGTCGCCGGGATCACGCGAGGTGACGATCTCCGCCAGCCCCTGCGCGCGGCGGTGACGCTCGGCTCCCGGCATCGTGAGCGCCGCGAAGATCGAATCCGCCAGCTCCTGGATGTCGAACGGGTTGACCGACAACGCGTACTCCCCCAGCTCCTCGTGTGCGCCGGTGTTCTCGGAGAGGATCGACACGCCCTCGCGCTCGTTGACCAGCGGACCCTCCTTGGCGACCAGGTTCATCCCGTCGAACATCGCGTTGACCAGCAGCACGTCGTAGTGCTTGTACGCCGCCATCGCCTCCTCCAGGTCGTCGCGTAGCTTCAGCTGGATCGGCATCCAGTCGGGCGTGCCATGACGGTGGTTGACGACCGCCACCAGCGCCTCGATCCGCTCCAGGTACTCGGCGTACTGGGGTACGTCCGTGCGCGAGGGCATCAGCTGCGCCACGAACGTGATGCGCTCGGAGAATTCGGGGTGCTGCTCGAGGAACAGGTCGAACGCCGAGAAGCCGCGCAGCACGTTCTTCGACAGGTCGGCACGGTCGACGCGCAGGATCAGGAAGTCCCGGCGACGCGCCAGCAGCTCCCGCTCGAGCGCCTGCACGCGCGCACCCGCGGCGATGCGTCTGGTCGCGCGGTGGTCGATCGGCAGCGGGTAGGCCCTCACCCACACCTCCCGCTCGCCGTAGTGCACCGTACCGCGCTCGAAGTCCACCTCGAGATCCATCAGATCCGCGCAGCACTGCAGGAAGTTGCGCCGGTAGGAGCGCGTGTGGAAGCCGATGATGTCGTTCGCCAAGAGGCCCGCAAAGATCTCCTCGCGGATCCGCGAGGGCAGCACCCGCCACGCGTCCGACTGCGTCCAGGGGATGTGGATGAAGTGGTGCAGGAACACGTCCGGGCGCGCCCTGCGTACGAGGTCGGGGAGCGTGTAGAGGTGGTAGTCGTGCACCATCACCACTGGCTCGCGCGTCCCCTCGAGCTCCTCCACCACGGCGCGCGCGAGGTCCTCGTTGACGACGTTGTAGCCGAACTCGAACGCCTCGATCTCGTGGCGGCGGATGTCCGGGGCGTTGGACAAATCCCACAGGTAGTGCTGGATGAACCACAGCATCGGGTTGGCGAACACGTTGTAGAAGCGGTCGTATGCCTCGGGATCGCTCGCCACGAGTCGCACCTGGAACTCTTCGCCCGCGGGCGAGCGCACCGGGAACGCGCGGCCACCGTGGCCGCGCGAGACCTCCAGATCCTGCTCGCTCATCGCCGATGCGATCCACACCGCCTCGCGGTGCGACGCCAGCCCGGTCAGCGCCGTCACCAGGCCGCCCGAGCCGCGCTGCACCTCGCCGCCCGCCTGGAAGGTCACCGGCCCTCGGTTGCTCACCAGCACCAGCGGGGATCGCTGTGCCGGTGTCTCGCTCATCGTTCGTGTCCCTCCGGGTATCGATCCCGGCGTTGAGGACACCAGGACTGGAGCCCGCCCGCTGGGATTGGAGCCCGCCCACCCTGGGGTGGCCGGCTCATGACTCTCGCAGCTCGCTAAAGATCTTCAAGTAGTCCCGAAGGTAGCGCGGGGTGAGGAAATTGGCACGCACGTGCTCCTTGCCGCGTTTGCCCAGCGACTTGCCCAGCGCGGGGTCCTCGAGGATCTCGTAGGCGCGCTCGGCGCACTCCTCGGTGCTCGAGACGAGGAAGCCGGTGACGCCGTCCTCGACCTGCAGCGGGATCCCGCCGACGTTGCCGCCGATGAATGGGCGCGCCTTCCAGATCGCCTCCGAGACGGTGAGCCCGAAGCCCTCCCGCGTGGACTTTTGGATCAGCACATCGGAGTGCGACTGGAACGCGTTGACCTCGATCGCACCGACGTTGTTGAAGTTGTTGAGGATGTGTATGTCGGGGTCGCCGTCGGCGTGGGCGATCGTGGCGTTGAAGAAGTCCCAGCCCTCGGGGTCGTCGCTTGCCATCGACCCTACCAGCGCGAGTTGCACCGCGGGCATCCGCTCCTTCACCATGCGGTAGGCGTCGATCACCCCTAACGGGTCCTTCCAAGGGTCGAAGCGCGACACCTGGCACACCAGCGGCCGGTCCACGTCGATCCCGAACTGGCCGCACACATACGCGGCGTCTTCCGGGGACAGCCCCATGTTCTTCGGGGTGAGCGGGTCGATCGCCGGCGGCACGATGTTGACGTGGCCGTTCATCCCCGGCGGCACGTACTCGCGCATGTGGAACAGCGACTCGGGATAGTCCTCGATGTAGGGCAGCAGGTGCGCGATCGTCTCCGGGTTGGGGGTGGAGAGGTCGATGTGGCAGCGCCACACCCACCCCTTCGCCTTGCCGGGCGCCAGCTGCTGCAGCGCCGCCGGCTGGGGGTCGTGCACGAGGCACACATCCCACCCGCCCGACAGCTCGCGCGCGTTCATCTCGTTGTAGCGCCTCCAAGTCTCCCACTGCTCCTCATCGAGGTCCTCAGGGGCTCCCTGCAGGGCGTTGTGCATCAACTTGGTCGCGTTGAAGAATTCCTCGCGCCCGTAGATCACCTGCCACTCGCACTCCAGCCCCACGTCGCGCATCAGTGGCACCAGCGTGTACAGGATCTCCGATACACCCCCACCAAACGCCGTCGCGGAGACGTGCACCACGCGGCTGCCCTTCAGCGGCTCCGCCAGCTCGCGAATCTCATCGATCAGGTCGCGCCCGCAGATGTGGGTGTAATCGGCGAGCGTCTTCGTTCCGACGGCGACGGGCTGGAGCACGCGCGCACGATACCGATACTCCAGGCGCCCTGGTTGCGGGAGCGGCGTGAGTGTGGGGTTCCAGGCGACCCTGGTCGCCGGGCGGATGTGGATATTTTGGATGGGCTCCGCCTTCGGCTGCGCCGGGTAGTGTTCGCGGCACCTACCTGAGGGGGGTGGCGGGCGTTATGGTTTCGCCAGCGTGCTCAACGGACGCATCTACCGCGCAGCCTTTCTCCCGCTGCTGTTCGCGCTGGTGATCGCGGGGTTTTCGCTCACCGGGCGCACCGCGCCGCTGAGCTCCAGCCTCGCTCCCGACGCCTTCGAAGGCGCGCGCGCTTTCGCCACGCTCGAAGCCCTCGCCAAGGAGTTTCCGGAACGCCGCCCCGGCAACACGGGCGATCGGGAGCTCGCCGCCTACGTGGCGCAGACGCTGCGCGGGTTGGGGAACGCCGCCAAGGGCGGCTTCGCCGTTAGTACGCGCGGCGTGCGTGCCCAGACGATCGAAGGGGAGCGCACCCTCACCACGGTGATCGCGCAGCGGCCGGGCACCACCGGCGGGGCCCCGATCGTGATTCTCGCCCACCGCGACGCCGCCGGAAGGGGCGCGGTGGCGGAACTGTCCGCCACCGCGGCGCTGCTCGAACTCGCACGCGTGCTTGCCGCCAGTGTGACCCAACGCACGATCGTGCTGGTCTCGACCAGCGGCGGCTCCGGGGGCAACGCTGGCGCCGCCGACTTCGCCGCGCACGCCGGCGAATTGGTGGGCGCGGCGGGTGCAGGAGGAGGTGCAGGAGCGGGCACGGGGGGATCCGGCGAAGTAACCAGCGGCGAACGGCAGACAGGTGGAGGGGGGTCGGGCAGGCCGATCGACGCCGCGCTGGTGCTCGGCGATCTCGCCGGCACGCGCACGTCCGGACCGCTGGTGGCGTCGTTCTCGGCCTCCGCCGGCTCGGCGCCGGCGCTGCTGCAGAGCACCGTGATGGCGGCAGTGGCCCAGCAGGCGGGGGGCACGACCAGCGTCCCGGGGACGCTCACCCAGCTCGCGCATCTTGCCTTCCCGCTCACCGGCGGCGAACAGGGCCCGCTCGGGGCCCGCGGTCTGCCCGCGGTGCTGGTGGGAGTCGGTGGCGAACTGCCGCCCCCGGCCGGCGAACCGGTGAGCGCGGCTCGGCTGGAAGCGCTTGGGCGCGGGGCGCTCTCCGCCGTGTACGCGTTGGACGGGGGGCCGGAAATCGGCGGCGGCGAAGCGAATGGGGCCCTCGAAACGGGGCTGCCGATCCAGCAAAAGGCGATTCCTGCGTGGGCGCTGCGCCTGCTGGTGGCGGCGCTGCTGGCGCCCGCGCTGGCGGTGCTGGGGGACGGCCTCGCTCGCCTGCGCCGGCGGCGGGTGCCGGTTGGGCGCTGGGTGGTGTGGGCGCTGGCGTGCGCGCTTCCGTTTCTGATCTGCGCCGTGTTCGCGATGCTGCTGGGCTCGCTCGGCGCGATCGCCGCACCGCGCCCGTCCGTCTCCGAAGCGGCGCTGCCGTTCGATGGCCACGCGTTGGAGGCGGTGCTGGCGAGCGCGCTCGTGCTGGTGCTCGCCTGGCTGGCGTGGCCGGCGCTGATGCGCCGGCTGGCACTGCCAGTGCGCCCGCGCACCGACGCCGCGGCGCTCGGGATGCTGCTCGTGCTGGGTGGCCTGACGGTGGTGGTGTGGGCCTTCGATCCGCTCACCGCGCTGCTGCTCTTGCCGGCCTTGAACCTGTGGCTGGTGCTCGCGGCGCCACCCGCCGTGTGGGGCGCGGGCGGGCGCGGCGTAGGCGGGGGCCGCGCCCAAGCGCTTGCGTTGGTGGCACTCGGCGTGGTGCCGCTCGCGCTGCTGGTGGCCTTCTACGCTCACCAGCTCGGCCTGGGGCTCGGAGGTGTGGCGCACACCGCCCTGCTGCTGTTCGCCGGCGGGCGCATTGGGCTCGCCGGTGCGGTGCTGTGGAGTATCGCCTGCGGCTGTCTTGCGGCGGCGCTGTTGGTCGCGCTTGCCCCGAGCGAGGTCGGCGAGGACGACTTCGGCGAGCCGCAGGAGTGGCCCGACGATCGTGAGCCGATCAAGATCCGCGGGCCGCTGTCCTATGCTGGGCCCGGGTCGCTGGGCGGGACGGAGTCCGCGCTGCGACGGTAGGCCTCGCGTCACAGGAGCAGCAGCCGGCATCGTGTCCGAGATCCTCTTCACCACCAACCCCCCCGCACATGATCGCCGGGGCCCTGCGCGTGGGCGCCGCGCGCTGCGGGCGCTCTCGAGCATGCTGATCGTCCTAGGGGTGCTGGCGCTGCTCGATGTGGGCGTCACGCTGGTGTGGCAGGAGCCGTTCTCGGCGTTGTATGCAAAATTGCAGCAAGACCACCTGCGCGGCACGCTGCGTACGCTCGAACACGCCAAGCCCACCGCGCGGGAGGACGCGCGCCTGCTGGAGCTCGCCGACGAGCGCCGGCGCGTCGCCTTCCTGGCGAGTGAGCTCGCGCGTCACGCGGCGCTTGGCAGCGCGGTGGGCAGCATCCGCATCCCGCGCATCGGCTCCGACTTCGTGCTGGTGTACGGCACCGGCACCGAAGAACTGGAGCAGGGACCGGGGATCTACACGCAGAGCGTCTACCCGGGCACCCGCTTCCCCGGCCTGGGAGGCACGACTGCGATCGCCGGCCACCGCACCACCTTCCTCGCGCCCTTCCGCCACATCGACGAGCTGCGCCGCGGAGATCGGATCGTGGTGGACATGCCCTACGCGCACTTCGTCTACACCGTGATCGGGCACCGCAGCGTGCTCCCCTCTGACGTGTACGCCGCGATTCGCCACGCCGGCTACAGCCGCCTCGTGCTCTCCGCCTGCACGCCTCTGTTCAGCGCCGCCGAACGGCTGCTGGTGTATGCGCGCCTCACCAAGACCACACCGGTGGGGGCGGCGCTGGCGCCCCGCCATCTCAGACGGCGCTCTGCGCCACCGCCTCTGCTGCAAGCGCCACTGCCTCGGCTGCAAGCTTGAAGGGCGCCGGCTGTTCCACCCCCAAAACGAGCGACCCCTCCCCTGCCAGCGCCACCGCCTTTGCGGCCAGCGCCACCGCCTCGGCCGCGAGCTTGAACGGCACCGGTCCTTCGGCCATCGCGGGCAGGGCCAGCCCCTCGGTTGCCGCGGGCAGGGCCAGTCCCTCGGTGGCTGCGACCAGCGCCAGCGACTCCACCGCCGGTGCGATCGGAGTGGCTGACTCGGTGGCCCCAGTGAGCGCCCCCAACTGCTCTGGGCTCAGCTCGGTGGGGGTCGCGGGCGCGACTGACGCCTCCGCGGTCATGCTGGGTGCGGCGGCGGGTTGGATGCGGTGGCGTCCGAGCACCGTCAGTGCCGCTGCTGCCGCCACCCCGATGCAGCCCAGCGCGAATGCGCCACCGGGGCCGCGGGCGTCGATCAGCGACCCCCCCAACGCCGACCCCCCGGCCATGCCGGCGACCGTGGCGGCGCGATGCCAGGTGAATGCCTCCGTGACGGTGCCCTCCGGCGCGAGTGCGCCGACGAGCGAGAATTGGCATGAGATCATTGGCGCCAGGCAGAGCCCCGCGAGCACGCTGAGGGCGAACACGGGGGCGAGCGCGTGCACCGCGATCAGCGGCGCCACCGCGATCGCCATCGCCATCAGGATCACGCTGTAGCGCCGAGCGATCTCGAGCGCCCAGCTTCTGGCGGAGTAGATCAGGCCGCCGGCCATGCTGCCGAGGCTGAACAGGGCGAGCAGCGGGCCCGAGGACCAGCGCGCGCCCTGCTGCACCGCCACCGCGGGCAGACCCACCTCGACTGCTCCGATCACCACGCCAGCGAGCACGACCGTGTAGAGCAGCATGCGCAGGTTGGGGCTGGAGCCCAGTGCGCTCCCTCGCGTACGCTCCCGTCGATCCGCGCGCCAGCCGCGAGAGAGTGTGGAGGTCGCGAAGTAGAACGCCCCAACAACCGTCAGCGCGGCGCACAGCAGCACCGCCGCGGCGGGTGAGACGAACCCCGCCGTCAGCCCCACCAGCAGTGGGCCGAGCGTCCAGATCGTCTCCTGGGTGGTCGCGTCTAGGGCGTAGGCGGTCTCGAGCTCCTCGCCGTGGGCGACCTCCGACCACAGCGCGCGCACGCAGCCCCCGATCGGCGGCAGTGCCCCGCCCGCCAACGCCGCCAGTGCGACGATCGCCGCCACCGGCGCGTCCGTCTGGGTGACGAACACCAGCGCCACCAGCAGCCCCGCCTGGGCGAGGGCTGCGCCCAGCAGCACCCGCGTCTGCCCGTGGCGATCGACCTGCGCCCCCAGCAGCGGGCCGATCAAGGCGCCCGCCAGCGAGAACGCTCCCACCGCGAGGCCGGCCGCCAGAAACGAACCGGTCGTCCCATGGACGAACAGCAGGATCGCCAGCGAGAACATGCCCGAGGGCAGGCGCCCCACCACCGAGCTGACCAGCAGCCTGCCCACCCCGGGCGCGGAGAACAGAGCGCGGTAGCGGGCAATCATGTCGTGCTCAGATTTTCATGCCACCGGCTCGCGTTGCGGCGCGCTCGCCTGCTCGGTCGGTGGGACGCTCTCCTGCTCCACAGGCCGCAGCTCGCCCAGCTGAGTGAGCTCCTCCAGCACCACGATCAGCGTGTCGACTTCAGCGTCGGTGTTGGCTGCCGTCAGCTGCACGCGGAAGCCCACCTCCTCGCGGGGCACCAGTGGGTAGGCCGCGAGCGTGACGTACACCCCGCGGTCGAACAGCAGTTGCCCCACCTCGCCGATGCGCTGGTGATCGCGTAGCGGGATCTCGACGATCGGCAGCCCCGAATTATTAGGGGTGTGCACTTCCAGCCGTGCGAGGCACTCCAGCACGCGGGCGGTGTGCCTCCACACGCGCGCGCGCAGCTCCTCCCCGCGGCGCTCGTTGACGTCGAAGCCGGCGAGCGTGGTGGCCAGCGAGGCGATCGGGGAGGGCCCCGAGTAGAGGTAGGGCGCCGCCGCGACCTTCAGCAGTTCCTTCACCTCGGTGGGGCAGGCGATGAACGCGAGTAGCGAGGAGTAAGCCTTCGAGAAGCCACCCACCATGATCGTGTTCTCGTAGCTCTCGCCGTGGTAGCGGATGATGCTGTTGCCGCGCATCCCGTACGGGCAGAGCTCCCCGGGCCCGCGCTCGCCGATCACGCCGAAGCCGTGGGCGTCGTCGACGTACAGCAGCGCGCCGTGCTCGCGGGCGACCTGCGCGAAGGCGCGCATGTCGGGCGGATTGCCGGTCATGCTGTTGACTCCGTCCATGCACACCAGTCGCGGCTCGCCGCGCGCACCGCGCAGCAGCTCCCCGAGGTGTTGGGGATCTTCGAAGCGGAAGCGCTCCACGGTGGCGCCGTGCGCGCGCGCCATCTGGGCGCCGTCGTAGATCGTCTTGTGGGCGCGCGAGTCGAGGAAGATCGTGCCCGACCCCACGAGCGCGGGAATCGTCGAGAGGTGGATGTGGGTGATCGTCGGCAGCACCAGCGAGTCCGCGCAGCCCAGCAGCGCCGTGAGGCGCTCCTCGATCTGCTCGTACAGCACCGGGCTGCCCAGCAGCCGCGACCAGCTCGGATGCGTGCCCCATGCCTCCAGGTAGGCTGGCACCGCCTCGATGATCTCGCGGTCGAGATCGAAGCCGAGGTAGTTGCAGGAGGCGAAGTCCGCCAACCATTGCGACCCCACGCGGATCATACGCCCGTCAACCTCTTCGATCACGGCGTCCATCATCGGATGCGACCGCGTCAGCTCCGCGAGGTCGCGCAGCGCCTCGGAGGGGTGTCTGCCCGCCGGCCGGCCGTTGTGCCCATTGCTGCTGTGCCCGTTTGACGAGGGCGCACCCAGTGCGGCGCCATTGTGGCTCGGACCGTCCACCCTGTCGAGCTGCTCCCGCCCACTCATGCCGTCGATCTGGTCGACCTGCCCACCCATGCCGTCGATCTTGTCGTGCGCACCGTGCCCGTTCACCAAGGACGCTGCGTCGAGCTCGGTGATTTGGCCCCCTCCGCCCGCCGGGTCGATCTGCTCCCGCGCTCCTTCGGGCTGCGGCTGAGCGCGTAGGAGCGTGTCGAGGTCGATTGCCGGCAGCGGTCGCGAGAGCGCGTACCCCTGAACCAGCTCGCAGCGGTTGGCCACCAGCGAGCTCCACGTCACCTGGTCCTCGATCCCCTCCGCCACCACGCGGATGCCGATCGAGTGTGCGAGCTGGATCGTCGCCTGCACGATCGCCGCGTCGACCGGGTCGGTGGTCATCCGCCCGACGAATGAGCGGTCGATCTTGACCTCCCCAACCGGCAGCGACTTGAGGTGGGTGAGCGAGGAGAAGCCTGTGCCGAAGTCATCGAGCGAGAGGCCGAGGCCGAGCTCGCCGAGCTGCGCGAGGACGTCTCCGACGCGCACGGGGTCGGCGAGCACCATGTTCTCGGTGACCTCCAGCACGAGCGCCTCCGGGGGGAGTCCGTGCGCTTCGAGCGTTGCGGCGACCTCCGCCGGGAACTGCGTGTCCTGCAGGTCGGCCACCGTCGTGTTCACGGCGACGTGCAGGTCGAAGCCTTCATCGCGCCAGATCCGGGCCTGCGTGAGCGCTAGGTGGAGCATCCTGCGCGTCAGCGCCCGTCCCAAGCCCGCCTGCTCGGCGACCGTCACGAACTCGGCCGGTGAGATCAGCCCGCGCGTGGGATGCTGCCAACGTACGAGCGCCTCCACGCCCACGATCCGGCGGGTGCCGGCGTCCGCCTTGGGCTGGAAGTAGGCTTCGATCTCCCCATTTTCAAGCGCATGCGAGAGTTCCCCGGCGAGCGTGAGGCGCTCGAGCGAGTGTTTGTCGCGCTCACGTGCATAACAGGCATACCCCGATTGCGCGGCCTTTGCCTCGTACATCGCTACGTCGGCATGCTGCATTAATTGCTCGTCGTTCTCGGCGTGCTCGGGGAACAGCGCGATCCCGATACTCGCGGTCACGCGCAGTCCCACGCTCTTGATCGGGAAGGGCTGGGCGATCGCCTTGAGGATCTTCTCCGCGACCAACTCCGCGTTCGCGCCGTCGCTGGAATCGGAGAGCAGCACGCCGAACTCGTCTCCCCCGAGGCGGGCGGCGGTGTCGCTGACGCGCAGCACCTCGTGCAGCCGCTCGCCCACCTGGCGTAGCAGCTGGTCGCCGGCGTCGTGGCCGAGCGTATCGTTGAGCTCCTTGAAGTGGTCGAGGTCGACGATCAGCAACGCGACGCTTTCGCCGGTCGCCCTGCTGGCGATGATCCCGTCGCGCACGCACCGCAGGAAGTGGCGGCGGTTGGGCATCGAGGTGAGGTCGTCAGTAAGCGCCTGCCGGCGGGTTTCGGCGAGCGCGCGCACGTCGCGGAACGTGAGCGCGATGCGCGCGAACGCCGCCAGCATCGTCAGCATCGCGAGCGTCAGCGCGATCGGGTCCAGGCGGCTGAAGTGGTCGTAGACGAGCAGCCCGAGCGCGCTCACGGTGAACGCGGCCGGGATCCCGAGCACCGCGGTGCTCGGGACAGTGTCGGCCTCGATCGTCGCCCCCGGCTGCCACGCCGCGAGCGCGAGCAGCATCACGCCGATGTCGTAGGTCGTGTTCGTGAGGGCGCTGGGCGCCGAGGCACCGTGCGCCACCTGCAGCGCGTACAGGCAGTCGGCCGCTGCCAGCGCGATGAAGCCGGCACCCAGCATCGCCCACATCCGGTCCAGCCGCCAGCCGCGCAGCGCAAGCACCCCTACCACCAGCGCCGCGAGCAGCAGGTCGCAGAGCGGGTAGGCCATCTCGGTGATGACGGCTGCCGTCCCCCCCGACACCGTCGCCAGCACCGGGCGCACCACGATCGCCGCCCCGATCGCCGCGATCCCGAGCCCGGCGACGACGCCGTCGAGCCACATCCGGGCCGGCACGCGCCGCTCGCGCAGGCGGGCGAGGCCCACGATCCCGATGTAGCAGCACGGGTACAGCGTCAGCCACATCCCGTCGCAGATCGAGGGGATCGGCGGGTTGGGGAGGTGTTCGATCCAGGCAGCCCACAGCACGTTGCCGAGGCCGTAGATCGAGATGCCGAACGCGAAGATCATCCACGGTTTCCGCGACTCCGTGGTGCGCACCGCGCGCCAGCACACGATCACCCCCACGAGGATGTACACCGCGGAGGTCAGCCAGTCGCGGATCGGTTCTTCCACCGAGCTGCCGCCGATCCCGAATACCGCGTGGGCGCCGGTCGCCGCGACGAGGGCAATCAGGACTGCTGTGACGATGCCCAACATGCGTCGCTCGCCGGGCCTGAGCGCCGAGTCAAGTGGCAGCAGTGACGTACCCATGGCACCGGTATCGGACGCCTCGGATATATCTTTACCGCCGGTATATTCGGGTAGTCCTATGTATCTCGGATCTCCGCTGATCCGAATCGCCCCGCCGAAGCGCTTGTGGGCAGCCCACGGCCCTTACCAGCGGTGCTCAAATCCCTCCAGTTGCTGGCTGCATCCGTCTGGGTCCAGCAACGCCACTCCAGCTTGAACGGCTCCATCCGTGGCCGGCGCAGCCCCGTCGGTTGCCTGCACCACGCGTCCAATCCACGTGACCTGCGCGCCTCCCGCCGCGGCGAGCGCTGCTTCGGCTCGCTGGCGGTCGGCGGGCGCGACGCAGGCGCACAGCTCGTAATCTTCGCCGGCCCCCGCGGCAAGCTGCCACGCAGGCACTCCCAGCTCGCCCGCAATCTCCAGGACTCCCTCGTCCAGAGGGAGCGCACCGAGGTCGATCTCCACGCGCACGCCGCTCGCGCGGGCGATGTGGCCGGCGTCGGCCCCAAGACCGTCGGAGAGGTCGATCATGGCTCGTGCTCCCGCCGCCGCCAACGCGCGGCCCTCGACTAGGCGGGGCACGGGGCGGCGCAGCCGCGCCACGACCGCGGCCACGGCCGTGGGGGACACCGGGTTGTGCGGGTGTACTGCCGCGGTCGTGGTGGTGGGCGTCGCGCCGACCCGCCCATCCAACACCGCCAAACCGGCGCCGGCGCCGCCGAGGCTGCCGGTTACCCCGACGAGGTCGCCGGCCCGGGCTCCGTCGCGGCCCACCAACTCCCGCTCAGAGTCGGCCCAGCCGACGACCGTGACCGACACCGTGAGCGCGGGCGCCGCAACGACGTCCCCACCGAGGAGCACTGTCCCCGTCGCTTGCGCAAGATCGTGCGCGCCACGCACCAGCTTGAGCGCATGATCCTCGCCGAAACCCGACGGTAGGCCGAGCACCAGGTAAGCCTCCCCCGGCTCGGCTCCCATCGCGGCGAGGTCGGAGAGCGCTGCGGCGAGCGCTCGCCAGCCGACCTGAGCGGGCGTCATCCAGTTCTCCCCCAGACGAAAGTGAACCCCCTCGATCATCGCGTCCACCGAGGTCACGCACACCGCCCGGGCGCGCACCACGGCGGCGTCGTCGCCGATGCCGCGCAGCACCCGGCCCTTGCCGCGCTCGGCACCGCGGCCTTGGCTCAGCTCGGCCGTGATCGCTTCGATCAGAGAGAGCTCACTACTGCGCCCGGACACGGTCGCCGAGTCCTCCGTACGGGTCTGGCGAGGACCGGCATGCTCGCGCCGCCCGCTCTCGGACACGCCCTCAGCGATGCCTGTAAACGATTCGCGCGCGGTCGAGGTCGTAGGGGGAGAGCTCGCAGCGGACGCGATCCCCGGGGAGGATGCGGATCCTGAAGCGGCGCATCTTGCCGGCGACGTGACCGAGCACCACGTGATCGTTGTCGAGCTTCACGCGGAACATTGCGTTCGGCAGCGCCTCGATCACCTCGCCCTCGAATTCGACCTTGTCTTCCTTTGCCACGAGTGCGCACAACCTAGCACCAGGCGGTCTTCACGGCGGCGCGGTGCCGGCAGGTCGTGATCGTCAGGGCGACGCCAACACTGGGGTCGTCACCCCGGTGCGACGACCCCAGCTGGTCGGGATCCTCACGGCGGCGCCGTGCCGCCACTCGTTGCGCCTCCCGCGCCACCGCCGGCATTGGGCGTGCTGGGATTGGGCTCGCCCGCCCCGCCGGCGCCCGGGGTGCCAGCACCCGGTTCGGTCTGGGCTTTGTTCGGAGCAACAGGTTCGGCGGGCGCTTTTTCCGCGGGAGCCCCGGCGCCCGCCGGCGGTTCGGTGCCCGCGGCCGGTGCTTCTTTGGCCACGCCGGGAGCGGGGGTTTCCTTGCCGTGATGGGATTTGCCGTGAGCGTTTGGCGCAGCGTTGTTGCCAGTGCCGAGTCCGAGGTTCGGTTCTAGCCCCGTGCTGGGCACGCCAGACTGGTCCATGGTTGCGTATTTGCCAAAGAACGGCCGATACACCAGCGGTTCGGTGGGTTGGGGAAATTCCACGCAGGGCTTGCCTTCGGTTACCGCCGCCATGTAGTCGTGCCAGATCACGGCGGGCAGCGCTCCTCCCTGCTGGGCTTCGCCGTGGACGTCGGTCATCGGCACGCGTTCCTTGGGGTAGCCCATCCACACGACCGTCGCGTATTCGGGCGTGTAACCGTCCAGCCAGGCGTCGACCAGTTCGGTGGTGGTGCCGGTCTTGGCGGCTGTTGGGCAGTCGATCGCCGAGCGCACCGCGGTGCCGCTGAGGACGTTCTCGTGGAGGATCGTGGCCTCCTCCGCGGTGACTCCGTTGGAGAGCACCTTCACACGGTGGGGCCTGCCCCAGCTGGAGTCGACGCGGCCGCCGGGGAACACGACCTTGGTGATCGCGATCGGCGTGTTGCGGTAGCCGCCGTCGGCGAGTGTGGAGTACACGTCGGCCATTTCCAGTGGCGTGACCCCATATTCGAGGCCCCCCAACGCCTGCGAGGGATTGCCGAGCAGATGGGTTTTGACGCCCATTTTGTACGCCATTTCGGTGATCGATTCCTCCCCCAGATCGGCGGCGAGCTGCGCGTAAACGGTGTTGTCGGAGGCGAGTGTGGCCTGCACCAGATTGAGCTCTTTGTTCAGCGAGGTGCCCTCGAAGGTCTTGACTTCATAGTTTGGTTCCGCTTCCAGCCACCCTTTGACCAGGGTGTGGGAGAGGTAGGAGGTGGTGTTGGGATCGACCCCCCGCGAGAGGGCATCGGCAAGGTCGATCGCCTTGAATGTCGATCCCGGCTGGCGGTGGCCTTCGGAGGCCAGGTTGAACTGCGACTGCTCGTAGCTTTCGGACTCGGCCATCGTTTCGATGTAGCCGTTGTGGGGATCGATCGTGACGATCGCCGAAGCCGGGTCTCCGGTCTCGTCGAGCACCTCGGCGATCGCCTTTTGCGCGAGTTCCTGCGTGTGCAGGTTGAGCGTCGTGTGGACCTGCAGCCCGCCCCGTTCCACGGTTTTGCGCCCGTAGCGCCGGATCAGCTGCTGGCGGACGTATTCGAAGAAGAAGCCTTCTTTTTTTTCCGAGTAGAAGTCCCCGTGGCGGACCTCCAGCGGCGCGTGTTTGGCGGCGGCCGCCTGCGCGGGCGTGATGTAGTGGAGTTCCGTCATCTTGCTCAGAACCTCGTTGCGCCGCTGGCGGGCCGCGGCGGGGTAGAGGAAGGGGTTGTATTCGGAGGGCGCCTGGGGTAGGCCCGCGAGCAGCGCGGTCTGCTCGAGGTCGAGCTGAGAGGCCGGTTTGTCGAAGAAGATCCGCGAGGCGGCCTGTACCCCGATCGCGGTCTGCCCGCCGACGGTGCCGTAGGGGACGCTGTTGAGGTAGCTGGTGAGGATCGAGCGCTTGCTGTGGCGTTCGTTGTATTCGAGCGCCAGCTTCGCCTCGGTGATCTTCTGCTTGAACGTGCGCTCATCGCCGCCGAGGTAGAGGTTACGCATCAGCTGCATCGTGATCGTGGACGCTCCCTGGATTGCTTCGCCGTGCACGAGATCCTTGACGGCGGCGCGGAAGATCCCGGTGGGGTCGATGCCGTCGTCTTTGTAGAAGCGCTGGTCCTCGATCGCAACCGTGGCGTTGGAGAGGTTGGCGGGGATCTGCGCCCAGGGGATTGGGGAGCGCAGCTCGTTGGACTGGATGAACCCGAGGCGCGTGCCGTTGGCCGCGAACACTTGCGAGGAGGCGCCATCGACGATCGGGTGACGCCCGGCGAGGCCCTGCGTGGAGTCGGCGACGGCGATCACATACGCCACCGCCGCGACGGTGCCGAGGAACAGCGCGCTCGCCAGCACGACCAAGACGATGAGCAGGATGCGTGAGGGCCCCCGGTGGTGGCGGCGGCGCTGGCGTGCGAGTCTGGACATGCGATCAGCCGTTCATACCCGCCTGGAGACGGCGGTCGTCGGCGGGGGCGCAACTGGCGATCTCGGGGGTGTCGTTGTACTTTTCGAGCCCATACCCTTCACTTTGTGAAGTGTTATGCGTGAGTTTGAATGCATCTCTCCCCCATCCCCCCTCTCTCAGATTTCTCATCGGTGGAGGAGCTCGGGGCGAGGAGCCGCTTGTGTGAGGGTACCTCCCCGATGTGTGATTTCCTGCCGTTCAACCACCAATGAGCACCGACACCGCCGAGATGGCCGTTGTGGATGGCGCGGGCGAGCTTGCCACCGCGACGCTCGCCGACGTCCCGACTTCGCCGGGCTCTGAGGTCCCCGACGCGCCGGGCTGGTATGCGCGGCTCCGTGCAGACCCGGCGCGGATGACCGCGGTGCGTGATTGCTGGCGGGCGTTGTGGGTCTCGCGCCTGATCGTGCTCGCGGCTGGCGTGGGCGCGGTCGCGGCGTTTGGCGTGGGACGGGCCCGCAGCGCCTTCGACCCGGCGGGCGTGACGAGCGGCTTTGGCTGGCTGGGCAACCTGTTGGCGGCCCCGGTGGCGCGCTGGGACGCGGTGTGGTACCTGGTGATCGCCCACTACGGCTACCGACCCCAGCTTGCTTCCTTCGGCACCGGTTCGCGAGCGGCCTTCTTCCCGCTCTACCCGCTCGGTGTACGCGGGCTCTCAGAACTGGGCGCCCCGCCGATCGCGGCGGGGGTGGCGCTCTCGCTGGTGGCGATGGCGGCGGCGCTGTATGGGATCCACCGCCTGAGCACGCTGGAACTCAGCCGCCTTGCTGGCCGAAACGGGGATGCGAGCCGCAGGCGAGTGTCTCCCGGCTTCGGTCGAAACGGGGACCGATTGGGGAGACACTCGCTCCGCTCGCATCCCCAAATCGGCCAGCGCCGAGGGCGCGTATCTCCCGGCTTCGGCCATAGCGACCACCGCACCGACGTGGCACGGCTGGCGGTGTTCGTGACGGCGCTTGCGCCGATGGCGTTCTTCTTCTCAGCGGTGTACTCGGAGTCGCTGTATCTGGCGCTCTCGGTGGGCCTCTTCTGGTGCGCACGCCAGGGCCGGTGGGGATGGGCTGGGGTGCTGGGGGCGCTGGCGAGTGCCACGCGCAGTGCGGGGTTGGTGCTGGTTGTGCCGATGGTGGTGCTCTATCTGTACGGGCCGCGGGAGGACCGCCCGCCGGACTTCCCCGACCGCGCATGGTGGCAGCCGCGTTATGCCGTGGGCCGCGATGCGCTGTGGGTGGTGGCGCTGCCGGTGGGGGTGGGTGCGTACATGGCCTATCTGGCGCTGGCGGGAGGCAACGCGCTGATGCCATTCCATGCCCAGGAGGCGTGGAACAGGCACTTCGCGGGTCCATACGTGGCCGTGTGGGACGGCGCGCGCGCCGCCTTCGACGGAATGCGCCAGCTGCTCTCCTTCCAGCGTACGCACGTGTACTTCAAAGTGGCGGGCGGGGACCCGTTCGTGGATGCGGGGCACAACGTGATGCTGTTCGCGTTCCTGCTTGCGGCGGTGCCGATGGTGGTTGGCGTGCTGCGCCGCATGCCGCTGGCGTACGGCGCGTACGTGCTGGCGGCGCTCGTGCTGCCGCTCTCCTACCCGGTGGCGTCCCAACCGCTGATGTCGCTACCGCGCTTCGAGGTGGTGCTGTTCCCGCTGGCGATGTGGCTGGGGGCATGGCTGGCGGAACGGCCACGGGCGCGTCTGCCGGCGCTGGTAGCGATGGCATTGCTGATGGCGCTGTTCGTGGGCGAGTTCGCGACCTGGCATTGGGTGGCGTAAACGCTTCCGGGCACATGGTTCTGGAGAACATTGATGTAGTGCTGCTGGATGGGTTGGGCACACTGGTGGCGCTCGAACCCCCGTGGCCTGCGCTGGTCGAGCGGCTGCGCGACGCTCACGGAGTGGAGCTCTCGCTCGCCGATGCGGAGCGCGCCTTCCGCGCGGAGATCGCCTACTACCGGGCCCACCACCAGGAGGGACGCGACCCGGGCGCGCTGAAGGATCTCCGGCGCCGCTGCGCGGAGGTACTGCGCGCGCAACTGCCTGGGCAGGCAGTGGAGGCACTCTCGGTCGAGCAGCTGACCGCGGCGATGCTGGACGCTCTTCGTTTCAGCCCCTATCCCGACGCGCCCGCCGTACTCGCGCGACTGCGCGCCCGCGGCCTGACGCTGGTGGTCGTGAGCAACTGGGATATCTCGCTGTCGGCGGTGCTTAGCAAGGTGGGCCTTGGGGGAATGGTTGACGGGGTGGTGACCTCAGCCGAGGTGGGGCACCCGAAGCCGGCGTCAGAGATATTCGCGGCCGCATTGGCGCTTGCCGGATGCACCCCCGAGCGCGCGGTGCACGTGGGAGACTCGCTTGACCAGGATGTCCACGGAGCGCTCGCCGCCGGGGTGCGTGCGGTGCTGCTGTGCCGCGACGATGCCGAGCCCGCAGCGTCGCCCCCCGACGTGCCGAGGATCGCCTCGCTGACGCAGCTGCCACCGCTGCTTGGCTGAGACACCGCACGTGGGCCAGCGAAGCCAGACGGTGGGTGGATGGGTGCACATTGACCGTAAGCTGGCTTGAGTCAGACGACGATGATCCGCACATGGAGCTCCAGCCAGACATCCCATCCCACCCGCAGCTCGAGACCGACCTCGTCCTGTTCCCGCTCGAGCCCTATCTTGCTCCCGCGCCGAGTGAGCCTGTCGGCCCGCCCGGCCCAAGGCTGCCCGCGAACACCTGGCCGTGGTGGACGGCTCCGGCGGCGCTCTTCGGTGGGCTGCTGCTGGCAGCGGTGGGTGGGCTGGTGGTGGACATCCCGGCGGCGCTGTTCGGGGTCAGCATCACCTCCTCCTCGATCCCCGGGTGGTTGGAGATCCTCGACACCGTGGTGCAGGACGGGGCCTTCGTGCTGGTGGCGGTACTGCTCGCCAAAGTCGGCGGGCGCACGGTACGCGCATGGCAGTTCGGGCTGCAACGCCCCTGCATCGGCTGGCTGAGCCCACGCCTCGGTTGGCTGTGGGCGCTCGGCATGATCCTCGTGACGCTGTTCACGTTCCTGGTGTTCAGCGCGATCTGGGCGGAGATCCTGAACGTCACCACGAAGGAGAAACTGCTCGAACAGCTGGGCGCGGGCGAAGGCACCACGCTGCTGCTGCTGAGCGCCTGGCTGACATGCGTCGTGGCCCCGATTTGCGAGGAGTTCCTGTTCCGCGGCTTCATCTTCCGCGCGCTGTACAACTGGCGCGGCCTGTGGCCGGCGGCGTTGATCACGGGTCTGGTGTTCGGCGGCGTGCACACCGGCTCGGCGCCGCTGGTCGATCTGATCCCGCTGGCGTCGCTTGGGTTTGGGCTGTGCCTGCTGTACCGCTACACCGGTTCGCTATACCCGTGCATCGCGACGCACTGCCTCAACAACTGCATCGCATTCGGGGCACTCGAGAACTGGGGCTGGCAGATCCCGGTGTTGACGGTCGCCGCGCTGGGGATGATCGCGCTGCTCGGGCTAACGCTGCGGTGGGTCGGAGTGATCACCCCGCCGCCGGCGGTTGTTGCCAGCTGACACCCGTTGCCGTGAGTGTTGCAACCTAGTATCTCACCGCCGTGGTTGTTGCGAGCAGATACGTCGCCCCGGCGTCGTAGGATCAAAGGGGATGGTCGCCGCCCCACCACCATCGACGCCGCCGCCGAGCCCGGTCGCGGGGCAGATGAGGCTCGCGACACAGCACATACGCAGCCGTCCGGCGTTTCTGCTTACCGGTGAACGCCTCGTGGTGAGCGGCGTGGTGCGCCCGTTCGAGGCCGGTCAGACGGTGACTGTGCACTTCGACCGCGACGGACGCAGAGTTGCGACGAACACAGTGAGCGTGCTTCCCGGACCCGGCGGGGCGGGCCGCTTCCGCCTCGGCTACGCGAGCTCTCGGCCCGGCCTGGTGCAGGTGAGCGCGGCACACGCCGCCACGCCGCAGATGACGGCGTTCAGGGCTAGGCCGGTGGAGATGCGCGTGATTGCCCCCGACATGAGCGAAGGCGCACGCGGCCCGGGAGTGTGGCTGCTGCAGTCGGCGCTGAGCGCACTGCACTACGCGGTGCCGATAAATGGCGTCTTCGGCGAAGGGACCGGCCAGGCGGTGACGGCCTACCGCAAGCTGACCGGACTTGCGCGTGTGCCCGACACAGACGCTCAGGTCTTCCACCTGCTGCAGCGGGGGGCAGGCGCTTTCCACGTGCGCTACCGACGGGAAGGCATGCACATCGAGGCCGATCTCGCCGCGCAGGTGCTCGCCGAGATCGAACCGGGCGGACGCGTACGGCGGATCTACACGATTAGCTCGGGCAAGCCCTCGACCCCGACGGTGCTGGGCCGCTTCCAGGTCTACCTCAAGACGCCCGGGGTCAACTCGGAGGGGATGGTGGATTCCAACTACTTCACCCGCGGCTACGCGATCCACGGATACCCCGAAGTGCCCACCTACGCTGCCAGCCACGGCTGCCTGAGAGTGCCGATCCCAGACGCTCCGGCGATCTACGCGTGGGTTCGGCTCGGGACTCCCGTGGATGTGTACTACTGACCGACGACCAATCCAACTCGGTCACCGGCACGGGGGAGCTAAGCGCAATCGGCGGACCGGCCTACACCCTGAGGCGCAGGAAGCGCGCGAGAAAGCCGATGCCAAAGCCGTAGACGAGCAGCGCCATCACGGTGCCGACCCCGCGAATCACCCACTGGCTGGTGGAGCCCGCCGTGATCCCGGAGAAGGGCGAGGTGAGCTTGCCGGCGACTTCGTCGATCACTTTGTGCGCTTCGTCCTCCTTCGCGGGGTGCGCGGCCGGCGTGGACGTTGGGCCTCCGTTCGTCCCGTTCACCGCTTCCTGCTGATGGGTGGAGGCGCTGCTGGTCTGATCGATGACGAACAGCCCAAAGGAGACGATCACGATCAAGCAGGCGATCCGCGAGCCGATCCGCAGTAGTGCTATGAGCGCGACGAGCATGCCCCGACCTCGCCGGCCAGCGGCGCCCGGACGGCGGCGTTCGCGAGATACAGCACCAGCGCGCACGTCGGCACGGTTCCCCCCACAAGTGGGTGAGCAGGCGCGCGAGTGGGTGAGCAGGCACGCGAGCGGGCCAGGCGGGAGAGCATCGAGCTAGATTAGATCCCCAAGTGGACGCCGTGGCCGAACCTACGAGCAGCCTGCAAGCCGCACGCGTCCGCCTGCAGGCGGATCTGCGTGCGCATGCGCTGGTGATCGGCGAGGTGACGCTCACCAGCGGACGCAAAGCGCAGTACTACGTCGACGCCAAGCGCGCGATCCTGCTGCCCGACACGTTCACCGCGATCGGAGCCCTGGTCGCCGATCGGGCTCGCGCCTGGGGGGCCAGCGCGGTCGGCGGCGTGCCCGTGAGTGCGATCCCGGTGGCGTGCGCGGCGCTCTCGGCTGGTATCCCGAAGGCGTTCATCGTGCGCAAAGAGCGCAAGGAGCACGGCCTGCAACGGTGGATCGAGGGCCCCGAGCTCGCCCCAGGCGAGCGCTGTGTGATCGTCGAGGACGTGGTCACTACCGGAGGCTCCACGATCGAGGCGCTGGAACGCGTGTACAGCGAGGGCCTGACGGTGGTGGGCGTAGTGAGCGTGCTCGACCGCCTCGCCGGTGGAGCGCAGGCGATCCAGGCGGCACTTGGCGAGGGGCAGGGCGAGTACACGGCGCTCACCACAATCGATGAGATCTACCCGCAGCGGCCCGATCGGTGATGGCTGGGCGAGGCGGTGCCAAGCGATCCGGCCCGCCAGCTCGTTCTCGGCCGCTGGTCATCCGGGATGCGTGCGACGGCGATGTGCCCGAGCTGCTGGAGATGTTCGTCGAGCTGGCGGAGTATGAGGACCTTCTGCACGAGTTGCAGGCGACCGAGAAACAGCTGAGCGAAGCTCTGTTCGGCCCCCGCCCGGCGGCAGAGGCGTTGATTGCCGAGCTCGAGGATCCGCACGCGGTGGTCGGCTACGCGCTCTACTTCCCCACCTTCTTCGAGCTTCCTCGCCAGTAGCGGCGTGTGGCTGGAGGATCTCTTCGTGCGCCCCGCCCACCGCCGCGAGGGCGTAGGCAGAGCACTGCTGGCCGCGGTAGCGGCGCGCCTGCGCGAGAGCGGCGGCGGGCGCCTGGAATGGGCCGCGCTCGACTGGAACGAACCGGCGCTGCGCTTCTACAGCGGCCTGCGGGCCCAAACGATGCCCGAGTGGATCACCCACCGCCTCACCGGCGAGGACCTCAACCGCCTCGCCGCCTTGCATCCGCCGCGGTAGCCTTCGAATGGCCCCCGCCCTGTGCTGGGGCTCTTTACGCCCTCGTAGTCCAATGGATAAGACAACCGCCTCCTAAGCGGTGGATCCAGGTTCGACTCCTGGCGGGGGCATCGCTGAGAAATCCCTGCAACTAGGCGGGATTGAGGCCCCGCGTGTTGGCCGCCTGAAGTTCTATCCAAGGCTCGTAAACCGGACTGCTGCCCATTCAACCGAGCAAGTCCTAGTCTTCAGCGCATGAATGGTCAGAGGACGAACTGGCTGACGGTTGGGGAGCTGTTCCCCGCTCGCGACATCATCGCGGAATGGGTCTTCTCCGTCACTGCACTGATCGAGGACATCCAGGTCGGCGTTGGACCGTCCAAGGAGGCGATGGAGGTCGGCGACCTCCGGGCCATGATGATGTCGTAGGCAATCAGGAGTGCCCAAGGTTGCGGACTCACGGTGGCCCCCAGCGGCATAATCGACCGCGTGTTACGCCGTGGCCGTGGCGCGCTGCTGAGCGTGTGCGTACAGCGTCTCGGGCGCGATGTCGGCGTCGTTGGGCCAAACGATCGTGCCGGCCTCGGCATCCGCGCGGAGCTGCCCGAAGTAGGCCGGGTCGCGCAGTGGCTCGAACACGCCGCCGTAGTCGAGCAGGTAGGAGAGGTCTACGTCGGCCGTGGTGCCGTCCTCGAACCGGACGTGCACGGTGTATCCGTCTAGCGGCTGGGCCTCAGTGAGAAGGGGCGTGCTGCGCATGGTCGTAATGGTAGAGCGTTAGCCCAGCGGCTCAATGGGGGTGAGCGGTTGGTGGTTGCGTGCACGGACCCAGTTCTCGCGTAGCTCGGACTGGTGCGCCTTCGCCCACTCGACCACGAGCCGCTGCCCGCGGGGCGGCAGTCCTCCTGCGAGAGTCGCCAGGTTCTCGATATCGACTGTGGCCTCGTCCCCGCCGTAGCTGGCGTGGAAGTGCGGACGCCCGCCGTGGTGCGCCTCGTCGTGGTACATCCAAATCACGATCCCGTAAAACGCGCTGATGCGTGGCATCACGCACCCCGCCCGAGGAATCGGCGGGGTGGCTGGGCGGCACAGGCTCCTTGCGGCCGGCGCCAGCGGGGCGACTGATTCCAGATCGTCACGTCCTCGCAGACTACCCGCGACCTCCGACGCCTCAGTCAATGGGCAGCAGCCCCAATCCTGCTGCCCAAACCCCGCTGGATCGCGCCCAATCCGGCCCGATCCAAGATCGGGCCAAACGGCCGAATCGCCAGCAGCCGCCTATAGATCCAGCCGATCCGTCCTCAGCGGAGTCGGTCTCCTAAGCGGTGGATCCAGGTTCGACTCCTGGCGGGGGTACTGAGAAAACACCCTACAAATCGCGGAGTTTTTTACGCAAGCGGCCATCCGCTCCGAGTATGTAGCGACCTCGTTTCCTCCCGTTGGCCACTGTTGGCCATAACCCCGCCCTCGACCAGCGCCCGGAGCGCCGATGTCTCGTCCTCGCCGCGGCGCATCGCCTGAGCGTAGACCCGCAGCGCGAGGCCCGGATCGGTGTGGCCCATTTCGTCCATGACGACTGTCGGGGGGGCTCCCCGAGCGCGTACAGCAGAGAGCAGAACGTCCGGCGGAGAGAGTGCGGCGTGATGTGCTCCGGGAGCGGTGGCAGGCCCAGCTTGGCGAGGTTTGCGTTCGCGCGCCCGACGGCGCCTTTCCCCGCCTTCCCCTTCTCGCCATCCGCGGGACAGCCGAGCGTCCGGCGGCGCAGGTTGCCGTCACTCGTCGGCTTGCCGGTGCGCGTCGCGAACACGTAGGCGTCCCGGTCGATCGACCCGCAGCGCGCACGGAGCGCGACCAACTCATTCCTGAGTGCCCCGCGGAGCTTCACGGCCCGGTGGCGGCCCGCGTCGGTCTTGGGGCCGGTGTGCAGCCATCCCGCGGCGAGGTCCACATTCCGCCACCGCAGCGTGCAAGGGTCGTCAGCGCCGCCGTCGGCGGACTCGTGACGACCCTCCTCGGGGCGGGATTATCATTGAGGAGGCTGATTGCGGTTCCGCATGACCGAGGCGCCGGGCTTGCGTCTTGACTCGCTCTACGAACTCGCCAAGCGCTTCGATGCGAGCATTGATGGAATCACGAGCCTGTTTGCTCGCCGTCCGTGGCATTTCCGCTAGTTGATCGGCTAGGACTAGATGTTCCTTTCTGAGCGCCCTAAGAACGAGTTGGGGGCGCGAGCTGAGATTAATTTCTACATCCGCTTGTGATCCCTTTTTGTCACGCCAACCAATTTCATCAATCAGAGCACGACCGGCGTCGAACGCTTCCAGTGGTTCGCGGTAAGAATTACTACTCGCATCGCTTCCAAACTGGAGAGCCATGTTAGATATATCCTCTGCGGCAAAGCCCCACTCGCCAAATAGACCACGCCGAAGATATGGCACTATATCGGACGGCACCGTAAGCATGGCGTCGGCTGGTTCATCTTTACGCATGACTCGAAATCAGTTAGTTTTGTCAGTCTTTTCCCTTAGCGGGGTATACGCGGACCCACTAACTTCTCTGTTAGTGGCTGCAACCACAGACGCAATTCTTCTAAGCGTCTCAGTCCAGAACTACGCGTTGGGCCGTGGCGATCACTTTGGAGCCGAGCTGCTTCAGTGCATCATGGGTGCAAGCGTCCGCCGGAATCGTCAACTCGACCGCTGCGGCTGCCCGGCCCTCCGTGTCCATCACTACAGCCGCGACGGCACGCCTGCCGGTAAGCGACTCTTCGTCGTCAATCGCCATGCCATCCGCCGCGATCCGCTCAAGCTCAGCGCGCAGGGCGGTCTTGCCCGTGATCGTTTTAGGGCCGTGTTTGGTGAGGCGCAGCTTGACGATGATCTCTTGCTGCTCCGCCGCGGGCCGGCGCGCAAGGAGCGCCTTGCCCGCGGCGGTGCAGTGGACTGGCAAGCGCGTGCCCAGCCCGGTGCCTACATCGACCGCGTATTGCCCTTGGCTGGACCCATGCCAACGGTCGATGTAGACAATATCGGTCCCCCCGAGGATCCCTAGCTTTGTCGTGCGTCCGGTTCGCGTCCGCAACTCCCGCAAGTGCTCGCGGGCAACCCGGCGGACCACTATCGAATCCAGCAAGGAGAGTCCTACGTCCGAGACGCGCGAAGACAGACGGTACTTGCGTGAAGGCCCCCGCTCAAGGTAGCCGAGTGTTACCAAAGTAGTCGCATAGCGGTGTGTGGTCGAGCGACCCAAATCAAGCTCCTCCGCCATATCAGCGATCCCGCGGACGGGATGCTCAGAGGTAAAGCATGTGAGCATTCGCAGGCCCGCAAACAACGAGGACGAGAACTTACCAGGATGCTCAGGGTCCAACGGTTGTGACATCCCTCACCTGCCTATCCGAAGTGATGAGCCTACTCGCTTCCGCGACGGGCCGGCGGAGGATGTGGGGTATACCCCGCCGGCCCGCGACGGTCGTGGCACATAGGCGAGTCGGTCCAGCCAGCCAGGGACGACGGCCGTCGCGGTCGGCTCGCCCCGAGACGCCTCTCCGCCTCGTCATGTTGACCGTATGGGCCGTATCTGGTTGCGCCACGCAACCAATAATGACGGCTTCCAACCGGGTTCAGTAGGGGTCTTTTCCTGCGTGAAAATAAACATTCATTTATGAACCCACCCCCTTTTAGACCGGGGTGGAAACATTGATTTGGAAACCCCGGTGGCGGTGTTGGGATTGCTCGTCGGGCTGCCCGGACCATCACCGACGGCTGATGGGCACGCACCCTTGCCTGTCGTTGTCTGAGCCCCGATTGTAAAACACCCAGCGAACGACAGCGTGCGGGAACTGCGATGCCGTGTTCTGAGGATGATCCGTGAGCCATGGCCGGGGGTCACGATCACGCTTCGCCATCGCGCCGCCTCGATATTGCGGGCGGCGGGCAAGACTTCCCACTTCGAGAGGACTGCGCGTAGCACGGCTCGCATCTCAAACATCGCAAGGTGGTGGCCGGGACAGCGCTTGCGACCTCCTCCCCAAGGCAGCCACAAATGTGATCGCGGCGGCTCATTGAGAAACCGCTCCGGGATGAAGGATTGCGGGTCGCTGTATAGCCTTGGGTCATGGTGCATGAGATGAATACAACCCAATAGCTGGGCGGGCGGCCGAAAAATAATGCCGGCGATCTCGAAATCCTGCTGGAGAACTCGCGGAATGGTACACAAAAAGACAGGCCGGTGGCGCATTACCTCCTGAATGGTTGCCATTAGATAAGTGTCGTCGTTGCGGTCCCTCTCGCTAAGCAACTCGCACAGGACCCTCGGATGATGAGCTATCAACTGGAACGCCCACGCAAGCTGAGATGCCGTGGTCTCATGACCTGCGAGTACGAGTGACATAATGCCATCGCGTACCTGCTGCGTCGTAAACCCACTAGAGTCAGGGTTAATGGCTCCGAGCAGGAACGACAACACACCATGCCTCTCAGCAGCATTGTTGTGGATCAATCTACGGACAAGCTTGTCAACTACGGCACTCTCAATGGAGAACCGCTTCCATATCCTGTGCCACCCTGGCAGACCGCGCAACTGTGGCTCCTGCAATACGAGGCTATCCGTAACCGACAGCATGGCAAGTAGCCTGCTGTGGAGTTCTAAAACGAGATCATCCTCGTCTCTAAAGAGCGTCGTGAGAATTACCCTAAGCGTCAATGAGCGAAGATGGGGATGGATCGCAAAAGGCTCATCGGAGGGCCATGAAGCAGTCTCACGCTCCACTACGCGATAGACCGCCGCTGCATGATCAGCTACGGCCTGATGGTAAAACGCTGGCGTTATAGCCTTGCGGCCTGCCATGTGCTCAGCTTCCTCCAAAAGAATAAAGGATCGCTCACCGACCAACGGCGTAATCACTGCGGCACCTGCGCCAGGGTAAAGGATATCGGCGGGTGCCGTGAGAATCGCCCTAATATCCGCCTCGTCCGAGAAGAACACACTCGGCGGAAGGCCAACTGGGCTCATAGTAAAGCGACTGCCCTGTCTACTATGGCGCCACTCCAAGTAACGGTGAGGCCACCGCCAGAACAAGTAGGTCTGCACGAGCGAAGGTAGCCTGGAGGTTGGCGGCCATGACACGCTCCGCGAGAGCTTGGTGCCGCAGAAGAGATTAGGGTCGAGCACCTAATCTCCTACTCCGACTGCTGTCTATAGAGGACACGCCATGCGCGAAGTGCAAAAGAAAGCAGATAGCCGAGGTTCCCGCTGACCCGTGTGATCTTGTCGGTATTGGCACGCATAGCGGGGGTACGCGCGCTGTCCTTTGACAGATACATGGCAACCATACAGCCGACGATCACCAAATGGCGACGCCTGTCGGGTAGGCCATTGACCTCCCGTAGCGACCGGCCAATGATCTCGACGACTCGGTCGGTTGCTAACTGCTTGTCTGGGTAGTGAGCGATGTAACTGTGTGCGTCGTTTGCGGCATCCTCAGTCATATCGACATAGCTGTCGAGCATCGTTCCCGTGAGCGACACCCAGGGCAGATATGCGTCGTATACGTCTTTGGCTTCTGCTGTTTCGCTTACCGGGCTGGTAGCGAGCGCGAGCAGCGCGAAGATAGTCAGCCACGCGCTAGCGCCACCGCACCACTCGAACCACGCGACTTCAGATTGTTCCGGGAATCGCCGGCTGGCCCAAGCGGAAAGCGCGGCGTCACGACAGGACGGGTCTGGCTCGTGGTTTAGCGCTAGGACCTCCGTCAAGCTCGCCGCGCGATTCAGGAATGGGTGGGTGACGTGGAAGGAGGGCAGGAGTTCGCATTTGCGCTGGCAGGTCGTTATCAGCCGGTGGAGATACCCGCCATCGTGGGTCCACGGGTGGCATCGGTAGTAGTCGCTTATTGGGGCGGCGGGGTCGAGTGCGTCGCGTAGCGCGCGGTGCAGGCGTAGGCCGTTGGCGACTCCAGCGTGCGCGCCGCGCTCGCTTGTGCAATCGAGAAAGTCGGCCAGGATCTCGTAGGCGACGAGTAGTCGCAGGAGGTTCGGGTTGCGGTGTCGCGGCAGTACCCAGAACAGGGCAGCTCCGTCGATGTTTGCACGCTTGCGGTCGATTGCTCGCAGCGCGTCATGTCGTAGCGTGTCGTCGGGGATGGCAGCTGCGAGCCGGCGCCATCGGGTTACCTCGCGGGCGACTGCTCGGAGCCCCCAAAGCAGCTCGCGGGTGCTTGCCGCGGCGAGCACGGCGAGCTGGTGCGGGGAGAGGGCCGCTCGGCTGGCTGGCGAGCTATGCGGGCTTGATGGTGCTCGCGCGGACCCGGACTGCGAGATATCCGGGTATCGCAACGATCGCAAGCGCTGCGATCGAGACCACACCGAAGCTACCGAGCGCGATAGTGGCTCCTGCGCTGATAGCAATGGGGAACCCCGTGACGGTGGCTAGCGCGTGAGAGATAACAAGCTGACCATAGACTCCGAATACGGCGCCGATCGAGCACCCTGCGCCTAGCAGGATCGCACTCTGGATGAAGACTGCTCGCCAGAGAAGGCCGCGAGTGAATCCTTGTCGCTTGATGTAGGCGAGCTGGTCACGCCTTTGGAGGATCATTGAGCCCATCACCCCGGCCATAGCAAGGATCGCAGCGACAAGAACCAGCTTGGCGATCTCGGTAAGCCGTGCGAGCCCTTGGCGACTGATCGTCTCCCACTGCTGTTCTCGTTCCCCGGCGGTCTGGACGACCAAGCCGGGATCTGAGCCAAGCACCCGCTGGGCTTCACGGCGGCCCTGGGCTGGTGAGATTCCGGGGCGGAGCGTGATCTGAAGCGCGCTCGCGGCCGAGGACCCCCACGCACGCGCGTAGTCCTCCGCGTTGATGATGACCGTCCCGGGAGGCCATCCTCCGTTCGTGCTCAGGCCAGCCACACGAAAGCTAGTCGGAACCGGGGATGGCAGCGTGAAGGAGCTGCCTAGGTGCAGATGCAATTCGTTGGCGAGGGCTTCGGAGATGACCGCCCAGCCACGGCCGCGAAGCCGTGCGTTAACCACGGCCGGGGTGCCCGAGATCAACTGACCGGACGGCATTGGCATCGAGGCCGTCCGTGGTGGAGCGATGATCCATAGCCGTCGATCACCGAAGGTCAGGAATCCGCCACGGTAGACGTGGACCGCTTGAACGCTTGCGAGCTGCGTGAGTTTGCCTGCGATTGAGCTGGGGAACGGGGTCGTGCCCAGCGTGTTTGCCGCACCGCTAGGAGACACCCAAAGGTCAGTGACACGATTCCATTCCTCGGCGGTCTGATTCAACCCGGTCTGAAGGTTGTGCTGAGCGCCTTGCATGGCGACGCTGCCGAACACAGCGATCGCGCCCGTCGCCGCGACGGCAAGTGAGCGCACCTTGGTGAGTGGGTCACGTAGCTCGATTAGCGCGAGCCGTGTGGAGGACGCCCCCAATGGTCGCACGATAAAGGCAAACGCGGCGACTACACCTTGATAGAGGAACGGCAACAGACACATCAAAGCGATGCACATAGACACAATTATCAAAGTGTAATTTCTAGCTATCGCTACATGCGGTCGGAAAACGAGAATCAGAGTCGTGATCGCAAGACAGCCAACGCCAAGCACGATCAGCAGCGGTGCCCACCCGCGCGGGGATCGCTCCGTGGCAATCGAGGATCGCAGAGGCCGGGCTAGGATCGCTCGCACAGGGGCGAGCACTCCAACGAGCGCCGCGACCATCCCTACACCTACCGCGAGGGCGATCGTCTGCCACGTCACGATCCGCTGATCGCCGACCGGGAAGGCGAACGCGAGATACCCCGGCTGGGCACGGAAGACCTGGACGGATAGAAGCTCGCCGAGTCCGATGCCGAGCGCGCAGGCAAGCACTCCAAGGATGAGCGCGTCAAAGCTGAGCAACTGGACAGTCATGGTCCGGGTCGTGCCGCGCCGGCGCATTGCCTCGATGAGCTTCCGACGCTCCGGGACGGTGAGCAACATCGCGTTGAAGGCAAAGAGGAACCCCACGAACGCAGAGAGAGCCGAGAACAGCCCCTCAGCCTGCTGTGCTGGCGCCGAAGCGACACTGAATAGCTGAGCGTCGTTGTCAGCGGGGGCTAGGTCCAGATGTTCCCTTGACGCAAGCGCCGTGAGGGCTGCCCGGGCCTGCGTCTCATGCCCGGGACGTACCCGGATGAAGACCCGGTTGATCCGGCCGCGCATACCGGCGACGGTCTGCATGTAGGAGATTGGCGCGAGCGCGATCTGGCTGTTGACGAGCCCACCGATTTCGGGTTCTCCGAGCGTCGTGCCGATCAGGCTTTCGGTCACACGCGCACCAATCTGGAGTTTGACGGTCTGTAGCGGCCCAGCGCCGATCTGCGCGGCGAGGGGTGCAGGCACCGCGAGCGCCTGCTGGTGTTCAAGCTGCTTGGCGGTGAAGCGCCGCAGTAGCGCCCCGCTGGAACGCGCGAACCGTGGATCGGCGCCGAGGAGATAAATCGAAACCGAGCCGCGCGGCCCGATGATGGTTGCCTGCTGGTCGAGCAAGGGCAGCGCCGTCTCCACACCCGGCAAGTGTTCAACCGTGTGAGCGAGCTGTGCGTTAAAGCCTTCGGTGCCGCGCGAGTCAAGCTGGAATTGAGTGGAGCCGACTACCTGGCTGGCGAGGGCTCGAACGGAGCCGTCGAGGCTCGTGGATGCGACCTGGCTTGCGAACAGCAGGGCAACGCCGACCGCGATCCCGAGGACCGCTAGAGCCTCCTGCAAGAGCAGGGAGCTTTCCCGCATACGCGCCCGATAGACGAACAGAATCTCGCCGAGCGACATCATGGGGTCCGTCCCGCCAAGACCCCAGGGCCTAGGAACAGCTCGTCAGGCTGGTAGTCCTGCAGGTGCCCATCGCGGAGTTCATGCGCTCGGTCGGCGAAGCCGACCGCCTGCGGGTCGTGTGTTGTAAGCAGGATCGCCGCTCCGCGCTTGCGGCAGAGGTCGCGCAGCAGCCCGAGAACTTCCCGGCTGTGCAGCGTGTCGAGATGCGCGGTCGGCTCGTCAGCGAGCACGAGCTTGGGGTCGAGAGCGAGCGCCTGCGCGATCAACACCCGCTGGCGCTCGCCCATCGAGAGCTTGCCGGTCGGGTGGTTCATCCGTGCCGTGAGCCCGAGTTCTTCGAGCAAAGGCCGCACGAGAGTGGTTGCGCGCCGGGCGTCGGCTCGCAGGAGCTTCAGCGCGGCGTTCTCTATCGCGCTGGCGCCCGGCAGCAGTTCATCGGGGCCTCCAACGATCCCGAGCACCCGCAGCAGAACCTCGGCGTGCTCCTTTTCGCTTAGGCCAGCAATGTCGCGGCCGCCGATTCGCACGGTCCCGCTGTCCGGCGGCTGGAACCCGGCGATGAGATCGACCAGCGTTGACTTGCCTGATCCGCTGGGGCCGTACAGGGCCACGAACTCCCCCGGCGCTATCGCCAGCGAAACGCCATCGACAGCGCGGATCGGCTCGCCGTCACCGACCCGATAGTGCTTGATGAGTTCGCGCGTCTCGAGCATCGCGCGAACTCTAAGACGCTCGCCGAGCCTGCCGTGGCTGGTGGATGTGGGTGACTTGGGGGATCGTGTGGTCGGCCATCAACAGTAGTTTGCGTCGGTCGAAGTGCCAGACGCGATCGGATGGCGCCGCGCTCGTGTGATCGGAGACGGCCATTAGCACTCCGCACTCGATCTCGTCGGCGAGTTCGCGTAGGAGCTGGTTGGCTTCCTGGGTCTTGCCGAGGCCGAGGCCGTGGAGGAGATCATCGACCAGTAGCAGCCGGGGTCGGGCGGCGATTGCCTGCGCGAGCTCGACACGCACCCGCTGCCAGTCTGAGAGTTCGCCCCACCGCGAGTCCGCGCAGTCCGCTACCCCCAGCCGCTCGAGGGATTCGGCGACTCGCAGACGCCGCTCCCGGCCCCGCCACCAGCGACCCGCCGCCAACTGCAAACCGACGTACTCCCGCATCCGTGCCCGCATCCCGGGTCCGTCCCTCGCCGCAAGGCCGATCTCGGTCCGCAGCACCCGCGCAAGCTCCCGGTCCTTCAAGCCTTTCAGCTCAAGGCCACCGACGCGAACCGAGCCGCGATCCGGCCGCTCAACACCAGAGGCGATCTTCAAGAGCGTCGTCTTGCCCTCATCGCGCGTGCCAACCACCGCGACGATCTCCCCAGCCGCGACCGTCAACGACACGTCTTCCAGCACCGCCACCCGCCGGCTCCCCCGATCAAAACCCTTCCACACGCTCGCCAGCTCCAACACCAACTCACCCACCACCAAGCACGCCGGCCGCCCGGGCTTCCCGCTTTATATCTTCGAGCCGGTTGGCGATCTCCCGATAACGTGCCGATCGCTCCGACCAATGCGCCGGGTCCACGTAGAGCTGGACCTCCCTGATCTTGCGCTCGAAGTCGAGCGGGTCAGCCCGGCGTCCGAGGAGCTTGCGCAGCTCCAGCGAGGCAGCCGCGAACAGATCCGCGCTTACGTCTGCTTCCGTACACGCCATCTGGATCAGCCGCGGGAGGTCCTGTACCTTGGCAAGCGCAATCCTGCCCAACATCGCCTCCTGTAGCGACGGCTGGCCGATGGTTTCTTCATCGCCCTGCATGTCATACATCCAGGCGCGGAAGATCTTGATGCCGTGTGCTGTCGCCCTGTAGCGATCACGCGAGCGTTCCCTTCCGGGTGCTTTGTAGGTTCGCTCAACGCACGGGATCTTCTCGCCCCTGCGTTCGGCGAGCCGCGGCAAGGCACTATGCGCGGTGTTCGGCGCGAAGCGCGCCAGCTTGAAGCGTTTACTAACTGCCTGCCCCACCTCTTTGACCGTCGCTTCGGGCCGTTCGATCACCAAGCCCAAGACGACCATGCTGCCGGGCAACTTATCGGGGTTCACACGCGACACGGAACGCACACCGTATATCAATGTACGCCCTTGCGGAATTATCCCAAGCAGCTAACCACGGTGGGGACCATTCCGCACGCTGGAAGATCACCCACCAGAGCACATGTCCAGCCGCCCGTGTTCTTGTGTTTCCGACTTCCAGCCGGCCCCTTCGTGGTTGGGCCAACGCTCCGACCCCGGTGAATGCGATCAGCGTCGTCGCTTGGCTCGAGTCGCCTGCCCGGTGGCTCGTGGCTGGTGGATGTGGGTGATTTGGGGGATCGTGTGGTCGGCCATCAACAGGAGTTTGCGTCGGTCGAAGTGCCAGACGCGGTCGGATGGCGCCGCGCTCGTGTGATCGGAGACGGCCATCAACACTCCGCACCCGATCTCATCGGCGAGTTCGCGCAGGAGTTGGTTGGCTTCCTGGGTCTTGCCGAGGCCGAGCCCGTGAAGTAGGTCATCGACCAGCAGCAGCCGGGGCCGGGCGGCGATTGCCTGCGCAAGCTCGACACGCACCCGCTGCCAGTCCGAGAGTTCGCCCCACCGCGAGTCCGCGCAATCCGCTACCCCCAGCCGCTCAAGGGACTCGGCGACTCGCAGGCGCCGCTCCCGGCCTCGCCACCATCGACCCGCCGCCAACTGCAAACCGACGTACTCCCGCATCCGTGCCCGCATCCCAGGACCGTCCCGTGCAGCCAGGCCGATCTCGGTTCGCAGCACCGAGGCAAGCTCCCGGTCCTTCAGGCCCTTCAGCTCAAGGCCACCGACGCGAACGGAGCCGCGATCCGGCCGCTCAACACCGGAGGCGATCTTCAAGAGCGTCGTCTTGCCCTGATCGCGCGTGCCGACCACCGCGACGATCTCCCCGGCCGCGACCGTCAGCGACACCTCCTCCAACACCGGCACCCGCTGGCTCCCCCGATCAAACCCCTTCCACACACCTGCCAGCTCCAACACCAACTCACCCACCACGACCTCCCAGCGTAGCCATCACCCTGGCTAAGAGGCTACCGAGCATCCGTCGCTTGTTGTCGGGGAAGGGCTTCTGGCCGCGATACGACCTAGCCGCCAGTTCATAAATGAATGTTTATCCTCATTTTAGTAGCCGGGTTTCTACACGCTAGTCGGACTCATCCGCTTCTTGATACGATTTCGTGTCTTGTGTTACTACTTTTGCTCCGCGACCCTTGTGGCTTGCTTAAGGGCCGACAACGTTTGACATTTGACTGCACCCATACCCAAAAGACAAACTACTAACAAAGGGGGATCCAAACGTGCGCAAGGTCATAATACCGATCATCTCAATCGCCTCGCTCTTGCTGCTGCCAGCGGCTGCTCAGGCGTGGTGGGGTCCTCGCGCGGAATGCGGGAGGCCGAACAATTACCACTGTTACTCGCTCACGGCAATTACTCCCTCGAAACCGAACAGGGCCACGATCCTTCAGGTCGTAGACGAAGGGTCAGATGTCGCCGACTGGAACGAAGGGGGCTTCGAGACGCAAGAGGAGTGGATCCTTTGGCCGAGCAAATGGGGTTCAAACGCCTGGGAGGAGATGGGTCAAATCATTGGACACGGTTCCGATTGCTGCACGCCCCATCCTTTCCAGTTTGAGCAGACCCCGGAAGGCGTTGACCATGAATGGTTCCCACAAAACGTGCCAAATCCTGGCTATGCCGACTACATGATCTACAACCTGGAAGGAACAACATGGGACTTCTTCTGGGGCAGTCCTGGGGGAACCAACACAAAAGGCCAGCCGAGCACAGTCGAAGCCTGGTATGAGGAGGGTTATCAGTGGGGGGGCTGGCCAACGCGCTGGGAAGAAGCACAGTCAGGTACCGAGATCGCGAGTGAATCACAGCCGATCGACCACGGACGAGACGCCGTCGCACGCTGGATCAACGAATCTAGTCCGTGGTATCCTTGGAATGGCTACCGTTGGATTTCCGAGAACACGTTTTGCCGTAGCACCAATGCATATCTACCCGCCGAAGGCAATCAAGAATGGTCGGTCGGATGCTTCAAATAAGGAGTGACAAAATGCGTAAGTATGTGGGCATCGGGGTCATCCTCGCCGTCGTGCTGGTGGCTAGCGTCTCGCTGGGCCGCGGTCGAGCCAGGGCGGCCAGCAGCAGCGAAGTGGCGTCCAGCCAGGCGGCACCAGGGTTCAGCTACACGGCGCCGACTGGGCCGGAAATGGAACCGGCGCAGGTCGAGGAACTGGCGGTCGGTCTGGCGCGTCAATCCGGGGTCAACGGTGCGCTAAAACTGTCTGTCGCGCACGCGACCGAGCGCGAAGGGAACGCCGTGCTGAATGGCGACTCGCCCAAGACTCAGACGGCGACAGTCGAAGGCGCATGGGAACGCGTGCCTTCGTATGTCATTGTGATGGAGGCCCCTGCTGGTGAATACTTCAGCCCTAACGAGCCGGAGCCTCCGGGCGCGGCTCCGATTCATCAGAAGTATTGGGCGGTTGTGATGGATTCCCAGGACGGCCAGGTCACAGGCGGGTATGGTGGCCCCACGCCGCCTAACATCGAAGAATTGGGGCCGGTGATGACCAGCACGGTTGCTGCACTGCCAATTGTCGCCGAGAAGTCCGAACCGGCCAATGGCGGGATCATCGTGCGGCTCAAGCCGTCGCATGTCGGCTGGCCGGTAAGCATTACTAAAGTCGGCAGTCACTGGTCGATGACCCGAAAATACACGAACGAAGGCGTAACGTTCCGTCTCCAGGACGGAAAGTTCATAGTTCATGCGCGTAAATGCGGCAGCCGCCGCGTCTACCTGCCGCGGCAACAGTACGTCCGCGTCACACTGCACTGTCACTGACCGCGTACATCGCGCTCGTGGTTGATCCCCCTGCGCTTGCGGCCAGCGCCGCAGGCGCAGGGGGTGTGAGCGCTTCGACCGGCTGGCGTGCTGGCGTTCGGGCGTGAAGGCAGACCCTTGCTGTCTCCTCGCCACCCGACACTCCAATCACCATCGGCAGTAAGGAGTCGTTCGATCTGCTGAGGCCGAACGCCTCCCGAGCCGGTGATCCAACGGTCTTCTCAGCGAGCCGGCTGAGTTCGAGCCCAGCCACAGCCGCCCGCGTGGGCTGTTGGACCCGCCCGAGTCGGCTATCGAGCGCGGTCGAGACGCGGTTCGTGAGCGACTGTACGGCCAAGCTACGCCGGTCGTCCGCCATCAGGGTCGGTAGGTCAAGGTCCGGCGTGTGGTGTGTTTTTTGTGTTAAGCGGCCCTCCGTTCGAAGTGTGCCTCGACCTCGATTTCGTCCTGTTGGCCATAACCCGCCCTCGACCAGCGCCCGGAGCTGCGCAGTCCAGTCCTCGCCGCGGCGCATCGCCTGAGCCTAGGGTGCAGCGCGAGGCCCGGATCGGTGTGGCCCATTTCGTCCATGACGACCGTCGGGGCCTCCCCGAGCGCGTACAGCAGTAGAACGTCCGGCCGAGAGAGTGCGGCGTGATGTGCTCCGGGCGCGGCACCAACGCGCAGGCGCAAGCGAGACAGCCCCGCGAGCCGGCCGTCCGCGCTTTCCGGGTCCCCGGGCGGATTCGGCACGAATACCCTAGCGGGGCGAACTCGTCCGATCCAAAAGCCTCGGAGGCAACGGTCCACGCGCTCGTTGTCGCCGGAATGCAGCACCCTGGTCTGACGGCCCACGCCCATGCGGGCGGCACTCTGGGCCAGGGCTCCTCGCGGGGAAGTACATCGCGGTCGGCCGAGCGTAGTGTGCTCGACTGTGATCTCTGGTACATTCCGCAAACGCTTTTCGGCAGTAGCCGGCTCGGAGCCAGTCTTGGGGCATTACTTGGGGGGGATCATCCTGATGATGAGGTTTCGGCGTAGCAGGGCGTTAGCGCACATCGTCCGACTGGGCACGCTGACGACGAGCCTCTTTATCCTCGCCACGCTGGCTACAGGCTCGTTCGCACTGGGGACCGCCTCGTGGACGCCTGCGGCGGTCCCAGCGAACCGTCAGGCGACCCAGAGTTCCACGCCCCCGGCGCCCCTGATCATCTTGCCGTCGAACAAGGCGTGCGTCGCTGGCGGCAAACTGACGGTGCAGTTCAACAGCACTCCACGCGAGCCGTGGGCGAAGGTGACTATTTACCTGAACGGCAAGCGCCACACCACGCTTAGGTACCCGCATATCAAACGGCTTGTGACAGTCACCGGGCTTCCGCGAGGCAGTTTTATTATTGCAATTACCGGTGTCACGCGCGCGGGGCGCGCACGTGCCATCGACCGTCGTTATAAAGCATGTGCGGTAAAAAAGCATGTGCGGTAAAATTCGAAGGAAAAGAAAAAACCGAACGCGAAGGAAAAGAAAAAGCGGAACGGGAAGCCAAAGAAAAAGCCGAACGCGAAGCCAAAGAAAAAGCTGAACGCGAAGGAAAAGAAAAAGCCGAACGCGAAGCCAAAGAAAAAGCTGAACGCGAAGGAAAAGAAAAAGCGGAACGGGAAGCTAAAGAAAAAGCCGAACGGGAAGCCAAAGAAAAAGAAGAAAAAGAAAAAGCGGCACCACCGCCGGCCGGGGTAGAGGCGGGGAGCTACTCGGGCACCGACACGCAGGGCTACCCGATGTCGTTCTACGTCTCGCCTGACCAAAGCGCGGTGCAAAACGTCGTGGTCGGCACCACGGCGATGGACTGCACACCGAGCAAGAGCTTCGACGATCACTTCGAAGTCGCCTCTATCGCGATCGACTCCGAAGGCGACTTCTCCAGCACGACGGAACAGGAAGGCGTGATCGAACACACGCCGGCCAAGTTCAAGTACACGATCAGTGGGCACCTGTCGGGCACGAGCGCCAGCGGGAGCATCCGCGAGGACGTCAGCTTCGGCAACGGCACCGAATATTCGTGCACGACGAACGCGCTCACGTGGTCGTTGACGCGCGAATCGGTGCAGACCGAAGCGAGCTTCCCGCCGGCCGCGGGCAGCTACTCGGGCACCGACCAGCAGGGCTACCCGGTGACGTTCTACGTCTCGCCCGGTGGCGGGCACGTGCAGAACGTCCGCGTCAGCACGACGGTCATGGGCTGCACGCCGAGTGAAGAAGTCGTCGACCACCTCGAAGTGGCGTCGGTCGTCATCAACCAGGATGGCTCGTTCTCGAGCACGACCGAACAGGAAGGCGTGCTCAAACATCTGCCGGCGAAATTCAAGTACATGTTCAGCGGGCAGTTCCACGGCACCGGGTCCGCCGGCGTGGTGCGGGTCGCGGGGACGCTACGCGAGGACATCACCTACGAAAACGGCTCGAAATTCCAGTGCACGACGAACGGTGAGGATTGGTCGCTGACGCGCGAATCGGTGCAGACCGAAGCGAGCTTCCCGCCGGCCGCGGGCAGCTACTCGGGCACCGACCAGCAGGGCTACCCGGTGACGTTCTACGTCTCGCCCGGTGGCGGGCACGTGCAGAACGTCCGCGTCAGCACGACGGTCATGGGCTGCACGCCGAGTGAAGAAGTCGTCGACCACCTCGAAGTGGCGTCGGTCGTCATCAACCAGGATGGCTCGTTCTCGAGCACGACCGAACAGGAAGGCGTGCTCAAACATCTGCCGGCGAAATTCAAGTACATGTTCAGCGGGCAGTTCCACGGCACCGGGTCCGCCGGCGTGGTGCGGGTCGCGGGGACGCTACGCGAGGACATCACCTACGAAAACGGCTCGAAATTCGAGTGCACGACGAACGGTGAGGATTGGTCGCTGACGCGCGAATCGGTGCAGACCGAAGCGAGCTTCCCGCCGGCCGCAGGCAGCTACTCGGGCACCGACCAGCAGGGCTACCCGGTGACGTTCGAAGTGACCTCGGGCGGGACCAAGCTCCAGAACGTGAGCGTCCCCACCGTGGTCGTCGGTTGCACGCCCGCCAAAGAATCCGTTCTCGCGTTCGTGATCAAAGAAGCGACGATCGGATCCGACGGCTCGTTCACCGCGAAGGAAACGGAAAGCGCCACCGTGTTCGCCGTGACTGCCACCGTCACCTATGAATTCAGCGGCCAATTCCACGGCCCCGGCAGCGGCCGGCACGCTCCGGGAGACCGCCGTCGATGAAAGCGGCAAAACCTTCGAATGCACCTCGAACGGGCAGACGTGGGAAGCCACACACTCATAGCGGCGTAGCACGTCCCGGCGGCACCTGCCGCTGCGACGCGCGGCCGCGCCCAGCGCCCGCGATATGATCGCGGCATGCCGGAGTCGAGCCGCTAGGGCGGGAGCAGCCTCGCGGCTCGCTCACAACGTGGCCTCAAATCGTAGAGCGCGCAGCCGAGTTGGAATCCGACGCCGTCAAGCTCAGCATACGGCCCGTATCCAGACACTGAGCGGGCTCACGCCTACTCGCTGAGCATTGCGAGCATCCGCAGCGGTCGTTTGCTAGGCACCGATTTATGGCAAGCTCTCCGACCGTGCGCGAGGCTGTGATCTGGAGCATCCCGTTGTGGCTTGGGCTGGCTGGCTCTTGCGCACCTTGCTATTGCTAGACCCGTGAACGGGCCCACCAAGCAGACATGAGCAACGCGCGAGCGGTCGAGAACACAACCCCCGAGCCATCCCGCGCCCGGCGGCGGCTGATCCTTGCGATCTGCTGCATGAGCCTGCTGATCGTGGGGCTGGACAACACGATCGTGAATGTTGCGCTGCCTTCGATCGGGCGCGAATTGCATACGGGGGTGTCTGGTTTGCAGTGGACCGTGGATGCCTACACGCTGGTGCTCGCCAGCCTGCTAATGCTGTCGGGGTCGATGGCCGACCGCCTTGGCCGGCGGCGGGTCTTTGAGACCGGGCTGGTGCTGTTCACGCTTGGGTCGCTGCTGTGCAGCGCGGCGCCGACGCTGGGGTGGCTGATCGCGTTTCGCATGCTGCAGGCGGTTGGGGGCTCGATGCTCAACCCGGTGGCGATGTCGATCATCCGCAACGTCTTCACCGACCCGCGGGAGCGGGCGCAGGCGATCGGGATGTGGGGGGCTGCGGTCGGCTTGAGCTTGGCGCTGGGGCCAGTGGTCGGTGGCGCGCTCGTGCAGTCGGCGGGATGGCGCTCGGTCTTCTGGATCAACATTCCGGTCGGTCTCGTCGCGCTGGTGTTGACGATGCGCTTCGTTCCGGAGTCGCGCGCGCCGCACCCGCGGCGCATCGACCCCGTTGGGCAGGTTTTGGTGATCGTGCTGCTGGCGTCGCTCACCTACGCGATCATCGAGGCGCCCTCGGCGGGCTGGCTGTCCGCGCAGAGCATCGCCCTGTTCGCGCTCTCCACGGCGGCCCTGGTGGGCCTGCTCGCGTACGAGTCGCGGCGCACCGAACCGCTGCTGGAACTGCGCTTCTTCCGCAGCGTCCCCTTCTCCAGCGCGAGCGCGATTGCGGTCTGTTCGTTCGCGGCGCTCGGCGGCTTCCTGTTCCTCAACACGCTCTACCTGCAGGAGGTCCGTCACCTCTCGCCCTTCACGGCCGGCCTCTACACGCTGCCGATCGCGGCGATGACGCTGATCTTTGCGCCTCTCTCCGGGCGTCTGGTGGGCCGCCGCGGGCCGCGCGCCGGGCTGCTCGTCGGTGGGATCGGGATCGCACTCGGCGGGGGGTTGCTGACGGGGCTCACCGCCCACACGCCGCTCGACTCGCTGCTGCCCGCCTACGTCATCTTCGGGATCGGCTTCGGCATGGTCAACCCCCCGATCACCACCACCGCTGTGCTCGGCATGCCCCCCGCGCAGGCCGGTGTCGCGGCCGCCGTTGCCTCCACCTCGCGTCAGGTCGGGCAGACCCTGGGGGTGGCGGTTGCGGGCGCGATCGCGGCGACCGCGCTGGGGGCGGTGGGACCCGGCTTCGTCGCCTCCAGCCACGCCGCGTGGTGGGTCGTCACCGGCTGCGGTGTGGCGGTGTTCGCGCTCGGGCTGCTCTCCACGACGGGCTGGGCGAACGCCACTGCGCGGCGGATTGCCGAGGAGTCGGCCCACCTGGCGCACGCCGAGGCTCGCGACGCCGAGCTGGTTGGAGCTTGAAGAATTGCCGTACTTGACAGTTTGCTGTCAGCGCGAGACGATGCGCCTCTGGTGGCCGCTGCTCGATGGCGCAATCGCGGGATGAAGGGGAGATGACAGGACGGTTGTATGGCCTGGGACGCTTCTGCGTCCGCCACCGCCTCGTCGTCTGCGGCGTCTGGCTCGTGGCCGCGGTGGCGCTGATCGCCGTCTCGCACAGGTTGGGCGAAACCACGAGCGAAGACCTGTCGCTGCCCGGCACCGACAGCCAGCGTGCGAGCGACACGCTCGCCAAGTCGTTCCCCGACCAGTCCAACGGCTCCAGCCCGATCGTGCTGCACGCCGCGCACGGCAAGCTCACCGAAGCCCAGTATGCGAGCGCAGTCAACCAAGCTGCCGCCGACGTCGCCAAGGCGCCGAATGTAGCGTCGGTCGTCAACCCCCTGACGCCGCAGGGCGCCTCGGCGCTGAGCAAGGACCAGTCCACCGGCTACCTGTCGGTCACGCTCAGCGAGAGCCCGGGCGAACTGTCGGTGAGCGAAGCGCAGACGATCATTGACGCTGCCAACCCGGCCAAGGCTGCGGGCCTGGAGGTGCAGACCGGCGGCCAGCTGGGGCAGAAGGTCTCCAAGCCCTCGACCGAGATCAGCGAGCTGATCGGGATCATCGCGGCGATGGTGATCCTGACGTTCGCGTTCGGGACGATCGCCGCGATGGTGCTGCCGATCGTCAACGCAGTGCTCGCGCTGCTCACCTCACTGGCGATCATCCGCATCCTCGGCCACGTAACGACCGTGCCCAGCGTGGCGCCGACGCTGGCGACGATGATCGGGTTGGGGGTGGGCATCGACTACGCGCTGTTCATCGTCACGCGCCACTTCCGCGGGATCGGCGACGGCCTCGACTACGACGAGTCGATCGCGCGCGCTGTCGCCACCTCGGGCGGTGCCGTGTTCTTCGCCGGCAGCACCGTCACGATCGCGCTTGTGTCGCTCGCGGTGGCAGGCATCCCGCTGGTGACGACGATGGGGGAGATGGCTGGCATCGCCGTCGTCGTGGCGGTACTCGCTGCGCTCACGCTGCTGCCAGCCGCGCTCGCGATCGCCGGCCCGGGGATCAACGCGCTGCGCGTGCGCCCGCCCCACCGCGACCTACGCCCCGAGGCCGCCACCGCACAGGGCGCGTGGGCGAAATGGGCGGGCATGATCGCCCGCCACCCGATGATCGCCGGTCTCGCGGCGCTGGCGATCCTGCTGCCGCTGATGATCCCGCTGCTGTCGCTCGAGCTCGGCCAGCAGGACACCGCCGCGCTCTCCACCTCCACCACGGCGCGCAAAGCGTACGACCTGCTGTCCGAGAACTTCGGGCCGGGCGTCAACGGGCCCCTGCTCATCGCGGTGTCGCTGGGCACGCCGGCCACGGCCCCAGCTTCGAGCAGTGTGCAGCATGCAGGCTCCGGCGGTGGCTCCTCAGGCAGTGCGAAACCCGGCGGCACGAGCGGCTCCAGCTCGACTTCTGCCAGCGCATCACAGGGGGACCCGCGCGCTCAGGACCCCCGCCTGCAAACCCTCCAGCACGACATCGCCACCACGCCCGGGGTTGCAGCGGTCACGCCGGCTCAGGTGAGCCAGGCGGGCACAACCGCCTACTTCAACGCGATTGCAACAACCGGGCCCGCCGAAAAAGCAACTGAAGAACTGGTTGAACACCTGCGCTCAAGCACAATTCCGCAAGCCGAAAAGGGCACCGACATGCACGCCTACGTCGGGGGCAGCACCGCCGGGTTCGTCGATCTGGCGACCCGTATCTCCGAAAAGCTGCCGCTGCAGATACTCGTGGTGATCGCGCTCAGCTTCGTGCTGTTGATCCTCGCGTTCCGCACCGTAGTGATACCCGCCCAGGCGGCGGTCATGAACCTGCTGTCGATCGCCGCCGCTTACGGCGTGCTCACCGCGATCTTCCAGTACGGGTGGCTGAGCGGCGTGATCGGTCTCGAAGGACCTGTTCCGGTCGTCTCCTACGTGCCGCTGTTCATGTTTGCCGTGCTGTTCGGGCTGTCGATGGACTACGAGGTGTTTCTCGTCAGCCAGATCGAGGAGCACGTAAACTCCGGCCAGGACAACCGCGAATCGGTCGTCTCCGGCCTCGTCACGAGCGCGCGCGTGATCACCTCCGCCGCGTTCATCATGGTGTTCGTGTTCGGCAGCTTCGTGCTCAACGGCGATCCCACCGTCAAGCAGTTCGGCGTCGGCCTGGCTGTCGCCGTGATCCTCGACTCGACCGTCGTGCGCTGCCTGCTGGTGCCGGCGCTGATGCTGCTGATGGGGCGCATCAACTGGTGGATGCCAGGCTGGCTGGGGCGGATCGTCCCGCACACCAGCATCGAGGGGGCGGAGTTCTTTCGCGCCCGCGACACCGCCGCGCAGGCTGAGCGCGCTACGGGGACTCCAGCAGCAGCGTCACCGGTCCGTCGTTGAGCAGTTCGATCTGCATGTGCGCGCCGAACACGCCCCGCTTTGCGCCGGCGGCGGCGCAGAAGCGCTCGTATAGCGGCTCGGCATGTGCCGGAGCGGCAGCGGCGGTGAAGCTCGGGCGGTTGCCTTTGCGCGCGTCGCCGTAGAGGGTGAACTGGCTGATGCAGAGGATCTCGCGCTCGCCCAGCGGCTCGTTCATGCGGCCTTCGGCGTCCGCGAAGATGCGCAGCGCGCGCACCTTCGCCGCCAGCCGCTCGGCGGTGGCGGGCTCGTCGTGGTGGGCGACCCCCAGCAACACCAGCAGCCCGGGGCCGATACTTGCCACCTCGCGACCCTCCACGCGCACGGCGGCGTGGGTGACTCTCTGCACGAGCGCTCGCATCCGCGCTCAAGGGTAAGCGGTCGGGTGCATCCTCAAACGGGCGAGCCGGCGGCCACGGAGCCTTCGCCGATGTGGCCGACCAGCCACGGGGTGAGCTCTTCTGCCGGTGCGGGGCGTGAGATCAGGTAGCCCTGGCCTGTGTCGCAGCCCATCTCGGCGAGGCGCTCGCACACCTCGGGGGTCTCGATGCCCTCGGCGACCACGTGCAGCCCGAGGTGGCGGGCGAGGTCGATCGTGGTGCGCACGATCGCCTCGTCGCGGGCGCTCTCGCACATCGGGGTGACGAACGAGCGGTCGATCTTCAGCTCGCCCACCGGCAGCTTCGCCAGGTAGGCGATCGAGGCGTTGCCGCTGCCGAAGTCGTCGATCGAGACCCCCACCCCGAGCGCGCGCAGCGCCTCCAGCACCCCCACCGCCGTTGCGGGGTCGGCCATCGCGGCGCTCTCGGTCACCTCCAGTGTGAGCGCCGCCGCCGGAACCGCGTGGCGCGTCAGCGCCGACTCGATCTGTGCGGGCAGCTCGGGGTCGTGGAGGTTGCGCGCGGAGAGGTTCACCGACATCCCCAGCTCCAACCCCGCCTGCCGCCAGCTCGTGGACTGGCGCAGGGCGAGGTCGATCACGTGCAGCGTCAGCGGGCCCACCAGCGCGGTTTGCTCGATCAGCGAAATGAACTGCAGCGGCGGGATCATGCCCTGCTGCGGGTGGCGCCAGCGCAGCAGCGCCTCCACACCGGTGACGCGCCCGGTGCGCAGCGCGATCTGCGGCTGGTAGAAGAGCGTGAACTCGCCCCGCTCCATCGCAGGACGCACCTCGCCCAGCAGCGCCAGCCGCTCCGCGCCGGAGTGGTCGCGCTCAGGCGAGTACACCTCCACGCGCCCGCGCCGCACGCGCGCACGATCGAGCGCCACGTCGGCTCGCTGCAGCAGCTCGTCGGCTGCTTTGGCGTGATCGGGTGCCAGCGCAATCCCAATGCTCGCCTCGATGTTCAGGGCCACCCCGTCGACCGTCACCGGGGCCTGCAGCGCCGACTGCGCCGCCGCCGCGATCTCGAGGGCCTCCGGCTCCCCCGCATCGATCAGGGGGGTGAGGATCGCGTACTCGTCGCTACCCAGCCGCGCCAGCAGTACGCCGGGGTGCAGCTGTGCCCTTAGGCGGGCCGCCACCTCGCGCAGCACGGCATCGCCGGCGCCGTGGCCGAGCGTGTCGTTGATCTGCTTGAACGCGTCGAGGTCGAGCAGCATCACCGCGAGCTTCCCTGCGCTCGCGCCGGCGGTGACCGAATCGGTCCCCGTTTCGGCCGAAGCCGGGAGAAGCTCGCCTCTGGCGAGCATCCCCGTTTCGGCCAGCGCGCTGAGCGCCAGCGCGACGCGCTCGCGGAATAGCGTGCGGTTGGGCAGCCCGGTGAGCGCGTCGTAGCGGGCGAGGCGATCGTTCTCCCGCGCCTGGCGGCGCAGCCGCCCCGAGGCGCTTGCCACGATCCGATAGAGGATCGCCCACAGCAACGCCAAGCCGAGGAACACAACCAGCGCGATCGTGCGCTCGTCGTGGCTGACGGTGGCGGCGATCGGTGCGTAGCTCAGGTAGATCTCGAACACGCCCGCGGGCGGGCCGGAGGGGGCGAAGCGCAGCGGGACGTACACCTCCACCAGCCGCCCAAGCCCGACCTCGCTGGCGGTCTCGGTGTGCGGGGCGGGCGTGACCAGCTCGGCCGGATGGGGGCGCCCGGCGAGGGCGTCCTGCAGGTCATCGTCATCCGCGCCGAGGCTCCGCCCGATCAGGGTGTGGTCGTCGGAGTACACGATCCGGCCTGCCGCACTCCAGATCTTGATTCGCGCGAGGTCGCTCACCGACCGCGTGCGCAGCTGATCGTCCAGCGTGTGGATGCTTCGCGCGCTGAGTCCCTTGTGCAGGTCGCGGGGGGTGAGCCAGGGTTGAACCCCCAGCCGGGCGACCAGCTGGGCGGACTGGTCGGCGTCGGCGAGGGTGCGCTGCACGATCTGCGTTTGCAGCACCCGTGCGAGGACGAATCCGAGCACGACGATCGGGATCAGGCTCAGCAGCGCGACCTGTGTGGTCAGGCTGAGACGCGCGCGCGGTCGCGACATGCCCGTTCAATCGACCGCTGCCCGCCCAATCTGAAGCGGTGGCAGTCGTGGCTCACGAATTGGCGCTGATGGCGAGGGCTATGTCTTTCTTTGGGCCCATACCACTTTACAAAATGAAGGGTTTGGGTCCAAAAAGTAAATACAACACACTCCAGCCCGACGATCTTCTATCCGAAGTACGGGGCAACAGGCTCAAGGACCCGGAGGCCCCCTGCAGCCACGCTGTCACTTCCACCACTGCCCCCCCCTTTTAATCCTCCCCCTCATCCCCCTCGTATAGCGACTCGCCCGCGAGCTGCTTGCCCTTGGGGTTCCACAGCTTGATCTCCAGCAGATCGTGGCGGTAGTCGTCGGGGGCGATCAGCGTGAAGCGGTTCTCAGCCAGCTCGCACTGGTCCACCGCGAGGTCGGCGAGCTCGGCTGTGACGATGCTGCCCCCCGCGACCAGCGGGCGGCCCCACACGAGCGTCATCGCCGCCACGTCGCCGCCCGGCCCGCGCCAGCCGCCGATCACCTCGTCGCACAGGTCGAGGCTCCACTGCGGGTTGGCGTCGGCGGTTTGGTCGGTGAAGTCCGCCTGCGCGGTGAAGTCGCTCGGCTCGCCGCCCTCCTCGCCCGCGGGCACGTAGCGCACGTACCCGTACAGCTCATACCCCCCGGAGGTCGTTGTGGTGGCGGGCACATACGTGCGCCCATGCCAGCTGCGGTCGGGGTACCACAGGACCTCCCCCGGTTCGCCGAGATCCGCGGGCGCATCGGGCAAATCCAGCGACGCCGCCAGCCACTCCCGCTGCAGGCGCTCCTCCCAGCGGCCGTACGGCAGTCCCTCCTGGGGAGGCTCCGCCGCGAAGCGGGGCACGAATCGCTCGACGGGGGGCATGGGTGGGCAGCCTATAGGAGCCGGCTATCGCGTCAGCGAGGGCACCTCGCGCAGGCGCGCCGCCGCGTCCTCGGGTGCCACGATGTTGAGGTTGACCCCGGTGGAGAGCTCGAGGCCCGCGAGATGGGTGAGGCGGGGGAGCACGTCGATCCGCCAGCAGAAGCGCTCGGCCCCACGCGGTGCGGTGCGCACCCACAGGTTCAGCGGCGGGCTTGTCCCGAGGTGGCGCGCGAGGCGGCGCAGCCCATCGTGCAGCAGCGCCGCGCCGCTGGGGCCCTCCAGCTCGAAGCGCGCGCGCGGGCGGCGTGGGGCGAGCATCAGGTGGAAGGGCACGCGCGAGGCGTAAGGCGCCATCAGTACCGCCTCGTCGTCGATCGCCACTACTCGCTCGCCCCGGCGCACCTCCTCGGCGACGAGATCCCCCAGCAGTTCGCTGCCCATCATGCGGGTCGCGTACGCCCCCGCGCGCTCGCGCTCGCGCGCCACATCGGCCGGCACGAAGCCCAGTGCGTACAGCTGCGCGTGCGTGTGCGGCAGCGACGCCCCCGCCTCGCGCCGCTCGTTGACGATCAGCTGCACGCAGGCGCACTCCGCGTGGGCGCGCATCCGCTCGCGCCACACCTCTATGGCCGCGACGACCTGCTCGACGGGCAGCTCCGCCAGCGAGTACACCGATTGCGGCGCGTTCACGATCACCTCGTGCGCTCCACTCGCGGGCGTCGCCGCAAACAGGTCGGGCCTTGGGTCTTGCCCTGGATCGGGGCTCTCGGTGGTGAGCGCCGGATAGAGGTTGGGCACCACGCGCACCGTCCACCCCGGTGAGTTGGGCGGCCCGCCGTCCGGGCGCACCGCATACAGCTCCGGGGGGGTGCGGTCCTCGTGGCCCTCCGCGAACGGGTCCTGCTCGACGTCGATCGGATCGGGGGGCACGCAGCGCGGCTCGCCGCCCGGCCGCCGCGAGCGCTCGCCCGCCACGATCGTCTTGTATCCGGTGAGCGGGTCGATGCGAATCTCAGGCACTTTCTGCTGCTCACCCCACCATGGCGTAGCGCTCGACGTCGCGTTCGAGCGTGGCGACGCTCGGGTAGGCGCCCTGGCGGATGTAGTTGCGTTCGCCGTGGCGGTTGTAGAAGATCGTGGCGGGCACCAGTGTGGAGTCCGAAACTTCCACGCCGATCTGCTCGTTGGGGTCGAAGTAGCTGGGGTAGCTCACCGGAAAGGAGTCGAGGAATTCGCGGGGCTTGGTGCGGGAGGTGTCGCCGGAGTCGATCCCGATGAACGCGACCTTACGACCGAGGTTGGTGGCGGCGCGCTGGAAGACGCCGAACTCGGCCTTGCACGGGGTGCACCACGAAGCCCACTTGTTGACGACAACCGGCCATCCTCTCAGCGCCGCCAAGCGCGCTTGAGCGCGCTCGTGCTGCCGCCCAGCAGCTCGTTGGCCTGCGCGTGCAGCGCCGCCAGCGGCGCCGGCGATCCCACCAGACGCGCCTGCATCTGCGCAGGGGTCAGCCGCTGTGCCGGCGGGGTCTCCGAGGGGGCCGGGCTGCTCGCGAGCTGCACCAGACCCACGACCAGCACCACTGCGAGGACGAGCCCGCCAACGAGTGCGATGAGGTGCTTCGGAGGCATCGCGCTGAGGATGCCAGATCGACGCCGGATCGCGCCCCAGTCGATGTACTGCGCCGCTGGATATACCACCTGGTGTCGTGGTGCCGACGGGTGCGCCGGAAGCCCCCCCCTTCAATCCGGCCGCGGAGTGCTGTATCTTGGATGTACTCAGAGCCAAGTTGCTCCGGGTAACCGGGGGTCTGCCGGCGGGGTCGGCGCTCCGAGCCACGCCGAGTTCTCATTCTGCGGCGGCTCCATCTCGAAGTCCATTGCCTCTTATGGCCGAGTCCACACCAGTGGCCCTTGCGGTCGCGTCCATCCCAAGCTCCGCCGACATCGCGCGAGCGGAGGAGTTCGTGCGCGAGCGCTTTCTGCACGAGGGCGAGGAGGCCGCGGTGGCGCTCGCTCGGGTGGACGGACGCCCAACCCCGCGCCGGCGGGCGCTGGACGCCGCGCTGGCGGAGCTCAGAGGAGCCCGTCCGTTACCCCTCGACGGCATGGCGGCGGGAGTTCTCGCTGCTGTTGGGGCTGGAAAGAGTGCTCTCCGACCAGGAGCCGCGGCTGCGCGACGGCACCGTGCTTTCCGCTCACCAGGTGGACGCGCTCTCGGGCACCCTCACCGCGCTGCTGGCGGAGGCCGAGCGCTCCAACGGGAACGGCAACGGCAACGGCCGCGCTGCGGCTGCAGCCTCGCCGGAGCTGCTGGCCTCGGCGGCGATCCTCGGCAACGGGAAGGGTTCCTCCGATGGATGCCCCCACTCGCTCGGCGCGGCCGGCGGCACGCGAGGATGGGCTGGGGGAGGAGGAGGGGGAGGATGACGAGGACCGGATCGAGGCCGAGGAGGACGAGGCGGGTTGGGCTCGCGGACGAGGATGAGGACGACGAGGGAGCCGGGGTCGCGGAGGAGATGAGGACGAGGAGAAGGACGAAGAGGAGGAGCTGGGCGACCTCGAGGACGAGCTCGAGCCGCTCCCCGAGAGCGACGCCGAGGAGGCCGAGGAGAGCGACGACGAGGAGCCGCTGGACTGGGTGGACGAGGACGAGGAGGAGGTGCTCCCCGACCAGCCCGAGGACCCCAACGCGGCGAAGCGCTTCTGGTTCGAGCACGCCACGGGCGCCGGCAAGACGGTGGCGGCGCTGGGCTTCGTGGAGGCCTCGCAGACCGGCGGCATCCTGATCCTCACCCACCGGCGCAACCTGGTCGACCAGTTCCTCGGCGAGCTGCGCGACCGCGGCTACTCGCGGCGCATCTCCCGCCCGCTGTATATGGGCGAGGACTCCACGCAGGGCCCCGTGTCGGTCGAGACCTACCAGTGGTTTGTGCGCAACGCCGGGCGCATCTCCAGCGCCTACACGATCGTGATCTGCGACGAGGCGCACACGGCGCTGGGCGAGAAGACCAGCGGCGCGATCCGCGCGTGGACCGGCCCGATCTTCATCGGCATGACCGCCACCGGGGCGCTGATCGCGCGCCACGTCACCGACCTGTTCCCCACGCAAACCTCGCGCTTCGATCTCGCCCAGGCTGCGCGTCGGGGCGTGATCGCGCCGCTGCGCTGCGTGCGCATCCCGCCGGGCGTTGGCGTGCGCACGATCGCCAAGGTGCCGCTGCGCCGCGGTGAGGTGGACATCGAGTTCGACCAGGAGGAGCTCGCGCAGCTGCTCGACCAGCAGCCCTTCAACCTGGCGATGGCCAACCTCTACCGCACCCGCTTCAACGGCGTGCCGGGGGTCGTGTACGCGGCGGGCGTGCGCCACGCCTACAACCTCGCGGAGGCGTTCCGCGCGGAAGGGATCAAAGCGCAGGGGGTCTCGGGCGAGACCCCCAAGCGCGAGCTGGCCAGCATCCTCGCGCGCTACGAGCGGGGCGAGATCGACGTGCTGATCAACGCGCAGCTTTTGGCGGAGGGCTGGAACAGCCCGCGCGCCACGGTGTGCGTGCACCTCGCGCCGACGGCATCCAAGCGCATCTACCAGCAGCGCGTGGGCCGCGTGACACGCCGCAACCCGGGCAAGGAGGCGGGGCTGGTCGTGGACTTCGTGCATCCCGCGACCAAGCACGACGACCCGGTAGTGACGCTGCACTCGCTGCTCGACCGCGACGTCTATCGCGGCGGGGCGATCGTCGTCGGCCCGGTGCGCCGCGGGCGCGGGCGGCGCATGCGCGTGGAGCGCCGCGTGCTGCCCGTATGCGCGGAGGAGGAGCGGCGCTTCGCCGTGTTCGAGCGCGAGCTGTGGCGGATCGCCGTGGAGAACCTCGACTACGGCGAGCAGCACGTGTGGGCGGCGCTCGCCGGAGCGCGCGTCTCCGCTGCGGGGTGGCGCCGCGCGCGGGCGATGCTGCACTTCGACCGTGCTGGCGAGCTGAAGAGCAGATTCTTGATCACCGCCGTGCAACGCAACCCCAGCCCGCAGCTGCGGCTGCGCGCGCTGGCCGACATCGCCGCGGGCCGCGACCCCGACGCGTTCGACACCGCGATCGACGTGATCGGCGCGTGGTCGCGCGAGGAGCGTCGCGAGGCCTCGAAGATCATGCTGCGCTCGCTCGTGGAGCGGCGCATCGGCCGCCGCGACCAGGCCAGCGCATGGATCTGGCGTTTGGCGGAGTACACGCGCGAACTGCACGAGGAGTACGCGGTGCAACGCTGGCCGGAGACCAAGCGTCTGCTGGGCCTGCTCGTCAACTCCTCCGGCGGCGCCCACGCGCGCAATGCACGCCGCCTGATCCACGCTTCGCGCAAGCAGGACCGCCGCCTCGCCGCCGCGCTGCTGGCGGCCGCGCTGGCGCACACGCCCGAGGCCGAAGAGGCGCTGCGCGGCGCGCGCACGCGGATGGCGCGCAAGCCCCCCGCGCTCGCGCGTGAGCTGCTGCGCAACTTCCCCAAGCGCCGCGCGCGCAACAACAAGCGCAACAAACGCAAGGGCCCCAAGGGCGCCGGTGGGTCCGCCGCGCGCCCCAGGCCCGGGACGGCCGGGGTTCCGATCCCTGTGTCCAGCGAGGCGGAGAGCATCGCGCAGGCCGTCAGCGTCGCCGAGCGGGTCGGGGAGTCGGTGAGTAGTGTCGCGACGGTGGGGGCCGCCGAGCCTGTGTCTGTTGCCAACGTGGGGGGCACCGAGTTGGTGGGTGCGGCGGGGGAGAGCACCACACCGCCCGTGGGCCCCCCCGAGTCGGCGGGTGGCGCGGAAAGGGATGCCGAGAAGCCGCAGCGGGAGCCCGAGGCGTCGAGCACGGCCTCGAGCACGGCCAAGTCGGCGGTTGGGCCGCGCGCGCGGCCCAAAGCTCGGGCGCGCGCCACCAAAAAGCCCGTGGAGTCGCCCAAGGAGGCGGTGGAGTCAGCCGCCGCGCGCGTAAAAGCCGCCAGTGCTGCCCCGGCGACGGAGGAGAAGAAGAAACCCACCCGCGCCAAACCGGCCGCGGCCAAACGCACCAAAGCGGCCAAACCGAAAGCTCCTGCGAGCAGTACTTCCGAGGGTTGAGCCGGCGATCCCCGGGGCCTCGAGGACCCCCGCCGGTCTATTGGTTCAGTGCAGCGCCCGAATCGGGGCGGCGCTCGTCATCGACCGCATACCCCCGCGCGCGGCGTGGCCGACTTCCACACTTGCGTCCTCGTCCAGCACCGCCCGCATGTCCAGCTCGACCGTCTCCTGGCTGAGATACGCGTTATCTGAGATCCGACCAGCCGCCCGTGGCTCCGGCCGCCGGTCTTCGGCGGTCATGTCCCCGCGACCCGTCGAGGGCTCTGCCGCGAAAAGCGCATTGTCGTCTGCGTCCGCGGGCAGCGCACTTGCCGCACGGGCCACCGCTGGGCCAAGAGCCTCGTGTTCTTTGCTCATCACCTCGCTCGGATCGGCGCCGTGCCGGCGCCGAAGCTCAAGGTGCTCGCGGATGGCATCGTCTAACAACCCCATTGCGCAGCCCTACTCTAGCGATCCTCCCGGCGCATTTTTTCGCGACGCCCTACACTTGCCCCACGGCCACCCGCCGCGCGGGCCGTGTGCGGGGCTATAGCTCAGTTGGGAGAGCGCCTGGATCGCACCCAGGAGGTCGGGGGTTCGAGTCCCCCTAGCTCCACCATCTTGACGAAGGTCGAACCGGCCCAGTCCCTTCGGGGGCTGGGCCTTCGGCGTTCCTGGGCCGTGAGGAACGCGTGATCGGCTGGTTGAGGCGCTGCTAGCGGTTCGCAGCTAAGCCTGGTGCCCCTGCGACTCCGGGGTTCGAGTCCCGATCGGCGCGGAGCCGGGTACAACGTCGGAACCCGGCCAGCCTTCTTGAGGATCTCATGGAACCCGTGGCACGGCAAGCCGGACAACGTGCTCTATGAGCGATCAGGCGAGCCACATAGCGGCGACCCGTCGTAGGCGGTCTCGGGATCGTCGGAACTCGCTGGGTAGCTGCTTTCGAAGACGGCGAGGAGGCGGCGGAGCCATTCTTCAGCGCCGATCTCGTCTATCAGCCGCTGGTTGGCCTCTATCCAGCGCCCCTTGGGAGCGATCGGGTCGTGGCTGCCGGTGAGATCAGGATCGATCGAGATGGCGGTAGACGGGGTTCCTTTTCGCTCGCTAGTGAGATTGTACGCCGCGCTCGGGCTCTTTGTCTAGCATCTAGCTCGATTCCCGACCACCGGACGGTTAGATACGAAACATCATGCTCATTGATAGTCGACTTCAGCGCAGCATAGGCTTCACAGATCACGCGCTGGAACGCTTCGCCCAGCGCGCTGGGATCGGCGCGTCGTCATGGCGGGAACTTGAGACGATCCTACGCGATCTTCTTAACCAAGAGGGCGTGTGGTTCATGAACCACCCCACTGGGCCCGCTCTCGGAACACGGCCGACGCCTACATACAAGTGGGAGAGTGGCTCCTGTTTATATGCCGTCACGATGAATTGCGGCGCGGCGCAGTCTCGGTCGTGACGATCATCAACGGACCCGCGGAGAACACCTGGCGGCGAGCACTAGAATTGGGGTACATAGCGACGCCGATGCCACAGAATCCGTCCCCGCCGCGACAGCCCTACACGAGCTTTTGGGAGAGCATCAAGATCGCGCGTCGCACCAACGAGCCGGGCCAGCCGGGCATAATTTCACGAGTAATCAAGACTCATCGCACCCGCCGTGCAAAGGCGCAAGCCACCTACGAAGAAGCTCTTCAGTCACACCTTGAACTCGTCGCGGCATACGAGGGCCAACGCAGACGTGCACGCGAAAACCACATACGTCGCTACGGTACGGACGACTCGCACCGCAGATGAACCGGCAGCAGATCTGTGCCTATGTCGCACAAGCGGCATTCACCGACGCACGGGAAGCCCACGGAGATCGCGGCCATCACGCCGCTGCTCGGCGAGTCGCCGAGCAGCAAAAGGCTGCTGTGGCCCCATCCACAACTGAACGCCACCGCGTGACAGTTACCGTGCGGAGCCCGACCCACACAAAAGACTCGGCGGCCTGCCGGGCACAGACTCACCTGATTCGTCTAGCGTCGCGCAGTCATGTCGAACGCCGACAGAAGACGGCCGTCCTCGTCAACGGCCGAAATGTACGGCAGACCTCGATGGTGGTTTTTCCAGTCGATCCCGTAGCCGACCACGAACTTATTGTCAGGTATCGACCCAAAGCCGATGTAGTCTGGCTTGACATCTACATGAGGCGAGAGCTTGCCTGGCTTTGAGAGCAGTACGCATATCGCCGTTGACCGAGGAGACAACAGTTCGATCTCCGCTCAAACCGCTGCCAGCGTTTTCCCGGTCTCGATGATGTCATCTACGATGAGCACGTCGCGTCCTTTGAGGTTCAAGCGCGATGCATCCCCGACGGTCACTGGTTTTGCCTCGGTACCTCCGCCGTAGCTTGAGGCATCGATCTCGGCTATCTCGACACGACCGTTGAGGAACCGAGAGAGATCTTCGGCGAAAACTCGGGCGCCCTTCATGATCGCGACAATTACAAGCTCTTCGGTATCGTGCCGATGGTCAATCACTGTGGCCAGCTCTCGCACTCGTCGCTTGAGTGCCTGCTCGCTCACCAGAACCTGGTGGTCGGGAGGCGAACTCGGCGCTCGAAGAGCGTGGAGCGCTCGTCTCAGGCGCGACGGTGGCTTCGGGGCGTAGGCGGCGATAAGAGCGTGCACTTGCGCTGTACGTGAGGCCGGGTCGATATCGACGGATATACCGCTCAATTGGTCGTCGCACAATCGGCGCTGGACGACTGCTTGGCGCACTCACGATGACGCCGCGTGGCACGGCTAGCTCGGGCTTGGTTGAAGCGCCGCTGCGCGGCGCGCAAAACCCCAGCAGGGCGCACATGACGTCTATTGCGTGCGGACCTTCACCTGCGTGCTCGTCGCCGACTTTATTCGTGGCCATGAACGAGCGCGCGAAGTGTTGCCCGACGGTGGCGAAGAAACCTTGGAATCCTGAAATGCACGATCGAACTTGTGCCGTTCGTCGTGCCTGTACCGATCGTCCGCCACCCATCAGGTCCCGCGAGCTGCAGTTCGACGGTTAGCGCGGCGGCCCCAGGCGGGTTCCCGCCTTCAAGATTTCGCACGCTGACCGTCATTGCTCCGCTCGGGCGCACGATCGACACTCGCGGCAAGAAGACATGGACGGCGTGGAGTACGTACACGACAAAGTTGTACGGCCCTGGACCGTTAGTACCCTCGCAACTGGCGTTGTGGATGATGAGCGGCATCGACCCACCCACCTTACTGTCGGTATATTTCAGTTCATTCTTGTTATTGCTATTCAGGCCCTGTTGAACCACGGGCGCAGTTTTTCCCAAGTTGAAGTCTGTCGTTCCGATTGGGAACAGTTCGAGTTTTGTTTGAGGCTGCTGCGCTTCCCAGTCGACGGTCAGTTCGTCGCCAACGACTAGACTCAACGCCCAATACGATTCGTTTTCCTTGCGTTTTCCTTCCTCACAGTTTTCGTTTTCCCAAAGCCGCCCATTCGTCGTGTTGCCGAACTCTTGCTGGCCGAACACAACCGCTTGTGCAGTCGCAATAGATGTTCCTTCGCCGCGGGCCGGCGACACGACGATCAACGGAACTATGGCGATAGCTGCAGCGAGCATCCGGCGCATGACGGTCTAACCTCCAGCGAAGACGTGACAGTAGGACGGCGCAGTCTATCGGATCGGAACGTCGTCCGTCTCGTCTGATGCGCGGCGAGACTGTCTTGGACGTTCTCAAGACGAGCCTCGTGAGACCGTCATAGCGGCGATCACTTTGATCTGCGTCGCACAACCGATAGTGCGCGGCAGCGAATCGGCTTGGAGGCCGCGAGACACGTCCCCGATCCCTCGATTTACGTCGAGGCATCAGTAGATTGCATGCGAAACACTTCGAGCACCAAGCCATTTTGTGTCGCGGTCCGGAACCCGTGAGTAGGTCATTGACGGTTTCCAGTGCGTTTGCCCGAACTCCTTGTCGGTATAGCCAATAGCGCCGTGTGCGATGTCATTCCGTCTCCGCAAGAGTTCTGCATCTAGCCAGTTGTAGTGCAGTTCGAACGCTGTCGCGTCCAAGCCCAAGCGTGTAACAATGTCATCGAACTTATCGGACTTCAGGTTGCCCTCGGCGCGGATTGCTCGCTCTGGTGACGGAAAGACAGCGCGGTCACCAGATCCACGCAATAGAGTCACGACGTCAATGTCCACGAGTGGGTCGATCAGCGTCGTGAAGACCCGCGACCAGGCGGTCGGGTCGCTGGCGCAGACATCGGCGTGCAGACGGTCTTGGACCTCTCGGTCAACCTTCACGGCTCCTCTCTTCCGATTACGATGACGGAGTTCGACAGCATGGTCCGGGCCGTGTGCGCCACTGCAACCGGCGACGCTACGCCAGGTTCCAGACTCCCAGAGCCCAGGTACCCATCCCAACCCAAAGTACCAACGAAGTAGGGGCTGCGCTGTATGGCCACGGTGGCGGATGAAAAGCTACGCACCTAGCAGCTAGATGTGTAGACTATCATCCAATGGGTTCGAGTGAGATCCTGGACATGGCCCGCCGTGCGGGTGGGATCGTCTCCGCCTCCGAGCTGACCAAGGGCGGTGCTCGCTGGGAGGATTTGTATCGGGAGCGCTCATCGAGCTTTCGCGCGGCATCTATCGTGTCGCCGACGTCCCGGCGACGGCGCATCTGGATCTCATGGCGGTGTGTCGGCGGGTGCCTGACGGCATGATCTGCGTGAACTCAGCAGCCAGCTTCTGGGATCTGACCGACGAGATGCCCGGCTCGGTTCATGTTGCGGTTGCGCGCGGCAGGCATCGTCCGAGAATCATCTATCCCCCAACGCGGGTGCACGTCTTTGCCGCGGATACCTTTGCGCTCGGCCGCGTTCATCAACCCGTTGAGTCGCCGGACTCAATCGCTATCAGCTCCAAGGAGCGCACGGTCGTCGATCTTCTGCGCCTCCGCGCGCGCGTCGGAGGGACGTGGCATTGTCCGCGCTGCGAGCCTACCTCCGACAGGGAGACGCCAAGCCGGGAGAGCTGCTTGCGCTCGCGCGCCAGCTGCGGATAGGCACGGTGATGGCTGAGGTCCTGGAGCCTCTGCTGACGTGAGTGAGCGCACACCCCAGCAGGCCTACCTCGGCCTGCAGAAGCTCGCGCGCTCCCAAGGACGCAACACGCAGCAGCTCTTCGAGCTCTACATCCACGAGCGCTTCCTCGCCCGGCTCGCCGCATCGCGGTTCGCCGAGCGGTTCGTGCTCAAGGGCGGGATGCTGCTCGCGGTGCTGGACGTTCGTCGCGCGACCCGGGACGCGGACATGCTCGCACTTGGACTGGCGAGCGACGAAGACAATCTGCGCACAGTGGTCGGTGAGATCCTGGCGATCCCTATGGGGGATGGCGTCAGCTTCGATCCCGCGGGGATCTCGATCACATCCATACGTGAAGACGCCGACTACGACGGGATCCGCCTCACGCTGCCCGTCGCGAGATTCGCCAGCAGCCGTGGGCGGTGTTCCGTACCCGCGTTGGGCTTACCGGCTTGCCCGAGCACTTCTCCGATGTCGTCGACGGCGTCGTGGAGCTCATCGATGCGTACAGAACGAGAACGTGTCGCACTGGCATCCGGCAGCGCATCGTTGGGAGTAGCCACACGGTGCAAACGGAGGCTTTTGCGCCGGCTGCGTCCCCTTCGTTTGGGCCCATTGGAGTGGATCCCGTTTCGTCGACAGTCGAATCAGGGGCAGATCATGGTGTCCGTCAAACGGGATCCACTCCAGTTATCTTGTTCGTACCCGTCAGCTAGCGCCCGTGTCTCTTCCTCGACTTGGGGTGCCTCATGCGCTTGGGCTTTGCACACACACGCTTAGTCTTCGTCTTTTTCGAGTGCTTGATTTTGACATGAACAAGCTTGCATTTGGTAGTCGCTGCTCTATGAGTCGTCGGCCTCTGAACACCTTCGCCGCCGCTTGTGCTCGTCCCAGCGCTACTGCCCTGGCTGCCCGTACCAGCATTGCCGCCACTACCGCCCGCGGTCGATCCGCCACCCGTCGGTTCCGGCGGGCTGTTGATCGACACACTGGTCGAGTCGGAGCTTCCAGCGTAGCTTGCGTCGCCCGTATAGATGGCCTTCAGCGTGTGGCTGCCGGCGGGGAGCGCAGCCGTCGAGCAGGTCGCCTGGTAGCGGCCTGCATCCGCGGCCAGCGCCTGGGCGCCGCAGTTGGCCAGCGGCGTGGCCGATTCGTCAGCGTAGAAGGCGATGCTGCCGGCTCCGTCGGTCGGGTCGACGACCGCCGTCAGCGCAACCTGTTCGCCGACCTTGGCTGATTGGGGCGCAGCGGTGAGCGTCACGGTCGTGGCTGCTGGCGGCGGTGGGGAGCCGTATGTGAAGCTGTCCGCGAGCGTCGGTGTGGAGGTCGATGTCGCCGTGGTGACCGATACGTCCACCCTCGATGGGAACGCCGATGCTGGCGCGACTGCCCTTACTTCTGTGGTCGAGATGGGTGTCACGTCCGTCGAGGAGGTGCTGCCAAAGCTCACCGCGAGCGCGTTGTCCAGGTGACTGCCCTTGATGGTGACGACGGTGCCCCCGGCCACGGGGCCGCTTTCGGGTGAGACCGAAGACACGACCGGGCCTTCAGGTGTGCTCGCCGGAGTCGAGTATGAATACGCCGTGGCTTCTCCCGTTGCGCTCGTGCCTCCTTGCGTGGTGACCGTGATGTTCGTCGTCGCGGTGCCTGCCGGTGCGACGGCTGCCACGGCGTAGGACGAGAGCACCTTGACGTATGTCGCGGGCGTGCCGCCGAAATGCACCGCAACCGTGCCCGCGAGCTGTTCACCGCCGATGACCACCGTGTTGCCGCCGGTGGAGGGTCCGCTTGCCGGGAACAGCGTCGTAACCGAGGGCGCGATCGGTTTGCTCCCCGGGCATTCAAGCGTCAGCATGAGGCCGACCGCTGGCGGGGGGATCACGAACGGCGACGTGAAGACGTTGGCTTCACCCGCGTTGCCCGGCTGATAGCAGCCTGGCGCGGTGGCCTCGACCTTGTATGTTCCCGCGAGCGCGTCCCAGTCGAACTCGCCGGACGTGCCGGTTTTCTCTGGATTTTCGGCCGGTTGTATCTCGCCACTCAGGGCTGGCACCGGCGCGAACGGTTCGCCCGCGGTGAGCTGGCTGAGCAGGGTGACGGTGGCTCCGGCTATCGCGTTCCCGGTGGTGTCGACCACCGTCCCGCTCGGATCGATCCAGAAGTCGCACCCGATGATGCCGATCGGGCCGATGTGTATGCAGATGTGATTCTCTTTGAGCAGATTGTCAACGGCGATCCAGACCCCAGCGGCCGCGAGCGCGGGAGCGGCAAACGCGCAGGCCGCGTCGACCCCCGGAATCAGGCACACCACGCCGATCCCGGATCCGACAAGCGCCTGCCAGTCGGCTGGTGTGATCCCGGGCGGCTCGCTCGGAGCCGGACTGGACGCCGCGAGGGCGCCGGTCTGGTTGGCGCTCTGGGCGAGCACCCCGTAGCCGAGCGCCGTGCAGTTGTTTTGGGCGCAGTAGGTCGCTGTTTGACCGGCCAGGCTCTCAAGAGCGGCGTCGCCGCCCGAGGGAGGCTCTACGATTGTCTGGCTGCCGACGGGTCCTTTTTCGTATGTGTACTGCGTGGACACCGACTGCTGTGAGGTCGCAAAGCCGTCGACGACCTGGACGTCAACAGTGCCCAGGCCGAGCGGGACTTCCGCCGTGATTTCACTTTCGTTGACGACTTTGAACGACTGTGCGGGCATGAGGCCGATCTCCACGCCCTTGACTTCGTTGAAGCCTGTGCCTTTGATGGTGATCGTGTTGCCGCCTGTCGCGGGCCCCGCGTTGGCGCTCAGGCCCGTCACGGCGAAGTAGTTGAAGCTTCCGGCCGCCACCGGCCCTCCTGGCGTGACGATGCTGACCGGTACGACTCCCGTTCCTGGAGGTGCGGTCGCAAGCACGAGCTTGTCTGAGATGACGGTAAACGAGCTCGCAGGGGTCGAGCCGAAGAGCACTGCCGTCGCGCCTTCCAAGCCGCTCCCACTCAGGAGGATCTTCGTGCCCCCGTTTGGGGGGCCGCCGTTAGGCAGCATTTTGGTCGGCGTCGGGCACGCGAGCTGCGGATCCATCGCGCCGACGCTGTGGATCGGAGCGAGCGGGGCGATCTGCGCTATGTACGTTCCCGATCCCACCGGCGTCTCAGCGAGTGGAAAAACACGCGTTTCGTACTGGCCGCTGCTGGTGTTGACCCCCTGCACGTAGACGAGACCGGACCCGTTCTTGCAGCCTTCGATGGTCAGCGTGCTCGGTTCGCCGTTCAGTACGAACGGGGTTGTGTTGTGCTGCAGGCCACGGCTCCCCGAGAAGAAGCTGACGGCTTCGGGAAGCGCGCCCGTTGTTTCAAAGTTCGCTGAAAGATTTAGGGCGGACGGTGGAACGGTCAGCGGGCCGATCACCTTGGGCGCAAGATTCAGCCCGGGCGGGGGAAAGATCGTCACGACGTACTGCCCCTGTGGGACGAGCATGTGAAAGGAGCCCGATGTGTCGATCGGGTGTGGGGCCACGATGCACGCGGCGCCCGACGTCGGGCAGGCCTGGATGCGTCCCGCGCCACCGTTCGTCGTCCCGGCGATGACCGCGAAGCCTTCGGGCGGCTGCGAGGCCGCCTCCCAGTGCGCAACGATGCGGGCCGAGGAGAGCGCGCTCGGGTAGATCGCTGCCTCGTCGAAGCCGTACGGCGGGGCCGACCCGCAACATTCTGTGTAGCTGGTGTCGAGTCGAAGGCCTTGGCCGGGTACTTCTGTTTCCGCTTCGCCCCCCAAGGTCTTGCTTTCGACGAGCTGGCCATCCTGGTAGATGTCGATCTTTTCGCCGTCATACGTCACATCGACCATGTGCCACCCGGTGTTGTCGCAGCACCAACGCCCGAAGCCATCGAGCGTCGACGCAGAAACCGTATGCCCGCCCGCTTCGACGATGAGCGTGGAATAGTGGAGAGTCACAGCGAACCCGTGGCCGCCTTCCATGTTGCCGTACCTCGCCAGCGTGACTGATTGGGTAGCCGCATTATGAACCCAGAACTCAAGCGTTCGGGGCGCCGACGCAGCGGGCAGGTTCTCTCCGCTTTGAAAGACGACCTGGCCGTTCCCGTAAATCGCGGCGTCTTCATTTCCCGGTAGGGCGCCGCCCCCGACAGTGGTGCCGAGGTCGAACGTGCCGTTGTTACAGTGGCCGGACGAGTCAAAGGCCACGCGGTCCGTCGGGTAGGCGGCCATTTCACCGGCCCGGTAGTAAAGAAGCGGTGAGTCTTCCAGGACCGCCTTGGGGTAGGCTCCGCTCGGCGGCGGTGCGCACCCGGGCTCTTCGTGCAGGCTGGCGCCCGCGCTCCAATGGGCCCCAATCTGCTCGGGAGAGAGCGCGCTTGGGTAAACGGCGAGCTCGCCGAGGCCGTAGGGTGGGGCCGACCCGCAGCATTCTGTGTAGCTGGTGTCGAGTCGAAGGCCTTGGCCGGGTCCTTCGGTTTCCGCGCTGCCCAGTTCCCCACCCCCCAGGAGCTGCCCATCCTGGTAGATCTCCACCGCTTGTCCGTCATACGTCACGTCGACCATGTGCCACCCGGTGTTGTCGCAGCACCAATGCCCAAAGCCGTCTACGGTCGACGCAGAAACCGTATGCCCGCTCGCTTCGACGATGAGCGTGGAATAGTGGAGAGTCACAGCGAATCCGTGGCCGCCTTCTATGTTGCCGTACCTCGCCAGCGTGACTGATTGGGTAGCAGTATTGTGAACCCAGAGCTCCAGCGTTCGCGGTTCCGAACCGAAAGGCAGCTTGTCGCCGCTCTGAGAAACGACCTCGCCGCTCCCGAAAACGGCCGCGTTTGGCTCATCCAGCAGCGGCCCCGACCCTTCGTGTGTGACGCCCAGGTCGTATGTGCCGTCGAGTCCGTTGCCGGAGTGGTCGTAGGCCGTTGTCCCGCCGGTCTCGGTGAGAGGCAAGTACAGGGTTGGCTTGTCCGCCAGGACCGCTTCTTCGTAGCGCGTCGGTGGAGCAGGACTCGTGTTTGGACCCGCGCTCGAGCTTGCCGCGTCGCCGACCGCGAATGGGTTGCTGGTCAGCGGGCTCTGGTACGCGAGGGTTCCCGCCATCGCTGTTGGGACCCGCGGACCGAGCCCTGCCACCAGCGCCAATAGCAAACAGACCAGCGCGCATCGGCGGAGACTCCGGAGTCTGCTGTTGTCCCCTGCGATCATTTCATCGATCATTCCGCTCATGGTGACCTCCGATGCTTGACTTGTGTGGCTCGCAAATGGTAGGTGCTGTCCGAGCATTCTTTCGCTGCGCGTAGTCAGTGGCTAGGGGTAGAAGTGCCCCAGGGTCACGCGAGGTTCAGGGCAATGCGGCGAGGAACCGTTCGAGTGCGGCTTTGTAGATGCTTGGGGCGGTGTCGATCGCCGACGCGTGGTCGGCGCCGGCGACGGGGACGTAGGTGACGAGGCGAGGCCGCTTATGCGCGAACTGCGCGGCCAGGCGGGGGGGTACGACAGTGTCACTGGTGCCCTGGAACAGCAATACGGGAGCTCTCAGTTCGCTCTCGTGCTCGAGTTGGTCGAACTGTGCGTAGTCGATGTGTGCTCTGTAAGCCAGTACGGTCTCGGTGAGAGCAGCAAACGCCTGGGGGATCCCGCGACGGCGGGCTGCGTAATCGATCGTTGCTGGCCAGTCCAGCAGCGGAGAGTCGAGCACGACCGCACGGACCCGGGGCCGTATCCGGGGATCGCGAGCGACTCTGAGCGCCATCGAACCGCCGAGCGAGTAGCCGTAGAGCACGACGCCGCTCGCGCCATGGCTGAGGGCGTAGCTGACGGCTGCCGCGACGTCGTGCCATTCGCTTGCCCCGAGATGGCTGTGACGATCCCCGGATTGAGGAGCGCCGGCGTCGTTTCGGTAGCTGATCGCGAGCATGGGGAAGCCGAGAGCATGGAGAGTCGGCATCGGGGGTAGCGTGTCGGCGCGGCTGCCTCCGAGACCGTGAATGAGGATCACCCATGTGGAGCGCCGACCCGGCAAATACCAGGCGGGCATACCCCCCAGGCGTGTTCCGACCGATACCGTCGAGAACTCGAGATGAAGAGCAGTCTGCGGATCGCCGGTGTACAGATCGGGCTCTATCCCGACGTGCGTGCCTGCCGCAAGGCGGCCGTGGACGTTCGAGACTCGCCTGGTGACGGTCGCATCGGTGGATGACAGGACGGCGCCGGCGATCGCTTGCCCACCATGCCAAGCGAGCCGGAACGATCCGGGCTCGGTGGCGTCGGGCCCGCGGTTGAGGATCACGATTCCGCTCCGTGTATCGCTGGCGAGGACATGTAGCGGGTAGACGTCGTGAACCCGGACGATCGCCATGAGTCGGCCGCTTGCGTACCACGCCGCACCAAACACGGCCAACGACAGAACCACTGGGACAAGCGCAAACGCGATCGCCGCTCGGGGATATCTCCGAGCAGCCCGCGCGAACCGATCGCCGAACGGTTGCCCCGATGCTCGGTGCTGCCGCAGGCCAGGCTCCTGCTGTTCTTGTGGGGCTGCTGGTGTCGTCCTAAGAGGCTGATGCGCGAGCCGGGCCGTTGCCAGGGGCACTTCTGCCCCTCGTGCCGGCGGCGGGCCACGTCACAGTGACGGTGGTGCCTGCGGACGCGTCCGCGGAGGAATCGATCTGATAGCTCCCGCCCGCCGCCTCGAACTGGTGGAGGGTGTTCTGCTTGAGCGCCCACGTAAACGCCAGCCCCACTGGATCGAGGCCGGGACCGTCGTTGTGAACCGCGATCTGCACGAACTCGACTGTCGATCGACCGGTGAGCGTTGCCGGATACCCGAATGCGTGGTGGGACGCGTTGTTCAGCAGCTCGCGCACAGCCTCGGCGATCAACAACTTGGGCGCATCCGCGGGCACCTCGCCGAGCGCTTCGAGCTCGACGAGCAGAGGCATCGCTGCTGCACCGGCCAAGGCCTTGAGCTCGTCCCCCAAGATGACCGCCTTGCGCTCCTTACGGCTGAACGCTGTCAACAGGTCCTCGCGCGACTTCTCCACCCAGGGTCGCAGCTCGGCCGTCCCCCGTATTCCGTGCCGCACTTCGCGCAGCACAGCCTTAGGAATATTGTGCCCGATTTCGTACGCATCGCTGGACGCTGTTACTCGGGCGCGCTCTTCGGAGAGCCGGCCAAGCACGTGGCGCAGCGCATCGGTTTGGCCGACCACGGAACGCGCGAGCGCGAAACCGATCGCGCCAATCGCGAAAAACGGCAGGTAGGAGATTGCGTTGGTCCACGCCGTCGCGCTGGCCGCGGAGGAAAGACCCATTCCTTCGGGTGCAACAACGAAGACGCAGAGCAGATAGGTGGCCGTTAGGAACGTCGCACCGGCCGCCCCCAAGATCCGCCGCCGTGCCGAGGCGGCGAGCACCACCGCACTGATGACCGTGTAAGGCTCGATCCAGAAGGTGGAGGTGGTGCGAAGCGACTGCGGCGTCGCGTAGGCCACTGCCAGGAGCCCCGTGGCGCCGGCCGCCGTCTCGATCAAGGCCGTGACTTCGCCGAGAGCCGGCGTTACCCCGTGGCGCAAGCGCCCAGCGGCGAGCCCGAACATCAATGTGCTCTGCCCCGCCAGCGCCACCAGAGCCGCCAGGGCGATCCCCGGATGGCGCAGACCTGACGAGCCGCTGATCTCCACCCCGCCGAGCAGGAGTGTGCCCGCACGCAGTACGGCGAGCAGAACCACGATAACGCGATCCCCGACGACGCCTTCCGCGCCGCCGCCGTCAGCCGACGCGGGATTTGTCACCCCACTGGCCTGGCGTCGCGGGGGATCGCTCACGACGAAGACGCCGGCGGATACCGCTGCGAGATCGCCCAAGGCGTCACGAGCCCCAGTTCGATCGCCAACCGCACCCGGTCGGCCTTGGCGCGGTCGGGGTGGATCGCGACGATCCGCTCGATATGGCGGCGCACCCCCGCCTCGGTGAGATTTAGCTCGAGTGCGATCTGCGCGACGCTGCATCCGAGCGCCTCCAGACGCAGAACCTCTTGCTGGCGCTCGGTCAGCAACTTTCGCGCGGGCGCGCCGAGCTTGGCCTGCATCTCGGGATCGACAAACGATCGCCCAGCAAGTACCGCTTCTACCCCTTCAACGACGGTCACCGGCGGCGTGTTCTTACTGACATAGCCCCGGGCACCGGCCGCGTGCGCGCGCCGAAGCGCCTCACCGCTCATCAGGGAGGACAGAACGAGCACCTGGCCATACTGCGCAGCCGCCCGCACCGCGTCCGGGCCCTCGACACCTCCGCCACGCAGTTGAAGATCCAAGACCACAACGTCAAACAATCCGCCCTCGGCTTCCAACATCTCCTCGACGTTGGCGAAACCGACCACGGTCGCAGTCGCGTAGCGAGTCCGAAGGAGCTCGACCGTCATCTCCCGGATGTAGCGATCATCGTCGATCACAGCCAGCCTTACATCGCTCACCTCGCCACCATCCCCGCCCCCGCCTCACTCGACGAGCCACCCCCATCCGCAGGCCTCACGGCATCGATCAGCGACATCAGTCGATCGGCCTCGTCGCGCGCCGAGACCGGGAACTCGCCATCCGGAAGATCCAGAATTCGGTCGAGCAACGCGATGACCGGCCCAAAGACATCGACTGAAATCACTCGCGACCGCGCTTTGTGGGCCACCTCAGCCGCTGCCGTGGCCACTTCCGCATTGCGAGCAGACATCGCCATCACCCCCCGGCGGCCGACCCACAACGTAAGAGCGCCGGCCATGAAGAACACGATGTAGTTAGCCGCATCCCCCCAGATCTGTCCGGGGCTGTCATACGCGAGCCGATGAGGCAGATAGGCCGACGCCACATACGCTCCGCCGAGCCCAACCGCGGCAACCAACGGCCACAAACGCCGACGCACCGACGGACCACCTCGACCATGATCGGAGGGCGAGGCGACCCGAGAAGCCGCATCGACCAGGTCACCTGCCGCCAACGTACCGAGACCGGTGGCCGTCGCCACGGTATACGGGAGCATCCAGTTCAGCGACCCGGCGCGCCCCGGGCCGGAACTGGTCGCGACAGCCATCGCGGCAAGCCCCGCAACTCCAAACGCCGCGTCGGCGAGCATCGCCCGCGGCGTCAGACGACGAGCACCCAACGTCCAAGCAGCCAGAACCAAGCTCTCTGCGATACAAGCCACGCCCAACACGACAGCCAGCCACGGGACCGTATACGCCCGCCCCGCCAGCGCAAGATCAACTCCCGCCTGCCCCAAGTGCACACACCGCACGGCCAACAACACCAGCACCACCGCTGCCTGAAGACGAACCGCCGTTGCGCTCTCCAGTTCCGCGCGCGACCCTTGAAACGTCGTCGAAAGCACCTCGCGCGACACCCGTAGCGGGCTGCGATCGGCCAGAAAACCCAACCATCTTCGTCGCGTTCCTAGCGCAACGCCCCCGCTGTCGGCCTGCTCCACGCGCGCCATAAGCCAGATCGCCGCAAGGCTACATCAAACACGCGTTGCAAACCGCGACCAAGACCCGCACCAGGTCAACCTCGCACGCGGACGCCTGAAAGGAGACCCGATCACGCAGACCCCGGTGTACGGATCTGGGCCGGCCCGCCTAGGGCATTTCTACCCCTAGCCGCCGAGCACTCGCAGCTGAATACTTGTTGGAAAGGCACCTGAGAACTGCGAACCACACGCATTGGAGGTCACCATGAGTAGCTTGATCGATGAGGGGATCGGATTCGCGATCGGATCGATCTTTGGGGAAGGGTCGAAGGTCAGGAAACGTGTGCAGAGTGGGTTCCCCTGGCAGGAGTTCATGCGCGCCGAAGGAGGAGTCGTAGGGCAAAAAAGGGGGCTCTCGCAGGAAATCGAGGAGCGGCGCCACCAAGAGCTGCCAGCTAGTGAGGTGCAAGGCACTACAACCATCCACGTACTCGGCCGCAGCGCAGAGTTCGGTACGCCCGCCAGATGGGCCGCCCGTGACGACGACGAACGCGCACTGATGCCGGGTAACGGGCCCGACTCGGCCATATGTGCGGCGCTATACAGGACAGACGCAGACCCGTATCTGGTCTACTCGCTACAGGTGATGACGGTCAGCCATGTCCAGCCATCACAGAAAGAGCTCGACCCCGCTCTTTGGCTGCTAGACACCGAGCGCGCAACAGGCCTGCGGGCGGTCGGACGCGTCGTATGCGTGCGCCTCGCCAGCCAGCCCGCCTACCTCTGGCATATGGCCGGCACCATGCCCGGTTCCGCGGTTGGCCGTCCATACGAGAGCATGGTGGAGATCCGCTCGTCGGCACTCTGGTGCCCGCTTCCCGAGGGCACGGCCAAGATACTCCTCATCGCTCCGCCCGAGCGGATGCGAGAGGGTCAGGAGGCATTTGGCAGTCTGGTCTCCTCATGGCGATGGATGCCTGGTTGAGCAGCCCACCAGGACCGACCAGCTCGATGTTCTGCTCCTTGGCCTGCTCCAAGAGCTGCTCGGCCAGCTGCTTCTGATCAACGATATCTGTAGTCATCTGTCCGATCATTCCGTCCTGATCGGTCGGATCGACAAGCTCCGTCATGGTCATCCCCTTCGGTCAGACCAAGCACTTCCTCCGTTAGTCAGACAGTCCCGAGTGGTCGGCCGAGAGCGAAGACAGGACGGGTGAGGTCATCCAACTCGCCGGCGAGCGCCGTAGCGCACATGATTGTCTGAATTGCTTGCTACGGTTCGTCCCCTATGAGCGTGCCTGCGTTGCGGCCACTCAGGGTCGGTGAGATCCTTGATGCCAGCATCAAGGTCTATCTGAGCAACGCGCGCACTCTGATGGGGTTGACGGCGGTGGTGGTCGTGCCGTTCCAGATCCTCTATGCGATCGTGTTGCTCTCGGTGGTATCGAGCGCGAGCGAAGTGCCGCACGGCTTCACGAGCTTCGTGAGTGCACAGCATGCGACGGATTCCGCGGCCACATCGGGCGCCAAAACGGTCCTGTTGTTCGCGGGTTTGATCGTCGATCTGCTGAGCACCGCCGCGTGTGTGAAGGCGATCAGCGACGCCTACCTCGATCAACCTGTGGACCTCGGCTCGTCACTGCGCTTTGCGGCGCGACGGCTCGGCGCGCTGGCGTGGATGGCGATCTTGATGTGGGTGTTGCTGACGTTGGCGTTCATCGCGCTTGTGATCCCGGGTATCTGGCTGTATGCGGCGTGGTCGGTGGCAACGCCGGCGCTTTTGATCGAGGGCGTCCGCGGCCAGCGTGCGCTGGGCCGATCGCGCGAACTGGTGCGGGGGCGCTGGTGGCCGGTGGCAGGGGTACTGGTGGTTGCCGAGGTGATGACCGCATTGGTCTCGGGTGCGATCACGGGTGTGCTGCTAGCGATCGTGCTGACGGGCGGCGGCTCCGCGTTGTATGCCGTGGTGGTCGTGTCGCTGGCGGGCGTGGTTGCCGGGATTCTCACACGTCCGTTTCAGGCGGCTGTAGCGACGGTGCTGTACTACGACCTGCGGGTGCGGCGGGAGGGCTATGACGTGCAACTACTCGCGGAGCAGCTCGGGTTCGACCCGGCCGTGATGCCGTCGGGTGTGGCCGGCGCCAACAGAGGGAGTTCAGCAGGAGTGCCGGCGAGCTCCAAAGGAGTGGACGGGTCGGGGGGTGGGTGGGGACCTGATTCGGTGGGTCAGCCCGGAGGGCCTCCGTTCTGGCCGCCTCCACCTGGTTGGAGCCCGCAGCCTTGACCGCCCAGGGATTGTCCGGCGCGCAGGCCGCGCGGCGGGCAGCGCGGCAGATACTCGACGAACCCCGCTTTCACGCCCCCCCGGTGCCACGACCACTGCAGGGGCTGCTGCACGCCATCGGCCAGGCGCTGGCATTTCTTCCGCGCACCGTCGATCGGCTCGTATCGGCGCTTGCGGTGAGCGTGCCCGGTGGCTCAGCGGTTGTGTGGGGGGTGCTGGCCGGGCTGCTGTTGGCGGTTGTCGTGCTGTTGAGCTTGCGGACGACGCGTCGTCTGCTGGCCGACCCGGCCGGCGGTGAAGCGGGTTCGCGGGTGGCGCCGCCGCCGAGTGCCTCGGAGCTCGAGCGGGCGGCCGTCGCGGCAGAGCGCGAGGGCCGTCTCGGGGACGCGGTGCGGCTGCGCTTCCAGGGTGGGTTGTTGGGCTTGGGCGAGCGCGATGTGATCGACTTCGTGCCCTCAATGTCGAATGGCGAGGTGTCGCGTGCTTTGCGCTCGGAGCACTTCGATGCCCTGGCTCGCCGATTTGAGGAGATCGTCTACGGTGGCCGTCCGGCTAAGGAGGAGGATGTGACGGTGGCCCGCCAGGAATGGGGACGGCTATTGAGGTCGCAGGCGAGCCGGTGAGCACGCCGAGCGCATCCGCGCACGCTGGGTCGCCGATCGATGGCGCGCAGCTTCCCTCTCGGGCTTGGCTGCGCGAGTTGGTTGATCGGCGAGGCTGGCTGCTGGCGGGTGCCTGCGTGCTCGTCGTGTTCGTCGCGCTGGGGGCGCTTCGCGAGTCGCTGGTTCCCGGCCCACAGGGACCGGTGTCCTCCTCCTACACAACCGCTTCGCAGGGTCTCGCCGCGTGGGCCGAGCTCGAGCGGCGCGCGGGCCATCCCGTCGTCCAGCTGCGCGAACCGCTCGATCGGGCCCGGCTCGATCCCGTGAGCACGGTGGTCGTCTTGGACCCCGACGCGCTGCTGCGCTCGGAAGGACTGCGCCTGCTGGCTTTCGTGCGAGCCGGCGGACGGCTGCTGATCGGCGGGCGCAACCCGCAGGACACGCTCCCGGCGCTGCTCCCGGATCCGCTCACCTGGAGCCCCAGCGCCTCGAGGCACGATTTTCCGCTCACAAGCGATGCGGTTCTCACCGAAGTGGGGCAGGTGAGGAGCGCCGGCGAAGGAGAATGGACGGACACCGACGGAGCGCGCACGCTGCTGCAGACCGCTTCTGGGGGCGCTCTGCTGCAGGAAAGGCGTGTCGGCCGCGGAGAGCTCTACCTGCTGGCCGACGCCTCGCCTCTGCAGAACCGACTGCTGGCCGTGGCGGACAACGCTCAGCTCGCGCTGAACCTCGCCGGTCCGGGCCGGCGCCCGGTGGTGTTCACGGAATCGCTGCACGGCTACGGCCCGACCCGCGGCCTGGCGGCAATCCCGAGTCGCTGGCGGCTGACCTTTGCCGGCCTTGCCCTCGCAGGGCTGCTGTGGATCCTCGCCCGCGCGCGGCGCCTGGGGCCGCCGGAGCGCACGACGGCCTCGCCGCCACCCCCACGGGGCGCCTACGTGGAGGCCCTCGCGCTGCTGCTGCGCCGCACGGGCCAGGCGGACGACCTGGCGGCGAGGCTCCCACAACCAAAGGGTCGACGATGAACGAACTGCTAGAGCGGGTGCTGGAGCAGATCCGGCCCGTGGTGGTCGGGCAGGACGAGACGGTCGAATTGATGCTGATCGCGCTCGCCTGCCGAGGTCACGTGCTGCTGGAGGGAGTGCCCGGGGTCGCCAAGACGTTGCTGGCGCGTGCACTGGCGGCGACGCTCGGGGTGCAGATGCGCCGCGTGCAGTTCACCCCGGACATGCTGCCCTCGGACCTCACGGGGACGATGACGCTACGCGGGCAGGAGCTCGTCTTCCGACCCGGCCCGGTGTTCACCAACGTGCTGCTCGCCGACGAGATCAACCGCACCCCGCCGAAGACCCAGGCGGCGCTGCTGGAGGCGATGCAGGAGGGCCAGGTCACGATCGATGGAGAGGCCCGCGCACTGGGAGCGCCGTTCCTGGTGCTCGCCACCCAGAACCCGATCGAGTACGAGGGCACCTACCCGCTGCCCGAGGCCCAGCTCGACCGCTTCCTGCTGAAGGTCAGCGTCGACTACCCGAGCGCGGAGCACGAACGGGCGATGCTGGCGCTCGACCACGACGGGGTGCAGCCGGTTGGGGTACACGGAATTCAGCAGGTCGCCGGCTCCACCGAGGTGCAGAACGCGATCGAACAGGCCCGCGCTACCGATGTCACCGCGGAGGTCGCTGGTTACGTGGTGGACCTGGTCCGCCACTCCCGTGAACTGCCGAGCGTCTCGCTCGGCGCCTCTCCGCGCGCCGCCGTGCATCTGCTGGCCGCGGCGAAGGCGGCGGCGCGGCTGCGGGGCTGCGACTTCGTGACACCCGATGATGTGGCCGGCCTGGCGGCGCCCGTGCTTGGCCACCGGCTGGTGATGACCCCCGAGGCCGAGCTCGAGCGCTTCGGGCCCGCCGACGCGCTGCGCGCCGCGCTGGCCGAGGTGCCGGTGCCGCGCTGAGGACCCACCGAGCCCCGAGGCGCGAGCGGTGACCCCCACGACACGCTGCGCGGCGCTGCTGGGGATCCTCGCCGTGACGGCCCTCGTGCTGCCGGTGTGGGTGGCCGTGGGCGCTGTGTTGGTCGTGTTGGTCGTGGCTCTGCTGGACGCCCTCTCGGTGCGAAGCGCTCCGCGGTTGGAGCGAGACCTCGGCGAGGTGCTCTCGCGTGGCGTCGGCGCCCCCCTGTCGGTCCGCGCCGCGACGCGTGACGGGCGCAGGGTGCTGCTGCGCCAGCCGGCGACCCCCGCTCTGGAGGTGACCGCGCGCGCCGGCGCACGGGATCTCGAGGGCGAGGTGGTGCCGGTGCGGCGCGGACGCCACGTCCTGCCGGGCCTCGCGAGCGCGAGCGTGGGGCCGCTGGGTTTGGCGCGCTGGCATCACCCGCTCGGAGCTGTCGGGGAAGTGCTGGTGTACCCAGATCTGCGCACCGCCCGCCGCCTGGTGCTCAGGCTACGCCAGGGTCGCGCCACCCCGGGCGAGCGCCTGCGGCGTGGCCCGCTGGGTCTGGGCACCGAGTTCGAGTCGATCCGCGACTACAGCCCCGACGACGACATCCGCCAGGTCAACTGGCGCGCCACCGCACGGCTGGGGCGCCCGATGAGCAACCAGTACCGCGTCGAGCAGGACCGCGACGTGGTGTGCCTGCTGGACGCCGGGCGCCTGATGACCGCGCCGATCGGGCACGGGACGCTGCTGGACGCCGCGCTTGACGCTACCGCCGCCGTGGCCCTCGTAGCCGACGAGCTCGGCGACCGCTGCGGCGCGATCGCCTTCGACAGCGCCATCCGCCGCGCGCTCGATCCGCGCCGCCTCGGCGCCCGCCGGGTGATCGAGTCGCTGTTCGACCTGCAGCCGCAGATGGTCGACTCGGACTTCCAGCGGGCGTTCCTGCGCGTGGGCAGCTCGCGGCGTGGACTGGTGATCGTCTTCAGCGACCTGATCGACAAGACGGCCGCCCGCTCCCTCCTGCAGGCCACGCCGATGCTGGCCCGTCGCCACGCCGTGGTCGTGGTGAGCGTGAGCGATCCCGACCTGGAAGCACTCGCCTCCGGCAGCGGCGAGCGGGCGCAGGACATCTACGGCAGGACAGCGGCGCGCAGTGTGCTGCACGCGCGCGCGGGTGCGGTCACCCGTATCCGCCGTGCCGGAGCCGAGGTCGTGCAGGCGCCGGCGGGGCTGCTGCCCGAGCGCTGCGTGCAGGCGTACCTCACGGCGAAGGCGCGGGCGCGCCTGTGAGCGAGCCCGGCACCCCCGGGGCGCCGGCGCGAGACACGCCCTTGGCATCTGCACCAAGCAGCCGTCCACGGGTGAGCGCCAGGCTCCAGTAGATCGCCGCGAGGGCGACACCCACCGCGAGCGCCGCTCCGAGCGGCAGGTCGCGGGGGGTGACGAAGCCCTCCACCGTGCCCGCCAGCACCAGCCACGGGGCGGTGCCGAGCACCAGCGCGACGGCTTTGCGGGCCTCGCGACGCAGTGACTCGCCGCGGGTGAGCAGCCCGGGTTCGATCAGTGCGCGCCCCAGACCCAGGCCGGCCGCGCCCGCCACGCTAATGCAGGAGAGCTCGAGCAGCCCGTGGGGAGCGACGTAGCGCACGAACACCGAGAAGGTCCCCGCCTGGATCGTCAGCCCGGCGAGCGTGCCCAGCAGCAGCCCGTTGTAGGCGAGCACGAGCACTGTGCCGGCGCCGAGCGCCAGGCCGCCGGCGAACGCGAGAAAGGTGACCTGGATGTTGTTGGTGAAGATCGAGCTCGCCAGCCCCGCCTGCGAGGCCGCGCCGATCGGGAGGTGACGCACATGCGGGTCGGCCGCGCCGCGGTAGGCGGCGGGCATCAATCCGATCGCCGCGCCGGGATCGTGCACCGCCCAAGCCGCGCTCAGCAGGGCGGGAGCGAACCCCGCCACCAGCGCCACCGCCAGGACGGCCCTGTGCGCGCGCAGCTCATGCCAGTAGCCACGGCTCGCAAAAGCTCGCAGCCCACCCCGCCGTCGCGCGCGCTCGCCATAGACGACGGGGCGCGCCCGCAGGACCAGTCGCTCCAGCCGCTCGAGCACAGGGTCACCGGCGAAGCGCCGCCGCGCCAGCGCGAGGTCGGCGACGCTCGCCCGATACAGGCGACCCAACTGCAGCACCCCCTCCGCCCCCAGGCACTCCGGGTGTGTACCCGCCCGGTCGAGCAGGCCATCGAGCTCCCGCCACTCCGGGCTGCGTTCGCGCTGGAAAGCCTCTAGGTTCATGGCGTGGAACTGGAGGATCGCATCACGATCGGCACCCCGGAGGGAATCGAGCTGCAGCTGCAGCTCGCGGGGGCCGCCTCCCGTTACATCGCCCGCGGCATCGACCTCGCCTTGCAGCTCACGCTGATCGCCCTCCTTCTCATCGTCACACTTGTGATCGGCGGTGTGGCGCTCGGTCTCACCAGCGGCTGGGCGGCCGCCGGTTTCATCGTGAGCGTCTTCACGGTGTTCTACTTCTACAACGTCCTGTTCGAAGTGCTCGCCCAGGGGCGCACCCCCGGCAAGCGCGCAACCCACCTACGTGTCGTGCGCGAACAGGGCACCCCCGTGGACCTCTCCGCGAGCCTGGTGCGCAACCTACTGCGGTTGATCGACGAGCTGCTCTTCGGCCTCCCCGCGCTGGTGACGATCCTCCTCACCAAGAACAACCAGCGGCTCGGCGACCTCGCCGCGGGAACGCTCGTAATCCGCGAAGCCCCCACACCCGGCGCTCACCCAGACGGCCTCTCACAAGCCGCCGGTCGGACTGCCGCCGGCCAGACGATCGAAACCTCCGGATGGGATCTCAGCGCCGTGAGCACCGAGGAGCTCACGGCGATCCGCCGCTTCCTGGAGCGACGTGGCACGCTCGATCGCCACGCCCGCCAGGAACTGGCCCATCGCCTGGAACAGGGGCTGCGCGCGAAGGTCGCCGGAGCACCGCCCACGCAAGACCCCGAGCACTTCCTGGAGGCACTCGCGCAGGCGAAGGCGAGCCGCTGAGCCTGACGGTGTCGTGCCTCCAAGTTGAAGCAGTAGGCCCTTTGGAACCCGAGCCGTCCTGGGTCAAACGTTACCCTCACGGTCCAACGGGGAAACCATCATCGGGAGGCGGGATGCAGGCTTTCGAGACAGAGCAGCCCACGAGTGCGAGTGCGGCCGGCACGGCGCCCACCAGCGGCCCATCGGGGCCACGCGCTGGATTCTGGAGACGCTTCGCGGCAGCGTTCACCGATTGGATCGTCCTCCTCATCCCGATCGTGATCCTCGACATCTCGCTCAAAGGCGTCGGCGAGACTCTTGCGCTGGTAGTGGTCTTCGCCTACTTCACATACTTCGAGGGTGGCCCAAGAGGTTAGACCCCAGGCAAGCAGGCGCTCGGCATCCGAGTCGTCAGCTTCGACACCGGCGGCCCAATCGGCTACGGCCGAGGATTCATACGCATGATCGGGCGCTACCTCTCCGCCCTTGTCCTCTACCTCGGCTACTTCTGGATGCTTTGGGACCACGAGAAGCAGTGCTGGCACGACAAGCTCGCCTCCGATGTCGTCGTGCCGATCTCCGCATACCCCGTTTCCTGAGATAACTGCGCCGCGCAAGAGCCGTCACTACATATAGGTGTCGCACGAGATCCGCCGTGGTGTTTGGGTCCATGGACCCGCTCGTGGGCCCAAACCCAGCCGAATTGAGCCTAAATCAGCCGGTTTACGACGATCGTCCGAGAGCCTGTATCCCGCATAGATACAGGTGAAACGGGCCAAATATGCGGAGATTGCCGCCTGGATCGCACCCAGGAGGTCGGGGTTCGAGTCCCCCTAGCTCCATTCCTAAAGATCCCTGCTAATCGGCTTCTTTTTGCGGCGCGGGATCGGCAGGAATCGCCATGTATCGGTGGTGATCTCAGGCACTAGTGCCTGAGATCGTGGGGATTGTGCCCGATCGCCGTGGATTACCGGCGATCGGGGCTCGATTCGGCGCGCGGGCGGAGCTATGGTCGCCGCGTCCAGAACATAAGTGGCCCCGGCGGCGTTGTAGCGCCCCGGGGCCCGGCACCGAGGTAGCTGCCTCGATGCGCCGCTGATTGTCTCGCAGTGCCGCGCTGTGCGCGTGGCGGGTCATGGCGTGCGGCTGATCGCGGCCTGCTGCCTCGGTGTCGCCCGAGCGAAGGAGCAAGGTGCGATGCCGAAGAGAGACGACAAGCAGGAACGTGGGAGCGCTGGGGCCGGCAAAACGCCGGCAGAGACGCGACGCGCTGAAGACTCGAAGATGGGTGGTGAGCTGCGGCGGTTTGAGCCGGTCTCGGATGACCTGGTGCTCGCCGCAATCGACCGCGCGGAGCGCCACCGTGCCGGGAAGCGGGAGAGTGTCCCGTTTCGGACGGTGGTCGCGCACTTGGGGTTCGTCCATAACAGCTGGACGAGCCGCCGCTTGCGCCCGCAGCTGGAGGGATTGATCACGCACGGCCTAGTGAGCAATGCTCGCCGTAAGGGCCTTGACGTGTGGGGCCTGACCGACGCGGGCCGCGAGCGGCTGAGGGTCACTCTCAAGACAGGTGGGGTCGGGGAGTTGCCAGAGTCTCCGCAGCATCGCGCCTGGCGCCGGGCGCGTGCGGTCGCAGCCGAGCGGATCGACGGGTTCCGTGAGCGCGCGAAACGCGGCACCGAGGAGGCCACGGTACTGCTCGGGTCTTCTCGGCGCGTGCGCTCGGACGCGTGGCTGGGGCTCGCGGACCATCTCGAGCTGGTGTACCAGCAGCTCGGGCGGGCGACCTACTGCTTGTACGAGTGGGCGGAGCCTGACGACGCGACCGCGGATATCGACGACTACAAGGACCCTGTGGGCAAGCAGCTGGACAGGGCAGCCCGTGGGCGGCTGCACTGTCTGCGCGGCAGCCGGCGCAACGTCGCCGGCCCGTGGGTCAAAGAGTATGACGAGGACGCTATGTCAGCCCCAGCGGGGGTGATCATCACGGTGTCCGCCGAGATGGTCGGCGAGCTGCGCCACGGCCTATACACGGTCCTCGGTAATGCCGCGGAAGGCGTCTCGCAGATCACCGAACAGTTCGAGCGCGAGCACCACCCCGAGTGGTACGCAGAGCAACGTGAGCGCTTCGAGCGCACCTGGGCGCTACTCGACCTGATCGGCTGGCGCGAACCCAAACAGCCGGCCGCTATCCGGATCAACCTGCACGAGCACCATCGGACGGTGAACGAGGCGCTTGACGTTCGGCTGCTGGTCGCCGCGGACGACCTCGACGAAGCCGACGCTGTCGACGCCGAACGCGCCGAGCAGGGCGAACCACCAATGCGCGAGGCGACGACCAACCGGGTGTTCGCGCTGCGCGAGTTTGCCTCATCCGTCAAGAACCTGCTCACAGGGCTCGGAGTGCAGGAGCAAGCGGCGGGATGAGCAGCCCCAGGCTGGGGCTCCCGCGTGCGCCGCGGCCAAACCGTCACACCTACCACCACAAAAACAGCAAGGAGGCCCCCCGATGAAGACCACCAAACCATCGGTCGAGCAGACCGTGATGAACATCCTGTCAGGTCACCCCGACGCGACCACGGCGGAACTCGCTACGGCAGGAGAGCTGGGCCGCTCGACGGTCAGCAAAACACTCGCGAAGCTGGAGAGCGCCGGCAAGGCGAGGCGCAGCAAGGGCGGACGCGACAGCTCCCGCCGGCTCCCGGACCGGTGGAGACTCGCCAGCAGCCGAGCCCACAGGGCACGCCAGCCCGCCGGTGATCGGCTGCGGCCGGGACAACTCGACGGGCTCGTGCTCGCCTGCGCGCGGCTGCTCAGCCGCCGGCGGGGCTCGGCGCGCGGCCCGGCTGTCTCGACCGCGTCGGCGCCGGCGTCGGTGATGAACCAGTTCGAGAGCGTGCCGGGTGTCTGTACGCGCAGCTTCGATCTTATTCGGTGAGCCGATTATCAGGGTCGTATTTGTAGGGCCTCGGCGAGTTCTTCCCGACCCGGCCCTAGCCGACCCCGTACCGGCCGACGACCGGCCCTGAAACGGCACCCGACCACAACAGGGGCCGTGCGCCTTTTTGCGTTTGTTCTTTTAGCGAAGTTGTGGTGTAGCCACGGGCGATCACAATTCGGAGGCAGCGGGCTCGCCGCCGGGTTTGGGTCATCGACGTGGTCGTTCATGTGCTTTGGGTGGGCCGATGCGCCGGCAGCAGGTCCACAGAGACTCTGTAGATTGGTGTCTGAGTAGTTGGCGTCCCTAGGAAGGAGCGGCGGTTTGAGCGGGTGTCGTCTGGTTACTATCGGCTCGGTCGATCACGGTGGCCTGCTGGCACCGCACGCTTGTCTCACTGGCGCGCAAGTATCGCATCGAGCCGGTCTCGTACAGCCGGATCGTCCGTTATGACGCTCGACAAAGCCTTCAGCAATATTAGATTCTTCGCTGCGCTCCGTTCGAGCAATGTGAACGTCTCATCAGGCCATCTGTAGATCATAGACCAAAGCGGGTCGACCCCGATCAGCCCAATTGTTTCACTGTCATCATCTTGTACGTCATCGCACAGCCTGAGCACAAAGCGCCACATAGCCATGTAGTCACCCTGGATACGCCGTCCGTCCTGCCAATCTTCCACCCAGTCATCCACGGATTCGTCGGCCGATCGAGCGGCGAGCCAAGCAGCGCTAACCTGCTGGATGTCGGAGTCGCTTATAGGCTCCATGTCACTCAACCACGACCACCGGCTGAATCCGCACATTGACTTTGACGTTAAGCGCCGCGTACACTTCCTCAGGCGCCTGCAATTTATACTTCCTTTCGCAGTCCAGTTTGCCAAAGCTGCTGAATTTCTTCTTGAGATTAGTCTGCTGTTCATTGAATGTTTTTACGTATTGCTTTACTTCGCGAGCCGACAGATTCTTGCGGTTGTGGAAAATCTGATTAAAACGCTTGTGCAGTTCCTGAGCCTTAGATTCAAGTTCTCGGAGGAGGTCTTCGCATTCCGTCTTGCTCGCGCTACCACGGTACGACGCCGTAGACGCAGCGGCACACATACCTGTCGCGTCACCGAGGCTAAGTGGATCGTCGTTTGCATAATCATACGGCGTCCGTGTAATTTCATCAATCGGGTCGACCGTCAGGAAATTCGCGGTCGCGGGATCGTAGACGCGTGTGCGTAGGTAGATGAGACCAGTATCGGTATTTGTGTATTGGCCATCGTATCCGAGGGGGGAGGTAGCGGTCCCGGTTTTGCCGATGATGTTGCCGTACGCGTCGTAGGTAAAGGTGGCTTCGGTTTTGCCGGTTGAGCCGGTGAGCAGGCGTGTGCTGCCTTGTTGGTCGTGGTGTAGGTAGAGCACGGTCCCGGTGCTGTTGTTGATTTGCTCGACAGGAAGGCCCCCGGGGCCGTAGATGTAGCTGTTGGTACCGTCGCTGAGAATCAGCGGTAGCTTTTCGGCGAGGTCCCATGCCAGGTAGGTGGTGGTGCCTGAGATCGTTTCGGACGTACGTAGCCCGTCGCCGTCGTAGCCATAGGTATCTTCGATTGCCGCTACTTCTGTGCCTTTGAGTCGCGTGACGGATATGAGATTCCCGGCTTGGTCATAGCCGTAGGTCGTGGCGGGTCCGCTGGCGGGTCCGGTCTTGGTGCGCTCGCCGACTTCGTTGTAGATGTAGGTTGCAGCGGTGGCTTTTTTCAGTTCGCTTTTTTCGAGCTCGTCGGCCGCGTTGTAGCTGTAGGTGTGTTCGGTGCCGATGGTCGTCGGGTTGTTGGCGGCATCGTATTCGTAGGGGATGCCGACCCCTTTTGTCAGCCGGTTGTTTTTGTCGTAGGTGTAGGCTGGTTTTTCTTCCCCTGGTAGCCCTTTGCTAGTGGCTTTTTCGACTAGCTCGTCTTTGTTGCGGGTGTAGGCGAGTGACGCGAGCGTTTCGCTGCCTTTTTTCATCTTGACTTCGGTCATCGCGTCGGTGTTGTCGTATTTGTAGGTGTCTTCGTCGCTCGTGCCGCTCGGGAACGTCGTGGCCGTGAGGTCCGAGTCCGCGTCGTAGGTGAATTTCGTGGTGTTTTTCGACCAGTCTGTCGTACTCTTGAGGCGCCCCGCTTTGTCGTATTCGCGTTCGACGACTTTGCCGTTGGGGTACGTGATCTTGGTCTGCTCGTTGGCGAGGTCGTATTCGTAGCCAGCGGTCTTGCCGTGTCCGTCTTTGGTCGCAGTCAGGCGGTCAAGCTGGTCGTATTCGTAGGTGGTCGTGCCGGTGCCGTCTTCCATCTTGGTGCGGTCGCCGTTGCTGTTGTATTCGTATTTGACGGTCGGTGTTTTGCCGTCTGAGTAGCTGACTTCGGTAAGCCGGTTATCAGGGTCGTATTTGTAGGTCGTGGTTCGTTTCTCGGCGTCGGTGACGCTCACGAGGTTGCCAGCTTTGTCGTATTCCTTGAGGGTTTTGCGGCCGAGCGGGTCTATTACTTCGGTGACCTGCTCAAGGACGTTGCGGACGTATTCAGTGGCGTGTTTGTTGCCGTCGATCTGCTTCTTGACCTGGCCAGCGCCATCGTATTCGGTTTCGGTGATCGTTTTGTTGGGTTCTTCGATTTTGCTCCGCTCGTTGTCGGCATCGTAGGTATATGTCGTCTTGTGGCCTTCCGGGTCGGTCACGGTTTCGACGTTGCCGTCACCGTCGTAGGTGTATTTTGTTTCGTGCCCGAGCGGGTCGGTGACCTTGATTGAGCGACCTTGTGCATCGCGTTCTGTTTTAGTCTCATATTTTTCTTCTTCGCCCGCTTTGACGTGTCCGCGTGGGCTGACCATGCTCGTTTCCTGCGAGTCTTCGTTATACCCCCAGGTGCGCTTGTCGCCTTCCGGGTCTATTTCTGCGGTGCGATCTCCATAGGAGTCATATTCATATTTCCACGTGCGTTCCAGCGGATCGGTCATGCTTTCAACTTCCCCGTGGGAGCCGTATTTATATTTGGTTATCTGAGTTTTTCCACCAGGTGCGGGACGTTCGATCACTTCCGGGTCCCCGTCGCTGTTGCGTTTGATCGTGGTGGTCTCGCCGCTGGGTAGCGTTTCTGTTTCCACGTCATGCGTCGAGTCATACGTCCATTTCGTTTCATCTTTATCCGGATTGATCATGCTGATGCGGTTGCCGTGCGTGTCGTAGCCATACTGCGTGGTATGCCCATTGCCGTCGGTAACGCTCAGTAGCTCGTCGGCAGAGTTGAACCTGCTTGTTTCGGTCGTTGCGCTCGACGTGCCGAACCCTTTAGTTACGGAGGTGCCCAGGCCGTTACTCGTAAAGTATTGAACGGTTACGGCGCCGGTCGAATGATTGGTCGTCGTAGTGTGAAAGGCCGTATATTCGTAGTTCGTTGTGCGTTTCATTGGGTCGGTCTCAGACGTAACCTGGTTAGAGCTGTTGTATTCGACGGTGGTTTTACCGCCCCTCCCGTCGATGAGTTCTGTCATTCTATGCGACCCGTCGTATTTGAACTGCCAGCGAAGCGCGGATTCACCGGGCTGGGTGACCGCTGCCAGGTTCCCGCTTTCATAAGTGTATTTGACGACATGTTTCATCGGGTCTTCGGCGCTTTCCACGAGACCTTCGGAGTTATACGCCAGTTTAATTTTGCGGCCGGCCGGATCGGTAATCATTTCGAGATTCCCACTCCCGTTGTAAGCAAGCGCCGTAGCATTGCCGTTGCGGTCAGTCACACTTTCCAGGCGCCCTGTGGAGCCATTGAACTTATACTTTGTCTGACTAGGTAGCGTGAGGGTGTATCCTGAAGATGACGAGCCGCTGAGAATGTCTTGAGTCCACGCTGGCGCTGTGAATGCTTCGCCTGTGCCTTCGGAGAAGGCGATAGTGCTCCCGTTGGCTTGCACAAGTGTTGCTTTTTTGCTCGTTTTTTCGAGGAGGAGATGATCACTAAACGAGCTAGACCAGCCATAGCCGAATATACCTTTGGTTCCAGCGGCCGCTGCCTGTGAGTTGTATGTGCGGCTCAGGATCAAGCCGACTCCCCGACCACCGATCGAGAAATCGGTCTGTGTCTGAGAGTAGTTACCGGACTGGCAACTCACCGCTTCTTCTTCCCCGCATTGAGCCGGTTCCTGCGAGTTTTCTTCCCCACCGTACTGCGTTTCGATCCCCAGATACACGGGGTACGGGAATACGAAGCTGCCCACGGGTTCTTCGATTGTCCCATCGTTTTCGAATTTCGCGTCTATGTATGTGGATGTGCTGAAGCCACCAGTCCTCTTCAGCGTGCCGGTATTCCTGAAGAACGAGCCGCCTGACCCGGTAGACAGCCCAGTGTGGCATTCTTCGCACGCCTTTTCATCGTGCGCGATAAACGTCCCGCTGTTTTCGATCAGTCCTCCGTTGAGTTCGATTTCGCCCGATGCCCACGTCGAGCGTGCCCTCGTTCACGAGTTCGCGTTCCAGGTGCAGCGTGGAGCTTTCCAGTGTGCTCGTTGCTCCGGATTCCAGCACCGTCGTGCCCGTTCCCTTCATGTTCCCTTCGTTCCACAGGAATGAATGAGAGACATCTACGTTGCCGCTACCGGTCAGGATTCCGCCGGGGTGCAGCACCCCGAGCCCCTTTAGAACGGAGGTGGTAGGCCCGTTGAGGGCCAGGGTGCCGGCCTTGATCTCCGCCTCGGCGCTTGGGCCTTGAAGGTCGCCAGCTTTGACTTCGCCACTGTTGACGACGAGTTCGCCGGAAACGCTAATCCCCGACCCGAGCGTGAAGGTTCCGCCAGCGAATTCGATCGAGGCCGAACTGCCGGTGGCAGCCCACGACCCCGAGGCCGTGTGCCCGCTGATCCCGCCACCTGTGAACCTGAACTTGCCCGTTTCCGCCGTGACGCTGCCCTGGTTGTTGAAGGGCACTTCGATCTCGGCTTCAGAGCCAGCGGTCTCGATCACCGACCCGGTGTTTTCAAAAGTGCCCGAGCCGGTGCCCGGATCGATGCCAGCCCCTCTGCAAAGCCCGCCGCACGACGAGCTTTTGCCGTTGTCGTTAGCGTAGAAGGTCGCACTGTTTGAGACCTGCGCGCCTTCGGATAGGATCAGCGCACCCGACGCCCACGTCAGCGTGCCGTGATTCACGAGCGAGCGCGCCTTTAGGTAGGCCGGTATTTCAACTTCGATCTTCCCCGACGCACCGGCTTCAAGCACCGTCGAGCCCGACCCCGACATCACCCCACCTTCACCAGTCCATTCCAGCAAGCCGGTCACTTTCAGCGTCCCCGCCCCATTCAGCGTGCCATTCGTCAGCGACAGGTCGTTGATCGTACTCGCCGCCGCGCCCACCACGCTCAACGTGCCAGTCTGAAGGCTTACCTTCCCGGTGCTGTCCCGCAAGCCTTCGGCGGTGGCGCTCGCCCCCGCGAGGTCGATCGCGCCCGACCAGCTGCTTTCGGTGAATGTGAACGAGCCACCCGTGAGCGCGACCGAGGCTCCTTCGCCGCCCACCCATTTACCGGCCGACGTGGACGATCCACCTTCGGTGAACGCGAGCTGCCCTTTCTGCCCTTCCACCGTGCCGCTGCTTTCAAACAGCACCGACACCTGCGAGGTACCCGTACCCGAAGACTTCTCAACCGTGCCCGAGTTCACCATCTTGCCCGAGCCGCCAGGGGCCAACTTGATCGCACCCGTGGCTTCTGAGTTGACCTTGAACGTGCCCGGGTTTTCGAGCTTCGCTTCTTCAGAGAGTGAGATATGCCCCGAAACGAGCGTCAAGGTCCCTTCGTTGACAAGCGAACGCTTGGCCACGTTCGCGTTGTTCCCGCTAGGCACACTGATCGACCCGGTCGCTCCTGACGCGAGCACCGTCGAGCCCGACCCGGACATCGTACTTTCGGTACCAGGCGCCGACCAGGAGAGCGTTTCTGTGACCTTCAGTGTCCCGGCACCTGTCAACGTACCACCCGCCATCACCAACACACCGACCGTAGCGGTGTCGCCTTCGGCCATGCTCAACGTCCCCGAGTCAAGCGTCAATTCGCCACCTGTGACTTTGAAGTCGTCGCCAGTCAAGCTCGCGCTCTGGAGCACTATCGCACCTTCGAGCACACTGCCGTTTCCCAACACAGACGAGTTCGAGCTGCCGTCAAACGCGATCGGTCCGCTTTTGCCGTTGATCGTCCCGAGATTTTCAGTATCGACACCGAGACCGACTTCACGAGTACCTTCGGCTTTCTTCACCACACCTGTGTTCACGAAGCTACTTGACCCCGAGCCTTTTCCCAACCCGGTGCCGTTGCATCCTTCTTCACACGCTTTTTCGTTGTCGTTCACGTTGAACGTCCCGCTGTTGGAGAACACCGCGCCACTCGCGAGTTCGATAAAACCCGCGCTCAACGTAAGCGTGCCTTCGTTGACCAATCGCCGTTCGCTCAACGTCACCGAACTGGCACGAACCGTCCCGGACGCCGATGCCTTCAACACCGTCGAGCCCGACCCTTCCATCGTCGTTTCAGTCCATGACAACGACGCCGACACCCCGAGCTTCGCCGCACCCGTCAATCTGCCCCCGCTCGCCGTAAACGCATCAACGGTCGATTCTTCAAGCACATCAGCCAGTTCCAACAAGCCGCCCCTCAACACGAGCGTCCCTTCGTCCGCGAGCACCCCCGCCGCATTCGTCCCGCCCGAGACTTCTACCGTCACCCCAGCACCAACGCAGGCAACATCCGCCGATGTGGGCACTTTGCCCGTGGACCAGTTCGACGCCGTCTGCCACAACCCCGAGCTCCCACCGGCCCATTTGTCCGTGCAGAGCGGTTCAGCCGACGCGCCAGCCGGGACCATCGCCAACCCGACGAGCAACACCAGCAAGAAGCAGACGAGCATCCACGCCGATGCCATCCGATGACCCCCGCTCCCACTTGCTGAGCGCATCTTGCCAAGTCGCATAGTGTCCACGGAGCCCCCCTGGTTCGTCCTGCCCGGATAAGTGGCGAGCGTTCTATCAGACGGGGCAGATGTCATGTTGTGCGACCCCCGCCAACCGTCCGAACCCTCAGCATCCGCCCCCGGGTTTAGCGCCCGTGATGCCGATGGCTGCGGTCCCACAGTGCGGCTCGCATCAAACGCAATAACCGCTATATGAGCCGGTATCCGACGCTGCGGACGTTGAAGACCCACCGTTCGTCGCCGGCGGCGAACTTGCGGCGGAGGCGGCTGGCATGGCTGTCGAGCGTTCGTGTGGAGCAGACCTTGGGGTATCCCCAGACGGCCCGCAATAGCTCCTGCTTGCCGAACACGCGGGTGGGCTCGCTGGCGAGGTGGACGAGCAGCTCGTACTCCATGCGGCGAAGAGCGAGGCTCGCGCCGTGGAGGTGGCCGTGTGGGCGTCGGTGTCGACGGGGTGCCCAAGGGCCGGTGCGCGATATTGCCGGCAGGCAGCCAGGAGACAGGCATCGTCGCGATCGTGGAGCGTGAGAGCGGCGAATGGGTCGAGCCCGCGGTGCGGATGCTTCGGCGCGAATCGGGCCGTGGCACGCCCATCCGAATTCTTACCGGCGCACCGGGCACGATCCTGCGAACCTCCAGCGGAAAGCCCAGAAGGCGCGTCATATGGCAGGCGCTGCTCGACGGTCAGATCGACGTCACGGCGGCGTATGACGACTCGGAGAGAATACTCTGAGTGCCAGGCGTTCAGATCCTCGGCCTTATCGACTCCTGGCACATGAGTAGCCGTATCCGCCGCTTCATCTGGAATTGCTCTCGTCCCTCGCTTGGGGATGTCGATCAACCACACGACGACCTGGCGGGTGCCGGCCGCATCGCGTCCCCGACGCTCGTGCCTCGCGTTCGGGCACTCGTCGCCAGGAGTGCCTGAGTCGTGAATAATCGCCGACAATCCGCCTGCATCGGTGCCGGCATCGGCGCAATCGCTGGCTCACAACTCACCTGCAAATCGGTACCTTTCAACGCCGCAAGCGCGTCCAGAGCGGGCGGATCGCACCCAGGAGGTCGGGGGTTCGAGTCCCCCTAGCTCCATTTCTAAAGATCCCTGCTAATCGGCGGGTTTTGGCGGTGCGGGATCGGCGGGAATCGCCGTTGATCGGCGGTGATTTCAGGTACTAGTGCCTGAAATCGTAGGGATTGTGCCCGATCACGGCGGCACTACCGGCGATCGGGGCTCGATTCAGCGCGCGAGTGGAGCTATGGTCGCGGCGTCCGAAGAACATAAGTGGCCCCGGCGGCGTTGTAGCGCCCCGGGGCCGGCACCGAGGAACCAGCCTCGATGCGTCGCTGATTGTCTCGCAGCGTCGCGCTGTGCGCGTGGCGGGTGATGGCGTGCGGCTGATCGCTGCCTGCTGCTCGGCGTCGCCCGAGCGAAGGAGCAGGTGCGATGCCGAAGAGAGGCAACAAGCAGAAGCGTGGGAGCGCTGGGGTCGGCGAGACGCCGGCCAGGGCGCGCTCGAAGACGGGTGGCGAGTTGCGGCGGTTTGAGCCGGTCTCGGATGAGCTGGTGCTCGCCGCGATTGACCGCGCTGAGCGCCATCGTGCTGGGGAACAGGATGGTGTTCCGTTCTGGATGGTGGTCGGACACTTGGGGTTTGTTCGTCATAGCTGGACGAGCCGCCGGTTGCGCCCGCAGCTGGAGAGGCTGATCACGCACGGCCTGGTGAGCAATGCTCGTCGTAAGGGCTTTGACGTGTGGGGGCTGACCGGCGCGGGCCGCGAGCGGCTTAAGGTCGCTCGTAAGGCAGGCGAGGTGGAGGAGTTGCCAGAGGCTCCGCAGCACCGCGAGTGGCGCCGGACGCGTGAGGTCGCAGCCGAGCGGATCGACAGGTTCTGTGAGTGCGCGAAGCACCGCACGGAGGAGGCCACGGTACTGCTCGGGTCTTCTCGGCGGGTGCCTTCGGACGCGTGGCTGGAGCTCGCGGACAGCCTTGGGCAGGTGTACCGGCAGCTCGGGCGGGCGGCCTACTGCCTGTATGAGTGGGCGGAGCCCGACGACGAGACGGCGGACATCGGCGATTACAAGGACCCTGGGGACGAGCAGCTCGACGTGGCAGCCCGTGTGCGGCTGCGCTCGCTGCGCAGCGCCCGACGCAACGTCGCCGGCGCCGCGATCGTTCCGGCGAGACACAACGCTTGCCGCTCCCGAAGGCACGATTGAAGGATCTGTTCACGAGCATGAGCAAGGCCACATCGGCCGGCGATCGGGCGCTCGCCCAAACACCTACTGACGGGAGTGAGCTTGTCCGGTTCGACGCCCAAGTGCTTATGCGGGGCGTGAACGCGGTCAAGTCCGCTCAGCTTGTGGGTGTATTTATTTGATCGGGCGTGGTTTTACGCGGCGGTCGCCCTCATTCACGAGTACGCGGGGGTGATGAGTTTAAGACGATCCTGGCCACCAGCGCTCGCGTTTCTGCGTGGCGTCTCCAAGTCCGGGAGCGGTGAACGCCGATCCAGGAGGACAGGCACCTTCACCTGGCTTTCGATATCAGGCTTGGTTATCGAAGGCCAGGATGGTAGTCTGCGTGTATGGGCAAGCGCGACGCACAGCATGTGACGATGGCTCTGATCGCGCTTGACGATGCCCACGACGCGCTGCAGAGTGGCCGTCAGGATGCCGCGATCCAAGCCATGCAGGAAGCTCACCGCACGCTCGAAGGGGTTGGGCATGCCGCTGGTGTGCCGGTCGCGCACGCCGCGCAGCGGCTCGGTGTGTCTGAGCCGACCGTGCGCTCATGGATAGCACGCGGCGCGCTGCACGCAATCAAGGGCTCAAGCCCGGTAGAGATCGAACCCGAAAGCCTTCGGAGCGTGAGCCGGGCGCTTGACGAGCTGCGGGAGCACGGCCAGGACCGCGAGTGGCTCGCGGCGCTTGTGGACTATCTCGATGATCGCGAGGCACGCAATAGTCCCGCGGTCAAGGAGGGCTTGGAGCAGCTCAAGCGCGGGGAACTCGAACCGGCCTGATGGTCTTCGAAGTCCTCCGCACGCCGCAGGTGCGCGACGCGGTCGAACAACGGATGAGGCGGACTGAGCGAGCCAGCTATGAGGCGGTCCGTGACGAGCTCGGTGGACGTGGATGTGTTGCCGGTGGTTACAAGCTCGCCTCGACCGACGGTAGCGATTACCCCTTATGTGCGCACCACCTCGCAAACGCCTGGCGCATGTACACCGCATACCCTGACGACGCGCGCGTCGTGATCGTCGCCGTCGATCAGCACCTGCCGAAACACAACCCTGTGCAATCGCTCGCAGAGGCCCTGTCGGGCCTCGCAACCGTAGGCCGTCGACGCCAAAACAAGCCGCCGTGCTGTGAGGACGCCGCCTCGCCACCCCGATGAACGACGAGCTGCGCAGACAGCTTGACACACTTCTCTGAAGTGCAGCAATTGGTGTAGCGCGTGATTCTTCGTTGCTTCCCGCGGCTACGGCTTTCGGGCCACGCAGATGAAGTAGGTGCGAGCCGCTGCTGGACGCGGTCATCGACTATCTCCCCTCGCCGCTGGATGTCCCTCCGGTGACCGGGATCGAAATGGTCAAGGGTGAGGGCGAGCGCGAGGTGGTGCGTCACGCCGACGACTCCGAGCCCTTCGCGGCGCTGGCCTTCAAGATCATGGCCGACCCGTACGTCGGCAAGCTCACCTACTTCCGCGTCTACTCCGGCAAGCTGGAGGCCGGCGCGCGGGTGCTGAACGTCAACAGCGGGCGCACCGAGCGGATCGGGCGCATCCTGATGATGCACGCCAACCATCGCGAGGAGGTTTCCGAGGTCTACACCGGGGACATCGCGGCCGCGGTGGGCATCAAGCAGGTGATGACCGGGGATACCCTGGCCGCCCCGGACGCTCCGGTGCGCCTGGAGACGATCGAGTTCCCCGAGCCCGTGATCATGGTGGCGGTAGAGCCCAAGACCAAGGCCGACCAGGAGAAGATGTCGATCGCGCTCGGTCGCCTGGCCGAGGAGGACCCGACCTTCCAGGTGTGCACCAACGAGGAGGCTGGCCAGACCGAGATCTCTGGGATGGGCGAGCTGCACCTCGAGATCCTGGTCGACCGCATGAAGCGAGAGTTCGGGGTCGACGCATACGTCAGCCGACCGCGAATGTTGTACCGCGAGACCGTCCGCGGGACCGCCGAGAAGGTCGAAGGCAAGTTCGTGCGCCAGATCGGCGGCTCGGGCCAGTTCGGCGTGGTCTACATCGACCTCGAGCCGGCCTCCGGCGAGGGCTTCGACTTCGTCAACAAGATCAAGGGCGGAGCGATCCCGTCGGAGTTCATCCCCGCGGTCGAGAAGGGCGTCGAGGAGGCCCTGGAGAACGGCATCAAGGCCGGCTACCCGATGGTCGATGTCAGGGTCACACTAATCGATGGCAAGTACCACGAGGTCGACTCCTCGGAGATCGCCTTCAAGATCGCCGGCTCCCTGGCCCTCAAAGAGGCCGCCAAGCGGGCCAAACCGGTCCTGCTGGAGCCGATCTTCGCCGTCGAGATCGTCACCCCGGAGGATTTCCTGGGCAACGTGATCGGCGACCTCTCCCGCCGCCGCGGACGCGTCGAAGGTCAGGAGCGCCGCAGCAATGCCCTGGCGGTCACCGGACGAGTCCCGCTCTCGGAGATGTTCGGATATGCCACCGACCTGCGCTCTAACACGCAGGGGCGCGCGACCTACACGATGCAGTTCGAGGGCTACGAGGAGGTCCCCCCGAACATCTCCGAGAAGATAATTGCGGAACGGATCCACGGGGAGGAGGCCGAGGTCTTCGTGTAGCAGGCATCAAGCGTTGCACTACTGGCGTGGCTCGCTCGTTCAGGCACTCATCGTCACGAGTGCCTGAGTCACGAATAATCACCGTTATCAGTGGCGTATCCGCTGCGGCCCCGAAGGCGAGAAGCACCAGTGTCGGACACGATGAAGCGCTACTCCGCAGGCACAGGTATCCTCATATCATCAGCGTCGGTGATGTCGCCCTGCAGTAGGCGAATCGCAGCGCCTGAGGTTGCTGTGACCACAGCCGAGCTCGGCGCGAGGTAGCTCGTGCCAGGAGTCGCGGACGTCTCGCCGCCGCCGACTGATGCCAGAGTCACTGCGTCCCTCTCACATGGCACGGTGGCAGAGCTGGTGGGATCCCAGTTCAGGATTACTCGAACGAAGTTGTTGGGCTTTGCCAGCTGTCGAAGCTCATACCCGAAACAGAGCGGGCTCTCAGACGTCACGAAGCGGTAGTCCCACGGACCTATCGCCCACAGCGCTCGCCGCAGCCGACTCAGACGTGAGATCAGGTCGGTCAGTGGGACCACGGGACGCCCATTCAGGTCGGTGGTCGGCAGGGAGTCCCACGCGAGCGGGATGTCGTCGAACAAAGCGAGCTCGTGCACGTGTGTGCCTGCTGCGAGCGTGCGTCCACCCCACGAGCCGAACTGCTCGTTGGTAAGGACGTCGGCGTAGACCTCCGTTCCAGAGTAGATGCACGGCACGGCGCCCGGCAGAAACGCGTAGCACACCGTGAGAAGCGGGGCCACTTCAGGGATCGGCGGCAGCGTGTCATGGTTGGCCGTTGCAGCAAGAAAAGGAGTCTCGCCGCGCCGATCTTCGAGGCATCGCAGGTGATACCGCAGGGAGCTGGTGAGAAGCTCGATGTCGCGGCTGTGGGCGCTCACGCCGTAGACGAGAGGCCCGACGACTGCGTTGAGCGCGGCGCTTGGGGCATCAAAGCTCCAGAGCTCCTCGCCGATCAGCGTGATATCGGCGCGGTCCTCGCCCGCCAGTTCGCGCGCCAGCTCAAGCACACCCGGTGGAACGCTGGGGTTCGCGTCGATCACGAACACCTCCTCTCCGAGCGCGTCGTTACGCCAGGCGAGCATGCGCGACATGGCAGACCATGCTGGACGAGAGGGATCGTCGTCGATCCGCGAGCGTGCCCCGACGGGAGCAGGCCAGCAGCGCGCCGTGTAGTTCACCATCGCGACATCGGCCCAGGTCGTCGTCTCGACGGTCGTGCCGCCCGAGGGCGGAAAGGCGTTGGCGAGCGTGAGCTGGCGCCCGCCGACGTTGGTGACGAAGAACAGGTTCCCATCAGCTGCGGCTAGGACGTCAACGGCGTGACCGCTGGGGACCTCGGCGAAGCGCTCAGGGCCCGCCGGAACGACCCCGATTGGGGTCTGAGGCGAGCCACCGCCGGCCGTGCCAGACTCGTCGATGGGCGCGCAGAGGTGCGTGCGCGGCTCCCCATCCCACCAGTAGCCGAGCTGTGGTGTGGCTGCGAACAGCGGGCTGTCGATCGCGAGGGTGGCCATCGGCACCACCGAGCCCGCGCGCAGCCCCAGCACGTGGCAGGCCTGCACGAGCGCGCGATACTGAACCTCGGCTGAGAGCTCGGGAAACAGCGGGTCCGCGAGCGATGGGTCGATGCCGAAGGGATCGGCCACCGCGAACGGCGAGCCGCGCGTTCCCTTGCGATCGCTCAGGCCGATGACCCCGGTCGGGAGGCTCAGGAACACCGTCACTCCCAGGCGATCGCGCAGATGGCGCAGGAACGCGATCTGCGTGAGCGCGGTGCCGATGCGGCCGTCGAGCGCCGCGAAGGTACGGATGAAGCTCAGATACACGGTGTCCTGCGCCGAGAGACCCCCGAAGCGCCGACGGTCGACGGTCGAGCCGGTTGCGAACAGGCCGTCGATCACACGCGAAAAGAAGAGGTAGGGCTCGCCCGCGTCCACATACCCAGGTGACCCATCCTGGTCGAGCAGGAATCCGGGAACGCGAAACGCCCCGCTCGCCCCCCTGCCGGTGCGGCGCCGGGCGGCGTCGCGCACTGCCAACAGGTCGCGATAGCGGGTGCGAAGGTCGGACACGAGTACGCTCTGAGACGATCATAGTGGCCGCATGGCGCCGGCCGGGCTCGGGGCCGGCCTGGAACCTTGGATGGGAAGTCATCAACGTCGAGCCGCCACAGGCGACAGCGCTCGCGATACGCGTGATACGGTCCTCGCAATGAGCGAGTCTCCCGTCAGCCTGGCTTCGGCGGCAGGCGGCGCAGCGCGCGGCTACTTCGGCAAGACTTTCGCAGAGTGCGACCTTGCGCACTGGAACCAAGGTTCAAGATGGCCCAAGTGGAAAGAGGACAAGGGGGAAGAAAACAGGTGTGACCCGGACGCCTTCCGGCGCTTTGAGTTCAGGGAGTGCAAGTTCACCAAGCGGCTCACGGGAGTCCGTTTCATCAAATGCGTGTTCACCGAGTGCGACTTCAGGTCGTGCCTCATAGCGACGGCGGAGTTCTACAAGTGCACGTTCCACGAGTGCCGGTTCGAGTATGCAGCGACGCTCAGCACGAAGCTGAAGTTCAACGTGTTCCGCCGCTGTAACTTCACCGGCGCGTTCATACTCCGATGCGACCTCTATCGCAGCTTCTTTGAGCAAGGCAACGTCTTCCAGCACGCGCAGCTCGGCTGGGTCAGCGTCACCCGGGCGGACCTCAGCGGCGCGGGCGAGCTTCGCAGGGTCTCCTTTCTTCCCTATGTGCGCGAGTTCCGCGAGTTCAGTCCCAACGCCCTGGCAGCAGAGGTCCCGGAACCGGACGATGCTGCGACTCGCCTGCCAGCGGTCAAGCATTTGCGGGACAAGGTTCGCCAGCCGTTCATTCAAGAAAACGAGCCTGAGTACGCGAAACTGCTCGGTCTGACCAAGACTTCGGAGGAGCCTCTGGAGACCCTTGCCGAGCTTGCCTTCGAGCTCGTCGAGGTCTACCGAACGCTGTCCGCCGTGTGGATGGCGGCCGCCGCGTATGACGATGCGGCGTGGGCGTATCGCGAGAGCAAGAAACGCACGCGGGCGAGCCTGCGTCAACGCCGACGACCCAAGGACGCGCCCAAGGCCAAGAAGCACGCGGCTACGCACATATCCGGCGAATCCCGGCAGGGCCCACGGGAGAAACTGTGCGCACTGTGGAGATCCACGGCAAAGACCGCTCGCGTGTGGTGGCAGCGCGCAGCGCGCATGCTGACATGGGTCGGCCTGCTCGTGGCTGGACCCGTGTGCGGCTTTGGCACGCGGATGCGCGGGGTGTTCGCGTGTCTCGCGGGGTGGGTGGCGCTGTTCACACTCATTTCGCTGTTGGTGACGCCGTCAAGGCGCCGGCGGCTGCACATGTAGGCAAGGCACTGGCGTCGGCTCACGGCAAGCTCGCGGAAGCCTCGGAGGCAGCGAGCCTGCTCGATTGCTTTCGCTACAGCATCGGGCAGCTGGTGACGACGCCGCCCCAGAGTCTCAAGCTGACTGGCGGTGGCTGGGAAATCGCCGCGTCGGTCGAGACGTTGGTGGGAATCGGCCTGCTCGGCCTGCTCGGATTCGTGTTGGCCAACAGACTGCGCTTCTCGTGAGAGCCCAGCTCGAGCACGGCGCCCGTGGCGGAGACGTCGAATCACCGCGCCGCAGAGCGCCACAGTTCACCGGCCGCGCACGCGCTGATCCATCACCCACCCGAAGGTCGAACCGCCGACCTACTGGTTCGACTGTCGTTCGCGCCAAGCCTGTCGCCAGCACCGCGTCGAGCGGGGCAGCTAGGTCCGAGGAGTCGGGTGTCCAGCCGGCTCGCGTCCACTCCACACCACGACACCGCGAACACAAAGAGCGCACAAGCGTTACCGGCCCTTCGGAGTACGGCCCCTTCGGGGTCGTCTCTACCTCCTAAGAAGAGGACAACCACACCACGACTATCCGGCGTTGGTGAGGACGAGCCGCCCGTCTGCGGCGAGCGTGAAGCCGGGGAGCGAGAAGCGCGTGGCAAGCAGCTCCGGTATGGCCTCTCGCTCGAGCGGCGTCACGCTCGTGCCCGCTGGGCGTCTGCTCGCTGAGGGATAGCTCGCTCCAGTCGCACAGCAACGTGCCCGTGCCGTCATCGCCACGAACGCCCACGATCAGGCCGGTGACGAACAGCGAGCGCGGATGCGTGGAGGTCCACCAGTTGCTGGTCTCGACGTCAATGAGCGGAACCGGCTGCGGGAGAAAACCGTAAACATCGACCCATTCGTCCCCCGTCAGCTTCTGGAGTACGAGCTCGGAGCCCTCCTCGACGACGCGAAAGCTCCAGCCCGACTGCTCCTGAGTGGGGCCCGGCCCGAATGGGATCGGCTCGAGGATGCCGCGGGCGAACCCCACGTCGGCGTGCCAACTTAGGCCGTTCTCGCTGACGCGCAGGAGAAGGTGACTGCGGGGCCGCACCACGCCCGGCTTCGCGCCCAGGCGCATACGCGCCAGGAACATGTCCACCTCGGCGCCGAGCGCCTCGAGGGCCGCCTTCAGCAGCAGGTTCTGCTCGAAGCAGTAGCCGCCGCGACGTTCGGTCACGAGCTTGCGCTCGAGGTCCTCCACCTCCAGCGACACCGGCAGGCCCTGGTGCGGGTCGAGGTTCTCGAACGGGATCGAGGTCAGGTGCGCCCTGTGCACCTGCACGATACTCGGGTCGCCCGTCCAGGCCGATCCGCTCCAGGTAGGCGTCCAGGTCGAACATGCCCGCACTCTAGCCGCCGCTGTCGCATCGCGCGATGGTGTCCAGCCAAGGTCGCAGCGGCGCCATCGCTTTGCCTTGGTGGGAGCGTGAGCGCCGGTCCGGCTCGTGCAAGGACTAGACGCGACGCGGCTCCTACGAGCACGAGCGCTTCGGTTTCCTGGGGTACACGAGCAGGAGTGCGGATCTATCGACACGCTCGCGCATGCTTGCCGCGCCCAGATCCGAGCCATTTGTCAATCTGACCCGTCCTTCAAAGCTCGGGGCGATTATGACTTTCCCGTCTTACGAGCCGGCGCTCGAGTACACCCCGACCCAAGCGAAGAGGCTGGTCGTGGCACCCATGGTGCGCAGCATGTTCGGGTGCGTTTCAGGGTCAGCAATTGGCCCGCCCCACCAACTCGAGAGCCAGAGTCCGTGCCCCTTGCCGGTGTTCGTGGCCGCAGCCGCCGCGTTGACCTCCGCGAGCGTCAACCAGTAGGGCTCGCCCGTTGCCTGCCCGTAGGCCATCATCCACCGCATAAAGATCGCGTCGTACTCAGGCCCGTAGTTGTATTCGTAGCCATATTCGTCGACGTGCTGCTCCGCGAGCGTGGCCGCCACTCGTCCTGCCTGAACGCAGTAGCCTTCTCCCTCCCCGTCCTGACACAGTAGGTACTGCGCGTAGATCAGGGGAGCCTGCACATAGTCGTTCACCGATTCCGGCCGGTTGGGCATCTCGAGGTAGAACTGGCGTTCATCGTGGTTGTCGTTGGCGTTTGCCCAGTCGACATACATCTTTACGTCTTCCAGCTGCCAGCGTTCGTGGTCTTCGCTGTAGAGCAGAATGCCCAAAAGACTGTCGGACGCGAGAGCGGGTCCTGAGTGGTAGGGATGGCTGGTATTCCACCACATTCCCCCGCCGTCCTTGTCCCAGCCACGGGCGGCGATGAAGTGAAACGCGCGCTGGGCGTCAAAGAGCCAACGGCGCTCGTGGGTGGCCTTGTAGGCGTCGAAGAACGCGAGCCCCTCCCAGCCGTTGTCGTCGAAGAACGCCTGAACATTTCCTGCACGGTCTCCCGGGTAAGGGGCGTAGCCGCCAAGCGCACCGTCCCAGTAGCGCTCGTTCGCACGCGCGAAACGGTCTACGAGCGCTTGGTGCGCCGATGAGGGCGAGGCTATCTCGAGCGCGTCAGCGGTCTCGAATAGCGGCACCTCACCCCAAATAGTGACAAGTGGATAGGGCCCATGGGTGCAGCGGAGGTATTCGCAGTACCAGGCGCCATGGCGCCAGTGCGAAGCCTGACTAACTCCAGCTTTGGCGAGCTGCTGGTAGGCGAGCAAATGCGGAGGCGGAAGTTCGACAGACGGTTGGCGCCACGGGGTAAGCGGCTGGAAGCCCCCAAGCCCGGTGTCGCTCGCGAGTGCCACTGACGCCACAGGCGCAGCCGCCGAAGACGCACGTCCGGCGCTCCCGTTCGCTCCCGCCGCCAGCGCCCCGCAGGCAAACGTTAGCCCGGCCATGGCGAACGTCACCGCAGCTGCCGTGAAGATCCCACAGGCCGATTTGTGTACTGACGGCTTACTCACTGTCTACCTCCCGACTCCCCCTGTTGGGAGTCATGACGCCTTGGCCAAGTGACGCAGCCTACCAGTGCGTCCAAACTACGTACCGTGCGTCCCAAACTACGCCCCGACGCTGTCGCTCCGTAAGCTGTGAGCGTGTCGACCCTCAAGGATCGGTCTTCCGCATTGCTCTGCGTCGTCCATGTGCTTATGGCGCCATCGTCCCGGCCAACGCGGCACGCTCAACCCTTGAATGTTGAGGCGCCGTGGTCCCCGAAGGGTTCGTCGCGTTCGCGCACGGCCTCGCGGAAGCCGGCCTGCATCGCACGCTGCTGAAAGTCGTAGCCCTCGGCGGTGTGACGCGCGATCCCATCCAGGAGCGTCCCCAAGACCTGCGTCTCGTGCAGTCCCTGGGCGTGGATCGTCTGGTTGACGAGCAGCTTCATCATCCGCAGTTGGTTGACCGGCAGGCGAGCAATCCGCTCGAGCAGGATCTCGGTGCGCTCGTCGAGCTGCTCAGGCGGGGGCGCCTCGATCGCCAACCCCCACTCAAGTGCCTCCTCGCCCGAGAGGCAGTCGCCGGTGAACAGCAGCCGCTTGGCGCGCTGGGCCCCCAGTCGATGAGCCCACATCGAGGTGGTGGGCGCGCCCCACACGCGGGCCGGGGGATAGCCGATCTTGGCGTCGGCGGCGATCACGAGCAGGTCCGAGCACAGCGCCATGTCGGTGCCTCCGGCGACGCAGAACCCATGCACCTTGCAGACCACCGGCTTACCGGCGTAAAACAGCGACATGAAGCCGCGCACGTTGCGACTCATCATCGCGTAGTCCACCATCGCGTCCCAGGTGCCCGCCGGATCGTGGTTGGCGGCCATCACAGCCGGATCCAATGGTGAGCCCGGTAGAGGAGCGGAGTCCCCCTCGCCCAAGCTGCCACCACCCTCGGCACTCTCGACAAGATCGTACCCACCACAGAATCCCTTGCCGTTGCCGGCCAACAGCATCACGTGGACCGCCGGATCAAGGTCGGCGCGCTCCACGCAGCGCTCCAGCTCGTCAACCAGCCCCCGCGTGATGCCATTACCGCGCTCGGGTCGGTTCAGGGTTATCCGCGCAACCCTGTCGTCCACCTCATAGCTCACATTTCGCAGAACGTCAGGCATCGCCCACACAGTCTTCCACGAGCGCATGTCGCCCCGCGCATCCCCACCACGCCGAGGAAGGAGATATCGTCCAGCGGACGATGAAGACCGCTGTTACGGGGTTGGAGGTTCGCGAGGGTTTGGCGTTGGACGCTCAGACTCTGTGCGAGGCCTTTCAACAGACGGCGGCCCGCCATGTCAAGAGGGTAGCTTTGCGGACGCCCGGAGATGCCGTCTCGATCACCTGGGAGCAGTACGCCGAGCGAGTGCGGCGGATCGCCACGGGACTTGCGGCGCTCGGCGTCGGACGGGGTGACACGGTCGGGTTGATGCTGCTCAACCGGCCGGAGTTCAACATCTGCGACTGCGCGGCGATGCATCTGGGGGCGACTCCCTTCTCGATCTACAGTACCTGCTCTGCAGAGCAGATCTCCTACCTGTTCTCAAACGCTGCGAACAGAACCGTGATCACCGAGCTGCAGTTCCTCGATTCGCTCACTGCGGCGGGGCTGGACTCGATCGAGCACGTGATCTGTGTGGATGGCGCACCTGACGGCACCATGTCGCTCGCTCAGCTCGAATCGCTGCAGGCCTCCGGTTTTGACTTCGAGGCGACCTGGAGAGCCGTCACCGGTGATGAGCTGATCACCATCTGTTACACGTCCGGAACCACCGGACCACCCAAGGGCGTCGAGCTGACCCACGCCAACGTGCTCGCGGACTGCCACTCCGCCACGCAGGTGATCCCGGTGGAGCCCGAAGGTCGCGTCATCTCCTACCTGCCGCATGCCCACATGGCCGACCGCTACTCCACGCACTACATATCGATGCTCTACGGCACGCAGGTAACCTCGATCTCAGATGTGCGCGAGGTGGTCGCGGCTCTTGGCGAAGTGCGCCCCACGAGCTTTGGCTCGGTGCCGCGCGTGTGGGAGAAGATGAAGGCGGGGCTCGAAGCGGCGATCGCGGCCGAGCAGGATCCCGCCCGCAAACAGGCGGTCCAGTGGGCGATCGATGTGGGGCTCGCGCGGGTCCGCGTCGAACAGGCGGGTGCGGAGCCTTCAGCTGAGCTGCTCGCCGAATACGCGACGGCCGACGAGCTCGTACTGAGCAAACTGCGCGATCGCCTCGGGCTCGATCAGGCGAATATGCTCTACGCAGGCGCCGCCCCAACGCCGATCGACGTGCTCGAGTTCTTCCACGCGATCGGCCTGCCGATCTGCGAGCTGTGGGGCATGTCGGAGATGACCTGCGTGGGGACCTGCAACCCACGCGCACGTCCCGTGATCGGCACCGTCGGGCAGCCTCTGCCGGGGGTCGAGGTGCGCATCGCCGAGGACGGGGAGCTGCTCGTGCGTGGGCAGATGGTGATGCGCGGCTATCGATCCAACCCCGCCCAGACCGCGGAGGCGATCGATTCCAAAGGTTGGCTTCACACGGGAGACATTGCCGAGATCGACCCCGAGGGCTATGTGAAGATCGTCGATCGTAAGAAGGAGCTGATCATCAACGCCGCGGGCAAGAACATGTCGCCCGCGAACATCGAGGCCCAGATCAAGAGCGCTGGCCCACTGATTGGCCAGGCGATCGCTGTCGGCGACCGCCGTCCCTACAACGTAGCCCTGATCGTGCTCGACCCCGATGGCGCCAGCGCATGGGCTGCGGAGCACGGACTCGAGGACGCCTCGCCGGCGGCGCTTTGCAAAGACCCGGAGGTCGAGGCGGCGGTAGCACGCGGGGTCGAGGAGGCCAACAGCCACCTCAGTCGCGTAGAGCAGATCAAGCGCTACGCGATCCTCCCCTGCGACTGGCTACCCGGTGGCGACGAGCTGACGCCCACCATGAAGCTCAAGCGCAAACCCATCTGCGAGAAGTACGCGGCTGAGATCGATGCGATGTATGCACAGGATAGTTCTCGCTGATAGGCGCCCGGCCCGACCTCGGCGGCCTCCGACCCGGCCGCTCAACTTACAAAGCGCATGACTGTGTCGGCCTCAGTCTTGGCTCCAGTCCGAGGTAAAAGTATGACGCGAAAATCATAGCGCCAGTCAGCATGTACCTCTTGTGGCAGCGACTCGTACTCCCAAATAAATCTTGTCAGCTTCCTTGGCAGTTTGCGATGGATACGCTTGATAGCTACGGCATCGGGGGTCAGGTTTGCGATGAACACGGGAAAGCGTAAATTGTCTCCTGCTCGCGAATATGGGCGCGTCCACCATCGGGCGGGTGACCGCCGAGATCTCTGGCGGCCGACCAGAGAGCGGACTGCACATCTCCCGCAGAATCGCATACGCCGTGTCGCACAATCGGCGCTGTGCGACCGCATGGGCACAGAGATCACACTGTGACCGGTTTCGTCAGCGAGCCTCTCATGACGCCATCCCGTAGCTTCTCACCCGCCAGCGCCGCCTCTGCGAACGCCCGGTAGGAAGCGGAACCGATATTGACTTCAGGGGCAAACGGCAATCGGCCTCCGCGTCTTATTGTTTCGCTCCAATCGGTGACGAACGCGACGGGCTCCAGCACTCGGGAGAAAAGAGAAACCGAGTCCCTGAAACCCAAGAACACCGTCTCGCTGGAACCGGAGTCCGCCGAGGAGCTCAGCCCCCCAATCCGGTAGCCAACGGACCTGTAGTACGGCGTCGCCGGATATGTCGAACTTGCCGTCGCCTACTTCAATCAACCGTGCCCGCCCGACACATACACCTACCCTAGCTGTTTGCAGGGTGCGAATCTGGCCGCCCACCACTATGTTTCGCGATATTGGCCTGAGCGCCCGCGGACCACTTGCCCCCTCAGCCTGCGACTCACGCGTTTTGGGTCGGCCTTGACGCCGCTCACGGTGCAGTTGCCGGCTTGCACGCTTTTTTGCCGTCGATGCATCCTCCCGAAGCTGCTCGGCATAGATCTTCTCGACTTCGGCTTGCCCGGCAAGGATGCGCCTCAGCGTCCCGACAATGACTCGGGATAGCGGCGGGCTCTGCTCCTTCGACAGAAGTCCACAATAGAGAGCGAGTAGCTGGTCTACCGGATCTGCGTGCGTTTCAGCAAAGCGCTTGACGACCAGGTGGATGGGCTCCCTGGAGCGGTGCTTCTCGCTCCAGATCGCAAGCGCGAGAAGCTCCCACCGACTCATGGTCACGGCCCCGTCCTTACCACAGCTTCGACTGCCAATCTCATCAATTGTCCCTGATTGCACAAAAACAGTCTGCGCCACGCGAGACGAGACCGCTCCCTCAAAGGTGGCAAGAAGCTTAGAGACGATAACGTCGTCTTCTCGCGAGCGAAGCAATGCCATAAAGTCCGATACCTCACGCGACATCGCCTTCTGAACCTCACTAATAATCCTTACCGCTCGCTCGCGTGGACCACTGTCCGCGTCGGCGATAAGTGCGCCTTGCAGTCGCTCCCACAGCTCCTCGGCGATTAGAAACTCCTGGAACGCACGATGAGGAAACCGTATCCTCTCCCTAGGTCGACGCTCAAGTGGTGACCCCACCACTAGATCCCGTCGTGTAGCTTCGATGTCGCCTTGATGTGCAAATGGCGCTATGAGTTCGTCTGGCAGTGTCTCTATCGAAACTTGATCCGTCGGCTGCGCCGTCCACAGCCAATAAGCGAACCGGCGCAAAAACAGACGACGCTCCGCCGCAGAGAAAGCAAGGCGGCTCTGCTTGTTCCCCTCGCGTTCGATGAGCTTGTCGATGAGCTGGTCGATGAAAATGTCGTAGAGCTTCACGAGATCCAGCTCGTCGGTGTTGCCAGGATATGACGGCAAAATATCGGCAAGCATTCGGAGCTGTACAGGACGTCGCGCGATATCGCGAAGTGCGTCCGAGTCTACGCTGGACCACAGTCTGTCGAACTCGTACTCGTTTAGCGGAGCGCCGCGGCGATGCTCAAGATAGGTTTGAAGAAAGTTCTTACACTGACTTTCCGAAAACGAGGCGAGTTGAACCTCATGGTAGTCTGGCCAATCTGGATCTTTCTGAGTTTTGCCGTCGGGTCCGGTGCGCTCGCCATGAAGCCCTAGCCGTTGCTGTGCGTCATTATCAAAGGCTGTTGGGCGCCCAAGGATCAAGACGCGAGCGTCACCCACGCAGAGACGATTCAGCTCTCTCAGGTTGTGTCGAAACTCTCGCCAGGTAAGTAGCTGGCGCATCTCATCGAAGCCGTCGAGTATGACGACAAGATGGCCTGCGCGATTTAGGGTGAGAAGCTTTGAGAAACTGTAACCTGGGGCATCGTGCGTCGCAGTGAAATGCTTACCAAGGAGGCCCTCCAAGCTCTGCTCGCCGATCAGCTCCTGCAGGCGGATGAGGATCGGAACACGCAGATTGACATCTGCGATACGGGCGGTTGCTAGCGAGCACGAAAGGTGCAAAGCAAACGAAGTCTTGCCAAGCCCGTAGCCGCCGAGAACCGCGATTGGATCGCACGGCCCGGCCTGCTGAGTCCAGTCGAGTATGAGCTCCTCAAGATCCTTTCCATCAATGTCGTTGGGCTGGAGGTAATAGCACGGCAGACCGTCCGATTCTTGGAGATACTGATCCTGTAGCGATTGAAGGTAGCTGTCAAACCGTATTGACGACGCGAGGAGATCCTCCAAACGCTGGCTTTGCAGCCCTCGCCGAGTCTCCACATAGGCAAGCGCACTGGGAGCAAGACCGTTGGCCGCGACAATAAGAACCTCATCCACTAGTCCGCGGTGGATCAGTGGCTCCCAGTCCGCCCAGATCGATACGACTTTGTCTCGCCGCAACGGGGTGGCGTGACATTTGCACTCCACGGCTATCGTGTGCTGTGCGCCGAATCGGATTTCGCGCGCCAGCAGATCAACCTTGGCGTGCCCTACCAGCTGCTCGGAGCTCACCCTGTAACCAGCTAAGCGCAATGCCTCCGCCACGCGATTTTCGAAATCTTTTGCTGTTGGGCCGTCCATATGCGCCATAGAATCCGCAGAATGTATCAATCGAACGAACTCGCACAAGTGCCACTGAGCGAGATGAGGTTATATCGTTGCGTAGTGTCGTCCATATATTGGCGCTGCCGTGCCTTGTGGCGACAGCTCGTCTGGGGTGGTCAAGTGATCGGGACCGTACCAGACAGCAGGGCGACGTCGTCGGTGGGTCGCACAGTGCCGTTGGGCAGCTCAGATCAGCCTGCTGCAACAACCGCGACGCGACCCGCTAGAGCGACGCATCATGAACCTGGGGATCTTTGAGCGCATCGAAGTCGGACCGACGCCGAGATCACCGGCACCAAGCTTACCCCCGTACGACGCCCTATCCGCCTGGCAGCCCGGCCTCGGCCAACCCAAGACCTGCCGGAAGGCAGCCCGCCCGGAACGGCGCCGGCCGGCCGATTTCCGACCCTTTGTTCGCCCCTGTCCATTTCACCGGAGATTCTGGTGCTGCGTGAACCCACCCGCGGACCGAATCGATGCTCCAGTCCAACCGATGGATACCGGGTGCTACACCGAGGTGCTACTATCGACTTTGTGCCGACGCGATTTGTCCGCATACCAGTCACCAAGGATCAAGCGCTAGCAGAGGCGCTGGACCGAGTCGCGTCCCTCGTCGAGCCTGATCGGCCGGCTGCGTCTCTCGTGCATGACCTAGCGATCCGGGGCGCCGAGGCAATGATCGCTGAGCGCCAGTTGGACACTGAGGGCATCGAGCGTCTGATCGCGCACTCGACCTCGAGCGATCCTGGGTTCGATGTCGACGTCGCGCGGCGGATCGACGAGCTTGCCTGGGGTAAGTAGCAATGGGAGACGAGACCCCGTTTGGGGGCAGGGTGCTGATCGCGGACACGTCCGTCCGGGCTCGCGCATCGCACCCGCTCGTCCGCGATTTGTGGGCCACCGCGCTACGTGGCAGGCAGATCGCGACCTGCTCGATCGTGACGCTTGAGCTGCTGTACTCGGCGCGCGATGCGGGGGAGTTTACGACCATCGAGGCGGAGCAAGCTCTTCTGCGCGACGTAGCAGTCGCTGCCTCTGCGCAGCGAGCCGCGATCGGAGCTCTGCGGAACCTCGCCTCTGATGGACCTGGGCAACACCGAGTTCCCCTCGCAGACGCGTTGATCGCAGCCGCAGCGCAAGAGGCTGGCGTTGACGTGCTGCACTACGACCACCACTACGAACGCCTTGCGCAGGTACTTCACTTTACAAGCGTCTGGATCGCACCCCCCGGTGCCCTCGAGCGATAAACACCCTTGGCCTACCCATCTACCCTGTCCACATGCCCACCTACGCAGAGTCAAAGCTTGCGCCTGAGCACTACGGATTTCCGCTCACCCCGACCCCTTGATCTCGGCAACCCCAGCGAGGGCTCGTCGCAAAGCCTCAACCCGCGCTCGACGGGTTTAGTCTTGGTCCGCCAGCGTCCATTCCTAAGAATCCCCGCAAAATCAGCGCGCGACGATCAGCGACTTGGGGTAGGGGCCTTCTCGGAGCAGCCGACCGTCCTCGCCGGGTGCGCGCGCGAGCTGGCCCCGGCGCAGCAGCGCCTTGGCGATCAGCGGGATCTGCATGGCGTTGACGAAGCGTCCGAAACAGTGGTGAAGCCCTGCTCCGAAATGTAGGTAGTCGCGGGCCGGGCGCCCCACGCGGAAGCTGTCTGGATCGTCGACTGCATCGCCGTCGAGCATCGCCGACTCGGTCGCCGCGAGCGTCAGCGTGCCCGCGGGGATGAGCGTCGCATGGTGGGTGTCTGCGGCCACGAGCGCGTCCGTACGCGTGCGCCGCAGCACACCGGCGGCGAACGGCGCGAGGCGCATCGCCTCCCACATGTGCGCGCGAACGGCCTCGTCGTCATCGCGGCGCGCTGCCTGCTGGGCACCGGCGAGCGCGTCGGGCCGCTCGAGCAGCGCGTCGAGCGCGAACGGCACGGCGGTCGCGACGGTGGGAATGAAACCGACGACCATGCCGATCAGGTTCGTGGCGATCTGCGCGTCGCTCAGCGCAGTGGCCGGGTCCGCTTGCATCGCCAGCAGCCGGCCGATCACGTCCTGGCCTCCCTCGCCGCCACTCCCGCGCTTGCGCTCGGCGATCGCGCCTTCCAGATAGGGCCGCAGCTGCCCCGCCGCATGCTCGGCCGACGCGTGGATCTGCGGATCGTCGCTGACGTTGAAGAAGATGTCGTCGAACATCGGCATCGTCCATGCGATCAGCGACTGCACGTCCGCGCCGGGCGTGCCGAACCAGCGCACGAACAGTCGAGCGGACGCCTGCTTGGCGAGCTCCACGACGTCCAGCAGCCCGTCGCGTGCGGCCCCGTCGGCAACGAGCTGCTCGGTGAGCTGCGTCAAGAAGCCGGCCAACGCGGGGACGTCCGAGCGCGGCGCCGCCAGACGCATGATCGAGACTTCGCGTTCGTAGCGCAGCGAGTCGTCGAGGCCGAGGATGAACTCGCCGGCGAGCGCACGCATCTTGACGCCGTAGGGCTGCCACGCCAAACGCGTCGTCATCGCCCAGCACCGCGAGCACGTCCGCGTAGCGGGTGACGATCGCGATGCCGTGGATCACCAACACCGGCTTGAGCGTGCGCAGCAGCGCGAATAGTGGCTGGGGGTGACCGGTCAGGTGCTGTTCGAGCTCGTGCTTGCCCTCGCGCACGAAGCGCTCCACGTCGGCGCCGAGGCGTCTGCCGAGGTCCTCGAGCTCGGCCAGGGCGCTCACGCTCGGACGCCGCCTGCCCCGCGCGCCAGGAATCGCAGCGCGGCGAGTCCGGGCACGAACAGGTACTCGCCGCCGCGGGTGTTCACGAACGCTGGCTGCGGGGCAAGCATGAACGGCGGATCGCCCTGCACGGTCATCTTGTCGGTCGTGCCGGAGTCGCCCAGCAGGTAGTCCTTGTCGTGGCCCAGGTGGAAGGCGTTGCCGTCGTTGATCCACTGCGTCTGAATGCCCTCGAACTGCCGTGAGATGCTGGCGTTGAAGCACACGAACACGAGTCCGCGCTCCTCGCCCCCGCCGCGCTCGCCACCCCCCGACAGGGCCTCGCCGTCGGCGGCGGGGAGCGGCGGCCCGTAGGGCATGCCGCGTCGGATGATGCGGTGTCGATAGCTCAGCAGGCCCGAGTCGTCGAGCCCCTTCCAGCCGAGCGCGTCGCGGGGGTTGGCGCGGCGAATGTGCGCGCCGAGCGGGCAGCTGGTGCCGTCTGCATCGGTGTCGAGGTAGCGGAAGGCGTTGTTGCGAAGGTCCTTGGGGTTGAAGTCGGGGATGGGTTCGTCCGGAGAGCCGACGAGCGGCGTGCCGTTGCGCCAGCGTCCGGCGACCTTGGCGGCGAGCTTCTCCTCGTCGCCGCCCTCATACAGCTGCGCTGCGTCGCGAAGCGTCTCGCGGAACAGCGCGACATCCTGCGAGAGCTTGCGGTAGATCATGTAGGTGCCCGAGCGCCCGAGCGGTTCTGCGGGGGCACTGGGCAAGCGCCGCTGTGGATCGACGAGCGTGTCCTCGTCCGGATAGCCGAGGATGAACTCGCCGAGTGCCAGACCGCGCCATTTGTCTTCCTTTTCGGGAACGCCGCCGCCGAGCGTCCTGTGCGGGGTCACGCCCGCGATCGCCGGCTGGGCGAAGCCGTCGGCGTAACCGAAGTGTTCGCGCGCGCCCCTCAGCATCTGCGTGTGCTGTTCGTGCACGATGCTCACACCCGCCGCCCGCTCGACGCCGACTCGGAAGTCCGCGAGCTCGCGTTCCAGCAGCTCGGAGGTGTGGGCCTTGATCGTGACGAGCACGTGACCCACGCCGCTGCCGAGCGGGGCTTCCCAGTTCGCGGGTGCGCTCGGACCGATGTCGCCGAGCAGCTCCGCGCGCGCGGCCATGCCTTCGCGGAACTCGTCCGAGAAGCTTGCCAGCACGCCATCGGACACACCGAGCGCCTGCACGCCGGTGAAAGTCAGCGCGACGATTCAGCGTCGTCGCGGGCTTCGGCCCGCTCCAGTGCTCGGCATTGGTGATCCGGCCGAGCAGGCTGCCCAGCCACGCCTGCCCGCCGGCGGCGTCCTCGATGTGCACGAACATGTAGGAGGCGCGGTCGTAGTCGTTGCCGTACGCGCGCAGGATGTCACCCTGGATGTCGGCATAGTCGATCGCGTCTGGACGGTGGGCGGGCATCAGGGGAACGCCGCCTTGAACGCGCTCTGAAGAGTCTCGGCGTCCATGCCCTGCGAGCTCACGGCGAAGTCGATCAGCTGTTCGCGCAGCGCGAGACTCGCCTTCACTTCCTCGACCGACGCGTCGGGGTAGGCCGCGACGAAGAAGCCCGTGTCGATCTGGTTGTGCAGCAGGTACGCCTTCAGCGCCTGACCGGTGGCGGGCTGCGGGCAGCCTGCGCAGTGGCTCCAGATGGCCGCTGCCTCCGGCCGCGCGCACAGCGCGTCAAGGTAGTCATCGATCGTGCCGTGCGAGGTTGCTCGTGAAGATCAGATACGGGCAGCCGAGATGGTCCTCGCGAGGCTGCGCACGGCTGTTGACCCAGTCGCGAATGATCACCCAGCGCGCGAAGTGCGTCTGCGGCAGCGCGGCGAAGGGGCTCGTCTGCTGCGTGAAGCCCTGCAGGAGCTCGCGCAGCTCGTTCTCCTGATCTTCGAGGACGGGGGTCATCGCCATGAACGCATCAGCCTGCCCCGCCTGGTTGCTCACAGGCTCCCCTGCACCTGCGTCAGAAACGCCCGCCACGCCTGCTCGAATTCCGCGGCCGACTTGCCCTCGTTCTGCTCGCTTGAACGTTTCAAACGCAGGCACAAGGTCGAGCGCGTCGAGGACCATCGTGGTGGTCGCCTCCGGATAGGCCGAGTAGAAGTGGCTGACTTCCAGTTCGTTTTCTTTGATGTATTCCTTGAACGGGCCCGTCGGCAGCGGCTGCGGGAATCCGTAGGAGGTGCCCCAGAAGACCTTCATGCCCTTCGTGAGGATGTGGGAGAAGGCGTCGATGTACTCCTCCCAGCCGCCGTTGAAGTTGCTCTCGAAGAACAGGCGCGGGTAGCTGAGCTGCTCCTGGCGCTGGGGCGGCCCGTTGTACGGGATGCGGCGCACGAGCGTCCAGCGCGCGAAGTGGATGAACGACAGGCGCCCCAGCGTGCCCGTCGACTTGGGGAAGTGCTCGGCATACCAGAAGACGAGCGGCAGCCACAGTCGGCCGAACCATCTGACCGAGCTGAAGACCGTGATCGCGATCGCCTGCCCGTCGACGTTGCGCGGGGCGGAGCCCGTCGCGGTGATCGGTTCCGCCGGACCGGGTCCCCCATCGCTCACCTTCGGTAATCTAATCTACAGAATCGTCGAAGTCAAGTGATTCGCGTGACTGCCTTGGGCGCCGCCGCCATCTCGCCGCGGAGCGCCTTCAGCGCGGCGACGTAGATCTCCGAGAACGTCGGGAACGGCTGGATGGTGTCGGCCAGAATGTCGAGTGGGATGTGGGCGCGGATCGCGAGCGTGGCCTGCTGCAGCCACTCGCCCGCCTCGGGACCGAGCGCGTAAGCGCCCGTCAGCCGCTCGCCATCGCTGAGAAGCGTCAGGAAGCCGTTGCTGTCGGCGTATGCGCGGGTGTAGGTGGCGGTCTTCGACACCTCCGACAGCGCGACCATGGCGCTGAAACGGCCGGCGGGAGCGCCCACCGCCGCGGCTTGCGGGTCCGTGTAGACGACGCGCGGAACGGCCTCATAGTTGGCCTTTCGCGGCTCGCCGAGGATGTTCGCGGCGACCACCTCGCCCTGGTACTTACCGACGTGGGTCAGCGGCCAGAGGCCGTTGACGTCGCCGATCGCCCACAGGCGCTCCGCCGCGCGCAGGTGCGCGTCGACCGGAACTCCGTGCGTGTCCGGCTCGACGCCGACGGTCTCCAGGCCCAGCCCGTGCACTCGTGGACGCCGGCCGGTGGCGACGAGCAGCCGGTCGCCGCGCAGTTCGCGCCCGTCGTCGATCTCGACGACGTAGTCCTCGCCCTCGCGTCGTGCGGCGGTCGCGTTCGCGGACAGGACGAGCTCGATGCCCTCGCGGCGCAGAGCTTCGCCGAGCGCCTCACCCAGCGGCGCCGGCTCCCGGCCGAGCACGTGCTCGGCCATGTCGATGACCACTGCCTCGCCGCCGAGTCGACGTACTGCCTGCGCCATCTCCACCCCGACCGGCCCGCCACCCAGGATCAGCAGGCGGCGCGGAACGGCCTTTATGGACGTCGCCTCGCGGCTGCTCCAAACGCCATCGAGCTCGCGCAGGCCCGGTACGGGCGGCACGACCGGATCGGCGCCGTTGGCGAGGACCACGTGGTCCGCGGTGTGCCGCACACCGTCGACCTCGACGACACCCGGGCCGGCAAGCCGGCCGCTGCCACGCAGCAGGTCGATGCCGTGGTCGGCCAGCCAGCGCTCCTGTCCGGCGTCGGAGTAGTCGGAGACTATGAAGTCGCGCCAGGCAAGCGCCGCCTCCACATCGACCTCAGCACTCGCGGCGGCCTCGCGCGCCCCGTGGACCGCCTCGCCCGGCCGCAGCAATGTCTTCGACGGAATGCAAGCCCAGTACGAGCACTCCCCTCCGACGAGCTCGCGCTCGACGACGGCCACGCGCAGGCCGCCCTCCGCCAGAGCGCCCGCACAGTGCTCGCCCGGCGACCCGCCGCCGAGCACGATCACGTCATAGTCGCTGTTCATGTCGGCAGCCACCTTTCCTGATGCCCCCGGGGTCTTCGACCGAGGAGGCTCCCGTCGGGTCGTAAACTCTTGCTCTCATTCGGTCGGAAGTCAAGTCCTCCGCGACGCCGACTCCCGGGCGCCAGCGCTGACTGGCAGATCGTCCTGCCGGATGGAGATCGTCCTGTCGGATGGCACCTCGTTTGGCGACATCCGCTACGTCGAATGATCCCGCCGCCTGAGCACAACAACGGGAAGGTTGCGATCATCACCAGCGACACCCCATCGCGCTCCTCAGAACGGGGTCGGCACGGCAGCGGGGCCGTCCGCGTGGTATGGATGCGGCGTGGTTCCGGCCGACGAAGCCCTGCTCGACAATCCGGCGTACGCCGCACTATGCGGGGCTCATGCGCGGTTTGCGCAAGTGCGTGGGCGCGCGCGCCGATATCCGGTCGACGTCGCGCCGTTCCTCGCTCTACCCGAGCCGCCGTCGGCACAGGACTGGCGGGACGCCGCCGATCTCGTTGCGCCGGGTACCTACGCGGCCATCCGTTACAGCGGCGCCGAGCTACCTGACGCTTGGCAGGCGATTGAGGCGTTCGAGCTGGTGCAGATGATCGGAGAGCGGGTCACCGGGGTCGATTGCCCGGAGGCGACCCCGCTCGGCGCTGCCGATGTGCCCGAGATACTCAAGCTCGTCGCCCAGACCGAACCGGGGCCGTTTCTGACCAGAACCATCGAGCTTGGCGACTACCTGGGGATCCGCCGCGAGGGGGCACTCGTCGCGATGGCCGGCGAGCGGCTTCGCCTGGACGGTTGGACCGAGATCAGCGCCATCTGCACCAGGCCCGACTATCGCGGCCGGGGGCTGGCCTCGCGGCTCGTCGGAGCCTTGATGGCGAGCATCCAGCGTCGCTCGCAACGCGCATTCCTGCACGTCCTCGCCACCAACACCGGAGCGATCCGGCTCTACGAGGAGCTTGGCTTTCGCGCACGGCAAACCGCGACGCTCACCGTCGTGGCGCGCGAGCCGCTACGACACGCGCAGACGTAGGCGCGCGTCGCAAAGCGGCGCGGCTCACGACCGGCGCGTCGGCACCGGCTGCCAAGTACATCGAGTGCCAGCACCCCGTCGGGAGCTCCGGTACCGACTTCCCGCTGGCCTGCAATTAGCGCTCATACCGCTGATTGACTGCCCTGCTGAACGGGCTTCGCCAGCCGTTCGACCGCGTGGAGGATCGTCTGCAGGCCGCCCTCGGTTTCGGTGTTCAACGCGTCGAGGATCGCCTGGGCGTCCTTGAAAGTGTTTTCCGAGCGGGCGTCGGAGGCGATCGACTGCACGTCCTGGCCGACCATGATGATCGACAGCAGGACCAGCTGGATGAACGTCTGCGCGACCCACGCGACGATCAGGATGAGGCCCGGCTTGGTGAGGAACTTGGGGACGTCGCTGGGAGTGAGCACGCCCGCCTCGATCAGCACCGCCGGCAAGCTGGTGAGCGCGATCAGGCAGAAGATGTACGCCATTGCCATCGACCCCACGGCGTGCGTGATGATCACCGCGAGCTTGGCGTTGAAGCCCTCCACCTCGCTCATCGCACGCCTGATTTCAGCGGGGTTGAGGCGCACCGCCTTGTTGAGGTGGTGCCTTGTTTTGACGGCGTGCGGCGGCTTCGGTGCAAGCGGCTCCGCGGTCGCGGCGCCGGATGCGGCGTCTTGCAGTGTCATTGACGTGTCCCTTCGGTCGAGGTGGGTGTCGGATCGAGCAGGGACGTTAGCTTTATGGATGGTCGCTCTCCGTCTGCTGGTGGTGAGGGTCGGCACCCGCGCGTCACGCCATCGGTCTTCACCCTCAACCCGCGCACCTCACGCGCACGGCTTTTGCGTCTGTCGCCGATGTTGAACTCCTACGACCCCCACCACAACTCAAGTACACAAAAAGTGTGTACCCCGCTCCACACTTAGTGTGTAGCTGCGCCCGGCCCCCCTGGCGCGGTGGCGGCTGCCGCGTCCAGCAGCCCTGCCCCGTAGAGGCGGCTGTCGGAAGGCCCGCCGAGCGGCCGGGCGGTGGACATCAGCCGGGCGGAGATCTGCGCGGGCGTGGGGTGGCGGCCGAGCACGCCCGAGGCGATGATCATCGCCGCGGTGGCGGACACGTGCGGGGTGGCCATCGAGGTGCCTTCATACCCGCCCGGGATCCCGAAGTGCCGGGGGGAGGTGCCGAGGAAGGTGACCTGGAAGACGTCGCGCCCGGAGGCGAGATCGGGGTTGCAGTTGGGGTCGCCGGGGAGGTTGGCGTCGGGCCCACCACCGGGGGCAACGATCGTGACGCCGGTGCCGAAGTTGGAGTAGGACGCCAGACAACCATGTTCGGTGGTGGCTCCCACCGCGATCACGTTGGCCGCACGCGCCGGAAAGGCGGCGGAGGAGTGGGCCTCGTTGCCAGCGGCGGCTACGACCACCACGCGGTGGCGGTGGGCGTAGCGCAGCGCGGAGATCAGCTCGGGGATGTCAGAGGCGGTGATCCCGCCGGGGAATTCGAGCGAGAGGTTGATGACGCGCGCGCCGTGGTTGACCGCGAAGCGCACTCCCTTGGCGATCGTGGCGGCGTCGCCGTTGCCTTCGCCGTTGAGTACGCGCACCGGCATGACCCGCACCCCGTACGCCAGCCCTGTGAGGCCCTTGCCGTTGTTGGTTGCCTCCGCGATCGTGCCGGCGACGTCGGTGCCGTGGCCGTTGCGGTCGTTGGGAAAGCGGTTGTGGGCGACGAAGTCCCACCCCGCCACGAACTGGTAGCGGTAGAAGTCGGGCGACATGCGAAAGCGCCCGCGTTTGGCGTAGGCGACGCCGGTGTCGAGCACAGCCACAACCACCCCCCGCCCTCCGGGCGCGTGGTCGGCGATCAGGTTCTGCCACGCGCCGGGCGCTTCGACGCCGAATTCGCCGGCGAAGTTCCACTGCAGTTTGCTCCACCCCCCGGGCGTGTTCGCCAGGCCAGGGTCGTTGGGGAATGGTTCGCCGACCGCGGCGGTGGTGTCGCCCACTCCCGATGCGCCGGCGGTCGTCGCGCTCGCGCCGACTGTGCCCCTGGTGGTCGTCGCGCTCGCGCCGACTGCCCCCCCGGTGGTCGTTCCGGCCCCGAATGCGCTGGGAGGGAGCGCCCCGGCGGCGGAGGTCGCGGGATCCACGAGTTCGGCGGCCGAGGCAGCGGCGTGCGAGCGCGGCAGCATGGTGGCGTGGGCGATGTAGTCGGGCACGGCCCACGCCACCCCGCGCATGTGGTGCAGGCGGGCGAGCGCGCCAGCGACGGAGGCGTGCGCCCCGAGCGTCAGCACGCGCGTGTGCGATTCCAATTCGATCGGGTCCACCGCACCGGCGGCGTGCGCGATCGCGGCGTTGGCGGAGGAGGAGTCAGACGGCGCGTAGCCGACCACCACCTTGCCCGGCGCATAGGGGGCTTCGCCGCCGGCATGCGTGGAGGGGGGGGATGAGGCTGGGATGGCGGGCCCGCCCAGAGGGCGGCCCGGGATGGCGGCCGACGTGGAGCGGGGAATGAGCGCCAGTGGCGCTCCGGCGGCGAGTGCAAGAACTGCGCAGAGTGACCAGCGCGCGCGGCGCCCCCCGGCCCGGGAGCGCGATTGGGCGGCGGGCGAGCCAGGCTCGGCGGTCTGTCCGGCGGATGCGGCAGGCCGGGTCGATGTGAGGCGGAGGGGCATCGGTTGAGTAATGATGATGGCCCATGTCTCTACAGGAGCCCACCTCCGGCCGGAGAGCCCCGCGGAGGGGACGGTGAGCGACCGTTTCTTTCCGCGCGATGAGTACTTCATGCGCCTCGCCTTGCGCGAGGCCGAACATGCATTGAAACACGAGGATGTGCCGATCGGCGCGGTGGCGGTGCGCGCCGGCGAGGTCGTCGGGACCGGCCACAACGAGCGTGAACTGCGCCAAGACCCCACCGCCCACGCGGAGCTGCTCGCGCTGCGCGAGGCCGCCCGCGCCGTGGGAAGCTGGCGGGTGCTGGACACGGTGCTCTACGTGACGCTCGAGCCGTGCGCGATGTGCGCGGGAGCGATCGTGCTGGCGCGGGTGCCGCGCGTGGTGTACGGTGCGACCGACCCCAAGGCGGGTGCGGCGGGCAGCGTGCTCGATGTGCTCGGCGAGCGGCGCCTCAACCATCGCCCCGAGGTCGCGGGCGGTCTGCTGGCGGGGGAGTGCGGGGCGCTGCTCAGCGAGTTCTTCGCCTCGCGGCGGTAGTCGATCTCTTTCACGCGTCCCACCACTTCACAAAATGAAGGGTTAGGGTCTGAAAAGTACACACACAACCCCCACGCCGACCCGCCAGCTAGCCGACGGGTCATTCTCGCCCGCACGCGGATCGACTAGGCTTGGAGGTCGTTTTTGCGCCCGGAGGGGTGGCAGAGCGGTTGAATGCGGCAGTCTCGAAAACTGTTTCGGGGGGTTTTCCTCCGACGAGGGTTCGAATCCCTCCCCCTCCGCCATCAAGCTCTTATTCAAACCCAAGGCCAGAAAAGAAGCCCGGCGCCGCCGGGCTGAGCCCCCCGAGCAGGCTAGCTTGGGGGGCTTTTTCGTGGCTGCAAGCCGTTTCCAGGTCTTGCTGGCGTAGAGGCGGGCTGGTATGCCGTCGTGCCAGTCGGAGCTTCGGTGGCGGGCTGGGACGAGTGGCCTGTCGGGCTCGGGAGCGGTCTTGCTGGCTCGGGTCTGCTCGATCAGGAGGTCGGGCTGGAGGAGGAAGCCGAAGACGCCGGTGGGCTCGGCTTCGGCATCTCCGTCGCCAAAGACGAGGAAGCGCTCGAAGACAGCCTGGTTGACCTGGCGGCGTATCTTGTGGCTGGCGTCCTGGTAGGTGGCGTGGCAGTCGGTGAGGAAGGCCAGGCAGCGCTTGAGCGTGTCCTCGATCTTCTCGAAGACGACGCGGGCGGCGGCGAGGCGCTGTGCGGCGTCGGTGATCTCCTTGGTGATGCGGTCCTGCTCTTCCTTGAGCAGATCCAGGGGCAGCGCTCCGGCGTAGTGGGCTTCGAGGAGCTTGCGGCGCTTCTCGGTGAGCGTGGCGATGCGGCGGGTGGCTCGGGTGCTTTCGCGTTCGTTCCATTCGCGGCTGGCGGCCAACTCCTCGCTGAAGACCTGCCGCACGGTGTCGGCGTACTTGGGATCGACGCGGACCTGGCGCCACTTCTGCTCTATGCGGGCCTCGACCTCATCGACGCGGATCGCTCCCTGGGTGCAGTCGGTCAGGCGGCGGTAGTTGCCCAGGCAGAAGAAGTACAGGTACTCGTTGCCGTGGCGGTTCTTGGCCTTGGTGATGCACAAGCGGCTGCCGCACTTGCCGCAGAAGACGCTGCCCTTGAGGTAGTGGTCGTGGACGCGGCGCTTCTCGCCGGCCCGGTTGTGGGCGTACAGCACGTCCTGGACGCGGTCGAAGGTGGCCTGGTCGATGAGCTGGGGGTGCGCGCCCGGGTACTGAACGCCCTGCCAGGTCAGCAGCTTGACGTAGTAGGGGTTGCGCAGCATCCGGTGCACGCTGGCGCGGGCCAGCGGTTTCGCGGTCATCTTCTTGCTTGGGACAGTCGCCAGGCCTCGTTCGGCCAGGGCGTCGGTCAGAGCCGTCAGGCTCCACTCGCCGGTCGCGTAGACCTCGAAGGCCCACTGCACCAGCGGCGCGCGGGAGGGGTCGGTTTCGATGGTGCGGACTTCGTAGCCTTCGATGACCTTGCGCACGTTCAGGTAGCCGATGGGCGCCTTGCCGATCGTGCCGCCCTTGCGGACCTTCTGGAGCATCTTGACCTTCATCTCCTCGGAGAGGTTGCCCGAATACCACTCGGCCATGAGTGCCATCAGGCCGTGCGTGAACTTGCCAGCCGGCGTCTTGTCGATGTGCTCGCTGCACGAGACAAGCTGAGCCCCCGCCTTGTCGAGCGCGACGGTAATCATAAAGTCGTCAAAGCGGTTGCGGATAAGCCGATCGAGCTTGTGGACGATGACGTAATCCACGCGCTCGTTCTCGATGAAGGCCAGCATCCGCTGCAACTCGGGACGGTTGGCGGTGGTCGCGGACTCGCCACCCTCGACGAACTCTTCTATGATCGTCGCTCCCTTTGCTTGCGCCTTGTGCTCTGCGGCACGTCGCTGCGCCGGCAATGAGTATCCCTCGGCCTCGCCGTTGCGCCGGGCCTGATCCTTTGTTGATACACGCAAGTACAAGACAGCCCGGGTGGGTGTCATGCTGTCGTCTTTTTCTGGTTCGTCATTTGTATGTTCATGTGATCTGTCTGTTGTCATTCGTGGCTCCCTTCGGTTTGGGGTAGTGGTTCATCAGTGTTCACGCCGTGGCGTTTTGCAAACGCCTCAAAGCACTGCACCAGTTCGGTGATGGCCGCCTTTGGCAGTTCGTGGTACTTGGCAAATAGGTAAGTCTCGAAGCTCGGTAGGTCGTCAGGCACCAGGTAGCCGGCTCGGGCAAAAAGATCGGCCAGGCTGAGGCCGAGTGCCTTGGCGATGCGGGCCAGCTTGTCCGGCCTCGGCGCGCTGAACTGGCCTTGTTCAAGGCGGATAATGGTCGCTTGGTTGGTGTCTACCAATGCGCCTAGTCGGTAAGTTGAAAGTCCTAGCTTCTTGCGCTTATTGCGCAAGATCGCGCCAAGTTCCGCTGCCTGTTCCTGGGTCATAGGCATTACTCCTTTGTTCACCCATTTTACCAGAAATAATGCGGGAACGCATCGCTTTGTTGACAATTTCACATTATCGGTTGGGATATTGCCAGACCCGTATCTACTTTGCCGTAGAGGCCCACTGTGGACTCTGGATAATTCTTTGTTCATATCGTCACCTCCTTTCCTTGTTCTTGTTGGTTGTTGTAGGCAGGGACTCCCGAGTCGCATTAGGCGACATCGGGGAGTCCCTGCCAGTGTTCGGAAGTGGTCAGCTTGTGGCTGGGTCACTTCCTTTGTCGCGGCTTTTGCGCGCAGACGTTTTGGCGTCGGCGGGCTGGCTCGCGTTGGGCTCGGCCGGCTGCTCGCTGAATAGCGAGGCGATGGCTTCGCGCCGGGTTTCGGCGTCGCGCTCGATGTCTGCGAGCACTGACCCCGCTCGCTCAGTCAGGTCGGACTGGCTGCGCTTGGATTTGATGTACCCATCGACGGCCTGTTTGAGGGCGTCGGAGACGGGTATGTCCTGTAGCTGTGCCAGAACCGTCAGCTGAGCGTGGGTGTCATCCTCCAGTCGGATTGCTAGTGTCTTGGGCACGAGCGGACCTCCTGGTGGACGTGTTTGGTGAGTGTGTAACCCATGATTCTCAAGGGTTCCTCCTCGGTGTGGTGCGGCCGACGATCCCCGGTTGGAATCGCCTATGAAAGCCGCAGGCCACCGACGAAGCCCTAGACGGCATCGCGCCGCTTGCTTACTGTCGAACCTCGCCGGGCGGCGCTGATCCGCTGTCTCGCCACTTGGGCAAAGACCGGGTTCAGTTCGATGCCGAGCCAGTCGCGCCCGTGCGCCTCGGCTACCAGTCCCACCGTCCCGGCACCAAAGAACGGGTCGAGCACCAGTCCCGGTCGCCAGCCTGCCTTGCAGTCGCAGGCGGGCCGCAGCGCGCCACGAGCGGAACGCGCTCCGTTGATCGCAGCGCCCCGCTGCCAGGGCGTGGCGCAGGAGCGGCAGACCCGCTCCGGGCAGCTTGCCAGCAGCGGCCGGGTGACGAGCGCTGCCGGGAAGGTGGCGAAGTGCTGGCCGCGGAAGTTGGAGACCGGCAGTGACCAGACGTCGCCGGGGTTCTTGCCCAGGGGGTGCCCGACCAGGCCTCGGGCCTTCAGGCGCGACAGGCCGGTGTGGCTGCCGGCCAGTGGTCCGCCCCACCCGTCGGGGGTGGCGCCTTTGGGCGGATAGCCGCCCGTGTGGTGCGGTAGGGCGCCCGTGGGGTTGAGCGGTGCGGGATACGGATGGCGTCGAGGTCGAAGTGGTAGTAGCGGCTGCGGGTCAGCAGATAAACGGTCTCCCAGGTGCAGGCCAAGCGGTCGCGGACGCTGGTGGGCATGGTGTTCTGCTTGACCCAGGCGATGCGGTTACGCACTATCCAGCCGTCCTGCTGGAGCGCCAGCGCCAGGCGCTCGGGGCCCAGCAGCAGGCTTTTGGGCGGCGCTCCGTAGCGGTCGTGGCGGCTGAAGCTGTCGCCGACGTTCAGCCACAGCGACCCGGTGGGCTTCAGGACCCGGGCGACGCCGCGCATCACCAGGCGCAGCTCGTCCACCCAGCCCTCGACGTGCGCCTCCAACCCGATCTGTCCGGGAGCGCCGTAGTTGCGCAGGTTGAAGTACGGCGGGGAGGTCATCACCGAGTCGACCGATGCGGCCGGTAGCTCGGCCAGGCGCTGACGGGCATCGCCTACCAGCACCACGCCTCGGGGTGGGTCGTTGGCCGGGCTCACGGCGTGCCTCCGCTCAGCGCCGCGACGGCGCGCTCGATGCTCGACACGGTGAACAGCCGCTCGGGAAGCTGACGGGCGTCAGTGATGGCTTGACGTATGCGCACCGCGCGCTGTTCATCGGGCACCACCCAGCAGACGCGGGGGAAGACGCCTCCGCTCTTGGCCTGCTCAATGCCGGTCTGGTAGTAGTCGGCGTACAGGCGGCACTTGCGCACGATCACCGGCAGGCTCTCGCTGTCCCGGTCCACCTCGACGTACCAACGGTATTCGTAGTCGCTGACGCCGAGCGTCAGGAACACGTCGGGTCGCAGCAGCACCCGGCCACCAGCACCGGAGAACTGCCGCCAGCAGCGCGGCTCGGATTGTGCGACCAGCACGTCCAGCCGTCCTTGCCGGGACGCCAGGGTCACGTCAACCATCAGCTGGGCGACAGCAAGGGTGTGATCGACAAAGCGCCCCGAGGGCTCATAGGCCCGCCGGCGAGCTCCCAGCCCAAGCAGCCGCTGACCGATCGGCCCCAACGCGTAAATAAAGGAAGCCGAACCAGCGCGCACGCCGCCGATGCGCCGGGCCAGGCGTGTCAGCAGCCGCTCACGGGCCAGGCGCTTGAGTACCCGGTGGCAGGCACGAGCGGCGGCGAGATCGTTGTCGTGCTCGGTGGCCGGGAAGTGGACTGCCTTGATCTGCCGGGCGCTCATCAGCCGCAGCTCGGCCACCTGCGCGATGATCGCCAGGTCCCGGCCCGAAAGCTGCTCACGGAGCCCCACCAGCCCCGTGCCGAGACATACCCGCGCGGTGAGGGACACCAGCTCACCAGGCACCTCCGCGGGGTCTCCACGGTTCGCCGCCCGATGACCCCCGGCCGCTCTCGAGGGGAAAAGGATGAAGCGGGAAGCGCAAGACATTCGTTGCCAAAGTTGGGGCGCAAACCCCAGGAATACAGGCGATCTGCGGCGCCAAAGTCCACGCGATCCGACTAGCGATCCGACAGGTGCTCAAGCGCCACCTCCACTGTCCCGACGGCGTGGTCTGAGGTCATCCTCACCCGCCGGTCGGCCGTGGGAGACGAGCCGGTGAAGGTCGGCTTCGATCTCGTGGCGCGGCGTGCCGTAGGCCTCGCGGGAAGCCGCCCGCACGACGGCCGGATCGCTGGTCGGCGCAGTGGCCGGCAGAGTGCGGGCGCTGCACCAGGGCTGGACGGCTGACGCGGCGACCAACTGCGCGTAACACTGGAAGGCCCCGAGGCTCTGGAAGTCCTCGGGTGCCAGGCTGCTGCCGGCGGCCAGCACCCGGGCGTCCTCGCTCGGCAGCCGGAAGGCGATACGCGACTGCGCGTTGGCGAGCACCGCCGAGCGCATCGCCGGGTCCAACTGATGCAGGTACTGGTGCGCAGCGACGAACGAGGCACCCAGGCCGCGGGCCTGCGCCAAGGCGTCGGCGAAGTCCAGAGGCAGGTGCAAATAGTCCTGGAACTCATCGACGACCACCAGCACCGGGTGGCGGCGCTCGGGCGGGATCGCCGAGCGTCCGAGGATGGCCTGCCAGAGTTGCGCCACGACCAGGCCGCCCAATGTGGCCGAGGCCTCCGGTCCGAGCTGACCCTTTGCGAGATTGACCAGGAGAATCTTTCGCTGCGTGAAGACTTGGCGCAGATCGAAGCGCGGCCGAGCCTGCCCGATGACGGCCCGCAGTTCAGGACGCAGCAGCAGCGGACGGAGCTTGTTCATAACCGGCGCGATGGCTGTCGTCCGCTCCGCCTCGCTCCAGGCCTCGAAGGTGCTCCAAAAGGGCGCCAGGCCGATCGGATCAACCACGCCCGGCAGAACGCGACGGCGAAACCCGGCGTCGGTCAGCAACAGCGGCAGGGCCACGAGCGTCATCCCCGGCAACCGGGCGAGCGTCAATAGCGAGGCCCCGAGAATGTCCTGGGTCCTTGGCCCCCAATGCGCGGCGTAGAGCGAGTGGAACAGCCCGAGCAACTGGTCGGCTACCAGCTCCGGGGAGCGGCCGGCGGACGCCAGCGGATTCAGCCCGACCGGCCGCTCGCCGTCGATCGGGTCGAGCAGCACCACGTCGTTTGCGCGGTGCGCCGGCACGCGCTGAAGCACGCCGGCGATCAGGTCGGCCTTCGGCTCGATGACGACCACCGCCCGCCCGGCCTGCATGGACTGCGTGATGAGATGCAGCAGCAGCGTCGACTTGCCCGAGCCGCTCGGCCCGATGGTGTGCAGATGGCGCAGCGAGTCAACGGGCGACAGCGCCAACGGCCGTTCCCGACCTGGGAAGGTGGCCTGTCCGATCACCAAGCCCTGGCGGGGGATTGCCGCCGCCGGAGCCATCAGCCGACTACCGACCGCTGCCACCGGCAGGCCCTCGGTCTGCCCAACCGGCCAGGCCGACACGACGGCCAACTCGCTGACGTTCAAGCGCAGCGGCAACCGCCAACCCGCCGCCGCATACACAAACCGCTCGGGGTTGGTTGCAGAGGCTCGTAACTTGACGCCGGGCGCTTCGGCGTTGCGCAAAGCTCCGAGCACCTGCCCGATCAACTGCCGCTGGCGACTATCTGACGGGGCGGCAACGGCCAGCCGGCCGACGACCCGCCAGCCGGGCTCGCCCTGCTTGGTGCGCAGAGCGTTACGCGCCTCGGTATCAGCCGTCCCGCCACGACCAAACGGCGCGGCCAGCAGGCCGCCGCCCTCGGGAGCCCACCTTCTCCCACCCAATCTGATCGAGCAACTGCGTCGCCTGCTCGAAGTTGCGGCGCAGCCACTGCGCGCGTTTGATCTCATCGGCTGCCAGCACCAACGCCAGATCCCCGGCCTCGGCCAGATCACTAACCACGAAGCCGTACACCGCGTCTCGTTGCGCCCGATCCAACACGATTGCCATTACCAGAGCCTCCAATCCAAGGGACAGAGCGGCCCAGACCCCAGGAGCGAACAAGGGCCTGGGCCTCCCTAAAGCAAACCGGATTAGGCCGTGATTTGGCAAACTGTGGAACCGGCTAATCATGGTGATCGGTGCACTGGCAACCCGGTTAGTGGTGGCACTGTCAAAAACCCTGGCTGTAGTCACTCGGTGGTTCGCAGATATCTATGAGTGCGGGCCAGTTCACGCTGCGCTGAGGGACAGAAACCCTCGACCCACAAGCCGTCCATTGACCGGAAAATCCGGCAAACCCCCGGGGGATTTTTGCCGTCCTGGCCGGCTGGTAGACCATATAGGTGAAAAGGGTAAAAGTGACCCCGGCCGCTTTGGACGGCCGGGGCCGTACACAGGAGGTCTTATCTCCCATGCCAGCCAATCATACGCCACGCCTCGACACGTACTTTGAGCAGCGCATCATCGTCCACCAGCTGCTCCGCGACGACCACACCGAGCGCTGGACACCCAAACAGCTACAGCGCGCCCTCTCCGACATCCCACCCGAGACGATCAACGAAGCCGTCGCCGAGATGGAGGAGGCCGGCGTGGCCTGGCGCCTGGACGACTACATCGGCGCCTCGCGCTGCGCCAGACACCTGTTCTCGCTCGACCTCATAACCATCTGAGAGGCCCGCCATGCGACTCTCAGAAATGGGCCTTGAGCCCACCACGCTGGCCTGCCTGCACCGCGGCGGCATCAACACCACCTACTGGCTACTCGACCACACCTACCGGGAGCTGATCTGGCACTCCGAGATCACCCCCGAGGCGGTCTACGACATCCTCCGTGCGCTCCGCCGGCACGGCATACGGCTGAAACCGCACACCAAGGGGAGCGAGCGGCAGGTGAACGAGCGCAACCTCGAGGTCTTCCGCCTTCGCGTCGTCGAGGGCCACCGACTCAAGGCAACCGGCGAGCAGGTCGGCGTCGGCGTCGAGCGCGTCCGCCAGATCCTCGCCGCCTACTTCGGCCTCCGAGGCGCACCACCCGCCGTCAAAGCCAGACCCCACCGCAGCGAGCACCGAAGCCCGCCTCCCGACTGCGAGCAGGTTGGACGTGCCATTGGGCGCCTGCGCTCCGCCAAGGGCCTCACGCTCGACGACCTCGCTGTCACGATCGACACGAGCGCCGAGCAACTGGCCCGGATCGAGGACGGACTGCGCGATCCCACCTGGACCACGCTCTCCAGGGTCGCCATCGCGCTCGACACCACGACGGCACTGCTGGCCTACGCCATCGAAGTCGAGCGACCCACAGGTAGCGCCTGATGGCTGGTCGTCACCTGATACTCGTTGTCGAGGCCGAGGACACCCTCAGCAGCCCGATCGTTGACCAGCTCGCTGCCGACGACCACCCGGCAAGAATCGCCCGCAGCGCGGGCCACGCCACCGCCCTGGCCGTCATGGAGCCGCCGGCGCTGGTGGTGCTCGGCGCGCTGGACACGCCGGACGGCGCCCTCGCGCTCCTGCGCACGATCCGGCGCGGCAACCCGGACGCTCCCTGGCAACAGAATGTCCCCGTGATTCTGCTCAGCCCCCGCACCCAGGAGTCCGACCTGCTGCGAGCCTTCGACGCCGGCACCGACGACTTCCTGGCCCACCCACCGAGCTACCTGGAGCTACGTGCCCGCTTGCGAGCCCTCCTGCGACGCACCACGCCGCGAAACCATCGAGTGCTCCACGTCGGCCCTCTGAGGATCGACACCGCCGCCCACACCGCAACGCTCCATGACCGGCACCTCGACCTGCGCACGAAGGAGTACGACCTGCTCGTCCACCTCGCCAGCGAGCCCTCCCGGGTTTTCCGCAAGCAGGAGCTCATGCGGGCTGTGTGGGGATATCCTGTGGTCTGCTCTACACGAACGCTCGACAGCCACGCCAGCCGCCTGCGCGGCAAGCTCGCCGCCAGCGACGAACGATGGGTCTTCAACCGGCGCGGCGTCGGGTACCGGCTCATATAGCGGGTTATTGCGTTTGGTGCGAGTCGCGCTGTGTGGGCCTCGTCGGGTCCCTGAGTGGCCGGGCCGACGCCGCCCCTTGTTGCGCACTGGTAAACGATCCCAAGCTTCGGCTGACGCGCAGAGATTGGCCTTTTGTGCCGTCTGTTGCTGAGAAAACGCGGGTCTGGCGGCCTCAAGAAGTATCGATCGCTCAAACGATTGACCACAACCGTCAGGCGTCTGTCGTCTGCATCTGATAGAACCCGCGGCCATCAGTCCCTCAGAGCGAGACAGGGAGGCCCTCATGGGCGCTATGCGGTTCGGCAGGACGCGATCGGTAGTCCACACGGGAAGGCAGGATGATTTCGCTGCCGCTACCCGCGTGGTGGGGGCCATTGGCTTGTTGGTGGTGTCGCTCGTGGTGGCGTTGGCGATGGTGCCGGCTGGCGCGTCGGCTGAACCGCTCTGCACGGATAAATGGGCTGGTGGGAGCTCCGGGTTGTGGCAGACGGCGTCCAACTGGTCCACAGGTAAAGTGCCCACATCGGCGGATGTTGCCTGCGTTGGTGCTGGGGTGACGGTCGAAGTCTCGGGTGGGGCGAATGCGGCGGGGGTGCTCGCGGACGAAGGGACGCTCGTGTTGAGGGGCGGCTCGTTGGAACTGGCTGATGCGCTTGAAGAATCGACCGTTGATGCGTTGACGGCGAGCGGGGGCAGGTTGACTGGTGCGGCGAAGCTCGGGGTGTCGGCGTCGTTGTCATGGACTGAAACGACGATGGAAGGGTCGGGTTCGACGGTGTTGAAGGCATCGGCGTCCGGGACGGTTCGTGCCAGTTCGGTGACGTTGAGCGAACGGCGATTGGTCAACGAAGGCACGCTTACGTTGAGCGCGGGTTTTATCGAACTCGCGAGTGGCGCGGTGTTCTCCAACAGCGGGACGTTCAATGTGAACGACAACGAAAAAGCGTGTGAAGAAGGATGCAACGGCACCGGGTTGGGAAAAGGTTCGGGGTCAAGTAGCTTCGTGAACACGGGTGTGGTGAAGAAAACCGAAGGCACCCGTGAAATCGGTTTTGGTGTCGATACTGAAAATCTCGGAACTATCAACGGCAAAAACGGTCCTATCTCGTTTGATGGCAGCTCGAACTCGTTTGTGTTGGGAAACGGCAGTGTGCTCGAAGGCGCGATAGTGATTCAGAATGCGAGTGTCACCGGCGATGACTTCAAAGTCACAGGTGGTGAATTGACGCTTGACTCAGGGACGTTGAGCATGGCCGAAGGCGACACCGCCACGGTTAGTGTGCTGGTGATGGCGGGCGGTACGTTGACAGGTGCCGGTACGCTGAAGGTAACAGAAACGCTCTCCTGGCCAGCGCCCGGCACCGAAAGTACGATGTCCGGGTCGGGATCGACGGTGCTCGCGTCCGGGGCGACCGGGTCGATCAGTGTGCCTAGTGGGAACTACGCCAACATGGCCAAGCGTTCGCTTGTCAACGAAGGGACCTTGACGCTCGTTTCGGGGCATATCTCGCTCTCTGAAGAAGCGAAGCTCGAAAACCTGGGCACGTTCAAGGTCAACTCAGAAGCTACGGGTGCGATCAAGTTGGCCCCTGGTGGCTCGGGCAAGATGGTGAACTCGGGTACGGTTGAGAAGTCTTCGGGTACGGGCACCTCGCAGGTGTCGGTGCTGTTTGAAAGCAGCGGGACGGTGGAAGGGCAGAAAGGGCAGCTCGCGTTCACCGAAGGTGGATCGTCTACGTCGGCTGGTAAATGGGTGGGCGGCGAAGGAGCGTCGGTCGCGCTGACGGGCGGCTCGTTCACGATGAATGAAAGCAGCTGGTTGGGGACGATCGACCTCGCGGGGGCGAGCGTCACCACGGAAGGCTTGCGGAACAGCACCGGGAAGGTGAACCTTCAGTCCGGCACGTTGAGCGTGGTGGGCGCGGCGGCGAGTACGATCAACGACCTAGCGTTGACTAACGGGACGCTGAATGGGGCGGCGACGCTGAAAGTGACTGGCTTGCTGGAATGGACTGGTGAAAGTGGGGTGATGTCGGGGTCGGGCTCGACAGTGCTCGAAGCTGGCGCGTCTGGGAAGATCGAAGTTGAAATACCTGCCTACCTAAAGGCGCGCTCGCTCGTAAATCACGGCACGCTGACGTGGGCGTCGGGCGCGTTGGTCCTCTCCGAAGGCGCGCAGGTCTCAAACAGTGCGACCTTCTACGCTAACGACAACGGCAAAAGCTCGTCGTGCGGTGGGCTATGCAGAGGGGCTGGCATCGATCCGGGCACCGGCTCGGGCACTTTTGAAAACACCGGGTCGGTGATCGAGACCGCCGGCTCTGAAGCCGAGATCGAAGTGCCCTTCAACAACCAGGGCAGCGTCACGGCGGAAACGGGCAAGTTCAGGTTCACAGATGGCGGGATCAGCGGGCACACGGCCTCGGGGTCATGGTCTGCCACGGGCAGTTCGGCCTCGATCGAATTCGCTGGCGGAACCTTCACGCTCGGGTCGGGGATCAGCGTCTCCGGCGAACTCATCGTCAACAGTGGCGAAGTCAAAGCCGGCGACCTTCAAGGCCCAAGCGCCGAGGCGGAGATCAAGGCCGGCACCCTGGCTCTCAACGGGCCTACCACCTCCGTTCTCAAGGGGCTCGGGGTGCTGCACCCCGGTGGAATCCTGACCGGTAGCGGCAACGTAGATGTCTCTCATTCATTCCTGTGGAACGAAGGGAACATGAAGGGAACGGGCACGACGGTGTTGGAATCCGGAGCAACGAGCACACTGGAAAGCTCCACGCTGCATCTGGAACGCGAACTCGTGAACGAGGGCACGCTCACATGGGCATCGGGCGAAATCGAACTCAACGGAGGACTGATCGAAAACAGCGGGACGTTTATCGCGCATGATGAAAAGGCGTGCGAAGAATGCCACACAGGGTTGTCTACCGGATCGGGTGGCTCGTTCTTCAGGAATACCGGCACGCTGGAGAGGACTGGCGGCTTCAGCACCTCCACGTACATAGACGCGAAATTCGAAAACGACGGGACAATCGAAGAACCAGCAGGCAGCTTCGTGTTCCCGTACCCTGTGTATCTGGGGATCGAAACGCAGTACGGTGGGGAAGAAAACTCGCAGGAACCGGCCCAGTGTGGGGAAGAAGAAGCGGTGAGTTGTCAGTCCGGTAACTACTCGCAGACGCAGACCGATTTCTCGATCGGTGGTCGGGGAGTCGGCTTGATCCTGAATCGCACGTACAACTCGCAGGCGGCGGCGGCAGGAAACAAAAGTATCTTTGGCTATGGCTGGTCAAGTTCGTTTAGCGATCATCTCGTGGTCGAAAAAGCGAGCAAAAAGGCCACACTTGTGCAGGCCAACGGGAGTACTATCGCCTTCTCCGAAGGCGCAGGCGAATCATTTGCCGGGCCAGCTTGGACTCAGGATGTTCTCAGTGGCTCGTCGTCGTCAGGATACACCCTTACGCTCGAAAACCAGACGGTCTACAAGTTCAATGGCTCTACTGGACGCCTGGAAAGTGTGACTGACCGCAACGGCAACGCGACGACACTCGCCTACAACGGGAGTGGGAATCTCGAAACGATCACCGACCCGGCCGGCCGCAAAATCAAACTGACGTATAACGCCGAAGGTCTCGTAGAAAGCGCCGAAGACCCAATGAAACACGTCGTCAAATACACCTACGAAAGCGGGAACCTCAAGAGCGTTACCCAGCCCGGCGAATCAGCTCTTCGCTGGCAGTTTAAATACGACGGCTCGCATAGGATGACAGAACTCATCGACGGGCGAGGCGGTAAAACCACGATCGAATACAACAGCTCTAATCAGGTCGTCTCCGAGACCGACCCGATGAAACGTATAACGAGCTTTGAATATACATCGTTTCATACGACGACTACCAACCATTCGACAGGCGCCGTGAGTGTTCAATACTTTACGAGTAACGGTGTGGGCACCTCCACAACAAAGGGGTACGGCACGGCGAGCGCAACGACTGAAACAAGCAGGTTCAACTCTGCCAACGAGCTACTGAGCGTTACCGATGGCAACGGGCATATCACGCGGTATGGTTACGATGCGCACGGCAACCGCACCAGCATGATCAATCCGGACAACGATGAAACAAAATGGACGTATGACTCAACGCATGACGTGGAAACAGAAACGCTACCTAATGGCGAGACCACCACGTATAAACGCAACAGCGACGGCGATCCTGAAGTCATCGAACGTCCGGCCCCTGGTTCGACCATCCAGTCCACGAGCTATAAATACACGTCTCATGGGCAGGTGGAAAGTATGACCGATCCGCTGAAACGCACATGGAAATATGAATACGATACCGCTGGCGACAAGATCGCAGAAATCGATCCGGAAGGCGATAAGCGTACCTGGGGCTATAACGAAGACTCGCAGGAAACGAGCATGGTCAGCCCACGCGGACACGTCAAAGCCGGGGAAGAAGAAAAATACCAGACTAAAACCGAACGCGATGCACAAGGCCGCCCGCTCAAGGTCACCGACCAGCTCGGCCACGAAACGAAATACACCTACGACGGTGACGGCAACGTCGAAACCGTGACCGACCCAGAAGGCCACAAGACGACATACACCTACGATGCCGACAACGAGCGGACGAAGGCCGAAGAACCCAACAAAACAATCACCGAAACCGAATACGATGGGGCTGGCGAGGTCAAGAAGCAGATCGACGGCAACAAACACGCGACTGAATACGTTCGCAACGTCCTTGAGCAGGTCACCGAAGTAAATGACCCGCTCGGCCGCAAGACCCTCAAGGAATACGATAAGGCTGGCAACCTCGTGAGCGTCACTGACGCCATGAAACGAACCACGACCTACAAATACGACCCCGCTAACCGGCTCACCGAAATCACCTACTCAGACGGCAAAACCCCGACCGTCAAATACGAATACAACAAAGACGGTGATCGGATCAAGATGGAAGATGGCACCGGCACGACCACGTACGAATACGATCAGCTTGACCGCCTGAACGCGACCAAAGACGGACACGGCAACACCTCCGGCTACGAATACGACCTCGCCAACGAGCAGATCAAGATCACGTACCCCAACGGCAAAGTGATCGAACGCGAATACGACAAAGCGGGGCGGCTCAAGAGCACGACGGATTGGTCGAAAAACACCATCAAATTCACCTACGACGCAGACTCGGACCTCACAGTCACGACGTTCCCAAGCAGCACGAGTGACGAAGACACCTACAAATACGACGACACCGACGCGATGACCGAAGTCAAGATGAAAAAAGGCAGCGAAACGCTCGCGTCACTCGCCTACACGCGCAACAAAGACGAGCTAGTCGAAAAAACAACTAGCAAAGGACTACCGGGGGAAGAAAAACCCGCCTATACCTACGACAAAAACAACCGGCTGACAAAAGGAGTCGGCATCCCCTACGAATACGATGCCGCCAACAACCCGACGACCATCGGCACCGAACACACCTACAGCTACAACTCCGCCGACGAGCTCGAAAAAAGCGTGCTAAAAAAAGCTACCGTCGCAACCTACACCTACAACGAAGTCGGCGAGCGCACCAAGACCGAACCCGCCAGCGGACCTGCGACAACCTACGGCTACGACCAAGTCGGGAATCTAATATCCGTCATGCGACCGAAAGGCACAGAAGCGGCAATCGAAGATACCTATGGCTACAACGGGGACGGGCTGCGCACATCCGAAACGATCTCCAGCACCACCACCTACCTGGCATGGGACCTCACCGAAAGCCTACCGCTGATTCTCAACGACGGTACCAACAGCTATATCTATGGCCCCGGGGGCCTTCCTGTAGAGCAAATCAACAACGGCGGCGGGACCGTGCTCTACCTACATCACGACCAGCAAAGCAGCACACGCCTGCTCACCGGCTCAACCGGCAAAACCGAAGCCACCTTCACCTACGACGCCTACGGCAACAAGACTGGCAGTACGGGGACAAGCACTACCCCAATGGGCTACGACGGCCAATACACCAACGCCGACACAGGGCTTATCTACCTACGGGCTCGCGAGTACGATCCAGCGACCGGGCAGTTCATGAGTGTTGACCCCAAGATTGAAAGCACTCAAGAAGCCTACGCATATGCCGCTGATGATCCATTGGCTCTAGGAGATCCCGGGGGGATGGCCCCGAACGTCGCATGTCGCACTGTGAACTCGCCATGCGGCCAGCAGGAGGCACGTGAAGAACGTCAACGACGTAGAACAAAGCACGTCGAAGCTGAACTGGAAGGTGCATTTGCAACAATACTAAGGTACTTCAATATACCAACGCCGGCTCGAGATGTTGGATATGACTTGGAACCGACACGAAATAAGAATGGCATTGTCATTCGTGAGCCTGGCACGGCAGGTGATGACAACACGGTAAGGATAATGTTCGGAGACAAGGCTAATCCCAATGGATCTGCGGTAATATACGACAAATTCGGTAATCCTGTCGATTATCGAACGGGTGGGGCACCTGCTACACGGGCTGATTGGCATATTCCCGGCGGTAACAAAGCGCCGGTAAAGGGCATTCCTTCATGGTGGCGTGGCGAATGACGATACAACCACAAGAGCTAAGAGATGGTGAGGAGTTCGACTTCGCGCTCGAAGACGCACAGGTGTCCAGCGCAGGGCTTGGAGCGCAATTCGATATTTATATACAAGATGCGGCGCAGGCCGGGCTCAAGATTACGATTACGACACCATTTCGAATCGGTGAAGCAGAGAGGCCACTATCCGAGCCAATCGACCCAGAGAAGGACGATCCTCGCATCGGGAAGCTTATCTTGAGCCTGCGTCGGAAAAAGCTTGTTCTGTGTCATGTCGATCCAGACGGCACGCTAAAACTAAGATTTGATGATGGCCTCGTGATCGTGGTCGAACCCGATCCGGAGTACGAGGCGTGGGAGCTGGATCACGCGAGGTTCAAAATCGTTGGCGCAGCCGGTGGCGAACTAGCGATTTGGGAGCGCTGATACGTGAACTCGGGCTCGGTCCGTTGGAGTGTGGCACAAGCGGCCGTACCGAAACTGATCCAGGAAAAGGAAGGTTAGTGCATGCCTACCAAGTGAGTGAGCCTGGGGCGTAACGGTGGCTGTCGGCTATCCGCCCCGCGGATGATTCGGGCGCGGTCGCGTTGTGCGACAGGTCTCTCGCCTCGTGAGGCCAAAGGGCATCACGCGATGCCTAATCCCGCTTGTGGGTGTTGTCAATCAAGCTGTTTGATGTCCTTGAGGGCGACCTGACGGATGACTTCGAGAGAGGTCTGGTCAATGATCCGCCCACACTGGAAGCAAGCGTAATGGTTGGTAGTCCAATGCTGTGGAACGGGCTCGACCTCTTCGTTTCGGCTATTGATAGGATAAAAGCCATCCTTCCACGGGGTGTTGCCGCATATGCACAAAAAGTCGCCACTTGGTAACATCACGATATATTCCCTATGTGTCGACTTCATAGTGTCTGACATAAACGGCTCCCTTTATTGTGAGGCTAACACACACGCCGTGCCTGTCAATAGGGTTCAGTAATGCGGCAAGCTCGACGGCAGTCAACTATCTTACGACCGAGTCCATGTCGAGCACCCTGCGACAGAGACTGCACTAATACCCGACGCCTGTTCGAATAATCTTCATATCTTCTAGTTGAAGTATCTTGCCGCAACGGCAGTGTGAATGTGGGATATGGTACATGCGGTGATAACAAAAGGCATCGTGGCAGCTTCCGCCCTTCAGTACTCGGTGACACCTCTTGCACTGCAACCTAAAACCCATACTCCGATCGTACGAACAAAAACCGAACAATACAAGAGTTATTTTACCGGGGTCAACAACTCCGGGTAGTTATTCACTACGTTGCCAACATCCTTCCCGATCTCGTAGGCCTCCATCTCGCCGGCTTCATACGGATCAAGGATCGGCAAGAGGTCCATCGGGTCGCTATCAGACAACCACTCATATTCTTCTGTGCGACTGAGGATAATCGGCATTTCGGTTGTGGATCGGCTCCATCAAGGCGTTTGGCCCGGTCGTAATGATGGTGAAGGTTTTAGTCTCGTGGTCCCCGTCCATGCGGGCGATGAAAAGGCCAGCCATCGAAAAGATGTCCCGTCGGCTGAGGTGAATAAAGAAAGGCACCTTGTTGTGCCATTCGTAGAAGCCGGTGGAAGGGACCAGGCAGCGCAGACCAGAAAGGAACGGCTGTTTGAAGGTGCGCTTTTCGATGAGCGTTTCAGATCGCGCGTTTATCATCGAGTAACCTACGCGGCCGCTTTTCGCCCATTGAGGAGTCAGGCCCCAGCGCATATCTTCAAACCCACGGGCCGTGACGACCGGGACGGTTTGGCTTGGAGCGATATTGTAGTTGGGCCGATAAGGATGGCCGAGCGACTTCCCGTAGTAATGCTCTAGGTCACGCTGGGCCTTGATTTGTGAGAACCTGCCGCACATGTTCCCATTGTCGCCCATTTCTTGCTTTCACCCAAGGGGTTTGCTCTAACAACGGGGCAATCTAGCGGCTTTGCTCTGCCCCGACTCCAACGCCAGATATGCGACGACGTCGCGGCGGTACGCATCAACCGTCGTGCAGCACCGCGCCTTCGCCAAGGCTCGCATTTGCTCGAAAAAAGTATTACTCTTGACGAGAGATTAAGTCAGGCACAAATATGATGCAGAAACGTAAAGTAACAAGACTGATCTTGCACGAAGACGAACTCGCCTCTCTTACCAGCTCACAGCGGGGCGCAAATCTGGACTTGGTGGGATTCAACTTAGGACTTCTTTTGCTACGTCGGCCGGTGCTTGCGGTTGAAGTACTCAAGCTGTACGTCCAAGCGCAGAGGGTCCGCAAGGACGACCCGGCACCACCCGCAGAAGACTTCCTATCGGCCACCGAGGAATGGATACGGCTAAGCAAGGGCGCATACGACGATCAATCGTGACGCCGGAGCGGCTCTTGCGGCGGCTTGAGCCGTATCGATGATCCGATCTGCTCCATGCGGCGCTCCGCCAGCCCCCCACCGTCACAGCACGGCCAGGATGAAGGCTCCAGCCGACCGGCGCGAGGAGGCCTCAACCGGCCTTTCGCCAGACGACCTACGCTCGCGCCTTCCTGATGGTCTCGGCGGCTCGCCTCAGCGCCGCGTGGGCCGCAGGGTCCAACAGCGCCTCAACCACGCGCTCCAGGGTAGCGGCGGGGTTCGCACCTTGTCCCGGACTCCCCGTTTCCAGCGATTTTTAGTCGTTCTTGGCTCTGCGAAGCCCAGAACGGGCGAGCGATGGGACAGGGGCGTTTGAGCCATGTCCGAACCTGGCCTATGCGGCCAAACGATCCGGGCTGCCCGTGATGAGGCTGCCCACGCTTCTAGAACGATGCTCCAAGCATCGCTAGGGCCTCGGGTACTGTGCGGCAATCAACGCCGACCTTCTGGCAGATTCCAGGCATACGCTTGGCCCAGTTTTTAGTCGGCACGCCACTAAAGCTTCGTCCCTCGTATGTCACGACAGTGAGCTGTCGAATCTTGGCCTCGGCAACGACGAACGGATCGGCCCCGTCCCGCATGCCAGGGTTGGGAAGCATCGCCAGGATCTGGCCGGCTTCGCCCTGGACTTGGATGCTGGGCTCAACAAAGAGTTCCTCTCGGGCCTTCGCCCAAGAGGCCATGTCGTCATCCTTACGCTTGAGCTCGTTGAATACCTCTCGCGGGGTGATAATCCGTTGATCTTTCATTGCGTCATCGATGAGTTTCCAGACGCTCGGGAATGTGCTCGGTGGGTAGTGGTCGCGCCAACCGTTGAGATAGGCGCTCGTGTCGAAGACAAGCATGGCTACGGGAGGTCCGCTCGTCGGTCGGTGTATTGCCGTAGCGTGTCGAAGTTATTGACCTTGACTTCGAGTAGGCCTGATGCCACCGGATAGGTCAGGGCCTGGTTATCGAGTCCGGAGAACACAAGCCGCACGAAGGCCGGACCCAGGTGCCCAAGCATATTTCGGTAGTAGTTCCCACCGCCAGGGTTAGTCCTCTTCGTTCGCTGACCGATGCCCTCGATGGCCTTCTGTGCCTCGGACTGGGGAATGAGCCCTGCTCGGGTAGCTCTCACGATGGCCGCGTGTGGCGTTACCCCGAAGAGCAGGGCCAACTCGTCGATCGCGGTCAGCCTGTCGTGAGCGCTGACACCAGCGTATGCCCGCTCCAGTAGCTGGGCTGGCATGAGCACCTCGCCAGCGAACTCGTCGCACCACTGCTCCGTGGTCACATTGACTGGCTCCTGAAGCGCTGCGAGGTAGAGGTGTGCAAACTCATGGAGGACTGTGAACGCCCGCGCGCGAGGGTCGTCTTGGGTGTTGACGATGATCGCGGGCGCGACGTCGTGGGTTGAAGCGAAACCGCGCATCGCGTCGGTCGGCATAGTGCCGTCCTGCATGACGAGCACGCCCAAGTTCTCGACGGCATCCACCCAGTGCCGCAGTGGGGTGTAGCCGGCCGGATCATGCCAGCTGGCCTGCTCCTCAAAGCTGATTGCAAGCAGATCGCGCATGACCTCCGAGAGCCGATGGCGCTCTACTCGAAGCTGCGCGAAGGTTTCTGGCCAAGGTGGGTCCTCGTCCAGTAGTTCGTACAACTCTGCCGCAGCGTCCTGCTTTGCTCGTACGCGCCGGGCAAGCGCGACCATTGCAGGTGGCCACGGAGGATCGGGAGCGCCCGGCAGACGCCGAAACTGCGCCTCTTGCGGTTCCTCCAGGGGAGGAGCTGGCAAGAACAAGGCCGCAAGCGGACGCTCGTATACGTGCGCTGCCTTCTCAGCCTGTCGGATCGTGAGATGCTGTTTTCCCTGCTCTGCTAGAGCGAGCTTCTCGGTGCGAACACCAATCTTCCCCGCGGCGTCCTCGAGGGCGTAGCCGATCGACTCCCGCGCCCAGCGCAAGATCTCTGGCTTTACGTATGCGGGAGGACTCGCAGCCATACCCGAGATCGTAGAGCTGGGCTGGGACTGGTGGCTCGCGCCTGTGCGGAATCTAGATCTGGAACGGCTTCTGAGGCGTGGGCGGCGGTTCGCACAGCGACCTAGGTTCTGCTCGGTGGAGGCAGCAGGATCGAGCCGCTAGCAATCAGCTCGGCTGACCGCCTCCGCCGCCCGCCGCCGCGCTTGCCGCCCAACCGGCTCCATGAGATGCTCAAGGAGGCGATCCAGAAGGGCGGCGGGGTTCGCAGGTCGTCCCGCCCTCTCCGTTTTCGGCGTTTTTGGGCTCTGCGAAGCCGAGAACGAGAGACTGGCCGGACAGGCGCGTTGGGCTCTCGTACAACCCTGAGAGCGAAGCACAGGAGTCGAGTCGGCCGGGATGTTGGTGCGGCGGTAAGGTCGACGAGCGGGTGGATGTCGTCTGATTGCAGTGATGGTGCGCAGCACGCCAACCCGCATGGCATCAACGGGGCAGCTGCGTGTAGAGCCCTGTCCGGCGCCCATGCCTTGATCGGGCGGTCGATGAGCGTGTCGAGACCCCGGTGGCCTGAGCGGCCGCGGTGAGGAACGGAGCGGGGCTGATGCTGCCGCCGAACTGGCCGGTAGCGTCCCAAACACGGCGAATTGCTCCAGGCATGGAGGAGACTCTCTACATTCGCCGAACTACGAAGCCATGGCCAGCAAGTACGACGATCTCGACGCCTCCACCGAGCTTGAGCAGGAGCTTGCAGCTGACCTGAGGAGGGCGTACGAGGTACGCGGCTGCGAGGTCGTCCACCATGGCGCCAACAGCGGCGGCACGCACGCACCGGGCGGGAAACCGGACATCGAGCTGCGGGACCCGGGCAACGGGCGGCTCGTGCTTATCGAGGTCACGAAGCGGAAGAGCTCCGCCGCCGACGGCGAGTTCATCGCGATCACCGATCACCTCCAGCGCGCCATCGACGCCGGCGGCTACATCTCCTACGACATGTTCTACGTGTCGCCGGCGACGTCGCCTCGGATGTCAACGAACCTGCGCGACCTGTGGAATCGGACGCGCGAACGCGACGGAAAGTCGGGCCGCATCGTTGCGCTCGACTTCGCGGGCATGGAGATGATGCTGCGGAAGTTGTGGGAGAGCGACGCGGCGCTCTACCCGGCCGTGCGGTTGGGCGAGCTCTTCGGCCGATGGGCCGAGGCCAGCGACGACGCCCGGGCCAGGCAACTGGTCCAAGCCACGCTCTTCCCGGAGGATTTCGGACTTGCGCACGACCTCGTGAACGAAGCCGAGGAGGTCGACGCCGAGCACGAGAAGAGACTCAAGAAGCAGCTGGAGCGCATCGAGGAGAAGCTTCGCGATTTGGGTATCACGGGCAATGAGGCGAACGTGACGCTCGTGCACCTCGCCTTCATCCGTCTCTACGAGGAGCGTCGCCAGCACCGCACGGGCGAGTTCAACCGGTTTACGCGCGAGGGCTTCACGAAGTGGCGCGAGACCCTCGCGCAGCAGCTGCGCGATAAGCACCCCAACCGCCTCATCCAGGTGCTCCTCCAAGAGATTGCCGAGGACGCGGACCTGAAGGCGGCGGGGCTGCTACGCGATGGGAGCGGCAACGTTACGCAGCTGAAGCCGGAGGTCACGGACGCACGCGTCGAGAACCTGATCCTGAAGGTCCTCGACCAGTACGACTTCCACGCGGGACGCCTGGCCGTGACCGGCTCCGGCCACATCCGCGCGGGACGTCTGGATGTGCTTGGGGCTGTGTTCGAGACGCTCGCGCGCCGCAGCGAGAAGGACACGAGGGTCGGCCAGTTCTTCACACCGCAGCAAGTCGTCGACTTCTGCGCCGATCTCGTGCAGGTGCGTCCCGGTGACGTGGTGCTAGATCCGGCCGTCGGCACAGCGCGGTTCCTGATCGCCGCGATGCAGCGCATGCTCGCAAACGCTGACGAGAGCAGTCTTCCGCTGGCCGACGCCCAAGCGTCGATCCGTGCCCGCCAGCTACTGGGGACGGACATCGACGACTGGGTCGCGACGATTGCCAAGATGAACATGTTCATCCACGGTGACGGCAAGTCGAACATCAGTCGCGTCAACGGGCTCGTCCTGGGGGACAGCCCGGTCTTCGACGCATATCCCAATGGTCTCGAAGACGGCGTCGATGTGGTGCTGACCAACCCGCCGCTGGGCGACACCAGCTTCCTGGTCGCCAGCGAGAACTGGGCCGAGCTCGCTTACGATCGCAAGGGTGAGGGCGAGATCGACTTCCTGCGCCGCTTGCGTGTGGTTCCCGTCAGATCGAAGGAGGAGACCGAGCTTGCCCGATGGAAGACCAAGCTCGCCGAGAGCGACGAGCGGATCGCGGAGCTGCAGCGAATGTCTCCAGAGGAGGTCGGGCGGAAACTCGCCGGCGCCTACACGACCCGCAACAACCGTACAAGGCGGGTGGCCGAGCTCGAGGCTGCGATCGCTGCCGGAGCTCTTACCTGGGAGGCCCAGGGCGAGGACCTGAAGGGAGGGGCCCTATTCCTGGGGGCCGTGGCGCAGTATCTGAAGCTGAACCGCGACCCTGACAGGACGATCGAGTGGCGCGGAGGCCACGCCGCGATCGTCGTGGACGAAGCCATCCTCAACACTCCGGATTACGGGTCCACGCGCGAGTTCATTCGCGAGCACTTCTACGTCAAGGCCGTGATCTCGCTCTCGCGCGACGCCTTTAAGTACCTCGCGCACACAGACGCGAAGACCTCCATCCTCTTCCTTACGCGCAAGCCGCAGCCCGGCGTGCGGCAGCGGGAGCCGATCTTTTTTGGCCACGCGGACCGCGTCGGCTACAGCGCGACCGGCGCCTGGGTCGGCGACGACCTTCCACAGGTTCTTGTGCACTACCGGATATTCCAGCGAGCGGTCGCCGATTCCCACTCGGGTGCCCACCTGGACCCGGACGCTGCCATGGATGCCGTCGGGGCACTGCCTGGGTTCGCAAACGCGTTCTTCGCACGCACCGATCCAGGCGAGGGGTTGGACCGTCTCGACTTCTACGACGCCCGCTTCAAGCAGCGAGTCAGCGAGCTCACAGCCACCCACGGCGAGCTCCTCACGCTCGCCGACGTCCTTGAGGTGCACGACGGCGCAGCGCCGGCCCCGGCGCGCAACGGCGCCTACCCCTTCGCATACGTCGCTCGTGAGGGCGAGGTCCGGCCCAAGGGTGTCGCCGAGACCGACTACCCCCCGAGCAAGCTCTGGGTCGTCACCGAGGGCGACTTGGTGGTCTCCGGGATCGACCTCGTGTGGGGGGCAGTTGGGGTTGCGCGCGGGGACACAGCAGGCATGGTGATGAGCTCGGAGATGCACGCGTATCGCGTCAGGCAGGGTGTTGAAGCGGTCCCCGAGTTCCTGCTGCTCATCCTCAGGACGAGGACGGCGAACGAAATGCTGTGGGGACTTACGACAGGCACCAGCAACCGCACCCGGCTCGAGAGTGGAGCGCAGTTGCTTGCGTTGCCGATCCCGCCACTCCCGCCGCTGGCCGAGCAGCGGCGACAGGCCGATGAGCTCAACGAGATCCTGCGCCTTCGCCGCGAAGCCGCCGAGCGCCTCGCGGCGGCTCACGACGCGGTACAGAAGACCTGGCAAGCAGAGCCATTGGTAGTACTGCCCGACCCGCGAGAGATGCCGCTGGTCGACGCTCAGCTGGTCTCGTAGGAGGTGCGCTCTCGGCCGGCCCGAATATAGGCCCGTGTCCCGACGCGAGATCACGTTGCGCGTGAAGGAATGTCCGTACTGCGGGAACAGCCACTCCTATGTGGTCGAGGTGACTCTCCAAACGAAGCCCGAGACTCCTGCGAGCTTGATACGAGCGCAGGTTCCCGTCGCCTGTGTGCTCGACGGTCGTTGCTTCAGGACGCAGGCAGACGTGACCATCGGCGCAGGGCAAGAGTTTGTCTCGGCACGGTTCGAGCGATTCAGCATAGCCACGTATAGTCAATGACGAGCTGGACCAAATGCCGGAGGGTCTGCCGTGCATGACGATGGATCGGAGCTGGCGATTCGGGGCGCCCTCCGATTGGCTCAGCGGCGGCCAGCGTCGAGTCTGTGCGGCTCGAGCCGGAGTTATGCAGGCGTTGGCTCGCCAGGCCGAGCACGACCATGAAACGACATCCTCCGTGATCCGCGACGCGCTGCGCGAGTATCTCAAGGTCGCCTGATTGCCTCCGCTGCGCGCCGCCGCGCCTGCCGGCCAACCGGCTCCAAGAGATGCTCAAGGAGGCGATCCAGAAGGGGGGCCGGGTTCGCAGGTCGTCCCGGTCTCCCCGTTTTTCGCCAGGAGTTTGGGCATAGTTCGAACCCGGAGACTCACGTCCAAGGCATCGGTCATGCTGGTCGTGTGCCCGATCGGGTGCACCGACGCGGGTCGCATCCTCACGCTGGTCATCGAGGAAACCATCGATCTAACGACGTGGCTGCTCATCACCGGATGGGATTCGACGCGCGCGGAGCGTATGATCTTGGATAGGTCATGACGCATCCTGAAGCCGACCCGCTGCCCGGTGACTTCGATGAGGAGTTCGGAGAACTGCCCCCTGCCGATGTGCAGGTCGTGGAGGCTTCCCGCGACCGTAGTCTCGTCGTTCAGGTGGCGCTTGACGTAGACGACGCGGCTGCGTTGCAGCGGATCGCGCACGACCAGGGCGAGAGGCCGGGCGAGGTCGTCAGGTCGCTCATTCGAGAGGCATCGCGCCGGGCGGCGTAGCGATCGACTCGGCCGCTACGGCTGACGCTCGACGGCATGACAGCCTCCCACCGTCAGTTCGAACGTGATAGCGGTATTCGTCGGATTCGCTGGGCGCTTCGCCTCCAGGCGGCGCATCAGCGGTGGTGTCGCTGCCAGCCTCGGCTCGCCCGACGCCGCACAACAGAGCGCGGCCTCGCCGATACAGGCTTGCTCAGCTCACCACTCGTCGAATGGCGGCCACTGCCATCGCCGTAGCCACGATGGTCGAGTCCGAGCAGAGATCGCCCGACAAGAACGCGATGTCGCGGCCGCGGCACCGCAGCGGGCGGCGGCTCTCGTCGGCCTTCGAGCGCATCCCAGAACGGGCCGCGACGGGCACCCTCGCTCGGATTGTCGCGTGCGCTCACGGCGAGCAGCCTATAGCGCGAATGGTGGTTGGAACTTCCCACGACCCAGTTTGGCCTTGCCGTACCCCACGCGGGCGTTCGGCGTGGATCAGACCGTGAGTATGGTGAATCCCTCTCCGAGCAGCGCTCGCATGTCGCCGGGGTCAGAGGTGGCGATCGCATCGCCGCGACGGCGCACACCGACAGCGATGCAGGCGTCGATCGCGTTGGCTCCCCGCGTCGTCCGCCGCAGTCTCCCGGCTGCGCGCACGATCCGCTCGTCGAGGATCTCAAGGGAGGATGCCTTCAGCAGACGAGCGACGCGGGCATCTTTGGCATCGCCGCGCCAGACCTCGGCGAGCGCGACCGCCGGGATCGTGGGCACAAGGCCGCGCTCGTAGCTGACCGCGAGAATCTTGCGAATGCGCTCCTGCCCACGCTCGTAGGCGATTAGCGCCCCGGCGTCGAGCGTCAGGCCGGCCACTCGGCGAGAACTTGGGTCTCGACCTCGGCCGGTACTGCACCAAACTCAGCGTCATCCTCGGCAAGCAGCTCGCGGCCACGCGCTACTTGAAGCTCGTGCAACAGCGCAGCATTCACGAACGCCGACAGGTTCCCCCCCGACTCCGCGATCCGCAGCTCGGCCTCGCGGAGCACTGACTCGTCGAACGAGATCGATCGCTTCTGGGTCGCCATTTGCCCCCGATGCTACCACGGTAGGAGCAGAGCTGGTGTACGCCGCTGAGACCTACCAGCCAGATGTCCCGCGCCATCCCCGTGCTCGAGCAGGGCACTATCCTCTGCCATCCTCACGGGGCACTACGCCCGGAAGCGATCTCGGCTGATGAGCGCATCGTAGGGATGCTTCAAAGGCTCGACCGATCTCGGTAACGCACGCCGATTGCCAAAACGGATAGCTTTGCGTCGAGCTCCTCAAGGCTATGACCGACGACGCAGTACACGAGTCCCCTTTCTTCGACGGCCCGGCGCGGTGGCTGCTGAATCCCAGCGACGAGTCGCTGGAGGGCTTCGAGCAGGTGCCGTGGCCTTGGTTGCGCAAAGGCTGGGTGGCCGAAGCGCGCAAGGCGGGGATGAGTCGCAGCTCACTAGAGAGCGCGGCGAAGGAGTGGCTGGACTGGCTCGGCAAGGTCGACCGCCTGGCCGTCGTGGATGTGCACCTCGACGGGCCAGCGGCCGCGGCCGAGATTCTCGGCTTCGCGGTGGAGCCCGCGCGGCGGCGTGGCATCGAGTTGATCGTCGGCGCCGACCACACGCTCGAGGAGCTCGACGACTTGGCATTCGTGGAGCCAGATTTTGGCTATGCCTACTCGCTGGAGCGGCTGCGTTGGCGGTTGGCAGAGCAGCGGCCGAGCCGTTCGCACCCGGCGGCGCTTCCCGATAGCGGTTTCCAGCCCGACCATACCCAGGCGCAAGCGGTCGCTGCCGGTGCGGGGGTGGTGCAGGTCATCGCGCCGGCGGGGAGCGGCAAGACGACCGTACTGGTGGAGCGGGTTCGTGAGTTGCGCCGCCGCGGCGTGTCGGCCCAGAGGATCGCGTGCGTCACGTTTAACAGGGCGGCCGCGGGGGAGCTCAAAGAGCGCTTGGCAGGTGCCGGCGTGGGCGATGTGAGCGCCTTTACGTTCCACGGCCTCGGCTACCGCGTGCTCCTTGAGGCGCGAATGCTGCCACCCGAGCAGCAGGTTGGCGCACCGACGCTTGGGCAGTGGCGGATGTTGGCGATGAGCGCGAAGAATGAGGTGGGCGAGGACGGGGTGTGGCTTGACCCGGCGCGCGCGAAGGGCGCGCTCAGCGACATCAAGCTCGGCCGCCTCATGACGGCCGAGCAGTACGCCGCGAGCGTAAGCGGTGCCAGCGACGAGGAAGCACGCACGATGGCGGCGCTCTACAAGGCTTACGACGAGCTTCAGCGCGAACGCAAGCAGGTCGACTTCGACGACCTGATCCTCAAGGCGGTGATGGTCCTGCGTGAGGACGCTCAGGCCCGCGCCACCTGGCAGACTCGTTTCCACCACTTGCTGGTTGACGAGTATCAGGACATCGAGCCGGCCCAGGAGCTCCTGATCCGCCTGATCGCGGCGCCGCATGACGAACTGTTCTGCGTCGGCGACGAGGATCAGACGTTGTACGCGTTCCGGCGGGCGAGCGTCGAGCGCATCATTTGCCTCGACGGTCTTTATCCAGGGTTGCAGCGCGTGGCGCTGGGTGTGAACTATCGCTGCCCGCCGAGCGTCGTGGCGGCCTCCCGCACGCTGATCGCCGTCAACCAAGTGCGCTTCCCCAAGATCATCGAGCCCGATCCCAGTCGCCAACAGCGTGACGCGATCGACCTGCGCCCGGTCGCCAAGGCCTTGGAGGCGGCCGGTCTGGTGGCCCAGACGCTGGCGACCCAGGTCCGCGGCGCGGTGGTGGTGCTCGCGCGGACGACCAATGCGCTGCGGCCCGTCGCGTTGGTGTGTGCAGATCAGGGCGTGCCGATCGACGGACCAGACAGGCTGTTCGAGCCGGTGGGCGCCCGGCGCGCGCTCGAAGATCACCTGCGCCTCGCCGTTGCGCCGCGGCAGGCCGACGTGGGTCTCGTGCGGCGGGTCTGTCAGGCGCCCGGGCGTGGCCTGAAGGGTGGCGCGCGAGCGGTGGCGACTCAGCTGCAAGCGGGCGAGTCCTTTGCAAACGCCTTCCAGGGGGTCGATGCTCCGAAGCGAGGCGGCGGCAAGCTGCTCGCGCCGGGCGAGCTGTTCACGCAGCTTGGGGAGTGCAGCGATGGGGCGGCGGCGATCGCGCTGCTGCGGGGCGCGGGTGGGCTGGATGACTGGTTTGCCGACGAAGATCGCATGGGCGGTCTGGACCAGTTCGAGTGTGAGGTGCTCGAGCAGGCCGAGCGTGATGCTGCCAAGCTCACCCCCCGGGAATACCTCGATGAGCTGGAGCGGCAGGCCAGAAAGCTGAAGCTCAGCCGCGACAAAGAGAACGGAATCGAGCTGTCCACGATTCACGGCGCGAAGGGCCGGCAATGGCCACGTGTGATCGTGGTCGCCTGTGAGGAGGGCACGCTTCCGCACGTACGCTCGCAGGAGGTCAGCGCGGAGGACCTCGCACGTGGTGAGGGCCTCGAGGCCGAGCGCCGCCTGGCATATGTGGCGTTCACGCGTGCACAAGAGCGTTTGGAGCTCTACTACGACAAGGCACGCCCGAGCCGCTTTCTGCGCGAGGCCGGCCTGATTGTCGGGCACGCCGAGGCTGGACGTCCTGCTCGCAAGGCGCCTCCTGTGCCCCAGCCGAGCGCGGGCCGCGGCTCCCCAGCAAAGCGTGGCCTCACACGGCTGCTGAAGCGGGAGGGATGATGTGACCGAGCGCAGCGTCGGCGGGCCTCTGAGATGACCATGGGCGGCCCGGCGGGCCTCTGGGATGACCATGAGCGGCCCCGGCGGGCCTCGGGAAGATCACTTGCAAGGACGCCACACGCGCCCCCTCGCGACCATGACGCGCTAAGTGCATTTTGCCGAACCGACCAGCTACTGGACCTCTCATAACTGTCATCCGACTGCTGCCCCACAGGTCCAGCTGGTGGTTATGCCTCCAAATTGAGACACCACCAACGACCCCTACACTTCAACAACCCCTACACTTCACAAAATGAAGGGTTGAGGTCTGAAAGTACATACAAGAACCCGGACCCCGACCAACCATGACTCGGCGATTGCATCCGCCCGAGGCTGCTCGCGCACAGGCATAAAAACTAAACACATAAATCCCGCAACGCTGCTGCGGAGAACTACGGCTAACGGTGCCACGCACGGGCTGTATATCTACGCGGTGATGGCTGAAGAGCACACTCAAGCGCTCGGCGCGTGATGGCTGATGAGGAGATCCAAGCGCTCGGCGTGAGTGGGGTCGACGGCGCAGCGGCGGCGGATCGGAGGATCCGAATCGTGCTCGCCGACGATCACACGGTGGTACGCAGCGGCCTGCGTCTGCTGCTGGACAGCGAAGCGGACTTCGAAGTCGTGGCGGAGGCCGGCGAGGTGGAGAGCGCGCGGCGCTACGTGCGCGGGCACCGTCCGGCGGTGCTGGTGCTCGACCTCAACATGCCAGGTGGATCGAGCCTCGAGGCAATCCCCTCGCTGCGGGCCGAGTCGCCCAGCACCCAGATCGTGGTGCTGACGATGCAGGAGCAGCCGGCCTTCGCCCGCAGTGCGCTGGGCGCGGGGGCGCTCGGCTATGTCCTCAAGGAGTCCGCTGACGACGAGCTCGTGCAGGCCGTGCGCGCCGCTGCCGCGGGCGAGACTTATCTGACTCCGCGCCTGGGGGCGCGCATGGCGTCCGAGCCGCCGCCCGGGCGCCCGGACGACCTCTCCGAGCGCGAAGTGGAGGTGCTGCGCCTGATCGCCCTCGGCCACACCAACGCCGAGATCGCCGAGCAGCTATTCCTGTCGGTGCGCACGGTCGAGACCCACCGCGCCCACATCCAACAGAAGCTGAGCCTTGGCTCCCGCGCGGAGCTGGTGCGCTATGCGCTGGATCGCGGTCTGCTGAACGTGTAAGCCAGGTTGCGTCGTCCCTGGACGCTCCGCGATGGTGGAGATGGAGCATCGTTTCTTTGGACTGTCGCGCAGACTGAGCTAGCGGGCTCGCTCCCGCTCACCGTCGCTGCGAATCTCGTGCAGGGCGGCCAAGGGGGCGCCCGCCCGCCGCTGGGCGAGGAAGTTGGCACGCACGGTGGTGCCGGCACCGGGGGAGGAGTCGATCTCGAGCATGCCGTCGAGCAGCTCGACGCGCTCGCGCATCCCCAGCACGCCGAAGCCGCTGGTGTCGGCGGAGGGGTCGAAGCCGACGCCGTCGTCGCGCACCTCGACGTGCACCATCTCTTGATCCTCGTGGATCTCGACGACCGCGCGCCGCGCGTTGCCGTGCTTGGTGGCGTTGGTGAGCGCCTCCTGGACGATCCGGTAGATCGCGGTCTCGAGCTCCGGGGTATGCCGGGCGAGCGCCTCCTCGCCATCGTGCTCGCGCGCGCGCTCGTGGGCGAGGTCGATGCTGACGTCGACCTCGATGCCGTGGCGGGCGGCCCGTTCGGCGAGCGCTTCGACAGCGGCCTGGGCGCCGAGCTCATCCAGCGCGGCGGGACGCAGGTCGGTGATCAGCGCGCGCAGGTTGGTGATCCCCTCCTCGAGCTGCTCGATCCCCTGGCGAAAGGCGTCGCGCAGCGCTTCAGGGCGGGTTGAGCGCGCGGCGGTGGAGAGCCCGATCCGTAGCGCAGAGAGGCTCTGGAGGGTGTCATCGTGCAGCTCGCGTGCCCACCGCTGGCGCTCGGCCTCGGCCGCGGCGAGGCGCTGACGCTGGCGCTCGCTGGCGACCGACTGGGCGGTCGCCACGGCGGTGGCGGCGCTCGCCGCGAACGCCACCAGCAGCCGCTCGTCCTCGGCGCTGAAGCTCGGTCCGTCCTCGAGCCGGTCGAGCGCCAGCAGCGCGCCGTAGCCGTGGCCGCGGAACAGCAGCGGCACCACCAGCCCGCCCCGCACGCTCACCCCCAGGCGACCGGTGCCGTGCTCTTCGAAGCGGGCGCGGTTGACTTCGTCATCGAGTCGCAATGTGCGGCGCGCGCGCAGCGCCTGCCCGGCGAGCGAGTCGTGTAGTGGAATGTGCTTGCCGATCAGCTCCGCGGGCAGCTCGCCGGCGCCGGCGGCGACGACGAGTTCCTGGCGGTGGCGCAGCTCGATCAAGAGCACACGCGCGCCAACCAGCGCGCGGCCGCGCTTGGCGACCAGCTCGAGGACCACCTCGAGGTCGGTCTCGCCGCCGACGGCAAGCGCGATCTGGGTGGTGGCGTCGAGCGTGGCGACGGTGCGCTCGAGCTCGTCGCGGCGCTCGCTGGCTCCGGTGTAGCGCCGCGCATGGTCGATCGCCACGCCGGCGAGCTCGGCGAGCACGATCAGCGCCTCCTCGTCCTCCGCGGAGAACTGCGCGCCGCTCGCCTTCTCGGTGAGGTAGAGATTGCCGTAGGGCAACCCGCTGACGAGGATCGGTGCTCCGAGGAAGGTGCGCATCGGGGGATGCCCCGGCGGGAACCCGTAGGAGCGGGGGTGGCGCCCGACGTCGCCGAGGCGCAGCGGCACGGGATCCTCGATCAGTGCGCCGAGCGCACCGAGTCCGCGGGGCAGCGCCCCGATCGCTGCGTGGGTGGCGTCGTCGATCCCCCGCGTGATGAAGCGCGAGAGCTCGCTGCGCGACTCGTCGAGCACGCCGAGTGCGGCGTAACGGGCGCCGGTGAGTTCCTGCGCGGAGTCGAGCACCCGCTCGAGCACGACGTCGACGTCGAGCTCGGCGAGCACGTCGCGAGCTAGATCGAGCACTCCACGTACGGCACGGTCCATCGTTGTTTTTCCTGGAGGGGATCGCGGGTCAAACGCTTGGCCTGGGACGTTGCGGACGGTGCCGGTACAACCACTTTGGCGAGCCTAGCCCAATTCCACGCTTCGGTTTCTTCGCGCTCTACACTGGAGAATACCACCGAAAGCGCCCAAAATTCTTCCCGCCTATGACCAGATGCTCGAATCTTTCGCCGGGTCGTCCCGTCGGCGGCGATCATCGCGGGCAACGTGCCACTCCGTAGAAATCCCGGCATCGGGCACTTTTGGAGAAACAGAGACATCCCTTGACAAAATCACTGCGTGTCGCCTATATTCCACATGCCGGGCGGGGTAGGCCGGAGGGAGGTGAGAGGATCGGAAGTCATGGCAACGTGGTGAGCAGGCGCGGCACTGAGAACGGCGGTGGGCAGCAGCGCGAGTTGCGGGCGAGCGCGTCGCCGCACGAGCGCGTCGACCGCGAGCGTGAGCGCGTGGCGGAGATTCAGCGTGCGCGAATGCTGGGCGCGATGGTGGACCTGACGCGCGAGCGGGGCGCCGAGCGGGTGACGGTGGCGCACGTCGTCGGGCGGGCAGGCGTGTCGCGCCGGACCTTCTACGAGCTGTTCGAGGATCGCGAAGCGTGCCTGCTGGAGGCGCTCGACGAGGCGCTGCGGCGAATCGAAGAGGCGGTGCTGCCGGCCTATCGCAGCGAGCGCGGGTGGAGCACACGGATCGGAGTCGCGCTCACCGCGATGCTCGAATGCTTCGACGCCGACCCCGCCACAGCGGCGCTGTGTGTGGTGGACTCGCTCGCCGCGGGCCCCGAGGCGCTGGAGCGCCGCGCGCATGTGGTGGATGCGCTGGTGGGCGCGGTGGATCGTGGTCGCCGCGAGGCGGACGCCCCCGGCGGCCTCAACCGCGTCACCGCGGAGGGCGTGGTGGGCGCCGTGCTGGGCGTGCTGTACACGCGCCTGCGCGAAACTGCGCCCAAGCCACTGCTGCCGCTGCGGGGGCAGCTGATGAGCATGATCGTGCTTCCCTACCTCGGTCCCGAAGCGGCCGCCGCCGAACTGGCCCGTCGTATCCCCCGCGCGCGTCGGCCGGCGCGCAACCAGGAGGACCCGCTGAAGCGGCTGGACATGCGCCTCACCTATCGCACGATGCGCGTACTGGCGGCGGTGGCGGCGCAGCCGGGGCTCAACAACCGCCAGATCGCGCGCGATGCCGGCGTCGCCGACCAGGGCCAGATGTCGAAGCTGCTGACCCGCCTCGAGGGCCTCGGGTTGATCGCCAACGGCGGCGAGAGCCTTGTGCGCGGCGAGCCGAACATGTGGCGGCTGACCCAGCGCGGCGAGGAGCTCGAGCAGGCGATCCGCACCCGCGAGGAGCGCTGAGACGCAGACCCCACACGCGGAACACTCTCTTACACGTGAAAGCAGTACGCTGGACAGTGGGTCGCGCCAGCGTCTATAATCCGGGAGCGCGCGAGACGGCGCGATCGGAGCGCTAGGGTCTGCGGAGAGCACATTGAAGGGGTCTGGAGAGGTGCAGATGAGTTCTACAGCTGGCGGTCGTGTCGCACTCGCAGGCTCGTTCGCGGGAGCGGCGAGGCGTTACTGGCTGGGGGTCTTCCCCGGTGTCTGCGCCGAGCGCCGCCGCCGCGAGGCACGGGCCCAGGAGATTCCCGACCAGCTGCTGCGCCAGGTGGTGGTGGACGCGCTGCACAAGTGGGGCAACATCGAGGGCGCGAGCGCCTTTGCGGCGTTCGCCCCCCGGCGCCGCCGCGCCGCAGCCGCCCGCGCGATGGTGTGCTTCCAGGCGGCTTACAACTACCTGGACATGTTGACCGAGCTGCCGAACACCGACCCGGTGGCCAACGGCAGGCTCCTACACCGTGCGCTGCTGGTGGCGCTGGACCCCGAGGCCGAGCACCTCGACTACTACGCCCACCACCATCTGCAAGAGGACGGCGGCTATCTCAAAGAGACGGTGGATGGCTGCCGCGCAGCGCTCGCGCAGCTGCCCTCCTATGCGGCGGTGGCGCCCGCGGCGCTGCGTGCGGCGGAGCGGATCGTGGCCTTCCAGAGCTGCAACACCGGCGAGGTGCAGGGCGACTACCTGGCGCTCGAACGGTGGGCGCGGGCGCACACACCGAAGGGAACCGGCATGCGCTGGTGGGAGACGGCGGCCGCCGGGGGCAGCTCGCTGGGCATCTACGCGCTGATCGCGGCGGCGGCCGAGCCGCACGTGGATCCCGAGGAGATCGCGGCGATGGAGGGAGCCTACTTCCCCTGGATCGGGTCGCTGCACTCGCTGCTCGACAACTTGATCGACGCCGCCGAGGATTACGCGACCGGCCAGCGCAGCCTCGTCGGCTGCTACGCCTCCCCGTGCGACGCGGCCACGCGCATGGGCATGCTCGCGGAACGCGCGAGCCAGGCGGCGCGGGCGCTCCCTGGCCGCCGCCACACGCTGGTGCTGGCGGCGATGGCGAGCTTCTATCTGTGTACGCCGGAGGCACGCGCGCCGGAGGCGGCGCCGGTCGCCGACGCGGTGCTGGAGGCGCTCGGGGAGCCGGCGCGTCTGGCGATGACGGTGTTCCACTCGCGCCTGGCGCTGCGGCGCCTGGCGCCCAGCGCGCCCGGGGCGCCGGCGCGGCGCGGTGGTGGGGCTGAGGTAGTGATGCCTCCGCCGGCCGAGATGCTGCCCGCCGCCTCGGCGATCGCCACCACGCCCACCCCCCTTGGCCACGACGCGCGTGGCATAAAGTAGACCTGTGTCCGATCGGGTCAAACTCGGGCTCCCGGGAGCTCTCGGGTCGCACTTCTGGTGCGTGACATGAGGGAGGCCCCTGGTGCTTGAGCTGCGTGATCTCGTAAAGCACTATCCGCAGATCGGCGGCGAGCCGGTGCGCGCGGTCGACGGCGTTTCGCTTGAAGTGCAACCCGGCGAGATGGTGGCGCTGTACGGGCCGAGCGGGTCGGGGAAGACGACGCTGCTGCTGATGGTTGCCACGCTCCTGCAGCCGACCAGCGGCGCGGTGCTGATCGGCGGCCGCGACGTCTCCTCGCTGAGCGAGAAGGAGGCCTCGCACTTCCGGCTCTCCGAACTGGGCTTCATCCGCCAGAACTTCGATCTGCTGCCTGGTGTGACGGCGATCGACAATGCGGTGCTGAAGCTGCTGAAGAGCCTGCGCTGGCGCGAGGCCCACCGCCAGATCTCGCCGCTGCTGGAGCGCCTCGGCCTCGGCGAGCGCCTCGATCACCGTGCGGAGACGCTCTCGATGGGCGAGCGCCAGCGGGTGATGATCGCGCGGGCGCTCTCCACCAAACCGCGCCTGCTGCTGGCCGATGAGCCGACCGGCAGCCTCGACACGCAGCGCGGGCGCGAAGTGCTCGAGCTGCTGACCGAACTGTGCCGCGAACACGAGGTGGCGATCGTGCTGGTCAGCCACGACCCACAGGCGGCGGCGTACGCCGACCGCGTGTACGCGCTGCGCGACGGCAAGCTCGGCGAGTACGAGCCCGAGCAGTGGGCCGCGCGCGTGACCGCGCAGTAGGGGCCCGGTCGCTGACGTGAAGCTCCTTAACGTTCTGCACCTCTACCGCGTGCGACTGCGTGCACGCCTCTTGCAGGAGATGTTCGCGATCGTCGGGATCGCGGCGGGCGTGGCGCTGCTGTTCGCCTCGCAGGTCGCGAGCTCGAGCCTGTCGAGCTCGGTGGCGCAGCTCTCCAAAGGGATCGTCGGAAACGCCACGCTGCAGCTGATCGCGCGTGACGAGCAGGGCTTCGAAGCGGGGATGGTCGCGAAGGTGCGCCACCTCCCGGGGGTGCGCGTGGCGGCACCGCTGCTTGAAGCCAACGCCGAGATCTCCGGCCCGAAGGGCAGCGAATCGGTGGAGCTGGTGGGCGCCGACTCGAGCTTCTCGAAACTCGACGGGACGCTGCTGCGCAAGACCAAGCTGGAAGCGTTCGGAGGCTTCGGGGCGCTCGTGCTGCCGGCGCCGCTGGGCCACAAGATCGGGATCGTGAAGTTCGGCAAGGAAGCGACCGTCAAGGTGAACGGGCGCGTCGAACAGGCGCCGCTTTACTCGCTGCTGCGCTCGAGCCAGATCGGGGCGCTGGTCTCCAGCCCGATTGCGGTGACGACGCTCGAATTCGCCCAGGAACTGGCCGGGCTGCCCAACCATGTCAGCCGCGTGCTCGTCGAGCCCGCACCGGGCGCTGAAGCGAGCGTGCGCGCGGGGCTCGAACGGCTGGCGGGGGGGCGGCTGAACGTGGAGCCGGCCAACTACGACGAAACGCTGTTCACCAAAGCGGCGGCCGCCACCAACCAGTCCACGGCGCTGTTCGCGGTGATCAGCGCGCTCGTCGGTTTCCTGTTTGCGTTCAACGCGATGCTCCTGACAGTGCCCCAGCGGCGGCGGCTGATCGCCGACCTGCGCCGCGATGGATACCCCCCGCGGACGGTGATCGGGGTGATGATGTTCGACGCGATGGTGCTCGGCGTGCTCGCCTGCGTGCTCGGCTTGGCGCTCGGCGAGGAGCTTTCGATTCACCTCTTCCACTCCAACCCCGGCTATCTCTCCTCCGCTTTTGCCGTGGGCTCGCAGCGCGTGGTGAGCGCTCAGAGCGTCGCGATCGCGATCGCGGGCGGGATGCTGGCCGCCTCGGTGGCGGTGCTGAGCCCGCTCAAAGACATCGTCTCGCGCCAACCGCTGGCGGCGATCACCGACAAGGATGGCGCCGGCACGCTCAGCGGCACGCGCTGGCTGGCGCTGGGCGGGGTGGCGTGTCTGGCCGCGGCCACGGCGATCCTGCTGGCGGCGCCGAAATCGGCGGTGCTGGGGATGGTGTTCCTGGTGGGGGCGCTGCTGCTGCTGTTGCCGATCCCGCTGAACGCCACGCTCGCGCTGGTGCGGCGGATCGCGCCGGGGATCACGAGCGCCGTGCCGCACGTGGCGGTGATGGAGCTGCGCGCCGGGCGCGCGCGCGCGGTGGCGATCGCCGCGACCGGCGCCGTGGCGGTGTTTGGCAGCGTCGCGATCGAGGCCGCCCACGGCGATCTGCTGCACGGTCTTGAAAACGCGGCGCACGACATGAACGCCTTCACCGACGAGTGGGTGTCCCCGGCGGGCACGTACAACCTGCTGAGGACCACGCCGTTCGCCCCCACCGATCAAGCCAAGCTCGCGAGCCTGCCGGGCGTGAGCTCCGTGCGCCTGTACCGCGGGGGGCTGCTGGACATCGGCGAACGGCGCGTGTGGGTGATCGCCCCGCCGCGCGAATCCACGCCGCTGCTGCCTGCCAGTCAGATCGTCGAAGGGAACGTGAAGCAGGCCGAAGAAGAGGTGCGCAGCGGCGACTGGATGGTGGTGTCGCAGGCGATCGCCAATGAACACCATCTGCACGTCGGCGACTCCTTTGCGCTGCCCACTCCCGTGCCGAGCACCTTCAAAGTGGCGGCGATCGGCACCAATATCGGGTGGGCGCCGGGCGCGATCATCATGAACGCCGAAGACTTCGCGCGCTCGTGGGGCTCGGCGGACGCGAGCGCCTACAACGTGCTGCTCTCACCCGGCGTCTCCCAAGCCCAGGGCAGGCGCGAGATCGAACACGCGCTCGGCGGCGGCTCGGGCTTTGCGGTGCAGACCGCCGAAGAACACGCCGCCCAGCAGCGCGCGCTCAGCCGCCAGGGCCTCGAACGCCTCAGCCAGATCGCGACGCTGATCCTGATCGCCGCGGTGCTGGCGATGGCAGCGGCGATGGGCAACATGGTGTGGCAGCGCCGCCCGCGCCTGGCGAAGCTGAAGCTGGAGGGTTTCCCGCGCGGGGAACTGTGGCGCACGATCCTGCTGGAGAGCCTGCTGCTGCTCGGCGTGGGCTGCGTCAGCGGGGCGGTGTTTGGCCTCTACGGCCAGCAGCTGCTCGACCGGGCGCTGGCCAACGTGATCAACTTCCCGGTCGTCTACTCCTTCGGCATTCTCGTGGCCATCGCCAGCCTCGCGCTGGTGACCGCGGCGGCGGTCGCGATCGTCGCGATCCCGGGCTACATCGCCGCCGGTGTGCCGCCTGCCGTGGCGCTGCAAGACTGAGTCAGTCCCTCGCCACTCGGCTCTCTCTTGTGGGGGGTGGTGATCCGCTTGGTGGGGTGGCGCGTAGGAACATCGCCACACCCGGGCCCCGCCGGCCCGGGACTGCCCGCAGGCAGATCTCCTACACACTCACATCGAGAGGTGAACGATGGGACTCGACAATCCATTGCACATAGCCTTCCTACTGATACTCCTGCTGCTGGTGTTCGGCGCCAAGCGCCTGCCCGAAATGGGTCGCTCGCTGGGCGAGGGGCTGCGAGGCTTCAAGAGCGCGGTGAGCGGCGACGCGATCGCCCCCGCGATCGCCACCCAAGTGGCCACGCCTGCCGCTGTGCAGGACCCAATCCCGAGCGCAGAGGAGCAGCAGCCGCGATGAGAGGCAGATCGGCGAGCGGATCCGCCGGCCTGGACAAGCTCGCCGACGAGGAGCTGATGGCGCTCGTGCAGGGAGGGGACGCCGACGCGTTCGAGGTCGTCTACGACCGCCACTGCGACGTCGCCTTCTCGCTGGCCTACCGGATGTGCGGCAGGCGGGCGACCGCCGAGGACGTCCTGCAGGAGGCGTTCCTTGCGCTGTGGCGCACCGGCGCGCGGTATGACTACTCCCGTGGGAGCGTGCGCAACTGGATCCTGCGGATCGTGCACAACCGCGCGGTCGACGCGCTGCGCCGCGGTGGGGTGCGCGATCGCCACGCCGTCCACGAAGAGGGGGCCGTCGAGCGGGTGGCGGGCGCGGAGGATATCGAGGAGCAGATCCTCGACCGCGAGCGCTCGGAGGAGGTGATGGGTGCCCTCGGTGTTCTGCCCAGGGAGCAGAGCCGCGTGCTCGAGCTCGCATACTTCGGCGGCTTCACCCACACCGAGATCGCCTCGATGCTGCAGATGCCCGTCGGCACCGTGAAGGGCCGGATGCGGCTGGGACTTGCCAAGCTGCGGTTGACGATGGCCGCCGAGGAGGGGATCTCCCGATGAGCGAAGCGCACGACTCCGACCCGCACGACTCCGACTCGCACGATCCCGACCAGCACGATCCCGACCAGCACGACTCCGACTCGCACGGCCTCCACCCGCACCATCCCGGCCCCAGCAACTTGCCGAACCCCGGCGACGGCGGCTGTGGCGATGCCGCCCTGTACCTGCTGGGGCTGCTCGACGAGCGCCACAGCCGGATGTTCGTGGAGCACGCCCGCACGTGCGCGCTGTGCAGCGACGATCTTGCCGCGCTGGCGCCGGCGGTCGAGCACCTGCCCACCACGGTCAGGCAGGTGCCCGCGCCGGCGCACGCCAAGCGGCAGGTGATGGCGGTCGTACGCAGCGAGGCCGCCCAGCGGGCGACGCGCTCCTCCTCGCGCGCCTCCCAGCGGGCCACGCAGTCCGCGCGCTCCTCCTCGCGCGCCCGTGGTATGGCCCGCAGGCGCTTTGCTCTGCGCCCCGCGCTGGCGCTCGCCGGTGCGGGACTGCTGGCGGCGGGTGTCGCGATCGGAGCGCTGTCCACGCCCTTCGGGGGCGGGCCCGCCCCGGCTGGCTCCTCGGCGCGCGTGATGAGCGCCGACGTCACGCTCGCCGGCGCCAGTGCGGCGCTGCACCAGAGCGGTGGGCACACCTGGCTGACCGTGGCGGACATGCCCGAGCCCTCCTCGGGGCACGTGTACGAGGTGTGGCTGAAGCGCCCTGGGCACGCAGAGCCGCAACCGACCGACAGCCTGTTCGCCCCGACCTCCTCGGGCACCGCGACCGTTGCCGTGCCCGACAGCGGTGGTGCAAGCGAGGTGCTGGTTACGCAGGAGCCGGCCGGCGGCACCCAGTTGCCGACCGCTTCCCCTGTCATCGTCGCCCACCTGAGCTGATCACGGTTGCGCACATGGCTATCGCGATCAGCAAAATCGGATACGAGGAGCAGCTCAGCGTCGTGGACCACCTCGACGAGCTGCGCACGCGCCTGATCGTCTCGCTGGCCGTGCTCGCAGTGGCGTTCGGCTTCTGCCTGTGGCAGAACCACGCGCTGCTGCGCATCGTCAACCGACCGCTGGAACACCAGACGCAGAAACAGGTACGGGCGGGGAGCGGACCGCTCGGCGCGACCTACACAGTGCAGCAGGGCGCCCGCTCGATCGGGGTGCAGCTGGAACGCGTGGTGGGGGCGCTGGAGCGGCCCGGGAGTGGAGCGAGCGCCGCGACTCGCACAACGCTACAGAGCGTGAGGCCGCAACTGCACAGGGCGATCTCGCGGCTGTCGGCTGCGCCGCAGGGCAACAAGCCGGTGACGCTCGGGGTCGGCGAGCCGTTCACCGCGACGCTCGGCATCGCGCTGCTGTTCGCGCTGATCCTCGCGCTCCCGATCATCCTGTATGAGATCTACAGCTTCATGCTCCCGGCACTCAGGCCGGAGCACCAGCGCGTCGTCTCGCCGCTGATCCTGGCGGTCCCCCTGCTGTTCGTGGCAGGGGTGATGTTCGGTTACTTCGTGGTGCTGCCCGCCGCCCTGCGCTTCTTCGAGAACTTCAACAGCGACCAGTTCAATGTGCTCGTGCAGGCCAGCCAGTACTACCACTTCGCGGCGACCATCCTGCTCGCGATGGGGCTGGTGTTTCAGGTGCCAGTCGCGATCCTGGTGGCCACTCGCGCGGGCATCGTCACGCCGCGCCAGCTGCGAGCCAACCGCCGCTACGCGATCCTGGCGTGCGGCGCGGTGGCGGCCTTCCTGCCCGGTGACGCGATCACGCTGCTGCTGGAGACGGTGCCGCTGTACCTGCTCTTCGAGACGAGCGTGCTGCTCGCCTCGATCTTGGAGCGGCGCACGGAACGCCGGCGGCGGGCCACGACGGACGCGTAGAGGAGGCCGGGAACGCAAACGGCGCCCCCCGGAGAAGCTCCGAGCGGCGCCGTGCGTACCACAACCCAGAGGGATGTGGCGGACGCTGCTACTTCTTCCTGCGCGCACTGGAGTGCGACGCAGGACAGGGTACTTTCGCGGAGGCGCTCGTGGCGGAGCCGTCTTCGAACGTGAACGAGGCCGAGAACGGGAAGCCACCGCGGGGACAGTGTTCGGGCACGCCGATGCCGAGCGGTTTGAACGGCACGAGCTTGCCGTGGACGTGCTTGTAGTAGGTCAGATCCTCAGGGCCGATCGTCGCTTTGACGCTGAGAATCGCGACGTTGTTGCCGCCGGGCACGCTGGGGATCGGCGGCACCAGCGTCGCCAGCTGGGAGCCGAACGGCGAGGGGGCGGGCTGGACTTCGCCTTTGAACACCAGCTGCGCGGAGACCGGCGTCTTGCCGTTGGCGTAGAACAGCACCACGATGTTGCCGTTGTGGGAGGGTCCCATCACGGCCTGGATTTCGGGCAGCTCGGTGCCCGAGCCGTTGCCGAACGGCACTTCCACGAATGCGCTGCCGAAGCCGAGCCGCGAGTTGGCGGGGCAGCCCGCGAGCCCTTCCGTGGCGAGCACTTCGGGCTGGCAGATCGCCAGGCCGAGCGTGGTATCGGCGTAGTTCATGCCGGCGGGCATGTGCAGGTCGATGCTGTTCAGTGGCGGCGGCGCCAGGCCTTCGGTGGTGAGGATTTTGAAGGAGAAGCCGACCGTCGTGGTCGCCCCCAGCCGGTCGGGCGTGAAGGAGGTGGTGAGCGTCGCCTTCTCCTTGGCCTGTGCCGCGGCGGCGGCGGGCAGGCATCCGCATGCAAGCACCACCGCCGCTGCCACGAGGGTTCTGATGTTGAGCATGTTCCCCCCATCCCCCCGCGTCAGGAGGAGAACTTGCCGTTGACGTGGACGGTGACGTTGTCGTTGGAGCGCTGGATCGTCCCGCTGAAGCTGATGCCCGACCCGTGGGCGCCGGAGTAGCTGCCGCTGCCGTGGGTGACCGAGAGTGTGCCCAAGAAGCTCGCCGTGCCGCCGTTGGTGCGGTAGCTGCCGGAAGCCTTGCCGGTGATCGAGCTGCCCTTCGGGTAGACGGTCAATTCAGCTGTGAATTTATTCGTCGAGACGACGTCCAGATGCATGGAGACCGAGCCGGAGATCGAGCCGCTGGCGCTGCCTGACTCATACAGATTGAACCCGTGTTTGGAGGTCTTGTGCAGGTTGCCGGTGTCGTTCAGCGAGACCGTGCGCGCGGCGTGCGCGGTCGATCCCGAGGCGCCGGCAACGTCGATGGCTAGGGCAGATGCCCCGGCGGCGGCTGCCAAGGCGCCCCCCACGGCAATGGTACGGCGAACAAAGCTTCTCATGAACACGATCCTCTCCTCCACTACTTTTGGTGTAGACCCCAGGCTAGAACCTAGCACCCTACCGGCCCGCTGGGCTTTTCGTCAAGGCGCTGTCTATTACATCCGTCATACAGTCAAACCCATCGGGAACGGGCGAGTTGCGGACACAGCAGCGCACGATGAAAAACTACCGCTTACAGGCGTCCGTGTCGACTGGCAGCGGCGCCCGGCCGGCGGGCGCGGCGGCGGGATCGGCGGCGAGCCGCTCAAGGAATCGGGCACGGCGTCGATAGCTGGGGCATGGCAGCCGATGATCTGCGCCGTCTCGGCGAAGCCCTGAAACGGGACACCGAGGATGTCGTCGCGAGGTTGCAGCACCGCTCGGCGGAGTCGGGGCAGACGCTCGACGCGCTCGTCGAAGACAGCTTCGCGCGGGTCGGCTCGGTGTCGACGATCGCCGTGGCACGCTGGATGGCGGGCGATGGCGAGGAAGTGGCGCGCGAGGTCGGCCGCGAGTCGTGGCGGATCTTCGGCCAGCTGGCCGCGCAGCGGGCGGCGCCGCTCAACGAGGTGACCAAGCGCTGCCTGCGCTGGCGCGACGCCGCCGAGGAGGTGGTGCTGGAGCACGCGCGGACGCTCGGGCTCTCCGAGGAGGTGCGAACGGAGGCGCTGGGCATGTTGCAGCGCAGCCTCGACGTGACGCTGGTGCGGATGTGCGAGTCCTTCGAGCAGGAGCGCCGCAAGGCCCACGAGGAGCTCTCCCGCCGCCAAGACGAGCTCGTGTTCCTCGCCACCCACGACCCGCTCACGGGCCTGCCCAACCGCACCCTGATCCTCGACCGCGTGGAGCAGATGCTGGTGCGCTCGCGCCGCAGCCAGACGCCGGTGGCGGCGCTGTTCGTGGACCTCGACAATTTCAAGAGCATCAACGACACGCTCGGCCACGGCGCCGGCGACCGGCTGCTGATGGCGGTGGCGTCGCGCCTGCGGAACGCGATCCGCGAGACCGACGCGCTCGGGCGCCTCGGCGGCGACGAGTTCGTGGTGATCGCCGAAGGAATGTCTCTGGCTGCCGGCCCCGAGCTGATCGCCGAGCGCCTGCTGGAGGCGCTGGCGCCGCCGTTCCGCCTCGACGACGGGCAGGCCGCGCGCCTGGCGGTGACCGCGAGCGTGGGGATCGCGATGGGCCCGCGCGACTCCGCCGAGGAGCTGCTGCGCGACGCGGACGTGGCGATGTACCGCGCGAAGTGGGATGGCAAGAACCGCTACGTGGTGTTTGAGTCCACGATGCACGACGCGGTGCAGAGCCGCATGGAGCTCGAGATGGACCTGCGCGAAGCGCTGCAGAACGAGCAGTTCTTCCTCGTCTACCAGCCGACGTTCGACCTGCAGGACATGAACCCCACGGGCGTGGAGGCGCTGCTGCGCTGGAACAGCCCGCGGCGCGGGGTGGTGCAGCCGGACGATTTCGTGCCGCTGCTGGAGGAGACCGGGATGATCACCGAGATTGGCAGCTGGGTGCTGCGCGAGGCCTGCCGCCAGAGCGCCGGGTGGCGCGCGGCGGGGCATGCGATCGGGATGTCGGTGAACGTCTCGGCGCGCCAGCTGGACACCGACGAGTTCGTCGGGCACGTCCGCGACGCCCTGGCGGAGAGCGGCCTGGAGCCGGGCGCGCTGACGCTGGAGATCACCGAGACGACGCTGATGCGTGACACGGGTGACACGGTGAGGCGGCTGCGGGCCGTCAAGGCGCTCGGGGTGCGCATCGCGATCGACGACTTCGGCACCGGCTACTCCTCGCTCTCCCACCTGCAGCAGTTCCCCGTGGATGCGCTGAAGATCGACCGCTCGTTCATCGCGCGCCTGACGCAGAGCCCCGAAGGCGAGACGCTGATCCGGATGCTGGTGCAGCTCGGCAAGGCGATGTCGATCGAGACGCTCGCCGAGGGCATCGAGCGCCAGCACGAGCTGACCTTGCTAAAGGACGAGCAGTGCGACTCAGGCCAGGGCTTCCTCTTCGCCCGTCCCCTCGATGCCGCCACAGCGGAGGCCTTCTTCCGCACCTGGCACGGCGACCTCGCGGAGGCATTCTCGCAGGAGGCGCTGTAGGGGGGGGATCGTCCGCGCGCCGGGTCACGGCTCCCAACCGCCCAGGCGCGGGGCCTCCATGCCCCGCGACCGGCGTGCCGGTGCCCGAGGTTTGAGGTGCAGCCCACCGCCGGGCACGCGCTTGAGCGCTGGCCTGACACGGTCTCACGCGTGATACACTACGGGTTGTGGGCGACGTCAGCATCCGTGATCTGCGTAACCATGGCGGCGACGTGGTTGACCGCGCCGCGCGGGGCGAGCCGATCACGATCACGCGCTCGGGGAGGGCGGTCGCCGAGCTGCGGGCGGTGTTGCCTCCACCGCTTGCGGTGGCCACATTGTTGAGTCGCTGGCGCCAGCTGCCGTTCGTGGATCCCGTGGCGCTGCGTGCGGACATCGATCGTCTGCTGGACTCCGGCCTGTGAGCGAGCGGACGCCGGACGCCGAGGAGCAGCAGGCGAGCAGAGGAGTGCTTGACACCTCGACGGTCATCCTCCTTCAGCGCCTCACAGATGCAACGGCGCTACCTGCCGAGCCGCTGATCACGGCCGTGACGCTCGCCGAGCTTTCGGTCGGCCCGCTCGTCGCCGAAGAGGACGGCGAGCGAGCCGCGCGCCAGGCCCACCTCCAGCAGGCCGAGGCCGATTTCGACCCGCTCGCGTTCGACGCCGGCGCTGCCCGCGCCTTCGGACGCGTAGCCGCGTCGCTGCGCCGCACCGGCCGCAAGACGTCCGCGCGGGCCTACGACGCGATGATCGCGGCGATCGCCCTCGCCAACGACCTTCCGGTCTATACGTGCAACCCCGCCGACTTCAGCGGCATCGACGGGCTCGAGGTTGTCGCCGTACCGGTGCCCGACGCGGCGTAGGCGCAGCCGCGCTACGGCGATGACGACCTCCGGAGCCTCGTGCCGATCAGCGGGCTTTGGGTTTGAGAGTGGGACTCTTGCTGTTGGGGTATTGACAAGCCCGAACGGGTGGTGTACGGTTGCCGTTGTCATGAGGCCCCCGTGGTGGGGTGTTCAGGTCAACATAGGATCAGGTTTGGGTCGTCCCGTTCTGCGGTTGACTTCAAGAGCGCGAGCAGGACAGTGGTCGGGTTAGAGGGACTGGGTCGCAACCGGATGAGGGAGTTGGTTTAGCGTGGTTTCGAGTGGGAGAAACGTGATAGGAGTCGCGCGCGTTGCCTTGAGGGTGATGCTAGATGCGCCAGCTTGGCGCTGTCGCATCTCTCTCTCTCTCTCTCTCTCTTCGGCTAGGGGCCTCGAAGCAGATTGCGGTAGTCGTCTAGCTTCGAGGCGCAGGTTCGGCCCCTCGCGCGGGGGTGGGTCTTCCACGGCCGCTGTCCTGGCTGGCGCTGGCCCTGTGTGGGGGGCGGCGTGATGGCTGCTCCGACGAAGCGGCGCCCGGCGGCGACGCGCGCGGTGGCGGCGCGTGCGCGGGTTGATCGTTCGCACGCGCAGGTCGCGGACATTCAGCGTTCGCGGCTGTTGGCTGCGGCGGTTCGCGCGGTGGATGAGCTTGGGTGGGCGAATACGACGGTCGCGGATGTGGTGGCGCGTTCGCGGGTGTCGCGGCGCACGTTCTATGAGCTGTTCGCGAATCGTGAGGAGTGCTTGAGCGCGGTCCTGGAGGACATCCTCGGGACGCTGGCGGGTGAGCTTGACGCGGCGGGCCTTGCGGGTGTGGAGTGGCGTGTGCGGGTGCGCCGGGGCCTATGGACGATTCTCGCCTTCTTCGATCGTGAGCCGGTGCTGGCGCGGGTGTGTGTGGTGCAGGCGCTGAGTGGCGGCCCGGAGGTGTTGGAGCGTCGTGAGGAGGTCCTGGCGCGGCTGGCGGCGGTGGTGGACGAGGGCCGCAAGAGCCCCCGTGGGACGCAGTGCACGCCATTGACCGCGGAGGGCCTGGTGGGGGCGGCGTTCGGGATTGTGTATGCGCGCCTGTTGAAAGGGCAGCGTCGTCCGTTGACGGAGTTGCTGGGTGAGTTGATGGGGATGATCGTGCTGCCCTACGTGGGGCCGGCGGCGGCGCGGCGTGAGCAGGACGCGCCGGTGCCGCATGTGGTGTCGCCGCGTGCGGCGCAGCGTCCGGTGTCGCCGCAGCGGGCGGTGGTTGACCCGTTGGAGAGTGTCCCGATGCGTTTGACGTATCGCACCTCGCGGGTGCTGGGGGCTGTCGCGGAGTTGACGGGTCGAGGTTCGCCTCCGAGTAACCGTGAGGTGGGGGATTACGCGGGTATCCAGGACGCGGGGCAGGTATCCAAGCTTTTGCGGCGCCTGGAGCGCCTGGGGCTGCTGGCGAACAGCGGCGCGGGGCACGCGAAGGGTGAGCCGAACGCCTGGCGGCTGACCGGCCAGGGTGAGCTGGTCGCACGGAGCATCCGCGCGCATTCCCGTTTTGAGAGCGAGGCGGCGTGATGCGTGGCCGTCTTGCGGTCTGTCGAGCTTGTCGTCTGGCGCCCCTCGGCGCGTTGTTGTTCATCGATCGAGGGGTGCTCCCCTCTGCTTCGGAGGAGGAGACATGCGTGTAGGTATTCGTAGGCCGCTCTTGGCCAGCTTGGTGTCGTTGTGTGCGTCGGTAGGTGGCCTGGTGTTCGCGAGCGCACCGGCACTGGCGGCGGCGCCGGAAGCCCCTGGGCCGGTCGTGGTCGAATCGGTCAAGGCTGGCGAAGCGACGCTCCTTGGTGTGTTGAACCCGGGTAAAGAAGGCGCGGCGGGCACCTACGAACTCGGCACCTACGAATTCCTCTACGCGAAGTCGAGCACGACGTGCGAAGGGGAAAGCCGGGCGCCGGAATCGCCGGGTATCTCGTTGGGTGGGGGTATGGAAGGTGTCTCGCAGAGCGTGTCGGGCTTGGAAGCGGGCACCGAGTACACGGTCTGTCTGCTCGCGCGTAACGGGCTCAAAGGCGAAACGATGGTCGGCCCGGCCGAACATTTCACGACGGCGTTCTCGTTCGTGGAAGCTCCGGAAGCGAAGCCCGCGAACCCGATCGCGGCGACCGAAGCGACGCTGCACGGTGTCCTCAACCCCAAAAGCGAACGCACGGCTGAACCGGGCAGTGCTGAATTCGTCTACCGGCAGTCCACTACCGAGTGTCAGCGCGAAAACCCGGAAACGGGACAGAAAGAAAACGAAAACACGGCGAGCGCTGAAAAGACACCGGAAGGGCATGAAGGGGAAGCGGCCGAAGCGAAGGTGAGCGAACTGTCCCCGGGCGCGACGCACACGTTCTGTCTGCGTGTCGTCAACAAGGCGGGTGAAGAACAGGTCAGCCCGCCTGAGACGTTCACGACCCTGACGGTGCCCCTGACGATCTCGGGCGAGTCCGTCACCGAAGACTCGGCTACCGCCGCGAAGCTGAATGCGCAGGTCGACCCTGGTGGCGCGGAAACTACATACCACTTCGAATACGACACCAGTCCCTACACGACTAGCGCGCCTCATGGGCAGCGCACCCCCGAGTCGCCCTCGGTCGGCGCCGATAACAGCCTGCACCCTGCGACGGCGGCGATACAGGGCTTGCAGCCTGGCACTACCTACCACTACAGGCTCGTCGCGACTAATCCTAAGAGCCCGCCTGGTGGAACAGACGGTTCGGACGCGACCTTTACCACCGAGACGACGGGTGGAGAATTCGCGCTTCCCGACGGTCGCGCTTACGAACTGGTCTCGCCGCCGCAGAAGGACGCTGGAGAAGTTCTCGGGATCGGCGGCGAAGGGCATACACTCAGTTATGGCGGTGCGACGCAGGCCTCTGGAGACGGTACGAGCGTCACTTATATGGTGACAGCGCCGGTCGGTGCGAGCCCGCCCGGAAACATACTTTCGCCACAGATGTTCTCGACGCGCGGCGCGGGTGGCTGGTCCTCCAAGGACATCTCCACGCCACACGTGCACTCGATTGGCCCGGACAACGTGGGCGATGGCGGCGAAGAATACCTGCGGTTCTCTCCCGATCTGTCGCGGGCGGTGCTGCTGCCGCTCTACCAAACCTCTGAGCCGTCGCTGGCGCCGGAAGTGCATCAGGAAGTGGCGGGTGGCCAGGAGATCTACCTTCGCGACAATGCCACTGGCTCCTTTCAGGCCCTGCTTACCAAGGAACCGCTGCCCCCGCCGAGAGTCCCGTCCGAAGGCCAAGTCGTGAAGTTCGAGGGCGCAACTCCCGGCCTTGACCATGTGGTCTTCGAAGGGCCGGTCGGCCTGGATCCTCACTACCCGCATGGGGGTAGCCTGTATGAGTGGTCCAACGGGCAGGCGCAGCTTGTGGACGTGCTGCCGCCGCCCAACAGCGAACCAGCCGTCAGCATGAGCCTACTCGGCGGTGTCGAGACGGGCCGCTTCGGCATAATCGACCAAGGAGGCGCTGTCACGGAAAGGCACGCGATCTCGGACGACGGGACGCGGGTCGTGTGGAGCGGGGAAGGCGGCCTGTTCATGCGGGACATGGCGACGGGGAGCACCGTGCAGGTGGATGTCGTGCAGGGCGGTGGGGGCACGAGTGGCGGTGGCTCATTCCTTGGCGCCAGCAGCGATGGGTCGCGAGTGTTCTTCACGGATGGGAACGAACTCATCAGCGGAGCGCACGAAGACGGCCTTTACATGTTTGAACCGGAACGCAAGGAAGGCGAACGCTTGACCGATCTGACACCTGGTATGAAAGGTGCCCAAGCGCAGCACCTCATCGGCGCGAACGACGCAGGCACGTCGCTCTATGTGTTCACGTCGGCTGTCATTCCCAGCACACCAAACAGTGAGAAAGTAGCCGCGACGCTATGCCCTGAAGTGACAAACCCGGTCACCGGGTATGGAAGCATCCCGAACCCGTGCAACCTGTACCTGTTGCGCGAAGCGCCCGCCGGCAGCGGGAACTGGAGCACAACGTTCATCACAGGGGGGGCGGAAGAAGGCTCGGTCGAACCCGGGAACTGCACGGTCTGCGCGCCCTTGATCGGGCAGACGGCGCGGGTCTCGCCGAACGGGGGCTTTCTGGCGTTTATGTCGCAGGAGAGCCTGACGGGGTATGACAACCGCGATGCGAACAGTGGTCAGCCGGACGAGGAGGTCTATCTCTACGATGCGGAAGCGGACAAGCTGGTGTGCGCATCATGCGATCCCACGGGCGCAAGACCGGTCGGCGAACTCTCCGGGAGCGTGCCGGGATACCCCGGGATATTTCTTCCCGGGCAGGTGCCGCTGGACCCGTGGAGCATGTGGGACGAACACTGGCTCGCGGCGTCGATTCCGGGATGGACTCCGGATGGGAGCCACAATTCGACGGGGTATCAGCCGCGTTATTTGAACGACTCGGGGCGCCTGTTCTTCGATAGCGTCGATGCGCTCGTGCCGCGTGATGTGAACGGTCGTGACGACGTGTATGAGTATGAGCCCGTCGGTGTAGGCGGCTGCCGGCCGCCGTCTTACGGTCAGGGTGCAAGTGTCGTCTTCAATAGAACGCTCGGTGGCTGTATCGCGTTGATCTCGGCCGGAACTGGTAATTCGGATTCGGTGTTCTTTGATGCGAGCGCGAGCGGAAACGATGTGTTCTTCGTAACCCCGGACGGTCTCGTCCAAAGCGACAGGGATGGTGTGGGTGACATGTATGACGCGCGGGTGTGTACGCAAGCGGAACCGTGTTCGTCCTCGTTTGCGGTCTCGCCGGCTTGTACCACGACCGATTCGTGCAGGGTTGCGCCGTCGCCGCAGCCGGGGATATTTGGGGCGCCGGCTACCGCAACGTTTGTCGGCGCGGGCAACGTGACCCCCATACCTTCCGCAACGAAGAAGGCCGCGAAGAAGAAGACCGTCAAGTGCATCAAGGGAAAGAAGCGCAGTCGCGGTCGATGCGTCAAAGCGATGAGGAAGAGAACTAAGGCTAAAAAAGCTGGCAACGACCGGAGGCCGGGCCGATGAGTGTCAACCAAAAACCCCCCGCCTGGCTGCTTCTGCCTGCTCTGGTCCTCGTCGTCTGTGCGTTCTCCGCCGCACCCGCACTTGCCTCGAGTCCTGTGTTGACGGTCAACACGGTCAGCCTCCCGACCAACCTTCCGCCAGGTGGCAAAGGAGAACTGTTGCTGCAGATCAGCAATCTCGGCGACGCTCCGGCGAACGGCGAAACCAGTCCGATCGCGATCGCCGAGAAGCTGCCGGCCGGATTGGTCGCGACCGCGATCTCGGGTGCAGAATGCGAACTCGCAACGTTGCACTGCGTATCTAGGGGGAGTCTCCAGCCCGCTGGGGAAATTGAGATCAATATTGCGTTCAAGGTTGAAGAAGGTGCATCAACCGCATCTGGTGGGCTGGTCAATGAAGTGGTGCTCAGCGGCGCCGGTGCGACGCCCACGACGACTCGCGCCGCGTTGACAGTGAGTCCCACCCCAGCCCCGTTTGGTGTGGAAGATCTTCGGCTTGTGCCCACCAACGAAGATGGTTCGATCGATACGCAGGCCGGCTCGCATCCCTTCCAGCTGATAGCGACGGTTGCCGTAAATACATCGAACCAGCCGAACTATTATCCGAAAAATGGGGAAGGGCCGCAGCCGAAAGCTCAACCGGTCGCGTTGACGAAGGATCTGCACTTCAGTCTACCCGCGGGTTTGGTCGGTAATCCGCGGGTGATACCGCAGTGCACCGCTGCGGAGTTCGACGCGGCGGATCTCTATGGTACGAATGGCTGTCCGGCGGAAACCGCTATCGGTGTTGCGATGATTCGTCTCACCGGCAACGCTTTTTTTAAGGTACCTCTGTTCAATCTTGTGCCATCGGTTGGTGAGCCTGCCAGGTTCGGCTTCAGCGCTCTCAGCGTTCCGGTGGTCCTGGACACGGCGGTTCGCACGGGTGGCGACTATGGTGTCGTTGTCAGTGTCAACAATATCTCTCAGGTCTTGGGGTTCCTCGGGGGCCAGTTGACATTCTGGGGTGTGCCGGCCGATCCCAGTCACAACAATGTGCGCGGCTGGGGCTGCCTCTTTAAGACTGTCCAGAACGGGTTTGAACCGGAGCCGTGTGTAGCACCGGTGGGTCCCAAGTTGATTCCGTTTTTGACTTTGCCGACGTCGTGTTCTGGTGCTGCGGGTATGCGGACGACGGTGGAAGCGGATTCGTGGAGTGAACCCGGCGTGTTCAAGAAGGGGGAATCGCTGTTGGAAGAAATACCTGGGGAACCGCTGGGGTTGGTCGGTTGTAACCGTTTGCCGTTCGAACCGTCGATCAGTGTCGCACCGGACAGCCAGGCGGCGAGCACTCCGACGGGGTTGACGACTGACGTGAACGTCCCGCAGGAAGGGGTCCTGAACCCAACGGGTCTAGCCCCGTCGAATATCAAAGATGTAAAGGTGGTGCTCCCGGAAGGCCTGGCGATCAGCCCGGCGGGTGGTGGTGGGTTGGAAGCGTGCAGCGATGCGCAGATCGGGTACCTGCCGGGGGAAAGCACCCCGCCGGAGGATTTGCGCTTCACCTCGGGGTTGCCCGCGCCGAAGGGCGCGCCGGTGGAACCGTTTTGCCCGGACGCGTCGAAGGTCGGGACGGTCAAAGTCAGGACGCCGTTGTTGGCGAATGCGCTGGAAGGTGCGGCGTATCTGGCGACGCAGGACGCGAACCCGTTCGGGTCGCTGATGGCGTTGTATCTGGTCGCTGAAGATCCGGTGTCGGGTGTGTTGGTCAAGCAGCCGGGGGAAATCTCGCTGGATCAGCAGACGGGGCAGATCACGGCGACGTTCCCGGGTATCCCGGATGTGCCCCTGGAACAATCCGAACTGCACTTCTTCGGGTCCGCCAGGGCGCCGTTGAGCACCCCGCCGACCTGCGGGTCCTACACGACCAAGGCGTCCTTCACGCCGTGGTCGGCCAGCCAGCCGGTGGAATCGAATTCGACGTTCCAAATCGCCTCGGGGCCGAATGGGGATCCGTGTGCGAGCCCGCGGCCGTTCCAGCCGGGGTTCGAGGCCGGCACGACCAGTGTCCAGGCGGGTGGGTTCACGCCGTTGACGCTGACGATGACCCGCCCGGACGCCGACCAGCAACTCGGCAGGATTTCGGTCGTGCTGCCCCCGGGGGTCTCGGCGGGGTTGCGTGGCGTGAAGCTCTGCGAGGAGCCGCAGGCCGCGACCGGGGACTGCCCCGCGGAAAGCGAGATCGGGCAGGTGATCGCAAGCGCCGGCCTGGGGAACGACCCCTTCTCGATCGAAGACGGCAAGGCGTACATCACCGGCCCCTACGAGGGCGACCCGTTCGGGGTGGACGTCGTCGTCCCCGCCGTCGCGGGCCCGTTCAACCTCGGGACCGAGGTGGTCCGTGCGAAGGTCAACGTTGACCCGACGACCGCGCAGTTGACGGTTGTGAGCGACAAGTTCCCGACGATGCTGGATGGCATCCCGTTGCAGTTGCAGCACGTGAACGTGACGGTCAACCGTCCCGGGTTCGTGTTCAACCCGACCAGCTGCGAACCGATGAAGCTGACGGGGGAGCTTGAAAGCGCCGAAGGCGCCAAAGCGAACGTGGCGACACCGTTCCAGGTGACCAACTGCGCGGCGCTCTCGTTCAAGCCGAAATTCGAGGTCTCGACCAGCTCGAAGACCTCGCGGACCGAAGGCGCGAGCCTGCGCGTGAGCCTGACGCTCCCCAACGGCGCCAGAGGCACCGGGGCGAACGTCGCGAAGGTCAAGGTCAGCCTCCCCAAACAGCTCCCGTCCCCGTTGAAAACGCTGCAGAAGGCGTGCACCGAAAAGGTCTTCGCGGAAAACCCCAGCAACTGCCCCAAGGCATCCCGGGTCGGCGAAGCGACGGTCGGCACCCCCGTGCTGGAAGGCCCCCTGTCGGGCCCGGCGTACTTCGTCTCCCACGGTGGCGCGAAGTACCCGGAACTGATCATCGTCCTCACCGGCGAGGATGGCGTGACCGTCCAGGTGCATGGGGAAACGTTCATCAGCAAACAGGGGATCACGACCGCGACGTTCAACACGGTCCCGGACGTGCCGTTCTCGACGTTCGAACTGACGCTCCCGAAACGGGAATACCCCGCGCTGACCGCGAACGGGAACCTTTGCCAGGGCACGCTGATTATGCCAACCGAAATCACCGGCCAGAACGGGCTCAAGGTCAAACAGAGCACCAAGATCACCGTCACCGGGTGCCCCAAGGCGGCGCACAAGAAGGCATCGAAGAAGACGGCGAGGAAGAAGTCCAAGCACTCGAAGCGCAAGAAGCGGTAGCCGGTGAGGCTGGTCGTGGGGTAGGGATCCCGACGGCCAGTCGATCCGCTCGGCCAACTCCCCCGGATCGATCGCACGACGCAATTTGCCGGTGCCTGAATCCGTGACCTGCCGGGCTGCAAATCCACGATCTGCCGGGCCGCGAATCCGTGATCTGCCGGGCATGAGGACTATGCTTGCCCGGTGGCCGCCGATTTTGTTGCCAGACATGTGCGTGGCCAGGTGCTCGAAGCGTTGGCCGAGAGCCGCGCCGTCGCGCTGCTGGGTGCGCGCCAGGTCGGCAAGAGCACGCTTGTGCGGGAGCTTGCGGCGAGCGAGTATCCGGCGCGTCTGTTCGACCTCGATGATGATGAGGTGGTGGCTGCGGCGCGCCACGATCCGCGGGGTTTCGTGGCGGAGATCTCTGGTCCGGCGATCATCGATGAGATCCAGCGTGCGCCCGGCTTGCTGCTTGCGATCAAGCAGCGGCTCGATGCTAACCAGGCGCGCGGGCAGTTTCTGCTGACGGGGTCGGCCAATGTGCTCACGCTCCCAACCGTGGCGGACGCGCTGCCGGGGCGTGTGGAGTACATCAATCTGTGGCCGTTCTCGCAGGGGGAGCTGCATGGCCGGCGTGAGACCTTCATCGATCGGCTGTTCGCCGGCGAGGGGCCGCCGCAGCTCTCGGGCGCGCCGGTCGGGCGCGGTGCCGTGGCGGGGTTGATCGCCACCGGTGGCTACCCCGAGCCGCAGGCTCGCAGCGCGCGCGGCCGCGCGCGTTTCTTCGCCAGCTATGTCGCGTCGCTCATCAATCGCGATCTGGGCGACGTCGCCAACGTGCGCGACGTGGAGCGGGTGGAGCGGCTGCTCCACGTGATCGCTGCGCGCTCGGGCGCCCTTGCGAGCTTTCAGGGGATGGCGAGCGACCTGGGCATGGATGCGGGCACCGCCCGCGCTTACACAGGCATCCTCGAAAGCCTGTTCCTGGTGCGCCGGCTGCGGCCGTGGATGACGAACCTAGGGGGCAGGCAGGTCAAGACGCCGAAGCTGCATGTTGTCGACAGCGGTCTGTTGGCGTTCCTGCTGGGAGCGGGCGAACGGCGGTTCGTCGAGGACGGGGGGATCGCCGGCGCCATGTTGGAGAGCTTTGTCGCGATGGAGCTGCTACGTCAGAGCGACTGGTGTGATGAGCCCCTGTCGCTGTTTCACTACCGCGACAAGGAACAGCGCGAGGTCGACGTCGTGCTCGAGCGCTACAGCGGCGAGGTCGTCGGCGTCGAGGTTAAGGCAGCAGCTACCGTCGCCAGCCGAGATTTCGCGGGCTTGCGTCATCTGCGCGACCGGCTCGGCGATCGCTTCAAGGCAGGGGTGGTGCTCTACTCCGGCGCCGAGACGCTGCCGTTTGGGGACCGTCTCGGCGTGGTGCCGATCAGCGGGCTGTGGGCCTGAGAGTGGGACCCTCGCTGTTGGGGTATTGATTCTCTCGCTCTCGTGCCTGTCGTCGTCGGCCCGTTCACGCTGGCAACGGTCAAGGTCCGCGCGAAGATCGAAGTGGACCCTCGTACCTCGCGATGCCCTATGGCCAGTCGATCAGCGCGGCCAGCTCACCGGGGCCGAGGTCGATCACGGCGCTGCGCTCGATCGGCTCGTACTCTCCAGCTCGGAGTCCCAGCCAGTGGATAACCCGCTTGCGGGGATCGACGATCAGCACCTCGTCCACGCCGTGCGCGGCGTAGAAGGGCAGCTTCTCCCAGGACTCGTCGTTGGGGGAGGTGATCTCCACCACGAGCGCGGCCGTGTGATGCCAGACGCCGCGCAGACGCTCGCGGTGCAGGCCACCGTCGGGCACCCGGTAGTCGTTCTCGGACTCGCCGAGGTTGAACTCGCCCATCGTTGGCCACAGTCCCGCGGCCCGGGCGGGCCCGTCGAGTGCCACTGCCAGCTGCTGTGAGATGTCGGCGTGCTCGCCGAGGGGGGCGGGGGCCATGTGGAGCACACCATCCCACACCTCGTCGAAGCGCTCGAGCCCGGAGCGGCGCCGGCGCTCCAGAAGCTCTTCGAACCCGGACGTTGGAGGGTCCAGTACCACCGTGCGCATCCTGCCAGGATAGCGCGGGGCCACCCGCCGAATCAGCTCACCGCGGCCGTGGCGTTGTGGTTGAACGACCCCACCTCGCGCTCTGAGAGCGAGCTGGAGGGCGGGTGCTCCTCGAGCGTGGCGAGGCTGCGGTGGATGTCGGCCAGCAGCAGGTCGGCCATGTCGCGGCTGAAGCCGTGACGCACGAGGATCCGCTGGATCGCGAGGCCCTCGAGATGGGGCGGGAGGGTGTAGGCCGGCACCAGCCAGCCGTGGGCGCGCAGGCGGTCGGCGACGTCGAACAGGTTGAAGGCGTGCTCGACGCCGTCGGTGAGCTTCCACGACACCGCGGCGATGCCCTTGTCGGGGTCGCCGGCGTGCACCAGCTCGAAGGGGCCGAGTTTGGCGATCTCGTGCGCGAGGTAGGCGCAGGTCTCGTAGGTGGCGCCGTGCACGCGGGCGTAGCCCTCGCGCCCCAAGCGGATGAAGTCGTAGTACTGGGTGACGACCTGGCCGCCGGGGCGGGAGAAGTTGAGGTTGAAGGTGGGCATCTCGCCACCGAGGTAGTTGACGTTGAAGATCATCCGCTCGGGCATGTCCGCCTTTTCGCGCCACACCGCCCAGCCGCAGCCGAGCGGGGCGAGGCCGGTCTTGTGGCCGGAGGCGTTGATCGACTTGACGCGCTCGAGGCGGAAGTCCCACTCCAGGTCGGGGGCGGTGAAGGGGGCGAGCAGCGCACCGCTGGCGCCATCCACGTGCAGCGGGATGTCGAGGCCGCGCTCGGCCTGCAGCTCGTCGAGCGCGGCGGCGATCCCGGCTACGTCCTCGAATAGGCCGGTGAACGTCTGGCCGAGCGTGGCCACCACCATGATCGTGTTCTCGTCGCAGCGCTCCAGGCACTGCTCCTTTTCCATCAAGTAGCGGCCCGGGTCCATCGGCACCTCGCGGATCTCCACGTCGAAGTAGCGCGCGAACTTCTCCCAGCACACCTGCACCGGGCCGCACACGAAGTTGGGCTTGTCGGCCGGCTTGCCTTCGGCCGCGCGGCGCTCGCGCCAGCGGAACTTCGCCGCCAGCCCAGCCAGCATCGCCGCCTCGCTGGAGCCCGTGGTCGAGGTGCCGAGCGTGGTGCCCGGGTGCGGGGAGCGCCACAGGTCGGCGAGCATCCGCACGCAGCGGGTCTCGAGCTCCGCGGTCTGGGGGTACTCGTCCTTGTCGACGATGTTCTTGTCGAAGGACTCCGCCAGCAGCGCCAGCACCTCGGGCTCGGCCCAGGTGGTGCAGAAGGTCGCGAGGTTCATGCGCGCCACGCCGTCCAGCAGCAACTCGTCGTGCACGAGCGCGTACGCCAGCCGGGGATCTGACTCGCGGGCGGGGAAGCGGTGCTTGGGTGCCCCCTTGCGGGCCATCAGTGACTCGTAGGGATCCTCCTCGTCGGTCTGCGTGCGGGTGTGCGGGTGCTCGCTCATATGGGATGCTCCTTGCGCTTTGGTTGACTCCGGGGAAAGATGACGTACCCGAAGGATGGCGGACCCGGGCGTTCAGGTCGTGAACGCTCGCCTCCCGAAGGATGACGGATCGGGCCGTTCAGGGCGGTGAACAAAAGTCACGACCAACGGGTGATTGTGGGCGCCCCCCGCGCTGCCCATCATCGCTAGCAACACATACCGGGCCCCGGGGGCAGTGCTGAAGGGTTCCGGAACAAAACAGAGGGTGACGGGGCCGCCGGGCCCCTCTTTTTGCGAAGAGGGTGGCGCAGTGGGCCGAAGGCCGGCAAGTCGTCTCCTCCTGTGAACAAGCAACGGAAACGTAAACCATGGATGGAGGAATCTCCGTGCTCATCAAGGACATGCCCGCTCGCGAGAGCGCTCACATTGGCCTGCGCGCCAAAACCACGCTCGACGAGTCGCCCGAGGCGATGCGCCAGGTGCGACTCGCGATCGCTCGCGCCAAGGAGGGCGACCGCGATGCGCTGCGAGTTCTGTACGTGCGCTACTCCGACAACGTGTACGGGTATGTGCGCTCGATCGTGCGCGACGAGAAGGAGGCCGAAGACCTCACCCAGCATGTCTTCCTGAAGTTGATCACGGTGATCTGCAAGTACGACGACCGCGGCATCCCCTTCTCGGGCTGGCTGTTGCGGCTGGCGCGCAACGTGGCGCTCGACCATTTACGGCGCCGCCGCGCGATCCCCGCCGAGGAGGTGTATGGCGCGGACACGCACATGGACGAGGACGCCCAGGACCGTGCACGCAACCTGCGCGCCGCCCTGGACTCGCTCCCGGAGGAACAGCGCAACGTGGTGGTGATGCGCCACGTGATCGGGCTCACCCCGCCGGAGATCGCCGAGCGGATGGGCCGCTCGGAGAGCTCGATCCACGGCCTGCACCACCGTGGCCGCCGGGCGCTGCAACAGGAGCTGATCCGTCTGGAGTTGGCGCCGGCGACGGCGGCTGTGGCATGTTGAGCGTCCTCAGGCGGGAGGTGCCGTTCACCCGCATGGACAACGCCGATCCCGCGCTGCTCGAGGAGCTGATGGGAGCGGTGCGCGAAGTGGCCGAGCAGGGCGCCTTCACACTCGGCCACCACGTGGAGTCCTTCGAGCGCGAGTGGGCCGACTACTGCGAGAGCGACTTCGCGATCGGCGTCTCCTCCGGCACCGAGGCGCTGGCGTTGGCGCTGCGGGCGTTGGAGATCGGCAAGGGCGACGAGGTGGTAGTGCCCACCAACTCCTTCATCGCCACCGCCGAGGCGGTCAGCGCGGTGGGCGCCACCCCGGTGCCGGTGGACGTGGACCCCGACTCGCATCTGCTCACCGCCGAGGTCGTGGCGGGCGCGCTCACCCCGCGCGTGCGCTGCGTGATCCCCGTGCACCTGTTCGGAGCCACGGTCGATCTCGACCCGATCCTCGCGCTCGCGGACGAAGCCGGCATCGAGGTGATCGAGGACGCCTGCCAGGCCCACGGCGCGCGCTACCGCGGCCGGCGCGTGGGCACGCTCGGGGCGCTCGGCTGCTTCAGCTTCTACCCCGCCAAGAACCTCGGCGCGTGGGGCGACGGCGGCGCCGTAACCACCTCCCGCCCGGAGCTCGCCGACCGCGTGCGGCTGCTGCGCGCCCACGGCGAGCGCCCGCGCTACCACCACAACGTGGTCGGTTCGACCGCGCGGCTGGACGCGTTGCAGGCGGCGGTGCTGCGCCGCAAGCTCACACGCCTCGACGGCTGGAACGACGAGCGCCGGCGCCTCGGTGCGGCCCTGCGCGAGAAACTCGCCGGCCCGGGGAGGGGACAGCGGGGGATTTATGGGGGAGGGGGAGGTGCTGTTGTGGGCGCCGACGCCCGCGCGGTGGATCCCGTCCGCCTGCCGTTTGCGGAGGCCGACCACGTGTATCACCTGTTTGTGGTGCGCTGCGCGCAGCGCGATCTGCTGCGTGAGCACCTCGGCGAGCGGGGCGTCGCGAGCGCCGTGCACTACCCCGTGCCGATCCATCGCACCGGCGCCTACGCCGATCTCGGCCTGGCGGAGGGCAGCCTGCCCGTGAGCGAGTCGGCGGCGGAGCGGATCTGCTCCTTGCCGATCTTCCCAGGGATGAGCGAGTCCGAGCTCGAGCAGGTGGTGAGCGCCGTCCAATCGTTCGCAGACGAGCATGTGGATGTTTTCAGCGATGCGGGCGCCTTCGCACAAAGCACAAAAGACGCCGCCGTGCCACCACGTTCATCAGATATATGAGCGTCGCTCCTACACAACCTGCGCAGCGGCTGTCCGTCCTCATGCCTGACCACGCTCAGCCGGGTCGCGCCGAGGCCGGTGCCCGCTCGCGGTCTAAGGCCGCCGCCCGCGCCGAGGCCGGTGCCCGCTCGCGGTCTGAGGCCGCCGCCCGCGCCGAGGCCGGTGCCCGCTCGCGGTCTGAGGCCGCCGCCCGCGCCGAGGACGGCGCCGCCTCGCCGCGGTCGGCGCGGAGCCCGATCACCGACGGCTTGCGGCGCGCGCTCGACCTCGTCGTGGCGAGCGTGCTGCTGCTGGCGCTGGCGCCGCTGATGGCGCTGATCGCGCTGGCGATCCGGATCGGCTCGCGCGGGCCGGCGTTCTTCCGCCAGCGCCGCGTGGGACGCGATCAGCAGGAGTTCACGATCTTCAAGTTCCGCACGATGCGCTCCGGCGCCGACACCGATCCGCATCGCCGCTACGTGCAGAACCTGATCGGCGGTCCCGCCAGCTCCGAGCGCGGCCAGCTGTACAAGCTCTCGGTCGACGACCGCGTCACCCGCGTGGGGCGCTTGCTGCGCTCCTGGAGCCTCGACGAGCTGCCGCAGCTGATCAACGTGCTGCGCGGCGAGATGGCGCTCGTCGGGCCCCGCCCGGTGATCCCCTACGAGGTCGAGATGTACCCCGATGTCTACCTGCGGCGCTTCGCCGTCAAGCCCGGCCTCACCGGCCTGTGGCAGGTGAGCGGTCGTAACGAGCGCACCTACGACGAGATGGTGCGCTTCGACATCGAGTATGCCGACGGCGCCTCGCTGCTGCTCGATCTCCAGATCCTTGTCAAGACCGTTCCGGTCGTACTCGGCCGCCAGGGGGTTGCATAGATGTTGGATCCACGCTCATCGCAGGATGGAGGCCGGGCGCATGGTCGCACCGGCGGCAGCTCGAATGGCGGCGCTCCGCGCAACGGCTCGCACGACACACAGCTGCGCCCCGCCGCCCACATCGTGCCGCGTGAGGAGCCGATCGGCACCGCCGTGGTCGGCTACGGCTACTGGGGCCCCAACCTCGCGCGCAACGTGGCCGAATGCTCGCAGCTGCGCCTCGATGCGCTGTGCGACTCCGACCCCGCCCAGCTGCACCTCTTCCGCCGCCGCCACCCCGGCGCCCGCGCGGTGCGCGACCTCGATGCGCTGCTGGTTGACCCAACGATCGAGGCGATCGTGATCGCCACGCCTCCACAGACGCACGCCGCGCTCGCGGCCCGCGCCCTGCGGGCCGGCAAGCACGTGTTGGTCGAGAAGCCGCTCGCCACCCGCCTGCGGGACGCGCTCGACCTCGCCGATCTCGCTGCCGCGGCTGACCGGGTGCTGATGCCGGGGCACACCTTCATCTACAGCCCCGCCGTCAACGCGGTGCGTGACCTGATCCGCGGCGGCATCGTCGGGGACGTGCACTTCGTCACCTCCTCGCGGATGAACCTCGGCAAGTACAACGGCGATGGCGTGGTGTGCGACCTTGCGCCACACGACCTCTCGATCCTCCTGTACTGGCTGGAGCAGCCGGTCGTGGAAGTCGCCGCCTCCGGCAGCAGCGTGCTGCGCCAAGGGGTGTCCGAGACGGCCTTCATGACGCTCACCTTCGAGCGCGGGCAGACCGCCAACGTGCAGATTTCGTGGCTGGCGCCGCGCAAGGTGCGTCAGATGATCGTCGTCGGCAGCCAGCGGATGGTGCAGTACGACGACACGGCCTCCGACGAACCGGTGAGGATCTACGACCGCGGTATGGACATGCTGCCGCCGACGCCCGCCAACTTCGGCGAGCACCAGCTGATCTACCGCACCGGTGACGTCGTGATCCCGCGGATCGAGCCGCGTGAGCCGCTGCGCTTGGAGCTCGAAGACTTCGCCCATTCGATCCGCACCGGCGAGGAACCGCGCTCGAGCCTCGCGCTCGGGATCGAGATCGTCGCCACCGTGGAGCTCGCCGAGGCGTCGATGCGCGCCGGCGCCAAGCCGCTGGCGCTCGCCCAGGCCGCCGACCGGGTGGCCGCCTGATGTCCGAGCTCGCCCCGTCACCCACCAATCCGCGCTGGACGCACGTCGCCGACGGGCTGCGCGGAGCGGGCAGCGGCCTCGCAGTGTCTCTCCCCGTAATGCGCGAGCGCATCACCGGACCGTCCGCGCGCCCGCGGGTCCTCTCGGTGATCGGGGCCCGTCCGGAGATCATCCAGGCCGCCCCGGTGTGCGAGGCGCTCGCGACGGTTGCCGAGGAGATCCTCGTGCACACCGGCCAGCACTACGACGAGGCGATGTCCGAGAGCCAGATCCTCGCTACGCGCCTGCCGCGCCCGCATCACAACCTCGGGGTCGGCTCGCGGGCCCGCGAAGCGCAGCTCGACCTTGCACGCGTGCGCCTGGAAGAGCTGATCCGCGCCGAACGCCCCGCCGCCGTGATCGTGCGCGGGGACACCAACGCCACGCTCTCCGGCGCGCTCGCAGCGGCCGCCACCGGCGTCCCGCTCGTGCACGTCGAGGCGGGCTTGCGCTCCTACCGCAAGGAGATGCCCGAGGAGCACAACCGCATCGAAACCGACCGTCTCTCCCAGGTTCTGTGTGCGCCGACGGAGGGCGCGCGGCGCAACCTCGAAAGCGAAGGCGTCGTGGGCGAGATCCACGTCACCGGCGACCCGCTCTGCGACACGCTGGAGAGCTGGCGCTCACGCGTGCGCCCCGCCGGTGCCGGCGACTACCTGCTGGCGACGGTGCACCGCAACTACAACACCGACCACCCTGAACGGCTCGCCGCCGTGCTGTCCTGCCTCGGGCGCTCGCCGCTGCCGGTGCTGCTGCCGCTGCACCCCCGCACCCGCGGCGCGATCGATGGGTGGGGCCTGCAGGCGCCCGCCAACGTGAAGCTGATCGAGCCCGTCACCTACACGCGGATGCTCGAGCTGGAGCGCGGCGCGCGCGCGATTGCCACCGACTCCGGCGGCGTGCAGCGCGAGGCCTACCTGTGGGGCGTGCGCTGCATCACCCTGCGCGAGGAGACCGAGTGGGTGGACACCGTCGAGGCCGGCTGGAACACACTCGTGGGCTGCGACCCCGACGCGTTCGCCGCCGCGCTGCGCACCCCACTGCCTTCAGAGCGCCCGCCGATCTTCGGCGACGGCCACGCCGCGCAGCGGATCGCGCAGGTGGTCGTTGACTACTTGGGACGCTCACACCAGACCCTGGGGGAAGGGACGTCGCCCGGCGGCGGGGCAGCACCGCTCGTCGCCGGGAACGGCGTGGGGGCGAGGGCATGACGCGCGCCCATTTTCCCCATACGACCACCAGCATCCGCTGCGTGGACGATCTCCAAATTGGAGCCCCTAACCAAATCGATCTCATGGACGAGACCAAAGGAGCACGACATGGATGATGAGCTGGGCATCGGATTGATTGGCGTGGGGCGGATGGGCGCCTACCACGTCGAGACCTGGGAGCGGATCGCCGCGGGACGGCTGGTGGCCGTCGCCGACCCCGACGAGTCCACCGCCCGCGCACGGATCGGCCGGCGGCCGATCGAGTGGGTCGGCGACCACCGCTGGCTGCTCGAGCGCGCCGACGTCGACGCGGTGTGCATCTGCGCCCCCTCCGAGCACCACTCCCGGCTCGCGCTGGAGGCGATCGCCGCCGGCAAGCACGTGTTCGTCGAGAAGCCGATCGCCACCGCCCTGGAGGATGGGCTGCGGATGGCCGCCGCCGCGCGCCTCGCGCGGGTGAAGTTGATGGTCGGCCACGTCGAGCGTTTCAACCCCGCCGTCGGCAAGCTCGCCGAGCTGATCCGCGAGGGCCGCATCGGGCGCGTCTTCCGCGTCCACGCCACCCGCGTCGGACCGCTGCCGGTGCGCATCCAGGACACCGGCGTGGCGATCGACCTCGCCACCCACGACCTCGACCTGATGCAGTTCGTGCTCGACCGCGACATCACCTCGATCTACGCCGACGGCTCGCGTTGCGTGCACCCCTCCCAGGAGGACCTGATCGCCTGCCTGCTGCGCTTCGGCGAAGACGGGCCGCTGGGACTGCTCGACGTCAACTGGCTGACGCCCGAGAAGCGCCGCGAGATGACCGTGATCGGCGAGGGCGGGATGCTGAGCGCCTCCTACCTGACCCAGGATGTGTGGTTCACCGAGTCCACCGGTGCGCCCACCGGCTGGAGCGAGCTGGCGCGCATCCGCGGCGACGCCGAGGGCGCCGCCATCCGCTTCGCGCTACCGCGCGTCGAGCCGTTGCAGGCCGAGCTCACGGCGTTCGCGCGCTGCGTGCTCGACGACACCCCCGAGCCCGTCGGCGCGCAGGACGGCTGTCGCGCGCTGGCCGCCGCGCTTGCCGTCCGCGACTCCGCCGCCAACAACCGTCCCGTCACTCTGCTCGATATGCCGACTCCCCGGCATGTTCGCGTCGCGGCCTGACAGAGGAGCGGTGGAGATGCATTCGTTTCGCACCCCAACCACTTCACAAAATGAAGGGTTAGGGGTCTAAAAGTTCATTCGTTTCGCACCCCAACCACTTCACAAAATGAAGGGTTGGGGCCCAAAAAGTCAATACACAACTCCCCGCCATTGCCGATTTCAATGACCCAGTGCAACTCGCCACTAGGAGACCGCTCATGATCCGCTTCGTCATCCCCGCCTACAACGAGCGCGAGAACATCCCGCGCCTGCTTGCCGACCTCGCGCCGGTCGCCCGCGAGCTGGGCGCACGCGTGATCTTCGTCGACGACGGCTCGACCGATGGCACCGCCGAGGCGATCGCCGAGCACAGCGACGCGCTGCACCTCGCCGTGGTGCGCCACTCCGTCAACCGCGGCCTCGGCACCGCGATCAACTCCGGCCTGCGCGCCGCGCTCGGCGAGTCCCAGGACGGCGACGCGATCGTCACGCTGGAGGCCGACAACACCTCTGACCTCGCCGATCTGCCGCGGATGCTGGAGCGCTTCCACGAGGGCGCCGACGTCGTGCTCGCCTCGGTGTACGCGCCCGGGGGCCGCATCCTCGGTGTCGCCCCGTGGCGGCTGGCGGCATCCAAAGCGGTCTCCAACGCGTTTCGCTACGCCGGCGGCCTGCACGAGATCCACACGCTCTCCTCGCTCTACCGCGTCTACCGCGCCGGCACCCTGCGCCGCGCCTCGGAAACCTACGGCTACCTGCTGGTGCGCGAGCCCGGCTTCGCCGCCAACGTCGAGCTGCTGCTGAAGCTCTACAACGCGGGCGCCAACGTCGCCGAGGTGCCCACGGTCAACGACTGGTCGCGGCGCATGGGCGTGTCGAAGATGAGCCTCTCGCCCACCGTCCTCGCCTACGGCCGGCTGATGGCCGCCCACCTCGTCGGGCGCATCCAGCCGCCGCCGATCTCCCCGCTCGGCAGCGAGGAGCTCGCGGCCCGCGCCGAAGAGCGGCCGACCGCTCAACTACGGGCGATCGCCGGCGGGCGATGACCCCCTGAACACGCATGGCGGCGCTGGATCGGCGTCCTCGGTCGCTCGTGTGCAGAGCACACTTCGCTCCCTGCGTCCTTGCCCAGCTTGCCCTGCGTGCCCAGGGGGCGTGGTCGGATGAACTCTGAGTCCCGCATATCGGGGTGGTCGGCGCCGGCATCCTCGGCACCGTGCTGGCGCTGCGTCTCGCCGAAGGCGGCGCGCGCGTCACGCTGCTCGAGCGCGCCCCCACCCCCGGCGGCCTCGCCGGGGCGTTTGACTTCGGTGGGCATCGCATCGATCGCTTCTACCACGTGATCGTCCCCTCCGACGAGCGCATGATCGCGCTCGCCGACCAGCTCGGGCTCGCCGATCGCCTCAGCTTCACGCCCGTCGGGGTCGGCTTCTTCGTCGACGGCAAGATGCACCCCTTCAACGGCATCGGCGACTTCCTGCGCTTCCCGCCGCTCTCGCTCGCTGGGGCGCGCGCGGCTGGCGTGGTTTGTGCTGCACTGCCAGCTGCGCCGCGACTACGACGCGCTCGAGCGCTTGCCGCTCGAACAGTGGCTGACGCGCCACTGCGGCCGGCGTGTCGTGCAGCGCATCTGGCGCCCGCTGCTGGACTCCCGCTTCAACTCCCACCACGAGGAGCTGCCCGCCACCTACCTGTGGGCGCGCACCAACCGCATGCGCTCCGCCCGCGACGGCCGCTCCGCCGGCGAGACGATGGGCTGCCTGCGCGGCGGCCACGAACAGCTCGTGCTAGCCGCCGCCGAGCGCGCCCGCGAGCTCGGCGTCGACGTCCGCCTCGGTGCCGGCGTCGAAGGGCTGGTCCTCGAGCCCGCGGGAACTGCGGGCCGCGGCGGCGCGGTTGGGGAGGCTCGGAGAAGTGTGAACACTTTTGCGACCCCACCATCGGGATGGGAGGTTGCCGGGGTGCGGGTCGATGGGCAGGACGAGCGCTTCGACCTGACGATCCCGACGCTGCAGCCGCCCGGCGCTGCGCCGGTTGCTGCCCGAGGAGCTGCAGCCGCTGCTCGCCGCCTACCCCGAGCGCTATCTCGGCGTCGTCTGCCTGATCCTCAAGCTGCGCCGCTCGCTGACGCCCTACTACTCGATCAACATCTGCGACCCCACCCCGATCACCACGGTGGTCGAGACCTCGCACGTGGTCGGCACCGAGCACACCGACGGGCTGCGCCTCGCCTACCTGCCCAAGTACTGCGATCCCGACAGCCCCGAGTTCGCCGAGGACGACGAGACCGTCTACCGGCGCTACACCGAGATGCTCGCCAAACTCGTGCCCGACTTCAGCCACGAGGACGTCGTCGACTGGACCGTCCAGCGCGCCCCGTTGGTCGAGCCCGTCCACGCGCTCGACCACGAGCCGCGCAGTGCGCCGATCTGGCCCGGGGTCGAGGGCCTCGCGCTCGCCTCCGCCAGCCAGATCTACCCGCGCCTGCTCAACGGCGAGTCGGTTGTCGGGCTCGCCGAGCGCGTCGCTGTTGAGGCGTTGGAGCGCACACGTGGCCGTGTGGAAGCGGCACCTGCTCGCGAGTTCGTCGCGCACGCCGCCGCGGCCTGACTCGTTGAGTTGCAACAGCCGGCGCCGTCAACGCTTTATCTTGCTTGCCTTCGACGCGCGGGCGGTGGATCGTGCTCGGAGCCGGCGCTCCCTCGGTCTTGCGCCTGGATCTCGAGATAGATCTCCGTTCGGTGTACTGGGACGTATGCGGGCGCCTGGATACCGATGCGCACCTTTGCTCGGTCGTTCGACAGGATCGTAACCTCGATGTCGTCGCCGATCATGATGCTCTGGTTGGCCTTCCGCGTCAGGACCAGCACGAGTCTCGGTCCCCTGCCTCGATCGAGCTCGCCCGGACTCCAGATCCAGGGCGGATGCATCGGCCAGGTCCTTGGCGCACGGACTCCCCTTGCCATGTCATCATTCCCGTACGAGCTTAGCGCTGGAATGTCGATCGGGAGCCGCAAGCTCGCATGGGATCCGCAATATGTGGCTCGCATGGGATCCGAAGCTCCTATGTTAAGAAGCGAACATGATCGAGCTGGTCAAGAGTCCGTCGACGTGGGTCCCCTCCAAAGGACATCTGGCGCTTTGGTTGGTTGTCTCGCTGGTGTTCGCAGCGCTCCTCTTCGCCGCTGGTGCCCAAGCGGGCGAGACGAACGCGCCCGACGGCGCCGCGGAGACGCCGACGGGCGAAGCGGCAACAGAAAGCAGTGCGCCTCCAGAACAAGCGCCGCCCGCCACTGGAGAAGCTGAAGAAGCGCCGCCTGCCGCTGAAGAAGCGCCGCCTGCCGCTGAAGAAGCGCCGCCTGCCGCTGAAGAAGCGCCGGTTGTGGCTGAAGAAGCGCCGCCTGCCGCTGAAGAAGCGCCGGTTGTGGCTGAAGAAGCGCCGCCCGCCACTGGAGAAGCTGAAGAAGCGCCGCCTGCCACTGGAGAAGCGGAAGCGCCGCCAGCCACTGGAGAAGCGCCGGTTGTGGCTGGAGAAGCGCCGGTTGTGGCTGGAGAAGCGCCGGTTGTGGCCGAAAAAGCGCCGCCTGTAGCCGAAGAAGCCCCTACAGCGGTCGAAAAAAAGACCGCTGAACAGACTGCCGGTGCCGGCGAAGTGGCCGCTGAAACGGGCTCCGGCGACGCCACCCAGGGGATGGGGGAAGCCTCGCAGGTGCCTGCCGACGCTTCGGGGCTGACCCACAAAGACACTGCGGGCGAAGTCGCGCCGGGAGTGTCGATTGCAGTGACGCCTTCTATCGCCCCCGACGGCCCGTCTGAAATCTCGACGGTGCAGGACCAGCTGTCTGTCACGTCGCGGCCGCGAACGATCTCGGCACGCTGCGCTGGGCAGGTGAGCTGCGAGCTTGCCGCAATCGGAGCATCAATTACAGCGCGCTACGCCTGTAACCGGTTGGGCATCTCGGCCGTTTCGTCGGTGTCAACCATCCTCGCCACGATCGACGCGTCGCAGACGGCGATCACGGCAGGTGCACATTCGAGCAGCCAAGACGGTGGTTCTGTGGTTGACAACCATCCCTCCGCCCCCCTCCCCGGATCTGGGGGATCCGGTGGCGCCGGCGGTGGATCGGCTGCGGCTGGTGGTTCGGGGTCCGCTTCCTCTGCATCCTCCACCCTTGTGGGTGTTCTCCTCCAAGCTGCGCCGCGCGCGATGCGGCGGTTGCGCCTTGCGCAGCCGTCGTGGCGTACGTCGTTCTTCGTTCTGATCCCAGAGCGACCGGACTAGCTCCTCCCGGTCTCTCTCTACCTGGGTCCTGGATCACCTGGTCCAGGCCAGTTGGCCACCAGTTCGAAGATCTGTTGAAAAGGAGCTGTATAGATATGAACCATCATCTGACATCGTCAACGACGAGCCAGTATGCACGCAGTCAGGACGACACGGCAGAAGCAGTCGCGGATCGAACCCGCGCCGACGACGACGAGATCAGCCTGTCAGAGGCTGTGCACGCTCGACCGCGCCTGACGCACGCGAGTGCGCCCGTCTGGAGGCATAAGCTGATCCTGATGGGCAAGTTGGACTACCGTTCTGCTCCCGAGCTCGAGGAGGAGATCGAGTGCTTGTGTGAAGAAGGCGTCACGATCCTCACGCTCGACCTGCGTCAGCTCGACGCGATCGATTCGACCGGGGTCACGGCGATCGCATTCCGCGGTACCTCTTGCAAGAGGCGAGGACATGATTTCGCGGTGATCCCCGGGTCGGGCGAAATCCGTCACGCGTTGGCTGAGGCGGGCGCTGCGAACTTGCTGACGCCCGATTCAAACGAGAGCGTTGTTCGTCGTTTTCCCAGCCGTTCTTCGGAGGACTCTCGCTCAGACAGGTCGACCACAATGATCAAGAGCCTGTGACAGGAGGTGGAAGTTACGAGGCTGCGAGCCTGGGCTCGTCAAAGACCGCAGGCTTTGCGCTGCTTACAGCTCCCGTGAGCTCGTCCACCAGCGCGAGATAACGCGCGCGCTGCTGCTCCCAGGCGATTCCCGCGAGCTTCTGGGTCGCGCGCATGGACCGCTCGCGCGCGGCGTGTGGGTCGGCGCAGACAGACTCGATCGCGCGTGCCAGATCGCCGGGGTCGCCCGGGGTGAACTCGTGCAGCTCGTGCTCGGAGAAGTAGCCGGAGATGCCCGGCAGCCGCGAGGAGACCACCGGCAGGCCCATGTGCACGTACTCCAGCAGCTTGACCGGCAGCAGCAGCTCGGTGAAGCGGTCGTGCAGCGTCGGCACCACTCCGATGTGCGCTGCCTGCAGCTCGGCCGGGATGCGCTCGAACGGCACCGGCCGTGGCGCCACGTCGATGCGCTCGGGGTCGATCTCCGCCGCCAGCGCGGCCAGCCGGTCGCGGTCTTCGCCCGACCCGCACACGCGCAGGTGCAGGCGCGGGGCCCGCTCGCCCAGATGGCCGCTCGGGGACCGCTCGCGCAGGTGCGCCCACGCTTCGATCAGGGTCTGCACCCCGAAGCGGGGTGCCAGGCCGCCGTGGTAGAGGACTCGCAGCGGGCCCTCGGGTGGCCATTGCACCGGCGTGCGCGCGGGGCCGAAGACGCGCTCGTCGGGTGAGTTCATCACGACCGTCGTGCGGCCCACGCCGACGCCGCGGCCTTCGACCCGCAGGCGGGCCTGGTCGGTGACCGTCACCACGCGGCTCGCCAGCGCCGCGCTCAGACGCTCCTCGACTTCGAGCAGCGCTTCCAGGCGATCGCCCTCGGGCCGGCCGTACTTCGTCGCGAACAGCTCCGGGAAGGTGTCGTGCATGTTGAGAATCACGGGCGTCCCGCGCAGGCGCGGACCCAGCGCCGAGGCGGTGAGCAGGTCGGGCATGTTGTGCACCTCCACGAGGTCGAAGCGCCGGCGCATGTCAAGCGCCGTGAGGCGCCACAGCGCGCGCACCAGGAAGCGGCCGTAGTCGCGCAGGTACGCACTCGCTCCGCCGGCCGCCTTCTCGGCTGCAACCGGATGCACGCGGATCACCCCGTCGCCGACGCGCAACTCTTCGCGCTCGCCCACGCACACCAGATCCACTTCGTCTCCCCGTTCCGCCAGCGCGCGGGCCTGACGCTGGATGCGCGAGTCCAGGCGGAAGTCGGAGATGTGCACCATCGCCACCCGCAGGTTTCGGTTCAACACAGCGCCACCTCCCCACCGTCGCCGACGTTCAGGCGCAGCGCGCGGGGCAGTGAGAAGTCGCGGAAGACACGCGCGTCGCAGCCGACCACGCTGCCCACGAGGCGCCCGCCGATGTGCGTGATGCTCGCGCGGGGCAGGATGATCGAGCGCTCGATCTCGGCGCCTTCGATGTGGACGTCCGCTCCGATCGAGGTGTAGGGCCCGATGTAGGAGTCCTGTACCAGCGCGCCCGGCCCGACGACCGCGGGGCCGACGATCACACTCGACTGCACGCACGCGCTCGGGTCGAGTTGCACACAGCCCTCGATCCGGTTTTCGTCGTCACCGGCGGCGGCGTGCCGTGCGCCGGATCCGAACGCGCCCGGTTCCGCGCGGTCGGCGGTCACCAGCGCTTCGAGCACCAGCCGGTTGAGCTCCAGCAGGTCGGCCGCCGTGCCGCCGTAGCGACGCCAGCCGCGCACGTGCTCGACCTGCAATCGCCCGCCCGCCTTCGCCAGCCGCTGTGCCACACCGGCCAGGTCGAGCTCGCCGCGCTGCCACCAGCGCGCTCCGGCGGCGTGTCGCAGTCCGCCGGGGCCGAACAGGCAGGCGCCCGCCAGCTCGAGCTCGCACTCCTTGGTGGGCTCACCGACCAGGCGCAGCAGCCGTCGGGTCGAAAGGCCGATCGATCCCTCGCCGCTCGCCCGTCGGTGGACGAGCATCACCAGGTTGGGGGTGCCCGCACGCAGCAGCTCCACCAGCGGCTCCAGCGGCTGGGCGAGCAGGCCGTCGGCGGCGTGCACGATGCAGGGTGCATCGCCGACCATCTCCACCGCCCTCGTGAGCGCCTCCTTCACGGCGTCCGGCTGTCGCACGTGGGGCACGTACTCGATCTCCATGCCGCTTGGCCCCTCCGCGGCGATGCAGGCCTGCATCGCTGAGAGCTCGCGCGCCGAGACGATCAGCGCGACCTCGCTCGCCCCCGCGCGGCGGATCGCCTCCAGCGCGTGGCAGACGATCGGCCGGTTGCCGATGTGCTGGAGCGCTGCGTTTGCTCGGCTGTCACCGCGAGCGTCGACGGGCGCCGGCATGATCACCCCCTTGAGGACCATGCCCAGATAACGCTTGGCGTGCAACGCTGCTCGCGCCGTGGCCTAAACCAACTGGTTTTACCCCGGAAAGAAGATTCATTCTTCGCAGCCACCACCTGGTTTGCGCAGTGGCCGCGATCGGCCGCATTAAAAGTTCGGCAGCGGAAAAGATCGTCGCAGGACACCTCGTTGCTTTCCGTGAACAGGCGGGTCGAACCGAACTCGATGAAAGCGAGTCGATCGAATTGGAACTGAGCGAGATCATCAAGACACTGCGGGCGCACTGGATCGCGACGAGCATCGTCGTCGTGCTTGCGGTGCTTGGCGCCGTCGCCGCGAGGATGACTTCACACAGCGTCCCCACCGGCGTCGCGACGACCCAGATCCTCGTCGACTCGCCGAGCTCGGAGCTCGCCAACCTCAACCAGAATCCAACGCCGCTGATTTCGCGCGCTTCGGTGTTCGCCCAGGTGATGACGAGCAACACGGTTCTGGAAGACATCGCGAAGGCCGCCGACCTTCCCGCCACCCAGCTAACCGCCTCCGGGCCGTTCAGCGGCTCGGGGGAAGTGCTCAACGCGATCACCCCGGCCGAGGCACGTAGCAGCCAGCTGGTGAGGGAAAAGGCGCCCTACCGCCTCACGTTCGTGGCGCAGCAGAACGAGCCTGTGATCACCGCCACGGTGCAGGGGCCGACCGAGCTGGAAGCTGCACGCGTGGCGAACGCCGTCTATCTGGGTACCAAAGCGTATGTGGCGGCCGCCCAGCGGGAAGGGAATACGCCCGACGAACATAAGGTGACGCTGCGCCAGCTCGGCCCCGCGGAAGCCGCCACGGTCAACAACAGCTCGCGCGCAACGCTCGAGATCGCCGCGTTCCTGGGCGTGCTGGTTCTGGGCCTGCTTCTGATCATCGGCTTCGAGGGGATGCGCCGCCGCAACCGTGAGCTCGCCGGGGTGCAGCGCGACCTCGACGCCGAGCTGGAAGCGGTTGCCTACGACCCGCTCCATCGGCGTCCAGTGGCCACGGCGGGGGAGCGGCGCCCGTGAGGGCTGCCGCGAAGCCGCTGTGCGTTCGCTGAGGAATTTCCGCTGGCGGCCGCTCGCCGCGCTGCTGGCGATCGCCGCGTTGGTCGCCCTGTTCGCCGGGTACAAGCCCTCGCTGAGCCCGCTCGGGCTGCATCCACGCGGCGTGGAGCTGGCGTCCGCGCATGCGCAGGTGCTGGTGGACTCCTCCGAATCGGAGGTCGCCGGGATCCAGCAGATCACCGAATTCCGCGCCACACTCGCCGCGCAGTTGGCGCTCAACTACTCGCTGTACCTGCAGAGCAACACCGCCACCGGGACACTCGGCCACGATCTCGGTTTGGGAGACCGCCACGTCGCCGCGTCGGGCCCCTACACGCTGTTGTTGGGCCGCACCAACTACGCGCCCATCAAGCCCTCGCCGCCGCAGCCGCAGACAGTGGATCGCTCCTACCGGCTGCTGCTCGACGTGGACGGGGCGCGGCCGATGATCGACCTGTACGCCCAGACTCCCACGGTGCACTCCGCGATCGCGCTGGTGAACGCGGCGCGCGTGGTGTTGCAGCGCTACGTCTCCCAGCAGCAGGCCAGCCACCCCGTGGCCGGACCCGCCGCGGTGGTGCTGCGCTCGCTCGGGCCGCCCGTCGCGGGGGTCGTCGACCCCGGAGTCCGCTGGCAGCTGATGCTGTGCGCGTTCGCGCTGGTGCTGCTGGTTGGCGGCAGCCTGCTGTGGGCGCGGCGGTGGCGGTCGGCTCGCGCGCGCAGGAACAGCCTCGCCACCGCGACACTCGATCGTCTCGACGACCTCCCCGGCGCGGAGGAAGACGCCTGGCCACACACCAAACGGGTGCTGCCCTGGGGGCTGGCTGGGTTCATCGCGATGCTGTTCCTCGTCCCGTTCGACTCGATCGACCTGCCGGTGCACCTGCCGGTCAACAGCACGCTCGACCGCCCAGTGGTGGTCGCGCTCGCGCTGCTGTGGTTCTGCAGCCTCGCGTTGGTGAGCGGGGCCGCCCGCCCACGGCTGAAGTTCACCCCGGTGCACTGGATGTTGCTGGCGTTCCTTGCCGTCGCGCTGCTCAGCGTGGCATTCAACGGCAATGCGCTCGCCAACATGGACGAGGTGTCGCTCGTCGTCAAGAAGCTCGCGCTGTTGGTGTCGTACATCCTCTTCTTCTTCATCGTCGCCTCCGTGCTGCGTCCGCGCGAGGTGCCGCGTTTCGCGGCGATGATGGTCACGCTCGGTGTGGTGGTGGCGGTGGGCACGATCGTCGAGTACCGCTTTCACTACAACCCGTTCTACGAACTGTGGGGCAAGGTTCTGCCGGTGACCAAGCCGACGGGCTTCGACACCGTCGACTCGATCGGCCGTCTGACGGTGTACGGACCGACGCTGCAGCCGCTCGAGCTGGCGGCGATGCTCGCGATGATGCTGCCATTTGCGATCATCGGCGCGCTCGATTCGCCCACGCGAAGGCGGCGCACACTGTATGTGATCGCCGTCGCGCTGCTGCTCGCAGGCGGCGTTGCAACCGCGCGCAAGACCAGCCTCGTCGTGCCCCTCGCGGTGGTTGTGATCCTCGCCGCCTACCGCCCCCGCGCGGTGCTGAGCCTGGTGGCGAAGCTCGGCGTGGTGCTGCTGGTGCTGGTGCACTTCGCCGCGCCTTCCGCGCTTGGCTCGGTGATTAGCCAGCTCGAACCGGGCCACTTCAACACCGCGCTCACAACCACCGATCGCACTGCACGCTACGACGCGGTGACGCCCGACATCCTGCGTCACCCCCTGATCGGGCGCGGCTACGAAAGCTACGCCCCGCAAAAGTACCGCATCCTTGACAACGAGTACCTCGGCCTGCTGATCACCGTCGGGCTGATCGGCGCGCTGTGCTATCTCGGGGTGTTCCTCGCGATGCTGGCGGCCGCCCACCGCACGATCCGGGGACCCGACCCCCGGCGCTCGGCGCTCGCGCTGGCCGCCTTCGCCACCGTCGCCGCGATCATGATCGCAAGCGCCCTGTTCGACGTGCTCTCCTTCCCGCACGTCCCCTACCTGCTGCTGTTCGTCGCCGCGATGATCCTCGCCCTGCGTGAGCCCTCGCCCGCGACCGAGCCCGCGCGCATCCTCACCGTGCGACCCCGCGACTCGGCCGGCCCCGGCGCGGGAGGCGGTCTCGATCTCGACCCCTTCCCGCTCGCCCCGCCGCGTGTGCGCTCACGCGAGCGCGAACCGGTGCTCAGCGGGTAGGGTCAGCCGCGGCGGCTGGCGCCGCAACCCCCAGCCGCTCGTGGGTGACGCGCACAGCCTCGGGGTTGCAGTCGATCAGGATGTAGCGCCTGCCCAAGGCGGCAGCAACCGCCCCGAGGGTGCCGCTGCCGGCGAAGAAGTCGAGGCACCAATCACCCGGACGGGTCGATGCCTGGATCATGCGCCGGAGGATCCCCTCGGGCTTCTGCGTGGGATACCCCGTCTTCTCGGCACCGTTGGTGGGGACGATCGTGTGCCACCACACATCCGTCGGCAACTTGCCCCGCGCCGCCTTCTCGGGGGTCACGAGGCCGGGCGCCATGTACGGCTCGCGGTCGACGGCTTCGGCGTCGTAGAAGTAGTCCGCCGGGTGCTTGACGTAGACGAGGATCGTGTCGTGCTTGGCGGGCCAGCGCCGCTTGGAGCGCGCCCCGTAGTCGTAGGCCCAGATGATCTCGTTGAGGAAGCACTCGCGGCCGAAGATCTCATCGAGCAGCAGCTTGCAGTAGTGCGCCTCGCGGTAGTCGATGTGGAAGTAGAAGGTGCCGCTCGGAGCCAGAAGCCTGTGAGCCTCGAGCAGACGGGGCTCGAGGAACGCGAGGTAGTCGTCGAACTCGTCGCGATACGACGACTCGGCGAGCAGGCGCGTTTTGTAGCGGCGGCCGCCGAACCCGGTGCGATCGCCGTTCTCGTCGGGCGCGGTTTGGATGGTCTTGCGCGTCTGCTCCCTGCCGGTGTTGAACGGAGGGTCGATGTAGATCAGCTGGAAGGCCCCACTCTGAAGACCAGGCAGAACCGTGAGGTTGTCGCCCAGGATGATCCTGCTGTGGCCCTGCACTAACCTCAATCTACGCAACGAGTCGGCGGAGGCTCTACAAGCGACTCAGGGCATGGTGGATCGTCACTGAGGCGCGGACCGACTCAGAGCACGGTGGATCGTCACTCAGGCGCGGACCAGTGGCTGGATCTCCTGCAGGGCCGGGCCGAGCCGGTCGCGCTCGACCTCGAGGTCATAGCGATCCTGGAGGTTCATCCAGAAGCGCTCGGTCGTCCCGAAGTACCGCGCGAGCCGCAGCGCCGTGTCGGTACTGATACGCCGCTTGCCGTGGACGATCTCGTTGATGCGCCGCGGCGGGACACCGATCGCGACGGCCAGTCGGTGCTGGGTGATGCTGAGCGGCTCCAGATACTCCTGCATCAGCACCTCGCCGGGGTGGATGGGGGACATGATCGGATTGGTGTTCACAGGGAGCTCCTTTCTCGTTTCAGTGGTAGTCGACGATCTCGACATCCGCGGGTCCGACGACCGTCCACCGAAAGCAGATACGCCATTGCCGGTTGACACGGATGCTGTAGGTGCCAGCCCGGTCGCCCTTCAGCTTCTCCAGCCGGTTTCCCGGAGGCACCCGAAGATCGCCCAGCGCGTCTGCGGCGTCAAGGATGAGCAGCTTCCGCAATGCGATGCGCTGCGTGCCCTGGTCGAGCTTGCGCACCCGCTTTCGCTGCCAGACACGCTCGGTGTCGTTGTCTGCGAACGAACGCAGCACCTTCCCTAAGCATAACGCGCCGCGTTATGAACGTCAAGCGTTATGCCTTCCTTCCTTCTTGGGGATGGCCACATGTGGCCATCCCAGACGGGCCGCATGCGGCCCGTCTACCGGCAGGCGCATGCGCCTGCCGGCGACCTCGCACATGTGCGAGGTCGAACAGCCCATCCCCGCGCGGAACGTCTGCTACGCCGCGGCAGCAACCGCGGGCGCGGTCTTTGCCGACCGCGCGCCGTCGACGAACAGCTGCTGCCAGCGCTCCAGCAGCATCAGGCAGAAGAGGCGCTGGTCGGCCTTCTTGCCGGCGGCGCCGGCGTCCGCGAGCAGGCCGCGCACGGCGGTGGCGTCGTACTGGCCGCGTGCCAGCGCGCGCGGGTCGAGCAGCGTGTCGCTCAGGAGCGCGTCGCTATGCACGCGCAGCCATGCGCCCAGCGCGGAGTGAAAAAAGCCGCGCTTGCGCTTGTTGATGATCTCCGCATCGACCAACCCGTGGCTGGCGCGTTTGAGCAGCTCCTTGCGCCGGCCCATCCACACCTTGCGGCTGTCGGGCAGCTCGGTGCAGAACCTCACCAGCGCGGGGTCGAGGAAGGGGACGCGCACCTCCAGCGACGCCGCCATCGACATCTTGTCGAAGTACAGCAGCATGTTGTCCACCAGCGCCATGCGCGTGTCGAGCGCGAGCGTCTGCGCCAGCGCGCCGCGGGCGCCGGGGGGCAGCTGCGCGTGGATCGCGTCCGCCAGCTCCTGCTCGATCGAGCGCGAGCAGGCCGCTCCCGCTGATCCTGCCGACCTGCCGTCGAGCGACCACGAGCCTGCGGATCCTGCCGCTCTGCCGTCGATCGTCCGCGCGCGGAAGTCATCCGCCAGCAGTGCCTCCCGGTCGGAGGGCTCCATCACGCGGCTCATCGCCAGCAGTCGCGTGGCGGGGTCATCGGTGCTCAACGCTTCGAGCCCGCGGGCGAGCGTGCCGCCGGGCGTTGCGCGGGCGCCGGCGGCGGACAGCGCTGTGCGCAAAGCGCCTGGGCCGCGTCCGATCGCGGCGGCGAGCGCGGCGATCTGGTGCTTGCGGTAGCCGCCCAGCAGCTCGTCGGCTCCCTGGCCGGAGAGCGCCACGGTCACCGACTCGCGCGCCAGCCGGCTGAGCAGCAGAAAGCCGAGGAAGGAGACGTCGGCGATCGGCTCCTCCAGATGCCACAGCGCCTCATCCAGCAACTCGGGGTGCTCGGTCGCGCTGGTGAGCAGTTCGTGGTGGTCGGTGCCCAGCCGCTGCGCCACCTTGCGGGCGTCGCCCAGCTCGTTGGCGTCGGCGTCCTCGACGAAGCCGATCGAGAAGGTCTTCACTGGCCGAGTGCTGTGCTCGGCCATCAATGCGGTGATCAGCGAGGAGTCAAGCCCGCCGCTCAGCATCGAGCCGAGTGGCACGTCGCTCACCATCTGCCGGCGCGTGGCGCCTCGCAGCAGTTCCAGCAGCCGCTCGCGATCCTCGCCCCAGCTCTGCGACTTGCGCCGTGCCGGCGGCTCCTCGGCGTCCTGCGCAAACGCCGACCAGTAGGTGTCAATCTCCACCTCTCCCTCGCCCTCCCACACCGCGTACGTTGCTGGCATCAGCTTGCGCACGCCGGCGAACAGCGACAGCGGGCCGGGCACATACCCGAATGCGAGGAACAGCTCCGCCGCCTGCGGGTCCAGCGCCGGGTCGATCAGGTCACCGGCGATCAGCGCCTTCACCTCCGAGGCGAACGCCAGGCCCTGCGGGCCGAGCGAGTAGTAGAGCGGCTTCACCCCCAGCTGGTCGCGCGCCAGCACCAGCCGCCGCCGCGGCGCGTCCCACAGCGCGATCGCGAAGATGCCCTCGAGGTGCCGCGCGAAGTCGACGCCGTGCTCCTCGTACAGGTGCACGATCGTCTCACCGTCGCCCTCGGTGTCCAGGTGGTGCCCGCCGCGGCGCAGTCGCTCGCGCAGCTCGCGGTAGTTGTAGATCTCACCGTTGAACACCGCCCTCACCGTGTGGTTCTCGTTGGTGATCGGCTGGTGGCTGCCCTGCACGTCGATGATGCTCAGGCGCCGCATCCCCAGCGCCACCCCGTGCTCGCGGTGGGTGCCGCGCTCGTCGGGGCCGCGATGGACGATCGCGTCGGTCATCGCGCGCAGGCGCTCCTCCTCGAGCGTCGGCGCAGCGCCGTGTCGCATCGCGATGCCGCAGATTCCGCACATACCGTGAATGAACGAGCGGACCCGGAATGGGCTTGTGCCACAAGTTCACCCCGCCGCCACACGTTTTCCGGTATGTGATGTCACAGAGGCTGCTGGTCGTCTCGCCGGTGCACAACGAGGCGCCGCACATCGAGCGCGTTGCCCGTGCGCTCGCTGCCCAGCAGCGCCCGCCGGACAGGTGGATCGTCGTCGACGACGCCTCCACCGACGGCACCTTCGAGCGTCTGTGCGAGCTGGAGAAGGAGCTCGACTTCCTCACTGCTCTGCGGGCGCCGGTTGCCCCGGACGGCGAGGATCGGCTGGCGCTCGCCAACGAGATTCGCGCGTTCAACGATGGCCTGCAGAGTGTGTATTCGGGCTTGTGCGAAGGCCAGCGCCTGGACCGGGGTTTGTCCAACGATGGCCTGCAGGGCGTGTATTCGGGCTTGTCCGAAGGCCAGCGCCTGGACCGGGGTTTGTCCAACGATGGCCTGCAGGGCGTGTATTCGGGCTTGTCCGAAGGCCAGCGCCTGGACCGGGGCTTGTCCAACGATGGCCTGCAGGGCGTGGATCTTGGCTCGTTCACGCACGTCGCCAAGCTCGACGGCGACGTGGAGCTACCACCGGAGTGGTATGCCGTGCTGCTGGAGCGCTTCGCCGCCGATCCGATGCTCGGGATCGCCTGCGGCCAGCTCGAGGAGGGCCCGGAGGGGGCGCGTGGAATCATCCCGATCCCACCCCACCATGTGCACGGAGCGGTGAAGCTCTACTCGCTGCCCTGCTTCCGCGCGATCGGCGGCCTGCAGCCGCGCCTGGGGTGGGACACGATCGACGAAACCTATGCGCGCATGCACGGCTTCTCCACCTGCTCGTTCCCCGACCCCGTCGCCATCCACCATCGCCCGTTCGCCACCCGCGACGGTGTGCTCCGCGGTCGCGCACGCCACGGCGCGTGCGCCTACATCGCCCATCAGAGCCTCCCGTGGGTTGCGGCCCGCGCGGTGAAGGTCGGGCGCGCCCGACCGGTGGGCATCGGCGGTGGAGCGTTCCTCTACGGCTATCTGCGCGCCGCCGTCGACGGCACCGCCCGGGTCGAGGATCCGGCGCTGCGCCGCTTCGTGCGGCGGGAGCTGCGCTCGCGGGTGTGGCGGGCCGTTGCTCCCACGCGCGTCGGGCAGGCCTCATGACCGTCGTCGCGGGCCTCGACGCTGCCAGGTGCTCCGACTCGACTCAATGGGAGATCCACGGGGGTGGGAATGTCTTTCAAAGCGCCCAGTGGTGTCTCGGTTTGGTCGGGACTCGCAGGCCCGGCGGGACGCCGTATCCATATATAAGTGCATTGGGCACACCAACCAGCTACTGGACCTCTCATAGCTGTCATCTGGTCGCTGCCCACAGGTCCAGTCGGTGGTTATACCCCCAAACCGATACACCACCAAGCGCCCCTACCACTTCACAAAATGAAGGGTTCGGCCCCAAAACAAGCCATCCAATTGACTCCCCACCGCTTTATGACTCCCCACCACTTTACACCCACCGCTTTACAAAATGAAGGGTTGGGGTCAAAAAAGTACATATACAACCCCGATGGGTTGGTGGGGGAAGAACGCCCCATGACCGCCACCGCCACCCCCCCCGACCTCAGCGTGATCGTCGTCACCCACGATCGCACCGAGCTGGCGCTGGCCACGCTCGCCTCAGCGCGCGCCGCTGCCGATGGCGTCGAGGCACAGTGGCTGGTGGTGGACAGCGGCTCCACCGATGACACGCCCGCCGCGATCGAACGCCGCTTTCCCGACGTACAGGTGCTGCGCTGCGCCAACATCGGCTTCGCCGCCGCCAACAACGTGGCGCTGCCGCTCGCGCACGGTCGCTACGTTCTGCTGCTCAACCCCGACGTGGAGATCGCCTCTGGCACGTTCGCGCAGCTGCTCGCCGCCCTCGATGCGCGTCCGCGGGTGGGGATCGCGAGCGTGATCCAACAGGGCGCCGACGCCGAGCTCCAGCTCTCGATCAGGCGCTACCCCTCGCCGCTGCGCTCGCTCGGCGAGGCGCTTGCGCTTACTCGCGGGGGAGCCCTCTCTGCGCTCACCCGCGGGCGCTTCAGCGAGGAGGAGCGCGTGCCCGCGCGCTACCGCGAAGAGCGCTCGGTCGACTGGTTGGTGGGCGCTTTCCTGATCGCGCGTGCCGAGGTCGTCGCGACGATCGGCGGTCTCGACGAGCGCTTCTTCCTCTACTCCGAGGAGACCGACTGGTGCTATCGAGCGCGCGCCGCCGGTTGGGATGTTCGCCACCTGCCGCGGATGGTCGTCACCCACCACAACACGCCCACCGCCCGCCCCGAGCTGGTCGCGCAGCTGAGCTACGCCAAGCTGCTGTTCGCGCGCAAGCACTACGCCCGCGCGCGTGCCACCGCGATCCGCGCCGGTCTGGCCCTGCGCCATGGTGTGCGGATGCTCGGCTTCGCCGCGGGCGGTCTCGACCTACGGCCTCGACGCTCCCGGCGCGCTCCCCACGAGCGGCTCGTCGCGGAGCGCCACGCGCTCGCGGTGCTCACCGGCTTCGCGCGGCCCCCCTTCCGATGAACGCAGCGAGGATGCACACCCTCTACCGGGATGCGCGCGATCGCGCCTTCTCGCTGGCGATGCGCTCGTCGTTTGCGAGCTTCGGCCCGCGCAGCCGTATCTCGCTGCCCACCCAGCTGCACGGCGCCGAGCGGATCTCGATCGGCAACCACGTATACCTCGGCCCCGGCTGCTGGCTGCTCACGCACGAGCTCGACGAGGCCGGTCTTACTCACGAGCTCGGCGGCGCCGGCGGGCGCATCGAGATCGGCGACCGCACCTCGATCGCCGGCTACTGCGTGCTCTCAGCCGCGGTGCGCGTGAGCATCGGGCGCGGCGTGCTGTTCGCGCGCAACGTGTACATCGCCGATCACCGCCACGGCTTCCAACAGGCCGAGGTGCCGATCCTCGACCAACCGCTCGAGGACCTGCGCGCAGTGGTCGTCGAAGACGACGCCTGGCTGGGTCAGAACGTCGTGCTGCTGCCCGGCGTAACAGTGGGGCGCGGCGCGGTGGTGGGCGCCAACTCCGTCATCCGCGAGGATGTGCCGCCGCGGTGCGTTGTGGCTGGGGCGCCGGGGCGGGTCGTTCGTCGGCTGCCCGGCGCGTGAGCCCTCGCGGCAGTGGCGCGAACACGCGGGCCGACAGCGTGCGCAGGTCGTCCCATGTCGCCTTGGACACGAGTCGCAGCGCGAGGCAGTAGGCGAGGATCCCTGCCCCACCAGTGATCGCCAGCACGAAGAACGGGGCCATCTGCGGTTCGAGCAGGTGGCGCAGCGGCTCGCCGACGGCGGCCAGCGCCAGGCACCCGGCGACCGCCGGCCCGAGCTCAGGGATCAGCCGCAGCGCCGAGATCCCGATGTAGCGCTGCAGCAGGAAGCGGTACACACCCGCGAGGATCCCCATGTAGACGACGACCACCGTGATCGCGACGCCCACCAAACCGCGATGGGCGACGAGCGCGACGGCGCCGGCGTACACCCCGAGCATCACGAGGTTGAAGTTGAGCAGCGCCCGCGGGCGCCCCACGGCGAGCATCACCTGCGGGTAGCCGGTGAGGATCGCGGCGACCATTCCCGCCAGCGCCAGGATCTGCGCCGGGCGCACCGCTGGCGTCCACGCGGGGCCGAGCACGAACGGGATCAGCAGTGGCCCGAGCACGATCAGCGACGCGAGCAGCGGAAAGATCACGGCGGCGTGCACGCGGCTGGCGCGCTCGTGCAGCGCGCGCAGCTCCTCGCGGCTCTCGGTGCGGGAGTACACCGGGAACGCCAGCTGCATCATCACGCTGCTCAACTTGTCCTGGTACACCACGCCGAGGTTGAACGAGCGCCAGTAGATGCCCACCTGCGCCGCCGGCAGCTGCGCGGCGAGGATCGCGTAGTCGGCGTTGCGGAACATCACGTCCACCAACCCCGCGAGCGCTGCGGCGATCCCGAAGCCGCCGATCTCCTGCTGCGAGCGCCAGTGCCAGCGGGGCAGTGGCGATGGTGCGGCCGCGAACAGCAGCACCGAGGTGAGCAGCATCTGCGCGAGCGCCCCCACCACGATAGCCGTCGCTCCCAACCCGGCGAGGGCGAGACCCACCGGCACCAGGTTGCCAACCGTCGTCGCCGTGACTTCGATCAGGCTCATCCGCCGGAAGTCCAAACGGCGCCACAGCATCGCGCGCGAGACGGTGCCCAGCGAGGCGATCAGGAAGACCGGCGACACCAGCGCGATCAGGTCAGCGGTCTGCGCGCCGAAGATCGGCCGCCACACGATCGGAACCAGCGCCAGCACGAGCAGCGTCAGGATCGCGCCCCCCATCAGGCTCATCAGCGTGGCGACCTGGCGGTGGCTCTCCTCGATCGTCTCGCGCTGCACCAGCGCGGAGGCAAACCCCTCAAACGTGAGGATGCCCGCCAGCGGGACGAAGATCAGCGCCACGGCAGCGTGGCCGAAGTCCGCGGGGGACACAAGCCTGGCGAGCACCACGATGCAGACGAGCGCCAGCGTTTCGCTCACCGCGCGGCCGAGCATCACCCAGCGCACGCCGCTGATCGTTGCCTCGTTGAAGGAGTCGCGCGACATGCGGGTCTCCCAAGAAACGTGCTCCCTGCTCCCCTGCTTGTGCGACGGCGCAAGCACGACGCCGGCCCAGTCGTAGCTTCAGAGATGTCCCCCGCCGCACTGCAGATCGGGCCTGACCGCGACCCGCGGAGCGCCGCGGCCGCCGCCGCCGATGCGCCGACCGCCGCGCGCGGGGATGTGGTCTTCTGCTTCTCCTACCTGAGCTGGCAGGCCGCCGCCGACCGCGGCTGGTTTGGCACCGAGGATCGGCTCGCGCGCGGGCTGCTCGTGCATGAGCGCGTCGAGCGCCTGCTGGTGTGCGACCTGATGCGCAGCCTCCCCGCGAGGCTGCTGCGCGACTGCCAGATACGAGCTGCGGGCAGGGAGGCGACATTTCCCGGGAGCAGTTCCGCGCGGCTACTGCGTCCGATGCGCCTGCGCCGCGACTACCCGACCTCGATCGACGGGGCGCGGCGGGCCTGTGCCGCCCTCGACCGTGCGCTGCAGCGGGAGGCGCGGCACATGGGCCTGCGCAAGCCGGCGGTGATCGTCGCCAACCCGCTGCTCGCCGGCTTCGCCGAGTTCGCCTGGGCCGGCCCGGTCACGTTCTTCGCGACCGACGACTGGCTCGCCTACGAGCCGCATCGCCGCTGGTGGCCGGCCTACGCGGAGAGCTTTGCGCGCCTGCGCGCGCGGGGGCGGCGCGTCTGTGCGGTATCGAGCACCGCGCTCGAGCGGATCGCGCCCACCGGCCCGAGCGCCGTGGTGCCCAACGGCATCGATCCGGCCGAGTGGCGCGGGGCGCCAGGCTCCACGCCGGCGTGGGCACAAGAGCCGCACGAAGGCCAGGGATCGTCCCCGGGTTGGGCGCAAGAGCCGCACGAAGGCCAGGGATCGTCCCAGGGTTGGGCGCAAGAGCCGCACCGCCCGCTGCTCCTCTACACGGGCAGCCTCGACTCACGTCTCGACGTTCCTGCGCTGCTTGCGATCGCCCGGCAGCTGCCCGAGGCAAGGGTCGTGCTCGTCGGCCCGCTGCTCGCGCCCGACCATCTCGCCCCGCTGCGCGCGGAGCCCAACGTCGAGATCCACCCCCCGCTCGAGCGCCCCGAGCTGATCGAGCTGGTGCGTGCCGCCGACCTCGGGCTGCTCGTGCACCGCGAGTTGCCACTGACGCGGGCGATGAGCCCGCTGAAGCTGTACGAGTACCTGGCCGCGGGACTGCCCGTGGTCGCGAGCGACCTGCCGCCGGTGCGCGGCGTGCACCCAAGCGTCGAGTTGGTGAACCCTGCCGGGGGCGACTACCCGCGGGCGGTGCGCGCCGCGCTCGCCAGCGGCCGTGCCGGCGAATCCGAGCGCCTGGCGTTCATCGAGCGGAGCTCCTGGCGGGCCCGCCACGACGAGCTGCTCGCGCTCGCGCTCGCCTGATCTCAGAAGTGCCGCGTCAGCGTGTAGTCAAGCGCCGCGCCGTTGGCGGGATTGCGGTACGGGAGCGGCCTGCCGTGCAGGCTGATGTCGCTCGCCGAACAGGCGCCGTTCTTCCAGACGTTGTGGGTCCAGACGATCCCCCTCAGCGTGCAGCCAAGGTACGGAAGCACGCCGACGTTGCCAACCAGCTTGAAGTTGGAGTAGACCGGGTTCAGCCCATCGTCGTCCAGCGAGATGATGTAGTTGAAATGGTTGTCTTCCACCAGCACATTTGAGGTGATCGCGGAAAAGCCGATCACGGTGCCGTTCTCGACCCCGTCGAGGCCGACCGGCATCGCCATCCAGTTGCCTCTGAACGTGAGGTCGGAGATCGGTCCGCTGTTGGCCTGCACGAACACGTCGTACACCGAATTGCCGTAGAACAGCGAATGGCTCACGGTCACGTCCCGCCCGGCGAAGATCGCCAGCCCCTCGATGTGGCACTGCACGAGGTTGTACGACTGCACGTCGTGAATGCTCACGCTTTCGATCAGGATGTGGCTTGGCACCACCCCGGTGACGTCGCGGATGCTGTTGTTGTCCCCGCCGTACGGTCCGCCGCAGGCGCTGTCGGGCCCCCAGCCGCCGCCGATGATCCGCACGTCGGTGGCGGAGTCGATCTCGAAGTCGCGGCCCACGACGTCGCGCAGCGTCACGCCGGTCGCGTTGGGGCGCCCCGGAGTCTGGTCGTAGTTGCCGATCGTCATTTCCCCGACGCGCATGTCCTGCAGCGTGAGGTGCGAGGCGTAGATGTAGATCGGCCCCGTCACGTTCACCGCGGCTCCGGGCGCCGGCTTGAAGATCACGTGTGCCGCAGCTGTCTTGGTGGGGTCGCCGTTGATCGTCTGTTCGGGGTAGTCGCCGCTCTGCACCAGCACGACGTCGCCTGGCGCCGCGGCGCGATAGGCCGCTTCGAAGGATGCGCAGGGCGATTGCGCTTTGCCGCAGCCGGCGCCGTCCTGCCCCTGCGCTGACACGTACAGCACGTGGGAGTGGCCGGGCACCGGGGGTGTGGTGCTCGTCGAGGCGCCCCCCACCACTAGCGCCACGGCAACCGCCACACCGATGGCGCAGCCGGCCACCGCCAGGGCGCGGCCGACACCGCGTGAGGGGCGTCGTCTCAGATGGGCGTTGGGGGCGGATGCTCCGATCACCCAAGAGGAACGCGGCACGGGCTGCGACAGTTGTGAAGCGGCCGTAAAAGCCGGTGGGAGGCTCGTGCGTATCTATAGCGATGCCCATGCGTAGCCTGCTCGTCGCCCTGGCGGCCGCCTTTGCCCTGATGCTGGCCGGCGGCCCGGCGAGCGCCCAGGCGGCGGAAGTGTCGTGCCCGAACGCCAACCCGATCGTCAACGAGAACAACTGCATGGGCGAAGGCACCGAAGCCAACCGCCTGAGCAACTACAGCGAAACGATCGGCGGCTTCACCACGCAGACGAGCTACAACCGCGGCGAAAACGTGCAGCTGAAGATCGGCACGAGCGCCTCCTCGTTCCCGGCCACGAGCGTCAACATCAACGTCTACCGGATCGGCTGGTACGGCAACAAGGGCGCGCGCCTGATCCCCGCTGCGGGGGCGACCAAAGTCAAAGTCAACAACAGCCTCACGTGCAACCCGATGAACGCCGAAACCGGGGAACTGAGCTGCTCCAACTGGGGGGTCACCTACACGATCCCCGGCAGCTCGTTGCCGGTGTCGGGGATCTACGAGGCGGTCTTCACGGACCTCGCCGACGGCGGCGTCCAGAACATGGTGACCTTCACGGTGCGCGAAGAACGGGCCTCGGAAGTCCTCTTCGTCCTGCCGATCTCCACCTACGAGGCGTACAACACGTGGGGCTGCAAGTCGCTGTACTTCGACGCCTGCGGCCTCGGCGACACGATCTCCGGCGAAGAACGGGCGGTCAAGGTCTCCTTCGAACGGCCGCTCGCCGAAGGCGAAGAAGAACGCAACAAGTTCTTCGGGCCCGACTACCACATGGTGCAGTGGCTGGAGGAGCAGGGCTACAACGTCACCTACACCGACGACGTCCAGCTGGCCACCAACCCGGAATCGCTGCTCGACCACAAGGTCGACCTGATCTCCGGCCACAGCGAGTATTGGTCCTACGCCGCCTTCCACAACATGATCGCGGCGCGCGAACACGGCGTCAGCGTCGCCTCGTTCAGCTCCAACACGGCCTACTGGCAGACGCGCTTTGAAAACAACTACCGCACGCTTGTATGTTACAAGACGATTCAGGGCGGCGAATCCGGCCCCTCGCCGAACGACCCCGCCTCGATCGGCCCGCACGGGGAATTCCTGCCACAGTTCGCGACGACCACCCGGCGCGACCCCGGCGCCCCGGCCGGCACCCCCGGCGCTCCACCGGAAGGGCGCGTGGGCGTGAACGAACCCGAGAACGAGCTGTTCGGCTCGCTGTACGTCGGCGACAACGAGGGCGAAGACTGGGGCCTCTCGGTTCCCTCCACCAACGCCAACGGCGAATACGAGGGCAACCGCGTGTGGCGCAACGCCGGCATTCCGAGCAACTCCCAGGTGACGATCGACAAAGACATCGTCGGCTGGGAGTGGGACGCGGTGCCGAGCGCTGAAAGCCCGGTGTACGCGCACGCGGCCGAAGTCGAGCCCGAAGGCGTCAAGCGCCTGAGCCTCACCAACACCAGCTCCGCCACCACCACGTGGCTGCAGGATGCCGGTCGCGAACGCGCGGCGACGCCGCCGCCGGGGCAGTCGAGCTTCGTCAGCGCGACCGAGTATCGCGCCAAAAGCGGGGCGTACGTGTTCGCCTCGGGCACGATGCAGTGGTCCTACGGACTCGACGTCGACAGCTCGATCGACCAGGCGACGTACAACATCCTCGCGGAAATGGGGGCGCAGCCGGCCACGCCCGAGTCGAATCTCGTGCTCGAATCGTCCGGCGCGCCGAAGCCGCCGTGGCCGCAGTTCACCGCCACGCCGAAGAAGGCGCTGATCGGCGAACCGATCGAATTCAACGCCTCCGCGAGCACCGACCCGGACGCAACGATCTCCCACTACTACTGGAACTTCGAAGGCAAAGGCTTCACGGTCGAAACCGGCACCACGCCGACGGTCACGCACACCTTCACCGAAGCGGGCGCCCACGAAGTGATCCTCAAGGTGATCGACAGCGACGGCCAGGAAGAAACGACCAGTCGCACCGTCACGGTGGTGAACTCGATCACCCCCGCGCTCGCGGCCTCGCCGAACCCGGCGTCGATCGGCCAGAAAGCAACGTTCGACGCGTCCGGCTCGACCGACGTGAGCGGCCCGATCACCGACTACAAGTGGGACCTGAACGGCAGCGGCAAATACGAAACCGACACCGGCTCGAGCCCGACTATCACGACCAGCTTCGCCAGCGCGGGCGAACACATGGTCGGGGTGAGGGAGAGTGACGCGGCCGGCAATATCGCCACCACGACGCTGACGGAGAAGGTGGTCACGATCGGCGTCAGCAACTACGAGGAAGCGATCCTCTCGACGCCGAGCCTGCTGCACTTCTACCCGATGGGCGAAGCGGGCGGCTCGACGGTCGCAGATCTCAAGGGCGGCGCCCCCGGCGAGCTCGACGACGTCATCTTCGGCGCGCCGGGCGCGATCAATGGCGACCCCGCCACCTCCGTGAACTTCGGCGGCGCCGACGACCCGCAGGAGGGCGATCTAGGCAGCTCCGGCGAAATCCCCCTCAACCTCTCCAGCCAGAAAGCGATCACCGTCGAATTCTGGATGAAGTGGAACACCTACGGCAATGGCGACAACCTCGCGATGGAGCTCACGCCGAACTACAACAACAACGCCGGTGGCTTCATCGTCGACCCGAACGCCGAGCAGTTCGGCGGGACCTTCGCGGTCGGGATCAGCGATGGCGAATCACGCAACAGCGTCTACCTCCAGCGCCCGAGCGCGGGCGTGTGGCACCACTATGCCTTCGTGCTCGACACGACCGCGCCCGCTGCCAGCGAGATCACCCCTTATGTGGACGGCCAGCAGGTGGGCTTCCAGCAGGAAGGCAAAGGCACCGGCGGCGGGCCGTTCGCCAACTCCACGCTGTACCTGATGTCGCGCGATGCCAGCTCGCTGTTCGGCAGCGGCTACCTGCAGGACCTCGCGATCTACAGCGGCGACCTCAGCGAAGAAACGATCGTCGAACACCACGACGCCAACGGCACCGACCCCCGCCCCAAGGCGGCGTTCAAGGCCACCCCCAACCCCGTGCGCCCCGGCCAGACCGTGACGTTCAACGCGGGCGAATCGAGCTACAGCAAGGGCTCGATCGCCAAGTACGAATGGGACCTGAAGGGCACCGGCAAATACGAAACGACGACCACCACGCCGACCGTCACCACCTCCTACTCCAGCGAACAGACCGTCAAAGTCGGCCTGCGCGTGACCGACTCAAACGGTGGCTGGAGCTACACCACCCAGGAAGTCAAGGTCGGCAGCTTCCCGCCGGTCGCCCACGTCGCGGTCTCGCCGAGCGCGCCGCTGACCGGCCAGAAGGTGACCCTCAACGCCTCCGGCTCGACCGACCAGGGCACGATCACCGACTACAAGTGGGACCTCGAAGGCAAGGGCACCTACGAAACCAACACCGGCACCACGCCGACGGTGTCGAGCTACTTCAATACCGCCGGGGTCCACAACGTGGGCTTGGAACTGACCGACAACGAAGGGCTGACCTCGAAGACCACGATCCCCGTGAAGGTGCTCGAACAGGGCACCAGCGGCTATAGCCCGACGGTATTGAACACGCCGGGCTTGACCCACTACTACAAGCTCACCGAAGCGGCCGGCCCGACGATCCACGACAGCGTGGGCTCGAGCAGCGGCACGATCGGCGGCGGCACCTTCGGGCTGGCGGGCGCGGTGAAGGGCGACCCGAGCACCGCGATCGGCTTCAACGGCTCCAGCGACTCCGGCGCGATCCCGCTGAACCTGTCGAACACCAGCCAGGTGACGGTGGAGTTCTGGCTGAAGTGGAACGCTTACGCCAACAACGACTCGCTGGCGATGGAGTTTACCCCCAACTTCAACGAACACGAAGGCGGCTTCCTCGTCGATCCCAACGCGCCGCAGTTCGGCGGCACCTTCGGCGTGGCGCTGGGGTCCAGCGAAAACCGCTACAGCGTCTTCTTCGAACGCCCGAGCGCCGGCGTGTGGCACCACTATGTGCTCGTGTTAAACAGCGCGGCGGCGGCGGGCAGCGAGATTGCGCCCTACGTGGACGGCCAGCCGGTGAGCTACCAGATCGGCAGCAACGGCAGCGGCGCGGGCGCGTTCGCCAACTCGACGCTGTACCTGATGTCCCGCGACGGCAACGCGCTGTTCGGCGCTGGCGACCTGCAGGACCTCGCGATCTACAACCAGCCGTTGAGTGCCGGCACGGCCTTCCAGCACTTCAGCTCCGAAGGCACCGCCGAACCGCCGCATCCCGCCTTCACGGTCTCGCCGAGCCTGGTGCGGGCAGGTGAAAACGTGACGCTCAACGCGAGCGGCTCGACCGATCCCGACGCGAACATCGTCGACTATCAATGGGCGCTGAACGGCAACGGCCACTACGAAACCGACTCGGGCTCCAACCCCGCGACCACGACCAGCTTCGCCGCGCCGGGCACCTACGAAGTCTCGCTGCGCGTGACCGACTCCAAGGGCGCCTCCGAAAGCGTCACCCACAAGATCGAAGTCGGCAACTTCCCGCCGGTCGCAAAGCTGACGGCGAGCCCCAACCCGGCGCTGACCGGTCAGACCGTGACGCTCAGCGCCGCGGGTTCGACCGACCAGGGCACAATCACCGGCTACAAGTGGGACCTCGAAGGCAAGGGGACCTACGCAACCAGCACCGGCACTACGCCGACGATCACCACCTCGTTCGCGACGGTGGGGGCGCATACGGTGGGCGTCGAAGTGACCGACGACCACGGCCTCAGCACGCGCACGACGATCGTCGTCCCGGCGCTCGAACACGCTCCCACCAGCTACTCCTCGACGATCGAACGCACCCCCGGCGTGATCGACTTCTACAAGCTCGGCGAATCCGCTGGACCGGCGATCCACGACAGCGTGGGCTCCAGCAGCGGCACGATCAGCGGCGGCGCCTTCGGGCTGCCGGGCGCCGTACGCGAAGACTCGGGGACGTCGATCGGCTTCAACGGCTCCAGCGACTCCGGCGCGATCCCGCTGAACCTGTCGGGCACCAGCCAGGTGACGGTGGAGTTCTGGCTGAAGTGGAGCGCGTACGCCAACAACGACTCGCTGGCGATGGAGTTCACCCCGAACTTCAACGCCAACAGCGGCGGCTTCCTCGTCGACCCGAACGCCTCGCAGTTCGGCGGCACGTTCGGCGTCGCGGTCGGCCCGCCCGAAGACCGCAACAGCGTCTACTTCCAGCGCCCGAGTGCCGGCGTGTGGCACCACTACGCGTTCGTGCTCAACACCACGGCGCCGGCGGGCAGCGAGATCACCCCATACGTCGACGGCGTTCCGGTGAGCTTCCAGCAGGAAGGCGTCGAAACCAACCAGGGTCCGTTCGCCAACTCGACGCTGTATCTGATGTCGCGGGACGGCAGCGCGCTGTTCGGCGCCGGCGACCTGCAGTATCTGGCGATCTACAACCAGCCGCTGAGCGCTGCGACGATCTTCCAGCACTTCTACTCCTACGGCGGCGAAGAAGCGCCCGAACCGCCGTCTGAACCGCCGCCCCCGCCCGACACCACGCCGCCCAGCGGTGGCGCGCTGAAGGTCAACGGCACCGCGGCCAGCGAAGGCGGCAGCTCCAGCTACAACACCTCGGGCGGCTTCACGATCGAACGCACCGACTACACCGAGGAAAAAACCAAGACGCAGTCGGGCCTCGCCTCGAGCACGCTGACGATGGCCTCCGCCACGCTCGCGGGCAACACGTGCGGGACGTTCGGGACGTCGAGCACGATCGCCGGCAGTCCGGCGCAGATCGAGCCGAGCGGCTGCTACCGCTACACGCTGACCGGCACCGACAACGCCGGCAACTCCGCGAGCGTCACCACCACGGTGAAGGTCGACACAACCCCGCCGAGCACGCCGGCGCTGGCGTTCAGCGGCCTGTCGGGCAACACCTACCACAACGCCACCACCAACACGCTGTACTTCCGTCCGGCGAGCGGCGGCGCGTTCGCGGTGACCGCGACCTCCACCGACGCCGACACGGGCATCCTCGGGTACACGTTCAGCTCGCTGGCGGGCAACGGCTTCACCGGAACGCAGACCGGCGGGCAGGTGGTGTACGCGTTCGGGACGAGCGCCACGCAGCCGGCGAGCGCGCCGACCGTGTCGGCGGCCAACAACGCGGGCGCCAATTCGGGCAACGCGACGTACAACCTCGTGTCCGACACCAGCGCGCCGACGGGCGGCGCACTGAGCGTCAACGGCACGGTCGCCGGCGCCGCGGGCTCCTCCAGCTTCAATACGAGTGGCGGCTTCGCGATCGGGACACGCACCGAATACAGCGCCGACACCGGCTCGGGCCTCGCCTCCTCCGTGCTGACGCGCGCGACGGGCAAACTTGCAGCCAACGCCTGCAGCGGCTACGGCACGCCGACCACGATCACCGGCAACCCCAGCCAGAGCGGGCTGGCGGAAGGGTGCTACCTGTACACGCTGACCGGCACCGATCGCGTCGGCAACGTCGCCAGCCTCTCGACCACCGTCAAGGTCGACAAAACCGCGCCGGCGGCCAAAGTCAGCGTCCCGGCCGACGCCAACGGGTCGGTCGCCGTCACCTTCAGCGCGACCGACGCCGGCTCGGGCGTGAACGCGGCCAAAGGCCAGCTCAAACGCGCAGTGGCGACCTACACCCCCGCGACCGACACCTGCGGCACCTATGCGGCCTACGCGAACATCGGCGCGGCGGGTGTGACCTCGCCCTACAGCGACACCACGGTCACGACGGGGCACTGCTACGAGTACGAGTACACCGTGCCCGACCTCGCCGGCAACTCGGGGACCTCCGCGGCGGGAGCCGTCAAGGTCAACACCGCCAAACCGACGCTGACGAGCATCACCGACACGACCCCGGGCACCACCGCCGGCCTGCCGCAGGTGGGCGACGCGATCACGCTCGTGTTCAGCGATCCGATCGCCTCCTCAAGCATCCCCAGCGCCATCGGGATCCTCTACACCCGCACCGGCACGGCGGCTACGCAGATCGCGCTCGGCGGCCTGAGCGGCAAAAGCAGCTGGTCGGCGGGCGATACCGGGAGCATCCCGCACTACAGCAAGACCGGGGGCACCGCGGCGTTGGTGACCGTGAGCGCGGCCGTCAGCGGCGCATCGGTGAAGCTCACGGTGACGAAAATCGCCGACACGAGCGGCAATCTGACGGCCGGCGGCCCGGCCGCGGTGACGGGTGTCCTCAACTCCGCGATCAAGGACGTGTTCGGCAACACCGCGAGCACCAGTTCGTTCACCAGCGCGAGCATCAAGCTCTTCTGAGCGGGCGCGCCGCGCTGACGAGAGTTCTTACGACACTACACCGAGGCGATGCTTGTGCGAGCGGGCTCGCGCTGGACCAGCGACATCGACTCTTTCTCGAGGACTCCATCGATGCGCTGGGGCTGGAAGCCGCGAATAATGTCCTTTCGCGCCCGGTAGCCGTGTGGCGTTCGTTCGATCAGGTCCATTTCGCGGATTGCGTTGAGGTCCCTCGTGAGCGTCTTGGAGGTCTTTTGCGCGTAGGCGCGCGCGAGCCGAGGGTCCAGGACCGGGATTTCGATACGAGCCACCGGCTCGGGATGGTGCTTTGACAACTCAAGCGTGAGTCGCAGGCGGCGGCGATTCGTTTCCGTACGCAGCTCGCCAAATTGCTGGTAGACGTATTGCTCCCAGCGGTCGTCGAACTGCCAGCGCCAGATGATGTCGAGCTGCTCGGTGAGTTCATCGACAAAGCCCCGCGCGGCGTAGGTGAGGAAATCGATTACGTCGCCGGACTCACTCGCTCGCTTGAGCTGACGGTAGTACTCCGTCCGCGTGGCGTTGTAGTGGTTGCTCAGCAGCTGCGTGACGGGTGGGGGAAAGCCCGTCGCGAGCAGCAGCTCCAGCTCCAGGAGCCGGGCCGTCCGTCCATTGCCGTCGCCGTAGGGATGTATCCACGCGAGGTAGAGATGGGCGACCGTCGCCTTGAGGATCGCCAGCGGCGCCCTGTACTCGGGCTTGGAGGGAGGCGCCTCGAAATCTGGACCGTTCAGCCACTCGCAGAGCCGCTCCAGCAGGTATTTGCAGTCCTGATGGTCAGGCGCTTTGTAGACGTTGCCGACCACGACGCCCCTGCGCCGTGTTTGGCCGGGCACCACACCATCTTCGACCGGAAGGCCGTCGAGAATCATGGCGTTGTAGCGGTCGAGGCGTTCGGGCGAGACCTTGATGGAGGGGTTCTGCAGGAGTTCGTTCTTGATCACGTTGTAGGCGGCGATCACGTTTCGGATCTCCTGCGCCAGGTACTCCCTGGAAGGAGGCAGTTCGGATCTCTCCTCGACGACCTTGCGAGCCTCGTCCTCTGACAGTGTGTTGCCCTCGATCGCAGTTGTCGCCAGGGCTCCCTTCGTGAGGTAGACGACCATCAGCTCGTGGGCGCGGTCGGGCGCAAGCAGAGTCCTCGCCACATGCTGCGCCTTGGACTTGGCCTCTCCCAAGAGAGTCCACAGGGACGGCGTGGCGTGTCTCAGGTCGAGCGAGAAGCTGATATGCGGGTGTGTGCGCTCGTAGTCGCGGGACTTGTTGCCCATCCTGGCCTCCGACCAGCATCGATGCGGCCTGCAAATCCACTGCTGAGATTATGGACCATCAAATGTCCCTTGAGTATGTCCCTATGCTAGCGCACTCGATGCCCTGCAGTCTCGCCCTTGGCCGGCTGGTCGGATTGGATCTCCGTTGATGCGAGTCGACGCGAGAAACGCCACGGCCGGCGCGTTTTTCGAGTGTGAGCACACAGACGCTGACACTCGGCGCCGAAGCGACGGCGCCCCCGCGCGTCGCCAATGAGCCCGCGAGCGCGGGCGCCGGCAAAGCGCGCGCCGGCATGGCGATGTCAATCGCGACCTTCACGATGGCAGCCGCCTCGGCGATCCAGGCGGTGCTGTACCTCGGCCGCTTCGGCACCAACGCCCGCACCGACGGCTTCTTCGTCGCGTTCGCGCTGTACTCGACCTTCGGCGTGTTCAGCCAGAGCCTGCGCCTGACCTCGGTGCCGCTGCTGGTCGAACCGGGGGCGCGGATGAGCGTGCGCCGCTTCGCCGCGACGCTCGGGTTGATCGCGCTGCCAGTGGTGGTGGTGACGATCCCGCTGGCCGGTCAGCTCGCGCAGCTGATCGCCCCCGGGCTGAGCGCCCACGGCCGGGCGATCACGGCCGCGGCGCTGCCGGTGCTGGGAGCCGCGATGGTGCTGCAGCTGTGGGCCGCTGGAGGCGCGACCGTGCTCGCGATCCGCGACCGCTTCACGACGATCGCCGGCGGCTACATGACCGGCGCGCTGTCCGGGCTGGTCGCGTTCGTGGCGCTGATGGACCACACGGGCGTGCAGACGCTCGGCTGGTCGATGCTGACTATGTCGGTTGTGACGAGCGCCTGGATGCTCGTGGGTGTGCAGCGCTCCGGTGGGCTGGGAGTCTCGAGTGCAAAGTGGAGCCTCTCGACGCTGGCACGCGACTGCGCCGTGGTGATGGGGCGCACCGCGATCTACCTGGCGTTCAACGTGCTGTTCGTGATCACGCTCGCCTTCGGCAGCAGCTCGGCGGCGGGCGGCACGACCGTCCTCTCCTACGCCTACCTGTTCGCCAGCTACCTCGTCGCCGGCACCGGGATGGCGCTCGGGATGTCGAGCATCCCCGACATGACCCGCGAGGCGCGCACGCAGCAGGGGTCGGTGGTCGTCGCGGCCACCGTGCCGCGCGGCTTCCGTTACGCGATGCTGATCGCCGCGCCTGCGCTCGCCGTGCTGATCGCGGTCGGTGCGACGCTTGTGCACGGCGTGCTGCCACGCAGCCTCTCCGCCTCGGAGGCCCACACGCTGCAGCTGTTCGCAGCGCTGCTGGTGCCGTGGACGGTGGCGGCGCTGCTCGTCAACTTCCTGATGCCTGTCCTGCTGGCGCTCGGCCGCGCACGCCTGCTGGGTGCGCTGGCGGTGCCGCTGGTGCTCATGCAGCTGGCGGTGACCGCGCTCGGCAGCGCGCTGTTTGGCGTGGATGGCGCCGTCGGCGCCTTCTGGATCGCGCCAAGCTGCCTGGCGGCGGCGCTGCTGGTGGCCGCCGCCGGGCGCGCCGGCGCCGGCGCGCTCCTCGGCGAGCTGGCGCGGGATGCGCTGCGCTTCCTCGGGATCGCGGCGCTCGCGTTCGGCGCGGGCTGGGCGCTCGGCGCCGCGCTGCCGGCGAGTGAGCTGGTGCAGGCGGCGGTGGCGGGAGTGGTCGGCTGCCTCGCCTACGCGGTGGGGTTGTGGATCGTCGCCCGCCCGCAGCTGGAGGTGCTGGTCGGCGTGCTTGTAACTCGACCCGCACCGGCGTGAACATCGCGCTGCTGCGTCCGCCGGCCTCCGCGCCACCGGGTGCCCCTCCCGCTGCGTCCCCCGGGACGGCGGCGCCTCCCACTCCCGGCGGGACCGTCCGCACAGAGCCCGACCGAGTTTCAGTGCCCGCGACGCGGCCCGGGGCAGTGTGGCAGTCCACCGGCCTCGGCGACCGCCCGGTGCTGGCGGTGCTGGCGCTCTGCTTCGCGGCGCTCACCGCGCTCACGTGGCGCAAGTGGGGGGTGCCGGAGATCGACGCCGGTGCGGAGCTGAGCACCGCCGACCTGATCAAGCACGGCGCGGTGCTCTACCAGGATGTGCGCTACTACTACGGCCCGCTCGGCCTCTACTCGCTGGCGCTGAGCTTCAAGCTGTTCGGCACCAGCTTCACGACCGCGTTCGCGTTCGGGCTGCTGCAGGCGGCCGCGATCGTCGCCGTCTTCTACGCGCTTGCGCGGCAGTGGCTGGCGCCGCTGAGCGCCGGGCTGGCGAGCGCCGTACTGCTGGCGATCGGCTTCTCGGGCACCGCCTTCAACTTCGTGCTGCCGCACACCAACTCGGGCACGATCGGGCTGCTGTGCCTGCTGGCGATGCTGCTCGCGCTAGCCCGCGAGCGGCTCGTGCTGGCCGGGGCGGCCGCCGGACTGGTATGCCTGACGCGGCCGGAATTCGCCGCCGTGGCGGTGGGCGCCCTGGCGGCGTTTGCGATCGCCCGCTGGCGCTTCGAAGGCCGCGCCGCGGCGCTGAACGCCGCCTGGAGGATGGCGCTGCCGGCGCTCGCGATCCCGGCGGTCGTGTACGGCTGGTTTGCGATGCGCGTCGGGATGCACGACCTGATCGGCGAAAACCTGTGGCCCACGAAGTTCGTGCAGGTTGGGGCGAAAACAGAGCAGAGCTGGATGCCGTTCACCGCCGCCAGCATCGTGGCTCTGGCCGCGCGCGCGGCGATCTACCTCGGCCTGCTGGGGGCGTTGGTGGCGAGCGTGGAGCTGTGGCGCCGCCGCCGCGGCGCGGCACGTCTCTTCGCCTGCTGGCCGCTGCTGGCGGCCTTGGCGGTTATTGGATTGGTGGATGGCGCGCTGCGCGCGGGGGGGCTGTTTCCTGGGGAGCGGAGCGCGATCGAACAGGAACTGCGACACCTGATGCTCGGCATGAGCTGGCTGCCGGCGCTGGGCTTCGCGCTCGCCGCGGTGGCGGCCGTGCGCCTCGTGCGCCGCGGCAGCTCCCCGCTCGGCCGCACGTGGCCGGCCGACCTCGCGCTGATCGTGGTGGCGGCGGGACTGGGGCTGCGCGCCTACAACGCCTTCACCACCTACGGCTCCTACGCCCCCTATTTCGCCGCGCCGCTGGTGCTGCTGCTGGGCATCCTCCACACCCGCATCGCCGAGCGCCGCCCGCAGGCACGCCTCGCCGTGCTGGGTGCACTCGGCCTAGTAGCTGCTGGTCTCGCCGCATACGCGCTGGGCGGGCAGTACTCCCACTACACCACGGCCGTGCACACCCCGCGCGGAACGTTCGTCACGAGCGCGGAAGCGGCGCCCGCGCTGCAGGCGGCGGTGCGCCAGATCGACACGCACACAGCCCCCAACCAGCGGGTGCTGGCCGCTCCGGTGGACGGTGGTCTCTACTTCATGTCCGACCGCCGCCCCGCGCTGCGCGAGCTCTCGATTCTCCCGGGCCTGATCGCCACTCCCGCCGAAGAACGGGCCGCGATCGCGCGTCTGCGCAGCGAGCACGTCGCGCTGGCGGTGGTGGGCGCCCGCGAATTCGCAAGCTGGGGCACCCCCACCTTCGGCGTCAACTACGACCAGCTGCTGGGCGCCTACTTGCGCGGCAGCGCCTCTTCAACTGCCGTGGTTGGCATGCTTGCCAACCCGGTCGGGGGCACCAACCCGTCGAAGGGCTTCACGGTTTACCGCCTGCCGGGGTAGGGATTGACTCCGGTCGGTGCCCTCACCGTCATCGCCGCCGGAGCGGCCCCCGTTGAGGTCGGTATGTTCTGCTCGGTCAACCGCCGTGGAACCTTCGTGACGAGACTCCTGGTAGCGCTGCTGGTGGGCTTCGCCCTCCTGCCGGCGCGGGCGCTCGCAGCGAGCGAGCCAGGTCCCATCCTCGGGCGGTCGGTCGTCGTTCAGCGCGTGTCGGGCATCGTCAGTGTGCGCCGGCCGCGGTCGACGATCGCGGTGCGGATCGCTGGTCGCACGGTCGTCCCTGTGGGCTCGACGATCGACACGACGAGCGGCAAGGTGCTGTTGACGACTGCCACCACCCGCGGTGGGACCCAGTTCGGTGAATTCGATCGGGGCGCATTCGTGGTCACGCAGAAGCGCTCCGGCCTCGCCAACCTGGCGTTGGCCGGGGGCCCGCGGCGAACGTCTTGCGTCACCACCAGCGCCGCCAAGAGGGTCAGCCCAGCGGTCCTGCGTCGGCTCCACGGCCACTCCCACGGCGACTTCAGGACCGTGGGCAGCTATGCATCCGCCGCGGTGCGCGGCACCGACTGGACCACGACCGACCGTTGCGACGGCACGCTGCTCACCGACAACGCCGGCGAGATCGACACCGCGACTAACAACGGCGCCGTCACGTCGCCGACGCTGAGCTCTGGCGAGACGAGCGACTACCGGTGCGCAAGCGGTGGGCTGCCGCCCGTGTCGAGCTCGTACTGCGTCGCCGTCGAGGGATTCGTGCAGCACACGGTGCTCGATGGGCGGCCCGTGACGCTCTACAAGTACGTCGCTGCGTTGGCCACCAAGAGTCCGGCTGGTGAGGCCACGGAACTGTGCGTCACGACGCCGTCGGGGCAGTCCACCTGCACGCAGTATCCACTCGCTCCGCCGGACCCCGCCGGCTTCATGTCCTCCACCGTGGGCTGTTACACCGGAGAGGCGGGGGACTACCAGATCACCTATCGCCTCGGCGGCGTCGCCCTCGGGACGCCGCTCATCTACCACTCGCCGGCCGCGTCGCCCGTAGCGCCGACCTGCGAGGCGTGGCTTGGCAAGCCCGACCCCGGCAGCACACTCGCGGCTTTGAACGCCAACGTGAAGCAGGTGAATCGGTATTCGCTGCCGACCTCCGCCCGGGTGGGCTTCGAGGACGTGCTGCTGGGTCCCACTGGCAAGGCGGGTACCGAGATGGTCCAAGGCGTCGTGTACGGCGACACAAATGGGGCACCTGGTCCGCTGCTCGGCGCGACCAACATCTTCCCGTTCGCGGGTGCTGACGGCGCCGGCATGGCGACGCTGGCCTTCAGCCCCAACCTTCAGCTCCCGGCCGGCAACTACTGGATTGGTCTGATTACCGGTGGGCAGACGGACGTCGCCGCAATCTCCTACGACCCCGAACCGGGCGTGCTCGCGTCCGACGCGAATCCGTTCTCATCGGGGCCTTCAAATCCGTTCGGGCCGATCAGCTCCGGCAACGAGCTGATGTCGCTCTACCTGGACTACCTCATAACGCCGTAGGCGCGCCAGTCGGCGTACTTGCCGGTCAGTTCGTAGTCGAGCGTGGAGTCGTTGGCGGTGTTGACGTACGGCAGCGCCGCGCCTTCGAGGTCGATGTCGCTCGAGGCGCATTTGTCGTTCTGCCAGATGTTCTTGCTCCATTCGATGCTGCTCGGACAGGGGTAGTTTTCGTAGGGCAGGATCCCCACGTTGCCCACCACGCGGACGTTGTGGAATGTGGGTCCTTCTCCGGCGTCTTCCATATTTAGGATGTCGTTGAAGTTGTTGTCTTCCAGCGTGAGGTTTTCGGAGAGCTCGTTGCCGACGGCGATGCCGTCGCTGTTGCCGGCGGGTTCGCCGTTCTGGCCGGTGGTGTCGATGGCGGCGGCAAACCAGTTGCCCTCGAGCGTGACGTTGTCGGGGTTGCCGCCCGAGTTGTTCTGCATGAAGATGTCGTACACGGAATTTTCGTAGAACTTTGAGTTGCTCACCGTCACATTGTTGCCGGCGAAGATCGCGAGGCCCTCGATGTGGCATTCGTTGAAGTTGTCCGACTGCACGTTGTGGATGGTCGTTTCGTTGATCAGGATGTCTTCGGGGGCCTGGCTGGTCGGCTGGCGGATCGCGTTGTTGTCGCCTTCGTAGACGCCGGTGTAGGCTTCGGCACAGGCGGTGGCTGGCCCCCAGGAGCCGCCTTCGACGGTGATGTGGGTGGCGGAGGCGATTTCGAAGTTGCGCCCTGTGAGGTTCAGCAGCGTGATGTCGGTGGGGTTGGGCTTTTTTTCGTCGGCTTCGACGTTCCCGATCGTGACGTCCTGGACGGTCATGTTCTCGATCGTGATGTGCGAGGCGACCGTCACGATCGCGCCCGTGAATTTGACGCTCGCGCCCGAGGCCGGGGCGAACACCACGTGCGAGCTGGAGGTTTTGGAGCTGTCGCCTTCCAGGTGCTGTTCGGGGTAGCTGCCCGGCAGCAGCCGCACGGTGTCGCCTGCCGCCGCGACTTCGTAGGCCCTGTTCATCGTCTGGCAGGGCTTGGCTTCGGTGCAGGCATTCGAGTCGCTGCCAGACGGGGAGATGAAGAGCGCTTCGCCGCGCGGTTCTTCTTTGGGATCTTCTTCGGTTTTTTTGGGTGCTTCTTCGTGTTGTTCGTCAACCGGCGCAACGGCGATCGGCGAGCTCGGCGCCGGCGGGGAGCTCGTGCTCGGGGTGAAGGCGGGCGATGGATCGGGCGCCGGCAGGACCCGGCTGGGCGCGGTGACCTTCGGCTTGCGTACGTGGCTCCTGCAGTGGTGCGACCGTCGCCGGCGTCCGGACGCCGCCCGCGGCCTCTTCGAGTGCGGCCGGCGCTCCCGTCGACAGGCATCGGCCCGTGGCCGATGCGCTCGCCGGGCGGCTGCGGCGGTTGGGCGTCCGCCAAGGCTCGATGCACGCGCTGCGGGTGCGAACGCCGCGAGCGCCGCCAGCAGGGCGAGCACCAGCAGCATGCCCCGCGTCGTGGGAGGGGAGACGCCCATGATCAAGAAACGCATTGGAGAGGCCCATCCCCTCGCGATGAGCGCTCAGCCGGTGTACTGCGCGGCGCCGGCGTCGGGCGGGCTGGGCCGGGCGTTACCGTTGATGTCGGTGGCGGGGTAGTTGCTGGGGTCGCCGTGTTTGATCGCGGCGGCGCCCGCGGTCAGTTCGAGGTCGAGCGTCGCTTCGGCGGCGAACCCGGCGGCGGCGAGCTGGTCGTGCGTGCCGTATTTTTTGGCTTCGCCGCCGTACCACACGTTGTATTCGGCTTCGGCGCCGCTCGGTACGCCCTGGTCGACTTCGGTGGCTTCGTTCCAGAACAGCAGTGAGGGGGCGATGTTGCCGTCGAACTTGACGTTCGTGAAGGTGGCCCTTGGGTCGGCCACGATCGCCTGGGTCGCGGAGTTGTTGCGGATGTCGATGTTTTCGTAGTGCTCGGAGTTGCCTTCGTTGTGGTGGGGCAGGAAGATCGAGAAGTACCCTTCGATCGTCTTTTCCAGGTTGTTGTTCTGGATCGTGACGTTTTTCGGGGTGCCGGCGTCGCCGTTGGGGAGCGACTGCAGGAAGATGTCGAACACGGAGCACTTCTTGAAGGTGTCGTCCTGGATAAGCAGTTCGTTGGCGCCCCAGATCTGCAGGCAGTCCACGTGCGCTTCGCCGACTTTGGTGTATTCGTGGATCAGCACGCCTTCGACGGTGATTTTGGTGGGGACAGCCGTCGTTTCGGGCCCGTTGGTCGCGATCAGGTTGTTTTCGTTGTCGCTCGAGTCGGCGACGGGCCCGGCGGTGCCGCCGATGATCGCGATGCTCTTCGGCGCTTTGCTGCCGCCGGAGATGATCTCGAAGTTGTGCAGCGCGTTGCCGCGGGCGGTGTCGCCTTCGGCGTTTTCCCCGAAGTACAGCGGCTTTTCGAACTTGAAGCCCTTCAGTTCGGCGCCGTGCGCTTCGACCCGGACTTCTTTGGAGAATTTGACGGCGGCGCCGCTCGCCGGTTCGAAGACGACCGGGTTTGAGGTCGTTTTGCCGCTGGTCAGCGGCAGCGAGCTGTCGGTGTAGGTGCCCGCGGCGAGCACCACCTTTTCATCGGCTTTGGCGAGCGCGTAGGCGTGCGCGAGCGTCTTGCATGGCGCGCTCTGCGTGCACGCCGCCGAGTCCGATCCGCTCGTCGACAGGTACAGCGTTCCCGCCGAGCCGGTTTCTTCTTTTTTGCCTTCTTCTTTTTTTTCTTCTTCGGGGTTTTTTTCTTCTTCTTTTTTGGATTCTTCTTTGGTTTCTTCAGGCCAGTTGGCGTACTTGCCGGTGAGGGTGTAGTTGAGCGTGGAGTTGTTGGCGGTGTTCACGTACGGCAGCGCCGCGCCGTTGAGATCCACGTCGGTGGCGGCGCAACTGTCGTTCTGCCAGATGTTCTTGCTCCATTCGATGCCGCTCAGTCCCCCGCAGTTGTAGCCGCTGAACGGCTGAATGCCCACGTTGTCCACGACGTGGACGTTGGTGAATTTGGAGATGTCTTCGGCGTCGTTCATGTCCAGCACGTCGTTGAAGTGGTTGCCTTCGAGCGTGACGTTTTCGGAGAGCTCGTTGCCGACTGCGATGCCGTCGCCGGAGCCGACAGGTTTTCCGTTCATGCCGGTCGTGTCGACGGCGGTAGCGAACCAGTTGTTCTTGAGCGTGATGTTGTCGGGATTGCCGCCCGAGTTGCTCTGCATGAAGATGTCGTAAACGGAATTTTCGTAGAACTTGGAGTTGCTCACCGTCACGTGGTTGCCGGCGAAGATCGCGAGGCCCTCGATGTGGCAGTTGACGAAGCTGTCCGACTGCACGTTGTGGATGATCGTTTTGTTGATCACGATGTCTTCCGGGGCCTGGCTGGGGATCGGCTGACGGATCGCGTTGTTGTTGCCGGCGTACGGTTCGGCGCAGGCGTTGGCCGGCCCCCAGGAGCCGCCTTCGACGGTGATGTGGGTCGCGGAGGCGATTTCGAAGTTGCGCCCGGTGAGGTTCAGCAGCGTGATGTCGGTGGGGTTGGGCTTTCCCTGGTCGGCTTCGATATTGCCGATCGTGACGTCTTGGACGGTCATGTTCTCGATCGTGATGTGCGAGGCAACCGTCACGATCCCGCCGGTGAATTTGACGCTCGCGCCCGAGGCCGGGGCGAAGACCACGTGGGAGCTTGAGGTTTTGGAGCCGTCGCCTTCGAGGCGCTGTTCGGGGTAGCTGCCCGCCAGCAGCCGCACGGTCTCGCCGGCGGTCGCGACTTCGTAGGCCCTGTTCATCGTCTTGCAGGGTTTCGCTTCGCTGCAGGCGTTTGAGTCGCTGCCGGACGGGGAGATGAACAGCGCTTCGCCGCTCGGTTCTTCCGTGGGTTCTTCTGTAGGTTCTTCTTTCGGTTCTTCAACCACAACCGCTGTCTGCGCGGAAGTCGCGGCGGTGGAGCCGCCTTCGTTGGTGGCGGTGACGATCACGCGCAGTGTGTGTTCGGCGTCGGCGGCGGTGAGCTTGTGCGTGTTGGTGGTGGCGGCGGTGATGTTGGTGCAGCCGCTGCCGGAGGAGTTGCAGTCCTGCCACTGGTATTTGTAGCCGGTGGGGCTGTTTTCCCAGGTGCCGTTGGTGGCGGTGAGGGTGTCGCCTTCGGTCGTGGTGCCGCTGATTGTGGGCGCTGTCTTGTCTTTGGGCTTGGGTGGCAGCGCTTTCGCGACGGTGGCGGTTGCGGCTGAGGTGGCCGGGGTGGAGCCGCCTTCGTTGGTGGCGGTGACGATCACGCGCAGTGTGTGGCCGACGTCGGTGGCGGTGAGCTTGTGTGTGGCGGCGGTGGCGGCGGTGATGTTGGCGCAGCCGCTGCCGGAGGAGTTGCAGTCCTGCCACTGGTATTCGTAGCCGGTGGGGTCGTTTTCCCAGGTGCCGTTGGTGGCGGTGAGGGTGTCGCCTTCGGTGTCGGTGCCGCTGACCGTGGGCAGCGTCTTCGCGACCGGCGCCGGCGGCGGCGGAGGCGGTTCTGCTTCGGCTTTTTGGATCTTCGCCGTGGGGTTTGAGGTGGCGGTGGTGGGGCCGCCTTCGTTGACAGCCGTCACCACGATGCGCAGCGTGTCTCCCACGTCGGCGGCGGTGAGCTTGTGCGAGTTGGTAATCGCTCCGGCGATGTCCAGGCAGTTGCCGCCCGTCGCGTTGCAGTCCTGCCACTGGTATTTGTAGCCGGTGGGGTTGTTTTCCCAGGTGCCGTTGGTGGCGGTGAGGGTGTCGCCTTCGGTCGTGGTGCCGCTGATCGTGGGCGCTGCCTTGTCTTTGGGCTTGGGTGGCAGCGCTTTCGCGACGGTGGCGGTTGCGGCTGAGGTGGCCGGGGTGGAGCCGCCTTCGTTGGTGGCGGTGACGATCACGCGCAGTCTGTGGCCGACGTCGGTGGCGGTGAGCTTGTGCGTGTTGGCGGTGGCGCCGGCGATGTTGGTACAGCCGCTGCCGGAGGTGTTGCAGTCCCGCCACTGGTATTCGTAGCCGGTGGGGCCGTTTTCCCAGGTGCCGTTGGTGGCGGTGAGGGTGTCGCCTTCGGTGTCGGTGCCGCTGACCGTGGGCAGTGTCTTCACGACCGGCGCCGGCGGCGGCGGAGGCGGTTCCGCTTCGGCTTTTTGGACCTTCGCCGTGGGGTTCGAGGTGGCGGTGGTGGCGCCGCCTTCGTTGGTGGCGGTGACGACCACGCGCAGCCTATGGCCGACGTCGGTGGCGGTGAGCTTGTGCGCATCGGTGGCGGCGCCGGCGATGTCCAGGCAGCTGCCGCCCACCGCGTTGCACTTCTGCCACTGGTATTCGTAGCCGGTGGGGCTGTTTTCCCAGGTGCCGTTGGTGGCGGTGAGGGTGTCGCCTTCGGTGTCGGTGCCGCTGATCGTGGGCGTCGTCGTCGCGACCGGCGGCGGAGGCGGTTCTTCTTCGGTTTCTTCGACCGGCGCCGTGGGGGTCGAGACGGCGACGGTGGCGCCGCCTTCGTTGGTGGCGGTGACGATCACGCGCACCGTGTGTTCGACGTCGGCGGCGGTGAGCGTGAGCGTGTTGGTGGTGGCGGCGGTGATGCTGGTGCAGCTGCTGCCGGAGGAGTTGCAGTCCTGCCACTGGTATTCGTAGCCGGTGGGGCTGTTTTCCCAGGTGCCGTTGGTGGTGACGAGGGTGTCGCCGACGGCGTCGGTGCCGCTGATCCTGGGCGGCGTCTTTGCGACCGGCACGACGCTCACCGGCGAGCTGGGCATCAGCGGGGAGCCTGAGCCGGGCGCGAAGAGGAGCGCGGGCAGTGGATTGGGGGTCTGCGGCGATTTGGGCTTGGAGCGGCTCAGCTTGCGCCGGTGGCGGGTGGCGCAGCAGCACGACGGCCGGTGCCGCCGGCGACGGCCGGACGACGCCGACCTCGTGGCGCGGCGCCGGTGGGCACGCCCGCAGGCGTGGTCTCGCCGTCGATGGTGGCGCCGGGCGGCGGACGAAGATCGCTTGGAATGCTTGTGACCGACCGCCCGAGCGCCGGGCGCGAACAGCCCGCACGCCAGCATGACGACGACCAACATCAGGCCGTGCGTCAGGGGCCTCCTTGGCCCGATGGACCTCCCTGTCGCAAACGTTTGCGCGTGTGCGACCACCCGCGGCAACGATACATAACTCCGCGGTCGCGTGTCGAGGCGATGCTGTAGAGGGGCATCTGGCACGGCGTCCATCCTCCGTCGATTCATCGAGTTATGTCATTGATCGGCGTGCCGGACGTCGGGCATGAGCGCTGGGCGAGCGAGCTGCACCGGCGCATCCGCGGCGGCGCCCCCCCTAACGCGGAGAGAGGGGCGCCGCGCTTGGTTCGACCGGCACTCAGCCGGTGTACTGGGCGGCTCCGGCGTCGGGGGGGTTGGGTCGGGTATGGCCGTTGATGTCGGTGGCGGGGTAGTTGGCGGGGTCGCCGTGTTTGATCGCGGCAGCGCCCGCGGTCAGTTCGAGGTTCATCGTCGCTTCGTTGGCGAACCCGGCGGCGGCGAGCTGGTCGTGCGTGCCGTATTTTTTGGCTTCGCCGCCGTACCACACGTTGTATTCGGCTTCGGCGCCGCTGGGCACGCCCTGGTCGACTTCGGTGGCTTCGTTCCAGAACAGCAGTGAGGGGGCGATGTTGCCGTCGAACTTGACGTTCGTGAAGGTGGCCCTTGGGTCGGCCACGATCGCCTGGGTCGCGGAGTTGTTGCGGATGTCGATGTTTTCGTAGTGCTCGGAGTTGCCTTCGTTGTGGTGGGGCAAGAAGATCGAGAAGTACCCTTCGATCGTCTTTTCCAGGTAGTTGTTCTGGATCGTCACGTTTTTCGGGGTGCCGGCGTCGCCGTTGGGCAGCGACTGCAGGAAGATGTCGAACACCGAGCACTTCTCGAAGGTGTTGCCCTGGATCGTCAGTTCGTTGGCGCCCCAGATCTGCAGGCAGTCCACGTGCGCTTCGCCGACTTTGGTGTATTCGTGGATCAGCACGCCTTCCACGGTGATTTTGGTGGGGACGGCCGTCGTTTCGGGCCCGTTGGTCGCGATCAGGTTGTTTTCGTTGTCGCTCGAGTCGGCCACCGGCCCGGCGGTGCCGCCGATGATCGAGATGCTCGTGGGCGCTTTGCTGCCGCTGGAGATGATCTCGAAGTTGTGCAGCGCGTTGCCGCGAGACGTGTCGCCTTCGGCATTTTCCCCGAAGTACAGCGGCTTTTCGAACTTGAAGCCCTTCAGTTCGGCGCCGTGCGCTTCGACCCGGACTTCTTTGGAGAATTTGACGGCGGCGCCGCTCGTCGGTTCGAAGACGACCGGGTTTGAGGCCGTTTTCCCGCTGGTCAGCGGCAGCGAGGTGTCGGTGTAGGTGCCTGCGGCGAGCACCACCTTTTCGCCGGCTTTGGCGACCGAGTAGGCGTGCGCGAGTGTCTTGCATGGCGCGCTTTGTGTGCACGCGGCCGAGTCCGAGCCGCTGGGAGACAGGTACAGCGTCCCGGCGGAGGGCGCGGGTTCTTCTTTCTTCGGTTCTTCTTTGGGGGCTTCTTCTTTTTTGACTTCTTCTTGCTTGGGTTCTTCTTTCGCGGGTTCTTCTTTCTTCGCTTCTTCCTTCTTTTCTTCTTTCGTCCCTTCCGGCCAGCCGGCGTACGCGCTGGTCAGCGTGTAGTTCATCGCGGAGCCGTTGCTGGCGTTGACGTACGGCAGCGCGCCCCCGTTGAGGTCGACGTCGCTGGTGGAGCATTTGTCGTTCTGCCAGATGTTCTTGCTCCATTCGATCCCCGCGAGCGAACCGCAAGGGTAGTTGTTGTAGGCCTGGAGCCCGACGTTGCCCACCACGTGGACGTTGCTGAAGCGGGCGATGTCTTCGGCATCGTTCATGTTGAGCACGTCGTTGAGGTGGTTGTCTTCGACGGTCACGTTCGCCGAGAGCTCGTTGCCGAGCGCGATGCCGTTGCCTGAGCCGACGGCCCGGCCGTTGGCGCCGGAGGTGTCCACCGCCTCGGCCAACCAGTTGTGGGCGAGCGTGATGTTGTTGGGGCTGCCGCCGGAGTTGGCCTGCATGAATATGTCGTACACAGAGTTGCCGTAGAACTTGGAGTTGCTGACGGTGACGTGGTTGCCGGCGAAGATCGCCAGCCCCTCGATGTGGCATCCCACGAGGTTGTACGACTGCACGTCGTAGATGATCGTGTCGTTGATCACGATGTTTTCCGGCGCCTGGCTCGCGATCGGCTGGCGGATGCTGTTGTTGCCGCCGCCGTACGGACCGCCGCACGCGCTGGCCGGCCCCCACGAGCCGCCTTCGACGGTGACGTGGGTGGCGGAGTCGATCTCGAAGTTGCGTCCGGTGAGGTCCAGCAGCGTGACATCGGTCGGGTTGGGCCAGCCGGGCGTCTGGTCGTAGTTGCCGATCGTGACGTCCTGCACGGTGATGCCTTCGATCGTCAGGTGCGAGGCGAGCACGAAGATCGTGCCCGTCACCTTGACGCTCGCGCCGGCCGCGGGCATGAACACCACGTGCGAGCTCGACGTCTTCGCGGACTGGCCGTTCAACGTCTGTCCGGGGTAGGAGCCGGCCAGCATCTGCACCGTTTCGCCGGGGGCGGCCTTTTCGTAGGCGTGGCCCATCGTCAGGCAGGGCTGTGCCGAGGTGCAGGGGTTGGAGTCGCTGCCGCTGGGGGAGATGAACAGCCCTCCTTCGGCTGGCGGGGGCGGTTCAACCGGCGGTGGTTCGACCGGCGGTGGCGGTGGCGGCGGAGGAGGCGGGGGCGGAGGATCGGCGGCGATCGTGGCGGTCGCAGCCGAGCCGGCCGATGTGGAGCCGCCCGCGTTGGTGGCGGTGACCACGACGCGCACGGTATGGCCGACATCGGCCGCCGTGAGCGTGTAGCTGGAGTTGGTGGCGGTGGCGATGCCCAGGCAGGCTTCGCCGAGCGTGTTGCAATCCTGCCACTGGTAGCGGTAGGAGGTCGGGCTGCCGCTCCAGCTGCCGGTGGTGGCGGTGAGAGCCTGGTTTTCGGTGGGGGTGCCGGCGATCGCGGGCGGCGCGCCGTTGCTCGGGGCGGCCGGCGGTGGCGGCGGCGGGGGCGGTTGGACCGGGGGCGGTTCGCTGGTGATGGGAGGTTCGGTGGCAGGGGGTTCGGTGGGAGGCGGCGGGTCGAGCGGGGATTTGGGTTCTTCGAGGACGAAGCTCGGGGCTCCGGCGGTGATGTAGGCGGATACCGGGCAGTCGCGATACACGGAGCCGGTGCGCCACGATGTGGGCAGCGCCTTGAGGCCCTCTTGGGCGCTGGTCTCGCTGGGGCAGGGCCCTTGGCCGCGGTCGCGGTAGCGCAGCGTCCCACCGGTGCCGAGGATCGCCAGCCAGTAGGTCGATCCGGAGGCCAGCTGCGCGGATGTGAGCGCCACCGTGTTCCACGCCTGCGCTTTTGGCGCGGCGATCGAGCCGCTGGCGAGCAGCGTCCCGGGGTGCCTACCGGCGCTGCTGTACACGCCGACGACCACGCTGGTGGCGGTGTTGTGGGAGTCGATGTACACGTGCGCCGCGCCGGTGGTGCCGGCGGCGCGCGCCGCGAAGGAGAAGGCTTCGGCTTCGCCCGCGCCCAGGTAGTCGCGCTGGGGCTCGAGCGCTTCTTCGCCGAGCAGCGCCGCCGTCGCAGTGGTGCCGGTGGTGGCCGCGGCTTTGACCGCCGCTGAGGCGCCGTTTCCGGACGAGCTGCCGGAGCGCCCGCCGCCGGCGGAGGAGCTGCCGGCGCGCCGCGAGGCGCGACGTCCGGAGGGGCGGCGGCTGGTCGCGTGGTGGTCTGCATGCTTTCTCCCACTGCGCAAGCGAGGAGCGCCTAGCGCCGAGGATGTGGCGAAGGCGAGTAGCAGGGCAATCGCTGTGAGAAGACGGCGAGACGGCAGCGGCTTGAGCATGAACCCTCCTGGCGGGCCGTTGAGTGTCCGGCGAAGCTCGAAGGGGTTGTAAGCGCTCCCTTACCGGCTTTTCACGCGCTCTGGACACTTGACCGACGCGTTTCCCTTGAATCAGTAGATTGGGATTACATGGGTGTCCGCCGGAGGACGACGTCGCTGTCGGGCCGCTGGGACGACGGCCGGTCTTTGTGGGCAGAGGTTGCGGGGGTGAGGCTGTGGAGTTGCCTGCCCCGGGGTGGCGACGGCTGTGGGCTGTCGGTGGCTGAGCGGACGCCCCTCTCATTATTCGCACTGTTTTGGTGGAGATTCAGTCTACGAGCCGATAAAGCCGATAAAAACCTTTCTCATAAATAGCACTTGTTTAGTGAGAATTTTCGGCGTTGCAAGCTTTCGTTCGCTCCCGGCGGCGCGTTGTCAAATAAATGTCGATGTGGTAGGGTGCCCGCTCAAGTGGCCCGCAAATTGCGGAAAGGCTTTGGCAGAGCGGGCCGGAGTTAGGAGGGGTACGGCTGCATCGAGCGCATGGACGCGTCAGCGTTGTGCTGTCTTTTAGTTCACAAGCCACGACCGGGGCTCTGTGACCCGCGGCGCCTTGAGGCTTTGGGCTGCCGCGAGAGCCACCGGAGGCAATGCGTCTAGCAATCGTCATAGACGTTGGACGCGGATTTTGTACAGCTTCTTAACGTCGCATTGGCAAGAGATGAGTAACTTCACCGGACATACACGGCAGCGCTAGGTTTCCGGCCCGTTCTGTTATCGGGGGCCGGGAGAGATACGGGGCCAGGATTTGAACGACACAGGGATAGCGGCAGTGGCAACGGTAGAGATCGATACGGCAGGGATCGACGAGCGCATGGCAGCGGCATCGCTGCTGCACGGCGCTGGCGGGGGGCCCGCGAGCGGGCTGATACGCAGCGAGGAGCGCAACTCGCCGCTGGTGTCGCGGGCGATCGTGCGAGCGCAGGCCGGCGATCGCGACGCGATGGGGTTCCTCTACGCGCGCTACGCCGAGAACATCTACGGCTATGTGCGCTCGATTGTCCGCAGCCACCACGAGGCCGAGGACATCACCCAACACGTCTTCACGAAGTTGATGCGGGTGATCGGCAAATACGAGGAGCGCGACGTCCCCTTCCTGGCGTGGGCGCTGCGGGTGGCGCGCAACGTCACGATGGACCACATCCGCTCCGAGCGGCTGGTACCGGTCGAGGAAATCCACGCGGCCGGCCGTGAGGAGTCCGACCCCGCGACGGGCGGAGCGATCGACGAGCTGCGCGAGGCGCTCGACACCCTGCCCTGCGCCCAACGCGAGGTGCTGATCCTACGCCACGTGGCCGGGCTGTCGCCGATGGAGATCGCCAAGCTCACCGGCAAGAGCGAGGGCTCGATCCACGGACTCCACCACCGCGGGCGCCGCACGCTCGCCGCCGAGCTCGCCAACCGCGGGATGGCGCCGACGACGATGGCCGTCAGCCGCGCGCGGGGCTGAGCGGCCGGGCCACGCAGCCTGCGAGAGGGCAGAGACTCTGCCCGAGGGGATTCTCAGCCGTCCAGCAGCTCGCCGAGCGGGTGTGCCCGGTCGGGATGGGGCACCAGCGGCAGCCGCCGGGAGATGCGCCCGCTGTCGCAATCGGCGAGGTAGTAGAGCACCGCGTGGCGCGCCAGTTCCTCGGGTGAGACTCCGAGCCGCGCGGCCTCCGCTTCGAGCGCCTCGCGCCCGAAGGTATCTAGGTCAAGCTTCAACTCGCCGCCGCGGGTGGCCTGCGAATCCAGCTCATTGGAACTGCTGGGGCTGGAGTCAGCGCACAAGGGGATCACCGTCGAGGTCGGTTCGCACTGCACTCTGCTCCAACGTCAGGCGACCGCCAGACTTGCCGCACACGAGCTCCCATGAGGTACCGAAAAAGGCTGGTTCTCCCATGGCGGGGCGCGACCCATAGCCACCCGCATCCCCGTCGTGGCATCGGGCGCGAAGCGGATTGTCTGCAACAGATTCCTCCCCATGGCCGAAAATATGAGTAATTTTGTACTCTAGAATAACATGTCGGTTTCTACACATTGGTAACGGTCATATGGGGGCGACCAGCGGGCCGAAGACGGCTCAGTTCAGGCGTCGCAGGCGTCGCCAGCGGGCGCCTCGGCCGGTTCCGAGTGGTTCGATGACCCCGGTCTGCTTGAGCTCGGCAAGAACCTTGCTGATGTGGGCGTCGCTGATTCCGGGGGCATTTTCCCTGACCGCGGACACGGTGAACTCGTCGGTTAGCAGCGAGTCGATGAACGTGGCGATGAGCGCCTTCTTGGAGCCGCGGCCCCCGAGCGTGCTGCTACGGCTCTCGAGCTCCCGATAGGCAGCGATCAGGATGCCGAGGAAGTAGCCGGTCCACGGCGCAAGATCGTGTTCGGACTCATGCCAGCCCTCGGTGGACAGGCTCAACGCTTCGTAATAGGTCTCCCTACTCGAGTCGATCAGTCGCTCGATACTGATGTAGCGCCCCACATCGTGCCCGACGATGTAGAGCAGCCAGAGCGTGATCAGACGCGACATCCGGCCGTTGCCGTCGCGGAACGGATGGATCACCGTAAAATCCAGCACGTAGGCTGCGCACAGCAGCAGCGGGGAAAAGGTGCCGTCCTGCAGCGCGCGGGCGAACTGCCGATGGAGATCCTGCATCGCCCTGGGGGTCAGAGCGGCCGAGACGGGGGTGAAGCGCGCGACCCTGGTGCCGTTCGGGCGGACTTCGGAGACCTCGTTGTCCATCCTCTTCCAATGTCCCGCGTCGCGGATGCCAACGTACCTGTGGAGGGTCCCATGGAGCTGCTCGACGTACCGGGGCTCGAATGGGATATCGGCCCGGTTTGCGTGGATCAGCGCAAGCACATCGCGGTAGCCGGCGATTTCCTGCTCGGAGCGGTTCGCCGGCGTTGTCTTGTCGGCCACGAGCGCTTCGATGCGCGCCCGTGGAGCGTGGATGTTCTCGATTGCGTTGGATGCCTCGGTGCTTTGGATTGTCGCGACTCGGCGCAACGTCTCCAAGCCCCCCGGGTTCTGGCGGGGAAGGGCCTCTGCCGCCGTCCCTCGAGCCTCTGCAATGCTCGTCAGCGAGGCGACCGTACCCGGTGGGAGTGCCCCGAAATGACGTCGAAGATCGCGGAAGCTGCTCACCCGGTAATCGTACTACTCACTCCCGAATAGTATGCCGTTTACGTCGAGGAGTATGCCATTTACGTGCTCGTTGGTGTAGCTGCTCGGCGCGCAGACTGCTCGTCATCGAGCACCCGATGCAGATAGGGCTGCTGCGGGTAGGTAGCGCAAACATCTGCATCTAGGTAGTGTAGACAGGTGCATTATGGTAGTGTTGAGAGATGTCGCCGGACGGCGAGCGCACGAATGGGTACCGTCGTCGGGTCGTCGACTCTGAGCTTGATGAGCTGATCGTGGACCTGCCCGCGCTCGTGCTCGAGGGCGCGAAGGGTGTGGGTAAGACGGCGACGGCGTCTCGCCGCGCGGAAACGATCCACGGGCTCGACGATCCCGCCCAGCGCAGCATCGCGATCGCGGACCCATCACGGCTGTTGGACGGGCCGGGACCGGTGCTGATCGACGAGTGGCAATACGTGCCGGAGTCATGGGACCTTGTGCGCAGGGCCGTGGACGCGGGCGCCGCGCCGGGGCGATTTCTGCTCACCGGCTCGGCGCTCCCCCTCGGGCTGACCACGCACTCGGGTGCTGGGCGCATCGTCAGCGTGCGGATGCGTCCGCTCTCTCTCGCCGAGCGCGGTCTCGCTACGCCGACGGTCAGCCTGAGGGCGTTGCTGGGTGGTGCGAAGGCGCCGGTCGAGGGGCACACCGCGTGCGGTCTGGAGGACTACACCAGGGAGATCGTAGCCTCGGGATTCCCGGGTCTGCGCGGTCTGCAAGGACGCGCGCGCCGCGCCCAGCTGGACGGATACCTGCTGCGGATCGTAGACCGCGACTTCGCGGAGCTTGGGCGCTCGGTGCGCAACCCCGCGGCGTTGCGGCGGTGGATGACGGCCTACGCGGCCGCGTCCTCGACCAGCGCATCGTTCGAGACGATCCGCGACGCCTCGACTTCGGGGCACGGGGAGAAGCCGGCGAAGAGCACGACGATCCCGTACCGCGACGCGCTCGAACGATTGTGGATTCTCGACCCAGTTCCGGCGTGGTTGCCTACCCGCAACCGGATCGCACGTCTTTCGGCACCGCCAAAGCACCAGCTCGCCGATCCCGCACTCGCGGCGCGCCTGCTCGGTGTGGACGCTGACAGCCTCCTGGACGCCACCTCGCCCGTGGACCCGCCGATTCCCCGGGATGACACGCTGCTCGGCGCCCTGTTCGAGTCAATCGTGACGCTCTCGACGCGCGTCTACGCCCAGGCGGCGGAGGCCAGCGTCAAGCACCTGCGCACTGCCTCGGGAGCCCGCGAGATCGATCTGATCGTCGAGCGCGCCGACGGCCGCATCATCGCGATCGAGGTGAAGCTCACCCGCGATCCGAGCGCACAGGACATCCGTCACCTCGAGTGGCTTCAGGGACAGATCGGCGACACGCTGCTGGACGCGATCGTTATCACCACAGGCGCCGATGCATACCGCCGCAGAGACGGCATCGCGATCGTTCCCGCCGCGCTGCTCGGCCCTTGAAAGCCAATCCGCCGAGGATGCCGCGGGGGCTGGTGAGAGCGCTTAGACCGCTGCAGGAGGGCGCCACGCCGGCGCCCCGCCTCGAGCGCCTCCGATATGGCGTCGTGAAGGCGTTCTCCCGCCGAGCGCGTCTTATGAGACCCCGAGATACTCGCTGAGGTAATCCCGAGTAACGGTCATACGGGGACCTATACTGCCGACGATGGAGCTTGTAGATCTAGCCGGCGAGTTGGGGGCTGACGAGCGTACGCTGCGTCGTGCCGTGGCCGATGGGATGATTCGGTGCGACCGTGTGAGCCCGCGGCGGCAGCGTGTCGACGAGCATGAGCACCGATACGCGGTCGGCCATTGGTCCTTGCTGGCGACGCTGCGGCAGGCTTTGCGTACCGAGCGCAACGTGCGGCTGGCTGTGGTCTATGGCTCGGTGGCCCGTGGCGAGGACACTCCTCAATCCGATCTGGATGTGTTGGTCTCGCTTGCCGAGGATCGCCCTGAGGCGGCCGTCAAGCTCGCCGTGCGCCTGGAAGCCTCATTGGGTCGTAGGGTGGACGTGGCGCGTTTGGGGCGCGTGTGGGGAACGGCTCCGCTTTTGCTCCTGGGAGCCCTCGATGAGGGGCGCGTTGTGCTCGATCGAGATGGGGAGTGGGCACCGTTGCGCAAACGCCGGGGCGAGGTGGCGCGCAGAGCCAGCCGCGCACACGCCGCGCGCCGCCGACGCGCGCAGGCGTCAGTGCGAGAGCTACGCGACGAAGCGTGATGGCCGGCACACGAGAGGACCCCGACGCCGCTGGGGCAGGTCCCCGGGGTGAGGATGACGGCGCCGCCCGCACGGCCGAGCTTGACCGCATCAATGCCAAATTGGAGAGGCTGTCTGCGCAGCGGCGGGCACTGCGCAGGGCGATGAGCAAGTTCGGCGAAGATTTCGATGCCCAGGTGTGGGCGGAAGCCTTCGTGTCCCCGGACCCAGACGAGATCAATCGCGTGTTCGCCGTCACGGGTGGTTACATGGCTCTTCTGAACAACACTGTTGAGGCGGTCAGGGTGGGCGCGAAACTGGTGGGTGTCAAGCCGGCGGAGGGCACGCTGGGTGCCTCGGGGCTCATCGAGGCGATCCGGCTTGACGGTGGGTTCAGTGACCAGCAGGCGAGGACGTTTATAGAGTTGTACCGCACGCGAAATGGTCTTCAGCATGCATCTCCTGGAGTCGAGGCCGACGAGGTGCGTCGGCAGGCTCGCCTCCTCCTGCGCCATCTGCCGCGGTTTGTGGAGAGCTATCTCAACTGGCTGAAGAGGCACGACATCGAGCTTTGATCTTGGCGGTCAGGCCATGGCAATGTCGAGGCGTTGCAGCTAGTGAAGGTGTCGCCTCAACAGCCGGCAGCCGCTGCGTACAGATCGCGCAGGCGGGCGTCGACGATCTCGATGCTGCGCGTCTCGATACAGAATCGCCGGCCCCGCTCGCCGAGCGCGCGGGCCAGGGCGGCGTCGGCCAGCAGCTCCGTGAGGCGGTCGGCCAGCGCGACCTCGTCGTCGACGGGGACGAGCATCCCGCCCGCCGCGGCGAGCTCGGGGATGCCGCCGATGGGCGTGCTCACGAACGGGCGGCAGAGGCTCATGGCCTCGATCAGCACCATCGGCATCCCCTCCGCCCGAGCCGGCAGGGCGATCGCCCGGGCTTCGCCCAGGATCCTGCGCATCTCGCCTGGGTCCACCGCTCCGTGCACCTCGAGGCGCTCCGTTTGGGGCAGCACGAGCTCGGTGGCGGGCCCAACCATCAGGCAACGCGCGTCGGGGCGCCGCCGTGCGACCGATGGCCAGGCGCGGGCGAGGACGTCGGCGCCCTTGCGGACCCCTATCTCTCCCGCGAACACCACCAGCTCGGCGGTGGCCTCAACCGGTGGGACGTCGTCGGGGATCGAGGCCGGGTTTGGCAGCAGCTCGCAGCGAACGGCGGGCGCACGGTGGCGGACGAGCTCGAGCGTTGCTCGATCCAGGCAGGTGATGAGATCGGCGCGCCGCAACACCGCCGCGACCAGCCGCGGGTGACTGCGTGCAAACGGGAGGAAGACGGCTCCGTGGATCGTCGCCACCGTCACGAGGCCCCGCCTGTGGGCCAGCGCCAGCAGCGACCCCTCGCGCAGGAACGAGCCTCGCTCGGAGAGGTGGATGTGCGCCACATCGCCGGCCGGCATCCGCAGCAGCGCGCGCGCGGCGGTCGCGAACAGCCGCGCTGTGAGGAGCGGAGACCCGGGCGTCCAGGTGGGGTGGCAATCGACGCGGTCGCCCCCGACGTTGTGCTCGGCTAGCAGCCTGATCACCGTCGCCATGCCGCCCACCGAGGCGGGGTCTGGGCCGAAGTGATGGACGGCGCGGGTGCTCGTGACGGTCATCACGGGCTCTACGCTAGCACCCTTGGCTTTGTTCGATTACTAGCTCGAAATACACCAGGTTTTGCTCAAGCATTGCTATGATATACCCTTGGTTTTGTTCAATATCTTCCCATGTTTGGTTGGGGTTCAGGTTGTATGAGGGATTTTGAGCGCCGTCAACATCTGCTCGACTTCAACCCGTGGTGGCAAGACCGTGGGCATTGGCGGGAGCGGGACCCCGACCTGCGGGAGGCGCGGGCCAACGCGCTCAGCGTCTACGATCCGCATCCTCTGCGGGGGGTCGGTCCTGGTTCGTTGTATCTGCTTATGGGTCCCAGGCGGGCGGGCAAGAGCGTCGCCGTGAAGCGCGCCATCGCGCGGCTGTTGGATGAGGGAGTCGATCCGCGACGGGCTGTCTTCTGCCCGTGCGAGGGGTTGAACGCTCAGGATCTGCGGCGTGTCGTCAGGCTGGCCGAGGACTTGACCCTCGGGATCGAGCCTGAGAGCCGCTACTGGTTCTTCGATGAGATCACGTATGTCTCGGGCTGGGCCAGTGCTCTGAAGCAGTTGCGTGACCAGACGTCTCTGCGCGGTGGGTGCGTGGTGGCCACGGGCTCATCTGGGGCCAAGCTGCGCGAAGCCCAGGGCGAGCTCGGCGGTCGCGAGGGGCAGGACGGCGGGGTGCGACTGCTCTTGCCAATGGGGTTCCGTGCGTTCGTGAGCGAGCTGTATCCCAGCCTGGCGGCAAACCTTCCGCAGGGTGAGGTCGCCTTGCTGGATCTGCAGAGTGCCGCCACGCAGCGTTACCTAGAGCCTCTTGTGGTCCAGATCGACCAGCTGACTCTTGCTTGGGAACGCTATCTGACGATTGGCGGATTTCCCCGCGCCGTCGCCGATGTTCTGGAAGGAGTCGACGTGCGTCCCACGACTGCCAATGGCCTGTGGAACATCCTCGCCGGGGACGTTCTGCACGTCGGCTCGATGAGTGACCGCGACGTAAGGGCGCTCCTGGCGTGTCTTGTGGACGGATTGGGCTCGCCGCTGAACGTTTCTGGGATCGCGGGTACGCTGAACATCGGTGCTCGCAACACCATCGAAGATCGCATCGACCGCCTCTGCGCCTCGTTTTATGCCTGGCGTGCGTCCGCCACTCACGACGGAGAGTGGGCCGTCGCGGGAGGGCAGAGCAAGCTCTACTTCACCGACCCGTTGATCGCGCGCCTGCCCTCCTTGCGCGACCGCTCGCTCGCGCCAGTCGATATCAGCCGCCTGTCCGAGCAGCAGCTCGGAATGTGTCTGCTGCGCGCAATCTCCCGCTCCGAGGACCTGGCGATCCTCGACGAGGCCGCGGTGTTGGTGCGGCGCAATCCCGACACGGGCAGCGAGATAGACTTCGTCGGCGCTCATCTGCCTATCCCGATCGAGTCCAAGTACGTCAGTCAAGGATGGAAGCGGGGGCGCAAGGCTCTGAGCGAGCACTACCAGCGAGGCGTTATCGCTACCCGCGACATCCTCGACTGCAGCGAGGGTATTTGGGCCGTCCCTGCAGGTCTGCTGGCGTGGGCGATCGACTAGCACTCCCGCGGTCGGGCTACCAAGTCTAAAAATCTCTAAAAACTCTAAAAATATCTAAAGGTATGGTGTAGCCTGTGGAGCTTGGCTGGCTCGTCGTGAGCGAGACTGCCTCCCCCGGCTTCGTCGATCGAATCTCCCGTCAGGAGCTGCCGAGGCTCCTCGCCGGCTTCGATCCAAAGGCGATTCGGCGCCGTGTCACAGGGATCACGGGGCCGATGGGGTCGGGCGGCGTAACGTGGAGCACAGCGGCGCGGCACGCTCCCGAGGCCACGCTCCGCAGCCAGATCGAGCTCATCACGGATCTGCTCGCCGATAACGAGACCGGGCTGCTCATCACCCTCGACGAGATCCACCAGCGCCAGATCGCCGAGCTGCGCCAGCTTGCCACGACCGTGCAGCACGCTTTCAGAGATAACCGGCAACTGGCGTTCGTTGGGGCCGGGCTTTCCTCAGCGATCACCGATGTGGTCAACGACGAAGTGCTCACCTTTCTCCGTAGGGCGGAGCGACACACGCTGGGACCGGTTGCTTCCCAGGATGTCGCGCGGGCGCTCAGAGTGCCGGTGCAAGAGGGCGGACGCAAGATCGCCGACGACGTCCTTGACGTGATGGTTGAAGGCACACGCGGCTATCCATTCCTGATCCAGCTGGTCGGTGCGCAGGTGTGGCGTCTGCGGCCGTCCGAGCCGGAGATCTCGATGAAGAGCGCGCGGGAGGGCGTCTCGAGCGCCCTCCGCCGACTGGGCAGGCTCGTTTACGAGCCGGCGCTCGCCGATGCCTCGGATATCGACAAGTCCTTCCTCCTCGCGATGGCCAAGGACGACGGGCCGTCGAGAATGAAAGACATCCAAGAGCGTCTCGAGATCGACGCCAACTTCGCAAGTCAATATCGGCTCCGGCTGATCGCCTCGGAGCTCATCGACTCAACAGGCCACGGTTATGTCGATTTCGCGCTTCCCTATCTTCGCGACTACCTTCGCGAACATGCGGCCGCGGACCGCCTATGGCGTGATTGAGCCTCTCGAAATCGTCGAGGCCGCGGAGCGCGAACGCACTACTACCTTTGTCGAGTCTACTCCCTCCAGTGGGCCTTTCTCGTTCATTATATGGATTGCGTCTATCAAAACTAGCAACGACATCGTCAAGGATCTGCCATGGCGGATGCAGAAATTTTTGAGTGCTAGGTCTTTGCGAGACGGTTAACGGGATCGAATGAGGAGGGGACATGAGTGAAGTCACCAGCGTTAACAGTAAAACCGGAGCGGTGGTCCTGAAAGCCGCCGACGTCGAAGCGGTTCCAACGTCGGAGATCGGCCAGCCGAGCGGGGTCGCATCGCTTAACGGCAGTGGAAAGCTTCCCGAAGCTCAGCTGATGAGTTCGGTGGAAACCGGCAGTTTCACGGGAGACGCCACCGGGGCTACTGACATCGGGCCCGCACTCCAGGAAGCCTTCGAAAAAGAACACTGCGTCACCCTCAAGCGCAATGGCAACTATCTCGTCAACTCCGGCGTCTTCCTCGATAGCGCGAGCCTGACAACCCGCTATGTGCTCGACCTCAATGGTGCGACCATAAAATTCGGCCCAGGGCTTCCCTCCGCATCCGGGATGACCGAAGGACAGGCAGCCACCAAGTGGGCGTTCTTTAACAACACGCTACGCTCGGCATTGGCAGGTGGGGAAGTCACGACGAGCGAAGGCACTCGCGCGACGACGACCAAACTCGCGCCGTTCACGCGCCTGATCATCAAGAACGGTGTCCTAAGTGGTCAGACAAACATTGTCGGCGTCATCTACGGCAATGGCTGCACCTCGCGCATAGAGGACTGCACATTCCAAAAGATCCAGTACGGGATTAGCTGGGTGGGCTACTGCGACGGGAACACCGTCGAGAACATTCAGATGATCAACGAAGCGATAACCGGAAGCACCACTCTGAGCACCCTGATCTTCCAGCGCGAAAATGGCGACGCGACATCGGCGATTCACTGCAAGATGTTCGGCGGAATCCAGCTCGACCTCAGGGGCAGCTATGGCTTCCGTGCAGCTAGCACGATTAGCGGCCAGTTCATTTTCAACCAGTGCGTCGGCATGATCGAGGCATCCCACCAGGACACAGATGCAAGCACCGAACCACCGTTCTCTGTGGTACTCAAGGGCACGAAGCTAACCTACATCGCAAGCCGCACCAACGCCTCACACAAAGCCGCGATACCCACAATCCGGATCGAAGACGAAGCGGGCAAACCATCCACTTGGCTTGACCTCATCGACCACACCGAGCTATTCCACACGAACGTTGGAGCGCCGGGCGACCCGGAACGTGGGGCGACCCTCGAAATAGTATCTCTGAATGAAGACGGGAGGGTGCGTTCAACCGGATTCAAGACTGTGCTGGGACAATCGCCGGAAGAGGAAATCGAGGGGCCGTACATGACCTCCTCCGTCGCAGGCATAACGACGGCGTTCGCGGCAGGCGCGGATCAGATCGCCACTGGCGATTTCGAACTCCGCTACGGCGGCCTTTGGTATGTCACTCCCCCCTCCGGGGCGCCACTGCCACTTAGGACACGCAAGGCACCGACGCTCAGCGCGCTCGCGCAGTCCGGCGGCATCCAAGGCACCCTCGAAGAAAAACAACAATATGAATACGTCGCTGCATGCAAGACGGCGGACGGCCGCTACACCGCTCTATCCATAGAACGGCATATCGAAGGCGGCAAAAAGGGAACCATCCTTCTCAGTCTCGCGATTCCGAGCGGGTCCGCCGTCATCGCGCTCTGGCGATATGCAGGCACCGGCAAAGTCAAGACTACCCCGGACCACTACATCGAGATCCCGCTCACAGGCTCGGTGACGACCTGGGTAGATACAGGTGCCCACATCAACGGCCGTAAATGGCAGACCAGCGGTATCCCGGAACCCACGGCCGTTGCCGGACCGGCCGCCATCAGCAACTCATTCGACCCCGCCGGAGCACTATTCACCACCTTCGACCGCCGGAATCTCACATCCACCGGGACGGCCCCGGAAACAGGCAAGGCCACAATGGTCCTCGTGAACCATCCGGGCGGCAAGCTCACACAGCTATGTACGCGCACATCGGGTGTCGCGGGTAAAGGCGTCACGCACGCCTGGATGGCGCTTGTGAACCTACGTGGCGAAGTTGTCGCCGTCACGGGAGATCACAATGCGATGGAAAAAAACACGGTCTTCGAATGGGAAGTAGCCGAACCCCTGAACCTCAATCTGCCGCCGGGGCTTTACTATGCAGTGATCGTAGTCGCGGCAACTGAAACGATGCCGACGCTGGTCGCCGACAGCGGGAGCGGGACAACGATTGGGGGCATTCCCCCGATTCTCATGGGGCTAAGCGCTACCGTCGGGCTGACAACGCCGCTCAAAGTCGGCGAAAGCCTTCCCATTCCCACTGCCGTCGGCGCGTTGATTCCCTACATGTGGGGCGCGTAGGACTGCCGCTATGTGTGATTCATGGACGGTCACGCAGTTTTTCGGCGGGTGGTCGTCCGCGCCGGGGTCGTTGTGTGGCGTCGAATGGGTGGATTCGCTCGATGAAGGTGGCGAACTGGGGGACTGTGAAGTCGAGCTGGGTGTCGACGCGGCTGTAGATGAGTCCCTTCTTGAGTAGGCCGTCGCGGCGGACGGACGCGGTTTTGACGGTGAGTCCCATGCGTGCGGCGATGTCTGAGGAGCTGTGGCTGCCGGGTCCGAGGTCGGCCATGGCGGCCATGTAGATGCGCTCGGCTTCGGTGGCGGTGTCGTAGCGGTCTCTGAAGAATCGCCGGTCGAGTTCGTCGGTCACGAGCTCGTGCGCGGTGAGGGCGTCCTGCATGCCGATGGGGCTGTCCTGCGCCTCGTTCCATACGGCCTCTCCCCACTGCTGCAGGAAGTACGGGTAGCCCTCCGATTGCTCCAGGATGTAGCGGAGCGCGTCGGGCGCGTAGGAGACGTTCTCGCGGGATGCGGGAACGGTGAGCGCCTTTGCCGCTTGCGGCGGCGAGAGGCTGTCGATCGTGCGGAACGTGAACAGGCGCTCGGCGTAGAGCTTGTCCTCCTTGAGCATCAGCGGCAGCTGAGGAAGACCCGCGCCGGCGATCAGCACTGGCAATACCTCCTGGCTGATCTGGTGCATCGCCTTGGACAGCAGGCCCAGGTCGGCGCGGGTGAGGAACTGCATCTCGTCGAGCAGCAGCAGCACGCCTTCGCCGTGCTCGCTCGCGGCCCTGCCAACCTCGCCGATCAGCTCGACGATGTCCACCTCCGGGTCGCCGGAATCGGCGATGCCTTTGACCGCGTCGAAGTCGATGTTGAAGCGCCAGTGACCGTCCTCGCCGAGCGTCAACGTGAACGCCTTCAGCACACCGAAGGCGCGCCGCATTGCCTCCCCGGCGCTCCAGCGCTTGTCGAGGTCACGCAGCGCGCGGTGGCAGAGCTTGGCGACGATGCGTGGCAGCTGCTCGCCCGCGTCGCACTCGACGACACCGGAGGTGATCCAGCCGTGCTCGCGCGCGATGTAGTTGAACTCGCGCAACAGGACGGTCTTCCCGACGCCCCTGACCCCGTCGAGAATCATGCTGCGAGCGTGGATCCCTTTTCCCAGCCGGCCGAGAGCGATCGTGAAGGTGTCCAATTCGCCCTCCCGGCCGGCCAGCATTGGTGGCCGCGAGCCGGCAGCGGGGATGTAGGGGTTGCTTTCCGGATTCACGCGGGTGGGTCTCAGTGCTTCTAAAAGGATCTCAAGCAAATTTTAGACCGTGTGCTGGACCCCGAGCGCGACCCCCCCCAACCAGCCCGTCTCAAATTCTTTTGAGAACTTCTTAGGCGCAGCCGCTAAACTACGCTGCTTCGTAGGGAGGGCGTTGCACCGGGGCGGCGCTCGCATGTTTCGCCACGCAGGCGCCGATTGGGCTCGGACCTGCCCCAGGTGGAGGACGATTGAGACGGGATGAGGATGCCAACGCACCGCACAGCAGCATTTTGCTCAGCAGCTATCACGGTAGGGCTCCTTCTATGCTGCGCGCAGGGCGCTGCCGCGCGCGCAGTCTCGCCGCTGCCGCGCTCGGATTACACCGTACGCTCGGTGTGCGGCGTTCCCGCTCGCGGGCGTGCGGGGTGCCTGGCGGTGCAGCTCGTGCCGCAGAGCGCTGAAGCTCGCGCTCGCAAGCATCCGCTGGGGTTCACGCGCAGCGCGCCGTTGGCCGCACCTTCGCCGAGCGCTGGCGCCTTCGGCCTAAGGCCGCAGGACCTGCACAGCGCCTACCAGCTGCCGGACAGCGCGGCTGGCGCGCAGACGGTTGCGCTGGTCGATGCCTACAACGATCCCACCGCCGAAGCGGACCTGAAAGCGTACGACGAAGAATTTGGTCTGCCCGAATGCACGAGCGGCGATGGCTGCTTCAGGCAGGTCAACCAGAACGGCGAAGCTGGCAACCTGCCGTTCCCGAAGACCGCCAAAGAACTGGAAACGGCGCGCAAAGGCTTGCGGTCCAAACGCGAAGAGGCCGCTGAAGCGACCGGTTGGGCGCTCGAGATCTCGCTCGACATCGAGGTCGCGCATGCGACCTGCCAGAGCTGCGACATCGTGCTCGTGGAGGCCGACGGGCCGAGCTATGAAGAGCTCGAAACGGCCGAGCGAAGCGCGGCCGCGCTCGGCGCGGGGGAGATCTCGAACTCGTGGGCGGGCTCCGAGGAAGGCGAGACCCCCGCGCTGGAGAGCGCCGGCCCGTTCAACCATCCCGGTATCGTGATCGCCGCGGCCGCCGGCGACGACGGCTATCTGAACTGGGATTCGGAAAGCAGCGCGGAAACGGGCTACGTCAGCTTCCCCGCCTCGTCTCCGCACGTGGTGGCGGTGGGCGGCACCCGCCTGAGCCTCGGCACGGGCAGCGCGTGGGCGGGCGAGACGGTGTGGAACGGCGATGGCGCCAGCGGCGGCGGCTGCAGCGTGGTGTTCACCGCGCAGCCCTGGCAGCAGTCGGTCGCGGATTGGTCGGGGGTCGGCTGCACCACCAACCGCGCCGTCGCCGACGTTGCCGCCGACGCCGATCCCTACAGCGGGGTCGCCGTCCGCGACACGAGCCCGGAATGCGAATACCGCTACGAAGAAGCGGGTGTCAAACATGTCGCCTACTGGTGCACGATCGGCGGCACCAGCCTCGCCACTCCATTGATCGCCTCGGTGTTCGCGCTCGCCGGGGGCGCCGACGGCGTGGAATATCCCGCCAGGACGCTCTACGAACACGAGCTGAAGTCCCCGGGGTCGCTGCACGACGTCACCGTCGGCTCGAACGGAGAATGCGCGCTGCCGTTCCTGGAAGGTGGCCTGTCGGCCTGCACGTCCGCCGAAGAGGCCGCGAGCTGCGCCTCCAAGGCGATCTGCCTGGCCGGGACGGGCTACGACGGTCCCACGGGGGTCGGGACGCCCGATGGGACCGCCGCGTTCAAGCCGCTCCCGACCCCGCCGGCTGTGACCTCGGTGAGTCCGGTGTCGGGGACGGTGAGCGGGGGGACTCCGATCACGATCAGGGGCACGGGGTTTGTTGCGGGCGCGAGTGTGGAGATCGGACAGGGCAGTGGCACAGGGCCCACGGCTGTCCCGGCGTCCAAAGTGGTTGTGGTCTCGTCAACCGAAATCACCGCCGTCACCGATGGCCCAGCCAAACCCGGTACCTGGAACCTGTTCGTCATCGAGTCGGGGGGGACCAGCCCGTCCAACGCCGGTGACGACTTCACCTATTCCGCCTCCCCCACGGTCTCCTCGATCACGCCGGCGTCGGGGACGGTGAGCGGGGGGACTCCGATCACGATCAAGGGCACGGGTTTCGTTGCCGGCGCGAGTGTGGAGATCGGACAGGGCAGTGGCGCTGGGCCCACGGCCGTCCCGGCGTCCAAAGTGGTTGTGGTCTCGTCGACCGAAATCGCCGCCGTCACCGGTGGCCCAGCCAAACCCGGTACCTGGAATCTGTTCGTCATCGAGTCGGGGGGAACCAGTCCCTCCAACGCCGGTGACGACTACACCTATAAGTAGTCGCGGCCCCCTGCTGCGAGAGGCGTGGACTTGGGTCGCATCCGCGCGGCGCGATGCGGGATCGAGCGGCCCGGGGCGGAGCATCCGTGCTCCGCACGAGCGCTGTGCGTGATCGGGAGCAACTCCAACGCATGTCTAGGTCCCCGGCCGACATGAGTCCAGCCCGGGGACCTCAGCCTTGAAGCTCCGGGTGATCGTCCGATGAAGCACCTACATGACCTCCGCAAGAACACTTGCAGCGGCCGTGGCGACCCAGATCCTCGCATGCCAGCTGCCCGTCGGCTTTGCCGGCCACCGCGGCCCGCGGCCCGATCGGCCCGTCTTGACGCTGCGTGCCAATCGCCCGGCCGTTCGACTCTGCCTGCTGGTCTTCGCCGCACTGCTCTCCAGCGCGATCGTGCTCGTGCTTGCCGCGAGCGTTGATCCGTCGGCGGCTGCCGCCGCTTCGCGGCCCGCCACCGGTTTGTCCGCACCCGTCCTTCGGTCGGTCTCCAAGCGGAACGCGAGCCGCCGGAAGCCCGCGGCCGCGCGACGGGCCGCATGCGCTGCGGCGCGCACGGAGAAAGCCCGCAAGGCTTGCGCGGTCGCGAAGGCGAAGGCGAAGGCGAAGAACCCGAGCGTATCTGCGGGGCCGTTCGAGCCGTCTCTGTTGCCGGCTTTGACATCCCCTGGCGTTCAGGAACCGGTTCGGGAACAGGTCAACGGAGAAGCCTCGCCCGCAGGAGCCCCAGAACCAATCGCCCCAGAAGGCAGTGGCTTCGCCCCAAAGCCCCCGGGTGGCTCGGGTGTGCCTCCGGTTGAAACCCCGCCGGTCGAAACGCCTCCCTTTGAAACCCCTCCAGTCGAAACGCCTCCGATCGAAACGCCTCCGATCGAAACGGCTCCACTTGAAACGCCCCCGGCCGAAACCCCGCCGGTTGAAACGCCTCCGGTTGGGCCTCCTGTTGAAACCCCTCCCGTTGAAACGCCTTCGCTTGGCCAATCATCGACTATGACGACGCTTGTCTCCTCCGCGAACCCTTCGACGGTCGGGCAGAGCATAACCTACACCGCGACGATCAGTGCCCTCGCGGCGACGGGCACGGTTGAATTCAAGGATGGAGGTGTCGTGATTTCGGGATGCTCCGATCGTGCAGTCAGCTTCGGCATTGCAACGTGCACCGTTGGTAGCTACGCCACCACAGGCAGCCACTCGGTGACGGCGACCTACAGCGGGGATGGCAACTACCTCTCCTCGACCTCTTCGACGTTGACCCAAACAATCCTATCAGCGGGCCAGGGCACCGGCCAGGCCGTAAGTAAGAAAGCCACCAGCATGACGACGCTGTCGTCTTCGTCGGATCCTTCGACGGTTGGCGAAGTGGTGATTTATACGGCGCTGGTGGGTCCGGCGGATGCGACCGGGACTGTTGAATTCAAGCAGTCTGGTGTGGCGATCGTTGGGTGTTCCGCGCAGCCCGTCAGCTCTGGAACCGCGACGTGTACTGTGCCCAATCTCGCTGCTGGCGGGTATTGGGTTACGGCCGTCTACTCCGGCGATAGCAGCTATGGCAGCTCGACGTCTCCTGGTTTGACTCAGACGGTCAAGAAGAAAATCACTACGACGATGGTGTCGTCTTCGGTGGATCCCTCAACGGTCGGCGAAGCAGTGACCCTTACGGCTAAGGTCAGCGCCACGGCGGCGACGGGGACGGTTGAATTCAGGCAAGCGGGGGTGATGATCGCAGGTTGTGCTGCGCAGCCTGTGAGTTCTGGTACAGCGATGTGCGCGGTGGCTGGCCTTGCCGCTGGTGGGCACGGTATGACGGCGGCCTACTCCGGCGATAGCAGTTATGCTGCGTCGTCGTCTCCTGGTTTGACTCAGACGGTCAACAAGAAAGTCACTACGACGGCGGTGTCGTCTTCGTTGAGTCCGTCGACGGTTGGTGGAGCGGTGACTCTCACGGCTACGGTGGGTCCTGCGGTGGCGACGGGTACGGTTGAATTCAAGCAGTCCGGGGTGGTGATGGGTGGGTGTTCTGCGCAGGCCGTGAGCTCGGGTATCGCGACGTGTACTGTGACCAATCTCGCCGCCGGCGGGCACGGTATCACGGCAGCCTACTCCGGCGATAGTAACTATGCTACTTCGTCCTCTCCCGGTTTGACTCAGATGGTCAACAAGAAGATCACTACGACGGCGGTGTCGTCTTCGTTGAATCCGTCGACGGTCGGTGAAGCGGTGACTCTCACGGCTAAGGTCAGCGCCACGGCGGCGACGGGGACGGTTGAATTCAGGCAAGCGGGGGTGACGATCGCAGGTTGTGCTGCGCAGCCTGTGAGTTCTGGTACAGCGATGTGCTCCGTGGCTGGCCTTGCCGCTGGTGGGCACGGTATGACGGCGGCCTACTCCGGCGATAGCAGTTATGCTGCGTCGACGTCTCCTGGTTTGACTCAGACGGTCAACAAGAAAGTCACTACGACGGCGGTGTCGTCTTCGTTGAGTCCGTCGACGGTTGGTGGAGCGGTGACTCTCACGGCTACGGTGGGTCCTGCGGTGGCGACGGGTACGGTTGAATTCAAGCAGTCCGGGGTGGTGATGGGTGGGTGTTCTGCGCAGGCCGTGAGCTCGGGTATCGCGACGTGTACTGTGACCAATCTCGCCGCCGGCGGGCACGGTATCACGGCAGCCTACTCCGGCGATAGTAACTATGCTACTTCGTCCTCTCCCGGTTTGACTCAGATGGTCAACAAGAAGATCACTACGACGGCGGTGTCGTCTTCGTTGAATCCGTCGACGGTCGGTGAAGCGGTGACTCTCACGGCTAAGGTCAGCGCCACGGCGGCGACGGGGACGGTTGAATTCAGGCAAGCGGGGGTGACGATCGCAGGTTGTGCTGCGCAGCCTGTGAGTTCTGGTACAGCGATGTGCTCGGTGGCTGGCCTTGCCGCTGGTGGGCACGGTATGACGGCGGCCTACTCCGGCGATAGCAGTTATGCTGCGTCGACGTCTCCTGGTTTGACTCAGACGGTCAACAAGAAAGTCACTACGACGGCGGTGTCGTCTTCGTTGAGTCCGTCGACGGTTGGTGGAGCGGTGACTTTCACGGCTACGGTGGGTCCTGCGGTGGCGACGGGTACGGTTGAATTCAAGCAGTCCGGGGTGGTGATGGGTGGGTGTTCTGCGCAGGCCGTGAGCTCGGGTATCGCGACGTGTACTGTGACCAATCTCGCCGCCGGCGGGCACGGTATCACGGCAGCCTACTCCGGCGATAGTAACTATGCTACTTCGTCCTCTCCTGGTTTGACTCAGATGGTCAACAAGAAGATCACTACGACGGCGGTGTCGTCTTCGTTGAGTCCGTCGACGGTTGGTGGAGCGGTGACTCTCACGGCTACGGTGGGTCCTGCGGTGGCGACGGGTACGGTTGAATTCAAGCAGTCCGGGGTGGTGATGGGTGGGTGTTCTGCGCAGGCCGTGAGCTCGGGTGTCGCGACGTGTACTGTGACCAATCTCGCTGCTGGCGGGCATTGGATCACGGCGGTTTATTCCGGCGACAGCAACTATGGCAGCTCGACGGCTCCTGGTTTGACTCAGACGGTCAACAAGAAAACCACTACGACGGTGGTGTCGTCTTCATCGAATCCCTCGACGGTCGGTCACGCTGTGACTTACACAGCGACGGTGAGCCCCGCGACCGCGACGGGAACGGTTGAATTCAAAGAAGAAATCACCCCGATCACCGGATGCTCAGCGGAGATCATCAGTTCCGGCACGGCTACATGCACTGTTACGAGCTACCCCAAATGGTCATCGTATGGGATCACCGCCGATTACAGTGGAGACAGCAGCGATCTAGCGTCGGCCTCGTCCACGTTTACGCAGACGGTTGAACCGCCGGCTGAATCTGCGGCCCCGTTCCGGTTCTTCTCTCCCACCAGCTTCTGGAACGAAGAAGTGCCCGCCAGCGCACCGCTCGATCCGAGTTCGGCCGGGGTCGTGACCGCGTTCGATCAGGAAATCGCAGCGGCGGAAGCGGCGAAAACAGGTCTTCCGAACCTAAACACGGCCTCGTGGTCGGTACCCGTCTACACCGTCCCGGCTGATCAGCCGCTGGTTAAAGTGACCCTCGAAGAAGGGAGTAGGTGGACGGCCGCGTTGCAGTCGGCGTGGGATGCGGTTCCGTTGCCCGCGCACGCGCAGCCGGCTGTGGGCACCGATAAGCTGCTCGTGGTCTGGCAGCCGAGCACCGACAAGCTGTGGGAGTTCTGGCGACTGGAAGAAACCCTCACCGGCTGGCAGGCGACGTGGGGCGGCGCGATGCAGAACGCCTCCGCCGACTCGGGCGCCTACGGCCCCGAAGACTGGTCGGGCGCCAAGTCCAACTGGGGGGCCGCGGCGACGTCGCTGTCAGTGGCGGGCGGGCTGATCACACTGGAAGATCTCGAAAAGGGCCAGATCGATCACGCGCTGGCGATGTCGATTCCCACCCCGCGCCGTGGCGTCTATGCCGCACCCGCCGAGCGGACCGACGGATCGTCCACGGAACCGCTGTCCATCCCCGAGGGCGCTCATCTGCGGCTGGACCCCAGCCTCGACCTGGCCTCGCTGCACCTCCCCAAGCTGACGTTGATGATGGCCGAAGCGGCGCAGCGCTACGGGATCTTCGTCGTCAACCAATCCGTGAACGTCGCCATGTACGCGCAGGACCCGATCCCCACCGGCGCCAACCCCTACACCGGCGCCCACGGCTACTACGAAGGCAAATCCGCGCAGGCGATCCTCGAGGCCTTCCCGTGGAGTCACCTGCAGTTGCTGAAGACGGAACTGCACAGCATCTCGTGACATGCCGCACGGTCCTCGGCGGTGTCGTGCTTGACCGTTTGAGCTTGACCCTCGACCGGGGAGCCGGCAGTCGGCGGTCGCGGCGACTACATGCGAAACTGAGCTTCGATGTCCAGCTCCCGCCCGCGCGCCGAACGGCAGCTCATCCTGTTCAGCGCCGGCACAGCCGATCGCCGGCGGGCGATGCACGAGCGGGCCGAGCGGCTGATCGCGCAGGTCAACTGGCAGACGCTTGCGCAGACGCTGAGCCAGCGCAGACTGCTGACCGTCCTGGGCCCTCGCGTGCTCGAGCTGGCGCAGGGCCGCGCCGACGATGACTTTGTTGAGCAGGTGCGGCGGGCGGTCGAGGCGGGGCGCCGACACAGCGCCTTTCTGCAGCTCGTATCGCTGCGCATCACGGCGATGCTCGCGCAGGCGGGGATCCGCGCGGCCGCCTTGAAGGGTCCGCTGCTTGGCGAGGCGATCTACGGCGATCCCGGCCGGCGTCTTTCCAGCGACATCGATCTGCTCGTCGCGCCGGAGGAGCTGGCGGCGGCGGTGGGGGTGGTGCGTGAGCAGGGCTACGGAGCCCCCGCCGATTACGTTCTCGATGATGGGCTGCCGCTGCTGCACTTCGTGCTCGTCCACGAGCGGGGAGAGCTGCCGCCGGTGGAGTTGCACTGGCGCATCCACTGGTATGAGCGGTGCTTCGCGTACGAGCGGCTGTTGCCGCCCGTCGTGGACCCGTCGGGCGTGTGGCGCCCGGCCCCCGCCGACGAGCTCGCTGCCCTGCTCCTGTTCTACGCCCGCGACGGCTTCATCGATCTGCGTCTGGCCAGCGACCTGAGCGCCTGGTGGGACGTCCACTGTGCCGAGCTTGCGTCGGGCGCGCTCGACGAGCTGCTGTGCGTCTATCCGGCGCTTACGCGCGTCGTTCTGGTCGCGGCGCGGGCGGCCGAGAAGACGGTGGGCCTGCCGGCGGCGCAAATCGTCGGGGACATGCACAAGCTAGGCCTGCGCGAGCGTATGGCTGTGCGGCTCGCGAATCCCAACCCACGCTCCAGCCGCTCGCAGCTCTATGCCGACATGGGATTGATCGACGGCCTGTTGACGCCGCAGGGAGGCTTCGGCGCGTTCGTGCGGCGCCAACTGCTGCCCCCACCTGACATCCTGGACCAGCAGGCCCGGCACGGCGCCAGACAGCGGGCCAGATCCCGCCTGAGTCGCGGCGCGGGCGTGCTGGGCCGGTATGGGCTGACGATGACGCGTCTGCTGCGTCCCACCAAAACGCTGCGTTGAGGCTCGTGCGAGGGACGTTTTGAACGTCAGGTGTTCGCCTGTGCGGGTGAGCAATTGGAGGCATCGATCAAGATCGAATAGCCCCCCAGCAGGCGCACAGTGACCATCTCGGGCAGCAGTCGCCTGGGTATTCGCGCCAAGCGTGCCTTTACGGTCGTGGCCTCGAGGTCAAAGCTCCGTGTAAAGACATGTCCTCGGACTACGTAGCCCGCGTCCTGCACGGTCGCGATGGCGGTCTCCGGCGTGAAGTAGTGGATGTGTCCGACGCGCTCTCGCCATGACGTCAGCTTGCCGGGTCGGATGACGCTCTGGACCGAGAGGTCCAGCGGCACGTGCAAGATCGTCCGCTTGGCCTTGAATCGCAGGTTGCGCAGGAACGAAATTGGATCCAAGACATGCTCGATCACATCCATGATGAGCATGAGATCGAAGACTTCGTCGTCGTCGGCCGCGTCCATCAGCTTGAAGGACAGCCTCTCGGTTGCCCGCTCGGCGGCCATCGTCAGCGGCACGTCCGCAATCTCGTAGCCCACCAGGCGTCTGGTGGCCGGCATCCGATCGTGGAGCTGGCGCAGGATCTCACCGGCGCCGCAGCCGACCTCGCAGACCGTCTCGACCGGCTCGGCTTTGAGCATCTCCAAGACACGGGTGGCCTTCCAGGGCGAATCGGCCACGTGCCAATCGGGATTGGACGTGTGGTACTCATCGCCTGTGTACCGATCAGCGATGGTCATTTGATCGATCCTAGACCTTTCGTCCTCTCACGAACGTCGACGCTGTTGATCGGCGCCCCCGCCGAGTACAGCTCGCGCAGGCGAGCGTCGATGACCTCGACGCTGCGCGTCTTTAGACAGAGCTGCCGCCCCCGTCCCCCGATCGTGCGCGCGAGCTCGGGGTCGGCTAGCAACTCCATGAGGCGATCGGCGAGGGCTGGCGCGTCATCGACCGGGACGAGCACACCGCCCGCCTCGGCGAGCTCCGGTATGCCCCCGACCGGGGTGCTCACGAACGGCCGGCCGAGGCTCATCGCCTCCGTCAGGACCATCGGCATGCCCTCGGCGCGGGCGGGCAGCGCGACGACGCGTGCGCGCCGCAGGATCTCCTGCATCTCCTCGGGACCCACGGGATCCCGCACCTCCAGGCGCTCGGCACGAGCGGGCGTGAAGTCGGTCTTCGGTCCCACCATCAGGCACCGCGCCCGCGGGCGGCGCTCGGCCACGATCGGCCAGGCGCGCCGCAACACGTCGGCGCCCTTGCGCAGGCCGATCTCCCCGGCGAACACGACCAGCTCACCGGTCTGATCCGCGGGCGAGGCCTCGCCCCGCACGACCACGGGGTTGGGCACGAGCTCGCAGCAAACGCCGGGCGCGCTTGCGCGCACGCAGTCGAGGGTCTCCCCATCCAGGCAGGTGATGAGATCGGCACGCCGCAGGACCGCTGACACGAGCCGCTGCTGGCGACGCACGAAGGGGATGAACGACGCGCCGTGGATCGTCGCGACGGTGACGAGTCCGCGCCTGTGCGCCAGTGCGAGCAGCGCCCCCTCGCGCAGAAGCGACCCGCGCTCGGAGAGGTGGACGTGCGCCACCTCGCCGGGCGGCATGCCAAGGAGCGCTCGCGCGGCAGCCGAGACCAACCGGGTGCCGACCAGGGGTGATTCGGGTCGCCACGTCGGATGGGCGTCGACGACGTCGCCCCCGACCTGATGCTCGGTTAGCACCCGGATCACGGTTGCCATACCACCGACTGTGGTCGGATCTGGGCCGAAGTGGTGAACAATCAATCGATTGCTTGTTGCTGACATCGCTATGGGCCGAGCAGCGCCGCCGGCACGACGGCGATCCCGTCTGGCCTGGTCCGAGGTGTGGCGCGGGTCTGGCGGCGGCATCGCGGCCGAGTGGGGCTACGGTGCGCGCGGATAGCCGAGGCGCTCGAAGTCGGATCGGAAGATCTCACCGAGATACCTAGTGTCCGCCTCGCTGGCCGTTGGTCTCCGGGAGGCCGGTTGGGAGATGTTGAGGCGCGGCAGATACACGTCACCAGGCAGCCCAAGCCAGGAGGTGAGCCTCGAGAAGTCCTCGGCGAGGGTCTCGGTGCGCGCAAGAAAGTCGACCAGTTGGGCATCGTTTGAATCCGAAATTCTCGTCCACTGGGGTTTCATCGCCGGCTCGGACTGCATGGCCGGATGCCTGAGGAATTCCGAGAAGTCGCGGGACTCGCTAAACGCCTGCATACCGGGCGACAACATAGGATCCTCACGACGACCGGCGGTGCGGTACCAGACCCTACGCAGCGGACGGGCTCGGGAAGCCATGGCGCGTGCGAAGTATGAGTACAGCGATTCGGTTCGTGTGACCGGGTGGCGTACGATCGTGAACTTCTTGTACTCAGTCCACAGGTCATCTCCCAAGATGCGGCGGATCTCCTCAGCTGAGCTGTGCTTAACCAGCGCGCCGTCCGGCGTCCTGATCCCCCTAGCCAAGGCGTTCGTCGCCTCGGCTCGATGGTCGGTGACGAGGATGTCGTTTGGTCCGAGGTAAGGCTTGAGGGCTCCGGTCACCGACTCGCCACCGGTCTTGTGGATGTGGACGAAGACGAACTGATATCTGTGACTGATGATCATTCGAACCTGAAGACTCTCATCGAGACACTTGGAACCATAGCCAATGCGCACGCTGACCACCTCGCTGCGCGTGCCTCCTGACGCCCGGCAGCCCAGACGTTAATCGCCCGCGGCGCTGCTCGGCGAGCGACTGGCCATGGATAGCTCGAGGCGAGGAGCGGGGCGCTTGGCACTGACTGGGAGCGCTGGCCGTCGGGGCCGAGGATGCGAGCGTCGAGGTCGAGCAGCGCTTCGGCCAGGCGCGCGACGTTGTCGGTGGATGAGGCGATCGCGACATCGAGATCTTGCGTCAGGCGCTGGCCCCATATGCCTGGATTGCGATACCGCCGATCGTCACGTATTCGACGTTGCGGTGCGCCAACGCTCTGAAGAGCTCGCGGGCATCGAAGCTGCCGGGGTGGGTCAATGGCGGCGGCTGGTACGCCCGATGGCGGCGAGGAGACCGGCGCGAAGCTCGGCCGCGACGGCGTTCCAGCTCAGTGCCAGCTCCAGGCGCTCTGGCATCGGGCGCCGGCGGGCGGCGAGCACCGTCGCGGCGGGAACGAGCGGATCGCGAACAGCGTCTGCGCCCAAGGGATCCGTGATACGTGAGGATGTTTTCAACGATGTCATGCGATCAGCGTACCGAGGATTGCGTGGTCATCGGTAGGCGCGCTCACGCCGTTTGCAGCACCGGCACGCGTCCCACCTCCACGCTCGGGTAGGCCAGGACGGCGGCGAGGATCAGCGCGGCGGCGTAGGACGTGGGGGTGTTGAGGAGCGTGTTGTCGGCGAGTGAGTTGACGAGGCAGCCGGCGACGACAGTGAGTGCGAGCGTTGGTGCGTTGAGCGTGCCTCCGTCCAGCGTGCCGGGGATGCGTCGCATGCGGACGAGGGCGCGGATGAGGAGGAAGAGGGCTGCGAGCAGGATCGCCAGCCCGACGATTCCGGTCTCTACGAGATAGCGAATGTATTCGTTGAGAGGGGGTTCGCCGGCATACTCATTTCCGGGTATGTGTTCGACGGTTACGGTCGTGCCGAGGCCGCGGCCGACAAACAGGGATCGTTCCCATTCCGGCAGAAGTGTTTTCCACTTGTGCAGGCGCCAGGCGAGCGTAGTATTTGCTTTCCCACTTTCGCTGGTTGCGAGGCTGGTGGATGACTCCTTGGCGATACGTTGTGAGCCCAGGGGCGTAGCGAAAAACACCAAGACAACTACGCTCGCCATTGCGCAGGGGACAAGTTTGCTGCGCAAGAAGCCGGGATGCAGCGCTCCAAACACCGCCAGCATGGCGACGAGGGTGATCAGGCCGTCGATGCTGAACGTCGCGATCAGGGCTACCGCAAAGAGCGTCGTCAGCAGGATGTCGGCTCGGCGCCGCCCATTGTCGAGGTACTGCCACAGTGATGCGACGGTGGCCAATGCAAAGAACATCGCGGCGCTATTTGGCTGGGCGAATGTGCCATTTGAGCGGATATGGCCCGCGACATCCATGCCGGTGTGCGTTGCGAGTTGGTAGAGGGCGATGAGGGCCGGCACAAAGCCGATGAGCTGCACCAGGCGCGCGGCGATCGGAACGGTCACGACTCCACGCGCGTTGTAGACGATGACGAAGAGCGCAACCACGGACATCTCGCGCACCCCCTCACGGACCGTCTCGGTCGATGCGCCGTTTGTATTCACAGCGACGGCCGTCCAGGTACACAGGTACAACACCGCCAGAGCGGTGGGCAGCACGCCTCGATGCCGGCGAAGCAGCAGACCGAGGGCCATCAGGATGAGCAGCACGGCGATCGCGCCCGACAGGTTTAGGCTGCCGGTATGACGACTGTTTGCCGGCGACAGGTCGTCGGTCAGTACGCGCACGAACAGCGCCGCGGCTAGGAAAACGGCCAAAGGGGAGTAGCAGCCGCGCGCGACAGTGAGTCTACGCCGCCAGGGGGAAAGGGGCTCTGGCGGTGGTGGCCACGTGCCCAGGCCCTCGCTTGTGCTGTTTGTCATTTGGACGGAAGTCCAGATGCGTCGCGGAGCGTGGCCGAGATCATGAGATCATTGCTAGCCGCAACAGCAAAGCGCCTACAATGACGCGGATTCCGTCAGCTTGCAGCACAGAGAACACCTATCTGAGAGGATATACAGCACGTGCAGCAAGAACCCGAAGCACTCAATCTGGAGCGGGCCCTGGTCGTTCTTCGTCGTCGCGGGCTCTTGATCGTGCTGTGCATGATAGTCGTCGCGGGCGCGGCGTTTGGGTTCTCCAAGCGTGAGACCAAGAAGTATACGGCGACTGCGTCGCTTGCCTTCGGCACCAACCCGCTAAGCCAGCAGATCGCTGGGCTTCCCGGCAGCAGCGTCAGCAGCAGTGACCTGCTGGCTCAAGAGGCCAGTGATGTCGAACTTGTGAGGAGTGGGAACGTAGCTACGAAAACCGCAAGCGTACTCGGTCATGGGCTCACCGAGGAAAAGGTTGCCGGAAGCGTGAGCGTAGCGGCACAGGGAGAATCCGGCACGGTCACGGTCACGGCCACGACGGCCTCCCCGGTACTTTCAGCGGCGATCGTGAACACATACGCCCGACAGTTTGCAAAGGAACAGCAGCATTCTCAAATTCATTACTATAGATCTGCACTTGCGATCGTGCATAAACAGCTTGCGGCGCTGTCTCCACGGGAAAGGGCCGGGCCCGACGGAGTCCAGCTGCAGGACCGAGCGCAGACACTGAGCCTGCTGTCGGACCTTAAGGAAGCGAATGTCAAGGTCACGGGGGAAGCGGCGGTTCCGGCTGTCCCATCTTCGCCAAAGACGTCGAGAAACACTGCCTTCGGCCTTGTCCTCGGCCTCCTGATAGGTCTCAGTCTTGCCTTTGTGCTCGAGCGCCTCGACCGCCGGATCAAGGGGCCGGAGGACCTGGAAGCGATCTATCGTCTACCTCTGCTAGGGGCGATCCCGGAGAGCCCCGCGCTATCGCATTACGCTAGTGACAAGAAGCAAGAGCGAGCTGCCCTGCCGCCTGCTGAGGCTGAGGCTTTCAGCCTAATTCGCGCCCACTTGCGTTTCTTCAATATTGACCGTGATCTGCGCACCGTCCTTATAGCATCGCCCGCACCCCGCGATGGTAAGAGCACCATAGCGCATCACTTGGCTGAGGCTGCGGCGAGGTCGGGTTCGCGGGTCCTGCTCCTTGAGGTGGATCTGCGTTATCCAACGCTCGCCCGACAGCTCGCTCTCCAGTCTGGGCCCGGTCTTGCGGATGTCCTGATTGGCGCTGTACCGATGGATAGGGCGACACAGCCGATCGAGTTAGAGTCACCCCCTGGTGAGGGGGCCAATGGGCAGACGCTGGATGTGCTGGCCGCGGGTACTGTGCTGCCACCCAACCCGGGTGAGTTGCTTGAGAGTCGCGCTATGGGTGCTGTGCTTGAGCAGGTGAGATCCGCGTATGACCTCGTCGTCATCGACACGCCTCCGCTCAACATTGTGTCGGACGCATTTCCACTACTCACCAAGGTCGACGGCGTTGTGATTGTGGGCTGGGTTGAGCGTAGCCGCCGTGACGCCGCAGAGCGACTTCACAGGGTTCTCGCCAGCAGCGGCGCGCCACTTCTGGGGGTCGTTGCCATGGGTGCGCAGTTGGATAGCCCCAGCGACTATGTCTATGCCAGGGATGGGGAATCGTCTTCTACCGTCACTTCGGTAAACAGCGCCTCCTCATCTGAAGAGTCCATGCCGTCCGCCAGGGCCTGAAGCTGCCAGCCACCCATTACTGCTTACTGTCGCGGAGGCGTCAGCTGGTGATTCACGATTGGCCGGAATGGTCGATGTGAAGGGTCTGCGTGGCCGCCGCCTGCTGGTGGTGCTCGCCATGCTTACGGCTGCTTGCGCCTGGGCGTGGACTCGCTCGGCAGCCAATGTGCCGGCTCGATCGGCTGCCAGTGCGTCACGGACGCCGACCGCCGTTTTGAAGGTGGATACCAGCAAACCCGGGAATGACTTTGAAATTGGCGCCGTGGGGTTGTCGACGGAGACGAACGAACTGATGACGGGCCGCCTCAGCGCCAACCACTATCGCCTCGTGAGACTGATGCGTTTGCTGGGGCCGTCGGTATTGCGCATCGGCGGAGGCAGCGTGGACTCTTCTTGGTGGACCAGCAGCAGCGAACCGCCTCCGTCGTGGGCGACCAATACCGTCACGCCAGCCGACCTCTCCATCCTGCACGGACTCTTGACTGCGACCGGGTGGCGGGTGTTGCTAGGGGTCGATTTCGGTCATTTCGAACCGACACGTGCGGCCGACGAGGCTCACTATGCACGGCAGATCCTCGGCGGCGATCTTCTTGGTATCGAGATCGGCAACGAGCCGGACAGCTACGGCAACAAGGGCCGGAAAGTCCGCCTACGTCCGTCAACCTACAGCGTCGGTGAATATCTACGCGAAGTGGAAGCGTATAACCAGGCACTCAGCACAGCCGTGCCAGGTGTCGCCATATATGGACCGGCGTCGAGTGAGATCCAATGGCTGACACAGATGGGTGTCTACGCACATATATTCACTGAGCTCACCCAACACTACTATCCGACCAGCGCATGCCCGGGTGTGTCACCCTCCGCGCCACCTCCCACTGCCGAAGGATTGCTCTCACCGACGGTGCGTCAGCAGGAGAACGAAACCCTCGATGTTCTTGCCCAGGCAAGCGCCATCACTGGTCGTCCGACGCGAATTGGCGAGACTAACAGTATATCCTATTGCGGCGAAGGAACTGCTGGCACACCGTCACTCGCCAGCGCTCTATGGGCCTTGGACTGGGCGCTACGCGCCGGGAGCACGGGCGTCAAAGGTCTGAATTTTCACGGCTCCTTTGGAGCTTGTGCAAACGACGCCCAAAGCCAGGATCCGGTCTGTGCCCCCAGCCGTGAAGCTGCCAAGATTGGAGACGTCACAGCCCAGCTTGAGTACTACGGGTTGCTCGCCGCCAGCCGGCTCGAGGGTGGCCGCTTTGTGCCGACCAGCCTGATTGCCCCCAACCCGTTACCGAACGTCACCGTCTGGGCTACCCTTGCTCCCGGTGGTGAGGTCAAAATCGCGATCGACAATCTCGCTACCGCCGGTTTGCCCCAGCCGGTGTCTATCTCCATGTCCGGGTATACCTCCACCGAGGAGTTGCTTGCAGGTCCTTCGGCCGAAGATAGGAGTGGCATCTCCCTTGGGGGCGCTCAGGTGACTCACAGGGGACGGTGGCGCCCCAGGTTCGTAAGATTGTCTCGAGCGAATCACTCTTTTCGCGTCGTGGTGCGCCCGGCCAGCGCGGTCATCGTCATCCTACGTCCAAAGCACTTGCATAGCTGACAAGCTCATCCAATCCGGTCCAATGTCTTGCGGCGTTCGGCGGGATTGCGCGATTCCGGGCTATGGTTGGCGCTGACAGCTCGCCAGCTTCAACAACACATCCATATATGCCCTGCAGACATCATCCCAGGAGTAGCGTTCACGTACGATTGAGCGACCGCGCTGCGCCATCTCCTCCTGGTGTGATGGGGATGCGATAACGGATCGGATGCGGTCTGCGAGTACTTGTGCATCGTGTGGAAAGCGGTGCTCAGGGAAGGGCAGCACCTCAGCATTAAAAGGTGTATCCAGCGCGAGGGTTGGCGCTCCGGTGCCAAGCGCTTGCAGCAACGCTGGGTTCGTGCCGCCGACGGAGTGGCCATGGACATAGACCCCGCTGTTTGCCCATAACTGGCTGAGCAGGCCTTGATCGTCTACATGGCCGAGCCAAGACACGCGTCCCGTTGCCTCCATCCTACGCAAGCGCCCCTCGATCGGTGAGTCGAAGTTCGCGCTGCCGACGATGATGGCTTGCGGCGCATCATCGGCCAGCAAATCGAGGGCATCTAGCACCAGCTCGACGTTGTTCTCCGGTGCGAGACGTGCGACGACAAGCAGGTAGGGCTTGCCATCGAGCCCCAAGGCATCCACCCGGTAGCGGGCAACATCCTCGAGCACCGTAGCCCCATACGGAATGAATATGGAGTCGGTACCGAAGCGCTCGCGCCAGATATCGCCGATCGCTCTCGAATCACAGATCAGCGCGGTTGCGTTGCGCGCAGTCATCCATGCCCCCGCCTGAAAGGTCGCGCGCCCGAGGCGACTCCACTTGCCTCGCTCCCACTCGATCCCGTCTGTGTTGACGGCGAATGGTGTCCGTGCTGCACGCAGCGCGGGAAACCAGAACCCGTTTGCAATGTTGAGCACAAGCATCGAGTCAAAGTGACGGAAGCTTGCGTCGAGCGTTGCTGTCATACCGAAGCTCAAGGTTGACAGCGACTTGGTGTCACGTCCCGACGTGGCGATACAACGTACGCCTTCGGTGAGCCAGGTACGTCGACCTGCATCGCGAGTGCGACAGTAAACCGTAACGTCATGGCCTGCTTGCACGAGGTAAGGGGCGAGCTGCCGTACGAGGGTCTCGTAGCCACCGTAGGTGCTGGGAAAGCCTCGGCTGCCAAGGATCGCAAGCTTCATGGAGTCAGTTTGCACGATGTCAAAGGGGCAGCAAGCCGGCGGGCTACTGCGTCGGTATACAGAAGATGATATCCTAGACAGTTCTTTCTCGCGTTGCGTGCGGCATCCGATTGATCGCACAAGGGGTAGGCACCATCCATCACAAGGCTTCGTGATGGTTGGTAAGATACGAGGCGATGCCCAGAGCGTTCCCGGCGACCGTGCTACGCGTAATGGGACTGGCTGGACAGTACGCGCGGGGCACTACATGAGGGTTCTGTTGCAAGGCCGCTCGGCCCGAAGCATCGCAGCGAACCCCGGAGGAGACCAAGTACAACTCGAGGCTACAGCCAGTGGGCTTCGAGCAGAAGGTGTCGATGCGCTGGTCTCTGCCGAGGCAACGCCCAATCTGAGTGGCTTTGACGCTGTGCACCTGTTCGGCTTGGTGAGGCCGCAAGAGACTTGGGTGCAAGCGAGGAATGCGCATCGTCAGGGTAAGCCGATCTTCCTTTCCACTGTTTACTGCGATGTATGGGAGTTCGAGCGGGTCGCACGCTCGGGTCCCGTAGGCTGGGTTGCTCGGCACTCTACCCGCGACGCCATCGAAGCCTTGAAGGCGATGGGCCGAGGTATCAACAATCGTGAGTGGAGTTCGCGGCTCATTGGCCCTCTTTCTCCGCGGCTTCTCGCGAATGCAGCGGGAGGTGGTAGTTTTGTCATCGGTCCTGCTTCCGAATTCCCACTCCGAGTGGTTGCGTATCGCGCGAGACCTTGACCTCAGCCCCAATGATAGCCGTGTGACCGTTGTTCCAAATGGCTTTGATAAGGATGCAACGAGCTCGGTGTTTCCAGGCGACCAACCCCCTGCTCATATTGCGCAGTTTGAGGGATGTGTACTGTGCGTAGCGCGCCTTGAGGGTCGCAAGAACCAGGCTAACTTGGTCGAGGCGGTGAGAGATACTGACCTGACCCTCGTACTGGCTGGGCCAGCCACAGCAAATCAGGGCCGCTACGTCAGGCGAGTCAAGGAAGCGGCAGCGCCGCTTGAAAATGTTCATGTGGTGGGGGTAGTCACGCCGGAGGAAAAGGCATGGCTCTATTCGGTCGCTCGGGTTCACGTTCTACCTAGCTGGATGGAGACGTGCGGGCTCTCATCACTGGAAGCAGCGGTCGCAGGCTGTACCGTGGTCGTGTCGCCAAATGGCGACACCCGTGACTACTTTGGCGATGATGCTGAGTACTGCGACCCGTCAAGCATCTCTTCAATCCGCGATGCGATTCTCCGGGCATATACGCGTGAGCCGAGCGTCGCGCTCGAGCGTCGCATCCGAACTGAGTACACCTGGAAGCGCTGTGCGGAAGCGACTTATCGTGCGTACTGTGACATCCTCTCGTAAATTAGCTGGCGAGGAGAGTACATGACTGCATACCATCATCTTTATCCCTTCAGTCCGTGGGGTATCCATGGTGGTACCCTGCGTCTTCGTACGGCTATGGAGGCTTCGCTGCTTGACGGTACGGCCGTGCTTTCTTGGTGGGACGACAGGCGACAAGAGTGGCGATCGGATGTGCCGGTGGCGAGCATCGGGGCGCCCGATCCCGAGCCCACTGCTCTCTCCGACAACTCGGTTGCGAACAGACTCAAGCGACGCGTCTTCCCGTTCGCCATGTGGGAGGCGGGTCGCAAGCCACGGTCCTCCGTTGCTCATACTCTGGCCCAGCGACCTGACGCGACGCTTGTGCTGCACACCACGTTCCTCGCTCCGCTGGTCGCCGAGTTGCGCCAATCTGGACGGCGTGTGGTGGTCGATGTCCATGATGTGATCTTTCGCGGCCACCTAGACGAAGCGCGGAGAGCCTCCTTTGGGATGCAGGCAATCACGCAAACGTACGCGAGTTCCGTCCGACACCGAGAGCGTCGAGCCCTCGCGCCGGCACACAAGCTGGCCGTGGCCGGCTGGAACGATGCGCGCTTGTTGAGTGATGTAGGGTTGGCACAGTCGAGTTGGGCACCTACCGGTCTTGAGGCTCAGCTCTCGGCCAACCCCGAGGGCGACAAGCTTTGCGTCGGAATGCTTGGGAACTTCCAGCATAGTTCGACCGCGGCGGCGGCGTCCGAGTTGGTGGCGAGTCCCCTCGGAAAGGATCCGGCGGTCCAGATAGTGCTTGCCGGCATCGGATCTGAGCGCTACAGAGCGACAGACCGGGTGCAATCGCTAGGGCGGGTCATTACAACCAGTGAATTCTATGACCAGGTTCACGCGACAGTCGTGCCCGTCATGAACGGAACAGGCATGAAGTGTAAGCTCGGGGAGGCAGCACTCGCTGGCAAGGCAGTCATCACCACACGGCTTGGGGCAGTGGGATATCCGCCAGAGCTTCAGGATGCGTTTGTTGTTGTCGAGAGTCCGGAGTCCCTTAGTAGCAGGACGGTGACCGATGCCATCGAGCATCTGTCCCCCAAGACGATTCGAGATCGATTCGCACCGCTCGTAGGCCGCGAGGCTGCCGCGCGCACCTATGCGTGCATACTCAGCAACGCTGACCATTTTGTGGTCCAACACCAATGAGACGGCTCCTCAACAATGTCCTCAGTAGGACGGGGCGCGACAGCTCATTTGAATTGGACGTTGGAGTCACAACGCAAGACGCGATGGCAGTGGCGATCCGCCTTGGAGAGTACGCTACCCGCGGCGCGTTACGAAGGCTTTCTCTGGGAGATGCTGGGAACACTATTCTTATAGGCCGGCACGTGAGATTGCTCCATGCTCGCCATATTCACCTGGGGGCAAACGTTGTCCTGGAGGATGAGGTTGAGATTGTCGGGCTCGCGACGAAAGGCATCTGGTTAGACGATAACGTCGCAATAGGTCGTGGCACGCAGATTAAGCCTACGAGCTACTATGGTCGGAACCTCGGTGAAGGACTCCGGATGGGCGCTCGGTCGAGCATCGGGCCTATGGGCTACATTGGTTGTTCGGGCTTCATCTCCATCGGCGCGAACGTGCTGATTGGGCCAAGGGTCAGCATGCATGCTGAGAATCACCAGTTTTTCAATGCTGAAGTATCCATTAAGGAGCAAGGTGTTGTGCTGGAGCCCATCCTTATCGAGGATGACTGTTGGATTGGCTCGGATGTCGTACTATTGGGCGGCGTGACAATCGGTCGCGGTGCAGTCGTCGGGGCTGGTAGTGTAGTCACACGGCCGGTCGCCGCGGGAGACATCGTAGGTGGCGTGCCAGCGCGAATGATCGGCGACCGTCGCAAGTGACGCACGTAGAAATCATACCCTTGACGTATATCAGATCGGCCCAACTACAGGACGCCTCAACAGTCCTTGGAACAAACCGCGAAGCGCAGCACGACACCATGCTGCATCCTCTACGGTGCGGTACCGCAACTTAGGGCGCACTGGCGAGGTCAGCAGGAGAAATACCAGCACTGTCGCCAGAGGCACACATCGCACTGCGCCCCGCCAGACACCGGCGTCACGACAATCGGCGTTGCGCCGGTACCACAAAGCGCGTGTGCGATGGTACTGCTCGACGGCAAATCCGCCGGTCTTGGTAAGTGAAGTGTGACCTACGTGCATGATCGACGCTTGAGGCTCCAGAATGGCGGATTGTCCTTCCTGGGCCAATCGGTGGGCCAAGAACTCCTCCTCTCCAAATAGGAAGAACTCCTCGTCAAATCCGCCGAGTTGTGCAAAACGCTGGCGCCCTATCGCCATGCAGGCTCCCTGGACATACGGCACAGGCCCACCGTCTCTATAGACGATGTGGTCAGGAGGAATGTCCCGTCGCCATCGTCGCGGCTGCATACCGAGAGGAATCAATAGATCAGATGCGTCTGTCAATGAAGATGACCAATTCCGCGCATGTGTGACGTCACGCCCACCGTCATCTACGATGCGTGGGCCCGTAAGCGTACCATCATTGGATAGTGTTGTCTGCACGAGGCGGTCAACGCATTTATCGAGGAAACGCGCATCTGGATTAAGGAATATCAGTACGTCGCCGGTAGCATTTGCAGCTCCGAGGTTGCAGCCAGCCCCAAAGCCCCTGTTGCGGCCCGATGCAATCACTCTGATGTCAGGACGCTCGCGACGAGCAAGTATCTCGACGTCGTCGGTAGGCTCTTGGTTGACAATGATCACTTCCATGCCCTCGGGAATGGATTTCAAGCATCCCTGGAGGACATCGGTCGACCTATATGTCACCAGTATTACGGTGGCGCTCATCTCGATTTCCTCAAGCGGGTGTTCTGCGAGGCACGGCCATCCTTACCGGCTGCATCTACACGGCGAACTTTTGTCTTGGTGGAGTCGTAGCAACAACGTTGTCTCCACGAATTTACCAACTATGATGAACTCGCTATTGTTTGTGTGCATGACATGCCCAATGCAAGCATAGCTGCCGAGAGAACTAGCCCTGCGACGCTAAAGAGCGTCACAAGCGAAACTGACGTAAACAGAACCAAGATGCACCACGCGAATACACCAAAAGCCAGCCAACTGTCGGCGTCCCTTCGTCTGACTAAGCGCTGCCACATGAGTATGACCGCAACCGCTACGACCGGAATATAGATTAGTGCAGCACCGACGATGCCCATCGTCATTAGTGCGTTGAATACTCCTGTATCACTATTACGGATAGAGCCTTTGGGGAGATTCAATTCATAGTGTATCTTTGGACTAAGGAAGCCGAGGCCAAAGAGCCATTGACCCCCAAGCCTTGTAAGGAGAATTGTGTCTAATCTCTCTCGATAAGCAACGGTTGACGTCTGAAAGTTGGATGAACTGGTAGCCGAAAAAAACGAATTGAATCGGTTCACGACGGTCGTAGCAGGGCTGTTCGTTTCACCGCTGGGGTGGTAGACGGTGATGCATATCGCCAGTACGATGACAAGGCCTGCAAGCTTGGCAAGCGATTGTCGCCCTATCCCCACGGAGCCAAAATCCAGAATGACCCAGACCGTTAGCGCGGCCGCTATTCCGACGACCTCCCCAAGATATAAGGCTCGGGTTAACAGTAAGGCGACCGTAGCGACCATTATCAGCACGATAAATCCCGCTGTCCATCGCATACGTTTGTTGCGACTGAGAAATAAACCTCCTGCTGCTAGTGTCACGCTTGCCGCGATCAAATCTTTCGCTGGAGAGTAGACCCGCATTAGGTCGCCTTCGGCGAGTAGTCTGTTCTGGTGGATGATAAAGCTTAGGTGAGATATACCTAGAGTCACAATGATCTGGCCGATGGCGACCACGACGGCTCCTACAGTTACCACCAAGAGAAACGCTGATCGCGTCTGCTTATTAGCAAGGGAGCCAATCATTAGGGGCACGAGTAGAGAGTAGTAGAGGAAGTCACGACCAAACGCTGCACCGATCCTGATTGGTATGTCATCTGCTATGTCGCTACGGAGTACGGTGACGATCCAAAGCGCCAGGAAAGACACGGACCAACAGATCAGAGTAGGACCAGCCTTACTACGGCGAATACGAGTGAATCGATCTCCTGCGTTGTCTACAAGCGATGAGATGATCAGGATGGTGATAACCACGTCCGTTGCGGTGAAGCCGTAGGCGCCCTTCGTGGTTTCAAGACTGGGACCAGGGAGAGCGTCCAGTGCTCCAAGCACGAGCAATCCAAACCAGGCGCCCCTGCCCAGTCTCCGAATGATCACAGTAACAAAGAGAATCCCAGCTACGATCCCAAGAACCGACAGCGCATAATGCGTTGTGACTAGGAATCCGCCGGCGACTGAGATCATCGTCGCTGTGATCGCTAACAGAGCTTCGCTGGGTCCTAGGCGCCCCCGCATGACGGCATTCATCTCGCGGGGGCTTTTTGTCCAGGTTGGAGGGCCTGGGAAGCGACCGCGAACCTAACTAGGTCGTCGTAGAGTGCAACCGCCTCACTGTCATTGATAAGCTCCCGCCAGTTATCGGTCCGAGATCTGACAACGCGATCTTCGAAGAAGTGGGTAGCAGCGCTGCCACTGTAGCCGAGACGACTTGTGCACTGTATTACCTGAGTCGCAAAATCGGGGTGATCGAAAAACGCTATCGGACAGTTGTGATTCTGCGCTAAGCCCAGCAGTTGGAGATTGTAAACCTTCCACAAGTCGATGCATTGTCGTCGCGTCACCGGCTCTCCCCTCCGCACCAACGACTCGGCGACATCGACTGGGTTCCGTACGACCGCCATGGCATGGATCGAGACACCATCCCAGAAGTCGAGCATAAGGAGCATCCTCGGGTCCTTTAACACATATCGTCCCTCGGCGCATTCTCTTATAATGTCATTTCGATCCTCTACGTGCCTCTTGGTATACCTGAGGCTGGTCTTTAGCGGTTGGTACCAAGAGCACGCGTTTATTCTAAGTATGCGTATCAAAAGCGAAGTCAGCTCGACCGGCTCGCGTGTGCCGCGTGTGTTGTCGCCGTGCCCGTCAGGGGGGATTGTCCCCGGGACGGTGAAACCGAGATCCTCGAGAATCCCAACGGCCGATGATGTGCCACTACGGTGCATGCCGAAAACAAAAACAATGGGTTCGTGCCGTGGAACGTCAAAGCTCGGGGGTCGATAATGCAGCCGCCATGCTGCTCGCTGTAAGGCATACCCAGAGAGCAGCAACCGTTCGGTGGGCGTCGTGGGCGGGCCACTATGCGATAACGAAGCTCGGGTAGGTCGTTTTTCCCTCAAAGCGAATCCCGCCCAGCTAGTCCCACGGTTACTGTCGAGGCGGAGCGATAGTAGGGATTGGTTCTCTCCAGTTGCGTGATGGTGTCGAAGGCGTCCAGGCGGCCGTCGAGGATGACCATAACCCGATCGCAGATGTCCAGCGTCGACATGCGATGTGCGATGATGAAAAGCGTGATTTTGTGCTTGAGCGCGATCAGGGATTCTTGTATGAGGGCCTCCGAACGCGGATCGAGAGCGCTGGTCGGCTCGTCCAAGATCAGGATTTCCGGCTGGGCGGCGAGCGCCCGCGCAAGACAGATCCGCTGTTGCTGCCCGCCTGAAACCGCGTCTGCCCGCGGTCCGATGATCGTCTCGTAGCCGTTTGGCCAGCTTTCGATGTCCGCGTGCATGCGGGCGAGCTGGGCGCTCCGCACCACCGCGTCGTCGTCGAGATCGCGAAAGTAACGTATGTTCTCCGCCACCGACGCATGCACCAAGCGGGGTTCCTGCGGAACATATGCGACGTGTGCGTGCCAGTCGTCTTGCAGGAACTGCTGCACGGGTATACCGTTGATGAGGTATCTGCCCTCGTCGGGTGTTCGCAGGTTCAGCAAGATCTGAACCAGTGTGGACTTGCCGGCGCCGGATGGACCGACGACACCCACGGTCTCGCTGCCGTAGACCTCGAAGTTGATATCGGATAGCACCGGCCTGTCTGGTTGATACGCAAACGAGACGTCCTCGAACGTCAGCGTTTTCACCGTGGACATTGGCGACTGACCGCTGGCCGGAATGCTCGCAGCATAGAGTTGCTTGACCTCATCCAGGCGATCTACAAAGGGGGCGGCCTGACGAACGAACGTGTAGGATCCCTGAATCTGCTGACCATAGAGTCCGGCTCGCACGAGCAGCAGGACCACCGCTCCCAGGGAGGCCACATGGCTACTGCCTGCTAAGTAGAGAACAGCAAGGCCGCCAACGAGAACTATGTAAACCAGGCTCTGATAGACGTTTGGCACCAGGCGGGCGACGAACTGGGTTCGAAAGAACAGGTCTTCGGCCGTCACAATAAACTTGTCGACGCGGTTGCGCTGGGCCGTGGCAACCCCGAACACTTGTGTCTCTTCGGCTACCCGATTTGCCTCACTAACCCCACCGGCGTGTGACATCTGCGCCTGCGAGAACGACCGTGCACTCCGAGCGCCTATTGTGTTTATGGGTCGCATAAGGGTGAACAGCAGAATGGCAGCAACCATGACCACGGCGGCGGCCACGATATTCAGGATTAGTGCCGAGACGACCAGCACGGCGAAGGTGAACAGCCCGGCGACCATTGTCGTCGCCTGGACTGAACCCTGGCTGACCTGCATGATCTGACTGGTCATGATCTCCTGCAGGTGGCCCTCGCGGTCGCGCGACTGCATGTCCCACGAGGCTCGCGTAAATGCGGCAAACATGTCTCTACGAAGGCCCCCCTGCACTTCAGCGGCGATGCGCGCGGGGAAATATGACACCAATACTTGGAGAGCAATGCGAATAATGGCCAGGACGAACGCGACGGCCAACAGAGCGCCGACCGACACCGCCACCTGCAACGGCCCGAATGCAAGATGAACCTGCTTGACTCCGCTAACGAGCGTAGTTGCCACCTGGGCCACGATCGCGAGGACACCGGCTTCGGCGAGTCCAGAAAACACCGAGCTGACACTAAGCGCCATGAGCGCCCCGCCGCGATTGCCGAGCAGTGGGCGCAGCTGCGACCACATAGACAATCGTCGTTGTGCTTGCGGGGGCGTGGGCGACACGGGGGTTGGCGGCACGACAGGTCGCCTGCGTGAAGCGATGCGCGAACGGAATGTCACTCGTCTCTCGCTGTCGATGGTCTTGTCAATCATGGTTTACCAGGCAGCAGATCCTGCGGCAAACACTAGAGTTCGCAGGGATTGTCCAATGCCCAGGCTCGTTCCACGGCATCTACGATCGTCCCCAGCGCATCGCACGCGCCTCGGTGACGACCCCCGTCGGCGCCGCCATTAGGCACATGTGTCGCGTGGCCCAGAGGATACATCGTCGCTGCGCGAGCACGTGTGGGAGCCTGCCAAGGCGGGCCATGAGGGGATCGCCGACGATCTTGCAGAGCCCTCCTCGGTCGGGGAACAGATCGTCTGAAGGCTGCTCCCTGGCATGCTCGATCAACGGTGGGCCTACCGTGAGACTTACGCGGGGGCTGCGTCAACGCCGATGCTTACCCTGGTCTCGGACGCGATTATTCTCCCCAGCTCGCCGAAGCACCAGGGCGCCCGCGGCGAGCCCGACGTCGGACAGCGGACGCTATCAGCAGCACCCCAAACGGAAACCCATCGATCACATAGCGCCTGACGAGTTGACGTGTGGGTTCTTGCGCGAGGCGGTAAGCCCACTCAAGCCCCAGCTGGCAGACCCAGTCCGGCGCCCTTGAGACGTCACCTGTGGCGTAGCTGAGGCTGATTCCGACACCGAGGAAGGAGGCGTGGGGGAGGGCCCGGCGTAGGCGGCGGATGAGGAGGTCTTGCTTGGGGAAGCCGAGTGCGACGAACACGACGTTTGGTTGGGCGTCGGTTATTTGGCGTTGGATGCGACCAAGTTGCAGCTCGTCGTGCTCGAACCCGAGTGTGGGGCAGTTGGTGCCGGCGATCTGCAGGCCGGGGTAGCGGTCTTGGAAGACCTGTGCGGCGCGTTCGGCCACGCCGGGGTTACCGCCGAGCAGGAACACGGTCTGCCCGCGGGCGCTGGCGATCTCGCAGATCGACCAGACCATACTCGACCCGGCGACACGTTCGGGCAGGGGTTCGCCGGCCAGATGGCTGGCCCAGATCAGCGGCATCCCATCGGCGACGACGAGATCGGCTTCGTCGATCAGGCTCTTCTGGGCGGGCTGGCGGTGGTAGCGGCGAAGATGGTCGAGGTTCGCGGTGATCGTCCAATGACCCTGACCGCTCTCGGCCGCGGCGACGATGTTGTGCACCGCATGGGCTTCGCTGACCACGTCTATCGGCACGCCCATCAGGCGTATGCGCCGCCTCGGCCCGGTCGGTAGGCCCTTGGTCGAGTGTTTTGGCATCGTCGGGTCGGTCGCGTTGGGCGAGCGCGCCAAAATGCTGGTCTTGTACATGGGCAACTAACGACGGGGTGCGTCGCAAGCTTACGGGGTCGCAGGGAGCCGCAATAGGCCGCGTCAATTGTCGCCCAGTCCAGCTGCTCTAATCCCTGTGCCCCCAGGTCGAGCAGCCGCTGTGGCCTGACCCCCTGAGTTCGGTCCGGTGCGTATGAGAGTTCTACCCGTCCGTGAGAATGGACGAGGAAGGAACTCTGATGAAGCGACGCAGGCATACCCCGGAGCAGGTGATCCGCAAGTTGCGCGAGGCGGAGAGGATGCTCGGAGAGGGCAAGGCGGTCCCGGAGGTCGCCAAGGCGCTGGAGGTCTCTGAGGCGACCTTCCATTGCTGGCGTAACCAGTACGGAGGGATGAAGGCCGATGACGTCAAGCGCTTGAAGGAGTTGGAGCGCGAGAACGGCCGGTTGAAGCGGATCGTCGCTGACCAGGCGCTCGAGAACCAGGCGTTGAAGGAGATCGCCAAGGGAAACTGGTGAGCCCGGCCCGTCGGCGTCAGGCGGTCGCGATGCTTCGCGGCCGCCTCGGTGTCAGCGAGCGCTGGGCGTGCAAGGTGGTGGGGCAGCATCGCTCTACGCAGCGCCACGAGCTCACGCGCGCCGGCGGCGATGCCGTGGTGCGCGGGAGGCTGCGCGAGATCTCCGAGGAGCGCCCGCGCTGGGGTTACCGGCGTGCGCACCACAGGCTGTGTGAGGAGGGCTGGGAGATCAACCGTAAGCGGGTGCAGCGCCTGTGGCGCGAGGAGGGCCTACGGGTGCCCGTCCGGCGGCGTAAGCGTCGCCGCCTGGGAGATTCGACGGTCCCGGCCAGGCGGCTGCGCGCTGAACGCGCCAACCAGGTGTGGGCGCTGGACTTCCAGCACGATCAGACGGCCGACGGCCGGGCGCTGCGGCTGCTGAACATCATCGATGAGTTCACCCGCGAGGCGCTCCAGATGCTGGTCGCGCGCAGCATCGACGCAGACACGACTGTCAGCGTGCTCGAGAAGCTCGCCGCCGAGCGCGGCGCACCCGAGTACATCCGCTGCGACAATGGCCCGGAGCTGACCGCGCACGCCCTCAAAGACTGGTGCCGTTTCACCCACACGGCGACGAGCTACATCGACCCAGGGGCGCCTTGGCAGAACGCGTTCGTGGAGTCCTTCCACTCCCGCGTGCGTGACGAGCTGCTCAACGTCGAGGAGTTCTCATGCCTCGGCGAGGCCAGGGTCGTGATCGGCGACTGGCATGAGGACTACAACCAGCGCCGCCCACACTCAGCGCTCGGAATGCAGACCCCAGCCGCGTTCGCAAAAGCCCACCCGCGAGCTCCTGCCCGTGGACATGACGCGCTGTGGACAGCAAGCTGACCACAGCGCTTGGACAACCCCTGCGGGGTTGCCCACATGCCCACCGGCACGACCACCACACCCGCCGACCGCCAGGCCCGTTACGCTCCCCGTGTCACCATTCCACCCACTCTCACACGCGGTGGACCGACAAACGGGGGCCGGCCAGCTGCGCTGTACCGGACGATACTCGCCGTCGTCGAGCGCGAGCCAGCTGACCGAACGCTCCCGCGGGTCAGAGCCCGCGCCGCCCGAGTATTTGGTTTTCAGCCAAGCGTCTGAAGGTCATGCGGCCCGCCGCTCGAGCGCCGCGGCCAGTTGCTCCAGGTCGATCGCGGCTTGGTGGGCTTCGCGTGATGCCTCGTAGAGCGCTTCGCTGGCGCGGTGGTCGTCGAACTGCTCGCCGGCGGCTTCGTTGAAGGCTCGCTGGATGGTGGTGAGGCGCGCGGGGACGCTTGCCCACGTGCGTTGGTGGGCTTTGGCGAGCCCGGCTCGCGGCTCTTCCTCGACCTGGGCATCGGAAATGCGCTCCTCATCCTCGATCGAGACGTGCCCGTCGGCGAGTGCCAGGCCCACTTGCGCCTCGTTGGGCTGGAGCTTGGACACCTTCGAGGCCTCCGACCGCGATGCGAGCGCGCGCAGCGCCGAGCGCATCGTGGTGTCCTCGCTCAAATCGGCAGCCGCTGCCGATTTGGCGATCTCCATGTAGTTGCGGGCCGTGCGCTCGCTCGCCTCGAAGTGCTCCTGCACCCACGCCAGCCACTTGCCGTGCCCGACACGCTGCTTCATCTCCAGGAGCAGCTGACCGCAGCGGATCGCGTGCTTGATCGTGTTGCGCTTGTACGTTTCGACGTGGCTGTGCTCCGTGTTGATCTCACGGGCCAGGTCGTCATTGGTGAGGGTAAGGTCGGTCATGGGGTCTCCAGTGTCGCCAGGGCGTTTGAACTGCTCGACATCCAGCTCGCGCACGTACACAGAACCCGCTGCCACCATCGCACTGACCTCCGCCACTACAGTCGATTCGAGCGGTGCCCGCGGCGGGCTCGCTCTACCCGCATAACGTTGGGAGGAGTCCCGCACTTCCACGGTCGGTGCCTACCCTCCCCCGGCATTGGACGCCCCTACGGAACCACGATCGTGAACGCATACCCGCTCGCCAGCTCCGGGCTCGGGCCCGATGTGTAGGTCTCGACCTCGAAATTGCCGGCTGGGCAGTCGCTGCCCTGCGCATTGAGCACGATCGTTCCCGGCAGATGGCCCGAGCTGTAGCTGACCTCAGGGGATACCGCCGCCGTGTCGGTCGCCGCGTTGATGCCGGCCGCGGGCGCAAGGCAGTAGATGCCGGCGCTCGGCACGCTCACGCCCGTGATGTGGGAGGTCTGGCCGGCGATCAGTGTGGCGGCGGTCGGCGCCGTGGGCTGCACCACCGCGTAGGCCCGCGCGGTGCCCGCCGGACCTGCTACCCCCTGGGCGCCTTTCGCTCCCTGTGGTCCGGTCGCCCCGCGGCTGCCGCTGGCCCCGCGGCCGCCGGTCAGGCCGCGCGGCCCGGTCAGGCCCCGGAGCCCACGCGGCCCCTGAAGCAAGCATGCGCGCATGCGCCGGCCGTGGCTGATCACCGTGACCGCGTTGCACCTGCGCGCCCGCGACGCGTGACCGGTGGCATGTGTGCCGGTCCCCGCGAGCGCCGGTACCGCGACCATCGTCGCGCCCACGATCACGGGGGTCGTCAATAGGAAGAGCATTCGTCGGTGCGCGTTCATCGTGCCTCCTTGATGGGGGCCAATAACGGCGGGCTCGGGGGCATACTTGCGGGGCTCGAGCGCCAACACTAGAGTCCGGGCAACCGGAGTTCGCTCGACCGGAGTTCGCTCTATCGAACTTATGGTAGGCGTTGGACCTCTCAAGCCCCTCTCGCCCACGCGCGTCAAGCGGGGGTCGCTGGTTGCTTCAATCAGGTTCCGCACCTGCCGGCCAGTAATCTCTCAGACGCGTCTTACGGGGACCGGCGTGGGGAGCTTGTTTGACAGGCGTCGGAGGTCGCCGGGATCCGACGTCAGCACAGTCGCCGCCCTGGAGGCGGCGGTGATGATCACGTGGGCATCCACGATGTCGGCGGTCCCAGCATTGCCAAGCAGGGCTCCCACATCATGTGCATGCTCCGGGGCGAAGGGCTCGACGTGGCAGCCGCGTAAGAGGCGCCGCAGCTGCGCCTGGCGAGGCGAGCGGCTGATCTGAGCAACTACGGGCGCGGTCGTCCAGGGCACGATTCCGAGTTCGAGTCGAGCCCGGTGGTCTGCCCAGATCTCCCGGTCGCCTCGGTCGGCGGCGAGCAGCACCCCAGCGTCGTAGAGGATGCTCACGCGGCGCGGGGTGGGGCGGAGGCGACTTCATCGGCGACACGGCGGCGCGCACTTGCGAGCTCGGCCCCAGTGAAGCCGCCGTGCTCCATCTCCCATTCGGCAACGGCGCGTAGCCCATCCGCCACCAGCAGCGCCTGTCGAGCCGCGGCCGTCATCCATGCCGAGACGCTGACTCCACCCTCCTCGGCGGCCACGAGGACCCTCTCGTGGACGTCAGGATCAACCGTGATCGCGAGCTTCGGCGATGGCCTTCCACGTGGCATGAGCAAAGTCTACTACTTGTGTAGGAGCTTTCCTCTGCAGTGCCCCTTTTCGTCCTCCCAACGCGGCGAGCGTCAAGCGAATCAAACGTCCGTCCGATAGACGGTCTGAACTAGGGGGTAGAAGTGTCGTAAAGAGTATGGACCTCTACCTCACGCGCTCCCAATGCTGACGCTCTTCCTAATCCTGCTGGCGCTCGTGTGGCTCTCGGTGAGCGTCGTGGTCGTTGCTGCCTGCCGGATGGCTGCCCGCGGCGACGGCGAGCCAGGAGGCGAGGCTCAGAGCCCCCGTCTGCCGAGCACGTGGGGGACGGTGCGCAGCAGGATCTTGACGTCGCCCCACAGCGACCAGTTGGCGACGTACAGGTAGTCCATCGCCCCCATCTCGTTGAGCGGCACGCGCGCGGGCCCAAGGATCTGCCAGGGGCCGGTCATTCCCGGCATCAGCTCCAGCCGGCGGCGGTACCAGCCCTCGACACAGCGATCCTCGTCGATCACCAGCGGCCGCGGGCCGACGAGGCTCATCTCGCCGCGGATGATGTTCAGCAGCTGCGGCAGCTCGTCCAGCGCGCTCTTGCGCAGCAGCTTGCCGACGCGCGTCACGCGGGGGTCGTCGGCGATCTTGAAGAGCCCCGCCTGCGCCTCGTTGCGGTCGCGCAGCGAATCCTTCAGCGCCTCGGCCTCTGGGATCATCGTGCGGAACTTCAACAGGTCGAAGTGCTTGCCGTGGCGCCCGACGCGCTGCTGGCGGAAGAACACCGGGCCGCGGCTGTCGAGCTTGATCGCGATCGCGATCACGACGAACAGTGGCGCCACCGCTAGCAGCCCCAGCGAGGCACCCGCCAGGTCGAAGGCGCGCTTGACGACCGCCGAGGAGCGCGACATCTCAAAGCGCCGCACCCCCATCAGCGTGACGCCGTGGAGGTCGTCGAACTCGACTGAGGAGCCGACCACCTCGAGCAGGCGCGGCAGCACGCTGACCCGCACCCCCACCGCCTTCAGCGTGCGCACCAGATCGAGCATCTCGCCTCCGTCTGCGCTGGTTGGGGCGACGATCGCGCGGTGCACGTGCAGCGTGCGCGCCAGATCGCGGATCTCCGAGAGCCGCTGTGCCGAGAAGGTGTTCATCGACCACGTGCCGACTTCCTCGAGGTCGAGGTGCCCGACCAGCTCGGCCTTCACGCCGCCGTGCCCCGCGAGCTTCGAGCGGATCGTCCTCGCGGACGCCTGATCACCGATGAACAGGCACCGTTCCGCCGGCACGGCCCGCAATGCAAGTGCTCGAGCCGTGGCGCGGGCGAGCACCAGCAGCAGGATCAGCACCAGCCACAGCAGCAGCGCCTCGCGGCGGCTGAGCAGGACGCCGTGAATCACGAAGCCCCCGGCCAGCCACGCGACCAGGGCGCCGAGCGTCGCCACCTGGAAGAGCTTCGGCGCCTCATCGAGCGTCGTCTTGTGAAGCAGCACGTCGTCGCGGTCGTACAGCCCCATCACCTTGGCGCCCAGCAGCAGCGTCAACAGCCCGCAGACGCTCACCCACGTCAGCTGCAGCGACTTCCCCGAGACCGCCGCCAGCACCACGAAGGCGCCGACGATCGCCACCGCGTCGGCCGTCAGCAGCGCACGGCGGAACAGCGATTCGCGCGAGCGGTTCTCGAGCAGGCCCCGCGTCTCGGTGGGCCGCGGATCGCGGGCGCGGGTGATGCGTACGCGCCGGCGATCGAGCGCGGTGAAGCCCGCCGGGTCCGGAGGTGCCTCCGCGCCAGGTATTGCCTCTGAAAATGTCATCTCTGCCTCGCTGCCTACGCCCCCGCTCATCGGTCGCCTCCCTGGCGTTCGTGGGTCCCCAACCGCTCCCCTCAGCTGCTCCCTGCCTCCAACGGCTCTCCCCCCAGCGCAAGGATTCCCATGCCAAATCCGCGCTCCGAATCAAGAATCAGATTGACCGCCTCGTTGCGCGAGCGCACCCCCAGCTTCCCGAAAGCCGAGGAGAGGTGGCTCTTGACGGTGCTCTCCGACAGGAACAGCTGCTCGGCGATCTGGCTGTTCATGTAGCCCATCACCACCAGGCCGAGAATCTGCTTCTCCCGCGCGGAGAGCGCCGGCGGCGCGATCTGACGCCACTGCTGTCGTGGCACGCAGATCTGCCCGACGCGCACCGCGTGCAGGCAGGGGCCGAGCGTGCCTGCCATTTCGCGCTCCAGCACCACTCCGGCCGCGCCGGCGGCCAGCACCGAGCGCACCTCCCAGCGCTGGATCTCGGGGCAGATCACCACGATCTGGGCGTGCTCGATGCCGCGCTGCAGCAGCTCCACCGGCTGCGCCGCACCGGAGCTCGCATCCTCGATCCAGAGCGCGACGAGCCCGACGTCGTGCTCCACGTTCGCGCCACGCCCCGTGTCCGCGCCGTGCTCGTCGAGCAGCGCCTCCACGTCGTCGAACGCAGTCAGCTCCCAGCCCTGCTCCTCCAGCACCACGCCGATGCGCTCGCGCGGTCCCGCGCCCGCGATCAGCGCGACAGTCGCGCCGGCGTCGAGTGGGCTGGCAGCCGTCGGCGCTTCCAACGATGCTCGGGCGGCGCGGGACTCTGGCATGGCAGACTAACGGTGGGACCGCGGCAGGACTTACGGCCTCCAGAGCCCTGACAGTGCGCGCCCAAACGGCCTCAGAGTTCGACCAGCCGGCCGAGCGAGTCGTTGCCGGGGGAGAGGACGGGCTGGCCGTCGCACTCGACCCAGGCGTGGGCAAGGAAGTCCGGCGCGGCCTGGGCGCCGATCACGAGCTTGGAGGGGATCCCCCGCTGCGCCAGCAGCCGCGTGAGCACCAGCGAGCGCGCCAGGCAGCGGGTGTCGCCCGGCATCAGCTTCAGCGTGCGCGCCACCACCCACCCGAGGCGCCGGGCCTGCTCGAGCTGGGCCGCCGTCGGCGCCCTCTGCAGGGGCGGGGATTGCGCTCGCAGCACCGCCAGCACCCGTTCGATCGGGGCGCGCCGCAGCTCGCGACGCGCCTGCAGGTAGGCCGCGACGATCTCGCGGACGAGGCGCGCCCGATGCATGCTTGCAACAACTCGGGCGCGGCGGGGATTCTTCCGAGCGGGCGGCGCGCGGCGAGGTCCTTCCGAGCAGGCGGCGCGCGGCGGGATCCTTCCGAGCTGGCAGCGCACCGCGGGGGATCCCGCACGCAGGCCGGGCCGGTGGAACCCCCCCGGCGAGCGGTAGGAGCCGACGCGCATTGCGTGAGCCTGCCACGATGCTCGCCAATCGCGAGCGACACTGATGCTCGCTCGCTGACATCTCTAGCGCAGGGGAGGTGGCTCGATGAAGTTGTTTACGGCCCTTTGGAGAGTGGCGTTGGCGGTTGGTGTTACCGCGGGGTTATTGCTGGTAGGCGCCGCCGGCGCGTTGGCGGCCGGCGGGGTAAGTCTCTGTATACCGGAAGCTGAAAACGCCGCGACGGTGACGCCGACGAAAGGCGCGTGCCCAGCGAAATACACGCTGACCGAACTTGGGGCGGAAGGCAAAGAAGGCAAAGAAGGCAAAGCGGGTAAAGAAGGCAAAGAAGGGACGTTCGCCGGTCTCACCACGGCCGAGAAGGAAACGCTGTTGGCGGTGCTGCCGTACGTCAAATTCGCGAAAGAAGGAATCGACAAAAAGCCGACGATCCAGTTTTCCGGCGCCAACGTGCAGGTCGTGTCGGGTGCCGCCAAAGAGAGCGAAATCAACGGGCTCGGCAACCTGATCGTCGGCAGAGACGAAGAACCGGGCACGCAGACGGGCTCCAACAACCTGGTGGTGGGAACGTTCAAACAGGCATTCACCAGCTACGGCGGACTGCTGGCGGGCGCGCGCAACAGCGTGAGTGGCGCCGATGCGGCGGTGGGCGGCGGCGAACACAACGTGGCCAGTGGCGGCGCGGCCGCGGTGGGCGGCGGGGAATACGACACCGCCAGCGGCTTGCGAGCGTCGGTGGGCGGCGGCTATGAGAACGTTGCCACCAACGAAGGGGCCACGGTGAGCGGCGGCCAGGTCAACAAGGCAAGCGGCCTCGGCGCGACGGTGAGTGGCGGCCTCTACAACGAAGCCTCCGGCACCACCAGTTGGGTGAGCGGTGGCGCCGAAAACATCGCGAGCGAAGACTTCGCCACGGTGAGCGGCGGCTTCCTCAACAAGGCCACCGGCTTCGGAGCCTCGGTGAGCGGCGGCAGTGCGAACACCGCGCACGGCGAAGCGGCCTCGGTGACGGGCGGCGAGAAAAACACCGCGAACGGGAAGTACTCGACGATCCTCGGCGGCAAAGGGCTCACGCTGGCAGCCGAATTCGGGGAGGACTACTGAGGTAGGACGGTCGAGCCTGGATGGTGGCCCCGCCTGCGGGCGGGGCCACCATCGGGCGCGCTCGGCGGATCGGATGACGTCGGGCGCGGCTCAACCGAGCGTTGGGCTGGATTCAGCGGGGTGCATCTCCGGCGGGGCGCGCGAGCAGCACTATATGCCGGTCTCCACAAAGGGAGGCCGGCATATAGCCACATAACCTTCCACTCCGTGAACTACGGGGTGGAGAAGGTCAGATCTTTTTTGGGCGTGTGGATGGGGAATTCGGCATCCGTCGATTCCCCTTCTTTGTAGCCCGCGGTGAGCTCTGTGAGATCCCCGTGATCCTCGATCCTGGGAGCCTCGTACTCTGTGGTGTCCTTCTCCATGGTTTCCTTTCGTAGGTGGAGGACGATGGAGAACAGGATATGGAGGCCCGGGCGATCCGCAAGACTAGAAAAAGTACCGGTATGAAAAAAGTACCGGTCAGCGTGTGGCTCGCGGGCCGGCAGTGGCGCCCGCCGCCACAGGTGGCTCTTCCTATTCGGCGCGGGCTGTGGCTCGGGTGAGCAGCTCTCGCGGGTACTCCGGCCGCTCCAGCGCCCGCAGCCAGACGTCCGCCAGGCCCACCTGCCACAGCCGTCGCGCGGCACGCACGCCGCGGGGGTCGGCGGCCCCCCGCAGCAGCGCCTCAAGCGGCTCGCCGCGCACGAATGCCCGGACCGGCGCGTCGCCGCGAGCGGGACCGGCGGCGAGCAAGGCGCCATCGGCGGCGAGCCCGGCCGCCAGGAGATCGGTGAAGAAGCTCTTGGCGTGACGGGTGCGCACTGACTCGGGAATGTGACCGAGCAACCCATCGCGCAGCAGCGCACGGTCGCGGGCCGGGTCGAACTGCAGCTCGGGCGGCTGGGCGAGCACCGTTTGCAGCAGCTCGAGGTCGAACAGGAAGGGGTTGCGGCGGTCGATCCGCTCGTCGCCGGACTCGCGGCGCAGGTGGCTGGAGGCGCCGAGCGTCTCGCCCGTGTCGGTCAACTCGGTCGCCAGCGCCCGCCACCAGAGCGGTCCATCGAGCCGCTGCGCCAACCCCCCCTCCTCCTCCCCCTCCTCCGCGTGAGTGAGCGCGAGGGCGTCGGCCGGCGCCAGCAGCGATCCCGGCGCGCTCGCTTCCTGCCCTCGCTGGCGCCACCGTTTCGCGGTGGCGGGCAGCAGCGGGCCGGCACCGTATTTGCGGATCGCGCGCAGGCGCAGGCGCACGTCGGCATCGGCCCCGACTTCCGGGATCCGCCGCGTGAGCTTCCAGGCCGCGAGCAATCTCCCGGAGCGCAGCAGGTCGGCGAACAGCAGGGGCGCCCAGCCGAACAGCTCATCGCCCCCCTCGCCGTCGAGCATCACGTCAACGCCGCGCGCGCGCGCGCTCGCCATCAGAGGCCGCCACACGAACAGGTTGGGCGTGACCGGCGGCAGGCTCCAGCGCTCGACGTGCTCCAGCGCCGGCGCGAGGATCGAGGCGCGCTCGTCGAAGGGGATCAGCTCGAGCGAGAGGCCGGTGAAGCGCGCGGTCGCCTCGATCAGCTCCCGCTCGTCGGTGTCGGGGTGGCTGGGGAAGACCGCGGCGAGCGCCAGCGCCCCGCCGCTCGCGGACGCCTCCCGCGCCGCCAGCCCCGCCGCTACGCAGGAGGAGTCGAGGCCGCCGCTGAGCCGCACCGCGGTCCGCTCCGCACCCGCGGCGGCGCGCGCCACCGCCGCAAACGCGGCCTCGCGCAGACGCTCGGCGAGCGCCTCCCGCGAACCGGTGGCGAGCGCCTCGTAGCGGGGGCGCCAGTAGGGCGCGACTGCGATCGCACCGGCGGAGAGCTCGACTCGCCGCGCGGGGGGGATGCGGCGGATGCCCTCGAACAGAGTGCGCCCCGGGGGGGTGCTGCCGCGCTCGATCCACCGCGTCAACGCCAGCCGGTCCGGTGGGGGGGTGCTGGGCAGCAAATCCACCAGCGCGCGCTCGTGTTCGGCGAACAGCGCCCCATCGCCCACGCGGATGTGCACGAGCGGGCGCCCGCCGAGCTGATCGCGGACGACCGTCGCGGTGGAGCGCTCACGGTTGAATGCCACCACCAGGAACGTCCCTCGCAGTAGCTCGCAGGCGGCGGGCCCCACCCGCGCGTGGGCACGCGCCAGCAGCGCCGGCGGGTCGGCGTCCGGGGGCAGTCCAAAGCGCTGGCACAGCTCACCCGCGTTGGTGAGGCGTCCCGAGATCCAACAGTGCCAGCCTCCCTCGCCGGCGCCCTCCGCGCCGATCACCGCCAGCGCCCCCGCCCGCTCGATCCCCGTGCCGCCCCGCACCGCGGCGCGCTCCATCAGCTCCACCGCGCGCTCGCCCCACCCCACCGCGAACACGGCGCTCAGCGCTCCGGCAGCTGCTCGCGCACGGCGTCGGCGAGCTGCGTGGCGTTCATGGCGGGCTGGACGCGCAGGCGGTGGACGCGCCCCGTGGCGGCCAGCGCGGCGGCCAGGTCGAGGTGGCGCACCAGCCGCTCGGGGGTGCGCACGGAGAGGTTGAAGGTGCTGGCGAGCAGCGCGAAGGGATCGACCGCCTCGGCCCGTTCGATCGGGGGGCCGTGCGCAGAGCGCTCCAGCAGGAACAGCCCGCCGAACGGCGCCGGAGAGGCGCTCACGCGCGGGTGGTAGCGCGGCTTGTGGGGAAAGGCGGTGGGCGCGCCGAGGGCCGCGCGCTCCTGCTCCGACAGACGATCGCGCTCGGCCGCCTGCAGGTGCAGCAGCGCCGCGCCGGGATGGGCGATTAGCATACCGTCGCGCAACTCCAAGGCGACCGTGTCGTCGCTCAGCAGCACGGCGCCGCGGTGCAGCAGCGCGGCCGCCAGCGAGGACTTGCCCGCTCCGGGCGCACCGGCGAACAGCACCGCTTCGCCATCGACCACCACGCCGGAGGCGTGCAGCACCTCCAACCCTCGCAGGGTTGCCGCCAGCGGCAGCGCCTGCGCGGGGATCAGCGTGACCCACTCCGCGCTCCCCGGCAGGGGATCGCACAGCAGCTCGCCTCCATCAAGCGCCACCAGGATGCGCCCGACACCCGGCGCGCGCAGCAGATAGCCGGCGGGACGGGCGAACTCGACCGTGAGCAACACGGCGTCTCCGTCGCGCAGCTCGCGTACCACCTCGGCAGTGTGGGCGGCGGGCCGCCAGCGCCGCTCGAGCTCCGCCGGGTCGATCCGCACGTGCGTGGGGGGAAGGGGGGGGAGGAAGAGGAGGGGGAGGGGCAGAGGTCGCGGCGAGGACACCTGGGATTTCGATGCCGGGGTCGATCTCCAGCCGCAAACCGAACGCGACGCAGTGCAGCGTGTGCTCGGCCACCGCGCCGGTGGGCGCTTCAGGAGGGGCCGGCATCCAGGATCTCGATCAGACCGCGATCGAGCAGGCCCTGGCAGAGCGCAATCAGATCGCTTTGGATCTGCTCCTCCTCGACCCCGTACTCCCGCGCCAGCTCGGGCACGACGGCGCCCGCCGCCGGCGCCGCCTCGATCGCTTCGAGCATCCTGCCCGCCGTCGGGTTGAGCCCGTGGTATTGACCCGTGTTCAGGTTGAGTACGACGGTCTCGGCGACGAAGCTGCGGTGCACCACGTGCTGGGGCATGCGCACGCGGGCGGTGAGGAGCTCGTTGGTGGAGAGTGAGGCCATGTGAGTGGTTGGATGGTTTTCAGTACTCGGCAACGGTGCCGGTGCGCTGACCGTAGCGGATCGCGGCTCGCAGGAGCAGCAAGCCGGCGGGCAGCAGCGTGATCGAGAAGAGCACCAGCTTCAGCAGCTCCACCGCCGCGGGATGCGTCAGCGGCGCGTCCACCAGCAGGTGGCGCAGCAGGTCGGTGGCGGGGGTGAACGGCTGCACTTCGGACATCCAGCGGATCGATTCGGGGAGCACCTTGATCGGGAAGTACAGCCCGCCCACGATCGCGATGCCGGCGACGATGAACTGCGTGGCGCTGGCGGCCTGCTTGAAGGCCATCACCAGCGACACCAGGAACAGCGCGAACGGCATGAACGCGATCACGCCGAGCAGCGCCACGGGGACCGCCAGGAACGCCGTCGCGGCGAGCGGCAGCCCGAAGAAGAAGTGCGCCATCGCCAGCGTGAGCAGGCCGCTGAAGAACGCGTTGCACAGCGGGAATAGCATCGTGCCGATGATGCCGTTGACCGGGCCGTGGGCGCTCACCAGGAAGCGCTCGATTGTGCCGGAGATCAATTCCTGGCGCACGTTGCCGGGCATCAGGCCGAGCGAGAGCGTGAGGATCTGCACGATCACCAAGCCGACGATCACGAAGCCGAAGTAGCCGCCCGGCGAGGTGAAGGTCTTGGCGGTGAGCAGGCGGGAGATGTAATAGAAAACCGCGATCGTGAACAGCGGCCCGAGGAATTGCGACACCAGCTGCGTGCGGTAGCTGACGAACAGGATCGCGTCGCGGCGCATGATCCCCTGCATGGCGTCCAGCCACGGCCTCATTCGGCACCCCCCACGCGCGCACTCCACCACTTGGCCGGGCGTGGCCCGGACGGGGTGCTGAAGGTCCTCATTCGGCACGCTCCAGGCGGCCGTCCTGCAGCGTGTAGCTGGCGTCGCAGGCGATCACGCGGTCCTCTCCCCGCGGCGAGCACCACAGCACGGTGGCGCCGACGTCGGCCGCCCGCTGGATCTGCGCGTTGAGCAACTCGTAGCCGTCGTCGTCGAGCGAGTTGCGCGGCTCGTCCAGCAGCACCACGCACGGCTCGTGCAGGAACGCCATCGCCAGGCGCAGGCGCTGGCGCTGGCCCATCGACATCCGATCGACGCGCCGCTCGGCGAGCTCCTCGAGGCCGAATCGCTGCAGGCTGAGCCCCACCAGCTCGGCGCGCCGCGCACGCGGGACGTAGGCGAGGCGGGCCCAGTAGTCGAGCTGCTGGCGCACGCGCATGCGTGCCTGCACGCCGCGATCGCCCGCCGAAAGGAAGCCGATCTGCCGCCGGTAGCGCCCCCCCTTCGAACTGGGCGTGAGCTCGCCGATGCGCACGCTACCCCGCTGCGGCAGCAGGATGCCGGCGGCCAGACGCAGCAGCGTGGTCTTGCCGACGCCGTTGCGCCCCCCGATCCACGTCACCTCGCCCGCGCGCAAGGTCAGGCTGACGTCCTCCAGCACCGGCGGCTTCGGGCCCTTCCAGCGGTGGTGGAGGTGCTCGAGCTCGAGCAGCGGCGCCCCCGCGACATGGGCGAATGCCTCGCTGGGGGCGGTTGGGGCTGCGGAAGTGGGGCTCATCGGTGGATTTGCTGGCAGGCGCTAGGGCGATCGATGGATTTGCTGGCAGGCGCTAGGGCGTTGAGTGACCCTAACAACGGTTAAGCGTGCCGCGTACGTTCGCTCCCGATCAGCTCCGCCCGCAGCAGGTCGGCGAGTCTGCCGGAGGTGACGCTCGGATCGGCGCAGAGCTCCCAGATCGGGACGTGCGAAGCGATCGCCCCGGCGACTTCGAAGCGGGCGCGCTCGCGCTCGGGCAGGCGCGGAAAGCGCAGCAGCGACCCGACCAGCACAGCGAGCGGGTCGCGCACGCGATGCAGGGACGTGGTGAGGCCCGGGCTGCGGTTCAACACGACCAGCGCGCTCAGCGGGAGTGCCTCTCGCTGCACCGGCACGGCGACCCAGCGCTCCTCGTCGATGGTCGCGATCGGGGCTCCCGGCAGCGGAGGGGCGTCCCCCGGCACGGTCATCAGCGGGGGGCCGGGATGGGCGAGCGGGGAGTCCTCGCCTTGGGCCTCCAGCACGAGCACGTCGTCGGTCATCAGTGTCATCCCATCGCTCAGCAGCTCGCACAGCAGCGTGCTCTTGCCGCCGCCCGTCGCGGCGGCGATCGCGAGCGCACCGTGCGGCGTGGCTACGGCGCCGGCGTGCAGGGCCTCGTAGCCCTGGAGCAGCGCAACCGTGAACAGCACGGAGTCGAGCACCACACGCCACCACGACTCCTCGTCCGGGTCTACGGGCGCACAGCGCAGCACGCCGGCGTCGGCCGAGAGGTGGTGGATCGCGCGCGTCCCCACGGCGGGCATGCCTCTTTGGTCGGGGAGCTCGCCATGCACGAAGCGGTGGTCCCCCGCTCGCCCCCGCTCGACCACGAACGGTGCGCCGTCGATCGTCCCCTCCCAGCCGATTGCGTCCCTTCCCTCCCGGCTGATTGCGTCCGTCCCCTCCTGGCCGATTGCATCCCTCCCCTCCCGGCTGATTGCCTCTGTCCCCTCCTGGTCGATCGTGTCCAGCCCCGACCAGCATTCGGCGATCTCCGCCGAGGTGGCCGCCTGCAGGCACAGGCTGGGCTCGGCCAGCGGCGCTGCCACCCACGCGCCGGGGGGCGGCATGTTGACGAGCAGGCCGAGACCGAAGGCGCGCAGGCCCCCGCGCCGCGGCACGGCGCCTGTTTTGCCGCCTGCGCCCTGGGCCGCCTGCGTCATGGCCAGGGCGAAACCGGCGCGGGGGGAGGGAGGGTTCGGGGGATCGCGCCCGTGGTCCACTGCATGGAAGGACTGTAACCCTCTGGTCGTTGGTGCACTATGTTCTCGCCAATGCGCATCCACTCAATCGTTCGCCGGTCGCTCAGGCTGGCCCCCATCGTTCTGCTCGCAGTCCTGTTTGCCGTCCTGGCTTTCGATGGGGCCGCCACCGCGGCGGAATCGAACACGATCGAAGGGGTGTGGTCGTTCGGCGGCGGCTCGGTGGACATCCAGAAGCTGGCCGATGGCACGTTCCAGGGCACGGTGGTGAAGGAAACGACGTTCGCCGAATGCCCTCACCCTGCCGAACAGGTGATTTGGACGGACATCAAGCAGCAGGCCGACGGCTCCTTCTGGGGATACCACCAGTGGTATGACAAGACCAACAACGAATGCGCGTTGGACCCCAACCTTGGGCCGACCGCTTGGCGAGTGCTGAGCAACACAACCGGTGGCTACTACCTGTACGTCTGCTTCAGTCATCCGGGCACCTCCCAGCCGAAGATCGCCCCCGACGGCACGGCCAGCGAGGACACCTTCGGCTGCGTGAAATCGGACCTGATCTCGCCCCTGCCCACCGTCTCCGGGTCGGGCTCGTCAGGTGCGTCGGGCTCGGTCAGCTTCTCCAACACGGTTACGCTGCCGCCAAGCAACCAGTGCACGCTCCAGAAGTCGCTCACGATCAAGCTGCACGACCCCAAGTACGACCCCCTCGTGGAGGCGCTCGTCAAGCTCAACGGCAAGAAGGTCGCCGACGTCAAGGGCATCAAGCATCTTGAGAAGGGCGTGAAGTTGACGAAGCTGCCGACCACGGGCACCTACAAGGTCAGCGTCGTGGCGACCACGATTCTCAAACAGCACCTCTCCGGGAGCAGCACCTACCAGAGCTGCACCAAAGGGTCGGGGAAGATTAATCTCCATCGTCGGGGCAAGAAGCACCACTGAGCGGGCGCCGCGCGAGCACCACGGCTAGGCAGGCGCCGCGCGGCTTGCGCTCCTCGATCGTCAGCGAGGTCCCGGTGTGAGCCGATGTGAACATCGGTGAAACGCACAAGTCTCGTGCCCGAGCGACCGTTGATCGCGCATGCCGCGCACGATCGAGCCGGAGCTGACCGCGGCGCCGAGTGGCGTTGCGGCGCGAGCTGCGCACCTGGCTGCTGACCCCGCCAGCACCTACCGCCTCTCGCACCTGCGCACGCTGGAGGCCGAGGCGGTGCACGTGATGCGCGAGGTCGCCGCCGAGTTCGAGCGCCCCGTGCTGCTGTTCAGCGGCGGCAAGGACTCGATCGTGCTGCTGCGCTTGGCGGAGAAGGCGTTCCGGCCGGGGCCGTTTCCGTTCCCGCTGATGCATGTGGACACCGGACACAACTTCCCCGAGGCGATCGAGTATCGCGACCGCCGCGCCGCCGAGCTCGACGAGCGGCTGATCGTCGCCTCGGTCGAGGAGTCGATCAAGCGCGGGCGCGTCGAGGACACGACCGGACCGTACGCCTCGCGCAACGCGCTGCAGACGGTGACGCTGCTCGACGCGATCGCCGAGCACCGCTTCGATGCGGCCTTCGGCGGGGCGCGGCGCGATGAGGAGCGCGCGCGGGCGAAGGAGCGGATCCTCTCCTTCCGCGACCCCCACGGCCAGTGGGAGCCCCAGCGCCAGCGCCCCGAGGTGTGGAGCCTCTTCAATACGCGCATCGCCCGCGGCGAGCACGTGCGGGTCTTCCCGATCTCCAACTGGACCGAGCTCGACGTTTGGCAGTACATCGCCGAGGAGCGGCTTGAGGTGCCCTCGATCTACTTCGCCCACGAGCGTGAGGTATTCGAGCGCGACGGGATGCTCTACGCGGTGAGCCCGTTCGTGGAGCTGTTGGACGGCGAGCGGCCGTTCACGGCGCGCGTGCGCTACCGCACCGTCGGCGACATGAGCTGCACCGGCGCCGTCGAGTCCGACGCGGCCACACTCGCTGCGGTGGTCGCCGAGATTGCCGCCACCGACCTCACCGAGCGCGGCCAGACGCGCGGGGACGATCGCGCGAGCGAGGCGGCGATGGAGGATCGCAAGCGGCGGGGGTACTTCTGAGGGGCGTCACCATCCAATGCGCCCTCCGCGACGCATCATGCGCCATTTTTGGCGCATGATGCTCGGCGTCGGGGCCGGCTGTGTATTCGTCGACCGCGAAGCGCTCGGCCTGGCCCGCTGGCCCTGGGTTACCAATTACGGGATGCTGCCAGCCTCGGCGACCCACTGACTTCTGAAGCTGAGCACCGAGGTGAGCCGATCGAAATGCTGGTCATAGTGCAGCACGCCAAAGCCGCGCTCAGCCGCCGCCGCTGCGATCATCGCATCCGGCACGCGCACGCGATGGCTGCCAGCTGAGCCCCCGGCAGCGAGTTCACGAATGCCCGCGATGGCCGCGTCCGTGACTGAGCGAGTGATCGGCGCCTGGCGCAGGGCTGACACCACCTCGGCCACCTGTTCGACCTGCTTGCGATCGAGCGCGTCGTAGAGCAGCTCGAGGGTGACGACGGGGCAGGCGACGATCTCTCCCGCGCGCGCCGCCGCCTTCCATTGGGGCGCGACTGCGGTGTTCGCTGCCCGCGCCCAGGCAGAAGTGTCGGCGACCCATGGGCCCTCGCCCCAGCTCAGCGCCACGTGCGATCCCGAACGTCTCGAAGGCGCTCGAGATCAAGCCCAGAGGTGCCCTCGGCCACGCTTACCAGGAACTCACGCGCGCGGCGCTCGGACTCATGGTCGTGTTCCAACGCAGCGGCCCCCCGAACGGCGAGCTCGTGAACGACTTTTGAGGACGACACCCCCGGTCCCAGGATGCCCCGTCCCCGGGCGATCGCGCGATCGAGCGCCTGGTCTCTAGGTACCTGAATACGGGAGTGGCGAGTTGCCATGGCCGTAGTGTACCCGCTAACGGATACCAGTTGGATGGGTGCGCTGTGCCACCGTTTGCCGGCAATCTACGCCCCCATTTGCCGGACTTACCGCGCTACCGTTTGCCGGATGTGGCATCGGCAACGCCAAGGCGCTGTGCCGTCCGATATTTCTCCTCTCCCGCCATAAGTCCAGCCCGCCCGCAACCGTTGCTGCGGCATGGCGACCACCGGCACGGCGGTGCAGGCCCACGACGGCGAGCACACCACGCAGGACACCGACGAAGTCTTCCGCCGTCTCTCCGAGCGCCCGGCGGAGCTGCTGCGCTTCGCCACCGCCGGCTCGGTCGATGACGGCAAGAGCACGCTGATCGGGCGGTTGCTGTACGACTCCAAGCAGGTGCTCGCCGACCAGCTGGAGCACGTGGAGCAGACCAGCAAGCGGATGGGGCATGACTTCCTCGATCTCTCGCTGCTCACCGACGGGCTGCGTGCCGAGCGCGAGCAGGGCATCACGATCGACGTCGCCTACCGCTACTTCGCCACCGCGCAACGGCGCTTCATTATCGCCGACACCCCCGGGCACGAGCAGTACACGCGCAACATGGTTACGGGCGCCTCCACCGCTGATCTCGTGATCGTGCTGATCGACGCGCGCAAGGGGGTCGTGGCGCAGTCGCGCAGACACGCCTTCATCGCCTCGCTGCTGCAGATCCCCCACCTCGTGGTGTGCGTCAACAAGATGGACACGCTCGACTACGACGAGGAGGTGTTCGACTCGATCGTCGGCGAGTTCGAGCGCTTCGCGGCGCGCCTTGAAGTCCAGGACGTGACCTTCATCCCGATCTCGGCGCTGAAGGGCGACAACGTGGTCGAGCGCTCACAGGCGATGCCCTGGTATCAGGGTCCGCCGCTGCTCTACCACCTCGAGCACGTCCACATCGCCTCCGATCGCAACCTGATCGACGTGCGCTTCCCGGTGCAGTGGGTGATCAGGCCGCGCTCCTCGGCGGGCTCCGACTACCGCGCCTACGCCGGCCAGGTCGCCGGCGGGATCCTGCGCGAGGGCGACGAGGTGGTGGTACTGCCGGGCGGACGGCGCACCACGATCGCGGGCATCGACACCTTCGACGGCCCCGTGCGCGAGGCCTTCCCGCCGATGTCGGTCGCACTGCGCCTCGCCGACGAGGTGGACGTGGGCCGCGGCAGCACGATCGCGCGCCCCCACAACCAGCCGGTGGTCGCGAGCAGCTTCGAGAGCCTGCTGTGCTGGATGTCCGAGCGCCCGCTCGACCCCGCGCGGCGCTACCTCGTCAAGCACACCACGCGCACCGCGGCGGTGAGTGCGCTAGAGGTGCGCTACCGGATCGAGGTGGACACGATGCACCGCGACGAGCTCTCCGCCACGTTGGAGCTCAACGATCTGGGCCGCGTGCGCGTGGAGCTGGCCTCGCCGCTGGTGTTCGACTCCTACCGGCGCAACCGCGCGACCGGCAGCCTGATCGTGATCGACGAGGCCTCCAACGAAACCGTGGCGGCGGGGGTGATCCTCGACACCGAGGCTGACTCCGACGAGCGCGAGGCGGGCGGCGATGGCGCCGGGGCCGGTCGCGACGGCGGGGCGACGGGTGAGACTCAGACGAAGACCGAGCGCAGCCCCAACGTGCGCTGGGAGCGCGAGACGATCACCCGCGACGAGCGCTGGGCGGCGCTGGGGCTCACCGGCGCGACGGTGTGGCTGACAGGGCTGCCTGCCGCCGGCAAGTCGACGATCGGGCGCGCGATCGAGGAGCGCCTCGTGCGGGCGGGGCGCCCTGCGTACCTGCTCGACGGCGACAACCTGCGCCACGGCCTCAACGGCGACCTCGGCTTCGACGAGACCGCGCGCGCGGAGAACGTGCGCCGCACCGCGCACGTGGCGCGTCTGCTGGCGGAGTGCGGAGCGGTGGCGCTGGTGAGCCTTGTCAGCCCCTACGCTGCCGACCGCGAGCTCGCGGCGACGCTGCACGCGAAGGAAGAGCTGCCGTTCCTCGAAGTCTTCGTCAGCACCCCGCTGGCGCAGTGTGAGCAGCGCGACCCCAAGGGCCTCTACGCCCGCGCGCGCGCCGGAGAGCTGCAGGGGCTCACGGGGCTCGGTGCCCCTTACGAGGCCCCCACTGCTCCCGATGTCGTGCTGGGAATCCACGGCGAAGCGATCGAGACCGCGGTTGACCGCGTGCTGGAGGTGCTCGCCGCCCACGGGGTGGTCAGCGCTGAGTAGGGATCGACTCAAACTGCTGCAACCCGGCCCCGGTCTGGCACCCGTCGGCGATCGACGGCTGGTAGGACTGCCCCAAGCCAACCCCGGTCGGGCGCCCGTCGGCGATCGACGGCTGGTAAGACTGCCCAAGCCAACCCCGGTCGGGCGCCCGTCGGCGATCGACGGCTGGTTGGAAAAGTCTTTTTGAATGATCCCTGTCAGCCGGCCGCGCCCAAGGGGCGGATGGGGCGATTGTTCTATTTTCCCCCTGTGGCCGCTTCCGCCAATGCGCTGCGCGTGGTGATCGCCGACGATCATCAACTTTTCCGCGAAGGCCTCAAGGGAATGCTGCAGGACGCCGGCATGGAGGTCGTGGGCGAAGCCGCCGATGGCGCCGACGCGGCGGCGTTGGTGCAGAAGCTCGAGCCCGAAGTGGCGGTGCTCGACCTGAACATGCCGGGCACCTCGGGGCTGCAGGCGCTGCGGCGGATCGCGCGCAGCAACCCTGACATCCAAATGGTGGTGCTGACGGTTTCCGCCGAGGACGGTGACGTCGTGGAGGCGCTGGCGGCGGGGGCGTGTGGCTACCTCCTCAAGGACACCCACGTGGATCGTCTGGCGGACGGCATCAAGCAGGCGGCGGCTGGGCACATGGTGCTCTCGGGCGAGGTGGCGGGTGCACTGGTTGCGCGCGTACGCGCGGAGGCCGAAGCGCAGCCGTCGTCCCCCGGGGCAGGCGCGGAGGCCGAGGGCGCAGCCGGTGCCGATGCTGGTGGCACTGGCACTGGCACTGCTGCTGGTGCCAGGGCCGCGGAGGCGATCGACGAGCGCCCGGCGCTGACCCCGCGCGAGCGGGAGGTGCTGCGGCTGATCGTCGAGGGAGCCGACAACGTGGCGATCGGCAGAGCGCTGTCGATCAGCCCTCACACGGTGAAGCAGTACGTCACCAACATCTTCGAGAAGCTCGGAGTGCACAGCCGCGTGCAGGCGGCCGTCCACGCGGTGCGCGCGGAGCTGGTGTAGGGGGCCGCGCGGAGCTGGTGTAGGGGGCCGCGCGGAGCTGGTGTAGGGGCCGGGGTGTATGTAACTCTTTTTAAAAGCCGATAGCAATTGTTATACGGCCCGTCAGGCGGCCAGCCCGATCGCCCGCAGCGCGTCGTCGCGCCCGTCGGCGCCGAGCTTGGTGACGCAGGCGGAGATGTGGCGGCGCACGGTGATCGGTGAGAGCGAGAGGTGCTTGCCGATCTCCATGGTCGAGAGCCCACCGCGCAGCAGGCGCAGGATCTCCGACTCGCGCGGGGTGAGCTCGACGTCTCCGACGCGCAGCGGGGCGGGCTCGCGGTCGGGGAGCACGCGCAGCTCCTGCAGCATCCGCCCGACAAACGTGCGCGGCAGCGCGGCCTCGCCGCGCAGCACCCCGCGCAGGGTGGCGGGGAGCCGATCGGGGGACATGTCCTTGGGCAGATAGCCCCGCGCGCCGGCGCGTAGCGCGGCCAGCAGGTCCTCGGCGCTGGAGGACACGGTGAGCATCACCACCGCTGTGTCCGGCGCGAGCTCGCCAATGCGCACGGCGGCCGCGATGCCGCCGCCGGGCATCCGCACGTCGAGCAGGCAGGCGTCGGGACGCTCGCGCAGCACGGCCTCGACCGCGCCGTCGGCGTCGGCGGCCTCGGCGAGCACCCGGAAGCCTCCCTGCATCATCGCCATCCGCACGCCCAGCCGGATCGGCGGGTGGTCGTCGGCGATCACGACGGTGGGCGCCGCGCTCATAGGATGTCCTTTGGTGGTCTCGGCGACCGCCGGGTGAGAGCCAATCGCGCTTGCCCGCTTGGAGGACCTCATGGGAGCACCGCCTCGACCATGGTGCCGGCGCCGGTGACGCTGCCGACGTGCACGGAGCCGCCGAGCGCATGTGCGGACTCGCGCATGCTCACCAGCCCGAAGCCGCCGATGGCGGGAGGCGCGGCCAGGGCTTCCTCGAAGCCGCTGCCGCCGTCGAAGCTGCCGCCGCCGTCGCCCCTGCCCTCGTCGAAGCCCCCGCCGTCGTCGCGCACGGTAAGCCGCCACTGGCCGGCGTGCTCGAGCACCACCTCGATCGCATTGGGGCGGGCGTGCTTGACGGCGTTGGCCACCGCCTCGCGGGCGATGTGCACGAGCGCCGCGCGCGTCGGCGGGTCGGGCTGCGCCGAGGACGGCACCCGCGCGCCGTCGAACTGCAGCGGCGTGTGGCGCGCGGCGGCGCGCACGCTCGCCTCGATCGTTTGCGCGATCGGCCGGGTGTCGTGCTCGGAGAGATCCACCAGCACGTCGCGGGCGCCCGCCAGTGCCCGCTCCAGCGCGCTGACGACGATTCCGGCGCGCGAGGAGGTGGGGATGGGGTTGTCCTTGAGCGCACGTGCGTTGGCGAGCGCGAGCGAAAGGTCTTGCATGATCAGGTCGTGGACGTCGGTCGCTATCTGCGAGCGCGCCCGAGCAAGGAGCTGCGTGGCGGCATGCAGAACCGCGGGGCTCGGCGCCTCGTCGGCGATCGCAGCTTTAACTGCGTCGAGATCCTGGTTACTGCTGGCGATGATCATCCCTGTTCCTCGCTGTCCCAACCGCCCCAAACTATCCCCAGGGCTTTGTCGATGTTCAGAATGGTTCCGTCATCTTGACGCACCATCCCGGTATGCACCGGGGCCCACGGCTTCCCACCGCGGTCCTGAACTTAAAGCTATCCCTGCCTATGACTGCCAATCCATTGTCGCTGCGCACACATGGTAGACGATTCTTCTGCAATTTGCGGCCATTTTTAATGAGGAAAGTCCAGTTTTGTGGAGGATTACTGACTCCCAAGGGATCAAATTTCTCTGCAGAACGCAGCCGCGGGAGAGCGTTTCTCTGGTTCGCAGAAGACCGAAAATGTTTCCCATGGGCTGTCAACCCTCAAGAGCCCACACCCACATAACGACCGGATGGTCAGTTTTGTGCGCGCATGCCCAAGATTGGATAACCGGTCTTCGTGCGTGTGTGCCCCAGATTGGTTTGTGCACGCATGCCCAAGATCGGATGGGTCGGCCTTTGCGCGCGGGCGCCCGCGCGCATGGCTAGTCGTCAGTCATCCGTGTCAGTCGTCCCCGAACGGGGCGATCGGGACGCCGTGGTCGTGCTCGCGCATCCCCAGCTCGTAGGCGGCGCCGTGAGCGGTTCGCAACGTGTGCGCGGGGAGGCCGGGCCGGCGCACGGTGAGCACGAGGGCGGCGATCGAGCAGTTGCTCACGTCGTGCTCGCCGCCGTCGGGATCGGCGTAGCGCCAGCCCGCGAGCGCCGCGGGGGTTGCCTGCACGTGTGCCTCCACCACCAGCCCGTCGGCGCCCGGTAGCGCGAGCACGCAGTGCTCGGGACGCTCGGCGACGAGCAGCCCCCGCGCGCCCACCCCGCCAAGCCGGTGACGCTCCCCGTCGATGCGCAGCGCCCCGTTGGCGACCCACGGCGTGGTGCGCCCCGCCACGCGCACCCGTCCGATCGCTACATCGATCCATGCTTCGGGCTGCTCCTCGAAGCCGACGCCGTGCAGCCAGATCCAGCGCTCGGCGTGCTGGGCGCCCCAGTTGTGGCCTACCATCCCGCGCCAGCCGTCGAGCTCGAGTGTGCGCCCGGCGAGCTCCAGCGACCCCTCGAAGCGCGCGGCCGGCGCGGGGCTCGTGAGCTTCGTGCGCGGCAGTGGCGCGCGGTAGAGCAGCCCGTGCGGCAGGTGGCGCAGCTCGGGCTCCTCCGAGGCGAAGCGCAGCGACCAGCGGGCCTCGCCGCAGGAGCCCTCGGCGTGCCCCGGCCCCAGCTGCGAGTCGCCCACCGCGATCCAGCTGCCGGCGGGGACGGAGAGCTGGTCGGTCGTGAGCTTGTGCATGAACGGTGGCGCGTCGCCGTCGAAGACGGTGCACCACACCGACCCCCGCGCCGGCTGTCCAGGGTGCTTGTGCGCGGTGTAGCGGATCCACACCCCGAGCGGGTGGTCGGGTGCAACCGCGCGCAGGTAGAAGGACTCGTACATCCCCGCCCGCCGCGGGGTGTCGGGGAACATGGGGTGAACGCCGGTGGGGGTCATCAGCTCGGATCGCCCCCGGTGAGGGCTCTCAGCCGCGCTCTCGCACGCGTGAGGGCAAGGCGGGGCGGCAGCGTGTGCATGCACGACGGGGTCACGGGCTGCAAGTATCCCCGGTATGGAGCGCGACTCGCTTGTCAAGCTGCCCGCCGCGCTTGCCCGCTTCGACGCCGAGCCCGCGACGCGCGCTGACGCGCGCTTCCTGCTGGGGATCGACGGCGGCGCCACGAAGACGCTGGCGGGGGTGCTCGACCTCGAGGGCGGGCGCCTGCACCTCGGGCACGGCGGGCCGAGCAATCAGGACGCGGTCGGCGTGCAGGCCGCCGGGGAGGCGCTGTTCGGGGCCGCCGACGAGGCGCTCGCGGGCGCCGGGATCGCCGACGAGCAGCTGGACGCAGCGGTGCTGGCGGTGGCGGGCACCGACACCGATGCGGTGGTCGCGCACGTGCGCGCGGAGCGCTCGCGGGAGTGGATCGTGGTCGGCGACGTGGTCGGTGCGTGGGCGACCGCGACCGGCGCCCGCCCCGGCGTGGGCGCGATCGCGGGCACCGGCAGCAACGTCTTCGGCGTGGGCGCCGACGGGCGCGGGTGGCGCGCCGGGGGGTGGGGCCACCAGCTGGGCGACGAGGGCTCGGGCTACTGGCTGGGGCTGCAGTCGATCAAGGCGGCGCTGCGTGACCGCGAGCGCTCGGGCCCGGAGACAGCCCTGAGCGATGCGGTGGTCGAACACTTCGGCGTCGCGAGCGTTGAGGCGCTGGCCGCGCTCGTGTACAGCAGGCCGCTGACCAAGGGTGAGATCGCGGCGCTGGCGATCGAGACGGCGCGGCTGGCCGATCGCGGCGACGCCGTGGCGCGCGAGCTGTACGAGCGCGGCGCGCAGGAGCTGGCCGGACAGATCGCCGCGGTGATCCATCAGACCGGCCTGGAGGGCGAGTTCCCGGTGGGGTTGATCGGCAGTGCCTACAAAGCGGGCGCGGTGTTCGTCGGGCCGCTCACGCGGGAGATCCACGCGCTCGCGCCGCAGGCGCAGGTAGCGGTTGTGGAGATGGTGCCGGTGGGCGGCTCGCTGCTATTGGCCGCAGGCGCCTGCGGGGCGGCGGCGGCGCTGGAGCAGCTCGATCTCGCGGGGCTGATCGACGAGGCGCTGGCCGTGGGACGAGCTCTTTAGTCCCAAAACAGAGTATGGTCCCATCTCCTGGATGCGGGGATTGTGACCCCAGGTGGGTCATTTAGACACGGCTGGATTGGAAAGGAGCGCACAAACCGATGAGAGGGGAATCGCCGGCCGCGGGCTTGACGTCTCGCTGCACGGCCATCGCCATGGCCGTGGGCGGCTTACTGGGACTCATCGGCCTCTTCCCCGGCGTGGCGCGCGCCAGCCAGGTCAGCGGCGTCTCGGTCGCCAACAACTCGCCGTCCTCGGCGGCGGGGGCCCTGACCGACTACACGGTTGCGTTCAAGACCTCCTCCACGGGTGAACTGTTGGGGACGACGCCCAGCAAAATCATGGTCACGCTCCCCCTGGGCACGGAAGTCGAAGGCTCGTTGCGGAGCTCATCGGTGACGGATACCACCACCCGCCAGCAGGTGGCTGACAGCTGCTCGGTACTGATGACCACCGTCACCTGCACGATCTACGGCACGGTCGCTCCCGAAGATACTGTGAGCGTCGAACTGGATGGGGTGGTCAACCCGGGATCCGCGGACAGTGGCGAGACTGCGGAAGTATGGACGACGTCGGATACGGCCCATGTGATGTCCAGTCCGTATGCCGTGACGGCGGCTGGTGAAGCGGTGGCGCCGACGGTGAGCGATACCACATCGGCGGCAGGGGCGTCGACGTCGTACAAGGTGACATTTGCCACATCCGCGACAGGTGCGTTGTCGGGGACGGCCGGCAGTGGTGTCACGATCGTGTTCCCATCCGGCACGGAGTTCGAAGGGTCGTCTGGGGAGGTGACGGATACGACCACTCACCAGCAGGTCGGTGTTGGCTACTGCTCGGTGGTCGAAGCCACGGTAACGTGCGCGATCTCTGGCAACGTTGCCGCGGGCAACACCCTCGCCGTCGAACTGGATCATGTCATGAACCCCGGTACCCCGAACAGCGATGAGAAGGTGAAAGTCGCTACCACATCCGATGTCGTCGAAGTGCCGTCCAATGGGTATGCGATCACGTCCCCCCGCGAACCGGGGCCGGCGACTGTGACCGATGGTTCTCCGTCGTCGGCGGCGGGGGCGCTGACGGACTACACGGTCGCGTTCAAGACGTCTGCGACGGGCGCGTTGTCGGGGGCGGCCGGCAGCTCGATCACGATCGAGTTTCCGGCTGGCACGGAATTCGCAGGGTCGGTGGATGGTATGGTGACGGATACGACCACTCATCAATCGGCCGGTAGCGGCGGTTGCTCGGTGTTCGTATCGGCGGTGACAGAAGTGACATGCGCGATCACCGGTAGTGTCGCCGCCGAAAATACCGTGAGCGTTGAACTGGATGGGGTGGTCAACCCTGGCTCGGCGGACAATGGCGAGATGGTGGAAGTGTGGACGACATCGGATACCGCCCATGCGATCTCCAGCCCGTATGTTGTGACGGCGGCCGGTGAAACGGCGGCGGCGACGGTGAGCGATACCACGTCGGCGGCGGGGGCGTCGACGTCGTACAAGGTGACGTTTGCGACCTCTGCCACGGGTGCGTTGTCGGGGACGGCCGGTAGTCGCGTCATGATTGTGTTCCCGTCCGGCACGGAATTCGTGGGGACGTCTGGGGAGGTGACGGATACGACCACTCACCAGCAGGTCGGTGTTGGCTCTTGCTCGGTGCTCGAAACGACGGTGACGTGTGCGATCTCTGGCAATGTTGCCGCGGGTCACACCCTCGCCGTCGAATTGGATCATGTCGTGAACCCGGGCTCCCCGAACAACAACGAGACGGTGAAGGTCGCGACCACCTCCGATGTAGTCGAAGTGCCGTCCAATGGGTATGCGATCACCTCGGCCCGCGAACCTGGGGCGGCGACCGTGACCGATGACGCTCCGTCGTCGGCGGCGGGGGCGCTGACGGACTATACGGTCGCGTTCAAGACGTCCGCGACGGGCGCATTGTCGGGGGCGGCCGGTAGCACGATCACGATCAAGTTTCCGGCCGGCACGGAATTCGCGGGCTCGGTGACTGGTGCGGTGACCGATACGACTACCCACCAGCAGCTCGGGGAAGGCAGCTGCTCGGTGGTCATATCGGCCGTGACCGAAGTGACGTGCTCTGTCGCCGGTGTCGCAGCCGCCGAAAACAGCGTGAGCGTCGAACTGACCGGGGTAGTCAACCCGAGCTCGGCGGACAATGGCGAGATGGTCGAAGTGTGGACGACGTCGGACACGAGTCACTCGATATCCCATCCCTACGCGGTGACGGCGGCCAGCGAAACGGCGTCGGCGACGGTGAGCGATACCACGTCGGCGGTGGGGGCGTCGACGTCGTACAAGATTTCGTTTGCGACCTCCGCGACGGGTGCGTTGTCGGGGACGGCCGGTAGTCGTGTCATGATTGTGTTCCCGTCCGGCACGGAATTCGTGGGATCGTCTGGGGAGGTGACGGATACGACCACTCACCAGCAGGTCGGTGTTGGCTATTGCTCGGTGGTCGAAGCGACGGTGACGTGTGCGATTTCCGGCAATGTTGCCGCCGGCAACATCCTCGTCGTCGAATTGGATCATGTCGTCAACCCCAGCTTGCCAAACAATGATGAGATGGTGAAGACTTCAACCACCTCCGATGTCGTCGAGGCGCCGTCCAACGGGTATGCGATCACGTCGGCCCGCGAACCCGGGGTGGCGACCGTGACCGACGATTCTCCGTCGTCGGCGGCGGGGGCGCTGACGGACTATACGGTCGCGTTCAAGACGTCCTCGACCGGAGAACTGTCGGAAGCGGCTGGCAGCTCGATCACGATTGAGTTTCCGTCCGGCACGGAATTCGAAGGGTCGGTGTACGGTTCGGTGACGGACACGACCACGCGCCAGTCGGTCGGCGGCGGCAGCTGTTCGGTGTTCGTGTCGGCGGTGACCGAAGTGACCTGTCCCATCACCGGTAGCGTCGCCCCCGAAAACACGGTGAGCGTCGAACTGGACCACGTCGTCAACCCGGGTACCCCCGACAGCGGCGAGACCGTGGAGGTTTGGACGACCTCGGATACCGCCCACGCGCGCTCCAATCCCTACGCGGTGGGCCCCGCCGGCCAGACCAGCCAGCCCACGGTCATCAACAGCTCGCCGTCATCGGCTCCGGGGGCGCTGACGGACTACACGATCACCTTCGCGACCTCGCCGACCGGCGGCCTCTCGAGCCAGGCCGGAAGCCATATCACGATCATGTTGCCTGCGGGTACGGGACTCGGATCGCTCTCGGGTTCCTCGGTGACCGATGACAGCAGCGGGTTGCAGGTCGGCTCTTGCAGCCCCAACGGCATCACCGTGACCTGCGACGTTTACGGCTCGATCGCCGGCGGTGACTCTGTGACCGTCGAACTGGACGGGGTCGTGAACCCCGCCACCACCGCTCCGGAGATGGTGAAGGTCTCGACCACGTCGGACACCGTGGTTGCGATGTCCGCCCCCTACGGCGTGGGGGCTCCCGCGGTGGTTACCGGCGCGGCGTCGAACATCTCGCAGAACACGGCTTTCGTCATGGGGACGGTCAACCCGGAGGCGACCGCTGTGACTGACTGCCACTTCGAATGGGGCTCGTCGACTGGCTATGGGCAGAGCGCTCCCTGCTCGCAGGTGCTCGGCTCCGGTGACGGCGCCGAACCGGTGTCCGCGGCGCTCACCGGTTTGGGTCCGAACACGACCTACCACTTCCGCCTGGTGGCAACCAACGCGGGAGGCACCAGCTACGGCAGCGACCAGACGTTCGCGACCCCGGCGGTGGTGCTGCCGATGTCCGCGCCGTCCGTGTTCCCCTCGGCGCCCGCGGTGGCTGGCCCCGAAGACGCGACGTTCTCCGGGCTGGTGGATCCGGACGGGCTCGCCACGACCGTGTACTTCGAATACGGCCTGGATCCAAAGTACTCCGGCGGCGGCGCGGTGACGTATGACCAGCGCACACCGGCGCAAACCGTCGGATCGGATTTCGCCGGCCACGAGGTGTCGGTGTCGGTGTCGGAGCTGGTGCCCAACGCCCTGTATCACTTCCGCCTCGTGGCCGCTAACGGCGCCGGGACGACGGTGGGGTCCGATCAGACCTTCACCACCGGCCAGAGCGCCGCGCCGCCCGCGCCGACCATCGGTGAGACGGTCAACGTGAAGCCGGTCGAAGGGGTGGTGCTGGTGAAGTTCCCAACCGGCGGGTCGGGGTCGGGGTCGGTGACGGCCGGCGGGTCGGGGTCGGCGATGGCCGGCGGGTTGGGGTCGGCGATGGCCGGCGGGTTGAGGTCGGCGGCCGCGTCGGGCGCGTCGATGGCGCACGAGGCGCTGACGAAGGGTGAGGGGTTCGTCCCGCTTACCGAGACCCGCCAGGTTCCCGTCGGCTCGGAGATCGACTCGAGGCGGGGCACCCTGGAGCTGGTGGCCGCCACCAAGCAGCGGCACCACACCAACTCGGCGAAACTCTCGGGCGGTGTGTTCACGCTCTCCCAGCAGCGCACCGGCCTGCACAAGGGCCTGACCACGTTCACGCTCGACGAGGGCCTGTTCCCAGGCGCCCCCTCCTACCAGAACTGCAGCACAGCAACGGCTAGCAGCGTCGGCCATCGGGGCGCGCGGAGCGCCAAGCTCTCCTCGCGCGTGGTGCAGAAGCTCGAAGCCACCGACAACCACGGCAGCTTCCAAACCCGTGGCCGCTACAGCGCTGCCACCGTGCGCGGCACCAGCTGGAGCACCGCCGACCGCTGCGACGGGACCTTCACCCATGTGCGCCGCGGCACCGTCAACGTGTTCGATTTCGCCACTCGCAAAACGACGGTCCTGAAAGCCGGACAGGGTTTCCTCGCCTCTGCGCCGTGATCGCACGGCGATCGCCGATCGCGTCGTGCCCCGCCCCGGCCACGCGTACCGAGGCGGCGGCGTTGGCGAAGGCGGCGGCCTGCGCGGGCGGTAGGCCCTCGTGCAGCGCGATGAAGAAGGCGGCGGCGAACACGTCGCCGGCGCCGAGGTCCTCCACGGGCGCCGCGATCGGTGGCACCGGGACACGCAGCCGTTGGCCGCCCGGCAGCTGCAGCTCGGTGGGGTGCTCGCCGGCGGTGACGGCCACCAACGTACCTCCCGCGGTGGCGCGGGCTGCCGGCTCGGCGCAGCACTCGCGCTCGCGCTCGCTCAGCACCCACGCGTCGCAGCGCTCCGGCAGCTGCTCGGGGCGCAGCGGGACGAGCGCGATTTCACCCGCGGCGTCCCATTCGCGCACCAGCCCCTGCGGTGTGAGCCCCACGAACTCGGCTTGGAGCGGGGGCCCATCGTGAGCGTGAGGCGGGTGGGCAGGCGGGTGGGCAGCGTCGGCGTGGGGGGGGTGGGCAGCGTCGGCGTGGGGCAGGTGGGCAGCGTCGGCGTGGGGCAGGTGGGCAGCGTCGGCGCGAGGCAGGCCGGCATCGCGAAATTCGCGGGGCGTCTCGCGCGCAACGGGCGCGAGGTGGAGGATTGTGGTGTCCACCTCGATCGGCCCCTCGATCGGGCCGGCCCAGGCGAGCAGCCGCTGGTGGCGCGCGAGGCCCTCGCCGACGGTTTGCAGCGTGGTGGTGTGCTCGGCGGGCAGCACGCGCAGGTCGAGCTCGTCGCGGTAGGGCTCAAGCAGACCTTCGATCTCGGCGGGCACGCCACGCGTGAGGATCAGCGCCCGCAGGCCCAGCCGCGCGGCTTGCAGCGCGCTGTACAGTGCCGTCCCGCCCGGGCGGCGCGTGCCGTCGGCGAGCACGTCGATCGTGACGTGGCCGACCGTCACGTAGTCGTAGCTGGACACGGCGCCGATTGTGGTTGCATTTTTTGCGCACTAACCAGCCACTGGACCTCTCGTGGCTGTCATCTGGTTGCTGCCCCACAGGTCCAGTTGGTGGTTATGCCTCCAAATTGAAATATCACCCACGGGCGAATCACCCGCGGGCGCGACGCTATCGATCACCCGCGGGCGGACGCTATCGCGCGGAGGCGGCCACGCGCGGCGGGATCCGCTGCGGCAGCTCGGTGCCCGCGATCGCCGCAGCGGCGAGGCGGCCGGTGAAGACGCAGCCGCCGAGGAAGGTGCCCTCCAGAGAGCGCTTGCCGTGCATCCCGCCTCCTCCGAAGCCGGCGGCCTCGCCGACGGCGTACAGGCCGGGGATCGGCTGGCCGTCATCGACGCGTAGCACGCGGCAGGCCAGGTCGGTTTGGATCCCGCCGAGGCTCTTGCGCGCCATCACCTGCAGGCGGATCGCGATCAGTGGTCCCGCCTTGGGATCGAGGATCTGCTGGAAGGCGCAGGTGCGCAGGCGATCCCCCCGCCAGTTGCGCAGCTGCTCGATGCGCCGCAGCTGGTCGTCGTTGAAGAGGCCCTTGCCGCGCGCGATCGACTCGTCGTAGCGGCCGATCTCCGCCGCCAGCACCTCGGGGTCGATCGGCCCCTGCGCCGCGCCGTCTCCCGCGAGCGGCTTCTCGCCCGCGGCAGCCGTGGCCCCCCCGCTCGCCCCGGCAGCGCTTTCGACTGCCACCTGGCGGGCGACCGCGTTCATCCGCTCCGCCAGCTCGGGCAGCGAGTCGGCGCTGACGAAGTCGGGCGAGCCCTCCAGCAGGTGCGCGAGCACGCGCGGTTTGCCGAGCAGCACCCCTAGCGCGAAGCGCACCCAGCGGCGCTCGCGCAGGTGGGGGTTGTGCTGGGAGCCCGACACGTCCAGCTCACGGCGGGCGATCTTGTGGTTGCAGATCAGCCACGAGTACTTGCGCTCGTCCTCGCACATCCGCTCCAGCGCCGCGTACGCGTCGTAGGTCGGCATCACCGGTACCGGGCCGTAACGCCGGCCGTCGGGGTTGAGCATCACCCCCGAGCGCGGCGGGATCAGCTTCAAGCCGTGGTCGGGGCGCTGCGGGGCGGGGTGGCGCACGGCGTCGGCGTAGTTCCACATCCGCCCCAGGTGCGTAACCGCGCCGCCCACGCGCTCGACCTCCTCGTGCAGTGCTCCGTCGGCGTAGGGGTGCGAGCCCATCAGCATCCTTTTCGGCGGGCTGCCCAGCTCCGCCGTCGGCCACACGCTCCGCACCAACTCGTGGTTGCCGCCGATCCCGCCCGCGGCGATCACCACCGCCTTCGTGGCACGGACCTCCTCGGTGTCCCGCTCCACCGGCGGGCCTGGCACGCCGTGATCCCCGCGTGCGGCCCCGTGGCCAACCCTCCAATCCTCATCCACCACCATCACGCCGACCACGCCGCCCTGTCCGTCGTCGATCAGCTCGGTTACGCGCGCGCCGAAGCGCACCTCCAGGGTGCCGCGGCGCGGGTGGCTCTCGATCCCGCCCCACACGGCCTCCACCAGCGCCTTGCCGGTGCCCCACGTGAGGTGAAAGCGCGGGACGGAGTTGCCGTCGCCGAAGTTGCCCCGCTCGGCCCAGTTGACCACGGGGAAGAAGCGCACGCCCAACTCGCGCAGCCAGCCGCCGACGTCGTCGCGCGCGCGAGTGACGTACTGCTCGGCCCAGCGGCGCGGCCACTGCTCATCGGCGCCGAGCTCGGCGATCCGCAGCCAATCTTCGAGCGCCAGGCGCTCGTTGTCGCGGATCCGCGAGCGGCGCTGCTCGGGGGAGTCCACCATGAACATCCCCCCGAACGCCTCGCGCGCCAGGCCCCCCAGCTCGCGGGGCTCGCAGCGATCGAGCAGCAGCACCGTGTGGCCGCTGCGCAGCAGCTCCAGCGTGCTCACCAGCCCCGCCAGACCGGCGCCGACGACGATCGCGTCGGGTGCGGGCGGGTCGTGGGGGCTGTTGCCGTTGGAGATGGTCATCGCGCGAAGGGTAGGGGACCGCGCGCTTGGGTGGGCCGCCCCGTTGAGCGGAGGCGGATTGGGTAGGGCGTCGGGTGTATACGCGGGAGTACGTGGGTACGACGTGCCTATTCGTCGTCAGACAAGAGCACCTGGAACGGAATGTCGCCCGCAATCGCGTCATCGATCGTGATGCTGATGCTGTGCAACCCAACCGACTCAACCGCCAACGTGACGGCACCCGTGACCGTGAAGGTGCCAAGCCCGCCCTCCACGTGAAATGCTCCGAGATGCGGCGTGATCTCGAAATTGGTCGGCTTCCCGACGACTTGGAGCTGGGGATCGAGAGTCGCCAAGGTGACCTGAAAGGTTTGTCCAGACTCGACCTCGCAATACGAAACCGAAGCGCACAAGCCATGGTGAACTCAGTCGGAACACGCTTGATCCCGAACACGTCGACGCCGCCGCCGGTCAGATTGAGCAAGCCGCTCTCGGGATCCACCTCCGCATAGCGGGCCAATAGGGCGAGCGTCAGCTTCACAAGGCGCTACTGCTGAGCATACGCAAGCCGCTATCCCTGTTGGCTTGCCTGCGAGTCGCGTCGGCGGCGGCTCGCGCTGCCTCGGCATCACTGAGGATGCGGCTCTGCCCTGTAGCTAGGTTGAGCAGTACGGTCAGGAAGTTTCCGCGTGTGGTCGAAAGCTCTTGTGGTTGGGCCTGGTCTTTGGTCATGGCGATCCCTCCTCTCAGTCTAGGCCGTTTGTGATGGCTCATGAGCTTGACCTGGCGACCGGACGGAGGAATGCGTGACGCGCTGGTTGCGTCAGAAAATCGTCCCCGTCGGCCATGCGCCTCCGTGCGGGCGGAGCCTGCCTTCTTCTTCAGCTGAGCGCCATGCCCGGCGCGACCTGCACTTCGATCAACTCGGGCTCCGGGGAGGCCAGTGCCCGGCGCAGCTCCACGCCGAGCTCCTCAGGGTCGGATGCCCGGCGCGCGTTGATGCCGTACCCCGCCGCCACCGCGGCCGTCTCGAGCGCCGGCAGGTCGAGGCCGGGCGCGCCCGTGATCTCCTCCAGCATCGTGAAGAACTTGAGGATCGCGTACTCCTCGTTGCGCAGCACCAGGAACGTCACCGGCACTTTGTAGGCCGCCGCCGTCCAGAAGCTCTGCACCGCGTACTGCGCCGAGCCCTCGCCGATCACGCACACAACGGGGCGCTCCGGACACGCCAGCTGCACGCCGATCGCCGCCGGCATCCCGAAGCCGAGGCCGCCGCCGGCGGAGAAGTAGTAGCTCCCCGGCCGCCCCAATCGCAGCTGGTTGCGCAGCGCGGGTGTCGCCGAGGGTGACTCCAGCACCACGATCCCGTCATCGGGGAACACCTGCGCCAGTGTGCGCACTGCCGTCGAAGGGCTCATCGGGTCGGTGAGCGGCACCGCCTCGGGCGCCGGTCGCACCGGTGGGAGCTCGCGGTTGATGCCCCCCTGCGCGGCCGATAGGGCCAGCCCCGCCGACGCCCCCGGCGAGGACGACCCCCCGCCCCCTGCTCCTCCCCCTTCCCCGAGCATCGCCCCCACCGCGTCCGCCAGCGCGGCCAGCGTCAGCGCCACATCGGCCACGATCGCGTCGCCCATCGGCGCCCGTGCGGCCTCGTCGGGGTCTGAGGTGATCGCCGTCAGGCTGGTGCCCTCCGCCAGCAGCGGCCCGGGGATGTTTGGGTAGTAAGGGAAGATCGAGGTGCCCACCGCCAGCACGAAGTCGTGTGGGGCGAGCGCTTCGCCCAGCGGCTGCACCGCCGGTGGCAGGATCGCCTGGAAGAGCGGATGGTTCTCGGGGAAGCCCAGCCGCCCGCCGCCCGTCGCGGGCGTCGCGTACACCGGCAGGCGCGCGCGCTCCGCCAGCGCCACCGCCGCGTCCCAGCCGCCGGCAGCGTCGATGTCCGGGCCCGCGATCAGCGCCGGGTTCGACGCCTCCAGCAGGCGCCGCGCGATACTCGCGACGCTCGGCCCGTCGGGGAGGCCCGCCCCGCCGCTCACGGCGCGCGTGGTTTGGTGGCGCAGTTCGTCCTCCGAGCGCACCTCCGCATACCAGTCGTCCATCGGGATCGACACGAACACGGGCCCGCGCGGGGGCAGCGCGGCGGTGTGCATGGCGCGCGCCAGCGCATGCGGCACGTCCTGCGCGCACGGCGGCTCCCAGCTCCACTTCACGAGCGGATGCGGCATCCGCGCGGCGTCGCGGTTGGTCAAATTGGCCTGCAGCGTCATCAGCGAGCGGTACTGCTGCCCCGCGGTGACGACCAGCGGCGACTTGTTGGCCTGCGCGTTGAAGATCGCCCCCATCCCGTTGCCGAGGCCTGGCGCGGTGTGCAGGTTGACCAGCGCCGGGTGCCCGCTCGCCTGGGCGTACCCGTCGGCGATCCCCACCGCCACCGACTCCTGCAGGCCGAGGATGTAGCGGAAGTCGGCGGGGAACTCGCCCAACATCGGCAGCTCGGTCGAGCCGGGGTTGCCGAACAGCGTCGTCATCCCGCGCTTTCGCAGCAGCTCGAACGTTGCCTCCCTCACGGTCGTCACGGTGGAACCGTACCCGAGCGCGGCTTCGGCGGTCGGCGGGTGAGACGGCCGGCGCGCTGGTTGCCCGCGGCGGGGTGGTGGTGGGGATGCCGGCTGGCGCCGGGTTGCTCGGGATGCGGTGTGTGGCCGCTCGCGGGTGGCCGGGGTGGGTCCCCCTCAGTTGAAGCTCGGGTCCCGGGGGAGGCTGGGGCTGACGTCGGCGCCGGCGGCGCTGTACAGCAGTAGCATCTCCGCCTCTTCGCAGGAGCCCACCACCAGCAGGCGCTGATCGACGCCGGTGATCTCCAGCAAATGCCGCACCTCCGGGGTAGGGCTGGCAAGCGCCATCCCGCCGCGCAGGCAGGCGCTCTCACGCTGCAGGTTGAGCAGCGCCGCCAGCCCACTCGAGCTCATGAACTCGGAGCCCGAGAGATCGACGATCAGCCCCCGTGCGCGGCGGCGCCGGCAGGCCGCTGCGATTCGCACCTGCATCGAGAAGGCGCCCGCGTAGTCGATCTCGCCGTATACAGCCGCGCGCAGCGGCATCCCCTCGCCGCCTGTGAGTTCCAGGCGCAGCGACCCGGGGATCGGCGGGCGGCGTATGCTCGCTGGGATCGCCGGACGGCAGGCGCTTGCGGGGATGACCCGGCCGCGTTTCCCGCCGCGCTTCTCTGGGACCGCGGGACGGTTGACCTCGGGGCGCTGCAAGTTCTTGTTCACCGCTCTCATATACCCTCCTGTATTTGTTTGGCTGTTGCGAACATGTGCAGAAGTAGAGACCTCACTCTGCATGACCCCAGCCATCCGATGGCGCTCACGGAGGCTCGACAAAGGATTGACCCCGTCGGTGGGGAATCGTGGGCTGACGCTGTCCATTGACCCGTGTCATCGCGCTCCACCAAGGCCCCTACCATGTCTGTTGACCCCACGTTTCATCACGGCCCCAACCACATCGAATCGAATGCCCGCCTGTTCTCGATCAGTGACGGCCCGATGACCCTGCCCAGGACTGCTCACCGACCCGTGCTCGCCGTATGCCTCGCGACCGTGCTCGCGCTGGCGGCACTCTGCACGCCCGCGCTCGCTGCGCGCTCGCGCCACGCCCATAGGTCCGCGCCGGCCGCGTTGCGCCACGCCTATCTCCCCGCGCTCGCTGCGCGCTCGCGCTACCCCCGTGCCCCGGCCAAGCCCAAGCCGCCGGTGCTCGACCTCTATGCCAAGCGCGCGCTGGCGGCGTACGAGGCGATGCAGCAGAACTTCTACGTCGTCTCCGCCGGCCTGTACAAGGGCGAACCGGAGTACTCGTTCCTGTGGCCCTTCTCGCAGGCGCTGGCGGCGAGCGTCAGCATCGCCCACATCGCCGGCGAGCAGCCCAAGCTGGAAACCAGCCTGCACGCACTGGGCACCAGCCTGCAGGTGTACGCGAGCTCTTCGGTGGCCCCGGGGGAAACGACCGCGAGCGGCGCCTCCACCGCCACCACGGTGCACTCCTACGACGATGTCACCGCGCCCCCGATCGGCCCCGGTGGCGCCAGCTACTACGACGACAACGAGTGGGTGGGGATCGAGCTGGCGCGCATGTACGAGCTCAACCACGACGCCACCGCGCTGAGCGGCGCCGAGCAGATCATGCAGTTCGTGATGGCAGGCTGGCAAACCACTGGCCCCGAAGGCCAGACGCTGCCCTGCCCGGGCGGTGTGCCGTTCTCCAACGCCAAGAACAACACCCAGCGCAACACGATCACCGACGGCCCCGCCGCGGAGCTGGGGGTGCAGCTGTACCGCATCACCCACGAAGCCCGCTACCTGCAGTTCGCCGAGATGGCGTACGGGTGGGTGCGCGAATGCCTGCTCGAACCGAGCGGCATGTACGCCGACCACATCGAACTCGGCGGCGAGGTCAACCACGCGCTGTGGAGCTACACCCAGGGCGTGATGATCGGCGCCGGCACCCTGCTCTACCAGGTCACCCACGAAAGCTCCTACCTCGCGCAGGCGCGCACCACTGCGAAGGCCGCGCGCGCCTTCTTCAACTACAGCAAGCTCTCCTCGGAAAACCCATTCTTCGCGGCGGTGTACTTCCGCAACCAGATCTACTTCGACGCGCTCACCCACGAAGCGCCCGGCACGCTCCCGGCGCGCGAATACGCCTACTGGGCCTGGCAGCGCCACCGCCTCAGCGACAACCTCTTCGCCTACGGCTCACCCCCTACCGCCGAACTGCTCGGCCAGGCCGCGCTGACACAGATCTACGCGCTGTTGTCGATCGCGCCGCGGACGTATTTCTGAGACTGAAGCTCTCTGGGCGGCAGCGAGCCATTCCCTATATCGTCTAGTATCAACAAGTGGACTGGCATACGGATTGTCGACCCTGATAGTCCGGAGGCCGCCCAATGACTGCCATGGAAGCCATCGACTTTATTCCGTTGGTCAAGGCCTACCCGGCGCTCAGTCGTCAATATGGAGAGGTTTCCTGCGTAGCCGGCGCGGAGATGACAGCAGGCGGGCCCCGATGGATCCGTCTCTATCCGGTTCCGTTTCGTTCGCTTGACGACGATCAGCAGTTCCGCAAGTACCAGCCGGTGAGCCTGCGCGTTGAAGCGCACCGCCGCGACCTTCGTCCCGAGACCCGCCGTCCCGATCGGGAATCGATCGAATTGCGCGGTGGACCAGTCTCATCGAAGAATGGATGGGCGTTGCGGCGTCGGTTTGTCGAGCCGCTCATGGTCGCTTCGATGTGCGAGGTCAGCCGTCGCCAGCGGCGCGACGGGACATCGCTAGGCGTGTTTCGGCCCAGGCAGATCATCGACTTCAAGATCGAGAAAGCAAGTGTCGACGAGGCGAAACGTCAGATAGCAAAGGCGTGGGCGGCGCAGACTAGTCTCCTGGATGGCTTGGGATCAGACGAGCGGACTAATCAGCTGCGTGAGCTGGAGCAGGTTCCATGGACCTTCAGATATCGCTATCAATGTGATGTAGCCGGCTGCCCAGGTCACAGTCAGTCGATTGTCGATTGGGAGATTTCGCAGTTCTACCGGCGCGTGCGACATTTCGACGACTGGCGCGATCGCATGAGGAAGCGCTGGGTCGATGAAGTCTGTGGTGCCGATCGTGACACAGCATTCTTCGTCGGCAACATGCACCAGCATCCTAGGTCGTTTCTGATCCTTGGGGCGTGGTGGCCTCCTCGGCGCCCCGAGCAGCTTGCGCTAACTGATCTCGGCCACGTCTAGCTCTACGCCAAGCTCACCCTGTAGAGCCTCGAAAATCACCATGCGGTGACACGTCGCCGGATTGTGCTCGACGCACATCAATGCGCAGCGCTTCTCGTGAAGCAGTGGGACAAGGTCTTCGAGAGCCTCTCGTCGCTCCCTCAGCAGGTGTTCTTCGTAGCAGCGTTGGCCTTCTTCGACGTTGCCGCTCTTGTAGAGGTCGCGAAAGGGCTTCGGATTGCCGAGCGCCTTGATGTGCATGTACTCAACCCCGACATCTGCCATCGCCTGCGACAGCGCGCTCTTTGCGTATCCGCGACGGCGAGAGATGGGCAGCTCGCGGACGTCGATTAGTCGCTCAACACCTGCCGTTCGCACATGGCGTGCGAACGCGATGTGGTCCTTGTGGTGTTCGTATCCCACTGAGCCGAGCCACAAGCTCTTCGTCGTCGCCACGCTCTGCGGTATGGAAATGTCGACTAGCTCAAGTCTGGCAAGTACTTGGTCGATGCTCAGTGCCTCGCCGAAGAGGGCCGTCGTCAACTCTGCGACAGATCGCGTATCCGTCGTGGACATCACAGCTGCCATGGGGAGATAGTGTCAGATCCTGCGGGCGTCTCTACCCGCACAAAGCGCCTGGCGTTATCCGAGGAGCGGGCGCGGTGTCCCGCTCTGTGATGATTGCGCCGATGGCGAGCCCCACCGAGTCGCAGACTGAGCCGGCGTCTTCGCCGGACACCCCACGCGCGGCGCCCGACGGCGACCACGTGCCCGTGGTGTTGAGCCCCGCGACGGGCTACCCCGCGCTGGAGGAGACCGATCTCGAGGTGCTGCGCGGGATTGGACGGCGTTGGGGGGCGGCGCTGGGGGATCGCGCGGAGTGGATCAAAGCGCTGCCATGCGACCCCAATCTCGGCCAGGCAGGTGCCTCGGTCGACGCGGGTGCGCATGCCGGCGCCGGCCCCGGTGTGCCGACCGGGTCCGCGCCTACCAGCCCCGGTGTGCCGCCCGCGCCCGCACCCGCCAGCCCCGGTGCGCCAACCGGGCCCGCCACCGCCGCCCGCTCCTCCAGGGGGCGCTTCCCGGGCACCAGGATCGGCCGCCCAGGCACCGTGCGCCTGGGCCGCACGCGCTTCGTGCCGGTCGAGGTCGACGGCGCGCCCGGGGAGGAGCTCGAAGCCACACGCGAGGCTGGGCACGCGCCCACCCGTGGCGGCTCGACCTCGGCGCGCACGCGCCGGGCGCTGCTGGGTCCGCCGCTGCACAGCGCGGCGGTGCTCGAGGAGCGGATGCGCAAGCTCATCGCCCTGCCGGTGCTCTCCTCCGACGCGCTCTCCTCGGTGGCGTACGGCCCCGAAGCGATGCTCGTCGTGCTCGCGCTTGGCGGCGCGACGGCGTTCGGCTTCTCGGTGCCGATCTCGATCGCGATCGCCGTGCTGATGGTCGTCGTCGGGCTGTCCTACCGCCAGACGATCCGCGCCTACCCGCGTGGCGGCGGCTCGTACATCGTCGCCTCCGACAACCTCGGTCTGCTCCCCGGCCTGATCGCCGCCGCCGGGCTGATGCTCGACTACATCCTCACCGTCGCCGTGTCGGTCGCCTCGGGGATCGCCGCGATCACCTCCGCGATTCCCTCGCTGGCGCCCGACACCGTGCCGCTGGGGCTGGCGGTGATCGCGATCCTCGTCGCCGGCAACCTGCGCGGCGTGCGCCAGGCGGGGCTGCTGTTCGCGGCGCCCACCTACATGTTCATCTTCGGGATCCTGCTGATGGTCGTTGTCGGGTTGGTGGATGCCGGCGGGCACGGCTTCCACGCCACGCCGCGCCCACCGGTGCACGCCGCCGAGGGCGTGGGGCTGCTGCTGATCCTGCGCGCGTTCGGCTCGGGCGCCACCGCGATGACCGGGATCGAGGCGATCTCCGACGGGATCCCTGCCTTCCGGCCGGTGGAGTGGCGCAACGCGCGCACGACGCTCACCTGGATGGTGAGCCTGCTGGTGGTGATGTTCGTCGGCACGATCGCTTTGATCGAGCTCGACGGGATTGTGCCCCAGTCTTCGCAGACCGTGCTCTCCCAGCTTGCCCACCGCAACCTCGGCAGCGGTGCGCTGTACGGGTACGTGCAGGCCGCCACCGCGCTGGTGCTGCTGCTGGCCGCCAACACCGCCTTCAGCGACTTCCCCCGCCTGCTGTTCTTCCTCGCGCGCGACTACTCCGCGCCGCGCATCTTCCTGCGCATGGGCGACCGCCTGGCGTTCTCCAACGGGATTGTCGTGCTGGGCGCCGCCGCCGCGGCGATTCTCGCGGCGTTCGATGGCTCGGTGAGCAGCCTGATCCCGCTGTTCGCGGTGGGGGTGTTCCTCGCCTTCACGCTTTCCCAGAGCGGCATGGTCGTGCGCTGGCTGCGCACCCGCGAGGATGGTTGGAAGGGGAGCATCTGCTTCAACGCGCTCGGCGCCTTCCTGTCGGCGATCGTGCTGCTGATCACCTCCTTCACGAAGTTCCTCGAGGGCGCGTGGCTGGTGGTGATCCTGATTCCGTTGCTGGTGACCCTGTTTCTGCGGATCCGCAAGCACTACCTCGCCGTGGGGCGCGCGGTGGCGCTGCAGCCGCTCGCCGCGAAGGCCCGCGCGCGGAGCATCACGCCGCCACCCAGCGGCGGCGCCGAATTGGAACGCGGGGCGAGCGTGGTGCTGAGCGGTCAGAGCGAGCACGAGGAGGCGCCCGATCAGGTACACAACCTCACCGTGGTGCCGGTCATCGCGATGGACCTCGCCTCGCTGCGCGCGCTCGCCTACGCCGCCTCGCTCGGACAGCCGGTGCTTGCGCTGCACATCTCCGCCGATGAGGAGGAGGCAAAGCGCTTTCGCTCCTACTGGCAGGAGTGGGGCGACCACGTGCCCCTGGAGATCGTGCTCTCCCCTTACCGTGCTTTGGTCGCCCCGCTGGGGCGCTATCTGCGCCTGCTGCACGACCAGGCGCCCCACTTCACGATCACCGTCGTGCTCCCCGAACTGGTCGTCCGCCGCTTCTGGCACCGCGCCCTGCACAACGGCGTCGCCCCCCGCCTGCGCCGCGCGCTGCGCCAGCTGCCGGGGATTGTGATCACCACGGTGCCGTTCCACCTGCCGAGTTGAGTCGGAGGTACCTCGCCATACGAGGTGCATTGGGGCGCCCAACCAGCTACTGGACCTTTCATAGCCGTCATCTTGTCGCTATCCCACAGGTCCAGTTGGTGGTTGGGCCCCAAACTGAAACACACACCGACGGCTAGCACGTCCAACAAACGTCGAGCCGAGCCGCGGTTTGGGCGTAAACACCCCGGCGTGCTGTACAAGCAGCGGATGGGTGGGATCAGCCAGGGTGCCTCACGCACTGCCGCGGTACATCGCGGCGCGCCCCATCGCGGCCACGGCCATCCGCAGGAGGTCCACGGGCGTCGCAAGGCCGAGCACCCCGAGCACCGACAACCCAAGCGTGGCCGCAAGCGCAAGCACCACCGTCGGCACAAGCGCAAGCACCCGCACCCGCTCGCCGCCGCCGCGGTCGTGCTGCCATCCGCGCCCGCCACGCCGCCGCCGTCGTCGAGTGCGCCGGTCGCCTCGCTCGGCGCGCCGCTGAGTACCGCGGGGGCGCAGCGGCTGCTGTGGCGCGCGGGCTTCGGGCCACGACCCGGCGAAGCGCAGGCGCTGACGGGGCAGCCTCTGCAGCAGGTGGTGTACGGCCTCACGCGGCCGTCCGGCGAAGCGGTGCTGAACGGCCCGGCGCCGATGAACGACAAAGGCGAACCGCTCGAACCCATTCACACCTGGGGCGATGACCACTGCTGGTGGCTGGATCGCATGGTCCGCTCCAACCAACAGCTGGTCGAGCGGATGACCTTCATCTGGCACGACTGGTTTGCCAACTCCAACGCGCAGGTGAACAGCCCGCAGCTGATGCTCAACCAGAACGGCCTCTTCCGGGGGATGGCGCTGGGCAGCTTCCACGACCTCTTCGAAGCCGTCACCGTCGATCCCGCGATGCTCGTATTCCTGGATGGGATCGACAATGAAAAGGGCGACTCCAACGAGAACTACGCGCGCGAGATGATGGAGTTGTTCTCGCTCGGGGCCGACCGCGGCGCGTACACCGAGGACGACGTGCGAGAAATGGGGCGCGCGTTGACGGGGTGGCAGGCGGAATGGTCATCTGAAGGGGGGATGCACAACTTTCGCTACGACCCCTCCAAGCACGACGAAGGCCAGAAGACCGTGTTTGGGCAGACGGGCAACTGGAACTGGGAAGACGCGGTGCGGATGTGCGTCGAGCATCCGCTGCACCCTTCGTTCTTCGTTACCAAGCTGTGGGGCTACTTCATCCCCACCCAGCCCGACGAAGCGACGCTGGCCTCGCTGCAGGGCATCTACACGAGCTCGAGCTTCAGCATCCGGGCGGTGGTGGAGGCGATCCTCCAGCACCCCGACTTCTACGAAGGGCCGGAGCTGGTAACGCCCCCGGTCGTGTACAACGCCGGGCTGCTGCGCGCGATCGGCCGTTACATCGACACCACGGCTTGGGCGTGGCTGGGCAGCGGCGCCGGGCAGCAGCTGTTCTACCCGCCGAACGTGGCCGGCTGGGAATTCGGCCGCTGGCTCGACACCTCCACGGTGAGGGCGCGCTGGGAAATGGCCAACTATGTGGTCGCCAACACCTACCCCAACCCGTGGCCGAGGGAAGGCGAACCGGAATACGACCCGACCGAGGATCCGGCCGCGGCGCTGGCGAGCGCGCTGTCCTATTGGGGCGAGCCACCGCTATCGAGCGAATCGCAGCAGTGCATTGCGCAGTTCGCGCAGTCGTGTCTTCCTGCCGAAATGGCCGAATGGGAGCAGAGCCCCTACCGGGCGATCCGTCAGAACGCGCTGCGCATGCTGATCGCCACCTCCCCCGACATGCAGGTGAGCTGATGGCCGGCTGCTCCTGCAACGACTTCAACCGCGCGCAGCTGCTGCGCCGCGGCCTGGCGGCCGCGGGGAACCGGGTCGGGGTGACTGGCAGCGGGGTCGCGGTGCCCGGCCGCGGACTGCCCGCGATCGAGCCGGGGATGCCGCTGCCGGCGGGCACGGGGATGGATAGGCGCAGCTTCCTGCTGGGGACCGCCGGCGCGGTTGTGTCCGTGTACGGCGCCTCGATGCTGGGCGCGCGCCACTTCGAAGAGGGCATCGCACAGGCTGCCGCCACCTCGCCCAACCAGCCGGTGCTGGTGTCGATCTTCATGGAAGGCGGCTGGGATGCGCTGTCGGTGCTGGCGCCGGTGAAGGAAGCCCGCTACCGGCAACTGCGCCCCGCGCTCGCGCTCGCGGAAGGCAGCGGGGAACCGTTCAGCGAGGACCCGACCCTGATGTGGCACCCCCAGGCAAAGGGCCTCGCGACGCTGCACGGCGAGGGTAAGGTGAGCGTGTTCCCGGCGGTCGGGTATGACCCGCCCGACGAGAGTCACTTCACGAGCCGCCACTACTGGGAGGTCGGCCAGCTCGACACCAACGCGCGCAGCGGCTGGATCGGGCGCTTCCTCGACGCCACCGGCGAACCGAACAACCCGCTCCAGGGCCTCTCGCTCGACTACAGCCTGGCGCCTGCGCTGGCAACCGAAAAGATGCCGGTGGCCGCCGTCAGCTCGCCCACCGACTACAACATGTGGGCGTACGGCTTCGACGAACCGATCGCCGGCCCGGCGATGGAAACCTTCGGTCAGCTGGGAGCCCTGGGAGCCCCCTCGCCCGCATACGCGCAGGCGCGCGGCGCGGCGTGGGACACGAGCATCGTGCTCGAGGAGATGGCGCCGTTCGTGGGTCCGGAAGGCAAGCCGACATACACCGCGCCCGTCCCCTACCCGGCCGACGGCGGCGAATTCGCGGGGCGCCTGGAAGCGCTCGCGGCGATGCTGGCGGCGGGGCTGCCGATCAAGTGCGCCTCGCTGACCGGGATCGGCACCTACGACACCCATTCCGACGAGCCCACCACGCTGAGCACGAACCTCGGCCAGACCGTGGAATCGGTGCTGGCGTTCCAGCGCGACCTCGAAGCGCGCAAGCTCGACGATCGCGTGATCATTCAGCTGTGGTCGGAGTTCGGCCGCCACCCCCAGGAAAACGGCTCGGGCACCGACCACGGCGCGGCCGGCGTGGCGTTCCTGATCGGCACGCAGGTCGCGGGCACGATGATCGGCGAGTTCCCCGGCCTGGGCAAACTCGACGAAAACGAAAACCTCGTCAACACCTCCGACTTCCGCGCGATGTACTGCTCGCTTTTGGAGCAGTGGTTCCAGACCGAAGCGGGCCTCGTGATCCCCGAAGCGGCGGCGTTCGAGCGGCCTGTTTTGCTGAAGGCGTAGCGAGCAGGGCTAGATTGGGCGCGTGAACGGCGCGCTCGAAGTGATCTGGCACGGTCTACGCGACTCGCTGCTGATGGCGTGGGAGGTGTGGTGGGCGCTGGTGCTGGGTTTCGCGATCAGCGCGATCGTGCAGGCGTGGGTACCGCGCGAGCGCGTGCAGGGCACACTGTCGGGTTCGGGCGCACGGCCCGTGGCGCTGGCGACCGGCCTCGGGGCGGCCTCCTCGTCATGCTCCTACGCGGCGGTCGCGATCGCGCGCTCGCTGTTCGCCAAGGGCGCATCCTCGGCGACCACGCTGGCGTTCCAGTTCGCCTCGACCAACCTCGTGTGGGAGCTGGGTCTCGTGCTGTGGGTGCTGATCGGCTGGCAGTTCACGCTCGCGGAGTACCTCGGCGGCGTCGTGATGATCGCGCTGATGGCGCTGGCGCTGCGCGCGTTTGTGCCGGCGCGACTGGAGGCCGGCGCGCGTGAGCACGCGCAGAACGTGACAGAGGACGGCCACCACCACCATCACTACCACCACGACCACCACGCTGCCGGCGACGCCGAGCGCGGTTGGCGCGGGCGCCTGACCTCGCGCGCCGCCTGGGCGGAGGTCGCGGACAACTTCCGTATGGATTGGGGGATGGTCTACCGCGAGATCGCGGTGGGCTTCCTGCTGGCGGGCTTCATCGCGCAGCTCGGCAACGGCTTCTTCGAAAGCCTCTTCATCGTCAACGCCCCCGCACCGTGGCCGGCGATCGAGAGCGCGCTCGTGGGCCCGCTGATCGCAGTGCTGTCGTTCGTCTGCTCGATCGGCAACGTGCCGCTTGCGGCCGTGCTGTGGTCGGGGGGGATCGGCTTCGCCGGGGTGCTGGCGTTCCTCTTCGCCGACCTGATCGTGCTGCCGATCATCCTGATCTACCGCAAGTACTACGGCCGCGAGTACGCGCTGCGAACGGTCGCGCTGATGTACTGCACGATGGTGCTCGCCGCGCTGATCATCGCCGCTCTCTTCAGCGTCCTCGGCCTGATCCCCACCGGCCCGCGCCCGAGCACCGCCGACGTCTTCGGCAAGGTCGCGCTCGACTACAAGCTCGTATTGAACGTGCTCGCGACGCTCGTGTTCGTGGCCCTCTTCCGACTCGGCACGGGTCGCGCCGAGCACAGTGGGCAGGCGGTTGCGGACACCGCTTGATGCGGGAGCCGAGCCGCCGGTCGACGCCGACGGGAGCGCCGCCGGCGTGTAGGCTCAAGCACCGATGACCGCCAACGCCCCGAGCATGCGATGAAACGCGCCGCCGCCTCAATACCGCTGGAGGGCCGGCGCGTGCTGATCACCGGCGCGGCGCGTGGGATCGGGGCCGGGGCGGCCCGGCGGCTCTATGCCCGGGGGGCGCGGGTCGCGCTGACGGGGCTTGAGCCAGAGCTGCTGGCAGAGGTTGCCGCCGAGTGCGGCGATGCGCCCTGGTTTGAGTGCGACGTCGCCGACCGGGCGCAGGTTGAGCTTGCGGTCGAGGGGGCCGTCGAGCGGCTTGGGGGCCTGGATGTAGTGATCGCCAACGCCGGCGTGGCCGCGCAGCTGCCCCTGGTTGGAGGCGATCCGGCGATCTTCGAGCGCACGATCGCGGTCAACCTGCTTGGCGTCTACTACACGCTGCGCGCGGCCGGGCCGCATATCTCCCACCCGCGCGGGTATGCGCTGCCGATCGCCTCGCTGGCGGGGGCGCTGCACGGGCCGATGCTGGGCGCCTACAGCGCCTCGAAGGCCGCCGTGGAGGCGCTTGGCAACACGCTGCGCGTCGAGCTGCTGCACACGGGCGCGCGCGTGGGCGTGGCCTACTTCGGTTTCATCGACACCGAGATGGTCAAACGCGGCATGCAGACGCGCGCCGTGGAGCAGGCCCCGCGTCTGCGCCAGGCTATTGTCAAGCCGGTGCCGCTCGTGCGCGCGCTCGACGCGATCGAGCATGGGGTCGAGCGCCGCTCTAAGCGCGTGACAGCGCCGGGCTGGGTTGCGGGCGTTCTACCATTGAGAATGCTGGTGCAGCCGCTGGTCGATCGCTCGGGCGGCGGCCTCGAGCAGGCGTTGGCGGTTGCCCGCGAGGAGCAGGCACCGCTGACAACGGTCCAGCCTGATTCTCGCTGACTGAACGAAAAGATGCGTGGCCGTACCGCAACCTGGGTATAGTGAGATGTGTTGTGTAAGAGGATGAGGAATTGCCCTGGGCTACAAGGAGGGATTGCGACATGAGGTTTCCCGCTGACATGACGGCTCGGTACGTCCGGGTCTGGATGACCGCGCTGTTTGCTTGTGGGGGCCTCGCTCTCGCCATCCTTGCGCCCGCCGCGCAGGCGACCGAAGCGCTGGGTGTCGAAAGCCTGTTCGCGGGGAACTGCAAAACGGGATTCGAGGAATGCAACAAAGCCCCGCCGCCGTCGACTCCTGCCGAAGAACTGGCAAAAGCCGAAAAAGAAGGCTACACGCAGGCCGCGGGTCATCCGGCGTTTGGGGTGACTGAATTCAAGGTCGATACTTACGAAATTCAGAAAGCTAGCCCTCCGTCCACTCCAGCAGCTTTTGCGCCTACTGGTCTCGTCACGCATGTACGCACAGACGTCGGCACGGGCGTGAGCGCGAACCCCGAGGCCGTGGAAAAGTGCTCACTCGCCGACTTCGGTGAAACGGAAGTAATACCCAGAACCGGCTTCTATGCCGCGCCCGAATGTAAAGTAAGCAAAAAAGAAGGAAAAAGCGAAGTAAGGTCCGAAATCGGAGTCAACAAAGTCGTTGTTCTCATCGAACCTTTCCCAAAATTCTACGAGGACCTGCCGCTCGAAGGCAAGGTATACAACCTCGTTCAGCCGAATGGCCTCGCCTCGGACTTCGGAGTGGCCCTGGAACTTCCGCAACCACTCACCGAAGCTAAGCTTAAAGCAGGCTTCGCAGAAGCCGAAGCAGCGGGTGCAAAACCCGGAGTCGGAGGCTTCCCCTCGCTACCCGAACAGGCATTCCTCGAGGCGCAGCAGTACTACGCCCACACCCTGATCGAAGGCCACGTCGAATGGGCCGGCAACTACCACGACTACTACGAAATCAACGTCTCCCCCGAATTGCCGTTGATCTCCTCGCGCTTGGTCCTCTTCGGCAACATCGGCACCACCGGACAGGGTGGGTTCATCACGAACTCGAGCCTTTGTGCTGGTCCCGGAGAAAACACGACGACCACAGTGACGCTCAAATCTCTCGAAGGCCAGGAAGCTGCGAAGTCGTACGTCACGCCGGTCGCCGCCGAAGGCTGCAACGGCGCCGCGCCCTTCTCGCCCGTGCCGTTCGTGCCAGCGATCGCGCTGACACCGGAAACGACGAAGGCCGATCAGCCCGACGGCATCACCACCGAACTGATTGTTCCGCACGATCCCAGCCCCGCAGGCATCGACTCTTCGCAGGTGGAAGACGCGACCGTCACGTTGCCGGAAGGGATGACGCTCAATCCCGCGGCTGCGCATGGTCTCGAAACGTGCACCCCGGTGCAGGCCAGGATCCACAGCCTCACACCGGGAGTCGCGTGCCCGGCCGGCTCGAAGATCGGCACGGTCACGCTGAACGTCCCCGACCTTCCGCCGGGATCGCTGCAGGGGAACATGTACCTCGGCGGGCCTGAATCGGGTCCGATCACCTCGCAGCCATACACCATGTACATCGATGCGGAGTCCTCGCGCTATGACGTCTCGGTGCGCCTCAAAGGCTCGATCACGCTCAACGAAACGACCGGACGGGTGACCGCGAGCTTCGTCAAGAACCCGCAGCAGCCCTTCAGCGATGTGATCCTGCACTTCAACGGCGGCCCGCTCGCGCCGATCGCCAACCCGCTTGCGTGCGGGACGGCGACGACCGAAACGAAGCTCGTGCCGTACATCGGCGAAGAATTTACGGAAAAGCCCTCCGCCGCATTCACGGTGGACAACAACGGCGCCGGCGAAGCGTGCAAATCGCCGCTGCCGTTCGCGCCCACCCAGAGCAGCACCAGCCAGCCTGCGACCGGTGGGGCGTCGACCAGCTTCTCGTTCACCGTCACGCGGCCTTTGGGGCAGCAGTACATGTCGCAGATCAAGACCGTGCTGCCGGCCGGCCTCGTCGGTCGGATCCCCGCGGTGGCGCTCTGCACCGAAGCGCAGGTCGCCGAAGCGACTGCTGGCACGGGCGGATGCCCGGCCTCCAGCCGGATTGGCACGGTCACGGTGCTCGCCGGGGCCGGCTCCGCGCCGTATCAGTTCACCGGCTCGGCCTACCTGACGGGGCCCTACAACGGGGCGCCGTACGGGATGGCGATGGTGGTGCCAGCGGTTGCCGGTCCGTTCAGCCTCGGCAACGTGGTTACGCACGCGACGATCAACGTCGAACCGTACACCTCGCGTGTGGTCGTGGCCGGCAGCATCCCCACGATCTATAAGGGCATCCCGCTGCGCATGCAGAGCCTCAACGTCGAAATCAACCGCCAGGGCTTCATGCTCAACCCGACCAGCTGCAAAACGCTCCTGACCGAATCGACGCTCACGGGCGTCACACTGCTCGGGTCGAGCACGTTCACCACGGCCGAAGTCAAGAGCCCACTGGTCACCGAAGAATGCAACAAGCTGGCCTTCAAGCCCTCCTTCGGGGCGATCGTTGGCGCGAAAACCTCGCGCACCAACGGCGCCAACATCGAAGTCAACATCAGCCAGCCCGTCGGCCAGACGAACATCCAGCAGGTCACCACGACGCTGCCCAAACAGCTGCCGGTGCGCCTCTCGACGCTCTCCAAAGCCTGCCCGGCGGCGACCTTCGAAGCCGGTCCCGCACCCGGCGGCTGCTCCAAAGAAGCGAACGTCGGTACCGTGAAAGCGACCACCCCGGTGCTGCCGGGGACGCTCACCGGCACCGCTTGGCTGGTGTCGCACGGCAGCGAAGCCTACCCCAACCTCGACCTGATCCTGAATGGGGACGGCGTCACCGTGATCCTCGTCGGGCACACCAAAGTGGCCAGCTCGCAGATCACCACCTCGTTCTCCACGCTGCCCGACGTGCCGGTTTCGAACATCTCGCTCTACCTGCCGTCCGGCCCCAACTCGGTGCTGGGCGCCAATGGCAAGCTGTGCCGCTCGAAGCTGACGATGCCCACCACGCTGATCGGCCAGAACATGGCGACGATCCTCGAGGAGCCCACGATCGCCGTGCGCAACTGCCCGGTGGAAGTCGTCAAACACAAAACCAGCGGCTCCACGGCGACGCTCAACGTGCAGCTGCCGGCGGCCGGCACCGTCAGTGGCGGGGGCACCGACCTCAAGTTCACCAAGCGCAACGTCGGCGCTGGCGGGCGCACCAACGTCAAGGTTTCGCTCACCTCGGTCGGCAAACAAGTGCTGCGCAAATTCCGCCAGCTGCGGATCAAGGTGCGCGTCGGCTTCGTGCCGAAGAGCAAAAAAGGCAACATCACTTCCAAGGCGTTTGCCACGGTGACGTTCAGAGCCTGAGGGGGTCACGGGCGGGGGCGGGTCTCATAGGCCCCCGCCAGAGACACACAGGGAGGGATCCACAGAGGCGCCGTCGCGGCTTGTCCGGGGCGGCGTTTTCTGTTGCGTGAGTAGAAACCCCGTAAGGGGGTAATAACGGTATGTGAGGATCGGAGAGGTACGGATCGGGCTCGCTGCGCTGCTCTGCTGCGTGGCTGGCGGAATCGCGGCGCCCGCGGCGCAGGCGGGGTTTGGCGTCGAAGAAAAGAACTTCGAAGCCGGCACCTGCACGGTCTCCTCGTGCACCTACGCGAGCGTCGAAGCCGACCACGAACAGGCCTACACCCAGGCCGCCGGCCACCCCCAATACGGCATCACCGGTTTTGAATTCAACTCCACCGCCTCCGGGTTGGGGCAGGAACCGATCGGCAACGTCAAGCGGGTGCGGGTGGACATCCCGCCGGGCCTCGCGGCCGATCCCGAGGCGCTGCCGGCATGCCCGGTGGAAACCTTTGACAAAGACGGCTGCCCGGCCAACACCGAAGTGGGGACCGACGAACTCACCGCCTTCGTGGCCGCCGCCGATGTGCCGATCTCCGCGCCCGTCTACAACCTCCAGCAGCCGCCCGGGCTGCCGCTCGAGTTCGGCATCCACGCGTCGGTGCCGCTCGTCGCCAACGAACACATCTTGCTCGAAGGCCACGTCAGCTGGAACACCGACTTCCATGAGTACTTCGAAATAAACAACATCTCCAAATCGATTCCGCTGCTGAAGTCCAAGCTGATCTTCAACGGCCGCGCGGGCGCGGGCAACTTCCTCACGCTGCCGAGCGTCTGCTCGAGCACCACGACCTCCTACCTGGAAGTCGAATCGTGGGAAGGTGAAATCTCGAAGACCCAGACCCACACCCCGGTGGGGGTCGAAGGGTGCGATCAGGTGCCGTTCAAACCGACGGCCGAAGCGCACCCGGAAACGGCCAAGCCCGACGAACCCGACGGCGTCACCGTCGAAGTCAGGGCCCCGCAGAACGTGGGCGCCGAAGCGATCGACACGGCCGACATCGACGACGCCCATGTGACGCTCCCCGAAGGCCTCACGCTCGACCCCTCCGCCGCGCATGGGCTGGCCGCCTGCACCGCGGCGCAGGCGGGTCTCCAACAGGTGAGCCCCGGCGTGCGTACCACCGCGCCCGTAACCTGCCCCGCGGCCTCGAGGGTCGCGAGCGTGAGCATCGAAACCGACCTGCCGCCCGGCTCGCTTGCTGGCAGCGTCTACCTCGGTAGCCCCACCGGCGCACCGATCACCGGCCCCCCGTACACGATCTACGTGGACGTCGAGAGCGCGCTGGGCGTGTCGGTGAGACTCCAGGGCCAGGTCACGCCCAACCCTGGCACGGGCCGCCTGGAAGCGACTTTCGCGGGCAACCCCCAGCTGCCCTTCAGCGATCTGGCGATGAAGTTCGACGGCGGTCCGCTCGCTCCGCTGGCCAACCCGCTGTCGTGCGCCGCGGGGGCGGTCGAAGGGCTCTTCACGCCCTACACCGGTGGCGCCGCCGCGCTCAGCTCGACACCGTTCGCCGCCACCGGCTGTCCCTCGCCGCTGCCGTTCTCGCTCAACCAGAGCACCCACGACACCTCCGCCACCGCCGGCGCCTACACCTCCTACACATTCGCGCTCGCCCGCACGGATGGGCAGCAGTACCTCGCCGACGTAAAAACCACACTTCCCGCCGGTCTGCTCGGCGCGATTCCCTCAGTGCCGCTGTGCGCAGAAGCGCAGGCCAACGCGGGGACGTGCGCCACGGCGAGTGAAATCGGGACCGCGTCGGTGAGCGCCGGCGCCGGCCCCGAACCGTACGGGTTCGCCGGCAAGGTCTACCTGACGGGGCCGTATAACGGTGCCCCCTACGGCCTCTCGATCGTGGTGCCCGCGAGCGCCGGTCCATTCGATTTCGGCAACGTGATCGCGCGCGCGGGGATCGGTGTGGGCCTGTACAGCGGTCGCGCGATCGTCACTGCCGCGCTGCCCACGATCGTGCAGGGTGTGCCGCTGAGGCTGCGCAACATCGACGTGACCGTCAACCGTCCCAATTTCCTGTTCAACCCGACCGACTGCGGAGCGCTCGCGACCGAATCGCAGCTCAGCGGCTTCGTCCCCGGCTCGAGCGCGCTCACCGAGCAGAGCGTTTCGAGCCCCTTCCAGGTGGGTGAATGCAACAAGCTCGCGTTCACCCCCAAGCTCACGGCCGCGACCGGTGCGCACGTCTCGCGGGTGAACGGCGCCAGCCTCGAAGTGAAGGTCACACAGGCTGCCCACCAGGCCAATATCCATGAGGTGCTTACCTCGTTGCCGAAGAAGCTCGCGGCGCGCATCACCACACTGCACAAAGCCTGTCCCGCGGCAACCTTCGAAGCGAGCCCGCCCCCCGGAGGCTGCACTGAAGAAGCGCGTGTCGGCTCTGCCACCGTCGCCACGCCGGTCCTGCCGGGCACGCTCACCGGGCCCGTCTACCTCGTCTCGCACGGCGGCGAAGCCTACCCCGACCTCGACGTGATCCTCAGCGGCGAGGACGGGGTCGAGGTCGTGCTCGTCGGCCACACCCACATCGCCCGCACGGGGATCCTCAGCTCCTCCTTCGAATCGCTGCCCGACGTGCCGATCTCGAGCTTCGCGCTGAGTCTGCCCGTCGGCCCGCACTCGGTGCTGACCAACAACCGCAACGGCACTCTCTGTGGCTCGAAGCTGACGATGCCTACGACGATCGTCGCGCAGAGCGGGGCGCGGATCGTGCAGCGCACGAAGATCGCTGTCAGAAACTGCCCGCGGCGCAAGAGCAGGCGGCACCACAGGGGCAGGCGCCGGCACGGGCATAGGGCTCGTCGCGGTGCACGGAGGCACCGCGCCCACCAGCGCTGACGGGAGCCAGCCGCGCGCGTGGATGATCACAAAAATGACAACCCTCACCAACCCTGCGCAAGTGGCCGGCGGGCCGGCGGGCAATCACAAAAACGACACCCTGCCGCCCCCGTTCCATCTAAAGTCACTGGTATGTCCACCGCCGGCGCCGACATCCCCCTTCGCTCTGTCGCGAGCACCAACGGCGACCCGCTGCTCGCCGCGCTGCGCAGGCTGATGCGGCTCGCCGACGGCGGCGGCGATTCCGAGGCGGTCTTTCGCGCGCTCGCGCACGAGCTGTGCACGCTGCTGGGGGCCGATGAGACGCAGGTGCACCATCTCGCCGCCGAGGGGAACCGATCCGAGACCGGCCAGCAGGAGGGCGAGCCGGTGATCGCGTACCTGTTCGGCGGCGAGGGCCGCCTCAGCTACGTCGTGCCCCGCGCCGAGCGCCCGCCCGGCATCGCGTGGGTTGCGAGCACCGGTCAGAGCGTTACCGCCGTGGGCGCGCGCGAGCTGGCCGCCTCGCTGCCGCGCATGGCTGGCGCCGCCGGCATCGGCTGCGCGCTGCTGCTGGCGCTCACCGTGCGGGGAGAGGTGGAGGCCGTGGTCATCGCTGCCCGCCGGCTCCCCGAGGCATGGCCGGCGCACGAGATCGCCCGCGCCGAGGCGCTTGTCGACCAGGCGGCGAACTCGCTCGCGCTGCTGCGTGCGCGCGCGGAGGCCGGCACCGACGCGGTCACGGGCTGCATGAACCACCGCGCGATGCGCCGCCGCCTGCAGGAAGAGATCGGCCGTGCCACTCGCACCGACGGCGACCTCGCCTGTCTGCTGATCGATCTCGACGACTTCAAGCTGGTCAACGACCGTCACGGGCACCCCGCGGGGGATGCCGTGTTGCGCGGCGTCGCGCGCGCGCTGCAGGGCGAGTTCCGCGCCTTCGACCGCGTCGCGCGCTACGGCGGCGACGAGTTCGTCGTGATCCTCCCCGCCGCCAACCTGCACAGCGCCGCGCTCGCAGGGGAGCGTGCCCTGCAGCGGCTCGCCGAGGTCTCCTCGTTCGACCTCGTCGCGGGCGTCTCCGCCTCGATCGGCGTCGCCCAGTGGCACGCCCCGATGAGCGCCGAGCAGCTGCTGGCGGCGTGCGACGCGGCGCTGCTGCGCAGCAAGCGCGCCGGCAAGGGCCGCGTCGAGCTGGCGGCCGCCTGAGCGGGTGCTGGTGTGTTTGTTCTTTTTTATGCCCTAACCAGCTACTGGACCTCTCATGGCTGCCCATCTGGTCGCTCCCACAGGTCCAGTTGCTGGTAGGGGCTCCAAACTAAAGACAACACCCAGCCAGAGGTGGCCGACCATCGAGCAGAGCGACGACGGTCTTTGATTGACTGGAGGCATGGCCGGCAACAGCTTCGACGCGCGGGGGACGCTCTCGGTGGGGGGGCGCGAGTACGAGATCTTTCGCCTCGCCGCGCTCGCGGGGCACTTCGACGTGGCGGGGCTGCCGTTCTCGCTGAAGGTGCTGCTCGAGAACCTGCTCCGCACCGAGGGCACCGGCACGGTGCGCGCCGCCGACATCGAGGCGCTGGCCGGCTGGGACCCAGCGGCGCAGCCCTCGATCGAGATCGCCTTCACGCCCGCGCGCGTGCTGATGCAGGACCTGACGGGCGTCCCCGCGGTGGTGGACCTCGCGGCGATGCGTGACGCGATGGCGCAGATGGGCGGCGACCCCGCCAAGATCAACCCGCTCGCGCCCGCGGAGCTGGTGATCGACCACTCCGTGCAGGTCGACGCCTTCGGCACGTGCGACGCCTTCGCGATCAACGCCGCGCGCGAGTTCGAGCGCAACCAGGAGCGCTACCTCTTCCTGCGCTGGGGTCAGCAGGCGTTCGACAACTTCAAGGTCGTCCCTCCTGATACCGGGATCGTGCACCAGGTCAACCTCGAGTACCTCTCGCGCGTGGTGTTCGTCGCCGATGGTGGGGGGCTGCCCGCGGCCTACCCCGACACGCTCGTCGGCACCGACTCGCACACGACGATGGTCAACGGCCTCGGCGTGCTCGGCTGGGGCGTCGGCGGGATCGAGGCCGAGGCGGCGATGCTCGGCCAGCCGCTGTCGATGCTGATCCCGCAGGTCGTCGGCTTCCGCGTGCACGGTGCTTTGCGCGAGGGGGCTACGGCCACCGACCTCGTGCTGACCGTCACTGAGATGCTGCGCGAGCGCGGCGTGGTGGGCAAGTTCGTCGAGTTCCACGGCGCCGGCCTTGCCGGCCTGCCGCTCGCCGACCGCGCGACGATCGGCAACATGTCGCCCGAGTTCGGCTCGACCTGCGCGATCTTCCCGATCGATGCGGAGACGTTGCGCTACCTCCATTTCTCGGGGCGGCCCCCCGAGCAGGTCGAGCTGGTCGAGGCGTACGCCCGCGAGCAGGGCATGTGGCACGACGAGAGCACCCCCGAGCCGCGTTTCTCCGAGCAGATCGAGCTCGACCTGGCAGAGGTGGTGCCGAGCCTCGCCGGCCCCAAGCGCCCGCAGGATCGGATCTCCCTGACCGATGCCCAGCCGGCCTTTCGCCGCGCACTCGCCGGCTACGTGCCCACCTCGAACGGCCAGGACGAAGCGGTGGCGGCGACCTTCCCCGCGAGCGATCCGACCGCCTCGCAGGAGCCGTCCAACGGCGAAGGCGCGCGCGCGGCTCAGGCGCAGGCGTCGGCGGCGAGCGCGGCGGGCAGTCCGCAGGCGGATAAAAAGGAGGAAGAGGGGGGGGCAGTGGTCACGCTGTCCGACGGCACCTCAACCACCCTCCGCCATGGCCACGTGGTCATCGCCGCGATCACCAGCTGCACGAACACCTCCAATCCCTCCGTGATGATTGGGGCGGGGATCCTCGCGCGCAACGCGCTCGCCCGGGGCCTGCAGCGCAAGCCGTGGGTGAAGACCTCGCTCGCGCCCGGGTCGAAGGTCGTCAGCGAATACCTCGACCGCGCGGGGCTCACCGAGCCGCTGGAGCAGCTCGGCTTCAACCTCGTCGGCTACGGCTGCACTACCTGCATCGGTAACTCCGGGCCGCTGGCCGAGGAGATCTCGAAGGTCGTGGGCGAGGAGGACCTCGCGGTCGTCTCGGTGCTCTCCGGCAACCGTAACTTCGAGGGGCGCATCAACCCCGACGTGAAGATGAACTACCTCGCCTCGCCCCCCCTGTGCGTCGCCTACGCGCTGGCGGGCACGATGGACATCGACATCGTCGCCGACCCGCTCGGCCGCGACGCCGAAGGAAACGAGGTCCACCTGCGCGACATCTGGCCCACGGAGAGTGAGATCGCGCAGACGATCGAGCAGGCGGTGCAGTCGGACATGTTCCGCAAGAGCTACGCCGAGGTGTTCACCGGCGACGAGCACTGGAACGGCCTGGACGTCCCCACCGGCGATCGCTTCGCCTGGGATGAGCGCTCGACCTACGCGCGCCTGCCCCCCTACTTCGAGGGGATGCCCCCCGAGCCGGTGCCGGTCGAGGATCTGCAGGGTGCGCGCGTGCTGGCAGTGTGGGGCGACTCCGTCACCACCGACCACATCTCCCCCGCGGGCGCGATCAAGCGCGACGGCCCCGCCGGGCTCTACCTGCAGGAACAGGGGGTCGCCCCGCGCGACTTCAACTCCTTCGGCGCCCGCCGCGGCAACCACGAGGTGATGATGCGCGGCACCTTCGCCAACATCCGCATCCGCAACCTCCTGCGGGCTCCCGGCGGCGCGGCGCTGCCCGAAGGCGGCGTCACCGTCCACCTCCCGGAGGGAGAGCAACTGTCGATCTACGACGCCGCGATGCGTTACCAGCAGGAGGGGATGCCGCTGGTCGTGCTCGCCGGCAAGGAGTACGGCACCGGCTCCTCGCGCGACTGGGCGGCGAAGGGCACGAAGCTGCTCGGCGTGCGCGCCGTGATCGCGCAGAGCTTTGAGCGCATCCACCGCTCCAACCTCGTGGGGATGGGCGTGTTGCCGCTGCAGTTCAAGCCCGGGGACTCGGTCGCTTCGCTGGGACTGACTGGCTATGAGACGTTCTCGATCGGGGGAATTGCCGAGCTGCCGCGTGAGCTGAAGGTGAGCGCCGATAAGCAGGAGTTCACGGTGACGCTACGCATCGACACGCCCCGAGAGGCTGAGTACTATCGTCATGGCGGTATCCTCCAGTACGTTTTGCGAGGATTGCTCGCCGCATGAGCGACGACTTCCCGCAGGTCCTGCGCGACCTGCTCGCGGCGCGTGGCCCGTCGGGCTATGAGACCGCGCCCGCGGCGGTGTGGCGCGCGGCGGCCGAGGCGTTCGGTGCCAAGGTGGACATCGATGTGGTGGGCACGCCCTCAGCACTGGTGGCCGGACACGGCCCCCGGCGGCTGGTGGTGATGGGCCACATCGACGAGATCGGGCTGATCGTCACCCACATCGACGACGAGGGCTTCCTGTGGTTTCGCGAGGTCGGCGGCTGGGACGCGCAGATCCTCGTCGGCCAGCGCGTCGTGCTCGGCACCCGCACGGGCGAGCTCGTGGGGGTGATCGGCAAGAAGCCGATCCACCTGCTGCGCGACGAGGAGCGCAAGAAGGTCGCCGAGGTGCGCGACCTGCACATCGACATCGGCGCGCGCAACGGCGAGCAGGCGCGCGAGCTCGTGCGGGTCGGCGACGTGGCGGTGATCGACGGGGACCCGGTGGAGCTGCCGAACGGGCGCATCGCTTCGCGCGCTCTGGACAACCGCCTCGGCTCGTTCGTGGCGCTCGAGGCCGCGCGGCTGGTGGCGCAGGGGCGCGCCCCGGGCGATGCCGACGGCGGCCCGGAGGGCAACGTGGGCGATACCGGGGGTGGTCCGGCGCGCGGCGCCGAGTGGGAGCTGGTAGCCGTGGCCGCCACCCAGGAGGAGACGACCTTCGGGGGCTCGCGCACCTCCGCCTTCTCACTCGAGCCCGACGCGGCGATCGTGGTGGACGTGACTCACGCGACCGACGCACCCGGGATTGAAGTGAAGGAGTCGGGCAAGCACCCGCTCGGCTCGGGGCCAGTGCTCAGCCGCGGCTCGACGCTGCACCCCCGCCTGTTCGAGCTGCTGCACGACACGGCCGAGCGGGAGAAGATCCCCTTTACCGTGGAGGCGATCGGCCGCAACACCGGCACCGACGCCGACGCCGTCCACCTCTCGCGCGGCGGGGTCCCCACCGCGCTGGTGTCGATCCCGCTGCGCTACATGCACTCCCCGGTCGAGCTGGTGGAGCTCACCGACGTGCACGCCGCCGCACGGCTGATCGCCGCCGCGGCGCGCACGCTGGGTGCAGAAGACGCCTCGTTCACTCGCTAGGCGCCGGCGCTGCTCAGTTCGGTGAACTCGGCGATCGCGTACGGCTCTCCGGGCTTGCCGCCCAGCGCGAGCACCCGCAGCCCCTCGGGGCCGGCGAACAGCTTGCGCTTAATGCCGGGGCCTACGCGGATCATCACGTCGGGCGTGAGCTCCAGGCGCTCGCCTTCGACCTCGATCGCGCCCGAGCCGCGCATCACCGAGTAGACCTCCTCCTGGCCGTCCTGCTCGTGGTCGTGCTCGGGGTAGTCGCTGTAGTTGGGGGGCAGGTCCACGACCTGCATGCCGAAGGAGGAGACGCCCAGTTCGGCACGCGCCTTCTTCAGGCCGCCGCCAAACGCGCCCTCCATCTCGTCGATCTGCTTTGCGGTGTATCCAGGCATGACAACTCCCTATCCGTAGTTTTGTGTAGTCGCCGAGGTCGACGACCGCCGAAAGTCGAGCCAAGGATCTTAGCGACTGCTAACTAAGGAAGTCCTGCGGGCGTCTGCAGCTCCAGCCCCGCGACCCGCTCGAAGTGGCGCCGGTTGCGAGTCATGACCTTCATGCCATGCTCCAGCGCGGTCGCGGCGATCAGGGCGTCTGGCACTGGAAGCTCGGTCGTGCGCCGGATGCGTCCGGCGGCCTCGGCGATAGCTCGATCCACCGAGACCTCCTTGAGCACGCTCAGCGCTTGGCGTAAGGCCGGCTCGTTGACGTTCCGGCCGGCGAACAGCTCGCAGCGAGTGACCACGGAGATCTTCAGCTTGGGATCGGACAGGTGCAGCGGGCGGTAGCCGCGCAGGTGATCGATCAGGACGTCAGTGTCCAGCAGGATCCGACTCAATACGATTCCAGTCGAGGTCGAAGCGATTCCACTCCTCGCGCGGCGGTACCTCCAGATCCGGACAGGACCCAAATGTCTCGTCCAAGACGCGCTGCAGCTTTTCGAGGTCCGGTTCCGGCGGTGGCAGGTACGCGTCGAGCGCCGCGCGAATTACCTCCGCGAGGGTGCGCCCATCGCTGGCGCGCAGTGCCTCGATGCGATCGCGCTGCTCCTGGGTCAGGTACACCTGTGTCCGTGTGGCAGCCATATACAGCGCAGTATACAGCACCGTCGGATGTCATGTTGCCTGCCCTCGTGCGCTTACGCCGGGGTGCTCAACCCCTACGCCGGGGCGCACAACCCCTACGCCGGGGCGCTCAACCCCGCACCAACCGCTTGTAGGAGATCCGATGCGGGCGGTCGGCGGCGGCGCCCAACAATTCGTGACGGCGCTCCTCGTAGGCGTCGAAGTTGCCCTCGAACCACGTCACCTGGGAGTCGCCCTCGAAGGCGAGCACGTGCGTGGCCACGCGGTTGAGGAACCAGCGATCGTGGGAGATCACCACCGCGCAGCCGGGAAATTCGAGCAGCGCGTTCTCGAGCGCGCGCAGCGTGTCCACGTCGAGATCGTTGGTGGGCTCGTCCAGCAGCAGCAGGTTGCCGCCGCTGCGCAGCAGCTTGGCCAGGTGCACGCGGTTGCGCTCACCGCCGGAGAGCTTGCCGATGCGCGCCTGCTGGGAGGAGCCTTTGAAGTTGAAGCCCGCCGTGTACTGGCGCGAGTTGACCTCGCGGTCGCCGACCTGGATGTGCTCGTAGCCTTCGGAGATCTCCTCCCACACGGTCTTCTCCGGATTGAGCGAGTCTCGCGACTGGTCGACGTAGGCGAGCTTCACGGTGTCGCCCAGCTCGATCGTGCCGCTGTCGGGCTGCTCCTGGCCGGTGATCATCCGAAACAGCGTGGTCTTGCCGGCGCCGTTGGCGCCGATCACGCCGACGATGCCGGCGCGCGGTAGGTCGAATGAAAGAGACTCGATCAGCAGCCGCTCGCCGTAGCCCTTGGATAGGTTGGTCGCGCTCAGCACCTTCGCTCCCAGGCGCGGCCCGGGCGGGATGTGGATCTGGACCTCGTCGAGCTTGACGTTGCGCTCTTCGGCGATCAGCTCCTCATAGCGGGCGAGGCGGGCCTTGGACTTCGTGCGTTTGCCCTTGGGGTTCATGCGCACCCATTCGAGCTCCGCGGCGATCGTGCGCTCACGGCCCTTCTCCGTGCGCTCTTCCTGGGCGAGCCGGGCCTGCTTCTGCTCGAGCCAGCTGGAGTAGTTGCCTTCGTAGGGGATGCCCTTGCCGCGGTCGAGCTCGAGGATCCAGCCGGCGACGTTGTCGAGGAAGTAGCGGTCGTGGGTGACCGCCACGATCGCGCCCTTGTACTCGGAGAGGTGCTGCTCCAGCCACGCCACCGACTCGGCGTCGAGGTGGTTGGTGGGCTCGTCCAGCAGCAGCAGATCGGGCGCGCGAAGCAGCAGGCGACACAGCGCCACGCGCCGGCGCTCGCCGCCGGAGAGCTTGCTCACGTCGGCGTCCGACGGGGGCAGGCGCAGGGCGTCCATCGCGTATTCGAGCTGCGTGTCGAGGTTCCAGGCGTCGGCCGCGTCGATCTTCGCCTGGATCCTGCCGAACTCCTCGGCGATCTCCTCGGAGTAGTTGGCGGCCAGCTCGTTGAAGCGGTCGAGCAGCGCCTTGGTCTCCGCCACGCCATCCTCGACGTTGCCCTTGACGTCCTTGCTCTCGTCGAGGTGCGGCTCCTGCTCGAGCATGCCCACGGTCGCCCCCGGCGCGAGCGCGGCTTCGCCGCGGTACTCCTGGTCGACCCCCGCCATGATCCGCAGCAGCGTCGACTTGCCGGCGCCGTTGTAGCCGAGCACGCCGATCTTCGCCCCGGGGTAGAACGCGAGCGTGATGTTGTCCAGCACCGTCTTGTCCGGCGGGTGGAGCTTCGACAGCCGGTGCATTGTGAAGATGTATTGGGCGGACATTCCCGGGCAGCTTAGAGGGATTGGTGGTGATGCCAGCGGCCGTCGGGCGTGCGTGCGTCGTGCGAGCCCCACCGAGCCCCTCCGTTGGACAGCCAACTCTGCCGGCAGGACTGGAGTGGGGCGGCGAGATGCCCTACCGTTTGTGCTTCATGCCCACGGTGCTGGATATCGAGCAGCAGATGATGCTGCTGGAGCTGGAGCCCCCGTTCGACAAGCGCGCGGTGCAGTTGGCACGCCGCAAGATGGCAAAGCGCTGGCACCCCGACCTGGCGCCTCCGGGGCGCCAGGTGGAGCACGAGCGCCACCTGAAGGCGATCAACGAGGCGGCCGACCAGCTGGAGCGGATGGCCGAGAGCCTGCGCGGCGGGCAGGTCTCGCGCAATGCCGTGCGGGTCAGCGCGGCAGCGGCGCGCAAGGCGCGCGAGGAGGCGGGGCGCCGCGCCTATGAGGCCGAGCAGCGCGCGCGGCAGAGCGCGGCCGAGAACGCCAAGCACGACCCCTTTGGCAGCAGGGTGCCCGACCATTCGGTGGTGCATCGCTACGCGCGTTGCATCTCATACCCCGAGTGGGGCGTGGGGACCGTGGCGGGCATCTACTTCACGGGGGACAGTGTCGGCGAAGGAGCGGGCGACGAAGTGCAGCAGTGGGCGCGGGTGAAGTTCAGCCATGGCATCCGCACGGTGCCGGCGGGCAGCATGCGCTTCGTGGACTTCTCCAAGCCCGACCCCGCTGGCGAGCGGATGGAGCGCTTCATGGTCGCGGCGCAGCGGGCGATGGCCGAAGGCGAATACGCGCTGGCGGCGAAGCGGCTGGTGTACGCGCGCGAAGCACAGCCCAACGACGTGGGGGTGCTGCGGCTGATGACGCTCGCGTTCTGGCAGGCGGGCGAGCTGGAGGCGGCGGCGCGCGCGGTGCGCGACTGGGCGCGGGTGGACGGCGAGCGCCCGGCGCCCCACCGTTTCGCGGCGCGCATCTACGAAGACGTCGGCGCGGTAGACCTGGCCGAGGAAGCGGCACAGCGGGCTGCCGAGCGGGGCCCCTCCGACGCGGGTGCGTGGGAGCGCCTCGGTCGCCTGCGCCTGCGCATGATGGACCGCGAGGGCGCCCTGGAGGCGCTGGAGCGCGCGCTCAGGCTCGGGGCTAACAGCGAGGTCAAAGACCTCCTGGTGCAGGCGCTGGCGATCGAACCTCGGGCGCCCGCACCCGCCGCTGCGTAGTGGGTTGAGCCTCGGGCTCCCGCGCTTGCCGTTGCGCAGCCGGTCAAGCATCGGGGAGGCGGCGCCCGCGAGATGACGTCAACTTTTCGGACCCCAACCCTTCAGTTTGTGAAGTGGCTGGGGTTTGCAATGCATCCTTTTCAGGCCCAAACCCTTCATTTTGTGAAGTAGCTGGGGTTTGCAATACATCTTTTTCAGGCCCCAACCCTTCATTTTGTGAAGTGGTTGGGGCGCAAAAAGAACGATGTCTACCCCGCTCCGGACTCCGATCAGCCCAGGATGTTGACCGCGCGGGAGACGATCAGACCGATCGTGACCAGCGAGACGAGCGCCTGCACGCCCATGATGCTCTTGGCGGTGGAGGTGAGCGGCATCGTGTCGGTGGGGGAGAAGGCGGTGGCGTTGGTGAGCGAGACGTACAGGTAGTCGATGAACTTCGGCCGCCAGTACAGCGGCTCGATGCGGTCGTCGCTCATCTGCGGGAAGAGGAAGTCCGGCGCCCGATCCTCGCCGGCGGCGCGGCGCCCGGGGCCGCCGCGGTCGGTCTCCCAATACCACAGCGCGAAGATCAGGAAGTTGGTCATCCAGATCAGCAGCCCGGCGGTGATCAGCTCGGTCCCACTCTGCACGTTGCGGTGCAGCAGCAGATGGCTGAGCGCGGCCAGCGAGTAGATGTTGGCGGCGCTCACAAACGCGGTCAGGCTGAGCGCCACGCGCCGCCGGCGCGGGTGCTCGTGCTCGAGTTGACGGGGGGTGGCCATGAACATCCCGAGCAGCAGCGCGGCCTCCAGCGAGGGCACCAGCCATGGCGGCCCGGCGGTCAGCCGCTTGGGGAGCGCCACCTGCAGGGCGATCGCCGCCAGGATCGTCGCCTGCGCCGGCCAGAAGGGCTCGGAGGCGGGCGGCGGCGGGTAGGGCCGGCCGGGGGGAATCGAGGGGGACGCCTGGTCCACGGGTGCAGGGTACGGTTCGGGTCGGCGGGTATCGACAGCACCGTGCGCCGGGTGCGCGAATCGACTTGCGAAAAGCGCCGAGGTGTAGGTTGGTGGGCGCGCTAGCCTGAGTGTGTGGGCATCGAGAACCCCGTGCACCTCATGTTCCTCGCGGCGGTGGCGCTGGTTGTGCTCGGCCCCAAACGTCTCCCCGAACTGACGCGCGCAGCGGGCAAGAGCATCCGCGAGTTCCGCGAGGCGCTCAACGGGGGAGTGGTGGCCGAGCCGTCGCCGGTAGGGCAGCTGGCCGAGCCGCCGCCAGTCGGACAGATGCCCGAGCCGCCGCCGGTAGGGCAGGTGCCCGAGCCGCCGCCAGTCGGACAGATGCCCGAGCCGCTGCCAGTCGGACAAATACCCGAGTCCGAGCGGGAGCCTGAGTAGGCCGCACTCGGTGTGTCGTGATCACACGGTGCCACGGTGTCGCATCGGTGGTGTCTCCGCCGATGATAGATAGATAGATACTTTCTATCATTATGATAAAATCTTTCCATCATGCCCCAGGTGTTCGCCCCTCCGAGGCTGGATCCGCTGGATCGAGAGGTCCTACGGTTAATCGACGGTCTGCGCGATGATCTGCGCCACCGTGTAGCCGAGCCACGGCGCTGGGGTGGCAGCCTGCGCAGGGCCGCGCTGGCGCGTGCGGTGCAGGCGTCGAACAGCATTGAGGGCTACAACGCCAGCCTCGACGACGTCGTCGCCGCGGTGGACGGCGAGCCGACGCTGCAGGCCAGCGAGGAGACGCGCCTCGCTCTGGGCGGCTATCGCGATGCGATGACCTATGTGCTCCAAGTCGCGCAGGATCGCGACGCCGACGTGGATGAGGGTCTGATCAAGGCGCTGCACTTCATGATGCTCAAATACGACCTCGGCAAGAGCCCAGGGCGCTGGCGGCCCGGATACATCGGCGTCCGCAGTGAGGAGACGGGCGAGCTCGTCTATGAGGGCCCCGACGCCGAGGAGATCCCGGGCCTGATCGAGGCGATGGTCTCGCAGCTGAGGGATGACCAGGCGCCCGTGCTGATCAGGGCGGCGATGACCCACCTGAACCTCGTGATGATCCACCCCTTCCGCGACGGCAATGGCCGCATGGGGCGATGCCTGCAGACGCTCGCGTTGGCGCGTGAGCAGATCGTCGCGCCCGTCTTCTCAAGCATCGAGGAGTACCTCGGCCACAACACCCGGGCCTACTACGACGTGCTGGCGGAGGTCGGCGGCGGCGCGTGGAATCCGCACCACGACACCTCGCCGTGGATGCGATTCTGCCTCACCGCCCACCACCGGCAGGCCAAGACCCATCTACGGCGCATCGAGGAGACCGAGCGCCTGTGGGGCGAGTGCGCCTCGATCGCGCGCAGCGAACGATTGCCCGAGCGCTCTGTCGGCGGTCTGGTGGAGGCGGCGCTCGGCTTCCGGCTGCGCAACTCGACATACCGTTCGGTCCTCGAGACGACGGCCGGCGAGGAGATCTCCGAATTGAAAGCGAGCCGTGAGCTGAAGGCGATGGTGAACGCTGGACTACTGCGGCCGGTCGGCGAGCGGCGGGGCCGTCACTACGTGGCTGAGCCTTCGTTGCTCGAGGTGCAGCAGCGAATCCGCCGCGAACGTCCGCCGAGGGACGAGTACGACCCATACACAAAGGCCGCGGAGGGGCTGCAGTTGACGCTAACGGGCTGACACCGCTCCGCCCGTCAGCGGCGCGGCCGCCACCACGGACATGACCCGATGGATGATCGTGTTGACCCAGGGGATGGCGGAGTTGGTTCGCACGGGCAGGAGAGTGATAATGTCGCCGCGATGTTCGCCAATCGGATGTACCGAATCGCGGTGGTGTGCCTGCTCTCGGGCTTGATCGGATCGGTGCTCACAGTACCGGCGATGGCAAAGAAAAGGGCGACAAAGCCCTCGTCGTGCTCGGGTGTCATCCGCGCGTTCGTACCGGGGTCCGAACCGGAACCGATGGAGCTTTCCGGCCCACTCGAACCAGCTGCGCTGGGCAAGTTCGCGGTCTTGCGGCGTGCGGCCGTGTCCGCCGATCAGCTGCCCCCTCTGAATGGGATCGGCTCCCGGGTGGGCTTGGAACTGAGCAGCTACTACCCCGGTTACATCCGTCAGCTCGTCCGGCTCGCCAACGGTAGCCGCTACTTCCTGATCCCCGGCTTCAAGCGAGTCCCCAACCTCCCCCCGGCACGATGCCTGCCAAAGCAACTCAGACATCTGCGCCAGCCCAAGCCCGAATCGGTCTACTGCGTCGCGGGTATCGGTCCCACCGTGCGTCCGCTCGCGGACGTCAACTGCCAGACGCTCGCTGAAATCGAAACCGGGGGCGACCTCGCGGAGCCCTACTTCTCCAGCTCGTTCCAGGTGGATCTCGTACCCGACGGCGTGGCTGCGGTGCGGCTGGTCTATCGCGGCGGGCATGTGGTAAACGCGCCGGTGGGCGAAAACGCCTTCGCGTTCACGACCCCGCGGGAGCTGATCGAGCACGCGAAGGCGGCGTTCAAACGTTTTGAACGAGCGTTCGAAAATGAACGTCGGCATAGGCACCTCACCAGGCGCCAGCGCCAACACTCTGTTGAAGCGATGATCAAGGCGTTGGACGACGTGGTCAGCCAGCTTCCACCCAAGCAGGTCCAGTGGCTGGACGCCGGCGGCCACGTGCTGCGCAGCTTCACGCCGCGTCGAGTTCGCCGCGGCTTCCTCGTCACCAGCATCCGCTTCGTGAGTAGCGCCAACGCTGTGCGTCTGGGCTGACTCAACTCCGTGCACCTAGGCTGACCCAGCTCCGCGTGCGTGGGCTGGCCTCAGTACCGCGCTCATAGGCTGACCGCCCCACCGGATAGGTTTCCGAGGTGCGCCTGATCGTGGCCCGCTGCGAGGTCTCATACATCGGCCGTCTGACGACGGTGCTCCCCGAGGCGGTGCGCCTGTTGATGTTGAAGGCGGACGGGACGTTCATGGTGTGGGCCGACGGCGGAGGTCCCAACGTGAAGCCGCTGAATTGGATGACCCCGCCCACGGTGCTCGAGCAGGAGACCGACTCCGCGGGCGCCTTGACCCGTCTGGTGGTGCGCAAGCAGCGCCAGGAGGACCGCGTGGAGATCGCCGTGGCGGAAGTGCTCTCGGACATTGAGCACGAGTTGGACACGCTGGCGTCGCTGGAGAAGGAGGGTTTGGAGCGCGAGCTGCAGGAGCTGCTAGCCGATGCCCCGGAGTGGTGCGGCGAGGGCTTCCGGCTGGTCCGCCGGGAGTGGCCCACGGACATCGGCCCGGTCGATCTGATGTGCCGCGACGCCGAGGACGAGTGGGTGGCGGTAGAGATCAAGCGGATCGCCACGATCGACGCGGTCGAGCAACTGACGCGCTACCTGGAGCGCATCCGCCAAGACCCCGCGCTCGGCGCCTGCCGCGGGGTGCTGGCGGCGCAGCGGATCAAGCCGCAGGCGCGAGTGCTCGCGCAGGCGCGCGGGATCGAGTGGGTAGAGGTCGATCTAGATGTGCTGCGCGGCGAGCGCGAGCCTGAGTTGAAGCTGTTTGCGGCGTAGGCTGTGGCTGCTCAGGATTTCTCATCGAGCGATTCCAACAGTTGAATATCAGCGAGATCCTGTGGCCGGCCGGCGGCGCGCTTCATCTTCAGCAGGTCATCGCGGTGGGCGATCGGAATGGAAAGGTCGCCAAGGGGGACCTCGTGAGCCCGAGTCCGCATGCCCTCGAATGATCCGAGGTGAGCGGGGAGCGTGAGAATGTCGAGCGGCCCGTGGACCGTAATCAGATGCCACTGGTCACTCGATGCAAGGAGGGGCGCAGTTGGCACCGACTTCGAGCGCTTGCCATCGGGGCCGAGGATACGTGCGTCCAGGTCGAGCAGCGCGCCAGCCAGCCGGATGATGTTGTCGGTTGATGATGCAATCGCGACGTCGAGATCCTGTGTAAGCCGTTGACCGCCATATGCCTGAATCGCAATGCCACCAACTGTCAGGTAGTCCACTTCATGACGCGCAAGCGCCCTGAAGAGTTCGCGGGCATCGAACCGGCCGGGCTGGTCAGCCTGCCTGATCACCGGCTGGTGTCAGGTTGCCCGGTGGCTGCGGCGAGCCCGGCGCGAAGTTCTGCCGCGACCGCGTTCCAGCTCAACGCCAGCTCCAGGCGCTCAGACATCGGGCGTCGGCGGGCGGCGAGCACTGTCTCGGGAACGGCCAGTGGATGGCGTACGCCATCCACTCTCGGTGGATCGGTTATAGGGGGGGATCCTTCTTGTGATCTCACCGGATCAGCGTATCGAGCATCCTGCACAACCGCCCCTGCCCAGTTGAGCGGCTCGTCGCTCGCCCTTGCGGCGACGGTGTGTCGGTAGGTACGCTCCGGCAATGACAAACGACGCCGCCACCACCACCGACGCGACCGTAGGCACCTCCACGACCGACACTCCCACCGCCGACCCCCCCGCAGTACTGACCGAGCGCCGTGGAGGCGTGCTACTGATCACGCTCAACCGCCCGCAGGTGCGTAACGCTGTCAACGCGGCCGTCGCCGAGGGCGTGGCGCACGCGTTGGAGGAGCTCGACGGCGACGAGCAGCTCGCGGTGGGGATCCTCACCGGGGCGGGGGGCTTCTTCTGCGCCGGGATGGACCTTGGGGCGTTCGTGCGCGGCGAATCGCCGTGGTTTGGCGACCGCGGCTTCGCGGGTATCGCCCAGCGCTCCGCGCGCAAGCCGCTGATCGCGGCGATCGAGGGCTTTGCGGTGGCGGGGGGCATGGAGGTGGCGCTTGCCTGCGATCTGATCGTCGCCGCGCGGGGTGCGAAGCTCGGCATCCCCGAGGCCAAGCGCTCGCTGGTGGCGGCCGGCGGCGCGCTGCTGCGCCTGCCGCGGCGGATGCCCTACCACGTGGTGATGGAGCTGGCGCTCACTGGCGACACGATGCCGGCCGAGCGTTTCCACGAGCTCGGCGTCGTCAACCGCCTGGCCGAGCCCGGGGGCGCCGTCGAGGCGGCGCTGGAGCTCGCCGCCACGCTAGCCAAGAACGGCCCGCTCGCGTTGATTGCCTCCAAGCAGATCCTGCAGGAGCAGTTCGATTGGTCCACGGCCGAGATGTGGGAGCGCCAGGCGGCGATCTCGGGTCCGGTATTCGCCTCGGAGGATGCCAAAGAGGGCGCCTCCGCCTTCAAGGAGAAGCGCGAGCCGGTGTGGCGGGGGCGGTAGGGCCTGACTGAGAGTTTGTCGGGCCGCGACTAGGCGCGCGCAGGCATTTGTGTATTCTTCCGCCGTCAAGTAGACCAAAAGCCTCGCTATCTATGGAATCCCGGAGGAGCCCGATGAGCCTCAGTTCCCGTCTGCCGCATCTCACCAGCGCGCCCGGGCGGTATGGGCTCCCGTCGGTGGCAACCGTGCTCGCCGTCCTGGCACTCGCCTGTGCTTTTGCGTCAAGCGCGTGCGCAGCCGGAGATGGGCAAATCAAGGGCACGGTAACGAGCGCGCTTACTGCAGAAGGAGTCGAAGGGATCGAAGTCTGCGCGTACACTGAAACCGCTGTCGAAGGCGGTGCGTTGGAAGAAGGCTTCTTCGCGGAATGCGCGACCACCAGCACAAACGGCGAATATACGGTCACGGGGCTGCCGGCCGGCAAATACGAAGTTGAATTCTCGGTTCCCACCATAAGCGAACTCAACTACATCACCCAATACTACAACGGCAGCTCTTCGCCCTCTGGCGCGGAACAGGTCACGGTCACCGGGGACGAAACGATCTCGGGGATCGATGCGAAACTCGACGAAGGAGGGTGGATCACCGGGAGGGTCACGGATGCCTTGACCACCGACCCGATCAAGGGCATCGAAGTCTGTGCATTCTCGAAGCACACCTTCGGCGGGCATTGCGCAACCACGAACTCCGAAGGCAAGTACGAGGTCGCGTCTCTGGCGAGCGGGGAGTACGTGGTCGAATTCTCCTCGCCCTTCGGCGGTGCGCTCGACTACATACCTCAGTATTACGACAACATGACTTCGTCGGCTGGGGCGAGCGAAGTGCCGGTGACGGTCGAAGAGGAAACCTCGGGCATCGATGATCAGCTCACGGAAGGGGGGCAGATCGCGGGTAGGGTGACAGACGCCTCGACGAGCGCGGCGGTCAACGGCCTCTTCGTGTGCGCATTTCCAACCGGCAGCGAAACGGAAATAGCTGGCTGTGCCCTCACTGGCGCAAACGGCGAATATACGATCAAGGGCCTGCCCGGTGGGCAATACAGGGTCGGGTTCAACGGCGGGACAACCTACATCACTCAGTATTACAACAACCAATACGCCCTCTCCGAAGCCCAGGCGATCGCGGTCGTCGTGAAAAGCGTCGTGTCCGGGATCAATGCGGCGATGGAACACGGCCCCGCCAAGGCGCCGAAGAACGTGGGGTTGCCGGTGGTGTCCGGAACCCCGGCTGTCGGCGACACGCTGTCCTGCTTGAGCGGCTCCTGGAGTGGGACTCCGGCACCGACCTTCACCTACCAGTGGCTGATCGGCGGCACCCCGATCCCGGGTGCGACGGCCAGCACCTACCCGGTGCAGGGCGCCGACGAAGGGCATAGCCTGGCGTGCGAGGTCACCGCGAAGAACTTCGTGAAGAGCACCAGCGCGCTCAGCGTGGCAGTGCCCATCCCGGTTGCACCCCCGCCTCCGGCCAAAATCGCAAGTCCGACTCCCGTGGTTACGATCGCCTCGTCGAAACTCGCCCTGTCGGGGCACGCGAAATCGCTGCGGGTCAAGCTGGAGTGCAGCGACGCGACCTGCAAAGGGTCGGTCGAGTTGACAGTGAAGGTGTTGACGAAGCGGCGCAAGGGGAAGAAGGCGATGTCGCGTATGAGTACGCTGGTGCTGGCCAAGGGGTCCTTCTCCCTTGCGGCGGGCAAGAGCGCGACCGTCACCCTGAATCTGACAGCGATGGGCAGGAAGCTGTTGGCTCACGTAGAGCGCCATCCGCTCCCGGCCAAGCTCGTGCTCTCCCTGGCGGGCGGGAAGACCAGCACCAAGTCGGTTCGGGTCAGCTGAGCTCGTCGAGCGATTCCCGCAGCTGAACGTCAGCGAGATCCTGCGGCCGGTCAGCGGCGCGCTTCATTTTCAGCAGGTCCAAGTCGCTCAGAGCGCCGGCAGGTGCTCGATCTCGGGCGAGATCAGGGCGATGCCCAGGCCGCGCAGCGAGACGCGCCCGGACTCGGGGTAGAAGCACATGTCACTCGACTCGCGTGTGCCGTAGGCGAGATAGGTGAGACCCTGCTCACCGGGGCGCAGCGCGTGCGCGACGCCGGTCCCCGCCGGGCGCGAGACGACGTCGCCCGGGCGCAGCGGATGCTCCTCGGGGGCTTGCGCGCCGCGGTCCCACAGCTCCAGGACGCCGCCGCCGTCGAGCACGACGAACAGCTCCTCCTCCAGTGAGTGGCAGTGAGCGGGGGCGCCACGACCGCCGGGGGACAGCGTGACGTGGTTGAGGCCGGTGGCGCTGGCGCCGGCGGTCTGGCCGCAGCGGCGGGCGCGGCCGTCGAAGATCGCGGGGACGTCGGCGAGGGCGATCACGTTGGGCGGGCGTCCGGTCTCCGGCGGCGGGCACTCCGGCGGTCCGGCGGCGGCCTCGCGGGCAAAGGGGTGATCGCCGCCGGAAAGCTCGGTCCAGCGGGGAAACGACCAGGCGATTCCGGCCCGCGGCAGCGCGGTCAGCGCGGGGTCGCGGCGCTGGCCGAAGACGAGTACGTCGAGCCCGCCGGCGCCGCCGCGCAACGTGTGCGGGCCGCGCCGTGGCCGATGCACGATGCAATCGTCCGCTCCCACCTCGCAGGTCTTGCCGTCCTGCCACAACAGCCCTTCGCCGCCGAGCACGAAGAAGATCTCCTCGTCGGCGCCGTGGTCGTGGGCGGGGGTGGAGAAGTGCCCCTCGGCGACCTCGATGCGGCGCAGGCCCACGGTGCGAGTGCCGGCTTCGCGTCCGAGGTCGTGCCAGAGACCTTTGATGTGGCCCACGGCGAGCTCGTTGGACTGGCTCTCGTGGAGGTTGGCGAGCTTCATTGCCGCGCGCGGCGTTTGCGCCGCCACTGGGCGAAGACGTTCTTGAAGCGTCGCCAGAGCATCGACGGAGCCTAGCGCTCGCCCGGCGTCTTGTGGGTGGCGAGTCGCCACGGCATGGCTACCGCTCGCCCGGCGTCTTGTAGATGGCTAGTCGCCAGGGCGTGGCTACCGCTCGCCCGGCGTCTTGCGGGTGGCGAGTCGCCACGGCGTGACTACCGCTCGCCTGGCGTCTTGCGGGGGTATTGGGAGGTGTCGAGGCTGAGGTCGAGGGCGGTGCGCACGATGCGCGACTGTTCGGCGGCGTGCGCGGCCGGGTAGCCCTCGCCCGGTGAGGCGCGCTCGGGGCGGCCGATGTAGCCGAAGTGGACGTCCCTGGAGAGGATCTGCATGAGGCGCGGGAACATGTGCGCGCGGGCGCCCATATTGCGGGGCTCTTCCTGCGTCCACACCACCTCGCGCAGGTTGGGGTAGCGGTTGATCAGTGCGAGGATCTGGCCTTCGGGGAAGGGGTAGAGCAGCTCCACGCGCCCCACCGCGACCGCTTCGTTGTGCTGGCGGTCGGGGTGGCCGACGAGGTCGTAGTAGATCTTTCCGGTGCATAGAACCAGGCGCGTGACCTTCTCGTCCTGCACGCCGGGCTCGGGGAGCACCGGCTGGAAGCTGCTGTTCTCGGCGAGCTCGGCGATGTCGCTGCTTGCCTGCGGCAGGCGCAGCAGCGACTTCGGGGTCATGATCACGAGCGGCCGTTGCTTGGCGATGCGCGCCTGGCGGCGCAGCAGGTGGAAGTACTGCGCGGGCGTCGTGAGGTTGGCGACGCGGATGTTGCCCTCCGCGGCGAGCGTCAGGAAGCGCTCCAGGCGCGCGGAGGAGTGCTCGGGGCCGGAGCCCTCGTAGCCGTGGGGCAGCAGCAGCGTGAGACGGGAGGTTTGCCCCCACTTGGCGAGGCCGGAGACGATGAACTGGTCGACGATCACCTGGGCGGAGTTGACGAAGTCGCCGAACTGCGCCTCCCACAGCACGAGCGTCTCGGGGGCCTCTTGCGAGTAGCCGTACTCGAAGCCCATACACGCCAGCTCCGAGAGTGGGCTGTTGTGCAGCTCAAACGGTGCCAGCGCCTCGGGGAGGCTTTGGATCGGGCAGAAGGTCTGCCCGGTCTTGGCGTCGTGCAGCACCATGTGGCGCTGGCTGAAGGTGCCCCGCTCGGTGTCCTGGCCGGTGAGTCGCACGGGGGTGCCGTCGGTCAGCAGCGAGGCGAAGGCGAGTGCCTCGGCGTGGGCCCAATCGAGGCGGGGGTGATCGTTGGCAGCCGCGCTCGGGGCGTTTCCACCGGCACCTGCACCTGGGGCGTTTCCACTGGCAACAGCCCCCGCAGCTCCTGCTTCTCCACCGGCACCTGCACCCGCGGCGTTTCCGCCGGCAACAGCCCCCGCAGCTCCTGCTTCTCCACCGGCACCTGCACCCGCGGCGTCCCCTCCGGAAACAGCACCTCCCCCTCCCCCTCCACTGCCCTGCAGCGCGGCGCGGCGGCGTTCGAGCTGTTTGACGAGCTTGGGGTGCACGGTGAAGCCCTCTGGGGTGCGCAGCAGCTGGGTTCCGAGCTCGCGCAGGCGCTCGGCGGGCACCGCCGTCTGCACTTCGGGGGAGGGGGAACGGTCGAGCTGGTATTCGCCGGTGCCGCTGCTCGCGGACCCGTTCTCGGCGGCGGCGGCGATCTTCGCCTTCAGCCGCTGGTGCAGGGTAGTGAGGTTGTCCCACACCCCCTGGGCGAGCTGGTCGATCTGCTCCTTGGTGACGACCCCTTCGGCGATCAGGCGCTCGCCCCACAGTTCCGCCACGCGCTTGTGCCCCTTGATCTTCGCGTACATCTCCGGCTGCGTGTAGGCGGGCTCGTCGGACTCGTTGTGGCCGAAGCGGCGGTACCCGATCAGGTCGATCAGCACGTCGTGGCCGAATTCCTTGCGGAAGGCGAAAGCGAGTCGCACGGCGCTCATGCAGGCGGGGACGTCGTCGGCGTTGACGTGGATGATCGGCACGTCGAAGCCCTTCGCCAGATCGGACGCCCAGCGCGTGGAGCGGGCGTCGTCGGGATCGGTGGTGAAGCCGATCTGGTTGTTGGTGATGACGTGCACGGTGCCGCCAACCTTGTAGCCGTCGAGCGCCTGCAGGTTGAGCGTCTCGGCGACCACGCCCTGCGCGGGGAACGACGCGTCGCCGTGGATCGCGATCGGCACGGCGGCGTCGGTGTCCTGGTGGGCGTGGGGCCCCTGGCGCGTGGTCTGGGCGGCGCGCGTCGCGCCCTCGACCACGGCGGAGACGTACTCCAGGTGGGAGGGGTTGGACTCGAGGTTGACCTGGATCGTCTCGCCGTCGGGCAGCGCGTAGGAGCCGTGGGTGCCGTGGTGGTACTTGACGTCGCCGGTCCCCCCCTGGGGAATCGTGGTGACCGCCTCGAGTGTTGACGCGCCCTCGAACTCGGCGAAGATCGTGTCGTAGGGGCGGCCGAGGTTGTGGGCGAGCACGTTCAGCCGCCCGCGGTGGGCCATCCCGATCACGACCTCCTTACCGCCGTGGGCGGCCGCCAGCTGGATCAGCTCGTCGAGCATCGGCACGGTCATGTCGAGGCCCTCGATCGAGAACTGGTGCTGGCCGAGGTAGGCCTTGTGCATGAAACGCTCCAGCGCATCGACCTCGACGAGGCGCTTGAGCAGCGTCTGCTGCTCGTCGTTGGTCAGCGGCTGTCTGAAGGTGCCGGACTCGATCTTCTCGCGCAGCCACACGCGCTGGCGGTGGGAGGAGATGTGCTCGATCTCGTACGCGATCGTGCCGCAGTAGGTCTCGCGCAGGTGCGGCAGCGCGTCGGCGAGCGTCGCTCCGGGCACCCACATGCGCAGGATCTTGGCGGGGATCTGCGCCATCAGTTCGGGTGTGAGGCCGAGCGGCTCTGGGTCCAGGGCGGGGTCGCCCTCGGGCTCGACGCCGAGCGGGTCCAGGCGCGCGGCGAGGTGGCCGTGGGTGCGGAACGCCTTCAGCAGCGCGGTCGCCGACTGCACTGCCTGCAACAGCTCTTCGTCGGGCGCCGCGCGCGGTGTGGCGCTGCGGCGCGCCTCCTCGACCGTGGTCGCGGCCGCCGCGGCAGCGGCTGCTGGCGCGGGCAGCGGCGGCGCGGGGCCGAGCTCGACGCCGAGCGAGGCGAACACGCCGTCGTAGAAGCCGAGCTCTCCTTGCAGGTACTCCTCCACCCGCGCGAGGAAGCGCCCCGACTCGGCGCCCTGGATCACGCGGTGGTCGTAGGTGGAGGTCATCGTCATCACCTTCTCCGCGCCGATCATCGCGCCGATGTTGCCGAGCCCCACGGGGTAGCCGATCGAGCCGGTGGCGACGATCGTGCCCTGGCCGTTCATCAGTCGTGGCACCGAGGCGACGGTGCCGAGGCCGCCGGGGTTGGTGAGCGTGATGTTGGCGCCCTTCAGGTCGTCGGCGGTGAGGGTGTTGGTGCGCGCCTTCTCCACCAGCGCGTCGTAGGCGGCGAGGAAGCGCTCGAACGGCAGGTGGGCGGCGCCCGCGATCACCGGCACCATCAGCGTGCGCGTGCCGTCCTTCTTTTCGACGTCCACCGCGAGGCCGAGGTTGACCTGCCCGTCGAGCACGCGGTGGGGCTTGCCGTCGATCTCGGCGAAGTGGTTTGCCATCACCGGCATGTCCTGCGCCGCGCGCGCGATCGCGTAGGCGATTAGGTGGGTGAACGACACCTTGCGCCCCGCCGTCTTCAGCTCGCGCCGGCGGGCATCGAGGGCGGTGACGGTGAGCGTGCGGAAGCTGGTGGCGGTCGGGATCGAGCGCGACTGCTCCATGTAGCGGGCGAGTGCGGCCGCACCGCCCTTCATCAATTCGGCGCCCGCCGGTGCGCCGACTGCTCCGCCGTCCGCCCCCGCGCCCCCGTCGGTCGCCGCGCCGGCGGCCCCGCCCGCCGCAGCCCCGCCCGCCGCAGTCCCGTCCGCCGCAGTCCCGTCCGCCGCAGTCCCGTCGGTCGCCGCGCCGTTGCCTGCGGCGGCGTCGAGCACGTCGGCCTTGACGATGCGACCCGCGGGGCCGCTGCCGGAGACAGTTGTGAGATCCACGCCCTCGACAGCGGCGGCACGTGCCGCCACCGGAGAAACGGGAGCACCTGGAGATGGGGCGCCGTTGGACGTGGTGCCTGATGGTTGGTCGGTCTCTGGGCTGTCGTTCTCAGAGGCGGGAGGGGGCGCGCCGTCACCGACGGCGATCCGCGCGATCACCTGGCCGACAGTGACGGTGTCGCCCTCTTCGACGAGAATCTCACTGACGGTGCCGCTCGCGGGAGAGGGCAGCTCGACGTCCACCTTGTCGGTCGAAATCTCGACAATCGTGTCGTCGACCTTGATCGAATCGCCCACCTTGACGCGCCATTCGAGGATCGTTCCCTCGGTCACCGACTCGCCCGCGGCAGGGGTCACGACGTCGATCGTCTGGCCAGTCGTCGTGGATGCCGCCATACCTGGACTCACTCTAGCGCGGCGGGTGGGCGGATCGGATCGCCAAGCGGCGGCTTCACCTGAGCTTCACAGGGCTCGTCGGCCATCGCAGCTGCCTCCCGCCGGCGCGACTCGCGCACGAACTCGAAGCTTCCGAAAAAGGGCCCGATACCGCCGAGCACGGCGACCGCGGTGGCCAGCCGCAGCGGGACAATCCGCAGGCGCACGCAGACGATGCAGGCGATCGACATGCCGATCCACAGCAGTCCGTGGGTGAGCCCCAGGATGAACGTCTCCGGTTGTGGCTTGCCGACGGCGAAGGCGCAGATCAGCAGCGCGGTGTAGATGCAGGAGTGTGTGAACGAGGTCCACTTCAGGCTGGTGAACACCTGCGGGTGGCCGACCGGCGGCGGGGGGGGCCTCCTCACCGCCGGAGCGCCGACGGGTGGATCACCGAGCTCTGGCTCGTGCGCCACGCCCGCGTCACGCCGTCAGCCAGCGCGCCACCAGCGGCAGGGCCTCGCCGGCCTCGGCGGGCCACTCGTCGATCTCCGGGGGCCACCAGGCGAAGGCGTCGTGCTCGTGGTCTGGCGTCACCTCGGCGCCCTCGGGCAGCCACGCCTGGCCGACGAACATCACCATCCGGTGGGGTAGCGCGATCAGGGCCTCTGCCTGCACGCGCGCGGGTGCCACCGACCACTCCTCGTCGAGCTCGCGCACGAGCGTGTTGGCGGGGCTCTCGCCGAGGTCCACCGCGCCGCCGGCGCCGAGCGCCCAGCGCCCGGCCCAGGAAGCGACCCAGGGTGCGCGCCGCCCCGCCAGCCAGCGCCCGTCGGCGTCGCGGGTGACGCATAGCGCGGCCATGCTGCAGGAGGCGTCGCCTCCCACCAGGCGCAGCGCCCAGCGGACGGGCTGCAGCTCGATCTCGATCCCCCCGTCGGACTCTTTGTAGCCGACCAGCCGCCCCGCCATCCCGTCGTGGCTGGGGGAGCCCCGCTCCTGCAGCGCGGCGATCGCGGCGTCGGCCTCCACGACGTGCGCGGGGGAGGGCTCGAAGCACTCCTCGCTCCAGCTCGCCGTCACCCGCTCCAGCGGCCAGGGCCCGCGCGCGAGCACGGTCGGGCGTGGCGGGGCGGGCTCGGGTTGGGCGGACATATGGGGAAGGCTAGTGACTACAAGGATAAGAGGCCGGTCACGCCATGCTCGTTGGGCACGACGTGCGACAGCGTTGGGACGGTGGCAAACGCCGTATCGGCGGAGACGAGCGCGCTCGCGCCTGCGCTCAGCGCGGCGGCCGCGAGGATGGCGTCAAACGCCCCAAGCTGCTCGGAGTGCTCGAATATCGAAAGTCCGTGGCGCAGATGGTCGCCGGTGACCGTCAACAGGGGGGAGAGGAGATCCGAGTAGTCGTTGCCGAGCGCGACCGCATCAGCCCGGCCGCAGTGTCGAGCGCGCACATGCACGAACTCCTGAATGGCCTCCACCGTTGTTGTGGCTTGAAGCGCACGTTCGGCCACCGCTGCGATCAGGCGGCGAGACGGATCTCGCAGCGGGTGGTCTGCGCCCTTGGCGTAGACCAACACCGTCGTGTCGAGGACGATCATGCGCGGCGGCTGCGCAGCTGCTCGAGCTCGGTGCGTAGGTCTTCCAGAGCCGGAACCGGCATGTCGGCTGCGTCCAGGAGGCGGCTCCCAGCGGAGCGGCGGCGCGCATCGGGGTTGCTCACCCCGCGATCGATGGCCTCGCGAACCACCGTGGCGACCGATACGCCACGCTCGCGCGCAACCGCGAGGATTCTTCTGGTGGCGCTCCTCGTCCAGCAGGATCTGAAGCCGATGCTCAAGCGCCATGCTCATACTGTAGCATGTGCATGGTGGGCGTCTAGTCCGCAACCTTGGGGTGAAAAACCCTGTTGCGGAAGATGAGGAAGTTGCCTGACACCAGGACGGCGACGGTTGCGAAATACACCACCTCGACCGGCAGCCCGAGCGCTGCCGGCAGGATCAAGGTGGATGCCGCGGTGAGCCCATACTGCGTGCCGGCGACCGCGAGGTAGCGGGCTGCCTGATGATTGAGCGGCAGGGCGTACTCCTCGTGGTGTGCCCACACGAAGAAGCGCTGCAGTGTGAAATGAACCGACAGCCCGACGCAGGCGCCGATGATCAGCGCAATCTGAAAGGGCAGTCCCACCACGCTGGCCAGCACAGTCGTGGTACCCAGATACACGAGCGTCACGGTGCTGCCGGCGAGAACGTAGCGAGCGCCTTGGCGGAGCAGGCCGGAATCTCGCAGGCGCAGGCCCCACGCTCGCAGCGCATGGGGATCAGAGGTGCGCGGCGTTCGCTGGGGGGGTGGCACGCGCTTAACGTAGTATGAGACAGGGTCCACCACCACCCTCCGTGGAAGCAGTGATCGACATCGAAAGCACGACGACCCTCGCCGACGGTATCCGTCGCACCGTGATCGAGCAGTCCAAGCGTGCGAACGTGGGCCACATCGGCTCGGCGTTGTCGATCGCGGACGTCCTCGCCGCGCTCTACGGTGGCGTGCTCGAGCTGCCCGCGGCTCGCCCCCAGCAGGACCGCGTCGTGCTGTCGAAGGGCCACGCCTCGCTGGCCCTCTACGCGGCGCTCGAATTGACCGGGCGCGTGCCCTCCGGGACGACCGGCACCTACTGCACCGACGGCACGCTGCTGGGCGTGCATCCCGAGCGCGACCTGGACGGAGTCGACTTCTGCACAGGCTCGCTGGGTCACGGGCTGCCGATCGCGGTGGGGGCGGCGCTGGCGGCACGCCTCGAGGCAGTCTCGCGCCGTGTGTTCGTCGTCATGAGCGACGCGGAGCTCAACGAGGGGTCGGTGTGGGAGGCGATCATGTTCGCCGCCCACCACCGCCTCGCCAATCTGGTGGTGATTCTCGACCTCAATGGGCAGCAGGCGATGGGCTACACCAAGGATGTGCTCGACCTCAGCGCGCCGGCGCAGCGCTGGGATGCGTTCGGTTGGGACGTGCACGAGCTCGACGGGCATGACACATCCGCGCTGCAGACCACAATCGGCGATCTGGACTGCATGACGGGAGCGCCACACGTGCTCATCGCCCACACGACTTTCGGGAAGGGCGTCAGCTTCATGCAGAACACGATCGACTGGCATTACCTGCCGATGACCGACGAGCAGTACTCCCAGGCGCTGTCTGAGCTGGAGGCCGTCGCATGAGAGACGACTTCGTCGCGGAGCTCGCCGAGCTGGCGGCGATGGACGAGCGCGTCGTCCTGCTGACGGGCGACCTCGGCTACCTCGTGCTCGATGTCTTCTCCAGCCGCTTCCCCAACCGCTTCTTCAACGTCGGCGTGGCGGAGCAGAACATGGTTGGGATCGCGACCGGTCTCGCCGAGGCGGGGTACGTGCCGTTCGTCTACTCGATCGCCACGTTCGCGAGCATGCGCCCTTACGAATTCGTGCGCAACGGCCCGGTGCTCCACAACCTGCCGGTGCGCATCGTCGGCGTCGGCGGTGGATTCGACTACGGCTACAACGGGATCACGCATTTCGCGCTCGAGGACTATGCGGTGATGCGAGCTCAACCGGACCTGACGGTGCTCGCTCCGGCCGACAGCGCCCAGGCACGCGCGGCGGTGCACGCCACGCGCGAGCTCGAGGGACCGATCTACTTCCGGATCGCCAAGCAGAGCACCCCGGTTCCCGGCCTGAACGGTCGTTTTGCGCTCGGCCGTGCGCAGCTGATCGGCGACGGCTCGGACGTGGCGTTGATCGCGATCGGCTCAGTCGCGCGCGAGGCGCAGCGGGCGGCGGAGATGCTCGCCGAAGAAGGCGTCGGCGCAACCGTGGCGGTCGTCTCGACATTCAATCCCTCGCCCGTCGAGGATCTCGCCGAGCTGCTGGGAGGCGTGTCGCTGGCGATCTCGGTGGAGACGCACTACCTCAACGGCGGCCTCGGCTCGCTGGTCGCGGAGACGATCGCCGAGCACGGCTTGGGCTGCCGTCTGATCCGTGCCGGCGTCGGCGCCACGCCCAGGGGACTCGCAGGCAGCCAGCGGTTCCTCGAGGACCGCTTCGGCCTCTCGGCGCAGCGGCTCGCGGCCACGGCGCAGGCGGCGCTCGACACCGCCACCGCGTGAAGCTGAGCGCGGTCATCGCCTGCTACCGCGACGCCCCGGCGGTGCCGATTATGCACGAGCGCCTGTGCGCGATGTTCGGGGAGATCGGCGCCGACTACGAGATCATCTTCGTCAACGACGGCAGTCCCGACAATGCGCGCGAGGTGCTGGCCGAGCTCGCCGGCCGCGACCCCAAGGTGGTGGTTATCAACCACACGCGGGCCTTCGGCTCGCAGAGCGCGTTCACCAGCGGCATGCAGATCGCAACCGGCGACGCGGTGGTGCTGCTCGACGGAGACCTGCAGGACCCGCCCGAGATCATCCCCAAGTTCGTGGAGCAGTGGCAGGCGGGGTTCGACATCGTCTACGGCGTGCGCGTCGAGCGCGAGACGACGGCGTTCATGCGCCGCGCCTACAAGCTCTTCTACCGCCTGTTCCGCCGGCTCTCCTACCTGAGCATCCCGCTCGACGCGGGCGACTTCGGGCTGCTCGACCGCCGCGTCGTCGACGCGTTGAACAGCTTGCCCGAGTCCCACCGCTTCATCAGGGGCCTGCGCGCGTGGGTCGGCTATCGCCAGGTCGGAGTGCCGTACGTGCGCCCAGAGCGCATGTTCGGCAAGACGACCAACTCGCTCATCAAGAACGTCGGCTGGGCGCGGCGCGCGATCGTCTCGTTCTCCTACGTGCCGCTCGACCTGATCGCCTGGCTGGCCCTGGTCACGGTGGGCGTTTCGTTCCTCGCGCTGGTGGCGCAGCTCGTCCTGCACTTCACCGACCCGACCCTCGCGCCGAAGGGCTTCACCACGCTGATCGTCGGCATGCTGTTCATCGGCGGCATCCAGCTGCTGTGCCTCGCGATCATCGGCTCCTACGTGGCGCACATCTATGAGGAGAGCAAGCACCGCCCGCCCTACCTGGTCGAGAGCGTGCTCAACCCTCCCACCAAAGCTCCGCCGGAGAGTGCCCCCACCACGGCTTCTCCGGACAATCCTCCCACCAAGGCTCCGCCGGAGAATGGGGCCGCGACAGTCGAGGGCGGATCGCCGCGGCGTGAGCAGGTGCGCCAGCCGTGAGCGACGCGCTCGACACGAAGCTGCCGGAGATGCTCGCCACCCGCTGCGCGATCTGCGATAGCGAGGGCAACGCCACCGAGCGCTGGCCCGCGACGTTCGACCCCGAGGCGTTCAACGCCCGCGTCTTCTCGGCGCGGCGCCTGCCCGACCGCGTCCACTACCGGATGGTCAGCTGCGACAGCTGCGGGCTCGTGCGCTCGGATCCGGTCGCGGACGAGGAGCTGCTCGCGGCGCTCTATGCGTCCAGCAGCTTCGACTACGGCGAGGAGGTCGAGTCGATCCAGGCGACCTACGGCCGCGCGCTCGGCTGGCTGGAGGAGCGCTCGCCGCGGCGCGAGTCGCTGCTCGAGATCGGCTGCGGGAACGGCTTCTTCCTGGCGCAGGCGCGGCGGCAGGGCTGGCGTGAGGTGCGTGGCGTGGAGCCGAGCGCCGACGCCGTCGCCAAGGCCCCGCCCGAGCTCGACGGCGCGATCGTGCAGGACGTGATGCGCGCGGGGCTGTTCGCCCCCGAGAGCTTCGACGCTGTGTGCCTGTTCCAGGTGCTCGACCACATCTCGAGCCCCGTCGAGCTGCTCGAGGAGTGCCTCGCGGTGCTGCGGCCCGGCGGGCAGATCCTCGCGCTCAACCACAACGTCAGAGCGTGGTCGGCGCGGCTGCTCGGCGAGCGCAGCCCGATCGTCGATATCGAGCACACCTACCTGTACTCGCCCGCAGACGATGCGCCGCCTGTTCGCAAAGGCGGGCTTCGCCGACCCGCGGGTGCGCAGCGTGCGCAACACCTACAGCCTCGCCTACCTCGCGCAGCTCGTCCCCGCTGCCGGCAGCGATCAAGCCCCGGCTGCTGCGGGCGCTGCGCGCGGGCCCGGCGGGCCGCATCCGCGTGACGGTGCCACTCGGCAATCTGTGCCTGATCGCGCGCAAGCCGGGTTGACGCCGCGGTGAGAGCGCTCGTCACAGGCGCCGCGGGCTTCCTCGGCGCGAACCTCGTCCGACACCTGCTCGTCGCGGGCCACGAGGTGATCGCCCTCACGCGCTCCGGCGCCGCAGCGTGGCGGCTGGAGGAGGTCAGCACCGAGGTGCGCGTACTCGAACTCGACCTGCGCGACACCGCGGCGATCGAGCGGGTCGTGGCAACAACCGAGCCGCAGTGGGTCTTCCACCTGGCCGCGCACGGCGCCTACTCCTGGCAGACCGACCTCGAGCAGATGATCGCCGTGAACGTCGCCGCCACCGCGGCGCTACTCGGCGCCGCGCGCGCGGCCGGGGTGCAGGCGTTCGTCAACGCCGGCTCCTCCTCGGAGTACGGCCTGAAGACACACGCCGCCGCGCGAGGATGAGCGGCTGGAGCCGAACAGCCACTACGCCGTCACAAAGGCCGCGGGCAGCCACCTCACCGCGCTCGCCGCGGCGGAGGGCCTGCCGGCGGTGACGCTGCGCCTGTACTCGATCTATGGCCCGTGGGAGGATCCGGGCCGGCTGGTGCCGGCGCTGGTGCGCGAGGCGACTCGCGGTGGGCTCCCGCCGCTGGTCGGCCCCGAGACAGCGCGCGACTTCGTGTACGTGGAGGACTGCTGCGAGGCGCTGCTGCGCGCGGCGGAGCAAGGCGCGCCTGGCGGCCCCGGCGCGACGCTGAACATCGGCTCCGGCACCCAGACGCGCATGGAGGAGCTCGTCGAGGTCGCGCGCCGTGCTCTGGGGGTGACGGCACTCCCAGAGTGGGGCACGATGGACCAGCGCGAGTGGGACACCAACGTGTGGGTCTCCGACCCGCGCGCGGCGCTCGAGCTGCTCGACTGGCAGGCGGCCACCAGCCTCGGCGACGGCCTCACCCGCACCGCCGCTTGGCTGCGGGAGAGACCGCAGCTGTGGGAGCGCTACGGCGTAACGTCCTGATAAGAGTCTCTCATGTTTCCACGGCCACCCACGGGCAGCATCTCCACCTCCCCCCACCGAACCGACGTCGGCAACCAGCGCGACGAGGCTTGGCAGCCGCCGCCCTTCACCCGACTCGACGGTCCCACCAGCCGGGCGATCACGAGTGCTCGTCGCCTGTTCGACGTACAGGCCAGCTCGATCTGGAACGATCTTGCCGGTGAGCTGAGGACGGTGCGCGGCACGCTGCTGGACGTGGGCTGCGGCGCGCAGCCCTATCGCACGCTGGTGCCGCCGGAGGTGCGGTACATCGGCATCGACACCGCTGACGCCAAGGACCGCTTCGGCTACCACATACCCGACACGGAGTACTTCACCGGCGAGCGATGGCCGGTGGATGACGCCGTGGCCGACACGGTGCTGTGCACGGAGACACTGGAGCACGTGCTCTACCCACTGGGCTTCCTCGCGGAAGCGGAGCGCGCGCTGCTGCCGGGCGGCCGGCTGATCCTAACGGTGCCGTTTGCGGCACGGTGGCATTACGTGCCGTTCGACTACTGGCGATTCACCCCCTCCGGCCTGAAGCACCTGCTGGAGCAGAGCGGGTTCATCGAAGTCGAGGTATATCCCCGCGGCAACGCCCTCACCGTCGCCTGCTACAAGGTGATCGCGCTGATCCTGCCGCTGCTGATGCCTCGCAAGCAGGGGTTGCTGCGGAGGCTGGTGCTGCGTATGAGCGGCCTGGTGCTCTCACCACTGCTGGCCGCCGGCGTCCTCGTGGCCAGAGTGTCGCTGCTGCGAGATGGCGGCGATGACTGCCTGGGCTACACGGTGCTTGCCAGGCGAGCAGCTGGCAGGTACGTCGAGAGCTGACTGAAAGTACGCTCGAAGAGTACCTCGGGTGCCGAAGTCAACCAGTTCTGTGGCTCCTATATGCCCCATATGGCTCCTCAATCGCCCATAGATAAGCGCCCAGCGTCGGTGTGGAGCAGGCGCCTGCGGCCTGAGCTGCCGGCGGCGCTCCTCGCGGCGGCGCTTGCGACAGCGATCGCGGTCGTCGTGCTGCAGGTGTGGCAGGCCAATTTCAGCGTGCCGCTGTATTCGAGCCCCGGCAGCGATGAGACCTTCGGCCTTGCCGTCATCAAGGGCATCCTCGAACATGGCTGGTATCTGAGCAACCCCAACCTCGGGGCGCCGTTCGTCCAGCATCTCTACAACTACCCGGTATTCAGTGGCGACAGCCTCTACCTGCTGATCGTCAAGTTGATCGGGATTCCCTTCGGCAATCCAGCCGAAGTCGACAATCTCTTCTTCCTGCTGTGCTTCCCGCTGATCGCGCTGAGCGCCTATGCCGGGCTGCGGGCGGTGGAGATCTTCGAGGGGCGCGTCGGTGGTGTGCGCCGTCCTTTTCACCCTGCTGCCGTATCACTTCTTCGACGCCGAGAGTCACATCTTCCAGGGCGCCTACTTCACCGTGCCGCTTGGCTGTTATCTGGTGATCGCCGTGCTCTCCGACAAAGCCCTGTTCGCTCGCAGCGCAACGAGGCGCGGTGTCGGGAGGTATCTGACCTGGCGCTCGGGTGCGGCCGTGCTGGCGTGCGTGGTGATGGGCTCATCGGACAACTACTACGCCGCCTTCACCGCGGCCCTGGTGCTGCTGGCGGCGGCATTCACCTTCCTCGCCAACCGCAGTTTTCGGGCGTTGGCAACAGGTGGGACGGTGGCCGCGCTCGTGCTCGCCACGGTGGCGCTAAACGGGCTGCCCACGCTGATCTACAGAGCCCAGCACGGCGGGAACCCGGTCGTCGGACAGCGCAAGCCGAAGGAAAGCGACGTGTACGCACTGTCACTCGCCGACCTGGTGCTGCCGATCGCCGATGACCGCATCAAACCGCTGGCGCGGCTGGCTCGGAAATACCAGACCACGGCCACCGCGCCGATCGGCGAGGGGCACAGCGCCAGCCTCGGGCTGATCGGCACGCTGGGCCTGCTGGGGCTGGCGATCGCGTTCGTGGCTCGTGCGCTGCGCGCCGACCGGCTGAGATTCGCCGATCCGCGCTACGCGTACGCGGCGCTCGGCGCCGGCCTCGCCTTCCTGATTGGCACGGTCGGTGGGTTGGGGACGCTCTTCGCCTACGTGGCGAGCCCCCAGTTGCGCGCCTGGAACCGTATCTCGGTGTTCATCGCATTCTTCGCGTTGATGGGAGCCGGGCTGATGCTGGACGCGCTGAGGCGGCGCATCGGCAGCGATACATCCCGCCGGGGCTGGGGCTTCACCGCCTGCCTCGCGGCCGTGCTGGCCGTTGGCGTACTCGACCAGACGGGTACCTCAATGGCGCCGCCATACAAGCGAGAGGCCGCCGAATACCTCACCGACGCCCACTTCGTCGAGGCGATCCAGCGTCAGCTGCCGGCCGGTGCCAGCGTGTTCCAGCTCCCGTACGTCCCGTTCCCCGAGAACCCGCCGGTGCACCGGATGGAAGATTACGCCGAGCTGATCGGCTACGTGCATTCGACCAGCCTGCGGTGGAGCTACGGTCAGCTCAAGGGCCCGCCCTCCAAGTGGGAGGCGGCCGTCGCGCACCGCCCGCCGTCGCAGATGCTCGCCGAGCTCTCGGCGCTGGGGTTCAAGGGCATTTACCTTGACACGTTCGGATACGCCCACAGGGGAGCGGCGCTGATCCCCGAGCTGTCGCGGGTGCTCGGCGTCAGGCCGCTCGTGAGCTCCGATGGGCGCTTGTACTTCTTCGACATGGCCGGCTACAACCGGCGGTTGCGGCGCTACCCTGCGCGCCGGGTACACGGCCTCAGCTGAGCTCTTGAGGCGTGCCTATGAGCTGCTCGGCGAGCTCGAGACCGGTTCGCAGCTCCTCGCGGGAGGGTTCGTCGTGGATCAGATGGTGCAGCGCAGCGGCTAGATCGAAGCAGCCGAGCGTAAGCAGCTGGCCAGAGAGCTCGTTGCGGGAGAGCGGGAACTCTCCGTTTGCGATCAACCACCAGCGTGCGATCGTGGTCAGCGTCGCACGACACTGCTCACGGGCCGCCTCGACGTCGCCGCCCTCGAGAACCAACCGGGCCAGACTGAACCCGCGACGGGCCTGGGTGCGCTTGCGCTCAGCGGACGGGGCGAGGCCACTCTCCTCGATATAGCGGCTCGCGCCTTGAAGAATGCCGTCGTCGTGCAGTATGCAGCCAAAGCGCAGCGTCCACTGGACGTAGTCATCGCCGGCAAGCAATCGCTCCCAGAACGCATTTGCGCTGGCCGCGTATACATCGACCTCTTCCCGGATACCCCCGAGGTTGGGGCGCCTACCGACGATCATGAGATCGAGATCGCTGATCGCCGTTCGCTGGCCACGGACGGTCGAGCCGGTGAGCACCACTGCCTTGGCACCAAGGACAAGCGCACGCTGAAGGACCGTCTCCGTAGCCTGCCGCTGCGGGCGTGTTTGGAGTTTGATCGCTCGCCCACGATCGCCTTGCAGGCGAGCACTCCATCTGGCATCGACGGAAAGTTGGGTTGCTACATCCACCGCGGTCATGGGCTCGACTCCTCTGAGGTATCTGCCGCTTTCCCTCTCTCCTCATCCTCATTCGGAACAGTGTGTGCAGCCCCTTCGGCGGTGTGTACAGCATCCTCGACGGCGCTCACGAGCTCCTCTGAAGTCCAGTCGCCAAAGTCCGGGTCCTCGCCCTCATAGCCGGCGTCCTTGCGCGCCTGATTCAGCAACTCCAGCACCGGACCAAGGTCTGTGGACAGGATGCCGCGTGTGTGCAGCTCAGTTGCCGCCTCCCCCTTACGCCAGTGCTGGCGTTCGGTCGGGATGCCATTCAGCTCGGCCAGCGCGACAATCGCTGCCTCTGCAGCGAGATGTAGGAAGGTCACGCCGACCACAGGATCGCCGACCTCAAACGCTCCGCTGGCTCTCATAAAGTGCTCGCGAGCCAGACCCACCTTCGACTGTGGCGACATTCTCCGATGGTAACTGCGATTCCGGCGAGTCGGCCTGCCGCGAAGCCTCCCTGGCCGGGAGTGGTCGTCGCAACACTGGGTTGAGGAGGGGTTGCGATGGGAGGGAAGGTTCGGGCTTGGGAGCGCGAGGCGGCCGTGCGCCCTGCAGAAGGAGCATTCTCCCGGGCGGTAGAGTTGTCGGGCAGCTACAAGCCCAGCAGGCCGAATGTCCTCAACGGTCAGCCGGGGGGCCGAGCCGCCCGATCCTGCACGTGTTGCAGCTCCGTTTCGAGCGCCGCGACGCGCGCAGCGGTCGCCGCGTGGTTGCGCGCCTCAACTATGTAGGCCTGCGCGTACTCGTCGTGCTGACGGTTGAGCGCCGCGTGCTCGCGATGCAGCAGTTCGATTGCGTGCCGTGCTGCCACCAGCTCGCGCGGGTCCTCGAGCTGAGGCGCCTCGAGCTCCGCGATGCTTGGCGCGGATCGCTCATCGCGCAGCAGCACGACAGCATCCTGTCCCTCGATCCCCCTCTCCTCGAACGCCTCGACCGTGAAAGCGCGTCCCCAATGCGCGCGGATCCACCACTCGGAATGCAGGATCATCGGGCCGCCCGCATGCCACGGCCGCCCGTAGCCGAGGACGGTCATGCCAATCCGGTTGGGATCCCACTCCTCGGAGGCGATCGCTTGCGAGCAAGCTGCGCCTATGACTGAGATAACCGCGATGCCTTCGGGCTTCAGCAGCCGACGCAGCTCGAGTAGCCACGCGGACCAGCTGTCGGCCAGATGCGAGAAGACCGACGTCGACCAAATCAGATCGAAGTGAGCCTCTGGGTAGGGCAGCGGCGGAAGCTCGGTGCCGCGTATGACCTTCAGCGGCGGGGAGAGATTGGCGTCGATCCAGGCGACGCAGCGCTCGTCGAGCTCGACGCCGTACAGTTCGGCCTCGCTGGCGCGGTCCAGAAACTGGCGCAGCACTCGCGCTGCCCCACAACCGAAGTCCAGCACGCGCTTGCCCTGCCACGACCATTCTGGCCCGAGCAGCCGCTCAATCGACGCGGCGATCCGCTCGCCTTGCTCGACATAAGCCTCGAGCACACCGGTTGTTTCCTCGTATCCAAGGATGTAAGCGGCCAACTCGGCCGGCGGCAATGGCGCGCTCATCGTGTCGGAACTATCCCCTATGACCCCGCCCAACGTAGGCCGGGTCACGTTCCATCAAACGCATGGCAGCGTCCTATCGGCCTAGCCAGAGCAGGTGGTCTCGACGATGCGGTTGATCATGAACTCGCCCTGGTCCAGGCGGCGCGCAGCGTCGCCTGTTGTTGGATGTACTCCAGCGCGACGCCGAGAAGTTGCTGCCGCTTCTCCCGCGAGGGCGTGGGCAGGAGGAGATCAGGCCGCTGGCGTATGTGCATGCGGTCTGGAACGCCTCGACGGGGATGTGCGGATAGTCCTCGATGAGCGTCTGGAGGCTGTCGCCGTGTGCGATGCGTTGAGCGACGGCGCGCACGCCGATGCGGGTGTCGCGGATCACGGGCTCGCCGCCCTTGATGTCGGGGTTTGTCTCGATCCACTGCTCGCGCAGCCTCGCATAGCGCTCGGCTGCGTGGACGGTGGCGCTGACCTCGGGGGACCAGCGCACGACGAGCGCATCGCTGATCTGCAGCTCGGCACCGTGCTGGGTGCAGTAGGGCTCGGTCTCGCGTACCCATCGCCGGATCTTCCGCTTGACCGTTACGGGCAGCGGGAGCGCCAGAGGCACTATTCAGGCGGTGGCAAGTGCTGCCGCGAGATCGTCGGCGTTCGTCTCGATCAGGCTTGGCACGGTGACTGTGATTTTGCCGTCGCGCTCAACCAACCATTTCGCGTTGACGATTGTGATCCCTATGACTTGTCCGCTGTTGTCCATCCGCACGGCATGACCCTCGGGCGTGCTGAACGTCTCCGCTGCCTTCTGCCGCTCGCTTCGGCGCAGGTAGAGCACGTCGCCGCCGCTGTCGTAGGACACCTGGTCGAACTCGTATGGGCCGACGTGCACCGTCATCGTCGCCACCCTCCCAGTCGTGGATCGTCGGACTGCGGAAACGCCGCCACGACACGATCGGCATCGCCGCTGAACTCGGTGACGACCCGAATCCAGCGCTCCGGTCCTCCTTGCCAAAAGAAGCGCTCTCGTCCAGCTCGTGGGTCTGGTTCACGGTGGTCCGGTGTCTTGATCGCGTTCATCGTCTCTGCAAGGTACTCGCTCATCTCTACATGCTGGTCAACCACATGATTCCACGCCACGTCGTCCATCTGGACGAGATGGCCCTCGGGGTTGCGAACCTCGACGATGACATGACGCTCCGCGATCCCTCAAGGCTACGAGTACCTGCGGACGAAAGTCAGCGCTGAGGATGCGGCCCGCCCAGGGCCTGCCGCACGTCGCCGGCGGTCGCGCGAGCGCCGATCACGATAGCTGCCTGGTCTTCCCGATCGACCGCGCTACAATGACGCACATGGAGCTAGTCGGAATCCGCGAGATGCGCCAGAACCTCAGTCGCTACGCCCAACGCGTCAAGCACGGCGAGTCGTTTCTGATCACCGACCGCGGGCAGCAGATCGCACAGCTCACGCCCGCGCCCGGGCGCGCCACGGTCATCGACCGGCTCGTCGCCGAAAGGGGCGCCAGGCGCGGCCAGGGCAGCCTGCTCGACGTGCTGCCGGAGCTGTCAGCGCCGATTCCCGGCCCTCCCAGCGACCAGGTGCTGGATGAGCTGCGCCGCGAGCGCCTGTAGGTCGCTTGCCTGACTACCTCGACACATCGGCGTTCATCAAGCTGGTGCGCTCCGAGGCGGAGAGCGCTGCTTTGCGTCGTGAACTGGTCGGCAGGGATCTCCTCAGCAGCGCTCTGCTCGTCGTCGAGGGACGCCGCGCGGCCCAGCGCTACGGCGAGCTGGCCGGCACGCGCGCCCGCGCTGCCCTGACGGCGATCACGCTGCTCCCGCTGGAGGAACCGATCCTTGATGCCGCCTCCGAGCTGAACCCTGTCGAGTTGCGATCACTCGACGCTCTGCACCTGGCAACCGTTCTCAGCCTGGGCGAGGACATTGAGCGTTTCTACTGTTATGACGAACGCCTTGCGGGCGCAGCGCAGGCTCTGGGAGTCGAGGTCGCTCAGCCGCGCTGAACCCCAGGCGAGGCCGGGGCAGCCTCCCACGGGCCGCCCGGGTTCAGAAGAGAGGGCCGAAGCCGACAGTAGCTGTGCGCTTCGTGCGGTCTGGAACGCCTTCTCGCGCTCCTCAGGCAGCCATCGCGGGTGCGAGCTCGTCGGCCGATACACGGCTAGGGATCGTCACGCGCACCTCGCCATCGCGCTCGAGCAGCCATTTGGCATTGACGAGCGTGAGCGCGATGACCTGCCCCTGCTCGTCGTAGCGGACGTTGTGACCCTCTGCCGTCCCGTGTGGATCGACAGGCATGCGTGGCTCGCCGACGCTCAGGTAGAGCACATCGCCATCGGCATCGTAGGCGACGTGGTCGAACGTGATTGTGCCGATCGTGATTGTCATTTGGGAAAGCCCTCCGGCTCATCGCTCTGACCGAAGCCGTGACGACGCGGTCGACGTCGCCCTCCAACTCTACTACCACCCTCAGCCAGCGGAACGGGAACGGCGGCTGTGTACGCAGCCAATAGCGCTCGCGTCCCGGACGCGGATCGGGCTCTTGAAAATCAGGCCGGGTGATCGCCGCGAGCAGTACCTCAAGCTCGCCGCGCATCTCGACGTGGTGCTGGACATAGGCCCATCTGCGCTCGGTCAACTCGACGGTGCGACCCTGCGGGGAGACCGCGTTTGCGAAGGTTGGTATGTCGTCCATGTCCACAGCTTGACGTCGGCTGCCGACGCCATGCAGGCCGTGGGAGCCTCCGATCGAGGACGGCAATCGCTGGGACGACGCAGAGGGGCATTCGCGACCGCGTTATGGCGCGTCCCCATAGGGCGTGCTGGCAGCCATGCACGAAGAACGGAGTCATCTCGAATGCCAGATCGGGAAACTCGGGGAGGTACGCCGTCGATGGGTCGGGTGGCGCGCCGCAGAGTGACGCTGCCGCCGACCTGCGTTCCCTCGAGGAGGTCGAGGTCGGCCCTGGTGTAGCCCATCAGCGGCGCGTAGCCGGCCGGCAGGACGGTGTTGTCGGCTCCAGAGTCGATCAAGCCGGGGATCATCCTGCCGTGGGCGTCGGGGCCCGTCACGTGCAGGAACAGATAGGGGCGAGCTCCACCGAACCCAAGCTCGCTGTAGGGGATGAGCAGCGTGTCCGGCATCGGCGAGACGGCTTCTACAGGATGTAGACGCCCTCGGTCCGGTCAGGGACCGGCATGAGCACGTCGTCTGCGTGGACCTCGTGTTTGTCGCGCAACTCGACCGCGTCGAGCGCGCTTGCCACCACCTTGCCGGCCCGGAGCGCCACCCAGCTCCCTGCATAGGGTGTCAAGTCCTCACGAATTACGAGGTCTGCCTGGGTCATGTGCGCCTCTTCTGCCTGGATGACGCGGGCGACTCGTGGATGATGCTCATGGACATCAGTCTAATCCTCCGCCAGTCGCCGGTTGGTCGAAGGCGGCGTCCACCACTGCAACTGCCTATCGCGGCGGACGAGCGCGGGCCATCGGAATGCGAGCATGACGAGTTCTTGGGTAGGATCGAAATCGACACAGTCGGGTCGAGGAAGGCATTGGGGAGGTGGCGGTGGCGTCAACGTTCACGTGGTCGCCCACGGCGCCAAACCCGACCTCGAGCAGCTCCTCGCGGGTGAGGAAGCCTCGGCTCTTCACGCCGATCACGCCGACCGCAGGGTTAGGTTCGCATGCCGGTGGGTACCACGGGAGGCTCGTTGATGGTCCTTGGCGGTGGGTTCGGTCGTGTGCCTGGTACTTCTCGGGTGGTGCGGAAGACGCAGAGCGTTCGACCCTCCGGCCGCGCCGCGGAGGCGCTGACGAGGGCTGGCCACCCGTTGTGGTGCAGCGCCTCTCCGATGGGCTGGAACGTGGGCCACTGAGACTGTGTCGGCAGCAGGCCGGGCAGTCCAACGCGCGCGAGCCGATCCTTGTCGCTGAGGTCGGCGACCACGGGCAGTGTGATCTCCCAGCGCCAGAGATCGCGGGGCAAGCCCTCCTGTGGCGGCAATACGGCTTGTGCGAGGTATCGGTACCACTCGGCCCAGGCGGTTGCCTCGCTGTCGGCGAAGTAGAGAGCGTCGACCACTGCGCCACGCTGCCAGCGATTGTCTGCCGGGTGAGGCGGCTCATAATAAACCTCGCCGCCAGCGGGAATGTGGCGCCACCAGGTGCCCGACAGATGCGTCGGATCAATGTCCAACAGTTATATGGCGCCTGAGGCTTCCAGGCCGGCGAGCACCCGCGAGACACGCCGGTAATCGCCGGCGGCGATGACGTCGATCGGCTTGTCATCGTCGAGCAGAGGGATCGGCTTGCGCATCCAGACGGGCACGTAGTTCGCCTTCATGATCCGCGCCATTCGCTCCACGATCGCGGAGAGCTCGGCCAAGCGCTCTGCGTGGGCGCCGGATGGCGAGCGATCCTCGCGTAGCCACGCTCGGACGGTGCTCTCGTCAGCGTTGGTGGCGCGAGCGATGTCTGCCACCGTGAGGTGCCCGGTCTCCCTGATGTGAGCAGCTTGACTTGCGAAAGCGGTAATCATTGAGACTCCTTTCTTCCATAGTGTAGCGACAAACACCCGCAAAACGCACGCGTACAAGGCCGCGACCGCGCGGCCGGGTCGGGAGAGGCATGGGGGATCGTCCGCGTGCGGAGTTGGTGTAACTGCCGCCTGGGCGCGGGCCTCGTGCCCCGCGACGGGCGTTGGCTTGCTGGAGCCCTTATGCAGCCGCGGCTCACGATCGCTGCTGTAACTCCCGCTCGAGCTCCAGCAGCTTCCGGTCCCGCTCGCCGATCGCCTCGCCGCGTGGGCCGGCCACGACCGCAAACGGCGGCACGTCCTTGCGCACGAGGGTGAGCGCGCCGACGGCGGCGCCCTGTCCGATCGTGACGCCGGGGAGGATGACGCTGCCGGCTCCGACGATCACGTGCTCGCCAAGTACGACGGGGGCGCTGGTGACGTTGCGCAGGTCGTCTGGGACGGTGGGGCCTGTGAGCCAAGCGCCGCTGTAGTGGTCGTTGGGGGAGAAGATCGCCGTGCCCGCCGACTCCCCGCGAAGCCGAGCGGGAATGCCCATACGCCGGACGCAGTTGGGGTGCTCCTGGGTGTTCGGGTGCCCGGCTCTCTGCCGCGGACCTTGATCAGAAATCAGTTAAGGTGCGGCAGGATGAGCGTAGTCAACGGCGGCACGAGAGGCCCTGTCTGCGTCCTCGGTTTCGGCCGCAGCGGGACATCGTTGACGATGCGGCTCCTGCATCTCCTCGGTGTGGATATCGGACCCCAGGAGGATCTCTTGGCGCCGGGGGAAGCGGACAACCCCCGTGGCTACTGGGAGCCAGGATGGATGGTGGAGCTCAACGACGAGATCCTGGCCAAGCTCGGGACTGTCTGGTGGCGCCCCCTGCCGGCCGCGTCTGGCTGGGAGAGGTCCCCGGATTTCGATGAGCTGCGCGAACGCGCGAGCCGCCTGCTGAAGGAGAAGTTCGGCGCAGCCCCGCTCTGGGGTTGGAAGGATCCGCGCACGACGCTCACGCTGCCTTTCTGGAAAGAGTTGGTGCCAGACGCCAAGTACGTGATCTGCTTGCGCAGCCCCGCGGACGCGATCTCCTCGATTCAGCGTCGCCCCGACCCGGAGCTGTCGATCGGAGCATGGGGAGATCTGTGGCTGGAGTACACCGCCCGAGCGCTCAGGGAGACCCAGGGCTGCCCTCGGACGCTCGTGTTCTATGAAGACTTCTTCCATGACGCTCAGGGGCAACTCGCAGCGATGGCGTCGTTGCTCGGCCTCCAGCCACCCGACCAGAACGGCGTGCATCAGCGACTGCTCGAGGAGGTCGAGCAGGGCTTGTGGCACCACGCCACGTCCTCCCGCGAACTGGCCGCCACGTGGGGTGTGCCGCCCGCAGCGCGCACCCTCTTCCTTGCCCTGCGAGCCGCGGAGGATGCCCGCCGCGCGGCAAGCGGTCGCGAGGATCAGGTGTCCGAGGCGATCGAGCGCGTCGCTCCGGAGCTCTGGTGGGAACGCCGGACGTCCACCGACCTGCGGCTCGCCAATGCGCGGCAGACCTCTGTGCTACAGGACGAGCATAAGAGGCTCTCGGAGGCCGTGGTGCAGGCGCGCGAGGAAGCCACAGAGCTGAGGACGCTGATCGGCCAAGAGCGGGAGCAGTCTCGTGATGAGCTGGGGAGCATCCGTCGTGAGATCGAGGACGCACGTGGTGAATTGGCGGTTTCCGCAGCCCGGTACGGCGAAGCGCAGGCAGCGCTGGCGGAGCTCGAGGATCGACTTCAGCGACAGGGGGCGATCCTTGAGAAGGCCCAGTCGTCGGTGAGCTGGCGGGTCACCGCGCCACTCCGAGTCGCCAAGCGCGGAATCCGGCGTCTGCGGCCGATCCCGCACCGAGAGACGCCTGGACGGTAGATCCGATGACCTCCAGACGATGCTCTGACGTCGGGTCGGGCCCCCGGCCGGCGGGGGGGGTGTGAAGAGGTGCTCGGTAGACCTGAAGAAGCCTCGTTCTCACCGCCCGAGCGGCCCAGATAGAGGACGAGTATGCGCCCGTCGGGGCGGGGGTCGCTCACGCGCTGCGGCAGACGAGGGTCATCGCCCGGGACTGTAACGATCGCCTTGGGTGGGACGCGCGGTCGTTCGGGCGTAGGGCAGCCGGAGCGCGTCGTAAGTTGCCACACATGAGTGGCCGCGGCATCCCGTTCGTTTTTGACCGCCTCAGCGAGATCCGCGATGAGCTGTACCTATACGGCTTCCAGCTCGATCCTCTGCCGGGCACCTCGTACGTGGATCCGACGTACACCGCCGAGCCTCGCACCGGGATGGTGGAGGTTGTGGCCGGCCGAGGACTGCCCGCTCGACGTCCGCGTTGTGTTGGTCGAGCATTGGCGAGCAGGCATCGACGGGGCGCATGCCCAGCGTGGCCTGAGCGTGCTTGCCTATACCTACTGGGTCGGCTGCGTCGACCCTGTCATCGATCTCCATTACGACCTTGACCCTGTGCGTCATCCTGAGATGCCGCTCCATTGGCACCCGCCGGCCATGACGGTGAGTCGCCGGCCGTGCGGCCCGGCGACTCCCAAGCGCGCGATGCAGGCAGCCCTCCAGCTGGCGGCCGACATTGAGCGGTTGCAAGCTCAAGGTCTCAGTTCCGCTGCCGATATAGTGGATAGTCTGGACCCAATGGATTACGTACCTTAGTGTGGTAGAGTCCGAGCGAACGATCATGGGCGATCTCGACACCAGATATCTGACCGTCCCCCAGGTGGCCGCCGATCTGCAGATGGACGTGTCAGCGGTCTACAAGATGTGCAAGGCACAGCAGCTGCCGTCGGTCCGCTTCGGCAAGTCGGTGCGCATTCCGCGTCTGACCTACGAGCGCTACATAGAGCGGCTGGAGAGGGGACGCCCCGAGCCCCTGAAACGCGACTGGCCCAACTCACGGGACCTGCGAGAGGACTTTCGCGACGCCACCGGACACGATCCCGAGACGTGGATCGATGGGTGGCGGTCGGGGAGCATCCCCGACACGCTGGAGAACACCCGCCTGGCCATCCATGCCCTCGGATTGCGAGAAGCACCACGCCCGCGAGCGAGGGAAGCCGCTGCGTCGCCCTGACCGCCCGTTCTTACCGCCCGAGCGTCTACGGGAACGTCGAGGCCTCCGCGGGCTCGCGCTTGTGCACGCGGAAGTAACCGTTGACTGTGGGGAACTCGCCCGGCGGCCCATCGCTCAATCCAACTATCTCCTCGACCTCGAGTCCCACCGATTCGAGCGTCCGCCAGCTCACCAGCCAGGGTGGGGGTTTCTTGTGATCAGAGCCGGAGAGAACCATGATCGCGCGCAATGAGGCCCACGAAATACTCATCCCACAAGCCGAAAACAACCTCTTCGACACTACCCCCATGAATCGCCCAGGCAGTGTGAGGATGCCACCATCGGTAATCTTATGCACATGTCCAACGAAGAGACCTCGGTTTCGGCAGAGCCCCCGTTGATCTGTTGGCCGCTCGATCACTACTACAGCCCGATCGCTGACACTCGCGCGTTGAGTCGGGAGCCAGCTCGCTCACGTGTATGGCCGCGCACTGCTCCTGAGACGCCGGGTATCGACTGGCGGGCCGATCAGCAGGTGGCGCTTGTTAGGGACCACCTTGCACGTCAGGGCGGCTTCTCGATCCCTGATGGTCCGACCGGCGATCCGCGCGACTACCACGCAGCCAGTGAGATGTTCTCCAGGCTGGATGCCTGGATGCTTCAGGCGATACTCAGACACGTCCGGCCTAGACGCATAATCGAGGTGGGCTGTGGCTGGTCGTCGCTGGTGACCGCGCGGGTGAATCGCGAATACTTCGATGGCTCGATCCACTTCACTTGCATCGAGCCCTACCCTCCTGATTTCCTCGGGGAGGGCATCGAGGGCATCTCCCAGCTGGTTGTTCTGCCGGTCGAGCAGGTGCCGGTGGATGCATTCCTTGAGCTCAGTACCGGCGATGTTCTATTCATCGACACATCGCACACGGTCAAGACGGGGGGCGATGTGGTCTTCCTGCTTCAGGAGGTGCTGCCGCGTTTGGCTGATGGAGTTGTGGTCCATATTCACGATATCTTCCTGCCCTGGGATTACCCGCAGGAGTGGGTCATGGCGGGCCGCGCGTGGAACGAGCAGTACATGGTACGGGCCTTCTTGACCTTCAACTCGGCGTTCGAGATCCTACTGGGCGTTGGCTGGATGAGCCACTTTCAGCCCGATGTCCTTGCTGCGGCGCTTCCCGGCTATCCCGAGCGGTATCCCGATGGGGGTGGCTCGCTGTGGATACGACGACATATTTAGGGTCAGTTAGGGTGAATCTCTCTCTAGATGTCGATGGACTGGAGATCAGCTAAAAATATGGCCGTAGCAACACAAACGTCACAACATGCAACGCGCTCTCCCCGGAGGGTCGTGCTCACAGCATTTGGCATCGCATTTGCGGGCACCTTGGTGGTTGCCCTACTCCTGGGTCTCCAGACCTTCTACTACGACTCCGGTGGCTACTGGGCACTTGGCGATACCTATATCCGTGCAGGGCACTTCTCGTTCCTAAATTTTGAGAGTCCGCTCCGCGGCTATCTGCTGCCTCTGATCGACCACGAGTTGCAGGGACTCGCAGTCGCTCTTCGATGGCATTCCTCGTCTTTCGCGAAGCTCCTCAATGTGCTGATGTTTGCGTTGATCGGAACGGTTTTGGGGCCCTGGCTCGCTGAGATCACATGGCCCCAATGGCGCTGGGGCATCGGTCGGCGCCTAGCACTGACTGCATTATTGCTCGTCTTCTGGAGAGGCTACCTTCCCTTCCCGCTAAGTGATTTTCCGGCCCTGACGCTGGCGTTGCTGGCGCTCGTCTCGATAGATCGCTCGGGAAGTCCCGGTTGGATGTTTCTTGGTGGTCTCGCGTGTGCGGCGGCAATCGATATGCGGCCGTCTTATCTCCTGCTGGCACCGATGCTGGTTGTCTTGATTGTGTGGGCATGGTTGAAGCGACGTTCTAAAGAACGCTCCTCAGCTTCATGGCGCATAGTCTGCGGAGGGCTATTTGTGCTCGGCTTTCTCGTAATCTCGCTGCCACAGTCACTCTCATCCCATCGCTATTTTCATACTTGGAGCTTCGTGCCTGGCTCAGCGGCGCATCTGACTACTCTACAGTTCGACGAAGGCCTCCGTCTCCAGCGCTACGAAACCTACGTGGGATCAGGTTTGTCGCCGAGAATGCTGTACGAAGATCCGACGGGCACCAAGCTTCTGTTGGAGCAAAAGAATCAGACGGTGGCGAATACCGTTCAGTACCTGGGACTCGTGATCAGTCATCCGCTCACAATGGCGGGTGTCTTTATCCGCCATATTATCAACGGCCTCGATCAACGCTACATCACACCGTATGTGCAGCATCTCGCAACTGGTTCCAACCGCTGGTTGCGCCTAGCGGGATTCCTGCTCGTCTTTCTGGCGCTCTTGCGCGTGCTGTGGCCTACTGCTCGACGCCGGCTGGCGTCTGTGCATTGGCGCTATCCTCTCGCATTGGCGCTTTGCTGTCTGACATCAGTTCCTTCGGCAGTCGAAACACGCTATCTACTACCTATCTACCTTCTTAGCTACATTCTGGTGTTACTACCTGGATGGCCAAGCCCTATCGATTTAGCTGCCACTGGTGCACGTCGCTACCGCACGCTAGTAATCATTGCGAGCACCTACTTGGCCTTTATGATCATCGTCTGGTCCGTTGCCACGAGCGCATCCCACCATCTGCGCTTTGGTTGATCCATCGTGGTCTGCCTCTATGAACTCCACAGTCGATTCCGGACTAGCGGCCTCACCAGGTAGGCTGTTGCCCGTGGTCAACGGCTCTTCCCGACACATCCCAGCCAACGACTTCGCGCGCCAATGGCAGGATATTCGCGAGGATGCGCTCGAAGCGGTCGATCGAGTTGGCCATAGCGGCTGGCTGGTGCTTGGAGAGGAGGTGCGTGCGTTTGAGCTGGAGCTTGCCGCTTGGTGGGGAGTTCCGCATGCCGTCGGAGTTGCGAGCGGATTGGACGCACTCGAGATCGCGCTGCGATGCGTGCGCCTTCCGCGGGGTGCTCGCGTGCTCACGACGCCGCTGACGGCCTTCGCGACGACCTTGGCGATCGTTCGTGTGGGCGCTGAGCCGGTGTGGTGCGATGTGGATGAGTCTGGCAGCTTGGACCTCGACCAGGTCGACGCGGCCTTGCGTGCCGATCGCTCGATTCGGGCTGTAGTGCCGGTCCATCTTTACGGTCACCCGCTCGATCCGGTTGGCCTCGAGCACCTCGCGGCCGAGCACGGCGTGGTCGTGATCGAGGACTGTGCGCAGTCGGCCGGCGCAGAGCGTAATGGCAAGCCGACGGGGCTTGCCGGGATCGCAGCCGGCACAAGCCTCTACCCGACTAAGAACCTCGGAGCCTTGGGCGACGGCGGAGTGCTGCTTACGTCTGATGAGACCATCGCCGAGCAGGCGAGGCGCCTGCGAAACTACGGGCAGGACGCTCAGTACAAGCACGTTGCGCTGGGGCTCAACAGCAGGTTGGACGAGCTTCACGCGGCTATCCTGCGCTCAGCGCTGCTGCCACGGCTGGACGAATGGTTGGCCCGGCGAGCCGAGATCGCGTCACGCTATACAGAGGCCCTACGCGGGAGCAGCTTGCACCCGGTCGTTGCCGGCGGCGGGCGCTCAGCCCATCATCTGTTCCCAATCCAATTGCTCGGCCATGACCCCAAAGCCATCAGGGAGCAGATTGTCCAACGCGGAGTAGCTGTCGGTCGTCATTATCCACGCGTCTGTCCCGACCAGCCGGCCGTGCGGGGCCTCGGAACAATCGTCGGCGATCTAGCGATTGCTCGTCAGCTGGCCGAGCGCGAGCTGTCCTTGCCGATTCACCCATACATGGAGGATCAGGAGGTCGAAGTCGTGATCGAGGCCTGTCTGGAGATCCGCGCATGAACCCTCCGCTCAATTCGCTCGTCGTGCCGATCTATGGCAATGCCGGCACCATCACGGCGCTTATCGAAGCGATCAAGCACATTGCCGGTCAGGTTGATGGAGGCTTGGAGACAATCTTTGTCATTGACGGAAGTCCAGACGACTCCCGCGAGCTGCTGCTTGCCGCGTTGGTGCCGACCAAGCTCCGTGCTCGGGTTGTGGATCATTCTCGGAACTTCGGGTCCTTCGCGGCGATCCGGACTGGCATGAGCCTCGCCCAGGGTGATCGCATCGCGGTCATGGCTGCCGATCTCCAGGAGCCCCCAGAGCTCGTGATCGAGTTCCTCCGTCGACTGGCGACTGGAGCTGTCGATGTCGTCGCCGGTGAGCGCAGGAGCCGCGCCGACAACGGGGCAACCGCCTCCAAGATCTACTGGCGCCTGTATCGTCGATTCGTCATCGGCGACATGCCCCCCGAGGGCGTCGATGTGTTCGCATGTACGGCGGCCGTCCGCGACGTGATCTGCTCGCTGGAGAGTGTTCATACATCGCTCGTGGCCCAACTTTTCTGGGTGGGCTTCCGGCGTGAGCTCGTTCCATACGATCGGCTGCCACGTCCGGGGGAGAGTGGATGGACACTGCGCCGTAAGTTCCGCTATCTATCAGACAGCGTGTTCGCCTTTACCGAGCTTCCCGTCAGGCTCCTTTGGCTGGTGGGAATCGTCGGGATAACACTGGGTGTCGTCGTGGGAGCGATCGTGCTGGTCGCCCGCGTTACCGGAACGATCACGGTTCCCGGCTATGCTGCCACGGTTCTTATCTTGCTACTTTTCCTGAGCCTGAACTCGCTCGGTCTTGGCATCATCGGCTCCTATGTCTGGCGGGCCTACGACACGATCAAGCGACGCCCCGGCGCTATCGTCCGCGACGTCATAGAGATTTCTGGAGCGCACACCGATGACTGACATCTTCATACACGAGCAGGCGCTATGCGAGAGCGACGAAATCGGTGCTCGTACGCGTGTCTGGGCCTTTGCCCACGTCCTCGCAGGGGCACGCATAGGGGAGGACTGCAATATCTGTGACGGCGTGTTTATTGAGAATGATGTGATCATTGGCGATCGAGTGACCGTCAAGTGCGGAGTCCAGCTCTGGAATGGAGTCGTACTCGAGGATGATGTGTTCATAGGTCCGAACGCGACCTTTACGAATGACCGCTTTCCTCGCAGTCGGCAGTGGCTCGAGACCAACCTGGAGACCATCGTCCGATCTGGAGCGTCGGTCGGTGCCAATGCGACGATCCTCCCTGGCCTGGAAATCGGCTTGGGAGCGATGGTCGGCGCGGGTGCGGTCGTCACACGATCGGTTCCACCCCATGCCGTCGTCACGGGCAATCCCGCCCGTATCACCGGCTATGCCCAGACATCCATCACGGAGGCGCCGCCGATACCGCCGGCAACAAACGAGCCGGGAAAGATTGAACTCGGCGTCGGAGCAGTACACGTCCAGCGCTTTGCCGAGTTCTCCGATCTTCGAGGTCGGCTCACCGCGGGTGAGTTTCCAGGTGACGCTATTCCCTTTACTCCCCAGCGTTGGTTTCTAGTATACGACGTGCCTAGCCGCGAGATACGCGGAGAGCACGCTCATCGTGTATGTCACCAGTTCTGCTCTGTGTATCCGGCCGTGTGGCCGTCGCTGTCGATGACGGCCAAAATCGAAGCGAGGTATTGCTTGATGACCCCACGCTCGGCATATATATACCCCCGCGTGTGTGGGGTAGCCAGTACCGCTACGACGCCGATGCGGTGTTGCTCGTGCTTGCCTCCCACCCCTACGATCCAGACGACTACATCCGTGAGTACGACCAGTTTTTACTCGAAGTGGGCACTACCGCACAGTAACCAGTCGATTCTACCCTCAATGGGACCGAAAGGACCAGAGTCGGTTGAGTAAGAAAGTGACCGGCGCGGCGATGAGAATCGCGAGACGCTGTGAGGTGCTTGCGCCGAGGCCGATTACCGAGTAGAGGACGGCAAAGCTCGCGTAGTTGAGAACGAACGACACGGTTGCGACGATCCCAAAGCGAGTTAGATCGCTCCCGATGGCCCGTCCGCTGGGGGGAAAGGCCCATATGCGGATAAGCGCGAAGTTGAAGAGTCCGTTGAGCACGAAGGCGATGCCGAGCGCAGGATATGGGCCGATACCAACCGCCAGCTCCCCTGTGTATAGGGTAATTGCCAGCAGGTAGCCGCAGCCCGCGACGATGCCATACCGAACGAGCTGATGACCGGGATGATGACTTGCCGGCGACCGTACCAGGCTGAGAATGCGCTGCACCGCAGTCGTCAGGTAGCCCGCTGTGACGGATGGAAAATCCACTTACGACGCAATGCAACGACACAGCCAAGCCAAGCCAGCAGCGCTATCAAGACGACTAAATACTGCAAGGTGCGGTCGGATTCCTGGTATGTCGCGGTAAACCTATAGTGCCCTGGCGACAGTCGCCAAGCGCGCAACGGAATCCCAGCCTTGACTAGACGCACGCGCGGCGTGTTGGCATGCCAGCCGCGTATCGCGAGCTCGTTCTCGACCATCAGCTCGGGTTGAGAGATGTTCACCGAATAAACGATGCTTTCCTCGCCGTAGGAAAGTGTCTGCACGCCAGTGCTTGGCTTCCATGTGGTCGATGCCGGAAGGTGCACTGGGCTGCTGCCACATCCGGTGGTGGCGCATGGAAATGTGTACGCGTGCCAGGGTGCAAGCAGCAAAGCTAGCCAGGCGGGATTGTGCTCAGCCTGCCAGAGTACCCGCTCGATAGTGCCCCCGTAGTCGATCAGGTGGTAGCCGTCGGCGATCCAGCCGGATGAATCGAGATTACTCCCGGTTGGTGCAAGCTTTAGGGATGCTGCGGGCGGCACGCGAGCAGGGCGTGTCATCGGCGCCTGCCGCAAACGTGCGGCGAGCCCGCGCACGTCACCGTCGCGACCGAGATAGGCCGCTGCTTCGCTTGCCGGAACCCGCCACGGCGAAGTGTGTCCAAGAACACGGTAGTCGTAGATCTCCCGTGCACCGTCGATTGCCACGAGCGCCACGAGCAGGCAGGCCAGCACGCGCGGCCGCGGACGCAACGCGATCAACGCCAAGCTGGCGAAAATAACAACCACAACCAACCACAGGGCACGTGCGGGCGGTCCATAGGTGGACGGCGCAAGCAGCGCTCCGACCAGTAGTACACAACCAGCGAGCGCTGCTCTCCAGGGAAATTCGCGGCGGCTAGTTGCAAGTTGACTCCAGGAGTCGGCAGCCAATACCACCAACGCCACCGCCACCACCGCCTTGTATTCAGCGGCGGGAAAGCGGCTTGGAAACAGCGGTCGGATGGAGGCCATAGCTCGACCGACCACACCGATCTTTGGTGCCATCGCAAGAGCGAGCGCCAGCGCGCCACATGCAACCAGGGGCGCCTGCCGGCGAAGCACCGCCGATCTGATGCAGGCCAACCCGATCAAAATCGGAATCCCGACTGCCCACGCCGTGACGGTTCCATCATATATCCATGCGAAATTGTTGAGATACAGGCCGAGGAGGTCTCGCGGGGCGAGGGACTCGCCAGCACGCGCCACCGCTGTCGGTTCGAAGATTCGATAAAGTTCGTTGGCCTGTTCTGCGCGCAGATAGGGAAGGAGTACTGCGACGCACACTGCAGCGGAAGCGGCAATGGCAAGCACCAGCGCTACGCGATAACGACGCCACACCTCCGGACCGCTGACTCGCAGTGCTACGCTCACATACACGAAGCCCGTTAGGCCGAACGCTGAGAGCTGGCCGGGGTAGGCACCGGAAACAATCAACCATGCAAGAGGTGGCAACGTCGCCAATCGGCCCCAGCGACCATCGTTGCTCGGGGGCGTTAGAGACCACAGCAGCCATGGCAGATAGGAGAAACCTCTGACGACGTCGGCGTGCTCGGCCTCCCCATAGAAGCCACCGAAAAAAAGGTACGCTACTGCCGCGACAGTCGCCCAAGGCCACCCTATTTTCCGGGCACGTGCCAACATCAGCATCCCGATGGACCCGAACAGCACGTGAGCGACCTGAACAGCGGTCAGCACCCGGAGTGTGAGGGGTATTCTCAACCCCCCAAGCAGCCACCATCCCGGAAAGTAAATCCCTGCTTGCGGATTGACATCGACTGGAAAACCACTTGCCACAAACGGCGACCACGCCAAGAGATGACCATTTTCGATCGAGGCACCGACGAAGGCAGGCGTTGTGGTATAGGTACCCAGAAAGTCCCACGGAAAGGTCCAATGATCGAACAGTTGCTGCCAGAACACCAGCACTGTGAGTACCACCAGACAACCAACTGCAATGGCCGGCCTTAGCCAGGACCTCGGGATCCAGCTAAAAGGCCTTGCGCCACCAAAGCGACTGAGAGATGTTGCGCCCTTCCACCTTTCGAGTCGCTCGGCAGAATCTCGCAGCCGAGCCGTGCTCATCTGAAGGCTATCATCGCGATGGACATGAATTGAAGCGTGTGCGAGCCAACTGCTCAGCCGGCGGCTTGGAGATCATCACTGGCAGTCATACTTGCTAGCAACATAAACATCCGCTCGTCATTTGCTGGTGTTGCTGGATCCGATTCGAGAATGTTGCCCACATTCGCTCGGTCTAGAATGGTCCATCCTGCACGCACCACCAGTCGCTCCAGGCCCGTGGGCGATAGAATCCAGTAGTTCGTCGCGTCGTTGTTAGTCTCGTCCGGGGCAACCAAGTAGCCGACTGGCAGGTCGGCGATCGGTATCTTTGCCGACCCTGCGAAACGTGCGACTCTTGTACTGAGCAGGCAATACGAGGCCCGTGAGGCCAGCTCCCGCAGCGTGTAGTAAGGGTTTTGGAGGTGGTAAAGAATCCCTAGCAGGAAGACCAACCCGTAGCGCTCGCGGGGAAGCGCGAACTGACGGTCGAGGTCGATGTCATGAATCTGGACGTGCGAGCCGAGGTGGTCGCGTAGGGCTTGAGCACCACGCAAGCCGTTCATGTTTGTGGCGGCCGTATCGACAATGTCTACCTGCCAGCCGGCGATACCCTCCAAAGCAAAGGCAAGATCACCGTCTGCCGCACCAATGTCCGCTACAGGTAGGTTCTGCGCTAGTCGATCCAGGTCGCGGTTCTCACCCGAGAGCATCCCGTGAACGTGAACGAGGTTGGCAAGGATGTCGTAGGGGTACCAAGGGATGCCATCGCCAATTTGCGAACGCGCTACTTGCAGGCGCTCTACCTGGGCCCCAAGGTTGCCCATGAGGTCATCTATGTGCATGGTCGCCTGCCGTAATCTCGATGCGGTTGAGCAAACAACTAAGCCGCCCCGAAACCACCTTGGTAGAGCAGCGCTCGGCGATGAGCTCCTGACCCGCACGCGAAAGATGTCGCCAGAGCTCGTCATCACGCCAGGCCCTGAGCGTATGGGTTGCCAGACCCCTGGGGTCATCCGCAACCAGCAGGCACTCCTTGTCGTGGCCATCAAGACCCTCGGCACCGATCGACGTGGTGACGACCGGGAGGCCGGCCGCAAGAGCTTGGGTGATCTTGCCCTTCATCCCAGCGCCGTAGCGTAGGGGAGCCACCATCAGCCGTGATCCTTCCAGCAGCGGTTGGAGGTCCTCAATCCATCCGGCGACATCCACAAGCGGCGAGGCGAGCGTCTGTACGTCGGATGGCGCGTGAGGTCCGACGATCGTGACCTGCACGTCGCCCAGCTCGCGCCATACGATTGGCATGACATCCCTGACCAGATGAACGGCCGCATCGACGTTTGGTTGGTGCTCGAAGCCCCCGACGAAGAGAATTCCGGAGCGCTCCTCGGGTGGCATCACATATTGCTCGACCTCATGTATGTTCGGCACCACGAGAACCTCTGCAGCGGGAATGTCTCGCTCGACCTGGGCGCGCTCTGAGTCGCTCACCACGAGCGTCATCTCGGTCGCGCGTATCATCGCCAGCTCGATCTCGCGCAGTGCTTCGGCCTTCGGCCCAATTGAGCTTACGCCACCCTTGTCGGTCGAAAGAGTCGCCCCGGGTGCGCTACCGATTGCGCTGCGCCTGGCCTCTCGCAGCCAATGCAGATCGACGGTGTCATACGCGACTGAGGCCGACGGAGCAAACTCCCTGACCATATCGAGCCAGCGGCTGGCAATCTGAGGACGGGACAGGATCACGGTACTCAGCCTGGGGCCAATGGTTGCCAGCTCGGCGTTGATGTTGAGCGCGCCATAGAGCACCTCGACTCCCATGCGTTGGAGGATCCGCGTATATGGCTGCGTTGGCGTGAGGTTGTCGGGCATGAACGTCACCCGGGCCCCCAGTCCGATGAGCGCTCGCATGATGTTCAACATACGCAGTGCACCAGAGTCGCAATCCCACATCGGGACTCGGTGATCGATTACGAGCACATGCGGGCCCTGGTGACGGTTGGCAGCGTTACGCACGTTCGTAGGCGCCGGGCGCCGCTGCTCGGACTCCAGTCGGTGGCGCCACTTCGCGACGAACTTCGGCCGATTTTGCTCCTGGTGGCGCTTGTGTCCCGACTCGACATCGTTACCTGCGGTGGCGCCCTCAATGTGGACGATGATCGCCTCGGGCTCGTACAGAACTCGCAGACCACGCTCGCGGGCCTCGAAGCACAGATCGGTGTCCTCGTAGTACATCGGGTGGTAACGCTCGTCGAAGCCTCCGGTCTCCTTCCAAAGCTTGGCGTCGACCATCAGCGCCGCCGCTGAGCCATAGTCGGTCTCGCGTCGATATTCGTACTGGAAGAGCTCGGGCGAGTCGCCACGTCCGTAGTTCGCGCCTGTGCCGTCGCGCCATATGATTCCACCGGCCTCATTCAGGCTGCCATCCGGATAGACATACTTCGGGGTTACCACGCCTATGTCCTCGGCCGACTCCGCGCAGGCGAGCATCGCGAGGAGCCAGCCCCGCGTCACTTCGGTGTCGTTGTTGAACAACACCAGCCACCGTCCGCGGGCGGCGCTCGCGCCGCGGTTGACGCTGCGTATATAACCGATGTTCTTCTCGTTGCGGATGATCTTCGCTCCCCGTACCCCATCGAGTAGGCGTTTCGTCGCGACATCTGCGGCGTCGTCCACGAGAATCACCTCGTAGCTCGCGTGGGCTGTGTGTTCGCGGATGGAGGCAAGGCATGCCCGGGTGAGCTCGGCGTGTGCGTGCAGCGGGATGATCAGCGAAACCTTCGGGCTCTCATACTCCGGCATCGAGATCACCTCGGCGACGCCCTCCTCATTTGGTGTCCCCACGCTCTCGTCATCAGTGGGCTCAGGGGGGGACAACGCCGGCTTCGGCCGCTTAACAAGCACTTTGCCCGCGAGCCTTAGCGAAAGACGCAGCGTGCGAGCGAAGAAAGACTCTTCGCCGAGTGCGCCATAAAGTCGGCCTCTCGCCCGTTGGAAGGCCTGCCAAGTCACCGACTCCTCGGTGCGGCGATTTAGTCGCCTGGCGGCAGCAAGCTCCGCCTCGACCGACGCGATCTTGTCCTCACGTAAGGCAATCTCTGCCTCGCGGGAGGCGATCTCGCTGTGCAATCCGACGATGTCCTCCTGTCCGCGCACGATGTCCTGATCGCGCTGTCCGAGCTCTTCCTGTGCTCGCGCGTTTGCCTCACGCAGGGCATGACTGTGCTCTGCGCGCTCACGCTCAAGCGTACGTGACTGCTCCTCGGTCAGGCGAACAGCGGCGTCTCGCTCGCCCTTGGCGACCACCGTGTCGTGTTCCTTGATGCGCATGAGTTCGAGGTCGCAGTCAGCAAGCGTCGATGTGCTCGCCAACTTAGGCAGTGGCACTTTCGACGCCAGCGCAACCAGATAGAGCGGGGTTGGATCGCCGGCTATACGCCACTCATCGCCTGAGCGCTCGATGTAAAAGTCGGGGGGGTCGGGTGGGCTACCTTTGCCCGACGGGCTGCCGAGAGCGCCAATATGTGAGCCGGTGATCGTGCGCTGGCCCCAGGTGGCTACGTGTGGGAAGTACTCCCCCAGGAGCTCGATGAACTCCTCCGATCCCAGCTCTCGCTCATGGAACGGATTGTGTTGCCCGCTCACCTCGCTGTAGAGGCGTCGATCAGGTGTTGAGATCACGAGAATCCCGTCGTCGGTCAACACGCGTGCGACTTCGGTCAGGACTTGCTCTTGCTCCTGCACATGCTCGATGATCTCGAACGCGACTACGGCGCCGAACGATCCTGTCTCGTAGGGCGACAGATCGATCGCCGTACCAACGTGGAACTCGAGGTTCGTGGCCGCGTAGTTGAGCTTGCTGTGCTCGACGGTACGCTCGTCCAGATCCACTCCGACCACATGTTCGGCCGACTCAGCCAGCATGGCAGCGCCGAATCCCTCGCCACTTCCTAGGTCGAGGACCCTGCGGCCCTTGATGACGCGCGCGGCCCATAGGTAGCGGTGGAAGTGCTCGTAGACGACCTGCACATCGGGCGTCCACGGCACGCAGCGCTCGCCAGTCCAATCGATCAGGCGTGGGGCCGCTGCACGACGTTGCAAGCTCACGGCCGAGACGATATCGCGGTTGCGCGACGGGAGCTCTCGCCCCACCGCGAACACTGGCTGGCAGCGTTCTCGATCCTTTGGGGTGTGGGCGCGAGGTGTGGTCCACGTCCGGGCTCGTCTTTGCGTCGAGGACGTGCGATCGTGACCTGGAGGTCGCTCACCACTTCCGCGAATTGCGCTCCGACGTAGCCCTTGTCGCCAATCACGATCTCTCCACCACGTCCGTGCGCGAACGAGCAGTCTGAGAGCGACATCATGCTCCGACGGCGCCTGTGGTAGCCAGCTTGCCCGGGGATCCTCGCGGACAGGTGGCGCAGATGCTTCGCGCGACCGCCAGGAACCGCCGGTCGGACGGGATCCCCATGATCGCTTGCGCGACGCAGAGCGTGACGACCTCCGCATCTGTGACGCTTCGCTTGGCGTTCTTCGGCTTCTCCGGCAGGAGATCGTCAGCCGTGACATGAACGGCAGTGAGCAGCAGGGTCGAGGTCGGCGTCCATCGAGGCCCCTTCGGTCGGCGATGTTTCAGAGCACCGCCGACTTCGACCCTGCTGCTCAAAACCCTCGAAAAAACCACGGCCTTGCCAGTGGGATCAATCATCTAGCTAATGAAGTGTCAGGCAACGTTTGCCGTGTCGATGAGTCGGCGGAGGCGGGTCGTCTTGTTCCGCTTGCGCCATTCTGTGGGGCATCGGCTCAGAACAGGAACTACTCACCGCCGGAGCCGACGCACTCCCAGACAGCTGCCGAGCTCGCAATCCTCCTCGCCCCATCACGGTAAATGCAGTGTGCCGCGATCGGCCTACGACCCGTTGCGCGGATCGGTCGATGTTGCGGGTCGTCTCAGCGTGTGATTTCGAACTGGACGTTGGCCACGCGTGAGCGTCCACCGGTGTTGTGCGCCCTCAGCGCTGCGATGTAGTGACCGGGCTCAAGCGCGCGATGGCCGTCTCGGCCGCTGAAGGTGATGCTGTCTTCGCCTTTGGGCTCGGTCAGTCGCGTAATTCTGGCCACGCCAACGGTGCGTCGGCAGCGCGTCGCGCGAATACGCTTCCCGGCATTTGCGCTGCACGTGTCGGCGTAGCGGACGCCTGGCGGTAGACGGCTTATCGCAATGCTCACCTCCGCCGGGGCGGAGACATCGAATAGGAATTCCGAGCCGGGTTGGACGCCCGCGGTCACCGTATCTTCGGATTCCCCCCGGAACCTGTTTCGTGACATCCGCACTCGGGAGATGCTACCCCGGACTACGGGTGTACAAGAACGTTCGGGGGTTCCTGGCGCACCCATCGTTCGAAATCAGAATCGATTGGTTTGCCGCACGCTTGGTCCAGGGCGTCTGCGACTTTTCCCGCTTCTCCCAATAGGGGACGTAGTCCCGACCCGAACAGGGGACGCGGCCCTGAGTAGTCCGTAAAGGGTGGCTCGGCGCTTATGTGCGGTAGCGAGGAGCAGTCCTGCCCAGGTGCGCCGTCAGCGAGGACGTCCACGTGCTGAACGATTGCGGGGACGGGCTCGGTGTCGCGGGTCTCGATGCGCAGCGTGATCGACGCGGGCGTCGGGGCCGACGAGCCGCGTGGGAGGCGGTTGACGACCACAATGAATATGCGCCGTGGCGCATCGCACGGAGCCGCTGCCGCGACATACTGAAACCCGGGTGATCTCGCGGCGGTGACGCGCAAGTCAGCCGCAGACCCGTCGAGTGTCAACGACGCCAGAGTGAAATCGAATTGGGCGGGAACCGTGATCTGCAAGCTGCGACCGTGTGATTGCGCGGCAGCCGCCAGGGGGGGAGGCGGGGTCGCCGGTTTTTCGCACGACGAAGGTGATCGCGCCGCAGCCGCGGAGGGCGCGACTTCAAGAGCCATAACAGCGATGAGAGCTGCCCAGCGCACGCTTAGAAGCATACACCGTGCGCCTGCCAGGTGCCGTCAGCTTCGCCACGCGCCGACTTGGGTGTCGGCGCAGAGAGGTTGCTTGTCGACCCAGGGTGCGAGCGGCGTGCGAGCGCTGGTCGAGCGGTCGCGCACAGAGATGAGAGCTATGGTCGCACCATCCTATTCTTCTTGGCCGCCAGGTAGCCACGCCATGCTTGGGTTGGTTTCGGGGGCCACGGCGGTGCTCGTTTCGTAGCAGTTCGAGCCGCCTTCATAGGTGACTTTGCATTGAACGAACTTCCCACCAGTGTCAACGATGCCCACCGCTGCATTCCCGTTGCTGAGTGGCGCTACGCTCGGGCTGGTCCCAGCGTGGGGCGGCCAACCCGCGTTCGTGCAGTTCACCGGACCCGTGCTCGTAGCCTCACAGAACTCTAGCCCGCCGGTCGTATTCACAGCCATGATCGCGTTGCCGTTGGTGATCTCAGCGATACCCGGGTTAGTTCCCGAGGCGACAGCGATGCTCGTTTCGTAGCAGTTCGAGCCGCCTTCATAGGTGACTTTGCATTGAACGAACTCCCCACCAGTGTCAACGATGCCCACCGCTGCATTCCCGTTGCTGAGTGGCGCTACGCTCGGGCTGGTCCCAGCGTGGGGCGGCCAACCCGCGTTCGTGCAGTTCACCGGACCCGTGCTCGTAGCCTCACAGAACTGCAGTCCGCTGGTGGTGTTGACTGCCATGATCGCGTTGCCGTTGGTGATCTCTGCGATACCCGGGTTAGTTCCCGAGGCGACAGCGATGCTCGTTTCGTAGCAGTTCGAGCCGCCTTCATAGGTGACTTTGCACTGAACGAGCTTCCCACCAGTGTCAACGATACTCACCGCTGCATTCCCGTTGCTGAGTGGCGCTACGCTCGGGCTGGTCCCAGCGTGGGGCGGCCAATCCGCGTTCGTGCAGTTCACCGGACCCGTGCTCGTAGCCTCACAGAACTGCAGTCCGCTGGTGGTGTTGACTGCCATGATCGCGTTGCCGTTGGTGATCTCTGCGATACCCGGGTTAGTTCCCGAGGCGACAGCGATGCTCGTTTCGTAGCAGTTCGAGCCGCCAAAATAGGTAACGCTGCACTCAGTGAGATGTTTGCTGGAGTTAACGAAGCCCACCGCAGCATTCCCGGTGCTGAGCTGCGCCATACTCGGGCTTGTCCCAGTGGCGACGCTGGAGCCCACCGTGCAGTCAACGGGGCCGGTATTCGTGGCCTGGCACTCGGACAGTCCGCTGGTGGTGTTGACTGCCATGATCGCGTTGCCGTTGGTGATCTCTGCGATACCCGGGTTAGTTCCCGAGGCGACAGCGATGCTCGTTTCGTAGCAGTTCGAGCCGCCTTCATAGGTGACTTTGCACTGAACGAGCTTCCCACCAGTGTCAACGATACTCACCGCTGCATTCCCGTTGCTGAGTGGCGCTACGCTCGGGCTGGTCCCAGCGTGGGGCGGCCAACCCGCGTTCGTGCAGTTCACCGGACCCGTGCTCGTAGCCTCACAGAACTGCAGTCCGCTGGTGGTGTTGACTGCCATGATCGCGTTGCCGTTGGTGATCTCTGCGATACCCGGGTTAGTTCCCGAGGCGACAGCGATGCTCGTTTCGTAGCAGTTCGAGCCGCCTTCATAGGTGACTTTGCACTGAACGAGCTTCCCACCAGTGTCAACGATACTCACCGCTGCATTCCCGTTGCTGAGTGGCGCTACGCTCGGGCTGGTCCCAGCGTGGGGCGGCCAACCCGCGTTCGTGCAGTTCACCGGACCCGTGCTCGTAGCCTCACAGAACTGCAGTCCGCTGGTGGTGTTGACTGCCATGATCGCGTTGCCGTTGGTGATCTCTGCGATACCCGGGTTAGTTCCCGAGGCGACAGCGATGCTCGTTTCGTAGCAGTTCGAGCCGCCTTCATAGGTGACTTTGCACTGAACGAGCTTCCCACCAGTGTCAACGATACTCACCGCTGCATTCCCGTTGCTGAGTGGCGCTACGCTCGGGCTGGTCCCAGCGTGGGGCGGCCAACCCGCGTTCGTGCAGTTCACCGGACCCGTGCTCGTAGCCTCACAGAACTGCAGTCCGCTGGTGGTGTTGACTGCCATGATCGCGTTGCCGTTGGTGATCTCAGCGATACCCGGGTTAGTTTCGGACGCCACAACGATGCTTGTTTCCCAGCACTTTGAGCTGCCGCCGGAGGTAACGTGACACTCATCGAGATGGCCACCGGCGCCGACTACGGCCTCCGCCGCACTCCCGTCGCTGAGCCGCGCCACGCTCGGGCTTGTGCCGGACGCCTCGGCCCCCGGAGCCCTGACGCAACCCGTCGGCGTGCTGGTGCCGCCAAAGCACACACCGATCGCTTCGTCTCCTGGCTCGGCCACCGCTGCACTCCATGCCGCCGTTCTAACCACACGATCCGGACCGTAACTAGTGCCCCATTCGTTGGTCGCCACAATACGGAAATGGTAGACGACACCGGCTTGCAGACTGGTGTCACTTACGCTCACCGGGATCGCTTCGTTACCGGACCCTACGTCATTTCCAGGCGGAGCGGGCACGGTGCTGCCATATCCAGCCGTTGTACCGTACTGGAAATAATAGTGGGTGTCGGCAAGGTGGGGATTTACATAGCCGTTGAGTGTGGCCTGATTCTCCTTAATTTCGGTTGCCGGGTCCGTATTAACTTCAGGCGGTGCTGGCGTTGTAAACGCTTGGTCGTTGCCATAGCTGGTCCCGTCTGGACTGCTAGCTACGATGCGGTAGTGGTAGGTTGTGTTTGGTTTGAAACCGGTGATGGTCGCACTCTCTGGCACCGTATTGTATCCCCAGCCGGCGTCGGTGGATGATGTCGAGGAGCCATAGCTCGTGGTCGTGCCGTATTCGAAATGGTAATAAGTTTCTGTTTCGTTTGGGTTCACCACGCCATGCAGCGTAGCTTCCGTTTGTGTGACACCTGTCGCCGGTTCGGTGGTCGCGGATGGCGCTGGGGAGGCAGGTTCCGGCGGGTCCTTCATGGTGCAGCCTTCGTTGTGATTCTTGTTGTATTCGTTGTTGCTCCAGAGCTCTTGCCCCCAGGTGCCGGAAATGGAGAGCGGTTCGGCAGGCCAGAACTCGCAAAGATCGCCGACCTGCTCATTTTCTCCACCGCCTTCGCCGCCTTCCCATGCCCAACGTCCACCAAACTCTGGGTCGGTGGCGGCCTCCGCAAACTCGTGCGTTACGGCCGCCTCTGTTTCGGCGAAAAAGCCGGAACCATTGTTACAACCGCCTTTGAACTGGGAGTCTCCCGCCCAAGGAATCCAATCCAGCATCGCTTCTTTGGCTCCGGACCCATAGTTGAGAACGGTGTTCCAGCCGCAGCCATTTTCTTCGAGCCATGGTTCCTTGTAATGGGTGCTTTCCTGGGGAAATACGACGAACTGCGCATTGTGATTCGGAGTCCAATGGTTTTCTGAGATGACCTTTTGGGCCTCTTTTTCGATTTCTTTCTGTTCCACGCCGGCTGGGGGGACGTCTTTATCCACTACGCGATACGAAAGTTTGATGTGCGTACTGATGTGCACACCTTGCGCATTATGGTATTGCCAAAGGATTCCCGTGTAGCTTTCGTTAGTGAATTCGGACAATGTGGTTGCCATGGAGGCGTAGAGCAAACCATACGCACTGTCCCGTTCTGCTCCCAAGCCTTTACTCCATTCGGGCCCCCAGAAGATCAGATAGACTTCGGGTTCGAGCTGCACTTCACCCGGCTGTTCCTCGTTCTTTGAGAAGTGTAGCGGCACAATACAGCCACCGCAGTTTTTGGTCTTCTTATTGGTTGGCGCGTTGTTCGATATGGCGGAAGGTGGAAAGTCGTTCCTGGAGGGAATGAAGTGCACCGGTTTACCTTGGGTAGCCCATGCCGGCACAGAAGCGTATGGACCCAAGCCTCGGTGGTCTTGGAAGGTCGACGTGGCGTTGGGCTGCGCACCGGCCACAGACACAACACCCATCAGCACCGTCGCCAGTGACACCACCCCCGCAATGCGACGAGCCAGTCGGGGCGTCTTGCGCCCGCAACCCAGCTCGTCCTGCCCGATCGTTATCGCCGTCGGTAGATAACACCTGGACGTGCGCGTGCGCGTGGGTTCCATCTGTGCCACTCTCCCTTTGTGTCGGTCAGGCGTCGAGACGCCGTCCCTTTCCAAACATAGTGAGTTTGTTTTCTTTGTCCGGTGGCGATTTAATCCGGTGATCGGTCCGCTCGCCAGTCCTGCCTCTTGCCGAGAAGCCTACGGTGATTGTGTGGCTTAGGTCAAGGCATCACAGCGTGAGAAGGCTTCACATCTATAGCTAATACGAAGTAAAGAGCGATCGTTTATTGATGTAAACGCCTCGGGCTGGCGGCCCGAATCAATGTGCGAGCGCGTCGCATGATCCGCGATTGTGGAAGAATATCGACGTGCTCACCCGGATCGGCAACCTTGCAACGGTGATCCTGCTGGCGGCGCTGGCAGTAGGAGCACCGGCGTGCGCGGCGCCTGGCGATCTCGATCCCTCCTTCGGGCAGGGCGGACGCGTGCAGGTGCAGGCCAACCCGGGGTGTCTGAGGGGATGCGTCGAGTTCGGCGGCTCCTACGCGGACGCGATCGCGTTGCAGCCCGACGGCGGAATCGTGTTGGGCGGCCGCAATGATTACATCAGCGCCCCGGTGCCTTACTCAGAACGTGCGCCTGGTGCGCTGGTTCGTCTGTGGCCGAATGGGACGCTGGATACTTCTTTCGGTGGCGCCGGGGGGATCGTGGATACGCCTTTTGCGGTCGGGCAGATCGACAGCGACGCTCTTGGTGGGCTGGCGGTGATGGGTGGTGCCGAACAAGGAATGCTCGGTCTCGCGCGCTACACCGCGACAGGGACGCTCGACGGCTCTTTCGCGCCACAGGGGGTGCGCTGGATACCCCAGCCGAAAGGCTCCCAGGAAGAGCAGCGCGATGCCCAGGGACGGATCGTCGCGCTCGCCGCGGCTACCCCGTTCACGATCGATGTCGTGCGCTACGCGGCGTCGGGTGTGCTCGATGCGAGCTTTGGGCGCGGGGGATACGCGCAGCTTCATCTACCCCTGACCCGACGAGAAGCCGCGCAACCGCCCGGAACCGTGGGTCCACCGGAAGCGACACCCCTAGCGTTTGCGATCCAGCGAGACGGCAGCGTGATCGTCGCGTTCGCGATGGCTTCCTCGAACCCCAGCGGCTCCCCGCCGTACGGGCCGCGACGATACTTTCTCGAGCGCTTGACGGCAACCGGCAAGGTGGACCGCACCTTCGGTCGGCAAGGCATCGCGCGGCTGCCGGCGAGCGTGAGCACGATGGCGGTCGCGCCCAACGGGCACATCCTGCTGGCCTGCGCTGAACGACCCAAGGGGCGCCAGAAACGTGAAGAATCCGGAGTTTTTCTCAGGTCGAGGTTCGAAGGCGAAGAGCTGGTGCTCGCCGACTACACGAGCGCCGGTTGGCCCGACCGGTCCTTCGGCAAAAACGGGGCAGCCCGCTCATGGCTCACAGCCGAACACCTGAGCGGCGTAGACCCGCGCGCGATCGCGTTCGACGCCGCCGGGGACGCGATCGTCGTCGGCGAACTTCCCAAGCGGACCGTGGACGTGCCGTTGGGAACCGGTTTCATCGCGCGATACACCCCTCACGGCCGAGACTGCTCCTTCGGCGCAGGGGGTGTCGTCATCAATGACGAAATCGGAGGCGCGAGCGCCGTCGCGGTGCAGCCCAATGGGCGTATCGTGATCGCTGGCTGGAGCCACAAGGCGTTCATGGCCGCGCGCTACATCGGAGGCGGCACCCCTCACACCTGCCGCGGCGAACCGTACTGAGTGCCGGGCCACAGCTCGTAGGCGAGTGCCCGTGCGACCGACTCACCGCGGGGTGTCAACCACCACTCGTTGGCTCGTCCCGTCCCGTTGGAGCGTTTGAGGAGCAGACCCTTCTCCCTCCAGCCGGGCGAGCAGTGTCGACATCTGGCCCTGGTAGCGAACACCGGTCGCATGAGCGACCTGGGTGTTGCTTGCTCCCGGGTGCTCAGCGAGATGCAACAGGCACCCACGCGCCCGGTATGAGCTCAAGCTGCGCACGCTCCTGGGGACCTTCACATCCACCCGGCGGGGCGCCGGCGGTGGCGGCGTCGTGCGCTCTGCGGCGATCGTGCTCCCCAGGCGCTGCGCCTTTGCTAGTTCCGGCTGGAGCGACTCCGCGTCCAGGTAAGGCGATAGCACCACGCCTGCCAGCGCGCCGAGCAGGCCGATGAAGGGCGGCGCCTCCCCGGTCACCAGCCGGATGTGGAGAATGCCCGCCACCGCGGCGACCGTCGCCTCCGCCATCTGCACGGAGAGACGCTCATTCGGTGCATGAGCGCGTCCGGCGTCCACCAGCGGCACGAGCTCCTGCAGGTCGCGCGCCCTCGCGCACAACCCCGCGGGGCTCGTCGCGAACGCCTCCACCAAACACACCCGCGCCAGCTGCGGCTCGCCGTCCAGGAACACCAGCAGCGCCACCAACCCCGCCAGGACACGCCCCGGCCACGGCGCCTCCCGCGCGAACGCCTCCGACACATGCCCCATCGCCCGGCGCCTCGCCAGAGCCACCGCCGCGACGGCGACATCCTCCATGCTCCCGAACAGGTCATACAGGGTTCGCCGCGAAACGCCCGCCCGTTCGGTCACGCTCTGCGCCGTCACGTTGTGCAGCCTCCGCTCGGCGATCAACCCCACCGCCGCCTCCAGGATACGCTCACGCTGCAACTCCGCCACCTCATCGCGCGAAAGCGGGCCGCGTCCCGCGCGCGCATGCGCGCGCACCGCCGTCACCCCGCCGAGCTCAGCCGGCTTATTCCCCTTGGAAGACATTTCCTTATCTCGCGTGTCTCGCCCGGTCTTTGGCTGCTGCAGGTCTCGCCGCCCTGGTTGCGCATCAAAAACACCCGCCCTGGATGTCAATGACATGGACTGGGGCGGCTACTTTACTTGATCCGACCTTTGGGGCGATGGCGGGTCGAGCATCCTGGCGAGACGATCTCCGCGTGAGGAGCCGCGCGAAAGAAACTAACCATTGATATGGAACCTACCACATGGCGCGGAGGTAGCTCTACCCGGAGTGTTGGGGGGTGCCCAACACCGCCAAGGACCCGCAGGTCGCGCTTGGTCGCGCCATCCGGCTGCGCCGCGAAGAACTCGGCATCTCACAGCAGGACCTCGGCCTGGAGGTCGGCTATGACCAAGGATGGGTCTCGCACATCGAGAACGGCCGCACCAACCCGGCCTATGGCACAGTCGATCGGATCGCCAGAGCCTTGGCGTGGCCGATGTCCCGCCTCGTCTCGCTTGCCGAGTCCGTCGAGACCAAAGACCGCAAGCCCCTCGACCAACCACTACGCGGCGAGTATCGCGGTGGCCGGTGATGCTCCTATGGCTCGGACGGCCATGTGTGCTGCACGCCTCGCGTGTCGTTGCTGTGCAGGGAGGTGGGCGCGGGCTCCCTGCGCTCAAGCGTGTAGTCGGCGGTGGGCGATCTGGTAGACGGTGAGTGTGTGCGACCCCTTGGGGTGGTGCCGCATGCCGAACGCCAGGAACACGAGTGCCGGCTTGTCTGCCTTTCTGTCGATCGTGAACACCATGCCGAAGCGCCCGTCGGGTTGGGGCAGATAAACCTTGACGCTGTCGGTCAGGCTTGTCTCGTCGCGGCCCTCGGCTTCGCATGGCTTCAAGTGCGAGACAGGTGCGCCATCGCGCTTGTAGTTGCGCCGGGCGTCTCGCGCGGCCGTGCGGCCGGCTGGGGTGGAGCGCGCGAGATCGTCCTCCCAGGGATCGGGATCGAAGCGCACCGGAAAGCGCTGGCCGATCTCGGACGATCGGTCGGATGGGGGCATGGCCTACCCCTCGCCGTCAGGTGGCTGCATCTGAGGCCCGTACTCGCGCCAGAAGTCCGCTGACTCCTCGGGGGTCATCGCGCGGGTGCCAAGGCGCCTGCGGATCGCCGTGATGCTGGTGTCGCGTACCAGCACCAGGCGCCCATCGGGGCGTTCCTCCTCAATGACGTACTCGCCGACGCGGTCGCCGCTGAGCGTCACGTGCGGTTGCGCTGCCACGACATTCATGATGCCAGACCCTCCTTTGGTCGTGAAGTGCTTCTTCTCCATTCGCCCCGCCGCCTCGAGTGGGACGCACATGGCCGCGCCCACCTTGGGGTCGAGTTTGCGTCTGTCCGACCCCCTGCGATCTCCTGCCCAGGAGCGCTGGCGCCGCTTCTCGATGTCACCCACCCGGTCGCGCGGCATGGAGGCCGCGCGCCCCACACGTTGGCCTCCGCCAACACCCGCGTGGACGATCTCTAATCCATATGAGGACCTACCCCCGCATCCCGGGTTGTGTGGGGCCTCGTTGCGTGGGACGGTTCTGTATAGTGGGCGTTCGCCGGGAGCCTCTCTGCGCCGCGCTGCATCATGCCCACTCGCTCATTGAACAGCCACGGCTTCGGCTTGGTCCTCACTGTCCCCGAGTCGGTCGCGCGCCCTCTCCGGGCCGTGCTGGGCCGGACGAGCCGCCGCGGGCCGGAGTCGAACGGCGCGGCCTGGCCGGTGCAGGCCGATCAGGCTGGCACGATGGCCGCGGCGACGGTCGATGAGCGCCCTGCGGACCTCGCCCCGGCGAGCGAAGCCGTGACGCCAGCGGCCGCTGGGGAGGTAACACCACTACCAGCATCGCCTTCGGGTGTTGATGAACCATAAGAGGTAGTAAGCCCGTACTGGTAGTAATATTTTGCGTCGTAACCTCGTGGGTTGACAGTTCCGTTCAAGATTGCCTGAATCTGCTGAACGCTCGAGGCCGGAGCGGTAACGGCTTCGACCGGACCTGGTGTGGTGAACGTTTCGTCGTTGCCCCAAGCGGACCCGCTCGTATTGGTTGCGACAATGCGGAAGTGATAGGTGGTGCCTGGTGCGAGGCTCACGGTGGCGCTCTCGCCAGATTCTGGCCCCGAGCACGGTGCGCTGGACCCGTAGGACGTAGAGGTGCCGTATTCGAAGTGGCAGTTGCTCAACGGCGTCCCGTTGGAGTTGACGGTTCCGTTCAGCGTTGCTTGCGGCGGTTGCTTCCCCGTCGCTGCGCTCGTCGTCACAATCGGAAGGTGCTGCCAGACCCGCACATAGTCGACGGCGATTTCATCAGGGACGACGAGTTTGCCGCCGTAGCTACCTGGGGGTACGTCGTCCATGATCAGGTACTGCGGCGTGGAATTGATGTAGCCTGATTTTACTTCTTCACCGACCTTTGCGCCGTCGTAGTAGAACGTGAGTACGCCTGGCTCCCAATCCACGCCGTATGTGTGCCACCCCGTGTAGCTGCCAGATTGGCAGCCTTGTGTTTCTTCTATCGGAGAAACGTGGTGATGCCAAGTGTGGCAGGCTTTGCCGTGCAGGCCCTCCATTGTGTCGATCTCGTTTTCCCGGTTCTCGGGGAAGCTCCATAGCGCCGGCCAGTCCGGTATTTCACCCGAGCCGACTATATCGACACGCCATTCGACGTAGCCGTAGGAGTAGAGGAACCCTGTGTGCCCGGACTTGCCGTCGGCCGGATTCGACTCGACCAGCGAGCCAGTGTCGGAATGTTTAGTCCCACCGCATGTGCTTTCTTGCGCCCTTACCTGCAGGTACAGGTACCCGTTGCCCGGTTGGGACACAAGGCTCGGCGACGTGCACTGCCCGGACATCGGTTCATTCGGCCATTCGGGGGTCCATAGGGCGGTGTTGAGGCCGTTGGCGCTGAATTCTTCATTCAAGGTCTGCGTCCAGGTACCGGGCGGAGGCCCAGCCACGGACGCAGCAACGTCGACAGCCATGAGGAAGACGACCGCCGTAACGGCCGACGTAGCCAGCATGGCCAAGACTCGACGAGTTCGCGAAATCGTCGCTTTCCGTCTCCCACGCTCGCTGTTTAGCTCGTATCCGTCCACCTTCGATGTTGCGTCCAACCGCCGGCGTGACATCCCTGCCTCCTCGTCGTATCGATCCAGTGCCGGGACGCCGTAAAGGGACATCCCGGTGGTGGCCTGTTGAGTGGCGGTCCTACCGCCGGGGGGTCTTCTATCTGACCGTTGTGATAGCTGCAAGAGTTAACCTGCGAGAAAATATCGCTGCTCACAGGGTTAACGGTCCGAAATGTTGGTCATTCGAACGCGTTTCCACTTGTGCAAAACTCGTGGTCTATTTGGCGCAAAAGCGGCAAACACTGGCGCCAGCGACACTCGGCCTCTACGACTTACTCGACACCCACCCTCGCCGTAGTAGAATGGTCGAGATGACGGGCTTCGATCGTGCGCGCGCGTGGCTGGGAAGGCTGCGACGTGACCTGGACTGGATGTGGGGGATGCGAGGGCTTCGGCCGCGCGTGCTGTGGTTTCACTGGCGCGCTCGGCACCGTGCATGGCGCACAAATGATCTGTTTAGCCTGGTATCGGCGACACGCCCGACGGACATGCGAGTCTTGCTCAAGATGACAAGAGGTCGCCGCCGGGTCGTGGAGCTCGGTACGGCGACCGCGTGGACAGCGATCACCCTTGCGCTCGATGACCATCGGCGGCGGGTGGTCACTTACGACGTGATTCAACGCGAGGAGGCGAAGCGTTATCTAGACCTCGTCGGGCCGGACGTCAGAGAGCGAATCGAATTGGTGGTTGCGCCAGGCTGCACCGGTCCCCGCGACCAGCAGCCTGTCGATCTGTTGTACGTCGACTCCTCGCACGCACGTGAGCACACTATCGCCGAGGTGCAGGCATGGCAGCCGTATCTGCGCCTGGGAGCGCTGGTACTCTTCGATGACTACACCCACCCGGACTATCCGGGGGTGCGCGAAGCTATCGAGGATCTCGGACTCAAAGGTGAGCTGCGTGGCACGCTGTTCGTGCACCGACACACGAGCATGATCGGAGCGTAGACGAAATTCGTGTCTATTGCAGTGCTTGCGCCATTTCCTCACCACGCCCCGTGAGTCGCCATGCGTTGCGCTTGCCCCTGCCCTCAGAGTGTTTGGTTACGAGGTTCTCTCGCAACAGGCATGCCAGCAGCCTCGAGATGTGTGATTGGTGGGCGATGTCGATTCCCACGGCGACCTCACGGTTGCTCGAGTCTGGATGCTCGGCGAGGAACAGCAGGCATTCACGCGCGCGACGGGTAGTCGGGTTGCCGAGCGTCACCGGGATCGCCGCGGCCTGCTCCCCGCCGTACTCCGTGTCCTGTTCTGAGGATCGCGCCGGCGGGGGCCAGCGGGAGTCTCCGGCCAGGATCGCCCGTGCGAGCTCGTCTCCCTGTTCTATCTCTCGCTGGACGCCCCGCGCACCGAGATGCGGCGCCATGATCAGACCCATCAGCGGGCCGAGCAGCTCGATAAACGGGCCGGGCTTCGCCGTGACGATATGGGCGTGCATGATGCCGAGTACGGAACTCATCGCTCCTTCCGCGGCCAGCGGCGAGACGTTGGGCACCTCCCTTTCGATCCGCTGGAGGACCGGCACACGAAATGCCTGGATCAGGCGCTCGCGATGCGCGAGCACTACCGGACCGCCCGCCAGTGTCTCGACGATGCATACACGCGCCAGCGCGGGTTCGCGATCGAAGTGGCTCAGCATCGCGGCAAGGGCCGAGCGCACCCCGTCCTGCCAGCAGCCAACCCCCTGCAGCTCCCGCGAGACAAGCGCAACGGCCTCTTCCAGAGCGGTGTCCATGATCGCGATCAGACACTCCTCCAGGCCGTCGTAACACTGATAGAAGGTGCGGGTCGAGATCCTCGCCCGTCCGACGACCAGGCCGATCGTGGCGCCCGCGAACCCACGCTCGGCGAGGACCTCCACGAGCGCCTGCATGATCCGGATGCTCTGCTCCAGCGCGACCTGCCCGGACGATGCCCCTGACCCAGCCCTCTCTCTGCCTTGCTGGCGTCGCTCGGGGTTCGCTGACGCGTGGCTTCTTCGCGCAGAAGGGCAAACGGCCGGCTCCAGTTCCTGCATGTAGGTGCTTGTGATCGAGGGGATCAGGCGATCGAGCAGCGAAGCTGAAGTCTCCAACACCCTGCGGACTGCGGTCCGTCGACCAATGAAGGCGCTGGTATCGGCCTCTTGCATGACGAAGTCCTCAAGCAACGCATGGCCAGCGACATAACGACGCAACACCGTGTCCAGGCCCACCCCGGCGCGCGCCGCGCGGCGCGCCTGTGCCAGCGCCACCGAAGGAACCACCGCCGAGTATGCCTCGCCCCGCTCGATGCCCGTCAAACCGTAGTGCACGACCGCCACGACGGCCGCGCGCAGCCCCTCCACGTACTCGGCGTCCCCGGTCCCCGCTGGATCAAACGCTCCATCGCGGACACGCGCAAAGATGGTCTCCTCGATCTCGAAACGCCGCGCGCGTAGTCGCTCGACGAGGCCGGCACGAGTCCGCGCAAACGCTCCCCCGGGATCGTCCGTGTCTCCGCCCGCGATCACCTTCCCCCAATTCTGAAGGTCGAACATCGCCGGTGAGCCTAAACGTGTTTTGAGTTCACTGTCAACTAGGCATATTGATGGACCAAGCTGACTTTGATAGAGGGAGTCCGATGGGGACGGTACTGTCGTTGATATGGGTGAGTTCGATGAAGACGCAGCCGTCTATGGGACCGCTCCCCAGCGATCTCCGAATGGCTCGATCGCTCCGGTGGGCCGCCTCGGCATCCAGTTCACAAGACCGTTCTATGCGCGTTCTTCGAGCGCCTGTGCGACCTTTTCGCCGTGGGGTGTCAGCGACCAGGCGTTGGGGTGCCCTGGTTTCCCGGGCTGCTTTGACGAGTAGGCCCTTGTCTGCCAGGCGCGCGAGTAGGCTCGCCGCCTGCTCCCGACGGGTGAGGCCGATGCCCTCCGCGACCGCGCGGTTGCTAGCGCCGGGATGGGCTGCCAGGTAGCGCAGGCACTCGCGGCCGCGGTGGGCTCTCGGGTTGGCTAACGCTTTTGGGATTGCCGTGTCGGTGGCTGGGTGTGGGCGCCGCGCGGCGTGTTTTTTGGAGAGATCGCGCGTGAGCTGTCGTGCGTTCTCGTGCGCCTCTGCCACCGCCTGGGCGTCGAAGTAGGGCTCGAGCGCGAGGCTTGTGAGCGGCGCCAGCAGGTCGATGAATGGAGGCGCCTCGCCGGTGATGAGGCGCCGATGGAGGATCCCCGCGACCGCTACGACCGTTGCCTCCGCGCTGAGCGCTGAGCTGTGCCGGTCGGTGCGCGCCGGTCCGGCTGCACTGTCCACCATGTGCTTGAGCAGCTCTATCTCGCGCGCGTGGTACTGGAGCGCCGCCGGTCCCGCGGCGAGCGCCTCCACCAGGCACACGCGCGCCAGGCAGGGGTCGGCGTCGAGCGCGCTGAGCAGCACCGTCAGCCCCGCCATTGCCTGCTGCTGCCAGCTGGTGTTCTGTGCGAACGCCGCGGCGATCCGCGCGCTGGTGCGTCGCATCGCCGCGTCCAGCACCGCGAGGAAGCACTGCTCGAAGCTCTCGAACAGGTGGTAGAACGTGGCGCGCGAGACGCCGGCTGCCTCGGCTACCTTTTTGATCGATGCGCCGCTGAAGCCGTGCTCGGCGACGACCTGGGCGGCCGCTCGCATGATCCGCGCGCGCTGCATCTGCGCCACCTGCTCGCGCGAGGGGCGTCCCCGCTCGTCCGGCGTCCAGAGGCTCACCGTGGCGTTTGGGTCTGCTGCGAGTTCGCTGGGGGTCATTGCTCGTCTGATGGTTGTCTTGTCCTGGCCCAGCTGTCTGTTGCCGCTGCGCATGGCGCCGCGCACCTAACTGGTCGCTCTTATATCAATGACATGCGTGCTGGCGAAGAGCCTACTCACCCTGATCTTTGACGCTTGACGGCCTGGAAACTCTAGCGGGAACGTGTTCCCTGGTCAGATTGCTTCCAACCACAGAGGGTTCCGGGGTGCGGATCAGCCGGCACCCCAGGTCGCGCTCGGCCGTGCAGTGCGTCTGCGCCGGGAAGAGATCGGGATGACGCAGGAGGCTCTGGCCGACGCTGCTGAGCTCGACGTCCTCTGGCAATGCGAACATATGTTCCCAGTCGATCGGATGGATATATCCGGGTTCTGGGTTGGTGGGGGTTTAGGAGATCGGGGAGTAGCTGTGCTTGGGGTCGTCGTGGGGGCGTTGGTTGGTGGGGCGTCCAGCGGTTAGGTAGAGGCGTTCACGGATGCGGTCGGCCCAGGCGCGTGGGTCAGCTTGGCCGGTGAGCTCGAGTGTCATGAGCGCGAGGAGCTTTTTCATGCGGGTGCGGTTGGTGAACGACCCGGCGCGGTGGTGCAGCCGGCGATCGAGCTCGTGCAGGATCGCCTCGACCGCTCCCGTGGAATACGAGCCCTCGGGGCCCCGGGTATCGATCTGCGCCTCGACACGCGCGCCATAGGTCTTCAGCCAGCGGAGCGTGAGCGTCAGCGAATAATCGTCGTCGCTGTCGTTCTCAGCCGCGATCGCGTCCATGAGATCGCACCAGGCCTGGGGCGTGTGAAAGGCACTGGGCAATGCTCTGGTGATCGGATGCGTAGGGTCCTGGAGGACCTCGTCCGGGAGATGCTGGCGCAGCTTGCGAGACAGATGCCACTCACAGAGGCGATGCTCGGGCCCTTGCGGCGCCCCGCCGAAGACGCCCTGCACCGCGCACGCCAGGGCGTGATCGGCGTCGCTGACGATCACTTTGGGGACCCCGCCTAGCGTCCGGAAGAACACTTCCCACGCCGCCTGGTCCTTGCGCGCGAAGGGCTCCAGACACCACAGCCGGCTCGGCTGCGGCTCCCCGTGCCCGTCAAGATCGACCCCGATGGCAGCGAATACGTAGAAGCTGCGACCCGCGCGCTCGCCGGTCGTGACGCGAAACCCGCGGCAGTCGATGAGCAGGATCGCGGGCCAGCGCTCGGGCAACTCACCCGCGCACACAAGCTCGCTATACACGTCGACCCAGTTAGCGACCAGCTGCCCGTCCCTCGCCGGATCTCGATACCGCCAACCCCGGTTCTCGGACGCCGACCGGGGGCATCCGATCGGCTGCCAGTCGCGCCATCTTGGCTGCCGACTTATAGCTCGTGCCCCTCGCGACCGCGGCCAGCGCGTCGCCGATCTCGCGCGCCGCGAACCTGTAGTCCCGCGCGCCGGCCTGGCCCTCCCACTCCTCCAACCTCGTGGAACACTCCACACAGACCGGCCGCGGCTCCCCCTGGCGCGTGAGCATCGGCGTGAAACGATGCGCCGCCTCACCATTACCCGGCCGGCACAACCACCGCTGCCGCCGATGCGGCACCTTGCCATACCAACCAGCCCGCACAACAACCCCACCACCATGCCCCTCCACAGAACACACCGGGATCTCCACACAAACAACCGTAACCACCCCATCGGATATATCCATCCGAATCGACTGGGAACATATGTTCGATGACCCTCAGAGGATCAGACCCGCCAAGCAGCCTGCTACTCCCGCGATGGCGTGGCTGGCTCATCGCGATCCCTACTATCTATGTGGGTGGCTTGATCGCCAGCGCACTTTACGGCACACCGGCCAAACTGCCGGGGGTGGCGCTTGGCTTCCCCATACTTCTCCATCTTGAGCGGGCGGGTGCTGTGCTTGCCGTGTTTTCCATCGTGTCCATCTTTGCGTACATGACCTCGCTTGGCCATCTGCCGAGCCAGTTCGGCAACGTCATCGGGTATTCCGTAGCTGACCGGCAGCATGAGCTTGAAGGGTTGACCGCAGAGCTCGACCGGCGGATCGATCGCCGCCTCGTCCCACTGGAGGAGGGCAAGCGGGCGAGCGAAGAAATGCTGCCCGTCATCGCCGAGCAGCTCACCGCGCTCGATCGTCGCGTCGATGCTGTCGAGACCAGGCCGCCCGAATGACTACACTCGATTCCATGGCGACACATGCGGAACTATCCCCCTTGGAGCGGCTGCAGTCGTTGATTCATGCGCAAGCCGGCCCGGCGCGCGAGTGGCGCAACAAGCTTCCGACTCTACGCGCTCAGTCTGCAGCCATTTCAGTCATGCTTGGAGAGCTTGCCCGCACGCCGCCGACGACTCCGCGACCCGAGCGCGCATATGCTGATGTCGTGCTCGCCGCTCCCACCAAGGAATGGGCGGAGGATGTTGCAGCTCGGCTACGCAACGCCCTCCCCTCCGGGGCGCAGATTGATCTCGGTGTCCCCGGAGAAGGCCTGCGAGATGGCCGGCCGCTGGCCAGCTTTACGGTTCGCTGCCAGGTGTCGCTGCCAGGAGTACGCGGAGCGAAGGCGACCGAGCAGGCGCGCGCAGCGCTCGCAAACATGGAAGGCCTCGAGATCGACTACAGCGAGCCACTCGATCTCGTCGTCGTGTCGCCCAGCGGCTGAGTAGCGCGCTATGACACGGAGCGTTTTCGGACTCCTCGAGCAACGCTTGGCCGGCGACATAACGCCGCAACACTGTGTCCAGGACCACCCGGCGCGTGCCGCGCGGCGTCCGTGTAGCGGGCGCTGCAGCAGCGCTTCGATCGCCCGCTGGCGCACGGGCTGTGGCCTTGATCTCCAGAGGGTGCTTGTGATCGAGGGATCAGATGATCGAGCGAGGACGGTGATGTCTACGAGACCCCTCCCCCCGCGATTCCCTGTCCAGAGCGCTGTTTTTCTGGCTTCTCCTCGTCAGCGACCCCGGTCGCGCGGCATGGAGGCCGCGCGCCCCACACGTTGACCTGCGCGTACACCCGCGTGGACGATCCCTGATTCTCAGCGCCTGCTCCTGCGCCCCGGCCTGGCCGCCACGTGCGAGGTGGACAGCGAAGGGCGAGCCCAGGCTGGTTCGTTCACGGTCGCCGGTGATGGTTCCCGATGGCTTGGTTCGCGATGTGTGCGGCCCGCTGGCGTACGCTTCGATCTCCATGCGCGAGCGAGATCGGTGCGAATGGCCGGAACACCGGTCGATCGGCGATGGGCCCGATGATGTCCGGGGGAGCTGGCAGGATGTCAGCCCATACCATGAGATCCGTGGCGAAGCAGCACACCAACGGTATGCTTGAGCGCCTCAGCCCCGAGAGGTTGGCTGAACTCGTGCGCCCCGCGACGGTCGAGACCCATGAGGAGAAACGCGCGGCCATCAAACGCGCCACGAAGGGCCTGCGGATCAAGGTTCGTGTCACCCGGGACATGTACCGCCCGAGCTAGGTCATGACGCCGCTGAGTGGGCGCCACACCACTGCGGCGAGGACGACGGCGTTGAGGACGATCGCGCCTCGTTTGGCCGCCTGCGTGAGCTGCGTCTGTGACCAGGACAGCCAGCGCGGTCTTCGGTGAAGAGGTCCAGCAGGACGCTGCTGTCCACGCCGTCCGAGCAATAGGCCCAGGGAGCCTGTCACCATGTTACAATGTGACGCACATGCCTGCTCAAGCTACCAAGGCCCTTCGCATCTACGAGGACGATCATGCGCCGCTTCGGCTGATTGCCGAAGTCGAGGGTCGCGGCCCCGCTGACGTTGTCCATGCTGCTCTAGAGGAGTATCTGGTTACTCACCGTGATGCGCTCGCGGAGTCCTTTTCTCAAGCGCAGCGTGCGATCGCCAGCGGCGATATTGCGGGCCTGGCTGCGATCGCATCGGGCGCGTCGCGGCGGCGCGCGCGGGTAGCTGTGGGCCGTCACGACAGCCTTTGACAGCACCTGGGCCGGCATCAAACGCGGCGTCGGGACCGGGTGTGCGCGTAGGGTAGTTACGTGAACCGAGATCAGGACGCCGAGCCGTATGAGCTTGCTGCTACCGAGCGGTGCATACGTCGCGATCTCGATCTGCCGGCGGACACCGTTGTTGAGGAACCGGCGACGCAACATGGCCGCCATCCGCTGCTTGAGGCGTTCTACGATCGCAGGGCTCAATCGCCCGTTGGGCAGGAGACGATCGAGGGACTCCAGGCCAACATAGTCGCCTATTCGCTGCACACGGGACGCTGGCGTGGGCTCGAGCGCGAACCCTACTCGATCCGATCTTTGAAGCACCTCCCGCCCCGTCCCGGTCATCGCGAGGATTGCGATAGCACGAAGGTCTACTCGCTCGCATCGGCAGGACATGGGATAATGAGGGGCGTGACAGGGTCCTCGCAATCCACCCGTCGGCGCGCGCCGGGGAATCGGCGGTGGTGTGCATGGGCGTGTGGCGTGTCTGTGTGGGTCACGGTCGGCGCGGTGTTCGCTGGAGGTACCGCGGCGATCGTGCCACCCCGTCCGCCGCGGCAGTCCGTCGCGGTCGTCGGGAGGGGGGCGGTGTGGTTTGACGAAGGGTCAGTCTTTTTCAAGGGGTTTCACTCGGGTCGCGTACGTCTCGGGGCGCTGAATTCCCAATCTCGGCCCCGGATCGCTTCCTCGGCGACAGCGGTTGCCCTGTCGGGGGGTGAAAATGCGGAGTTCCTGGGTGGTGTGCCACCGAGTCCGTTGACGGCGATCGCCGCACCCAAGCTCCTGGGCGGCAGCGGCTGCAAGGGGTGGCAGCCAGGCGGCGAATTCGTAGTCGCTGGGGACGACCTTGTGGCGGCCGGAGAATGCCAGTGGGACGACCGCTCGGTACGTCAGCCGTTGTTCGTCAGGAGCTTGCGTGGGGGGCATTGGCGTGTGCTGCGCTGGCTGGCGGTCGTTTCGCTTCCAGGGGGTGACGGGGTGTATACGAATGTTTCGCCGGTCCTGGCCGCCGAAGGTGATCTGGTCGCGGTCGGCGTGCAGCTCTCGAGTGCGAGGATGGATGTGTCGATCCTCGATGTTCGCAGCGGTCGCACGGTTGCCCGGTTCGACCTGCCCGACGGGTCTCTGGCTTTCGCTTCGCCCAGCCGGCTCGTGCTTTCGGTCCCGGCGCCCTCTGCGCCGGACGAGGTGGACTTTCCGCTCGACGAGTGGTCGGGTCCCTTCGACCTCGCGCTGTACTCCACGCGGGGACGCCGCATCGCCAGGCTCGGCTCCGCGGAGCGGCTCCCTTCGATCTCGGGGATGCACCTCCTCACCGAAGAACTCGACACCGGCACCATCTCGGTGCGCAGCGTGACGGGTGGTGCGCCGGAGCCGGTGGTTGGCTTCAACGAAGCGCGGGAATCGCTCGCGCTCGCGTTCCGGTGGCCCGCACTGGTCGTGGTGGAGGCGACGAGGGCGCCTTTGTTGCCGAGCGAAGTCCACTGCTGGAGCGGTGACTATGGCCCGGCGGGCAGCCCCTTCCTCGGGGTCTTCAACCTCGCGGGCAACCCGCCGTTCGTGCCGGCGCCGACGCTCGTTCGTGTGGAACCGAGCCATCCGCCCACCAACTGTGGGTCGCCGCCCCCGTGATTGTGGGCGCGCCCCTATCGGTCCCGCAGCTCGGCCACTGACACCGCTTCGCCCAGGCCGAGTCGGGTCGCGTCGATACTGGCCTTTGCTTTTGGACAGACGAGCTGGTGGTGAGCTGGTACCGTTTGGACAGATGAGCGCGACGCTTGAGCTTGCCCGTGAGTTGGATGTCAGTGACCGGACGCTGCGCCGAGCGGTGTCTAGGGAGCTGCTGCGTGGCACGCGCCAGTCGGCACATCGGCTTGCGATCTTGGATGATGAGCGGGCTTATGTGCGCAGCCATTGGGGTCTGTTGCAGGCGCTGGTGGCGGCGCTTCGGACCGAGCCGGGTATCGAAGCGGCCGTTCTATACGGGTCCGTCGCAAAGGGCACCGACCACGCCGAATCTGATGTGGATCTGCTCGTTACGTTGCGCCGCGCAGCGCGCACATCGCTACCCGTGCTGGAGCGGCGTGTGACGCGCGCCGTGGGGCGTCCAGTGCATGTGATTCGCCTGGAGGATGCGCTGGCCGATGGAGGGTTCGCGTTGGAGATCATCGATCATGGGCGTCTTTTGACAGATCGCGGTGATGTTTGGGCATCGCTGAAGCGCCGACGTACCGGCCTCGCTCGCAAGGCCGCGGCCCAGGCGGCTGCGCGTGAGCAGCAGATGACCGCCGCCTGGGAGACGCTTGTGCAAGCGGCATGAGCACACCGCCATCCAGTCAACCGCCTTCTGGTACGTCCTCAAGCACTCCGTCGTCGAGCTCGGAGGAGGATCGGGCGAAGCTGGAGCGGAAGATTCTTTCGCAGACCTACTTTTTGTTAACTCGGCATATTCCTGATCTGGCCTCCGCTAAGGCGCCCCGGCGTATCGCTCACTTCAGCTCCGCGCCTGAGGCGGAGCATGGTCATCTATCGCCCGAATCATCGTACAGCTCAAAGGATCGAACGTCAACGATCACTTCCTCACCGGCAGAGCGAGTTGTGGTCCTGTCTTGAGGTGCATCTTGATTGAGTGCCGTATCGCGGTGGCCTGACCCCCTGAGTTCGGTCCGGTGCGTATGAGAGTTCTACCCGTCCGTGAGAATGGACGAGGAAGGAACTCTGATGAAGCGACGCAGGCATACCCCGGAGCAGGTGATCCGCAAGTTGCGCGAGGCGGAGAGGATGCTCGGAGAGGGCAAGGCGGTCCCGGAGGTCGCCAAGGCGCTGGAGGTCTCTGAGGCGACCTTCCATTGCTGGCGTAACCAGTACGGAGGGATGAAGGCCGATGACGTCAAGCGCTTGAAGGAGTTGGAGCGCGAGAACGGCCGGTTGAAGCGGATCGTCGCTGACCAGGCGCTCGAGAACCAGGCGTTGAAGGAGATCGCCAAGGGAAACTGGTGAGCCCGGCCCGTCGGCGTCAGGCGGTCGCGATGCTTCGCGGCCGCCTCGGTGTCAGCGAGCGCTGGGCGTGCAAGGTGGTGGGGCAGCATCGCTCTACGCAGCGCCACGAGCTCACGCGCGCCGGCGGCGATGCCGTGGTGCGCGGGAGGCTGCGCGAGATCTCCGAGGAGCGCCCGCGCTGGGGTTACCGGCGTGCGCACCACAGGCTGTGTGAGGAGGGCTGGGATCAACCGTAAGCGGGTGCAGCGCCTGTGGCGCGAGGAGGGCCTACGGGTGCCCGTCCGGCGGCGTAAGCGTCGCCGCCTGGGAGATTCGACGGTCCCGGCCAGGCGGCTGCGCGCTGAACGCGCCAACCAGGTGTGGGCGCTGGACTTCCAGCACGATCAGACGGCCGACGGCCGGGCGCTGCGGCTGCTGAACATCATCGATGAGTTCACCCGCGAGGCGCTCCAGATGCTGGTCGCGCGCAGCATCGACGCAGACACGACTGTCAGCGTGCTCGAGAAGCTCGCCGCCGAGCGCGGCGCACCCGAGTACATCCGCTGCGACAATGGCCCGGAGCTGACCGCGCACGCCCTCAAAGACTGGTGCCGTTTCACCCACACGGCGACGAGCTACATCGACCCAGGGGCGCCTTGGCAGAACGCGTTCGTGGAGTCCTTCCACTCCCGCGTGCGTGACGAGCTGCTCAACGTCGAGGAGTTCTCATGCCTCGGCGAGGCCAGGGTCGTGATCGGCGACTGGCATGAGGACTACAACCAGCGCCGCCCACACTCAGCGCTCGGAATGCAGACCCCAGCCGCGTTCGCAAAAGCCCACCCGCGAGCTCCTGCCCGTGGACATGACGCGCTGTGGACAGCAAGCTGACCACAGCGCTTGGACAACCCCTGCGGGGTTGCCCACATGCCCACCGGCACGACCACCACACCCGCCGACCGCCAGGCCCGTTACGCTCCCCGTGTCACCATTCCACCCACTCTCACACGCGGTGGACCGACAAACGGGGGCCGGCCAGCGGCACCCGTAGGTGCTATGTTCCAGCACCTTTTAGTGCTATCGACGCCACGCGTTCTTCGCACAGGCCAAGCCCATAGATCTCCCACGACTCGGCGCTGAGGACCTAGCCGAGTACATCGGGTCACGATTTGAAAGCGCACGCCGCGATCAGCCCTGGGGCAAGCCATATCCGTACTGGTCCGCGAGCGCCTGAGCGACCCGCTCCCCGTGGGGCGTCAGCGACCAGGCGTTGGGGTGGCCCGGCCGTCCGCGCTTCTCGAGCAGGCCGTAGCCGGCCAGGCGCGCGAGCATGCCCGCCGCCTGCTCGAGGCGAACGAGGCCGATTCCCTTCCCACCGCACGGTTGCTCGCTCCGGGGTGATCGCTTAGGTACCACAGGCACTCCCGGCTGCGGTGGGCCCTTGGGTTGGATAATGCTCGCGGGACTGCCACGTCGGTGGCTGGACGTGGGCGCCGCGTGGCGTGCTCCTTGGAGAGCTCGCGTGCGAGCTGCCCCGCGCGCTCCTGCGCTGCTGCCACTGCTGGCTCATCGAGATACGGCTCGAGCGCCAAGCCCGACAACGGCACCAGTAGATCCACGAACGGCGGCGCCTCTCCGGTGACCATTCGCCGATGGAGGATCCCCGCCACCGCTACAACCACCGCCTCCGCGCTCAACGCCGAGCCGTTCCCGTTTGTCCGTGCCGGCCCCGCGGCGCTATGCACCATGTGCTTGAGCAGCTCCAGCTCGCGCGCGTGGTACGCGAGGGCGGCCGGGCCCGCTGCGAGCGCCTCCACCACGCAGACGCGCGCCAGGAACGGGTCGGCGTCCATCCCGCTCAGCAGCCCCGCCACCGCCTGTGCTTGCCAGCCGGCGTTCTGTGCGAATGCCTCGGCGATTCGCGCGCTCGCGCGCCGCATCGCCGCGTCCAGCACCGCGAGGAAGCACTGCTCGAAGTTCTCGAACAGCTCGTAGAACGTCAACCGCGAGACGCCCGCCGTCTCGATCACCCGTGCGATCGACGCGCCGCCGAAGCCTCGCTCGGCGGCCACGCGGGCGGCCGCCCGCATGATCCGCTCCCGCTGTTCTTCGCGCACCTCCTCGCGCGAGAGGGGCCCGCGTTTTGCGCGCCGGCCCCTGGTGCGGGCATCGCTGGCCGCCGTCTTCCCACCAGATGAGGCCACTATCGCCTACGCGTGACTTGTTCTGACGTTGGAAATGGGCAGCGCTGCCGGTGCACGCGGCGTAGTCAACCATTTCCCTCATGCCTATGTCAATGGATCGTCCCATAATCCGCATGATTTGGATAATGCGGGGGCATGTGGGGGGAGACATGGTCACGGCTCCCCTGGGTGTCAGCGGACTGGTTGTATCGGTATGTAGTCGGAGGTGCTACGATGTAGCGATGGCCGCAAGATCCCAGCCCTTCAGTCTGCGACTCGACGCATCGCTCGACGTGCTGATAACGAGCGAGGCGCAGCGAACGCGGCGCAGCAAGGCCTCGGTGCTGGAATCGCTCGCTGACGAGGCGCTGCGCGCACGCCGCTTCCCCGGCATCGCCTTCCGTGGCGGCGACTGGAACCGCAGGCCGTGGGTCATCGGGACCGCGCTCGACGTGTGGGAGGTCATCGATGCGCTGCGAGACTTCGACACGCCGGAGCGGCTGCTCGCCGAGAGCGACCTCACCGAGACGCAGCTGCACGTGGCCACCGCCTACTACGAGGAGTTCGGCGAGGAGATCGACAGCGCGATTGCGGACAACCGCCGGTCGCTGGATGAGCTGCACCGGGAGTTCCCGACGATTGCCGTGCTCGGCGAGCGCTGAGCGCGGATGCGGCTGTTTCTCGACGCTCACGTCTCGGCTCGCCGAATTGCCACCGCGCTGCGCGACGGCGGACACGATGTGCGCGCGGCCGACGAGGAACGCACACTCGACGGCTGGGAGGACGACCGCCTGCTCGAGCTGGCGGCGGAGGAAGCTCGGATCATGGTCACCTTCAACGCGCGCGATTTCGCTCGCATCGCACAAGAATGGGCAGGCGAAGGACGCCACCACGCGGGCTGCGCGATCTTCGTCGCAATCGATCACGGTGAGTTCGGCGTCATCCTGGCTCGGCTCGCCGAAGAGCTTACCGCCCGCCCGCAGGCGCAGGCGTGGCACGACTACACCGCGTTCGTTGGGCGCCATCCGCCGCGACGCTGAATGAGGACGGGGCGCGGCTGATACGTTCCGTGGGATGCGAGAAACGGCGAGCACCCGATGGCTGCGACGGATGGCGAGGAACGGCGGCGAGCTCATCGCCGCCCGCGCCGGCGCCCCCGGCGAGCGCCCCGACGGGCCCGGCGGCAACGGCAGCGCCAACGGGCAGGCAAGCCCACCGCCGCCCCCGCCGATCGCCCCCGAGCCCGGGGCGCCCGCGCGCTTTGCCCGCGAGCTGCTGCCGGTGCGGGCGACCGAGGCCGATCAGATCGTCAGCCACCGGCTCTACGAGCGGCTCTCCGCGGAGGATGTGAGCGAGATCGAGGCCGCGATCGCGAAGGACGACCAGCTGCAGGCCTACTACACCGGCGCCCCCGACAGCCGCCACCGGGTCTTTCTGCTGCTCAGCTTCGGCGTGTGGCTGAGCATCCCCGCGGTGCTCGAGAAGGTCGCGCTCGGCGCCGAGCAGCCGCCCGAGGAGGTGCACGCGATGGCGCGCGGGCCGCTCGCCGCCGCGGGCGGGCTGTATGAGGCCGACATGGTCGCCAGCGCCTTGGCGAGCGTCGGCGTCGGCATCGAGTCGGCCGCGGCGGGCCTGGACTTCGGCTGCTCCTCGGGGCGCCTGGTGCGGGTGCTCGCCGCCGCCTACCCCGAGGTGCAGTGGCATGGCTGCGACCCCAACGGGCCGGCGATCGAGTGGGCTCAGCGTGCCTACCCGCGCGTGAACCTCTTCCTCAGCTCCAACGCGCCGCCGCTTGCCCTGCCCGACGGCTCGCTCGACCTCGCATGCGCGATCTCGATCTGGTCGCATTTCGCGCCCGCGCTCGGCCTGCGCTGGTTTGAGGAGATGCACCGCGTGATCCGCCCCGGTGGCCACCTCGTCTGCACCACGCACGGCCTCACCGCGGTGGACTTCTACGTTAAGAACACGCTGCGCACCCCCCAGCAGTCCGATGAGATCGTCGGTGGACTCTACTCCCGCGGCTGGTGGTATGCGCAGGAGTTCGGCGCCAACGGCGACTGGGGCGTGATCAACCCCGACTGGGGCACCGCCTTCCTCTCGCCCGAATGGCTGCTTACGCAACTCTGTCCGCGCTGGCGCGTGCTGGAGTTCGCGCCCGGGCGCAACCAGGACAACCAGGACGTGTACGTGCTGCAGCGGGCAGATGACCCTGTCGCCTCCCTTGTGGGCAGCGCCGATTTCGAGCCGGCCGACGTCGATGACACCGTCTACGGCCATTGACGTCGATCTTCCTCACCCTTCCGGGTAGCGCTCGTCAACCGGCGGGGTAGTGGAGGGATCCGAGCACGCGGTTGGTAGCGTTCACCTGCCCTTGTCAACCGTCGCGACCACCCCCACACCCTCGCCCTCAATGCCCGCGCCCGCCGCGCGCGGCGGCCCTGCGGCCGTCTCGATCGAGGGCGTTAGCAAGACCTTCCGCCTGCCCCACCAGCAGTACTCGACGCTCAAGGAGCGCGCGCTGCACCCGTTTCGCAGCACCGACTACGACGAGCTGCACGCCGTCAAGGACGTCTCGGTCGAGATCGCCGACGGGGAGTTCTTCGGGATCGTCGGGCGCAACGGCAGCGGCAAGAGCACGCTGCTGAAGTGCATCGCCGGCATCTACGGCGTCGACGCCGGCCGTATCTCGATCGCTGGCCGGCTCTCTCCGTTCATCGAGCTGGGGGTCGGCTTCAACATGGACCTGACCGCGCGCGACAACGTGATCATCAACGCGATCATGCTCGGGCTCAGCCGCCGTCAGGCCAGAGCGCGCTTCGACGAGGTGATCGCGTTTGCGGAGCTCGAGGAGTTCATCGACCTGAAGCTCAAGAACTACTCCTCGGGGATGTTGGTGCGCCTGGCGTTCGCCACCTCGATCGAGGTCGACGCCGAGATCCTGCTGATCGACGAGGTGCTGGCCGTCGGCGACGCCGCCTTCCAGCAGAAGTGCTTCGAGCAGTTCTACCGGCTCAAGCGCGAAGGGCGCACGATCGTGTTTGTCTCGCACGACATGTACTCGGTTGAGCGCTTCTGCAACCGCGCGATGCTGATGGAGCGGGGCACGATGGTGCAGATCGGCGAACCACGCGCGATCGGGCGCGCCTACCACAAGCTCAACTTCGGCCAGCTGCCCCATGAGGTGCCGGCCGAGGACAGCTCCGCCAGCGGCACCACGATCGCCGACGCCTGGTTTGAGAGCGCCGGTGGCGAGCGCATCACCAGCGCCAGCCAGGAGGACACCCTGAACATGTGCTTCGAGGTCCGCTTCGGCGAGGACCTCGACGATCCCGTGTTCGCGGCGACGCTGCGCACCGAGCTCGGGCACACGATCGTCGTCGCGCGCTCCGACCAACACGGCGGCAACAGCGGCTCCTTCCACGCGGGCGACACGGCGATCGCGCGCTTCTCGCTGCCCAGCTGGCTGACCCCGTCCCGCTACACGCTCACTCCCTCGCTGGCGCGCGAGGGCACCGGCGCGGACGCGCTGGCGCTGGTCGAGGACATGACTTCGGTCGTCGTCCACGGCACGACCAGCGGCGGGATCCTCGAGCTGCCGATCGAGGCGAGGATCGAACGCGCATGAGCCTGCCTGCCAACCATGGGTGCCGATGCCGGCGTTGTGGGGAGGCGGGGCTGTGAGCGCGATGCCGGATGTCGGGCTGCCCGCTCCGCTGCGAGCGCCTGGGAGCCACCGCGTGCACGGCCCCTCGGCGCTCGGCAGCGACCTGCACCGCTTCTGGGCGCTGACGTTCACGCTCGCGCGCACCGAATTCAAGCTGCGCTTCTACGGCTCGATGCTCGGCTATGTGTGGACGCTGATGCGCCCGCTGCTCCTGTTCAGCGTGCTGTGGGTGTTCTTCACCAAGATCGGCCATGTCAACGACGGCACGAAGCCTGGTGAAAAATATTACGGCGCACAGCTGCTGGGGTCGATCGTGCTGTTCACATTCTTCATCGAAGGGACGACCAACGCGGTGCGCGCCGTGGTTGATCGCGAGAACCTCGTGCGCAAGATCCATTTCCCGCGCCTGGTGATCCCGCTCTCGGTAGTGCTGCTGGCGATGTTCAACCTGGCGCTCAACCTGATCGTGGTGGCGATCTTCGCCATCAGCGCCGGTGTGCGCCCGATGCTCAGCTGGCTGGAGCTGCCGCTGATCGCCGGCGCGCTGATCGTGTTTGCCGCCGGCATGGCGATGCTGCTGTCGGCGCTGTTCGTGCACTTCCGCGACATCCAGCCGATCTGGGAAGTGGTGGCGCAGATTCTCTTTTACGCCTCGCCCGTGATCATCTCGATTCAGACGGTGATCGCCAAATTGGGCAAGACGTCGCCGCCGGGGCTGCACATCTCGTGGCTGCACATCTACATGCTCAACCCGCTGGCGGTGATCTTCCAGCAGTTCCGTCACGCGATGATCACGAACGCGACTCCCAGCGCCGGCGAAGTGCTGGGCAGTTGGACGTCGCTGTTCGGGGCGCTCGCGATCGTGGTGGCGATCTTCGTCGTCGGCTTCCTGGTGTTCAACCGCGCGGCGGCACGGATCGCGGAGAATCTCTGACATGAGCGCGACCGGGGCGGAGGGTGAGAAGTTGGGAGGCGACGCAGGGAGTGTGGAAGGCGCCGGGGGGAGGAGCGTCGGCGTGGAGGACGGGCAGCTGAGCGCCGAGGCCGAGAACGAGCGCCTGCGTGCCCGCGTGGCCGCCCTGGAGGAGGAGCTGGTGGAGGTGCAGTCGCGCACCAACGCCGCGATCGCCAAATGGCAGGAGCAGGCTTACTGGCTGGACCGCTGGCACCTCGACCTCAACGCGCTGATGAGCCGACCCGGAGCGACCGAGCTGCTCGGCACGGTGCGCGGGGTGCGCGGGGTGTGGTGGCGCGTGAAGCTCCTCAAGCGGCGGCTGCTCGGGTCCTCGTGAGCCGCTCCCGCCGCGTCAGCGCAGGCGCCCCTGACGGGGACGGGGCGCCGTGAGCCGCGTATCGGTTGTCATCCCCGTCAAGGACGGCGAGCGCTACTTGGAGGAGCTGTTGGAGGCGCTCGCGCGCGAGGGCGCCGACGAGGTGCTGGTGATCGACTCGGGCTCGCGCGATCGCTCGCTCGAGATCGCCCGCGCGGCCGGCGTGGAGCTGCTGCAGATCGAGCCCGCCGAGTTTGGCCACGGGCGCACTCGTAACCTCGGCGCCGAGCGCACCTCGGGGGAGCTGATCTGCTTCCTCACCCAGGACGCCACGCCCGTGCCGGGCTGGCTCGACGCCTACCGCGAGGCATTTGCGCTCGACGAGCGCGTGGGCGCCGCGTACGGGCCGCACCTGCCGCGCGCCGACACCAGTCCGATGATCGCCCGCGAGCTGAGCGAGTTCTTCGCGGGCTTTGCCGCAGGCGGCGCCGGGGCGAATGGAGCGGGCGGCGTTGGGGTGGGCGAGGCTGGGGCGAATGGAGCGGGCGGCGTTGGGGCCGGCGAGGCTGGGGCGAATCGCACGGGCGGCGTTGGGGCCGGCGAGGCTGGGGCGAATCGCACGGGCGGCGTTGGGGCCGGCGGGAGGCCGGTGCTCCAGCGCGGCGGCGACCCCACCTTCCTCTCGAACGTCAACGCGTGTTACACGCGCGCCTGCTGGGAGGAGATCCGCTTCCGCGAGGTGCCCTACTCTGAGGATCAGGCGTTTGGCAGCGATCTATTGGCAGCCGGCTGGGCGAAGGTCTACCACCCCGGCGCAGCGGTGCTGCATGCGCACGACTATGGCGCGGTTGAGTTCATGCGCCGCTATTTCGATGAGTACCGCGGCCTGCGCGAGAGCACTGGTCACGTCGAGCCGTTCGCCGTTGCACCTGCCGCACGCCAGATCGCGAGCGCGGTGGCCGGCGATCGCCGCTGGATGGCCGAACGGGAGATGAGCACAGCTGAGCGGGCCCGCTGGACGGCGCGCTCGACAGTGCACCACGGCGGACGGCGTGTCTTCTCCGCGCTGGGCTCGCGCGCCGAGCGGGTGCCCGCGCCGCTGCGTCGCCGTCTTTCGCTGGAGGGTAGGGATGATGGGGGAGGGGCTCGTGCCGGTGCTCCGGCGCAGGGTGAGAGCGGGCCAGCCGCAGAGGCTGCTGGGGGTCTGACCGCGGCCGGGGTGGCCGCCGACGCGGCGGTGCACAGCGCCAACGGGAGCGCACCGGGTCAGGCCGGGGTCTCGCCGGCGGCCGGACTCCCAGAGCTGCCCCCCACCAAGCACCTCCCCCAGGTGCTCCCCCACGACGACTACGACGTGGTCACGCGGATCTGGAGCGAGGGGCCTGCGCCCCTTCTGGAGGCGGTGCCGGGGATGGCCGAGCGGGAGCGCCTGCGCCTGGCGCTGGTGATCCCCCCGTTCAGCCGCGGCAGCGGGGGACACAACACGCTGTTTCAGATCTTCACCCGTCTGGAGCGGCGCGGGCACGCGTGCAGCGTGTGGCTGGCGGATTACCACAACCAGATGCGCGACGTGCGCGCGGCGCGGCTGCGCAGCGAGATCCGCGAGTACTTCGCGCCCTTCGAAGGGCCGGTGTACAAGGGCTTCGAGGACTGGCAGGGCGCGGACGTGGCGATCGCGACGGGCTGGCAGACGGTGCACGCGATGCTGGCACTCGACCAGTGCCGCGCGCGCGCCTACCTGGTCAACGACCACGAGCCCGAGTTCTACGCGGCCTCGACCGAGCAGGTGCTCGCCGAGGACACCTACCGCTATGACCTGCACTGCATCGCCGCCAGCCCCTGGCTGCGCGACCTCTTGATCGAGCGCTACGGCGCGAGCGCCGACGCCTTCCAGCTCGGCGTCGACGGCGACACCTACCACCCGCTCCCAGTGCAGCGGCGCACCGACACGGTGGTGTACTACGCGCGCCACTCCACCCCGCGGCGCGCGGTGCCGATCGGGCTGATGGCGCTCGCCGAGCTGCACCGGCGCCGGCCGGATGTGCGCATCGTGCTGTTCGGCACCGACAAGCCGCTGCACGCGGCGTTCCCGTACGAGCACATGGGCGTGCTCTCCCCCGCGCAACTCGCGCGGCTGTACTCGGAGGCCACGGTGGGGCTGTGCCTGTCGTTGACTAACTTCTCGCTGATGCCCAAAGAGATGCTGGCGTGCGGCCTGCCCTGCGTGGAGCTGGCGGGAGTGAGCGCCGAGTCGATCTTCGGCGAGGACGGCGCCCTCGATCTCGCCTCGCTGCACCCGCTGCGGATCGCCGACGCGCTGGAGCGTCTGTTCGCCGACCCCGCGCTGCGGGAGCGCCGCTCGCGCGAGGGCCGCGAGTTCGTCGCCTCCCACACCTGGGACCACGCCACCGACGAGGTCGAAGCGGGGCTGCGCCACGCGCTGCGCGAGCGCGAAACCACCTCCGTCGGCTGACGTCCCGGGCGGCCGCGGGTTGTGTGTTGAACTTTTCGGGCCCAAACCCTTCATTTTGTGAAGCGAACAGCCGGCGCGCGTCAGGTGAAGAAGCTACCCAGCGTCAACCACTGCGACGCGTAGCTAAGGCCGATCATCGCCACCACCAGCGTGGTCGCCAGCGGCACATGCCAGCGGCGCCCGAGGCCGTAGGTCCCGCTGACCGCGATCGCGGCGAGCGCGGCGATCGCGGGGAAGATGTAGCGGCCCTGTTCGGCGACCACGGTGCGGCCGCCGTCGGGCGCGAAGTAGGCGGCCTCGACCGCGACCAGCACGCAGATCGGGAACAGCGCGATGACGGCCACCTCGAAGAAGCGCGAGAGCACCGCGAGGCGCTCGCGGACCGCCGCGGAGAGCGCCAGCAGCGCGATGAGGCCCATCGCGAAGATGATCGCGGTGTACACCCAGCTGGGGAATAGCCACGTGTACCAGCCGAACGCGCCCCAGCCGCGTTCGACGTAGACCTCCCTGAACGGCCAGCCGGGTGGGAACAGGTCGCCCATGAACGAGAGCCGCGGTAGGAACAGCTCCCACAGGTACACCAGGAAACGGCCCGGCAGCTGCTCGGCGGTGTTGAGCGCGCTCGCGGCCGCGATCCCGCCGCCCGGGGCGTGGCCGGCGACGGGCGGGTAGAAGACGGGCTGCAGCAGCGACCAGCCCTCGCGCACCACGAGGAAGGCCGCCGCGAGCGCCGCCCACGCGCGCGTGTCGATGAGGCGGTGGCGGCGCCACGCCATCCCAAGCAGCCCGACCGCCACCGCGGGGTAGATCTCATAGCCGGTCTCCTTCAACAGCGGCGCGACCGCGAGCGTCGCCCCGAGCGCCAGCGCGATCCGCCAGGTGAGACCTCGCCGCAGCGCCCGGATCGTCAGGTAGAGCGCCAGCGCGGCGGCGGCGTTGATGCCGTTGTCGTTGTTGACGGCGCCCGAGATGAAGCCGAACATCGGCTGGAAGGCGACGAGCAGCCCGGCGGCGAGCGCGGCGGTCGGCTGGCGGGGCAGTACCTCGCGGATGACCCCGAACGCGCATAGCGCGACCAGCGCCCCCAGCAGCGCGGAGACGAGCCGCATGGCAGTCAGTTGCGAGTAGATCGACTGCGAGCGCACTGCCAGGTAGGCGGGCGCGAGCAGCGCGTAGTAGGCCGGCTGGTGGGGGGCGGCCGCCGTGGTGTAGCCACCGCCGTTGTCCGCCGGGTGGGGGGTCGTGGCGACTTCGTGTTCCCAGGCGCTCTGCTGGAGCGCCAGCCACGGCGGGCGCCCGTCGGGGAGCGCGACCTGCGAGAAGACGTTCACGGCGTTGAGCGCGACCGTCTGGTCGGTGGAGTACGGCGCGCGCGGGCCGGGCACGCGTTCCGGGGCGCGGCCGGTTTCGGCGAAGTACTGGGCGTAGGCGAAGTGGTCGGGCTCGTCGGGGGCGTTGAAGGCCGGCGTGATCAGCGCCCACGAGGCGGCGTTGGCGAACGCGATCAGCGCGATCGCGACGGCCGGGCGCAGCGTGCGCCCGCGCAGGCGCAGGGGACGGCCCGCGGCGGCGCGCGCCAGCAACAGCAGCGCCAGCGCCCAGCTGAGCGGCAGCAGCCCAAACAGCAAGAAGGGGTATGTCCACGCCCCGACGATGCCCGGGCGGAACAGCGCCGCGCGCGAGAAGATCGCGCCTGCCGACTCCAGCAGCGAGCGCTGCACGCCCGCCGGCGGCATGAACCAGACGCCGACGCGATTGGCGACCGGCGCGCCATCGAGCCGGGCGGGCAGCTGGTTGGCCTGCACGCCGATCATCCCTCCGAGCGCGATCGGCCCGCTGCGGGGAGCGATGCACACCGTGGCTGGCACCGTCGCCGGCGCTGACGGTCGCACGGGGATCGCCGCATTGGCGTACACCAGCGAGGTGGGTCCGGGAATCCCGGTCATCGTTGAGGAGACGGTGCGACCCCCGGCGATGACCCGCAAAGAGGCGGTGAAGGTGGGGCTGTGTGCGAACACCGCGAGCTGCACGCGACCGGTGTCGGCGGGCAGCTGCAGGCCCGGCACGCACAGCCTTTGGCCGACTTCGAGGTTGGCGACGACGCTGCGCACCCCGACGCTGTCAGTGCCGGTGTAGAAGTTGCGGGGGATCGCCAGCTGCCACAGAACCAGCCCGACCATCACCGTGCCGACGATCGCCGCGGGCCACCACACCGCGCGCGCCCCGCGGAGCCGCGCCCACCCCGGGGCGGGAGAGCTGCGCTCCGCGCTGCGGTCATCCGCCGCGCCTACCCCAGCGGTGCGCTCATCTGCGGCGCCGGCTCGCGCGGTGCTGTCATCCGTGGTGCCGGCTCGCGCGGTGCTGTCATCTGTGGCGTCGGCTCCCACGGTGCTGTCATCCGTGTCGCCGGCTCGCGCGGTGCTGTCATCTGCGGCGTCGGCTCCTGCGGTCGAGGTGGGGTCGACCTCGGTGGGCGTGGAGTCCACCTCTGGGGGGGTGGCGCTCACCGGCGGCGCACGCGCACGGGCTCAGCCGCGGCGCAGACCGAGTATCGACAGCAGGAACGACGAGAAGAAGATCTGGATTCCGACGATCACAAGCGTGGCGGCGACGACCGCCATGTGTTCGTCCGCCAGCGAGCCGAACCCGTGGGAGATCCAGGTGGCGACGATCACCGCGCCGAGCGCGAAGCCGACCAGCACGAAGGCGCCGCCGAGCAAAAGACCGTGCTCGAGGCGAAAGCGCGCGCGCATGCGATCGAACCAGGGGTCGCGCTCGCCCATGAAGTAGGTGCCGTAGGCGTGGGCGCAGAGGCCGAGCGCCAGCACCTGCGTGCCGACGACCATCAGCAGCGAGCCAGCGATCAGCGCGTGGATGCCCCAGGAGCGCCCGAAGAAGTCGAGGCCGCCGCCGACCAGCGCGACAATCAGCGTGCCGATGCCGGCGAGCAGCGCGCCGGGCAGGATGAACAGGTGGGTGGGGGAGTGCACGAGCAGGAAGCGCAGGTGGCGCCAGCCGTCGCGGAAGCTCGACAGCTTCGACTCCCCGCCGCGGGGGTGGTATTCGATCGGGAACTCCGCGATTCGCAGGTCGGCCTTGGCGGCGCGAATCACCATCTCCGAGGCGAACTCCATCCCCGTCGTGCGCAGGTCGAGGCGGGGCAGCACGTCGCGGCGCAGCGCGCGCATCCCACAGTGGGCGTCCTTGACGCCGGTGTCGAAGAACAGGTTGAGCAGGCCGGTGAGGATCGGGTTGCCGACGTAGCGGTGCAGCCACGTCATCGCCCCCGGCTGGATGTTGTCCATACGGTCGCCCATCACCAGCTCCGCGCCCTGGTCGAGCTCCGCGACGAAGCGGGGGATCTCGTTGAAGTCGTACGTCAGATCGGCGTCGGCCATCACGATGTAGCGCCCCCGCGCGGCGGCGAAGCCGGCGAGGTAGGCGCTGCCGTAGCCGCGGCGGGGCTCGAGCACGACGCGCGCGCCGGCGGCGGACGCGAGCGCGGCGGAGTCGTCCTCGGAGGCGTTGTCGACGACCAGCACCTCGCCGTCGAGCTCGTTGCGGGACAGCACCTCCAGCGCCGCATGCACACAGCGCTCGATGTTCTCGGCCTCGTTGAGACAGGGAATCACGACCGACACCAGCGTCGTGTCGGGTCCGGGGTGGGTGGGCTCCGATCCCCGGCCTGCGACGTCCGCGGGGAGAATGGGCCTTGTCTGCTCGACTGTGCTCATGGCTGGGGGCCCCGTCTTGGCCGCATCTGCGTGGCGGCGGTGGAACGGGTCGTGCGGTTGTATAACGCGCGAGGGGGCGGAAAGGCGCGCGGTGCCGAGCAGGATGCTACCGCAGGTGGTGGCGCTACCCTGCAACTGTGACCGCAAAGGAGAAGCTTCTCGAGCAAGCGCCCCGATGGACCGATGCCCAGGCTGTAGCGGCGCTGCGCGTGGTTGAAGCCCAGACAGGGCTGGCGGCATACCTTGATGAGGAGATGACGCTCTCGCCCGAGGAGCTCCACGTACGCGAGAATCGCTGGGCGGAGACAAACGCCCGCGAGGCTGTCCGCGAAGAGCCTTGGTGAACCGCGGTACCGTCCACTGGCTTGATCTCGAAGCCGAGGGCCGTCGGCCTGTCTGCGTCCTGACCCGTGATGAGGCGATTTCTGGGCTGCGGAATGTGGTTGTGGCGCTTGTCACCGCACGTGCTCGGGGACTGTGCAGCGAGGTGAAGCTCGGCCCCGAGGATGGGATGCCACGCGAGTGCGTGATCAGCCTCGCCAATCTCCGCACAGTGCCGAAGGCGCAACTGACCGAGCCGATCACAAAGTTGGGGGCGGAGCGGATCGACGAGCTTTGCAGGACGCTTGCGGCTGCGAGCGGGTGTTGAGGATCTGCCTCGTATACGACTGCCTCTTCCCCTGCACTGTCGGGGGCGCCGAGCGCTGGTATCGAAACCTCGCCGAGCGCCTCGCCAAAGAGGGCCATGAGGTCACCTACCTGACGCTGCGCCAGTGGGAGCGCGGTGGGGAGCCGCGGATCGATGGGGTGAGCGTCGTGGCGGTGGGGCCGAAACTGGCGCTGTACACCACCGACGGTCGGCGCAAGATCGCCCCGCCGCTGATGTTCGGGGTGGGCGTGCTGTCGCACCTGCTGCGCCATGGCCGTCGCTACGACGTGGTGCACACCTGCTCCTTCCCCTACTTCTCGCTGCTAGCCGCGGCGGCGGCACGCCCCGCCGGCCGCTACGGGCTGGTCGTCGACTGGCACGAGGTGTGGAGCCGCGCGTACTGGCGCGGATATCTCGGCGGCGTCGGCGGCGCGGTGGGGTATGCGGTGCAGTTGCTGTGCGCTCGCCTACCCCAGCGGGCGTTCTGCTTCTCGCGACTGCACGCACGGCGTCTGCGCGCGGAGGGCCTGCGCGGCGAGCCGACCGTGTTGGAGGGCGAGTACGCCGGCACACTCGACACCCCGACCGCGCACCCCGCCGAGCCGCTGGTCGTGTTCGCGGGAAGGTTGATCCCCGAGAAGCAGGCGCCGCTGGCGGTGGCGGCGTTCGCGCTCGCGGCGCGCCACATCGCCGCGTCGCGGCCGCAGGGCGAGTCGGCGCCCGAGCCGGTGCCGGGGGGAGCGCCTGGGCCGGCGTGGAGAGAGCCCGAGTCGGAGCGGAGAGAGCCCGAATCGGCGTGGAGAGAGCCCGAGTCGGCGCCGGGGGGCGCGCCCGAAGCGACACTGCGCGGCGAGTTCTACGGCGACGGCCCCGAGCGCGGGGCGCTGGAGCGCGCGATCGCAGAGCACGGCGTACAGGAGATCGCAAGCGCCCCGGGCTTCGTCGACGCATCGCGGATCGACGAGGCGCTGACCAAGGCGATGTGCATGCTCTCGACCTCGAGCAGGGAGGGGTACGGCATGATCGTGATCGAGGCCGCCGCGCGCGCGACCCCGAGCGTGGTGGTCGCCGGCGAGGACAACGCCGCCGTGGAGCTGGTGCAGGAGGGCGTCAACGGCGTAGTCGCCCCCACCGCCGATCCTGAGGCGGTGGCGGCGGCGATCGTGAAGGTGCACGAGGCGGGCATGGTGATGCGCGAAAGCACGGCGAAGTGGTTTGAGCAGAACGCGCAGCGACTCTCGCTGGAGTCCTCGCTGCGCGCGGTGCTGGCGAGCTATGAGCGGGAGCCCAGCGCTCGTGTATAGGAGTCGAGTGTGAGCCGCGCGGTGCGCTCCCAGCTGAACTTCTGCGCGCGCAGAAGGCCCCGCTCGCGCAGCGCATGCGCCAACGAGGCGTCGCCGAGCAGCCGCTCGATCGCCTGTGCGATCGCCGACTCCGAGCGGGGGTCGAAAAGCAGCGCCGCGTCGCCGGCGACCTCGGGCAGCGAGGAGGTATCGGCGCACGCGACCGGTACCCCGCGGGCCATCGCCTCGAGCACGGGCAGCCCGAAGCCCTCGTACAGGGAGGGATACACAAAGGCGTCGGCAAGCCCCCACAATCCCTCGACCTCCTCCTCCCCCAACCAGCCCTCGAAGCGCACGTCGGCGAGGACCCCGAGCTGGGCTGCGCGTGCGCGCAGCTCGGCCTCGTGCCAAGTGGGGTAGCCCGGCAACACCAGCACGGGCCGCCGCTCGGAGGGGATACGCGCGAAAGCGCCGACCAGCGCGAGCAGGTTCTTATGAGGGCGCATGGCGGAGAGCGTCAGCAGCACCCGCCGCTCGTCGAGGTCGAAGCGCGCGCGTGTGTCGTGCGCGGAGAGGGCAGGCGCGCGGCGCACCGCCCCGAGCCCCTGCGGCACCACGTCGATCCGCTCCTCGGGGAGGCGCAGCAGCTCGATGAGGTCGCGGCGGGTGGACTCAGAGATCGCGATCACCCGCGTGGAGCGGCGCGCGGCGAGCGGCACGAGCACGCGCATGCCGCGATCGCGCAGGCCGGGATGGGCCGAGGGGAAGCGCGCGTAGATCAGGTCGTGCACGGTGAGCACCCGCCGAAAGCGCCCCCACGCAGGCGCGGTGGAGGCGAAGCTGTGCACGAGGTCCACCCCCGCGCGCGCGGCGAGGCGCGGCAGGAAGGCCTGCTCGCCGAGCACCCACTGCTCGCGCCGGCGGGCGTTGACCGGCACGGTGACGGCCGGCAGCAGCTCGCCCCAGGGCCCGTCCGCCGCCGCGGCCTCGCGTGAGACGAACGCCGTGAAGCGCGTGCCGGGCGGCGCGCAGCGCACCAGCTCCGGGATCAGCTCACGGGCGTAGACCTCCATCCCGCCGGTGTCGCCGGGAACGAGGTAGATGAGATTGAGGCCGACGTGCATATGGGCCGAGTGAGGCTAGCGCTCCGTGCATGACGGGCCGAGTGAGGCCGGCGCTCCGCGCATGCGCCGCAGTCTCAGGCAAATAGACTCGGTGCTTCGTGGTCCAGCGCCGACGCAACCATTGGGGCTGGGGGTATGAGGACCAGCGCTTCTCCCCCGAGCAGGTGCGCGCGGCGGCGGGCGGGCTGGCGACGCACCTGGGGCTGGGAGAGCGGGTGGAGGTGGAGGACCCGGTAGAGATCGAGGCCGTGAAGCTGCCGACCCCGCGGATCTCCCCACCGGCCGCGCTGGCGGAGCTGTGCGCAGAGGACACCCACGCGCGCGCCTCGCACGCCTGGGGCAAGTCGTACGCCGACGTGGTGAGGGGTTTTCGCGGCAGCTTCGAGCATCCCCCGGACTTTGTGGCGTACCCGCGCGAGGAGCATGAGGTCGAGCAGCTACTGGAGTGGTGCGCGGCACAGCGCGTGGCGGCGATCCCCTACGGCGGCGGCACGAGCGTGGTCGGCGGCGTACGGCCCGAGGTCGGGCCCTCCTACAACGGAGCGGTGAGTATCGACCTGGGCGCGTTGGACCGCGTGCTGGAGGTCGATCCGGTGTCCCGCGCGGCGCGCATCCAGGCCGGTGCGAGCGGGCCGGAGCTCGAGCGCCAGCTCGCCGAGCACGGCCTGACGCTGCGCCACTTCCCGCAGTCGTTCGAGCTCGCGACGCTGGGCGGCTGGATCGCCACCCGCGCGGCGGGGCACTTCGCCACCGTGTGGACGCACATCGAGGACTTCGTGGAGTCGGTGCGCGCGATCACGCCGACGGGAGAGTGGGAGTCGCGTCGGCTGCCGGGCTCGGGCGCGGGGGTGAGCCCCGACCGCATGCTGGCCGGCTCGGAGGGAATCCTCGGGGCCATCACCGAGGCGTGGGTGCGCGTGCAGCCGCGCCCCACCCACCGCCGCTCGGCGGGCGTGAGCTTCGCCGACTTCGCGCGTGCCGTGGAGTGCGTGCGCGAGCTCAGCCAGTCGGGGCTGAACCCCGCCAACTGCCGCCTGATCGACGAGCGCGAGGCGAAGATGACGATGGCAGGCGACGGCAGCAGCGCATTGCTGGTGATGGGCTTCGAGTCGACCGACCACTCGGTGGACGCACCGATGGAGCGGGCCCTGGAGATCTGCCGCGAGCACGGGGGCGAGGCCAAGGAGCGTGGCGGGAGCAGCGCGAGCGGCCACGAGGGGGGCGGTGGTGCGGGCTCGCGAGGTGGCGATGTGGGCCGTGGTGGCGGAGGTGGCTCGAGGGGCGGCGCGGGTGGCGGCGGCAGCGGCGGTAGGAGCTCATTGGGTGGCGGTGCGGGTGGCGGCGATGGTGGGCCCGACGTCGTGAACACCTGGCGGGAAACGTTCCTGGCGGCCCCCTATCTGCGCGACGTGTTCGTGGCGATGGGCGCGATCAGCGAAACCTTCGAGACGGCGATCACGTGGGAGCGCTTCGCTGCCCTTCACGAGCGGGTGACGGCGGCCGCCGAGCAGGCGATGCGCGAGGTGGGGGCGCAGCCGGGCGGGGTGTCGTGCCGCTTCACGCACGTCTACCCCGACGGCCCGGCCCCCTACTTCACCGTGCTCGCCAGAGGTCGCCGCGGGGAGGAGCTAGAGCAGTGGGCGGCGATCAAGTGCGCGGTATCGGAGGCGATCATCGAAGGGGGAGGCACGATCACCCACCACCACGCGGTCGGCCGCGACCACCGCCCCTGGTATGACCGCCAGCGCCCCGAGCCGTTCGCTGCGGCGCTGAGCGGCGCGAAGAAGGCGGTCGATCCGCAGGGCATCATGAACCCCGGCGTGCTGGTGGACCCGCTGCGATGAGTACAGCGACTAGTTGGCTCACCGTGATCGGAGCGGCTGGTGGATCGGCTGCGATGAGTACAGCGACTGGTTGGTTCACCGTGATCGGAGTGGCTGGTGGATCGGCTGCGATGAGTACAGCGACTGGTTGGTTCACCGTGATCGGAGTGGCTGGTGGATCGGCTGCGATGAGTACAGCGACTGGTTGGTTCACCGTGATCGGAGCGGCTGGTGGATCGGCTGCGATGAGTACAGCGACTGGTTGGCTCACCGTGATCGGAGCGGCTGGTGGATCGGCTGCGATGAGACCAGCGGCGATGGCAACCTCCTCCATGGGATCCGCGGCTGCACGGGCCTGGAGGGATGCCCCATGACGATCGCGGTGCTCGGCCCCGGTGGCGTGGGCGGTCTGGTCGCGGGTGCGCTCGACCATGCCGGCTCTCCCGTCACCCTGGTCGCGCGCGAGTCCACGGCGGAGCTGATCGCCGAGCGCGGCCTGCGGGTGAGCTCCGTGCGACTCGGCGACTTCGTGGCCCACCCCCGCGTGGTCACGTGCCTGGAGGAGCCGGTGGAGGCACTGGTGGTTGCGACCAAGGCGACCGGCCTGCACGAGGGGCTGGAGCGCATCGCCGCCCCGCCCGCGCTGGTGCTGCCGCTGCTCAACGGCCTCGACCACCTGGCGTTACTGCGCGCGCGCTTCAGTGAGCAGACGGTCGTGGCGGGCACGATCCGCGTCGAGGCCGACCGGCCCGAGCCGGGCGTCGTGGTGCACACCAGCCCCTTCCTGCGCATCGACATGGCCTCCGCGCACCCGGTGGCGCGGCCGGGGATGGAAGCGCTTGCGGCGAAGCTGGAGGAGGCGGGGATCCCCGCGCGCGTGGAGGAGTCCGAGCCGCAGGTGCTGTGGGGCAAGCTGGTGCGCCTCAACGCGCTGGCGTGCACCACCAGCGCGTTCGACAGGCTGCTCGGCGAAATCCTCACCACGCCCGAGCTGCGCGCCGAGCTGGTCGGCACGATCGAGGAGGGCTGTGCGGTCGCGGCGGCCGAGGGAGCGGCCATCGAGGCGGCCGACCCGCTGGGCGAACTGAGCGCCGCGCACCCCACGCTGGGGAGCTCTATGCAGCGCGACATCGCCGCTGGTCGCCCTCCCGAGCTGGACGCGATCCCCGGAGCGGTGCTGCGCGCGGCGGCCCGCCACGGCGTGCAGTGCCCGACGATCGAGCGGCTGGTGGGGATGATCGCCAAGCGGGTGGGCGTGCCCGCGCCGATCCCCGTGCGCTGAGCGACGCTTATCCCCGTGGGCTGAACGACACCGATCCCCGTGGGCTGAGCGATCTACTCGCCGAAAGGCGCGGCGCTCCCAACAACGTGCCCATCCTGACCCGCCCGCTCGGCGGGCGGGGTCCCCATCCAATTGCTTTTTTTCGCCGTAGACCAGATGGGCGGGGGCGACCTACTCGCCGAAGGGCCTGAACCGAAGCACGCCCGGCGCCGCGGCGGGGACCGCGTGGGTGGCGACGGCCTCGACGACCTCTTCCTCGGACTCCTCGCGCTCCTCGTCGTGCTGCCCGTCGCACAGCACGCGGAAGTTGCCGGTGACGCCGCTGTCGGCATGGATCGTGATCCCCGGCAGGATCTCCTCGCCCTCCTCGAGGCCCAACCGCTCCATGTCGAAGTGGGCCAGGCCGATGCCGTGCGCGGTGTGCGTCGGGTTCTCGCGGTCGTGCGCCGCCACCGCCTGGGCAAAGCGCTCGAGGTTCTTGGCGATCTTGCCGGTGTCCGCCATAGCTCGCCAGAAGCGTAGCGCGGGCGACCGGTCGCGGGCGTACGATGCAGCGGCCGGACGCGCGGCCGCGACTTACCGCGCTGCAAGCGCGTCGCCACACGCCGCCCTGCAAACGACCACCCGCAACGACCACCACCCACACAAGCCGACGGAAGGGGATTACCCGCGATGGACATCTTCGCCCAGCTCGACGAGGCGCGCAGGCGCACCAACGTGCTCGAACACCCCTTCTACCAGCGCTGGAGTGCGGGTGAACTGCAGGACGGCGAGCTGGAGCTGTACGCCGGCGAGTACGGCCACGCGGTGCGCGCGCTCGCGCATGCCTCGCGGCTGGCCGCGGAGCAGGCCGGCCCCGAGCACGCCGCCGGCCTCGCCCGCCATGCCGCCGAGGAGGAGAGCCACGTGGAGTTGTGGGAGCAGTTCGCGCGTGCGGTGGGCATCCTCGAGGACGCGCAGCCGCGGTTGGAAGACCGACGCCCACAGCGCGGCGCGGGCGTCGGCTCGGAGCCGCTGGGCGCCAGCATCGAGCCGCTGGGTTACAGCGCCGAGCCGCTGGCGCAGACGCGGACATGCGCGCAGGCATGGGCGGCGGGGGAAGACCTGCTGGAGCACCTGGCGGTGCTGTACACCGTGGAGGCCAGCCAGCCGGCGATCTCCACCACCAAGCTGGAGGGCCTGGCGACCCACTACGGCGTGCCGGAGGACTCCCCGGGAGCGGCCTACTTCACGCTGCACGCCAAGCTCGACGTGGAGCACGCCCGCCAGGCGCGCGAGCTGATCGAGGAGCTGCTGCCCACCAACGCGGAGGAGCGCGCTGCTGCCGGCGAGCGCATGCTCGCGTGTGCCCAAGCGGCGCTGGATGGAAACTGGCAGCTGCTCGACGGCGTCGAGCAGCTGCGCCCCGTTACTGCTTAGGGCTGGCGGTCAGCCGGCGTCGGCGCCCGGATCGATCGACGCACCCGGCGCGGTGTCGGTCGATGCGCCGTCGGGGCCGCCGGGGCTGTTGGGGCCGCCGGGGCTGTCGCCGGCGGAGCTGCCGTCGCGGCCGGCAAGCGCCTCGCGCACGGTCGGCGCGACCTCGCTGCCAAACAGCTCGATCGCGCGCATCGCCCGCTCATGCGGCAGCGCCCCGATGCTCACCTGCGCGAGGAAGCGGTCGTGCTCGAACAACTCGTGCTCGGCGAGGATCTTCTCCACCACCTGCTGGGGGCTCCCGACCAGCAGATGCCCCTCCGGGCCGCAGGCGGCGTCGAACTGTGCGCGGGACATCGGCGGCCAGCCCCGCTCGCGCCCGATGCGGTTCATCACCTGCGAGTAGGCGGGGAAGTACTCGTCCGCCGCCCGCTGCGAGGTGGGGGCGAGGTAGGTGTGTGAGTTGATCCCCACCGCGGGTCCGGCGGGTCCGGCGGGAGCGCCACCCCCGGCAGGTCCGACGGGAGCGCCACCCTGCGCGACGGCATGAGTGGCCGCGTCTTCCCGCCCTTCCTTCGCGTCCGCCAGCGCGCCACCCTGCGCGACGGCATGAGTGGCCGCGTCTTCCCGCCCTTCCTTCGCGTCTGCCAGCGCGCCACCCTGCGCGACGGCACGAGCGGCCGCGTCTTCCTGACCTTCCTTCGCGTCTGCCAGCGCGCCACCCTGCGCGACGGCCCGGCGGTAGAGATCGACGAGCGGCACAAACCGCGCGGGCGGCCCACCGATGATTGCGATCATCAACGGCAGCCCCAGCATCCCCGCGCGCGCCACCGAGGCGGGTGTCCCACCCACGGCGATCCACACCGGCAGCGGGTGCTGCAGCGGGCGCGGATACACACCCACGTCGTGCAGGGCCGCCCGATGCCGCCCCGACCAAGTGACGCGCTCGGAGGAGCGCAGCGCCAGTAGCAGCTCGAGCTTCTCCGCAAACAGCTCGTCGTAGTCGTCGAGGTCGAAGCCGTACAGCGGGAACGACTCTGTGAAGGACCCCCTACCAGCCATGATCTCCGCGCGTCCCCCCGAGATCAGGTCGAGCGTGGCGAAGTCCTGAAACACCCTCACCGGATCGGCCGAGCTGAGCACCGTGACGGCGCTGCTCAGGCGGATCTTCTGCGTACGCGTCGCTGCGGCAGCCAGTGCGATCGGCGGCGCGGACACGGCATAGTCGGGCCGATGGTGCTCGCCAACCCCGAACACTTCGAGCCCAAGCTGGTCGGCCAGCTCGATCTCCTCGAGCAGCTCCCGCAGCCGCTGTGCCGCATGGGGCGCGTCTGCCCCGAGCGGCAGGTCGGCGAAGGTGGCGAGGCCCAGTTCCATAGACGCGAGGCTATCGCCACCGGGATGTCAGCTCGGGGACAACACCGCCAGGCCATGCTGTCGTGCCCCGTCGGCAAGGCGTTTGTCGTAGGTCATCACGGCGTCCAGCCCGTGGGTGCTCGCCAGTTTCACGGCTGTGGCGAGGTGGATGGCGTCGAGCGTGGCGACCGTGGATGGAAGGACGGTCTCGGCGGCCGCGAGGATCTCCTCGTCCAGGGGGATCAACGACACGTCTGTCAACAGCTCGTCGGCATCGTGAAGACAATCCTTGCGAAGACCCACACGTCGCAACTCCACCTGCAGCAAGCGGCTGGCGACACGCCGATCGAAGGTGTTCAGCCCATCTCCAAAATCTCAACGCGATACCCGTCGAGGTGCTGGACGGTTTGCAACTCACCTCTGCTGCCCTCGGTCGCGCTCAGGCAGCGCCCGGCGTGGCCGGCGTGAGGCCGTGGCGGCGCATCACCTCGCCGATCGCAGCCAGATCCGGCGGCCACCGGACGAAGCGGCAATCACCTCGCCGACCTCGCGGAAGTAGGAAGATCCGAAGACGGCGGGGGTCGCGATCGCGAGGAACTTCGCATCGTCGCTGCCGCGGTTGGCAAATCCGTGGATCTGCCCGCGCAACACGCAGACCCCCTCGCCTGGACCGATCTCGACCGTCTCTCCGTCGATCGTCCACGTCGAAACACCTTCGAGCCCGTAGATCGTCTCCTCGAAGCCGTCGTGGCTGTGCGGCGCCGGCATCCTCGCGTTCGCGGGTACATAGCACTCGAACACCGACGCAGTCCCGTTCGAGTCTGCCGCCTCGATCAGGAAGTGGACGCTCAGCGCGCCTACGGTGATGATCTCGTTGCCCATGTCTGGACGCTAGCGCACGATCCGTGGCTTCGGCGCGTCAACAACAACCCGTCGCTTCGCCCGGCCGAACCGGGGTGTGGGGCGCGCTATGCGCCCATCTCCAATATCTCGACGCGATAGCCGTCAAGGTAGTGGTCGGTTTGCAACTCACGCACGACACGAAATCCATCTATCGCTGGTGGTTTGCGCGTCGTGGGGAGGGCGAAGCCAGAAGAGGGAAGATGGGAATCAGGCGCGGCCGGGGAGGAGGTGGAACGCCTCAACGTGGCGCGGGCGTACCACGGTGAAGTGGCGGAGATCGAGTGTCGCCACTGCGGTCACACCAAGGCGCTCGGCGGCAGCGATGACTGATGCGTCGACGGTGCCGAGGGGAAGGTCGTGGTAGCGGGCGACCAGCTCTGCGATGCGCAGGATGTCCTTCGGGTCGACCGGCTCCAGGCTCATCTCGCCGGCCGCGAGGTCGCCGAGGAATCGAGTCTCGGCCTGCCAGCCGAGACGACTTGCGATCAAGTACGCGACCTCGGTAATGACGAGGGTCGGGACGATCAGGGGACCAGGATGAGTCTCCAGCAACTCAAGGCACGTCTCATGATGAGCGTCGTCGCCGTCCACATAGGCGTAGAGTGGCCCAGCGTCAATGATGAGCGCTATCGCCCAGCTCCGCGCTGATGATTTGCTCGATCCGCTCGGAGATGTCCGTGTTGCCGCTGTGGCCGGCGGCAGCGGCTCGCAGTTGTCGACGTCCACCTCGTAGGTGGGCTTCGAGTGCCGAGCGCGTGACGTCTGAGATGGTGCTGCCGCGGCGTCTCGCCTCGTGTCGCAGCCGCTCGTCGAGCTCCTCAGGGATCTTTACCGTCGTGCGTACCACGTATGCCAGCATACCATGTCAAGACACCAACTGGCTTCGGTTATCGATGAACTCGATTCCACCAGAATCAGCTCTTCGATACGTCAAGCCTCTCTACATCTCAAGAATCTCGACTCTGTACCATCGGGGTAGTGGTCGATTTGCAATTCACATGACGACACGAGGTCCATCTATCGCTGGTGGTTTGCGCGTCTTGGGGAGGGCGAAGCCAGAAGGTCTCCAGGGGTCGTGATCGGTTTGCAACTCAGCTCGCAGGCCGGAACGCTGCACTAGGTGGGCCGTTCGCGGACCGTCAGCTGCGACTGCCGCTCAGCAAGCCGCCCCGCTTCTCAGGGAGGCGAAGCCGGGGGGGGCGGTAACCGGGAGTTGTGCAGGTGGCCGGGGCTTGAGCGGGCCTTGGGGCGTGGTGGTCTGTGGAGGCTTGTCCGCCATGAGCTCAGGTTAGCCTATGAGGCTGAGCGTCCATAGGATGACCTCGGCGGCGAGCAGCACACAACTCACCGCGAGCCAGCTCGAGAGGCCAGCGATCTTGCTGCGATTGATCTCAAGGTGCGGTTCGACCCAAATGCCTGCGGTGCGGTAGGCCTCCGTCACGTTGGAAACGCCTCGGTGGTCGCTCTCGGCCAGCAGTGCCTCTCCTCGGAAGGCAAACACAAATGCATGGGGCATGAGCACCCACACGGCACTCCCCACGCATAGGGCGAAGGCGATCATGGCAATGACTCCCCAGACACCTAGATGGTTGATTCCACGGTTTTAGGCGGTGTAGTTGACGAGTGCGCGGCTTGGTCGTCCGAGTTGGTGGTTGAGTGTGATCGCTGCGGTGAGGGTGAGGAGGCGTTGAAGGATGCGCTCTCTGAGGCCGGGCAGGGTTCTGGCTCCGTGGCGCTCGAGCGTGAGGATGTCCTTGCAGGTCCAGAAGATCGACTCGATCCTTTGGTGGATCGGGGCGAGGTGTGGTCCGCGTCCAGGCTCGTCTTTTCGGCGCGGCCGGACGATCGTGGCGTCGAGTTCGCGGGCCTTGGTAGCGAACTCACGTCCGGCGTAGCTCTTGTCGGCGATCACCGTCTCTCCACCCCGTCGCTTCGCGCGGGCGAGCAGCTTGAGAGCGACCTCACGCTCATCGAGCTTGGGGGACGTCAAGGCGATCGCTCTCGGAGTGCCGTCCGGGGAGCACAGGGCGTGCAGTCGGAAACCCCAAAAGAACCGGCTGTGACTGGCGCAATATCCGTAGTCGGCGGCATCGGCGAGCTGCGAGCGCTTGACCGTCTCACGGCTTCTGGCGCACTCCACCGGCGTGGAGTCTATGAGCAGCAGGTCGTCTTCGATCCCGGGGCTCTGGCTAGCGAATACGCCCATCAGCCACTCCAGCGTGTCAACCAAACGCCGACGGCGCTTGTAGTAGCCGGCCTGCCCAGGGATCCTCGGGAACAAGTGGCGCAAATGCTTGGAAGCGACAGCGAGGAACCGCCGGTCCGACGGTATGCCCATGATCGCTTGCGCGACGCAGAGCGTGACGACCTCCGCGTCTGTGAGGCTTCGTTTGGCGTTCCCCGGCTTGCAAGGCAGGAGATCGTCAGCCGTGACATAAACGGCAGTGAGCAGCAGGTCGAGGTCGGCGTCCATCGAGGCCCCCTTTGGTCGGCGATGCATCAGAGCACCGCCGACTTCGACCCTGCTGCTCAAAAACCCCCAAAAAACACGGGCTTCCCCGTGGAATCAATCATCTAGGGAGCCGTGGCTGGTCTTGGCGCCAAAGAATGAGCCTGCGATGGAAGCCGCTGCAAGCACCGTCCCGGCACGGGCCCGCAGCCCCGTGAGGGCGCGCTCCTGCTCCGCCAGCGCGCTGGCGGTCAATTCGAAGCTGAACTGCTCGATCGATTCAGCCATCCCCCAGTTCTACCGCTCGACGGGGACGGTATTCGCGGCTGCGCGAGAGTAATCCTCGATCCCAGTCCGACGGGCTCTCAGACCTTTTTGTATCCGAACGTCTCTACATCTCAAGAATCTCGACTCTGTACCCATCGAGTTGGTTGACGGTTTGCAACTCACGGCGCGCAGGCCGGGGTGTGGCGGGCGAGCGTCCCGTCCCAAGCGGTGACTACCGTGCTCGCATGGATGAGCGCAAGCTCCTTGTCCGCCTGGCGCGCGGGGCGGTGGCCAACGTGGCCTTCGACGACCTGTGCGGCTTGGCCGAAGCACTCGGCTTCGAATTGCGTCGCGTCAGCGGCAGCCACCACGTCTTCGCGCATCCGGACATTCCGCAGCTCATCAATCTCCAATCGGTTCGCGGACAGGCCAAAGCCCTACCAGGTGCGCCAACTGATGAGACTGGTGGAGCGCTACGATCTGAGATTAGAGGATCGGCCGTGAGCGACTACCACATCAACGTCTTCTACAGCGACGAAGATGCCGCCTATGTAGCCGACATCCCTGACCTGGAGGCGTGTTCGGCGCTTGGCGCAAGTCCCGAGCAGGCCCTGGCGGAGGTAGAGCGCGCCAAGGAGGCCTGGCTCTCTGTAGCGCGCGAGGCGGGCAAGCCGATCCCGGAGCCGCGCTACCGCCCCGCGATCTACGCTCGGTAGCTGCTGCCGAGCGCCGATGGTTGCGTCGGCGCCAGCGAGACGACTATCGCACGAAGCACCAGAATCAGGCTGTATTGCTGAAGATTCAGCCCATCTCCAAAATCTCGACGCGATAACCATCGGGGTCGCGCACGAAGCACAGCCGCGAGCCGCCCTCACGGACGCTGTACGGGGGCTTCTCGGGCTCGATGCCCTGCTCGGCAAGCTTGGCAAGTGTCGCGTCGAGGTCGTCGGCGGTGATTGCGATGTGCCCGTACGCGGTGCCGAGGTCGTAGCTGTCCACGCCGAAGTTGCAGGTCAACTCCAGCCGTGGCATGTCGCCGTCGCCGGGCTGGTTCATGAACACGTTGATCGCCTCGTCTTTGATCGGGATGCGCCCGACCTCCTCGAAGCCGAGCGCATTGTAAAAGGCGATCGAGCGGTCGATGTCGGTGATGCGGTAGCAGGTGTGGATGAGGGCCATGGGCGTCAGTGTATGGGCTGGCTCGCCCCGGGTGGTCGCGCGTGTCGGCGCCGCGGTTGGTGGCACCTCCCCCGCGCGCCGCTTCGTGCAAGGATGGCCCGATGATTTTGGGATGGACGCGGCGTGATAGTTGAGCGTGCAACGCATCCGCAGTTCCTGTCGAACACCTATCTGGTGTGCGACGGGCAGGGTGGGCCCGCGTTCTTCGTCGATGCGGGTGGGCCGGTGGGGCCGCTGATCGAGGCGGCCGAGCGCCTGGAGGTGACGCCCACGCACGTGCTCCTCACCCACCACCACTTCGACCACGTCAGCGAGGTGGGGGCGCTGCGTGAGCGCTGGCCGAAGCTCGAGGTCGTGATCCACCCGGTCGAGCGGGAGCTACTGGCGGAGGGTGTGGCGACGGGCATCGTCGAGCCGGGGCAGGCGCTGCACTTCGGGACGCTCGAGGTGCGCCCGCTGCTGACGCCGGGGCACACGGCGGGGATGCTGTCGTTCGCGGTGTGCGTGCCCGACGGGCAGGTGCGTCCCTCCTCGACGACCGCGCCGGGGGGGTTCACGGGTCGGGAAGGGGCGGTGTTCACGGGGGACACGCTCTTCCGCGGCTCGGTCGGTGGGGTGCGTGCCCCCGGCCACACCACGTACACCGACCTGAAGGACTCGATCATGGGCACGCTGATGGAGCTGCCGCAGGAGACGGTCATCCACCCCGGCCACGCCGACCCCACCTCGGTCGCCGAGGAGTGGGAGCACAACCCGTTCATCCGTGTGTGGCGCGGCCTGGACGGCGAGGGCTCAGACCGCTGCACCGCGCTCGGCGAGCCCGCGACGCTGGTGCTCCTGTGCGGCGACTATGACGGGGGCCACAAGGCGTGGGTGCGCTGGCCGGACGGCTCGGACGACATTGTGCCCGGCTCGCAGGTCCACCGTCTGGGGTAGCAGCCGGCCGCCCATAAGATGGTGGTGTGGCCCGCGAGAAGAACGTCCCGACATCGAGAGTGCGCCGCACGGCGACGGTCGGGAAACTGGCGGCGACCGAGACCGTGAAGCAGTTCGGCACGCGCGCGGCCAATGTGACGCGCGGCGAGCAGGCCAGCCAGGAGGCGCTGGCGCGCCGTCAGGTCGAGACCGCCAAGCAGATCGTGTCGGTGCTGGGCACGATGAAGGGCGCGGCGATGAAGCTCGGCCAGGTGATGTCCTTCCTGGACGTCGGCCTCGTGCCGGAGGAGTACCGCGAGGAATTCCAGCACGAGCTGGCGAAGCTGCGCGATGCGGCGCCCACGGTGTCGTTCAAGCAGATGCGCAAGGTGATCGAGGACGACCTCGAAGAGCGGATCCCCGCGGTGTTCGCATCCTTCGACGAGCAGCCGATCGCGGCAGCCTCGATCGGACAGGTGTACCGCGCGCAGCTGCGCGAAGACGGCCGCGAGGTCGCCGTGAAGGTCCAGTACCCCGGGGTCGCGGCGGCGGTGCGCGCCGACATGCAGAACCTGGAGATGATTATGCGCCTGCTCAAGCGGATGACCCCGCAGCTGGACGTGCGCGCCGTGGCGCGGGAGATCAGGGAGCGGATCGGGGAGGAGCTCGACTACGAGCTGGAGGCCCAGAACCAGCGCTCGCTGGGGCGCATCTTCAACGGGCACCCGTTCATCAAGATCCCCGACGTGGTCACCGAGCTCTCGCGCGAGCGCGTGCTCGTGACTGAGCTCGTGCAGGGGGTGGGCTTTGAGGAGCTGAAGGGCTACCCGCAGGTCCAGCGCGACCGTATCGGGGAGATCGTGTTCCGCTTCTTCCTCGGCTGCCTCTACCGCCACCACCAGTTCTCCGGCGACCCCCACCCGGGCAACTTCCTGCTGCTGGGCGACGGGCGCGTGGCGTTCCTCGACTTCGGCCTCTTCAAGCGCCTCGACCCGCCGCCGGTGGAACTGGAGCTGGCCGCGCAGCGCGCGGTGATCGAGCACGACGCCCCGGCGCTGCACGAGCTGCTGGCGCAGTCGGGCTTCCTGCCCCAGCCCGAGCGCGTCGACCCCGAGGAGCTGTTGTCGTTCATCGAGGACGGGATCGGCTGGTATACGACCGACGCGGTGTTCGCGCTCACGCCGGAGATCGCCACCGAGGTGATGATCGAGAGCTCCGACCCGCGCTCCAGCCACTTCCGCCACATGCGCCACCAGGACATGCGCGCCGAGCATCTCTTCGGCCGGCGCATGGAGATGCTGACGCTGGCGGTGCTCTCGCAGCTGCGCGCGACTGCCAACTGGCACAGGATCGCCCGCGAGTGGATCTACGGCGATCCGCCCGTCACCGAGCTGGGGCGCGAAGAGGCCGAGTTCTACGCGCGTGGCGGGGTCGGCGCGGCGAGCTGAGCGAAGGGCTTGGCCACCAAGGGGCGGCCCCGGCAGAGTCGCGCAGTGGTGGGCTCGGCGCCGCGTCAAGGTCGCGCGCCTTGAGATCTGCGCGACGCTGCGATGCTATGCCCACAGCCCGCACAGCGGCACCGCCGTGAGGCGGTCGCCAAAGCTCAGAGTTCGCTTGCCGGTATAAAGCACGACGCCAGCCTTGAAGCCGGCGCCGAGCTTGTCACGCAAGTGGCGGAGGCCGGCGAAGTCGCTTGGTTGAACGCCGGCAGCTGTCTTGATCTCGACTCCGGCGATCTCGCCGCTGCCCTGCTCGAGGACGACGTCGACCTCGCGCTGCTGCTTGTCGCGATAGTGGAAGAGCGCGGCTGGGCTCTCGGAACTGCCCGCGCTCGTTGTTCGTGTCGAGGCGCTCCTTGATGGCCAGCATCAGGTCGGGTGCCCGCTGAACCTCATCGATCACGGCTGAGCCCGACACGTTGGCTATGAACCCGGTCGGGTCCTCCCGCGCTGAGCGACGGGTGGCCTCATCGTCCAGCGTCAAGTATTCCGCTGGGTGCTCGCGATCGGCGATCGCGCGAACGAGGGTGCTTTTGCCCGCCTGCCGTGCCCCCAGGAGGCATACCGCTCTCGCTTCTGTGAGAGCCTCGACGACAGTGGGCCTGATATGCCGCTCGATGAGGGGTGTGGGCATGCATACAGAATATCGCGGTGCTTGGACAAATGGGGAATTCTATGGCGGGCGAATGGGGAATAAAAGGGAGGCGAATGGGGAGTTGATCACAGCACCTGAATCTGCACGAGGCTCGTAGTCCCCGGCCGCCCGCTCGGCAGGCCCGCAGTGATGCCCACGCGCTGGCCCTTCTTGCACCAGCCGAGCTCGACCACGCGCTTGGCCGATTCGGCGATCAGTTCCTCGGTCGTCTCGTGGCGGCGGATCGAGGCGGCCTGCACGCCCCACATCAGCCCGCAGCGGCGCACCGTCTCGCGGCCGGGGGAGAGCGCGTAGATCGGCACCGTCGGGCGGTGCGCTGACACCAGGCGGGCGGAGCGACCGGAGAGCGTCGGCACGACCAGTGCGGCCAGGCCCAGCTCGCGCACCGCGATGCACAGGCTGTGCGCCAGCGTGTACGCGGGGTCGGCTTCGGTGCGCCTGACCCGCGAGGCGTTCCACTCCTCGTAGGGCGCGATCGCCTCGGCCTGTTCGGCCACGGACGCCATCATTGCGATCGCCTCGACCGGGTAGGCGCCGATCGCGGTCTCCTGCGAAAGCATCACCGCGTCGGTGCCGTCGAGGATCGCGTTGGCCACGTCGGCGACCTCCGCGCGCGTCGGGCGCGAGGAGGTGACCATCGAGTCGAGCATTTGTGTGGCGGTGATCGACGGCCGCGCCAGCCACCCCGCGAGGCGCAGCAGCTCCTTCTGCACGATCGGCACCCGCTCGATCGGCAGCTCGATGCCGAGGTCTCCGCGGGCGACCATCACGCAGTCGGCCGCCCTGAGAATCTCATCGGCGCGCTCGACCGCCTGCGGCTTCTCCATCTTCGCGATCAGCGGCAGCCGCGTGTGCTCGCGCACCTGCTCGATGTCCTCCGGGCGGCGCACGAACGACAGCGCCACCATGTCCACTCCGATCGACTCGCCGTGGCGCAGCAGCTCCAGGTCCTCCTTCGGCACCGCTGGCAGCATGTCCACTGGGCCGGGGATGTTGAGGCCCTGGCGGGATGCCACGGCGCCGCCGGCCTGAACTTCGGTTTCCACCTCCTGCAGGCTGGCGCGCGTCTCCAGCACCCGCAGCCGCACTGATCCGTCCGCCAGGTAGATCACGTCTCCCTGCGTCAGCGCTTCGGCAAGGCCCGGCCAGGAGATGGTCATGTGCTGGGCATCACCACCCTCTTCGTCCCCCCCGCCGTCCGCGCCGCAGATGAAGGTCACCACGTCTCCCGGCTTCAGCTCAACCACGTCTTCGCGCAGCGGGCCGATGCGTAGCTTCGGGCCGGGCAGGTCCTGCAGGATCGCCACCGGCCGCCCTGCCCTGCCTGCCGCGTCGCGCACGCGCCTCACGGTCTCCGCGTGCTCCTCCAGCGTCCCGTGCGAGTAGTTCAGCCGCGCCACGTCCATCCCGGCGTTGACCATTTGCAGCAGGGTCTCCGGCTCGCGCGAGGCGGGGCCGATGGTGGCGACGATCTTCGTGCGGCGCATGTCCGCACGCACGGTAGCGGTCGGGGCTGACCCCCACGGCACCTCCAACCAAATTTTCGTGCTGCTGCGGAGAGGGAGGGGCCGGTGGTGGGTGGCGGGTGTTGTTATGAACTCTTTAAAGGGTGTGCGCTATGGCTATCGGGCTTTTGATTTTTTATATGTGCACACGCGGGTCCTCCCCCGAGGCTAGGGTGCCCTCAGCTCAGGGAAATTCTCAGCGCAATGCTCGCGCAGCGACTCGCGCACCCAAGTGCGCTCTGCGGGGCTCGCGGCCCGGAAGCGCTCCAGCAGCTCCCGCGGGCGCTCGATCGGCGGCGCGCCGGCGATCGTCCAGCGCACCGCGAGGTGCTCGAACAGCAGCTCCACCGCCCGCTGCCAGGTGTCCTCGCGCGTGCTTGCCGCCCGCGCGTCCTCGCCCGTCAGGGTTTCGGCGTACTTGACCCGCGTGGCCGGCGTCATCGCGCCGCGCAGCGTCAGCACGTTGCCCTCCGCGTCGGTGTAGTCGCTGCTCGGCGCCTTCAGTCGCTGCGGCTGCTGCTTGGGCTTGCGTTTCGCCACCGCCGAAGGGTATCCCCACGCCGCGGGCGGGCGACGCCCAAGGGTATCCCCACGCCGCGGGCGGGCGACGCCCAAGGGTATCCCCACGCCGCGGGCGGGCGACGGGTTACCTCATGTGGCGTTGGCCGCCCGTTCCAGCTGCCCGCGCACGTCGCCCGTCGCCGGCTTGGCGTGGCCGGGCCACGCCGCGGCGGGCTCCAGGGCCGCCAGCTTGCGGATGCTGGCGCGGGCCTGCTCGGTGTCGTAGCTGTACACCTCGAAGGGCACTTTCGGCGGGCAGTCCCGACCCCACATTTCGAGGGTGTAGAAGGTGTCGCTCGTGAGCGCCAACCGGTCGGACTCGCGCCACAGCCCGATCAGCCCAGGGGCGTTGCCGGGGAGCTCGATCACGCGGAAGCCCGCCACCTCGTCACCCTCCTTGACGGTGCCCGCGATCTCCACCGGACCCCCGTCCCACACGAAGCGGTGCAGCACGCGCTGAATCTGGCGGTGGGGGGTCGGCAGGCCGGCCAGGCCCTCCGGCCAGTAGCGAAAGCCGCCGCTGCCTTCGGCGTCCTGGACCTCGTCGGGGTGACAGTACACAGGCACCCCCAGCGCCGGCGCGGTACCGCGGTGGTCGGTGTGGCCGCTGCCGAGCACCACGCGGCGGATGCCCCCGAGCTTGGCGCCCGCGGCGGCGACCGAGCGCACCATCGTGCGCGCGCCCGCGTCGAACAGCGTGACGCCGCCCTCGTCCTCGATCAGATACACGTTGCAGCGACCCGGCTGGCCCTGCACCACCCACACCCCCTCGGCCACAAGCTCGGGCTCGGCGAGCATTCGTCCGGTCACGCGCGTTTTGACGTTGAACGCGCCCATCATCCGCTGCTCCGCGGGAGAGCCCTGGGGCGGCATCATCCCGATCTGGCGTGGCACCGCCAGCGTGTCGGCGAAGGCGTCGTTGCTCTGTACCAACCCGTCGCGAACCGTCAGCAGATCGACGCCTTCGAACGTCAGCGGGTGGCCGGTCGGGGTCAGCCCGTTGAAGGTTCCCGGGCCCACGAACGTGCCGGTCAGCCGCCACTGCAACGCGCAGCGCTCGCCTTCGGTGGTGGTGCTCATGATCTCGAAGCGCACATCGGGCATCGCCCCCAGCATGTCGCCGATGAATGACCGCACACCCTCGGGGGCCGCGGCGTCGATCTGCCCGCGCACGTGCTCGCGTCCCCCCACCGCCCACAGTGCCACGGCGGCGTCGAGGTCGTGGGCGTTGATCGCCTCGAAGTAGCGGCGCGCCACCGTCTCCGCTTCGCTCGTCCCATTGCGCTCCCCCGAAATGCGCTCCCTGGGCGTGGCGGTTGGGTGGATGTTGGCGGCGGCCTCGTGCACTCGGGTGGCGGCCTGCTCTGCTGCGGTTGCTGCACGCTCCTCAGCCATGGGTCTGGTACTCCTTTGGGCGAATGCTGTTGGGCGAATCCGGCGGGCAGGGTTCAGTCTAGGCAGTTTGAATTACGGATGGAGAGCAGGCTTACTGCATCGAAGCGTGGGCCGACGGGCTGAACTGCGACCCTGCTGCAGGAGAGAGCGTCGAAGGCTGGCCGATCCCAATAGGCTCCCTGCGGTGGCCGAGACGAGCGATCGCACACCGACCGACCACAGGGCGGCGAGCCGGCGCGAGCTGGGCCGAGGCGAACGGATCCTCCCAGGCGTCTTCCGCCTGCGCCTGCCGCTGCCGTGGCCGGGTGTTCCCCACGGCAACGCGTGGGCGGTAAGCGCCGGCGATGGGGTCGTGCTGTTCGACACGGGGATGCACGAAAAGGGCTCCTTCGCCAACCTCGAACGGGCGCTGGCGATGTGCGGGCTGCGCGTGGAGGACATCCGCCTCGTGGTGTGCACGCATGCTCACTCGGACCACTATGGGCAGGCCGCCACGATCGTGGAGCGCACCGGCTGCGAGCTGTGGATGCACCCCAACTACCAGCACATGTTGCAGTGGGCGCAGGACACCGACGCGGCGATCGCGCGCCGCCTGGAAGTGGCGCGCCAGAGCGGGGTGCCTGAGGAGCCGCTGCGCCGCTATGCGGCCGAGCGGGGCGAGCACGACTCGGGGATCGCCGCGGTGATCGAGCCCGACCGGGCGCTGCTGCCAGGCGTCACGGTTGCCACCGACCTCGGCTCGTGGACGGTGCACGAGACGCCCGGACATGCCCCTTCGCACGTCTGCCTGTTCCAGCCCGAGCGGCGCCTGCTGATCTCCGGTGACCACTTGTTGGGGCGCATCTCGCTGTTCTTCGACTACGGCTACTCGCCCGACCCGGTCGGCGAATTCGTGAGCTCTCTGGATGCCGTGGAGCGACTCGGCGCGCGTCTCTGTCTGCCGGGGCACGGGCGTACGTTCGCCGACGTCCACGCCCACATCGAAGGCAACCGCGAGCTGGTGCGCGAGCGCACCGAGCGCGTGCTGGAGGTGATCTCCGCGCAGCCGCGCACCGCCTTCGAAGTCGTGCCGGAGGTGCTCTACGAGGTGCCGTTCTCGCCCAATACGGCACCGTGGCTGCTCACCGAGACGCTCGCGTTCCTCACCCACCTGGAGGTCACGGGGCGGGCGCGGCGGATCGAGGGGGAGCCGGAGCGGTGGGCGGCCGAGCGGTGAGCGCGGGTTGGCCCGGAAGGTGCGCCGTGGGGTCGAGGTGGCGCCGGCTGGCAAACTGAGGGGTCATGCGCATCGACACGCTGCTACACAACGACGGCCCCGTCTTCTCCTTCGAGTTCTTCCCCCCCAAAACCGAGCTGGGCGAGCGCAACCTGTATGCGGCGCTCGGGGAGCTGAAGACGCTCGACCCCGCGTTCGTGTCGGTCACCTACGGCGCGGGCGGCTCCACCAGGGAGAAGACGATCGAGATAGTCAAGCGGATTCGCGAGGAGTACGGCCTGGAGGCGATGGCGCACTTCACGTGCGTGGGCGCGACCGTGCCGGAGCTACGGGCGACGCTCGCCGAGATGCGGGAGGCGGGCATCGATAACGTGCTCGCGCTGCGCGGCGATCCACCGGCGGGTGAGGAGGCGTGGACGAAGACGGAGGGGGGTCTCGAGTACTCGCGCGAGCTGGTCGAGCTGATCGCTGGCGGCTACCCGTTCGCGATCGGCGCTGCCTGCTTTCCCGAGACCCACATCCACGCGGTGAGCCCCGAGGCCGACCTCGAACGCCTCGGCGAGAAGGTGCGCGCGGGCGTGGACTTCCTGATCACGCAGCTGTTCTTCGACAACGCCCTGTACTTCGACTTCATCGCGCGTGCACGCGCGGCAGGGATCGAGGTGCCGATCATCCCGGGCATCATGCCGATCACGCGCGTCGGCCAGGTTGAGCGTATGGCCAGCATGTGCGGCTCCTCGATCCCCGACGGCCTGCGTCGTGAGCTGCACGCGCGCGGGGAAGACCCCGAGGCGGTGCTCGACTTCGGCGTCGCCTACGCCGCGCTGCAGTGTGCCGAGCTGCTCGCCGGCGGTGCCCCCGGGATCCACTTCTACACGCTCAACCGCTCCCCCGCGACGCGTGCGATCCTTAGCGCGCTGAAGCTGGCGAGGCCGTGGCAGCACACCACTCACCCAGGCTCGATCTCCAGTCCCTCCGCCACGCGTGGCGAGCCGTCGGCGGCCTCGTAGCGAACGTCCACGGAGTCGTTCTGACGGTAGGTGCCGACGCCCCAGGCGCCCAGCAGCCAGCGCCAGCCGCTGATGTGGTCCTTGCGCAGCTCCTGCTCGAACACGAGCGCTCCGGCGCGCACGATGTAGTTCGTGCCCAGCTCCTGGCGCACGCCGTTGAGGTACACCTCGTATGGCGGGCGCACCTCGCCGGGGAGCTTCACGATCGAACGGGGCATAGCGGCTCGGATTATGCACCCGGCGGCTTGCGTACCCTTCTGCGGATGAGCGAGATCCCCTACACGATCCGCCGCTCCACCCGCGCGCGCAGGGTGCGGGTCAACGTGCACGCCCACACCGGTGTCGAGGTGGTGCTCCCCGCGCGTGCCTCCGAGCGGGCGGCCGTCGCGGCTGTGCAGGAGCTGCGTCCGTGGATCGAGCGGCGGCTGCACGAGGCCCACCAGACGCTCGCGCGCATCGCCGAGCGCGGTGCCACGGTTCCCTACCTGGGCGAGCCGCTGGCGCTGGTCGCGCAGCCGGGACGCACACGCGTGCATCGCCGCGGCGCGCGGCTGCTGGTGCCGGCGGACGATCCGCGGCCGGCGCTCGAGCGCTTCTACCGCCGTGCCGCCCGCGCGGAGATCGCGGAGCGGCTGGATCGCGCGACGGCGCTGGCGGGCACCCCCTACAGCGGCCTCTCGATCCGCGCCCAGCGCTCGCGCTGGGCCTCGTGCTCGGCGAAAGGGCGGATGAGCTTCAACTGGCGCCTCCTGATGGCGCCCGAGAGCGTGCTCGACTACGTCGTCTGGCACGAGGTCTGCCATCTGGAGATCCTCGACCACTCGCCTCGGTTCTGGGCGCTTGTCGAGCGCCGCTGGCCCCACTGGCGCGAGGATCGCGAGTGGCTACGCCGTAATGGCGCCACGCTTGTGCTGTAACCCTCGGCCGCGCTGCGCGACGGGCAGGTACTTGCGGTTGCGGTCGCCCTCAGCCCCGCTGGGCGGCGGGCACGTAGTCGATGTCGCGCTCGCCGGTGTAGATCTGCCGCGGGCGGGCGATCTTCTGCTCGGAGTCCTCGACCATCTCCTTCCACTGCGCGATCCAGCCGCTCGTGCGTCCGATCGCGAACATCACCGGGAACATCGCCACGGGTAGCCCCAGCGCCTCGTAGATCAGGCCAGAGTAGAAGTCCACGTTGGGGTAGAGCTTGCGCGAGGTGAAGTAGTCGTCGTCGAGTGCGCGCTTCTCGAGCTCGGTGGCGACGTCCAGCAGCGGACTCTTGCCGCGCACCTCGAATACGTCGTCGAGGTATTTGCGGATGATCCGCGCGCGCGGGTCGTAGTTCTTGTAGACGCGGTGACCGAAGCCCATCAGGCGCTCGTTGCCGGCCTTGACGCCCTCGAGGAAGTCCGGGATGTTCTCGACCTTCTCGATCCGTTCGAGCATGCGCAGCGCCTGCTCGTTGGCGCCGCCGTGCAGCGGTCCGTACAGTGCGGCCACGCCGGCGGCGACGGCAGAGTAGGGGTCGACTTGGGTGGAGCCGACCGAGCGCACGGCGCTGGTGGAGGCGTTCTGTTCGTGGTCGGCGTGCAGGATGAACAGCACGTCCAACGCGCGCTCCAGACGAGGATCGGGCTCGTATTTGAGCTCGGTCATTTTGTACATCATCCCGAGGAAGTTGCCGGCGTAGTTGAGGTCGTTGTCGGGATACACGTACGGTTGGCCCATGTTGTGGCGGAACGCGAACGCGGCCAGCGTAGGCATCTTCGCCAGCAGCCGGATGATCTGCATCGCGCGGACGCGCTCCTCGTGGATCTTGTTGGCGTCCGGGTAGAACGTCGACAGCGCGCCCACGGAGGCCACGAGCATGCCCATCGGGTTGGCGTCGTAGCGGAAGCCCTGCATGAAGTCCTTAACGTTCTCGTGCACGAACGTGTGGATCGTGATCTCGTCCACCCAGCCCGTCAGCTCGGCCTGCGTCGGGAGCCTGCCGTTGATCAGCAGATAGGCGACCTCCAGGTAGCTGGAGTGCTCGCACAGCTGCTCGATTGGGATACCGCGATGCTGCAGGATGCCGGCATCCCCGTCGACGTAGGTGATCGAGCTGCGGCACGAGGCCGTGTTCGTGTACGCCGGGTCGTACGCCATCAGCCCGAAGTCCTGCTCGTCGGTCTTGATCTGCCTGAGATCCATCGCACGGACGGTGCCGTCGGCGACCGGCAGTTCGTAAGTGCGCCCGGTGCGGTTGTCTGTGACCGTCAGTGTGTCAGCGGCCGCCGTGCCGTTGTGGGCGGGTTTCTGCGTGCTTGTCTCGGTGCTCATCGTTCCTCCTGTGGGCCGCTCTTGCTCCCACCGTAGCGACTCTCGGTGGCCTCGACCTGCCCTTGGTAGTGGCTTCCAAGATCCTCGTGTCCGTAAGGCCGCAGGGCGGGGGCGTCGAGCGTCATGAACGACAGCTGCGCAATCGGCAGGCCGGGGTAGAGCTTGATCGGCACGCGCGTGAGGTTGTTGAGCTCGAGCGTCAGCGTGCCTTTCCAGCCGGGATCGCAGAAGCCGGCGGTGGCGTGCACGATCAACCCCAGCCGTCCGAGGCTCGACTTGCCCTCGATGCGGGCGACGATGTCGTCGGGGAGCTCCACGCGCTCGAGCGTCCTGCCCAGGCAGAACTCCCCTGGGTGGATCACGAACGGCTCGCCCTCGGGGGGGCTGACCTGCTCGGTGAGCCCGCGCGGGGGGTCGCGCAGGTCGATCGCGGTGATCTTGTGGTTGTGGAAGACCCTGAAGGAGTCGCCTAGGCGCAGGTCCACGCTGGCCGGTTGCACGAGCGTCGCGTCCCACGGGTCGATCCCGATGCGGCCCTCCTCGACGAGGTGAACGATCGTGCCGTCTGAGAGGACGGAGCAAGGCTGGGGCTGCGCCACGGCGCGGGATTCTCGCATGATCCACGGCGCGAGGGGCGCGGGTGGCGCGGCCGCGGGTGGCGCGGATGACTGGGATGACGTGGACGCGGGCTATGACCGATGCCGCCATCCTCTTCGGGCGCGACCTCTGGTCCCTGGCGGACCGCCCAGCGCACGATCAGGAAGAGCCCGACGATCGGGATCTTCAGGATGAACATCAGCCAGATGAAGGTCCAGGCATCCACGCCACATCTGATCGTACTACTGATTGTGCGGGGCGGAAGGGCTAGGAACTATGTCATTCGATCGGCACCCAAACCCTTTAGATCGGCACCCAAACCCTTTACAAAATGAAGTGATGGGCCTGGAGAGAGTGGTGTCTCAGTTTGGTCGGGGCTCGCAGGGCCCGGCGAGACACCATATATAAGTGCATTGGGCGCACCAACCAGCTACTGGACCTCTCATAGCTGTCATCTGGTCGCTGCCCACAGGTCCAGTCGGTGGTTATACCCCCAAACTGATACACCACCGCCTGGAGAGCAATCATTCAAAACGGCCCTTAGACCCTTCACAAAATGAAGTGGTGGGGTCCAAAAAGTAATACACAACACCGAGCTCCTCGATCTCCCCCAGCGGCCGGTGGCCTCCGCACCGCAGGCCGTCCTCGTCTGAGGAAACCCGCTCACTCCCCCAGCGGCACGGGGGCGGCCGAGAACTGCGTGAACTCCCGCAGCTGACGTACGCGCGCGACGATCTCCGCCCCCGCGAGGCTCTCGATCCGGTGGGTGCCAAACTCTTCGACGTTGAACGAGGCAAGCGCGGTGCCGTGCGCCATCGCCTGGCGCAGCAGCTCGTCGGTGATCTCCTCGTCCGCGTGGGCGGCGATGTAGCCGACGAAACCGCCCGCGAACGTGTCGCCCGCCCCGGTGGGGTCGACGACTGACTCAAGCGGGAAGGCCGGCAATGAGAAGAAGCCGTCGGCGGTGACCAGCGCGGCGCCGTACTCGCCCTGCTTGGCGACGATCACCCGTGGCCCACGCCTCCTCGACGTCTCCTGGCTGCCATCGGTCGGGGATGAGGCCCACGAGAGCACCTCGCGGGCGGCCGCGTACAGCGAAGCTTTGTCGGTGAGCTGGCGCAGCTCGGAGTCGTTGAGGATCAGGCAGTCGCATTCCGCGATCGCCTTCATCAGCGACTCGCGCGCAGCTTCAATCCAGAGGTTCATCGAGTCGAGCGCGACGAAGCGCGCGTCGGGCATCTGTGCGCGCACCTCGCGCTGCAGGTCGGGCTGGATGTTGGCGAGGAACAGCACGTCGCTGGAGCGCGAGGTCTCCGAGAGCTTCGGCTGGAAGCCCTCGAACACGCCCAGCTGCGTGTCGAGCGTCTCGCGCGAATTGAGATCCCAGCCGTACTTGCCGCGCCAGAAGAAGGTCTTGCCCCCGGGGATGCGCTCCACGTCGGAGATGTCCACGCCGCGGTTGCGCAGCACGTCGAGCTCGGTCTCGCCGAAGTCGTCCCCGACGGGCCCCACGACGCGCACCTCCTGGAAGAAGGAGGCGGCGAGCGCGAAGTGCACGGCCGCGCCGCCGAGCATCCGCTGGCGCTCGCCAAACGGCGTGGAGACACTGTCGTAGGCGATCGATCCGACAACGGTGATGGGCATCGATGCGGACCCTATAGCCTCCCGCGGATGCGCGCGATTCAGATGACCGAGTTCGGGGGGCCGGAGGTGTTGAAGCTGGTGGAGCTGCCGCAGCCCCAGCCCGCCGCAGGGGAGGTGCTGATCCGCGTCACCAAGGCGGGCGTGAACTTCGCGGACACGCACACGCGCACCAACTCCTACGTGCGCAAGGCCACGCTGCCGCTGGTGCCAGGCGGAGAGGTGGCGGGCGTGCGCGAGGATACGGGGGAGCGCGTGGTGGCGCTCACCGGCACCGGCGGCTACGCCGAATACGCAGTGGCGCCCGCCGCGCACGTGTTCCCGATCCCGGAGGGCGTCGACGACGGCACTGCCTTGGCGCTGCTCGTGCAGGGCACCACTGCGTGGCACATGTACCGCACCGCGGCCCACATGGCGGAGGGCGGCGGCGAAACCGTGGTGGTACACGCGGCCGCGGGCGGGGTGGGCTCGCTGGCGGTACAGCTGGGACGCCCGCTCGGCGCAGGCCGCGTGATCGCGACCGCATCGAGCGAGGAGAAGCGCGCGCTGGCGCTGCGGCTGGGCGCCGACGCGGCGATCGACCCCGCGCCCGAGGGCCTCACCGAGCGGCTGCTGGAGACGAATGGGGGCAGGCCGGTGGATGTGGTGTTCGAGATGGCGGGCGGCGAGGTGTTCGACGCCTCCTACCGCGCGCTCGCCCCGTTCGGGCGGCTCGTCGTGTGCGGGATCGCCTCGCAGCAGCCCAACCAGGTGAGGAGCGGATCGTTGCTGCGCCACTCGCGCGCTGTGGTGGGTTTCTACATCTTCCACTGCCTGGAGCGCCCAGGCATGTTCGAGCAGGCGCTGGCCGACCTCTTCGTCCGCGTTACCAGTGGGCAGTTGGAGGTCATTGTCGGACACACTTACCCGCTGGAGCAGGCGCCGCAGGCTCATATTGATCTACGCGAGCGGCGCACCACCGGCAAGCTGCTGCTCGATCCCAGCGCTTGAGACGCCACAACCCGTAAGCTCCCAGCGACATGGCCAAGTCATTTGCAGAGCTCGGGCTGACCGAGCGCACGCTCGGGGCGCTGCGCGAGGTCGGCTACGAGTCGCCCAGCCCGATCCAGGAGCAGGCGATCCCGTCGCTGCTGGAGGGGCGCGACGTGATCGGCCAAGCCCAGACCGGCACCGGCAAGACAGCGGCGTTCGGGCTGCCGATCATGGAGTACGTCGATCCGGAGCTGGCGGAGGTGCAGGCGCTGGTGATGACCCCCACGCGCGAGCTGTGCATCCAGGTGACGCAGGCGCTGCGCGCGTACGGCGCCCACGCGGGGGTGGATGTGGTGGCCGTCTTCGGTGGCGCGCCGATCCGCAGCCAGCAGGCGCAGCTGCGCTCGGGGGGGCACGTGGTCGTGGGGACCGTGGGCAGGGTGCTCGACCTGATCTCACGCCACTCGTTGGTGCTGCACGACTGCCGCTTCGTGGTGCTGGACGAGGCCGACGAGATGCTCGACCTCGGCTTTCTCGAGGACGTGGAGCGGATTCTCTCGATGACCCCGAGCGGCCGCCAGACGGCGCTGTTCAGCGCGACGATGCCACCGCCGATCCGCAAACTGGCCGACGGGTACCTGTACGACCCGGTGCTGGTGAAGGTGGAGGCGGCGACGCTGACGATCGACACGGTGGCGCAGTTCCAGCTCCCGGTGGACTCCAAGCAGAAGGCGGAGAAGCTGGTGGAGGTGCTGAAAGCCGAGCGGCCCGACCAGGCGATCGTGTTCGTGCGCACGAAGGTGCGCTGCGACCAGCTGTTTCGCACGCTGCGCGACCGCGGCATGAACGTCAGGGCGCTGCACGGCGACATGACGCAGGGCTCGCGCGACGGGGTGATGCTGGCGTTCAAGGGTGGCAGGGTGCCGATCCTCGTGGCGACCGACGTGGCGGCGCGGGGCCTTGACATCTCGACTGTCACGCACGTGATCAACTACGACGTGCCTACTTCCCCCGACACCTACGTGCACCGCATCGGGCGCACGGGCCGGGTGGGGCGCTCGGGCAGGGCGATCACGTTCGTGGAGACCCGCCAGAAGCGCGAGCTCGAGGCGATCGAGCGCCATATCGGCACCTCGATCGCCCCGTGGGAGCAGGGCGCGAAGGCGCCGCCCACGCCGGTACAGGAGCGCCCGCGCAGGCACTCCAAGCCGCACATCACGCGCGACGGCTCAGAGCCGCACGCAAAGCTGCTGCTGGCCGGCGGCCGCGCCGGCGGGGTGAGAGTGGCGGACATCGTCGGCGCGGTTACCTCCGCGACGGGCCTCGACGGGGAGGCGGTGCGCGACGTGCTGGTGCTCGACCGCTTCTCGTTCTTGTCGGTGCCGGCCTCCGAGGCCGACCGCGTGATCGAGGCGCTGCAGGAGCGCCGCGTGCGGGGACACCCCGTGCGGCTGGAACGGGTTGCGCAGTAGCCCCACGCCCGCCGCGCCTGTCTCACCTCCACGCCGGAGACCGAGCGGCGCCGATCGAAGGTCGTGTCGGCGCGCCGATCTCAGGTCGTCTGTGGCAGCCTCGCTATCGTGCGCGGCTTCACCCCGCGAACGCCAAGAGGAGAGCCGGAGATGTCTACCGCAACGATGCACATCGTTGTCAAGATGTCCCTATAAACTTTTTTCTGCTGGGCGGCGCCGCATCGGCACGCACTCCCGTCTTTCGCCAGCCCAGACAAGTCGTCGGGCGGATGCGATAGCGTCTGTCGCAAGTCGCGCTCCGCCGCCGCCGCCACGCGCAGAGCCGTACAGCCCGGTATCCAAAGTCCTGTCCAAAGGGGTATCGCAAGCGATTGGACAGGTACGCAGCCGCGCTTCGCGCGGCTGGCCCGCCACCCACCCCGCCCGATTTGCAAGGGGGAACGCCTCCCGCCCCTGATCTTTGCGGTTGTCCTATTGGACGCCCTTTCGCTCCCGCATCCCACCGCCCCAACATAGTTGTGACACTGGGATGCGGGAGCAGATCAGGGGCGAGAGGCGTAGTAGGTAGAGGATCGGGCGGGGTGGGTGGCGGGCAGATGTTGAAGAACAACAATTGAGAAGAAGAAGAAGAAGGAAAGGAAGGAAGTTACGGACGGAGTAGCCGAACCGTCGCGGTATATAAAGGAGTGGTCACAAAGGCTCGGCTACTCCGTCAGGAGACGGAAACCGGCGTTTGCTTGACGCTCGGACTCGCACAGCAGCTCCGAGGCCGGGATGCCAAGACCGTCCGCGAACTGCCAGAGCGCGCGCAGGCTGATGTTCCGTTCCCCACGCTCTGCGTCGCCGACGTAGTTGGTGGTCAGACCCGACAGGTCAGCGAGGGTTTCTTGCGTCAGGCCGCGATCGTCGCGCAAAGCGCGTATCGCGTCGCCGAAGGCGCGGTGTCGAGGGCTGAGCGCGGGCACGCGCAGGAGACTTGCCGAAGGCCCCCTGCTCGTCCACCAACCATCAGGGGGATTCGCTGCTAGAGTTCCGCGCGCTTATGGCCCCCACGCGGACGCGGCCCGAACACGGAGAGCCCCAGGGATTCCCCCGGCTCGAACGGGTGATCCTCGGACTGCTGATCGCCGAGTGCCGCCACCCGTGGGCCATTGGCGAGATCGAACGCGAGATCGGCGGCGAAAGCAGCAACGTCCCACCGGCAATCCATCGACTCAAGGAAGCTGGCCTGCTCCACGCATGGGATGAGTTCGTTTGTCCAACGCGCGCATCCATGCACGCGCACGGGATCATGCAATCCGAGGACGCGGATAGCGCGTTCGAGCATGGTTGGGAGCGCCGCGTTTTCGTGCTGCTACTGGCCTCGTCTGACGGGCTCCCCGAGCAAGAGGTCTTGCGCGAGCTGGCTGCGCAAGACGACGCCGCACAACTCGCCGTGACCGATGCACTCAACCGCTTGGACGGCGCCGGGCTGGTGGATCGCACAGACGAACGCGCCGCCGCCTCGCAAGCGGGCGTGCGCTTCGACCGAACCATGACCCTATGACGGCCCGCCTTGCTTCTCGGCCTCGCGCAGCAGCTCCGAGGCCGGGATGCCGAGCCCGTCCGCGAGCTGCCAGACCGAGCGGATACCGATGTTGCGCTCGCCGCGCTCGGTGTCGCCGATGTAGTTGGTCGCCAGGCCGCTGAGGTCGGAGAGGGCTTCTTGCGTGAGGCCGCGTTCGTCGCGCAGCGTGCGTATCGCCTTGCCGAAGGCGTGGTGGCGGGGGCTGATTGCGGGCATCCACTGGACCCTTGCCGACGCCCCTCTGTTCGTCCACCAACCATCAGGGGGAATCGCTGCTAGAGTCCCGCACGCTTATGGCCGACGTGCTGACACGCATGGGTGCCGAGCCGAGACACGGCGAGCGTGTCCGCGTGCCGCACGGCCAGCAGCACATCCCTACAAACATAATGGCCCCGGCGGCGGCTGTAGACCGCCCCGGGACCGTGGCAAAGGAGCGTTACCTCCCATGCACACGCAGACTAACCCAGGGGAGTCCGAGGAGTTCGCCCGCCTTGATGGGGCGATCCTCGGACTTCTCATCACGCCGTACAACCCGCGCCCGTGGTCCGAAGATGAGATCGAGCGGGCGATCAATCTACCCGGTGATGTCCACGCAGCCGTAAAGCGGCTGCACAAGGTCGGGCTCGTCCACCGCTGGCACATGCTCGTGAGTGCGAGTGCGGCGGCGGTCCGCAGCGAGGAAATCGCCCAGGAACCCGACGACAATCCGGTGCTCGCGGCGGATCGGCGCATGGAGGGCGAAGTCTTGCACGTCCTCTTGCAGACGAGGAACGTCATGCCGATGTCCGAGAAGGACATCCGCCGTGCGCTGCGCATCAAGAAGAAGGACAAGCTCGGCGTGCTCGACGCGCTCAATCGCTTGCGCATAGCGGGGCTGGTTGATCGTCCTGGTGGGCTGGCCGTCGCGTCCAACGCGGCGGTGCGCCTGGATCAGATCACTCTCTGACGGGTGCAGTTATGCGCGTCACGGAGCTTCATCTGAGCCCCGCCGCTCTCGCCTGCCTGCGGGCAGCCGATATCGCCGACGTGGATCAGCTCGTCACGCACTCCGCGGACGAGCTGATCCAGCGCGGTTGCGGAGCAGCGGAGTTGTACGAGGTCGTCTGCCAGCTCAACAAACATGGGACTTCGCTCCCGGCGGCATCCGGCAGCCACATCTACACGACGCCGAATGACCGCAGCCGGGAGATATTCCGCCTGCGGATCGTGGATGGGTTGACACTCAAGGAGACTGGCGCGCACTTCGGCATCAACGCCGAGCGCGTGCGTCAACTCTTGGCTAAGCACTTCGGCCTGAGAGGTTCGCCGCCCACCGTGCAGGCGCGGGAGTGGGCCGCAACGGAACGACGCCGCGCCGACAGGCGGGCGGCAACGATGACACGGAGGAAAGTCGCATGATCGAGAGCGAGAAGGAGTTGATCACGCTCGGACGCGCGATCCGCGAAGTGCGCGATGAGCGCAGCATGGACCCGGACGACCTGTCCGCCGCGGCCGGTATCGAACGAGTGCGTCTCGACGCGATCGAGGCGGGCCGAGCCGGTCCACCATACGACGTAATGCTGGCGCTGGCACGCGGGCTCTGCATCGAGCCGGTGGGGCGCGTGAGACGCGCCGGGAAACCGCACAAGAGCGCCAAGGGTTCGGCGTTCGGGCGGCGCCTGCGCAAGCTACGACACGAGAGCGGCGTCTCCCAGGAGCGTCTTGCGCGCTATGCCGGACTCCACCGAACCGCAATCAGCAAACTGGAGTTGGGCGAACGAGACCCGCGACTAGCGACGATCCTGCGCCTTGCTCGCGGTATCGGCGTGCCGCCCGAGGCGTTTGTGACCGGACTCGACGCGACCGAGGACGAGCCGGGGGAGTGGTGATCCCAACGAACGACGACCTACACGTCTCCGTCTCCCTGCCGCCCCCGACTGCGTTCTGGCGCGTGGAACGGGCCGAGTTGGGCGCCGCAATCCGAGCCATGCGGCTTGCGCGGCACCAAAGCATCGAGACTCTTGCGGGCGTTGCACTCATGCACCCCACGTACCTATCGGCGATCGAGCGCGGGCTGCGCAACCCCACCTGGGAAAAGCTCTCCGACCTCGCGGAAGCCTTCGGCGTGCCCGTCTCGGTGCTCGCGCGTGAGGCCGAGGACTACCGCGTCGAGCAGGTGATCCGTGCCCAAGTGACCGCCGCATACCACGCAGCTTGTACCGACATGGCCAACGGCGCCGCCGATCAACCATGAGCGCAGACGCATACCGGCCGGGTGTGCGGTATCGGCTGACCGCTTAAGCCTCCTCAAAGGCCATTTCCAGCGCGCAGATGGCTTCGATGGTCCAGCAGAAGCGTCGAGGCAGAGCTACACGCTTGCGGCCGTAGATGGCGTACAGCGGCTCCCATTCGCCGGGACCAAGGCGCAGCGCGATCAAGACGACAGGACCTTTGCGTAGAGCGGGACGGGCTCGCCGGGGTTGCTGATCGGCATGGCTTCCATCCATAGACTTGAGCCTGTCCCACGGAAGTCACGCGGCGCCCGACAGGGGGCGCCGGACGCCGCGTTGGGGATGCGTGGAGCGTGCGCCCGCGCGGGACGCGGACGCTTGCCGCGCACGCTATCGCAAGTAGCGATTTGTCGTCGGGACACCATCAACGCGGATCGTCCGCCTAAATGACGTGGCGGCGGGCGCGGTGCGACGGAGCTGTTTGCGCGGCACGACGGACCCCAATGCCTGCGCAAGCGTGCGTCTGAACAGATACGGGTTGTGCGTCATCCAGCGGATTCGCCGTGACCACCTGAGCGCGTTTCGCTCCCTCTAGCTGAGCGGACGGCCCTTGCCCGTCAACCCCTTCGGCCTCCCTCCATACCGGCCGACCCTCCGGCCTACGGGGTGGACAGCCTGCGGCACCGCCCGCTTGGCGCTCGGTATCGAACCACTCACAGGAGGTCATACCGACATGCCCCGCAGGAAACCCGCAGCAACACCCGCACCCGAGAGCAGCACCACTCCCAGCACGAGCCGAGGACCGGCGCTCAACCGCGCCACCCTCATCTGTCGCCTGACCCGCGACCCGCAGCTCCGCCACACCAAGAGCGGACGCGCCGTATCGACTCTGCGCGTCGCCGTCAACGACGGCCCTGAGCCCACGTTCCACGATGTCGTCGTGTGGGGTCGCACCGCCGAGGTCGTCTGCGAGTACATGCGCAAGGGTCGCCTCATCCACGTCGAAGGTCGCATCCAGCTTCGGAGCTGGACCGCCAAGGACGGCAGCGAGCGCCGCACGGCGGAGGTCGTCGCCAACCGCGTGCAGTTCCTCGGCAGGGGTGCATCCCCGGCCGTGGACGGGGAGGCGGCGTGATGAGCACCGAACCTCGCATCTACGTCGCTTGCCTGGCGGCATACAACAACGGCCGGTTGCACGGCGAATGGATCGACGCGGATCAGTCCGCCGACGAGCTGCACGAGTCTGTTGCGCGGATGCTCGCTGCGTCACCGCAGCCGGGCGCGGAGGAGTGGGCCATCCACGACTACGAGGGCTTTGGTTCCCTACGTCTCGGCGAGTACGAATCGCTTGAGCACGTCGCAACCATCGCGGCGGGCATCGCTGAGCATGGCGACGCTTTCAGCGCATGGCTTTCCTACGACGAATCGCAGGACGTGACCGACATGCAGTCGTTCGAGGACGCATACCGTGGCGAGTGGGATTCGCTACGCGCATACGCCGAGGACTACGCGGAGTCGACGGGCATGTACGACGCCGCCGAGAGGTCGGACTCGAGATACGTCGTTGTGGACATCGACATGCTGACGCGCGACCTCGACATCGAGCTTTACACGGTCGATAGCGACCGTCACACGGTCTACGTGTTCGACCCGAACGTGTAGATGTTCCGCAACATCGATCTGTCCTACCTTGTCGCAAGGCTCCCCGCACGCCACCCTGAAAGTTGGTACGGTGCCCGGCACCGATGCGGACGACGCGGTAGACATAGGGGGCGGAGGACGCGGCCTGCGGCCACCCATAGGGCGCAAGACGCAAGTCTTGCGAGACGATCGCGGTTGCGGCGAGAGTCCGCGCGGTTGCGCGTCGTCGTGGTCACGCTGGTGCTTGTGCTCGGGTTGTACGGCGCTCTGCTCACAGCCGGATCGGCGGTTGCGGCTGACTTCACTTGGACCGGAGTTGGCGGGAATACCGCAGAACCGAATTGGTCAGTCGCCAATAACTGGAAGGGGGGCATGGCGCCAAACGGAACCGTGGGCACGCTGACCTTCCCTGACCTTGCCCATTCGTCCGCGTACGAAGAATGTCCCCCCCAGTGCTACCAAAGCAATAACGATATACCTGGCCTAGAAGTCAACCAACTCGCGTTCACTACGGCCCACAATGCTCAATACTTCATCGAGGGCGATGCACTGACGCTCGGTGCAGGTGGTCTAACCGCGTCCAGTACCTCGGGCGACCCGTATGGCGGAGGGTACGCAAGGCTGAGCCTTCCGATCACGCTTGGTGCCCCGCAGGTGTGGTCGATAGCCGGTGACAACTACGCAAGCGGAATTAGTTTGGGCACTCATAAGGTCGAAGGGTCGGCGGACGCACTCGCCATTCACCTTAGTTCGTTGGGCGCCCTACAGATTCAGGAAGGCGATATCGAGGCTGGCCCGATTACGATCACTGGTGCCAATTCGAGCTTCTCAGGGACCGAAGCGAGTCGGAACGGTGAAGTAACCCTCGGCGGTGCCGAAGAAGTATCCAAACTAACTGCTGGTGACAAATGGGCCATCCACGTCGCTAACGCATCTTCCTCAAGTTCCCTAAACGCCACCGACAAGAACGCGGTCAACCTCGCCCACGCATCTCTCTCAAGTTTCAACGGTGATATTGGCCCGCTGACGTCAACTGGAGGGCTGGTCAACATAGAGGAAGCCCTTACCGTTGCGGGCGGTGTAACGCTCGATTCAGCAAGTGAGTTGGAGCTTCGTCTCGGCTCACAGATCACCGCCACCGGCAACGTCAATTTGGGAAACGCCAAGCTATCGCTAGTTCCTCCCGCGTGCGGCAGTCCCCCGCCCGGCGAAGTGTACATGCTCATCAGCACGTCGGGCTCAGTGGCAGGCACATTTGACGGTATACCAAATGGAGGTACAGTCGAACAAAGAGACGGCTACTGTGGCAACGAATACGCGGTCCTGAGAATCAACTACACGGCTCATGCGGTTATCGCAACCGTGGTTCGCTCAAGCTACTCCCGGCCCCCCGACGGCGGACCATTCGCCGAAAAGGAACTTGCAGCGGGCTATAACGATCCGTCTGAGTTCTGCGTGGCTTGTTTTCTCGGCAAACTTATCTCGTTTATCTTGCCGGTCGATGCTCCAACAGGCAACTTCTGGCACACCTTCAATGACCTCAGTGTTCCGGGTCGTGGCATCCCGCTCGATCTGACGCGCACGTACAACTCGATGTCGGCGGCAACCGAGGGTCCGTTTGGCTTTGGGTGGTCGTTTCCGTATGACATGGCGCTCAGCTTTCCCGATGCTACGCATGTCGTCGTCAATCAAGAAAACGGCTCGCAGGTCACATTCACCGAACAGTCTGGCGGCACGTACACGGCACCGCCGCGCGTGACCGCCACCTTGGTACACAACGAAGACGGCTCGTGGACCTTCGTCCGCAGACACAGGGACACGTTCTTGTTTAACAGCAGCGGCAAGCTAACGCAAGAGAAAGACCTCGACGGCTACGTGACCGCTTTGGCATACAACGGGTCGGGCCAGCTCACCACCGTCACCGACCCAGCGGGGCGAAAACTGACCTTCGCATACACCGGAAACCACATCAGCTCCGTCACCGAACCCCTCGGTCGCGTCGTCAAGTACGCCTACGACGAAGCGGGCGACCTCACTGACGTTACCGACGCCAACGGCGGCAACACGCACTTCACCTACGACTCGGAACACCGGATGCTCACCATGCGATTCCCGGATCAGGCTCCGGGGGTTGCAGGCTCCACGGGTGTGGTCGTGAGCAACAAGTACGACGCTCAGGGACGAGTGATCGAACAGACCGACCAACTCGGGCGGACCACGAAATTCGCATACAGCGGCGAACCGCTCGGTGCAGCCGGCGGCACAACCACGATCACCGATCCCAAGGGCAACGTGACCGTGCAGAACTACCAATACGGCGAGCTTCTGTCAGAGACCAAGGGGTACGGGACGCCGCAGGCCGCGACTTGGACGTTCGGCTACGACCCGGCAACGCTAGGCATGACCAGCGTGACCGATCCCGACGGCCATACAACGACATCCACCTTTGATAGCGAAGGCAACACATTGACGACGACCGACGCGCTCGTCCGTACAACAACGAACACGTATGACTCGCTCAACGACCTCCTGACGACGACCGATCCGCTCGGGGTCACGACGACGATGACCTACGACGGGCATGGCAACCAGCTCAGTACCTCACGTCCACTCACGGGGACCTCCGAAATGCAGACGACGACATACGCCTACAGCGACCCGTCGCACCCCGGCGATGTCACAGCGATGACCGATCCCGCAGGCAGCACTTGGAAATACACCTACGACGCCGACGGTGATCGCACATCGACTACTGACCCGCTCGGGGACACAACAACCTCTACTTACAACACCATCGGCTGGATAACGAGCACAACCAGCCCGCGCGGCAACGCCAGCGGCGCAAACCCCGCCAGCTTCACCACGACGTACGCTCACAACAACTTCGGACAGATAACCGAAACCGTTGACCCGCTCGGACACAAGACCACCAGCCAATACGACCCGGATCAGAACCTCATCGCCTCCACCGACGCCGACGGCAACACGACGACCTACACGTACGATGCAGCGGACGAGCAGACCGCCGTCCACCGCGCCGACGGTACGACCCTGCAAACCACCTACTGGCCCGATGGCACCGTCAGGGAACAGATCGACGGCGCCGGGCACGTCACCGGCTACGAATACGATCCGCTCGGCCGCGTGTCCGCAGTCACCGACCCATTGCGCCGCACCACGCGCCACGGCTATGACGCTGCGGGCAACAGGATCACAGTCACCGATCCCGAAGGGCGCATCACCACGACCACCTACGACGCGGCCAACGAGCCAACCTCGATCACGTACAGCGATGGCAAGACCCCGAATGTCACCGGCATCACCTACGACGCCGACGGGCAGCGAACCGGAGAGACTGACGGCAGCGGCGCATGGTCATGGACATGGGACTCGCTGCACCGCCTCACGAGCGTCACCGAGGGCAACAACGGCACTGTCAAATATCAGTACGATCTTCGCAACGACGTTACGGGAATCACCTACCCCGATGGACACACCGTAACGCGCGGTTACGACGACGCCGGTCGATGGACCAGCGTGACCGACTGGCTGGGCAACACCACGACATTCAGCTACAACCCCGACGGCAACCTGACCACGGAGACGCTGCCGAGTGCCACGGGCATCACGGACACCTCGACGTACGCCAACGACGACACGCTCAGCTCGATCAGCGACACGCATGGAGCGAGCACGATGTTCGCAGCCAACTACACACGCGACGCGAACCGCCAGCTCAAGAGTGACAATTCACAGCCCGCGCCCGAAGGCGGATACGCATACAACGCGCTCAACCAACTCTGCTACGCGGGCTCAGGCACAGGATCATGCACCTCACCGCCAGCAGGAGCCAGCCAGTACCAGTACGACAGCGCGGACAACCTCACCAGGATGGGGGCCACTGCGCAGACGTTTGACGCCGCTGACGAGCTGACGAGCACCTCAACGCCGTTGGGTGGTGGCGAAGAAGAACACGAAGGGAACAAGCACGAAACCGGCCCCGAACAGCAGATCGGTCGCAACGAAACCCACGCGCAGAGCGGCACACCCGCCTCGACTCAACAAAGAGTGCTGCCAACTGTGACCAGCGGGAAAGTAGCTTTCACTCACACCAACGGACAAGGCGGCGTCGTTTCGCAGCTCGTCTCGACCAAAAATGCTAACGATCTACTGCTGGCCTTCGTATCCTCAAAGGAGCCGCAGCGGGGTGGGCAGCGCGTCGCCAGCATCAAAAGCGGGGGCCTCAAGTGGCATGTAGTGACAAGCGAGTCATTCTCAAGCGGTTACGTCTCTGTCTGGCAGGCAAAGGCTTCTCAACGTCTCAGCCGGACGCGCGTCACCGTCAACATGCACACGGCTGGACTTCCGATCGCGCTCGCCGTCGTGGGCTTTGATAGCGGGGCGTCCGTGGTGACTGGAGCCCGAGCAAGTCGTGAGTCGGGCGCCGTCCACGTCACTTCGATGGTCCCCGCCGACGCGATTGTGTGGGCGGTTGGGCAGGATGCCCTTGGACACGCCAAACTCAGACCGCTGCAAGGGCAGGAGGTCGTGACGAAGGTCAACGCTCCGGGTAGCGCCGTCTCTTGGCTACAGACCGGCGCTCCTCTATCGGCCGGGCGGTTGGTGATCGGCGACTCCACGCCACGGTCATCCAGGTGGGCGCTCGGAGCCGTGACCATCCAGGAGCGCTCTGCTGTTGCCGCGAAAGTTGCTCGCCGACCAGCGCCATCACTCGACGCCAACCTTACGGTCGGGGAAACCACCCTCATGGCGCCTCTTGCGTCCCCGCCGTATATCACTGTGACGGGAGTTCTACCGCTTGCGAGCCCTTCTGCAAACGAAACTAGCACTTTCTCGTATGACGCCGAGGGCGATCGGAACAGCGCGATCGCCAGCACTGGCGTATCCCAAACCTACTCCTATAATCAAGCCTTGGAGTTGACCGGCATCGGGAGCGAGGTGTCGTACACCTACAACGGAGACGGGTTGCGTATGTCAAAGACTGTTGGCGCTACGACGACACCGTTTACATGGGACGTTTCTGGTGAATTATCTTCCGTTCTCAAAGATGGCACCAATGCGTACGTGTACGGTCCCGGCGGGCTTCCTTTGGAGCAGATCAGCGGCAACACTGCACTCTGGTTCCACCACGACCAACTCGGCAGTACGCGGCTGCTCACTAACGCGACGGGGCAGACAGTCGCCACATACGCATACACACCATATGGAAGTCTGTCGAGTTCATCTGTCACAGCATCTACACCGCTGCTCTATGCCGGTCAGTATCGTGACAGTCAGAGCAACCTTTACTACATGCGCGCTCGATACTACGACTCAGCGACGGGACAGTTTCTAAGTGTTGATCCTGCTGTCCAATCGACACTGAGCCCGTATGCCTACGTTACAGGCAATCCGCTCAATGCCACTGACCCTAGCGGCAATTGCGGCTTGTGGGGAAGTGACACATGTCTTGGCGATGCGGTTGGCGCAGTCGGTACGGGTGTATCGGACGTGGCCGGCGCGGTAGGTGCGGGTGTTAGTGACGTCGCGGGAGCGGTAGGCGCTGCGGGCAGTTGGACGTGGAACGCTGGCGGCCAGGTCGCCGGAGTGGTGACAGACGTCGGCGCAACCACTCTAGGTGTGTTGCAACTCGCGGCAGATGCTGGAGGAGTGGTCTCGGCAGCCGTTCCAGGGTTGGAGGAGTTCGCTCCCGTGTTCGGCGTAGCTTCCGAGGTAACGGGAACTGGCGCAAACGCGCTAACGTGCCTTCATGCAGCAATTACCGGCAATTCCGCCGACGCGGTGTCGTGCAACGCTGCTGGCGCAACTTGGGGGTCGCCTATCTCCGGTCCAGCAGCCGGTGTTATTGGGGGAGTTCAACAAACTGCCGGGGATTTTTGGAATTGGGCCTGGGGATTGGCATTTAGTAATTCTCAGGCGGCAAACTATCAACAAAGCAGCCTCGCATGCGGATAGCAAACACAACGTTGCGGTCGTGGACAATAGCTCTACTCACTGTGGGGAGCGTGATCTGTTTGCTTGGAGCGGTGGGGGGTGATAACACCACCCAGCGAATAACATTGGTGTTCTGGGCTTACATCGCCGCCGCATGGGCGTTTCGCAGTAGACGAATGGGGGTCGAGTTGGGAGATGGTGCCCTCGTAGTACGAGGATTTCTAAGAACGAAAGTAGTCGCTTGGGCCAATATCGACGACGTCATCGTGGCGAACTCCGCTATTGCGTTCGTTCTCCGGTCAGGCGAAGTAGTACGAGCGCTTGCGACGGTGTCATCGAACCAGGCGAAACTGGACCAGATGTGCCTGGCGGTGATCAATGCGAGAGCCAAGTTCGGCTAAGCGAACCTGCAACCGATACAGCGCGCTCTCAGCGGCTTAGCGGAGCGCGGCGACGCTAAAGACACTCCGCGCCATTGCGACTTATGTACGCGAGCAACTGAAAGTCCGCTCGCGTAGTTGATCTGGTGAGTGATGTCGTTCGCGGCGTGTGCCGAATTGCGATGATCGGACAAAAAAGCACCCAGCGCAGATGGGGGTGCGCGTAACAGTGTAGTAACGCGCGCCGGGACACGCATGTGCGCGCTACGTTAGGGGAGACGACGGGGTTGCATCAAGCGCGATAGCTTGGTCGAGAATCGCCGTGAGTACGTCCGATCAAAACGACGGGGCTCGACCACCTGCTGGTCATCGACCGACGGGGCGGCGCGTTCGCGGCCCGCAGCTCACCGAGCGCGACGGCGAAATCCTCCGATGGATGGCTCGGCATGGCGTCATCACGGCCGAATTGGTGGGGCGTCGCTTTTTCTGGCGCTCCGCCGCCAACGACTACGGCAAGTGGGCGGCATACCGCCGCCTTCGCGCGTTGCGCGAGCTTGGGGTGGTCCTCAGCAACAAGCCATTCGCGGATCGTCCCGCAGTCCTGCGCGTGACGCGCGAGGGCGCGAGGGTCGCCGACGTTGGCCTGCGGCCTGCGCCGCTTGTCCTCTCGGAGCTGCGCCACTCGCTCGCGGTCGTGTGGCTGACGGAGTACCTGCTGGCAGAGAACGCCGGCGCCGAGCTGACCACCGAGCGCGAGCTGCGCGCGCAGCGATACCGCGACTTGCGCGACGGAGCGCGCGAAACGGAAGAAGGCCGCGCCCCGGATGCGCTCTTGCGTATCCCGACCAACAACGCGAGCGCGCAAGGTGCGATGACCGCGGCTGTCGAGCTTGACCTGTCGCGCAAGGACCGGCGTGCGATGGACCGCATGATCCGCCAGTACGACTACGAGAACGACATCGACAAAGTTTGGTGGTACGTCATGCCGGGACGCATCGAGCGAACCCGCGCGCTTGTTAGCGACCTCAACGCCGAGGATCGCTTCGAGGTCAGGCAGTGGCACGGCCCAACATAGAATCGACGGCCGCGCCAGCGGTCCAAGGGACCGTCGAGAACCACATACAGCTCGTCGCCGGACTGCTTATGGCCGCGATCGGGGCAGCCATCGCCGTCTGCCCCGGAATCCTCATCGGCGTAGCAGCCGCCGCCGCTTGGCGCTGGCTCAAACGCCCTCCGACGTACCTGCGCATCGTCGTTGCCGTTGCTCCGCTCGCTCCGCTTCTCGCGCTCCGATCGCTCGTCGCAACCGCCTGGCTCTGGCGCGACATGCTGTCCAACGCGCTTCCCTCGGTCATCAAAGGAGTAGACGGCGCACTGGTCTGGCGCAGCTTGCCGGTTGAAGCTCTCGCAGGACCGATCACGTTGGAACTGTTCGGAGTAGCAACCTTGCTTGCAAGCCGTACACTTGGCGGACAGGTTCGCCGGGACCACCGCCTCGACAAGCAACGATGGCGAGCGATCAGTGGGCATCGGGGGCCAATCGACAGGCTTCAAGCCATGCTGCCCTATCCACAAAGCTCTAGCCGCGCAACCACATCCCATCATCCTTCGGGTTTCGTGCGGCTTGGTGTTGACGCCGAGATCAACCGACCGCTCGACCTCAGATTGCCGGACGAGCTGGCCGCGCACGTCTTTATCCCTGGCATCTCTGGCACGGGAAAGACCACGACGCTCGCGCGCCTGGCGGATGGCGCTATCGCTAACGGGTATGGCGCGATCTTCATTGACTGCAAGGGCGGCGATCTAGGCACGACAGCTCGCAAGCTCGCCGAACGCTATCGCCTGCCCTTCTATCTAGTCGATCCCGACGAGCCGGATTCGCTCGGGTATGACCCGTGCTCCGGTGATGCGTCGTCTGTCGCTAACAAGCTCGTCGGTGCATTCACATACGCCCCTGCGGCGGAGATTTACAAGAACATCGCTATGGAGGCTGTGCCTCTTGTCGTGCGTGGCCTTATTGCAACAGGGGCGGAAGTAACTCTAGAAACACTCCGTGCCGCGTTCGGTACGCGCGGCTTCGCAAAGCTCGCACAGAACCTCGACCCATCCGACCCACACAACGACCGCCTGAGAAAGCGCCTCCTAGACCTAAGCTCTCTCGAAACAGACCGAGTGAGCAAGAGCGGTCAGGCTGGCTTGCAGCGAAGGCTTGGCGCGCTGTTGGAGGGCAAGTTTGGCGAGCTGTTCAGGGCCGACGCCGTTCTCGATTGGGACAAAGCGCTCGCACAACCATCTGTCACCTACATTGCGCTAAGCGCACTTGCGAGCAGTGAGGATGTCGAGGCGTTGGGTCGCGTCATCGCCCAAGACCTAAAGCAAGTGTGCGCGCGTCGCATCAAAGCAATCCGCCGAGGCGAATATGTCACACCCGCTTTGGCGCTCTTTGACGAGTTCGCAGCGCTGCACGAGGCGGACCAGCTTGCCGACCTGGGCTTTCAAGCCCGGCAGGCACTCATGTCTCTAGTGATTTCGACCCAATACATCCCTGAGACGATAGAGCTGCGCAAGGCGGCGCTTAGCGCTGGGTTGATACTCGCGCATCGCGTCGAGTCTGTCGATGCTCAAGATATTGCTGACCAGTTCGGTACGCGCAAGCGGAATGAACTAACACACCAAGTTGACTTCGCCACAGGATTTGCGGAGAAGGGGAGCATAAGGCGGGTAGACGCATACAACGTCAACCCCAACATTCTGCGGACGCTCAGGAAAGGCTGTTTGGCGCTTAGGTCTGCTGAGCGCGAACGCCACACGATTGTCAACGTCTATCGAGATATGGGGTGAAAGGTGAACACAACTCTCCCGACAGCGCGGGACACACCGGGTCTCACATGGCGTTCCCTGCGCAGTGCAGTATTCGGCAAGTGGGGGGACGGTATTCTCGGCGGACTTCTTGTGGGTTGGACCTATCTACCGATCGCGCTTTGGCTTGCTGTCTTTTTCGCTCTTGGGGGTTTCTTTGTCGGCGCGCTTGGTGGCGCAACTAGCGGCATAGCTCACACCCTTCACATCGGCCCAGGCGTCGGCTTTGGCGCGGGCGTAGTCGGCCTATTCGTCGGTGGATTCGCGGGCCTGGTGTTCATCTATACAGAGGTCTACAACAACCTATCTACGATTATCGGCGGCCTCATCAGTGGGCTAGCGGTTTCTCTCATCACTCTTTGGCTAATAGTCCAGTTCGAGGATCAACTGCTTCGGTTGCGCGGCTACCGCGAACTTAGTAGGCGTGAGAGACAGCTCATCGACCCAATAGTCGATGACATTCTCCAACGCATGAACATCGTCGGTCCCCGACCCGCTTTCTACGTGAGCGACAGTAAGGAGCCTGCGGCATGGACCCACGCAAACTCAATCGTCCTTGCTCAAGGACTACTTGGAGCATACGACGATTCTGAGAATCCGCCTATGCCAGATATGCCGCACCACGCATTCGCTGCTGTCGTCGCGCACGAGATAAGCCATTGGGCACGGGCGGATGGCGTCGGAATACGTGCAGTGTGGGCGTGTTGCTGGCCAATTGTGGCCGTCTATAACTTTGCGTGCATCCTGGGCAGGAATCCGAATCGCAAGTTCACCTTGCTCGGCTGGATTCTGTTTTGGCCCGCATGGGTTTCGATCAATCTAGTTGTGATACCGATGCTGACCACAGCTATGCGCCAGTCCGAGTATGAAGCAGACGCGCGTGCAGCTAGTCTCGGAGAGGAATACCGGGTTGGACTACGGGCCGCACTCGGAGAGTTCCAAGAAGATTGGGAGAGGCCGCGTACCGGATGGGAAGACGTACTACACGCCACGCATCCGTCAATCGAGCACCGCCTGCAACAACTTGAGTATCGCGCTCCCGCTGCGACCTCCTACCTCAGCGCGGAGGGCCGAGCCGATCTTCACATCACCGATCCCACCGTTCTCGAAATAGCAGCCAAGCAGCGGCAAGCAGCTCTCGAAGGTGACAAAGAGCAACAAGAAGCGACCGCATACGACCAAACAGTTGCGACCGTTGCGTGGCTCCGTCAGCTCTGGCACGCGCTCGCACAAGGGCAGCCAATCCCGATTACCAACAGTCAACAGGAAATCGAAGAATACGCTGCGGGCTTGGAACAAACGCTATCGACGTGGGATCAAACCGGCGCGAACATCCTCAACAACTTTCAACAACCAGACGGCACATGGTCACAAGTTCCCTACCCGCGGTCTGGCGCGACAAGCAGTGAATCGTCCTAGTTGAGTTCGCTATTAGCTGACCTGCCATTGAACGTCGCGAGTGGGAACATATGAAGCATTACCCCGCCGCTAACGTGGACTAGCATCGGTTCCGCAGCAGAGTGTCGGCCAGTCACTTTCACACGTGACAGTGCTCGTCTAGCAGCCGATGTCAAACGTGCCATGTCCCGCCTATCGGCGGCTCTTGCCACGGCGCCTGCGACCACCATCGTCGCAAGGCTCCCGGCAAATGTGGCCTCGCCTGCCGCAAGGCTGACACTTCCGAGAGGCAGAGAGAGAAGGCTTCCCGCGCCGCCAAGTTTTAGGCAGCCCAGCGCAACATTCGCCATCCTCGATTGCATAGCTCGTAAGTCTGCGGCGGAAGCGAGGACATTACGCGGACATTACGGGGGTTAGTCCCGGCGCTTTCGGGTCGCGGGCATTCTCTGGATGGTCAGGTGCATCGCAAAGCGCCTACGCACGGAGGGAACGCCAGTTAGTCGCATCTGGACGCCGTTATCTTGACGCTGCTCGATGCGTTTCCCGGTGTGAAAGACCCTGCGACCGAGAGCACCGGAGCCGCCGACGAGCAGGCCCGCACCAAGCAACCAAAATGCTCCGACCTCTGAGGCATTGCCAGGGAAGCTCACGAATGCACTTGAACCAAGGAGTGCCCACGCCGCTCCGACCAATCCGCGTCCAACGGCGCCGACCCATTCCCATCCCGTGTTTCGAGGCGCCCACCACCATGCACACAGGGTTAGCGGTAAGACGGTCCACCATAACCCCGCTATCAAGGTCGCAGTGATAGCTAGAGGGACGCCGAGCATTCCCAGGCGGGCGCGTGTGCGCCGCGATGCTGCTGTCACCACAAGCCGAAGCCACACGACCGTTGACGCTCGGCGCAACACGCCGTAAAGATCGGCCGAGGTTGCGCGCGTGTGCGGGCGTCTCCTGCTCAACAAACTTGTTCTAGCGGCCATCACATCGGCTCCAAATTAAAAGAGACGAGCGCCGCGACGGGGCTGTGCGACGCCCGTCAATTCTAGTGTTAGCTCTTTACGACAAGAATGGCAGTAACGCAAATGTTTTGTTACACAAGAGATTTCGGCCTGTATTACGTGGTTCTTTCTCACTTTGGACGTTCTGCTACGGAACCATGACAACGAACACCGCGGTTAACGCGACGTTCTATCGTTGAGATAACGGGGCTTGACTTTCAATGAGCACGACGACAATGACACGATCCGGTCAGGCCATCCGTGGAAATGGGGGATATACCCCGACTGTCCGAGGGGCGTGAATGGGCATCATCTTGCGCGTTGACGTTCTGGCGCGAGAGGTCGCGCGGCGCGGCTGGAACCACGCCGACCTTGCACGAGCCGCGGGCATCAGCAACGCAACGGTCACGGCGGCACACGCTGGTCGGCCGGTGTCGTCAACGTCGATTAGCCGGATTGCCGCCGCTCTCAATGCCACGCCGCCGCTAGAGGGCGTGGACGCTCTCCTTGGCGAGTAGTCGCAGCGATCATGTCCATCATCGCGTTGTATGCGTCCTGATTGGTCATGTGGCTGTAGATGCGCTCAATCATCCGTAGTGAGCTGTGCCCGACGATCTTTGCAACTAGGATCGGGCTCATACCTGCGCGCAAGCAATTCGTGATGAAGCTATGCCGCATTAGGTGCGTGTAGACCCGCTTTTCGATGCCAGCTCGATAAGCGGCACGTTTCACGAGTTGCAGCACTCCGCTAGGCGTTAGTGGTTCGTAGTCGCCCGACCGGCCGTGACGCAAACTGATGAAGATTTCCTCACGTCGCGTATCTCTCGGACGGCTGGATCGTATGTAGCGTTCGAGCCTGCGCAGGAGCACAGGCGGGAGCGGGACGAAGCGGTCTAGTTCGCCTTTGCCGTGAATGTGCAGATTCGCTTGGTTGTGATGACGAAGAATCTGCTCCATACGGAGGGAACAGAGTTCATACGATCTAAGCCCGCAATCGCCAAGTATGCGGATCATCAGCCGGTCGCGTTCCGTCTGCGCCGCAGCTTCAAGTGTGTCGATCTCATCTCGATCGAGCACGTCGCGTAAGAGGCGCGGCAAACGGGGGAGAGAGGGCAGCGCCGCCTTGCCTTCGCCTTCCTTCTTGCACCAACGGAGAAAGCTACGAATGCCCCGCGTGTAGGAATGCACGGTGGCCTTCGAGAGTACGCGCCCGTCTTTGCTGGCACTCTCAGCGAGACTCACGGACAGGTCGTTGACCGTGCGCGAGGTGAGTTGGGACAGCTCGGTCACTCCGTTACGTTGGCACCACGGGAGAAAAAGCTTGCGTATGGGGTAGCCGTAGGAGCTGATGATTGTCGAGCGAGACAGACCGCGCGCACGGCACGCCATGAAGTAGTCGTCTACCAGGCTTTCAAGGTGAGAAACGGGAGCAGTCGAGGCAACTCTTAGGTCGGGCATTCCGGGATCCTCCGTAAGCCCGCATTAGTTGTACGGACTTTGTACGAACCCGCTGCCCCGGAGCGGTTGCATGTCTATATGTACCACGGCTTTCGCTCACCGGAGCAGAGCGCCTGCATTACACAAAAGCTCTCTTGCCAAACTCAAAAGTTCTCGAAGTCGGACAAAGTGGAGCCTGGCGGGATCGAACCGCCGACCTCCTGCATGCCATGCAGGCGTCTCGCCGTCCAGCTTGTCACCTTGAGGTTTTGAGTTTGACGCGAGCGCTTCAGTCCAAAGACCCGCTGCATTTCAGCGCGTGCTTTGCAAGTAACGGCCGTGTCATTTCAACGCGCATTGTGCAACACACAGTTGCGCAATGTCAAAACGCTAGACCCTTTACCTTCTCATTAGCCACTGCCTTTTGATCCTCATCAGGGAGCTTTGCGAAACAGTCGGCGCAGTAGGGCTGTGCGGGATACCCCGCTATGGTTGTTCCCTGAATGTGCCCCGGTCGGAGCACCCCACGTCACTAGCGATCGACGGTTCGCTCTTGTACGCGAGGCCCACTCGCGTTGCTCTCGCTCGCGTACAGAAGCCCGGCCGCGCCGAGCGTCATCACCCCGCCGGTGATGGCAAACGCTTCATTGATGTCGGCGCGCTCTGCTGTCGTCTCGACGCCAACGTGGATAAGTGCGAAAGCCGCGCCTGCTTCTCCTGCAAATGCGAGAGCGCCAGCACCCAACAGCACACCGCCTGCGATCCCAACGCGACGAGTGGTGACGACAGAGGCGGCGCGTGCCGCTATCGCCCTCGCAACCGTTGGTTGTGCCATGCAGATAAGTGTGTGCCCATACCACGGACAATGCACGGACAAAGACGGCGAGCCAAAGATGGCGAGCCGCATAAATGTTCTACTACTGTGCTGCACAATCTAAGCACGTCGATGTGAGGCGGGGATCACTCCCCGCCAGGCATCGGCAGATGCAGCCAGCGCGCAACGATCATTAGGAGAACGGTCGAAAGCGTGCGCGCAATCAGCGCAAGTAGCCATTGGCCGCAGACCGCGTTGCGGACGCGACGCAGGCGGCGGGAACGCTGCGAGTGTTGATGAGCCCTGGTTGCCATTGCTTTTTCCTCCGTGGTGGATTCGACGCCACAGACACGCCAGAGATAACCGGCGCGGAGTGTCCCGAGCGGAGCGAGTGCATTTAGGACCGCAGCTCAACGGGAGCACTGGCACAACGGGACGGATCGAATCCACCAGCGGGAAAAGCCGTGGCAAACAGGCTGGCAGGCTTTGAGGCGCTACGCCAGCAGGGTCAACACCCGGCAGTGCCCGGTTCGTATGTCAGCGGCCCAAGTGATGACGTCCCGGTAGGTGGTGTCGGGATGATCTTGCCGTCCACGAGCTGCACGCCATATTCGATGGATACGGGAGACACGACGTAAACCGCACCCACCGGGTTTCCTTGAGTGTCGAATGGCGGTACAAGCGTGTGCGTGAAAACCGAATACCCGGCTTGGACAAACCAGGGCGTTGCTTCGGGGATGAGAATACCTACGAAGATCGTGTGGGTAGTGCCGTTAGCGCAGAAGTCGGCGCCGTTGGTGACGACATGCCCCGATTCTTCGTAGCTTTCGGTGATTTTGCTACCGCTCAGTGCAGCGCGCAGCAGGGCATCCGCCTTCCTTCCGGCCGGTGTGTAGGTGCCCGTAGGTTCGTCATCGAACAGCCAGCGGCCTCGCCGCTCGACCCAATGGGTAACACCCATTTTGTCTATCTGCTCCGCTACTGAGCCACTAGCGCCACTAGCAGGGCCGTGACCGTTAACACAGACGATATCTTCGACAAGCTGGACCGTCGCGTGCCTACCCTTGATCTGAATGCGTGCGGTTCGGACGGCGCTCTCGACGTAAGGAGCGAAATAAGCGCTTTCACACGCCGTTGTTGCGAGACCGACCAAAGCGCTTTCGCATGTTTCTGACGGGAGGTAGCCCATCTGGCCCCTGATGGTTTCGATGAGCGCGTACTGTCCTCTTGCCGTCGCCTGAGAACAAACGGATGATGCGGTGAGATGAGATTGCATGTGCGTCGCCGTATAGACGAGATCAAAGGCGCTGCGGAGCTGCGCGATAGAAGCGCGGGGATGCCGCTTTCGAGCCACGACCCCCGCGCGGAGCGCAGCAGTCGGATTGCTGCCTGCGATCGAGCGGGACCGCGCGCCGACAGCGACAGGTGCGGGCATGGCGAGCGATGGCGCGGCGAGTGCAACGACCACACAGGCCCGACAGACAAGCGTGCGCGATGAGAACTGCACGGCGGACCTCCCAGGTTCGCTACCAAACGGCCACCCTGATAGTTGTGGTGGCGGCGGACCCTAGCAGATGACCACCCTGATCGTTGGTGGACGATCTAGGCGCCGAGCCCGGCGTGCCCGCGCTACCGCAGGCGCGTATGTAGTGGTGGGGAATTGGCGTTCCTTCCCCGCGCCCTTCGGCTCCCGTCCAGTGGGCGCCGACGCCTAAAAGCAGCACCGAGGGGTGAGTTGTGCAGTGGTCGGTGGCCTACAGCGGTGAGCACTCGGCCGGTGGTTGGCGGTTCCACTCCCGCAGGCGAGAGCGACTGTCGGCAAGGTGCCTTGACCCGACCTCGCTTTCGCTCGCCATTGCACGCACTCCCTAAAGCCCGTGGCGCACCTACAGCTCGTCGGAGCCCCAACCCAACACCGTCGCCGCAAACTCCCCAGGCGCGATGATCGGGATGCCTTGAAAGGAGCCCAGGTCGAGCAGATCGGAGTCGCCGGAAACGATGTAGTCGGCGGTGCCCTCGATCGCCGCCTCCAGAACGCGGTTGTCGTCGTCGTCGCTGACGACGGTAAGCACGCGGTTCGGCGCGACCACAACGCCACTGGCCGCAACGAGGTCGGCGAGCTGCGCGCCCCCTTGAATGACTTTGGCGAGCCTCGGATAGTCCAGCACTCGGCGCAGCTCTGCCAGCAGCGCCGCACTGGTCACGAGCACGAGCCGATCGTCGCCTACAGCATCGAGGATCGCGGCGGGCGCCCCACGCCAGCCGAGACCGGAAACGATGACGTTGGTGTCGAGGACAACCCTCGGCGTCACTCAGTAGCCCGTGCTGCCGTGATCGCCTCATCCACGACCGACACGTCGAGGCCCGCGTCGGCGACGCTCTGGCGAACCTGAGCCAAACGCGCCCGTAGTTCGTCCTGAGCCGTCCGGCGCTTGGTCTCGGTCAGCCGGTCGTACTCGGCCGGGCTCACGAGGACCGCCACGGCCTGCCCTCGCCGCGTGAGGACGACCGCCTCATCATCGGCCGCAACCTCCTCCGCGAGCTGGCCGAGCTTGCTTCGCGCCTTGTCCACTCCGATCGTTCGCTCCATGCCGTACTCCTATCAGTTTGCCGTACTGTCAACCTTACGGTATCCCGGACGCTTCGTCAAGGGGCATCCATCCTGAGCGCCGACGAACGAGCTTGGAAACCTGCGCAAACCTGCTACCTTGGAGTATCACCATGTGGGATTCGATGCTCAACTCAGGCATCTACTCCAAGATGCCGGAGCGCGCGAAGAAGAAGGCGACAGATACGCTCGCTCAGGTGCTTCATGCTCGTCATCCTGGCTACACGTTCACGTTGCTACCAGACGTAGGACGCGATGGGTCCGTTGTGCCTCCCGGAGGTAGGCAGGTCGCCTTCGAGATCACCGGCCCAAACGATCAGGCTTCGGTCGTCCACGCCCGAGCCGCGGCGGATGAATACGGCGTCAAGGGCGCCGCCGAGAATCCGCCGACGCTCATCGACTGACAGCCTGTCCCAACCCTCGATCCCCGACAGGATCGACGTACTCGACGCCAGTGATCGCAACGTCTCTCGCGCGGCGGTTACGCCGTCCGCTCGGCTCCTGATGGCCGCGTGGTATGCGGCATCGCCCAACGCATCCCGGACCGTCGTGTCCGCTGCGAACGTTGCCAGCTCGGATTCGAGGCGCGCAAGCTGGTCCTGCGCCTGCTCGATCTTGGTGTCCGTCTGCGCGGCGATCAAGCTGGTTCCTGCCATCTCTGACCGAAACGCATCTTCGACGTATGGCTCGATGCCCTTGCGTGTGATCGAGCTTGGTTCAGGACAACGACCGTTCCCGTGGGCGCGGCGGCATCGGTACACGGGGATGATGTGCTTCTTACCGGCCCTCTTGACTTGTGCATCCGACGCAGTCATCACATAGCGACACCCCGCGCAGCGGATGATGCCTGCCAGCAAGTTCTTGTCGCGCCTGGCCTGTGGTCGCGTTTTCTTCTTGATCTGCGCCGCCTGCCATTCGGCCTCGGTGACAAGCGGCTCGCACGCCTCTTTGTTCGTGACCCCGCGACGCGACAACTCGCCGACGTAGATGCGTTTCGCAAACATCCGCTCAACGGTGGTTTCGATCCACAGCCGTCCTGCTGGCAGCGGCAGCTCCGCGTTGAGGAAGCGGACGATCCGGCTCGTCGGCTCGCGCGCAATCCGCATCTGCCACGCCTGCTTGATGACCGGAGCGTCGGGGCTCAGGTACAGGTGCCGATCGTCGCCCTTTTCGTAGCCCGGCGGAAGGAAGTGCTCGGTGTAGATGCCCTTTTCTACCGCGTGCCGCTGCGCTTCGGCCCACTTCTCGCGCGAGCGCGCGAGGTAGTTCTCCGCGATCGCCATGCGGAAGTCGAACATCATCTTGCCGTCCGGCGTGGTGATGTCGATGTTCTCGTGGACGCTGACGAGCGTGCCGCCGGCCTCCTTGATCTCGACCAGGAGCAAGTTCGCGCCGAGCACATCGCGCGAGTAGCGGTCCAGGTCGTTGACGATGATCCCGTCCGATTCGCCGCTCCGAATCCGCACGATGATCGTGTCGAGGATCGGGCGCTTGAGCTTGCCGCCCGACACGTCCAGCTCCTCGGGATTGGGCGTGACCGTGTGTCCGTGAGCGTGCGCGTAGGCATCGATGGCCTTGCGCTGTAGCTCGGGGCTCTGGAAGCCCTCGCCTTCGCGTCCGTTGACCTGCGATACGCGGCGGTATTCATCGAGCCTCATGCCCCCGACCTTTCTGCGGCGAGCGCCGCGTCGTTTGGCTAGCCTGCCTGGATCAACCAGGAAAGGATGTGTATAGGGACATGAAAGCAGTTATGCAAACCACAGAGGGCGCGATCGTCTTCGAGCTGTTCGACGAGGATGCGCCGAAAACGGTCGAGAACTTCCGCAAGCTGGCCGCCGATGGCTTCTATGACGGGCTGAACTTCCACCGGATCATCAAGGACTTCATGATCCAGGGCGGCTGCCCGCAGGGGACCGGCACGGGCGGTCCGGGGTATACCTTCGAGGACGAGATCAACCCCCACAAGATCGTACGCGGCGCGCTGGCGATGGCCAACGCCGGCCCCAACACCAACGGCTCGCAGTTCTTCATCGTGACCGCGAAGAAGGCGTCGTGGCTGGACGGCAAGCACACCGTGTTCGGCGAGGTCACCGACGGCATGGACGTGGTGGACCGCCTCGAGGGCGTCGCCACTGACGGCTCCGACCGCCCGGTCGAACCGGTGGGCATCGCGTCAATTGAGCTGTCGTAGGCAACGCCGCATGCGGCGTTGCTCCGGCCGCGCATGCGCGGCCGGCCGGGCAGTGCATGCACTGCCCGGAACAAAGAAATTGGCTCCCGAGCCAGACACGACCCCGCGCGAGGTGTAGCCTCTTACTGAGCGCAAACCAGCATGGGAGGTCCCGCAATGGCGACTGTCGAGGAGCACGCAATCGAGATCCACAATGGAGCGGCGAACGGAACGACGATCGCTGCCCCGACGGGTATGGAAATCCCCGTCGAAAACCCGGCTACGGGGGAGATCATCACGACCGTCCCCGACCTCGACGCGGCGGCGGTCGCGGAGCTGGCCAAGCGCGGACGTTTGGCGCAGCCCACCTGGGAGGCGTACGGCTTTGAGGGTCGCGGGCGCGTGCTGCGGCGGATGCAGAAGTGGGTGATGGACAACTCCGAGCGGATCATCGACACGATCGTCTCGGAGACCGGCAAGACCTACGAGGACGCGCAGCTGGCGGAGATCTCCTACGGCGCCGCCGCGTTTGGCTTCTGGGCGAAGAATGCCGAGAAGTACCTCGCCGACGAGCGCGTGCACACCAGCTCGCTGTTCGTGAAGGGCAAGAAGCTGATCCTGCGCCACCGCCCGCTCGGGCTGATCGGCGTGATCGGGCCGTGGAACTACCCGCTGGTCAACTCCTTCGGCGACTGCATCCCCGCGCTCGCCGCGGGCAACTCGGTGATCCTCAAGCCCTCCGAGGTCACCCCGCTCACCTCGATGCTGCTCGCCGAGGGCTTCCTCGAGTGTGGCGTGCCCGCCGACGTCTTCCAGGTCGCCACCGGCCGCGGACCCACCGGCGCGGCGCTGATCGAGGAGGTGGACATGATCATGTTCACCGGCTCGACCCGCACCGGGCGCAAGGTCGCCGAAACGGCCGCCGGGCGTTTGATTCCCTGCTCGCTGGAGCTGGGCGGCAAGGACCCGATGATCGTGCTCGCCGACGCCGACCTGGAGCGTGCGGCGAACGTGGCCACCTACTACTCGATGCAGAACTCCGGCCAGACCTGCATCTCGATCGAGCGCGCTTACGTGGAGGCGCCGGTGTACGACGAGTTCGTCGCCAAAGTCACCGACAAGGTGCGCGCTTTGCGCCAGGGACGCCCCGGCGGCGGGCCGGGCACGGTGGAGGTCGGCTCGATGACCTTCCCCCCGCAGGTCGACCTCGTCGAGGACCACGTCAACGACGCGATTGCGAAGGGCGCCCGCGCGCTTACCGGCGGCCACCGCGGCGAGCAGAACGGCGGGCACTACTTCGAGCCGACGGTGCTGGTCGACGTCGACCACTCGATGAAGATCATGACCGAGGAGACGTTCGGCCCGACGCTGCCGATCATGCGGGTGCGCGACGCCGAGGAGGCTTTGCGCCTCGCCAACGACTCCGAATACGGCCTCGCCGGCTCGGTCTTCTCAAAGGACACCGACAAGGGCGAGAAGCTCGCGCGGCGCGTGGAAGCAGGTGCGGTATGCGTCAACGACGCGATCATCAACTTCGCCGCGATCGAGCTGCCGATGGGCGGCGTCAAGGCCTCCGGCATCGGCTCGCGCCACGGCGCGGGCGGGATCCGCAAGTACTGCAACCAGCAGGCCCTGCTCGTCACCTCGAAGCTGGCGCTGAAGCGCGAACCGCACTTCTTCCCCTACACGCGCGGTGGCACCAAACGGCTGGGCAAAGCGCTGAAGCTGCTGTACGGGCGGGGCAAGCGCGACTGACGCATTGTGTGAAGTAGCCGGCACGGTGAGCTGCTTCGTTTTCGGGCCCCAACCCTTCATTTTGTGAAGTGGTGGGTGGGGGAGAATGCATTCTTTTTGAGGCCCAACCCTTTACTTTGTGAAGTGGTTGGTGGGGGAGAATGTATTCTTTTTAGGCCCAAACCCTTTACTTTATGAAGTGGTGGGCGCTGGTAGATGCTTTGATTTTGGGCCCCAACCCTTCATTTTGTGAAGTGGTTCTAGGGGAAATTTGAACGAGCATCACCACGACCTCTGATCTCTGACCTCTGATCAGATAACGGCATCCCGTAGCAGCGCGAGGCCGTGATCAGATAACGGCATCCCGTAGCGCGAGGCCGAGCAGCCGTTCGAGCTCGGGGATCGTGGTGTCGGCGCTCGTATGGTGAATGGTGGCCATGCCCAGTTCCTCGGCGGGGGCGAGGTTGAAGGGCAGGTCGTCGACGTACACGCACGCCTCGGGCGCCACGCCGGCGCGCTCTGCCCCCAGCTCGTACATCCGGCGCGAGGGCTTGCGGATGCCCTCCTCGGCGGAGATCACCACGCCGTCGAACAGCTCGTCGAAGAGGTCGTGGGGGTAGCGGTGCACGCCCCATGAGTTGGACACCAGCGCCGTGCGCAACCCGGCGGCATGCGTCATGCGCACCGCGTTCACCATCGCCTCGTCGGGGCCCACGCCCGCGAACAGACCATCCACCAGCCCGTCGGGCTCGACCTCCAGCAGCGCGGCGAATTTCTGCTCGAACTCGCGCTCGTCAAGCTTTCCCTTCTCCAAGGCAACCAGCAGCTCGCGTGCCTCGGGGTCGCTTTTGAAGCGACCCATCAGCTTCTGCGGGTCGATCTCCGCGGCCAAGCAGAAGGCGTGGAAGGACGCGAACAGGTTGGTCGTGAGTACGCCGCCCCAGTCGATCAGCAGGGCGGAGCGGGTAGCGCCGTCCCCGCCCAGCGCGCCCCCGCCGCCGAGCGCATCCGCGTCATCGCCGACGCCCTCGCTGTCGTGCGCGTTGGCCGGCTCACTCACCGCGCGTCACCTCCTCCGCGTGGGCGGCGAGCTGCAGCACGCCCTCGCCAAAGTGCTTCAGGTAGGGGTCGTCGGTGGCGCCGGCGAGCGCGCGCTTGTAGTTGCCCTCCATGAACACCGTCATCTTCCACACCGCCAGCGTCACATACCAGCGCAGATCGCTCATCGAGCGGCCGCTGTGCGCTTCGTAGCGGGCGATCAGCTCGGCGCGGGTGGGGAAGCCCTCGGCCTTCGTCACCGCGCCCAGCGAGTCCCTGATGCCGCCGGGCGGGTCGTCGGCCTGCCCCCACACCATGCACATGTAGCCGAGGTCGGCCAGCGGGTCGCCGATCGTAGCCATCTCCCAGTCCAGCACCGCGGTCAGCCGCGCGGGGGCGTCGGTGGCGAACATCGTGTTGCCGAGGCGATAGTCCCCGTGCACGATCGTGGCGGGGCCGGACTCGGGCAGGTGCTCCGCCAACCAGCCCGCGACCCGTTCGACGGCGGGGATCTCGCGCGTCTTGTTGATCTCCCACAGCCCTCCGAAGCGCCGCAGCTGGCGCTCCAGGTAGCCGGTCGGCTTGCCGAAGTCCTCGAGGCCCGCCGCGCGCCAATCAACGGCGTGGATCTCCACCAGCGCGTCGATCAGCTCCTCGGCGATCCGCCGGCGTTCGGCCGGCGCGTCGAGCGCGGGCGGCAGCGTGAACACGATCGCCTCGCCCTCCACGCGCTCCATCACGTAGAAGGGGCACCCGATCGTGGCGGGGTCGTCCTCCGCCGCGAGCACAGTGGGCACACGCGCGGCGGTGCCGTGCAACGCCCGCAGCAGCCGCGCCTCGCGCAGCACGTCGTGGGCGGATGGCGGCAGCGGCGGGCGCGGGGGGCGGCGTAGCACCACCTCGCTGCCGTCGGCACGGCGGATCAGGTAGGTGACGTTGGAGTGTCCCTCGCCGATCGGGCTCGCCTCGATGGCTCCCTCCCCGAGCCCGTGGGCGTCGAGGAACTCGCGCAGCGGGTCCAGCACCAGCAGCGGTGGGCGGGCGTTCTCGCGCGCCTGCGCGTGGGTTTGGACGATGTCATCCGGCGCGACTGCTGAACTCATGGCCCGCACGCTACCGGAGCGCGCCTCGTGGGGTCCACCGCAACATCGCCCCCGCCGCCGTGTCATAGCCTCCATGCCCAAAGCCCCCACCTCCCTCACCAAAGCCCGTAAATCCCTCGTCTTGCTACTGCTCGTCAGCGTTGCGTTTGCCGTGAGCGCCCCCGCGGCGCTGGCCTCGCGCAACCAAACCGTCTTCTTCGAGGCCGGCAAAGTGCTGATCGAACCGCACAAGCGCGAACACGCCTTCCAGCAGATGGAGCATCTGGGCGTGCACGCGCTGCGGGTGGAGCTCTACTGGTCCTACGTGGCGCCCGCCTCGGGCAGCAACAAGCGCCCGAAGTTCGAAGCCACCAATCCCGCGGCGTACAACTGGTCGCTGTACGACTGGGTGCTGAACAAGGCGAAGGAACTGAAATGGCCGGTGCTGCTGACCGTGACCTCGCCGGTGCCGAAGTGGGCGAGCGCCAACCACACCAGTCTCGGCAGCCCCAACGCCAAGGCCTTCGAAGAATTCATGACCGCGGTGGGCAGCCACTACGGCTCCGAGGTGTCGCTGTTTGCGATCTGGAACGAGCCCAACGACATCGCCTCGCTGCAGCCACAGTTCAACGCCTTCGGCCAGCCCGTCTCGCCGCGCACCTACCGTGGTCTGTTCCAGGCCGGCTACGCAGGGCTGCAGGCGGCGGGCATCGCGCACCCGAAGGTGCTGATGGGCGAAACGGCGCCGGTCGGCGCCGACAGCCTCAGCCGCTCGGAAGTCCGCAAATACGGGCTGCTCCACGACGTGGCGCCGCTGGCGTTCCTGCGCGGCGCGCTGTGCCTCAACTCCCACTACAAGAAGGCGGGCTCGTGCGGATCGGTGTCAGCGTACGGCTACTCCACCCACGCCTACACCCAGAAGCAGGGCCCCCTGTGGGTGCCGCCGGTGCACGACGACGTCACGATCGGGACGCTCTCCCGTTTGGAAAACGCGCTCAACCTGGCCGCCCATGCGGGCGCGATCAGGGCGGGAATCCCGATCTACCTCACCGAGTTCGGGGTGCAGAGCACGCCCAACCGCTACGAGGGCGTGTCGCCGGCCAAGCAGGCCGAATACGACGCGCTCGCCGAATACATCGCCTGGAAAAACCCGCGCGTGGCGGCCTTCTCGCAGTACCTGCTGCACGACGATCCGACCGGGGGACCTCCGGGGTCGGGCGTCCACGGCGGCACCGTCGGCTTCCAGACGGGTCTCGAGTACGTCAATAGCAGCCCCAAGCCGCTCTACTCAGCGTGGCCGATCCCGCTAGTCGTCTCCAAGGCGGGTCGAGGCTTCTCGCTGTGGGGCCTGGTGCGCCCGGCGACCGGCTCCACCAAGGTGACGATCCTCGTCAAGACCCGCGGCGCGAAGAAGTACCGCGTGCTGAAGACCGCCACCACCGAATCGCTCGGCTACTGGAGCTTCACCTCGAGCACGGCGGGCGTGGCTTGGAAAGTGCGCTGGACCAGCCCGACCGGCGTCAAGTACGAAGGGCCGGCGATCGGGGCCACTCGAGCTCCGTGACGTCGGCACGGCATCGCCCGCCTAGAGTGGAGAGCGATGCCGGAGCTGCCCGAGGTCGAGATAACCGCGCGCCGGCTCGACGGCGCCCTGCGCGGGGCCGAGATCGAGTCGGTGTTGGCGCCGGGCATCAACGCGCTGCGGAGCTTCGACCCGCCGCTCGCCGAGCTGGTGGGCCGCACGATCGCCGGTGTGCGCCGGCGCGGCAAGCACCTGATCGTTGAGATCGACGGGGTCGACGGGGTCGACGGGTCCGACGATGCCGCTGGGGTCGAGCTGGCGCTGCTGATCCACCTGATGTCCGCTGGCCGGTTGCAGCTCTACGACAAGCCCGCCGGTCCGCGCGACCGCACCTCGCGGCTGCTCGTGCGGGTGCGGCTGCCGGCGGCCGGAGAGACGCCGGCCCAACCTGACGGAGCCACGTCAGACGTGGGGATTGCACGCGAGGCGGAGCTGCGCCTGCGCGAGTTCGGCTCCAAGCAGGCGGCGTGGGTGAAGCTGCTGCGCGCTGGGGAGCTCGACCAGGAGCAGGCGCTCGCGACCCTCGGCCCCGAAGCGTGGCCCGACCCGGGCGGGCGGGATCGGTTCAAAGAGCTGCTGGACGCCCCCCGCCCGCTGCACACGATGCTGCGCGACCAGCGCACGATCGCCGGCATCGGGCGCTCGTGGGTGGACGAGATCCTGTGGGAAGCCCAGCTCTCCCCCTACAAGCGCGGCGCCGACCTCACCGAGGAGGAGGCGCAGCGGCTGCGCGAGGCGACCGTCGCCATCCTCGGCGCGGCGATCGAGCACTACGAGCGCGTCATCGAGCTGCCGATCCCCGACAAGCTGCCGATGCCGCTGCGCATCCACCGCCACGAGGGGGAGCCCTGCCCCCGCTGTGCCACGACGCTGCGCTCGGTTCACTTCGAGGACTACGTGATCGCCTACTGCCCCACGTGTCAAACAGAGGGTCGGGTGCTCAAGGACCGGCGGCTGTCGCGGCTGTTGAAGTAGCCGGCGGCGGGACGATGGCTGTCGAAGTAGAGAGCTGCGGGACGATGGCTGTGGGGCAGCGGGCGGCGGGACGATGGCTGTCGAGGTAGCGGGGCTGCGGGACGACGGCTGAGGAGCAGCGGGCCCGCAGGACGATCATGCGAGAGTGGCCTGCCTGGCGCGAGGGCCTCCGCGCGGTCGGAAAAATGGTAGGATAATAGGTATGAAGGTCAGTGTGAGCCTACCCGGAGAGGATGTCGCGTTCCTGGATGCATACGCCAGCGCTCATGCCTGCCCGTCACGCTCAGCCGTCGTGCATCAGGCGATCCGGACGCTCCGGCTCGGGGAGCTCCACGAGGCATATGGCGACGCATGGGCGGAGTGGGACGCCTCCGGCGAAGCGGATCGCTGGAACGTCGTTGTCGGCGATGGTGCGTGATGCGGCGGGGCGAGGTGCGTATGGTCGATCTTGACCCCGTCCGTGGCACGGAGGCGAGCAAGCGGCGGCCGGCCGTGATTGTGAGCAACGATGTCGCCAACCAAACCGCGGCCAGGTTGGCCCGAGGAGTGCTGACGGTCGTGCCGATCACCTCGAACGTCGAGCGTGTCTACCCGTTTCAGGTGCTGCTGCCCGCGGGAGCCGGCGGCCTGCCACGAGACTCCAAGGCCCAGGCCGAGCAGGTGCGCTCGATCGATGCCGAGCGTGTCGGCGGGCAGCTTGGTCAACTGCCGGATGGATTGATGGCCTCCCTCGACGACGCGTTGCGCCTGCACCTGTCTCTGTAGCCGGCCTTCAGCGAGCCTCCGGGAATCCAGATCGTCGCCAGCCCGTCGATCTCCGACACGACCGCGGCGGCCAGCGAATGCACCAAAGCCTCCCCCTGTGCGCTGCGTCAGGCGATCGCGGTGGCGGAAGCGGCTGAAAAAGCTGCCTTCAACAGCTCGGGTTTGGAAGCGGAGACGATCGAGCTTCCCGCCGGCACCTACACCCTGACCAAAGGCCCGCTGCGCGTCGTGCATGAATTCTCGACCGAACACGAACCGTATCCCCTGACGATTGTCGGACTCGGCGCCCGCGCGAATGAAGTGGTTATCACCGCGGGCGGCAAAAGTCGCGTGCTCGTCGACGGCAGGGGAGGGGGCTCGACCGGGCTGGTGGTGCTCAAACGCCTGGAGATCACGGGAGGCAACGGAGAAGGGGGAATTCAGGAAGAACCCCTCGAGCCCGAAAAAGGCGAAGGCGGCGGCATCGCGATCGAACAGAACGGCACCCTGAAGCTCGACGAAGTTCTGCTCACAGGCAACACCGCCGCGATCGAGGGCGGCGGCATCGAAGACGTCGGGGAACTCACGGTCGAAAACAGCACGATCGCTCACAACACCGTCACCGGCGGTCGCGGCCTCGGGGGCGGGATCTCCAGCGACAACCTCAACAACGAAAGCCACGAGTCGATCAAGGTCGTCAACTCAACGCTCGCGTTCAACTCGGTCTCGGGCGGCAGCCAGAACGAAGGCAGCGCGATCTTCAACGGCACCGTGCTCGAACTCACCAATTCGACCCTCTCGGGCAACTCTGCCCCTAGCAGCGGCGGGGCGCTCGCCGGCTTCAACAACGGCGCTGCGCCGAACATGGGCGTCAGCACGATCGCCAACAACGTCATCGCCTACAACAAAGGCGGGGGCTGCGCCGGGAAGCTGCCAACGTCGCTCGGCGGCAACGACGTCCCCGACCCCGGCTGCGAACTTGCCGGCCAGCACGCGACTGGTGACATCTCTGAAGATCCAGGTCTGGAAAAAGACCTGGCCGAACCGAAGCTCGCCGAAAACGGCGGTGCAACCGAAACGATCGCGATCGGCAGTTCGCTCGCTCCGTCCGCCAAAGACGGCCTGGAACAGTACTGCCCCGCGACCGACCAGCGTGGAACGGCGCGTCCCTCGCACGCAGACTGCTCTTCCGGTGCCTACCAGTACGTGACGGCCGCGCGGGTCACCATCACCGCGGCCACCGCGACCGCCGAAACGGCCGTCAGCGCCAAAAGCTCCGCGGGCGACGCCTCCTGCACCGCGACCAGCTGTACGGTTAATGAAGGGGACGCCGTGACGCTGACAGCCGAAAGCAAAAACCCGGGCCTGCAGTTCACGGGCTGGTCGGGCGGCTTGTGTGCAACCCAGAACCCGTGCAAGCTGGAACACGTGAAAGCCGCCGAGACGGACACCGCGAACTTCAACGGCGCAAAGGAGGTCTCGGTCTACGGCGATTTGAACCCGAGCACTTGGCAGGCTGAACGCGAACCGTCCAACCCCACCCGCTTTGCGGGGCAGACGCAGGGCCTGCTGCTCAACGGATCGACGGAAATGAGCTTCCAGCAGGTGACCTTCCAGGGCAGGGCAGCCTTCTCGTCCGGCGCATCGGCCTACGGCGTGCGGATGATCGACGGCTCTCACGCAACGTTTGCGGAGGTTCACGTCGAAGCGGGCAGCGGCGCAAACGGCGCGCGCGGTGCGAACGGCGCTCAGGGCGCCGCCGGCACCAACGGTGAACATGGCCAAGCGGGAGCGACCCCGGCGGGCCCGGCGCGGGCGGCGAAGGGGGTCCGAGCTTCGCGGTCGCGGGCGGCGGCTCGGTGGAACTCGGCACTGGCGTGCTCGAGGAAGTCGCGCGGCCGGGTGAAGGCGGAGAACCCGGCGGCGAAGGTGGCCGGCCGGCGCGCTCCGGCGGCGGCGGGCCCAACGAGCCGTGCTCTTCGAGCTGCACGGTCAATGCCACGCTCCCGATTCAGCTCCCATCGGTTGTCACGGTTTCCAAAGGCGTGATCGTGATCACGATCGGCTGCCTCGAAGCGTGCGTCGGCAAATTGACGCTCACCGGCGCCTTCGGCAAACATCACGTGAAAGGCTTGGCGCTTGCTGCCAAGCATGGCGGCGGTGCGACGGTGGTGCTCGGCAAGCTCTCCTTCTCGCTGCCCGCGAAGAAGCTCGTCAAGCTTCGCGTCCACCTGAGCAAGGCCGTACGCAAGCAGCTGAAGGCAGTGACGAGCATGAAGGCGACGCTCACCGTCGAGTTGAAGCTGGGCAAGGCGAAGAAGACCAAGCACACCCAGGCGATCGTGCTGGTGGGGCCGGCGGCGAGCAAGCCCAAAGCCAAATGACCTCGACCCTCGGCCGTGGTCTTCGCGGTTGCTGGCTGCGTGTTTGCCCGGGGCGCGCGAGAGGGGTAAGATCCCGCCGTGATCGAGCCGAGACAAAAGGCGCCCGACTTCGAGCTGCCCGACCAGGACGGCGACCCCGTGAAGCTCTCAGAGCTGCGCGGCCAGCCGGTGGTCGTCTACTTCTACCCCAAGGCCGACACCCCGGGGTGCACGACCCAGGCGTGCGGCGTGCGCGACCACCGCGGCGACTACGCGAAGGCGGGGGCGAGGGTGCTGGGGATCTCGCCCGACCCGGTGAAGAAGGTCAAGAAGTTCCACGACAAGCAGGCCCTCGACTTCACGCTGCTCGCCGACGAGGGTCACGCGGTCGCCGAGTCGTATGGGGTGTGGGTGGAGAAGTCGATGTACGGGAAAACGTACTTCGGGAATGAGCGGACGACGTTCGTCATTGACTCGAATGGGAAGGTCGCCGAGGTCCTGCGCAAGGTCAAGCCGGCCGAGCACGACGCGCGGGTGCTGGCGGCGTTGGGGCAGCTCGCAGCTTAAGGCGGGGGTTGGCTCGGTCTGATGTGGGACTTTACGTACCACACGAATTGCCCGATTCGGGCAGTTCTTTCGACACCCCGGCCAACGTGTTTGTAGGCCCTACGGGGAGGTCGCTAATTCGTTCGTCCAACACCCGTGCAGATTGTCGGTTGCGCGTGCATTCTTGCCTTCTCGACCGAACGCAAGCAGCGCTTCAAAAGTGTGTCTTCGCGAAATGTGAATCGCACCCACACTCACCAAAAAGCGACGACTGAGTCAGGAGACTGTTGAAATGCGACCGCTTCAAGCTCTCAAACACACACTGCAACACACTTCATCTACCGACCGCATCGTGAATCCGCGGAGCATCGAGCTATCCGCACAAGATGGCCCCACCCGGACGGCCAGCCGCCACGACGCGCAGGTGCTTAGGCCCGGGCGCATCGTTCCCGCCGACCCATACACGGTGTGGCTGCAGCAGCGCGAGGCGGATCGCGAACGAGAGGAACACCGTCTGAACCCCCGCGCCGCCTGGGACAATCTGAGGTCTCAGAGCTTCTGTGCGATCGGGCGTGACTGAAGATAGGGGTCTTGCGATCCGAGCGGCGATGGGACCCGATCGAAGAGGACGGGGACGAGGACGAGATTTGAGGCGGGCACCCGCCGAGGCCCGTACGCTTGAGGCGTGCCCCCGTCCTTCGCCTCGACCTCGATCGGCCATAGCGTCAGCGCCTTCCTGGAAGCGGCCGGCCAGTTCTTCTCGGACCTGGCCGCCGTCCACTGGGGGGCACTGGTTCTGGGCCTGGCGTTCTTCAGCCTCAACCTGACGCTGCGCTCGCGGGCGTTCTTCAACAGCCTGCGCGCTGCCTACCCGGCGGTGAGCTTCCAGTGGCGGCGCATCTGGGGTGCGTACTGGGCGGCGGTGGGCTTCAACAACGTGGTGCCCGCGCGCGGAGGGGACCTCATCAAGCTGTTCCTCACGCGCAGCTCGATCCCCGGCTCGACCTACCCGACGGTCGCCTCGGCGTTCTTCGTGGAGTCGATCTTCGACGCAACCGTGGGGGTGCTGGTGCTGATCTTCGCCTTCACCCAGGGCGTCTTCCCCAAGCCGCCGGACTTCTCGCAGCTGGGCTCCTTCGACATCTCCTACCTGGCGGCGCACTTCCGCTTCACGCTGTTCCTGATCACCGCCCTGGCGATCCTCGGACTGGTGGCGTTCGCACTGCTGTCGGTGCGCGTGCAGGCCTTCTGGGAGCGCATCCGCCAGGGTCTTACGATCCTCTCCGACCGGCCCCGCTACCTGCGCGAAGTGGCGGCTCTGCAGGCCACGGGGTGGGTGTGCCGCTTCGCCGCCTTCTGGTTTTTGCTCGATGCCTTCCGCGTCGGTGGCTCGGTGGAGAACGTGCTGCTCGTGTTCGGCGTCAACCAGGTCGCGGGCGCGGTGCCGTTCACGCCGGGGGGCGCCGGGGTGCAGCAGGCGCTGCTGGTGAAGGTGTTCGCCGCGAGCGCCGCCGGGACGGCCGCGGTGGCCGCCTACTCGGTCGGCCAGCAGATCGCGATCGCGACCCTCACCGCGCTGGTGGGGCTCGGCGCGGTCGTGTTCATCTTCCGCTTCCGCTCCTTCCGCGAGGTGATCGCCGCCGGGCAGGCCTCCCGCGAGGCCGAGCGCCGCGCCGAGCGGGCCGGCGTGCTGCTGCTGGACGACGAGCCGCCTACCGAAGCCCCTCGCGCGCCTCGCGCACGAGCGTGACCGCCTCGGGGAAGACGGTTGCCATCACCGAGCGGATCTGTTCGGCCTGCGCCTCGGCGCTGCCCTGCACGTTGATGCGGTTGACGGCGGCCACCGTCATGTCGACCGCGAGCTTGATCGCGTTGTCCGCCCACGCGAGGCTCTGCTGGCCCTGCATCTGCATCGCGAAGTCCGCCAGGCGCCGCTGCAGCTCCTCAGGGTCTCCGAACAGATCTCCCAGACCGCCACTCTCCATGACCTCATCCTAGCGGCCCAGAGGGTGGCGCAGTCGGCGAGCCGGGAGCCCTCATTTCCCTAGAGGGTGCCGCAGTTGGTCGGGCTCCTCTTGCTCAGTACACCGTAGACTGCCGTGCCCCATGCCCCGCAACCGCGACAACGACGAGGAGCCGGCCGGACAGGCCGCGAGGCCGGACAAACAGGAGATCCGCGCGCGGGTCGCCCACGAGACCGAGCGCCGCAACCGCCTCGGGGTGCCCTCGATCGCCGCGGGCGTGCTGTTTCTGTTGGGCGGCGTGATCGTCACGACGACCCTGCGTCCGCTGCCGACGGTTGGCACGATCCAGGGTCTGGCGCCGGCGCTGCGCGGCGAAGCCAATCCCGCGGTGAGCCCGGGCGCGGCCGAGGTGCGGTTCATCGACCATCACGCCTTCGGCCTGATCGCGGGCAACCTGCTGCAGGCGGTGGCGATCTCTTTTCTTGTCCTGGTGCTGCTCTTCCTGCTTGGCGCCGTTCGCTTTCGTCGACCGGAGACGAGCAGGATCGCGCGGTCGCTCGTGCTTTATGGGGGGGTGGGGATGGTGCTCGTTTCGATCGCCCACCCGCTTGCGCAGGTTCTGAATGCGCGCAGCTTCGTCACCGGCCACGACTTCACGGCCGAAGCGGTCAACCACGCGCTGACGCAGAGCACGGTGCTGGAAGTCAGCGAGTACCTGGGGCTGGTGGCGGGACTGGCGCTGGCGGCGGGCATGGTAGTGGTGACGTTGGGCGCCACGCGCACCGGTCTGATGGCCCGCTGGACGATGTACCTCGGGATCTTCGCGGCGCTGCTCGCCTTCACCCCCTTCGGCCTGGCGCTGGGGGAGGTGCAGCAGCTGATCCCGGCCTTCTGGATGGTGACCACGGGCATCCTGCTGATGGGCCGCTGGCCGGGCGGCGATCCCGCCGCGTGGGCCGCCGGCGAAGCGCGCCCGTGGCCCTCCTCAGCCGAAGCTCGCGCCCAGCGCGAAGCGGGCCGGTCGGGCGGCCGCGGGGCGGCCCAGACGGGCGGCCGGTCGGGCGGTCGTGGGGCGGGCCAGAAGACGGGGGGCCGGTCGGGCGGCCGTGGGGCGGGCTTGATGGGGGGCCGGGGTGGGGGTCGCGCGGAGGGCCGCGACGGGGGGGTGCAGCCGAGCGTCGAGGAGGGCGTCGACGGGGGGGTGCAGCCGAGCATCGAGGAGGGTGTCAACGGGTCGGGCGATGTGGCGCCCGAGCCCACCCAGCCCGCTCGCGGCGGAAGTGCAAGGCGGCGGCGCAAGCGGGGCGCGCGGGGGTAGCTAGACCGATCGGGGCTCGGTGTTGCATGCTCTTTTTGCGGACCCCACCACTTCATTTTGTGAAGCGGTTGGGCGGGTGGGTGGTGTATCAATTTGGGGATATAACCACCAACTGGACCTGTTGGACAGGGACTAAAGGACAGCAATAAGGGGTCCAGTAGCTGGTGGGGTCGCCAAAATGCACATATGTGGCGTCTCGCCGGGCCTGCGGGTCCCGACCAAATTGAGACCACCACCGGCGGGCGGTGTTGTCTCAGTTTGGGGGTGACCACCGACTGGACCTGTGGGGCAGCGGTCAGATGATAGTCATGAGAGGTCCAGTAGCTGGTGGGGCGCCCAAATGTACTTATATGATGGCGTCTCGCCGGGCCTGTGTGTGCGGGAATCCGCCGCTCGCCGCATGACGCCAGCCCTTGCCGCCGGCGTTTGGGGCCCCGAGCGAGCACCGCCCCCCTCCCCCTCCTCCTCTCCTCTCCCTCAGGACGATTGAGTTTCCCCCCGAGCGGGAATAACTGCTCTAAAGAACGTGGGAATCGTCACATTCCCCCTTCCCCGTTCGCCAACGATCCACAAAGCGTCCTGAGCCGCCCCCAGGAGGGCTGGCTGGAGGGAGGGTCCCATGGAGGCAGCATCTATTCATCGTCCCGACTCGATTCAGTCGATCCCGCGTCGTGAGCCACCCCCGGGAGAGGCCGCGCAGGCGAGCCTGTGGAAACCGGCCGACCCGGGGCCGCTCGGTTTGGCGGGGTTCGCGATGACGACGTTCGTGCTCTCGATGTTCAATTCGAACCTCGTCGATGAAAAGGGCTTCCCGGTCGTGCTCGGTCTGGCGCTCGCCTACGGCGGGATCGTGCAGTTGCTTGCCGGCATGTGGGAGTTCCGCACCGGCAACACCTTTGGCGCCGTGGCGTTCTGCTCATTCGGCGCCTTTTGGATCTCGTTCTGGGCGCTGAACGTCTTCTACGCCAAGTCGATCGGCGGCAACGCAGGGCATGCGATCGGCGTGTACCTGTGGGCGTGGGCGATCTTCACCGCTTACATGACGGTGGCGGCGCTGCGCGTCAACCTGGCGGTGCTGACGGTGTTCGTGCTGTTGACGGTCACTTTCATCCTGCTGGCGATCGGCGCGGTGGGCCCGCACGCGACCGTCACCCACTGGGGTGGCTACCTCGGCCTGGCGACCGCGGCGGCCGCCTGGTATGCATCGTTCGCGGCTGTGGTCAACTCGACGTTCGGACGCACGATGATGCCGGTGGTGCCTTTGGGCAAACGCGACTGAAGAAAGAGAAGGGTGGGAGATGGCAACTGAACCAACGTCGGTCTCAGGCGGGGCACTCGACCGCGAGCTGGCGGAACTGCTGGAGGTGCAGACGTTCGAGCCCTCTCCCGAGTTTCGCCAGCAGGCGCTGCTGTCCGACCCCGCGGTCTACGAGGAGGCAGCGCGCGACCCGCAGGCGTGGTGGGCGGGGCAGGCAAAGCAGCTGCACTGGTTCGAGCCGTGGGAAATGGTGCTCGACGACTCCAACCCGCCCTTCTACAAGTGGTTCACAGGTGGCAGGCTAAACGCCTCCTACAATTGTCTCGACCGCCACGTGCTGGCGGGGCGCGGCGAGCGCGTCGCCTTCCACTGGCGTGGTGAGGACGGGCAGGAGCGCGACATCACCTACGCGCAACTGCTGGCGGAGGTGCAGCGCTTCGCGAGCGCGTTGCGGGATCTGGGCGTGCGGCGTGGTGACGTGGTGGGGATCTACCTGCCGATGATCCCTGAGGTGGTGGTGGCGATGCTCGCCTGCGCGCGCATCGGCGCCCCCCACAACGTCGTGTTCGGCGGCTTCTCCGCGGAGGCGGTGCGCGAGCGGATGGAGTTCTCCGAGGCGAAGGTGCTGGTCACCGTCGACGGCGCCGCGCGCAAGGGTAAGACGGCGCCGGTGAAGGACCGGGTCGACGAGGTGATGGGCGACCTGTCGACGCTCGAGAAGATCGTGGTCGTGCGCAGCAAGGGGGTTCCCTGCCAGATGCGCGAGGGTCGCGACGTCTTCTACGACGAGATCCTTGCCGCCGCCGCGGCGGAGTGCCCGGCCGAGCCGCTGGACGCCGAGCACCCGCTGTACATCCTCTACACCTCCGGGTCCACCGCCAAGCCAAAGGGGATTTTGCACACCACGGGGGGTTACCTCACGGGCGTGTCGGCCACCCACCGTTACGTGTTCGACCTAAAGCCGGAGTCCGACGTGTACTGGTGCGCGGCCGATGTCGGCTGGGTCACCGGCCACTCCTACATCGTCTACGGCCCGCTGTGCAACGGCGCCACCTCGGTGATGTGGGAGGGGGCCCCCGACTATCCCAACAAGGGGATCTGGTGGGAGCTGATCGAGCGCTACGGGGTCACCATTCTCTACTGCGCTCCCACGGCGATCCGCGCCTGCATCAAGTGGGGGGCGCAGTGGCCCAACGAACACGACCTCTCAACGCTGCGGCTGCTCGGCACGGTCGGCGAGCCGATCAACCCGAAGGCGTGGCTGTGGTACCACAAAGTGATCGGCGGCGGGCGCTGTCCGATCGTCGACACCTGGTGGCAGACGGAGACCGGGGCGATCATGATCACGCCGCTGCCGGGCATCACCGCCACCAAGCCAGGCTCCTGCACGCACCCCTTCCCCGGCGTCGAGGCGGAGGTCTACGACGAGTCCGGTGGCTACCCGATCGAGCACGGCCAGGGCCTTTTGGTGCTCACCCGCCCGTGGCCGTCGATGCTGCGCACCCTCTACAAGGAGGACGAGCGCTACATCAAAACCTACTTCGAGCGCTTCGGCAAGGAGACCTACCTGGTGGGCGACGCCTCCCGCCGCGACGCCGACGGCTACCTGTGGGTAATCGGGCGCATCGACGACGTGGTCAACGTCTCCGGGCACCGCCTCTCCACCGCGGAGGTCGAGTCGGCGATCGTCGCCCACCCCGACGTCGCCGAGGCCGCGGTGATCGGCCAGCACGACGAGGACACCGGGCAGGCGATCGTGGCGTTCGTGACGCTGCAGGGCGAGCTGGAGGGCGACGAGCGCGAGGTCGAGAGCATCCGCGCCACGGTCGCCGAGCGGATCGGCAAGTTCGCGCGCCCCAAGCGGATCATCTGGGCCGACGACTTGCCCAAGACGCGCTCAGGCAAGATTATGCGCCGCCTGCTGCGCGACATCGCCGAGGGCCGCGCGCTGGGGGATGTCACCACGCTGCGCGACCCCGGAGTGACCTCGCAGCTGGAGGAGCGCGTGCGGGAGCTGCAGGCGCAGGAGGATTAGCGGTTGGGTAGTCTGATCGCTGTGGACGGCACGGCGATCGAGACGCAGGGGGTGACTAAGCGCTTCGGGGCGCGCGCGGCGATCGACGGCGTTGATCTGCATGTCCCGCGCGGGAGCGCCTTCGGCTTCCTCGGCCCCAACGGTGCGGGCAAGACGACGATGATCCGCATGCTGCTCGGCCTCACCCACGCAAGCGCCGGCAGCATGCACTTGCTGGGGCGCCCGGTGCCGGCCGAGCGCGGTCAGGCGCTGCGGCGGGTCGGCGCGATCGTCGAGGAGCCGCGCTTTCACCCCAACCTCTCCGGCCGCGAGAACCTGCGCATTGTCGCGGCCGTGCGCGGCCCCGAGGCGCAGGCGCGGATCGCCCCCGCGCTAGCCCGCGTCGGCCTGAGCGAGCGCGCCGACGAGAAGGTGAAGAAGTACTCGCTCGGGATGCGCCAGCGCCTCGGCGTCGCCCGCTGCCTGCTCGCCGACCCGCTGCTGCTGATCCTCGACGAGCCGACCAACGGCCTCGATCCCGGCGGCATCCAGGAGTTCCGCGAGATGATCCGCGCGATGGTCGAGCAGGAGAACCGCACGGTATTCCTCTCTTCGCACTTGCTGGACGAGGTCGAAAAGATCTGCGACGCCGCGGCGATCGTCGATCGCGGCAAAGTGATCGCTCAGGGCCCGATCGCCGAGCTGACCCGCGGGGGAGACGGCGCCCGCAACGAGCTGATCGTCGGCGTGGATGACGTCGAGCTGGCGCTGAGCACGCTCGAAGGTAGCGAGCTCGTGTGCGAGGCGCGCCGCTCCGACGAGGGACTGCGTGTGGTGCTGGCTGGCGATCCCAGTAGCGCGTCGCAAGTGAACGCGAGCCTCGTGCGAGCCGGCGTGGCAGTCATGCGCCTGGAGCCCGTGCGCCACAGTCTCGAGCAGCGCTTCCTGGAGGTCACCTCGCGGCTCGATGGTGCCGCACCCGATCGTCCCACGACGGCACAGGAGCAGGTGAGGGCATGAGCGCGATCTCGCCGGCAGCCCCGACCCCAGCCCCCGCTCCCACCGGCCGCGGCGCCGACGGTTCGCCCGTCGCGCTCGCCACGCAGATGTTCGGCGCCGACTTCCTCAAGCTGCGCAAGAAGCGCGGGACGCTGATCTGGGCGCTGGTGCTGGCGGTCGGCCCAGTGCTGATCTTCTTCGTGGTGACCGCGATTCAGCACGCCTCCAACCCGCAGAGATACGGACCGGCCGGTGGTGTGTCCAATTTCCACGACGGCTTGCGTGTGATCGCCCTGCTGTTCGGCCCGCTGGCGGCTCTGCTGATCGGCGTGGAGGCGGGCACGGGGGATGCCTCTGCCGGCGTCTTCCGGGACCTCGTCGTGACCGGCCGCTCGCGTGTGGCGCTGTTCGCCTCGCGCGTACCGGCGGCGCTGGCGATGTGCTTCGCCATCATGGGCGCTGCCTACGCGCTGCTGCTGCTCGGCACCTTCGTGTTCGCCGGGGGGCTGCCCACGCCTGAAGGGTCGCTGATCCTCAACGGCCTTGGCTTCATGCTGCTGAGCACAGGGGTGCTATGTGCGGTGTCGGTGGGCTTTGCGGCGCTAACCACCTCCAAGCCGGGCGCGATCATCGCGCTGATCGCGTGGCAGATCGTGGCCAGTCCGGTGCTGGCCAACATCGAATCGCTGGGCAGCGCCCGCAAGGGCCTTCTGAGCCAGGCGGTGTCGCACTACAGCCCGATCCACCTCCCCGAAGGCGGCCATAATGCGGCCATCACGATGTCGGGCGGGCTGGCCTTCCTCGTGCTGGTCGCCTGGTTGGCGGTGTTCCTCGGCCTCGGGGCATGGCGCACGCGCACGATGGACGCGTAGGCGCAGGTCTCGAGTCCCGCGCCCGCGGCTCTGCTTTACCGGCAGCGTCACGCCGGCGGTACGACCGCCGCGCTGCCCCTCCCGCTGACCCGCTACCCGGCGGTGAGCGTCAGCGTCCCCACCGTGACGTGCGGCCACAGGACTTTGTTGAAGATCAGGATCACGGTCTGGGAGTACTGCAGCTGCAAGTAGTACGGCTGGTCCCCGTACGGCTCAATCGCCTGGTAGGCGGCATTCGCGGTTCCCGCGGGCGGCTTCGCCGGGCCTGCGTGTTTCGCGGCGGGGTTCGGGGGGTCGATGGCGACCCACTCGATCCAGAAGGTAGCGCTGGCGGAGTAGACGAAGGCGTTGGCGCTGGTGGGATCGGTGGCCTGGCCTGCGTTGGGAAACCCGAGGAACGGAATGTTCCCGATCGAGCTGTCGACGTTTTCCGTCGAGAGTGTGAAGGCGATGAAGCCCAGGATGTTCTGATGGGCGATCGCGTTGCGCAGCACCAAGTTGGGATCGTTGACGAATTCCTGGAAGTCCGCCGGGAAGGGGCCGTTGCTCTGCGTGGGTTTGCCGGGTTCGTCGACATCCTTGGCGGTGTCGATGTTCTCGGGAACTATGTGCTCGACGCCTTTGCCGGCCGGAGCCGGGATTTCGACCGGCTGGATTCCGCGGCCTTCCGTGGAGGCTGGAACGAAGCTGGGGAGACCCTTGATGGGGAAAATAGCCGGTATCGCCGGCTTCCCTGCGGTCGGCTGCGTGCCCGGGTTCCTCCCCTGCATCAGCACCGACACCCCGTGCGGGATGCTCGCCAACCGCACGATCGTGTCTTCTTTGACCTGTTCGCTTTCGGGCACGCTCATGAACAGGCCCGGCTCGATGTGCAGCGCTTCACCGGCCGTCTTGAACGGCGGCAGGTCGGCGTCGCTGACCCGCTGGAGGTAGTGCAGCCCGTACAGGTGCAGGTCCTGCTGGGGGCCCAACCCCCGGTTCGGCACCACGCCGGGGATCACGCGGAAGTCAAACGAGTCGCTCGTCAGGTTGAGCTCGAGGTAGCGTTTGATTTCAGTGAACGGTTCCGACTGAGGATTGTCTGGCCGCCAGATCGCGTTAAAGCCGGCCCCCCGCCAAGAGCCCGCCAACGACGCGAGCGGACCGAGGTTCAAAGCCGTCGCGATCGGTCCTCCGCCGAACCGGCGTGGCGTGGACGCACCCATGTGCTGACGCGCATTCATGGCCAACCTCCATATTCGATTTTGTCACGGCCGAGAGCTTGCTCGTCCCGACAGACACCGTCGGCCCGCGGCGCATGAGTCTCTTCAGCAGCGATTCGAGTGGTATAGATTACTGTACGAAGGCGAATGTAACATACTTGTGTCTTTAGCCGCAATGTTTCCGATTAACGGGCAAGTGCGTTTTCGCTCAAAGCGCGATGGAAACACGCGACCACGTGTCGTCTCGCTGGTCGACGAGCCCGCGTCCCTGCAGCCGCGCGAGCGCTGGTTGCACACGCGAGTGGCGGCGGCGGCCAATGGGCCTGCGCTCGGCTTCCGCGTCGATCTACGCGCTCGGCGGATGCCCGCGCTTACGCCGGGCTGACTACGACCAGCGGGATCGGACGTGCGGTGCGGAGCTGGTAGGCGTCGTAGCGGCCGTGGTTGTTGTCGTTGACGAGCTTCCACAGACGTGCATACTCAGCGTCTCCGGACTCCACCACATGCGCCGTGGCGGGTTTCTTCGCACGCCCGATCTGGACCTCCACCGCGGGCTTGGCGCGCACGTTGTGCAGCCATCCCGGCGCGCGGTCGGAGCCGCCGTTGGAGGCGACCACCACGTAGTCAGGGCCATCGGCGGCGTACATCAGCGCACTGCAGCGCTGCGCGCCACTGTGGCGGCCGGTGCTGCGCAACAGCAGCGCGGGCACGCCGAGGATCCTGTGTCCAACCATCCCGTCGCTGCGCTCGTAGAGCTGCTGGTGGAGCTTTAGGATGGGGCCCTGAATCGTGTCGGCCACGCTCACATCCGGGAGTGTAGGCGTTTACAGGCGCCGTTGCGGGGCGCTGGTGCCGGGCTCCAACCACCGTGCGTGCTCGCCCAGCCGCTGCCATCCTCGACGAGCGATCAACGACCCCGGCGACCTACGGCGCCGGCGCAGCCGCCTCGAGCGGCGCGCACAGGCTGGAGGCGTCGATGAAGAACTGCCGCGCCAGCGCGGCGATCATGCGCGCGAGCTCCTCGTGCTCCTCCGGCCGCCAACCCTCCAGCAGGTCGGAGAGGCGCTGTTCGCCCGTCGTGATCAGGCGCTCGAGCGTTGCGTGACCGTCGCCGGTGAGCATCCGGGCCGAGGGATCGCCGTTTGGCGACGGCTCGATCAGACCCTTGTGCGCCAGCTCCTCGCGCGCGGCGGTGAGCGTGTCGAGATCGATCTCATACCGCGTGGCTAGTGTGGCGAGGTCAGGCGCTTGCTCCTCACTGAGCCGCGCCAGCAGCCAGCACGCCGACGGGGAGAGATCCACGCCGGCGCGGGCCGCCACGCGCGTCACGATCTCCCTCGCCCCCTCCCGACGGTCGAGGCGGCCGAGCTTGTTGACGATCTCCACGAGCGAGTCGCCGTCTCGCGGCGTGGCGTAGGTGTCGCTGAGATCGCCGGTGGCGACGGTATCGCGCAGCCGCAGCTCGCGGATGAACCACGTCAGCACGAACCCCATCGCGGCGAAGCCCGTGGCGGCGAGGAAGACGCTGCTTAGCGAGCCGGTGAACGCGTGCAGATAGCCGCTGTGCAGCGCCGGCGGCAGGTGTGCGATCTGCGCCGGGTCCACCTCGCCGCTGCTACCCGTTTTCGCCGCTGCGCTCGCTGGCAGAAAGCGCTCGAGCTCTTCGTGCAGGCGGTTGGAGAAGATCGCCCCGAGCGTCGCCGTGCCGAGCGAGCCGCCGATCGAGCGAAACAGCGTCGCACCCGAGGTCGCCACGCCCAGATCGGAGTACTCGACAGCGTTCTGCACCGCCAGTACGAGCACCTGCATCACCATCCCCAACCCCAACCCCAACACGAACATGAACACAAAAATCAGCCCACTGCTGCTCGACGAGTTCATCGTCGAGAGCAGGTACAGGCCCAGTGTCATCACCGCGGTGCCGGCGATCGGGAAGGCCTTGTAGCGGCCGGTGCGGGTGATGATCTGCCCGGAGGCGATCGAGGTGATCAGCAGGCCGCCCATCAGCGGCACCAGCTGCAGCCCCGAGCCGGTCGGGCTGGCGCCCTTGACGACCTGCAGGAACAGCGGCAGGTAGGTGACCGCCCCGAACAGCGCAAACCCAACCACGAAACCGACGGCGCTGGTGACCGCAAACACGCGGTTGCTCAGCAGCCGCGGCGGCAGGATCGGCTCGCTCGCGCGACGCTCCCATACGAGGAACGCCGCCAGCGCCACCACCCCGGCGATCCACAACCCGACGATCGTCGACGAGCCCCACGCGTAGGAGGTGCCGCCGAGCGACGCCGCTAGTACGATCGCGCTCAACCCCACCGCCAGCAGGACGGTGCCGAGGTAGTCGATCGCGTGATGCACGCGCTCGGACGCGGCGGGCAGGGTGGCGGCGAGCACGAACAGGGCTGCCACGCCGAGCGGCAGGTTGACGTAGAAGATCCAGCGCCAGCTCAGACTGGTCGTGAGGAACCCGCCGAGCAGCGGGCCGGCGACGCTCGCCAGACCGAACACCGCGCCGAACAGACCGGTGTAGCGGCCCCGTTCGCGGGGCGGCACGACGTCGCCGATCGCCGCTTGCGCGCTCACCATCAACCCGCCTCCGCCGAGGCCCTGCAGCGCGCGGAAGGCGATCAGCTCATCGAGGCTGCGACTCTGGCCGCACAACGCCGAGCCGATGAGGAACACGACCAGCGCGCTCTGCAGCACGATCTTGCGCCCGTACAGGTCGCCGAGCTTGCCGTACAGCGGCGTAACGATCGTCTGGGCGAGCAGATAGGCGGTAACCACCCACGAGATGTGGTTGAGACCGCCGAGATCCCCGACGATCGTCGGCAGCGCCGTCGCGACGATCGTCTGGTCGAGCGCCGCGAGGAACATCACGAGCAGCAGCCCCGCAAACACCAGACGCAGGTTGACCTGCGCGCCTCGCTCCGTTGCGGATGGGGTCGGAGGGGATGCGACTGTGCTCACTATCGCCACCTCCGCCGGCTCTTCTGGATGTGGGCTCGCATCCTCACGGTCCGCTCATACTGAAAGCACTCGTGCCGGTGTACCTGCGGTATTGAGCAGGTGGGCAAGATCGTCGGGATCGCTGGTCACCACCGTGTCGCCGTTCTCGACTAGTAGCGTGATCGCCGCGTCGGCTATGTCGCTGGTGTGTGAACGGGCAAGCAGGAGGCCACAGTCACGAGCGGCCGACGGATCCAGTGAACGCTCCAGGAAGCCCGCGAGCGCGCGAGCAAGCCTTGCCTGGCGGGCTGGGTCGCGCCACGCTTGAGCCACGCAGGCAGCCGACGTCACCGCCTCGACGCCAGTGTCGGCAGCCACGGCGAGCAGCGTGCCAACCTCCCGCTTGCCGCGGTCGAGGGCGATCAGCCCACCGGCATCGAAGACGAGGGCAGCCACTCGCGGGCCTCGCTGAGCTCGCGCTCTGTGTAGGGGCCGCCAGTCGCCTGGGCGATCTCATCCGCGATGGCGCGCATGGCATCCACTCGCAGGCGAGCGGTTGCCGCTGCCGCCAGCCAGCCGGATACGCCGTCAGACCCAGCCGCGGTGCGCACCTGTTGATAGAGGTCGTCCTCGAGACTGATACTGATCTTGGTCATCCCGTCGATGGTATCACCGCTGGTGGTACCGGAAGGATGCCGGATCGGTTAGGGTGGCATCAGGGTCCTACCGTGACAACCAACCAGGCCACAGCAGACGGCGACGACCGCTCCCGGGAGCCCCCGCGGCCGGTGGGGGTGCCCACCTTCACGCCGAAGTTCGACGAGTGGCAGATCGAGCTCCACGGACGCCGCGTGATCTACAGGGTCGCGGGCAGCGGGCCACCGGTGGTGCTGATCCACGGGATGCTCAACTCCTCCAGCCACTGGCGCTCGGTGGCGTTGAACCTGGCTGGCGACCACACCGTGATCGCGCCCGACTTGATCGGGCATGGCGACTCCGCGGCGCCACGCGGCGACTACTCCCTGGGGGCACACGCCTCCAGCATCCGCGATCTGCTGGCGGCGATGGGGATCGACCGTGCGAGCATCGTCGGACACTCGCTCGGAGGGGGCGTGGCGATGCAGTTCTTCTACCAGTTCCCCCAGCGCACCGAGCGGCTCGTGCTGATCTCCTCCGGCGGTCTCGGCCACGGAGTAAGCCCGGTGCTGCGCACCGCCGCGCTGCCCGGTGTCTCCGCCCTGCTGTCGCTCACCATCCACCGGCGTCTGCTCGGCGCGCTGACGGACGCCGGGCTTCGCCTGCGCGAACGCGAAGTGCGACTCGGCGTGCACATGCAGGCGCTGGCTCGCGCGTTACGCCCGCTGGAGAGCCCCGAAGCGCGCCAGGCGTTCCTGCAGACGCTCCGTGCCGTGATCGACGTGCACGGCCAGCGGGTCAGCGCGACCGACCGTCTGTATCTGCTCGAGTCGATGCCCACGTTGATCGTGTGGGGTGAGCGTGACAACACGATCCCGCTGTTGCACGGACGCCGTGCACACGAGGCGATCCCCAACAGCCGTTTCCAGACGCTGCCCCGCGCCGCGCACTTTCCGCACCTGGAAGATCCACACAGTCTCTCCGAGGTGCTGCGGGAGTTCATCCAGAGCACACGGCCCGGCATGATCGACGACGCCGACTGGGGCGCGGTGCTCTCCAGGCGCTCGCCACCCACACGCGTCGGCGAGGCCGCCGCATAGGGGTTGGCTGTGATCGTTATGTGTGCTGCGCGGCCGGCGCTGGAGCGGGAGTGGCGCAGCTCTGCAGGAACGCCTCGGTCGCGGCCACGTCGAGGGGCCGGGCGAACAGGAAGCCCTGCCCGCTGTCGCAGTCCTCGTCTCGGAGTAGGGAGAGCTCCTGCTGCTGCTCGATGCCCTCGGCAAAGGTCTCGATCGAGAGGGCCTTGCCGAGCTGCACGAGCGTGTGGATGAGCGTTTCGCCCTCCTTGTTGTGCTTCAAGCCGGAGATGAAAGAGCGGTCGATCTTCAACGCGTCGACGGGGAAGCGCTGGAGGTGGGCGAGCGAGGAGTACCCGGTGCCGAAGTCGTCGATCGCGATCCGCACGCCGAGCCGCTTGATCTCAGTGAGCCGGCGGGCGGTCTCCTCGATGTTGCGCATGAGGGTGGTCTCGGTGATCTCGATCGTCAGCGCGCTGGCGTCCATGCCGCTCTGGGAGAGCGCGCTTTCGATCTCACCAACCAGCTGGTCGGTGTCCAGCTGGCGTCCGGAGACGTTGACGGCCATGCTGATCGGATATCCGCTCGCCCGCCACGCGGCGCCCTGACGGCAGGCCTCTTCCATTACCCACCTGCCGATCTCCGTGATCAGACCCGTCTCCTCGAGCAGCGGGACGAAATCGTTGGGTTGGACGATGCCGCGCACCGGGTGCTTCCAGCGGATCAGAGCCTCCACCCCGTTGGGGCTCATGTCGCTGAGGTCGAGGGTGGGCTGATAGTCGAGGAAGAACTCGCCGTTCTCGAGCGCTTCGCGCAGGTCCATCTCGAGCTCCATCCGCTTTTGCACGCTGTCCTGCATGCCGCTCTCGAACACGACGTGGCGATTCTTGCCATCCCACTTGGCGCGGTACATCGCGATGTCGGCGTCGCGCAGGAGCTCCTCAGCCGAGATGCGCTCTCCGATCGCAATGCCGATACTCGCCGTCACGGTCACGCGCGTCTCCTTGTCCGCTCCCAGCTTGAACGGCTGCTTGAGCGCCTCCAGCAGCCGCTCGGCGATCAGCTCGGGACCGGCCTCCAGCGAAAGATCCTCGGAGATCACGACGAACTCGTCTCCGCCGAGGCGCCCCAGCGCGTCGCTTCCGCGGATCACGCCGTCGAGCCTCGCCGCGACTGCCTGCAGGAGCTCGTCACCGACGCCATGGCCGAGCGTGTCGTTGATGCTCTTAAAGTTGTCGAGATCGATGAACAGCGCCGCCGTCGGCGTCTGGCTGCGACGCGAGCGCACGAGCAGCTGCTCGACGCGGTCCAGGATCAACGTCCGGTTGGGGAGGCCGGTCAGGGGGTCGTGGGTGGCCAGGAAGGAGAAGCTCATCCTCGCGCCGCGTGAGCTCCTCATCGGTGTGCTGACGCTCTGTCTCATAGCACTCGCACATTCGCAGCAGGCTGAACTCGAGGCTCAGCTGCAGGATGTTCAGGGCCTGAGCGAGCGCATCGGGCGAGACATCCAGCTGCGTGGCGCTCTCGCGCAGCACCTCCGCCATCACGTTGCGCCACCAGAAGCAGCGTCTGGTGACCTCGTCAAGCGACGCCGCGCGTTGGGCTGCGAGCTCGCCGAAGATCAACCAGGTTTCCTGACCGGCCTCGATTGCGACCTCCATGCTCTCCCCTGCAATCCAACGGGCCACGGCGATCGTGGAGCTTCTGCTGATCCGCTCGAAGCTGCCCTGAACCACGGCCTCGACATCGTGGCCTGCGCCCGAGGTGAGCGCGACTGTCCGCTCGAGCACTTCCTCGGCGCGTGCCTTCAGCGCCTCGCCGAGACGATGCAGATCCTCCGCGGGCGGCAGCGTCGAAACGGACGGCGGCGCCGGCACGCGTATCTCATCTAGTCCCGATGTTGAGCGTTGAACTGCCATCCCAAGCCCAGTGATCGGCATATTGTGGCTATCCCATGAGTGCGACTCTCACCGCGGTAGATAGTCTCCTGTGCCACGTTGAGGGCAGTTCCCGTTTGCGGGGTCTCGATCGACCCCTGGCATCGGGCACTCAGCGGCGCGATGAGGCCGGCGCGTCAGCGCTGCTGATCTGCCAGCGAACCCCGGGGCCAAACTCGAGGACTATCCCGGTGGGGCTGAGCAGCTCCCAATTGGGCGGGTCGTCCTCTGCCTCGACCGTGGCAGGCTTGACGCTGAGGACCGTGCCGTCGGAAAGCCCGCAACGCAACTCGCCGGTCTCCTCGTCGATGTCGGCATCGTCGATCGAGCGCCCGAGGAGCTGAGCTGGGTCAGCCGGCGACCATTGGGCATCTTGGGTGGCCAGACGCCAGACGTCCCCGCGCGAATCGCGCACTTCTACGTGAAGGACCTCTGGATAAGCGATACGCGCATCGACGATCGACCCACGTAGCGAGCGCAGGACGTTCATCGGTGATGCATCCAGGGCTACGACGGTCGCCATGAGTCCTTCCATTGTTGCAGCCATGCCAGCAGTTCTGGATAGCTCATGTCACCCCGCACGTCGCCAGATGCCTTCTCGGCATGCAGTGCCTCGCTGGCTTGATAGCGCTCGCTGACGGTCAGGTGGACCTCATTGCAAGCTTGCCGGAACTGCTTGATGTCACGCTTGTGGCTCACGGGCGCCTCACCGAGGCCCTTCCTGGTCGAGATACCAGTGCCGCCCGACGGAGGCCAGCCAGCCGTCGTCGCCGACGGGGGCCAGCATGAAGCGGCTGATCGTGCGCTGGCCGCCAACCTGATCGGAGTAGAGCAGATCGATCGTGATCGTCTGGTGCCGGCCGACCGCCTCCGCAATTGGGGTGTGGGCGTCGTCGGTGGGGTCGCGCAGCGCGCCCTGCCACAGGCCGATGTCGCCGGCGGGGATGTACAGGTCGCGCGACTGGCGGCGGAAATCCTCCTCGGGGGCGTGGGGGACCTGCCCGGTTTGCAGTCCCACGCTTACGACCCACCCCTGCAGCACGCCGATCCCGGCGCCGACGTTGCGCAGGCTCATCGCGAGGTAGACGGTGCCCTCGACGTGCTCGGCGACGGCGCGGCTGCCCTCCACGCGCACCCAGTGGCTGTCGACGAACATGATCTTCTGGAGCGGGTCGTCCAGGCGCGACTGCACCAGCACCGGGCGGCGCTGCTCCTGCAGCGCGAGCTCGGCGATACGCGCGGAGCGGTTGGCGGAGCGCACCGACGCGAACGTGGCGAGCGCGAGCACCAGCGTCCCGGCGGCCGTGGCGAGCGAGGCGATGGTCGGCCAGTCGAGGCTGGCCAAGCTGGTCATCGCCGACAGCACGGATCCCCACTCGCTCATTGTGCACATCAAAGCGCACAGCCCGCGACGGCGCGCGCTCGGGATGCGAGGTGGAGTTTGCGGTTACGGCCCGCTCAGACGCTCATGCACACCCGGTCGCGCCCGGACTCCTTGGCCTCGTACAGCGCGGTGTCGGCACGCGCCAGCACATCGTCGCCCGACTCGCCGGGCCGCCACGAGGCGAAGCCGGCCGAGCAGGTTTGGTCGCGGTAGACGACGCCGCGCAGGCGCTCGATCACTTCGGTGGCGCGGGGGGTGTCGCAGTTGATCAGCAGCAGCCCGAACTCCTCGCCGCCCAGTCGCGCGAGCAGGTCGCCGGAGCGCACCTGCTCGCGCCACGCGGCGGTGGTCTCCCTCAGCAGTCGATCGCCGGCGGGGTGGCCGTGGGCGTCGTTGAACTCCTTGAAGTGGTCGAGGTCGAGCATCGCGATCGTGAACCGCTGCCCGGCGGCGAGCGCGCCCGCGACGCGCGCGTCCCAGGCGCGGCGGTTGGGCAGGCCCGTCAGCGGGTCGGTGCTCGCCATGTCGGTGAGCTCGGAGAGCGCGTCGGCGCGATCGATCACCGCGGCGGCCTCGTGCGCGAGCAGCGCCACGACGGTGGCGCGCGGGTCGTGGGCCCTGACGCTCGCCGGCCACCCCACCGCCAGCACCCCGACCGGCTCGCCTGCGCGCAACAGCGGCTCGTAGAGAATCGACTCCGGCCGGCCGGCGGCTTCCCACAGCACGAGACTGCCGACGTGCGCTTCGAGGTCCTCGGTGACCATACGTGGCTGACCGGAGGCAAACGCTTCGGTGACGGCGCTGCGTCTATGGGTGGATATCTCGATCGGGTCGGCATCGGCGCCGGAGATCGCGGTCGCGCGCATCACGCTCGTGCCATGTACGGGCTCGTATAGGACAGCCATGGAAGCCTCGCCGATCGTTCTGGCTGCCTCGCACACCTCCAGGCGCGATTGCGAGCCGCCGCCGAACAGGCTGCGCACGACGTCGTTGACCAGCCCCAGCATCCGCTCGCGCTCGAGCGCTTCGGCGGCCTGGTGGCGGACGTCGTTGACCAGACGACGGGTGGCGAGGCCGATGATCACGGCGACGAGCACTGTCAGCAGCGCGGCACGGTACTGCGAGGAGGGGTACGCGGGAGGCCCGACGAGGACGATCGGCGCGAGGTAGAAGACGGTGACGCCGCCGAGCACGACGTACAGCCAACGCAGGCTGCGGCCGTAGAGGGCTGTGTAGAAGACGGGGATCAGGGAGACAACCGCAACGCCTGAGCCGCTCCCGCCGGCCGAGTCGCGCAGCACCGCGACAGCGGCGAGAAACACGAGTGAGGAGAGGGCTCCTTCGAAGCGCCTGCCGAGCGGCGTGAAGCGCACGCCCCCGGCAAGCAGAAGCAGTGCGATGGAGAGTGCGTACAACGCCCAGTCGATCGCCGAGCCGACGATCACGGCAGCCCACACCAGCGCGGCCGCGGCCGCGAATGGAGCCACTCTGAAGGCGTACGACCCCCTGCCGGCGTCGAGTCCCATGCCGGACCATCGGCAGATCGCGGGGCCCCCTCAAGCCGACGGCACGCTCAGTCCCAATGGCATGCGCTGACCACAAACAGCGAGATCGGGAGGAGTAGCATTGAGCACAAGCGCAACATCCGCGCCCGGCGACGAGGGAGGTAGTGCGATGTCCGAGTACGACTACGTGATCGTGGGCGCGGGATCGGCGGGATGCGTGCTGGCGGCACGCCTCAGCGAGGATCCCGATGTGAGTGTGGCGCTGATCGAGGCCGGGCCGCCCGACACGATCGAGAACATCCACGTGCCCATCGCGTTCCCCGCGCTGTTCCGCACGCAGGTCGACTGGGATTACTCGACCGCCGCCGAGCCGTACGCCGATCGCCGGCGCATCTACCTGCCGCGGGGCAAGACCCTCGGGGGGTCGTCGTCCACCAACGCGATGGTGTACATCCGCGGCAACCGCGCCGACTACGACGGTTGGCGCGACTCGGGCTGCGCGGGGTGGGGCTTCGACGATCTGCTGCCCTACTTCATCCGCGCCGAGGACAACGAGCGCGGCGCCTCCGCTCTTCACGGCGCCGGGGGGCCGCTGACGGTGAGCGAGGACCGCGCGCCCAACCCGATCACCGACGCCTTCCTGGAGGCGTGCGCGCAGGCGGGGCTGCCCGCCAACGAGGACTTCAACGGCGAGGCGCAGGACGGCTTCGGCCGCTATCAGCGCACCCAGCGCGACGGCCGGCGCTGCAGCGCCGCGGTCGCCTACCTGCACCCCGCGATGTCCCGTCCCAATCTCACCGTGGAGACCTACATGCAGGTGCACCGCGTGCTGTTCGAGGGCGAGCGCGCCGTCGGCGTGCAGGGCGCGCGGCTGGGGGAGTTGCACGAGCTGCGCGCCACGCGCGAGACGATCGTGTGCGCCGGCACCTACAACTCACCCCACCTGCTGATGCTCTCCGGAGTGGGGCCGGGCGAGCTGTTGACGATGCTGCAGATCCCCGTCGTTCAGGACTTGCGCAGCGTCGGGCAGAACCTCCAGGACCATCCTGCCTCGGGCGCCACGTGGGCGCACGACCAGCCGGTGTCGCTGCTCAACCCGCTCACCGAGGCCAACCTCGCCGCCTTCGTCGGGGAAGGGCGCGGCCCGCTGACATCCAACGTGGCCGAGGCCGGAGGGTTCATCCGCTCCAGTGCCGCGCACGACGCGCCCGACATCCAGTTTCACGCCGCCCCTGCGATGTACGTGGACGAGCCCGTGCTGGAGCACGGCTTCGGCGTGGCGCCCTGCGTGCTGACGCCTGCCTCCCGCGGATACGTCCTGCCGCTCACCCCCGACCCGACCGCCAAGCCGTACATCCTGCACAACTACCTCGCGGAGGAGTCGGACATGGGGCGGATGGTCGAGGGCCTGCGCCTGACGCTCGAGATCGCCCGCCAGCCCGCGCTCGCGCCGTACACCACCCGCCCCCACTACATCCCCGCCTCGGATTCCGACGAGGATGTGCGCGCGCACATCCGCCAGCAGGTGTTCACGCTCTACCACCCTGTCGGCACCTGCCGCATGGGCGCCGACGCGGAGGCGGTGGTAGACACCGACCTGCGCGTGCGCGGGGTGGAGGGGCTGCGAGTGGTGGACGCCTCGGTGATGCCAACGGTGCCCCGTGGCAACACCAACGCCCCCACGATCGCGCTCGCCGAGCGCGCCGCCGACCTGATCCGCCACGGGGTGGGGGTGGGCCCGCAGGGGGCGGTGGCCGCGGCCTCGTGATTCCCGCCTGACGCGACCCGGACCACCCGGTGTCCTCACGCGCATCTCGTTGCCGAGGGTGGTTGGGGCTGTGCGGGTTGTTTTATGGCGTGCGCTCGCGGATGTAGTGCGAGCGTTGTGATTGCGGAGTCGCAGGGCTTCTCAAAACGCGAAAAGGAGTCGTAGGGCTGCTCACAACGCGCGCCCGCGGATGCCGCGTGGATAGCTTCAGCAGGGCTTCGCTCGCCGCGCCGTCCGGCAGGCGCCGATAGCCGAGCAACTCGCTTTCCATCTGCACCTGGCGCCGGTGTCCGGGGAGAAGGCTGACTGTGCGTTGGACAACCGGCAGGTAGGTGCGCGGGTCCACCAGCACGACCACCGCCATGATCGCCACGGGCTTCGCGTGGAACGAGTGGAAGGCGAACGCGACGTTGCCTTCGAGCTTCCACAGCAGGCGACCGTCCCGGCGCTCACGGCCGACCAGCCTGATCGACCGTTCGCGGTAGAGCCGGCGATAGGTTGCGACGCCGGTGGGCGCCTGCGTGGTACGGCCGCGTGGTCCGGGGCCCAGGGCCCCTTCGCGGTCGCCGCCGGCGGAATACCTGATGCGGCGGACCACGTTCAGTTCGCTCGCGGCGCTATCCCAGATTTCGATCCAGCCGGGGGAGGTGGCCAGTTCGTAGATCTCGTTGGGGTGCCTGCTGATGAGCGCCGACAGCGCGCGCCGTTCGCGTCGCATCCCGGTGCTCGCGTCGATCCATTCGCGGTGGTGTGATGTCACCACTTGTCCATTGGCCAGGAACACGCGGTCGACAAACTGCGCTTCCAGCACGCCGCTCCCTGACGAGGTTGCGGCGTAGGCCGCGGCGGCGATGTTGAGGCCGGGGCTGGAGGCGCCGTTGGAGAGCAGCAGGCCGAGCGCAGCCGCCAGCATCGCCGCGCCCGCCGCGGCCAGCGGGCGCATCAGCCTGCCGGCCGGTGTGCGCCGCCGCGCGCCACCCACCGCGTGGCCTTCCGCCTCGATCAGCCTGCGCAGGCGCTCCGGCGGCTCGGCGGCCGGCAGTTCGGGGACAGGGTTGGCGGCGGCCAGCAGGGCGAGGGTGTCATCGGCGGTGGTCATGGTGCCTCCATAGTCAGTGGTGTACATGGGAGCGGCTCGCCCCCCTCGTGGCTCTCCTCGCGGACAAGCGCGCGGGCGAGCCGCCGCCGGGCACGGTGCAGCCGAACCCGCACGGTGGCGGCCTTGATGCCAAGCACTGCGGCGGCCTGAGTTGGAGAGAGTTCCTCCCAGGCGATCAGCAGCAGGACTTCGCGATCGGACTCGCTGAGCTGCGCGAGTGCGATGCGCAGTGCCCCGCCGGCGTCGGCGTCGGTGTCGGCGCCGACACCGACAGAGCCCATCGCAGGCGAAAGCGTCCCCACTGGCGATGCGGGCGTCCCCGCGGGCGGTGTGGGCGCTGCCATGGCCGGTGTGGGCGCCGCCACGGCCCCCACGGCCGCGCCGCTTTCGGCAAGTCGCCGGCGCAACGCAATCCCGCGTCGTTCGCCGCGGCGTTGCGTGCTGAGCACGCGCCGCGCGACGCCCAGCAGCCATGGCAGCGGCTCTGCGGGGAGCTCGTCGAGGCGCCGCCAGCACACCATGAACACCTCCGCCACGAGATCGTCCGCCACCGAAGCCTGCGCGCGGCGCAGGACATACGCCTTGACGGCGGGCGCGTGCGCGCCGTACAGCAACTCGAACTTGACCCGCCGCTCCATGCTCATAGATATATGTGTGTAATGGCCGGGAGTCGCCGAGCGTTACACGGGGAGAGCTGTTTGGCGCCCTCGGCGGATGAAATTGCAGGGCCGGGGGGGGTGCGTATGTGTACTTTTCAGACCCCAACCCTTCATTTTGTGAAGTGGTAGGGCGTTGGGGTGGTGTCTCAGTTTGGGGCCAAACCACCGACTGGACCTGTGGGTAGTAGCCAGATGACAGTTATGAGAGGTCCAGTAGCTGGTTGGTTTGCCCAAATGCACTGATATATGGCGTCTCGCCGGGGGCCTGCGGGTCTCGACCAAACTGAGGTACTACCGGCGTTGGAAAGACCTCCCCACCAGCTCCCTCGATCTCACCAGGAGTAACCCCTAGGAGCTACACTGTGGCTGTCATGCCAAGCAAGCATCCAAGGATTGCTGTGACGGCCGACCCGGATCTCGGGCAGGCGCTGGCGCGCGTGCGCGCGGCGACCGGCACGCGCGAGGGCGATGCGACATTGGTGCGCCGGCTCGCAGTGGCGGGTGCCCAGGTCGAGCTAGAGGCAGGCCGTGGCCGCCGCGAGGCGATCGAGTCCCTGTTTGCCGCGATGGACCGCGATGGGTTTGACCTGGACTTGGTGGAGATCGATCGGCTCAATTCGCCTCCGAGCAGCGTGTGAGTGTTGATCGTTGGGATGGCCAAACCGCGGTGCTGGCCGACACCTCGGCGTGGATGCTCGCGCGCCGGAGTCCTCAGGCGCGCGAGCTGCTGTTCGCCGCCGCCGAGCGTGGCGACGTTGCCTGGTGCTGGCCGGTGCGCTACGAGCTGACCGTCGATGCCCCCAGCCCGGAGAGAATCGCCGCTCTCGACCGGACGCTCGACGGCCTCCGCGAGATCGCGGTGGATCGCACCGTCCAACGGGGTGTCCTGTCGGCGATGCGCGAGCTCGCTGACGGTAGGTCCCACGGAGCTCACCGGCTGCCGCTCACCGATCTCACCGTCGCTGTGGCGGCGCAGCGCTCGGGCTTGGACGTGCTGCACTACGACCACCACTTCGAGCGTCTCGGCAAGCTGCTCGGTATCAATACACCGTGGATTGCCGAGCCGTCTGACTGAGAAGCCGTTGACGCACGACCGACCGGAGCTGTCCATCAATCATGGCGAGCTGCGCGGCTGCGGTCCGTCCTACGGTGAGGATGGCGCCCTCAGTGCGAGCGCTTGACCTGATGCTCAAGCAGCTTGCCGGAGGCGGCCTCGACCTGGGCGGTCATGCGCAGCTTGAACATTCCGAGCAGCGCCTCTGAGGCGATGCCGCGCAGCGTGCGGATCGCCTCGATCATCTCGTCCCAGCGCTCCTCGGGCTGGCCGGCGGTGGTGAACGGCTCCCACAGCTCCTTCAGGTAGAGCTTCACGAACGCGCGCGAGATCGACTCGCAGTCGCGGCTGAGGCGTTCCACCAGCGCGAGCGCCGCGTGCAGGGGGATGCCGAGCGCGGTGACCTCCTCGGCCGCCTGCATCAGCGCCGGGCTGGGCACCTCGAAGCGGTCGTCGCCGAGGGGGGCCAGCAGCCCGAGCCTGCGGATCCGCTCGACATCCTTGGCGTCCACGTCGCCGAAGCGCTGGAGCAGCTCCTCGCCGGTGATCACCTCCGGGGTCTCGCCCTCGAACGGCGCCGTCATCGCGTTGCGCAGCCCCAGCAGGCGTGCCGCCGAGCCGCCCGAGGCGCTCAGCAGACGCTCGATCGCGGCGAGGTTGAAGCCGTCGGCCTGCATGTCGAGCACCAGCTTCAGCCGCGCCACGTGGTCGGGGCCGTAGTAGCCCACACGCGCGCGCACCTCGGGGGCGGGGAGCAGGCCGCGCGAATGGTGGTTGCGGATGTTGCGGACCGACATCCCGACCTCCGCGGCGAGCTGCTCGATCGTGAGGTCGGCGGTCTGCTGTTCGACCGTGTCGCTGCTCACACTTGCCATCCCCTTGTCAGGGTACCATGATTGATGTAACCTCAAACGAGGTAACATCGACTCAGGTCACGCCTTCCCCTTCCCTTCCCTTCCCTTCCCTTCCCTTCCTCTGCCTCTGCCTCTACCTCCACCTCTACCTCTACCTCTGCCTCTACCTCTGCCTCTGCCTCTACCTCTACCCTTACCTCTACCTCTACCTCTTGCCTATGCGCTACCTCTTGCCTAGGGCCTTGCCCTTGACCCAGCTGGTGCCCTCCTCCTCTCCTGTGCTCACCGATGGCTGAACGTGGCGCCGTTCCGACGGTCGCGCCGGTGCGCCGCCGCGCGCTGCGCCTGATCGGCTCCTTCACCTCGCCGCTGGCGCCAGACGACTACCTGGAGCTGGTCAACCCGCTGTGGTCCACGCGCGAGCTGCGCGGGCGCGTGGAGAGCGTGCACCGCGAGAGCGCGACGGCCGTCACTGTGACGATCAAGCCCGGTTGGGAGTGGCGGGGGCATCTGCCTGGGCAGTACCTGCGGTTGGGGATCGAGGTGGACGGCGTGCACCACTGGCGCGCCTACTCGCTCACCTCCGATCCCGAGCGCCACGACGGGCGCATCGCGATCACGCCAAAGCTGCTGCCGGGCGGGAAGGTGTCGCCCTACCTCTTCCGCGGCGTGCGCCCCGGGGCGATTGTGCGTCTCGGCGGGGTGGAGGGGACCTTCGTGCTGCCCGCGCCGCTGCCCGCGCGGCTGCTGTTCGTGAGCGCTGGCAGTGGGGTCACCCCGATCGTCAGCATGCTGCGCAGCCTCGCGCGGAATGGCGAGCTGCAGGACGTGGTGCACGTTCACTGTGCGCGCGACGCTCCGGATGTGATCTTCCGCCGCGAGCTGCACGGGCTGCACGAACGCCACGCCGGCTACCGGTTTCACGAGCGGCTCACTGGTGCGCACGGCCGCTTGGCGCCGGCCGAGCTCGACGCGCTGTGCCCCGACTGGCGCGAGCGCGAGGCGTTCGTGTGCGGCCCCGCCGGTCTGCTGCAGGCGCTCGGCGAGCGCTGGCATGCCGAGGGCGATCCCGCACGGATGCACGTCGAGCGCTTCCAGCCCGCGACCGGCGTGGGCGATGGCGAGCGGGGTGCGGGCGGCAGCATCGACTTCTGCACCAGCGGCGTCCGCGCGCACAGCGACGGCGAGCAGCCGATCCTAGTGGCGGGCGAGCGCGCCGGCGCCACCCTGCCATACGGCTGTCGCATGGGCATCTGCCACAGCTGCGTCGGGCGGCTGCGCTCCGGCCAGGTGCGCGACCTGCGCACCGGCCGCGTGCACGGTCAGCCCGGCGAGCTGCTGCAGACCTGCGTAAACGCGCCCGAGGGCGCGGTCGAGATCGAGCTGTGAGCAGCCATCGGCGCGGTGTCGATGTCTTCCAAACGCACATACCACTTCACAAAATGAAGGGTTTGGGTCTGAAAAGTAAACACATATCCCCGCCACCCCCAACTTCGCCCACCGAATGCGACGGAGGTATACATGTCTGCCACCATTGAGCGCCCGCCGGTGCCGCCTCCCGCGGCACCGTCCTTCGAGGAGCCCGACAACCCACTGCACCGCCTCACCCCCGAGCAGCTCGAGCAGCTCGGACGCGAGCTCGACGCGCTCCACGAGGAGGTCTTCGCCGACCTGGGCGAGCGTGACGCGCGCTACATCCGCTCGACGATCAGGTTCCACCGCCAGCTCGTGATCGCTGCGCGGCTGCTGCTGCTGCGCTCGGACAAACGGCCGCTGTGGCTGGCGGGTACGGCCGCGCTGTCGCTGGCGAAGATCCTCGAGAACATGGAGATCGGGCACAACGTGATGCACGGGCAGTGGGACTGGATGAACGACCCGGACATCAACTCGCAGAGCTGGGACTGGGACACCGCCTCGCCAGCCGACGCGTGGCGCCACTCACACAACTACGAGCACCACACATTCACCAACATTCGCGGCAAGGACCGCGATCTGGGGTATGAGATCATGCGCATCGATCCCCACCAGCGCTGGCACCCGGTGTACCTGCTGCAGCCGCTATACAACCTGTTGTTGATGGGTTTCTTCGAGTGGGGCGTCGCGATGCACGACCTCAACTTCGAGGCGATCCGCAAGGGGGAGAAGCCCAAGGCGAAGGCGCTCGCCGAGCTGCGTGCGATTGGTCTGAAGGCACGGCGGCAGGCCGTCAAGGACTACATCGCCTTTCCGCTGCTCTCGGCGGCGGCCTCGGCGGGGAGCTCGGCGGCGGTGTCCGGCCGGCGTTCAGCTGCGCCGTCGGCGGGGGGCTCAGCCTCAGTGTCCCGGAGCTCGACTGCTCCGTCCGCGGGGGGCTCAGCCTCAGTGTCCCGGAGCTCGACTGCTCCGTCCGCGGTGGGCTCGGCCTCCTCGGGAGGGGGCTCGGCGGCGCCGTCAAGTCGGCGTGCAGCCGCGCGCACGTTTAAGGCCACGCTCACCGCCAACTTCACCTCCAACATCGTGCGCAACGTGTGGGCCCACTCGATCATCTTCTGTGGGCACTTCCCCGACCAGACCTACACCTTCAGCGAGCAGGAGGCCGCCGGCGAGACCCGCGGCGCGTGGTATGTGCGCCAGCTGCTTGGCTCCGCCAATATCGAGGGCGGGCAGCTGTTTCACTTCGTGAGCGGCAACCTCGGCTTCCAGGTCGAGCACCACCTGTTCCCCGACCTGCCCTCCAGCCGCTACGCCGAGATCGCCCCGCGCGTACGCGACATCTGCCACCGCTACAACCTGCCGTACAACAGCGGCCCCTTCCATCGCCAGCTCGGCAATGTGCACCGCACGATCCTGCGCCTCGCGTTTCCGGGCGGGCGCCCGCGGCCCAAAGGCGAGGTCTACCGGGGGCAGTAGGCGCCCAGGAGGCGTGTCTCGACCGCATCGGCGGCGGCGCTGGCACCGCCGGTGGCGGCGTATGCGGCGGCAATGCGCCGTGCTCCCTCCGTGCACGCCATCGCCTCTCTGACCTTGGCGCGCAGGCGGTCGGGGCGCAGGCGGCGGGCGGGCAGCCGCGTCCCCGCTCGTGCGACCTCGACACGTCGGGCGACCTCGAGCTGGTCGCGTCCGAAGGGCACGGCGCACACGGGCACACCGTATGCAAGCGCCTTCTGCGTCGAGCCCATGCCGCCGTGGGTGATGGCGCAAGCTGCGCGTTCGAGCACCGCGCGGTGGGAGATGAAGCGCTCGACGTGGGCGTTGGCGGGTGCCTGAAAGGCAGCCGGGTCGCCAGCGGGCAGCGTTGCGACTATGGTGACGGGCTCCTCGGCGAGGGCCTGCAACGCGACCTCCACCAGCTGGCCGTCGTTCTGGAATTCTGTGGAGGTGTTCACCAGCACAATCGGCTGTATGCTCTGCGCCAGCCACGGCGGTGGCTCGGCGGGTGGATCCCAGGCGCAGGGGCCGATCATCACCACGTTCGTGGGCCAGTTCCGGCGCGGGTACTCGAATGGCTCGGCGGTCATGTACAGCAGCAGCGGTGGACGAGCAAACCACTCATCCAGGGTTGCCACGGCGGACAGGCCCATGCCAGTGCGGATGTGATTCAGCGCGGGACGCCCCCGCCGTTCGATCGTGCCAAACACTAGCGGGCGAAAAAGGCGATCGCGTGCCTTGCCGATCGCCCCGCGGGCGGGCGCGAACCCCGGGCCGAATGGTGGCGCGTCGTCCGAGCGCAGCGCGAGCGGGTAGGGGCAGAACGCCGCCCATGGTCCGCCCCAAGCCTCAGCGGCCATCAGGGCACCCCAGGTGTTGATGTCGACCAGCAGGGCGTCGGGGTCCGTCGCGGCGATGGCCTGGGTCAGGTCGGGCGCGTCGTGCTCAGCGCGGGCGGAGAAGACCCGCGTGTTTTCGCGTACCGATTGCAGCGTATTGCGCGCACGCCAGTCATCCAGCTCGATGCCCTCGATCGGTGCACTGATGGGCGCGGCGTCGAAACCGCGTTCCCGCATCAGCGCCACCTGCGAGGCCAGTGTGCGCAGCACGATCTGATGCCCGCGGTGGTGGAGCTCGTCGAGGATCGGGGTGAGCGGGAACAGGTGGCTGCGCCCAGGCGAGGTGTAGGCGAGGATGCGGGCCATCACAATGGTTGGGGCGTTGCCGCCGCGGTTCGGAGAGGCTGCAGGGTGGGCGGTTGAATGGTGAGCTGCCGCACGTTACCATTTGACTTTAGCTTATATCAAACGAAAATGTCAAGCTCCTCACAAAAGCGCCCATCACAGAGGCCATCGCAGAAGCGTCCCTACCGGATGGCGGCCCGTGCCGAGGCCGCGGCGGCGACCGGGGAGCGTCTGCTCGCCGCGGCGTGGCGTCACTTCGCGACCCGCCCCTACGAGGAGGTTGTCTTGCGGGAGATCGCAGCTGAGGCGGATGTCACCGCGCAGACGCTGCACGCCCGCTTCGGCTCCAAGGAGGAGCTGTTCACTGCGGCCTACGCGTGGTTTGGCCGGCAGGAGATATCTGGCCGCCCGGCCGCCCCCACCACGGACGTGCCGGCCGCGATCGCGCTGCTCTTCGACCGCTACGAGCAGCACGGCCAGGCGGTCCTGCGGATGATCTCCCAGGAGGAGCGGATCCCCACCGTCCACAAGATGACAGAGGCGGGGCGTGCCTACCACCGGAATTGGGCGGCAACGACCTTCGCGCCACTGCTGCGCAGCCTACGAGGCGACAGGCGCGAGCGGCGCCTGAACGCGATCGTGGTTGCGACCGACCTGCTTGTCTGGAAGATCCTTCGCCTCGACATGAAGCTCGGGCGCGAGCAGGCCGAAGGGATCTTGGTGGAGACGACCGGGATGTTGGCCCAGGAAGGTGAAGGTCTGGCAAACACCCCTACCACTTCACAAAATAAAGGGTTTGGGGCCGAAAAGTAATGCAAGACCTGCGACGCCGGTAATGCAAGACCTGCGACGCCGGTAATACAAGACTTGCGACGCCGCCCCATAACCCGGCGATTCGATCGGCCGAGGGTGCCTTCAGAACAGGCTCTGTTGCTTTACGGCGGGCTGAGCTGGTGCCTTGTTCGCATGAGGCCGCACCTCCGACCACCGGCCGCTCCAATCGCGGGCGGCGCCGCCGCGCTGTTCGTGCGACTCGAGTGCGGCGTGCCGGCGTACCAGCCCGGCCAGACGCGCGCGCTCCTCGCGGGGCGCGTAGGCGCCGCGGCGGTAGAGCTCCTCGTAGCGTCCCACGAGGTCGGGGCGCTGTTCGCGCAGCCACTCCATGAAGACGTCCTTGACCTCGCCGCGCAGGTGCAGCGCCACGCCGCCGATGCTCCTCGCGCCGGCATCGATCGCTCCCTGCAGCAGCGGCTCCAGCTGGTGGGGGGCGTCGTTGATGCCCGGCATCAGCGGGGCGATCAGCACGCCGGTGGGGATCCCGGCGCGGTTGAGCTCAGCCACCGCCTCCAGGCGGGCGCGTGGGTTGGGAGTGTGCGGCTCGGTTGCGCGCCACGCGCGCTCGTCGAGCGTGGGGATCGAGAGGCTCGCGGAGATCGTGGTGCGCTGCGCGATCGCCACCAGCAGCGGCAGGTCGCGCAGCACCAGCGGTGACTTCGTCAGTACCGAGCAGGGGTTGCCCGCGCCACCGCCGGTGTCACGCAGTGCCTCCCAAATGCCCACCATCAGCCGGTAGCGGCCCTCGACCCACTGGTAGGGGTCGGTGTTGGTGCCGAGCGCCACGTGTTCTCCCTTCCACGACGGCCGTGCCAGCTCCGCGCGCAGCACCTCCGGCGCGTTGACCTTCACCACGATCTCGCGCTCGAAGTCGCGGCCGGCATTGAAGCCTAGATACGTGTGGGTGGGGCGGGCGAAGCAGTAAACGCATGCATGACTACATCCCCGATATGGATTGACCGTCCAGCGGAACGGCATCCGCGAGGCGCCGGGCACGCGGTTGAGCGCCGAGCGGGCGTGTACCTCGTAGAAGCGCATGTCGAGCGCCTCGGGCGCGTCGAAACGGCGCACCACGGCCTCGTCGCGGTAGCCCGGCAGGCGGTGCTGAGTGTCGGCGCCGAGTGTGAGGTTGCTCCACCGCACGAACATATGTTCCCATGCTTGTCAAGTCGGCGGTGGTGCCGTGTCGGGGTATTCGGCGGGTCCCGTCTGGGGTTCTGCGGGGTCGCGCCCTCATCGGCCACGCGGTGCCGCCCGCCTCGGGTTCTACGGCGCCGCCCAGTGGCCGCGCATGAATCTGCTCTTCGGGAGAGGTCGGGCTTTCTGCCTCGCTCTGCGGCCTCGCCGCCCTTTATCCCGGGCTACGCATCTGCTAAGTTTGGACGAGCGCGGGAGCGCTCCGTGAGGAGTGGCGCCACGCGTAACCTTTGTGCGATGGGTGCATGCGGGGCCATGATTCTCCGTGTCGGCTCATCCACGGAATACGTTGTGAGGACGGAGCTTTGCCGACGCCAGAGACAGAGCAGCTGCGGGGCGGAGAGTTGAACGCCGCACTCACCAGTGCGCTGGTGGGGATCCACACCGAGTACCTGGGGCGCGGGCCGAAGACGGCCTCGACGTTCCATCAGGGGAATGTGCTGGTGACGCTGATGCACGATGTGCTCACGCCCGCCGAGCGTTCGCTCACGCGCCACGACCACACCGAAGCGGTCAGCCAGATCCGCCATCTCTTCCAGGGGACGATGGAGGTCGAGTTCCGCGCCGCGGTCGAACGCCTCACCGGTCGCAAAGTGATCGCGTTCATCAGCGGCAACCAGTTCGCCCCGGACGTGGCGGCCGAGCTGTTCATCCTCGACGAGCCGCTCTGAGTCCTACCAGGCGTCCACGTTGGGACGGCGCTTGCTGGACCGCGTGCGCCAGTCTGGTGGGGGCGGGTCGAACAGGGTGGCGATCCAGCGGCGCGAGTCGGCCGGGTCGATCACGTCGTCGATCTCGCCGTACGCCGCCATGTTGACGCCGCGGCCGTGCTCGTATGCGGCGGCGACCGTGGCCTGGAAGACGCGCTCGCGCTCGGCGTCGTCCTCGATCGCCTCCAGCTCCCGGCGCATGCCTAGCCGCACTGCCCCCTCCAGCCCCATGGCCCCGAACTCGGATGTCGGCCAGCCGACGGTGAACAGCGGGGCCTTGAATGAGCCGCCCGCCATTGCCTGCGCGCCGAGGCCATACCCCTTGCGCAGCACGATCGTGCCGAACGGCACCTCGAGGTTGGCGCCGACGGTGAACAGGCGTGCGAAGTGGCGCACGGTGGCGGTGCGCTCGGCGGCGGGGCCCACCATGAAGCCGGGGGTGTCGCACAGAAACAGCACCGGCAGGGCGAACGCGTCGCACAGCGTGAGGAAGCGCGCCGCCTTGTCGGCGCCGTCGGCGTCGATCGCGCCGCCGAGGTGGGCGGGATTGTTGGCGAGGATCCCCAGCGTGCGCCCTTCGACACGCGCGAGCGCGGTGACGATCCCCGCACCGAAGCCGTCGCGCAGCTCCAGCACCGAGCCCTCGTCGCACAGCGTCTCGATCGCGCGCCTCACCTCGTAGATGCGCCTGCGCCGCTCGGGCAGCACCTCGCGCAGCAGTCGCTGATCGGGGGCGGTGAAACGCTCGGTGGGGCCGTGGAAGTAGGAGAGGTAGCGCTTCGCCGCCGCCACCGCCGCGCGGTCGTCGGAGACACGGATGTCCACCACGCCGTTTGCGTGCTGCACCTCGATCGGGCCGATCTCGGCCGGGTCGTACACGCCGAGGCCGCCGCCCTCGATCATCGCCGGGCCGCCCATGCCGATCGACGAGTCCTCGGTGGCGATCGTCACGTCGCAGCAGCCCAGTAGCGCGGCGTTGCCGGCGAAGCAATACCCCGAGGCGATCCCCACCAGCGGCACGCGGCCGCTGAGGCGGGCGAAGAGGTGAAAGGCGCGGCAGTCGAGGCCCGCCACGATCGGCATGTCCACGTCACCCGGCCGCCCACCGCCACCCTCGGCGAACAGCACCACCGGCAGCCGCCGGCGCTCGGCGAGCTCGAACAAGCGGTCCTTCTTCAGGTGCCCCCGCATCCCCTGCGTGCCCGCCAGCACGGTGTAGTCGTAGGACATCGCCACGCATGGGTTGCCGTCCACCTCGCCCACGCCGGCTACCAGCCCGTCGGCTGGGGTCTGCGCGATCAACTCTTCGCGCGGGCGCCTGCGCTCCTGGGCGGCGAACAGCAGTGGGCCGTACTCCACGTAGGTGCCTTCGTCGACCAGTTCGGCGAGGTTCTCGCGGGCGGTGCGCCTACCTTTCTCGCGGCGCTTCGCCACGGCCTCGGGGCGTGCCTCGTCGAGGCCCACCGCGTGGCGCTCGCGCACGGCGGCGAGGTCCGCGCGGGTGGGGGTGTCCGCGTCGGGGTCGGGGTCGGCGGTTTGTGGGGTGGGGCCGGGGTCTTGTGGGGTGGGGCCGGCGGTTGGTGGGGTGGAGCCGGGGTCTTTGGCAAGGGTTTGAGTCGGGTCGGTGGGTGGCGTCGTCGTCGCGTGGTCCTCGGATGTGGGCGGCGCTGCGCGATCGTGAGGTGGGGCCGGCATCGCGCAATCATTGCGCAGTAGGGTTGGCGGGGATGGCAGGCGACGGCTCCCCACCCCCAGACGATCCGCCGCCCGCGCCTGCCCGGGTGTGGCACCTCTACTCGCTGCTCTCGCCCGACCGGGACGCGCGGGACCTGCGCGCGCTCTACTACAGGCACTTCTGCAATCGCCGCAAGGAGCGCCAGCTGTTCTCCGCCGGCGCCTTCTTCCTCACCTTCGGCGCGGTGCGCGGGATCACGCACGCGATCCGCGCCGAACGGGGGCCGTTCCGCAACATCACCCCGGGCGGGCGGCACATCCACCACATGACCTTCGGGATCACCGGCCTGCTGACGGTCGGCTACCTGTGGATGCTCGAGATCGGGGTCAGCGAGGAGCGGCGCTCATCGCGTGTCACGGCTGCCGTGTACGGGGCGGGCGCGGCGCTGACGCTCGACGAGTTCGCGCTGTGGTTGAACCTCGCCGACGACTACTGGACCAAGCAGGGCCGCGAGAGCATCGACGCGGTCGCGCTGTTCGGCTCGCTGCTGGTGCTCAGCGCGCTCGGCGGGGGCTTCTTCAGGGAGCTGCTGCACCCCGGGCGGGGCGACGTTACGCAAGGGTGAGTACACCACCCTTGTGTCCAGGGGGTGCCTGAGTTGATTGGGACGGGAGGAGCGGCTATCGTCTATGCCATAAACCCTTGACGGCTTGATGCCGACAGGACTAATGATGGCTTCGACACTCGACACCCACACGACGAGCCAACGACAGGATCTTCCCGAGGAGATCGTCGCGGTGATAGACACGGCGGAGTTTGAGGCAGCTAAGCAGGACCCGCGCGTCCGGTCGTTCCTCGATGAGGCCGACGCCTACCTCGTCGAGCTCGAGAAGCAAGGCCGTAACCGCTAGTCTGCTGGTTGTAGCGGCAGCCAGAGCCGCTTTGGTTTCCTGGTTTCGACCGACGCTCGAAAGCCATAGCGCTCGCGCCACATTGCCGCGGTCTCCTCGTCGAAGGGATCGACAACCAGGACTGCAGTGGCCTGTAGCTCGGCCGCGTGGCGGGCGGTAGCGGTCGCGTGGAGCAGCAGCAACTTGCCGTCGATCACAGCTCGCCTGTCCTTCGCGATCCATGTAATGAGGGTTGCGGGTACTCGTACGGGGGCGACACCGACGCGCCGGCGATCGCGCTGACTGAGTTCGACTTGCGCCGACGCGAGCGAGTAGAAGCCCGCCACGCGACAGCCAGCGATGAGCAGACGGGTGCGCGAGGTTTGATGGGCAGCGACCGCCTGGGTTCGTAGCCAGGCACATGCAGCTCTAGCCGCCGCGCGTTCCCCGGCGTCGAAATCGTCGAGTGCGAGCCGCAACTCACTTGGCAACTCCTCATCTCTCGAAGGGAGCGTGATCCACGAAGGCTGGGAGTCCGCGAGGGCCGTGGCGATGGATTCGGCGGCGGTGTCCTCCCCGAGGTCTTGGCTAGTCATGTCGCCTTCGTCGCCGCAAGAGCTGCTTCGGCCTCGTGGGCGATCTGGGCATGGCTCGGCACCGGAACCCCCGGCGGAACGTGGAAATAGTTCGTCGTCGGCCGGCCAGGCACATAGCCGAGCGGCGCATATCGACCGTGCTCAAGACGCTGGATCGCACCTTCGTCGGCGAGCTTCCAGAGCGCCCATGACACCGTTTTGCGGCTGAATCTGGGCATGTGTTCAGCTACCTCGGCGATGTTTGTCGGTCCGTTGATCGTGATGACAACCTTTAGAGCCTGGTCTTTTGAGCCTTCCTCTGCGCCGTCGGGCGGGGAGGGCACGTCGCCGTCGGTAAGTTGTCCGAGCGTCAGCAAGACCGCCCTCCAGCGTTGCATCTCGATTTCGGCCTCGCTCGCGCGTTCTTGTGCTTGCTTTGCTTGTTGGGCTGCTGTCGCGGCGCGTTTTTCGGCTTGACGTATGAGCGCTTGGGCCTGCGGGATTGCGTTGGCGATGCTCTCGGGGTCGTTGAAGTCAACCACTAGATCAGACATAACTTGAGTGGTATCTTATCACAGATAATTCCTGCAACATAGGGAATGTCTGATTTCCCTTGGTGAGTGCAGCCCACTGGGCCCGTAGGAATCGCGGGAGACACCGTCGATGGCGCACGTTCGGCGGCGGCTTTCGCCACCCTTCCTGCACGCGCAGACTCAGTCAACCATCGACAGTGGGAACGAGCTTCTCCTAGGTCTAAGTGAGGGCGCTCAGGACATCATCGACCCGCCGGGAAGCACAACCCACAGCCTTTGCGCGAGCTCAACCACAACCCCTGGATCGAGCTCGCCGACGCTGGCGGATCCGGTTCGCTCCATCGCCATCGCGAGCTCGCGCCACGCCTGTGCGACCGGTACGACCCGCACTGTCGGACCCCACCCGGTGACCGCGCGCAGCTCGTCCGCACGCGCCCGCGCGTCCTCGAGCGTCAGCTCGCCGAATGGGCGATTGGCGCCGCGGATGAACACTGCACGCTTGACGATCCGATCGAGCTGAGCGCTCGGATCGGTCGTGGCATCGGCTCCCGACTCCTTTGGATCGGTCATGGCATCGGCTCCCGACTCCTTTGGATCGGTCATGGCATCGGCGGCTCCCGGGTCACCGTAGACGCGGCCATGCACCGGGCGGCTATCGCCGCCTGGCCGTAGGAGATCCCGCCGTCGCCGATCGGCAGCCGTTCGGGTGTGATCGCACACAGGCCCGCCGCATGCAGGCCTGCCATCACCGCCTCGAGCAGGCGCCGGTTCTGGAACACACCCCCGGAGAGCACCACCAGGTCTCGGCCCTCCGCAGAGGCGGCGCGGGTCAACGCCTCCACGGTCGCGGTACTCAGCGCGGCATGGAAGCGGCTCGCAACCACACCGCGCGCCACGCCCGCCTCGATGTCGGCGTTGACGAGGCGGATCGTCTCACGCGGGTCGATCACGATCAGCTCGCCGTCGTGGATCAGCGAGATCGGGTAGCGGCCGCGCTCGGTGGGGTCGCACGCGGCCTCGAGCTCGATCGCCGCCTGTCCCTCGTAGTTGGCGTGAGTACGCAATCCACACAGTGCTCCCACTGCGTCGAACAAGCGTCCCATACTCGTGCTAACAGGTGACTGCACGCCGGTGCGCACCAGCTGGGACACCTGGTGCCACGCTCGCTCCTCCACGCGGCCTCGCAGTGCGAGCGGGATTTCCGGTGGGCCCTCGAAGTCCTCGCTCTGGTCTGCGGCCGACAGCCACGCGCACGCCATCCGCCAGGGCTCCCGGATCGCGCGCACTCCCCCCGGAAGGCGAACGGGCAGGAGCATCCCGACGCGGCGGAAGCCTTCGAGATCGCCGAGCAGCAGCTCGCCACCCCACACGCTCCCGTCGAGTCCATAGCCGGTTCCATCGAAGATCGCGCCCACGGCGCTGCCCACCTCTCCATGCTCGGCCAGACACGCGGCCAGATGGGCGTGGTGGTGCTGGACGCCGATCAGTCGCTCGGTGTCGCGGTCCATCGCGTACTTGGTCGATAGGTACTCGGGGTGGTGGTCGTGCACAACCACCTCAGGCTCCACTCCGAGCAGCCGCTCGAGGTGCTCGATTCCCTCGGTGAACGAGCGCAGAGTCTCGTAGTTCTCCAGATCGCCGATGTGGTGGGACACCCACGCGCGGGGTCCCTTTGCCAGGCAGAACGTGTTCTTGAGCTCGCCGCCACAGGCGAGGATCGGGTGCGCGGCGTTGTCGGGGAGTGGTATGCCGGCGGGCACGTATCCGCGTGAGCGCCTCAGCGTCAGCTTGTGCGGGCCGCCGGGAGCATCCACCACGCGCACGACCGAGTCGTCGGTGCGGGTCTGGATCGGGCGGTCGTGGACGAGCAGCAGGTCCGCGATGTCGCGCAGGCGTGCCAGCGCGTCCTCGTCGCGATAGGCGATCGGCTCCTCGGAGGTGTTGCCGCTGGTCATCACGAGCGTCGCAGGCTCACGCCGAGGGCGTTGCGGTATCTCGGTGCACGCGGGCCCCGTGTCCCCCACGGTCGCCGAGTAGTTAGCGGTCCCCGTGTCTATCGCACCCTCGCCGAGGTCAGCGAGCAGCAGGTGGTGCAGCGGGGAGTAGGGCAGCATCACGCCCAGCTCTTGCACACCCGGCGCAACCGACGGCGCAACCGCTGCATGCGGTAGGCGCGGGGCGAGCACGATCGGTCGCTCGGGACCGCACAGCAGCGCCCGCTCGGCCTTTCCGAGATGCACGAGCTCGCCGGCCGCCCGCGCCGTGGCGACCATCAACGCAAAGGGCTTGTCCTCGCGGTGCTTGCGCGCGCGTAGCGTGGCGACCGCCGTCTCCTCGTCGGCGCGGCAGGCGAGGTGGAATCCCCCGATCCCCTTCACCGCCACGATCCGTCCCTCGCGCAGCGCCTCGGCGGCCGCGCGCACCGGATCGCCGGCGGGTCCGAGTGGGGCCTGCGACCCGTCCGTGCGCAGCAGCGACGCCGACGGTCCGCACCGCGGACAGGCGTTGGGCTGCGCATGAAAGCGGCGATCGGCCGGATTCTCGTACTCGGCCCGGCAGTGGGCGCACATCGTAAAGCCCGCCATCGTCGTGAACGGACGGTCGTAGGGGATCCCGCGGACGATCGTGAAGCGCGGACCACAGTTGGTGCAGTTGATGAACGGGTAGCGATAGCGGCGGTCGCGGGGGTCCAACAGCTCGCGCAGGCAGTCAACGCAGGTTGCGCTGTCGGGCGTGACGGGCGCGTCGATCGCTCCGCCGCGCGGGCTGTCGAGGATCTTGAATCCACTGTCGCCGTGCGGCTCGCGCTCCTCGGTGAGCATCCGCTCGATCGCCGCCAGCGGCGGCGCTTCGGGGCCGAGGAGCGCCAGGAACCCCTCGACCGCCGAAGCACTGCCCTCCACCTCAATGACTACCCCGTGGGGATCGTTGAGGACGAAGCCCGCGAGCCCCTGCCGGCCCGCCAATCGGTAGACGTAGGGTCGGAAGCCGACCCCCTGCACGGTCCCCTCCACCCGCACGCGGGTGCGTCGTACGAGCGTGGCTCGGCCGGCTACGGGCGCCCCGACGCTCACGACGTGCCTCCGCTGGCGCCTGCGCCAACGCTCAAGGTACGCCTCCGCTGGGTTCGACGCTCAAGGTAGGCCTCCGCTGGGTTCGACGCTCAAGACGCCCCTCCGTCGCCGCCCGCCAGCTCGACGAGCTCCCGCAACACGTGGTAGGCGCTGGCCTGGGCCTCTTGGATGCGCGGGATGTGCTCGGAGCGGGTGATCAGCACGTGGTCGGCCAGGTGCTCCGATCCCACGCGCCCTCCGTCGTAGCCGACCAGCGCGATCGTCTTGAGGCCCTGGTGGCGCGCTTGGCCGAGTGCGTCGATCACGTTGCGGGAGTTGCCGGAGGTGGAGAGCGCCAGCAGCACATCGCCACGCAACCCGTAGGCGATCACCTGCCGCGAGAAGATCGCGTCGATGCCGATGTCGTTCGCGATTGCGGTCAGGATCCCGGGGTCCTCGGTCAGATCGATCGCCGGCCGGGCTCTGCCAACTCCGCCCGCTGCTCCCGTCGCACGGAAATCCGCGACCACGTCCATCGCGTCGGTGGCCGAGCCCCCGTTGCCGATCGCCAGCAGCTTGCCTCCCTGTTCGAAGCTCTCCCTCAGCGCTCGCGCCGCATCCAGCAACTGCTCGTGATTGTCGGTGAGCGTCTGTACCCGCAGCGCACCGATCTCCTGCGCCTTCAGCAGCGCCGAGCAGCGCACGTCCTCGATCACGGGCTCGAGCTCCCGCTCCTGCTCGGCCAGGAACGGGTACAGAAAGCTCGACGCCCCGGCGTCGTGAACACGGCGAGTGTCGCGTCCGGCGAGCAGGCCGCGATGCTCGAAGAAGACGTGCACCAGCTCCCACAGCACGTGATAGAGGGTCTCGACCAACTCCTGGCGGACGTAGCCGTCGTCGCTTGGGGGCTCGAACTCCCACTCCGCGCCGAGCGGCGCGAAGGCGATCGTCAAGCATCCACGCCGGCGGGCGAGCGCCGTCGCTCGGGCGATCTCGTCCGCATCGTCGTCCGCGACGACAAACGCGATCGCGATGTCATCCTCGCGCGCGAGCAGGTCAAGTTGGGAGGCCAGCTCGTCGCCTGCTCCTGTCAGGGCGATCGCGGGCAGCGCACGCTTGCCAACGATCACGGGATGGACGAACTCAACCGCGACGTGACGCGCGTCCGAACGCGCCGCCGCAGAGGCCCCGAGCGCGATCAGCCGACCGCCGCGCGCGAAGCGCTCAGCCATCCGGTGGCAGAGGCGCGCGAGTCTCTCGGCCTCCTCCGCGAAGAAGCGACTGTTGGCCTCCGTACGCCTCGCAAGCAAGGCGTCGAGATGCGCAGGCAGCGCACCGTGGGTGGCGGTCGCGTGAGTGGCCGGTGTCAAGCCGGTGCCCCCTCACGCGAGTGAGTGGCGACGCCGGCCAGCCAGTCGCGCCACGCCTCGATGCCCTCCCCGGTGCGGGCACTCACCAGCCTCAGTTGGACGCCCGGGTGCACCTGGTCGACGTTGTAGTGGAACAGCTCGAGGTCATAGTCCAGATGGGCCAGCAGATCGATCTTGTTGACCAGCACCAGATCGCAGGTGCGGAACATCAGCGGGTACTTGAGTGGCTTGTCCTCGCCCTCGGTGACCGACGACACCATCACCCGGGCGTCCTCGCCGACCTTGAACTCCGCTGGGCACACCAGGTTGCCCACGTTCTCGATCACGAGCAGGTCGATCTCTTCCAGCGGCAGCTCCGACAGCGCCGAGCGCACCATGTTGGCGTCGAGATGGCACTCGCCGCCGAAGCTCGGATCGGTGTTCAGCTGGGTGACCGGCACGTGCAGGCTGGACAGTCGGTCGGCGTCCAGCGAACCCTGCACGTCGCCCTCGAGCACCCCGACACGAACGCCTGGGATGTCATCCACCACCCGTTCGAGCAGCGACGTCTTGCCGGCGCCCGGCGCGCTCATGAAGTTCACCACCCTTACGCCGGCGCGGTCGAAGTCGGCGCGGTTGGCCTGGGCGATCGTGTTGTTGGCGTCCAGCGCGTCCTCGACGATCCTTATTTTTGTGCGATGCATGTGGCGGCCTCCTCGACCTCGATTGACTGCACTTCGAACTCGTTCCCGCTGGCCACCTCGACGTCAGCGCCACCGCACGTCGGGCAGCGGAATGCCGGGATCTCGATCTCCCATTCGCGCTCACACTGCGCGCAACGCAGGCACGCCTCCACGATCTCCTGCTCGAGCCTCGCGCCTTCGCAGATCGTTCCCCGGGCGACGAACTCGAAGTAGAACTCGAGCGTGTCGGGAACGACCTGGCGCAGACGCCCGACGCGCAGAGTCACCAGGCTGACACGGCGTCCCCCGGCGTGCTTGACGGCCGTGTTGAGCACCGCGCCGCTGAGAGACAGCTCGTGCACCGCGTCACTCCGCGGGTTCCAGGATGGCGTTCGAGCGCAGCTCATCGACGGTCTCGCACACCAACTCGACCGCTCGCTCCACCGCCGACTGCACGTCCGCCGAGAGTCCAAAACCGAGCTCCTGTACCTCTGCGGGCTCGCATGCGATCACCACGACCCTGCCGGGCCATGCTCCGATCGACCTGACGAAGCGCAACACGGTTTGCGGATCCATGCCGTGGGGGTTGATTGCCTCGCCGTCCTCGATCTTGCCCGCAACGGCCTCCTCCGATACCTCCATCACGTACAGAGTGCCCGGCTCACCGCCCTGGCGGCTCACGTCGAGGATCACGAGCGCGTTGTAACCGCGCATCACCTCGTAGGCCAGGTCGAGGCCGCCGGTGCCGGCGTCCATCACCGCGACACCCTCGGGCAGCTGCTGCTGTTCCAGCCTCCGTGCCAGCACACCGCCGAAGCCGTCGTCGCGCAGCCAGGCATTGCCGACTCCGGCAACGAGGATCCGTGGCTGGCGCCCGGGGCTCATGCGCTCCTCCTAAGATGGACGCCCGTGTCAAAGGGTGCGTTGGGATTGGTGTGGTTGGGGGTTGCTCGTGTGGCGCTCACTGCAGCACCTCGACCTCGGGGGCGAAGAAGAACAGGAAGCGGCCGCTCTCTCGCAACAGCTCCTGCCCGGGGTCGTCGTCGATCGTCACCCCGAGGTGCGTCTTCCCGTCGTAGTCGATCATGATGCGCTCGATCGTCGCCGTGCGTCCGTCGAGCATGCGGGCGTGCAGGTCGGCGTCCGGGCCGGGGCGGATCCTCACCTTGGCGCCGCGGGTAAAGCGCACACCCGCGACCTCCGCGTGCTGCTCGCCGGCCTGTGGATCGACGAGGTTAGGGGGCTCCTGCGGCGGGGTGTCAGTGACTGGGTCGCGCAGTGTCGCGTCTACGGGGTGCCGCGAGCCCACATCGTGCGGGGAGCCCACGGGGTGCGGGGAGCCCACGGGGTGCGGGGAGCCCACGGGGTGCGGGGAGCCCACAGGGTGCGGGGAGCCAATGGGCTCCCGCAGAGTCATGCGTCCGTGCAGGGCGAGAATGTCTTCCGGGGTGGCGGCCGCGGCGCGGGCCACCATCTCGCGCACGAGCGGGTCGTGGCGCTCGATCTCCTCGCGCTCGGCGTCGCTGAGCGTCCTTACGTGCAGCAGCAGCGCCTCCTCGATCTCGGTGGAGTCAAACATTCCGCCGCGGCTCTCGGGTGCGATCTGCGGGTGGTCGGGGAGCACGATCGCGGCGCCGATCACGGCATCGTCGGTGGCGCTCGCGAGCACCGGGAAGGTGTTGACGCTCCCGCACGGGCACTCCAGCGGCGAACTGAAGCGCCCGCCGGACACGCGCAGAATCGGATGCGTCGAGAGCAGTGAGTGGGTCAGCGCTTTCGAGCGGTCGAGGCCCTGCGCGCACGGCGTGCGATTCTCGACCGCTAGCTTCACTTCGTAGCTGCCGGGGCGGAGCTCATGCGCGCTCAGTCCGAGCGCGAGGAGCAGTCGCCCGTGAGACTCCCCTGCGATCTCGACCTCGCGCCGCGCGCTGGGCTGGCTGGACGTGCCGTTCGCGCCGGGCTGACCGGGCTGGCCTGACGCGCCGGGCTGGCCGGGCGCCCCGGTCGCGGACGACGCGGCGAGGACCCCAACCGTGACGTCCGCTAGCTGCACGCGATGCGCGGCGGCCTCGAGGCGCTCGCCGGCGGCGGCGAGGAACCTGACCTCGGCGCTGAGCACCGCCTCGGGCGGGGCCTGCAGCTCGCAGCGCAGCTCGAGGCGCTCGTAGGTGCTGGGGAGCGCGGCGGCGTAGGTCGGCGGGTAGAGGATCCCGAACGGCGTCGGGGTGGCGTTCTTGGCGGCCCCAGGCGTATAGGGGTACAGCGCGTAGCCCTCATACAGCAGCGCGTCGATCAGCTGCTCCAGCGGCTCACACATCGCGAGCCTCGTCGAGCAGATGTTGAACACAGGCGTCAGATGTGGGCAGACCGCGTGCGACGCGCTCGCGCTCGAGCGTGTCCAGCGTTTGCGAGCGCAGCGCTACCCAACCGGTGTTCGGGTAGTAGTGCTCGATCGTCTCCCGCCACACGGCGACCGGAATGCGGTAATCGACCGAGCACGACCACGGCACAAGCACCATCTGCAGACCACCCTGCTCGTTCGGGTAGTACACCATGCCGTTGAAGTGCAACGCGAGCGGCGCCTCGCCGTCGGGGAGTGAATAGAGGTACTTGGCGGCGGCGACCTCCAGGTCGTAGCCGCAGGCGACCGGCACCGCCACGGTGGTCGAGCCGGTGAACGCGGGGACAACCACGTCGAGCTGGGCCCACACGAGGCTGTGCGTCGTCACCGCCCAGCGCTCGGGCGCGCCGAACAGCCCGGCAAGCCGCTCGCGCGTGAGGTCGTCGTAACCGCGCCTGGCAGGCTCGATCATCAGCTGGATCGTGAGGGCGATCATGTACACCTCGCGCCCGCTCGGCTCGCCCACCTGCAGGTCGAGCATCAGCATCGGCGCCGCCGCGTAGCGCAGCGGACGCGCTCCCATCACCTCGAACTCGAGCCCCGTGGGCGCGGCTGGGTCCGGTGGGTGCTCGGGTCGCGTGGGCAGGGCATCGGCTGCGCCGGGGAGGTGCTCGCGCTGGGTGGAGGAGCGCTCGTCGGATGCACCCGCCAGGCGGCGCTCAGCCACGGTGTCGGGCGGCACGCTCACAGCGCGCCTTCGGGCTGCCTCGGCCGCCGCCGGTAGAGAGTCGATGTGCCGAGTGCCTGTGTCCGCAGCTCCTCGAAGAAGCCGGACACAGCCTCCTCTACCTTGACGCCACCGGAGATCCCCTCCCAGTTGACCTTGATCGTTCCGGTGAGGGCGTAGCAACGGTCGATCGGCGCGATCGCGTAGGCCGGTGGGTCGGACAGCCGGTTGACGATCAGCGCCTCGATGTCAGGCTCGAGGTCGGCCAGGATCGGATTGAGCTCGACCATCCGGCTCCAGGAGGAGAAGTGCAGCTCGCTCTCGGTCGCGCCGCCCGGACTCGGGTACAGGGCGACGACGCAGCCGGCGGTGCTCGAGTCCATGAAGAACGCGAGCCCGATCGGAATCTGAAAGCTGGCCCACACCTCCTCGGGTAGCTCGAGCTCCGGAAGCCACAGCGTCCGCCCCCCTGTCGGGCGGTACTCGGCATCGCCGGAGCGCAGCGCCCAGCAGCTCTCGCACACGCACTCGATCCTGCGCTCCACCAGGTTCAGCAGGTGACGGTGGTCCTCGGGGATCGTCGTTTTGCAGAGATCGCACCGCTCCTCGCTCGCTGACGCGGCGGTGCTGTCCAGGGTGGATGCCTCATGCTTCGCTCCGTTCGTGGCGGCGCCCGGACGTGCAGGAGCGCCTGATATCGCCGCCGGCAGCTCGACCGAGCTGTCAGGACGTGGCCCGGGTGGCGGGGAAGGCGACATCGTCATCGGCAGCTCGACGGCGCCGGCGGGCGGTCGCCCAGGCGTCGGGCTGCTGCCGACCAGCGGCAGCGAGGGACCTGTGGGTGTGTTGGTGGCAGCACCCGTCATGCCCTCCACCTCGAGGCCCTCCAGATCGGGGGCCGCCTGCTCGAGCGCCTGCTTGATTGCGAGCTCGAGCGTGGCCGTCGAGGCGGCGCAGCTGGAGCAGCTGCCGCGCAGGCTGATCCGCGCAATTCCCCGCTCGAGTGAGAGAAGCTCGACGTTGCCGCCGTGGGATTCCATGTAGGGGCGCACCTGCTCGAGCGCGCCCTGCACCCGCTCCAGCAGTGGGGTCGGGTGCAGATCGTGAATCATCAGGAGCGCCGCCACCTGCTCCTCCTCGGCGAGCGCTAGGGCCAGGCGCTTGCCCTCCTCGCCCGCGGCGAGCAGTGAGTCGATGATCCGCTCCAGCCCGGCGCCGTACATCTGCACAACCGCGGACACCAGCTCCTCGGCGAGCTCGCGTGTCGTGGGATCGCCGGCCGAGTCGAGCTGCGCCTGCAGCTCCTGCACGCGCAGAAGCAGCTGGTCGTGCCCTTCGTCGAGCTCGATAGCGGTCGACATGATCAGGCCTCTCTACGCCAGCGCCGTCGGCGTATGGATCACCTTGCGCACCCTGCCGCTCCCGGTGTACATGTGCACACCGCAGGGCAGGCACGGGTCGAACGAGCGAACGGCGCGCATGATGTCGATGCCCTTGAAATTCTCCGGGCCGTTCTCCTCGAAGATCGGGGTGTTCTGCACGGCGTCCTCATAGGGTCCGGGCGTCCCGTAGACATCCCGCGGGCTGGCGTTCCACGGCGTCGGCGGATAGGGCTGATAGTTGGCGATCTTGCCCTCGCGGATCACCATGTGGTGGGAGAGCACGCCACGGGCAGCCTCGTGGAAGCCACAGCTCACCGCGCTCTCGGGGACCGTGAACTCGTTCCAGCTTTTGGTGCGGCCCGCCTGAACCTCCTTCATCGCCCGCTCGAGGCAGTGCAGCCCGATCAAAGCGCTGTACGCCTGGTGGTAGGTGCGCGCGCGGTCGCGCTCGATCGCATTGGACTTCTCCGGCAGCTTCCACTCGAGCTCCATCTCGGGCATGTTGGGGGAGCGCGGCAGCACCATCTGAATCGAGTGGCCGGTGGCCTTGGCGTAGCCGAAGTCGACCAGCCCCGCCTTCGCGGTGCACCACTGGCGGGCGAACGGCCCGCCGCCCGTGTCGCAACACACGTGCGTGTCGGTGCGCTTGTCGTAGATCCGCGGCGAGACCACCCATGTGTACTTGTCGGTGAAGTCGCGCTTCTGGGGACGCGGCAGCGTGACCTTGTTCCACGGATGGTTCTTGTCGACCGGGTTGCCGAGCGGATCCCGCGAGACGAGCGTGGGCTCGCTCTCCCACGAGTCGAAGTAGGAGGAGCCCAGCAGGATCCGGATCATCAGGTTGATCTCCACCAGATCGGTCGAGATCAGCTCGCCGCCGATCACCACGCCGGGCGTGATGTAGCGCTTGCGACCCCACTGCGTCATGTTGCGGTAGTCGTAGTCGACGTAGTCGGGATCGTCGAAGGAGCCCCAGTTGACCAGGTTGGTCTCGCGGTAGCCGACCATGTCGTATCCGGGCAGCTCCTGCAGGAAGAACTCGTACAGGTCGTCGTGCATCGGCACGCTGCGCTTGACGTAGTCGAAGTAGCGCATCAGGCGCACGTAGTAGTCGGTGCACGTCTGGTGAGTGATGTCGGCGCTGCACCCTCCCGGCATGATCGTCGAGGGGTGGGTGTGGCGTCCCCCGAAGAGGCAGTACATCTCGCGCGTGTAGCGCGCGACGTGCAGCGTCTCCAGATAGAACTCCCCCGTGAACGGGTTGAGCGCGCGCATGATGTCCGCGATCGTCTTGAAGCCGTGGATGTCGCTGTGCGGCGCGGGCGTGTTCTCCGCGGTGGCCAGGAGTGTCGGGTTGGTCTCCTTCACCATCTGCTCGCAGAAGTCGACGTTCGCCATGCAGTCGTTAAAGATCGCGTGGTCGAACATGTAGTCGGCCGTCTCGGCCAGGTTGAACGCGAGGTCGCCGAGCGGCGGCGGCTTGACGCCGTAGGCCATGTTCTGGTTCAGGCACGAGCAGGTGCAGTGGTTGTCGCCGCAGATGCCACAGATACGGCTGGTGATGAAGTGGGCGTCGCGCGGGTCGATCCCCTTCATGAAGATGTCGAAGCCACGGAAGATCATCGAGGTGCTGTAGCACTTGAGCACCTGCCGGTTGGTGAAGTCGATCTCGGTGTGAATCCCCAGACTCCCGACGATCCGCGTGATCGGATCCCAGGACATCTCCTTGACCATTACTTTCTGTTGTGGAGGCGTTTCAGTCGCCATTTGCTTCGCTCCTCACTCGGCCTTCAGCCGGACGGGAAAAAATAGTTGGGAGGTCCACTACCGGCATGCCGGCGTTCACCATTTCTTTGCATAGCCACTCGTGAGCGTCTTGCCCCTATGGCGCCACTGCGGCTCGACGTCGTACTTGGTGCTGATGTGGCGCTTGCGGAAATAGCGAACGATCGGGCCGTAGCTGTACTGCATGATCGTTCCCGCGGTGCCGCCCCACTTGTCCTCGTCCATGAATGGCATGAACTTGTCCGGGAAGCCAGGCATCGTGCAGGCCATGCAGATGCCGCCCACGTTGGGGCAGCCGCCGATGCCGTTGACCCAGCCGCGAACGGGCACGTTGCACTTGACCACAGGCCCCTTGCAGCCGAGCTTGACCAGGCAGCGATGATCGGAGCCGTATTCGGTCGCAAACTCGCCCTGCTCGGAGAAGCCCGCGCGGTTGCAGCTCTCCCGTACGGTGCGCCCGAACAGCCACTTCGGGCGTAGCGCCTCGTCGAGCTCCGGTGCCGGCGCGAGCCCTGCGAGGTGAAGCGCGAGATACAGCAGCGTCTCGGTCATGTTGTCGGGCTGGGCGGGGCAGCCGGGAATGCAGACGATCGGCAGGCCGGCTCTGGAGCGCCAGCTCCAGCCGAGGTAATCGGGAACGCCCATCGCGCCGGTCGGGTTGTTCTTCATCGCCGGGATCCCGCCGTAGGTGGCGCACGTGCCGACGGCGACGAGCGCCGCGCACCTCGGCGAGAGCCGGTCGATCCACTCGTTCATCGTGATCGGCTGGCCGTCCCGCGGATTCACGGCAAAGCCCGTCCAGTGGCCCTCGCCGTTGATCTCCTCGTTGCCGAGCGAACCCTCGATCACCAGCACGAACGGGTCCAGCTTGCCCTGCTCGGCGTCAAACCACGCCTGCGCGTAGTCCTGGCCGGTGGCGAAGTCGATCACCTGGTTGTGGATGACCACCTTCGGCATGCCCGGTATGGCCTGCAGGACGATGTCCTCGAGGCTCGGATTGGTGGCGGAGGTCATCGCCACGGAGTCGCCCTCGCAGCTGAGACCCGTGGTCATCCACAGGACGTGGGCGGTGACCGCCTCCGTCTTCTTGTGCTCTGCAAACGCTGTGCTCGCCATGACTTCTCCTTGCCTCAGACTCAGATCAACAAATTCGCGGCAGCGGGTCGCCCACCAGCTGGTCCATCACCCGCCGGCCACCGAAGCTCGTCTCCACCAGCACCATCCCTGGCGGCTCCGTCCGTACCTCACCGATCTCTGCGGCCTGATCGCACCCGGGGACAGCGCGCAGCGCCGCGAGCGCGCCGTCCACCGCATCGGGGGCGAGGAACGCCACCAGCTTGCCCTCGTTTGCGACATACAGCGGGTCGATCCCAAGGATCTCGGCGGCCCCCGCCACCGCCGGATGCACGGGGATCGCCGCCTCGCGCACCAGCATCGCCACCGACGAGGTGCGCGCCAGCTCGTTGAGCACCGAGGCCACGCCGCCCCGTGTGGCATCGCGCATGCAGCGGATGGCGTCCTCACCGTCCTCACCCTCCCCGGCAACGCCGAGCAGCGCGTCGACCGCAGGCCACAGCGAACGCGTGTCCGACACGATCGATGCGTCCAGCTCGAATTCGCCGCGCGCGAGCATGATCGCCATGCCGTGCTCGCCGACGCTGCCCGACAGCAGGATGCGATCGCCGGGTCGGATGTTCGTGGGCGCCAGGCGCGCCCGCGAGTCGCGCCTGCCGAGCCCCGTGGTGCAGATGTACATGCCGTCGGCGTGGCCACGCTCCACGACCTTCGTGTCGCCCGCGATCACCTCGACGCCCGCCGTGCGCGCGGCCCGGGCGATCGCATCGATCTCGCCGCGCAGATCCGCGGCCGCCAACCCCTCCTCCAGCACCAGCGCGAGGCTGAGCGCGAGCGGACGAGCGCCCGAGACGGCCAGGTCGTTGACGGTGCCGTTGACAGCGAGATCGCCGATCGAGCCCCCCGGGAAGCGCAGCGGCCTGACCACGTAGGAGTCCGTCGTGAGCGCCAGCTCCGCGCCGTCGACCGCCAGCTCGCCCGCGTCGGACATCTGACCCAGCGTGGCGCCCCCCAGGGCAGGCACGAACAGACCTTCGATCAGGCTCTGGGTCGCCTTTCCGCCGGCGCCGTGGGCCATCGTGATCCGCTCGTCGCGGAACTTGGCGCGCTTGCCGCGGGCGGTCTCGATGATGCCGAGGATCCGCTCCTCGCGCTCGGAGATGATCGCCTGCTCGGCCATCACACGGCCTCGCGCCCGGAGATGATCGCCTGCTCGGGCATGACACGACCTCGCGCTCGGAGGCAGATCGCCTGCTCGGCCATCACACGACCTCCCGCTCGCGCGCGAAACGGCCGAAGTTGTAGTAGGCCGCGCAAGCGCCCTCGGAGGAGACCATGCAGGTGCCGATCGGACGCTCGGGGGTGCAGGCGGTGCCGAAGACCTTGCACTCCCACGGCTTGATCACGCCCTTCAGGACCTCGCCGCACTGGCACGCCTTGGGGTCGGCGACGCGTACGCCGGGCACGCTGAAGCGAAGCTCCGCGTCGAGGTCGGCGTACTCCTCGGACAGCTTCAGCCCGCTGTGCGAGATAAAACCGAGGCCGCGCCACTCGAAGTGCGGTCGCAGCTCGAACACCTCGGCCAGGACCTCGAGTGCGCGCAAATTGCCCTCGTAGGGTACGACGCGTTTGTACTGGTTCTCGACCTCGCACCTGCCCTCGGCGAGCTGGCGCAGGATCATCGCGATCGCCTGCAGGATGTCCAGCGGCTCGAAGCCCGCGACGACGACCGGCTTGCCGTAGTCGGCGGGGATGAACTCGAACGGTCGCGCTCCCACCACCGTCGCCACGTGGCCGGGGCCGATGAACCCGTCGAGGCGCAGGTCGGGGGACTCCAACAGCGCGCGCAACGGCGGCACGATCGTCACGTGGCTGCAGATGCACGAGAAGTTCTTGACGCCTTCGGCGCGGGCGCGCTTGAGCGTCAGCGCCGTGGAGGGTGCCGTGGTCTCAAAGCCGATCGCGAAGAAGACGACCTCGCGATCGGGGTTGTGCTTTGCGATCCGCAGCGCGTCCAGCGGCGAGTACACCATGCGCACGTCGGCGCCCGCCGCCTTCGCCTCGAGCAGGCTGCCGCTGGATCCCGGCACACGCATCATGTCGCCGAAGCAGGTGAAGATCACGCCGGGCAACTCGGCGATCGCGATGCCGTCGTCGACGCGGCCCATCGGAATCACGCACACGGGGCAGCCCGGCCCGTGCACGAGCTCGACATTCGCCGGCAGCAGATCGTCGACGCCGTACTTGTAGATCGAGTGGGTGTGGCCGCCGCACACCTCCATCACCTTGTAGTGGCGCCCGGGCTCGACCCGCGAAAGAATCTCACCCGCCACGGCACGGCCGAGCGCGGCGTCGCGGAACTCGTCGACGAACCTCATGCCGCCCCACCCGTCGCGGCCGGGGCGGTGGAGATGGCCACCAACTCCGCGGGCCGCTGTGCGGAGATTGCGCCGGCGGGCGGACCATCGTCGCGAGGCAACGATGCAATCGCCACACCGGCGTGGACGAGCACCACGAGGTTGGCGGCGAGCGGCTCGACCAGGGCGATCTCCACCGTGTGCCGCGCGCCCTCGGCGTCCTCACACAGTGCAAGGCCCCGCTGCTCGTCGAGTCCTACAACAGCCATCGGCACTCCGTCATCGGCACAGGTGATGCAGCGCTCGCCTGCACAGGAAGAGGCCGATGACGGCAGGAGGCTCACTCGATCACGCTGGCCTTCAGCTCCTCGAGCTCGCGCTCGTAGTCCTCGCCCATCCGTTCGAGCAGTTCACGCGTGGCACGCGCCTCCTCTTCGTCCACCTGAGAGATCGCGAAGCCGACGTGGATCAGTACCCAGTCCCCAGCGCCAACACCGCCTCCGTTGACGTCCAGCAGGCCAATGTTGACGGTGCGCCGCACGCCCGCCACATCCACCATGGCGAGCCGGCGCTCGTCGTCGACCACCTCTACGACCTGACCTGGGATAGCGAGACACATGCACCACACTCCCCTTCTCAGAATCGGTAGCCCACCACTGGATCACGGCGGACGCACAAGCCTGTTTTATTGCGAGCTACGAAATCTTGTATCACCGCTACGGACGAGCGCCAACGAGCCACGCGCCGGGTGGTAATTTCGCTTACACAGGATCGCGGTAATCTGGATTACAGCCCTTAGATCATGGGTATTAGAGCTACAGGGAGTCGTAGCGAGGCGACAGCGCGACGACGGAGGCGCAGCGCGCGACATAGAGGCGTAGACTCTTTGGCAAAAGTCTATCTGTCGAACTCGAAAGGAGGAACGGACCACCGCGATGTCAACGGGAGGCCAGGATGTGGTCAGGCTGGGGCCGTCGTCGCGCTGGCCCGCTCGCTCCGAACGCACCGGAGCGCCAGAGTCCTCTCCGCTCTACGCTTATCTGCTCGACGCCGACGACGATCTCGCCGAGGAGCTCGACATCCGCACGCGCTTTGCCGCGCGCCAGCTCGCGACGGCGAGGGTGCTCGAAATGGATACGGGTGAGTGTGACCTGGAGTCTTGGTTTGCTGCCGTGGGGCACGGGCCCGGCCTGCTGATCCTCGACGGCCTCGTGGCGTTCGACACCCGCATCGCCGACCGGACGGTCACCCAGCTCCAGGGAAGCGGCGATCTGCTGCAGCCGCCCAGCCAGGACGTGGACGACATGATCGAGCGAGTCGCATCGTGGCGCGCGCTGTCCGCCTGTCGCTTGGCGCTGCTCGATGCGGAGTTCGCCGAGCGGGTGCTCCCCTGGCCGCAGATTGGTCACACGCTGCTGCGTAGGACGCAGCGTGGCGCGGAGGATCTTGGCATGCTGCGCGCGATCTCCTGCCAACCCAGGCTCGAAGTTCGCCTGGTGCTCTTTCTCTGGCACCTTGCCGCCCGCTGGGGACGCGTGGAGCCGACCGGAATCCGCCTGATGCTGCCCCTCACCCACCGCCTACTCGGCCAGCTCGTGGGCGCCGAGCGACCGTCGATATCGCACGCGCTCAGTCGGCTCGCCGATGCTGGGCTGGTGAGCGGTACGGCCGGCGACTGGCACCTCCACGGCAGTCTTGACGCTCACCTCGAGCGATTGACGGATGGGAGTAGCACCCATCTCACGACTCTGCGACCCTCTCGCCACTCCACCAGCGGCCGGATTGCGTGACGGTTCATTGGTGATCGTGCTCGTGCCGATCCTCGAGGCCCTCCTGGTGGACGTGCGGATGTGAGTGAACGTAGTCGCCGTGGCTGTGATCGTGCTCGTGCTCGACGTGCTCGTGCTCGTGTGCGGTGTGTGCATGCTCGTGAACGACTCCGCCCTCATGCTCGTGTCTGTGACTATGTGGATGGTCGTGCTCTGGATGGTCGTGCTCGTGTGGCTCCATCGTTGCCTGCACTCCTTGAATCGTGGATCGTGTAACTGTAAGTGCTCCAACGCTCCTCGACGTGAGCGAAATGCCAGATAGCCAGCGCGACCACCCACGTGGCGATGAACATCCCGACGATGATAAAGCCCAGTGTGTTGATGTCGATGTTCTCCCACCAGCCCCAAAACGAGCCCTGTGCGCCCAGCTTCTGTGCGAGCAGCCCGACGATCTCGATTGTGCCGATCACGAGCGCGACGGCCACCGACAGTCCGGTGATCGTGATGTTGTAGAAGACCTTGCGCACGGGCTTTGAGAATGCCCAGCCGTAGGCGAAGTTCATGAATGACCCGTCGATCGTGTCCAGCAGCGACATTCCGGCAGCAAACAGGATCGGCAAGCAGAGGATCGCGTAGAACGGCAATCCCGCACCCGCCGCACCGGCTGCGAGGAACAGCAGCGCGACCTCGGTGGCGGTATCGAACCCGAGCCCGAATAGCACGCCGATGGGGTACATCTGCCAAGGCTTTGTGATCGTCTTCGTGAACCTTCCGAGGAAGCGGTTCATCAGGCCCCGCGAGTCCAGTTGCACCTCGAGCTCCTGCTCGTTGTAGGTCCCGCTGCGCATCTCGAAGAATACCTTGACGATGCCCCACAGGATTACTATGTTCACCGCTGCGATGACGTACAGGAATGTCCCCGACACCCCTGTGCCGATCGAGTTGGTGACGTTGTGGAGTTCGCTGCTGGTGTCCTTCACCTGGCCGTTCAGCGCCCTGACGCCGATCGAGAAGAGGAACGCAAGTGCGAAAACGATCGTGGAGTGCCCGAGCGAGAAGAAGAAGCCGACACTCAGCGGCCGCTTGCCCTCTGTCATCAGCTTGCGTGTCGTGTTGTCGATCGCCGAGATGTGATCCGCATCGAAGGCATGGCGCAACCCGAGCGTGTACGCCGTCACGCCGGTACCCACCGCGAAGGCTCCGGAGGCGCCGAGGCTGTAGTGATGCGGCGCGACCACGGCGATCAGCAGGAAGAAGCCGAGCGCGTGCAGGCCCAGCACCACGGTTGCCATCATCGCTACCGTTCGCCACTGCCCCGCGTCCAGCGAGCTCGTGAACCGGCGCCAGCGAGACGCGGCTCCCGCACCAACAGACATCGACTCCATCTCGCCCTCTCGCTCCTTTTTTTGGGTTCTGGTCCCGTCGAGGGCTGGCTCCCGAGGGAAGCTACACCAACTAACTCGCTACTGCAAGAAGGTCTCGACTAGCCGTGGTAGATCACGATATTGGCCTCCGAGCGGACCGGCAACGTCACTGGCGTGAACTACATCATCGACGGCGGGCTCATCAAGACGACCTGAAGGAGAGCGCCGTGCCGCCCCGTGGCGGCGATGTGATGCGTGCCGGCCCGACGATGACCTTCTGTAGTCGGCGGACCGCATCCAGGTGATCGCCCGTCCAGATCATTCGGACGGCGGTTGCGCTCGCGCTGCCGTCCTCGCCACGTAAGTCGCGACGGACCGCCTCGACGAGTCGCCCGTCGGCAACCTTGTCGTGTGCGAGGGGCTTGCGTAGCTCTCGCCCATTGACGAGGCTGCGTGCGAGGTCGTCGTACCAGACTTTCAAGAGCTCGCTCATCTTGAGAAGCTCCTGACGGGCCGCAGCCCGGTCGCCGGTGGCCGGGCCGTCCTCGCGCAGCCATAGATCCAGGACGGCGTCGGCGGCGAGGCGAACGCCGGCGACCCCGGTGACAAGACTGGTCACCTCCGCGAGTGGGACTGGCTTGGCGCCGCGCTCGGCCAGGTAGCTGCGAAACGTGTCGTCCAATCGTCGGGCCGCCGCAGTTGCGCGAGCAGCATCGGTGGCGGGGACGGCGGGAGACGCACCGCTGATCTCGCAGCAAAGCATCCCGAAATCGACAGCGCTGGCGAGGTAGTCCGCGCTGTCGGTGTATGCGTCGGCCAACGCCCGGCGCAGCGCGGCCCGCGCGCCACGGGGCCAGAACAGCAGTCCGACGGCCAGGCTCACTGCGCACCCGATGGCAATGTCCTCCAGCCGCAACAGACCCACCTGCCATCCGGCAGGCTGAATGATGTTGAAAAGGAACACCAGCGTAAGCGTAAATGCGGCCTGCCCAGCCGCGAACGAGATCGCGGCTGGCGCGACTCCAGCGAGCAGGATCGCAGGCGGCAGCAGAAACCACAACAGCGTTGTATTGGTACCGATCACCGCCAGCATCGCTGCGCCGATGATGAATCCGACCACGGTGCCCAGCAGAGCACGAATCACACTCTGCCCCGTGTTCAGAGCGTTTGATCGCAGCACGGAGAGCGTGCCGAGAACCACCCAGAACGAGTGCTGCACTCCAGTCCGGTTGGCGACGAATACCGCCAGCCCCAGCCCGACGGCACCGCGCACGCTGTTGTGCAGCCACACGGAGTGTCGATCAACGTGCGCTGCTGCGCGCTCGTGCGCCGCAGATAGCGCTCCAGCCAGACCCTCGGGCTGGCGGCCGAGCAGTCGCTCCAGCCAGCTGCGTCGCTCGGCGGCCGCTGTGAGGTCGATGTTGGCTCCGATCAACGAGACCGCAAAGCCGAGCTCCTGCGCGCGGAAGCTCGGATCGAGCGACGTGATGAATTCGCTCACCTGCTCCTCAACTGCGTCCGGGCTTGACGCAGCCGGCGTCCGCCTGACCGGCAGATCAGCTGTGGCGTTCTCCTCCATGCCGCTCATCGCGTCGGTCAGCTCGATCAGGGCGCCGTGCAGAGCGTCGCAGTTCCCGCCCGTCACCTCGAGCAGATCTGCTCCCCGTTCGAGCACGGCAGCCGCAGTCGCCTTGACCGCGCAAGCTGCCTGGTTGAGCGGGGCACCCTCCAGAGGCGGCGCGGACTGAACGACGATGGTGTTCAGCCAGTTCAGCTCGTCCACCAGGCGCACCACTGTCCTTGCCGCAGTGTTCAAGCTGGTCGGCCGGTATGGCGTGGCGAGAAATCCACGGTGGAGCGCAGCGACCGCGCCGCTCGCCTGCGCGACCGCATCATTGCGATCGCGCGCAAAGGGCTCGCTCTTGTCGCTCAGCATGTACGCGACCTCCGTGCGCATCCGTGCTGCCAGTGCCCTGCAGGCGGTGGTGGCCGCCGAACGCAGCGGACCGCGCGTGGGTGCTGGCCAAAGCAGTCCGACAGCGATCAGCGAGGCAGCAGCAGCCAGAGCCCAGCCTGCTACGCGATCCGGCACCGATGACACTCCTCCGGCGATTGTCGCCGGCAAGATGAAGGCCAGTAGCAGCGACGTGGTTGCTCCCGCCAGCACCGAGCTGACGACCCCGGCGAAGATCACCACAAAGCCAACGACCGCCATCGTCGCGGCCGCGAGCCAGACGCTCTGCGAGACCAAAGTGCCAAGGCAGACAAGCGCACATCCCGCGACCGCGAGTGCAGCCTGGGCTCGCAGGCGGTCCAGCACCGAGCCGTCGAAGTCGACCAGCAGCAGCATCGCGAACGAGCCAAACGCCGCGAACGTCGCCAACGCGGGATCGGCGATCACCTCGTCCCCCAATGCGAACATCGCCGGCATCACGATCGCCGCTCGCCCGGCACGACGCAGCGCGAGGTGGTCGGGATCACGCCGGCCAAGCCACTGCAGTGGATGCAAAAACTGTCGTTCCACCCGCCTGTCCGATGGGTATGGACTCCTGGAGCGTCATCCTAATCCACTGCGGCTCCGGGACGAGAAATCCGAACTGGACGTCGGCGGTAGGTGCGTGTGGCTCTGGTGGCAGTCTCTCTGGCCACGCCACCCGGTTCGTCCCGATCTGCCCGCAAACCTCTGCAAAGGTCGCCGCGGATGCCACCATGAGCGGCGTGGGGATCGATCGGCAAGGCGCAGAGAGTGTCCTCGGGAGTGACCTCGAGGTACCCGAGGAGCTGAGTCGGCGCAAGCTGCGCACGCGGCTGTTGCTCCTGGCGGGCGTGGTTCTCGCTGTCGTCGCGATCGTGACGCTGCTGCCGGGGCTTGCCGGGTTGCGGACCCGTCTGTCGCATGCCAAGCCCGCATGGCTGCTTGTAGGCGTGGGGCTGAAGGTGCTCTCCGGCCTGGGGTATGTCGCGATCTTTCGCATGGTCTTCTGCAGGCGCATGAGCTGGCGCGTCAGCTATCAGATCGGCATGTCCGAGCTCGGTGCGAATGCGCTCTTCCCCACCGGCGGAGCGGGGGGCCTCGCGCTTGGGGCGTGGGCTCTGAAACGAGGCGGGATGCCGACGAGTGAAATCGCACGACGCACCGTCGCCTTCTTCCTGCTGACCAGCGTGGCAAACGTGGCCGGCGTGATCATCGTCGGGGTTGGTCTTGCCATCCGTGTATTTCCCGGAGAGACAAACCTGGCGTTGACCCTCGTGCCTGCCGCCATAGCCGCCATGTCAATCGTGGGGGCGCTGCTGGCTGGACGCACTGCTGCGCGCCTGCATCTGCGCCTTGAACACAGCGAAGCAGGCGAGTCCTCACGCCGCTCACGAGCGGTGTGGAAGACCCTGGTGGCGGTCGCGGATGGCGTGAATGAAGCGGTTGCGCTGCTGCGCGAGGGCAACGCGTGGCTGATCGGCGGGATGGTTGCCTACTTGGTCTTCGACATGATGATCCTGTGGGCGACGTTTCGCGCCTTCGGCTCCGCGCCGCCGCTGGCGATCGTGTGGATCGGCTACCTGATCGGCGAGCTGGGTGGGTTGATTCCGGTTCCCGGGGGGATCGGTGGCGTCGACGCCGGGTTGGTGGGGAGCTTCGTCCTCTACAACGTCCCGATCACCGCCGCCGCGTCCGCCGTGCTCGCCTACCGGGCGATCGCGCTGTGGGTTCCGGCGATCCTGGGCTCCGCCGCCTTCATCTCGCTGCGTCGAACTCTGCGCAACGAGTCCGCCGCGATCGCCGTCTGCGCCCCTCAGACCGAGATGGAGGTCATCGGAGTCGGCCGCGTGGTCATCGGAGCGCCGACTACGACACGGCTGTAGGTGTCCCGTCTATGGCTGGCTGAGCGCGGGTGATGGGTGCTCGGCCGTCAGTGCCATCTGGACATTGTCGCAAGGCGAAAGCGGTTGGCGCATGCGCCAACCGCCGGGGCCGCACATGTGCGGCCCCGCCGGACCGTGCATGCACGGTCCGGGACAGCGCCGCATGCGGCGCTGTCTTCCCCATAAAAGGTCATTTACGCCATCGCCGGCTCGGCCGCGACCTCGGGGGCTTCGTCGTGACGCAGATCGCTGTCGCGCACCAGCAGCAGCGCGAGCACGGCGCCCACGAGCGCCAGGCCGCTGCCAGCCAGGAGAATGACCGAGAAGCCGTGGGCGAAGCCTTCGCGCGCGGCGTGAACGATCGGCGCGGGCGTACCGGACGGGAGGGTGCCGGAGGAGGCCGCTTCCGCAAGGCCGCGCGCCCGAGCGCCGCTTACGCCCGGCAGAAGATCCTGGATTCGCTGCTGGGAGAGCGCGAGGAACAGGGCGCCCAGCCCAGCCGTGCCCGACGCGATCGCGACCTGACGGAAGGTGTCGTTGATGCCCGATGCCACGCCGCTCATTCGCTCCGGCACTGTTGAGAGCGCGACGTTGGCGAGCACTGGATTGACGAGACCGACGCCGAGGCCGCCGACGATGAAGCCGGGGAGCAGAACCGTCCAGGCGTCGTTCGCCTGAGCGCCGCTCATCAGGATCAGACCGACCCCCGTGATCGCGAGGCCGCCCGCCAGCAGCACGCGCGGTGAGACCTTCCCCTCCAGCGAGGCGGTTACGCCCGCAACGAAGAACGTGCCCACCGTGAAAGGCAGATAGCGCAGACCGGCCTGCAGGGGCGAGAGGTGCTCGATCTCCTGCATGTAGAGCGTGATGTAGAGGAACAGCGCGAACATCGAGCCGCTGAGCGCAAACGCGGTGACCTGCGCGCCGGTGAAGGCGTGACTGCGGAAGAGGTTGAGCGGGAGCATCGGCTGCGCGACGCGCAACTCGATCGCGACGAACGCGGCGAACAGCACGATCGCCGCGGCGAGCAGACCAAGGATCACGCCGGACGTCCAGCCCTCGGCGTTCCCGCGCAGCAGCGCCAGCACCAGCAGCGCGTTGGCGGCCGAGAACGTGACGGTGCCGCCCCAGTCCACGCCGCGCGCCATCTCATCGCGCGATTCGGCGATCTTGAGCACCGTGGCGGCGATCGCGGCGATGCCGACGGGGATGTTCAGGAAGAAGATCGACTGCCATCCGATCGCCTGGGTGAGCGCGCCGCCGACGAGCGGACCCAGCGCGACGGCGACACCGATGGTGGCCCCATAGATCGCGGTGGCGGTTGCGCGCTCCGGGCCTCGCCACTCCTGTGCGAGCAGCGCCAGCGACACCGCGAACATCACGGCGCCGCCGACGCCCTGCAGTGCGCGCGCGAGATTCAGCTCCGTCGGAGATCCCGAGAGACCGCAGAGCAGCGAGGCCACGGTGAAGATCCCGACGCCGATCACGAACACGCGCTTGCGGCCGAGTCGATCGGCGAGCGATCCCGAGGTGAGGACGAACGCGGCGAGCGTCAGCGCGTAGGCGTCGACGACCCACTGGAGGTCGGTGAATGACGAATGGAGATCCCTGCGGATGCTCGGCAGGGCGGTGTTGACGACAGTGATGTCGAGGAGCAGCATGAACGTCGCCACGCAGACGGCGATCAGGGTCCACCACTTGCGTTCCATCTTGAAGTCCTTCCCGTGGTGCTAGTAAAATAGTAAGGAGCCCTTGTAGTCAGGCTACCTTACCAAACAGCGCATTGGACCGCACAGAACATGCATGCCGTAGCCACCGACCAGCATCTTGTCGCACTTCTCGGGTCCGTCAAGGACGAGCTGCTGGAGGAGATGTACCACCGCGTCGCCGCCGCGGGCTACCCAGGTTTGCGACCAGCGCATGGCTGCGTATTCCGCTACCTGGACATAGACGGCTCCAGGCTCGCCGAGCTTGCGGAGCGGTCCGGGATGACGAAGCAGGCGTTTGGCGAGCACGTCGCCAACGTCGAAGCGCTCGGTTACGTCGAGCGGGTTGCAGATCCCCAAGACGGTCGCGCGAAGCTCGTCGTGCCGACGTCGCGGGGTCGCGAGGCATTGATCCTGGGCCGCCAGGTCTTTGCCGACCTCGAGCGGGAGTGGGAAGAGGCGATTGGCGTCGAGCGAGTCAGGGGGCTGCGCGAGACGCTGCAAGAGATCCACGCGCTCCAGGTCGCTCGCGGAGCTTTGCTTCCATAGCGGGGTTTCAGCCCGAAGGTCCTTACCCGTTTGGTTCCATCGAGCGATCCGCCCTCACGGCCGCTGAGATGAGACACGAGCGTCACCCGCGCGTCGCTGTCGCGGCCTCCAATCTCAGGCACGATCCGCTCCCATTAGTGAGTTTGGCTCTGCCGGGTTCGGGGTAGGCAAAAGAAGGAGGGCATCTTGATGCGGACCCTCCGTCGCATGCAGACAGATACTACGGCCTCGTCCCAGGCCAGCGCGTTCTTTGCGATTAATCGCCGCTCTTCGCCGGAACCTCTCAGCGAGCCGAGCCCGATTCCTAAAGACTTTGCGCGAGGGCCGACGCAGCAGATCCGCGGCGCTTACGTAGGCGCAACCCTTCAAAGAGAAAGATGGACATCATGGATAACGCTGAACAGAAGATCGTACAGTACCTAAACGAGGCGCACGCCACGGAGCAGGCGCTGGTAAGCGTGCTGCAGTCGCAGATCGCGATGACCCCCAGGGGAAGCTACCGCGACGGACTCGAATCCCACCTCGAAGAGACACGTGACCATGCATCTCGAGTGCAGCGCCGGCTAGGTGAACTCGGGCGAGGTCGCAACCCAGTAGATCTCGGGATAGGACTCATCCAGGGACTCCTCGGGCAGGCACTCGCCCTGGGGAAGGCACCGCTCGATCTTGTGCGTGGCTCGGGAGGCGAGGAGAAGGTCCTCAAGAACGCCAAGGACGCGTGCGCAACCGAGGCACTCGAGATCGCGACCTACACCGCGATCGAGCGTCTCGCGAACTCTGTAGGCGACAAAGATACGCAGGCCCTCGCGAGCTCCATTCTGGCTGATGAGCAGAGGATGCTCAAGTATGTCCTGGCAGAGATCCCCAAGCTCACCGAGGCAGTCGTGCAGTCTGAGATCCACGGAAACCCTTCTTACGACATCACAAAGACCGGCGCCGCCGACGCCGCTCGCGCCGCATCCGAGAAGGTAAAAAAGACCTCGCGTGAAGCTGCTGCAGGCGCGAAGCGCAGCGCTCGCCAAGCGCGCAAGGTGCCCGGTGTCACACAGGCGGAGGGTCAGATCAAGGGAGCGATAGCTTCGGAGAAGGATCTGGCGATAGCGAGCTACAACAAACTGACCGCTGCCGAGATCATCGAGAAACTCCCCGACCTTTCCCAGGTAGACCTCGCAAAGATCGACTCCTATGAGCGCAAGAATGAAAACCGCACGACCATCCTGAGCCGGATTACCAGCCTGCGCAGCGATGAGCCGTGGCCGGGATATGACGAGCTCAGCGTGAGCGAGATCCGCACGGTGCTGCATGAGGGTGACGAGGACCGCGCTGCGCGCGTGCGCTCTTACGAGCGCTCCCACAAGAACCGATCAGGTGCCGTCGATGCCTCTGATCGCGAGCTCGCCAAGGGGTAGGAGGCGAATTAGTTGGTATGCAACCGTAGAAATATCAAACTGAAGGGACTGTCATGGATTTGCTTCTGCTTCTCATCATCGCTTTGATCATTCTGGGCCTCGCAGGCGGCGCTTTCATAAGCCCGCTCGTTTTTCTACTTCTGATTGTGGTTGTGCTGCTGTTCATGGGTCCCTACCGCGGTCGACGAAGCCGCATCTAGGGGGAGATCGAGATGGCCGGACTATCTGCCGGTAGTGCCAAGCTGATCCAGTATCTGAACGAAGCGTACGGTCTGGAGAAGCGTCTGGATACGGCTCTTCAGGCGCATATCGCAATGACCGTCAAGGCGACCTACAAGAAGCGCCTGAAGGAGCATCTTTCAGATACCAAGCGTCATGGGCGCGAAGTCAAGCTGCGCATCAAGCAGCTCGGTGGGACTGCCGAGACGGTGTCGGCGCCGGGACCCGAGCCCATTGCCGAGGCTGCCCAGGCCGTGTTGAGCGGCGCCCAGAAAGCGGTCGCGTTGGCTCAGGGCTCACTACATGCCTTGCGGGGGACCGGTGAGCAGGAGAAGCAGCTCAAGAACGCAAAGACCGAGTACACAAGCGAGTCTGAGGAGATCGCCACCTACACAGCGATCGAGACACTGGCCGAGACGCTCGGCGACAAGGATACTCAGCGCCTTGCTCGCACTATTCGTCGCGAGGAGGAGCGGATGCGGGCGTTCTTGGAGAAGGAGATACCGCGCCTGACGAAGGCAGTGGCCAAGAAGGAGATCCCAGCTGCCGAGCGTCCAACCTCTACTCACGCAAAAACCTCCAGCCGGCAAAACAAGGGAAGGAGCAGAAAATGAACGAGCAGCAACAAGACGCCGAGTGGAGCGTCGCAGAGTGGCAGCACATCCTCGGCAAAATCGCTGGCCGCAGGCACCCTTAAGCCTCGCGGAGGCTCACCACGAGCGGCACATGGTCTGACAGTACGACCGGCTGATCTTCATCGAGCACGACGCGGCGGTCGAGCAGGTTCGCCTCGGTGGACGGCTCGAGTCCACGCACGAAAAGATGATCGACGTCCCGGCGTGCGACATGGACAATGGAGCTGTCGGGAGCGCGGGGCGAGCGCAGGTTCAAGTCGCCGCCGACGACCAAGGGCGCCTCGCCCGCCCACGCGAGCGCGAGCTCCCACAGGCGCTCCAGCTCCGCTTCGGCGAGGGCCACGCGCGCACTTCCGTGGAAGTTCACCAAGCACGTCCCGTCGCAAAGCTTCGCAAGTTGCGCCACGCGTCGCTCCGGCCAGATGCGCAGGCGCACGGCGTGGTGCTCGGCGATCGTCCTCCGAGCGAGGATCGCATTGCAGCTGCCACTGTTCGACTTGATCAAGTCCGGCCAGCGCTCGGCGAACGCGCGGCGCAACCTGAGGCCAGCGTTCCGCGAGGTCAGAGCTGCACACTGCTCCGCCCCCGCAGAGCGCCCGAGCAGCAGCGGCCACCACGGCGGAACCTCCTGCAACAGCGCCACGTCCCACTCCCACCCCCCGAGCTGCACGGCGAACTCCGCGGCCAGCGCGCGTCCCGCGGGCGGCAGCGAGCGACCATGAAAAAGATTCCACGTCAGGACACGCATTGTCGGCCGCTCCGGGAACCTGATCGCATGGCGTCGGGATCCGAAAAGCTCATGCTTTTACCGGCTCGGGCAACTTGGAGGAGTGCCCCGCGCTCAACGTTAGCGTCGATGCCTCCGCCACGCCACTCGCTGCCATGCCCAGCGCCGATGCCGCCAAGCCCACCTCGATAGGCTGACCACCAGCAAGCGTGAGAGCCTTCTGCGCCATTTCATCGTCGTCGCCATCCTCCTGATCAGCGTCCGCAAGAGCCGCGGACGCTGATCAACTATCCAAGCAGATCGGGGCCGTCGGTGGCGCTGCCGTGACTGAGCCCTACGGTTTACGGTGAACGCCAGCGGGCATAACGGAGACATGGCACACAACGAGATCCACATAGATGTGCCGCCAGAGCGGGTGTTCGCAGTGCTCTCCGAACCGCGATCGTTCGCCCGCTGGGTAGTTGGTTCGAGGGAGATCCGGCGCGCAGACCCGGGCTGGCCCGCAGTGGGGACCGTCTTCGACCACACGGTCGGGGTCTGGCCGATCGTGCTCTCCGATCATTCCCAGGTGGTGGAGTGCGAGGCGCCCCGGCTGCTGAGACTGCTCGTCAAGGCTCGTCCGCTCTCGAGGGCTGACGTGACGCTGCGGCTGCAGCCGATAGGCAAAGGCACGCACGTGAGCATGGACGAGATCGCCGCCGATGCGCGAAGCCGGCTTCTGTTTAACCCCCTCACCGATCCCTTGGTGCGGCTGCGTAACAACGTGTCACTCCGGCGACTGAGGGCCCTGTCGGAGGGGACCGAGCCGATCCCCAGGGGCTTTGTGCCGCCGCGTAACAGCGGTGCCGAGGGCCACGTCACGGGCCGTAGCGGCCCGGCGGCGAGCTAACGCCGGCCGCCGCGCGCAGGGACCCGGCGCCACGCAGGGGTCCAGCGCCACGCAGGGTCCGACGCCACGGCAACAGCTGCCTCTCACGCAGCAGCGCTCGTGCTGCCCCACGGCCGCTGATGCCATGCACCGCGCCGCCCGGATGCGTGGATGCGCCAGCGACGAACAGCCCCCTCAGCGGCGTCCGGTAACGCGAGAGCTGCGGAGTAGGGCGAAAGACGAGCTGCTGATCGAGCTCGTAGGAACCGCCGCCGAGATCCCCGCCGACGAGACTGGGGTTCTCCCGCTCGGTCTGCGCCAAGGTGCGCATCGCCCGTGCCTGCACTACCCCCCCGAAGCCGGGCGCGAAGCGCTCGAGCTGCTTCTCGATCAACTCGGCGACGTACTCGTCGCCCTCGCTGTGCTTGGAAGGCACGTGTGCGTAGACATAGAGGGTGTGTTGGTCTGCGGGCGCACGCGAGGAGTCATACAGCGATTGCTGTCCGACGACGAGCGCCGGCCATGGCGGCAACTCGCCGCGAGCGCCAGCCTGGGCGGCCGCGGTCAGCTCGTGCAGCTCGCCGCCGACGTGGACGACGGCCGCCTCGCGGGCCTCCGCGGCAGCCCAGGGCACTGGCGCTGAAAGCGCGTAGTCGAGCTTGAACGCACCTGTTCCGTACCTCCAGCGTCGCAGCCGGCGCTCCAGACCGTGCGGCAGCGCGGTATCCGGCACCAGTTGCGCGAGAACGCCTGCACTGACCGTCGAGATGACTGCGTCGGCCGCGATCTGCTCGCCATCCTCCAGTTTCACACCGGCCACCCGACCGCCGCTTACAAGCAACTGGCGGACTGTCGCTGAGCAGCGGATTGTCACGCCCTCTCTAGCTGCGCGCCGGAGGAGCGCCTTCGTGAGCTCGCCCATCCCTCCCCGTGGCAGCGGCCAGCCGTGGCTGTGCCCCATCAGCTGCAGGAGAAAGCCGAACGCACCGCTGAGCGTGGTGGAGGGAGGTAGGCCGGAGTGCTGCGCAGAGCCCGAGAGCCATGCTGTAGCACGCTGATCGCCGTCAAACAGGTCAAGGCCGAGCGCTTCGACCGAGCCGAGTAGTTTGCGGGTCCACTCCATCAGCTCGCCGCGCAGCCCTGCGGCGAGCCGCAGCGCGGGCCGGAGCGGCGGCAGCGGCGAGAGCACGCTCTGGACGAGGGAATCTGCGAGCGGCAGCATCTGCTTCATCGCTGCCGCCCAGCCCGGGCCGGCCGGGCCGAGCGAAGCGACCGTCGCCTCGACGCTGCGGTGCAATGCAATCGCGCTGCCGTCAGCGAACGGATGCGCGAGCACGTGTGGAGGATCTATCCAACTGAGACCCTCCCGCTCCAAGTCAAGCTCTCGAATTGCCGGAGATGCGGCGGCCATCGGCACGAAGGCAGCGCAATGGTCATGTACGAAGCCGGGGAGCGTGAGCTGCGTGGAGACAGTCGCGCCGCCGGGTTGGGGCGCGTGCTCAAGCACGATCACGTCGAGGCCGTGTACAGCGAGATGGATCGCTGCCACAAGGCCGTTGTGTCCGCCTCCGATGACGAGAACCCGACCCACTACCTGCAACCTACCCCGACGCCATCGCGTTCACGCACCGGGCCGACGCGCCACGCAGCCCACCGCTCGAGGCAGTTACCTACAGATCAAGCGTTTCGGGTTGCCAAAGCTCGCAGCGTCGCTCTACAGCCCGGCCAATCGCAGGCTCAGCTCGTGATGTGGCTCCCTGCCTCGGAGCTCGTGCCCCTGAATGGCGCCGCTCAGGCGTGAGGTCGACCAGCGGTCGTCTTGCCGCCGGGGTCGGAGCGTGGTGTGGCTGTGTGCGTTTGTGGCGTCGTAGCCTCTTGTAGGGCTGCTGAGAGCGTGGGATGGATCGCGATGGCATCGGGCATGCCGACGATCGAGGCGAGGCGCTTTAGCTGTGAGGTGTCGGGGATGACGAGGATCAGCTTGGCGCGTCGATGGTCGAGGCGGTCGCTGAGACGCAGCAGCATGTCGATGCCCGCGCTGTCGAGGTAGCGGGTCTCTGTGAGGTCGATGACGAGACTTGAAGCGTCGGGGCCGAGCGCATCGGCTAGCTGCTGTTGGGTGGTCGTAGCGTTGGCGGCGTCGATGTCTTCGTTGACGTGCGCGATTGGCACTCCGTCGATCCGTTCGAGGTCCAGCGAGCTCATGCTTGGTGGGAGAGCCGCTTGGTCATGGTCACGGCGGTTCCTGCATCGTCGCTGTCGATCGTCACGTTGTCGACTAGCGAGCGCATGATCTCGAGTCCCCTGCCGCCGCCTTGCCGTCGGCAGGTGCGCCATCGGCCGAGGTCGCGGACGGTGACTGTCACGTTCTGGCCGTCGTGAGCGCAGCGCACCGTGAAGCTCGCTTCGCGGGCGCCATAGGCGTGCTCGATCGCGTTGGCGGCAGCCTCGGAGGCCGAGAGGGTGATGTCGAACAGCTCGTTTTCGTCGGCGCCGGCGGCCTGGAGCCAGCGACCGAGTGTCTTTCGCAGCCCGCCAAGAACGTTGGGACGCGCTGGCAGGGTCATCTCGAGCGTGTCCTCGAGTGGCACGGACTCGATGGCCAGGAGCGCTACGTCGTCCTCGAGCGGAGTCTCGTCGACAAGCGCGCGGTATACGCGGTCGGCGAAGGATGAGTCGGTGCGTTGCGCGGCAGCCTGGGCAGCGACGGTCAGCCGCCCGAGGCTCTCGTCGATCGACTCGTCGCGTCGCTCGATGAGCCCGTCGGTGTAGAGCAGGAGTCGGCTGCCGGTGGGGAACGGGTAGCGCCAGGCTTGGTATTGGTGCCCGGTGCGCACGCCGACGGGCAGGCCGTGTGTCTGCTCCAGCAGGCGGGTGTGGCCGTCTGGCTCGACTAGCAGTGGTGGCAGATGCCCGGCGGTCACGGCCTCGAGTTCTTCGGCCTCGGGGTCGAGTTCGAGGATCGACAGTGTGGCTCCGCGGCTGCGGCCCATCAAGACGAGTAGCTCGTTGAGCATCGAGATGACCACGGGGAGCTTGTGTCCTTGCATCATGTAGGCGCGTAGGGCTGTGCGGATCTCGACCATCCCTGAGGCGGCCAGCACGCCGCGGCCGACGACATCGCCGATCACAAATGCGACCCGCCCGTTGGCGAGCTGGAACACGTCGTACCAGTCTCCGCCGATCTTGATGCCGGAGCCGGCCGGCAGGTACTTGGCGCTGAAGCGCATACCGGGTATCTGGGGCAGGGCGTCCGGCAGGAGCGTGCGCTGCATGATCTCCGTGACTGCGCGCTGCTCTGAGATGCGTGCGTTGTCGATCGCGAGCGCTGCGCGGTCGGCGGCGAGCTGTAGCAGCGTCACATCGTCCTCGTCGAAGTGGCGCGGGGCGAGCGTGCCGATGTGCATCACGCCGATGACGCGGCCTTCGACGTGGACAGGTACGCCGAGCATTGAGCGGATGCCCTTTTGCCGGAGGATTGGGTTTACGACCTCGGCGTGATCGAGGTCCTCGATGATGATGGGACGGGCCTCGGCGGCGACGCGGCCTGCGAAGCCGCGGGCGAGCGGCACTTGGACGCCTTGGCGTACCTCCTCCTCCAGTCCTCTTGCGGCGCGTGCGAGGAGGACGCCACGATCCTCGTCGAGCAGCAGCACCGCTGCGGTGTCGACGTCGAGGGAGCTGCGGATGCGCTCGAGCAGCTCGGAGAGCATGCCCTCCAGGGACATGTATCCGAGCGCGGAGTCGGTGATGCTGAGTAGATGGCTACGGCGGGTCTCGGATACCGAGGAACTGAGCGTGGATTGCTCGGTGGTTGTCGGGGTGTGGGTGCGCAGCTCGTTTCGCCTTTCCGTCTCTGCTTGCGCCTCGCCGGAACCTTGTTTCTTCTCGCTTTGGCCGTCCATGCAGGTCGATGCGCGCTCAACGGGTTGCGGTGTAGCTTGCCGAGGAAAGAACGCGTCTGGGCCTGGTGGCGCTTTCACAGCTGATCCTCGGCTGCGCGGTAGGCGACCTGGAGGAAGTCCGAGATGGTGTGCGCGACGAGCACCGAGCTGAGGAGGCGCGTGAGGCGTGGGGCGCCGATGAGCCCGAGCGTGAGCGCTGCGGCTACCCATTGGGCCAGACAGTAGGGGCATATCAGCAGCTCTCCTACTGCGAGGCGCAGCCCGTGACCGCATGGTTGCTCCTCGACCTCGCCCTGCCCGCCTGGCTCCTGGAACCTGGTGAACGGTGCTCGCATGAAGCTCGTTATCTTGTCCTTGGCGATTAGCCGGCTGAGCTTGTGTGTGGCGATGCCGAGGAGCAGCAGGTCGGGCGCCGTCGGGCGCTCGGGCAGCTGGTGTCCGCGGGCGCGCAGCGCGATGAGCGACCCGGCGAAAGTCGTGCCGTACGCGCCGGCTAGGATGGTGTAGGCGCCAAGCGGGCGTTCTTGTCCGGGCGCATAGTGGGAGGCGAGCGACCCGGGGTGCGCTGTGGCAGTGCGGCTGTCTGTGGCGCGATCGGGCATATCCTGCGGAGGGGGCTAGTTGTTGCTCTTTTTGGCGCCCTTGCGTCCCGCCGCGGCCTTCTGTGCTTTGGTGGCGCCCTGGGAGGTCGCTTTGCGTTTCGCGCCGGAGCCCGAGCTTTTGCCGCCCCGTTTGGAGGAGCCCGGGCTGTTGGCGATCTTCGCTGCGCGTTCCTTGCTCATGCCCTTTTCGCGCAGCCCTTCGTACTGTTTGTCGTTCTTGACGCTGGGCCCGTGATCTTTGGCCATCATCGATCCTCCTGGTGTTAGTGGTACAGGGCTTCACCTACCCGCTTGCCGGCCGGGTGAAAAGTGCCCGCGCCGAGGTGCTACTGATGGTCGGCCGCGAAGGCCCTGCCTGGCTCATGCGTGGCTTCTTACCCGTGTGCCGGCGGGGCCGATGCGCTTCCTTGTGAGGCGTTCGCCGAGGCGGCTGGCGAGCGCCATGATCGTGAGTGCCGGGTTGGCGGAGCCTTGGGTGGGCATTACGCTTCCGTCGGCGATGAACAGGTTGGGGAGGCTCCAGACGCGTTGATCTGAGTCCACGACGCCGGTATCAGGTGAGGCGGACATGGCGCAGCCGCCCACTAGGTGGGCGTAGCGGTCGATCGTGAGGACATCTTGTGCTTCGGCCGCGTCGAGAATCTCGTGCAGCTTGTTCTTGGCGTATGCGATGTTCGCACGGTCGTTCTCGCATTGCGTGTAGTCAAGACGCGCGACAGGTATGTCGCGGGCGTCTGTCTCCTCGGCGAGCGTGACCCTGTTCTCGGATCGAGGCAGCAGCTCGCATAGGACTCCGATCGTGTACCAGTGGTTGTAGTCGCGCATGTACTCGCGGAGCGCCTGCCCCCAGTGGCCGCCGGCGAGGACGTGCTCGGCCCACCCGATCGGCAGCGGCCCAACGGTCTGAATCGAGAACCCGCGCGCGAACCCGCGGTCCGGGTCGGTCTCGTAGAAGTGCTCGGAGTTGATCTCCGGTGGGGGCGCCTTGTACATTCGCATCTCTTCAGGGAAGCGTCCGGCGAGTTGCGGTGCGCCCTGCACCATTACCCCGCGGCCGACGAGATCGTCGTCGTTGGCCAAGCCGTTCGGGAAACGCTTGCTGGTGGAGTTCAGCAGCAGTCTGGGTGTCTCGATCGAGTAGCCGGCGATCGCCACTGTATCGGCGGCTTGGAAGTGCTCGCGGCCGTCGTGTATGTAGGTGACACCGGTGGCGCGTCCGGTCTCGTCGGTGTCGATACGTGTGGCCATGCAGTCGGCGCGGATCTCCACGCCGTGCTCGAGCGCATCGGGGACGTGGGTGACGAGCGGGGACGCCTTGGCGTTTACCTTGCAGCCCTGCAGGCAGTAGCCGCGGTAGATGCAGTGCGGACGGTGCCCGAAGCTGCCGTTGGCGATCCCGACTGGTCCGACGCGCATCTGGATGCCGAGGCGGCGCGCGCCTTCCCAAGCGCGCAGCGCGCCCGCGCCGACGGGGTGCGGAGCATGCGGGTAGCCATGCGGGTCCCCCCACGGCCACCACTCCCCGGCGACGGGCAGCTCGCGCTCCAGGCGCTCGTAGTGGGGCTTGAGATCTTGGTAGGAGATCGGCCAGTCGGCTGCCACGCCGTCGCGGCTTGCGACCTCGAAGTCCGATGGGTGAAAGCGTGGGGTGTACCCGGCGTAGTGGATCATCGAGCCGCCGACGCCGCGCCCGCAGTTGTTCTTGCCGAGCTCCACGGGGTCCTCACCACCGATCACCCTCGGCTCGGTCCAGTAGAGTTCGTGGGCGCCGGCCTCATCGGAAACCCAGTCGGTGTCCGGGTCCCAGAACGGCCCTGCCTCCAAGACGAGGATCTTCCAGCCTCGACGGGCGAGCCGCTGGGCGAGCGTGGCACCCCCGGCGCCGGCGCCAACGATCAGCATGTCAACTGGGTCTTCAGGTTTGTAGCGGCGCATCCGGTCGCGGCCTGGGATGCCGCGCTTGTGCGGATCGAGCAAGAACGCCGAGTCGTTCTCGGGCGGACGCAACGAGCCCTTGAGTGCCACGCGCAGCTGCTCTTTCACTCTACTCCCCGATCCTTCACGTCGGATCGAGGCCCACCCTCCCCGACCGCGAACGCGGGGGGCGACTCCCAGTGCTCGCGCTGTCCGGGTCCCAGACGCGCGAAGCCTCGGGGGTATGCGGGGCCTCCAAACCCGATCTCATTCCACGCCCACGGGTGGGAGTAGAAGGCGGCGAGCACCAGACGCATCACAACGGCCCAGGCGCGCTTGACTGGCAGATCGTCCCATTCGAGCTCGCCCTGTGAGAAGCGCGCGACGAGCTCGTGCTGAAGCTCGCTGCTGGCTGCGGCGAACCCCTGCTCGCAACCGGCCTGCCGGGCGCTCGCGTCCAGGTTGGCGGCCACCCGCCGCCAGGTCTCCGGATCCGCCGGCATGTCGTGGTAGCGGAACCCGTCCAGGCGCCCCGCGTGGAGCTTCGCGTCGACCATCTCGAGCACCGGGATGCGCGGGTCGCAATCTTGCCCTGTCACGACGTGGCAGAACGCACGCAGCGTCCCGGTTTGGGTCTCGTCGAAGAATCGGATCGGGGGCACGTTTGCGACCCGGTCGAGCACGACCCCGCGCGTGAGGGGGTCCCAGTGGTTGGTCGTGGCGAGCACGTCGTAGTCGGGGTATCGGCCGCGCATCTGTGGTGTCGTCCCACGGCGCTGGGTGGGGAGGTCGGGGGGCGGCCCTGGTTCGGTGTGCCCTCCCTGCTTGGGTAGGTGCCCCGCTCCGTCTGATTTGGTGCTGGTGGCCATCGCCTTTATCGCTCTCGTTGAACGACGGCGGCCAGCAGCCCCATCCCACCGACCAGCGCAAGCGAGCCCGGTGCGAGCAAGGGTGGCCCCATCACGATGTTGTAAAGCGGCTCATCGAAGCCGCCAGGGCGCTTGCGGACGCCCTGCACGTGGGTGTAGACACCGATCAGCCCGTCGAGGCAGTAGAGCGCCGAGACGGCCGGCAGAACGGTGGTGGCAGCGCGCTCGGAGCGCACGCTGGCGAGGCCGGCGAGCGTCAACATCGGGGAGAGCGCGACAGGGGTCCACATCCACTTGTCGCCGAAGGAGCCGCGGAAGTGCTCGAAGTAGATCTCAAGGCCGAGCGGAAGCGCGCTGAGCGCGGTAGCGGCCGAGAGCGCGCGCTGCAGCCGCCCGTGGCGCACGTTACGCATGAGGCCCCAGCTCATCGACTTGAGCGTCCGTGCAGGATCTCCGGGAGCTTCTGGCGGATCGCTTGCGCGATGATCCGCCGGCGGGCCGGGTCGCCGTGCCGGATGGCGGACGCGAAGGACCGGGCCTGCTCGATCGTGATGTGCGGCGGCAGCGGCGGCACCTCCGGGTCGCACACCACCTCCAGCACAGTCGGCACCTCGCTCGCGAACGCGCGATCCCAGCACTCCCCGATCGCCTCGGGATCGTCGGTGCGGATGCCGTTCAGGCCGAGCAGCCGCGCCCACTGCGCGTACGGGACGTCCGGTAGTTCCTGGGACTCCACGAACTTGGGGTCGCCCGACATCGCGCGCTGCTCCCAGGTGACCTGGTTGAGATCACGGTTGTTGAGCACCATCACGATCAGGCGCTGGTCTGACCAGCGCTCGCGGTACTTCGCGATCGTGATCAGCTCCGCGAGACCGTTCATCTGCATCGCTCCGTCGCCGACGAGCGCGATCACGGGCCGGTCGGGGTAGGCGAACTTCGCCGCGATCGCGTAGGGCACGCCCGGTCCCATCGTCGCGAGCGTTCCCGACAGCGTGGCGAGCATCCCGGCGCGCAGGCGCACATCGCGCGCGTACCAGTTGGCGGCCGAACCGGAGTCGGAGGTGAGGATCGCCCCGTCGGGCAGGCGCTTTGACAGCTCGTGGAAGATCAGTTGCGGGTTCACGGGCTCCGCGGGCTCGAGCGCGCGACGCTCGATCACCTGCCACCAATCCCCGACATTCTTTTCGATCTTCTCCCGCCAAGAGCGATCCTGCTTACGCTCCAGCAGCGGCAGCAGAGCCTGGAGGGTCAGCGCGCTGTCGCCGACGAGGTTCACCTCCATCGGGTAGCGGATGCCGAGCATCTTTCCGTCGAGGTCGATCTGCACGCCGCGGGCCGTGCCCTCTTCCGGCAGGAACTCGGAGTAGGGAAAGCTCGAGCCGACCATCAGCAGCGTGTCGCAGTCCTGCATCAGCTCCCAGCTCGGTCGGGTCCCCAACAGGCCGATCGAGCCGGTGACGAACGGTAGGTCGTCAGGAACGGCAGCCTTGCCGAGCAGCGCCTTGGCGACCCCCGCGCCGAGCGCCTCGGCGACCTCGATGACCTCCTGGCCGGCGTGCAGCGCACCGGCGCCGATGAGCATCGCCACTTTCTCACCCGCATTGAGGACTTCAGCAGCGTCCTTGAGCTGCTCATCGTCTGGGGTCACGCGCGGACGAGTGTAGCCGGGGCCGGAGTGCACGGTGCCGTGTGCGTGTGGCGGTATCGGCACGGCTTCTTCCATCTGCAGGTCGTTGGGGACGATCACGCAGGTGACGGTGCGCTCCGATAGCGCGATCCTCATGGCGCGGTCGATCAGGTGCCTGATCTGGCCTGCCTCGGTGGCCATCTGCACGTACTCGTGCGCGACGTCCTTGAACAGCGTCGTGAGATCGACCTCCTGCTGGTAGTTGCCGCCTAGGCCGAGCCTGGCCTGCTGGCCGACGATCGCCACAACGGGCTGGTGGTCGAGCTTTGCGTCATACAGCCCGTTTAGGAGGTGGATCGCGCCGGGGCCGGAAGTGGCAAGGCACACGCCGGCTTCGCCGGTGAACTTGGCGTGGGCGCAGGCCATGAACGCGGCCATCTCCTCGTGGCGGACCTGGATGAACTCGGGCACCTGATCGCCGCCCCTGCCGAAGGCACCCATGATGCCGTTGATCCCGTCGCCGGGATAGCCGTAGATCCGTTTCACTCCCCACTCGCTGGCGAGGCGTTGCAGTAGGTGGTCGGCGACAGTCTCACTCATGGCGCTTCCTTTCGCTACCCACGCGCGTGGTTCACAAACAGGGGGCGCGCCCGCGGCTGGTTTCGGGCGGCGGGACGTTGGCGTGTTCGTGGTGGCGATGCTGTGAGAGCGGTGGGCGTTCCTCGACGGTGACGGGCCGGCTCTCCATCAGTTCAGGGGCGCTGCGGGCAGGCGGCAGGATGATCGAGCTGCATGCATGCGCGTCGGCGAACGCTGCGCCGAGGAAACGGGTTTGGGCGGCAACGAGCACGGCGTAAGCCATCGCTGAGAGGTCGCGCAGTGGCTGGTGGCGGTTTTGCCTTTCGCCGAGGTGGACCTGGGCGAGACCGTCTAGTCCGCAGGCGCGCCAGCTGTCGATCAGCATTGCTATCTCCACGCCGTAGCCGGCGCTGAAAGGGATCTGTTCGAGTAGCTGGCGGCGGGCGGCGGTCTCCCCTGCGAGTGGCTGCTCGAAGACGGTCAGCTCGGGGGCGTGCAGGTTCAGCAGCGGCCGGGCCATCAGCTCGGTGACGCGACCGCCGCCTTCTGCGAGGGTCGTGTTGCCGTTGCGGAAAGGGCGGCGGAACGCTCCCTTGACGAGCTGGATGTCGGGGTCACACAGCAGCGGGCCGAGCAGGCCGAGGAGGAATCCTTCGTGGAAGTCCTCGGTGTCGGTGTCGGCGAACGCGACGACTTCGCTGTCGGTCGCGGCTAGCCCTCTCCACATCGCGTCGCCCTTGCCCTGCGCCGGCCCGCACTCGCTGAGAAGCTCGCTCTCTTGCGCGACCCGGAGACCCGTCCGGCGGGCGATCGTCGCCGTGTCGTCCCGGGAGGCAGCGTCGATGACGAGCACCTCGTCCAGCAGGCCCGCGTCCTTGAGTCTGGTCGCAGTTTCGGCGATCGGGCCGATCGTCTGCGCGACTTCCCGGGTGGGCAGCAGCAGCGCGACCGTGTGCTGCTTGACCGCGAGCAGACGTTGCAGCGGAAACTCGTTTGCGTGGTAGGTGCGCCGGGCGCGCCAGTCGGCGCGGGTGAGGTCTTGGGCGAGGCCGCGTGGGGCGCGCCCGTCCGTGCGAGCGGATGTCCATACCCGCACGCGCCGGCTGCGGTGGATGGCGATCTCTTGCCTTGTGAGCGCTTGCGCGAGCGCCTCGTCCTCGAGTGCTGCGCGTACCGGCAGCCCGCCACAGCGCCGGTAGGCGGCGGCGGTCAACGCGAGCGATGCGCCGGAGAAGTGTGGGTGCTCGACTGTGGCTGCGCCCGCGGTCTGCTTAAGGGCGCTCGTGAGCCGTTCGGCGATCCTCTGTTCGCGCCCGGTGAGGGCTTGTGGGGCGAGCGCTTGGCGCTCTGTGGGGTCGAGCTCGATCAGCCCGCCGATCGCCTCGGCACCTGCCCTTGCAAGCGCGAGCTGCGCCCAGAGCCAGTCGGCGGCGACGGTGGTGTCGGCGTCGGTGCTTGCGATCAGCCCATCCTCCCTGCCGATTTGCATGAGACGTTGGCAAGCGATCTCCATACCGAGACGCCGGGCGCGTCCGACGCCTTGGGGATGCAGGAGGGTGACGGCGTGAAAGGCGGGCTGCTGGAGGTGGCGTGCGGTCTGTTGGATGACTTGGAGGGTGTGGTCGCGGCACCCGTCGAGGATCAGGATCACCTCGTAGCTGCCGGCGGTCATGTCGAGTTGGGTGCTCAACGCATGCAGGCAGGCTGTGATGTGCGACGCCTCGTCGCGAGCGGGTACGACGACGATCGCCTCCAGGTCGGGGTGCGGAGCCTGCACGCCATGGTCGGCTAGCGCTTGCAGCGCGTGGGCTTCTGGTGGCTCGGTGTTCATGGTGGGCTCTCTCCGGCGGCGACCAACTGGCGACCGTGCTCATAGTCCTCGTCGCGGTCGTGGGTGAGCACTCCGACGAGCTTGCCGTGGTGGGAGTACCAGACGGTGAACGCGCCATCGGGGTGCTCCTCGAGCCGGCTGGCATCATGGCCGTCGCCCCAGGCGGCGTACTTGATGGTGTGCTGGCCGATGCTGGACCAGAAGCCGGGGACGTCCTGCCAGTGGGCGTCAACGCCTGCGAGGACGCGCCCGGCGATTTCGCCTTGGCCGAGAGCGTCGCCCCAGTGCTCGACGCGCAGCCGTCGCCCCGCGCTGCGGTTGTGCGCGTAGGCGACGTCGCCGACGGCGAGCACTCGCTCGTCCGCGCGCATCTGCGCATTGGTGAGGACCGCTTCCTTGACGATCATCAGGCCAGCGCGCTCGGCAAGCCCTGTGCGGGGCCGTACGCCCATGCCGAGCACCACGTTCTCGGCCTCGATCCGCTTGCCGTCCTCGAGCTGGACAATGCGGCCGCTGTGGACGGCGCACACCTCGACGCCCATCTTCAAGGTCACGCCGAGGTCTGTCAGCCACTGGGCGATATGCGCGGCCGTGTCGGAGCCGAGGCGCTGCTGCTGGGGGGCAGGTTCTTGGCCGACGAGGGTCACGTGGGCGCCGCTCAGCGCGAGCGATGCGGCGAGCTCGCAGCCGATGAACCCGGTGCCGAGCACGACCGCGCGGGTGCCTGGCTGGGCTTGCGCGGCTATGCGTTCGCTGTCGGCGCGCTCGCGCATCGTCTGCACCCGCGGGTCGTCCAGACCGGGGAGGTCCGGGCGTGTGGGCTCGGCGCCGGTGGCGAGCACGATCGCGTCGCTGCGGAGCGTGGTGCCATCGACGTTGACGGCCCCTGTGTTGGGGTCGATCGCGGTGGCTTCACAGCCGAGGTGCAGCTGTATGTTGTGCTCGTCAAACCAGTCCTGGGGTTGGATCGGCAGCTCGCTGGCGTCGAGCTCGCCGCGCAGGAACTCCTTGGTGAGCGGCGGCCGGCGGTATGGGATGAGGGTCTCCTTGCCGAGCAGCGTCACCTCTCCTGAGCCGCCGTGCTCGCGGTAGGCGCGGGCGGTTGCCAGGCCGGCTGGGCCGGCGCCGACGATCACGATCCGCCGGGGGCTCATCGGCCGTCGAAACGGTCGAGCCTGTATCCGTCGCGGCGCGCGTCGAGCGCGTGCCAACCGGCGAGCTGCACCGCGAGCCGGTCGTGCACCTCATCGCCGAGCAGCGGCTCCTCGCGCCCGACGCCGCGCCAGCTGACCGCGAGCACGCTCGCGCCGTAGGCGAGCTGCGTCTCGAGCCAGCCGACGGCCTCATCGAGGGCTGGCATGTGCAGGTAGTAGAGGATCTCCGAGCAGACGATCAGGTCCCAAGAGCCCGGCGGGGTTTCTTCCGGGAAGCTGGCGCGGAGCAGATCGACATTTCGCACTCCCTGCAGGTGCTGGCGGGCGAGCTGCAGTGCGCCGAGGGAGAAGTCGATCGCGACGACGTGTTCGCAGCGGGCCGCCAGCAGGCCGGTGAACACGCCGATCGAACAGCCGACCTCTAGGCAGAGACCGTGGGAGCGCTTCGGCAGAGCGGCCAGGGTCGCCGCGTACTTCTCTCGCTCATAGCCGCTCGTGCGATACCCCCACGGGTCGGGGCTCTGGTGGTAGAGCCGCTCAAAGCGCTCGACTGCGGCTGTCGCTGTCACGGTTGCTCCGTGTCGAGCATCTCAGCGCCGAGCTTGGTGAGCTTGGGGTCCAGCCGGTGCTGGAGTAGGAACAGGTCGAGGTCGCGTCGGGCGCGGTCCAGTGTGCTCGCTCCGATCAGCGCCCGCGACCCGCAGACCCGTGCCGCCTGCCCCGAGATCAGGAGCGCGCACTCGTACAGGGCTACGCGGCATTCGACGGCAAGCATTGCCGGGTCGATCCCTGGGCGGGGGTCTTCCAGCTGGCCGAGTTCAGTGGTGGTGTGCTGCAGCCAACGGTCGATCGTGCCTTGCGCGACGCGCATCCGACCGAGGCCGTGTGCCTGTACCGCATCCAGCCGTGCAGGGTCGAGCGCGGCGAGGGTCTCGCCGATGATGCAGTCGGCGAGCCCGGCCCAGGTTGCTGATGTGCGGATCGCGTCGCGAGAGAAGTAGGGCTCGCGGGAGAGCTCGCCGGGTCCGCCGAGCAGCGCGAGCACCGGCGTGTCGTGAAACTCGACGCGATGGCTCTCTGAGGAGCGTAGGCCCGAGGCGCGATACCAGCTGCGGTCGACGCTCACGCAGCTGGTCGTGTCCAGGTAGACAAGGCGCCGGGAGCCGTCTTGGTGAGCGGCGATCACGAGGGCGCGCTGTACTCCTCCGGCGCCGGAGCAGAACGTCTTGACGCCGCGCAGCACGAGCTGACGGTCGGCTTGCTCCAGGCGAGCGGGTGGCCCCTCGCCGGCGGCCGGATCGGCGCCCCACACGCCGAGCAGCAGCTTGCCTTCTCCTATCTGTGTGAGCTCGGCGGAGCGCAGTGGCTCGGGGGCGGCGAGCGTGAGGCGCTCGATGCCGTTGAGGTGTCCGTCGAGGATGCGTGCGGTCGAAGCGTCCGCGGCTGCCACGGCGCGCACGAGCCGCACCTCGCCGGCGAGCCCGCCCGGTGGGGTTATCAAGGCACCGACGGCGGCGAGATCGGTGAAGTTCTCGGTGGGGAAACGCGGCTCGCGGTCAAGCTCGCCTGCGCGGGCGGCGATGCGCTGAAGTGCCCCCTCCAGGCCCTCGCCGGGTGTGGTGCGGGTAGCCGGCAGCTCTTGGACGCTCATGCTGGCGCTCCAGTTGTGGGTTGGCAGGTCTTGGGAGGACGGCAGTGGGTGCGGTAGCCCATCGGGGCGAGAAGCAGCCCGTGGGCGCGGACTGCCGCTGCGAGCGCCGGCAGCAACGCGAAGGTGTTCTGGCAGCCGGCTCGTCTCGCTCCGGGTCCAAGGGCGTCGTGCATCAGGACCGTGCCGCCGTCGGCGAGCTGGGAGCGAGCGTGGTTGAGCATTGCCTGCGGCTCATCGCCGCGCCAGTCGTGCGTGTCGATCGACCAACGCACGAGCTGCAGCCCGAGCCGCTCGGCGACACGGTGGCTCGCATCGGTGCAGACGCCCCACGGCGCCCGCCACAGCCGCGGATGCACTCCGACGCTCTCTAGCGCCGCAAGCGCCGACTCGCCGTCGTGCTGCAGCTCTGCTTCGGTGAGCTCGGTGTGACGGACGTGACGGTGACAGTGAAGCTGTATGTCGTGTCCGGCAGCGAGCACTTTCCGTACGAGCACGGGCTCGGTAAGCACTCGCTCGCCGACCATGAAGAACGTTGCCGCCACATAGCAGCGCTGGAGTTGTTCCAGTATGAGCGGCGTCCAGGTTGGGTCGGGGCCGTCGTCGAAGGTGAGGCTCAGGGCGCGTGGCACGTTGCGGGGATGCCCGAGCTGCCTGCGTGCGAAACCGGCGGAGGCCGTGCTGCTCACGACTGGTCTTGGTACTCGCGCAGGAAACCCTCGAACAATCGACGGTGGCCCTCCTCGTCGTGGAGGATCGCGATGACCATGTCGTTGGTCACCGGGTCTGCCTCCTCGGTGGCCTGGATGATCTCGTTGTAATAATCGATTGCCCCGCTCTCGGCCTCGATCACACCCTTGATTACGTGCACGATGTCGGTCTGGTGCTCGGGCGGCTGCAGGTATGTTTGTTCGGCTGCAAACTCCATCGAGCCCGGCACGATGCCGTAGAGATCCTTGATGCGCTGGGCGTACTGAGTGGCGTGCCCGAGCTCCTCCTGGATGTCCTCTCGCAGTGACTTGATGATCTCCTGAGCGCGCACTCCGTCGGGATTGATCGCGTTTGCCATGTAGCTCATTACCGTCTCGATCTCCATCCAATACGCCTTCGTGAGCATCTCGACCACGCGCTCACGCTTCTCGCGCATCTCCTCCGCGAGGATTCCATTACCGCTCTTGGTCACTCCCATTTAGTACTCCTTGTGTGCTGTGGGGATAGGCATGTATCTACTTACCCGCTTGGCCTCTGATCAACCATGCAGCCGCTATGTGCTCAGTGTCGTTCTTTACGCCTGGACCATGATCTTTGGCTCGCCCAGTCGATCTGTCGCTGCTCGGGGCCGCTCACGCGCCGATAGCTACCCGGGTCGGCTCGCTTCGACACCTGTCCCTGATGTCCTGGATAAGCTGGGCGGCGAGTATGGACTCGGGGAGATGCTTGCAATGAGTAGCCGTGCCGTGGCGGGGGGAGCGACTGGCCGCCGCTACGATTCGGCGGGCGAGCCAGCAGCCGCGGAGAGCGCCGCGGAGGGCGTTGCGTCTCCCGCGCGACCGTCGGGCTCGCTCTGGCGGTGGCGACCGTCCTGGGTGGCAGTGGCCGTGCTGTTGACGGGGCTGATCGTGACCGGGGCGCTGGCGCTGACGTCCGTGGCCGTATACAATCGCAACGAGCGACGGCTGCTGAACCTCCGCGTGCGGGAGCTGAGCCTCGTGTTGGCGGCCACCGCCCCCTCGATCCAGACGCCGTTGGCCTCGGCCGCCGAGCTGGCCAACGCCACGGGCGGCGACGCGCAGAAATTCCGTACGTTCATGGCCCCCTACGTGGGCCCCGGCCGCCAGTTCACCTCGGTATCGCTGTGGTCGCTGCGAACAGCGCACCTCGCGCCCAGCACTGTGCTCGGCAGCACTCCCGCGCTCGCGTCAATGCCCGAAAAGGCCGAGCAGTTCTTCACGCATTCCACCCGGCCCGGTGCTTTGAACCTCACCGGCTTTCTCAGCTCCCCGCGTCCGGCGCTCGGCTTCGACTTCAGCGCCCCCGGCCGTGCGCACGGGTTCGCGGTCTACGCCGAAAAACCGCTGCCGGCGAACAGACGCTCGAAACTGGAGAAGGACTCGGCCTTCTCCGATCTCAACTACGCGCTGTATCTGGGTCACTCCAAGCGCACTAGCGACGTGCTGGTGACCAGTCTGAAGCACCTGCCGATCGCGGGCCGGCAGGCCTCGGACGTCGTTCCCTTTGGCGCCGGGACGTTCACGATTGTCGTGAGCCCAAACGGCTCGCTCGGAGGGGCGTTCTTCGAGCGCCTTCCGTGGATCATCGCCCTCGTGGGTCTCTTCGTGAGCCTGGCGGCCGCGCTGATGACCGATCGGCTGGCGCGTCGCAGACGCTACGCCGAGCAGCTCGTCGGCGTCCTCGACCGGGTCGCCGCCGAGAACCGGGAGATGTACACCGAGCAGCGCAGCATCGCGCAGACGCTCCAGCACGCGCTGTTGCCTGACAGATTGCCCGAGTTCACCGGACTGCAGGTGGGCGCACGCTACGTGCCGGCCGCTTCGGGCATCGATGTGGGAGGCGACTGGTACGACGTGGTCGCGGCGGGCGATGGACGGGTGCTGGTGATGATCGGCGATGTCTCGGGCCATGGGCTGCGAGCGGCGACGACGATGGCCGCGCTGCGCCACGCCGCCCTGGCGTATGCGGCGCAGGACCCCAGCCCGTCCTCGGTGCTCGCCCAGCTCTCGGATTTCGTCAACAGCGGGCCCCACGACTACTTCGCGACCATGCTCTGTGCCCTGGTCGACGTGGGCTCCCATCGGCTGACGGTGGCCAGCGCCGGTCACCTTCCGCCGCTCGTGATCGATGACGCCAGCGGACAGTTCGTGCAGTTCGACGCCAATGTCCCAATCGGCGTCGCGCGCAAGTCGCCCTACCTGGAGACGGTGGTGTCTGTGCGGCCAAACACGACGTTGGTCGCGTTCACTGATGGTCTGGTAGAGCGTCGTGGAGAGGTGCTCGACGTTGGCCTGGCGCGCTTGCGAGACGCGGCCACCAGCGCGGCGCTTGCGCTCGAGGACTTGTTGATCGAGCTCGCCCACGGCCTCGCGTCCGAGGACCACGACGACGATACGGCGATAGTGGGCATCCGATGGCAGAGCTAGAGGCTGAGCCCCCGACGGTGCAAATCGACATGCGCCTCGACCCGACGGGCGCACAGGTTGTGATCCTTTCGGGAGAGCTCGACAGCTCAAACGCCGCTTCGCTGCAGGGGATGGTGGCGTCGATCCCGCTGCAGCCCGCTCAGCGGCTGATCTTTGATCTCGCCGGCCTGCGATTCATGGACAGCGCCGGGATCGCGGTGCTGATCGGCGCTGCGGCGAAGGCAAGCAGCGTGTCGCTACGCAAGCCGTCCCCAATCATCCGGCGCGTGCTGGAGGCCACGGGCCTCACCAACGTGTTCTCGATCGAAGCATGAGGAAGGCGCGTCGCTTTCATTGCCAGCCCGAGTCTGTAGCTGGCGCACGCCACTTCGTCAGGATCTCCTGAGCGACCAGCCGCGCGAGACCGTGGAAGCCGCGGAGCTGATGACCTCAGAACTTGCCACCAACAGCGTGCGACACGCCCATAGCGACTTCGAACTGGCGATCCACCTCTCGCGAGACGAAATCCGCGTGGAGGTGAGCGATCACGGTCGAGGCCAACCTGTCCCGCGCTCCCCGACGCCCCAGGAGCAGTCGGGACGAGGACTCCAGATCGTCCAAGAGCTCTCTGAGGACTGGGGAATCAACCCTTCGCCGAGCGGCAAGCTCGTCTGGTTCAGCTTGTCACTGCGTACGCACGCCGACGAGCACAAATCCCGCTCGACTGCCTCCATGTGTGATGTTTGACGCCCTCATGCGGTTCTCGCTACCCGCATAGCACCTGCGCTACCCGGACGAATGATTGAAGGCCTAGGCGGTTGGGGTAGATGAGTCTGAGCAAAGAGACTTCAACGAAAGGGAGCCGATGGCTACGGATAAGAATGTGGACGAGAGTAAGGGTCGCCTGAAGGAGGCCGCCGGCAGCCTGACGGACGATGAGCGCCTCAAGCACGAGGGCAAAGCCGATCAGGCAAAAGCGTCGGTCAAGGACAAGATCGACAAGGCCGCGGAGAAAGTCAAGGACGTGCTCGACGGGGACAGGAAATAGACCATGGATCTACTTCTGCTTCTGATCATCGTGTTGGTGGTTCTCAGTCTCGCGGGCGGGGCATTTGTGAGCCCTCTCGTGCTGCTGCTTCTGCTCGTGGTGCTGGTGCTGTTCCTGGGTCCCTACCGCGGGCGGCGAAGCCGCCTATAGGAGAAAGATAATGAATGAGCAACTGCCGGAGGTCGAATGGAACGTTGCGGAGTGGCACGGAAAGACGTTGGTCGATCGTGACGGCGAGAAGATCGGCAAGCTGGAGGACATCATCGAGAGCGGCCGGCGGCTGGCCCGCCGCTGAGCTGATGGGGGCGCGGCGATCCCGCGGTTGAGGCGTAGCAACTGCGCGGCACCGGGCATCGCGCGGCGGCGGCGCGGCCGCAGCTTTGCGTACCTCGACCCAGACGGGAGTCGAATCGACGACCCGGAGGTGCTCGAGCGGATCACGGAGCTGGTGATCCCACCAGCCTGGCGGTATGTGTGGATCTGCATGGACCCGCGCGGGCATCTGCAGGCCACCGGGGTCGACGCGGCTGGCCGCAAGCAGTATCTCTACCACGCGCGTTGGCGCACTCACCGCGACCGGCGCAAGTTCGACTCGATGCTCGCTTTTGGCGCGGCGTTGCCGCGCTTGCGCCGCCGTGTGGCGCGCGACTTGAAGGTCGACGGCGGGAGACGTCCGCGGGTGGCGCAACTGACGGAGGGGCGCGTACTGGCATGTGCGGTGCGGCTGTTGGATCTCGGCTTCTTTCGTATCGGCTCGGAGGACTACGCGGAGCGCAACGAGTCCTACGGGCTGACCACGATGCTGCGCAAGCACGTGACCGTAGGCGAGCGCGAGGTGATCTTTGACTTTCCGGCAAAGTCCGGGCAGCGGCGGGTGCAGGCGATCGCCGATCCCGAGGCGCTTGCGATGCTCACCGTGCTTAAGCAACGGCGCACGGGCTCTCAGCTGCTCGCCTACCGTGCCGCGAATGGCTGGAGCGAGCTGACGGCGGAGGAGGTAAACGCCTATCTGAAGCGCAAGGCGGGTGGCCCGTTCACCGCTAAGGACTTCCGCACCTGGAACGCGACGGTGCTTGCCGCGGTAGCGTTGGCGGGTGCCGAGGGTACGCGGGGGCGTGCGGCACGTGAGCGGGTGGTCAAGCAGGCGATCAAGACAGTCGCGGCGTATCTCGGTAACACGCCTGCGGTGTGCCGTGCCTCCTATGTGGACCCGAGGGTGATCGACCGCTTCCATGCTGGTGTAACGATCGCGCCCGTGATCGGTGAAGGCGGCCCCGATCTGGCCAAGACGAGGGTTCGCGCTCGGGTGGAGAGCGCTGTGCTGGAGCTGCTCGAGGACGCGGCGGACGACGGCTGAACATGAGTGGCCGCTCGCCACGACGGACAAGCGTGGCACGAGAGGGCTTGCGCGCGCACGCTGGCGATCCTGCCGGGGCGCTTCACGATCTAGAGGAATCACCGCGCAGGCTTGTTCGCTTGGAACGCGACCGGCAGCTAGGCGACCAACTCGCGCACCTACGGATTGGCAGGCCGGCCGGTTGGGTAGATGCCCGATGTGTGTCGAGGCGGCTGTGATCTACGGCGAAAGGGCTTTGATGAGCAAGGGCGTTGAGGCCGCAAGCCGATGATCGCCGGCACCTACATTCTCTCCGGTGCGCTGTTGATCGTCACTGGCTTGTTGTTCAAGGCACATGACCTTGACGACGTCAGCTTCACGGCGTGCTGCCGCGTGGTGTTCTTCTTCGCCTCGGCCGGGGCGAGCGCCGCTTATCTGACGGTCTCTGAAGTGTTTCCGCTGGAGACCCGCGCGTTGTGCATTGCGGTCTTCTACACGGTCGAGGACTCCGGACAGGGGGCCGCGGCCCCCGCGCCGGCGGGATAGGTCGACGTCGATGGGGTCTGTGGTGGTGGCTGTGACGGGTGCGAGCTCGGGGGTGGGACGCGCTACCGCGCAGGCGTTTGCCCGTGGGGGAGCGACCGTCGGGTTGATCGCCCGTGGCCAGGAGGCATTGGCCGCCACCGCGAAGGAGGTGCAGTCGCTGGGCGGGCAGCCGGTTGTGTTGGAGTGCGATGTCGCTGACCCGCAGGCCGTCGAGGCGGCAGCGGGCGAGCTTGAGCAGCGCGGCGGCATCGAGGTGTGGGTGAACAATGCGATGGCGAGCGTGTTCGCCCCCACTTGGGAGATCACCGCCGAGGAGTTCCGCAGGGTCACAGAGGTCACTTATCTAGGGACGGTGTATGGGACGCTGTGCGCGCTGTCGCGGATGCGCCCGCGGGATCGTGGCGTGATAATACAGGTCGGCTCGGCGCTGGCCTACCGTGGCATCCCTTTGCAGAGCCCTTACTGCGCATGCAAGCATGCGATCCAGGGGTTCACCGAGTCGCTGCGCTGCGAGCTGATGCACGAGGGAAGCGGGGTGAGGGTGACGATGGTGCAGTTGCCGGCGCTGAACACGCCGCAGTTCGACACGGTGCGCACCCGACTTCCCCGGCATCCGCAGCCGGTGCCGCCGATCTACCAGCCGGAGCTCGCCGCCAGGGCGATCGTGACGGCCGCCCGGCAGCCGGGGCGGCGTGAGTGGTGGGTGGGCGCCTCGACGGCGCTGACGCTGCTCGGTAATGCACTAGCGCCGGGGTTCGCCGACCGCTATCTGGCACGGACAGGGTTTGACTCCCAGCAGACAGACGAGCCGGTGCCGCCGCAGCGGCCGGACAACCTGTTTGCGCCGCTGGCGGGTGAGCGGGCTGCGCACGGCGACTTTGACGCGCAAGCCCAACCGCGCAGTGTGCAGTGGGAGCTGACTCGCCACCGGCGGCTGCTTGCAGGCGGGGTAGGGGTCGTTGTGGGGCTGCTGGGAGCCGGTGCGGTGCGCCGGGTGCGATGACTGAGCAGGCGCCGGCGATCAGCGGGTATGGGCTGATCGGGGACTGCCACAGCGGCGCCCTCGTCTCCTGCGAGGGTTCGATCGACTGGTGCTGTCTACCGCGGTTTGACAGCGGCAGTTGCTTCGGACGGCTGCTTGACGATGAGCGCGGCGGGTTCTGCACGGTGTCGGTGGAGGGCGATGCGACCTGGCAGGGCAGTAGCTACCTCGAGGACACGCTCGTCCTCGAGAGTGTCCTTGAGGGTCCGCAGGGAACTGTGCGAGTCAAGGATTTCTTTGCGATGCGCGAGCACGGCGCGCTTGAGCCGCGCCGCGAGCTGATCAGGATCGTGGAGTGCGAGCGCGGTAGCGCCGAGGTGCAGGTCGAGGTTGCGCCGCGGTTTGACTACGGGGCTGTGCGGCCGTGGCTGCGCCGCGCGGGCGCGGACATGTTCACGGCGATCGGCGGCGACGACGGGCTTTTGGTTTGGAGTGACGGCGAGCTCGGTGCCCTGCGCGAAGCGCTGGTCGCGTGCGGACGGATACACGCCGGGGAGCGGCTGCGGGTTCTGATCCGGTTCGTCCGCCCGCATCTGCTTGAGCGCGAGCAGGCCGCTTTGGATGCCGGGGAGATCGACGGGCGGCTTGAGGAGACGGCCCAGTGGTGGCGGAGTTGGCGTGCGCGTCTCAGCCAGGATGGCCCTGACCATGATGCGGTCGTGCGCTCGGCGTTGACGTTGAAGGCACTGACCTACGCTCCGACGGGCGCGATCGTGGCGGCACCCACGACGTCGCTGCCGGAGACGGTCGGAGGTGAACGCAACTGGGATTACCGCTACAGTTGGGTGCGAGACTCGACGCTGACGGCGCATGCGCTGGCGGAGCTGGGCTGTGAGCGTGAGGCCCGGAGGTTTCGTCATTTCATCGTGCGTAGTTCCGGCGGGCACGCTGAGGATCTGCAGATCCTGTTCGGGATTGGCGGGGAGCGACGGATCTCAGAGGAACAGCTGGACCTTGGGGGCTACCGTGGCTCGCGGCCGGTGCGGGTTGGCAACAAAGCGGCGGGCCAGCTGCAGCTGGATGCGTTCGGGGAGATCCTGAACTTGGCGTGGCGCTGGCACCTGCGCGGGCACTCCCCTGACGATGACGAATGGCGGTTTTTCTCAGAGCTCGTTGATAGTGCGGTGCGGCGGTGGTCTGAGCCGGACCAGGGTATCTGGGAGTGGCGCGGTGAGCCGCGGCACTTCGTTCACTCCAAGGCTTGCTGCTGGGCGGCGGTTGACCGGGGGCTGCGGCTAGCTGAGGAGTGCGCACGCAAGGCGCCGACACGACGCTGGGAGAAGGCGCGGGATGAGATCCGCGCGGCGATCGAGAGCCGCGGCTATGATGGGGAACGTGGCGTGTTCGTGCAGTGCTTTAACGAGCCGGCGCTAGACGGCGCGCTGCTGTTGCTGCCGGTCGTCGGGTTCGTGGCGTTCGACGATGAGCGGATGCTGCGCACGACCGACGCGGTGCGCGAGGAGTTGGAGGCGGGCGGGTTTCTCTACCGCTACCGCCAGGACGATGAGCTTGCAGGCGAGGAGGGCGCGTTCCTTGCGTGCTCGTTCTGGCTGGCGGAATGCTACGCCCGCCAGGGAAGGTTGCCGCAGGCGCGGGAGGTGTACGACCGGGCGATGGGTGCCGCCAGCCCGTTGGGTTTGTTCTCCGAGCAGATCGACCCCGACAGTGGCGAGCTGCTCGGCAACTATCCGCAGACGCTGACGCACCTGTCCCATGTCGCGGCGGCGGCCGCTCTCGCACGAGCCGACGCGCAAGCGGCGTCAGTTTGAGCAGCGGCGGTTTGGGTAGGACACTGGCATGGCCGGCGAGACCGAGCCTGTCGTCGAGCGGCTCACGGCGAGAGCCTTTACGGTCCCGACCGACGCGCCGGAGGCGGATGGCACGCTCAGTTGGGATGCGACGACGGTCGTCGTGGCAGAAGCCGGTGCGGTCGGGCACACTGGCGTTGGCTATAGCTACGCGGCCGGCGCCGCCGCCGCGCTGGTCTGTGAGTTGCTCACCGGCGCCGTGGTGGGCGCGGATGCGCTTTCGCCGCCGGCGGCTTGGACGCGGATGCGCCGCGCGGTACGCAACGTTGGCTATCCGGGGATCGCCTCGAGCGCGATCTCGACGGTGGATGTCGCGCTGTGGGACCTCAAGGCACAGCTGCTCGGAGTGCCGTTGGCGGCGCTGCTTGGGCAGGTGCACGAGCGGGTTCCAGTGTATGGCAGCGGCGGCTTCACTTCCTATACGCCTGAGCAGATGCAGCGCCAGCTCACCGGCTGGGTCGAACAGGGCATCACGGCGGTGAAGATGAAGGTCGGCATGGAGCCTGACAGGGATCCTGAACGTGTCCGTCATGCCCGCGGCGTGATAGGTGACGGTGTGCGTCTGTTTGTTGACGCGAACGGCGCCTACTCGCGCAAGCAGGCGCTGGCGCTCGCCGAGACGTTCGCGCAGGAGGCGGGCGTGTCTTGGTTTGAGGAGCCCGTATCCTCCGATGATCTGGAGGGGCTGCGGCTGCTGCGCGACCGTGGCCCGGCGGGGATGGATATCGCCGCCGGCGAGTACGGGTATGACCTCTTTTACTTCCGTCGGATGCTGGAGGCTGGTGCGGTCGACGTGCTACAGGCGGATGTGACGCGCTGCGGTGGGATCACCCAGCTTTTGCAGGTGGGCGCGCTGTGCGCCGCCCAGGGCGTGCGACTGTCGGCGCACACGAGCCCGGCGATCCACGCGCACGTGTGCGCGGCGATCGAGCCGCTGGAGCACCTGGAGTATTTCCACGACCACGCGCGTATCGAGGAGCTTTTGTTCGACGGGGCGCCGCCGCTGCGTGACGGGTTCCTGTGTCCCGACCCCGCGGCCCCTGGCATGGGGTTGGTGTTGCGCGAGCACGAGGCGGAGCGCTACGAGCGCTGATGCCGAACACGCTCCACGCCTATGAGCATGTGCAGGGCATCTATCTGCCGATCGCGGTCATCGTGTTCGTGCTGGTCGTCGGGACGCTGCTGGTGCTGCTGGTGCGCGGTGCGCGGCGCACCGCGCCGGGGGGACGCTCGCAGGCGCTGGTGGTCGAGGTCGTGTATGCGTGCGCGTTGGCGTGCGTGGCCGGGTTTCTGGTGTGGGTGACGTTCACCGCGGAGACTCCGATCGACCGCACGGTCGCCGATCCGGGGCTGCGCCTGAAGGTCATCGCCGCGCAGTGGAGTTGGCGCTTCATCTACCCGGACGGCGTGAGCGTCGCGGACATCGATACCTGGCACCCCACACCGGCGTATGTACCGACGGGGACCGAGATCGAAATCGCCGGCACCTCCGAGGACGTGATTCACGGCTTCTGGATACCTGAACTGCACTACCAGCGGCAGTTCGTCCCAGGCTACACGACGCACTTCGATCTGCTTTTCCAGCGCCCCGGCGACTATGGCGGCGAGTGCTCGGTGCTGTGCGGTGTGAACCACAGCGAGATGCACTTCGCGGTGCAGGCGGTGAGCCCGCAGCGCTTCCGTCGGTGGCTGGCAGAGGAACACTCACGCGGGGGCAGCAGCTCGTGAGCACCGTGGCACTAGGAGGCCGTGTCACCTCGAGCACGCTCGCCTCCACCGACCACAAGCGGATCGCCAGCACGGCGTGCGCGATCGCGTTCCTACTCTTCCTTGCCGGTGGCTTGTTGGCGCTGTTGATGCGAAGCCAGCTTGCCGCCGACGGCGGCGTGGTCTCGCAGCAGACCTACAACGAGCTGTTCACGATGCACGGCTCGACGATGGTCTACCTCGTGATCGTCCCGGTGGCGCTCGCGGTGGGTATCTACTTCGTGCCGCTGCAGGTCGGAGCGGCGGAGATCACCGGACCACGGGTCGCGCTCGCCGGCTTGTGGATGTACGTGTGCGGCGGCACTCTGATGTGGTCGGGGTTTCTCACCAGCGGCGGCGCCGCAAGCGCGTCGTGGTGGGGGTTCGATCCGCTCTCGGAATCCATCCATTCGCCCGGCAGCGGTATGGAACTGTGGATCTTCGGGGTGATGCTGGCGACTCTCGGACAAATTTTGTGGGCCGGGTGCATCCTGTTGACGGCGCTGCGCGCCCGCGCGCCCGGCATGACGCTGATGCGGATGCCGGTGTTCACCTGGACGATGGTCGTGACCTGTCTGATGGTGGTGTTCGGATTCCCGGCGCTGCTGCTCGCGCTGGGGTTGCTGTGGGCGCAGCGTCATTTCGGCGGCGTGCTGGTCGGCGGCGCCGGCGCCGTGGACTACCAGGCGCTATTCTGGTTCTACGGGCACCCGGTCGTGTATGTGATGTTCTTCCCGTTCGTGGGGATGGTCGGAGAAGTGCTCGCCACGTTCTCCTCAAGACGGTTGTTCGGCTACTCGGCGTTCGTGGTGGCGCTGCTCGCGTTCGCGGGTCTCTCGATGACAGTGTGGGCGCACCACATGTTCACCTTCGGGGTGCTGTCGAACAAGTATTTCGCGCTGACCTCCACCGCTCTGATCGTTCCAGCAGGTGTGGAGTACTTCGACTTCCTGGCGACGATCTGGCGCGGCAGCCTGCGTTTCACCACCGCCTTCCTGTTTGCGCTCGGGTTTCTCGTGCAGTTCCTCATCGGTGGGCTTGACGGGGGTGATCCTCGCCTCCCCGCCGTTGGACTACGGGTTGAACATGTCCTATTTCGTCGTCGCGCACTTTCACTACACGATCTTCGCGGGCAGCGCTTTCGGGCTGTTCGGCGGCATCTACTACTGGTTTCCGAAGATCACCGGCGTGATGCTGCGCGAGCGGCTGGGAAAGCTGCACTTCGTGCTGATGGTGATCGGCACGAACGTCACCTTCTTCCCGATGTTCATCCTCGGCGCGGAGGGCATGACGCGCCGGATCGCGCGCTACCCCGCCTCGACTGGCTGGCAGGGCCTGAACATCCTCGAGACCGCGGGGTCGGCGGTAATTGCGCTGTCGGTGATCGTGTTCATGCTCAACATGCTGGTCTCGCTGCGCCGGCGACGCGCAGCCGGCGATGACCCGTGGGGCGCACACACGCTGGAGTGGGCCACGAGCTCCCCGCCACCGCGCCACAACTTCCATGCGCTGCCGCCGATCCGCTCGTATGCGCCGCTGCTGGACCTGCGCGAAGCCGGCGAGGTGAGCGGATGAGACGCGCCGCGGTCGTGCTGCTCGCCTGGGGGCTGTGGCTGGGCGTCCTGACCGTGCTGCAGGCGGTGTTCGCGCCGAAACTGATCCAGTTCTCGATCCCCGCCGTCGCCAGTGCGGCGTGCGTGACCGTCGGCCTGGTGCTGTGGGCGCTGGATGCGCGCCAAGGACAGGATGAGCGGCCGCGGCTGATCACCGACAGCTCGCTGGCGACGGTCACGCTGGTCGTCGGGTTGGCGGTGGCGCTGCTCGGCGCTGGGTTCGGGCTGTGGCTGATCCTGATCGGCGCCGGCATCACCGCGCTCGGCCTCGGCGGCGTCGTGCGCGAGCAGCGCGCACGGATGCGCACGCTGCGCAGGGAGGGCTCGCGGTGAGCACCCACCCACCGACCTTCGCGCGCCTGCTCGGCACCTGGACGCTGAACCCGCTGCTGCTCGGCGTGTGCTGTGCGGCGGCGGCGCTGTACGTGTGGGGCATGCTCCGCTCACGCAGACGCTGGCCCGTGTGGAGGCTGGCGTCGTTCACCTGCGGGCTGCTGGTGCTTGTGCTCGCGTTGACGACGGGCATCGACCAGTACGCCGACGAGCTGCTCTCGATCCACGTCGTCGAGCATCTGCTGCTGGTCCTCGCCGCGCCTGCCCTGATCCTGTGGGGGGCACCGGTGAGGTTGGCGCTGAGTGCGTGCCCGGCCGCCGGCCGGCACGCGATCGGCAGCCTCCTGCGCGGGCGCTGGGTGCGGCTCCTGACACGGCCGGCGTGTGGGTTCGCGCTGTTCACGCTCGTCGTGCTCGGCACACACATGACGGGCGTCTATGAAGCGGCGCTGCGCAACCAGACGATCCACGCCTGCGAGCACGCCGCCTACTTCTGGTCGGGAATGCTGCTCCTGCTGCCACTGCTCGCGGCCGACCCGATCCCGCATCCGCCTGGCGCGATCGCAAGATTCTCCTGGCTGATGGCCGCGATGGTCGCCATGTCGGTGCCCGCGGGGGTGTTGCTGTTCGACGCCCACGTCCGCTACCCGTTCTATCTGGCGCCCGCACGGACGCTTCATACCTCGGCGCTCTCCGACCAGCGCGCTGCGGGGATGATCATGCTCGTCGCCGGCGGCCTCGCGATGGGAGCTCTGGCGATCGTGGTTGCGATGCAGGCGATGATCGCGGAGGAGCAACGCCAGCAACGCCGCGACGCCTACCTGCCCGCCGATGGGCAAGCAGCGGCCCCCGGGACGGGCGAGGACCCGGCAAGGGAGCTGGCGGGCATATGAGACGCCGGTTGATGGCAGCCGCGACGGCGGTGTGCGGAGCGCTCGCGCTCGTCGACTTCGCGGCCCGTTGGGACGCGAGCGCCAGCATGCCCAGGACGCCCGCCGGCATATCTTCCTCGCTGGTGGCGCAGGGGCACTCGTTGTTCGAGTCCTCGTGCGCGGCATGCCACGGCATCGCCGCGCAGGGCATCCGTGGCCGCGCCCCCAGCCTGCGCGGCGTCGGTGCGCTGGCAGCCGACTTCTATCTGGAGACCGGGCGGATGCCGCTGCCCTCGAGCCGCGCCGAGCCGCAGCGCACCACCCCGGCGTTCCCGCAGAGCAAGATCAAGGCGCTGATCGCCTACGTCGCGTCGTTCGGCGGCCCGGAAATCCCCGTCGTGCACCCCAGGAAGGGGTCGCTGGCGGAAGGCCAGCGGCTGTTCGGCCTTGACTGCGCGGGTTGCCACACGATCCAGGGACAGGGCGGGATCGTGACCGGCGCGATCGTGCCGTCGCTGAACGAGGCGACACCGACGCAGATCGGGGAGGCGGTGAGGATCGGCCCTTACGTGATGCCGCGCTTCAGCGAAGGCGAGATCTCCACAGCACAGGTGAGCTCGCTTGCGCGCTACATCCAGAGCATCCAGCACCCCGACAATCTCGGCGGCTGGGGCATTGGGCGGATCGGCCCGATCCCCGAGGGGATGGTCGCCTGGCTGTTGGCCGCGGCGGCGCTGCTGCTGATCGCGCGGCTGCTCGGCGAGCGCACCAGCGATGGCCCTGAAGACGCTCGACATGCGGGCGGCGGCGCATGAGCCGCATCTGGAAGGCGATCGTGATGCTCCTCGTGTGGCGCACCGGCGGCCTGCGTGCGCGCCGCCGGCGGCCCGAGGTGGACCCGTCCGAGCGCCACACGGGCGCCCCCGCCTGGGCTGAGCGGCTGGTGGCGCTGCTGCTGTTGCTCGTGCCGGTGGCGGCGCTGGCGTTCGTCGCGCTGTTCACCCTTCACCCGAACACGCAACTGCTCGGCCTCACGCTGGGCGTCACGCTCGCGCTGTTGGCAGCAACGCTGGTGCTCATGGGACGCTGGCTGGTGCCGCACGAGACGAAGGTCGAGCAACGCCCCCAGCTCACCGACCCCGAGACGGCGCAGCAGGTGCGCGAGCAGGCGGCGGCAGGCGTGGAGGGAATCACGCGCCGGCGGCTGCTCGCCGGCGCCGCGGGAGCCGCCGGAGCAGGGTTGACGGCCGCGGTCGTGATCCCGGTCGTGGCGCTCGGCCCTGGCCTCGAGGAGCAGCTGCGGCGCACCCCGTGGCATGCCGGGCGCGCGCTCGTCGACGAGCAGGGCAGGCCGATCCTCGCCGCGGACGTCATCGAACGCAGCTTCCTGACCGCGTTCCCACAGCACGCCGACCAAGAGGATCTCGGCTCCCCGGTGGTGGTCGTGCGCGTCGACCCCGCGACCTTGAAGCTCCCCCCACGGCGGGCCAGGTGGGCGCCCGAGGGCATCCTCGTCTACTCGAAGATATGCACGCACGCCGCCTGCGCGATCTCGCTGTTCCGCGACCCGTTGAGCCCATCCACCGAGTCGAAGGGGCCGGCGCTGGTGTGCCCGTGCCACTATTCGACGTTTGACGTGCTCGACGGCGGCAGCGTCGAGTTCGGTCCCGCCGGGCGCCCGCTGCCGCAGCTGCCCTTGACGATCGACGCCGCCGGCGTGCTGCGCGCGGCTGGGCCGATGTCCGGGCCGGTCGGCCCCTCCTGGTGGGGAGACCCATCGTGAGCCGCGCACACGGGCACGCTGAGGACCCGGTGGCGTTCGTGGACGAGCGCCTGGGCGCAGCGCGTGGCCTGCGCTTCCTGATGGACTACGTGTTCCCCGACCACTGGAGCTTCCTGCTCGGCGAGATCGCGCTGTACTCGTTCATCGTGCTGGTCCTCACCGGCACGTTCCTGGCGCTGTTCTTCGACCCCGACACCACGCAGGTCGTCTACCACGGCAGCTACCAGGCGCTCCAGGGCCAGAGCGTCTCCGACGCTTACGCCTCCACGCTGCACATCTCCTTCGCCGTGTCCGGCGGGCTGCTCGCACGCCAGATCCACCATTGGGCGGCGCTTGTGTTCGTCGCCGCGATCACCCTCCATCTGCTGCGGATCGTGTTCACCGGCGCGTTCCGTAAGCCTCGCGACATCAACTACTTCATCGGCGTCACGCTGTTGGCGCTTGCGATCCTCGAGGGGTTCGCCGGCTACTCGCTGCCCGACGATCTGCTCTCCGGCATGGGCCTTGCGATCGCGTGGGCGGTAGCGATGTCGCTGCCGTTGATCGGCGGTCCGTTCGCCACCGCGCTGTGGGACGGGCGATTCCCTGGGTCGACCGCGTTCGAGTCGCGGCTGTTCATCGCGCACGTGTTCCTGCTGCCGGCGATCATCGGCGGCTTGATCACTGTGCACCTGGCGATCATCATGCGCCAGCGCCACTCGCAGTTCCCCGGACCTGGCCGGCGCGAGGACAACGTGGTGGGCACGCCGATGTGGCCCGGCTATGCGCTGCGCTCGCTCGGCCTGTTCGCCGCGGTCGCGGCGGTGCTGGTGTTGATGGGGGGCCTGATCCAGATCAACCCTGTGTGGCTGTGGGGCCCCTACCACCCCTACATCGGCACCAACGGCGCGCAGCCGGACTGGTATCTGGGCTGGCTGATCGGCGCGCTGAGGTTGATGCCGAACCTGGAGATCCACGCCTTCGGGCACACGCTCGTGCCCAACCCGTTCTTCGGCGGCGTGCTGTTCCCGAGCGTCGTCTTCGGTCTTTTGTATGCGCTGCCGTGGCTTGACCGGCGCTTCATCAGCAGGGACTCCAGCCGCCACGACCTGCTCGAGCGCCCGCGTGAGAACCCGCGGCGCAGCGCGCTCGCAGCGGCTGTGCTGAGCGCCGTGGCGGTGGTGTTTGCCGCGGGCTCGGCGGATCGCCTGTTCTTCCAGTTCGGATTCGGCTATGAAGGCTCCGTGTGGTTCTTCCGCGGCGCGTTCCTGATCGTCCCAGGGGTCGTGTTCGTGCTCACCAAACGAGTCTGCAAGCAGCTCGCGCGGGAGCGCTCGCACCCGCTACGGGGCTGGAGAGGCCAGCTGGTCCTCCGCAACCGGCGGGGCGGCTTCGACACGACTCGCCAGTGAGCCGAGCGGCTGCCGTCAGTAGGTTTCGGGCGGATCGTAGGGCGGGCGCTCAATGACCCGTTCGCCGCCGGCGCGTCTTGGCCGCCAGGCAAATAGATAGAGCAGCGAGAGCGCCAAGCCAAGGATGCCGGCGAGCATCAGGATCAGGCCGATCGTCTGGATGGAGATACCGGAGACCGTTGCGGTGACTGCGTAGCGCAGGATTGCGCCTACCGCGATGAGGAAGACAGAGCTGCCGATACTCATAGGCTTGGCTTACCCGCCCCGGTGGGATCGAAACCGGCCCCGGGTCAGCGCTTCTTGTTCTCGACGGCTCTCTGGAGCTGTGCCTTGTTCATATGGGAGCGGCCTTTGACGCCGAGGCCGCGGGCCTCCTGGTAGAGCTGTTCGCGGGTGCGTCCGCGCGGCCCTGGTTTGCCGGAGCGAAGGCCGCCGCGCCGGCCGGAGGAGATGTCGCTGGTGGATGTGCGCGAGCTGGTTTTGGATTCGCCGCTGCGGGCGCGCTCCTTGTTGACGGTGCGCGCTGCGATCTCCTCGGCACGTTTGAGCGAGGCGCCCTGTTGACGCTCGCTGTCCTTGATGTGCTCGTACTGGCGCTCGCGCTTGCTGCCTTTTTCCACACCGCGGGGCGGCATCTTTCATTTACCTCCGATCAGCTGCTGGTCTTTCATGGTCGCGCGCAGGATCGAGCGCACCCGATGCGCATCGCCGCGGACGCCGGCCCTTGAGATCATCGGTGCAGCGACGGGCGGGACACCTCTGAGTAGCCGTAGCGCCGCTTCGAAGAGGCTGGTGAGCTGCGGACTCTGGCGGCTGCCCCAGTGCGCCTGCTGAGCGCCCGCCTGGTGTGGTGTCTGTTCTGTCGTAGCCATCTCCGTCTCTCTCAAACGGCGGCACTCGACAGCGCGGCCGCCTGGCTGTGGTCGTGGAAGCAGGGCAGTATCTCGCTGGCGTAGATGTCGAAGAACCGCTCGTGGTGGTTGCCGATCTGCTGGATGTAGAGCTCGTCGAAGCCGGCGTCCTCGGCCATGCGCGCCTGTCGGACGAGCTCCCGCGGATCGAACTCCTCGCTTGACAAGAAATAGCCGATCCTCATCACTGCCTCCTCGGGTTGGCTCAGGTCAAACAGGCGTTGTGGTTCTCCTACCCAAACTGTCCAGGATCAATCGGTGGGTCGGTGGCGCTCGTGGGCGGTGGCGATCTCATCGAGGGCACCTTGACGGGAGCGCCACCCATCGATGCTGACGCCACATGGATGGGCTACCCGCTGGCGAAATTGGGAAGCACAGCGTCGGATCTGGCACGAGCCCGGTATCACGCTGTAGATGGTTGAGCGCACCAGCAGCGGGTAGCTCAACTAGCGAGATGAGCTACTACTTTCTCTCTCCCCTACCAGCTGGCGAGCGCGATCTCGGTGGTGGAGCTGATGCTGTTCTCGGAGGGCACGCACCGCCAGCCGAGCAGGTCCCTGACGACGTGCCCAAGGCCGAGGAAGGCGTTGCCCGCGAGGCCGCGCGCTGCCATACCAAAGACGCGCGCCGCCACCGCAGCGAGCGAGACCGGCTAGCGAGAAAGCCGTGGGCAATGACGCCGACCATGAGCGCAGCAGCGAGACCGACACGGATTCGCCTGGCCAGATGTAGCTACCGTTGATCGGTATGCCCGACTCGCAGAGCGTGGATGACGAGGCCCGCCACGAGACGCAGCTGGAGCGCCTTGATCGCAACCTTGAGGAGATGACCGGTGAGCTGCGCGTCGTCGTCACCGGCGTGCAGGTTCTTTTCGCGTTCCTTTTGATTGTCCCGTTCAACACCGGCTTCACGCATGTAGGGAGCTTCGAGCGCACCGTGTACTTCGTCACGCTGATCTTCGCGGCGCTCGCGGCGGTGTGCACGATCGCGCCCTCCGCGGAGCATCGCTTCCTGTTTCGCCACGAAGACAAGCAGTACCTCGTGTTCAGCTCAAACCGTGTGGTGATCGCGGGCCTCGCTTTTTTGGCGCTGGCGATGTGTGGCTGTCTGCTGCTGGTCACAACCAAGCTGTTCGGGCTCACCGCGGGCGTGTTGACAGCGAGCATCGGGGCACTTCCGTTCGCCGTGTTGTGGTTTGCACTGCCGATAAGACGCGCCGTCGAGCACAAGAAGCGCTGACGGCCGAAACTGCTCTGGTGACAGACAGGAAAAGAGGCTCAGCAGCGTGGCGAGCTAAACGAGCGCCGCGTCGGCCGAGGCAATCGTGCGCAGGTGGCCGCTCACGCCGGCGATGCTGAACAGCCGCTGGACCTGCGGCGAGCCGGGCGTGAGCGCCAGCTGCTGGCCACGCTCCACCGTGTGCTCGTGCGCGGCGAGGAGGACCCGCAGGCCGGCGGAGTCGATGAACTGGACGTCGTCGAGATCGAGGACGAGAACGTCAGCCGCGTCGAACGTGTCGCTTTCGATCTCGCTCTGCAGCCGCGGCGCGGCGAGCAGATCAAGTTCGCCATGAAGCGTCAGCACGATCCTGTCTCGCTCCTGCCTGACCTCGATAGTGAGCTGCTCCCCCACAATCACGAGTGCTCATGCTATCGCAGTCGGCTGTGGTGTACACCGCATGCCGAGCAGCGCGAGATCGTCGCGCAGCGAGCCCTTGGCATGCTCCAGCGCAACATGCTCGATGTGCTCGAGCAACTGCGCGAGGGTGAGGCGCGGCGCCTTGCGACACAGCTCGATCAGTCCGCGTTCCCCGAGCGCCTCGCCGGAGTGGCCGGCCTCGGGGATCCCGTCGGTGTAGAGCAAAAGCGTCTCGCCGGCGTGCAGCTCCGCTTCGTGTTCGACGACGTGGATCGGGTCGAGCACGCCGAGCAGCGTTCCGGGCCGGCCGATCTGCCGCGCATCTCCCTGTGGGTCGATCAGCACCGGCGGTGGGTGCCCGGCGAGCGTGACGGTCAAACGCAGACGCCCCGAGGCCGGTGTCACCGTGACCAGACAGGCGGTGCATAGGTCGGCACCGGGAGGTTGGCGGCGCAGCGCGCGGTGTAGCGTGTCGAGCATCTCAGTGGAGGACTGGCCGACCATCGATGCGGCGCGCAAGGTGTGCCGCGCAAGCGCCGTCACGCCGGCCGCGCGGGAGCCCTTGCCGCAGACGTCGCCGATCACGAGCATCCAGCTGTCGGCGCCGTGCTCAAACACGTCGTAGAAGTCGCCGCCGACCTCGTTCAGCTCGCCCGCCGCGCAGTACCGCGCCTCGATCTCGGCCCCCGGCACTTCGGGCAGCGACTCCGGCAGCAGCGCCCGCTGGAGGGTGTGGGCGATGTGGGTGCGCTCGGTGTACAGCCGGGCGTTTTCCACGGCTGTGCCCGCGCGGCGGCCAAGCCGCTCGGCGACTCCGAGGTCGGCGGCTGTGAGACGGCGCATCGACTCGGAGGACACCAGTGTGATCGCGCCGAGCGCCCCGGTGGCGCCGATCATCGGCACGATGATCACCGCGGTTGCACCGATCGCGCTCAGCAGTGCCAGGTGCTCGGAGTTGTGCGCGTAGGCAGCGAGCGCCTCGGGCTGGATGTCGTTGAAGATGCGGGCTTCTCCCGTGCGGATCACCTCGGGAACACCCTCCGGCTCGTCGAGCGCCGGGCGGTGGGCGCGGTCGATGCGCGCGGCCAGCTTGAGCTTGCGCGGGTCGGGGTGGTGCACAGCCACCCGTTCGATGATCCCACGCTCATTCAAAAGATCGACCGCGCACCAGTCGGCGATCTGTGGCACGGCGAGCCGTGCCACGCGCTGCAGCGTCTCCCCGTAGTCCATCGACGAGGCCAGCGCACGGCTGGCCTCCGCCATGAAGCTCTCGCCGAGCTGGGCGCGCTTGACCTCGGTGATGTTCTCGAAGACGTTGACCGCGTAGTCGATGCGACCGGTCTCCAGGTCCGGGATCGGCGAGGAGCGGACGATCAGCCAGCGCTCCTCGCCCGTGGCGCGGACGATGTTTCTCACCAGCAGCGGCTCGGGCTGCTCGCCCCTGAACAGTTGCCTCGCGGGCATGCTCTCCAGATCGAGCTCGCGGCCCTGCTCGTCCTGAACGATGAAACGGGGCATGACCGTTCCCGGGAGGGCGCGTGTCAGCTCGCCGGGCGTGGGGTATCCGAGCAGGTCGGCGGCGGCCTGGTTGGCGAACACCATCTGCCCGCGGCTGTCTACTACGGTGATCGCCTCCGCGAGATTTGCCAGCACCGCCTCCAGGCGCCGCTCGAGACGCTGCAGATCGGAGTACAGCCGGGCGTTGTCGATCGCCAGCGCCGCCCGACGGGCGAGCTCGGCGACCAGCTCGAGCTCCTGGCTGCTGTAGCGCTCGCTCTCGCCGAGTCGCAATGTTGACAGGGCTCCGAGCGTGCGCCCGCGTGCGACCATCGGGGCGACGACCGCCGAGCGATAGCCGTGTTCCACCATGAACCGCGCGTGCTCGGATCCCTGCGCGAACGAGCGCAGCAGCGCGTCTGTCATCTCTGCAAGCAGCACTGGCTGGCCGCTGCGGATGACTTGTGCCACCGGATGTTCTCCGGTTGGGTCCAGTGGATAGCGCGCGCGCAGCTCCTCGAGATCGCGCGCCAACGCCTCCTCGGTGGCGACGACCGCCACGTCCATGATCGTGCCACCTTCGTCGCGCAAGTCGATCACGCAGAGATCGGCCAGCCGCGGCACCATCAGCCGCGCGACCTGCCGCATCGTCGTCGTGGGGTCGAGTGAACTGGCCAGGATCGCCCCGGCCTCGATCAGCAGATCCCTGGCCACCTCGCTCTGTCGCGGGGCGCTGAGGCCGGTCTGCTCCCCCTTGTCTGATCCTCCCGGCATCGCTTGGTCCGGCTTGGGGGCGGTGCTCGGACACCGCCGCCCCAAACACGGAGGACAAGTATTACAGCGACGGCGCCGCCGCACGCTGACGAGCGGCAGCGAACGGTGGCAGTCGCCCGCGGCAGGGTGAGATGATTCACCGCATGGACTCCTCGGGGCACCGGCGGGTGGCGATCCGGGAGCACCCGGCGCCGATGCCCGAGCACCCGGCGCTCATGCCCGAGCACCCAGCGTCGACGCCGGAGCCCCCAGTGCTCATGCCCGAGCATCTCGCGCCGATGCTCGCCAGCTCCGGCCGCCTGCCGGGCGAGGAGGAGGGGTGGGCTTTCGAGGTCAAGTGGGATGGGGTGCGGGCGCTCCTCTACTGGCGTCGGGGGCATCCCGGGCACATGCGGATCGAGAGCCGCAACCGCAAAGAGATCGGCGCCCGCTACCCCGAGCTGCATGCGCTGGGGCGCCAGCTGGGCAGGCACGAGGCGGTGCTCGATGGGGAGATCGTGGCCTTCGACGAGCGCGGGCTGCCGAGCTTCGAGCGATTGCAGAAACGGATGCACCTGACATCGGAGAGCGCGATTTCGCGCGCGACGCGCGAGATACCTATCACGTACGCGATCTTTGATCTGCTGTATCTCGACGGCCACCTCACGATTGAGCTGCCCTACCGTCGCCGGCGCGAGTTGCTCGAGCAGCTGCGGCTGAAGGGCTCGGCCTGGCAGGTTCCCGTCCAGCACGTGGGCGGTGGCGCGGAGCTGCTGGCGGCAACCGCCGAGCAGGGATTGGAGGGAGTGATCGCCAAGCGCCTCGACTCGCCCTATCGCCCCGGTGAGCGCAGTGGGGAGTGGGTGAAGATCAAGAACGTCCACCGGCAGGAGCTTGTGATTGGCGGGTGGCTGCCGGGCAAGGAGGGGCGCTCCGGGCAGCTCGGTGCGCTGCTGATGGGCTACTACCAAAGCCGGGGGACACTCGCCTCCGGCGAGCATCCCCGTTTCGGCCAGCGCGACGGGAGCCGGGAACTGCGCTACGCCGGCCGTGTCGGCACCGGCTTCGACGAGCCCGAGCTGCGGCGGCTGGCGGGGGAGCTCGCGGCGCGCAGCCGCCGCTCCAGCCCGTTCGCCATACACGGCGTCCAGCCGCCGCGGGAGGCGCGCTTCGTGGAGCCGCAGCTGGTGGCTGAGATCGAGTTCTCGCGCTGGACGCGCGACCGCATCCTGCGCCACTCCTCCTACAAAGGCCTGCGCACGGACAAGCCGGCGGACGAAGTGACGCTCGAGTTCGAGGAGGGCACGGATGGGCCGGGGCGGGACGTCACCACCGGCGAGATCGCGGAGAACGCGGCCCGGCCCGCGCGAGGTGTCCTCGCCCGCGCGACCGCGGCAGGCGCAGCGGAGCGTCCCTACGAGATCATTCACACAACCAAGCGCCACGTCGAGATCGAGGTGGAGGGCCGGCGGCTGCGACTGTCAAATCGCGACAAGGTGCTGTACCCGGACACCGGTTTCACCAAGGGTGAGCTGATCGACTACTACGTGGCGGTTGCCCCATTCCTGCTGCCACATCTGGCGGGGCGCCCGGTGACGCTCAAGCGCTACCCGGATGGGGTGAACGAGCCATATTTCTATGAGAAGCGCTGTCCCACCCACCGCCCCGAATGGGTGAAAACCGCCCCCGTGTGGAGCGGGCGCCAGGAGGGGACGATCGACTACTGCCTAGTCGAAGACCTGCCGACGCTGATCTGGGTTGCCAACCTCGCCGCGATCGAGCTGCACCCCAGCCTCGCGCGGGCGCACGCGCTCCAGACCCCCACGACGCTCGTGTTCGACCTCGACCCGGGCGAGCCCGCCGGTGTGCGCGAGTGCTGCCGCGTGGCGCTGTCGATCAAGGAGGTCTTCGATGCGTTCGGGTTGCGGTCGGTGGTGAAGAGCTCGGGGGCAAAGGGTTTGCAGATGTACGTGCCGCTCAACACACCGGTCACCTACGAGCGGACCAAGCCGTTCGCCCGCGCCGTCGCCCAGCTGCTGGAGAAGCAGCACCCCAAGCTGGTTGTGTGGCGTATGACCAAGAGTCTGCGCGCCGGCAGGGTGTTGATCGACTGGAGCCAGAACGACCCGCACAAGACAACGGTGTCGGTGTACTCGCTGCGGGCTCACGCCACCCCCCTGATCTCCACGCCTTTGGATTGGGAGGAGGTGGGGCTCGGATCGCGCCGCCGACGCGGCCGCGAACACCAGCTGAGCCTGGCGCCAAAGGAGCTGCTGCGTCGCGTGGAGCGCGATGGGGATCTCTTTGCCTCGGCGCCCGTGGTTACTCAGAGCCTGCCGGATTTGGGCGGAGGTGTCCTCAGATCCGTTTGAAGCCCAGCTGTTCGGCGACGGTCGCCTGGTCGGCACCAGCCCAACCTACCCACCGCCTGCGATGGAAATGCTCGGGCCGGGATCCGATGCTCCTTTGTTTCTGGGGATTACGACCCAAACTTGGCGCGATCCTGTCCAGCAGCCCCGCGCTCATCCGTCAACCGCAACGCCAGCACCTCGTAAGACCCCGCGCTCTCGACATGGCAGCGGTCGACGAGCTTCGCGATCACCGAGCCCAACCCATCAAGCGAAGAGTCCGCCACCAGCCGCTGTCCCCGCCCCCGCTCCAGCGGCCCGACCCGCAGCTCGAGCGCGCGTGGCTCGATGCCGGCGACCGTCTGCAGACGCGCGACGCCATCGCTTGCTCCGAGGGCATCGGCGACAAGGTGGACATCGGAGAGCCGGTCGGTGGAGAAGTGGGCGCGTGCCGCCAGGCCGCACATCAGGCGGGGCAGGACGGTGCGCGCCAGGTCGCCGGGCGTGACCGCGAGCGTAATCGTGGGGGCGCACAGGGTGGACGCGATGGCGGGCAGTGTGAATTCCGGCTCACCGAGCGGCTGTGGCGGGCACGCCCCCAACGTGGCGAACTCCATCGCAACCTCGGTGCCGCCGTCAGTGGGATGCCGCACACCGAGGTGGTGGGTGAGCGCGTGGATCGCCGTCAGGCCGATCCCGGGGCCGGTGTAGTGCGCTGTGTCGCCGTGTGGCGCCGGGATGCCCACACCCCAATCGCGTACCACCACCGTGACCGCGTTGAGCGCCAGCTCCACGACCACGTCGAGTGGACCTTCCTCGCCCCCATAGGCGTGCTGCACGACGTTGTTGCACGCCTCGGTGACGGCGGTATGGATGTCGATGAGATCGCTGCCAGCGAGCGCGAGCGCGTCCGCCACCCCTGTCAGCACCTCCCGCACGAGCATCACGTTCTCGGGCCGGTTGGCCAGTTGCAGACGGACGTTCGCTTGCTCGACCATCAGTGGTGGGACGCTCGTGTGGGTTGATCGCCGATCGATCGACCGCTCATTGGGTCCGCGCAGGCGCACGGTGTTTCTCTCGATCGACCGCAGTTGACGACGATATCCGCGCGCGAGCAGATGTCGCCTCCCCGCGATCAACCTACTGCCGCTCACCGGTCAGGGCACGCAGCTCTTCGAGCGAGCGGCGCAGCAGACGCGAGACCTGCATCTGCGAGATGTCCATGCGGGCGGCGATCTCGGTCTGGGTGAGATCCTCGACGAAGCGCATGTGCAGGATGCGACGCTCGCGCGGGGGAATGTGGTCGAGCACCGAAGTGACGGTGGCGTCCAGCTCGACGAGCTCGTAGCGCTCGTCCTTCTCCCCGACGGAGTCGCCGTAGCTGATCGCCGTATCGTCCTGCTCTCCCGGGCGTGGCGCATCCAGCGACAGCGTCTTGTATCCCTGCATGGCGATCAGCGCGTCGATTACCTCCTCGGCGCCGAGCTCCAGATAAACGGCGAGCTGGTTGACCGTCGGAGCGCGCCCGTGCTCGTTGGCGAACGTCTCCTGGGCATCGCGCACCTTCAGCGCCCGCTCCTGCACGCCGCGGGGTACGTGCATCGACCAGCCCGAGTCGCGGAAGTAGCGGCGTATCTCGCCCAGCATGGTTGGTATCGCAAACGACTGGAAGGGCCGGCCCCGGGAGGGGTCGAAGCGGTCGAGCGCCTTCAGCAGCCCCAGCGACGCGACCTGCTGCAGGTCCTCAAACGGCTCCGAGGAGCGCATGTAGCGCCGTGCCAAGCGGTTGGCGAGCGGTAGATAGCGCCGCACCAGCGCCTCGCGTGCGGCTTCGTCACCGTGCTGCTGCCAGCGTGCGAACAGTTCCTCCGTGTCGTCGCCCGCGGGGCGTGGGACCGTGGGTTTGGCGGGTTGTGATGTCGCGACTGAGCTCATCGTGTCTCCTCCCTCGGTGCTCGCTCACGGCAGTGCGCCGCAAGGAGTGGCTTGGCAGAGAGCGTCTTGGGCGTTCGAAGGAAGTCCTACCCCGATTGCCGAGAGTTATGCACCTGGTGGCTGGATTGCACCAGCACGCTGGCACACCACGAATGTCAACGCCGACGGCGGGGAGTACCGTTGGTGCGCGCCTCGCCGCGCCGCGCCGCGCCGATGGCGGCGCCGGTGATCGAGCTCGGTGTGATCCCGCTCGCGGATCACACCGAGCCGGTTGTATACCGAATCCCCTCTCAGCATCTCCATTACCTCTCAGCGCGGAGCCTCCATCACCTCCCGCACCTCGATCGGCTGCTGGATCGCAACACCGCCCCGCGCCGGCGCCGCGGAGACCTGGGCGGCGATCTCGATCGCGCGCTCGGGGGACTCGACGTCGACGATGCGGTAGCCGGCGAGCAGCTCCTTGGTCTCCGGGAACGGGCCGTCGGTGACGGCGGGCGCGCCGATGCCGTTGTGGATCACGAATTTGGCGAGCGCCGGCACGGTGAGCGCCTGCGCGTCGACGAGCTCCCCGCGCTCGGTGAGCTCACGGTTGAGCGCCCGCTGGTAGTCGATGTGCGCCTCCACCTCCTCGGGGGCCCACTCGGACATCGGCACCGTGCAGCCGGCGCCACCTGCGTAGTTCTGCAGCAGCATGAATCTCATGGTGTTCTCCTTGCTTGGGGCGCCCAGGATGGCGCGTTCACTGGTATGACGAAGCGGGGGATCGAAACTCGACAACCTCCCCCTCCCCCTCCCCCTCCTCCTCACGCGTGGAGCAGGGCGCGGTCGGCGGCGTTCTACCCGGCTGTACGCAAAGCCCCCCGCGCCCGCGCGGCGAGCGCGTCGGCGAGGCGATCGATCAGCTCTCCGGCACGCGCGATCGCGCGGTCGACCATAAGGAAGCCGTGCATCTGGTCGTCGGCGTGCAGGTGCTCGACCGGAACCCCCGCGGCGGCGAGCCGCTCGGCGTAGGCGATGCCCTCGTCGCGCAGCGGGTCGAACTCGGCGGTCATCACCAGGGCCGGCGGTAGGCCCCCCAAATCGGGGGCGCCGAGCGGGAAGAGGTAGGGATCGCGGTAGGGGTCGGCGGGGTCGAAGTCGGCGGGGCGGTTGTGCTCGACAAACCAGTGCACGAGCGGGCGGTCGAGCGTGTAGCCGCTGCCGCGCTCCTGGTAGGAAGGCCAGCGGCCGGGGACGTCCATGGGGGGGTAGGCGAGGATCTGAAACGCAGGCGGGGGCGCGCCGGTGTCGCGCAGTTGCAATGTCAGGGCTGCGGCGGTGTTGGCGCCCGAGCTCTCGCCGACGAGCGCCACCAGCGCGGGGTCGCCCTCCAGGCTGGCGGCATTGGCCAACAGCCAGTTGTAGGCGAGGCGGGCGTCCTGCAGCGCCGCGGGGTGCGGATGCTCGGGCGCGCGGCGGTAGTCGAGCGAGGCGAGCAGCCACCCGGAGCGCTTCGCGATCCGCCGGCAGAGGGCGTCGTGGGTGTCGATGTCGTTGAGCGCCCACCCTCCGCCATGGAGGAAGAGCGCGATCGGCAGCACGCCCGAGCCGGGCCGGTAGAGGCGCAGCGGCAGCGCCCCGTGCGGGGAGGGCAGGCGCACGTCCTCGACATGGTGCAGGGCGAGCGGCTGACCGCGCGTGAGCAGCGCCGCGCGCATCTGTGCGCGGGCCTGCTCGACGGGCAGCGTGTGGAGTGCGGGCGCCCCCACCGCTTGCATCACGTCCAGCAGCACCTGGGCTTCGGGATCAAGTTGCTTGGTCATGGCAGGCGCGTAGGCTAGTGCAACCAAACCCGAGGTGGTCTCAACAGCGCGACGAGCGCAACGTGCTCGGGGCGGACGAAATCGCCCGGGTCGTGGGGGGCGGTGTCGGCGTGGTGTACTTACTTTTCAGAGCCCAACCCTTCATTTTGTGAAGTGGTGGGCGGTGTGGGTGGTGTCTCAGTTTGAGGGTATAACCACCAACTGGACCTGTGGGTCGGCGAACAGTTGGCAGCTATGAGAGGTCCAGTAGCTGGTTGGTCGCCCAAATACACTCATATGGCGTCTCGCCGGTCTGCCGGCCCCGACCAAACTGAGGCACCACAGCGGTGTGAGGGTGTCTCAGTTTGAGGGTAGGGGGTTATCCATCTAACTCAGGTACGGTGGGTGGATGGCTTCGCTGGTGGCGGGGAGGGATTACCCGGGCTCGTATGCGGAGTTGTTGGCGTGGTTCTCGGACGACGAGGCGTGTCTGGACTATCTGGATTGGTTGCGCTGGCCGGGGGGCTGGCGGTGTGGTAGATGCGCGGGGGAGCGAGCGTGGCGGCTGTCGAATGGTCGTCGTGAGTGCGCGGCGTGTGGTCATCAGTCGTCGGTGACGGCGGGGACGATTTTGCATCGCGCGCGGACGCCGTTGACTGTGTGGTTCGCGGCCGCCTGGCAGCTGACTAGCCAGAAGCATGGGATCTCTGCGCTCGGTTTGCAGCGTGTACTCGGCCTGGGCTCCTACCAGACGGCGTGGGCGATGCTGCACCGATACCGCCAAGCGATGGTGCGCCCCGGCCGTGAGCGACTATTGGGTGAGGTCGAGGTTGATGAGACCTACGTCGGAGGCGAGGAGCCCGGAGGGCGCGGACGCCGCACGAACCGTAAGGCGATCGTGGCGATCGCCGTCGAGGTCCGTGAGCCCCGTGGTTTCGGACGCACCGCCTTCAACGCGTTCCAGACGTCTCTGCCGCGAGCCTCGTACCATTCGTCTGCGACGCCGTCGAACCCGGGACGATCGTGATGACTGACGGCTGGCCCTCCTACAACCCGATCGTCGACCACGGCTACACACGTGAGAAGACCGTCGTCACCGCCAGCGGCGACCCAGCACATATCTCGATGCCAGGAGTTCACCGCGTCGCATCGCTACTCAAGCGCTGGCTGCTCGGCACCCATCAAGGCGCGGTCGGCAACGAGCACCTCGACGCCTACCTCAACGAGTTCACGTTCCGCTTCAACCGCCGCGCGTCCCGCCGCCGCGGACTGCTGTTCTACCGGCTACTCGAGCAGGCAGTCCTCACCAGCCCCCTCACCTACCACCAGATGATCATCACCCCACGACCAGGCCGCCACCGCAGCCCCCCAAGCGGCCCACGCCCAAACCCCACAAGCCTCGCCCTCCCACCACCAGGCCGACCCTGGCGCACAACCTGAGTTAGATGGATAACCCCCTGAGGGTATAACCACCAACTGGACCTGTGGGTCGGCGAACAGTGGCAGCTATGAGAGGTCCAGTAGCTGGTTGGGTCGCCCAACTGTCTATATGGCACCGAACCCGGGAGACGCTGGTGTTAAGCCAGCATCCCGTTTCGACCGAAGCCGGGAGACGCTGGTGTTAAGCCAGCATCCCGTTTCGACCGAAGCCGGGAGACGCTGGCGTTAAGCCAGCATCCCCGTTTCGGCCAGCAGCGCCGGCGCGGCAAGCTGCCCGCCGACGACCACCTCGAGCCCCTGCTCCTCGCCGGCAACCGGCGGAGCGGGGGCCGCCGCCACGCGGTTGCGTCCCGCGTGCTTGGCCTCGTACAGCGCCTCGTCGGCGGCCTTGAAGAGGGTCTCGTAGACGACCGCCTCGCCGCTGGCGGCGGAGAGGCCGAGCGAGATCGTGATGGGGATGTCGGTGGGGTGCGCCTGCGCGACCGCCGCGCGCAGCCGCTCGGCGACCTCGAGGCCTTCGGCGTGTGAGACGCCGGGCAGCAGGATCAGGAACTCCTCGCCGCCGAGGCGGTAGGCGAGCTCGAAGGAGCGCAGCCGCTTGCGCAGCTCGTAGGCGACGTCGCGCAGCACCGCGTCGCCGCGGTCGTGGCCGTGGCGGTCGTTGACCTGCTTGAAGGCGTCGACGTCGCACAGCAGCATGCACACCGGCTGGTGGGTGAGACGCGCCTGGTGGGAGATCTCGGTGAAGCGGGGGATCAGCGCGTGGCGGTTGAGCAGGCCGGTGAGCGGGTCGAGGATCGCTTCGTCGCGATGGTGGAGCTCGGCGGCCTGCAGCGCCCACACGATCGACACCACCCCGGCGAGCAGCGCGAGCGCGGCGATCGGCCGGACGGGGTCGTTGATCGTGGTGGTCGGATCTACGCCGAGCGTGGCGGCGATGATCAGCACCACCGTGAGCACCAGCCCGACGACCACGACCTGGGGGCGAAAGCGCGCGGCGACCATCGCCGCGGGGAGCACCATCCAGGGCAGCGCGGGGCTGGTGGGCCCGCCGCTGACGGCGACGCCGCCGGCGATCAGCAGCAGCGTCACCACAATCGCGGTGGCGCTCACGCGCTCGGGGTGCGGGCTGGTGCGCATGCGCCGGTCGACGGAGGCGAAATTGAGCGCGCAGAGCGCGAAGAACACGAGCGTCCACCAGCCGATCCACGGCGCGGCAGCGAGCAGCGCGATGCCGACGGCGCCGGCGCCGACGAGGCGGATCGTGCGCACGCGGTCGTTGGCGTCGACGACGCGCGTGCGGTCAAGCTCGGTGGGACACAGCCATGACGATGATCCCTCGCTCATAGTGCCCCCTTTCGGCCGTGGGGGACGCGGGCTTGAGGCGTGGAAGACAGCGGGCAACGCCTATTTTACGCGGACGCCTGTCTGCGGAGTCAAGGACATTTCATGTTATGGCGAACAAGTCGTAAAATTAGGATTGGCGGGGTTCTTTGACAAACAGGTTCGTCGGTGAGAGGGCGGCTTGGTGTTGGGAGAGGGGGGGTGCTGTGTCTGCTGTGAGGGGCGCTCTGCGTGCCAGGAGGGGGGCGCTCAGCGTGGGGGGAGAGAGGGGGTGCTGTGTCTGCTGTTAGCGGCGCTCTGTGTGCGGGGAGGGTCGGCTTTGCGCGATGTCAATGAGACAAGACTTGCCGCCAGGGCGGTGGGTATGCTGACGGTCTTCAACCGAAACGACTACGGCACAACATGCGCTCCCCCTCACCCTCAGGCTCCGACCCCGACCCGGCGGCCGACTCCGACCAAGACGCGCAGGACATGGGCATCGAGCCTGCCTCGGAGTGGGTGCCCGAAACCGCCGCCGAGCTCGACCTCGCGCTCGCTGGAGAGGCCGATTTCTCGGTGGATCCGCTGGCGGAAGCGCGGCGGCTGGCAGCCTTCGACGTGCTGCGCATACGCGCCGAGAACCCCGGACCGCTGACGCTCTCGGGGACCAACACCTGGGTGGTGGACCGCGACCCGGCGTATGTGATCGACCCCGGACCGGCGCTGCGCCAGCACCTCGAGCGGGTGGTGGCGGCGGTGGACGCGCGCGGAGGGTTGGGGGGGATCGCGCTGACCCACGACCACACCGACCACATCGAGTCGGTCAACGCGCTGCGCAGCCTGCGCCCGGCGCCGCTGGCGGCGGCGCGCGGGAGTGGTATCGACGTGACGCTCACCGACGAGGTGCGCTTCGGCCCCCTGACGGCAGTACCGACGCCGGGTCACGCCTCCGACCACTATGCGCTGGTCGCAGACCACGTGTGCTTCACCGGCGATGCGGTGCTGGGCGAAGGCAGCGCCTTCATTGCGCCCTACCCGGGCGCGCTCAACGCCTACCTGAATGGGTTGGTGCACCTGTGCACGATCGACCTCGAGGTGCTGTGCCCCGGCCACGGCCCCGCGATCTGGGAGCCCGTGGCAAAGCTGCAGGAGTCGATCGGCCACCGCTACGACCGCGAGCATCGTCTGCTGCTGGCCCTAACCGAAGGCGCCCGCACCGTGCAGGAGCTGCTGGACAAGGCGTGGTGGGACGTGCCCGCGGAACTGCGCCCCGCGGCGGCGATCACGCTGGCGGCCCACCTGGACAAGCTCGAGGAAGAGGGTTCGCTGCCGGCGGGGGTGGAACGCCCGCGCTGGGGTGAGGCGGTGTGGGAGGATGACTCCTGGGCGGAGCTCTCGCGCGAGAACCCAAGCGAGTGACGTGAGCAAAGGAGCGCCGAGGGGCGAGTCGCGACGACGCGATAGCTTGCGCGGCACATGACCCAGGAGGATTCCCCCTTCCCGCCGATCGCGGATTACGGCTTCCTGTCGGACTGCCACACCGGCGCGCTGCTAGCGTCGGACGGGGCGATCGAGTGGCTGTGCATGCCCCACTTCGACAGCCCGAGCGTGTTCGCGTCGATGCTCGACCGCAGCGCGGGGCGCTTCCGGGTGGGGCCGTACGGGCTGTATGTGCCGGCCGGCAGGCGCTACCTGCCGGGGACGAATGTGATCGAGACGACCTGGATGACGCCGCAGGGGTGGGTGCGGGTCGTGGACGCGCTGACGATCGGGGAGTGGCACGACAACGAGGAGGGCTCCAGCCACACCCGCCCGCCGACTGACTACGACGCCGATCACGTCATGGTGAGGGTGATCGAATGCATGCAGGGCCAGGTGCAGATGGAGATGGTGTGCGAGCCGATGCTGGACTACGGGGCGACGATGGCGAAGTGGAGCGCCGTGGAGGATGAGCGCACGGGGAGCGGCCTACCGGCGCTCGACGCGAGCGACGGCGGCAATAGGACGGCGTTCCGTCTGTTCTCCGACATGCGGATGGGCATCGAGGGCAACCGCGTGCACGCCCGCCACACGCTGAGCGAGGGGGAGAAGCGCTTCTGCGCGATGTCGTGGACGGAGGGCCTGGGAGGGCCGCGCACGGTGGAGCAGGCGGAGGCGCACCTGAAGCGCACCAGCCACTTCTGGCGGACGTGGCTGGCGGAAGGCACCTACCCCGACCACCCCTGGCGGGTGCACCTGGAGCGCTCGGCGCTGGTGCTGAAGGGACTCACGTTCATGCCCACCGGCGCGCTGGTGGCGGCGCCGACGACCTCGCTGCCGGAGACCCCGGGAGGATCGCGCAACTGGGACTACCGCTACTGCTGGATGCGCGATGCGACGTTCACCCTGTGGGGGCTGCACGCGCTGGGGCTGGACTGGGAGGCGGACGACTTCGTGCAGTACGTCGCCGACCTGGAGCGCAACGAGGATGGGTCGCTGCAGATCATGTATGGGATCAAGGGCGACAAACAGCTCGCAGGAGCGCACGCTCGATCACCTCAAGGGCTATGAGAACGCGCGTCCGGTGAGGATCGGCAATGGCGCGTACAACCAGCGCCAGAACGACGTGTACGGGGCGGTGCTGGACTCGGTGTACCTGCACTCCAAGAAGCGCGACCACATCCCCGAGCGGCTGTGGCCGGTGCTGATCGACCAGGTGCGCTGCGCCGAGCGGGTGTGGCGGGAGCCCGACCAGGGCATCTGGGAGGCGAGGGGCGAGCCGCGCCACTACGTCTCCTCGAAGCTGATGTGCTGGGTGGCGACCGACCGCGGCGCGCGCCTGGCGGAACGGCGCGGCGAGGACGAGCACGCCAGCCACTTCCAGGAGCTGGCGGACGAGATCAAAGCGGAGATCCTCGACAAGGGCGTGGACAAGCGGGGCGTGTTCCGCCAGCACTACGACACCGACGCGCTCGACGCCTCCAACCTGCTGATCCCGCTGGTGCGCTTCCTGCCTCCCAAAGACGAGCGCGTGTGCGCGACGGTGAAGGCGATCAAAGAGGAGCTGACCGAGAACGGGCTGGTGATGCGCTACCGCACCGACGAGACCGACGACGGGCAGCACGGCGAGGAGGGAACGTTCCTGATCTGCTCCTTCTGGCTGGTGTCGGCGCTGGCGGAGAGCGGCGAGTGCCGCGAAGCGGTGCAGCTGTGCGAACGGCTGCTGACGTACGCCTCGCCGATGCAGCTGTACGCGGAGGAGCTGGAGGCCTCATCGGGGCGGCTGCTGGGCAACTACCCGCAGGCGTTCACGCACCTCGCGCTGATCAACGCGGTCACGCACGTGATCGCGGCGCAGCAAGCGCAGGAATAGCTCCAGGCACCCACGCCCCCGTCCCGGAGTTGCTGATGGGGCCGAAGCAAGGCACAAAGTCGCCGCGGGCCGCTCCGGCTCAATACCCGGGCTCGCCGGGGAGCAGCACGCGCGCGACCTCGCCATCGAGGACGACGTGCGGCTGGACCGCCTCCACGGTGCGCCCGCGCGCGTACGCGAGCAGCTCCGCGGCGGAGGCGAACGGGGAGAGCTGCTCGAGGTGCTTGATCGTGGGGAACACCAGCAGGATCTCACCAGTGCGATGAGCCGTCGAGCGCGCCGGCGGGGGTGAACCAGCCGAGCTCGACGCACTCCTCGCCGTCGACGCGCGGCTCCTGGCCGGGAGGAAGCGAGGCGAGGAAGAAGTGCGTGTCGAAGCGGGTGCGCACCAGCGCCGGGGTGATCCAGCGCGAGAACTTGACGAGCGCGGCTGGGTCGGGCAGCGCCACGCCGGCCTCCTCCCGCAACTCGCGCACAGCGGCGGCGCGATGGGCACGGTCGTCGTCGCCCTCGGCCTGCTCGACGGCACCGCCAGGAAACACCCACACCCCACCCATGAAGCGTGCGGCGGGGTTGCGCTTGACCAGCAGCAGCTCGAGCCCGTCGGCCCCACCGCGCAGCAGGATCACCGTGGCGGCCTGCCGCGGGAGCGTGGGCGGCCCGGGGTTGTACTCCTGGCCGGGACCGGAACGCTCGGGGTCAGAGCGCTCGGGGTCGGAGCGCTCGGGATCGGAGGGCTCGGGGTCGGAGCGCTCGTCGATGGGCGGGGTGCTCATCCGTTGACCCTACCGGGAGACGGGCCGATCGGTAATCTTTGCGCGGATGACGACTCAAACACTTCAGCGCTGGATCTGCGAGTCCTGCGGCTACATCTACGACCCCGAGGAAGGCGACCCGGACGGCGGGATCCCCGCGGGGACGGCGTTCGAGGACATCCCGGACACGTGGTTCTGCCCGGTGTGCGGCGCCCGCAAGCGCGACTTCACGCTGTACGAGGACTAGCTAGGACGTCGCTGAGCCGTGCCCGTCGATCGGAGATCCCGCCGATCTACCATCCGTATGCGTCCTAGCTGGCGTTATTGGGGACCTGGCACAAGGTGACCGGCGGGATGCACTGCTCGCACAGGACCGCGAGCACGTGTGGCACCCCTATGGCGGCCTGCCGGCGGCGAGCGCGCGCTGCCGGTCGTCTCGGCGGAGGGGGTGCGGCTGCGTCTCGCCGACGGGCGCGAGCTGATCGACGGGATGTCGTCGTGGTGGTGCGCGGTGCACGGCTACCGCCACCCCGCGCTGGACAGCGCGATCACCGACCAGCTGGGGCGGATGGCGCACGTGATGTTCGGCGGTCTCACGCACGAGCCGGCGGTGCGCCTGGCGGAGCGTCTCGTGCAGATCACCCCGGCGGGCCTCGAGCGGGTGTTCTTCGCCGACTCCGGCTCGGTCGCGGTGGAGGTGGCGATCAAGATGTGCCTGCAATACCAGCGCGCGGTGGGCCGCCCCGAGCGCAGCCGTCTGCTGACGGTGAGAGGCGGCTACCACGGCGACACGTTCGGGGCGATGGGCGTATGCGATCCGGTGGGGGGGATGCACAGCCTGTTCACGGGCATCCTCCCCGAGCATCTCTTCGCCGACCGTCCCCCCGACGGCTTCGACGCGCCCCAAGATGCGCGCTGGGAGCGGTGGGCGGCGCAGGTGCGCGAGCTGGCGGCCCTTCACTCCGACGAGCTGGCGGGAGTGATCGTCGAGCCGGTTGCCCAGGGCGCGGGAGGGATGCGCTTCCACTCCCCCGCCTGCGTGCGGCTGCTGCGCGAGGTGTGCGACGAGCACGGAATGCTGCTGGTGGCGGACGAGATAGCCACGGGCTTCGGCCGCACGGGAGCACTGTTCGCGTGCGAGCACGCGGGCATCAGCCCCGACGTGATGTGCGTGGGCAAGGCGCTCACGGGCGGGTATATGACGCTGGCGGCAACGCTCTGCACCGTGGACATAGCAAGCGCGATCTCCGCGGGCGAGGGCGGCGGGCTGATGCACGGCCCGACATACATGGCCAATCCGCTCGCCTGCGCGGTCGCACTCGCCTCGCTCGACCTGCTCGCCACGAAAGAGTGGCAGGCGCAGGTGAAGTGCATCGAACAGGGCCTGCGCATAGGTCTGGAGCCGGCCCGCAAGCTGCCGGGCGTTACCGACGTACGTGTGCTCGGCGCGATCGGGGTGGTGCAGCTGGAGCAGGAAGTGGATGTCGCGGCGGCCACTGCGGCGGCGGTCGAGCGCGGCGTGTGGCTGCGCCCCTTCCGCGATCTGGTCTACACGATGCCGCCGTACGTGATCTCCGACAAGGACCTGACCAAGGTCATCAAGGCGGTGGTAGATGCTGCTCGCGCCAAGAGATAGGCATCGCAATCCGTCCGATCTTGGGCTAAACTCTGATCTGGTTAGTACATCGATTGCGTTCAGCATCCTTGAGGGGCCCGGGCAACCGGGCTCCCTCCGGTTAAGGTTGTCCTGACGGTCGCCGGGGCCGTCCTTGCTGCGACCGCCAGGGCACCTTGCTAACGCGTAAAGCCGATCGATGATCAGCAGCGCGATTAGCAGGGTGATGGTCAGTACATCGACTGCGTTCATAGTGCCTCCTTTCTCCGGGGACACGACCCCGGAATCACTCGGAGGGAGGCACATCGCGGCTCGACGTCCAACCACTCTTCCGATCGTAAGCTCAGCTTGGGATGGAAGGCCCGCGCGGGAGCCACTGTTGCCAGCGCAGGTGCGCACCAGCGTCCGCGAGCCGAGCCAGATCAGGGCTCGAGACATGGGGGAGAGCTGCAACTTCGACATTTCCGAGCCGCGCGATCGTGGCGCGATTGGACTCTTCCATCGCGCCGGGCTGCGCTGGCCAGGGCGTGAGCACCACCGCGTGCACGTCGAGCCCGGCAGTGCGGGCGGCCTCGAGGGTGAGCAGCGTGTGGCTGATCGTGCCGAGGCCGGGCGACGCGGCAATCACCAGCGGCAGCCCCAACCGGGCGGCGAGATGGCGCACGGTGAAGCCTTCGGTAAGCGGCACCAGCAGCCCGCCGACGCCCTCCACGATCAGCACAGCGCCCTGCGCGTCGGCGTTGCGCAGCGCGTCCTGCGCGGTTGCTGTGATCCGCTCAGAATCAACGCGCTCGCCCGCCAGTTCGGCGGCGAGGTGGGGTGAGACAGCGGGCCCGTAGCGCAGCGGCGCGACCTGCTCGGGCGTCATCCCGGCGACGCGTGCCAGCAGCTCGTGGTCGGGGGGCCACTCCCCGGGCGGGTCGTCCACACCGGTGACCACCGGCTTGTGCGCGCTCACCCGCTCGCCCGCCGCGGCGATCGCCGCGAGCAGCGCGGCGGAGAGGACAGTCTTGCCCACGCCGGTGCCCGTCCCGGTGACGAACAGCCCGCGCACCGCGGTGCTAAGCCGCGCGCGTAATGGCGCTTGCGCGCTCGACGTCGAAGGGTTGCGGCTCGGGCTGCACCGAGACCTCATCGACATCATCCGACGCCGACCCCACCGTCCGTGCACCGATCGCCGCGGGGTCCAACCCCAACCCGCGCGCTGCCTCGCGCAGCACCCTGGCGGCGCGGCGCAGCTCGGCGGGGGTGTGGGTGGCCATCGCGGTGAGGCGCAGCCGGGCGCTGCTCGCCGGCACCGAGGGGGCGCGGATCGCCTGCGCGAACACACCGCGCTCCAGGGCGCCCTGGCAGAGCGCGAGTGCATCGCGCTCGTCGCCGACGCGCAGCGGCACGATGTGCATGTCGCTCTCCGGCACGTCGAAGCCCTCGGCGGCGAGTGCCGCGCGCAGGGTGCGCGCGAGCGAGCGCAACCGCTGCACGTGAGCGGGGTCGTGCTCGATCAAGTCGAGCGCCGCCAGCGCGCCCGCGACCGCCGGGGGGGCGGGGGCGGTGGAGAAGATCAGCGGACGTGCGGTGTTGATCAGGTAGCGCACCATCTCCTCGCTCGCGCACACGTACGCGCCGTAGGAGCCGAGCGCCTTGCCGAGCGTGCCCACGAGCACGTCCACCTCGTCCTCCAATCCGGCCTGCGCGACGGCGCCGCGTCCCCCCGGCCCGAGTGCGCCGGTCGCATGCGCCTCGTCGACCAGCACCCGCGCGCAGTGGCGGCGTGCGAGCTCGACGATCTCCTGCAGCCGCGCGACGTCGCCGTCCATCGAGAACACCGAGTCGGTAGCGATCAGCCGCCGCCCCTCGCCGCCGTGGCGGCGCAGGCTCCAGTCGAGGTGCTCGGCGTCGAGGTGGCGGTAGACGTGCACCCGTGCACGCGAGCACTTGCAGCCGTCGACGATCGAGGCGTGGTTGAGCTCGTCGGAGAACACCGCGTCGCCGGGTCCGGCGAGTGCGCCGATCACGCCGAGGTTGGCGAGGTAGCCCGAGCCGAACAGCACGCACGCCTCGCTGCCCTTGAACGCCGCCAGGCGCTCCTCCAGGCGGCGGTGGATGGTCATCGTGCCCGACACCAGTCGCGAGGCGCCGGCGCCCACGCCCCAGCGCAGCGCGGCTTCGGCGGCGGCTTCGCGCACGTGCGGGTGGTCGGCGAGCCCCAGGTAGTTGTTGGAGCACAGCAGCAGCACGGGACGGCCGTCGAGCAGCACGCGTGGCCCCTGCGAGCCGGAGATCAAGCGCAGCCGGCGGCTCAGCCCCAGCCGCTCGATCTCCGCCAGCCGCTCCTCGATCTCACCCGAGCTCACCACTCCGTCATCGCTTTCCATCGAGTCCACCACAAGCAGACCCGAGTCCACCACAAGCAGACCCTTGATCCCTCATCCGCAAATCCCTCAGCTCGCGCCCACCATCGTGGAGGATGGGTCGTGAAGCTCGTCTGGAGTGGGTGACGCTCCAGCCCAACCGGATGGAATGGCGTTGGGGGCTCCGTCTGGGCGTGCGGGCACCTTACGCTTCGTGCGATAACGCAGCTGCGCGGACGGGTCCCACAGCCGCACGTTGAGGTCGATCTGCTCGGCGGGCGGCACCGTCTCGCCGATGTGCTCCTCCACCACGTCGGGGGTCTCGCCCTCCAGCCACCCCGCGCGGTTGTCCGGCCGCGGGTTGGCGCCGTTGTCGGGCTGGCGGGCCACGTTGAGGCCGAGCTCCTCGAACATCTCGCGGTCCTGCTCGGGCTCGGCGCCGAGCGTGGTGAGGAAGTTGCCCATCATCACGCCGTTCAGCCCCGCCTTGACGGCCAGCGGCTGCAGCTCGCCGAAGTTCTCCACGCGCCCCCCGCATACGCGGAACAGGGCTTCGGGGAGGATCAGTCGGAAGATCGCGATCCACTTCACCGCCTCCCAAGGGTCCATCAACTCACGATCCCCAAACTTCGTGCCGGGGCGGGGGTTGAGCAGGTTGATCGGGACGCTCGTGGGGTCGATCGCCGCGAGCTCGAACGCCATCTCAACGCGCTGCGCGCGGCTCTCGCCGAGGTTGAGAATGCCGCCCACGCACGTCTCGAGCCCTGCCTCGCGCACTGCCTTGATCGTGCGCAGACGCCCCTCGTAGCGCACGGTGCTCGAGACCTCGTCGTAGTAGCTGGAGGCGGTCTCGACGTTGTGATGCACGCGCTGGATCCCTGCCTCTCGGAGAGCCTTGGCGCGCTCGGTGGACATGTGCCCGACGGAGGCGCACCGCTTGAGGTTGGTGTGCTCGGCCACCAGACGCGCGCCTTCGAGGATCTTGGCGAAGTCGCGCTTTGACAGACCCTGGCCCTGGGTGACCATGCAGAAGCGGTGCGCTCCCGCCGCTTCGGCGGCACGGGCGTGTTCGAGGATCTGCTCGGGGTCCATCATCGGGTGCATCGGGGTCTCGGCCTCGGCGAAGCGCGACTGAGCGCAGAAGCCGCAGTCCTCGGCGCACCCTCCCGACTTGGCGTTGACCAGCGAGCACATGTCGGTCGAGTCCCCGAAGCGCTCCACGCGCGCTTCCCAGGCCCGCTCCACGAGCGCTTCGATCTCAGCGTGGTCCTCGATCTCGCCCAATCGCAGGGCTTCCTCGGGGGTTATCAGTGGCGGCATCGCGGCGCTACCTCCGGTTTGGTTGGCGACGAATGGTAGGGAGCATCGGGGACGATACGCCCACGCGGGTTTGTGCGGCGAGCGGCCAGGGTTCGCGCGGCGAGCGGCCGGCGTTTGCGAGGCAAGCGGCCAGGGGTTTGTGCGGCAAGCGGCCGGGGTTTGTGCGGCAAGCGGCCGGGATTTGCGAGGCGAGTGGTCGGGGTTTGTGCGGCGAGCGACCATATGATCGCGCGGTGGGTCAGCCCTCCTCCAACCTGCTCGCGATCGGCGACCTGCACATCACCTACCCGGAGAATCGCCGCGTGGTCGAGGGCCTGCGTCCCGCAACGCCTGAGGATTGGTTGATCGTCTGCGGCGATGTGAGCGAGCTGAGCGCCGACCTGGAGTGGGCGCTTGGGGTGCTGCGCGAGCACTTCGCCACCGTCATCTGGGTGCCCGGCAACCATGACCTGTGGACTGTCCCCGAGGATCCGGTGCAGCTGCGCGGGGTCGAGCGCTACCGACATCTCGTCGAGATCTGTCGGCGTCTCGGGGTGCTCACGCCCGAGGATCCCTACCCGGTGTGGGAGGGCTCCGGCGGTCCCGTCACGGTGGTGCCGCTGTTTCTGCTCTACGACTATTCGTTCGGCTCCAACATCGCTCCCACCAAGGCCCGCGCGCTCGCGCTCGCCCACGAGGCGGGTGTGGTGTGCAGCGACGAGATGGTGCTCTTTCCCGACCCCTTCCCCGGCCGGGGCGCCTGGTGTGAGGAGCGGGTGCGCTCGACTCTGCCGCGCCTGCGCGCGCTCGACCCGGAGCTGCCCACGGTGCTGGTCAACCACTTTCCCCTGGTGCGCGCTCCTACACAGGTGCTGCGTCACCCCGAGTTCGCGCAGTGGTGCGGCACCGACCTCACCGCCGATTGGCACCTGCGCTTCCGTGCGCGGGCGGTCGTGTATGGGCACCTGCATATCCCGCGCACAACCGTTTATGACGGGGTCCCGTTCGTCGAGGTGTCGCTGGGCTACCCGCGCGAGTGGCACCGCCGCCGCATCCAGCGCCTGCCGCTGCGCCAGATCCTGCCGCTGGAGGGCGCGCCGTGATCGAGGAGATCCTGCCCCCCGAGGCGGTCGCGGCCGACACCCGCGAGGAGCTGCTCGACATCGAGCTCTTCCCGCAGGAGCGCGTGGCGATGGGCCGGGCGGTCGAGAAGCGCCGGCGCGAGTTTGTCACGGGGCGTGCATGCGCGCGCCGGGCGCTTGCGCAGCTGGGGATGCCCCCCTCTCCGATCGCCACCGGCGAGCGCGGGCAGCCGTTATGGCCGGCGGGGGTCGTGGGCTCGATCACCCACTGCGAGGGCTACCGCGCGTGTGCGCTGGCGCGCACCGGCGAGCTCGCCGGCCTCGGCATCGACGCCGAGCCGCACCTGCCGTTGCCCGCCGGGGTGATCGGCGAGATCGCTCGCGAGGAGGAGCTCCCGATGCTTGCATGGCTCGCCGCCGAGCAGCCCGGGGTGCACTGGGACCGGCTGCTGTTCTGCGCGAAGGAGACGGTGTACAAGGTGTGGTTTCCGATCTCGCAATGCTGGCTCGGCTTCGAGGACGCGGTGCTGTCGATCGATCCCGCTGGACGTACGTTCGACGCCCGGCTGCTCACACCGTGGCCGAACGTAGGGCTTTGTTTCCCGCCAGTGCTGCGGGGTCGTTGGCTGGTGCGCGATGGGCTCGTGCTCGCCGCGTTTGCACTGCCGGTCGCTCTTGCAGACTCTCTTGCCGACTCCTGATTGGCTTTTGCGGCTTGCAGGGCCTACTACGATCTGCTGATTCGCAGTCAGCGTCTGCGGCCGATCCCTGATGTCCGCCGGGATTCCGGCATTTTCTACGGAATACAACCGGCCAGTCGAACGCAGTCCCCGTCAGGCAGAGCACCTAGCTGGAATATGACTGTTCAGTCGAACAATTGATGTGGGTTGAGGAGGGTTTACCTTGAATTTTCACTTCTGAATTGACCACATCGCGCCCGGGTCGCCTACACTCAAAGAAAACACTGCTTACTTGTATTGACCAGCGTTTGAGCATCAGAACGGAGTGGGTGTGGTGCAGGGGTTCTGTTGGCCCGTGATTGGGCTCGTTCGTCGCGGGAAGCGTGGGCGTTTGGGTCAGCGCCTGTGAGCGCGCGCTCACCGATTGCCATCGTCGGGATCTCCTGCCGCCTGCCGGGCGCCGCCGATCCTGATTCCTTCTGGCGTCTGCTGCGCGAGGGGACGAGCGCGATCTCGCCCCTGCCGCCCGAGCGCTGGGACGCCGACCCAGGCGCCGTCGAGGCGCTCGCACCGGGGGCCCTCCACGGAGGCTTCCTGGAGGACGTCGATCGCTTCGATGCTGCCTTCTTCGGCATCTCTCCGCGGGAGGCCGCGGCGATGGATCCCCAGCAGCGGCTGATGCTGGAGCTGTGTTGGGAGGCGTTCGAGAGCGCCGCGGTTGCCCCCACCTCCCTGCGCGACACCCCCACCGGGGTCTTCGTCGGAGCGATCGCCGACGACTACGCCGAGGAGCTGCACGCGCGTGGTGCACCGGCCGTCACGCGCCATGCGCTCACGGGTCTGCACCGCGGGATGATTGCCAACCGCGTCTCCTATGCGCTCGGGCTGCGCGGTCCCAGCCTCACGGTCGACACCTGCCAGTCCTCTTCGCTGGTTGCCGTGCACCTCGCCTGCGACTCCCTGCATCGGGGAGAGTGCGAGCTGGCGCTCGCCGGCGGCGTGCACCTCAATATCTCCCCTCGCTCCGCGCTCAGCGCCTCGCGGTTCGGCGGCCTCTCCCCGGATGGCCGCTGCTTCACCTTCGACGCCCGCGCCAACGGCTACGTCCGCGGCGAGGGCGGCGCGATGGTGGCGCTCAAGCCGCTCGCCGCGGCGCTCGCCGACGGCGATCCGGTCCACTGCGTGATCCACGGCAGCGCCCTCAACAACGATGGCGGCGGCGACGGCCTCACTGCGCCCCGCCAGAGCGCGCAGGAGGAGCTTCTGCGGCTTGCCTATCGGCAGGCGGGCGTGCGGCCCGCCGAGCTGCACTACGTCGAGCTGCACGGCACCGGCACCCCGCTGGGCGACCGCATCGAGGCCGCCGCGCTCGGCGCCGCGCTCGGTGCCGAGCGCCGCACGGACGATCCCCTGCCGGTCGGCTCCGCCAAGACCAACGTCGGCCACCTCGAGGGTGCCGCCGGCGTGGTAGGGCTTGTCAAGGCGGCGCTCTGCATCGCCCGTGGGGAGCTCCCGCCCAGCCTCAACTTCGAGCGGCCCCACCCCGACATCCCGCTGGACGCGTTGCGCCTGCGGGTGCTCCAGCGGCTCGAGCCGTGGCCTGAGGATGGTCCCAGGCTGTCCGGGGTCTCCTCGTTCGGCGTGGGCGGCACCAACTGCCATGTGGTGGTTGGTTCGCCGCCCGGGATCGACTCTGTCGCGGCCCCGCCGGGCGTGTCTACGGCTCCGGTCGCGATCGCGGGGTCCACGACAATGGCCCCAATCGGCCGCTCCGCCGCGCTTGACACGCGTGCCCCTCGAGAGGCTGCTTCCCCTGCCGGCAGTGCCCTGCCCGCGTCGGCATCCGAGCACATCGCGGCCGCGGCGCGAGCTCTCGCCACGAGCGCAACGACCGCCGCCGATCGGCACCCCAGCCCGCGGGGTGCGGCCCCGCTCGGCGAGGACGCGCTCGCGTGGGTGGTCTCCGCCCGGGGCGAGCGGGCGCTGCGGGCGCAGACGGCGCGCCTGGAGCAGCACGTGCGCGAGCGTCCGCGGCTCGACCCCACCGACGTCGGCTACACGCTGGCGGTCGGCCGCGCGGCGCTGGAGCGGCGGGCGGTCGTGCTGGGCGCGGGCGGCCATGATCTGCTGGAGGGCCTCACCGCGCTGCGCACGGGTGTGCCCGCCGCCAACCTGGTGCGCGGGAGCGGAGCTGTGGGTGCGCCGGGCGGGGGGATCGTGTTCCTGTTCCCCGGTCAGGGCTCGCAGTGGCAGGGGATGGCGCTCGAGCTGCTCGAGCGCTCGCCCGTGTTCGCGCAGTCGATCGACGCCTGCGAGCAGGCGCTCGCCCAGCACGTCGAGTGGTCGTTGCGGGATGTGCTCGCGGGCGCCCCGGGGGCAGCCGGCCTCGAGCGGGTCGATGTGGTGCAGCCGGCACTGTTCGCGGTGATGGTTGCGCTCGCCGAGCTGTGGCGTGCGTGCGGGGTGCGGCCCACCGCGGTGGTCGGCCACTCCCAGGGTGAGATCGCCGCCGCCTGCGTGGCCGGCGGCCTCTCGCTCGCCGACGGCGCGCGCGTGGTCGCACGGCGCAGCCGCGTGCTCGCCGGCCTCTCCGGGCGCGGCGGGATGGTGTCAGTCGCGGCGGGCGTTGCGCAGCTCGCCGGCCCGCTGGAGCGGTGGGGCGGGCGGATCGCGATCGCCGCCGTCAACGGCCCCTCTTCGACGGTCGTCTCCGGCGATCCCGAGGCGCTCGCGGAGCTGCTCGCGGAGTGCGAGTCCCTCGACGTGAAGGCGCGGCGGGTGCCGGTCGACTACGCCTCGCACTCGCCGCAGATGGAGGCCATACGCGAGCAGCTGCTGCGGGAGCTCGCCCCGATCGCGCCGCGCGCGGGGGACATCCCGCTCTACTCGACCGTCACCGGCGCTCGGCTCGACACCGCGCAGCTGGGCGCCGAGCACTGGTATCGCGGCCTGCGCCACACCGTCCAGTTCGAGCAGGCGATCCGCGCGCTGCTCGCCGAGGGCGCCCATACCTTCGTCGAGGTCAGCCCCCACCCGGTGCTCACGGTCGGCGTCCAGGAGACCGTCGAGGCGGCCGCCGCCGACCCCGCCGAGGTGGGCGTCTTTGCGACGCTGCGCCGCGACCATGGGGGGCGCGAGCGCGTCCTCACCTCGCTCGCCGACCTGTGGGTGCGCGGTGTGGACGTCGACTGGGGGGCGATCCTTGCCCACGCCGGTGCGCGGCGGATACCGCTGCCCACCTACGTCTTCCAGCGCCAGCGTCATTGGCTGCCCGCGCCGGCTGCCGACGGCGTGAATGCCTCGGCGCGCGCGGTGGCCGTGGCCGCGGGCTCGCGGATGGGGGAATTGCAAGAGGCCGCGAGTGGGGACGAGACAGGTTCGGCAAGGGTGGTCGAGGCTCTCTCCCCGTCGGCTGGCGGGGGGACGCGCGAGCCCGCGCCCGACAAGCTCGAGCCCGGCGACTCCTCACTGCGCGAGCAGCTGGCCGGCGTGCCCGCCGTGGAGCGCGAACACATCGTGCTGGAGCTGGTGTGCGCCCAGGCGGCGATCGTCCTTGGCCACGCCTCCACGGCAGCGGTCGATGCGCGCCACACCTTCAAGGAGCTCGGCTTCGATTCGCCCGCGATCGTGGAGCTGCGCAACAGGCTGAGCGCCCCCACCGGGCTGCGACTCACCTCGGCGCTGCTGTTCGACCACCCCACCCCGGCGGCGCTCGCCGCCCATCTGTTGGACGCGCTCGGCGACGCGGGTGCGAATGGCGGCGCGGCTCCAAACGCTGACCGCGGTGCGGCATCGCGCGTGGACGGCGCCCATGGTTCGAGCGCACGCACATCCACGGTTCCAACCGGCCGGCGGCCCGCAGGCGAGGAGCCGCTGGCGATCGTGGGGATCGGCTGTCGCTACCCAGGAGGGGCGGGCACCGGATCCGTGTGCTCGATGCGGCAGCTGTGGGAGTTGGTGGCCCGCGGCGGCGACGCGATCGGAGGCTTCCCCGCCGATCGTGGCTGGGACCTAGAGCGGCTGTACGACCCCGACGGTGCCCAGCCCGGCACCAGCTACGTGCGCGAGGGGGGCTTCCTCTACGACGCGGGTGAATTTGACGCCGCGCTGTTCGAGATCTCTCCGCGCGAGGCGCTGGCGATGGACCCCCAGCAGCGGTTGCTGCTGGAAGTCGGCTGGGAGGCGTTCGAGCACGCCGGCATCGCTCCCACCTCGCTGCGCGGCACCCTCACCGGTGTGTTCGCCGGGCTGACGGCGCAGGAGTATGGCCCCCGGCTGCACGAGTCCGACGGGGAGCTCGAGGGTTACGCGCTCACCGGCGCCACCGCCAGTGTCGCCTCGGGCCGGCTCGCCTACGCGTTTGGATTGGAGGGCCCGGCGATGACCGTCGACACCGCCTGCTCCTCCTCGCTGGTCGCGCTGCACCTCGCCTGCCGGGCGCTGCGTGCCGGCGAGTGTTCGCTGGCGCTGGCGGGGGGCGTCGCGGTGATGTCCAGCCCCGGGATGTTCGTGCAGTTCAGCCGCGCGCGCGGGCTCGCGCGGGACGGGCGCTGCAAGCCGTTCGCCGCCGCCGCCGACGGCACCGGCTGGAGTGAGGGCGCTGGTCTGCTGTTGCTCGAGCGGCTCTCCGACGCGCGCGCCCACGGCCGTGAGGTGTTGGCGCTGGTGCGCGGCAGCGCGGTCAACCAGGATGGCGCCAGCAACGGCCTGACGGCGCCCAGCGGTCTCTCCCAGCAGCGCCTGATCGGCCAGGCGCTCGCCGACGCCGGCCTCTCTCCGGAGCAGGTTGACGCGGTCGAGGCGCACGGCACCGGCACCACGCTCGGCGATCCGATCGAGGCGCAGGCGCTGCTCGCCGCCTACGGTCAGGGCCGCGAGGGGCGTGCGCCGCTGTGGGTGGGGTCGGTGAAGTCCAACATCGGCCACACCCAAGCGGCGGCGGGTGTGGCCGGGATCATCAAGATGGTGGCGGCGCTCCACCATGGGGTGCTGCCGCGAACGCTGCACATCGACGCGCCCTCTCATGAGGTCGATTGGTCGGCGGGTGCGGTCTCGCTGTTGGTCGATGACGTTCCCTGGGAGCGCGGCGCCGAGCCCCGGCGGGCGGCCGTCTCCTCGTTCGGGATCAGCGGCACCAACGCCCACGTGATCGTCGAGGAGGCCCCCTCGATCCAGACGTCATCGCTGCAGGTGCCACCACCTTCAGCGGATGCCCCACCAGTGCCGTGGGTCCTGTCGGGCAGAGGGGTCGATGCTCTGTGCGCTCAAGCCGAGTGCCTACGGGCGCACGTGGCCGCCAACACGGATATGAGCGCGATTGATGTCGGGCTCTCGCTGGCCGCCACCCGCTCCGCGCTGGAGGATCGCGCGGTGGTGGTGGGCGATAGCCGTGAGGAGCTGCTCGGCAGCCTCGATCTGCTGGCGCGTGGGAAGGCGGCGGCAGGGGTGATTCAGGGCACGATCGCTACCGGCGAGCGGCTCGCCTGCATGTTCACCGGCCAGGGCGCCCAGCGTGTGGGCATGGGCCGCGAGCTATATCGCGCCCACCCCGCGTTCAAGGCGGCGTTCGACGAGGCGTGTGCCTGGTTTGACACCGCGCTCGGGCGCTCGTTGCGGGAGATTGTCTTTGGTGAGGGTGGCGGGGAGGGCCGGGAGGGCGAGGGCGAGCGGCCCAACGTTGACGAGAGTTCGCCCGGCGGCGGGCCGCTCGACGAGACGCAGTTCACCCAAGCCGGGCTGTTCGCACTGGAGGTCGCGCTTTACCGGCTGCTCGAGAGCTGGGGAGTGCGGCCCGACTACGTGATCGGCCATTCGATCGGCGAGCTCGCGGCCGCGCACGTCGCGGGAGTCTTCTCGCTCGAGGACGCCTGCCGCCTGGTGGCGGCGCGCGGCAAGCTGATGGGCGCGCTGCCGCCGGGCGGGGCGATGGTCTCGATCCAGGCCTCCGAGGTCGAGGTGTCGCCAATGCTGGCGGGCCTGGAGGATCGTGTCGCGCTGGCGGCGGTCAACGGGCCGTCGTCGGTGGTGCTCTCGGGCGATGAGCCCTCGGTGCTGGAGCTTGCGCGAGCGTGGCAGGAGCGCGGCCGCAACACCAAGCGCCTGCGAGTCAGCCATGCGTTTCACTCGCCGCGGATGGACGCGATGCTGGAGGCGTTCGCGCAGGTCGCCGCAAGCGTGTCGTTCGGTGAGCCGCGCATCCCGGTGGTATCCAATCTGACGGGGGAGAGCATCTCGGCGGGGGAGCTGTGCGACTCCGGCTATTGGGTGCGCCAGGTGCGCGAGACGGTGCGCTTTGCCGCCGGAGTGGGCTGGCTGCACGCGCGCGGGGTGCGCCTCTTCCTCGAGCTCGGCCCGGAGGCGGTACTGAGCGCGCTCTGCCGGGAGTGCCTCGCGGGCGGGGCAACGCTTGGGGAGGGCCAGCCGCTGGAGGGCCCATCCGGGCAGGGCGAGCCGCACGACGACGAGCCGCACGACGACGAGGCGCACGACGACGAGCCGCCGGTCGTGGCAATCGCCACGCTGCGCAAGGGCCGCCCCGAGGCCCGTTCGCTGCTGGAGGCGCTTGGCGGGATCTGGGTGCGCGGCGCCTCGGTCGACTGGAGCCGCCCGTTCGATGGGACGGGAGCGAGGCGCGTGGCGCTGCCCACCTACGCCTTCCAACGCGAGCGCTTCTGGCTGGAGCCCCCGGCACGCGAGGTTTTGGGGGAGGAGCGCCTGAGCTATCGAATCAGCTGGAAGCCGCTCGCCGATTCCCCGCGCGCGACGTTGCGGGACACGTGGCTGGTGCTCGCACCAGAGGGGATGCAGGCGACAAACATCGCTCAGGCAGTGGAGCGCCACGGCGCGCAGACGCTCACGATCGAGGTCGATCCGCGGATGGTGGAGCGCGAGATGCTGACGGCACGCCTGCGCGAGACGCTGGGCGATCGACCGGTCGGCGGCGTGCTCTCGCTGCTCGCCTCGGCGCAAGGCATCCACCCCGAGTGGCCTGCTGTCCCATCGGGCCTCGCCGGCACACTTGTGCTCGTGCAGGCGCTCGGGGATGCCGCCGTGCGGGCCCCGCTGTGGAGCGTCACCCAGGGCGCGGTGGCGGCCGCTCCCTCCGACGCTCTCCCCTCGCCCGGGCAGGCGATGGTGTGGGGTCTCGGGCGAGTGCTCGGCCTTGAGGCGCCAGCACGTTGGGGCGGCCTGATCGATCTGCCGCCGGAGCTCGACGAGCGCACCTTGGAGCGGCTCTGCACCCTCGTGGCGGTGGCCGGCGGCGAGGATCAACTGGCGCTGCGCCCGTCGGGCATGCTCGTGCGCAGGCTTGTGCGCTCCTCGCTTGGCGCGGCACAAGCTGGCGGCGAAGCGTGGCAGGCACCGCGTGGCACCGTGCTGCTCACCGGTGGCACCGGCGCGCTTGGGGGCCACCTCGCGCGGTGGCTCGCCCAGCGCGGCGCCGAGCACATCCTGCTTGCCAGTCGCCACGGCGCCGACGCACCAGGCGCGGCGGAGCTGGAGCGGGAGCTGACCGGTATCGGCGCGCAGGTGACGGTTGCCGCGTGCGACGTCGCCGAGCGTGCGCAGCTCGAACGCCTGCTCGATGCGATCCCCGCCGAGCGCCCGCTCACCGCGGTGTTCCACGCCGCCGGCGAGCTGGAGCACGAGTCGATCGAGGCGCTCACGCCGGCGCAGCTGGAGCGCGCGCTCACGGCGAAGGCGCAGGCTGCCCTGCATCTGCACGAGCTCACCGCGCAGCTCGAGCTCTCGGCGTTCGTGCTGTGCTCGTCGATCGCCGGCACGCTTGGCTCGGGCAACCAGGCGGGGTATGCGGCCGCCAATGCCTACCTCGACGCGCTCGCCGAGCACCGCCGGGCGCGTGGCCTCGCCGCGACCTCGATCGCGTGGGGGGCGTGGGCCGGCGCGGGGATGGCAGCCGACACGGGTGAGCGGCTGCGCCGGCAGGGGGTGCGCGCGCTACCGGCCGCCACCGCGCTGGCGGCGCTGGAGCGACTCCTCGCCCACGACCACCATGCTGCCTGCACGGTGCTTGCGGATCTCGACTGGGAGCGCTACGCGCCGCTCTTCGCCGCCGCCCGTTCGCGTCCGCTGATCGGCGATCTGGCCGAGGTGCGGCGGGTGCTGAGCCCCCCCGCGGAGGAGGAACCCGCCGAGCAGGGACTCGCGGGACGGGAGCCGCGGGGGAGGTTCGCACGCGAGCTGGCGGAGATGGGCGCGAGCGCGCGGGAGGCGGCGGTGCTCGAGCTCGTGCGCACGCACACGGCTACCGTGCTCGGACACTCCTCCGCCGAGCGGGTGCCGGCACGGCGGCCGTTCAAGGAGCTCGGCTTCGACTCGCTCGCCGGCGTGCAGTTGTGCGAGCGGTTGGCGGCGGCGAGCGGGCTGCGGCTGCCCTCCACGCTCACCTTCGATCACCCCACCCCGCGGGCGCTCGCCGAGCACCTGCTGGCCGAGCTGACCGGCGCCCACCGCGCTGCCCCCACGGCGACCGTGGCGGCGAGGGTCGATGAGCCGATCGCGATCGTGGGGATGAGCTGCAGGTACCCCGGGCCGGACGAGCCGCTGGGTGTGTTTGGGATCGACACCGACCAGCTGCCCCTTGGTTCGGCGCCCGCTGGTTCGGGGCCGGCCCGCTCAGCGCCCACCGGATCCGTCCGCTCCCCCGAAGAGCTGTGGCAACTGCTGGCGGCCGGCGGCGACGCGATCGGGGAGTTCCCATCCGACCGCGGTTGGAGCCTGGATGAGCTGTACGACCCCGACCCCAACCATGCGGGCACCAGTTACGTGCGTGAGGGCGGCTTCCTGCGCGACGCCTGCGAGTTCGATGCCGCCTTCTTCGGCATCTCCCCACGCGAGGCGCTGGCGATGGACCCCCAGCAGCGGCTGTTGCTGGAAGCCTCGTGGGAGGCGCTCGAAGACGCCGGCATCGACCCGCTCTCGCTGCGGGGCAGCCGCGCCGGCGTGTTCGCCGGGATCGGCGGCCAGGATTACAACGCGCGCCTGTGGTCGGCGCCCGCCGAGGAGCTGGAGGGCTACGGCCTCACCGGCGGTGCGGGCAGCGTGCTCTCGGGCCGCGTTTCCTACACGCTCGGTCTGGAGGGCCCGGCGCTGACGGTGGACACCGCCTGCTCCTCCTCGCTGGTCGCACTGCACCTCGCCTGCGGTGCGCTGCGTGGGGGCGAGTGCTCGCTGGCGCTGGCGGGCGGTGTGACCGTGATGGCGACACCGCGCGTGTTCGTCGAGTTTGCGCGCCAGCGCGGCCTCGCCCGCGACGGCCGCTGCAAGCCGTTCGCCGCTGCCGCCGATGGCACCGGCTGGAGCGAGGGCGTGGGGGTGCTCGCGCTCGAGCGCCTCTCCGACGCGCGCCGCAACGGCCATGAGGTGCTGGCGCTGGTGCGTGGCAGCGCGGTCAACCAGGACGGTGCCAGCAATGGTTTGACCGCGCCCAACGGCCCCTCTCAGCAGCGCGTGATCGCGCAGGCGCTGGCGGACGCGGGGCTCTCCCCGGCGGAGGTGGATGCGGTCGAGGCGCATGGCACCGGCACCACGCTTGGCGATCCGATCGAGGCGCAGGCACTGCTTGCCACCTACGGTCAGGGCCGCGAGGGGCGTGCGCCGCTGTGGTTGGGGTCGGTGAAGTCCAACATCGGCCACACCCAGGCGGCCGCCGGCGTGGCGGGCGTGATCAAGATCGCGATGGCGCTGCGCCACGGGGTGCTGCCGCGCACCCTGCACGTCGATGCGCCGAGCGCCGAGGTCGATTGGTCGGCGGGCGCGGTGTCGCTGCTGGTCGAGGAGGTTCCGTGGGAGCGCGGCCCGGAGCCGCGGCGGGCGGCCGTCTCCTCGTTCGGGATCGGCGGCACCAACGCGCACGTAATCCTCGAGGAGGCCCCCGAGCTTGCTCCTACCACTGTCGAAAGCACGCCCCAACCAGACACGCCCCATGGTCGCGCGCTCGCGAACGGCGGAGTGGGCGATCCCGGGGTGCTGCCGTGGATCATCTCCGGTCGGGGTGCCGCCGGTCTGCAGGCCCGGGCGGAGGGGCTGCGGCAGTTCGCTCTACAGGCGCCGGGGCTCGAGGCGGTGGACATCGCCTTCTCGCTCACCGCCCGCCCGGCGCTCGGACATCGCGCGGTGGCCTTCGGCGACGGCAGCGATGAGCTGCTCGGCGAGCTCGAGAATCTCGCGCGCGGACAGTCCACGCCGGGCATGGTTCGGGGGGTTGTTGACAATGGCCACGCCGGCGAGGACGCGGCTGGGAGCGAACCGGGCGCCGTGGCGTTCATGTTCACCGGCCAGGGCGCCCAGCGGGTTGGTATGGGTCGCGATCTCTACGAGAAGTTCCCGGTCTTCCGCGCGGCGTTCGACGAGGCGTGCGCCCACCTCGACCCTCATCTTGCCCACCTCGACCCCCACCCCGAAGGCCGCCTACGGGAGCTGGTGTTCGGCGCAAGTGGACTCGCCGAGGCGCGCACCGAGGAGGCCGCGCTGGACGGCACGGCGCTCGCCCAGCCGGGGCTGTTCGCGCTGGAGGTGGCGCTGTTCCGCCAGCTCGAGGTGTGGGGCGTGCGGCCCGACTTCCTGATCGGCCACTCCGTCGGCGAGCTGGCGGCGGCGCACGTGGCGGGTGTCTTCTCGCTCGAGGATGCGTGCAGGCTGGTGGCAGCGCGCGGCCGTTTGATGGGGGCGCTGCCGGCCGGCGGTGCGATGGCGGCGATCGCCGCGCCCGAGGCGGAGGTAGTGGAGTCGTTCGAGGCGCTCGATCGCTGGGAGGAGAGAGTCGCGTTGGCCGCGGTGAACGCTCCTGGCTCGGTGGTCGTCTCGGGCGACGAGGACGCGGTGCTGGAGCTGGTGGGTGCGTGGGAGCGGCGGGGCGCGCGGACGAAGCGGCTGCGTGTCAGCCACGCCTTCCACTCGCCGCGGATGGACGCGATGCTGGAGGAGTTCACGCGGGTCGCCGCGGACCTGTCGTTCGAGCAGCCACAAATCCCGATCGTCTCGAACCTCACCGGCGCCGTCGCCACGGGCGATGAGCTGTGCACGGCCGGCTACTGGGTGCGTCACGTGCGCGAGGCGGTGCGCTTCGCCGACGGCGTGCGGCAGCTGTGGCGCGAGGGAGTGCGGAATTTCCTCGAGCTCGGCCCCGACGGGGTCCTCAGCGCGATGGCGGCCGAGTGTGTGGAGGGTGAGAGGGGAGCGGTGGAGGGCGCGGGAGAGGCGTTGGGTGTCGAGGGGGTGGACGGCAAAGGGGCAGGTGACGGCGAGGGGGCTGCGGACCGCGAGGGGGCTGCGAACCCCGGGCGCCTCGCCTTCGCCGCGCCAGTCCTGCGCGCTGGTCACAACGAGGCCCGCACGCTGCTCGCCGCGCTGGGTGAGGCGTGGGTGCACGGCGTGCACGTCGATTGGGCACGCCTGTTCGACGGCTCCGGCGCCAGGCGCGTGGCGCTGCCCACCTACCCTTTCCAGCGCGAGCGCTACTGGCTGCAGGCCGAACCGGGGTCGGCCTCCGCGGAGACGGCGGAGGGATGGCGCTACCGGGTGCGGTGGCGTCCGGTGGGTGCACGCGGAGTGGGGGTGCTCGCCGGTGTCTGGCCGATCGTGGTCAGCGCCGGGCGCGCCGACGATGGCGTGGTGGCCGGCGTCGAGCGTGCACTGCAGGAGCGCGGCGCCCGCGCCGTGGTGGTCGAGGTCGAGAAGAACGAGTTGGACCGCAGGCCACTGAGTGCACGGCTCCAGACGTTGCTGGCCGGTGAGTTCGTGGATGGCGGAGGACTCGTGAATGGAGCCTCCCCTGTTGGGGGGTTCGGTAACGATGGCTTCGCGGACGGGGATCCCGTTAGCGGAGGCTCGGCGGACGGAGTCGCCCTGGGCGGTGTGCTCTCGCTGCTGGCACTCGACGACCCCAAGGCACCCACCGTCGGCGAGCTCGCGCAGGGTGTGTCGGGGACGCTCGCACTGGCGCAGGCGCTGGGCGACGTGGAGATCGGCGCGCCTTTGTGGTGCCTGACGCGCGGCGCCGTCTCGACCGGCGAGGGCGATCGGGTGACGAACCCGACGAGCGCGCAGGTGTGGGGCCTCGGCCGGGTCGCGGCACTGGAGGAGCCCGGGCGCTGGGGCGGTGTGATCGACCTGCCACCCGAGCCCGATCATCAGACCTTCGAGCGCCTCTGCGCAGTACTGGCGGGCGCGGATGGCGAGGATCAGATCGCGCTGCGCTCCGGCCGAACGTTCGCCAGACGCCTGACGCACGCCGCGGGGGATGAGCGGTTGACGCAGGCTTCGGTCGACGGGCGGTTGACGCAGGCTGCGGCCGACGGGCGCCGGCCAATGGGCGAGTACCGACCGCGCGGGACAGTGCTCGTGACGGGCGGCACCGGCGCGCTCGGCGCCCACGTGGCTCGGTGGCTGGCGGGCGCCGGCGCCGAGCACATCCTGCTGAGCAGCCGCCACGGTGAGGAGGCGCCGGGAGCCGCCGAGCTCGTGCGCGAGCTGCAGAGCAGCGGTGCGCGGGTGAGTGTGGTGGCGTGCGATGTAGCCGAGCGCGAGCAGCTGCAGGCGCTGCTGGCGGGGATCCCCGCGGAGCTGCCGCTGTCGGGCATCTTCCACGTGGCCGGCGTGCTGGACGATGGGCTGCTCGCCCGGTTGACGCCCGAGCGCATGGCCGGAGTGCTGCGCGCGAAGGTGGACGCGGCGTGGCTGCTTCACGAGCTGACGGCTGGCCCCCAGCTCTCCACTTTCGTGCTCTTCTCCGCGCTCGCGGGCACGCTCGGCAACGCCGGCCAGGCGGCATACGCCGCCGGCAACGCGTTCCTCGACGCGCTCGCCGAGCACCGCCGCGGGCTCGGACTGCCCGCGACCGCGCTCGCGTGGGGGCCGTGGGCCGGTAAGGGGATGGCGGGGGCGGTCGCGGAGCGGCTGCGTCGCGCCGGGCTGCGTGGCCTCGCTCCCGAGCTCGCCCTTGGCGCGCTGCGCCAGGCGCTCGAGCACGACGACACCGAGCTGGTGCTCGCCGACATCGACTGGGAGCGCTACACCGCAGCGCACCCCACCACGCGCGCGCGTCCACTGCTGGGAGAGCTGCCACGGGCGCAGTGGGCGCTTCGCGCGCGCCACGAGGAGCAGCTGGAAGGCGCGGGCGGCGGCACGCTGGCCGTGCGCCTGGCGGAGGTGCCGGAGGGCGAGCGCGAACGCGTGGTGCTGGACCTCGTGCGCGCGCAGGTTGCCGCCGTGTTGGGGCACTCCTCGCCGCAGAGCGTGGAGGTGGAGCGTGCCTTCAAAGAGCTCGGACTCGACTCGCTCTCGGGCGTCGAGCTGCGCAACCGGCTCGCCGCGGCGAGCGGCCTCGAGCTCCCCACGACGCTCGCGTTCGACCATCCCACCCCGCGCGCGCTTGCTGCCCACCTGCTCGCCGAGGTGGCGGGTACGGGACAGGCCGTCGCTGCGGGCGCGACGGCCGTGCGCGTGGGAGGTGTGGCTGCGGGCGCGATGGCGGTGGCGATGGACGAGCCGGTGGCGATCGTGGGGATGAGCTGCCGTTATCCGGGGCCTGTTCATCCCCTCGCCGCCGGCGGGCCCGCCCACCCCGAGTCTTCCCGCCCCGACCATTCCTGGCCAGCCCGCCCCGACCATCCCTGGCCAGCCCACCCCGACCATCCCGAGCCTGCCCGCCCGATCCGCTCCCCCGCAGAACTGTGGGAGCTGGTCGCCGGCGGCGGCGATGCGATCGGGCGCTTCCCGGCCGACCGCGGGTGGGATCTCGAGGAGCTGTACGACCCCGAGGCGCGGCGTCCCGGCACGAGCTACGCGCGCGAGGGCGGGTTCCTGCACGATGCGGGCGAGTTCGACGCCGCCTTCTTCGGGATTCCTCCGCGCGAGGCGCTGGCGATGAGCCCCCAGCAGCGGCTGCTGCTTGAAGCGTGCTGGGAGTCCTTCGAAAACGCGGGCATCGCCCCGGCCTCGCTGCGCGGCAGCCAGACCGGCGTGTTCGCGGGGATCAACATCTCCGACTACGGCGTCGGGCAGCTCGGCGAGGAGGCGCGCGACCTCGAAGGGTATATCGCCACCGGCGGCTCCCCGAGCGTGGTGTCGGGCCGCGTCGCCTACACCTTCGGGTTGGAGGGCCCGGCGGTGACGGTGGACACCGCGTGCTCCTCCTCGCTGGTGGCGCTGCACCTCGCCTGCCAGGCGCTGCGCTGCGGCGAATGCTCGCTGGCGCTCGCCGGAGGCGTCACGGTGATGGCCACGCCGACGATCTTCGTCGAGTTCAGCCGCCAGCGGGCGCTCGCGCCGGACGGGCGCTGCAAGGCGTTCGCCGACGCCGCCGACGGCGCGGGCTTCTCCGAGGGTGGCGGCGTGCTGCTGCTGGAGCGCCTGTCCGACGCGCGCGCCAACGGCCACCGCGTGCTGGCGGTGGTGCGCGGCAGCGCGGTCAACCAGGACGGCGCCAGCAACGGGCTGACGGCGCCCAACGGGCCGTCTCAGCAGCGGGTGATCATGCAGGCGCTCGCCAACGCTGGGCTCTCCCCGGCGGAGGTGGATGCGGTCGAGGCGCACGGCACCGGCACCACCCTCGGCGACCCGATCGAGGCGCAGGCGCTGATCGCGACCTACGGCCGCGACCGGCGCCCCGAGCACCCATTGTGGTTGGGGTCGGTGAAGTCCAACATCGGCCACACCCAGGCGGCCGCCGGCGTGGCGGGCGTGATCAAGATGGCGATGGCGCTACGCCACGAGCTGCTGCCGAGGACGCTACACGTGGACCGCCCCTCCGCGCGGGTCGACTGGAGCGGCGGCACAGTGTCGCTGCTCACCGAGGAGGTGCCGTGGGCACGCAACGGCCGGCCACGCCGCGCCGGCGTCTCCTCGTTCGGCGTCAGCGGCACCAACGCGCACGTGATCATCGAGGAAGCGCCACGCACAGCAGACGCCGAGGGGCTCACCGCCGACACACGATCGCTGCGCACAGCAGACGCCGAGGAGTCCACCGCCGACACACGATCGCTGCGCACAGCAGACGCCGAGGAGTCCACCGTCGACACACGATCGACGGAGCATCCCGCGGAGGTGGAGTCCGCGTGAGCCTGCTGAGCGGGGACGCCCTGCGCGGCGCAACGCCGTGGCTGCTGTCGGCTCGCAGCCGCGAGGCGCTGCGTGCCCAGGCCGAGCGGCTGCGCGCACACGTCACGGGCGACGCGACGCTCGACCCGCTCGACGTCGGCTTCTCGCTGGCGCAGCGCCCGCTGCTGGAGGAGCGCGCGGTGGTAGTGGGGGCAGGACGTGAGCAGCTGCTCGCCGGGCTGCAGGCGCTGGCCGCCGGCGAGCGCGTGGATGGTGTGCTGACCGGTACCGCCGGCCTCGGTGAGGAGGGCGTGGTGCTGCTGTTCCCCGGCCAGGGCGGTCAGTGGCCGGGCATGGGCGCGCAGCTGCTGGAGCACTCGCCGCTGTTCGCGCAGGCGATCGCGGAGTGCGAGGTGGCGCTCGCGCCATGGGTCGAGTGGTCGCTGCGGAGCGTGCTCGGCGAGGAGCGGGACGAGGTGCGCGAGTCGCACGGGGCGGACGAGGTGCAGGAGACGCAGAGGGCCCGGGAGGTGCACGATCCGCGTGAGACGCAGGGGGCGCACGAGGCGCACGATCCGCGCGACCCGCAGGGGGCGCACGAGGCGCGACTGCTCGAGCGCGTCGACGTGGTGCAGCCGGCGCTGTTCGCGGTGATGGTGGGGCTCGCGCGTGTGTGGCGTGCCTGCGGCGTGCGCGTCGCCGCCGTGGTCGGCCACTCCCAGGGCGAGATCGCCGCCGCGCACATCGCGGGCGCGCTGTCGCTGCAGGACGCCGCGCGCGTGAGCGCACTGCGCAGCCGCGCGCTCACCGCGATCGCCGGCCACGGGGGGATGGTGTCGCTGGCGCTCGACGTCGAGCGGACGAACGCGCTGCTGGAGCGCTGGCAGGGTCGCATCGCGCTCGCGGCCGTCAACTCCCCCTCCTCGGTGGTCGTCTCCGGCGAGACCGCGGCGCTGGCGGAGCTGCTGGCGGCGTGCGCGGCGGAGGACGTGCGGGCGCGTCAGATCCCGGTCGACTACGCCGCCCACTCGCCCCGCGTCGAGGAACTGCGCGAGGAGCTGCTCGCCGCCTGCGCGCCGGCGGCGCCGCGCACGGGCGAGCTGCCATTCCACTCGGCCGTCACCGGGGGGCCGCTGGACACGGCGAGGCTCGACGCCGAGTACTGGTACCGCAACCTGCGCGAGACGGTGCGCTTCGATCGCGCGCTCGGCGGCCTGATCGAGCGCGGTGAGCGAGCGTTCGTCGAGGTCGGCCCCCACCCGGTGTTGATGGGAGGGGTGCGCGAGCTCGCGGAGCACCTGCTCGAGCGCCCCGAGGAGCTCGTCGCGGTCGGCTCGCTGCGCCGCGACGCCGGCGGCCCCGAGCGCCTGTTGACCTCGCTTGGCGAAGCGTGGGTGCGGGGCGTGGCGGTCGATTGGAGCGAGCTCTTCCGCGGCAGCGGCGCCGAGCGCGTGGAACTGCCCACGTACGCCTTCCAGCGCGAGCGCTTCTGGCTGGCCTCGACCGCGACCGGCGGCGCGCCCACGCTGCGCCCGCTGGCCGCCGCCGAGCCGTTGCCCGAACCGCCCGCCGGTCATCTCCACCGATCGCTCTTCCACGTCCACTGGAGCGAGCTGCCATCCGCCACGCAGGCGCCTTCCGCGGGGCCGGAGCCGGCGATCGTCGAGGTGATGGGGGAAAAAAAGGGGAAGGAAGGGGAGGGTGTTGCTGTTGCGGCGCACTCAGCCGTCAAGCGGGTGCTCGGGGAGCTGCAGCAGCGACTCGCCGATGAGTCAGGCGCCGACACCCGCATCGTGGTGGTGACCCGCGGGGCGGTAGCGGCGCCCGGTGGGGGCAGCGGCGAGGAGACGCACGAGCAGGACGTCGACCTCGCTGGCGGGGCGGTGATGGCGCCCAGTGGGGGCAGCGACGGGGAGACGCACGAGGAGGACGTTGACCTCGCCGGGGCGGCGGTGTGGGGGCTGGTGCGCTCGGCGCAGAGCGAGCATCCGGGCCGCATCGTGCTGGTGGACCTCGACCGGCACGGGGATTCCTCCGCGGAGCTAGCGGCGGCGATCGCGAGCGGGGAGCCACAGCTCGCGATCCGCGCCGGCCGGCTGCTCGCGCCGCGGCTGGCGTGGGCTCTCGGGGGGCAGGTGAGCGGCGGCGCGCGCGATGCCGGGGCCGGGGCGGGCACGGTGCAGCAGGCGGTTGAAGCTGGTGGGGCCGCGGATGAGGGACTGGTGGAAACGAGTGGGGCAGTGGATGAGCGGCTGGTTGAAGCCGGTAGGGCAGCGAATGAGCGGCTGGTCGAAGCCAATGAGTCAGGCGAGACGCCGGCCTTCGACGCCGACAGCAAAGTCCTGATCACCGGGGGCACCAGTGGTTTGGGTGCAGAGGCGGCGCGCCACCTCGCTGCCCACCACGGCGTGCGCGAGCTGCTGCTGCTCAGCCGGCGGGGGCCGCAGGCACCGGGAATTGCCGAGCTGGTGGGGGAACTCGCGCAGCGGGGCGCCCATGCGACGGTGCTCGCCTGCGACGTGGGTGATCGGGCGCAGCTCGCGCAGGCACTCGACGACGCCGGCCCGATCGACGCGGTGGTGCACGCCGCCGGAGTCCTCGCCGACGGGGTGATCCAGTCGCTGACGCCCGCGCAGGTGGATGAGGCGCTGGCGCCGAAGCTCGATGCGGCACTCCACCTGCACGAGCTGACCGCCGGGCTCGACCTGCGCGCGTTCGTGCTCTTCTCCTCGGCCGCCGCCACCTTCGGTGCTCCCGGCCAGGGCAACTACGCGGCGGCCAACGCGTTCCTCGACGCGCTCGCAGCCCACCGCCGCGCACGGGGGCTGCCGGCGGTGTCGATCGCGTGGGGGTTGTGGGAGCAAGCGACCGGCATGACGGGCGAGCTGGGCCCGGCCGACCGCGCACGGATCGAGCGCCAGGGGGTGCGGCCGCTCTCCACGGCGGAGGGCTTCGAGCTGTTCGACATCGCCACGGGGATCTCCCAGCCGGTGTCCATCCAGCCGGTCCAGCCGGCGTCTGTTCCCCCGGCGCCCGTCCAGCCAGCGCCGGTTCAGCCGACGTCCGTTCCCCCGGCGCCCGTCGGGCCGGCTGCAGTTCAGCCGGTGCACGTCGGGCTGGCGCCGGTCCCCCCGGCGCTCGTGGCTGTGCCCTTGCATCTGGAGGCGCTGCGTGGCAAAGCAAGTGCGGGGACGCTGCCGGCGCTCTTTGGCGGGCTGGTGGGAGCCGGCTCTGGGGCGGGATCCGCGGCCGGTTCTGGGGCCGGCTTGCGTGGCAGCTCGGCGGCGGGATCAGCCGCGGGCTCCGTCGCTGGTGTGGCGGGCAGTCCCGCCCCCGGGGTCGACAGCTCGCTGGGTGCGCTGCTGCGAGCCGTGCCCGAGTGGGAGCGCGAGGAGCTAGCGATCGAGCTGGTGCGGGCCGAAACCGCGGGCGTGCTCGGGCACGCCTCGCCGCAGGCGATTGCCCCCGAGCGCGCGTTCAAGGAGCTGGGGCTCGACTCGCTCACGGCGCTTGAGCTGCACAACCGGCTGCAGGATGCGACCGGTTTGCGGCTGCCGAGCACGGTGGCGTTCGACCACCCCTCGCCGGCGGTGCTCGGGCGGCATCTGCTGGCTGAGGCGCTCGGGGTGCGTGCCGAGGCCGGAATTGCTTCGGCGGCGGTTGCGCGGGCGCAGGAGCCGATCGCGATCGTGGGGATGGGCTGCAGATACCCGGGGCCGGCGGGCAGCGGATCGGTGCGCTCGCCGCGGGAGCTGTGGGAACTGGTGGCCGCCGGCGGCGATGCGGTGGGGGTGTTTCCCTCCGATCGCGGCTGGGATCTCGAGGCGCTGTACGACCCCGACCCCGATCGCCACGGCCACAGCTACGCGCGTGAGGGCGGCTTCCTCTACGACGCGGGCGAGTTCGACGCCGACTTCTTCGGCATCTCCCCGCGCGAGGCGCTGGCGATGGACCCGCAGCAGCGGCTGCTGCTGGAGGTGTGCTGGGAGGCGGTCGAGCATGCGGGCATCGACCTCGCCTCGCTGCGCGGCAGCGCCACGGGCGTGTTCGCGGGCGTGGCGCCCTCCGGCTATGGGGGACGCCGGGCGGCGGCCGCCGCGCCGGAGATCGAGGGCTACTGGCTGACTGGCGCCGCCGGCAGCGTGGTGTCGGGCCGCGTTGCCTACACGCTCGGGCTGGAGGGTCCGGCGGTGACGATCGACACTGCCTGCTCCTCCTCGCTGGTGGCGCTCCACCTTGCCTGCGGGGCGCTGCGTGGGGGAGAGTGTGGGCTGGCGCTGGCGGGCGGCGTGACGGTGCTCGCCAGCCCCGACGTGTTCGTCGAGTTCAGCCGCCAGCGTGGCCTCGCGCCCGACGGGCGCTGCAAGCCGTTCGCCGACGCGGCCGACGGCACCGGCTGGAGCGAGGGCGTCGGTGTGCTGCTGCTGGAGCGTCTCTCCGACGCGCGCCGCAACGGCCACGAGGTGCTGGCGGTGGTGCGCGGAAGCGCGCTCAACCAGGACGGCGCCTCCAACGGACTGTCGGCTCCCAACGGTCCCTCCCAGCAGCGCGTGATCATGCAGGCGCTCGCCAATGCCGGCCTGCAGCCCGGCGACGTAGACGTGGTCGAGGCACACGGCACCGGCACCGAGCTCGGCGACCCGATCGAGGCGCAGGCGCTGCTTGCCACGTACGGGCAGAACCGCGAGCGGCCGCTGTGGTTGGGGTCCGTGAAGTCCAACATCGGCCACACCCAAACCGCCGCCGGCGTGGCGGGCGTGATCAAGATGGTGATGGCGCTCCGGCACGGCGCGCTGCCGCGGACGCTGCACGTCGACCAGCCCTCCGCGCGGGTCGATTGGTCGGCGGGGAATGTGTCGTTGCTGGTCGACGAGGTCCCGTGGGAGCACGGCGAGCAGCCGCGGCGCGCCGGCATCTCGGCGTTCGGGATCAGCGGCACCAACGCGCATGTGATCCTCGAGGAGGCGCCGCCCTCCCCGTCAGCGGATGGGATTCTCTCGGCGGCGCTGGAGTTGCCGGGCGAGCCCCCCTCCCCCTCCCCCTCCCCTTTGCCGTGGGTCCTCTCGGGCAGCGACGCGCAGGCACTGCGGCGGCAGGCCGCACGGCTCGGGGAGTTCGTGGCCGGCGATCCCGATCTCGGTGCGGCGGACGTCGGCCGCTCGCTGGCGGCGCGCACCGCGCTCGAGCAGCGCGCCGTGGTGGTGGGCGCCGATCGCGAGGAGTTGCTTGCCGGGGTCGGCGCGCTCGCGCATGGGGAGGGCGGCCAGGTTGCTGGCGAGGGCCGGCGCGTGGCGTTCATGTTCACCGGTCAGGGCGCCCAGCGCCTTGGCATGGGCTGCGAGCTGTACGAGGCGTTCCCTGTATTCCGCGCGGCGTTCGATGAGGTGTGTTCCCACATCGATCCGGAGCTCGGCTGCTCGCTGCGCGAGGTCGTGTTCGGCGCGGGGCCGCCCGGGGTGGCGGGTGCGCTCTCGGCCGGCGAGCACGCCGATGGGCAGGCGGGCGCGAGCGGGGCAAGCGTGCTCGACGGCACCGCCTTTGCGCAGCCGGCGCTGTTCGCGCTGGAGGTGGCGCTCCACCGCCTGATCGACGCATGGGGCGTGCGCCCCGACTTCCTGATCGGCCACTCGATCGGCGAGCTGGCGGCGGCGCACGTCGCCGGCGTGTTCTCGCTGCCGGACGCCTGCCGTTTGGTGGCGGCGCGCGGGCGGCTGATGGGCGCACTGCCGGAAGGTGGAGCGATGCTGGCGCTCGAAGCCTCCGAGCCCGAGGCGCTGGAGTCGTGCGCTCGCCTGGCCGACTGGGAGCAGCGGGTCGCGCTCGCCGCGGTCAACGCGCCGGGCGCTGTCGTGCTCTCCGGCGATGAGGATGCGCTGCTGCAGCTCGCGGAGAGCTGGGAGGAGCGTGGTCGCAACACCAAGCGTCTCGCTGTCAGCCACGCCTTCCACTCGCCGCGGATGGACGCGATGCTCGAGGAGTTCGAGCTTGTCGCGGCGGGGATCTCCTACAGCCCTCCGCACACGCCGCTGGTCTCCAACCTGTCTGGTTGTCTGGTCGCCGCCGAGGATGTGTGCAGTCCCGGCTACTGGGTCCGTCACGTGCGCGCCACGGTGCGCTTCGCCGACGGCGTCGCCTGGCTGCGCGAGCAGGGCGTCGGCTGCTTCCTGGAGCTCGGCCCCGCCGGGGTGCTGAGCGCGCTGGTCGAAGAGTGCGTCGATCACGAGCCCGCCGCGCAGGCGGCACCGGGGAGTGGCGCGCCGGCGGCACTGGGGAGTGGCGCGCCGGCGGTATCGGGGAGTGGCGAGTCGGCGGCGCCGGGGAGTGGCGAGTCGGTTGCGATGCCGGTTGACGGCAAGCCCGACATGGTCGTGGCGCCCCTCCTGCGCAAGGGACGGGTGGAGGCGCAGACGCTGCTCACGGCTCTGGGCGACGCGTGGGTGCGCGGTGTCGAGGTGGAGTGGGCTCGCGCATTCGATGGGCTGGACGCCCGGCGCGTGGAGCTGCCCTCCTACGCTTTCCAGCGCGAGCGCTACTGGCTCGCCGAGCAGGCGAACGAATCGGCCGGCGACAGCTGGCGCTACCGCGTGCGGTGGAAGCCGGTGGGCGAGCGTGGGGTTGGGGCGCTCGTTGGCGTGTGGCCGGTGGTCGTCGCCGCTGGGCACGGCGAGCGCGAGCTGGTCGCCGGCGTCGTCGATGCGCTCGCGGCGCGCGGCGCGAGTCCGGTCGTGGTGGAGGTCGATGGGGGCGCCGCCGATCGCGAGGGGCTGGCCGCGCGGTTGCGAGCGCTGCGTGCGGAGGGTGCCGACGATGGCTTCACTGGTGAGCGTGCCGAAGCCGGCAACAGCCTGGCGGTCGGTGGGGTGTTGTCACTGCTTGGTCTGTACGAAGCGGGCATGGACGAGCCAGGCCCGGCGGGCGGAGGACTCGAGGTGGGGGCCGACGCGCGGGGTGTGGCAGCCACGCTCGCGCTGATCCAGGCGCTCGGCGACGCCGGCTTTGACGCGCCGCTGTGGTGCGTGACGCGCGGCGCAGTGTCGGTTGGCGCCGGCGACCCGCTCACCCGCCCCGCGCAGGCGCAGGTGTGGGGGCTCGGCCGCGTCGCCGGCTTGGAGGAGCCCTACCGCTGGGGCGGACTGATCGATCTCCCCGCGCAGCCCGACCGGCGCGAGCTGGAGCGCCTCGGCGCGGTGCTCGCCGCCGCGGAGGGTGAGCGCGAGCACGAGGTGGCTGTGCGCGCCGGGGGCCTGTTCGCCAGCCGGCTGGTGCCCGCACCGGCAGGCTCCACTGCGGTGGCGTCGGGGTACGTGCCGCGTGGGACGGCCTTGGTCACGGGCGGGACGGGCGCGCTGGGCGCTCACGTCGCGCGCTGGCTGGCGCGGGGCGGCGCCGGGCACATCCTGCTCGCCAGCCGCCGCGGGCCGGAGGCGCCGGGCGCGGCGGAGCTCACCGCCGAGCTGCAGGAGTTGGGCGCGAGCGTGAGCGTGGTGGCATGCGACGTCGCCGATCGCCCCTCGCTCGAACGGGTGCTCGCCGAGCACGTGCCCGCGGAGCACCCGCTGGATGCGGTCTTCCACGTCGCCGGTGTGCTTGACGACGGGCTGCTCGACGGGCTGACCTCCGAGCGCCTGCGGGGGGTGCTGCGCGCGAAGGTGGACGCGGCGTGGCACTTGCACGAGCTGACGCACGTTCTCCCCCTCTCCGCGTTCGTGCTCTTCTCCTCGATCGCGGGCACGCTCGGCAGCGGTGGGCAGGGCGCCTACGCGGCCGGCAACGCCTACCTGGACGCGCTCGCCGAGCATCGCCGCGAGCGTGGCCTGCCGGCGAGCTCGATCGCGTGGGGAGCGTGGGTCGGCGAGGGGATGGCGGCCGGCGTAGCCGAGCGCTTGCGTCGCGGCGGGGTGCGCGAGCTGCCGGTCGCGGTGGCGCTCGCGGGGCTGCAACAAACGCTCGACCACGGCGAGTCCTCGGTGGTGCTCGCGGACGTCGATTGGGAACAGCTGCTGCTCGACCTCAGCCCGGCGGGCCTCGGTCTCCCCACTCGTCCCGACGGCCCCGATCGCGTGGGCACGCTGCTCGGTGACCTCAGCTCGGCGGGCCTGCGCTCCGACCGCGTGCGCACGCTGCTCGGCGACCTGCCGGAGGTGCAGCGCCTGTTACGCGGGGAGCTTGAGGGCGCCGGCGCCGCCGCCGGCGGGTGGGCGCGCGGATCGCTGGCGGCCCGCCTCGCCGCGCTGCCCGAGCCCGAGCGCCAGCCGGCGCTGCTGGAGCTGGTGCGCGCACAGGCGAGCGCTGTGTTGGGGCACGACTCCCCCGACGCGGTGGCGCCCGCGCGGGCGTTTCGCGATCTCGGCTTCGACTCGCTCGCGGGGGTGCAGCTGCGCAACCGGCTGGCGGCCGAGAGCGGGCTGCGGCTGCCCGCCACGCTCGTCTTCGACTACCCGACGGCGGCGGAGCTGGCCACACATCTGCTGGGGCTGTTGCAGGGCCTCCCGAGCGGAGCGCCCGCGGCGGCGATCACGGTGGTGGGGCCGGTCGATGAGCCGGTCGCGATCGTCGGGATCGGCTGCCGATATCCGGGGCCCGCCGGGCGGGCGGGCCTCGAATCCACCGGATCCGTCGGCTCGGCGGCGGAGCTGTGGGAGCTCGTGGAGCGGGGCGCCGAGGCGATCGGCCCGTTCCCCGCCAACCGTGGTTGGGACCTGGAGGGGCTGTACGACCCCGACCCCGAGCGCTCCGGCACCTGCTACGTCCGCGAGGGCGGCTTCCTCTACGACGCCGGCGAGTTCGACGCCGCTTTCTTCGGCGTCGGCCCCCGTGAGGCGCTGGCGATGGACCCGCAACAGCGGCTGCTGTTAGAAGTGTGCTGGGAGGCATTCGAGGACGGCGGCTTCGATCCGCTTGCTTTGAAGGGCACTTCGACGGGCGTGTTCGCGGGGATCAGCATCCACGACTACGCCACCGGCCCGCTCGGCGAGGAGGGGCGCGAGGTCGAGGGGTATCTGGGGACGGGCGGCGCGGGCAGTGTGCTGTCGGGCCGCGTGGCGTACACGTTCGGGCTGGAGGGCCCGGCGATGACCGTCGACACCGCCTGCTCCTCCTCGCTGGTGGCTCTGCACCTGGCCTGTCAGGCTCTGCGTGGAGGCGAGTGCGAGCTGGCGCTGGCGGGTGGCGTGACGGTGATGAGCACGCCCGGCGTGTTCGTCGACTTCGCCCGCCAGCGGGGCCTGGCGGGGGACGGGCGCTGCAAGCCGTTCGCCGACGCCGCCGACGGCACCGGCTGGGGCGAGGGCGTCGGCGTGCTCTTGCTCGAGTGCCTCTCCTCCGCGCAGCGCGCCGGGCGGCAGGTGCTGGGCGTGGTGCGCGGCAGCGCGGTCAACCAGGACGGCGCCAGCAACGGCCTCACAGCCCCCAACGGCCCCTCCCAGCAGCGCGTGATCATGCGCGCGCTCGCCGCCGCCGGCCTCGCCCCCGCCGAGGTGGACGCGGTCGAGGCGCACGGCACCGGCACCACGCTCGGCGACCCGATCGAGGCGCAGGCGCTGCTGGCGACCTACGGCCAGGGGCGTCCCGCGGAGGCGCCGCTGTGGTTGGGGTCGGTGAAGTCCAACATCGGCCACACCCAAGCCGCGGCCGGCGTCGCCGGCGTGATCAAGATGGTGATGGCTTTGCGTCACGAGCGGCTGCCTTCCACGCTGCACGTGGATCGGCCGACCGGCGAGGTCGACTGGTCCGCGGGCGCGGTGTCACTGCTCACCGAGGCCCGGCCGTGGCGCGCGAACGGCCGCCCGCGGCGCGCGGGGGTCTCCTCGTTCGGGGTGAGCGGCACCAACGCGCACGTGATCATCGAGGAAGCGCCTCGGGAAACGGAGCCGGCGGCGGAGCAGGACGTAGCGCTCCCCGTAGTGCCATGGATGCTGTCGGGTCGTGGTAGCGACGGCTTGAGGGCGCACGCCGCACGTCTGCGGGACTTCCTTGCCAACACCCCCGAGCTCGATGCGGCCGATGTTGGGTACTCGCTCGCTGCACGCGCGGCGCTGGAGGATCGCGCCGTCGTGCTCGGTGAGACTCGCGATCAGCTGCTCAAGGGGCTCACTGCACTTGCCTCGGGTGAGAGCGCGGAGAGTGTGCTTGGCACGGTCGATGGGCCGCTAGCCGACCTGGCCGACACGTGGGTGCGCGGCGCGAGCGTCGATTGGGGCGCGCTGTTCGCGAACACGGGCGCCAAGCGGGTGCCGCTGCCTTCGTACGCATTCCAGCGCGAGCGTTTCTGGCTCGGCGGCGATCAGGCGATGGAGCGCTGGCGCTACCGCGTGCAGTGGAAGCAGCTTGACGAGCGCCCAGCCGACGGGCTGTCGGGCGCGTGGCTGGTGGTAGCGCCGGGAGGGCCTGCGTCGGACGAGCTTCGCGCCGGTGTCGTGGGGGCGCTCAAAGCGCGGGGCGCCGCCACGGCCGTGCTGGAGCTGGACGAGCGCGTGGATCGCGCAACGCTGGCGGAGCAGTTGGGTGAGTGCGAGGCGCCCGCCGGGGTGCTGCTGCTGGCGGCGCCACTCGATGGCGATGGCGCCTCGGCTGGCTCCGCAGCGGCGATGCTGGTGCTGACGCAGGCGCTTGGGGACGCCGGTGTGGAGGCGCCGCTGTGGTGCGTGACCGGTGGTGCGGTGTCGGTGGGCGAGAAGGATCCGCTGAGTAGTCCGGCACAGGCACTGGCGTGGGGCCTCGGCCGCGCGGTGGGGCTGGAGCAGCCGAGCCGCTGGGGCGGCCTGATCGACCTGCCGGCCAATCCGGATGAACGCACATACGAGCGCCTGTGCGGAGTGCTTGCAGGTCCCGACGGCGAGGACGAGCTGGTGGTGCGCGCGGAGGGCGTGTTCGCGCGGCGGCTGGCGCGTCCCCAGCGCGACGGACAGCGGACGCCGGTGGCATATACGCCCCGCGGCACCGTGCTGGTCACGGGCGGGACGGGCGCGCTGGGCTCCCACGTCGCGCGCTGGCTGGCGGGCGCGGGCGCCGAGCGGCTGCTGTTGACCAGCCGCCGCGGCGCGGATGCTCCCGGCGTCGCAGAGCTGACAGCCGAGCTGGAGGAGTTGGGCGCGAGCGTGAGTGTGGCCGCTTGCGACGTCGCCGACCGGCAGCAGCTGCGGGGGCTGCTCGAGTCGGTGCCCGACGAGCATCCGCTGTCGGCGGTCTTCCACATCGCGGGAATCGTGGACGACGAGGCGATCGGCGAGCTGTCGGTCGAGCGGCTGCAGGGAGCGTTGGCGGGGAAGGCCGGCGGGGCGTGGCACCTGCACGAGCTGACCAAGGAGCTGGAGCTGGACGCGTTCGTGTGCTTCTCCTCGATCGCCGCCATCTTTGGCGGTGGCGGGCAGGGCGCCTACGCCGCGGGGAACGCGTTCCTCGACGCGCTCGCTGAGCACCGCCGCGGGCAGGGCCTGGCCGCGACCTCGATCGCGTGGGGCGCCTGGGCCGGGGAGGGGATGGCGCTGGGTGCGAGCGCACGTCTGGAGCGACAGGGCATCCGCGAGCTGCCGCCGCGCGCGGCGCTCGGCGCTTTGCGCGAGGCGCTTGAGGCCGACGCGGGCTGCGTGGTCATCGCCGACCTCGATTGGGAGCGCTACGCCCTGACGTACAGCTCGGCGCGGTCGCGACCGCTGATTGCCGAGCTGCCTGAGGCGCAGCGGGCTCTGCGCGAGGCGACCGGTGAGGGCGTGGGCACGGGCGATGGCATGGGCACGGGCGATGGCATGGGCACGGGCGAGGGTGTGGTTACAGGCACGGGCGTGGGCACCACCGGCAGAGCCACCTCTGGCAGGCGCGCCGCCGGCGAGTGGGCTGCGCGCCTCGCGGGTCTGCCCGAGCACGAGCGCGAGCGGACGGCGCTGGCGCTGGTACGCGAGCGGGCGGCGGGCGTACTGGGGCACACCTCGCTCGACTCGGTGCCCGCCGAGCGCACGTTCCGGGAGCTTGGGTTCGACTCACTGGCGGGGGTGCAGCTGGCGCGCGGGCTGCGCGCCGCCACCGGGCTGCGGCTGGCTCCGGCGGCCGTGTTCGACCATCCCACCCCGGCCGCGCTGGCGGCGCATCTGCTGCGGGAGGCGACCGGTGAGCGCGCGGCGGTGAGGGTTGCCGCGCCCGCCGTGCGCGAGCTCGAGCAGCCGGTGGCGATCGTCGGCATCGGCTGCCGCTACCCGGGAGCGGCCGGCACGGTGCGCTCGCCGGCGGAGCTGTGGGAGCTGCTGGCGGGCGGCGAGGATGCGATCGGCCCGTTCCCCGCCGACCGCGGCTGGGATCTGGAGGGGCTGTACGACCCCAACCCCGACCACCCCGGCACCAGCTATGCCCGCGCGGGTGGCTTCCTGCGTGACGCGGCCGAGTTCGACGCGGGCTTCTTCGGGATCGGGCCGCGCGAGGCGCTGGCGATGGATCCGCAGCAGAGGCTGCTGCTGGAAGTGTGCTGGGAGGCGTTGGAGGATGCTGGCATCGACCCGCTCTCACTGCGCGAAAGCCAGACGGGCGTGTTCGCCGGCGTGGGCTCCAGCGGCTACACGGCCGCAGCCGACGCCACCGCCGGCCTCGACGGCTACCGGCTGACGGGCACGCTTACGAGCGTTGCCTCCGGCCGGGTGGCGTACACGCTCGGTCTGGAGGGCCCCGCGGTGTCGGTCGACACGGCCTGCTCCTCCTCGCTGGTGGCGCTGCACTGGGCGGCGCAGTCGCTGCGCGCGGGCGAGTGCACGCTGGCGCTGGCGGGCGGCGTCGCGGTGATGGCCAAGCCCGACGCGTTCGTCGAGTTCAGCCGCCAGCGCGGCCTCGCGCCCGACGGCCGCTGCAAGTCCTTCGCCGACTCCGCGGACGGCACCGGCTGGAGCGAGGGCGCCGGCATCCTGCTGCTGGAGCGGCTGGCCGACGCGCAGCGCCACGGCCACGAGGTGCTGGGCGTGCTGCGCGGCAGCGCGGTCAATCAGGACGGTGCCAGCAACGGGCTGACGGCGCCAAACGGCCCCTCCCAGCAGCGGGTGATCATGCAGGCGCTCGCCAATGCGGGCGTGTCCCCCGAGGAGGTCGAAGCGGTCGAGGCGCACGGCACGGGCACCACGCTCGGCGACCCGATCGAGGCGCAGGCACTACTGGCGACCTACGGCCAGAGCCGCGCGCGCGAGCAGCCGCTGTGGGTGGGGTCGGTGAAGTCCAATATCGGCCACGCCGCGGCGGCGGCCGGCGTCGCCGGGGTGATCAAGATGGTGATGGCGCTGCGCCACGAGCGGCTGCCGCGGACGCTGCACGCCGACGTCCCCACCACCCGCGTCGACTGGTCAGAGGGCGCGGTCGAGCTGCTCTCCGAAGAGCGGCCGTGGCGCACCAACGGCCGCCCGCGCCGCGCGGGCATCTCCTCGTTCGGCGTGAGCGGCACCAACGCGCATGTGATCCTCGAGGAGGCGCCGCGCGAGGAGATGGCGCCGCTTCCCGGCGTGGGCGTCGATGGCGTGGGCATTGATGGCGCATGCAGCGAGCCGGCAGCCGCTTCAGAGGGCGAGTCGGGGCAGCGACGGCCGATTCCCATACCCGGTGTGCTGCCGGTGGTGCTGTCCGCACGCGGCGGTGCCCTGCAGGCCCAGGCGACGCGACTGCAACGGTTCCTCGCCGCCACCGAGGTGGACGCCGCCGATGTGGCGCTCTCGCTCACAGCGCGCGCGGCGCTGGAGCAGCGGGCGGTGGTGCTGATCGAATCTCCATTCACCCAGAACCGCAAGCAATTGCTCGACGGCCTCGCGGCGCTCGCCGGCGGTGAGACAGGCGGCAGTGTGTTGATGGGGACCCCGACCACCCAGTTGGTGGACGGACAGACGGCGTTCATGTTCACCGGCCAGGGCGCGCAGCGGGTCGGTATGGGCCGGGAGCTGTATGAGGCGTTCCCCGCGTTCACGGCGGCGTTCGACGAGGTGTGTACCGAGTTGGACGGGCACTTGGAGCACCCGCTGCGGGGCTTGGTGTTTGGCGAGGAGGGATGTGCGCTGGACGGCACCGAGCTGGCGCAGCCGGCGCTATTCGCGCTGGAGGTTGCGCTCTACCGCCTACTGGAGGCGTGGGGCGTGCGCCCCGACTTCCTGATTGGCCACTCGGTGGGCGAGCTGGCGGCGGCGCACGTCGCGGGCGTCTTCTCGCTCCAGGACGCCTGCCGTCTGGTCGCGGCCAGGGGCAGGCTGATGGGGGAGCTGCCGCAGGGCGGCGCGATGGCGGCGATCGCCGCATCCGAGCAGGAGGCGCTCGAGTCGGTCGCGACGCTGGAGCGGTGGGAGGAGCGAATCGCGGTGGCGGCGGTGAACGCGCCGGGCGCGGTGGTCGTCTCCGGCGACGAGGACGCGGTGCTGGAGCTGATCGGGATGTGGGAGGAGCACGGCCGGCGCACCAAGCGGCTGCGGGTGAGTCACGCCTTTCACTCTCCGCGGATGGGGGACGGCATGCTGGAGGAGCTCCGCCGGGTCGCGGAGTCGGTTGCCTTCAACGAGCCTCAGATCCCGCTGGCTTCGAACCTCTCTGGTGGGGCCGCCGGCGAGGAGCTGTGCACCGCGGATTACTGGGTGCGTCACGTGCGCGAGCCGGTGCGCTTCGCCGACGGCGTGCGCTGGCTGTGGGGCGAGGGCGTGCGGAGCTTCCTGGAGCTGGGGCCCGATGGGCCGCTGAGCGCGATGGTCGAGGAGTGCTTGGAGGATGTGGTGGCGGCGCCCGCACCGGCAGGCTCCACGTCGGGGGCCGGCGTCCCACCGGCGACCGCGCCGCTGCTGCGCGCCGGACAGCCCGAGGAGCGCGCCCTGCTCGCTGGTCTGGGGGCGATGTGGGTGCGAGGCGTGGCGGTGGATTGGGGCGCGCTGTTCGCGGGGACGGACGCCAAACGGGTGCGGCTGCCGACCTACGGCTTCCAGCGCGAGCGCTACTGGGCCGAGTCCGAGCCGGCGGCGGCGCCCGCAAGCGACGAGGCCTGGCGCTACCGCGTGCGGTGGGCGCCAGTCGGCGGCCGTGAGGGTCGCGCCCTCACGGGCACGTGGCTGGTGGCTGCCCCGGCCGGCCGCATTGAGGAGGAGCCGATCGTCGATGTCGTGGCCGCGCTGACGGCAAGCGGCGCCCGGCCGCTGGTGATCGAGGTGGACGGAGACGCGACTGGTCGCGAGGAGCTTGCGGGCCGCCTGCGGGGGCTGTTGGTCGACAGGCCGGCGGTTGACCAGGATGGCGCCACGAGCGCGAAGCGCCCGGAGCATGTCGCGGTAGCCGGCGTGCTCTCGCTGCTCGCGCTGGAAGAGGCCGGGCCGCCTGCGCCGGGAGGCGTCGGCGCAGGCGTGGCGGGAACGCTGACGCTGGCGCAGGCGCTGGGCGATGCGGACGTCACGGCGCCGCTGTGGTGCGTGACCAGAGGGGCGGTGTCGGTGGGGCTCGCCGATCCGCTGACCAACCCGGCGGCGGCGCAGGTGTGGGGGATCGGCAGGGTGCTCGCGCTGGAGGAGCCGGCGCGCTGGGGCGGCCTGGTCGACCTGCCCGTGGAGGCGGAGTGCGACGAGCGGGTGCTTGCGCGACGCCTGTGCGAGGCGCTCGGTGCGGCGGACGGCGAGGACGAACTGGCATTGCGTGCCGGCGGCGTGTTCAGGCGGCGGCTGGTGCGCGCGGCCGGGAGCAGCCGGCGGGATGACGAGACATATTGCCCGCGGGGCACGGTGCTGGTGACGGGCGGAACCGGCGCGCTCGGCGCCCACGTCGCGCGGTGGCTTGCGGAGAACGGCGCCGAGCGGATCGTGCTAGCGAGCCGCGGCGGCGCGGACGCGCCCGGCGCAGGCGAGCTGGTGGCCGAGCTGGAGGCGCTCGGAGTGAGCGCGACCGCGGCACGCTGCGACGTCGCCGACCGCGCGCAGCTGCGGGAGCTGCTCGACGCGATCCCTGCGGAGCAGCCGCTCTCGGCCGTGTTCCACCTCGCTGGGGCGCTGGACGACGGGCTGCTCGAGGGCCTCACGTGCGAGCGGCTCGGCGGCGCAATGCGCGCAAAGGCGGACGCGGCGTGGCTGCTGCACGAGCTGACCGAGGAGCTGGAGTTGGACGCGTTCGTGCTCTTCTCCTCGATCGCGGGGACGCTCGGCAGCGGCGGGCAGGGCGCGTACGCCGCCGGCAACGCGTTCCTCGATGCGCTGGCGGAGCTCCGCCGCGGTCGCGGCCTGCCCGCGATCGCGATCGCGTGGGGGCCGTGGGCCGGCGAGGGGATGGCGGCCGATGTCGACGAGCTCCTGCCCACTACGGGCACCCGGGCGATGGCCCCCGAGCTGGCGCTGGAGAGTTTGCGGTGGGCGCTCGACCGCGGTGAGCACCACCTAGTGGTGGCGGACGTCGATTGGGAGCGAGCGCTTGCGGACGGCGGTTGGGGGCCCCGCGCGGATGCCGCGTCGGGGCGCCCCCGCGCGGTGCTGCGCGATTTGCCCGACGTCAACCGCATCCTTACCAGCCGGCCGCCCGTCGGCGCCGCCGCTACGACCGGGGGGCTGGCGGCGCGCCTGCGAGAGGTGCCGGCGGGGCAGCGCGAGCGCGTGGTGCTGGAGCTGGTGCGCGAGCAGGCGGCAGCGGTGCTGGGGCACGCCACGGTGGCGGCGGTGGAGGCCGGAAGGGCGTTCAAGGAGCTCGGGTTTGACTCGCTCGCGGGGGTGCAACTGCGCAACCGCCTCGCGACGGCGACGGGGATGCGGCTGGCGAGCAGTCTCGTCTTCGACCACCCGACGCCGGCGGCGCTGGCGCGGCACCTGCTGGGCGAAGCGACGGGCGCACCGGTGGGCGTCAGAGCGGTGTCGGTGGTGGGCCCGGTGGACGAGCCGATCGCGATCGTGGGGATGGGGTGCAGATACCCGGGTCTCAACCAGTCCAACGGCGCCCCCACCGCGCGCACGCCGCAGCAGCTGTGGGAGCTCCTCGCCGCCGGCGCCGAGGGGATCGGCCGCTTCCCGACCGACCGCGGCTGGGACCTGGAGCGGCTGTACGACTCCGACCACGCGCGCGCGGGCACCAGCTCTGCGCATGAAGGCGGGTTCCTGTACGACGCGGGCGAGTTCGACGCGCCCTTCTTCGGGATCGGCCCGCGCGAGGCGCTGGCGATGGACCCGCAGCAGCGGCTGCTGCTGGAGGTGTGCTGGGAGACGCTGGAGGATGCCGGGATCGACCCCGAGTCGTTGCGCGGCAGCCAGAGCGGCGTGTTCGCCGGGATCAGCATGCGCGACTACGCGGCGGCCGTGTCGGGTAGGACGGCGCGCGAGCTGGAGGGCTATCTCGGCACCGGCGGCGCGGGCAGCGTGGTGTCCGGCCGCGTCGCTTACACCTTCGGGCTGGAGGGCCCCGCGGTGACGGTCGACACCGCCTGCTCCTCCTCGCTGGTCGCGCTGCACTGGGCGGCGCAGTCGCTGCGCGCGGGCGAGTGCACGCTGGCGCTGGCCGGTGGGGTGACGGTGATGGCCACGCCGGCGGTGTTCGTCGAGTTCAGTCGCCAGCAGGGGTTGGCGGCGGACGGGCGCTGCAAGTCGTTCGCGGACGCGGCCGATGGCACCGGCTGGGGCGAGGGTGCGGGCGTGCTGCTGCTGGAGCGCCTTTCCGACGCGCAGCGCAACGGCCACCGGGTGCACGCGCTGGTGCGCGGGAGCGCGGTCAACCAGGACGGCGCCAGCAACGGGCTGACGGCGCCAAACGGCCCCTCCCAGCAGCGGGTGATCATGCAGGCGCTCGCCAACGCGGGCGTGTCTCCCGAGGAGGTCGACGCGGTCGAGGCGCACGGCACCGGCACGCGTTTGGGCGACCCGATCGAGGCGCAGGCGCTGCTGGCGACCTACGGCAGGGAACGGCCCGCGGAGCGCCCCCTGTGGTTGGGGTCGGTGAAGTCCAACATCGGCCACACGCAGGCAGCGGCGGGCGTCGCCGGGGTGATCAAGATCGCGATGGCGCTGCGCCACGAGCGGCTGCCCCGGACGTTGAACGTGGACGCGCCCACCACCGAGGTCGACTGGAATGCGGGCGCGGTTGCATTGCTGACGCAGGAGCAGCCGTGGCAGCCAAACGGCCGGCCGCGCCGCGCGGGGGTCTCCTCGTTCGGGGTGAGCGGCACCAACGCGCACGTGGTCCTCGAGGAAGCGCCGCGGGAGGAGCCTGAGGTGCGAGGTATGCCCCTCCCGGTGCTGCCGTGGGTCGTGTCGGGCCGCGGCAGCACTGGGCTGCGGGCTCAGGCTGAGCGGCTGCTCGATCTCCTGGAAGGTTCCCCGGAGTTGAACACGGCCGACGTCGCGCTTTCGCTCACGGCACGTGCCGGGCTCGAGCACCGTGCGGTCATGCTGATTGACTCGTCGTCCACTAGGGAACAGTCGCTCGAAGATCTCGCGCGACTGGTTGACGGGGTGGGCGCCGCGAACGTGCTGCGTGGCAGCGCGGAGGGTGGTCGCATGGCGTTCCTGTTCACCGGCCAAGGCGCGCAGCGCGTCGGTATGGGCAAGCAATTGCACGAGGTGTTCCCCGCGTTCGCGGTGGCGTTCGACGAGGTGTGTGCCCACCTCGATCCCCACCTGGACTGTCCGATGCGAGACCTGGTGTTCAAGGGCGAAGGAGGCGATCTGGATGGCACGGCGCTCGCGCAACCGGCGCTGTTCGCGCTGGAGGTCGCGCTGTACCGCCTGCTGGAGGCGTGGGGGGTGCGTCCCGACTTCCTTATCGGGCACTCCGTCGGCGAGCTGGCGGCGGCGCACGTGGCAGGCGTGCTCTCACTGCCCGACGCCTGCCGTCTGGTCGCGGCGCGTGGTCGGTTGATGGGGGCGTTGCCCGCCGGCGGCGCGATGGCGGCGATCGCCGCGGCGGAGCAGGAGATGCTCGAGTTGATCGCCGGGCTGGAGGACAGGGTGGCGGTGGCGGCCGTGAACGCGCCGGGCGCGGTGGTCGTGTCGGGCGACGAGGATGCGGTCGCGGCGCTCGTGAATGTGTGGGAGGGCCGCGGTCGCCGCACCAAGCGGCTGCGCGTTAGTCACGCCTTTCACTCTCCCCGCATTGGGGGGGGGATGCTGGCGGAGTTCCGCAAGGTCGCCGAAACGGTGACGTTCAACGAACCGCGGATCCCACTGGTGTCGAATCTCGATGGTGGGGTCGCGAATGGGGAGTTGTGCACCCCCGAGTACTGGGTGCGCCACGTGCGCGAGACGGTGAGGTTCAGCGACGGCGTGCGCTCGCTGCTGGACGAGGGCGTACGAACCTTCCTCGAGCTCGGCCCCGAAGGCGCGCTGAGCGCAATGGTGGCGGAGTGCGCCGATGCCGACCCCGACTCCGACGTCGACGCGAGCGCGGCGCCGCTGCTGCGGGCGGGTGAGCGCGAGTCTCGCTCGCTGCTGGCGGCGCTCGCGCAGGCGTGGGTGCGCGGTGCGACAGTGAATTGGGGTGAGGTGCTCGCCGGATCGGGAGCCCGCCTCGTGGAGCTGCCGCCGTACGCATTTCAGCGACAGCGGTACTGGATCGAGTCGGGCGCGGCGGAGGGCGATGCCGCGGCGGCCGGCCAAGAGCGCGTGGAGCACCCGCTGCTGAGTGCGGCGGTGGCCCTGGCGGAGGGCGAGGGGGGCAGGCTGTTCACCGGTCGTCTGTCGCTGCGCTCGCATCCGTGGCTGGCCGACCACATGGTGCTCGGCTCGGCGCTGCTGCCGGGCACGGCGCTGCTCGAGCTGGCGCTGCACGCTGGTGCGCAGGTCGGCTGCGAGACGGTGCAGGAGCTGGTGCTGGAGGCGCCGCTTGCGTTGGATGCCCACCCGTCCGCCGCTGAGTCGGTGCAGCTGCAGCTGACGGTCGGCGAGCCGCAGGAGTCCGGCACGCGGCCGATCGCGATTCACGCCCGGCCGGAGGGTGGCGCGTGGACCCGTCACGCCCGGGGCTTGCTCGCCTCCAGCGACGACAACGCGCGCGCAGGGGTGAACGCTGCCGGCGGGTCGTGGCAGCAGGGTGCCGTTGTCGAGCCGTGGCCTGCCGATGGCACGGTCGAGTCGTGGCCCCCCGCGGGCGCGGAGGAGGTCGGGCTCGACGGTGTGTACGAGCGGCTGGCGGCCGTCGGTCTCGACTACGGGCCGGCGTTCCAGGGTCTGCAGCGCGTGTGGCGCCACGGCGATGAGCTGTTCGCGGAGGTGACGCTGGCGCCAGCGCAGCAGCGCGAAGCGGGCGACTTCGAGATTCACCCTGCGCTGCTCGACGCGGCGCTGCACACGCTCGCGGCGACCGCGGAGGGCGATCGTGCGCGCGTGCCGTTCTCCTGGGGCGGTGTGCGAGTGCACGTGGCGGGGAGCACCGCGCTGCGGGTACGTGTGAAGCACACCGGCGCCGACACGATCGCGCTGAACGTCGCCGACGAGGAGGGCAGGCCGGTGGCCGCGATCGATTCGCTGTCGCTGCGTGCTGCCTCCGCCGGGAGCACGCACGATTCACTGTTCAAGATCGAGTGGGAGGCCGTCGAGCCGGGCGCGGATGAAGCCGTCGCGGAGGATCGGTTTGGTCGCGTGGTGGACTGCACTGCTGGTGGGACGGCCGGTGCGAGGGGTGCGCTGAAGCGGGTGGGCGACATCCTGGCGGCGCTGCAGGGCGAGCTGGCCGACGACGATGCCGCGGAGCGCCGGCTGGCGGTGGTGACGCGCGGCGCGGTGAGCGTCGCGGGCGAGGGTGTGGATGACCCGGCCGGCGGCGGTGTGTGGGGCTTGGTGCGCGCGGCGCAGGCGGAGCACCCGGGGCGTTTTGTGTTGGTGGATGTGGATGGGGACGGGCCGGTGTCTGGCGTGTATGGCGAGGGGCTGGAGCAGGGGGTCGATAGCGATGGGTCAACGCGGGATGTAGGTGGCGAAGGGCCGACTCGGGACGTGGATGGCGTGGGCCAGGCGCGGGGTGAGATCGCTGAGGCGCTGCGGTTGGGTGAACCCGAGGTGGCGGTTCGTGGGGGGGAGCTGTTCGTGCCGCGGCTGGCACGCGCTGGAGTGAATGGTGGGTTGGCGGTGGGCCGTGGTATAGGCGTCGAGGCTGATGGTGAGGCCGGCGGCTGGCGGCTGGGTGTGAGTGGTGGTGGGGGTGTGCTGGAGGATCTCCGTGTGGTGAGTGGGGAGGGCGCCGGCGGTGGCGCGCTCGGTGTGGGTGAGGTGCGGGTGGGGGTGCGCGCGGCGGGGGTGAACTTCCGCGACGTGTTGATCGCGCTGGGGATGTATCCCGGCGACGCAACGGTCGGCAGCGAGGGCGCGGGTGTCGTGCTGGAGGTCGGCCCGGATGTGACTGACCTGGCGGTCGGCGACCGGGTGATGGGGTTGCTGGACGGCGCGTTCGGGTCGGTCGCGGTCGCCGACCAGCGGCTGCTGATACGGGTTCCCGAAGGATGGTCTTGGGCGCGGGCGGCGTCGGCGCCGATCGTCTTCATGACGGCCTACTACGCGCTGGTCGATCTGGCGAAGGCGCAAAAGGGTGAGCGGGTGTTGGTGCACGCGGCGGCTGGCGGTGTGGGGATCGCCGCGGTGCAGCTCGCCCGGCAGCTGGGGTTGGAGGTGTTCGCGACGGCGAGTGAGGGCAAGTGGGGTGTGCTCGAAGGGATGGGGTTGGACCGTGAGCACATCGCCTCCTCGCGGAATTTGGAGTTCGGCGAGCGGTTTGCGGGCGCCGGCATCGACATCGTGTTGAACTCGCTCGCCGGTGAGTACGTCGATGCGTCGGCCGGACTGCTGGGCGAGGGCGGCCGCTTCTTGGAGATGGGCAAGACCGACATCCGCGACGTCGAGGAGATCGAGGCTGCCTTCCCGGGCGTTCGCTACCAGGCGTTCGACCTGGTCGAGGCGGGCCCGGATCGCATCCAGGAGATGTTGCGAGAGCTGCTGGCGCTGTTCGAGGCGGACGCGCTGGAGGGTCTGCCGGTGAGGGTGTGGGAGGCCGGCGAGGCAGTCGATGCGTTGCGTTTCATGAGTCAGGCGCGGCATGTCGGCAAGAACGTGTTGCGGATTCCCACGCCGCCCTTGGGGGAGAGGGAACGGTGCTGGTCACGGGTGGCACCGGTGGTTTGGGTGCGCTGGTGGCAAGGCATCTGGTGGAGCGACACGGTGTGCATCACCTGCTGCTGGCGAGTCGCCAGGGCCCAGCTGCGGAGGGTGCCGCCGAGCTGGTCCGCGAGCTCGAGGAGCTGGGCGCGGGCATAAGCGGGTTGGGCGATGGCGTGGGTGGGTCGGGCGTGAGCGTGACTGTGGTCGCGTGTGACATCGCCGAGCGCAAGCAGGTGAAGCGGCTGTTGAAGCGGATCGACGTGGAGCATCCGTTGAGCGCGGTGATCCACGCGGCAGGCGTGCTCGACGACGGCCTGCTCGACGGTCTGACGCAGGAGCGGCTGCAGGGCGTGCTCGCCCCGAAGGTGGCGGGGGCGCGGCATCTGCACGAGCTGACGCGGGATCTCGATCTCCGTGCGTTCGTGCTCTTCTCCTCAGTCGCAGGGACGCTGGGCAGCGCGGGTCAGTCGGCGTATGCGGCCGCCAACGCCTCGCTCGACGCGCTCGCCTCCCACCGTCGCGCGCAGGGCCTGCCCGCGACGTCGCTGGCGTGGGGCCCGTGGGCGCAGGCGGGGATGGCGGCCCAGTTGAGTGAGCGCGACCGCGAGCGGATGGCGCGCTCGGGCGTGAGGGCGCTCTCGCCTGCGCAGGGCCTGGCGCTGCTCGACACGGCGCTCGAGCTCGACGAGGCGCTGCTGCTACCGATCGGCCTCGACCTCGGCGGGCTGCAGAGTCTTGCGCGCGAGCAGCAGCTGCCGCGGCTGCTGGGCAGCCTGGTCAAGGCCCCGGCGTCACGCCGCAAGAGCCCGGCCGGGGCGCGCGGCCAGCTCGGCGCGAAGCTAGCCGCGCTCGCCGAGGAGGAGCGCGAGCGCACGGTCGTGGAGCTGGTACGCGAGCATGCCGCGGCGGTGCTCGGCCACGCCTCCGCCGACGCGGTCGAGCGGGGGGTGGCGTTCAAGGAGCTGGGCTTCGACTCGCTCGCCGCGGTCGAGCTGCGCAACCGGCTGGCGGCCGAGAGCGGGCTGCAGCTGCCGGCGACGCTGGTGTTCGACCACCCCACGCCGCAGGCGCTCGCGACGTTCCTGCTGGCCGAGGCGCTCGGCCGGGAGGCCGCGGTGCGGCTGCCGGCGCGCGCGGCCGCGACCGGCGAGCCGATCGCGATCGTGGGGATGAGCTGCAGATTCCCGCGGCCCGCCGACCCCGCTCACCCGGCGGGCACTGGATTCGGTGCCGCCCCGGGCACCAGATCCGTGCGCTCGCCCGAGGAGCTGTGGGAGCTGGTGGCCGGCGGCTGGGATGCGATCGGTCCCTTCCCCGGCGACCGCGGTTGGGACCTCGATGCCCTGTACGACCCCGACCCTGATCGCCACGGCAGCGACATGCGCGCGGGCACCAGCTCCGCGCACGAAGGCGGGTTCCTGCATGACGCAGGCGAGTTCGACGCTGCCTTCTTCGGTGTCAGCCCGCGCGAGGCGCTGGCGATGGACCCGCAGCAGCGGCTGCTGCTGGAGCTCTGCTGGGAGGCGATCGAGCGCGCCGGGATCGACCCGGCCGCGCTGCGGGGCAGCGAGACCGGCGTCTTCACCGGCGTCAGCACGAGCGAGTACGGCGTCGGCGCTCCCGCCACCCCCTCCCACGGCGGCGGAGAGGAGGAGGCCGATGGGTACCTGCTGACGGGGAACATCGCAAGCGTCGCCTCCGGCCGCGTGGCGTACACCTTCGGCCTGGAGGGCCCAGCGGTGTCGATCGACACCGCCTGCTCTTCCTCGCTGGTGGCGCTGCACCTCGCGGCCAACGCGCTGCGCCAGGGCGAATGCTCGCTGGCGCTCGCGGGTGGCGTGAGCGTGATGGCGACTCCGGGGCTGTTCGTCGAGTTCAGCCGCCAGCGCGGCCTTGCCCCCGATGGGCGCTGCAAGTCCTTCAGCGATGGGGCGGACGGCACCAGTTGGAGCGAGGGTGCGGGGATCGTGCTGCTGGAGCGTCTCTCCGACGCGCAGCGCCAGGGTCACCAGATCATCGGCGTGTTGCGTGGCAGCGCGGTCAACCAGGATGGCGCGAGCAACGGGCTGACCGCACCGAATGGCCCCTCTCAGCAGCGCGTGATCATGCAGGCGCTAGCCAACGCCGGCCTTGCCCCCGAGGAGGTGGATGCGGTCGAGGCGCACGGGACAGGCACGACGCTCGGCGACCCGATCGAGGCACAGGCGCTGCTCGCGACCTACGGCCAGAACCGCCCGGCGGACACGCCGTTGTGGCTGGGTTCGATCAAGTCCAACATCGGTCACGCTGCCGCGGCGGCCGGGATCGCCGGGGTGATCAAGATGCTGATGGCGCTGCAGCACGAGCGCCTGCCCCGCACCCTGCACGCCGAGCGTCCCACCAGCCAGGTTGATTGGTCGGCGGGCGCGGTCGAGCTGCTGCGCGAGGAGCGGCCGTGGCCAGCCAACGGCCGCCCGCGCCGCGCGGGCGTCTCCTCGTTCGGGATCAGCGGCACGAACGCCCACCTCGTGCTGGAGGAGGCGCCGCCGGGCGAGCCGGTGTCTACTGGCGAGCCGGTGTCTGTGTCCGTTACCGGACGCCAACCAGCCGACGTGTTGGCATGGGTCATCTCCGGCAGAGGCGGCGATGGTCTGCGCGCCCAGGCACGGCGCCTGAGCGGGCATTTCACCGGCGAGCCCGAGCTCGACCCGGCCGATGTCGCGCTCGCGCTCGCGGGCCGCCCGCTGCTGGAGCACCGTGCAGTCGTGCTCGGCGGGAACGATGCGGAGCTGCGGGATGGTCTCGTCGCTCTGGCCGACGATCGAACGTCGAAGGACGTTGTGCGGGGGGCTGCTTCGCAGGGGGGGCGGCTGGCCTTCCTGTTCACCGGCCAGGGCGCACAGCGGGTTGGTATGGGCCGAGATTTGCATATGGCGTTCCCGGTGTTCGCGGCGGCGTTCGACGAGGTATGCGCGCAGCTGGACCCGCAGTTGGGGCGCTCGCTGCGGGAGGTTGTGTTCGAGGGCGAGTCGGTGTTGGACGGGACGGAGCTGGCGCAGCCGGCGTTGTTCGCGCTCGAGGTCGCGCTTTATCGACTGGTGGAGGCGTGGGGTGTGCGTCCCGACTTCCTGATCGGCCACTCGGTCGGGGAGCTGGCGGCCGCGCACGTGGCGGGGGTCTTCTCGTTGGAGGACGCCTGCCGCCTGGTTGCGGCCCGCGGCCAATTGATGGGCGCGCTGCCTGCCGGCGGGGCGATGGTCGCGATCGCGGCGGAAGAGGAGGAGGCGCTTGAGTCCATGTCCGGCTTTGAGGGTCGGGTGGCGCTCGCAGCTGTGAATGGCCCCTCGTCGGTGGTGCTCTCAGGTGATGAGGATGCGGTGCTGGAGCTGGCGGGCGTGTGGGAGGAGCGGGGTCGCAAGGTGAAGCGACTGCGTGTGTCGCATGCATTTCACTCGCCGCGGATGGAGGGGATGCTGGAGGAGTTCGAACGGGTCGCAGAGAGAGTGTCGTTCGGTGAGCCGCAGATTCCGCTGATGTCGAACGTGTCGGGTGGTCTGGCCGCGGGTGAGGAGTTGTGCAGCGCGGGATATTGGGTGCGTCATGTGCGTGAGGCGGTGCGGTTTGCGGACGGTGTGCGGTGGCTGTATGAGGAGGGTGTAGGGAGCTTCCTGGAGTTGGGGCCGGATGGCGTGTTGAGTGCGATGGCTCACGAGTGCGTGGGCGGCGACGTGTTCGCAGCGCCGGTGTTGCGTGACGGCCAGCCCGAGGCCCGCGCGCTGCTTGCCGCGCTCGGCGCAATCTGGGTACGGGGCGCCGGCGTCGATTGGAGCCGCGTGTTTGGGAGCCCCGCCCACCCCGCCCGTCCCGCGCAGCTGCCCACCTACGCCCGTCCTGCGCAGCTGCCCACCTACGCGTTCCAGCGCGAGCGCTACTGGCGTAAGCAGGCGGGCCCGCGGGCGGACGCGAGCGCGGTGGGCCTGGGACGGGTCGAGCACCCGCTGCTCGGCGCCGCGGTGGCACTGGCGGATGGCGAGGAGTGGATCTTCACCGGCCGCCTGTCGCTGGAGACGCACCCCTGGCTTGCCGACCACGTCGTGGCGGGCGTCGCGCTGCTGCCGGGCACGGCGCTGCTCGAGCTGGCGCTGCACGCCGGTGAGCAGCTCGACTGTGGCCTCGTGCGGGAGCTGACGCTGCAGGCGCCGCTCGTGCTGCGCGAGGGTGAGGCCGTGCAGGTGCAGCTGCTGGTGGGGGCGCCCGACGAATCGGGTGCGAGAGCAGTCGGCGTCCATGCCCGGGTCGAGGGCGCCGGCACCGCGCGGGATACAGGCGGGACCACCTGGACGCGTCACGCCACCGGGGTGCTGGCCCCGCGCGAGCCGGTCGCGGCAGGCGAGCCGATCGCGGGGGAGCGGTCGGTGGGCGAAGCATGGCCTCCCACGGGCGAGCAGCTGGGTGGTGAGGCATGGCCGCCCGCGGGCGCGGTCGAGGTCGCGATCGGCGAGCTCTACGACCAACTGGCGGCATCGGGTCTCGAGTACGGCCCCGAGTTCCAGGGGCTGCGGGGCGTGTGGCGGCGCGGTGAGGAGCTCTTCGCCGAGGTCGCACCGTCGGAGCGCCAGCAGCGGGAAGCCACTGCCTTCAGCCTGCACCCCGCGCTGCTTGATGCGGCGCTGCACGCCGTCGCCGCCGGGGCCTCGGCCGGCGGGGATGGTGACAGTGGCCCGGCGACGCGACTGCCGTTCTCGTGGAGCGGGGTGAAGCTGCACGCCGCCGGCGCCTCGGCGCTGCGCGTCCGTCTGGTGCGGGCGGGCGAGGACACGCTGGCGCTGAGCGTTGCCGACGGCGAGGGCCGGCCGGTCGCCTCGGTCGAGTCGCTGGCGCTGCGGGCGGCCCCCGCCGGCGACCTCGGCGCCACCCGGGATGCCCTATTCGCCGTGGAGTGGATGGCGGTGAGCGGGGGTGAGGATGAAACAGTCGAAGTGCCAGATGCCGTGGTGGTGGATTGCGGCAGCGGTGCCACGGATGTGAAGGGTGTGTTGGGTGGTGTGAGCCGCGTCTTGGAGGCCGTGCAGAGTTGGCTGGATGACGAGCGGTCCGCGGACGGCCCGCTGGTGGTGGTGACGCGCGGCGCGGTGAGCGTCGCGGGCGAGGGCGTGGACGACCCGGCCGGCGGCGGTGTGTGGGGGTTGGTGCGCGCGGCTCAGGCGGAGCACCCGGGGCGGTTTGTGTTGGTGGACGTTGACGGCGAGGGGGCGCCGCGGAATGTGGATGGCGCGGGGCTTGAGCGGGCTGTCGATGGCGAGGGGTTGGCCCGGGGTGTGGGTGGCGTGGGCCAGGCGCGGGGTGTGATCGCGGAGGCGTTACGGCTGGGTGAGCCTGAGGTGGCCGTGCGTGGTGGTGGGTTGTTCGTGCCGCGGTTGGCACGCGCCGTGGTGGATGGCGGGTTGGCGGTGGGCCGTGGGGTGGGTGTCGAGAGCAGTGGTGAGGCCGGTGGCTGGAGGCTTGGTGTGAGTGGTGGTGGGGGTGTGCTGGAGGACCTCCGTGTGGTGAGTGGTGAGGGCGCCGGCGGCGGTGAGCTTGGTGTGGGTGAGGTGCGGGTGGGGGTGCGCGCGGCGGGGGTGAACTTTCGCGATGTGTTGATCACGCTGGGGATGTACCCCGGCGAGGCCTCGGTCGGCGGCGAGGGTGCTGGTGTGGTGTTGGAGGTTGGCCCGGATGTGACCGACCTGGTGGTCGGCGACCGGGTGATGGGGCTGCTGGACGGCGCGTTCGGGTCGGTCGCGGCTGCCGACCAGCGTTTGTTGGTGCGGATCCCGGAGGGGTGGTCGTGGTCGCGGGCGGCGTCGGCGCCGATCGTGTTCCTGACGGCTTACTACGGCCTGGTCGATCTGGCGAACGCGCAAAAGGGTGAACGGGTGCTGGTGCACGCTGCTGCGGGTGGTGTGGGGATCGCCGCAGTGCAGCTCGCCCGGCAGCTGGGGTTGGAGGTGTTCGCGACGGCGAGTGAGGGCAAGTGGGGTGTGCTCGAAGGGATGGGGCTGGATCGAGAGCACATCGCCTCCTCGCGGAGCCTGGAGTTCGGGGAGCGGTTCGCGGGTGCTGGGGTGGACATGGTGAAGAGCGCAGGCGTGGACGTGGTGTTGAACTCGCTGGCGGGCGAGTACGTCGATACCTCGCTGGGCTTGTTGGGCGAGGGTGGCCGCTTCCTGGAGATGGGCAAGACCGACATCCGCGACGCGGAGGAGATCGGGGCTGCGTTCCCGGGCGTTCGCTATCAGGCGTTTGATCTGGTCGAGGCGGGCCAGGATCGCATCCAGGAGATGCTCAAAGAGCTGGTGGCGCTGTTCGAGGCGGGTGCCCTGGAGGGTCTGCCGGTGAGGGTGTGGGACGCCGGCGAGGCGGTTGACGCTTTGCGTTTCATGAGTCAGGCGCGGCATGTGGGCAAGAACGTGTTGCGGATTCCCACGCCGCCGCTGGGTGGTGAGGGGACGGTGCTGGTCACGGGTGGCACTGGTGGTTTGGGTGCGCTGGTCGCGCGCCATTTGGTGGAGCGTCACGGCGTGCGTCACCTGCTGCTGGCGAGCCGCCGGGGCCCGGAGACCGAGGGCGCGGCCGAGTTGGTAAGGGAGCTGGAGGAGCTGGGCGCAAGCGTAAGCGGGTTGGGCGATGGCGTGGGCGGGTTGGCTGCGAGCGTGACCGTGGTCGCGTGCGACATCGCTGAGCGCAAGCAGGTGAAGCGGCTGTTGAAGCGGATCGACGCGGAGCATCCGCTCGCCGCGGTCGTGCACGCCGCCGGCGTGCTCGACGACGGCTTGCTCGACGGTCTGACGCAGGAGCGACTGCAGGGCGTGCTTGCCCCCAAGGTCGCGGGGGCGTGGCATCTGCACGAGCTGACGGAGGATCTCGATCTGCGTGCATTCGTGCTCTTCTCCTCGATGGCGGGAACGCTGGGCGGTGCTGGGCAGTCCGCGTACGCGGCCGCCAACGCCTCGCTCGACGCGCTCGCTTCATACCGCCGCGCGCGGGGCCTTTCCGCGACGTCGCTGGCCTGGGGCCCATGGGCGCAAGCGGGGATGGCGCGGCAACTGAGCGAACGCGACCGCGAGCGGATGGCCCGCGCAGGGATCAAAGCGCTCTCACCCGAGCAGGGTCTGGAGCTGCTCGACGCCGCGCTGGAGCTCGACCGCCCCGCGCTGCTGCCGGTCGCCCTCGACCTTGGCGCGCTGCGCATCGCCGCGCGCGAGCAGAATCTGCCGTCGCTGTTGGGCGAGCTGGTGCGCGCTCCCTCCACGCGCCGCGCGGGCCCGGCGCGCGCACGCGACTCGCTTGCGCGTAGGCTTGCCGAGCTGGCGCCGGAGGAGCGCGAGCGCACCGTGCTGGAGCTGGTGCGCGAGCATGCCGCGGCGGTGCTCGGCCACGCCTCGGCGCAGGCCGTCGCCCCCGAGCAAGCGTTCAAAGATCTCGGCCTCGACTCGCTTGCCGCGGTCGAGCTGCGCAACCGCCTAGCGGCGGAGTGCGACCTGCGGCTGACCGCGACGTTGGTGTTCGACCATCCCACGCCCACCGCGCTGGCGAGGTTCCTGATCGCCGAGGCGCTCGACGAGCAGGGGGCGGTGCGACTGCCGGCGCGCGCGGGCGCGACCGGCGAGCCGGTCGTGGTCGTGGGGATGGGCTGTCGCTTTCCGGGCGGGGTGCGCTCGCCCGAGGAGCTGTGGAAGCTGCTCGCCGCCGGCGGCGACGCGATCGCCGGCTTCCCCACGGATCGGGGCTGGGACCTCGGGACGCTGTACGACCCCGACCCCGAGCGCCCGGGCTCGAGCTACGTGCTCGCAGGGGGCTTCCTCGACGGCGCCGACGAGTTCGACGCGGAGTTCTTCGGCATCAGCCCGCGCGAGGCGCTGGCGATGGATCCGCAGCAGCGGCTGCTGCTGGAGGTCTGCTGGGAGGCGATCGAGCGCGCGGAGATCGACCCAACCTCACTGCGCGGCAGCCAAACCGGCGTGTTTGCGGGCGTCGGTGCGAGCGGCTACGGGGTTGGCGCCTCGCTCACCAGCGCCGGCGCGGAGGAACTCGAGGGGTATCTGCTGACCGGCAGCATCGCGAGCGTCGTCTCCGGCCGCGTGGCGTACACCTTCGGCTTGGAGGGCCCGGCGGTGTCGGTCGATACCGCGTGCTCCTCCTCGCTGGTGGCGCTGCACCTGGCGGCCAACGCGCTGCGCCAGGGAGAATGCTCGCTGGCGCTCGCGGGCGGGGTGAGCGTGATGGCGACGCCGGGGCTGTTCACGGAGTTCAGCCGCCAGCGCGGCCTGGCACCCGACGGGCGCTGCAAGTCCTTCAGCGACGCCGCCGACGGCACCGGCTGGAGCGAGGGCGTCGGCGTGCTGCTGCTCGAGCGGCTCTCCGACGCGCGACGCCACGGCCATCGGATCCTCGGGGTGCTGCGCGGCAGCGCGGTCAACCAGGACGGGGCCAGCAACGGTTTGACCGCGCCGAATGGGCCCTCCCAGGAGCGGGTGATCCTGCAGGCACTTGCCAACGCCGGCCTCACTCCGGGCGAGGTCGATGCGGTCGAGGCGCACGGGACCGGCACCACGCTCGGTGACCCGATCGAGGCGCAGGCGCTGCTGGCGACGTACGGCCGCGAGCGCCCCGCGGACGCCCCCCTGTGGCTGGGCTCGATCAAGTCCAACATCGGGCACGCCGCCGCGGCGGCCGGCGTCGCTGGAGTGATCAAGATGGTGATGGCCCTCCAGCACGAGCGGCTGCCGAGGACGCTGCACCTCGAGCTCCCGTCGAGCCAGGTCGACTGGTCGACCGGTGCGGTTGCGCTGCTCGCCGAGGAGCAGCTGTGGCAGCCCAACGGTAGGCCGCGCCGGGCGGGAATCTCCTCCTTCGGGGTCAGTGGCACCAACGCACACCTGATCCTCGAGGAGGCGCCGGCGGCCGCGCCTGCGCCCGTCTCCGCGCACGACCGGGATGGCTCGTCGGGGGCCGTCGCCGCGCCTGCCGCCGTGCACGACCGGGATGGCTCGTCGGGGGTCGTCCCCGCGTCTGCCCCCGCGCACGACCAGGATGGCCAGCCGACGCCGGCGCTGACGGGCGCGATCCCGTGGCTGGTGTCGGCTCGCGGCGAGGGCGGCCTGGGCGCGCAGGCGCAGCGGCTGGGGCGATTCCTCGCGGACTCCGCGGAGCTCGAGGCGACCGAGGTGGCGCACGCGCTACACGCTCGTGCCCAACTCGAGCAGCGCGCGGCGATCGTGGGCACCGGCCGCGAGCAACTGCTCGACGGTCTGAGCGCGTTGGCCGCCGGCGAACCGGCCGCCAACGTGGTGCGGGGCTCGGTGGCCGCGGGCGGTGGCGGGGTCGTGTTCCTGTTCCCCGGACAGGGCTCGCAGTGGGAGGGGATGGCGGTCGACTTGCTGGAGTGCTCCCCGGTCTTCGCGCGCGAGCTCGCGCGCTGCGGCGATGCGCTCGAGCCGTTCGTGGGGTGGCGAGTCGAGGATGTGTTGCGGGGCGAGCGGGGTGCGCCCGGCCTGGAGCGGGTGGACGTGGTGCAGCCGGCGCTGTTCGCGGTGATGGTTTCGCTCGCCGGCTTGTGGCGCTCGCTGGGGGTGCGCCCGGACGTCGTCGTCGGTCACTCCCAGGGCGAGATCGCGGCGGCGTGCGTGGCCGGCGGCCTGTCGCTCCAGGACGCGGCGCGGGTGATCGCGCTGCGCAGCCGGGCGCTGGCCGGCCTCGCGGGTCAGGGCGGGATGGTGTCGGTCGCGCTCGGGCCGCGGGAGCTCGAAGACGTGGACGGAGCGGTTCGGGGAGCGGGTGGCGATCGCGGCCGTGAACGGCCCTCGCTCGGTGGTCGTCTCCGGCGATCCGCGGGCGCTGGATGAGCTGCTCGCGCAATGCGAGACGAGCGGTGTGCGGGCGCGCAGGATCGCGGTTGACTACGCGGCGCACTCCGCGCAGGTCGAGGCGGTGCGCGAGCAACTGCTGGAGGGCTGCGCGGGGATCGAGCCACGGGAAGGGGAGATCCCGTTCCACTCGACGGTCGCCGCGGGGCCGATGAGCACCGCGGCGCTGGATGCCGAGTACTGGTACCGCAACCTGCGCGAGACCGTCCAGTTCGAGCCGGCGACGAGCGCACTGTTGGCGTCGGGCAGGCGGATCTTCGTGGAGATCAGCCCCCATCCGGTGCTGACGGTCGGGCTGCGGGAAAGCATCGACCAAGCCTCGGCGGCGGAGCAGGCCGGCGTGGAGGAGCCGCCGGCCACCGGCTCCGACGTCGCCGCGATCGGCACGCTGCGCCGCGGTGAGGGCGGGCCCCAGCGGTTCCTGGCGTCGGTTGCCGAGGCGTGGGCGCACGGCGCGAGCGTCGATTGGAGTGCGGTGCTCGGGCGCTCGCCGGAGCCCATGGTCGCGCTGCCCTCCTATGCGTTCCAGCGCCGGCGCTACTGGCTGGCGGCCGAACGGCATGGGCAGGCGGCCGCCGATCGGTGGCTCCAGCGCGCGCCGTCGCCGGCGCTCGCCGGCGGCGGACTGCTGGCCGAGCGGCTCGCGGATGTCGCCGAGGGCGAGCGCGAGCGCGTGGTGCTGGAGCTCGTGCGCGCGCACGTGGCCTCGGTGCTGGGGCACTCCACGGCACAGGCGGTGCGGGTGCGCCAGACGTTCAAGGAGCTCGGGTTCGATTCGCGCGCGGCGGTGCAGCTCGCGAGCGAGCTGGGGGTGGCAACCGGGCTGCGGCTGCCGGGCACCGTCGTATTCGACCACCCGAGCACGGCCCAGCTGGCCCGTCACCTGCTGGCCGAGGTCGACGGCGCTCCCACCGGCGCGCGGGCGCTGGTGCGCGCGGCGCCGCGGCTGGGCGAACCGATCGCGATCGTCGGGATCGGTTGTCGCTATCCGGGCCCCGTCAGATCGGCGCGGGAGCTGTGGGAGCTGCTCGCCGCCGGTGGCGACGCGATCGGGTCGTTCCCCGTCAATCGCGGCTGGGATCTGGAGGGACTGTATGACCCCGACCCCGACCATCCGGGCACCAGCTACGCGCGTGAGGGCGGGTTCCTGTATGACGCCGGGGAGTTCGATGCGGCCTTCTTCGGGGTCAGCCCGCGGGAGGCGCTGGCGATGGATCCCCAGCAGCGTCTCTTCCTGGAAGTGTGCTGGGAGGCGCTGGAGGACGCCGGGATCGATCCGCTGTCGGTCAAGGACACCCAGACAGGCGTCTTCGCGGGCGTCGGCGTCAGCGGCTACGGGATCGGGTCCACCCACGGGGCTAGCCTCGAGGGCTACCGCATGACGGGCAACCTCGGCAGCGTCGTCTCGGGGCGGGTCGCTTACACACTCGGCCTGGAGGGCCCGGCGGTATCGGTGGACACGGCGTGCTCATCCTCGCTGGTCGCGTTGCACCTCGCCTGTGGGGCGCTGCGCGGGGGCGAGTGCACGCTGGCGCTCGCGGGCGGCGTCGCGGTCATCGCGTCTCCCGATGCGTTCGTGGAGTTCGCGCGCCAGCGCGGCCTGGCACCGGATGGGCGCTGCAAGTCCTTCGGCGACGGCGCCGACGGGACGGGCTGGAGCGAGGGCGTTGGCGTGCTCCTGCTGGAGCGTCTCTCCGACGCACGACGCAACGGTCATCCCGTGCTGGGCGTGGTGCGGGGCAGCGCGGTCAACCAGGATGGCGCCAGCAATGGTTTGACGGCGCCGAATGGGCCCGCCCAGCAGCGGGTGATCATGCAGGCGTTGGCGAACGCCGGGCTGGAGCCGCGGGAGATCGACGCGGTCGAGGGCCACGGAACCGGGACGATGCTCGGCGATCCGATCGAGGCGCAGGCGCTGCTGGCGACCTATGGCCGCGATCGGCCCGGGGACGCGCCGCTGTGGCTGGGGTCGATCAAGTCGAACATCGGCCACGCCGTCACGGCCGCCGGGGTCGCGGGCGTGATCAAGATGGTGATGGCGATGCGCCACGGCCGGCTGCCGCGGACGTTGCACGCGCGGCAGCCGAGCAGCCAGATCGATTGGTCCTCGGGCGCGGTCGCGCTGCTCACCGAGGAGCAGCCGTGGGAGCCGAATGGCAGGCCGCGTCGCGCGGGGGTCTCCTCGTTCGGGGTGAGCGGCACCAACGCGCACGTGATCCTCGAAGAGGCGCCCCCGGGTGACCCCGCGTTCGTCCGCGGGCCGGCGAGCGCCGGCGTGCTGCCGTGGGTGCTTTCCGGTCGCGGCGGGGAGGGCCTGCGCGGGCAGGCGCGGCGCCTGCGCGAGGCTATGGCCCGGGACCCCGAGCTCGAGGCGATCGACGTGGGGCTCTCGCTGAGCGCTCGCGCGGCGCTGGAGGATCGCGTGGTGCTCCTGGGTGGGGATCGTGGAGAGCTGCTGGATGGTCTCGGCGCGCTCGCCGCCGGCGAGCCGCTGGAAGGTGTGCCGCGGGGCCGCGACACCGAGGATCGGCGCCTGGCGTTCCTGTTCACCGGCCAGGGTGCTCAGCGCGTTGGTATGGGCCGCGATTTGTACAACACATTCCCGGCGTTCCGCGAGGCCTTCGACGAGGTGTGCGTGCAGTTGGACTCCCACCTGGGCCGCTCGCTGCGGGAGGCTGTGTTCGGCGAGGAGAGCCCCTCCGGCGAGCGCGCCGGCGGCGCGGATGCGCTGGACGGCACCGCGCTGGACGGCACCGCGCCGGACGTGGCCGTCGTGAACGAGACCGCGCCGGAGGAGACCCCGCTGGACGGCACGGAGCTGGCGCAGCCGGCCATGTTCGCGCTCGAGGTCGCGCTCTACCGCCTGGTCGAGGCGTGGGGCGTGCGCCCCGACTACCTGATCGGCCACTCGGTCGGTGAGCTGGCGGCGGCGCACGTGGCGGGTGTGCTCACACTCGAGGATGCCTGCCGGCTGGTGGCGGCCCGGGGGCGGTTGATGGGCGGGCTGCCGGCCGGTGGCGCGATGGCGGCGATCGGTGCCCGTGAGGAGGAGGTGCTGGAGTCGCTCGCGGCGCTCGATCGCTGGGAGCAGCGGGTGGCGCTGGCGGCGGTCAACGCGCCCGCCGCGGTGGTCGTCTCCGGCGACGAGGACGCGGTGGCGGAGCTGGTGGAGGTGTGGAGGCGGCGCGGGGCGCGGACCAAGCGCCTGCGTGTCAGCCACGCGTTTCACTCGCCGCGGATGGACGCGATGCTGGACGACTTCCGGCGCGTCGCGGAGACGGTGTCCTTCGGCGAGCCGCGGATCCCGCTGGTGTCGAATCTCTTGGGCGGCGTGGTCTCGGCAGAGGAGTTGTGCACGCCCGCGTACTGGGTGCGCCACGTGCGCGAGCCGGTGCGGTTTGCGGACGGCGTCGAGTGGCTGCTCGGGGAGGGCGTGCGGAGCTTCCTGGAGCTGGGTCCGGATGGGGTGCTGAGCGCGATGGTCGAGGAGTGCGTGGACGGCGAGTCCGAGGCCGAGGGCCGGGCGCCGGTGGTCACGGCGCCAACGCTGCGTACGGGCGGTCCCGAGGCTCGCTCGCTGCTCACCGGCGTGGGCGAGCTGTGGGCGCACGGCGTGGGCGTGGATTGGGGCGAGGTGTTCGCGGGATCGGGCGCCCGGCGGGTGGGGCTGCCGCCGTACGCGTTTCAGCGTGAGCGTTACTGGCTGGAGGCCGATCCGGCGGCCGGATCCGGTGGAGAGCGCTCGGTCGCCGACGGCTGGCGCTACCGCTTGCGGTGGACGCCGCTCGGCGAAGGCGGCGCGGAAGCTCTCACGGGTGTCTGGCTGGTGGTCGCGCGGACCGGATGCTCTGAGGATCCGGCGGTCGCCGCCGTCGCGGAGACGCTCGCGGCGCATGGGGCGAGCACCGTCGTGGTGGAAGTCGATCGGGACGAGCTCGATCCCGGGGAGTTGCCGGAGTCAGGCATCAGCGGCGTGCTCTCGTTGCTGGCATGCGGGACTGAGAACGGCGACCTGCGCGCCGGTGCAGTGGAGACGTTGGCGTTGATGCAGGCGCTCGGGGCGGCAGGTGTGACGGCGCCGCTGTGGTGTGTGACGCAGGGAGCCGTGTCAGTTGGGTCCGGAGATTTGCTGACAGCGCCGGCGGCGGCACCGGTTTGGGGACTGGGCCGGGTGCTCGCCCTGGAGGAGCCGGCCCGCTGGGGTGGCCTGGTCGATCTGCCGGTGGAGCTCGACGAACGTGCGCTCGAGCGCCTGTGCGGGGCGCTCGGGGCCAGCGATGGTGAGAGCGAGATGGCGGTGCGCGCCGCGGGGGTGTTCGCCAGCCGGCTGGTGCGCGCTCCGCGGGGCGGGGGGCGCACCGAGCAGGGGTATGCGCCACGGGGCACGGTGCTGGTGACCGGTGGGACGGGCGCTTTGGGTGCGCAGCTCGCGCGCTGGCTGGTGGAGCGTGGCGCGGAGCATCTCCTGCTGGCGAGCCGTCGCGGGCTGGATGCGCCCGGTGCGGTGGAGCTCGTCGGCGAGCTCAAGGCGCTCGGTGCGCAGGTGAGCGTGGTCGCATGCGATACGACTGAGCGCGAGCAGCTCGAGCGGCTGCTGGCCGCAGTGCCCGAGGAGCATCCCCTCTCCGGCATCTTCCATTTGGCGGGCGTGTCGGATGACGGGTTGATCGACGGGTTGACGGTCGCGCGTCTCGAGCACGCGTTGCGCGCGAAGGTGGACGCGGCGTGGCATCTGCACGAGTTGACGGAGGGGTTGGAGCTGGACGCGTTCGTGCTGTTCTCGTCGATCGCGGCAACGCTGGGCGGCGGCGGGCAGGGCGCCTATGCGGCGGGGAACGCGTTCCTGGATGCGCTGGCGGAGTTTCGTCGCAATCGCGGCCTGGTGGGCAGCGCGGTGGCGTGGGGTCCGTGGGCCGGTGCGGGGATGGCGGCCGCTGTCGGTGAGCGTCTGCACGGGGGCGGGATGCGGCCGATGCCCGCCGCGCTGGCGCTCGCCGGGTTGCGGGATGTGCTCGATCGTGGAGAGTCGGGTGTGGTGCTCGCCGATGTCGATTGGGAGCAGCTGCTTGCGCAGGTCGAGCTCGTGCGTGCGCCCGCGCTGCTGGGGGAGCTGGCGGAGGTCACGCAGGCGATCGCGGCGCGCACCGGTGGCGGGCGCGGCGGGGTGGAGGGCACTCTGGCGGCCCGTCTGGCCGGGATGCCGGAGGGGGAGCGCGAGCGCGCGGTGCTCGAGCTGGTGCGCGAGCAGGCGGCGGCCGTGTTGGAGCACGCATCGCCGGAGGCGGTGCAGGACGGACGGACGTTCAGGGATCTCGGCTTCGACTCGCTCGCCGCGGTGCAACTGCGCAACCGGCTCGCGGTGGTGACGGGCCTGCGGCTGGCGAGCAGTCTGGTGTTCGACCACCCGACGCCGGCTGTGCTGGCCGGGCATCTGCTGGGCGAGATCGTGGGAGCTCCCTCAGACGCGGGGGCGGGCGCGGTGTCGGTGCTCGGGCCGGTCGATGAGCCGGTGGCGATCGTGGGAATCGGCTGCCGCCTGCCGGGTGGGGTGGCCTCCGCGGAGGAGTTGTGGGAGCTGCTGGCGAGCGGCGGGGATGCGATCGGGAGGTTCCCGGCAGATCGCGGGTGGGACCTGGAGGGGCTGTACGACCCCGACCCCGATCGTGCAGGAACGAGCTATGCGCGGGAGGGTGGGTTCCTGTATGACGCGAGCGAGTTCGACGCGGCCTTCTTCGGGATCGGCCCGCGCGAGGCGCTGGCGATGGATCCGCAGCAGCGGCTGCTGTTGGAGGTGTGCTGGGAGACGCTTGAGGACGCGGGCATCGACCCGCATTCGCTGCGCGGCAGCCAGAGCGGGGTGTTCGCGGGGATCAATATGCGCGACTACGGCTCGGGTCTGTCGGGGCAGGTGGCGGAGGAGCTCGGGGGCTATCTGGGTACGGGCGCCGCGGGCAGCGTGGTGTCGGGGCGGGTGGCGTACACGTTTGGCTTGGAGGGCCCGGCGGTGACGGTCGATACGGCCTGCTCCTCCTCGTTGGTGGCGCTGCATTGGGCGTGCCAGTCGTTGCGTGCGGGGGAGTGCACGCTGGCGCTGGCGGGCGGTGTGACGGTGATGGCGACCCCGGGTCTGTTCGTGGAGTTCAGCCGTCAGCGTGGTCTGGCGCCGGATGGGCGGTGCAAGGCGTTCGCGGATGGGGCGGATGGAACCGGTTGGGGCGAGGGCGTGGGCGTACTGGCGCTGGAGCGCCTCTCGGATGCCCAGCGCAACGGTCGCCGGGTGCTGGCGCTGGTGCGGGGCAGCGCGGTCAACCAGGATGGCGCCAGCAACGGACTGACGGCACCGAACGGGCCCTCCCAACAGCGCGTGATCCAGCGCGCGCTGGCGCTCGCCGGCGTGTCGGGCGCCGAGGTCGATGCCGTGGAGGGGCATGGAACGGGCACGCGCCTGGGCGATCCGATCGAGGCGCAGGCGCTGCTGGCGACATACGGCCGGGAGCGTCCGCCGGAGCGCCCGCTGTGGCTGGGGTCGATCAAGTCGAACATTGGCCACACGCAGGCGGCGGCGGGGGTCGCGGGCGTGATCAAGATGGCGATGGCGCTGCGCCACGAACGGCTGCCGCGAACGCTGCACGTGGAGCGGCCCAGCGGGGAGGTCGATTGGTCCTCGGGCGCGGTCGCGCTGCTCACCGAGGAGCAGCCATGGCGGACGGGCGGGCGGCCGCGGCGCGCTGGTATCTCCTCGTTCGGAGTGAGCGGCACGAACGCCCACGTGATTCTCGAAGAGGCGCCGGCCGCCGGCCGCGAGGGCGCGGTCGAGCAGGCGCGCGGCGGCGGAGCTGGATCGGCTCGCGAGTCACGGGCGCCGGCCGGCCTGCCGTGGATCGTCTCCGGCCGCGGCCGCGATGGGCTGAGGGCGCAGGCCGCGCAACTGCAGCGCTTCCTCGCCGAAGCCCCCGAGCTCGATCCGGCCGGCGTCGCGCGCTCGCTGGCGGCGCGCGCGGCGCTCGAGGATCGCGCGGTCGTACTGGCGGAGTCTTCACCGATCGGGTCTTCGCAAGTCGACTCGTCGCCGGTTGACTCCCTGCCGGCCCAAGATCGCGAGCAGCTGTTGGAGGGCCTGGCGGCGGTGGCCGGCGAGGGCGGCTCCGCAAACGTCCTGCGTGGCGTGGCCGCCGGTGGGCGGACAGCCTTCCTGTTCACCGGCCAGGGCGCTCAGCGTGCCGGCATGGGCAGCGGGCTCTACGAGGCGTTCCCGGTGTTCCGCGACGCCTTCGACGAGGCATGCGCCCATCTCGACCCCGACTTGGGCTGCTCGCTGCGCGAGATCGTGTTCGAGGCGGGCGCCTCGGAGGCGTCCAACGGAGCCGGCGGCCCGCTCGACGGCACGGCGCTCGCTCAGCCGGCGCTGTTCGCGCTGGAGGTGGCGCTGTTCGCGCTGGTGCGGGCGTGGGGCGTGCGCCCCGATTTCCTGATCGGCCACTCGGTGGGCGAGCTGGCGGCGGCGCACGTCGCGGGCGTCTTCTCGCTGCAGGACGCCTGCCGGCTGGTGGCGGCGCGCGGGCGGCTGATGGGGGCGCTGCCGGCGGGCGGTGCGATGGTCGCGGTCGGCGCCCCCGCCGAGGAGCTGCTGGAGTCGCTCGCCGCGATCGACGGCGGCGCGGGACGGGTGGCGCTCGCCGCGGTCAACGCGCCTGGCGCGGCGGTGATCTCCGGCGACGAGGAGGCGGTGATGGAGCTCGCCTGTGTATGGCGGGAGCGGGGCGCGCCGACCAAGCGGCTGCGGGTCAGCCACGCCTTCCACTCGCCGCGGATCGAGGCGATGCTGGAGGAGTTCGAGCAGGTTGCGGCGGGGGTCGCCTTCGAGGAGCCGCGGATTCCATTGGTGTCGAACATCTCCGGGGCGCTGGCGTCGAGCGGGGAGCTGTGCACACCCGGGTACTGGGTGCGCCAGGCCCGCGAGACGGTGCGCTTCGCCGACGGCGTGCGCTGGCTGCTGGGCGAGGGCGTGCGGAGCTTCCTGGAGCTGGGGCCCGACGGGGTGCTGAGCGCGATGGTCGGCGAGTGCGCGGCCGAGCAGCACCAGGACAATGGCTCCTCCTCCTCCTCCTCCTCCTCCTCCTCGGTGTCAGCGGCGCCGCTGCTGCGCGCCGGCCAGGCCGAGCCGCGGGCGCTGTTCGCGGGCCTCGGCGCGCTCTGGGTGCGGGGCGTGAGCGTGGACTGGGGTGCGGTGTGCGAGGGGCCGGGCGCAAGTCGTGTGGGGCTGCCCGGGTACGCCTTCCAGCGCGAGCGCTACTGGCTGGAGTCCTCCACGGGCGGGGGCGGCGTGACGGCGGCCGGGCAGGCGCCGGCCGAACACCCGCTGCTCGGCGCGGCGGTCCCGCTGGCGGGCGGCGAGAGCTGGCTGTTCACCGGCCGCCTCGCGTTGGGCACCCACCCTTGGCTTGCCGACCACGCCGTGCTCGGGAGGGTCGTGCTGGCCGGCACCGCGTTCGTCGAGCTGGCGCTGCACGCGGGCGCCCACGTCGGCTGCGAATCGCTGCGCGAGCTGGTGCTGGAGGCGCCGCTGGTGCTCGACGAGACGGGCGCGACGCAGATCCAACTCGCGCTCGGCGAGCCGGACGAGTCGGGCTGCAGAGAGGTGGAGATCCACTCACGCGGCGAGGGGCGCGCCTGGATCCGCCACGCCGCCGGCATGCTCGCTCCCCGCGAGCTCGATCGTGTTGAGGCGGCGGATGGCGCCGGCGTGCCAGCAGTCGAGGCTTGGGCCGGACTGAATGGCGGGGTATGGCCTCCCGAGGGCGCCGTCGCGGTCGAGCTCGACGGCCTGTACGAGCGCCTCGCAGAGCTCGGCCTCGAATACGGTCCGCTGTTCCAGGGCCTGCGCCGGATGTGGCGGCGCGGCGAGGAGACCTTCGCCGAGGTGACGCTGCCGGACGAGTCGGGCGCGCGACGCTTTGGTATGCATCCGGCGTTGCTCGACGCCGCGCTGCACGCGGCGGCGCTGCGTGAGGACCCGGAGTCGGAGGGCGGGGACGCGCCGCGGCTGCCGTTCTCCTGGAGCGGCGTGAGCCTGCACGCCACCGGCGCGTCACGGCTGCGTGCGCGGCTGGTGACGACGGAGGATGACGGGCTGTCGCTGACGCTCGCCGGCGAGGATGGGCAGCTGCTCGCCACGGTGAGAGAGCTGAGTGCGCGCCCGGTATCGAGCGAGCAGCTGGAAGCGGCGGGCGGCGCGCGCGCGGCGGGTGAGTCGCTCTTCCAGATCGAGTGGGTGCCAGTCGAGGTCGGGCCAGGCGTCGCGCTCGACGATGGGGAGTGGACGGTGGTCGACTGCGCAGCGCCGGCCGGCGCTGCGGCGATGCGCGCAAGCGGGGCGGCGGGCGAGGACGGCTCCGGCGCGCGTGCGCAGTCGGCCCATCTGACGGCCCACAGGACGCTGGCGCTGGTGCAGGAGTGGCTGGCAGAGGAGCGGCTCGACAACGCGAAGCTGGTGCTGCTCACACACGGGGCGGTCGCTGCGGCGCCCACCGACGTGCCCGACGTCGCGCAGGCGGCAGTGTGGGGGCTGATCCGCTCGGCGCAGTCGGAGCACCCGGGCCGCTTCGTGCTGGTCGATCTCGACGGGGAGGAGGACTCCGCGCAGGCGCTGTCCGCGGCCCTTGCGGCCGACGAGCCCCAGCTGGCGATCCGCACGGGCTGCGCGTATGCTCCGCGGCTGGCGCGGCTTGCGCAGACGGCGGCCGGGCAGCCGGGAGGCGCTGTCGGGCGGACCGCGGGGGCCGGTGGGGACGCCGGGGAATCGGCCCCTGACCGCACCACCGCGGACGACGCCCCCTGGTTTGACCCCGAGCGCACAGTGCTGATCACCGGCGGCACCGGCCTGCTGGGCGGGCTGGTGGCGCGGCACCTGGTAGGTGTGCACGGCGTGCGCAGCGTGGTGCTCACCAGCCGCCGCGGGATCGAGGCCGACGGCGCGCCCGAGCTGGAGCGCGAGCTCGCCGAACTGGGCGCCGCGGTGACGATTGCGCAGTGCGACGCTGCCGACCGCGAGCAACTGCGGGCCGTGCTCGACGCGCTCCCGGCCGAGTGGCCGCTGGGCGGGGTCGTGCACGCGGCGGGGGTGCTCGAGGACGGCACGATCGAGACGCTGAGCCCGGCGGCGCTCGATCGGGTGCTGGCGCCGAAGCTCGACGGGGCGCTGCACCTGCACGAGTTGACCGCCGACCTTGAGCTCTCCGCGTTCGTGCTGTTCTCCTCCGGCGCGGCCACGTTCGGGGCCCCCGGCCAGGGCAACTACGCGGCGGCGAACAGCTGCCTGGAGGCGTTGGCGGCCGAGCGCCGGGCGCGGGGCCTGGCCGGCATCGCGCTGGCGTGGGGACCGTGGGCCGTGGCGGGCGGGATGATGAGCGAGCTGGGCGAGGCCGACCACTCACGGATGGCGCGCGCGGGAGTCGTGGAGCTCTCCGGCGAGCGTGGCCTGGAACTGCTCGACGCGACGCGCGGCCTGGACCTCGCGACCGTCCTGCCGGTCGGCCTCGACCTCGCCGCGCTGCAGGCGCGGGCCAGGAGCGGCGCGCTGCCGGCGCTGCTGCGGGGGTTGGTGCGCGTGCCCGCGCGTCGCGCGGGCACCGAGGGCGGCGGCGGTCTGCGCGAGCGTCTGCGGGGCCTGCCGCAGGAGCAGCGCGCGGGGGCGGCGCTGGAGTGCGTGCGCCGCGAGGTGGCGCTCGTGCTGGGGCACTCCTCGACGACGGCGATCGACCCCGAGCGCGTCTTCAAAGAGCTCGGGTTCGACTCGCTGGCGGCGGTGGAGTTGCGCAATCGCCTCGCGTTCGAGAGCGGGCTGCGGCTGCCGACGACGCTGATCTTCAACTACCCAACCGCCACCGCGCTCGCCGAGCGCCTGCTGACGCTGCTCACCGGCCCGGGCAAGCGCAGCGCGGGCGAGGGTGGCACCGGCGTACCCGGCGATGCGATCGCCACCGAGTCCGACGACGCTGAGGTCGCGGAGGATCTCGCCGCGGCGAGCGACGAGGAGCTGTTCGAGTTGATCGAGCGCGAACTGCTCGACGGGGAGGAGCCGGGCGATGGCGTCTGAGCAGCAGCCACCGGGGGAGGCGGGTTCCGAGCGCGGGCCCGGGGGGTCGGCGGCGTCTGAGGCCTCCGAGCGCAAGCTGCGCGAGTACCTCGAGCGGGTCACGCTCGACCTGCGCAAGGCGCGCCGGCGCCTGGGCGCGATTGCCGAGCGCGAGCGCGAACCGATCGCGATCGTGGGGATGAGCTGCCGCTACCCCGGCGGCGTGCGCACGCCCGAGCAGCTGTGGGAGCTGGTGGCGGGCGGCGTCGACGCGATCTCGGGCTTCCCCGACGACCGTGGCTGGGACCTCGATGGGCTGTACGACCCCGACGGCGAGCGCCCGGGCACCAGCTATGCGCGCGAGGGCGGGTTCGTCCACGACGCGGCCGAGTTCGACGCCGGCTTCTTCGGGATCGGCCCGCGCGAGGCGCTAGCGATGGATCCCCACCAGCGGCTGCTGCTGGAAGCGGTGTGGGAGACGCTGGAGGACGCCGGCATCGACGCCGCCTCGCTGCGCGGCGGGCGCACCGGCGTGTTTGCGGGGCAGATGTACCACGACTACTCGACTGTGCTGCGCACCCTCCCCGCCGAGCTCGAGGGCTACCTCGGGACCGGCGCCAGCGCCAGCGTGCTGTCGGGAAGGGTCTCCTACACGTTCGGGTTCGAGGGCCCGGCAGTGACGATCGACACCGCCTGCTCCTCCTCGCTGGTGGCGCTGCACCTGGCGTGCGCGTCGCTGCGCGCGGGCGAGTGCGGGCTGGCGCTGGCGGGCGGCGTGACGGTGCTGGCGACGCCGAGCGTCTACACGCAGTTCAGCCGCCAGCGCAACCTTGCACCCGACGGCCGCTGCAAGTCGTTCGCGGCGGCGGCCGACGGCGCCGGCTTCTCCGAGGGCGCCGGCGTGCTGCTGCTGGAGCGGCTCTCCGACGCGCGCCGCAATGGCCACCCGGTGGCGGCGGTGATCCGCGGCAGCGCGATCAACCAGGACGGGGCGAGCAATGGGCTGACGGCGCCCAATGGCCCCTCCCAGGAGCGGCTGATCGCGCAGGCGCTGCAGAGCGCCGGCCTGCGCGCGGCGCAGATCGACGCGGTCGAGGGCCACGGCACCGGCACGACGCTTGGCGATCCGATCGAGGCGCAGGCGCTGCTCGAGACCTACGGGCGCGACCGCGACGCGCGGCACCCGCTGTGGTTGGGCTCGATCAAGTCCAACATCGGCCACACCCAGGCCGCCGCCGGCGCCGCGGGCGTGATCAAGATGGTGCAGGCGCTGCGCCACGGCGTGTTGCCGCGGACGCTGCACGTCGATGCGCCGAGCGGCGAGGTCGATTGGTCATCGGGCACGGTCGCGCTGCTCACCGAGGAGGTGCCGTGGCCGCGGGGCGAGGAGCCGCGGCGGGCGGCCGTCTCCTCGTTCGGGATCTCCGGCACCAACGCGCATGCGATCATCGAGGAGGCGCCTCCCGAGGATGGCGTCGCCGATCGCGCCGCCGGCACCGACATGGCGCCGTGGGTTATCTCGGGGAGAGGTATGGCGGCGTTGCGTGCTCAGGCTGCACGACTGCGGGGGCACATCGTTGAGAATCCCGATCTCGCCACCGCGGACGTGGGACTCTCGCTGGCTGGCAGATCGACACTGGAGGATCGGGCGGTCGTGCTCGGCGGCGATCGTGAGGAGCTGCTCGAGGCTCTCGAGGCGCTTGCCAGTAGCGGGCAGTCGGCGAGTGTGATCGGGAGCGGTGAGGCTGCCACCCCTGGGAAGTTGGCGTTCCTGTTCACCGGCCAGGGCGCTCAGCGCGTTGGTATGGGTCGTGATTTGTACAAGACATTCCCGGTGTTCGCGGCAGCGTTCGAGGAGGTCTGCACCCAGCTCGACCCCCATCTGGAGCGCCCGCTGCGCGAGGTTGTCTTCGGCGGGGAGGGGTCTGAGCTGGACCAGACGGCGCTGGCGCAGCCGGCACTGTTCGCCTTGGAGGTCGCGCTGTTCCGGCTGCTCGAGGCGTGGGGCGTGCGCCCCGACTACCTGATCGGCCACTCGGTCGGTGAGCTGGCGGCGGCGCACGTGGCGGGTGTCTTCTCGCTGGAGGACGCCTGCCGGCTGGTGGCCGCGCGAGGCCGGCTGATGGGCGCGCTGCCCGATGGCGGCGCGATGGCGGCGATCGGCGCGCCGGAGGCGGAGGTGCTGGAGTCGCTCGCGGCGCTCGACGGCTGGGAGAGTCGGGTGGCGTTGGCAGCCGTGAACGCGCCCGGCTCGGTGGTGATCTCCGGCGACGAGGACGCGGTGGCGGAGCTGGTCGAGGTGTGGGAGCAGCGAGGCGCCCGAACCAAGCGGCTGCGGGTGAGCCACGCCTTCCATTCTCCGCGGATGGAGGGGATGCTGGAGGAGTTCGGGCGGGTCGCCGAAGCGGTGTCCTTCTCCGAGCCGCGGATCCCGCTGGTGTCGAACCTGTCGGGTGGTCTGGCCTCAAAAGGAGAGTTGTGCACCGCCGCCTACTGGGTGCGGCACGTGCGCGAGCCGGTGCGCTTCGCCGACGGCGCCGGCGCGCTGCTGAGGGAGGGCGTGAGGAGCTTCCTGGAGCTGGGGCCGAGCGGCGTCTTGAGCGCGATGGTCGAGGAGTGCGCTGATCAGGCGACGGGCGCGGACGGTGGGTCGCAGGCGGTGGCGATGCGCGCGCCGATCCTCGCCGCGCCGACGCTGCGCCCCGGCCAGGATGAGGCGCGCGCACTGCTCGCGGGCGTAGGTGAGCTTTGGGTACGCGGCATCGCCGTGGCGTGGCCTCAGGTGTTCGACGGCTCCGGCGCCCAGCGCGTGGGGCTGCCGCTGTACGCCTTCCAGCGCGAGCGCTACTGGCTGCAGGCCGAGCAGGGGCCGGGCTTCGGCGGCGAGCGCTGGCGCTACCGGCTGCGGTGGACGCCGCTCGGCGAGCGCACGGCTGGCGTGCTCGGCGGCACCTGGTTGGTGGCCGTCGGGGAGGGTGGCAGCTCGGACGAGCACCTGACCGCGGCCGTCACCAAAGCGCTTGCATCGCATGGGGCGCGGGCCGTGGTGGTGAAGGTCGATCGGGAAGCTGTCGATCTCGGGGAGCTGGCGGAGTCGGAGATCAGCGGTGTGCTCTCGCTGCTGGCGATCGGCGGTGCCCCCGAGCAGCAGGCCGAGACCGAGCGCGAAGACCTGCGCGCCGGCGTGGTGGAGACGCTGGCGCTGATGCAGGCGCTTGGCAGGGCCGGGGTGACGGCGCCGCTGTGGTGCGTGACGCGGGGCGCGGTGTCGGTGGGCCCCGGCGATCCCCTGACGGCGCCGGCGGCAGCACTGGTGTGGGGTCTGGGACGAGTGCTTGCCCTGGAGGAGCCCGAACGGTGGGGCGGCCTCATCGATCTGCCCACCGAGCCCGATCAGCGCGCGCTCGGGCGGCTGTGCGCGGCGCTCGCCGTCGCGGGCTCGGGCTCGCGTGCCGGCTCGGGCTCGCATGCGGGGGTGGGCGCCGGCTCGGGCGCAGGCCGCGAGCGGGAGCTGGCTGTGCGCACGGGTGGTCTGTTCGCAAGCCGACTGCTGCCAGCCCCACTCGGCGCCAGCTCCGCACCGGACGCGTACGCTCCGACGGGCACGGTGTTGGTGACGGGCGCGACCGGCGCGCTCGGCGGGCACCTCGCGCGCTGGCTGGCGCAGCGCGGCGCCGAGCACCTGCTGCTGAGCAGCCGCCGCGGCCTGGATGCACCAGGCGCCGCGGAGCTGTGCACGGAACTCCAGGAGCTGGGCGCGAAAGTGAGCATGGTCGCCTGCGACGCCGCCGACCGCGCCCAGCTGCAGCGGCTGCTCGCCGAGGTGCCCGAGGAGCACCCTCTAACCGGGGTCTTCCACGTGGCGGGAGCGCTCGACGACGGCCTGATCGAGGGGCTGAGCGCCGAGCGCCTGGAGGGCGTGCTGCGCGCGAAGGTGGATGCGGCGCGGTACCTGCACGAGCTGACCGAGGGGCTGGATCTCGACGCGTTCGTGCTCTTCTCCTCGATCGCGGGCACGCTCGGCAACGCCGGGCAGGGGGCATACGCGGCGGCGAACGCGTACCTGGATGCGCTCGCCGAGCAGCGCCGCGATCGCGGCCTGGCTGCCAGCTCGCTCGGCTGGGGCCCCTGGGCCGGCGAGGGCATGGCGGACACGGTGGGGGAGCGGCTGCGCGCCGGCGGCGTGCGCGAGCTGCCGGCCGCCCCGGCGCTGGAGGCGATGGCGCAGGTGCTCGAGCGCGGCGAGCCGCACGTGGTGGTGGCGGACGTCGAGTGGGAGCAGCTGCTGGCGGGCGCTGCCCCCGCCGACCTGCCCGCGGTGCTGAGCGAGCTGCCGGAGGTGACACGCATGCGCGCGGCGGGCGCGGGCGGCGGCGCGGCGGTGACGGAGGGGCTGCTAGCGGCGCGGCTGGCGGGCGCGCCCGCGGAGGAGTGGGAGCGGATCGTGCTGGCGCTGGTGCGCGAGCAGGCGGCGGCGGTGCTGGGGCACGGCGCGCCGGAGGCGGTGCCCTCGGGACGCACGTTCCGGGAGCTCGGCTTCGACTCGCTGGCGGCGGTGCAGCTGCGCAACCGGCTGGCGGCGGCGACCGGGCTGCGGCTGGTGAGCGGCCTCGTGTTCGACTATCCGACGCCGGCTGCGTTGGCGCAGCATCTGCACGACGAGCTCGCGGGCGTGCCGCTCGTGCGCGAGACGGTGACGGTGGTGGGGCCGGTGGACGAGCCGATCGCGATCGTGGGGATCGGCTGCCGGTATCCGGCACCCGCCCACCCTGCGGATTCGGAGCCCGCCGGTTCGATGCCCGCTCACCCCGCGGATTCGGAGCCCGCCCACCCCGGCGCCGCTCGAGGCGCCGTGCGCTCGGCCGAGGATCTGTGGGAGATGCTGGTGGCGGGCGGCGACGCGATCTCCCCGTTCCCCGAGGATCGCGGCTGGGACCTGGAGGCGCTGTACGACCCCGACCCCGAGCACGCCGGCACCAGCTACGCCCGCGAGGGCGGCTTCCTGCGCGACGCGGCCTGGTTCGACGCCGATTTCTTTGGGATCGGCCCGCGTGAGGCGCTGGCGATGGATCCGCAGCAGCGGCTGCTGCTGGAGGTGTGTTGGGAGGCGCTGGAGGATGCGGGCATCGATCCGCATTCGCTGCGCGGCAGCCAGAGCGGAGTGTTCGCAGGGATCAACATGCGTGACTACGGCATCGGGATCGACCCCGAGCTGGCGGAGGAGCTGGAGGGCTACCTGGGCACCGGCGCGGCCGGCAGCGTGCTCTCCGGCCGCGTCGCCTACACCTTCGGCTTGGAGGGTCCGGCGGTGACGGTCGACACGGCCTGCTCCTCCTCGCTGGTGAGCATGCACCTCGCCTGCCAGTCGCTGCGCGCGGGCGAGTGCACGCTGGCGCTGGCGGGCGGTGTAACGGTGATGGCGACGCCGGGTCTGTTCGTGGAGTTCAGCCGCCAGCGCGGCCTGGCGCCGGACGGGCGCTGCAAGGCGTTCGCGCAGGGGGCGGACGGGACGGGCTGGGGTGAGGGCGTGGGGATGGTGCTGCTGGAGCGGCTCTCCGACGCGCAGGCGAATGGGCATCGCGTGCTGGCGCTGGTGAAGGGCAGCGCCGTCAACCAGGACGGGGCGAGCAATGGGCTGACGGCGCCGAACGGTCCCTCGCAGCAGCGCGTGATTCAGCGCGCGTTGGCGGTTGCTGGGCTCGCGCCCAGCGAGGTCGATGCGGTCGAGGCGCATGGGACCGGTACGACGTTGGGCGACCCGATCGAGGCGCAGGCGCTGCTGGCGGCGTATGGCCGTGAGCGTCTGGCGGAGCGCCCGTTGTGGTTTGGCTCGATCAAGTCGAACATCGGTCACACGCAGGCGGCGGCGGGTGTGGCGGGTGTGATCAAGATGGTGATGGCGCTCCGGCACGAGCGGCTGCCGCGGACGCTGAACGTGGACGAGCCGAGCGGCGAGATCGACTGGGAGCGGGGTGCGCTCGCGCTGCTCACCGAGGAGCGGCCGTGGCCGGCGAATGGCGATCCGCGCCGTGCGGGTGTCTCGTCGTTCGGGATCAGCGGCACCAACGCACACGTGATCCTGGAGGAAGCGCCTCGGGAAGCTGAGGAGCAGGCGGAGCGGAACACCGCGCTCCCGCTGCTGCCGTTGGTGCTGTCGGGTCGCAGCAGCGGCGGGTTGCAGGCGCAGGCCGCGCAGTTGCACGAGCTCCTGGCCGGCGCTCCCGAACTCGACGCGGCCGACGTGGCGCTCTCGCTCACGGCGCGCGCGGCGCTGGAGGAGCGTGCTGTGATATTGATCGGATCCCCACCCACCCACGACCGTGAGCAGCTGCTGGCGAGTCTTGCCGAGCTCGCCGCCGGCGACCCGGCGGAGGGCGTGCTGCGAGGCAGCGTGGAGGAGTCCGAAGGTGTACTGGAAGAGGCCCCGCCTCCGGCACCGCTGCTTGGTGTGGGGCGCGAGGAGGCGCATCTGCTGCTGAGCACGCTCGGCGCCGCGTGGGTGCAGGGCGCGAACGTGGAATGGGGCCGTCTGTTCGAGGGCGCCGGCGCCCGGCAGGTGGGGCTGCCGTCCTACCCGTTCCAGCGCGAGCGCTACTGGTTGGATCCTCCCGGCGCGGAGCGGCCCGAGGGGGGCGTGCGCGCGCGGGAGATCCGTGCCGCGGGAGCGCCGGCGCCGCCCGCCGGCAGCCTCGCGGCAAGCCTGGCCGGTCTGCCCCCGGGCGAGCGCGAGCGGATCGTGCTGGAGCTGGTGCGCGAGCAGGCGGCCGCGGTGTTGCAACACGCCTCGACCGAGGCTGTGCGGCCCGGCCGCAGCTTCCGCGACCTCGGCTTCGACTCCCTGGCGGCGGTGCAGCTGCGCAACCGGCTGGCGGCGGCGACTGGGCTGCGGCTGGTGAGCGGCCTGGCGTTCGACCACCCGACGCCGGCCGCGCTGACCAGCCACCTCCTGGGCGAGCTGCTTGGCGCCCCGGTAGGCCTCGCGTCGGTCTCGGTGCTCGGGCCGGTGGACGAGCCGGTCGCGATCGTGGGGATCGGCTGCAGATTTCCCGGTGTCGCCGATCTACCCCCCGCCCGGACGGGGGGGCCCTCTATCGCCCACGTGGCGGGCCCTGGATCTGGAGGATCGGTGGGCTCCGCGGAGGAGCTGTGGCAGCTGCTGGCGGCCGGCGGCGACGCGATTGCCCCCTTCCCGACCGACCGCGGCTGGGATCTGGAGCGGCTGTACGACCCCGACCCCGAGCACCCTGGCACGAGCTACGCCCGCGAAGGCGGCTTCCTGCGCGACGCGGCCTGGTTCGACGCCGATTTCTTTGGGATCGGCCCGCGTGAGGCGCTGGCGATGGATCCGCAGCAGCGGCTGCTGCTGGAGGTGTGTTGGGAGGCGCTGGAGGATGCGGGCATCGATCCGCATTCGCTGCGCGGCAGCCAGAGCGGAGTGTTCGCAGGGATCAACATGCGCGACTACGCCACCGGCCTCTCCGCCCGCGCGGTGGCGGAGCTGGGCGGCTATCTCGGCACGGGTGGCGCGGGCAGCGTGGTGTCGGGGCGCGTCGCCTACACCTTCGGGCTGGAGGGCCCGGCGGTGACGATCGACACCGCCTGCTCCTCATCGCTGGTGGCGTTGCACTGGGCCTGCCAGTCGCTGCGCGCGGGCGAGTGCACGCTGGCGCTGGCGGGTGGCGTGACGGTGATGGCGACGCCGGGTCTGTTCGTGGAGTTCAGCCGCCAGCGCGGCCTGGCGCCGGACGGGCGCTGCAAGGCGTTCGCACAGGGGGCGGATGGGACGGGCTGGGGTGAGGGCGTGGGCGTGCTGGCGCTCGAGCGGCTTTCCGACGCGCAGGCGAACGGGCACCGGGTGCTGGCGCTGGTAAGGGGCAGCGCCGTCAACCAGGACGGTGCAAGCAACGGCTTGACGGCGCCGAACGGTCCCTCCCAGCAGCGGGTGATCCAGCGCGCGTTGGCGGTCGCTGGGCTCGCGCCCAGCGAGGTCGATGCGGTCGAGGCGCATGGGACCGGTACGACGTTGGGCGACCCGATCGAGGCGCAGGCGCTGCTGGCGGCGTATGGCCGTGAGCGTCTGGCGGAGCGCCCGTTGTGGTTTGGCTCGATCAAGTCGAACATCGGTCACACACAGGCGGCGGCGGGTGTGGCGGGTGTGATCAAGATGGTGATGGCGCTCCGGCACGAGCGGCTGCCGCGGACGCTGAACGTGGACGAACCGAGCGGCGAGATCGACTGGGAGCGGGGCGCGCTCGCATTGCTCACCGAGGAGCAGCCGTGGCCGGCGAACGACCATCCGCGCCGCGCGGGGGTCTCCTCGTTTGGGCTCAGCGGCACCAATGCGCACGTGATCCTCGAGGAAGCGCCGCGGGAGACCCAGGCCGAGCTGGTGCGGGAGGAGCTTCCAAGTGGCGTGCTGGCGTGCGTGTTGTCTGGCCGCGGTGAGAACGGTCTGCGGGCTCAGGTCTCGCGACTGCAGCAGTTCTTGGATGCCTCCGAGGCGGAGATGGCCGATGTGGCGCTCTCGCTCACGGAGCGTGCGGCGCTGGAGGAGCGCGCCGTGGTGTTGAGCGAGGATCGTGGACAGCTGCTCGGGGGTCTTGGGGCGCTTGCCGCCGGGGAGTCGGCGGGCGACCTCGCAACCGGTGCGGTTCTGCGCGGCTCAGTGCTCGGCGGTCGCACCGCGTTCCTGTTCACGGGTCAGGGCGCGCAGCGCACTGGTATGGGCCGCGATTTGTACAAGACATTCCCCGTGTTCGCCGCGGCGTTCGACGAAGTGTGCGCCCATCTGGACGAGCGCCTGGAGCGTCCCCTGCAGGCGGTGGTGTTCGCCGAGGAGGAGCCCGCCGGCGCGGCGGTAGGTGAAGGCGCCGGCGAGGGCGCAGGCGAGGGCACAGGCGAGGGCGCGCTGCACCAATCGCAGCTGGACCAGACCGCGCTGGCCCAGCCGGCGCTGTTCGCGCTGGAGGTGGCGCTATACAGGCTGATGGAGGAGTGGGGCGTACGCCCCGACTTCCTGATCGGCCACTCGATCGGCGAGCTGGCGGCGGCGCACGTGGCGGGCGTCTTCTCGTTGGAGGACGCCTGCCAACTGGTGGCGGCGCGCGGACGGCTGATGGGTGCGCTCCCCGACGGTGGCGCGATGGCGGCGATTGCGGCCCCGGAGGCGGAGCTGCTGGAGTCGCTCACGGCGATCGATGGCTGGCAGGAGCGGGTCGCGCTAGCGGCCGTGAACGCGCCGGGAGCAACCGTCATCTCCGGCGACGAGCAGGCGGTGTCGGAGCTGGTGAGCACGTGGCGGGAGCGGGGCGCGCGGACGAAGCGGCTGCGGGTCAGCCACGCCTTCCACTCGCCGCGGATGGGAGGGATGCTGGACGAGTTCAGGCGGGTCGCCGAAACGGTGGCGTACGAGCCGCCGCGGATCCCGCTGATCTCGAACCTCACCGGCAGCCTGGCCGCTGGCGAGCAGCTGTGCACGGCGGAGTACTGGGTGCGCCACGTCCGCGAGCCGGTGAGGTTCGCCGACGGCGTGCGCTGGCTGCTGGACGAGGGCGTGCAGAGCTTCCTCGAGCTGGGACCGGACGGGACGTTGAGCGCGATGGTCGGCGAGTGCGTGGAGGGCGAGCCGGTTGTCGCCGTTCCAACCCTGCGGCCCGGGCAACCGGAGCCCCGCTCCCTGCTGGCAGGCGTGGCGGCTCTGTGGGTGCGCGGCGTGGGCGTCGAGTGGGCGCGGACGCTCGACGGCACGCCCGCGCGGCGCGTGGCGCTGCCCTCGTATGCGTTCCAGCGCGAGCGCTACTGGTTGGAGCACGAGGCCGCGGCCGACGCCGCCGCGATCGGTCAGGTCGCGATCGACCATCCGCTGTTGGGCGCGGCGGTGGCAATGGCCGACGGCGAGGGCTGGCGCTTCACCGGCAGGCTCTCGCTGCGTACCCACCCCTGGCTGGCCGACCACGTCGTGCTGGGCACGGCCCTGCTGCCGGGCACGGCCTTTCTGGAGCTTGCGCTGCACGCCGGCGAGCGGCTCGGCTGCGGCAATGTGCGCGAGCTCGTGCTGGAGGCGCCGCTGGCGCTCGGCGAGTCCGGCACCGTGCAGATCCAGCTGTCGATCGGCGAGCCCGACGAGGACGGCTGCCGGGCGATCGGCGTGTACTCGTGCGGCGAGGGCGACGCCGCCGATCGCGAGCTGCTGACGGACGGGGTCTGGACGCGCCACGCGCACGGGCGGCTGGCGCCCGACGAGGCCGCACCTGGCTCGGCGCCGGTGCTCGTCGGTGACGACTTGCTTCGTGCGGCGGCCAACGAGCTCGCCGGAGAGTGGCCGCCGGCGGGCGCCGAGGAGGTGGAGATCGAGAGCCTGTACGAGGAGCTGGCAGCGGCCGGCCTCGAATACGGACCGGCCTTCCAAGGTCTCGAAGCCGTGTGGCGGCGGGGCGATGAGCTCTTCGCGAAGGTCACGCCGCCGCCGGCCGCGGAGCGGCAGATTGAGGCGGGCACGTTCGACTTGCACCCCGCGCTGCTCGACGCCGCTCTGCACGCGGTGGCGGTGAGCGCACCGGTGAAGCCGCCCGCCGACGGCGAGGGCCCACGGCTGCCGTTTGTCTGGAGCGACGTACGCCTGCACGCGACGGGCGCGTCGGCGCTGCGCGTCCGCCTGGCCCCGGCCGGCGAGGAGGCGATCTCGGTGGTGGTCGCCGACGAGCAGGGAGGTCTGGTCGCCACGGTCGATTCGCTCGCGCTGCGCGCCGCGTCGAGCAAGGAGCTCGGCAATGTGGCAGCCGCGCGGCACGACGCGCTGTTCGAGGTGGCGTGGGCGCCGATCGCAACGAGCGCCGACAGCGCGCCGGGCATCGATCCGGTGGCGCTCGAGGAGGTGGGCGACGGCCCGGTGCCCGAAGTCGTGTGGAGGCGGTGCGCCGTCGAGCCAAACGACGACCTGGTCACCGCCGCGCACAGCGCCGCCCGGGACACGCTGGAGCTGCTGCAGCGGTGGCTGGCGGACGAGCGCTTCGCCGACTCGCGCCTGGTGCTGGTGACCGAGCGTGCGGTGGCGGTGGGCACCGAGCAGGTGAACGGCCTGGCGCTCGCGCCGGTGTGGGGACTGGTGCGTTCGGCGCAATCGGAGTACCCGGGGCGGCTCGTGCTGGTCGATGTGGATGGGCCGGAGATCCCGCTCGCAGCGCTGGCGAATGCGGCTGCAAGCGGCGACCGATCGGAGATCGGCCAGCAGGTGGCGGTGCGCGGTGGAGAGCTGTTCGTCCCGCGGCTGAAGCGCGCGGTGGTTGACGACGCGTCCGCCGCAGAGCCCGGACGCTCCACGGCGAGCGACGGCGTGAGTGTGGATGAGGTGACTGACGACCCCGACGCGGGCGGCGCCGCCCCCCCGGACCCTGGCACCGCCCTGGTGACCGGCGGCACCGGCGCGCTGGGCGCCCTCGTGGCGCGGCACCTGGTAGAGCGCGGAACGCGCAGCATCGTGCTGGCGAGTCGCCGCGGTCCAGAGGCCCCGGGCGCAGTCGAGCTGCAGGCCGAGCTGGAGGCGCTGGGCGCCCACGTGACGGTGGCCGCGTGCGACGTGGCCGACCGCGAGCAGCTGAAGGCGCTGCTGGAGTCGCTGCCGAAGGAGCAGCCACTGGGAATCGTGGTGCACGCCGCGGGCGTACTCGACGACGGCGTGATCGATTCGCTGACGGGCGAGCGGTTGGAGGCCGTGCTGCGCGGGAAGCTGGACGCCGCCTGGCACCTGCACGAGCTGACCGCCGACCTTGGGGTGCGCGAGCTGGTGCTGTTCTCCTCTGCGGCGGCAGTGTTCGGCAGCGCCGGGCAGGGCAGCTACGCGGCGGCGAACGCCTTCCTCGACGCGCTTGCGGCGCGGCGCCGCGCCGAAGGGCTGCCGGCGGTGTCGGTCGCATGGGGCCTATGGGCCACCGAACAGGGGATGGGCGGCCGCCTGGGTGCGACCGAGCAAGCACGGCTGGCTCGTGCCGGGATGGCACCGCTCGCGACGGACGAAGGCCTCGAGCTGCTCGACGCGGCGCGCACGAGCCCCCGCGCGCTGCTGCTCGGCGCACGCCTCGATCTGCGTGCGATGAGCGCGGCGATCGGCGATGGCGAGGTGCCTGGGCTGCTGCGGGGATTGATCGCGGGGCGCCGTCGCAAGCGCGCGGCGGCGACGGGATCATCATCATCGCTCGCGGCCCGCCTGGCGGATGCCCCCGCGGGCGAGCGTGCGCGGATCGCGCTGGAGCTGGTGCGCGGGCAGGCGGCAGCCGTGCTGGGGCATGCCTCGCCGGAGACGGTCGGCGCCGAGCGGGCCTTCCGCGAGCTCGGGTTCGACTCGCTGGCGGCGGTCGAGTTGCGCAACCGGCTGGAGGCGGCGAGCGGTGTGCGGCTGGCGGCGACGGTGGTGTTCGACCACCCCAGCCCGGCGGCGCTGGCGGAGCATCTGCTCGGGTTGTTGGACGGAGCGAAGAAGAGTGTGCGTGTCAGCCGCGCGACCCGCGTGGAGGAGCCGATCGCGATCGTCGGCATGAGCTGCCGCTACCCCGGCGGCGTGCGCTCGCCGCAGGAGCTGTGGGAGATGGTCGCGACAGGGCGGGACGGGATCTCCGAGTTCCCGGACGACCGCGGATGGGACCTGGAGCGGGTGTACAACCCGGACCCCGAGAGCCGCGGCACGAGCTACACCCGCGAGGGCGGATTCGTGCGCGGCGCGGGCGAGTTCGACGGCGCCTTCTTCGGGATCGGCCCGCGCGAGGCGCTGGCGATGGACCCGCAGCAGCGCCAGCTGCTGGAGGTGTGCTGGGAGGCGCTGGAAGACGCGGGCCTCGACCCGCAGGCGCTGCGCGGCAGCCCGACGGGCGTGTTTGCGGGCGTGATGTACCACGAATATGCGACCGGCCTCGGCGGCGAGGCGCTGGAAGGGCTGGAGGGATACCTCGGCACCGGCAACGCCGGCAGCGTGGTGTCGGGCCGGGTGGCGTATGCGCTCGGGTTGGAGGGCCCGGCGGTGTCGGTCGATACGGCCTGCTCCTCCTCGCTGGTTGCATTGCACTGGGCCAGCCAGGCGCTGCGCGGAGGCGAATGCGACTTGGCGCTGGCGGGCGGCGTGACGGTGCTGTGGACGCCGGGCGTGTTCGTCGAGTTCAGCCGCCAGCGCGGCCTCGCAAGCGACGGGCGCTGCAAGTCCTACGCCGACGCGGCCGACGGGACCGGCTGGGCCGAGGGCGTCGGCGTGCTCGTGTTGGAGCGTCTGTCGGAGGCACAGCGCAACGGCCACCGCGTGCTGGGCGTGGTGCGTGGCAGCGCGGTCAACCAGGACGGCGCCAGCAACGGGCTGACCTCGCCGAACGGCCCCTCGCAGGAGCGCGTGATCGCGCAGGCGCTCGCCAATGCCGGTGTGAGCGCCGCGGAGATCGACGCGGTCGAGGGCCACGGGACGGGCACGACGCTCGGCGACCCGATCGAGGCGCAGGCGCTGCTCGCGACGTACGGCCAAGACCGTCCGGTCGATGCGCCGCTGTGGTTGGGGTCGGTGAAGTCGAACATCGGCCACACCCAGGCTGCGGCGGGTGTGGCGGGCGTAATCAAGATGGTGCTCGCGCTGCGTCACGGGGTGCTGCCGCGGACATTGCACGTGGACAAGCCCTCTTCTCATGTGGAGTGGGAGGAGGGGGGGGTGGTGCTGTTGACCGAGCCCCAACCGTGGGTCGCCAACGGCCGGCCGCGCCGCGCGGGTGTCTCCTCGTTCGGGATCAGTGGCACGAACGCGCATGTGATCGTCGAGGAAGCCCCACCCGCGCCGGCCCCGGGCCCTGCCCGCCGGCCGGCACGGTTGAAGGATGCTCCCAGCGAGAGCGCCCAGCCGCACGACGGGACCCCCCAGCGCGCCGGGCTGAACGGCGATGGCCTCGTGCAGAAACGCCCTGGGACCGCGATCACTGCCCCCGCCCCCCCTCCTCCTCTCCTGCCGACGATTAATGCCCTCCCGTGGGTGCTCTCGGGCCGCGGCCGGGGCGCGCTGGAGGCGCAGGCCGCGCGGCTGCGCCAGTTCCTGACGGAGCAGCCAGAGCTGGACGCCGCCGACGTGGCGCTATCGCTCGCGAGCCGACCACGGCTGGAGGAGCGCGCCGTGCTGGTCGGCGATCGCCCAGAGCTGTTCGCCGGCCTCGGCGCGCTGGCGGGGGCGGAGTCGGCCGCGAATGTGGTGCGCGCGGGCCGGGCAACGGGAGATCAGAACCGGATCGCCCTCCTGTTCCCCGGGCAGGGGGGCCAGTGGGAGGGGATGGCGGTGGAGCTGATCGACGCCTCGCCGGCGTTCGCGCGGCGGCTGGGGGAGTGCGCCGACGCGCTCGAGCCGTTCGTGGGGTGGCGTCTGGAGGACGTGTTGCGCGGTGTGCCCGACGCGCCTGACCTGGGGCGCGTGGACGTGGTGCAGCCGGCGCTGTTCGCGGTGATGATGTCGCTCGCGGAGCTGTGGCGCGCCTGCGGCGTGCGGCCCGACGTGGTCGTCGGCCACTCGCAGGGTGAGATCGCGGCGGCGTGCGTGGCGGGCGGCCTGACGCTCGACGACGCGGCGCGGGTGGTGGCGCTGCGCAGCCGTGCGCTGGTGGGGCTCGCGGGCAGGGGCGGCATGGTGTCGGTCGCACTCGGTGCCGAGCAGCTGCGCGCGTACCTGGAGCCGTTCGGCGAGCGGGTGTCCCTCGCCGCGGCGAACGGCCCGGGCTCGGCCGTGGTGTCGGGCGACCCGGAGGCACTTGATCGCCTCCAGGCGGAGTGCGAGGCGCAGGGCATCAGGGCCCGCAGGATCGCGGTCGACTACGCGGCGCACTCGGCGCAGATCGAGCAGGTCCGCGAGGAGCTGCTGGAGGGCTGCGCGGGAATCGCCCCGCGCTCCGGAGAGATTCCGTTCCACTCGACGGTCACGGGTGGGATCCTCGACACGGCCGAGCTGGATGCCGAGTACTGGTACCGCAACCTGCGCGAGACGGTGCAGTTCGAGCAGACGACCAGGGCACTGTTGGAGGAGGGCGTGGGCACCTTCATCGAGGTGAGCCCCCACCCGGTGCTGGCGCTGGCGGTGCAGGAGGCGATCGACCTCATGCAATCCGGCGGGCCCGCAGCCGATGGCCCGGTCAACGGTTCGGTCAGCGGAGCCATCGCTCAGGGTTCGGCCAACGGCACCATCACCGGCGCCCCGACCCGGGCCCCGGCGGCGACGATCGGCTCGCTGCGACGCGACGACGGCGGCCCGCGCCGCTTCGTGACTTCCCTCGCCGAAGCATGGGTGCACGGCGCCGACGTCGAGTGGGGCTCGCTGCTTGCGCAGGCCGGCACCGAACGGGTGGCGCTGCCGCCATACGCGTTCCGGCGCGAGCACTACTGGCTGGCGCCCGGCGGCGGTGCCGGCGACGTGGCCGCAGCGGGGCTGGGCGCGGCCGACCATCCCCTGCTCGGCGCCGCGATTGGCATGGCCGCGGGCGAGGGCTGTCTCTTCACCGGCCGCCTCTCGCTGGCGACCCACCCGTGGCTGGGCGACCACGCCGTGCTGGGCGCGGCGGTGCTGCCGGGCGCGGCGCTGGTCGAGCTGGCCTTGCACGCGGGCGCGCAGGTCGGCTGCGAGACGGTGCGCGAGCTGGTGCTGGAGGCGCCGCTGGTGGTGGGGGAGGGCGAGCGCGTGCAGTTGCAGCTCACGGTCGGCGAGCCCGACGATGCCGTCCCGCCCACCCGGCCGGTGGCGATCCACGCGCGCGTCGAGGGCGACGACGAGCTGGTGGGGGCGGCGTGGACGCGTCATGCGAGCGGGGTGTTGGCCTCGGGTGGTGTAAGTGCGGGAGCGGATGCGTTGGCACGCACGGCCGCCGGCGAGCTGGCCGGCGCGGCGTGGCCCCCGGCGGACGCCGTGGCGGTGGAGCTCGACGGCATCTACGAGCGCCTGTCTGCGGCCGGCCTCGAATACGGCCCGGTGTTCCAGGGCCTGCGCGGCATGTGGCGAAGCGGGGAGGAGCTGTTCGCCGAGCTGGAGCTGAACGACGACCAGGCACAGGCGGGCCGCTACGGCCTGCACCCGGCGCTGTTCGACGCGGCGCTGCACCCGGCGGCGGTGGCGGCGCTGCTCGACGCGGACGGGGAGAGCGCGTCCGCGGAGAACACGCCCGGGGAGAGCGCAACCGGGCCGAGCCTGCCGTTCGCCTGGAGCGGCGTGAGCCTCTACGCAACGGGGGCCTCACGACTGCGGGTGCGCCTGTCGCGGTCGAAGGCCGACACACTTTCGCTGAGCATCGCCGACGGCGACGGCGGCCCGGTCGCCGCGGTGGAGTCGTTGGTGGTGCGCCCGATCTCGCCCGAGCAGTTCGCTGCCCGGGGTAGTGGCAGCGACTCCCTCTTCCATGTGAAGTGGAGCGAGGCTCACGGACAGCCGGCGGCGAGTGGAGCGCCGCCCCAAGCGCTCGACAGCGTGGCGGCGCTCGTCGAGGCGATCGAGCAGGGCGCCTCGGTGCCGGAGACGGTGCTCATGGATTGTGCTCGCGAGGATGATCCAGACGACCTCGCCGCGGCCGTGCGCACGATCTCCCACCACGTGCTGGAGCAGATCCAGAGCTGGCTGGCGGCAGAGCAGCTGCAGGGCTCGCGCCTGGTGTTCGTCACCCGCGGGGCGGTGGCGGTGAGCGAGGGTGAAGAGCTGCCGGGCCTGGCGCAGGCGGCGGTGACGGGACTGGTGCGTACGGCGCAGACCGAGAACCCGGGCCAGTTCGTGTTGGTCGACGTGGACGGGGAGGAGTCCTCCAAGTTGGCGCTGACCACGGCGCTGGCGCTGGAGGAGCCTCAGGTGGCGGTACGTGAGGGCCGTATCTACGTTCCGCGGCTGACGCAGGTATCGGCACAGCCAGAGCAGATCATGCGGTTCGACCCCGATCGCACAGTGCTGATCACGGGGGGCGCGGGCGCGCTCGGCGCGCTGGTGGCGCGGCACCTCGTGGAGGCGCACGGTGTGCGGAGTCTCGTGCTGGCGAGCCGGCGCGGACCTGCGGCGGAGGGCGCCGAGGAGCTGGTGGCGCAGCTGGCTGAGCTGGGCGCCGAGGCGCGGGTCGTCGCGTGCGACGTGACCGACCGCGCACAGGTGCAAGCGGCCTTGGAGGCGGTGCCTGCCGAGCAACCACTGGGTGCGGTGGTGCACACCGCGGGAGTGCTCGACGATGGCGTGTTGGGCGCGCTGACGCCGGAGCGCCTTGACCGCGTGCTGGCGCCGAAGGTCGTGGGCGCGTTGCACCTGCACGAGCTCACCGCGCAGATGGACCTGACCGCGTTTGTGCTGTTCTCCTCGTTCTCCTCGATGTCGGGCGGCGCCGGCCAGGGCAACTACGCCGCTGCGAATGCGTTCCTGGATGGGCTGGCCGCCGCGCGCCGAGCCCGGGGTCTGGTTGGGACGTCACTGGCGTGGGGATTGTGGGAGCAGGCCGACGGGCTGACCAGCGAGCTCGGCGAGGTGGACCGGGCGCGGATCGCGCGCGCGGGGATTCGAGCGCTGACGGCGCAGCAGGGCCTCGACCTGTTCGACGCCGCGCAGCAGAGCGATCACGCGCTGCTGGCGCCGGTGGGCCTCGACCGGGGAATGCTGCGCGCGCAGGCCAGAGCGGGGACGTTGCCGGCGCTGCTGCACGGGCTGGTGCGCGTGCCGGCGCGGCGCGCGGCCGCGGTGGAGCGCCGCTCGCTGGTCGAGCGCTTGGCGGGCGTGCCGGTGGCCGACCGCGGGCGGGTCGTGCTGCAGCTCACGCTCGCTCAGGTCGCCACGGTGCTGGGATATCCCTCGCCGGCGGCGATCGATCCGCAGCAGCCACTCAAAGAGCTCGGGTTCGACTCGCTCGCGGCGGTCGAGCTGCGCAACCGCCTGAGTGGCGAGACCGGCCTCGCGTTGCCGGCGACACTGGTGTTCGACCACCCGAGCGCCGAGGCGATCGCGCGGTACCTGCTGGACGAGGTGGGGGTCGACATGCCTACCAAGGCCCCGGTGGAGGTCGCGAGCAGCGAGGACGATGAAGACATCAAGTCGGCAAGCGCCGACGAGGTGCTGGCGCTGCTCGAGCGGGAGTTGGGGTCGGAATGAGCGACGAGCGCTTCCTCGAGTACCTCAAGCGCGCGACGATCGACCTGCGCCAGGCGCGGCGGCGTTTGCGCGAGGTCGAAGAGCAGGGGCGCGAGCCGATCGCGATCGTGGGCGTGGGCTGCCGCTATCCCGGTGGAGTTGGTGGCGCGGACGATCTGTGGCAGCTGGTGAGCGACGGCGAGGACGCGATCGGCGGTTTCCCCGAGGACCGCGGGTGGGACCTGCAGCGCCTGTACGACCCCGACCCCGAGCACCCCGGCACGAGCTACGCACGCGAGGGCGGTTTCCTCGCCGGCGCCGGCGACTTCGACGCGCGCTTCTTCAAGATTGGCCCCCGCGAGGCGCTGGCGATCGACCCGCAGCAGCGGCTCCTGCTGGAGATCAGCTGGGAGGCGCTGGAAGACGCGGGCATCGACCCGCTGTCGCTGCGCGGCAGCCAGACGGGCGTGTTCAGCGGCGTGATGTACCAGGACTACGCCACGCGCGTGGGCGGCGCGGTGCCGCCCGACCTCGAGGCCTACCTCGGCCTCGGCAGCGCCGGCAGCGTCGTCTCGGGTCGGGTCGCGTACGTGCTCGGCCTGGAGGGCCCAGCGCTGACGGTGGACACCGCCTGCTCCTCCTCGCTGGTCGCGCTGCACCTCGCGTGTGGGGCGCTGCGCGGGGGCGAGTGCACGCTGGCGCTGGCGGGCGGCGTGACGGTGCTCTCGACGCCGAACGTGTTCGTGGAGTTCAGTCGCCAGCGCGGCCTGGCGCCGGACGGCCGCTGCAAGTCTTACGCCGACGCCGCCGACGGCAGCGGCTGGGGCGAGGGCGCGGGCGTGCTGGCGCTTGAGCGCCTCTCCGACGCGCAGGCCAACGGCCACCCGGTGCTCGCGGTGATCAGGGCAAGCGCGGTGAATCAAGACGGCGCGAGCAACGGGCTAACGGCCCCCAACGGCCCCTCGCAGCGGCGGGTGATCGAGCGCGCGCTGGCGAACGCCGGCCTCGAAGCGGACGAGGTCGATGTCGTGGAGGGCCACGGCACCGGCACGACGCTCGGCGACCCGATCGAGGCGCAGGCGCTGCTGGCGACCTACGGCCGCGGGCGTCCCGCCGAGCGCCCCCTGTGGCTGGGTTCGATCAAGTCCAACATCGGCCACACCCAGGCGGCGGCCGGCGTGGCGGGCGTGATCAAGATGGCGATGGCGCTGCGTCATGGAGCGCTGCCGCGAACGCTGCACGTCGACCAGCCCTCCAAGCAGGTGGACTGGTCGAGAGGCGCCGTGGCGCTGCTGAGAGAGCCTGTGCTGTGGCCGCAGGGCGAGCGCCCAAGGCGGGCCGGCGTGTCGTCGTTCGGCGTGAGCGGGACCAATGCGCACGTGATCGTCGAGGAGGCGCCTCCGAGGGAGACCGTGGAGATTCCGGGCGCCCCGCTGGGTGTGGTGCCATGGGTCGTGTCGGGCAGGGGCACGCTGGCGCTGCAGGCCCAGGCGCAGCAGTTGCGCGAGCGTGTGATTGGTGCTCCCGAGCTGAGCGCGCAGAACGTGGGCCTGTCGCTCGCGTTCAGGCCGATGCTCGAGCAGCGCGCGCTGGTGATGGGCGAGACGCGCGAGGAACTGCTCCAAGGACTCGATGCCCTGATTGAAGGGCAGCACCCCGCAGACACGTCTCGAGCGCCGCTGGCCTTCCTGTTCACCGGCCAGGGCGCGCAGCGGGCAGGTATGGGCCGCGATTTGTCCAAAGCATTCCCGGCCTTCCGCGCCGCGTTCGACGAAGTATCCGCGAGCATGGACGAGTACCTGGGGCGCTCCACACGGGCGCTGGTGTTCGGCGAGGAGGGCGCGCTTGACAGCACCGAGCTGGCGCAGCCGGCGCTGTTCGCACTAGAGGTCGCGCTGTTCCGCTTGGTCGAGGCGTGGGGCGTGCGGCCCGATTTCCTGATCGGTCACTCGGTCGGCGAGCTGGCGGCGGCGCACGTGGCGGGCGTGCTCTCACTCGAAGATGCCTGCCGGCTGGTGGCAGCACGCGGGCGGTTGATGGCGGCGCTGCCCGCAGGCGGCGCAATGGTGGCGATCGCCGCGAGCGAGCAGGAGCTGATCGACTCGCTCGCCACGCTCGAGGACTGGGAGAGCAGGGTGGCGATTGCCGGGGTGAACGCGCCCGGTTCAGTGGTGATCTCTGGCGACGAGGGCGCGGTGGACGAGCTGGCGCTGGTGTGGTCAGAGCAGGGCCGCAAGACCGCGAAGCTCAGGGTCAGCCACGCATTTCACTCGCCGCGGATGGAGGGGATGCTCGAGGAGTTCGAGCGCGTAGCGGAGACGGTTACGTTCAACGAGCCGCAGATCCCGGTCGTCTCGAATCTCACCGGCGCGCTGGCCGTGGGCGAGGATCTCCGCACCGCCGCTTATTGGAGGCGCCACGTCCGCGAGACGGTGAGGTTTGCCGATGGCGTGAAGTGGTTGGCGGACGAGGGCGTGACGTGCTTCTTGGAGCTGGGCCCCGGCGGCGCGCTGAGCGCGATGGTGAGCGAGTGCGTCGAGGAGGCGGCGGCGGTGGCACCGGCGCTGCGCCGGGGCCAGGCCGAGCCGCGGGCGCTGCTCACCGCGGTGGGCGAGATCTGGACGCGCGGTGTGAGCGTGAACTGGCGCGCGGCATTCGACGGGACGGGCGCCGAGCGGGTTGCACTGCCGAAGTACGCCTTCCAGCGCGAGCGCTACTGGCTGGCACCGACCGCCGGCAGGCGCGACGCGGGGGCGATCGGCCAGGTGCCGGTCGAGCACCCGCTGTTGGGGGCGGCGGTGGCACCGGCCGAGGGCGAGGGGTGGCTGTTCACCGGGCGCATCTCGCTCGACACCCACCCTTGGCTGGGGGACCACATGGTGGCGGGAACTGCGCTGCTGCCGGGCACGGCGCTGCTGGAGCTGGCGCTGCACACCGGCGCGCAGCTCGGCTGCGAAGCGGTGCGGGAGCTGGTGCTCGAGTCACCTTTGGCGATGGGCGAGGGCGAGGCGCTGCAGCTACAGCTGACGATCGGCGACCCCGACACGCAGGGAGCGAGGGCGATCGCGATCTACTCGCGACCCGAGGGCGAGCTGACGGAGGAGCCCTGGGCGCGCCACGCCAGCGGCACGGTGGTCCCGGCGACAAGCGATTCGGTGAATCGGGTACTGGCCGGCGAGTGGCCCCCGAGCGGGGCGGTGGAGGTCGGGGTCGAGCAGCTGCACGACGCGCTCGCAGCGGCGGGGATCGAGTACGGCCCTGCCTTCCAGGGGTTGCGTGCGGTGTGGCGGCGCGGGGCCGAGGTCTTCGCCGAGGCGACGCTGCCGCCTGGGCTGGACGGTGAGGCCGCGCAGTTCGCGCTGCACCCGGCCCTGCTCGACGCCGCTCTGCAGGCGGTGGCCGCAATCGAGCGCGACCAGGCCCCCGCCGCGCGCCTGCCGTTCACATGGCGCGGTGTGAATCTCCTCGCCACGGGCGCGACCAGCCTGCGCGCGCACCTGCGGCCGGCCGGCGAGGATGGCGTGTCGCTGACAGTGGCCGACGAGCATGGCGGCCTGGTCGCGTCGGTCGATTCACTGATCCTGCGCGCGGCCTCTACCGATTCCGGCTACGACCGCGATTCACTGTTCGACCTCGAGTGGATGGCAGCCGACCGTGGCAGTGAAAACGTCGATCGGGATGGGCTGGTTCGCGTGGTGGATTGCACCGGCGGCGGGACGGCCACGGTGGAGGACGCGCTGGCGCGCGTGGGCGATCTCTTGGCGGCTGTACAGCGCGAGCTGGCTGACGACCAGCTGACGCTACCGCTGGCGGTGGTGACGCGCGGCGCGGTGAGCCTCGGCGGCGAGGGCGTGACGGACCCGGCCGGCGGCGGCGTATGGGGGCTGGTACGCACTGCGCAGGCCGAGCACCCCGGGCGGTTCGTGCTGATCGACATCGATGGCGAGGCAACGGCGGACGCGATCGCGCCAGCGCTGGCGTTGGGTGAGCCCGAGGTGGCGGTGCGCGCCGGCGAGCTGTTCGTCCCGCGTCTGATGCGCACGACTCGGAGCCGTGATGGCCGGCTGGCGGTGGGCAGGGGCGTCGCGCTCGAGGGCTTGGCGGGCATGGAAGTGGGCAGCGGCGTCGCAGACGCTGGCTTAGTGGGCGCGGAGGCTGGTGGTGGTTGGCGCCTCGGCGTGAACGGCGCCGGCGGAGCGCTTGAGGACCTCGAGGTCGTCGAGGATCGCAGTGGGGAGCGCGCGCTTGGGGCGGGCGAGGTGCGGGTGGCGGTGCGCGCGGCCGGGGTGAACTTCCGCGACGTGCTGATGGTGCTGGGGATGTACCCGGGCGAGGTGGCGGTCGGCGGTGAGGGCGCTGGCGTGGTGCTGGAGGTCGGCCGCGACGTGACCGAGCTCGCGGCCGGCGATCGCGTGATGGGTCTGCTCGACGGCGCCTTCGGGGCGGTCGCGGTCACCGACCGGCGGCTGCTCGTGCGGATCCCCGAGGGGTGGTCGTTCACCCAGGCGGCGTCGGCCCCGGTTGCGTTCCTGACGGCCTACCACGGTCTGGTTGATCTGGCGAGCGCGCAGCGGGGCGAGCGCGTGCTGGTGCACGCGGCGGCCGGTGGCGTGGGGATCGCGGCGTTGCGGCTCGCCCGACATCTGGGGCTGGAGGTGCTGGCGACCGCAAGCGAGCCGAAGTGGGGCGCGCTGGAAGCGATCGGGTTGACCCGGGAGCAGATCGCCTCCTCGCGCAACCTGGAGTTCGGCGAGCGCTTCGCGAGCGCCGGCGGGGTGGACATCGTGCTGAACTCGCTCGCGGGCGAGTACGTCGATGCGTCGGCCGGGCTGCTGGGCGAGGGTGGCCGCTTCCTGGAGATGGGCAAGACCGACATCCGCGAGCCCGCGGAGATCGAAGGCCGCTTCCCCGGCGTGAGCTACCGCGCGTTCGATCTGATGGAGGCGGGCCCCGACCGCATCCAGGAGATGCTCAAAGAGCTGCGCGCGCTATTCGAGGAAGGCGCGGTCGAGTCGCTGCCGGTGCGGGTGTGGGACACCGCCGAGGCGGTCGGCGCGCTGCGCTTCATGAGCCAGGCGCGGCACGTCGGCAAGAATGTGCTGCGCCATCCCGCCCCACCGCTAGGGGGGGAGGGGACCGTGCTGATCACGGGCGGCACGGGCGGCCTGGGCGCGCTGGTGGCGCGCCACCTGGTCGAGCGCCACGGCGTGCGCCACCTACTGCTGGCCAGCCGTAGTGGTCCTGGCCCGGAGGGCGCGGGTGAGCTGGCCGCGGCGCTGGAGGAGCTTGGCGCAAGCGTGCGCGTGGCGGCGTGCGACGTCGCCGAGCGCGAGCAGGTGCGGGCATTGCTGGAGGGGATCGACGCCGAGCATCCCCTGTGCGCGGTGCTGCACACCGCCGCCGTGCTGGACGACGGCCTGCTCGACGGCCTCACGCCCGAGCGGCTGCACGGCGTGCTGGCGCCGAAGGCGGTGGGGGCCTGGCATCTGCACGAGCTGACGGCGGGGCTCGACCTGCGCGCGTTCGTGCTCTTCTCCTCAGCCGCGGGGACGCTGGGCAGCGCCGGGCAGGCCGCCTATGCCGCCGCCAACGCGCTGCTCGACGCGCTCGCTGGGTACCGCCGTGCACAGGGCCTGGTGGGCAGCTCGCTTGCCTGGGGCCCGTGGACGCAGGCGGGGATGGCCGAGCGTCTTGGCGAGGGCGAGCAGGAGCGGTTGGCTCGCGCCGGCATCCGCGCGCTCTCCCCCGCACAGGGCTTGGGGCTGCTCGACGCCGCACTCGAGCTGGACCGGCCGCTGCTGCTCCCGGTCGGCCTCGACATCGCCGCGCTGCGCGGCTTCGCGCGGGCGGGACATCAGCTCGCTCCGCTGCTGGAAGAGCTGGTGCGCGCGCCAAGCGGGCACGCCGGCGGTCGCGGCTCGCTGGCCGGCGGTCGCGTCGCGGGCGGTCGCGGTTCGCTCTCCGGAAAGGCCGGCGGCTTTGCGGCGAAGCTCGCCGGGCTCGATCGCGAGGAGCGCGAGCGGCTGGCGCTGGAGCTGGTGCGCGAACACGCCGCCGCCGTGCTGGGCCACGCATCCGCGGAGGCGATCGCGGCGGGGCAGGCGTTCAAGGATCTCGGCTTCGACTCGCTCGGCGCGGTCGAGCTGCGCAACCGGCTGGCGGCCGAGGGCGGCGTGCAGCTGCCGGCGACGCTGGTGTTCGACCACCCGACACCGCAGGCGCTCGCCGCGTTCCTGGTGAACGCGGTCTTGGGCGCCTCCCAGCCGACGACACCCCGCCCCGCGCGCGCTGCGGTGACCACGGGCGAGCCGATCGCGCTCGTGGGGATGAGCTGCCGCCTCCCCGGCGGGATCCGCTCCCCTGAGCAGCTGTGGGAGCTGCTGGCCGGCGGCGGCGATGCGATCGGCCCCTTCCCCGGCGACCGCGGCTGGGATCTCGATGCCCTGTACAACCCCGACCCGCGGCGTCCGGGCAGCAGCTACGTGCGTGAGGGTGGCTTCCTCGCCGGCGCGGGAGAGTTCGACGCTGCCTTCTTCGGTGTCAGCCCGCGCGAGGCGCTGGCGATGGACCCGCAGCAGCGGCTGCTGCTGGAGCTCTGCTGGGAGGCGATCGAGCGCGCCGGGATCGACCCGGCCGCGCTGCGGGGCAGCGAGACGGGCGTGTTCGCCGGCGTCGGGTCGAGCAGCTACGGAGACGGCGCCACCGGCGGCGAGGAGGGCGTCGAGGGTTACCTGCTGACGGGCAGCATCGCGAGCGTCGTCTCCGGCCGCGTCGCCTACACCTTCGGCCTGGAGGGCCCGGCGGTGTCGGTCGACACTGCCTGCTCCTCCTCGCTCGTCGCCCTGCACCTCGCGGCCAACGCGCTGCGCCAGGGCGAATGCTCGCTGGCGCTGGCAGGCGGCGTGACGGTGATGGCGACGCCGGGGCTGTTCGTCGAGTTCAGCCGCCAGCGCGGCCTCGCCCCGGACGGGCGCTGCAAGTCCTTCAGCGACGATGCCGACGGCACCGGCTGGAGCGAGGGCGCGGGGATCGTGTTGCTGGAGCGCCTCTCTGACGCGCAGCGCCAGGGGCACCGGATCCTTGGCGTGTTGCGGGGAAGCGCGGTCAACCAGGATGGCGCGAGCAACGGGCTGACCGCGCCCAATGGGCCCTCTCAGCAGCGGGTGATCATGCAGGCGCTCGCCAATGCCGGCCTCGCCCCCGAGGAGGTGGACGCGGTCGAGGCGCACGGCACGGGCACGACGCTCGGCGATCCGATCGAGGCGCAGGCGCTGCTATCCACCTACGGCCAGAATCGCGCGGCGGACGCGCCGTTGTGGTTGGGCTCGATCAAGTCCAACATCGGCCACGCCGCCGCCGCCTCGGGGATTGCCGGGGTGATCAAGATGGTGATGGCGCTGCGCCACGAACGGCTGCCGCGCACCCTGCACGCGGAGCACCCGACCACGCAGGTCGACTGGTCAACGGGCGCGGTCGAGCTGCTGCGCGAGGAGCGGCCGTGGCCAACCAACGGCCGCCCGCGCCGGGCGGGCGTCTCATCGTTCGGGATCAGCGGCACGAACGCCCACCTCGTGCTGGAGGAGGCGCCGCCGCTCCAGCCCGCGCCGGTGGGCCGGGATCGCACTGAGAGAGATGGCGCCGGGGCTGCGACCACTGCCCTACCCCCTCCTCCTTATCCCCCTCTCACTGTGCTGCCGTGGATCATCTCCGGCCGCGCCGATGCGGGTCTGCGTGCGCAGGTACAGCGTCTGAGTGAGCATCTCACGCGCGAGCTCGATCCGGCAGATGTTGCGCTAGCGCTTGCGGGCCGTCCGCTGCTCGAGAACCGTGCGGTCGTGCTTGGCGGGAGCGACGAGGAGCTGCGGAAGGGTCTCGCCGATCTCGCCGAAGATCGAACGTCGAAGGACGTTGTGCAGGGAGTCGCGGGGGAGGGGCGTCTGGCGTTCCTGTTCACCGGCCAGGGCGCCCAGCGGGTTGGTATGGGCCGCGATCTGTACAAAGCATTCCCGGCGTTCCGGGCGGCGTTCGACGAGGTGTGCGCGAGCATGGACGAGCACCTGGGGCGCTCCACGCGGGCGCTGGTGTTCGGCGAGGAGGGGCCCCCCGGCGCGGCGCTGGGTGGGTCGGAGAGCGGGAGGGCGGGCGAGAGTGCTGGTGGAGGCGCGCTTGACAGCACCGAGCTGGCGCAGCCGGCGCTGTTCGCACTGGAGGTCGCGCTGTTCCGCCTGGTGGAGGCGTGGGGCGTGCGTCCCGACTTCCTGATCGGCCACTCCGTCGGCGAGCTGGCGGCCGCGCACGTGGCGGGTGTCTTCTCGCTCGAGGACGCCTGCCGGTTGGTCGCGGCGCGCGGGCGGCTGATGGGCGCGCTGCCCGCCGGTGGCGCGATGGTCGCGATCGGCGCGCCCGAGGCGGAGGTGCTGGAGTCGCTTGCCGCGCTCGACGATTGGGAGAGCCGGGTCGCGCTCGCGGCAGTCAATTCGCCCGGCTCGGTGGTTGTATCCGGCGATGAGGATGCGGTGGCTGAGCTGCAGTCGGCGTGGGATGGGCGCGGCGCCCGCACCAAGCGGCTGCGGGTCTCGCACGCCTTCCACTCGCCGCGGATGGCGGGGATGCTGGAGGAGTTCGCGCGGGTCGCTGCCACGGTCTCGTTCGCCGAGCCGCGGATCCCGGTCGTCTCCAACCTCACCGGCGCGCTTGGGGGGGCGGACGAGGTGTGCACACCGGAGTACTGGGTCCGTCATGTACGCGCACCGGTGCGTTTCGCCGACGGCGTGCAGTGGCTGTACGGAGAGGGCGTACGCAACTTCCTGGAGCTCGGGCCGGAGGGCGCCCTGAGCGCGATGGTCGGGGAGTGTGTGGGGGATCGCGACCGGCACGACGCGCGCGAGGAGGGCGACGAGCCGGGCGGTGTGACGGGCGTAGTCGAGGTGACCCCGGTCGTTGCCGTGCCGTTGCTGCGTCCCGGCCAGCCCGAGACCCGCGCGCTGCTCGCCGGCCTGGCCGGCGCCTGGGTGCGGGGCGCCCGCGTCGATTGGGCCCGGGCATTCGACGGCACCGGCGCTCGCCCGGTCGAGCTGCCCCCGTACGCCTTCCGGCGCGAGCGCTTCTGGCTGCGCACGGGCCGCCCCGCCGGTGACGTGACGGCAGTCGGCCAAGCGCCCGCCGGCCACCCGCTGCTGGGCGCCGCGGTCGCGCTCGCCGACGGTGAGCGGTGGCTGTTCACCGGCCGGCTCTCGCTGGAGACGCACCCGTGGCTGGCCGAGCACGCCGTCGCCGGCGTCGCGCTGCTGCCGGGCACCGCCCTGCTGGAGCTGGCGCTGCACGCCGGTGCGCAGCTCGGCTGCGGGCTCGTGCGCGAGCTGACGCTGCAGGCGCCGCTGGCACTGCGCGAGGGCGAGGCGATCCAGATCCAGCTCGCGGTAGGCGAGCCCGAGGATTCGGTCTCGCCCACCCGGACGATCGGCATCTACTCCCGCGCCGCGCAGGATGCGATCGCCGGCGGACCCGAGCCCGCGCCGTGGGTGCGTCACGCGGAGGGGCTGCTGGTGGCCGATATGGGGGCGCACGCCGTCGCCGCCGCCGAGTTGCGAGCGTGGCCGCCGGCCGGCGCGGAGAGCGTCGAGGTCGCCGATCTGTACGAGGGTTTGGCCGCCGTCGGTCTCGAATACGGCCCGCTATTCCAGGGTCTACGCGCGGTGTGGCGGCGCGGTGAGGAGGTCTTCGCCGAGGTCGAGCTGCCGCAGGATGAGCACCACCGCGCGGGGGCGTTCACCTTGCACCCGGCGCTGCTCGACGCCGCGCTGCACGCGGTCGCGTTCGGTGCGGCGCCCACCGCTGACGGCACCGAGGGCCAGCCGCTACTGCCGTTCGCCTGGAGCGGCGCGCGCCTGCACGCGGTCGGCGCCTCGCTACTGCGGGTGCGCCTCGCGCCCACGACGGGGGGAGCGGTCTCGCTGCTCGCGGTCGACGAGGCGGGCGAGCCGGTCGTCGCGGTCGACTCGCTGTTGCTGCGCCCGCTCGCGCGGGAGCAGTTGGCGAGCGTGCGCGGCGGCTACCGGGAGTCGCTGTTCGGGGTCGAGTGGGCCCCGCTCGCCATTGCCGCAGAGAGCGCCGAGAGCGTCGATCTTGTGCCGCTCGAGGAGGCATCCGCCAGTGGCGAGCGTGCGCCGGAGGCCCTTTGGGTGAACTGCTCCAACGGGCTCGACCCACTCGCGGGACACGCGGATGGGAAGGCGGCCGACGGCACCGGGATGGCGGCCGACGACCTGGTGGGCGTGGCGCACGACGCTACGCGCGGCGTGCTCGAGCTGTTGCAGGGGTGGCTGGTGGATGAGCGCTTCGAGGGTTCGCGTCTGGCGCTGGTGACCGAGCGCGCGGTGGCGGTGGGCGATGAGGAGGTACCCGGCCTGGCGTGCGCGGCTGTGTGGGGGCTGGTGCGCTCCGCACAATCGGAGCATCCGGGACGGCTGGTGCTGGTCGACGTGGACGGGCGCGAGGATTCGCACGCGGCGCTGGCGTCGGCGCTCGCGAGCGGTGAGCCGCAGGTGGCGGTGCGGGGCGGCGAGCTGTTCGCGCCGCGGCTGGCACGGGTGGCCGATCAGGCAACCGACGAGCCGAGCACCGACCTCGCCGACGCCGGCACCGTGCTGGTGACGGGCGGCACCGGTGGCCTGGGCGCGCTCGTGGCGCGGCACCTGGTGGGGACCCGCGGCGCGCGCAGCATCGTGCTGGCCAGCCGTCGCGGCCGCGACGCACCGGGCGCGGTCGAGCTCGAGGCGGAGCTTGTCGCGATGGGTGCGCGCGTGAGGATCGCCGCCTGCGACGTGTCCAGCCGCGACGCGCTGGCCGAGCTGCTCGCGCAGGTGCCAGCGGAGCACCCGCTGGGGCTGGTCGTGCACGCGGCGGGGATTCTCGACGACGGTACGATCGGCTCCCTCACGGGCGAGCGCCTGGACAACGTGCTGGCGGCGAAGCTCGACGGGGCGTGGCATCTGCACGAGCTGACCGCGTCCATGAGCCTGCGTGGCTTCGTCTGCTTTTCCTCGGCGGCGGCCGCGTTCGGCAACCCTGGCCAGGGCAGCTACGCGGCGGCGAACGCGTTCCTCGACGCGCTTGCCGCCCACCGCCGCGCGCGTGGCCTCGCGGGCAGCTCGCTCGCGTGGGGCGCATGGGCACAGCAGCAGGGGATGGCGGGCGACCTCGGCGAGGCGGCCCGCACCAGGATGGCGCGGATCGGAGTCAGCGAGCTGGCGCCCGCGGAGGGCCTGGGGCTGCTCGACGCCGCCGAGCAGGTCGACCGCGCGCTGTTGCTGCCGATCCACCTCGACCTCAGGCGCATCGGCGCCGCGGCGGCGGACGGCGCGGAGCTGCCGACGCTGCTGCGCGGGCTGGTGCGTGCCCCGGCACGACGGGCTGCGCGCGGCGGCGGTGGGGCGCTCGCGCGGCAGCTGGCACAGGCGTCGACCGGCGAGCGCGAGCGCGTGGTGCTGGAGCTTGTGCGTACCGAGGTCGCCGACGTCCTCGGCCATGCCTCGCCGCAGGCGATCCCCGAGCGGCGCGCCTTCACCGAGCTCGGCATGGACTCGCTCGCCGCGGTCGAACTGCGCAACCGGCTGGCGGCGAGCACGGGGCGCACGCTGCCTGCGACGCTCGTCTTCGATCACCCCACGCCGGCCGCGCTGGCGCAGTACCTGCTGGGCGAGCTGCTCGACGCCCGCGGCGTGGCGGTGACCGTCGCGCCGGCAGCGGCCGCGCTCGACGAGCCGATCGCGATCGTCGGGATGAGCTGCCGATATCCAGGGCCCGCCCACCCCGCGCGGGAGGATGCGGCGTCCGCCCATCTCGACCGCCCGCGGTCCACCCACTCCGCCGACTCGGGCCCCAACCACACTGTGCGCTCGCCGCAGGAGCTGTGGCAGCTGCTCGTCAGTGGCACCGACGCGATCGGCGCATTCCCGGCCGACCGCGGCTGGGACCTCGAGGGGTGGCGCCGCAGTGATCCCGACGCGGTGCGCGAAAGCGGCTTCCTCTACGACGCGGCCGAGTTCGACCCGGGCTTCTTCGGGATTGGCCCGCGCGAGGCGCTGGCGATGGACCCGCAACAGCGGCTGCTGCTGGAGCGCTGCTGGGAGGCGCTTGAAGACGCGGGCATCGCCCCGGAATCGCTGCAGGGCAGCCCGACCGGCGTGTATGCGGGGCTGATGTACCACGACTACACCGCCGGCCTCGGCGCACTGCCGAAGGAGATGATGGGCTACGTCGGCACCGGCAACTCCGGAAGCGTGCTCTCGGGGCGCGTCTCCTACGCCTTTGGGCTGGAGGGCCCGGCGGTGACGCTCGATACGGCCTGCTCCTCTTCGCTGGTCGCGCTGCACCTCGCCTGCGGCGCGCTGCGCGGAGGCGAGTGCCGGCTGGCACTGGTGGGCGGCGTGACGGTGATGGGGACGCCGGGCGCCTTCATGGAGTTCGGCCGCCAGGGCGGCCTCGCGCCGGACGGCCGCTGCAAGTCGTTCGCGAATGCTGCCGACGGGGTCAGCTGGAGCGAGGGCGTCGGCGTGCTGGTGCTGGAGCGTCTCTCCGACGCGCAGCGCAACGGCCACGAGGTGCTGGCGGTGGTGCGCGGCAGCGCGGTCAATCAGGATGGCGCGAGCAACGGCCTGACGGCTCCGAACGGCCCCTCCCAACAGCGCGTGATCCGTCAGGCGCTCGCCAACGCGCGCGTAACGCCGGGCGAGGTGGACGCGGTCGAGGGACACGGCACCGGTACGACGCTCGGCGACCCGATCGAGGCGCAGGCACTGCTGGCGACCTACGGCCAGGATCGTCCGGAGGGCGCCCCACTGTGGTTGGGGTCGATCAAGTCCAACATCGGCCACACGCAGGCGGCGGCCGGCGTGGCGGGCGTGATCAAGATCGTCATGGCGATGCGCGAAGGGCTGCTGCCGCGGACGCTGCACGTGGACGAGCCCTCGCGCGAGGTCGATTGGTCGGCCGGCGCGGTGGAGCTGCTGCGCGAGCATCAGCCATGGCAGCGCAACGGCCGCCCGCGCCGCGCGGCGGTCTCCTCGTTCGGGATCAGCGGCACCAACGCGCACGTGATCCTGGAGGAGCCGCCGGCCCCCGAGCTGCCCGCGAGCGCTTCGGCACAGAAGGCTTCCCCAAGCGCATCGGCTCGGGCCGTATCCCCGAGCGAGCCCGCGCAGGCCATTCCCGAGGCGCTGGCCTGGGTCGTGTCGGGCCGTGGTGGCGGCGGCCTAGAGGCGCAGGCCGCGCGGCTGGCGGAGTTCGTCGCGGCCGACCCGGAGCTCGACCCCGCCGACGTCGCCCTCTCGCTCACCGCGCGCCCGCGCCTGGAGAGCCGCGCGGTGGTGGTCGGGGCAGATCGGCAGGAGCTGCTGGAGGGCCTCGCGGCGCTCGCCGACGGCCGCTCCGTCGGGGCCCCACCGGGGGGAGTCGCTGGCGGGAGGCTGGCGTTCCTGTTCACCGGCCAGGGTGCGCAGCGCGTTGGTATGGGCCGCGATTTGTACAAAGCATTCCCGGCCTTCCGCGCGGCTTTCGATGAGGTGTGCGCGAGGATGGACGAGCACCTGGGGCGCTCCATGCGGGCGGTGGTGTTCGGAGAGGAAGAGGGTGAGGAGAGTGCGCTGGACAGGACGGAGCTGGCACAGCCGGCGCTGTTCGCGCTAGAGGTCGCGCTGTACCGCCTGGTAGAGGCGTGGGGCGTGCGCCCCGACTTTCTGATCGGCCACTCGATCGGGGAGCTGGCGGCGGCGCACGTGGCGGGCGTCTTCTCGCTGGAGGATGCCTGCCGGCTGGTCGCAGCCCGCGGGCGGCTGATGGGGGCGCTGCCGGAGGGCGGCGCGATGGTCGCGATCGCGGCGCCCGAGGATGCGGTGCGGGAGTCGTTCTCGGTTCTCAATGGGCGGGAGCGGTGTGTGGCGCTGGCGGCTGTGAACGCGCCCGGCGCGGTGGTCGTCTCCGGGGATGAGGACGCGGTGCTGGAGCTGCAGGGCGTGTGGGATCAGCGGGGCGCGCGGACGAAGCGGCTGCGGGTCAGTCACGCCTTCCATTCGCCGCGGATGGAGGGGATGCTGGAGGAGTTCCGGCAGGTCGCGGAGATGGTGGCGTTCAGCGAGCCGCGGATTCCGGTGGTCTCCAACCTCACCGGCTCGTTGGGGGGCGCGGAGGAGGTGTGCACGCCGGAGTACTGGGTAAGTCACGTGCGCGAGCCGGTGCGCTTCGCCGACGGCGTGCGCTGGCTGTGCGGGGAGGGAGTGAAGAGCTTCCTGGAGCTGGGCCCGGACGGCGTGTTGAGCGCGATGGTGAGGGAGTGTGTCGACGGCGCCGCGGAGACCGGGCATGGCGCCGGAAGTGATGCGGCTGGGCCAGTTCTCGCGCCCTCGCTGGATGGCCCGGTGGTCGCGGCGCCGGTGCTGCGCGCCGGCCGCGGCGAGGCGCGCTCACTGCTGGAGGGCCTGGGCGAGGTGTGGGAGCATGGCGTGGAGGTCGAGTGGGGGCGCGTGTTCGAAGGCACTGGCGCCCGGCGCGTGGGCCTGCCCACGTACGCGTTCCAGCGCGAGCGCTTCTGGTTGCGAGGCCGAGCCACGGGCGATGCGGCGGCGGCCGGCCAGGAGCGGGCCGAGCACCCGCTGCTCGGTGCCGCGGTCGCGCTCGCGGATAGCGAGGGGTGGCTGTACACCGGCCGCCTGTCGCTGGAGACCCACCCGTGGCTGGCCGACCACGCGGTCGCGGGCGTGGTGCTGCTGCCGGGCACGGCGCTGGTGGAGCTGGCGCTGTACGCCGGCGGGCAGCTGGGCTGCGGCAGCCTGCGGGAGTTGGTGCTGGAGGCGCCGCTTGTACTAGATACCCGCCCACCCGCCCGCCCGCTCGCCGGCTTCGAGCACCCACCCATCCCAGCACGCCGCGGTGCAGGTGCAGGTGGTGGTCGGCGAGCCGGACGAGGCCGAGTGCAGAGCCGTCGAGGTGTACGCGCGCACGCAGGACGCAACAGCCGAGGGCGAGCGGGCGCCGTGGGTGCGCCACGCCACCGGCGTGCTCGCCCCCGAGGCAGAGGCAGCCGGCGACGCGGCCGCCGCCGAGGCGACCTACCCCGTCGTGGCTGCCGAGCTGGCCGGGGCATGGCCGCCGCCCGACGCGGTCGAGATCGACGTCGAGGGCATCTACGACGGACTCGCCGGCGCGGGCCTAGAGTACGGCCCGGCCTTCCAAGGCCTGCGGGCCGCATGGAGGCGCGACGATCAGGTGTACGCCGAGGTCGAGCTGGACGAGCGCCGGCGCGACGAAGCCGCCTCGTTCGGCCTGCACCCGGCGCTGCTTGACGCCGCGCTGCACGCCGCCTCGGCGCTGGATCACGCCCTCCCAGTCGAGGGCTCCGGCGCGCCGCGGCTGCCGTTCGCGTGGGCCGGGGTGAATCTCCACACGACGGGCGCGACGCGGTTGCGTGTGCGGCTGGCACCCGTGGGCGGCAGCGAGGAAGCAGGCTTCTCCGTGGTGCTCGGGGACGAGGACGGTTTGGTGGCGTCGGTCGATTCGCTGAGGTTGCGGGCGGCCGCGGTCGAGGGATTCGGCCATATCGCGGGTGGGCAACGGGATGCCCTGTTCGGCGTCGAGTGGCAGCCCGTGGGTGAGGTCGAGGGCGACCGGGCCGCCGCGATCGGCGCGTCGGACGTGGTGGTCGATTGCCGAGGCGGGGCGGACGGCGTGAATGGCGTGCTCGATCGTGTGAGCGGTGCACTGGAGGCTGTCCAGGATTGGTTGGGAGCCAAGCGCGAGCGGGACGGGCGCCTGGTGATGGTGACGCACGGAGCCGTGAGCATCGACGGTGAGGGTGTGAACGATCTAGCCGCGGCCGGCATCTGGGGCATGGTGCGCACCGCGCAGGTGGAGCACCCTGGGCGGATCGTGCTCGTCGATGTGGATGCCGACGAGGCAATCGGGAACGGACTACGACTGGGCGAGCCCGAGGTGGCGGTGCGCGACGGAGCGGTGTTCGTGCCGCGGCTGGTGCGCGAGGGTGGCGGCTTGGCGGTGGGCCGCGGTGTGGGTGTCGAGGATGCAGCGGAGGCCGAGGCCGGTGGCTGGCGGCTAGGACTCGCCGGCGATGGTGGTGCGCTCGAGGATCTGAGCGTCATCGAGCACGCTGACGGCGCCGACGCCGCTCCGCTCGGCGTGGGCGAGGTGCGCGTGGCGGTGCGTGTCGCGGGAGTGAACTTCCGCGATGTGCTGACGGTCTTGGGGATGTACCCCGGCGAGCAAAAGGTGATCGGCGGCGAGGGCGCGGGCGTGGTGCTGGAGGTCGGCCCGGGCGTCGAGGATCTGGCGGTCGGCGACCGCGTGATGGGGTTGCTCGACGGGTCGTTCGGGTCGGTCGCCGTCACCGATCGACGGCTGCTCGTGCCGGTCCCCGAGGGCTGGTCGTTCGCACGTGCGGCGTCGGTGCCGATCGTCTACCTGACCGCCTACTACGGCCTCGTCGATCTGGCAGGCGTGCAGCAGAGCGAGCGGCTGCTGGTGCACGCGGCGGCCGGTGGGGTGGGGATCGCGGCGGTGCAGCTCGCCCAGCATCTGGGCCTTGAGGTTTGGGGCACGGCGAGCGAGGCGAAGTGGGGCGCGCTCGAAGCGCTCGGGTTGGAGCGCGAGCGGATCGCCTCCTCGCGCGACCTGGAGTTCGGCGAGCGCTTCGCCGGCGCCGGCCTGGACGTGGTGTTGAACTCGCTGGCGGGCGAGTACGTGGACGCCTCGCTCGGGCTGCTCGGGTCGGGCGGCCGCATGTTGGAGATGGGCAAGACCGACATCCGCGGGACGGACGAGATTGAGGAAGCGCATCCGGGCGTGGCCTACCGGCCGTTCGACGTGATGGATGCCGGCCCGGATCGCATCCAGGAGATGCTGCGTGAGCTGGTGGGGCTGTTCGAGGCCGACGCGTTGCAGGGGCTGCCGGTGCGGGTGTGGGACGCGGGCGACGCGGTGGGGGCGCTGCGCGCGATGAGCCAGGCGCGCCACGTTGGCAAGAACGTGCTGCGGATCCCCGCCCCGTCGCTGGCGGGCGAGGGCACGGTCTTGATCACCGGCGGCACCGGTGGTCTGGGTGCACTGGTGGCCAGGCATCTCGTGACTTGCCACGGCGTGCGAAGCCTGCTCTTGGCGAGCCGCCGCGGCAGGGACGTCGAGGGCGTGGATGAGCTGGTGGGGGAGCTGGAGGTGCTGGGCGCCAGGGTGCAGGTGGCGGCGTGCGACGTGGCCGATCGCGAGCAGGTGAAAGCGCTGCTGGAGAGGATCGTGCCGGACCATCCTTTGGTGGGTGTGGTGCACGCGGCGGGCGTGCTCGACGACGGGCTGGTCGGCTCCCTGACGGAGGAGCGGGTGCGGGGTGTGATGGCGCCGAAGGTCGGCGGCGCGTGGCATCTGCACGAGCTGACGGAGGGGATCGATCTGCGCGCGTTCGTGCTCTTCTCCTCGCTGGCGGGGACGCTCGGCAACGCTGGACAGGCGGCATACGCGGCCGGTAACGCCTTCCTCGACGGCCTGGCATCCCACCGCCGCGCTCGGGGCCTGGCCGGCAGCTCGCTGGCGTGGGGCCCGTGGGCGGACGCGGGGATGGCCGCCGCGCAGGGCGAGGGCGAGCGCGCCGCCATGGCCGGCTCGGGCGTGAGGCCCTTCTCACCCGAACAGGGGTTGGAAATCCTCGACGCGGCGCTGACGCGCGACCGGCCGCTGCTGGTGCCGGTCGCGCTCGATCTGGGGGTGTTGCGCGGCTTCGCGCGCGACGGCGTGCTGCCCCCCGTGCTGGGCGAGCTGGTGCGTCTCCCGGCGATGGGTCGCAGGCGCTCGTCGCGGAGTCGCGGCGCATTGGCGCAGCGGCTCGCCGGCCTCGAGGCGGATGAGCGCGAGCGCGTGGTCGTCGAGCTGGTGCGCGAGCACGCGGCGGCGGTGCTCGGCCACGCTTCGGCGGAGCAAGTGGACGCGGCGCTGGCGTTCAAGGACCTCGGCTTCGACTCGCTCGCCGCGGTCGAGCTGCGCAACCGGCTGTCAGGTGAGGCGGGGCTGGCGCTGCCGGCGACGCTCGTGTTCGATCACCCCACGCCGCTGGCGCTGGCGCGGTTCCTGCTCGGCGAGCTGCTGGACGAGCGTGCGGGCGTGCGGCTGCCGGCGCAGCGCGCCACACGGGCGGATGAGCCGATCGCGGTGGTGGGAGTCGGCTGCAGATTTCCGGGGCCCACCCACCCGGCGGGCACCGGATCCGTGCGCTCTGCCGAGGAGCTGTGGGAGCTGCTGGCGGCGGGCGGCGACGCGATCGGTGGGTTCCCTACGGACAGGGGTTGGGATCTGGAGGGGCTGTACGACCCCGACCCGGGCAACCCGGGGAGCAGCTATGTGCGCGAGGGCGGCTTCCTTGAGGGCGCGGGCGAGTTCGATGCCGGTTTCTTCGGTGTCAGTCCGCGTGAGGCGCTGGCGATGGACCCGCAGCAGCGGCTGCTGTTGGAGGTTTGCTGGGAGGCGATCGAGGGGGCGGGAATCGACCCGGCGCAGCTCAGGGGCACGGCGACGGGCGTGTTCGCCGGCGTCGGCTCCAGTGGCTATGGGGCGGGCTCGTCCGCCGGCGGCGTCGAGGGGTATCTGCTGACGGGGAACCTCGGGAGCGTCGTCTCGGGTCGCGTTGCGTACACCTTTGGCCTGGAGGGCCCGGCGGTGTCGGTCGACACGGCCTGCTCCTCTTCGCTCGTGGCGTTGCACCTCGCCGCGAGTGCGCTGCGCCAGGGGGAGTGCTCGCTGGCGCTGGCGGGTGGAGTGACGGTGATGGCCACGCCGGGGCTGTTCGTGGAGTTCAGCCGCCAGCGCGGTCTGGCACCGGATGGGCGTTGCAAGTCCTTCAGCGATGGCGCGGACGGGACGGGGTGGAGCGAGGGCGCGGGGATGGTGATGCTGGAGCGTCTCTCCGACGCCAAGCGCCATGGCCACCCGATTCTCGGCGTGCTGCGGGGAAGCGCCGTCAACCAGGATGGCGCGAGCAACGGATTGACGGCGCCGAATGGCCCCTCCCAGCAGCGGGTGATTCTGCAGGCGTTGGCGAACGCGGGGCTCGACCCGAGCGACGTGGACGCGGTCGAGGCGCACGGCACCGGTACCACCCTGGGCGACCCGATCGAGGCGCAGGCGTTGCTGGCGACGTACGGCCAGGATCGCCCTGAGGACGCCCCGCTGTGGTTGGGCTCGATCAAGTCGAACATCGGGCACGCCGCCGCGGCCTCGGGGATCGCGGGCGTGATTAAGGTGCTGATGGCGCTGCAGCGCGAACGGCTGCCCCGCACCCTGCACGTGGAGCAGCCCACCAGGGAGGTGGATTGGGACGCGGGCAGCGTGGCGCTGCTGACCGAGGAGCAGCCGTGGCAGCGCAACGGCCGGCCGCGTCGCGCGGGGGTCTCCTCGTTCGGGATCAGCGGCACCAATGCGCACGTGATCATCGAGGAGGCGCCGCGCGAGCCCATGTCAGCTCCCGGCCCGTCCGGTCAACCCTTGCCAGCAAGTGGCCTGGGACTTGTGACAGCAGGCCCCGGGACCGCCACCACTGCCCCCGCCCCCCCTCCTGCCCTTCCCCCGAGGAGTGTGCTTCCCTGGATCCTCTCCGGCCGCGGGGCAGAGGGCCTTCAGGCACAGGCGCGACGCCTGGGCGAGTTCCTTGCCGAGCGCCCCGAGCTCGACCCGGCCGACGTGGCGCTCGCGCTCACGGCCCGCCCGCGGCTGGAGCAGCGCGCGGTGCTGCTCGGCGACCAGCAGCAGTTGCTGCAGGGTCTCGATGCTCTGGCACGTGGCGAGGCCGAGGACGCGGCTGCCCCGATCGTGACCGGCAGCGCGGCTGCGACCACCGGCGGCGCGGTGTTCCTGTTCCCCGGCCAGGGCGGCCAGTGGGAGGGGATGGCGGTCGAGCTGCTGACCCACTCGCCGGTGTTCGCGCGGCGGATGGCGGAGTGCGCCGACGCGCTCGAGCCGTTCGTCGGCTGGCGCCTGGAGGAGGTCCTGCGCGGGGCGGCGGGCGCGCCGGACCTCGGGCGCGTGGATGTGGTGCAGCCGGCGCTGTTCGCGGTGATGGTGTCGCTCGCCGAGCTGTGGCGCGCCTGCGGGGTGCACCCTGCCGCCGTCGTCGGCCACTCCCAGGGCGAGATCGCAGCGGCGTGTGTGGCCGGGGGCCTGACGCTGCGGGACGCGGCACAGATCGTGGCGCTGCGCAGCCGCGCGCTGGTCGCGCTCGCCGGCCGCGGCGGGATGGCCTCGGTCGCGCTCGGGCAGGAGGAGATCGAACCGCTGCTCGCGCGCTTCGGGGGGCGGGCCAGCCTCGCGGCCGTCAATGGCCCTGGCGCGGTGGTCGTCTCCGGCGAGGTCGAGGCGCTGGAGCAGCTGGTCGAGCAATGCGAGGCCGACGGCGTCCGCGCACGGATGATCGCCGTCGACTACGCCGCGCACTCGGTGCAGGTCGAGGAGATCCGCGCCGAGCTGATCGAGGGCTGCGCCGGGATCGTGCCGCGCGAGGGCGAGATCCCGTTCCACTCGACGGTCACCGCGGGGCCGCTGAGCACGGCCGAGCTGGATGGCGAGTACTGGTATCGCAACCTGCGCGAGACGGTGCGCTTCGACGAGGTGACGCGCGCGTTGCTGGGGGCGGGCCGGCGCCTGTTCGTGGAGGTCGGCCCGCACCCGGTGCTGACCGTCGGCATGCAGGAGACGGACGCCATCACCATTGGCTCGCTACGCCGCGACGACGGCGGCCCGCGCCGCTTCCTCACCTCGCTCGCGCAGGCGTGGACACACGGCGCGGAGGTCGATTGGCGCGCGCTGCTGGAGCGCCCGGACGCGCACACGGTCGCGCTGCCCCCGTACGCCTTCCAGCGCGAGCGCTACTGGCTGCGCAGCGCGGCCGGCGCCGGCGACATGGGCGCGGCCGGCCTCGGTTCGGCTGGCCATCCGCTGCTAGGCGCCGCGATCGCGCTGGCCGACGGTGCCAGCCACGTACTCACCGGCCGCCTCTCGCTCGACGCGCAGCCGTGGCTCGCCGACCACGCCGCGCTCGGGACGGCGCTGCTGCCGGGCACGGCGTTCGTCGAGCTGGCGCTGCATGCCGGCGCGCAGCTCGAAACCGAGGAGCTGCGCGAGCTGACGCTGCAGGCGCCGCTGACGCTGACCCCGGAGCAGGCGGTGCAGATCCAGGTGGTCGTCGGCGAGCCAGACGCGGCGGGCTGCCGAAGCGTGGGCATCTACTCGCGGCCGGAGCGCGCGCGCACCAACACTGGCGAGATCTGGGGCGGCGATGAGTGGGTGCGCAACGCCGAGGGCACGCTGGCGCCGCTCGAGCAGCAGGCCCACGCCTCCAACGCCGAGCGGGAGGCGGCCGCGGCGCTCGCGGGCGAGTGGCCGCCACCCGGCGCCGAAGAGGTGGATGTCGAGGAGGTGTACGACGCGCTGGCCGCCGCCGGCCTCGAATACGGCCCGACCTTCCAGGGTCTGCGCGCCGTGTGGCGTCGCGGGGAGGAGCTGTTCGCGGAGGTGGCGCTGCCCGAGGAGATCGAGCCCGAGGCCGATCGGTATGGCCTGCATCCAGCGCTGCTCGACGCGGCCCTGCACACGCTTGCGGCACGCGCGCAGGAGGCGGGCGGCCCGCTACTGACGTTCGCGTGGAGCGGCGTGCGGCTGTGGGCCGTCGGAGCATCCGCGCTGCGCGTGCGGCTGGCGCCGACAGGGGAGCAGGGCGCCTCGCTCGCGGTGGCCGACGGCGACGGCGCGCTGCTCGCCTCGGTCGATTCGCTGGCGCTGCGCGCGGCCACCGGCGAGCAGCTGGGGGCCACGGCCGACCCCCACCGCGATGCCCTGTTCGGAGTCGAGTGGGCGCCGATCGCCCCGAGCGCCGAGCCTGCCCCCCGGGGCCTCGATCCGTTGGCGCTGGCTGAGGTAATCGATGGCGAGGGTCCGGCGCCGGAGACCGTGTGGGTCGATTACGCATCGCGTGATGGCGAGGTGTTGGCCGCTGCGCACGGGGCGGCAAGCGAGGTGCTGGCGCTGCTGCAGCAGTGGTTGGCCGATGAGCGCTTCGTCAACTCCCGGCTGATGCTGGTGACCAAGGGCGCGGTGGCAGTCGGGACAGAGGAGGAGGTGAACGGCCTGGCGCTCGCGCCGGTGTGGGGGTTGGTGCGCTCTGCCCAGTCCGAGTATCCCGGGCGCCTCGTGCTGGTGGATGTGGATGTGCACGATGAGCTGCAGACCACCCTGGCGGCGGCGCTCGCGAGCGGTGAGCCCCAGCTGGCGGTCCGTGCAGGAGAGATGTTTGCCCCACGGCTGGTACGCATCGGCGCGGAGGATGGGATCAGCGACGATCCGCCCAACCCCGGCACCGCCCTGGTCACCGGCGGAACGGGCGGGCTGGGCGCGCTGGTGGCGCGGCATCTGGTGGAGCGCCACGGAGTGCGCGACCTGGTGCTGGTGAGCCGCAGCGGTCCGGCGGCGGAGGGCGCGGCCGAGCTGCAGGCCGAGCTGACGGCGCTGGGTGCGGAGGTGCGGATTGCGGCCTGCGACGTATCCGACCGCGACCAGCTGGCGGCGCTGCTCGACTCGATCGAGAGCCCGCTCGGAACCGTGGTGCATGCGGCCGGCGTGCTCGACGACGGCGTGGTCGAGTCGCTGACGGCGGCGCGCCTGCAGCGGCTGCTGGCGGCGAAGGCCGACGGCGCCTGGCACCTGCACGAGCTGACTCAGGCACGAGGCGTGCGCGAGCTGGTGCTGTTCTCCTCGGCCGCGGGCGTGTTCGGCAACGCCGGCCAGGGCGGGTATGCAGCGGCAAACGCCTTCCTCGACGCGCTCGCGGCGCACCGCCGCGCCAAGGGGCTGCCAGCCGTGGCGATCGCGTGGGGCCTGTGGGCGACCGAGGCGGGGATGGGCGGGCGCCTTGGCGAGGCCGAGCTGGCGCGGCTGGCGCGCCGTGGGACGATCGCGCTGGGGGCAGAGGAGGGCCTTGAGCTGTTCGAGCGGGCACGCGCAAGCACGCGCTCGCTGATCGTCGGCGCGCACCTCGATCTGCGCGCGCTGAGCGCGGCAGCTGGCCCGGGCGCTGCGCAGGGGCTGCTGCGGGGCCTGATTGGAGCGCGGCGCCGGGCGCGCGCGGGCGGTGGCGGGTCGCTGGAGCGGCGGCTGCAGGGAGTCCCTGAGGGCGAGCGGCCTCGGGTGGCGCTGGAGCTGGTGCGGGCACAGGCGGCGGCGGTGCTGGGGCACGCCTCACCGGAGGCGATCGGCGCCGAGGTGGCCTTCCGCGAGCTCGGCGTCGACTCGCTGGCGGCGGTGGAGCTGCGCAACCGGTTGGAGGCGGCGAGCGGCCTGCGCCTGCCCGCGACGTTGGTGTTCGACCACCCCAACCCGACGGCGCTCGCGCGGCACCTGCTGGGTCTGCTCGACGGCGCGGGCCGCAGCGTGCGCGTCAGCCGCGCGACCCGCGTGGAGGAGCCGATTGCGATCGTCGGCATGAGCTGCCGCTACCCCGGCGGGGTGAACTCGCCCCAGGAGCTGTGGGAGCTGGTCGCAGCGGGCAGGGACGGGATCGCGGAGTTCCCCGACGACCGCGGCTGGGACCTGGAGCGGCTGTACGACCCCGACCCGGAGAGCCGCGGCACGAGCTACGCGCGCGAAGGCGGGTTCGTGCGCGGCGCGGGCGAGTTCGACGCCGCCTTCTTCGGGATCGGCCCGCGCGAGGCGCTGGCGATGGACCCGCAGCAGCGGCTGCTGCTGGAAGCCAGCTGGGAGGCGCTCGAAGACGCGGGCCTCGACCCGCTCGCGTTGCGCGGCAGCCCGACGGGCGTGTTCGCCGGCGTGATGTACCACGACTACGCAAGCGGTTTGAGTGGGCGCGAGATCGCCGGCCTGGAGGGGTACATCGGCACCGGCAACGCGGGCAGCGTGGTGTCGGGCCGCGTGGCGTACGCGCTCGGCCTGGAGGGCCCGGCGGTGTCGGTCGACACGGCCTGCTCCTCCTCGCTGGTCGCGCTGCACTGGGCCAGCCAGGCCCTGCGCGGCGGCGAATGCGACCTCGCGCTGGCCGGCGGCGTGACGGTGCTGTGGACGCCCGGCGTGTTCGTGGAGTTCAGCCGCCAGCGGGGGATGGCAAGCGACGGGCGCTGCAAGTCCTACGCCGACGCGGCCGACGGTACCGGCTGGGCCGAGGGCGTCGGCGTGCTGGTGCTGGAGCGTCTGTCGGAGGCGCAGCGCAACGGCCACCGCGTGCTGGGCGTGGTGCGCGGCAGCGCGGTCAACCAGGATGGCGCCAGCAACGGGCTGACCTCGCCGAACGGCCCCTCGCAGGAGCGCGTGATCGCACAGGCGCTCGCCAACGCCGGCGTGAGCGCCGCCGAGGTCGACGCGGTCGAGGGCCACGGGACCGGCACGACGCTCGGCGACCCGATCGAGGCGCAGGCGCTGCTCGCGACCTACGGCCAAGACCGCCCGGCTGACACCCCGCTGTGGTTGGGGTCGGTGAAGTCGAACATTGGACACACGCAGGCCGCCGCGGGGGTGGCGGGCGTGATCAAGATGGTGCTCGCGCTGCGTCACGGGCTGTTGCCGCGGACACTGCACGTGGATCGGCCCTCTCTCAGGTGGAGTGGGAGGAGGGGGGGGTGGTGCTGTTGACCGAGTCCCAACCGTGGGCCGCCAACGGCCGGCCGCGCCGCGCGGGTGTCTCCTCGTTCGGGATCAGCGGCACCAACGCGCACCTGATCCTCGAAGAGGCGCCCGAGCCCGCCCCCTTCGGGACCGACGGCGAGCTGCTGCCCGGCTCCCTTCTGTGGGTGCTCTCCGGTCGCGGTGCCGACGGCCTCCAGGCACAGGCGCGGCGCCTGGGTGAGTTCTTCGGCGGGCACCGCGACCTCGACCCCGCCGATGTCGCGCTTTCCCTCGCCGCTCGCCCGCGGCTGGAGCACCGCGCGGTGGTGGTGGGCGATGATCGCGAGCAGCTGCTGGAGGGAGTCGCGGCGCTGGCCGAGGGCCGCTCCGCAGGGTCTGCCCAAGGCCGCGTGGACACTGGGCGGCTGGCTTTCCTGTTCACCGGCCAGGGCGCCCAGCGCGCTGGTATGGGCCGTGATTTGTACAAAGCATTCCCGGCCTTCCGCGCAGCTTTCGACGCGGTGTGCGCGAGGATGGACGAGCACCTGGGGCGCTCGACACGGGCGGTGGTGTTCGGAGACGAGGGGGTTGAGGAGGGTGCGTTGGACGGCACGGAGCTGGCGCAGCCGGCGCTGTTCGCGCTGGAGGTGGCGCTGTACCGCCTGGTCGAGGCGTGGGGTGTGCGCCCGGACTTCCTGATCGGCCACTCGATCGGAGAGCTGGCGGCCGCGCACGTTGCAGGCGTCTTTTCGCTGGAGGATGCCTGTCGTCTGGTCGCAGCCCGCGGGCAGCTGATGGGGGCGCTGCCGGAGGGCGGCGCGATGGTCGCGATCGCGGCGCCCGAGGAGGAGGTGCTGGAGTCGTTCGCAGCCCTCAATGGCAGGGAGCACACGGTGGCGCTGGCGGCCGTGAACGCGCCCGGCTCGGTGGTCGTCTCCGGCGACGAGGACGCGGTGCTGGAGCTGCAAGCCACATGGGATGAGCGGGGCGCGAGGACTAAGCGGCTGCGCGTCAGTCACGCTTTCCACTCGCCCCGGATGGAGGGGATGCTGGAGGAGTTCGAGCGGGTCGCCGCGACGGTGGCGTTCAGCGAGCCGCGGATCCCGCTGGTCTCGAATCTCACCGGTGCGCTCGCGAGCACCGATGAGTTGTGCACACCTGAGTACTGGGTGCGTCACGTACGTGAACCGGTGCGGTTTGCCGACGGCGTGCGGTGGCTGCGCGGGGAGGGCGTGGGCAGCTTCCTGGAGTTGGGGCCGGACGGGGTGCTGAGCGCGATGGTGGGCGAGTGCGTCGCGGAGGCCGCAGAAGCCGAGGCCGGAGCTGGGGACGGCCCCGGTGGCGAGCCGTCCGGGAATGGGCTCCCACCAACCGCGGTAGCGGTGGCCCCCGTGCTGCGCGCCGGCCGCGGTGATGTGCGCTCGCTGTGGGAGGGCCTAGGCGACGTGTGGGCGCATGGCGTCGAGGTGGATTGGGCACGAGCCTTCGAGCGGCCCGGTGCAAGCCGCGTGACGCTCCCCGCATACGCGTTCCAGCGCGAGCGCTACTGGCTGGCGCCGGGGAACGGCTTGGCGGGCGATGCCGCGGCGGCGGGCATGGAGCGGACCGAGCACCCGCTGCTTGGCGCGGCGGTCGCGCTCGCGGAGAGCGATGGGTGGCTGTTCACAGGCAGGCTGTCGCTGGAGACTCACCCGTGGCTGGCCGACCACGTCGTGGCGGGTGTGGCCCTGCTGCCGGGCACGGCGTTCGTCGAGCTGGCGCTGTATGCCGGCGGGCAGTTGGGCAGCCTTTGTCTGCGGGAGCTGGTGTTGGAGGTGCCGTTGGTGTTGAGCGAGGGGGCGGCCGTGCAGGTCCAGATCGCGGTCGGCGAGCCGGACGATGCGGTCCCACCGGCCCGAGCCGTAGAGATATATGCCCGCGTCGAGGGCGCCACCGCCGAAGGCGAGCGGGCGTTGTGGGTGCGCCACGCCAGCGGTGTGCTCGCCCCTGCCGCGGCCACGGCGATCGACGGCGCACGGACGGTGCTCGATGACGGGGCCACGAAGCCCGAAGACGCAACCACGGCGACCGAGGACGCGGCCGCCGCCGAGCTGGCCGGGGAGTGGCCACCACCTGGCGGCGTCGAGCTGGACGTCGATGGCATCTACGACGGGCTCGCCGGTGCGGGCCTGGAGTACGGCCCTGCGTTCCAGGGCCTGCGCGGGGTGTGGCGGCGCGGCGAGAAGGTGTTCGCCGAGGTCGAGCTGGGCGAGGCGCAGGAGCGGGAGGCCGGCTCGTTTGGCCTGCACCCTGCCCTGCTCGACGCAGCGCTGCAGGCCGTCGCGGCGCTGGCTCCGGCCGCGACCGCCCCCGGCGCGCCACGGCTGCCGTTCGCGTGGAGCGGGGTGAATCTGCGCGCCACCGGCGCGACGCGGCTGCGAGCTTGTCTGATCCCGCGTGGTGAGGGCGTATCGGTGGTGCTGGCCGACGAGCATGGGGTGGTGGCGTCGGTCGATTCGCTGACGCTGCGAGCGGCCGCGGTTGGCGAGCTGGGCGCCGCGGCCGGCGGGCAACGGGATGCCCTGTTCGGCCTTGAGTGGCTGCCCGCGGGGGAGGCCCAGGGCGATCGGGCTGCCGCGCTCGGCGAGTCGGACGTGGTGGTCGATTGTCGAGGCGAGACGGACGGCGTGAACGGCGTGCTCGATCGCGTGAACGGCGCGCTGGAGGCTGTGCAGAACTGGCTGGGAGCCGAGCGCGCGGCGGACGAACGCCTGGTGGTGGTGACGCACGGCGCTGTGGGCATCGACGGCGAAGGTGTGGCCGATCTCGCCGCGGCCGGGGTGTGGGGAATGGTGCGTACTGCGCAGGCGGAGCACCCCGGGCGGATCGTGCTCATCGACGTGGCCACCGACGAGGCGATCGGGAACGCGCTGCAGCTAGGCGAGCCCGAGGTGGCGGTACGCAACGGCGGGCTGTTCGTGCCGCGGCTGGTGCGCGCGAGCCGCGGTCTGACGGTGGGGCGCGGCGTGGGCGTCGAGGATGCGGCGGAGGCCGCGGCCGGCGGCTGGCGGCTGGGCGTCGCCGGTGGTGGAGGCGTGTTGGAGGACATACACGTGACGGAGGGTGCCGCCGGCGGCGCACTCGGCGCGAACGAGGTGCGCGTGGGGGTGCGCGCGGCGGGGGTCAACTTCCGCGACGTGCTCGGCGCGCTCGGGATGTATCCCGGCGAGATCTCGATCGGCGGCGAGGGCGCGGGCGTGGTTTTGGAGGTCGGCCCCGGCGTCGAGGACCTTGTGGTCGGGGATCGTGTGATGGGACTGCTCGACGGGGCGTTCGGGTCGGTCGCGGTGACCGACCGCCGCCTGCTCGTACCGGTGCCGCAGGGGTGGACGTGGGCGCAGGCGGCGTCGGTGCCGATTGTCTACCTGACTGCCTACCACGGCCTGGTCGACCTCGCGAAGGTGCGCGCGGGCGAGCGGCTGCTGGTGCACGCGGCGGCCGGCGGGGTCGGGATCGCGGCGGTGCAGCTCGCCCAGTATCTCGGGCTGGAGGTGTGGGGCACCGCGAGCGAGGGCAAGTGGGGCGCGCTCGAAGCGCTCGGGTTGGAGCGCGAGCGGATCGCCTCCTCGCGCAACCTGGAGTTCGGCGAGCGCTTCGCTGATGCCGGCCTGGACGTGGTGCTGAACTCGCTGGCTGGGGAGTATGTAGACGCGTCGCTGGCGCTGCTGGGCGAGGGCGGCCGCTTCCTGGAGATGGGCAAGACCGACATCCGCGAGGCCTCGCAGATCGAGGCGGCCTTCCCCGGCGTTGCCTACCGGCCGTTCGACATGCTCGATGCCGGCCCCGATCGCATCCAGGAGATGCTGCTGGAGCTGGTGGGGCTGTTCGCGGCCGGTGCGTTGGCGGGGCTGCCGGTGCGAGTGTGGGACGCCGGCGACGCGGTTGCGGCGCTGCGCGCGATGAGCCAGGCGCGGCACGTCGGCAAGAACGTGCTGCGGATCCCGGCCCCTCCTCTCGGTGGCGAGGGCACCGTCCTGGTGACGGGCGGCACAGGCGGTCTGGGCGCGCTCCTCGCAAGGCATCTGGTGAGCAGCCACGGGGTGCGGAGCCTGCTGCTGGCGAGTCGCCGCGGCGCGGATGCCGAGGGCGTGGCCGAGCTGGTGGCGGAGCTGGATGCCCTGGGCGCGAGCGTGCGGGTGGCGGCGTGCGACGTCTCAGATCGCGAACAGGTGAAGACGATGTTGGAAGGGGTTGGCGCGGAGCGCCCGTTGGTGGGTGTGGTGCACGCGGCGGGGGTGGTCGACGACGGGTTGGTGGGCTCGCTCACACCCGAGCGGGTGCGCGGCGTGCTGGCGCCGAAGGCCGGCGGCGCGTGGCACCTGCACGAGCTGACGGAGGACATGGATCTGCGCGCGTTCGTGCTTTTCTCCTCGCTCGCGGGGACGCTCGGCAATCCCGGGCAGGCCGCGTATGCGGCGGGGAACGCCTTCCTCGACGGCCTGGCGTCCCAGCGGCGCGCCAAGGGCCTGGCCGCCAGCTCGCTGGCGTGGGGCCCGTGGGCGGACGCGGGGATGGCGGCCGCGCTGGGCGCGGGCGAGCGCGCGCAGCTGGAGCGCTCTGGCGTGAAGCCCTTCTCACCCGAGCGGGGGCTTGAGATCTTCGACGCGGCGTGGGAGCTCGATCGCCCGACGCTGGCGCCGGTCGCCCTCGACCTGGCGGTGCTGCGGGGCTTTGCACGCGACGGCGTGCTGCCGCCGCTGTTGGGCGAGCTGGTGCGCGTCCCGACGTCCGGGCGCAGGCGCTCCGCGCGGAGTCGCGGCGCGTTGGCGCAGAAGCTCGCCGGCCTCGAGGCGGCTGAGCGCGAGCGGGTGGCGGTCGAGCTGGTGCGCGAGCACGCGGCGGCGGTGCTCGGCCACGCCTCGGCGGAGCGGGTCGATGCGGCGCTGACGTTCAAGGACCTCGGCTTCGATTCGCTGGCGGCGGTCGAGCTGCGCAACAGCCTGGCGGCCGAGGCGGGGATGCAGCTGCCGGCGACGCTCGTGTTCGACCACCCGACGCCGCTCGTGCTGGCGAAGTTCCTGGTTGGCGAGCTGCTGGACGAGCGCGCCGGCGTGAAGCTGCCGGCGCAGCGCGCCACGCGGGCGGATGAGCCGATCGCGGTGGTGGGGGTCGGCTGCCGCTTCCCGGGCGGGGTGCGCTCCGCCGAGGAGCTGTGGGAGCTGCTGGCGGCGGGCCGCGACGCGGTCGGCGCGTTCCCCGCCGACCGGGGCTGGGATCTGGAGGGGCTGTATGACCCCGATCCCGCGCACCCCGGCAGCAGTTATGTGCGCGAGGGCGGCTTCCTGGAGGGCGCGGGCGAGTTCGACGCCGGCTTCTTCGGTGTCAGCCCGCGCGAGGCGCTGGCGATGGACCCGCAGCAGCGGCTGCTGCTGGAGGTCTGCTGGGAGGCGATCGAGGGCGCGGGGATCGACCCCGCGGCGCTGCGCGGGAGCAGCACCGGCGTGTTCGCGGGGGTCGGCTCGAGCGGCTATGGAGGCGGATCCGCCGGCGATGGCGTCGAGGGTTACCTGCTGACCGGGAACATCGCGAGCGTCGTCTCCGGCCGAGTGGCCTACACCTTCGGCCTGGAGGGACCGGCGGTGTCGGTGGACACGGCCTGCTCCTCCTCGCTCGTGGCCCTGCACCTCGCCGCGAGCGCGCTGCGTCAGGGCGAGTGCTCGCTGGCGCTGGCGGGCGGGGTGACGGTGATGGCCACGCCTGGCCTGTTCATCGAGTTCAGCCGCCAGCGCGGCCTCGCGCCCGACGGCCGTTGCAAGTCGTTCAGCGATGGCGCGGATGGGACGGGGTGGAGCGAGGGCGCGGGGGTGGTGATGCTGGAGCGTCTCTCCGACGCGCAGCGTCTAGGCCACCCGATCCTCGGCGTGTTGCGAGGCAGTGCGGTCAACCAGGATGGCGCGAGCAACGGGCTGACGGCGCCGAATGGCCCCTCCCAGCAGCGGGTGATCATGCAGGCGTTGGCGAATGCGGGGCTCGACCCGAGCGAGGTGGACGCGGTCGAGGCGCACGGCACCGGCACCACCCTGGGCGACCCGATCGAGGCGCAGGCGCTGCTGGCGACCTACGGCCAGGATCGCCCCGAGGACACCCCGCTGTGGTTGGGCTCGATCAAGTCCAACATTGGGCACGCCGCCGCGGCCTCTGGGATCGCCGGCGTGATCAAGGTGCTGATGGCGCTGCAGCGCGAACGGCTGCCGCGCACCCTGCACGCGGAGCAGCCGACCAGCGAGGTGGATTGGGACGCGGGCAGTGTGGAGCTGTTGACGGAGGAGCAGCCGTGGGAGCGCAACGGCCGGCCGCGTCGCGCGGGGGTCTCCTCGTTCGGGATCAGCGGCACCAACGCGCACGTGATCATCGAGGAGGCGCCGCGCGAGTCGAGGCCGGCATCCGTTCCCGAGCGCAAACCAGCTGACGTGTTGACATGGGTCGTCTCCGGTCGTGGCGGCGACGGTGTGCGTACTCAGGCGCAGCGTCTGAGCACGTATCTAATCGGCGCCCCCGAGCTCCACCCGGCGGATGTCGCGCTCTCCCTCGCGGGCCGGCCGCCGCTCGAGAACCGTGCAGTTGTGCTTGGCAATACTCGCGATGAGCTGCTGAATGGTCTCGCCGGACTCGCCGCAGATCAGACGACCAAAAAGGGTGCGGAGGGAGGGCGACTGGCGTTCCTGTTCACCGGCCAGGGCGCGCAGCGCGTTGGTATGGGCCGCGATTTGTACAGGGCGTTCCCCGTGTTCCGGACGGCGTTCGACGACGTGTGCGCTTGCATGGATGAGTTCCTGGAGCGCTCGTTGCGGGAGGTCGTGTTCGGCGAAGAGGCCGCCGGCGAGCGCGCGCCCGACGCGGATGCACCGGGCGGGACTGCACTGGACGGCACGGCGCTGGCGCAGCCGGGGCTGTTCGCGCTCGAGGTCGCGCTATACCGTCTGGTCGAGGCATGGGGCGTGCGCCCCGACTTCCTGATCGGCCATTCGATCGGCGAGCTGGCGGCGGCGCACGTGGCGGGTGTCTTCTCTTTGCAGGACGCGTGCCGGCTGGTGTCGGCGCGAGGCAGGTTGATGGGCGCGTTGCCGCAGGGCGGCGCGATGGTCGCGATCGGTGCGCGGGAGGGAGAGGTGTTGGAGTCGTTGGCGGCGTTGGCTGGCGGGGAGGAGCGGGTGGCGCTGGCCGCCGTGAACGCCCCTGGCTCGGTGGTGATCTCCGGCGACGAGGATGCGGTGCTGGAGCTGCAGGGGCTGTGGGATGAGCGCGGCGCGCGGACCAAGCGGCTACGGGTCAGCCACGCGTTCCACTCTCCGCGCATGGAGGGGATGCTGGAGGAGTTCGCCCGCGTCGCCGAGACGGTGTCGTTCAGCGAGCCGCGGATTCCACTGGTCTCCAACCTGTCCGGCGCGCCGGCGAGCGCGGAGGAGGTGTGCACGCCGGAGTACTGGGTCCGTCACGTGCGCGCACCGGTGCGCTTCGCCGACGGCGTGCGCTGGCTCTGCGGGGAGGGCGTGCGGAGCTTCTTGGAGCTGGGCCCGGACGGGGTGCTGAGCGCGATCGTCGGCGAGTGCGTTGAGAGCGGCGGCGAGGCGGCTGATGTCGAGCTTGGGGCTGGTGGCGAGGTGCAGGACGGCATCGCTGGTCGCGGGGTGGGTGGCGTCACTGGTGGCGAGGTGCAGGCAACGCCGCTGCTGCGCGCCGGCCGGGACGAGCCGCAGGCGCTGCTCGCCGGCCTGGGCGAGGTGTGGGTGCGGGGCGTGGACGTCGACTGGGCCCGCGTGTTCGACGGCTCTGGCGCCCAGCGGGTGGCACTGCCGCCGTACGCCTTCCAGCGCGAGCGCTACTGGCTCACCGCCGGGCCGCCCGTCGGCGACGTGGCGGCCGCCGGTCAGGAGCGGGCCGACCACCCGCTGCTCGGCGCCGCGGTGGCGCTCGCGGACAGCGAAGGGTGGCTGTTCACGGGCCGGCTGTCGCTGGAGACCCACCCATGGCTGGCCGACCACGTGGTCGCCGGCATGGCGGTGCTGCCGGGCACGGCGTTCGTCGAGCTGGCGCTGCACGCCGGCGAGCAGCTCGAGTGCGGTGGCGTGCGCGAGCTGGTGTTGGAGGCGCCGCTGGTGCTGGATGCCGGCCCGGGCTCCCACGGCCGCGTCCAGATCCAACTCGCGATCGGCGAGCCGGACGAGGCGGAGTGCAGGAGCGTCGCGATCTACTCGCGCCCGGAGGGTGCCGCGGGCGACGGGGAGCACGCAGGCGCGCCGTGGGTGCGCCACGCCGCCGGCCTGCTGGCGCCCGACGGAGGGAGCCCGGCGGGAGCGGCAGCGGCCGGCGAGCTCGGCGGCGCGTGGCCGCCGGAGGGGGCGGAGCAGCTTGCGGTCGAGGGCGTGTACGACGGGCTGGCCGAGGCGGGTCTCGAGTACGGCCCGGCGTTCCATGGTCTACGCGGCGTGTGGCGGCGCGGCGAGGTGACGTTCGCCGAGGTCGAGCTGGCCGAGCCGCAGCGTGGGGACGCCGGCTCCTACGGTGTGCACCCGGCGCTGCTCGACGCCGCGTTGCACGCGATCGCCACGATGGCGCCGGGGGACGGCGATGCGACCGGCGGCGGTGGCGCTGTGCGGCTGCCGTTCGCGTGGAGCGGCGTATGCCTGCAGGCCACGGGCGCGACGCGGCTGCGGGCGCGGCTGGAGCCGCTTGGCGACGGCGCACTCGAGCTGAGCCTCGCGGACGGCGAGGGCATGCCGGTTGCGACGGTGGAGTCGCTGGCGATCCGCGCGCTTTCGCCCGAGCTGGCCGCGCAGGCTGCGGCTACGGGCAGCGAGTCGCTGTTCGCGGTTGCCTGGGCGCCACCCACGGATGCCGCCTCGGCCGGCTCCAGCCCGGCCGGCGACTTCAGAGTCGTGCAGGTGGGCGGCGATGCCGATCTTGGAGCCACCGATGTCCTTGCGAGGACCCACGAGTGCGCCGGCGCGACCCTGCGGCTGCTGCAGGAGTGGCTTGCCGACGAGCGCCTGCTGGAGCAGCGGCTGGCACTGGTGACGCGGGGCGCGGTGGCCACCGCCGCCGGCGAGGACGCCACCGACCTGGCGGGTGCGGCGGTGTGGGGCCTCGCACGCGCGGCGCAGGCGGAGCACCCGGGCCGGATCGTGCTCGTCGACAGCGACGGCGAGCCGGCCTCGCGGCAGGCGCTGGACGCCGCGCTCGCGCCGGGAGAGCCCCAGTTTGCGCTGCGCGCGGGTGCGGTTCTGGTACCCCGCCTGGTGCGGGCCACGCCCCCGGCCACCCCACCGGAGGAGGAGCACACGCCAGCGTTTACTCCGACGGACGAGCGCGCGCCCGCGTTCGACGAGCACGGCACGGTGCTGATCACCGGCGGCACCGGCATGCTGGGCGGCCTGGTCGCCCGACACCTGGTGGCCGAGCGCGGCGTGCGCAGTGTGCTGCTCGCCAGCCGGCGCGGGGGCGAGGCGGAGGGCGCCGCGGAGCTCGAGCGCGAGCTGGTGGAGTTGGGCGCCGAGGTGACGATCGCCGCCTGCGACGTGGCCGACCGCGCGCAGCTGGCGGCGCTGCTGGAGGGGATCCCGGCGGAGCGCCCGCTGCGCGGCGTGGTGCACGCGGCCGGGGTGCTGGACGACGGCGTGATCGACTCGCTGACGCCGGCGCGGATCGATGGCGTGCTGGCGGCGAAGGCCGACGCGGCGTGGCATCTGCACGAGCTGACCGCGGATCTGAAGCTCGGGGCGTTCGTGCTCTTCTCCTCCGCGGCGGGCACGTTCGGCAGCGCCGGCCAGGGCAACTACGCGGCGGCGAACGCCTTCCTCGACGGCCTGGCGGCGCACCGCCACACGCAGGGGCTGCCCGCGACCTCGGTGGCGTGGGGGCTGTGGGGCGACGATCATGCCGGCGGCATGGCCGGGCGACTCAGCGACGCCGACCGGGCGCGGATGGAGTGGGCCGGCTTCCAGGCGCTCGCCCCGGCCGAGGGCCTGGACCTATTCGACACCGCCTGCGCCAGCGACCAGCCGCTGCTGGTGGCGGCCCGCCTGAACAACGCCCGTCTGCGGGCGCACGCCCGTGCCGGCGCGCTGCCAGCCCTGCTGCGCGGTCTGGTGCGCGCCCGCCGTGTGGCCCGCGACGGCGAAGGGGCGCTCGCGGCGCCGCTGCTAGCCGCCTCTGGCGAGGAGCGCGAGCGGCTGGTGCGCGAGCTCGTGCGGGGTGAGACGGCGGCCGTGCTCGGCCACACATCGCCTGGTGCGATCGACCCCGAGCGCGCCTTCAAAGAGTTGGGTTTCGACTCGCTGGCGGCGGTCGAGCTGCGCAATCGGCTGGGCGCCGCGAGTGGGGTGCGGTTGCCGGCTACGCTGATCTTCGACCACCCCTCGCCGGCCGCGGTGGTCGTCTATCTGCTGGAGGCGCTGGCGCGGCGCGACGGTGCCGGCGCAGGCAACCTCGACGGCGAGCTCGACCGGCTGGAGCAGCGATTGGCGGCGCTGCCGGGCGACGCAGCCGAGCGGGAGCGGATCGGTGGGCGCCTGCAGGCGCTGCTGCTCGGACTGGCTGACGGCGCCCGCGCCCCGGAGAGCGCGGCGGTCGCCGATCGGATGCAGGAGGCGACGGCGGACGAGGTGTTCGACTTCATCGACAGGGAGCTGGGCTCGCAATGAGCTTCGACGAAGCGAAGTTCCTCGAGTACCTCAAGCGCGTGACGGTGGACCTGCACGACGCCCGCGCGCGCCTGCGCGAGCTCGAAGAGCAGGGGGGCGAGCCGGTGGCGATCGTCGGCATGAGCTGCCGTTATCCAGGGCCCGCCCACCCAGTGCCCGCGGAGTCGGTTCCCGCCCACTCGGCGCCCGCCGGGTCAGCGGGGCGGGCTGGCCTCGAATCCACCGGATCCGTGCGCTCGCCGGCGGAGCTGTGGCAGCTGGTGGCCGGTGGCACCGATGCGATCGGGGAGTTCCCCACCGACCGCGGCTGGGACCTCGAGGGGTGGCGCCGTGCCGACCCGGGCGCGGTACGCGAAAGCGGCTTCCTCCAGGACGCGGCCGAGTTCGACCCGGGCTTCTTCGGGATCGGCCCGCGCGAGGCGCTGGCGATGGATCCGCAACAGCGGCTGCTGCTGGAGCGCTGCTGGGAGGCGTTCGAAGATGCCGGCATCGCCCCCGAGTCGCTGAAGGGCAGCCGTACTGGCGTGTTCGCGGGGCTGATGTACCACGACTACGCCACCAGCCTGAGCGGGCTACCGGTCGACATGCTCGGCTACGTCGGCACCGGCAACGCCGGCAGCGTGCTCTCCGGCAGGGTGTCGTATGTGTTCGGCCTGGAGGGCCCGGCGCTGACGATTGACACGGCCTGTTCCTCCTCGCTGGTGGCGCTGCACCTCGCCTGCGGGGCGCTGCGCGGAGGCGAGTGCGAGCTGGCGCTGGCGGGCGGTGTGACGGTGATGGGGACGCCCGGCGCGTTCATGGAGTTCGGCCAGCAGGGCGGCCTCGCGCCCGACGGCCGCTGCAAGTCCTTCAGCGATGCGGCCGACGGGGTCAGCTGGAGCGAGGGCGTCGGCGTGCTCGTGCTCGAGCGTCTTTCCGATGCGCAGCGCAACGGCCACGAGGTGTTGGCGGTCGTGCGCGGCAGCGCGGTCAACCAGGACGGCGCCAGCAACGGCTTGACGGCTCCGAATGGCCCTTCCCAGCAGCGCGTGATCCGCCAGGCGCTCGCCAACGCGCGCGTTACCCCGGGCGAGGTGGACGTGGTCGAGGGCCACGGCACCGGTACGACGCTCGGCGACCCGATCGAGGCGCAGGCGCTGCTTGCGACCTACGGCCAGGCCCACACGAGCGAGAGCCCGCTGCTGCTCGGCTCGATCAAGTCGAACATCGGCCACACGCAGGCGGCGGCTGGGGTGGCGGGCGTGATCAAGATGGTGATGGCGATGCGCGAAGGGCTGCTGCCGCGGACGCTGCACGTGGACGAGCCCTCGCGCCAGGTCGATTGGAATGAGGGCGCCGTGTCGCTCCTCACCGAGCCGGTGCCGTGGGAGCCGAACGGCCGCCCCCGCCGCGCGGCGGTCTCCTCGTTCGGGATCAGCGGCACCAACGCCCACGTGATCCTCGAGGAGGCGCCGGTTGCGGAGCCCGCGCCGACTGAGACCGCGGCCGATGCCGCGGGCGGAGCCGATGCCGCGGATGCAGGCCTCTCGACGGAGGACGTGCCTGCCCCACCAGTGAGGAGCGCCGCGACCCCCCCCGCGGAGCATCTGGCGTGGGTCGTGTCGGGCCGTGGCGCCGAGGCACTCCAGGCCCAGGCACGGCGCCTACATGAGTTCCTTGCCGAGCGGCCCGACCTCGATCCAGCCGAGGTCGCGGCCGCGCTCGCGCGGCGCCCGCGGTTGGAGAGCCGGGCGGTGGTGGTCGGCTGCGATCGAGAGGAGCTGCTGGATGGTCTGACGGCGCTCACCGAGGGCCGCTCCCTGCCCGTGGGCAATGCCGCTGGCGGGAGTATGGCGTTCCTGTTCACCGGCCAAGGCGCACAGCGCGTTGGTATGGGCCGCGATTTGTACAAGGAATTCCCGGCGTTCCGCGCGGCCTTCGACGAGGTGTGCGCGCAGCTCGACCCCCACCTGGGCCGCTCGCTGCGGAATGCTGTGTTCGAGGGACAATCGGACGAGCTGAATCGGACGGAGCTGGCGCAACCCGCGCTGTTCGCACTGGAGGTGGCGCTTTACCGCCTCCTCGAGGCGTGGGGCGTACGTCCCAGCTTCCTGATCGGCCACTCGATCGGCGAGCTGGCGGCGGCGCAGGTGGCGGGCGTCTTCTCCATGGAGGACGCGTGCCGTCTGGTTGCAGCCCGCGGCCGGCTGATGGGCGCGCTGCCGCAGGGCGGCGCGATGGTCGCGATTGCTGCGCACGAGGACGAGGTGCTGAAGTCGTTCGCCACCCTCAACGGCCGCGAGCACACGGTGGCGCTGGCGGCCGTGAACGCCCCCGGCGCGGTGGTCGTCTCCGGCGACGAGGACGCGGTGCTGGAGCTGCAGGCTGCGTGGGACGAACGCGGCGCGCGGACTAAGCGCCTGCGGGTGAGCCACGCCTTCCACTCGCCGCGGATGGAGGGGATGCTCGAGGAGTTCAGGCGCGTCGCGGAGGCGGTCACGTTCAATGAACCGCAGATCCCGCTCGTCTCGAACCTCTCCGGCGCGGCGGCGGGCGCGGAGGAGGTGTGCACACCGGAGTACTGGGTCCGTCACGTGCGCGAGCCGGTGCGCTTCGCCGACGGCGTGCAGTACCTCTGCGAGGAGGGCGTGACCAGCTTCCTGGAGCTGGGCCCGGACGGCGTGCTGAGCGCGATGGTGAGCGAGTGCGCTGATGCGGGCGCGGTGGCCCGCAACGGCGGGGATGAGGGACTGCCGGCGAATGGGCTGCCCCCCACCGCGGTCGCGGCCGCATCCTTGCTGCGCGGCGGCCGCGGAGAGGCGCGCGCGCTGTGGGAGGGCCTGGGTGAGGTGTGGGCCAACGGCGCCGATGTCGATTGGGCGCGGATCTTCCAGGGCCCCGCCGGCCCTGGCGCCAGACCCGTGGCGCTGCCCACATACGCGTTCAAGCGCGAGCGTTACTGGCTACGCACGGGAGGCGGCGCGGGCAATGCCGCGGCCGCCGGGCTGGAGCAGGCCGAGCACCCGCTGCTGGGCGCGGCGGTGGCGCTCGCCGACAGCGAGGGGTGGCTGTTCACCGGTCGTCTGTCGTTGGATGCCCACCCGTGGCTGGCCGACCACGCGTTGGCGGGCGTGGTGCTGCTGCCGGGCACGGCGTTCGTAGAGCTGGCGCTGCACGCCGGGGCGCGGCTGGGTTGCGGGTCTCTGCAAGAGCTGGTGCTGGAGGCGCCGCTGGTGGTGAGCGAGGGCGCCGCGGTGCAGGTGCAGCTCTCGGTCGGCGAGCCGGACGAGTCGGAGTGCCGCGCGGTGGCGATCCATGCGCGCAGCGAGGGCGCCGCGGCCGACGGCGAGCGCGCGCCGTGGGTGCGCCACGCGACCGGCGTGCTCGCTCCCGACGGCGAGGCAGCCGACGCGGGGGTGGCCAAAGCGGCGGTTGCCGACCTGTCTGGGGCATGGCCCCCGCCCGATGGCGTCGAGCTCGACGTGGAGGACCTATACGAGGGATTGGCCGGCGTGGGCCTCGAGTACGGCCCAGCGTTCCAGGGCCTGCGCGGCGCTTGGCAGCGCGGCGAGGAGGTGTTCGCCGAGATCGAGCTGGGCGAGGGGCAGCGGGACGACGCGGCAGCCTACGGCCTGCACCCGGCGCTGCTCGACGCCGCGCTGCACGCTGCCGCCGCGCTGAGCCCGGCCCCGTCCGCCTCCGATGCCGGCGCGCCGCGGCTGCCGTTCGCATGGAGCGGGGTGAGGCTGCGCGCGACCGGCGCGACGAGGCTGCGCGTGCGACTCGCCAACGCGGGCGACGGCGTGACGGTGGCGCTGGCCGACGAGGACGGGATGGTTGCCTCGGTCGATGCGCTGACGCTGAGGGCGGCTACGGTCGGGGAGCACGGCGCGCCGGGAGCCGCACACCACGACGCCCTCTTCGCGATCGAGTGGGTGGCGGTCGAGCCAGGTGCGGGTGGGGCCGCCAACGGAGGTGCAGCCGGAACCCCCAGCGGGGATGAATGGGATGGAGCGGTGGTCGATTGCACCGGCGGTGGAACGGACGGCATCGAGGGTGCGCTGGCGGCGGTGGACGACGTCCTGGCGCGGCTGCAGGAGTGGCTGGCCGACGACGATGCCACCAGCCGCCGCCTGGCGGTCGTGACACGAGGCGCGATCGACGTCGGCGGCGAGGGCGTGGCGAGCCCCGCCGGCAGCGGCGTGTGGGGCATGGTGCGCACCGCGCAGGCGGAGCACCCCGGGCGGATCGTGCTGGTCGATGTGGGCGAGAACGATTCCTCGGAGGACGAGGCGGTACAGAGCGCGTTGCGCCAAGGCGAGCCCGAGGTGGCGGTACGCGGCGGTGCGTTGTTCGTGCCACGGCTGGTGCGCGCAAGCGGCGGGTTGGCGGTGGGAAGCGGTGTTGCCGCTGAGCGCGCCGTGGAGGCGGCGAGCGGCGTCGCCGCCGAGAGCCCCGCGGTGGGAACCGGCGAATGGCGGCTCGGTGTCAAGGGCGGTGGGGGCATGTTGGAGGACCTGCGCGTGCTCGACGGCGAGCCTGCCACCGGCGGTGGTGAGCTCGGCGCCGGCGAGGTGCGCGTGGCGGTACGCGCCGCCGGCGTGAATTTCCGCGACGTGCTTGGGGTGCTGGGGATGTACCCAGGCGAGATCTCCGTCGGCAGCGAGGGCGCGGGCGTGGTGTTGGAGGTCGGCCCGGGCGTCGAGGGCCTGGCGGCCGGCGACCGTGTGATGGGCCTGATGGGAGGCGCGTTCGGATCGGTGTCGGTGACCGACCGCCGCTTGCTCGTCAAGGTCCCCGAGGGGTGGTCGTGGGCCCGCGCGGCGTCGGTGCCGATCGTCTATCTGACCGCCTACTACGTCCTCGTCGATCTCGCGGACGCGCAAGCGGGCGAACGGCTGCTGGTGCACGCCGCGGCCGGCGGGGTAGGGATCGCGGCGGTGCAGCTCGCCCGGCATTTGGGGTTGGAGGTGTGGGGCACCGCGAGCGAGGGCAAGTGGGGCGCGCTCGAAGCGTTCGGGTTGGAGCGCGAGCGGATCGCCTCCTCTCGCAGCCTTGGGTTCGGCGAGCGGTTTGCCGGCGCCGGTCTGGACATGGTGCTGAACTCGCTGGCGGGCGAGTATGTGGATGCGTCGCTGGGACTGCTGGGGACGGGCGGGCGCATGTTGGAGATGGGCAAGACCGACATCCGCGACGCGGGCGAGGTGGAGGCGGCGCATCCGGGTGTGGTGTACCGGCCGTTCGATGTGATGGATGCCGGCCCGGATCGCATCCAGGAGATGCTGGGAGAGCTGCTCGCGCTGTTCGATGCCGGTGCCCTGCGAGGCCTGCCGGTGCGCGTGTGGGATGCGGCCGACGCGGTCGGGGCGCTGCGCGCGATGAGCCAGGCGCGCCACGTCGGCAAGAACGTGCTGCGGATCCCGGCGCCGCCGCTGGCGGGCGAGGGCACGGTCTTGATCACGGGTGGCACGGGCGGCCTGGGCGCGCTGGTGGCCAGGCATCTGGTGAGCAGCCACGGAGTGCGAAACCTCTTGCTGGCGAGCCGCCGCGGCGCGGATGCCGACGGCGTGGACGAGCTGGTGGGGGAGCTCGAGGCGCTGGGCGCGAGCGTGAGGGTGGCCGCGTGCGACGTTGCCGATCGCGAACAGGTGAAGGCGCTGCTGGAGGAGATCGCCCCCGAGCACCCCCTGGTGGGGGTTGTGCACGCGGCGGGTGTGCTCGACGACGCGCTGATCGGCTCCCTCACGCCCGAGCGGGTGCGGGGCGTAATGGCGCCGAAGGCCGGCGGCGCGTGGCATCTGCACGAGCTGACGCAGGACATGGATCTGCGCGCCTTCGTGCTCTTCTCCTCGCTGGCGGGGACGCTCGGCAACGCCGGACAGGCGGCGTACGCGGCCGGTAACGCCTTCCTCGACGGCCTGGCCTCCCACCGGCGCGCGAAGGGCCTGGTCGGCAGCTCACTGGCGTGGGGCCCGTGGGCGGATGCGGGGATGGCGCACGAGCTCGGCGCGGGCGAGCGCGCGCAGATGGAGCGCTCTGGCGTGAAACCCTTCTTGCCCGAGCGGGGGCTTGAGATCTTCGACGCGGCATGGGCACTCGACCGGCCGCTGCTGGCGCCGGTCTCGCTCGACCTCGGGGTGTTGCGGGGCTTTGCGCGCGAGGGGTTGCTGCCGGCACTGTTCGGCGAGCTGGTGCGCGCCCCGGCGTCGGGCCGCAGGCGGGCGGCCAGGGGCGGCGGCCAGTTGGCCGCGAAGCTCGCGGGCCTCGATGAGGGCGAGCGCGAGCGGGCCGTGGTCGAGCTGGTGCGCGAGCACGCGGCGGCGGTGCTCGGCCACGCCTCGGCGGAGAAGGTGGATCCGTCGCTGGCGTTCAAGGACCTCGGCTTCGACTCGCTCGCGGCGGTCGAGCTGCGCAACCGGCTGGCGGGCGAGGCGGGGATGCAGCTGCCGGCGACGCTCGTGTTCGATCACCCGACGCCGGCGGCGCTGGCGAGGTTCCTGGTTGGCGAGGTATTGGATGCCCACCCGCCCGCGCACGCGGGCGTGCGGCTGGGGGCGCAGCGGGCCACGCGCACCGACGAGCCGATCGCGGTGGTTGGCATCGGCTGCCGGTATCCGGGGCCCGTGCGCTCCGAGGATGAGCTGTGGCAGCTGCTCGCCACGGGCGGCGATGCGATCGGCCCGTTCCCTGAGGACAGGGGCTGGGATCTGGAGCGGTTGTACGACCCCGACCCCGACAACCTCGGTAGCAGCTACGTGCGCGAGGGCGGCTTCCTCGACGGCGCGGGTGAGTTCGACGCGGCCTTCTTCGGCGTCAACCCGCGCGAGGCGCTTGCGATGGACCCGCAGCAGCGGCTGCTGCTGGAGGTCAGCTGGGAGGCGATCGAGGGCGCGGGGATCGACCCTGTCTCGCTGCGCGGCAGCGCGACGGGTGTGTTCGCCGGCGTCGGTGCCAGCAGCTACGCCCCCGGCGGGGGTGGGGAGGGCCTGGAGGGCTATCTCCTCACGGGCAGCATCGCGAGCGTCGTCTCCGGCCGCGTCGCCTACACCTTCGGCCTGGAGGGCCCGGCGGTGTCGGTCGACACGGCCTGCTCCTCCTCGCTGGTGGCGCTGCACCTGGCGGCGAGCGCGCTGCGCCGGGGCGAGTGCTCGCTGGCGCTCGCGGGCGGGGTGACGGTGATGGCCTCGCCGGGGCTGTTCATCGAGTTCAGCCGTCAGCGCGGCCTCGCGCCCGACGGCCGCTGCAAGTCCTTCAGCGACGGTGCCGACGGGACGAGCTGGAGCGAGGGCGCGGGGATGATCCTGCTCGAGCGCCTCGCCGACGCCCAGCGCCACGGCCACCCGATCCTTGGTGTGCTGAAGGGCAGCGCGGTCAACCAGGATGGGGCGAGCAACGGCTTGACGGCCCCCAACGGCCCGTCCCAGCAGCGCGTGATCCTGCAGGCGCTGGCCGACGCCGGGCTCGCCCCGGCGGACGTCGATGCGGTCGAGGCGCACGGCACCGGCACCACGCTCGGCGACCCGATCGAGGCACAGGCGCTGCTGGCGACCTACGGCCAGGATCGCCCGGAGGACTCCCCGCTGTGGTTGGGCTCGATCAAGTCGAACATCGGGCACGCCGCCGCCGCGTCGGGGATCGCCGGGGTGATCAAGGTGCTGATGGCGCTGCGCCATGAACAGCTCCCCCGCACCCTGCACGTGGAGCAGCCGACCAGCGAGGTCGATTGGGAGGCGGGCAGCGTGGCGCTGTTGACGCAAGAGCGGCCGTGGCCGCGCAACGGGCGCGTGCGCCGCGCGGGGGTCTCCTCGTTCGGGATCAGCGGCACCAACGCGCACGTGATCATCGAGGAGGCCCCGGCCGCGGAGGTCGCGCCGCGCACAGCCTCCGCGCGTGGGCCAGGCGCTGCCTCCCCGAGCGCCCTGTCCGGGGCCCCGGCGCCGGCCGGCTCGGGGGGCGACGCCGGCCAGGAGGCGTCCGTGCTGAGCGGCGGGGGGCTGCCGTGGATGCTGTCGGGGAAGGAGGCGCAGGCGCTACGCGACCAGGCCGGGCGTGTGGCCAAGTATGTCGCGGACGGCGATGGCGCGGCTGCGGGCGATGTCGCCGTCTCGCTCGCGCGCCGCTCGCAGTTCGAGCACCGCGCGGTGGTGCTCGGCGGCGAGCGCGAGGAGCTGCTGGTGGGCGCGGGCGCGCTCGCGCAGGGCGAGGCCGCCGGCAACGTGGTCGAGGGCACCGCCACGGCACAGGGGCGGCGGGTTGCGTTCGTGTTCCCCGGCCAGGGCGGCCAGTGGGATGGGATGGCGGTCGAGCTGCTCGACTCCGCGCCGGTATTCGCGCGGCGGCTGCAGGAGTGCGGGGAGGCGCTGGCGGGCTTCGTCGACTGGCGCCTCGAGGATGTCCTGCGCGGCGTCGAGGGCGCGCCGGGGCTGGAGCGGGTCGATGTGGTGCAGCCTGCGCTGTGGGCGGTGATGGTGTCGCTGGCGGAGCTGTGGCGCGCCTGCGGCGTGCGCCCCGACGCGGTGGTCGGCCACTCGCAGGGTGAGATCGCGGCCGCCTGTGTCGCTGGGGGCCTGTCGCTAGAGGATGGGGCGCGGGTGGTCGCCCTGCGCAGCCGCGCGCTCGGCGCGCTCGCCGGCCGTGGCGGAATGGCCTCGATCGCGCTCGGCGTGGATGAGCTGCGGGCGCGTTTCGACGGACCGGGTGAGGGCGTCTCGGTCGCGGCGGTGAACGGGCCCGGCTCGATCGTCGTGTCGGGCGACCCGGCTGCGCTGGATCGACTGGTGGAGCGGTGCGAGGCCGACGGTGTGAGGGCGCGGCGGATCGCGGTTGACTACGCGGCGCACTCGGCGCAGGTCGAGGAGATCAGAGAGGAGCTGCTGGAGGCGTGTGCGGGGATCGCCCCGCGCTCGGGCGATGTGCCGTTCCATTCGAGCGTCACCGGCGGCCTGCTCGACACGGCTGAGCTCGACGCCGACTACTGGTATCGCAACCTGCGCGAGACGGTGCGCTTCGAGCAGGCGACGAGAGGCCTGCTGGGGGAGGGGTGCCGCACGTTCATTGAGGCGAGCCCCCACCCCGTCCTGGGCGTCGCCGTGCAGGAGAGCGCCGAGGCGGCCGGCCTGGACAACGAGGCGGCCGGCCTGGACAAGGTGGGGGCGGTCGGCCTCGACGACGTGGGCGCGGTCGGCTCACTGCGTCGGGAAGAGGGCGGCCCGCGGCGCTTCCTGACCTCGCTGAGCGAGGCGTGGGTGCGCGGCGTCGCGGTCGATTGGCGCGCCGTGATCGGCGAGGCGGCCGGGAGCCTGGTGGGGCTGCCGACGTACGCATTCCAGCGCAGGCGCTTCTGGGTCGAGGCGGAGCCGGGCGCCGGCGGCGACCTCGCCGCGGTCGGGCAGGCCGCGGCAATGCACCCGCTGCTGGGCGCGACGGTGGCGCTCGCCGACGGTGGAGGATGGCTGCTCACCGGGAGGCTATCGCTGCGCTCAGCGCCGTGGCTCGTCGATCACGCGGTGCTCGGCACGGTGCTGCTGCCGGGCACGGCGTTCGTCGAGCTGGCGCTGCACGCCGGCGCCGAGGCCGGGTGCGAGGAGCTGCGGGAGCTTGTGCTGGAGGCGCCGCTGACGATCGGCGAGCGCGACACGGTGCAGTTGCAGGTGGCAGTCGGCGAGCCCGATGCGGCGGGGGAGCGGAGCGTCGGCATTTTCTCGCGGCCGCAGACCGCGGCGGGTGAGGGGCTGCCCGCCGAGTGGACTCGCCACGCGGGTGGCGTGCTGGTGCCCGCGGGCAGGCCCGAGTCAAACGCCGCACCCGACTCGCGGCTCGCCGGTGCATCCCCGCCCGCGTCGCTGCTAGCCGGCGCCTGGCCACCGGAGGGCGCCGAGGAACTCGACGCCGCGGGTCTGTACGAGACGCTGGCGCACGCCGGCTTCGACTACGGCCCGGCTTTCCAGAACCTGCGCCGCGCCTGGCGCCACGAGCAGGGCGTGTTCGCCGAGGTCGAGCTGGCCGAGGAGCAGCGTGCCCAGGCCGCGCACTTCGGCCTGCACCCCGCGCTGCTGGACGCGGCCTTCCATCCAATGCTCGGTCTGCTCGACGACGGGGCGGATGAGGAGCGCGCGCCGCGGCTGCCGTTCGCCTGGAGCGGCGTGCGCCTGCACGCGGCCGGCGCAAGCACCCTGCGCGTGGGGCTGCGCCTCATCGGGGAGAGCGAGGCGGTCGCCGCGGAGCTGGCCGACGAGCACGGCGTCCCGATCGCCACCGTCGAAGCGGTGAGCGGCCGCGAGGTCTCCGGCGCGCAGCTCGCTGCCGCGGGGGCGCACCGCGACTCGCTGTTCGCGGTCGAGTGGGTGCCGGTCGAGCCTGCGCAGGCGCCCATCGCCTTTGCGGATCTGGATTCGCTCGGACAGGTCTTCGCGGAGGGCGCGGAGGTACCGGCCGTGGTTGTGGCGGACTTCAGCGCCAAGGGTCGCGCCGCCGACGAGGACACCCCGGCGCAGGCGCGGAGCGTGCTGCACCGCGCGCTCGCACAGATCCGGGAATGGTTGGCAGACGAGCGGCTGGCGGACTCGCGCCTCGTGATCCTCACCGAAGGAGCGCTCGCGACGCACGCGGGCGAGCACGTTCCCGACCTCGCCGCGGCGCCGCTGTGGGGCCTGGTGCGCTCGGCGCAGTCGGAGAACCCGGGCCGCTTCGTGCTGGTGGACATCGACGGCGAGCAGGCCTCATGGGATGCGCTGCCGCTCACGCTCGCCGGCGAGGAGCCCCAGCTGGCGCTGCGCGAGGGCGCGATGCTGGTGGCGCGACTGACACGGATGCCGAGCGCGGCGCAGGCCGCAGCCGCGGCACCGGAGGACTCCCACGCCGGCGCGGAAGGCCAGGGGGCTCCCGCCTTCGACGAGCACGGCACAGTGCTGATCACTGGCGGCACCGGCGAGCTGGGCGCACTGGTCGCCCGGCATCTGGTGGAGCGCCACGGGGTGCGCAGTCTGCTGCTGGCGAGCCGCCGTGGCCTCGAGGCCCCGGGCGCCCCCGAGCTGCAGGCCGAACTGAGTGGCGTCGGCGCGAGCGTGCGGATCGAGGCGTGCGACGTCGCCGAGCGCGCCCAGCTCGAGGGACTGCTCCAGCCAGTCGAGGGCGAGCCGCCGCTGTGCGCGGTGATGCACCTCGCCGGGGCGATCGACGACGGCCTCGTCGGCTCGCTGACAGAGGAGCGCCTGGACGGCGTGCTGGCGCCGAAGCTCGACGCGGCGTGGCACCTGCACGAGCTGACCGCGACGCTCGACCTGCGCGCGTTCGTGCTTTTCTCCTCGGCTGCCGCGACTCTCGGCAGCCCGGGCCAGAGCGCGTACGCGGCGGCGAACGCCTTCCTCGACGCGCTCGCCGAGCAGCGCCGCGCGCGCGGGCTGCCCGCAATGTCGATCGCGTGGGGCCGGTGGGCGCAGGTGAGCGCGCTGACCGCGCACATGGGCGAGGCCGATCTCGCGCGGATGGAGCGGATGGGGCTGCGCTCGCTCACCAATCAGGAGGGCCTGGAGCTGCTCGACGCCGCGCAGGCGAGGGGCGGCGCGCGCGTGCTGGCGGCGCGCATCGGGCTCGCGCCGCTGCAGACGCTGGGGCGCGCCGGCATGCTGCCGCCGCTGCTGCAGGGCCTCGTGCGCGTGGCCCCGCGCCGCGTCGATGCGGGTGGGAGCTTGGCGCGCCGGCTCGCGGAGACGCCGCCGGGCGAGCGCGAGGGGGTGGCGCTGGAACTGGTGCGCGCGCACATCGCGGTCGTGCTCGGGCACGACTCGGCCGCGGCGATCGATTCGCGCGCGGCGTTCAAGGAGCTCGGCTTCGACTCGCTCACGGCCGTCGAGCTGCGCAACCGCCTGAGCGCGGCGGCGGGACTGCGGCTGCCAGTGACGCTCGTGTTCGACTACCCCAACGCGACGGCGCTCGCCGGCCACCTGCTGCGCGAGGCGTCGCTGCGTGACGAGAACGGGACTGACGTCGCCGTGCGCGCTCCGCGGGCCACCGACGAGCCGGTGGCGATCGTGGGGATCAGCTGCAGATATCCGGGGCCCACCCACCCGGCGGGCAGCGGATCGGTGCGCTCCGCGGCGGAGCTGTGGGAGCTGCTGGCGAGCGGCGGCGACGGGATCTCCCCGTTCCCGGAGGACCGCGGCTGGGACCTCGACCTGCTGCGCGAGCTCGACCCGGCCCGCGGCTTAGACGGCGGTTTCGAAGGCGGCTTCCTCAGCGACGCGGGCGAGTTCGACGCGGCCTTCTTCGGGATCGGCCCGCGCGAGGCGCTGGCGATGGATCCGCAGCAGCGTCAGCTGCTGGAAGCGTGCTGGGAGGCGGTCGAAGACGCCGGCATCGACCCGCACGCGCTGCGCGGCAGCCAGACGGGCGTGTTCGCGGGCCTGATGTCGCACGAATATGCGAGCGGCATCGGCGCGGGCGCGATGGCGTCGATGCCGGAGGGCGTTGCCGGCCATCTGGGTACGGGCAACTCGGGCAGTGTGGTGTCGGGCCGCGTCGCGTACGTCTTTGGCCTGGAGGGCCCGGCGGTGACGATCGACACGGCCTGCTCCTCCTCGCTGGTGGCGCTGCATCTCGGCTGTAATGCGGTGCGGGCGGGCGAGTGCTCATTGGCGCTGGCGGGCGGTGTGACGGTGCTGGCGCAGCCAAGCGTGTTCTTGGAGTTCGCCAACCAGCGCGGCCTTGCGCAGGATGGGCGCTGCAAGTCGTTCGCCGAGGCGGCGGACGGAGCCGGTTTCTCCGAGGGCGTGGGGGTGGTGTTGCTGGAGCGGCTATCGGACGCGCAGCGCAATGGCCACCAGATCCTCGGGCTGGTGCGTGGCAGCGCGGTCAACCAGGACGGTGCCAGCAACGGGCTAACCGCCCCGAACGGGCCCTCCCAGCAGCGGGTGATCCGCCAGGCGCTGGCAAACGCGGGGCTCTCCCCGGCCGATGTCGATGCGGTCGAGGCGCACGGGACGGGCACGACGCTCGGCGACCCGATCGAGGCGCAGGCGCTGCTGGCGACCTACGGCCGGGAGCGCGCCAATGGCAGTCCGCTGTGGGTGGGCTCGATCAAGTCGAATATCGGCCACACCCAGGCCGCGGCGGGCATCGCGGGTGTGATCAAGATGGTGCTCGCGCTGCGTCACGGGGTGCTGCCGCAAACACTGCATGTGGATCGGCCTTCTTCCCATGTGGAGTGGGAGGAGGGGGGGGTGGAGCTGTTGGTCGAGTCACGGTCGTGGGCCGCCAACGGCCGGCCACGCCGCGCGGGTGTCTCCTCGTTCGGGATCAGCGGCACGAATGCGCACGTGATCCTCGAGGAAGCGCCGGCCACAGCGGATGTCGGGGGCGCTCCGGCACACGCGGCCGCGACTGGAGGCCCGCCGGTCGAGGTCGAGGAGGGTGCTCCAGGCGAGGAGGCGGGCGCACGCGGCTTGATGGATGGCGTGTCTGGAGGTGTGACACCCTGGGTCGTCTCGGCGCGTAGCGAGGCGGGGCTGCGCGGCCAGGCGGTGCGGCTGCTCGATTTGGTCGAGGGCGATGCGGAGCTAGGCAGCGCCGATGTCGGGCTCTCGCTGACGGGCCGTGCCGTGTTCGAGCATCGCGCGGTGCTGCTCGGTGAGCGAGAGGAGCTGCTTGACGGGCTGCGGGGGCTGGCGGACGGCCAGGTGGCGAGCGGCGTCGTCACGGGCGCGGTGTCGCGCGAGGCGGGGAAGGTGGCGTTCCTGTTCACCGGCCAGGGCGCGCAGCGGGTCGGTATGGGCCGTGAGCTGTACGACGCTTTCCCCGTGTTCCGCGCGACCTTCGAGGAGGTGTGTGGCCATCTCGACGAGCCGTTGGAGTGTTCGCTGCGCGAGGTGGTGTTCGGCGAGGGGCGGTTCTCCGAGGAGGCTGGGGAAAACGCCGCAAACCCGCTCGACGAGACGATGTTCACGCAGGCCGGGCTGTTCGCAATCGAGGTGTCGCTGCTGAAGCTCGCCGAGAGTTGGGGCCTGCGTCCCGATCTCGTGATCGGCCACTCGATCGGCGAGGTGGTCGCGGCGTACGCGGCTGGCGTATTCTCACTTCCGGACGCCTGCCGGCTGGTCGCGGCTCGGGGGAGGCTGATGGGTGAGCTGCCGGCCGGCGGCGCAATGGTCGCGGTCGCGGCGGAGGAGCAGGAGGCGCTGGAGTCGCTGGCGGGCTACGAAGGCCGGGTGGCGCTGGCGGGAGTGAATGGGCCGACGTCGATCGTGCTCTCAGGCGATGACGACGCGACCGTGGAGCTGGCCACCCTGTGGGAGAGCCGTGGTCGCAAGGTAAAGCGGCTGAAGGTAAGCCACGCGTTTCACTCGCCGCACATGGATGCGATGCTCGATCAGTTTGCGCAAGTGGTCGAGGGGATTACGTTCAAGGAGCCACGGATCCTGGTTGTCTCGAACGTGACGGGCGAAGTTGCGAGCGAGGGCCTGCTGACCGACCCGGCGTACTGGGTGCGCCACGTGCGCGAGCCGGTGCGCTTCGCGGACGGCATCGGCTGCCTGGCAGAGCAGGGCGTGCACAGCTTCCTGGAGCTGGGGCCGGATGGTGTGTTGAGCGCGATGGTGCACGACTGCCTCGCCGGCGGCGCGGGTGACCGCCAGGCGAGCGGGCCCGGCGACCACGGCGATGCAGGGACCGCCAGCGTTGCCACGAAGGCACCGGCAGCCGTCTCGGTGCTGCGCCGCGAGCGCCCGGAGGCAAGAACGCTCTTCACGGCGCTGGCGGAGCTGTGGGTGCGCGGGCAGGCGCTCGATTGGGCCGCGGTGTTCGCCGGCTCCGGCGCACAGCGGGTGGTGCTGCCCGCGTACGCCTTCCAGCGCGAGCGCTACTGGCTGGCGAGCGACGGCCTCGCCGCGGGCGACCCCGTGGCGATCGGCCAGCAGCGCGCCGGGCATCCGTTGCTCGGGGCGGCGGTCGCGCTCGGCGGGGGCGAGGGCCTGGTGCTCACCGGCCGGCTGTCGCTGCGCACGCAGCCGTGGCTGGCCGACCACACCGTGATGGGGGGTGTGCTGGTGCCGGGAACGGCGTTCGTCGAGCTGGCGCTGTACGCAGGCGGCCAGGTCGGCTGCGCCACGCTGCGCGAGCTGGTGATCGAGCGGCCGCTGGCGCTCGGCGAGCGGGACGCGCCGCAGCTGCAGCTCGTGCTGGGTGGGGCCGACGAGCTGGGCGCGCGGGCCGTGAGCATCTATTCCCGTGTGGGCGATGCGCTCGGGGGCGACCTGGGCGAGGGCGAGGCCGGCTGGGTGCGCCACGCAGCCGGCGTGCTCGTCGCGCGGGCGGAGCAGACGGGCGAGGGGGCGGGGGAGCAGACGGGCGAGGAGGCCACCGGCGAGCAGCCCACCACCGAACAGCCCACCACCGAGCAGGCCGCCGCGCGCCGCGCGCGCGAAATGGGCGCGGTGTGGCCCCCCGCGGGCGCGGAGGCCGTCGCGGTCGATGAGCTGTATGACGGGCTGGCGGAGCGCGGCCTCGAGTACGGGCCGGCCTTCGAGGGCGTGCGCGGCGTGTGGCGCCGAGACGGCGAGCTGTTCGCCGAGGTCGAGCTGCCGAGCGCCGTGGAGGAGCAGGCGGGCGGGTTCGCCCTGCATCCGGCATTGCTCGACGCGGCCCTGCACGCGATCGCAGCCTGGCCGGGCGGGGCAGAGGCCGACGGCGGCACAGGCGGACCGGATGGCATCGACGGCCCAAGCGGCGCGTGGCTGCCGTTCTCGTGGGAGCAGGTCGGCCTGTTTGCGACTGGCGCCTCGCATCTGCGGGTCGCGCTCGCGCTGCACGTCGAGCAGGGCCGCGGCTCGGCCTCGTTGGTGGCGGCCGACGAGGCGGGCGGGCTGATCGCCACCGTGGGATCGCTGGTGCTGCGCGAGGTCTCCGCCGCCCAGCTGGGCGCGCGGCCGGGTGCGGCGCGCGACGCGCTCTTCTGCCTGGAGTGGACGGCGCTCGGGCCGATCGAGCCGGCCGCGGGCAGGACCGAGCAGGAGGCTCCCGAGCTGACGTACTTGGACTGCGCCACCGGGGAGGAGTGGTCGCAGCAAGAAGGCGACTCCGACGTGCTCGCCGGGGTGGTGCACGCTGGCGTGCACAGCGTGTTGGGGCACCTGCAGGAGTGGCTTGCCGACGAGGGGTTCGCCCACGCGCGCCTGGTGGTTGTGACTCATGGCGCCGTCGCGGTGCGCGAGGGGGAGGAGCTGCGCGACCTGCCGGGCGCGGCGGTGTGGGGGCTGGTGCGCTCGGCCCAGTCCGAGCACCCCGGCCGGATCGTGTTGGTGGACGTCGATGAGCAGCCCGCGCGGGCCGTGCTGGACGCGCTGGCGCGCGGCGCTGAGCCGCAGGTGGCGGTGCGCGACGGTGAGGCATTCGCCCCCCGGCTGGCGCGCCCCGTTGTCGCCGGCGGCCCCGGCGGCCCCGGTCCCGATGGCCCCGGCGACCCCGGCCCCGATGGCGCCGACGGTCCCGGCTCCGGCGGCGACGAGGGCGACGGATCGCCGCTGATGCCCACGGCGGTGGATCCGGACCGCACCGTGCTGATCACCGGCGGCACCGGCGGCCTGGGTGCGCTGCTGGCGGGCCACCTGGTCGCGTCGCACGGCGTCCGCTCGCTGCTGCTGGCCAGCCGCCGCGGCGCTGAGGCCGAGGGCGCGCGGGAGCTGCAAGAGCGTCTGGAAGCGCAGGGCGCGCGCGTGCGGATCGCGGCCTGCGACGTGAGCCGATCGCGACGCAGGTGGCGGCGCTGCTCGCCGAGGTCCCGGCCGAGCATCCGCTCGGCGCGGTGGTGCACACCGCCGGGGTGATCGACGACGGCACGATCGGCGCGCTGACGCCCGCGCGCATCGACCGCGTGCTCGACGCGAAGGTCGACGGCGCGCTGCACCTGCACGAGCTGACGCGCGGGCACGACCTGTGGGGCTTCGTGCTGTTCTCCTCGATCGCCGGCGTCTACGGCGGCGCCCGGCCAGGGCAACTACGCCGCCGCCAACGCCTTCCTCGACGCGCTCGCCGCCCACCGCCGCGCGCACGGGCTGCCCGCGAGCGCGCTGGCGTGGGGGCTGTGGGCGCAGGAGAGCGCGATGACCGGCGGGCTCGCCGGCGCCGACAAATGCGACGGATCGAGCGCTCTGGCCTGAGCGCGCTGTCAACCGCCGAAGGGCTCGAGCTGTTCGACGCCGCGCGCGCGCTCGACGCGGCGCTGACGATCCCGGCGCGCCTCGACATCGCCGCGCTGCGCGGCCTGGCGCGGATCGGCGCGGTGCCGCCGCTGCTACGGGGGTCTGATCCGCGCGCCCGCCCAGCGCGCTCCCGCGGCCGCCGGCTCGCTGACCGCGCACCTCGCGAACGTGCCGGCGCCCGAGCGCGAGGGCAGCGTGCTCGAGCTGGTGCGGGCCGAGATCGCGATCGTGCTCGGCCACCGCTCGTCCGCGGACGTCGACGTCAGCCGGGCCTTCAAAGAGCTCGGCTTCGACTCCCTCTCCGCGGTCGAGCTGCGCAACCGCCTCGCCGCAACCACCGGGCTGCAGCTGCCGGCGACGCTGATCTTCGACTACCCCAACCCGCACGCGCTCGCCGGCTACCTGCTTGGCCTGGTGGAGGAGCAGGTCGGGGTGGCGCCGACGTTGGAGGTGGAGCTGGACCGGCTCGACGCGCTGCTGGCCGCGGTGCCCGGCGACGAGGCCGAGCGCCGGCGCGTGAGCGCCCGCCTGCAGGAGCTGCTTGCGAGGCTGAGCGGCACGCCGCAAGCACAGGACGGCGTCACGGTCGCCGAGCGGCTGGCGGATGCCTCCGACGATGAGATCTTTGGCTTCATCGACGAGCAGCTGGGCACGGACGCGGCAGGAGAGGAGCGCGGCTGATGGCCGGCGACGAGCGGCTGCGCGAGTACCTCAAGCGCGTCACGGTCGAGCTGCACGACACGCGCGTGCGCCTGCACGAGGAGCAAGAGCGCGCGCACGAGCCGATCGCGATCGTGGGGATGAGCTGCCGCTACCCGGGCGGCGTTCGCTCGCCCGAGGAGCTGTGGGAGCTGGTGGTCGACGGTCGCGATGCGATCGGGCCGTTTCCGGCCGACCGCGGTTGGGATCTGGAGCGCCTGGTCGATCGCGGCCGTTCCCGGGATGCCGTGCGCGAAAGCGGCTTCCTGTACGACGCGGGCGAGTTCGACGCCGCTTTCTTCGGGATCAGCCCGCGCGAGGCGCTGGCGATGGATCCCCAGCAGCGGCAGGTGCTGGAGGTCGTGCTGGGAGGCGCTCGAGGACGCCGGGATCGACCCGACTCGCTGCGTGGCAGCCGGACCGCCGTGTTCGCTCGGCCTGATGTACCACGACTACGACCGCGGGGCTGCGCGCGGTGCCGGCCGACGTGGAGGGCTTCCTGGGGACCGGCAACTCCGGCCAGCGTGGTCTCCGGGACGGGTCGCCTACGTGCTCGGCCTCGAGGGCCCCGCGGTGACGGTCGACACCGCCTGCTCCTCCTCGCTGGTGGCGCTGCACCTCGCGTGCGGGGCGCTGCGCGCCGGCGAGTGCACGCTGGCGCTCGCCGGCGGTGTGACGGTGATGGGCACGCCGAGCGCGTTCGTCGAGTTCGGCCGCCAGGGCGCGCTCGCGCCGGACGGCCGCTGCAAGTCCTTCGCGCGACGCGGCCGACGGCACCAGCTGGAGCGAGGGCGTCGGCGTGCTGCGTGCTGGAGCGCCTCTCCGACGCGCGGCGCCACGGCCACGAGGTGCTGGCGCTGGTGCGCGGCAGCGCGGTCAACCAGGACGGCGCGAGCAACGGGCTGACCGCGCCCAACGGCCCCTCCCAGCAGCGGGTGATCCGCCAGGCGCTCGCCGAGCGCGCGGCTCGCGGCGGCCGAGGTCGACGCGGTCGAGGCGCACGGAACCGGCACGACGCTCGGCGACCCGATCGAGGCGCAGGCGCTGCTCGCGACCTACGGCCAGGGTCGTTCCGAGGACGGCCCGCTGTGGCTGGGGTCGATCAAGTCGAACATCGGCCACACCCAGGCCGCGGCGGGCGTGGCGGGCGTGATCAAGATGGTGCATGGCGCTGCGCCACGGCGTGCTGCCGCGGACGCTGCACGTCGACGAGCCCTCGCGGCAGGTCGATTGGTCGCGCGGGCGCGATCTCGCTGCTTGACGGAGGCGGCGCCGTGGCCGCCGCGGCGAGCGCCCGCGCCGCGCGGGCGTGTCGTCGTTCGGGATGAGCGGCACCAACGCACACGTGATCCTCGAGGAGGCGCCGCCGATGACGCCGCGGGCCGAGGGGATCGCGCCGCGGGCAGTGGCGGGCGATGCTTCGACTGCGGGGACGACGCTGCGCCCTGGCGTGCTGTCGGGCAGGCGGCGGCGCCGTGGGCGCTGCGGCGAAGCAGGGGCACTGCGCGACAGGCTGCGCGGGCGGGTGAGCGGCGATCCGGAGCTTGGCGGCTGGGAGATGTGGCGTTCTCGCTCGCGCGCCGCTCGGCGTTCGAGCGTCGTGCGGTGGTGCTCGGCGGCGAGCGCGAGGAGCTGCTGGCGGGCGCTGGGCGCGCTCGCGCGAGGGGGAGCGCCGACGGCAACGTGGTCGAGGGCCTTGCCGCGACCCGGGGGCGGCGGGTCGTGTTCGTGTTCCCCGGCCAGGGTGCCCAGTGGGCGGGCATGGCGGTCGAGCTGCTCGACTGCGCGCCGGCGTTCGCGGCGCGGCTGCGGGAGTGCGGGGAGGCGCTGGCGCCGTTCGTCGACTGGCGCCTGGAGGATGTGCTGCGCGGCGTCGAAGGCGCTCCGGGACTGGAGCGGGTCGATGTGGTGCAGCCGGCGCTGTTCGCGGTGATGGTGTCGCTGGCGGAGCTGTGGCGCGCCTGCGGCGTGCGCCCCGACGCGGTGGTCGGCCACTCGCAGGGTGAGATCGCGGCCGCGTGCGTGGCGGGTGGCCTGTCGCTGGAGGACGGGGCGCGGGTGGTCGCGCTGCGCAGCCGTGCGCTCGGCGCGCTCGCCGGCCGTGGCGGGATGGCCTCGATCGCGCTCGGCGTGAATGAGCTGCAGTCGCGTTTCGGTGGGCCGGGGGAGGGCGTGTCGGTCGCGGCGGTGAACGGGCCCGGCTCGATCGTTGTCTCGGGCGACCCGGCTGCGCTGGAGCTGCTGGTGGAGCGGTGCGAGGCCGATGGTGTGCGGGCGCGGCGGATCGCGGTCGACTATGCGGCGCACTCGGCGCAGGTCGAGGAGATCCGGGAGGAGCTGCTGGAGGCCTGCGCGGGGATCGCCCCGCGCTCGGGCGATGTGCCGTTCTATTCGACCGTCACCGGTGGCCTGCTCGACACGGCCGAGCTGGACGGCGAGTACTGGTATCGCAACCTGCGCGAGACGGTGCGCTTCGAGCAGGCGACGCGGGGTTTGCTGGGGGAGGGGTACCGCACGTTCGTCGAGGCAGGCCCGCACCCTGTCCTGGGTGTCGCTGTGCAGGAGAGCGCCGAGGCGGCCGGCCTGGACAACGGGGCGGACGGCCTGGACAAGGTGGGGGCGGCCGACCAGGCCGCCGTGGCGGCGCTCGGCTCGCTGCGTCGGGAAGAGGGCGGCCCGCGGCGCTTCCTGACCTCGCTGAGCGAGGCGTGGGTGCGCGGCGTCCCGGTCGACTGGCGCGGCGTGATCGGCGACGCCGGTCGAGGCTACGTGCACCTGCCGACGTACGCGTTTCAGCGCCGGCGCTTCTGGTTGGACGCCGGGCCGGGCGCCGGCGGCGACCCCGCCTCGGTCGGGCAGGCCGCATCCGAGCACCCGCTGCTGGGCGCGATGGTCGAGCCCGCGGACGGTCGCGGATCGCTGTTCACCGGGAGGCTGTCGCTGCGCTCTGCCCCGTGGCTTGCCGACCACGCGGTCATGGGGTCGGTGCTGGTGCCGGGCACGGCGTTCGTCGAGCTGGCGCTGTACGCCGGCGCCGAGGCCGGATGCGAGCTGCTGCGGGAGCTCGTGCTGGAGGCGCCGCTGGTGATCGGCGAGCAGGACACGGTGCAGTTGCAGGTGGCGGTCGGCGAACTGGACGCGGAGGGGTGCCGCGACGTTGGCATCTTCTCGCGACCACAGGCGGACGGTGAGTGGACTCGCCACGCCGGTGGCGTGCTCGCGCCCGGCGGTGAGCCCGCGCTCACCTCCGCCCCCTCCGGTGCCTGGCCGCCGGAGGGGGCGGAGGAGCTCGATGTCGAGGGTCTGTACGAGACGCTGGCGGGCGTCGGCTTCGAATATGGCCCGGCCTTCCAGGGCCTGCGCCGCGCGTGGCGCCACGAGCAGGGCATGTTCGCCGAGGTCGAGCTGGCCGAGGAGCAGCGTGCGGAGGCCGCCCGCTTCGGGCTGCACCCGGCGCTGCTGGATGCGGCCTTCCATCCGATCCTTGGTCTGCTCCACGCGGGCACGGAGGGCCCGGAGCGCGCGCCGCGGCTGCCGTTCGCATGGAGCGGCGTGCGCCTGCACGCGGTCGGCGCGAGCACCCTGCGGGTGGCGCTGCGCCTCGCCGGCGAGAGCGAGGCGGTTGCCGCTGAGCTGGCCGATCAGCAGGGCCTACCGGTCGCCACGGTCGAAGCGGTGAGCGGCCGTGAGATTTCGGGCACCAAGCTCGCCGCGGCCGGGGCGCACCGCGACTCGCTGTTCGGGATCGAGTGGGTTCCCGTCGAGCTTGCGGGCGCCCCCACGCAGCCCGAAGCGGTGACGATCGCCGACTTCAGCGCCGGTGAGCGCGCACCAGAGCTGACGGATGCGGCGCGTGAGCTGTTGCATCGAGCGCTGGATCTGCTTCAGCAATGGCTGAAGGATGAGCAGCCGGCGAGCTCTCGCTTGGTGGTGGTGACCGAAGGCGCGGTCGCCGTGCGCGATGAGGGGGTGGCCGATCTGGCGGCGGCGCCGCTGTGGGGGCTGGTGCGCTCGGCCCAATCGGAGCACCCCGAGCGGCTGGTGCTGATCGATTCGGACGGCGATCCCGCCTCGCGGGAGATCCTGGACGCCGCGCTTGCGACAGGAGAGCCGCAGGTGGCGCTGCGCGCGGGCAAGGCATTCGCTCCCCGGCTCGTGCGCGCCGGTGCCGGCGAGGAGCCGCCCGCCTTCGACGAGCACGGCACCGTGTTGATCACCGGTGGGACGGGCAAATTGGGTCGTCTGCTGGCCACGCATCTGGTTGTGCGCCACGGTGTACGGCAGCTGCTGCTGACCAGCCGTCAGGGGCTACAGGCACCGGGCGCCGCGGAGCTCGCGACCGAGCTGGCGCAGCTGGGCGCGACGGTGCGGATCGAGGCCTGCGACGTCGCGGATCGCGGCGAGCTGCAGCGGCTGCTCGCGCTGATCGCCGCCGAGCATCCGCTGCGCGCGGTCCTGCACGCTGCGGGCGCCCTCGACGACGGCGTGGTCGAGTCGTTGACGGCGGAGCGGTTGGACCGGGTGCTGGCGCCGAAGTTGGATGCCGCGTGGCACCTGCACGAGCTGACGCGCGGGCTCGAGCTGCGCGCGTTCGTGCTGTTCTCCTCGGTGGCGGGCACGTTCGGCGCTCCCGGCCAAGCGAACTACGCGGCGGCGAACGTGCTCCTGGACGCGCTGGCGGAGCACCGCCGCGTGCTGGGCCTGCCCGGGCTCTCGATCGCGTGGGGGCTGTGGGAGGAGGTGAGCGGGATGAACGCCCACCTGGACGAGGCCGACCTGGCGCGGATGGAGCGCACCGGCATCACCGCGATCTCGGCGCAGGAGGGCCTCGAGCTGTTCGAGGCCGCGCGCCACGCCGGTCGTGCGCTCGTCGTGGCGATGCCGATCGGCGGCGCGGCGCTGCGCGCGCAGGCGCGAGCGGGGATGCTGCCGGCGCTGCTGCGGGGACTCGTGCGCGTGCCCCCGCGCCGCGCGAGCGGGACGGGCGACGGCGGTGACGATGGCGATGACGGCCTAGCGCGCCGTCTTGGTGGCCTGTCCGCGGCCGAGCGCGAGGCGGTGACGCTGGAGCTGGTGCGCGGCCAGATCGCGATCGTGCTGGGGCACCCCTCGGCTGCCGCGATCGACCCCCAGCTCACGTTCAAGGACCTCGGTTTCGACTCGCTCACCGCGGTCGAGCTGCGCAACCGGCTGAGCGCTGCCAGCGGGCTGCGGTTGCCGGTGACGCTCGTGTTCGACTACCCCAACGCGACGGCGCTCGCCGGCTACCTGGCCGTGGAGGCCGCGCCCGGGGATGGTCAGGCGCGCGGCGTGAGCGCGGCGCCCCGCGCGCTCGACGAGCCGGTGGCGATCGTCGGCATGAGCTGCAGATACCCCGGGCCCGCCAACCAGATCGCGGGCGACGTCAGCGCTCGATTGGTGGGCTCGCCCGAGGAGCTGTGGCAGCTGCTGGCGCGCGGCGAGGACGCGATCTCCCCGTTCCCGGCCGACCGCGGCTGGGACCTGGACTGGCTCGGCGAGCTCTACCCCGAGGGCGCGCATGCGGGCACGCAGCTCGAAGGCGGCTTCCTCCGCGACGCGGGCGAGTTCGACGCGGCCTTCTTCGGGATCGGCCCGCGTGAGGCGCTGGCGATGGACCCGCAGCAGCGTCAGCTGCTGGAAGCGTGCTGGGAGGCGGTCGAAGACGCCGGCATCGACCCGCACACGCTGCGCGGCAGCCAAACAGGCGTGTTCGCCGGCCTGATGTCGCACGACTATGCGAGCGGCATCGGCGCGGGCGCGCTGGCCGCGATGCCCGAGGGCGTCGCGGGCCATCTGGGAACGGGCAACTCCGGCAGCGTGGTGTCGGGCCGTGTCGCGTACGTCTTCGGGCTGGAGGGTCCGGCGGTGACGATCGACACCGCCTGCTCTTCCTCGCTGGTGGCGCTGCATCTCGCCTGTAGTGCGGTGCGGGCGGGTGAGTGTGGGCTGGCGTTGGCGGGTGGTGTGACGGTGCTGGCGCAGCCGAGCGTGTTCTTGGAGTTCGCCAACCAGCGCGGTCTTGCGCAGGATGGGCGCTGCAAGTCGTTTGCCGAGGCGGCGGACGGAGCCGGTTTCTCCGAGGGTGTCGGTGTGGTGTTGTTGGAGCGGCTATCGGACGCGCAGCGTAACGGCCACCAGATCCTTGGGTTGGTGCGTGGCAGCGCGGTCAACCAGGATGGCGCCAGCAACGGGTTGACGGCCCCGAACGGGCCCTCCCAGCAGCGGGTGATCCGTCAGGCGCTGGCGAGCGCGGGGCTCTCCCCGGCCGATGTCGATGCGGTCGAGGCGCACGGGACGGGCACGACGCTCGGCGATCCGATCGAGGCGCAGGCGCTGCTGGCGACCTACGGTCGGGAGCGCGCGAACGGCAGCCCGCTGTGGGTCGGCTCGATCAAGTCGAACATCGGCCACACGCAGGCCGCGGCAGGGATCGCGGGTGTGATCAAGATGGTGCTCGCTTTGCGTCACGGGGTGTTGCCGCAAACACTGCATGTGGATCGGCCTTCTTCGCATGTGGAGTGGGAGGAGGGGGGGGTGGAGCTGTTGGTCGAGTCACGGTCGTGGGCTGCCAATGGCCGGCCGCGCCGCGCGGGTGTCTCCTCGTTCGGGATCAGCGGCACGAACGCGCACGTGATCCTGGAGGAGGCGCCACCTGCAGGGGATGTCGGAAGCGACCCGGCGCCGGCGAGCGCGAATGGAAGCGCGCCGGTCGAGGTCGACGAGGGCGCTTCGGGCGTGGATGTGGGAGCCCGCGGCGCGATGGATGGCGTGTCTGGGGGTGTGGCGCCCTGGGTCATCTCGGCGCGCAGCGAGGCGGGGCTGCGTGGTCAGGCGGTGCGGCTGCTGGAGCTGGTCGAGGGCGATGCGGAGCTGGGTGTCGCCGATGTCGGGCTCTCGCTGACGGGCCGTGCTGCGTTCGAGAGTCGCGCGGTGTTGCTCGGCGAGCGCGAGGAGCTGCTTGACGGGCTGCGGGGGCTGGCGGACGGCCAGGTGGCGAGCGGCGTCGTCACGGGCGCGGTGTCGCGCGAGGCGGGGAAGGTGGCGTTCCTGTTCACCGGCCAGGGTGCGCAGCGGGTCGGTATGGGCCGTGAGCTGTACGACGCCTTCCCGGTGTTCCGCGCGACCTTCGAGGAGGTCTGCGGCCATCTCGACGAGCCGTTGGAGTGTTCGCTGCGCGAGGTGGTGTTCGGCGAGGGGCGGTTCTCCGAGGAGGCTGGGGAAAACGCTGCAAACCCGCTCGACGAGACGATGTTCACACAGGCCGGGCTGTTCGCGGTCGAGGTGTCGCTGCTCAGGCTGCTCGAGAGCTGGGGCGTGCGTCCCGATCTCGTGATCGGCCATTCGATCGGCGAGGTGGTCGCGGCGTACGCGGCGGGCGTCTTCTCACTGCAGGACGCCTGCCGGCTGGTGGCGGCGCGCGGCCGCTTGATGGGTGAGCTGCCGGCCGGCGGCGCGATGGTCGCGGTCGCGGCCCGGGAGGACGAGGTCCTGGAGTCGTTGGTGGCTTTTGCGGGTCGGGCGGCGCTCGCCGGCGTGAACGGCCCCACCTCGGTCGTGCTCTCCGGCGATGAGGATGCCACCAACGAGCTGGCCAGCCTGTGGGAGAGCCGGGGGCGCAAGGTGAAGCGGCTGAAAGTCAGCCACGCATTTCACTCGCCGCGAATGGACGCGATGCTCGACAAGTTCGCCCGGGCGCTTGACGGGATCGAGCTCAACGAGCCGCGGATCCCGCTGGTCTCGAACGTGACGGGTGAGATCGCGACCGATGGCCTGCTGACGGACCCGGCCTACTGGGTGCGCCACGTGCGCGAGCCGGTGCGCTTCGCGGACGGCGTCGGCTGCCTGGCGGAGCAGGGCGTGCACAGCTTCCTGGAGCTGGGGCCGGATGGTGTGTTGAGCGCGATGGTGCACGACAGTCTCTCCGACGGCAGCAGGCACGACTCCGGTGGCGAGCGTGTGGAGCACAAGCAGGTGGCAGGTGATGGAGGTGCCGAGCGCGAGGGCGACGACGACGTGGCGGCGGAGCGCGAGGGTGGTGGCGTGGCGGCGACCTCGCTGCTGCGCGGCGGGCGCCCCGAGGCCCGCTCGCTGCTGACGGCGCTGGCGCAGATGTGGGTGCGAGGCGTGGCGCTCGACTGGGCCGCCCCGTTCTCGGGCAGCGGCGCCCGGCGCGTGCCGCTGCCCTCCTACGCCTTCCAGCGCGAGCGCTACTGGCTGCAGGCCGACGGGCTGGGCGCGGGCGACGCGGTGGCGTCCGGCCAGGAGCGAACCGAGCACCCCCTGCTCGGTGCCGCGGTCGCGCTCGCCGGCGGCGATGGTTTGCTGTTCACGGGACGGCTGTCGCTGCGGACGCACCCATGGCTGGCCGACCACGCGGTGTTTGGCAGCGTGCTCGTGCCGGGCACGGCGCTGGTCGAGCTGGCGTTGTACGCGGGCGGCCAGGTGGGATGCGGCGCGCTGCGCGAGCTCGTGATCGAGGCGCCGCTGGTGCTCCCCCAGGAAGGCGCGGTGCAGCTGCAGGTGGCGCTCGCCGGCCCGGACGAGGAGGGAGCCCGCACGGTCGAGATTCACTCGCGCCCTGCTCCCGGCCCGGGCGGAGAGCTGTGGGACGGCACGACGGAATGGGCCCGCCACGCCACCGGGGTGGTGGCCGCCGCGCCGGCCGCCGCCAAGTCGAACCAGGCCGGTGGCGTGGTGCCGGAGCTGGCCGGCGAGTGGCCGCCCGCGGACGCGATCGGGGTGCAGGTCGACGGCCTCTACGAAGCGCTGGCCGAAGCGGGTCTCGAGTACGGGCCGGCCTTCCAGGGCGCGCGCGCGATCTGGCGCCGCGGCGGGGAGGTCTTCGCCGAGGTACTGCTGCCCGAGTCCCAACGCGAACTGGGCGAGCGCTTCGGCATCCACCCGGCGCTGCTGGACGCGGCGCTGCACGCGATCGTCGCGCTCGCCCCGCTGGAGCTGGGGCTGCCGTTCGCCTGGAGCGGAGTCGAGCTGCACGCCACGGGAGCGTCGATCCTGCGGGTGCGCCTGAGCGCCACCGAGAGCGGCGCAGTGGCGATGCTCGCCGCCGACGAGACGGGAGCCCCGGTAGCCGCGATCGACTCGCTGGCGCTGCGCCCGGTCGCGCGCGAGCAACTGGCGGGCGCCCGCGGCGATCGCCGCGACTCGCTGTTCGGCGTCGATTGGGCCCCGGTGGAGGTGCCCGTCGAGCCTGCGCCCCCGGCGGAGATCGTCTGGGTGTCGAACGTGGAGCATGACGTCTTAGGGCAAGCGCACGATTCCGCCCGAGAGGCTCTGGAGAGGCTGCAGAGCTGGCTTGCCGACGAACACTCCCAGGGCTCCAGGCTGGCGCTGGTGAGCGAGGGAGCAGTTGCGGTGGGGACAGAGCAGGTTCCCGGCCTGGCGCAGGCGCCTGTGTGGGGGCTGGTGCGCTCAGCCCAGTCAGAGCACCCGGGGCGGCTGGTGCTCATAGACATGGATGGGCACGAGGACTCGCGCGCGGCCATGGCGGCTGCCGTAGCAAGCGGGGAGCCGCAGGTGGCGATTCGTAAGGGCGAGCTGTTCGCACCGAGCCTCGTGCGCGTAGCGATTGACGATGATGTCGAGGGAAGCCCCGGCGACCTCACCGACGCCGGCACGGTGCTGATCACGGGCGGCACGGGCGACCTCGGCGCGCTTGTCGCCAGGCACTTCGTGGGCGTGCGCGGGGCCCGCAGCATCGTGCTCGCCAGCCGCCGCGGTCCTGCGGCGCCGGGCGCAGCCGAGCTGCAAGCGGAGCTGGTGGAGATGGGCGCGCAGGTGACGGTGGCGGCTTGCGACGCGGCCGACCGCGCGCAGCTCGAACGGCTGCTCGCGCAGGTCCCCGAGGAGCACCCGCTGGGAGTCGTGGTGCACGCCGCGGGGATCCTCGACGACGGCGTGATCGACTCCCTCACCGGGGAGCGGTTGGACGCGGTGCTAGCGGCGAAGCTCGATGCGGCGTGGCACCTGCACGAGCTGACGGAGGGCATGAGCCTGCGCGGCTTCGTCTGCTTCTCCTCTGCCGCGGGCACGTTCGGTAGCCCCGGGCAGGGCAGCTACGCGGCGGCGAACGCCTTCCTCGACGCGCTCGCGGCCCACCGCCGCGCACGCGGCCTTGCGGGCAGCTCGCTGGCGTGGGGCGCGTGGGCGCAGGCCGCGGGCATGACCGGCGCGCTCGACGTGGACGCGCAAGCCCGCCTGCGGCGCCTCGGCCTCGCATCCCTCTCAGCCGAGCAGGGCCTCGAACTGCTCGACGCGGCCGAGCGCAGCGAGCGCCCGCTGCTGCTGCCGATGCGCCTGGACCTGCGCGCGATCCGCGCGGCCGCGGCCGCCGCCGGGGTCGTGCCGCCGCTGCTGCGCGGCCTCGTGCGCACCCCCGTCCGCCGCGCCGCACAGGTGGCCGCGGGCGCGCTCGCCCGCCGGCTTGCGGAGACCCCCGCGGGCGAGCGCGAGCGCGTCGTGCTGGAGCTGGTGCGCGGTGAGGTGGCGGGCGTCCTCGGCCACTCCTCGCCCCGGGAGGTGCCGACGCAGCGGGCCTTCACCGAGCTCGGCTTCGACTCGCTCGCGGCCGTGGAGCTGCGCAACCGGCTGGCGGCGGCCACCGGCCAGACATTGCCCGCAACGCTCGTCTTCGACCACCCCACGCCGGCGGCGCTCGCGCAATACCTGCTGAGCCTGCTCGCCGACACGGCGGCCGCGGCGGTGAGCGTCGCGCCGGCCGGCGCCGCGCTGGATGAGCCGATCGCGATCGTGGGGATGAGCTGCAGATATCCGGGACCCACTCACCCGCTCGCCGAGTCGCAACACGCGGAGCCGGGGTCCAACGGGTCGCCGCCGGCGGGGAGGGTGGGCGAGCCCCAATCGGTGCGCTCGCCCGAGGAGCTGTGGCAGCTGCTGGTCGGTGACGGCGACGCGATCGGCCCCTTCCCGACCGACCGCGGCTGGGACCTGGAGGCCTGGCGCGCGGCCGTCCCCGACGCCGTGCGCGAAAGCGGCTTCCTGCACGACGCGGGCGAGTTCGACGCCCCCTTCTTCGGGATCGGCCCGCGCGAGGCGCTGGCGATGGATCCCCAGCAGCGGCTGCTGCTGGAAGCGAGCTGGGAGGCGCTGGAGGACGCCGGGATCGCGCCCGACTCGCTGCGCGGCAGCCAGACCGCCGTGTATGCCGGCCTGATGCACCACGACTACACCGCGGGGCTGCGCGCCCTGCCGGCGGAGGTGCTGGGTTACATCGGGACCGGCAACTCCGGGAGCGTGCTCTCGGGAAGGGTCTCCTACGCCTTCGGCCTGGAGGGCCCGGCGGTGACGGTGGACACCGCCTGCTCCTCCTCGCTGGTCGCGCTGCACCTGGCGTGCGGGGCGCTGCGCACGGGCGAGTGCACGATGGCGCTGGCCGGCGGCGTGACCGTGATGGGCACGCCTGCGGCGTTCCTGGAGTTCGGCCACCAGGGCGGACTCGCGCCCGACGGCCGCTGCAAGTCCTTCGCCGAGGGCGCGGACGGCGTCAGCTGGAGTGAGGGTGTCGGCGTGCTCGTGCTGGAGCGCCTCTCCGACGCGCAGCGCAACGGCCACGAGGTGCTGGCGCTCGTGCGTGGCAGCGCGGTGAACCAGGATGGCGCCAGCAACGGCCTGACCGCACCGAACGGGCCCTCCCAGCAGCGGGTGATCCGTCAGGCGCTCGCGAACGCCCGGCTCGCGCCGGCCGAGGTGGACGTCGTCGAGGGCCACGGGACGGGCACGACGCTGGGCGACCCGATCGAGGCGCAGGCGCTGCTCGCCACCTACGGTCAGGATCGCGACCGCCCGCTGCTGCTGGGCTCGATCAAGTCGAACATCGGCCACACCCAGGCGGCGGCGGGCGTAGCCGGTGTGATCAAGGTCGTACAGGCGCTGCGCCACGAGCTGCTGCCGCGCACGCTGCACGTCGATCGACCCTCGCTGCAGGTTGACTGGAGCGCGGGCGCGATCTCGCTGCTGACCGAGCCGCTGCCGTGGGAGCGCAACAGCCGCCCCCGCCGCGCCGCGGTCTCCTCGTTCGGGATCAGCGGCACCAACGCGCACGTGATCCTCGAAGAGGCTCCGGCGGCCGGCGGCACCTCACATCCCACCAGCGGCGGCACCCCGCCCCCCACCGGCGGCGATCTCACGCCCCCCACCGACGGCGATGCCCAGCTCGCCGTGGGCGATGTCCCACTCCCACACAGTGGCGATGCAGGCGGGCAGGGACACGACCTGCTGCCGTGGGCGATCTCGGCGCGCGGCGAGGCGGGACTGCGCGGCCAGGCCGAGCGGCTGCGAGAGCTGTTCGCGGGCGAGACGGTGCCCGAGCTCGCGGATGTCGGGCTCTCGCTCGCCGGCCGCTCCACCCTGGAGGATCGCGCGGTCGTGCTGGTCGAGTCCCCAGGGCGCGAGCAGCCGCCGGCGGAGTTGACGGCGCTGGCAGCGGGAGAACAGGCGAGCGGGACGATCACCGGCTCGGCGTATGGATCCGATGGACGCGTGGCGTTCATGTTCACCGGCCAGGGGGCCCAGCGGGTGGGGATGGGCCGCGAACTGTACGGGTCCTTCCCGGTGTTCCGCAGGGCGTTCGACGAGGCGTGCACGTATCTTGATCCCCACCTGCAGCGCTCGCTGCGCGAGGTGGTGTTTGGCGGCGGGGAGACCGAGGGCGCGCTGGACGAGACAATGTTCACCCAGGCGGGGCTGTTCGCGCTCGAGGTGGCGCTGTTCAGGCTGCTGAAGAACTGGGGCGTACGACCGGATCTGGTGATCGGCCACTCGATCGGTGAGATCAGCGCGGCGCATGTGGCCGGTGTGTTCTCACTCCAGGACGCCTGCCGGCTGGTGGCGGCGCGCGGGCGGCTGATGGGAGCGCTCCCTGCAGGTGGGGCGATGGTGGCGGTCGCGGCCGCGGAGGCAGAGGTGCGCGAATCGGCCGCTGGCTACAACGGCGGCATCGCGCTCGCGGCGGTCAACGGGCCGCAGGCCGTGGTGCTCTCCGGCGACGAGGAGGCGGTGTTGGAGTTGGCGGGCGTGTGGGAGAGCAGGGGCCGTCAGGTGAAGCGCCTGAAGGTCTCGCACGCGTTCCACTCGTCGCGGATGGAGGCGATGCTCGCCGAGTTCAGGCAGGCGATCGACGACATCGCGTTCGCCGAGCCGCGGATTCCGGTCGTATCGAACGTGACCGGCGAGGTGGCCGCGGAGGGACTGCTGTGCGACCCCGAGTACTGGACGCGTCAGGTCCGTGAGACCGTGCGCTTTGCCGACGGAGTCGGGCGGCTGGTGGATCAGGGTGTCGAGTGCCTGCTGGAGCTGGGCCCCGACGGCGTGCTCAGCGCGATGGCGCAGGAGTGCGTCGACGGCGGGCAGGCGTTTGCCACGGCGGTGCTGCGCCGCGAGCGCCCCGAGGCCCGCTCGCTGCTGACGGCGGTGGCGCAGATCTGGGTGCGGGGCGTGCCGGTGGAGTGGGGCGCGGTGTACGCCGGCACCGGCGCGAAACGGGTGAGGCTGCCGGCGTACGCCTTCCAGCGCGAGCACTACTGGTTGCCGATGGGCGCGGTGGCTGGTGGGAGCAGTGGCGCCGGAGCGGGCGTCGCGGGTGTTGGCGAGGCCGGTCATCCCCTGCTGGGCCCGGCGATCCCCCTGGCCGAGGGCGAGGGTCTGCTGCTGACCGGCAGCCTCTCCCTGCGCACGCACCCATGGCTGGCAGACCATGCGGTGCTCGGCACGGTGCTGCTGCCGGGCACGGCCTTCGTCGAGATCGCGCTGCACGCCGGCGTCGAGAGCGACTGCGAGCTGCTGCGGGAGTTGGTGCTGGAGGCGCCGCTGGTGCTGAACGAGCACGCGACGGCGCAGCTGCAGGTGGCGGTCGGCGAGCCGGATGGGGAGGGCCACCGCAGCGTCGCGATCTTCTCCCGGCCACAGGGCGCGGGCGACGACGACACCTCGCGAGTGTGGACCCGCCACGCTGGCGGCGTGCTCGCGCCCGTGCCCCCAGGTGGCGCCGGCGCCCACGCATCCGACGGCGACTCCGACGCGGGCGCCCACGCATCCGATGGCGCCGCCAATGCACCCGCCGGCGATCCCGACGCGGGCGCCGGCGACACAGGCTCTGACGGGAACGGCCTGCTCGCCGGGACCTGGCCCCCCGAGGGCGCCGAGGAGCTCGACGCCGAGGGCCTCTACAGCCTGCTGGCGCACGTCGGCTTCGAATACGGCCCGGTCTTCCGGAACCTGCGCCGCGCCTGGCGCCACGAGCAGGGCGTGGTCGCGGAGGTGGCCCTAGCCGAGGAGCAGCGAGCGCAGGCGCAGCGCTTCGGGCTGCACCCCGCGCTGCTCGACTCCGCCTTCCACGCGATGCTCGGGCTGCTCGGCACCCACGGCGACGAGCGTGCCCCACGGCTGCCGTTCGCCTGGAGCGGCGTACGCCTGCAAGCGCGTGGCGCGACATCGCTGCGCGTCTGGATCCACCAGGCGGGCGAGAGCGAGGCGGTGGTCGTCGAGCTGGCCGACGGGCATGGCGAGCCGGTCGCCACAGTCGAAGCGGTGAGCGGCCGCGAGGTCTCAGGCGCGCAGCTCGCCGCAGCCGGGGCCCACCGCGACTCGTTGTTCGGAGTCGGGTGGGTACCGATTGAGCTTGCGGCCAATCGCGCTGAGCCAGACGTGGTGGTGATGGCCGACTTCAGTGCACGTGCGCGCTCGTCGGAGGCGGCGGGGGTGGCGGATGAGGCGCGCGAGGTGCTGCATCGAGCGTTGGATCGGATCCAGCGATGGCTGGAGGACGAGCCGGCGGACTCTCGCCTGGTCGTGATGACCGAAGGAGCGGTCGCGGTGCGTGACGAGGGCGTAGCGGATCTCGCTGCGGCACCACTGTGGGGGCTGGTGCGCTCGGCCCAGTCTGAGCACCCAAGGCGACTGCAACTCGTGGACACGGATGGCGACCCCGCCTCCCTGGAGATCCTCGACACCGCACTTGCAACGGACGAGCCGCAGATCGCGCTGCGCAAGGGCGAGGCGCTGGTTCCCCGGCTTGTGCGGGTGGGTGCAGTGGACAGTGACTCCACCTTCGACGACACCGGCACGGTGCTGATCACCGGCGGCACCGGCGGCCTCGGCGCGACGGTTGCGCGCCACCTCGTGAACGAGCACGGCGTCCGCGGCCTGCTGCTGCTGAGTCGCCGCGGCCGCGAAGCGGAGGGTGCGGCGGAGCTGGAACGCGAGCTGGAAGATCTCGGCGCGCGTGTGCAGATCGCCGCCTGCGACGTGACCGACCGCGAGCAGCTGGCGGCGGCGATTGACGCGCTGCCGCCGGAGCGCCCGCTGCATGCGGTGGTGCACACGGCCGGGGTCGCCGAGAACGGTCTGATCGCCTCGCTGGCCCCCGCCCAGATCGACCGCGTGCTCGCCCCGAAGCTCGACGCGGCGCTGCACCTGCACGCGTTGACCGAGCAGCTCGAGCTGCGCGCGTTCGTGCTCTTCTCCTCGATGGCCGCGACCTTCGGCGGCCCCGGCCAGGGCAACTACGCCGCGGCGAACGCCTTCCTCGACGCGCTCGCCGCCCACCGCCGCGCGCGGGGCCTGGCTGCAACGTCGATGGCGTGGGGCCTGTGGCGCGAGGTGGGCATGGGCCGCTACATGGGTGAGGTGGAGATGCACCGGATGGCGGGCACCGCGAGCTTCGGCACGCTCGGCCCGGACGAGGCGATGGCGCTGTTCGACGCGGCGCTGAGTACCGACAGCGCATTGGTCGTGCAGGCCCCCCTGGATGCCGCCGCGCTTCGCGCCGAGGCCCGAGCGGGCGCGCTGCCGCCGCTGCTCTCGGGTCTCGTCCGCACCCCCCTGCGCCGCGCGGCGGAGCCCGGGCCGGGGAACTTGCGGGCGCGGCTGGCAAGCACCCCCGAGCAGGAGCGCGGCGCGCTGATTGAGCAGACGGTGCGCGCCGAAGCTGCTGCCGTGCTGGGCCACGCCACGCCCGAGCCGGTGCAGATGAGACAGCGCTTTCTCGAACAGGGCTTCGACTCGCTGGCGGCGGTCGAACTGCGCAACCGGCTGAACGCGATCGCGGGGCTGCGTCTGCCGGCGACGCTGGTATTCGACCACCCGACGCCTCTGGAGCTCGCCGAGTACCTGCAGGCCGCGCTGGCCTCGGCAGCGGAAGGCGGCGAGGACGGTCCGGCGGCGGCGCCCGCGTCAACGTCGGGCCCGGCGGGGAGCGGCGGGGCGGGGGGGATGTTCAGCGCGCTGCTGCCGCGTGCAAGCGAGCTGGGCATGCTCGAGGAGTTCATGGGGATGGTCTCCACTGCCGCGAAGCTGCGCCCGAAATTCGACACGCCGCTGGAGCCGGACGAGTCGCCGCCAGCGATCCGGCTGTGCGAGGGCGCGCCACCCCCATCCGAGGCCTCCCAGCTCACAGGCGAGGCTGAGCCAGCTTCGCGCGTGGTCTCTCAGTCCGAGGGCGCGCAAGGCACCACGCTGGTCTGTCTACCCTCGCTGCTGGCGACCGCCGGCCCTCATCAGTACGCCAGGTTCGCGAGGAGCTTCCGTGACATCCTCGGCGTCTGCGCCCTCTCAGCCCCCGGCTTCGCCGCGGACGAGCCGCTGCCCGCGAACTTTCAGGCGGTGGTCGAGACCCTGGCAGCGAGCGCACGCCGGGCCGGCGGCGACGGGCAAGTCGCGCTGCTCGGCCACTCGACCGGCGGGATCCTCGCCTACGCGGTCGCACGGGAGCTGGAGCGTGCAGAGGCACCGCCGGCGGCGGTGGTGCTGGTGGACACCTACTGGAGCGTGAAGTTCAACGAGATCCTGCCCCATGCGCTGGCCGGGATGCTCGAGCGCCACGGAGCGCACGCGGCGATCACCGACGCCGGCCTGACGGCAATGACCGTGTATGGCGGCTTCCTGGCCGAGTGGGAGCCGGCGGAGATCGCCGCGCCGACGCTGCTGGCAAGGGCCACCGAGCCGATGTTCGACGCCGATGGCGACTGGCAGGCGAGCATCGAGGTGCCCCACGCGACGGTTGACGTCCCGGGCAACCACTTCACGATGATGGAGATGCACGCCGAACCGACGGCGGAGGCGGTCCGTGAGTGGCTGCTGAGCGTGCTCGATCCGCCTCAGTAGGGCTGCCGGCGCCCGGCAGGTGCCTCGATATCGGGGGCGGCAGGCGGCGCCCGGCAAGCCGCCCCGGCGAAGCGGCCGCTACTCCCCGAGCCAGCTAGGGGCCCGCTTCTCGGCGAAGGCGCTCATCCCCTCGCGCAGGTCGCGCGAGGCGAACGAGGCCCGGCGCAGCTCGATCAGCTCCGCTTCGACATCCTCGGGAAGCGTGCCCTCTGCCCGCAGCAGCTCGGCGATCACGCGCTTGTTCCCGGTCTGGGAGAGGGGCGCGTTGCCGGCCAGCTCCGCGGCCAGCGCAAGCGCGGCGGACTCGAGCTCCGAGTCGGGGGCGAGGCGGTTGACGAGGCCCCACTGCAACGCCGTCGCGGCGTCGATGTAGCTGCCGACCAGAAACAGCTCGCGCGTGCGCGCGGCGCCAATCGCGTCGAGGAAGCGCCGCAGGCCGGTGTGCGAGTAGACGAGCCCAAGCTTCGCGGGCGGCATCCCCAGCTTGATCCCCTCGGCGCCGATCCGCAGGTCGCAAGCGAGCGCCAGCTCCAGGCCGCCGCCGATCGTGTGCCCCGGCAGCGAGGCGAGGGTCGGATAGGGAAAGGCGGCCAGCGCCTCGATCGCGGCGGTGAAGGGATGCGCGACCAGCCGCTCGGCCTCTTCCTGAAAGCGCGTGTCGTCGGCGATCCCGCCGATCTCATACCCAGCCGAGAAGAGCCCATGCGCCCCGGTCACGATCACGCAGCGGGCCTCCCCGCCGGCGGCCAGCTCGGCGAGCGTGGCGGTGATCGCGTCGAGGATCGGGTGATCGAGCGCGTTGCGCTTGGCGGGGTTGGAGATCGTCAGCCGGACGACGTGCTCCTCCGGCCTGTCGACCAGAAGCTTGCCGTCGGCCAGCTCGCGCGCGTCGCGCGGGGGGGCGCTGGAGGTCATACGAGCAGAAGGCTAGCGGCTGCGCCAGCGGCCACGTTCAAAAGAGCCGCATTCGCCGCGGACTGCCCGGCCGGCCGGCCTCGCACCGCCCGCCCGGCCGGCCTCGACCTACTCCAGCACGACCAGCGCGTCACCCTCGTTGACGGCCTGTCCCTCCTCGCAGAGGATCTCGGCGACTGTCCCCGAGTCCTCGGCCTCGACCGGCATCTCCATCTTCATCGACTCGAGGATTGCGACTGTGTCCCCCTCCTCGATCCGATCCCCCACCGCGCACTCGATCTTCCAAACGGTGCCGGTGATGTGAGCCTCTACTTGAGCCACGCCGAGCCCTCCCCATAGAAGTGTCGCCTTGCCAAGATGCCGGGGAGAATAGCTCCCCGCCCCGACCTCGCGCGAACCCATGCGGAAGGCCCGCGGGCGTCCCGAATCGCCTCTCTTCGCCTCGGGCACTTCGAGTCTGAGCCTCCCGAGAGCCCCATCGGTCGGCCCTAGCGGGCCGCCCGGGTTCCCCCGGAGGGGGAAAGGGGAGCGCTGGGCGCGGTAGCCGCCCAGTCTCGAAGGGCCGTTTCGACGCGCCGCGCGGGGTTGGGCTCTATATGGCCTGGAGCGTGGCGTGATGGCCACCCGGGCGTCTGTGGGTGTGGCGCGTCGGTCGGAGCCGATCGGGGCGTAGGCGTGCCCGTGCTGCGGGGCGGGGCGCGGGGGGGCAGAGTGCGCAGGTAGCGGAGATTCAGCGCTCGCGCCTGTTGGCCGCGGCGGTCCGGGCGGTGGATGAGCTGGGGTGGGCGAATACGACGGTGGCGGATATCGTCGCGCGTTCGAGGGTTTCGCGGCGCACGTTCTATGAGACGTTCGCCAATCGCGAGGATTGCCTGGCCGCGGTCCTGGAGGACATCCTTGGTGTGATCGCCGGGGAGCTCGCCGAGGCGGGCTTGGAGGGTGTGGAGTGGCGTGAGCGTGTGCGCCGGGGCCTGTTGGCGATCCTGGGGTTCTTCGATCGTGAGCCGGTGTTCGCACGGGTGTGTGTGGTGCAGGCGTTGAGTGGCGGCCCGGGTGTGCTGGCGCGGCGCGAGGAGATCCTGGGGCGGCTGGTGTCGGTCGTGGATGAGGGCCGCAGGAGCCCGCGCGCGAGGAGGTGTACGCCGTTGACGGCTGAGGGTCGGCGAGGCGACGGTCAGCACCCCGGTGCTGGAAGGCCCGCTCAGTGGCCCGGCTTACTTCGTCTCCCACGGTGGCGCTAAGTACCCGGAACTGATCATGGTGCTCGTCGGCGAGGACGGCGTCACGGTGCAGGTGCACGGGGAAACGTTCATCAGCAGACAGGGGATCACGACCGCGACGTTCGCGACCGTCCCGGATGTGCCGTTCTCGACGTTCGAACTGACGCTGCCCAAACGGGAATCCCCGGCGTTGAGCGCCAACGGGAACCTCTGCAAGGGCACGCTGCTGATGCCGACCGAAATGGTCGGCCAGAACGGGCTGAAAGTCAACCAGAGCACGAAGATCTCCGTCACGGGGTGCTCGAAGGCAAAGAAGGTGGCGCACAAGAAGAAGCACAAGGGCAAGAACGTTGGGCGCTCGAAGCGCCAGAAGCGATAGGGATTCGAAGGAGCGCAAAGCGGGGGTAGGGACTCGAAGGAGCGCAAAGCAGCTGTAGCCGACAACGCTGGTCGTGGGGCATGGAGGCCCCACGCCCTACCCGCTGTTACGCCAGCCCCGCGCGTGGACGATCCCCAAGACCCGCGCCTGATGCCGTGGGCCGGTGCGCTATGGAATCGACCCGGGCCGCGCGATCCACACGCTTTCAATCCCGAGTACGCGGCAGAGGATGTCGAAGTGGCTGTCGTAGTGCAGCATCCCTGCGCCGCGCTCGGCGGCCGCGGCGGCGATCAGGTAGTCGGCGGCCGGTAGGCGTCGCTCGCCGCGCAGTTCGCGCGAGGCGGCGAGTGTCGCGTCGCTGGCGTTGCGTGTCACCGGGGCCTGTGCGAGTGCCTGTAACGCACGATCGAGGCTGGCGAACTTCTCCTCGTTACGTGCGGCCGCGAGGAGCTCCAGCGCTACCACCGGACAGACGGCGAGCAGGCCGGCGTCGCGCGTTGCCGCCCACCTTGGCAGCACCGCGGGATTGGTGCGGCGATTCCATGCAGAGGTGTCGAATACGAGCGGAGTGCCCGAGCCGTATGGCTCAGCGGCGTTCTGCATGAAGCCGCTCGGACACCGAGAAGTCGTATCCGTCGTCCTCGCCAGAATCGAGTCGTCGTAGGAACTCGATCGCCTCCTGGCGGCGGTCCCGTTCGGAGCGGATCGCCTGCGCGCCGCGCAGCGCGAGGTCGTGCACGGCGCGTGCCCGTGGCTTGGTGCCACCGAGTTCCGCGACCGCTGCGGCCAGCTCGGAGTCGAGCGGCACCTGGACACGGAGCTTGGTGGATGGCATATCGGCAGTGTACCACGCCGGTGGTACAACAACTCGCGCTCGACCGCGGCCAATTCGGGCTCTGCGTCGTGTGTGAGGAACGTAGCTCGACCGTTGGGTATTGACAAGGGGGCGGGGTGTGTGTACGATTGCCTTTGGCATCGTCATCCCGGGTGGTGGCGGTGTGGACATAGGATCGGGTTGGGTAGGCGCGTTCCGCGGTTGACATCTAGCGCTCGCGGAGTGTATGTTGGGTAGAGGGATCTGGTCGCAGAGAATTTGAGAGGGAGCTAAGCAAGCGTGTTTTCAAGAGGGAGAAACGTGATAGGAGTCGCAGCGCGTCGCCTTGAGGGTGATGCTAGATGCGCCAGCTTGGCGCTGTCGCATCTCTCTCTCTCTCTCTCTCTCTTCGCCTCGGCAGTTCGAGTCTGAAGGCAGTAGCCGTCTAGTCTCGAAGCGCCGGTTTGACCCGCTACGCGGGGTTGGGCCTCTCATGGGTCGGGGCGTGGCGTGATGGCCACGCGCACGGGTTCTGGAGTGCCGCGCCAGCCGGAAGCGATCGGGGTGCGCAGGCGCGCCCGTGCCGGCGGGCGGGATGCCGGGGGCCAGGGTGCGCAGCTGGCTGAGATTCAGCGTTCGCGGTTGTTGGCTGCGGCGGTGCGCGCGGTCGATGAGCTGGGGTGGGCGAATACGACGGTTGCGGATATCGTCGCGCGGTCGAGGATTTCGCGGCGGACGTTCTATGAGACGTTCGCCAACCGCGAGGAGTGCCTGTCCGCGGTGTTCGAGGATCTTCTCGGTGTGATCGTGGGGGAGTTGGCCGCGGCGCGTTTGGAGGGTTTGGTGTGGCGTGAGCGTGTCCGCGGGGGCCTGGGGGCGATCCTTGGGTTCTTCGATCGTGAGCCGGTGTTGGCGCGAGTGTGTGTGGTGCAGGCGTTGAGCGGCGGCCCGGGTGTCCTGGAGCGCCGCGAGGAGGTCCTTGCCCGGCTGGCTGGGGTGGTTGACGAGGGTCGTCGTGAGGGGGCGCGTGGGGGTGAGTGCACGCCGTTGATGGCTGAGGGTTTGGTTGGTGCGGCGTTTGGGATCGTGTACGCGCGGTTGTTGAGAGGTCAGCGCGACCCGTTGACTGATCTGTTGGGTGAGTTGATGGGGATGATTGTGCTGCCTTATATGGGGCCGGCGGCGGCAAGGCGTGAGCAGGCTCGGCCGGCGCCGACAGCGGCCGCGCCCGATGCGGCTTCTGCGTCTGTGGTGCGTGGCGTGGCTGGTTCTGCGGGGGTTGTGGTTGATCCGTTGGAGAGTGTGCCGATGCGTTTGACGTATCGCACTTCGCGGGTGCTTGTGGGGGTGGCTGAGAATCCTGCTGCGAGCAATCGTGAGGTCGGGGAATACGCGGATATCCAGGACGCGGGGCAGGTCTCGAAGCTTTTGCGGCGTTTGGAGCGTTTGGGGTTGTTGGCGAACGGCAGTTTGGGGCATGAGCGGGGTGAGCCGAACGCGTGGCGGCTGACCAGCCAGGGTGAGCGGGTGGCTCAGAGTATCCGTGCGCATTCCCGGTTTGAGAGCGAGGCCGCATAGATGCCCGCTCATTTGTCTTTTCGTCGTATTTGTCGTCGGGTGTTCGTTGGGGTGTTGTTCATTGATCGAGGGGCTCTCCCCTCAGCTTTTTCTTTGAGGAGGAGATATGTCTGTAGGTATTCGTAGGTCGTTCTCGGTGGGTGTGGTGTCGCTGTGTGTGCTGGTGGGTGTCCTTGTGTCGTGGAGCGCCCGGGCGCTTGCGGCTGGCCCGGAAGCGCCGGGGCCCGTGACGGTGGAAGCGGTGACGGCGACCTCAGCGGCCTTTAGCGGTGAGTTGAATCCTGGTAAAGAAGGCGCTGCGGGTACCTTCGAATTGGGCACCTACGAATTCCTCTACAGGAAGTCCCCCACGACGTGCGAAGGGGAAAGCCGCGCTCCTGAATCGCCGGGCATCGCCTTGGGTGGCGGGATGGAAGTCGTCGCGCAACCTGTGTCGGGTTTGGAAGCGAGCACCGAGTACACGGTGTGTCTGCTCGCGCGTAACGGGATCAAAGGCGAAACGACCGTCGGCCCGGCCGAGCAGTTCACGACCGCCGCACGCCCGATCCCGGTGGAAGCCCCGGAAAAGGCGCCTGCGACCGGGGTGACCGCGACCACGGCGACGCTGCATGGTGTGTTGAACCCGCATGGTAAGCGGGAATCCGAACCGGGCGCGGCAGAATTCCGCTTCCGCGAGTCCGCCACGGAATGCCAGGGCGAAAACGAAAAAACGGCGGCCCTGGAAAAAGCGCTGGAAGGGCATGAAGGCGAAGCAGTTGAAGCGAACGTGAGCGGACTGCTTCCGGGTGCCAGCTACACGTTCTGTCTGCGTGCCGTCAATGGCGCGGGGGAAGAAGCGGTGGGTCTGCCGGAAACGTTCACGACCCCAGCGATCGCACCCAAGGTCGAAAGCGAGTCCGTCTCGAACGTCGCCGCGGGCAGCGCGACACTCGAAGCGCAGGTGAACCCCGAGGGCGCCGACACCACCTACCACTTCCAGTACGGCACCAGCACAGCGTACGGGGAGAGCATCCCCACCCCCGAAGGAGACGCCGGGCCGGGCACCAGCACCACCGGGGTGCAGGCCCACCCCCAGGATCTCAAACCGCACACCGTCTACCACTACCGCGTCCTCGTGACGAACGCAGTTGAAACCGTCACCGGGCCCGACCAGACGTTCACGACCCAGCCTGTGGGCGAAGAGCTGACGCTGCCTGACGGCCGCCAGTGGGAAATGGTCTCGCCACCCGTCAAGGACGGCGCGGACTTCTTTTTTGCCCATAGGGTGCCGCAGGCCGCCGAAAACGGCGACGCGGTCACCTATTTGGCTAGTGCTCCGACTGAAGCCAACCCACCGGGGGACCCGCTTGAAACGCAGGTTCTCTCCACGCGTGGCGCGGGTGGCTGGTCTTCGCGGGACATCTCGGTGCCACAGGTCGAACCGTCCGGGGTAATTAATTCGCGGTCTGAATATCTCTTCTTCTCGGCCGACCTGTCGCTTGGGCTCGTGGAACCGTTTGCCCCCAACGTATCGCTTCTGCCGTCTGAACCGACGGTGTACAGCACGGTGTACATTCACGACAATGTGGGGGGTGGTGGCTACACGCCGGTGATCACCGCCGCAGATGTTCTGCCCGGTACCGAAAAGTATGGGGCGCCCGTTGTATTCCAGGGTGCGACGCCGGATCTGAGCCATGTCGTTCTCAGTTCAACACAGCCGTTGACCTCGCCGCCGCCGGTTATCCCAAACCCAGGGGAAGGCGCGCTTTACGAGTGGTCGGGAGGGAGTTTGCAGATCGTCAGTGTGCTGCCGGCAAGCGAAGGCGGCGAACCAGTCAATGGTAGTCTTATCAGTGCCCGCAGCTTCGGCGCACCCTCACTTTCCGGTATACCTGCCAGTATCTCCAACGACGGTTCGCGTGTCGTTTGGAGCGGAGGGCCGGAAGGCCATCTCTACATGCGTGACGTGGCGAAAGAGGAAACGGTCAGGCTCAATGCCGTACAGGGCGGGTCGGGAACCGTCAGCGGAGGGGGTAGATTGCATTTTCTGTCCGAGAGCGGCGATGGGTCGAGGGTGGTCTTCGGCACCAATCAGCGTTTGACGGGCGACTCGTCACCGGAAGGGGAAGATCTCTATGAATGCGCGATGATTGAAGTGGCTGGCAAGCTGACGTGTAAGCTGACCGACCTGACGGTCAGTGAAAACGCGGGCGAAAACGCTAATGTTGAAGCTTTGATAGGCGCTAGCCAAGATGGCTCCTATATCTATTTTGTCGCCACGGGCGTGCTCGCCCACAACGCCCTCGGCGTGGAACCCGGGTATCACGTCTATGTGCGTCACAACGGAACGACCACATACATCGCGACCCTCTCACCGACCGAGGAAGAATGGGAAATACTCGCACGAGAGCCCGAACTGTTTAGAGGGGCGCAGGTATCGCCGAATGGCCGTTACGTGGCGTTCGCGTCGGAACGGAGCCTGACCGGGTATAACGACCGGGACGCGAGCAGCGGTGAACCAGACAAGGAGGCTTATCTCTACGACGCCGAATCGAACCGTCTGGTGTGCGCGTCCTGCAATCCCACCGGTGCGCGCCCGGTCGGGGCCGGGGTCGTGCCGGGAGTCCGCGAACAGCATTATCTCTCTAACAGCGGCCGGCTGTTCTTCGGCAGCTCGGAAGCGCTGGTGGCGCAGGATACGAACGGGCAGCCCGACGTGTATGAGTATGAGCCGGCTGGGGTCGGAGGCTGCACGGCGTCGGGTGCGATGTTCAGTGAAGTGTCGGGTGGCTGTGTGGGGTTGATCTCCTCGGGGTCCTCTGACCAGGCATCCACGTTCGTGGATGCGAGCGCGAGCGGCGATGATGTGTTCTTTTTGACGGATGGGCGGCTGGCGCCGCAGGATCTCGATACCTCGTTTGATGTGTATGACGCGCATGTCTGTTCGGCGGCGGTGCCGTGCTCGACCTCGGTGGCTATGCCGCCGGTGTGTACGACAGCGGATTCTTGTCGGGCGGCGCCCTCGCTGCAACCGGCGGTCTTCGGGGCGCCGGCGAGCGCAACGTTCTCCGGGTCGGGCAATCCCACACCGTCCGTGGTCAAGCCGGCGCCGCCGAAACAGACGAAGGCGAAGGGGAAGCCGAAACGACGGGCGGGGAAGCATAGGAGGCACAGGAAGGCGAAGAGGTCTAAGGCCAAGAGGAGCTTGTCCGCGAGGACGAGGCGTCAAAAGGGAGCTGAGTGATGACTGCGGATAAGCTCAAGCGGATCGTACGGGTCGCTGGTGTGCTGGCGGCAGGTGCGCTGATGGCGGTGATGGGTGTGGGTGTGTCCGTGGCGTCTGCGGAAGGGGGCAGTCCGTGGTGGCATCTGCATCTGGGTTCCCATCCGACGCATCTGCCGCCGGGTGGCGAAGGCGTGCTGTTCGTCGTCGCGAGCAACGTAGGGGATGGCTCGGTGGAAGGGGGTGGTGCCCCGGTGACGGTGACTGACACGCTGCCGGCTGGGGTGAGCGCGACATCGGTGGAAAGCGACACGAATTTCTTCAACCACTTTGGCGGAGCGGAATGCTCGGGGTCGACGGTGGTGGTGTGCACTTTCTCCGGGAGTCTGCCTCCGTATGGCCAGTTGGAAATCAAGATCCATGTGAGTGTGCGTGCGGGCGCGTCGTCGGGCGAGTTGAATAGGGTGGGTGTGACGGGTGGTGGCGCGCCGAGCGCGTCGATGGGCCAGCCGATCACGGTGGATTCCTCGCCGACGCCGTTTGGTGTTGAATCGTATGAATTCGCTCCGGAAGAAGTGGGTGGTTCGCCGGCGACGCAGGCGGGGTCGCACCCGTTCCAGTTGACGAGTACGCTGTACCTGAACGGCGGCGAAGAAGTATTTGCAGGCGGGACACAAAGAAAGGTGCTGCAGCCGGCGATGCTGAAGGATCTAAGGTTCGCGTTGCCGCCGGGGCTGGTCGGGAACCCGAGCCCATTCCCGGTGTGCTCGGACACGCAGTTCGTCGTGAAGGGATTTTTCGCGAATGAATGTCCAGCGGATACGCAGGTTGGGGTGGCCGTGGTGAGTGTTTTCGTACCCCGTAGCCTTGGTAGGGTTACCGTCGCCGAGCCGGTGTTTGCGCTCAAGCCTGCTCTGGGGGAGCCGGCGAGGTTCGGGTTCGTCGCGGTTGTCGTCCCGATAATCCTCGATACCTCGGTGCGTGCGGGGGGAGATTATGGGGTGACGGTCAGCGTCAACAACCTCAGCGAGATACCCGCAGTTTATTCCAGCGAAGTGACGTTGTGGGGTGTGCCGGGCGACCCGCGGCACGATAACTCACGCGGAAACGCATGCGTCGGCGGTGAGCACATCGTCTTTGGTTGTACCTCGCCGGGGAGTTCGGTGGGTGCGCCGTTGTTGTCGTTGCCAACGTCATGTGGGGATCCGTTGAGTGAACCGCTGACGTCGTCGGTGTCGGCGGATTCGTGGGCGGATCCCTCGGCGGTTACGGCGCCGACCGTGTATCGGTGGCACGACGGTTCGGGTGCGCCGTTGGCGTTGGATGGTTGCAACCGGCCAGGGTTTGAACCGTCGATCAGTGTCACGCCGGATGGGCAGGCGGCGAGCACGCCGACGGGGTTGACGGTCGGGATTCATGTGCCGCAACAGTCGATCCTGAACCCGACGGGGTTAGCGCAAGCGGATGTGAAGGACACGACGGTGACGCTGCCTGAAGGGGTGCAGATCAGCCCGGCGGCAGCGGACGGGTTGTTGTCGTGCTCGACGACCCAGGTTGGATTCACGGGCGCCGAATCGGGGACGGGGACGAACTTGTTCACGCCGGGCTATGGGGAATGCCCGGATGCCTCGAAGGTCGGCACGGTGGAAATCAAGTCGCCGCTGCTACCCGACCCGCTCGTCGGCGCGGTGTACCTGGCGGCGCAGAACGCGAACCCGTTCGGGAGCCTGATCGGCCTGTATATCGAGGCGGAAGATCCGACGGCGGGGGTAGTCGTGAAGCTCGCTGGCGAAGTGAAGCCCAACGAAGCGACGGGGCAGATCGTGACGGTCTTCCCAAACAGCCCACAGCTGCCCTTCGAAGACGCGAAGCTGCACTTCTTTGGCTCCGATCGCGCGCCGTTGAGTACACCCCCGTCGTGCGGGGCGTATACGAGTACGGCGTCGATCGCGCCATGGTCTGGCAACGCGCCCGTCGCGCCCACCTCGACGTTCGACATCACAAGCGGCCCGAACGGGTCGCCGTGCGCGAGCCCGCGACCGTTCCAACCCGGGTTCGAGGCGGGCACGACCAGCGTGCAAGCGGGCGGGTACAGCCCGTTGACGTTGACGATGAGCCGCCCGGACGCCGATCAGCCGCTGGGGAAGCTCTCAGTTGTGCTGCCGCCTGGTGTGTCGGCTGGGTTGCGTGGCGTGAAGCTGTGTGAGGAACCGCAGGCCGCGCAGGGGGATTGTCCGGCGGAAAGCCAGATCGGGAAGGTGATCGTGAGTGCCGGCTTGGCTGGGGACCCCTTCTCGGTGGAAACGGGGAAGGCGTACATCACCGGCCCGTACAAGGGCGACCCGTTCGGGGTCGATGTCGTGGTCCCGGCGGTCGCGGGCCCGTTCAACCTGGGGACCGAGGTCGTGCGCTCCAAGGTTGACGTGGACCCCACCGATGCGCACCTGACGGTCGTGACGGACCGGTTCCCGACGATGCTGGATGGGATTCCGTTGCAGTTGCAGCACGTGAACGTGACGGTGGATCGTCCGGGGTTCGTGTTCAACCCGAGCAGTTGCGAACCGATGAAGCTGACGGGGGAGCTGGAAAGCTCAGAAGGCGCGAGCGCGAACGTCTCAACACCGTTCCAGGTCACCAACTGCGCGGCGCTCTCGTTCAAACCGGAATTCAAGGTTCAGACCAGCGCGAAGACATCAAGAACCGAAGGCGCGAGCCTGCACGTGGCGTTGACGCTCCCCGCCGGGGCGCAGGGTACCAAAGCGAACGTCGCGAAGGTCAAGGTGTCCCTCCCCAAACAGCTGCCGTCGCCGTTGAAAACGCTGCAGAAGGCCTGTACGGAAAAGGTGTTCGCGGAAAACCCCTCGAACTGCCCCACGGCGTCGAGGGTCGGCGAGGCGACGGTCAGCACCCCAGTGCTGGAAGGCCCGCTATCGGGTCCGGCGTACTTCGTGTCGCATGGTGGCGCGAAGTACCCGGAACTGATCATGGTCCTCGTCGGCGAGGACGGTGTGACCGTGCAGGTGCATGGGGAAACGTTCATCAGCAAACAGGGGATCACGAGCGCGACGTTCAACACGGTCCCGGACGTCCCGTTCTCGACGTTCGAACTGACGCTCCCCAAACGGGAATACCCGGCGCTCAGCGCGAACGGGAACCTCTGCAAGGGCACGCTGCTGATGCCGACCGAAATGGTCGGCCAGAACGGCCTAAAAATCAACCAGAGCACGAAGATCACGGTCACGGGGTGCCCGAAGCAAAAGAAGGTGGCGCATAAGAAGAAGCACAAGGGCAGGAAGGCTGGGCGCTCGAAGCGCAAGAGGCGGTAGCCACTGAGGCTGGTGGTGGGGCATGGAGGCCCCACCCCCACCACGATGGGATCCCCTACCTACGCGCGTGGACGATCTCCAAGTGCCACTCGCGTCGACACGGGCGCTCAGTCGAGATCGAACGCGGCTTGGATCGCTCTGCTGAGTTCGGGCTCTTGGCGGTCGAGCAGCATGCCGATCTGTGCGCCCAGGGCGTTGGTGGGGATTGTCGTGATGTTGTCGCAGCTGGCGACCGATGGTTCGGCGAGGCCGTTGGCCGTGTCGAGGGACACCTCGGTTGAGAGGCCGCGGATGGTGGTGGTGATTGGCGCGACTGTCACCGTTGTGAGGTGGGGGCGTACGAGCTCGCGGGTGAGGATCACGACCGGTCGGGTCTTGTCGAGTTGCGCGGTGTGGATGGGTCGCATCAGGCGAGTGGGGAGCGCAGGCCGGCGGCGTGCTCGGCGAGTCCGGCGAGCTCGGGGTCTTGGCCGGTGCGGGCGAGGATCTCGGCGTCGCGTGCGGCGATCGCACGGCGGCGTTCGCGCTCGAGCGCGCGGGTGACGACCGCGGCGCGGCTCGACGCGATGCCGGAGACGACGACGTCGTCGACGAAGTCCACGAGCTCCTGCGGGAGTCGAACGGCGATCTGCTTGCTCATCCCAGGATGGTAGCAGTTTGGTACCGGCATCTCGATTTGATCCTGCTCGATCCTCCGCGGTCTCGACACCGTTCCAGGTCACGAACTGTGCGGCGCTCGAAGCGCAAGGCGCACGGCAAGAAGAAGCGGTAGCGCCGCCGCGCTCGAGGCCTGGGCGTCGTCGAGCGAGGATCCTGGGAAGATGGACTGATCGTGCAGGCGACCGATGCGACTCCCGCAGACGGTCTGGCGGCGGGGCCACCATGGCCGACCCGTGTCGCTGCGGTCGTCGCGCGCTGCATGCGAGAGGCCTCGGTCGAGTGACCAGTCGGGTCGCGCAACAGCTGCGGGGCCGTGTCCGGCGCCTGGACCAGCGTCTGATGAGGCGATCGCTTCGAGCGCGCTCACCGGGGCGGGATCGTGCCCTCGTCGAGCTCACGCGAGCGGCGAACTACTCCCGACTCTGGCTCCTCGTCGCGGTTGGGATGGCCGTGTGCGGAGGCCGGCAGGGACAGCGGGCCGCTGGGCGCGGCATCGTCGCGATCGCGATCGCAGCGGCCGTGGCAAACGGCCCCGCCAAGCTGCTCGTGCGCAGGCGTCGTCCGTTGCGGCGCTCGCGTCCCACGCTCATCCGCATGCCCCGCTCGACGTCGTTTCCCTCGGGTCATAGCGCTGTCGCGTTCGCGTTCGCCACCGGCGCCTGCGAAGAGCTGCCGGTCCTGGCGCCGGTGCTCGTGCCGTTGGCGGGCGCCGTTGCCTACTCGCGCGTGCACACCGGCGTTCACTACCCGAGCGACGTCGCAGCGGGCGCCGCGATCGGGATCGGCTCTGGCATGCTCGCCGGGCGCGTGCCGCGGTGGATCTGCCAACGAGGAGCTAGCTCGACCGTTGGGTATTGACAAGGGGGCAGGGTGTGTGTACGATTGCCTTTGGCATCGTCATCCCGAGGGTTGGCGGTGTGGACATAGGATTGGGTTGGGTAGGCGCGTTCCGCGGTTGACATCAGGCGCTCGCGGAGTGTATGTTGGGTAGAGGGATCTGGTCGCAGAGAATTTGAGAGGGAGCTGAGCAAGCGTGTTTTCAAGAGGGAGAAACGTGACAGGAGTCGCAGCGCGTCGCCTCAGGGGTGATGCTAGATGCGCCAGCTTGGCGCTGTCGCATCTCTCTCTCTCTCTCTCTCTCTTCGCCTCGGCAGTTCGAGTCTGAAGGCGGTAGCCGTCTAGTCTCGAAGTGCCGGTTTGACCCGCTGCGCGGGGTTGGGCCTCTCACGGGTCGGGGTGTGGTGTGATGCCCGCGCGTGTGGGTGGTGGTGTGTCGCGTCGGCCGGCGGCGACCACGGTGCGCAAGCGCGCTCGCGCGGGTGGGCGGGATGTTGGGGACCAGAGCACGCAGCTGGCTGAGATTCAGCGTTCGCGGTTGTTGGCGGCGGCGGTGCGCGCGGTGGATGAGTTGGGGTGGGCGAAGACGACGGTGGCGGATATTGTCGCGCGGTCGCGGATTTCGCGGCGGACGTTCTATGAGACGTTCGCCAACCGCGAGGAGTGTCTGTCTGCGGTGTTTGAGGATCTTCTCGGTGTGATCGTGGGGGAGTTGGCCGCGGCGCGCTTAGAGGGTTTGGTGTGGCGTGAGCGTGTCCGTCAGGGCCTGGGGGCGATTCTTGGGTTCTTTGATCGTGAGCCGGTGTTGGCGCGGGTGTGTGTGGTGCAGGCGTTGAGCGGCGGCCCTGGTGTCCTGGAGCGTCGCGAGGAGGTCCTTGCCCGGTTGGCTGGGGTGGTTGATGAGGGCCGGCTGGAAGGTGCGCGCGGGGGTGAGTGCACGCCGTTGACGGCGGAGGGTTTGGTTGGTGCTGCGTTTGGGATTGTGTACGCGCGGTTGCTGAAAGGTCAGCGGGAGCCGTTGAGCGATCTGTTGGGTGAGTTGATGGGGATGATCGTGCTGCCTTATATGGGGCCGGCGGCGGCAAGGCGTGAGCAGGCTCGCCTGGCGCCCACGGTCGCCGCGCCCGACGTGGCGTCCGTGTCCGTGGTGCGCGGCACGGCTGGTTCTGCGCGGGTTGTGGTTGATCCGTTGGAGAGTGTGCCGATGCGTTTGACGTATCGCACTTCGCGGGTGTTGAGGGGGGTGGCTGAGAATCCGGCTGCGAGCAATCGTGAGGTCGGGGAATACGCGGATATCCAGGACGCGGGGCAGGTTTCGAAGCTTTTGCGGCGTTTGGAGCGTCTGGGGTTGTTGGCGAACGGCAGTTTGGGGCATGAGCGGGGTGAGCCGAATGCGTGGCGGTTGACCAGCCAGGGTGAGCGGGTGGCTCAGAGTATCCGTGCGCATTCCCGGTTTGAGAGCGAGGCCGCGTAAATGCTCGCCGATTTGTCTTTCCGTCGTGTTTGTCGTCATGCGCTTATAGGGGCATCGTTTATCGATCGAGGGGCACTCCCCTCAGCTTTTTCTTTGAGGAGGAGATATGTCTGTAGGTATTCGTAGGTTGTTCTCGGTCGGTGTGGTGTCGCTATGTGTGTTGGCGGGTGTCCTGATGTTGGGGGGCGCCCCTGCGTGGGCGGCGGGTCCGGAAGCGCCGGGGGCCGTGACGGTGGAAGCGGTGACGGCGACCTCGGCGGCCTTCAGCGGTGAGTTGAACCCTGGGAAAGAAGGCGCTGCGGGTACCTTCGAACTGGGAACCTACGAATTCCTCTACAGGAAGTCCCCTTCGACATGCGAAGGGGAAGGCCGCGCCCCGGAATCGCCGGGCATCTCGTTAGGTGGCGGGATGGAAGTCGTCGCACAACCTGTGTCGGGTTTGGAAGCGGGCACCGAGTACACGGTGTGCCTGCTCGCGCGTAACGGGATCAAAGGCGAAACGACCGTCGGCCCGGCGGAGCACTTCACGACCGCCGCGCCTCCGATCCCGGTGGAAGCCCCTGAAAAGGCGCCTGCGACTGGGGTCACGGCGACCATGGCGATGTTGCATGGTGTGTTGAACCCGCATGGTAAGCGGGAATCCGAACCGGGCGCGGCAGAATTCCGCTACCGCGAGTCCGCCTCGGAATGCGAGGGCGAAAACGAAAAAGCGGCGGCCGTGGAAAAAGCGCTGGAAGGGCATGAAGGCGAAGCGGTTGAAGCGAGCGTGAGCGGGCTGCTTCCGGGTGCCAGCTACACGTTCTGCCTGCGTGCCGTCAATGGCGTGGGGGAAGAAGCGGTGGGTCCGCCGGAAACGTTCACGACCCCAGCGGTCGCACCCAAGGTCGAAAGCGAGTCCGTCTCGAACGTCGCCGCGGGCAGCGCGACACTCGAAGCACGGGTGAATCCCGAGGGCGCCGACACCACCTACCACTTCCAATACGGCACCAGCACCGCGTACGGGGAGAGCATCCCCACCCCGGAAGGGGACGCCGGGCTGGGCACGAGCACCATCGGCGTGCTGGCTCATCCCCAGGATCTCAAACCGCACATCGTCTACCACTACCGTGTCCTCGTAACGAACGCCGTTGAAACTGTCAGTGGGCCCGACCATACGTTTACGACGCAGCCAGCGGGGGAAGAGCTGACGCTGCTTGACGGCCGCGAGTGGGAAATGGTCTCGCCGCCCGTCAAGGACGGCGCAGATATCCGTTCGGGGGTGGTCGAGGCCGCTGAAAACGGCGACGCGGTCACTTATCCTGCTAATGCTCCGATTGAAGCCAACCCGCTGGGGAACCCGCTTGGGACGCAGGTGCTCTCCACGCGTGTCGCGGGTGGCTGGTCCTCGCGGGATATCTCGCTGCCGCAGACCGAACCGACTGGGAGTGGTGGTGTGGGGGGGGATGAATACGCCTTCTTCTCGTCGGATCTGTCGCGTGCGATTGTGGAACCGTACTCTCGGAATGTGTTGCTGCCGCCGGCGACCTCCGAACCGGCGGTACATAGCCCGGTGTATATCCGCGATAACGTTGGGGGTGGTGGCTACACGCCGCTGATCACTGCCGCGGATGTTCTGCCTGGGACTGAAAAGTATGGTGCGCCCGCTGGATTCGTGGGTGCGACGCCGGATCTGAGCCATGTTGTTCTCAGTTCTACACAGCCGTTGACCTCGCCGCCGCCGGTTTTCACACACCCAGGGGCAGGGGAACGCGCGATTTACGAGTGGGCGGGAGGGAGTCTGCAGGCCGTCAGTGTGTTGCCGGCGAGCGAAGGTGGCGGGCCGGTCGTTGGTGAATTGGGCCAAGGAGGTTCGCTCGCCAGGGGTGCGGTCTCCAACGACGGCTCGCGTATCGTTTGGACCGGAGGACCTGAAGGCCATGTCTACATGCGTGACGTGGCGAAAGAGGAAACGGTTAGGCTCGATGCCGTGCAGGGCGGGTCAGGAGCCGAAATCGAAGCTTACCCGAACAGTGGATTCATGTTGGCCGCCACCAGTGGGTCGAGGGTATTTTTCACTTCCCATCATATTTTGACAGCCGATGCGTCTACCGGAGAAGACGATCTCTATGAATGCGAGATGATCGAAGTGGCGGGTAAGCTGACGTGTAAGCTGACCGATCTGACGGTCAGCGAAAACACGGGCGAAAACGGTGGTCCGCTGAATGTGCTGGGCGCGAGCGAAGACGGCTCGTATGTGTACTTCACCGCCAAGGGTGTGCTCGCGCACAACGCGCCCGCTGTCGTTGGCGGGCAGAACGTCTATGTGCACCACGACGGGACGACCAGTTTCATCGGCGTCGCCTCGCCGCAAACGGTCGCGCAGGTATCGCCGAACGGCAGCTATCTAGCGTTCGAATCAGAACAGGATCTGACGGGGTATGACAGCCGCGACGCGAACAGCGGCGAACCCGACACGGAGATCTATCTCTACGACGCCGAATCAGGCCGTCTGGTGTGCGCATCCTGCGACCCGACCGGTGCGCGCCCAATCGGTCCCGCGACCCTCCCGGGGTATGTCATCAGCCGCGGAGCTGAATCACGCTACACCTCGCGCGCTCTCTCTGACAGCGGCCGGTTGTTCATCGGTAGTCCCGAAGCGCTGGTGGCGCAGGACACGAACGGGCAGCCTGATGTGTACGAGTACGAGCCAGCTGGGGCCCGGGGTTGCACGGCGTCGAACGTGATGTTCAGCGAAGCGTCGGGTGGCTGTGTGGGGTTGATCTCCTCGGGGACCTCCGACCAGGCATCCTCGTTCGTGGACGCGAGCGCCAGCGGCGAAGATGTCTACTTCGTTACGGATGGGCGGCTGGCGTCGCAGGATCTCGATACCGCGTTTGATGTGTATGACGCGCATGTCTGCTCGGCGGCGGTGCCGTGCTCTACCTCGGCGGCTGTGCCGCCGGCGTGCACGACAGCGGATTCGTGCCGCGCGGCGCCGGCGCCGCAACCGGCGGTGTTCGGGGCGCCGGCGAGCGCAACGTTCTCCGGGTCGGGCAATCCCACACCGTCCGTGGTCAAGCCGGCACCGCCGAAACAGACGAAGTCGAAGGGGAAGGCGAAACGACGGGCGGGGAAGCACAGGAAGCGCAGGAAGGCGAAGAGGTCCAAGGCTAAGAGGAGCTTGTCCGCGAGGACGAGGCGTCAAAAGGGAGCGGAGTAATGACTGCGGATAAGCTCAAGCGGATCGTGCGGGTCGCTGGTGTGCTGGCGGCGGGTGCGCTGGCGGCGGTGATGGGTGTGGGTGTGTCCGTGGCGTCTGCGGAAGGGGGCAGTCCGTGGTGGCATCTGCATCTGGGTTCCCATCCGACGCATCTGCCGCCGGGAGGCGAAGGTGTGCTGGTCGTCGTCGCGAGCAACGTCGGGGATGGCCCGGTGGAAGGCGCCGGTGCTCCGGTGACGGTGACGGACACGCTGCCGGCCGGGGTGAGCGCGACCTCGGTGGAAAGCCAAACGTCTAGCTTCTTCCACTATGGCCAGGCGGAATGCTCGGTGTCGGCGGTGGTGGTGTGCACTTTCTCCGGGACCCTGCCTCCGTATGATCAGCTGGAAATCAGGATCCATGTGAGTGTGGGTGCGGGCGCGTCGTCGGGTGAGTTGAATAGGGTGGGCGTGACGGGGGGTGGTGCGCCGAGCGCGTCGATGAGTCAGCCGATCACGGTGGATTCCTCGCCGACGCCGTTTGGTGTGGAATCGTATGAATTTGAGCCGGAAGAAGTGGGTGGTTCGCCGGCGACGCAGGCGGGGTCGCACCCGTTCCAGTTGACGTCTACGATATACCTGAACGGCGGCACCCAAGTACCGGCAGGCGGGGTCCACATAAGAGTGCAGCAGCCGGCGCTGCCGAAGGATCTGAGGTTTGCGCTGCCGCCGGGGCTGGTCGGGAACCCGAGCCCGTTCCCGGTGTGCTCGGACACGCAATTCGCTGCCTTGAAAGGACTTGGGGTGAATGAATGTTCAGCGGATACGCAGGTTGGGGTGGCCACGGTGAACATTTTCGACCCCAGCGCCGCGGGCATCGGGCAGGCTACCGTCGCCGAGCCGGTGTTCGCGCTCAAGCCTGCTCTGGGGGAGCCGGCGCGGTTCGGGTTCATCGCGCTTGGCGTCCCGGTGATTCTCGATACCTCGGTGCGCGCGGGGGGGGATTATGGGGTGACGGTCAGCGTCAATAACCTCAGCGAGGTACCCGCGGTTTATTCCAGTGAAGTGACGTTGTGGGGTGTGCCGGGCGACCCGCGGCACGATAACTCACGCGGCAACGACTGCGTCGGCTTTGGGCGTTTCGTCTATGGTTGCACCTCGCCGGGGAGTTCGGTGGGTGCGCCGTTGTTGTCGTTGCCGACGTCGTGTGGGGATCCGTTGAGTGAACCGTGGAGTTCATCGGTGTCGGCGGATTCGTGGGCGGATCCCTCGGCGGTGGTGGGGTCGGTGTATCGGTGGCATGATGGTTCGGGTGCGCCGTTGGCGTTGGATGGGTGTAACCGGCTGGGATTTGAACCGTCGATCAGTGTCGCGCCGGATGGGCAGGCGGCGAGTACGCCGACGGGGTTGACGGTCGGTATTCATGTGCCGCAGCAGTCGATCTTGAACCCGACGGGGTTAGCGGCGGCGGATGTGAAGGATACGACGGTGACGTTGCCTGAAGGGGTGCAGATCAGCCCGGCGGCAGCGGATGGTCTGTTGTCGTGCTCGACTACCCAGGTTGGGTTCACGGGCGTCGAACCGGGAGCGGGGACGAACTTGTTCACGCCGGGCTATGGGGAATGCCCGGATGCCTCGAAGGTCGGCACGGTAGAAATCGAGTCGCCGCTGCTGCCCGACCCGCTCGTCGGCGGGGTGTATCTGGCGGCGCAGGACGCGAACCCGTTCGGGAGCCTGATTGGCCTGTATATCAACGCGGAAGACGCGACGGCGGGGGTGCTTGTGAAGCTCGCCGGTGAAGTGAGGCTCAACGAAGCGACGGGGCAGATCGTGGCGGTTTTCCCGAACAGCCCGCAGCTGCCGTTCGAAGACGCGAAGTTGCACTTCTTCGGGTCTGATCGTGCGCCGTTGAGTACGCCGCCGTTGTGTGGGGCGTATACGAGTACGGCGTCGATCGTGCCGTGGTCTGGTAACGCGCCTGTCGCGCCTACCTCGACGTTTGACATCACGAATGGCCCGAACGGGGCGCCGTGCGCGAGCCCGCGTCCGTTTGATCCTGGGTTCCAGGCGGGTACGACGAGTGTGCAGGCGGGCGGGTATAGTCCGTTGACGTTGACGATGAGCCGCCCGGACGCCGATCAGCCGCTGGGGAAGCTCTCAGTTGTGCTGCCGCCGGGTGTGTCGGCGGGGTTGCGTGGTGTGAGGTTGTGTGAGGAACCGCAGGCCGCGCAGGGGGATTGTCCAGCGGAAAGCCAGATCGGGAAGGTGATCGTGAGCGCCGGCTTGGCGGGGGATCCCTTCTCGGTGGAAACGGGGAAGGCGTACATCACCGGCCCGTACAAGGGCGACCCGTTCGGGGTCGATGTCGTGGTGCCCGCGGTCGCGGGTCCGTTCAACCTGGGGACTGAGGTTGTGCGTTCCAAGGTTGATGTGGACCCGACGGATGCGCATTTGACGGTTGTGACGGATCGGTTCCCGACGATGTTGGATGGGATTCCGTTGCAGTTGCAGCACGTGAACGTGATGATCGACAGGCCGGGGTTCGTGTTCAACCCGAGCAGTTGCGAACCGATGAAGCTGACGGGGGAGCTCGAAAGCTCAGAAGGCGCGACCGCGAACGTCTCAACACCGTTCCAGGTCACGAACTGTGCGGCGCTCTCCTTCAAACCGGAATTCAAGGTCTCCACCAGCGCGAAGACGTCAAGGACCGAAGGTGCGAGCCTGCACGTCAGCCTGACGCTGCCGGCGGGTGCGCAGGGCACCAAAGCAAATGTCGCGAAGGTCAAGGTCTCCCTGCCGAAACAGCTGCCGTCGCCGTTGAAAACGTTGCAGAAGGCGTGCACGGAAAAAGTGTTCGCGGAAAACCCATCGAACTGCCCCGTGGCGTCGAGGGTTGGGGAGGCGACGGTCAGCACCCCGGTGCTGGAAGGCCCGCTATCGGGTCCGGCGTACTTCGTCTCCCACGGTGGCGCGAAGTACCCGGAATTGATCATGGTCCTCGTCGGTGAGGACGGCGTGACCGTGCAGGTGCACGGGGAAACGTTCATCAGCAAACAGGGGATCACGAGCGCGACGTTCAACACGGTCCCGGACGTCCCGTTCTCGACGTTCGAACTGACGCTGCCCAAACGGGAATACCCGGCATTGAGCGCCAACGGGAACCTCTGCAAGGGCACGCTGTTGATGCCGACCGAAATGGTCGGCCAGAACGGGCTGAAAGTCAACCAGAGCACGAAGATCTCGGTGATGGGGTGCCCGCCCGCCCGCCCGAAGTCGGCGCACAAGGAGACCTCGAAGAAGCGGGCCGCGAAGAAGAAGTCCAGGCACCCGAAGCGCAAGAAGCGGTAGCCGGTGCGATCCGTCAGCGCTCATCCGCGTGTCTGCTCAGCGCGATCGAGTCTTCAACTCGTCGTGTCCCGCCGATGGATATGATCAGCTGCATAGATTAATGGGTGCCCTTCAATAGATGCTGCTTTTATCGGAAGTAGCCCTTCAATAGGAGTAGCATAAATTGTGATTCCTGCTATCATGGTCGCTCCCGATGGCGATCTCGGACGAGCAGATCCTGGCGCTGAACCCGTGGTGGACGAGCCCGGGCTGGCGTGCGACGGACCCACATCTGACGCTGCTCGAGGAGCAGCCGGTGCGCCTGGCGGCGGACTTCGTCGCCGACCTGGATCTGCACAGGCCCGGCATCCACACCCTGCGCGGACCGCGCCAGGTTGGCAAGAGCACCGACCTGAAGCTGCTGGTCGAGCGTGCGCTCGCCGGTGGCCTGCCGGCGAGGGCGGTTGTCTACCTCGCGCTCGACCTGTTGGAGGGCCGACATCTCGCGCAGCTCGCCGCAACCGTGCAGCGGGCGCTGCACGTCGCTGGTGAGGAGGTCTCCGGAGATGAGGTTCCCGGCCTGCTGCTGCTCGACGAGGTGACCGCCGTACGCGGCTGGCAGACCGCCGTCAAGTCGCTGTGGGATCTCGGCGCGATCCGCGGGAAGGTCGTCGTCTGCACGGGCTCCTCCGCGATCGATCTCCAGCACGGCGCTGCCGAACGACTCCCCGGACGCCGTCAGGCGGGTGTCGATCATCTCGTCCTCCCCCAAAGCTTTGCAATGTTCGCCCGTGCGGTGAACAGCGACGTCCCGGCCTCTCCGCGGCTGACGGTCGCCGAGCTGCGCTCCGGCGACGGCGAGGCGTTGCTGCGCGACATGCAGATCTACGGGCCAGCGCTCGAGGCCGCACTGGAGCGATACCTACGCTTCGGCGGGTTGCCTGCCGCCGTCGCCGAGGCGGCGTCCGGCGCGCACGAGCCTTCGCGGGAGGTCAAGCGGGTGCTGTACGACTCGCTTCTCAGGGAGTTGCAGCGCCGCGGCGCAAGCGTTCCTGCCGGTCACGCGCTGCTCGAGCGCGTGGTGCGCTCGCTCGGCGCCAAGGTCAGCTGGAGCGCGATGGCGCGCGAGATGGACGTCCCGCTCGGGCGAGGCTCGGGACAGCCCAGCCACCAGACCCTGCGCGACTACATCGAGTTGCTGGCCGGCGGCTACTTCCTGTTCGTCACCTACTTCTGGCGGGGCGACTCGCACACCAACGCGCAATCCCGGGACAAGAAGGTCTTCCTCGCCGACCCATTGCTGCACACGATCGCGCTCGACGGAGCGCCCGGACTTGCGTTCAACGCGCCCGCGCTCGTCGAGAACGCGGTCGGTATGGCCCTACTGCGGCGCTACGAGCCCAACGATCGTCTGCTCGAAACATTTATTCTCCCCGAACGCCTGCACATTTGGCAGACGGCGCGAGGCGGGGAGATCGACTTCGTCTGCGGTCTGCGGCGCGAGCTCGACGTGGTCGAGGTCAAGTACCGCGAGCACCCCACCCTCTCAGCGGCCGCGGCCGCCGCGCGAGCACATCCCGGCCGGCCGGTCGTGATGGTCACAAAGAGCGTCTTCCGAGTCGCCGAGCGCTACACGCTGCTACCCGCCCACCTGCTGCTGTGGGCACTCGGCTGAGAGATTTTTGGGTCCGCGACGAACGTGCCTATGCGTATCGTGCTCACCGCCAAAGACGCCAGCGCCGGCGGGCGTGAGGAACGTAGCCCAACAGTTTGGGTATTGACAAGGGGGTAGGTGGTGTGTACGATTGCCTTTGGCATCGTCATCCTAGGTGGTGGCGGTGTGGACATAGGATCGGGTTGGGTAGGCGCGTTTCGCGGTTGACATCAAGCGCTCGCGGAGTGTATGTTGGTAGAGGGATCTGGGTCGCAGAGAGAACTTGAGAGGGAGCTGAGCAAGCGTGTTTTCAAGAGGGAGAAACGTGACAGGAGTCGCAGCGCGTCACCGGAATAGTGATGCTAGATGCGCCAGCTTGGCGCTGTCGCATCTCTCTCTCTCTCTCTCTCTCTTCGCCTCGGCAGCTCGAGTCTGAAGGCAGTAGCCGTCTAGTCTCGAAGCGCCGGTTTGGCCCGCTGCGCGGGGTTGGGCGCTACATGGCCTGGAGCGTGGCGTGATGGCCACGGGTACGGGTACTGGAGTGCCGCGTCGACCGGCTGCGGCTGGGGTACGCAGGCGCACCCGAGCCAGCGGGCGGGAAGCCGGGGGCCACGGTGCGCAGTTGGCTGAGATTCAGCGCTCGCGTTTGTTGGCCGCGGCGGTGCGTGCGGTGGATGAGCTGGGGTGGGCGAATACGACGGTGGCGGATGTCGTCGCGCGTTCGCGGATTTCGCGGCGGACGTTCTATGAGACGTTCGCCAACCGTGAGGAGTGTCTCGCCGCGGTATTCGAGGATCTCCTTGGTGTGATCGCCGGGGAGCTTGCCGTGGCGGGTTTGGATGGTTTGGCGTGGCGTGAGCGTGTGCGCCGGGGGCTATGGACGATCCTTGGGTTCTTCGATCGTGAGCCGGTGCTCGCGCGGGTGTGTGTGGTGCAGGCGTTGAGTGGCGGCCCGGGTGTGTTGGAGCGCCGCGAGGAGGTTCTTGCGCGGCTGACTGGTGTGGTTGATGAGGGCCGTTGGGAGGGTGCGCGTGGGGGTGAGTGCACGCCGTTGACCGCTGAGGGCTTGGTTGGTGCGGCGTTTGGGATTGTGTATGCGCGGTTGTTGCGAGGGCAGCGCGAGCCGCTGACCGATCTGGTGGGTGAGTTGATGGGGATGATTGTGCTGCCCTACCTGGGGCCGGCCGCGGCGCGCCGCGAGCAGGCCCGCCCGGCGCCGGCCGCCCCCGCGCACGCCTTGGCCGCGCGGGCTGCGACGGTGCGCGACGCTTCGGGCTCCGCGCGGGCGGTCGCCGATCCGCTTGAGAGCGTCCCGATGCGCCTGACGTATCGCACCTCGCGGGTTTTGGCGGGTGTGGCTGAGAATCCGTCCGCGAGCAACCGTCAGGTTGGGGAATACGCGGATATCCAGGATGCGGGGCAGCTATCGAAGCTGCTGCGACGCCTGGAGGGCCTGGGGCTGCTGGCGAACAGTGGCCCGGGTCATTTGAAGGGTGAACCAAACGCGTGGCGGCTGACCACTCAGGGCGAGCTCGTCGCGCGAAGCATCCGCCTGCACAGCCGGTTCGAGAGCGAGGCCGCGTGATGCCTCGTGTGCCTATCTGCTGTCTGATTTGTCGTCCCGAGCGTCTCGTGGCGTGTTGTTCATCGATCGAGGGGCTTTCCCCTCTGTGTTGGAGGAGGAGATATGCCTGTGGGTATTCGTAAGTTGTTCTCGGTCGGTGTGGTCACAGTGTGCGTGTTGATTGGGGGGCTCGTACTGGCGAGCAGTCCGGCCCTCGCCGCCCCGGAAGCTCCCACGATCGTCCCGGAAAGCGAGTCGGTCACTGAAGTCACGGCGACCAGCGCGAAGCTGCGGGCGCAGGTCGACCCCGGCGGTGCGGAAACGACCTACGATTTCGAATACGGCACCACCACCGCTTACGCTCAGAGCACGCCCGAGTCGGCGTCGATCGGCTCCGATAACAGCGAACACCCGGCCGCGGCCCCGATCCAGGAACTCCAGCCGGGCACGACCTACCACTACCGGATCGTCGCGACCAACTCGCAGAGCCCTGCCGGTGGGACACCAGGTCCCGATGAGACCTTCACGACCCAGCCGGTGGGGGGCGAGTTCGCGCTGCCCGATGGTCGGGCGTATGAACTGGTATCTCCGGCGCAGAAGGATGGCGCGGAAATCGTGGGGATCGGTGGTGGAGGCACGACACCGGCGGGCGGCGATGCGACGCAGGCCTCCGAAGACGGCACGAGTATCACGTATCTCGCGAGTGCTCCTGTCGGAGCGAATCCGCCCGGGAACACCCTTTCGACGCAGATCTTCGCGACGCGTGGCGCGGATGGCTGGTCATCGCAGGACATCGAGACCCCGCACAAGAACGCCATAGGAGTGGACCACATCCTCAATCAGGGGGAAGAATACGTGCGGTTCTCCTCCGATCTGTCGCGGGCGGTGCTTCGGCCGCGCCATACGACCCCCGAGCCGCCGCTGGCGCCGGAAGTGCATCAGCAGGTATCCGGCGAAACCGAGATCTATCTTCGCAACGACGCCACTGGCGTGTTCCAGGCGTTGGTGACCACCGAACCGCTGCCCGAAGTCACGCCGTCAAACGAACTACCGGTCGCGTTTGAGGGCGCGACGCCCGATCTCGGTCATGTGGTGTTCGAAGGGCCGGCTGGGTTGGACCCCCGCTATCCGGGCGCCGGCGGCACGTACGAGTGGTCGGATGGGCACACCGGGCTCGTGGACGTGCTGCCCACGGGCGAACCCGCCAGTGGCGCGAGCCTGCTCGCCAGTGACTCCCGTAACTCGCTTGGCGACGTACTGGCGTCTGCCACGAGGTATGCGGTCTCGAGCGATGGGGCGCGGGTCGTGTGGAGCGGGGAAGGGGACCTGTTCACGCGTGACATGGCGACGGGTGAAACGGTTCAGGTGGATGCTGCCCAGGGTGGTGCGGGACCGGGCGGTGATGGTGTCTTCCAGGCGGCCAGCAGCGATGGCTCGCGTGTGTTCTTCACCGACACGACAGAACTCACGAGCGGGGCGCCCGAAGGGGGCCTGTTCATGTTCGACGTCGAGACCGGGAAGTTGACAGACCTCACACCCGACGCGGGCGGCGGGCGGGTGCTAGTAGGAGAAACAAAAGGGGAAGGAGGCTTCTTTCAAGCCAATAACGAAGGTACGTCGCTCTACGAGGTTTCCTCCGCTGTCCTGCCGAGCGCGGCGAACAGCCGGGGAGAAGTCGCAAAGGCTGGGGCGAGCAACCTCTACCTGCTGCGCGAAGCGCCCGCTGACAGCGGCTCTTGGAGCGCCACGTTCATCACCGCCGGGATGGAAGAAGGCTTCAGCGAAGGTAGCCTCTCAGCCGGCGCGCCGCTCGCCGTTCAGGCTGCACGTGTCTCGCCGGACGGGCGTTATCTGGCGTTCATGTCGCAGCAGAGCCTGACGGGATACGACAACCGTGACGCGAACAGCGGCCAGCCGGATGAGGAGGTCTACCTCTACGATGCGCAAGCAAACAGGCTGGTGTGCGCGTCGTGCAATCCGACCGGCGCGAGGCCAATCGGCGAGTACGATGCACAGGAGGCAGACCAAGCATCCAGGATTCAGATGGACCCATGGGAAATGTGGGAAGGTCACTGGCTCGCCGCCACGATTCCGGGGTGGACTCCAGATGGCCACGATCTCTCCACGGGTTATCAGCCACGTTACCTGTCCGATTCGGGGCGCCTGTTCTTCGATAGCGCCGACGCGCTGGTGCCGCAGGACGTCAACGAGAGAGAAGATGTGTATGAGTACGAGCCGGCCGGCGAAGGCAGTTGTCAGCCGCCGTCCTACGGGCAGAGCGCGAGCGATGTCTTCAACGAGTCGGCGGACGGGTGCGTAGGGTTGATCTCTGCCGGGACCGGCAGTGGAGACTCGGTCTTCTTCGATGCGAACGCGAGTGGGAACGATGTGTTCTTCACGACCCAGGATGGGCTTGTACCCCAGGATACGGACGGTGTGTCTGACATGTATGACGCGCGCGTCTGTACCCAAGCAGAACCGTGTCCGTCCTCGCCCGCGGTCTCCCCGCCGTGCACGACGCCCGATTCCTGCCGCGCCGCCCCGACTCCCCAGCCGCCGATCTTCGGCAGCGGGCCGACCGAAACCTTCACTGGCGCCGGCAACCCCGCCCCCCCGCCGACGGTCACGAAGAAGGCCAGCAAAAAGAAAGTCCAATGTCCCAAAGGCAAGACGCGCAACAAGCACGGACATTGCGTCAAGACAAAGAAGAAGAAGAACAAAAGGTCGAACCACGGCAAGGGGAGCAAGTAACGATGCGTATCTCTAAAAAACTCTCCCTGTTGTCTGCGCCTGTTCTAGCCTTGGTTATCCTGGCGTTTGCTGCGTCACCCGCCCTCGCCAACGTCCCTGTGTTTTCGATCACCACGATCAGCCTCCCGACGAACCTGCCGCCGGGAGGCGACGGGCGGCTGTTGCTTGAGGTCCACAATCTCGGTGGCGCTCCCGCGGTTGGCGAAACGAGTCCGATTGTGATCGCCGACAAGCTGCCGGCTGGGTTGACCGCGACGGCAATCTCCGGAGCAGAATGCGAACTTGTGACGTTGCGTTGCGAATACCGGGAAACGCTACAACCCTACAGGGAAATCCAGCTGGAAATCACGGTCAAGGCCGAAGTAAAAGTGGGCGCCAAGTTGGTCAATGAAGTGAATGTCAGCGGCGGTGGCGCGGCCAGCACTGTTGCGCTGGACCATTTGACGGTGAGCCCTACGCAGGCGGGCTTTGGCGTTGAAAGCCTCCAGCTTTCCCCGACCAATGAAGATGGGTCGGTCGATACTCAGGCCGGTTCACATCCGTTCGAGCTGACAGCAACGCTCGAGCTCGATAACTCGCTCCAGCCAGATTCAAGAAACGAAAGTGAACTGGTCGTTCAACCGGTGGCGTTGTCGAAGGATCTCCACTTCGACCTACCGGGGGGTTTGGTTGGTAACCCGCAGGTTATACCGCAGTGCACCAGCAAAGAATTCGACGCGCTGCTGAAAGACGAGTTCAACGGGTGTCCCGCCGAGACGGCCATCGGAGTGGCGACGGTGAGCATCGGCTACGGCTCCACGGGTCCGTTTACGGTCACGGTGCCATTGTTCAACCTTGCGCCGTCGGTGGGGGAGCCGGCACGGTTCGGCTTTACCATCTTCAATGTTCCGGTGATTCTAGATACATCCGTTCGCACTGGTGGTGACTATGGTGTCGTGGTAAGTGTCAACAACCTTTCTAATACCTTTGCGTTCTTCGGGGCTCAGGTGACATTTTGGGGCGTCCCGGCCGATTCGCGTCATAACCCCGTGCGCGGCTGGAGCTGTCTCTATGATAATTTTTATGGTGGAGAAGGATACGGACCGTGTGTCGCTCCGGCGAATCCAAAGCTGACGCCTTTCTTGACGTTGCCGACATCGTGTGATGGGCCTGCGGGTATGCGCTCGACCGCGGAAGCGGATTCGTGGAGCGAACCCGGGAAGTTCACGGAACCTTACGCGTCGCTGTTGTCGGAAGGCAGAGGTGAACAACTCGGGCTGGATGGCTGCAACCAGCTGCCGTTCGGTCCGTCGATCAGCGTCGCCCCGGACGGTCAGGCGGCGAGCTCCCCGACCGGGTTGACGACGGACGTGCAGATCCCGCAGGAAGGGGTTCTGAACCCCGCAGGGATTGCTCCCTCCGCGGTGAAGGACGTCACCGTCGTGCTGCCTGAAGGCGTAGTGATCAGTCCGGCGGGTGGGGGTGGATTGGAAGCGTGCAGTGAGGCGCAGGTCGGGTATCTGCCGGGCGCAAGCAGCCCCCCCAACGAACTGCGCTTCACGTCGGGGTTGCCCGCGCCGAAGGGTGTGCCGGCGGAACCGTTCTGCCCGAACGCGTCGAAGGTCGGGACGGTCAAAATCAAGACGCCGCTGCTGGCGAACCCATTGGAAGGCGCGATCTATCTGGCGACGCAGAACGCGAACCCGTTCGGGTCGCTGATCGCGCTGTATCTCGTCGCGGAAGACCCGGTATCGGGTGTGCTGGTCAAGCAGCCAGGGGAAATTTCACTGAACCAGCAGACGGGGCAGGTGACCGCGACGTTTCCGAATGTCCCGCAGGTTCCCTTCGAACTGTCCGAACTGCACTTCTTTGGGTCTGCGAGGGCGCCGTTGAGCACCCCATCCGCCTGCGGGTCGTATACGACGAAGGCGTCGTTCACGCCGTGGTCGGGCAACGCCACGGTGGAATCCGAGTCGACGTTCGACATCACCACGGGCCCGAATGGGTCGCCGTGCGAGAGCCCGCGCCCGTTCCAGCCCGGGTTCGAGGCGGGCACAACAAGCGTGCAGGCGGGTGGGTATACCCCGTTGACGATGACGATGAGCCGCCCGGATGCCGACCAGGCGCTCGGGAAACTCTCGGTTGTGTTCCCCCCAGGTGTCTACGCGGTCTGCGGGGTGTGAAGCTGTGTGAGGAACCGCAGGCCGCGACCGGGGATTGTCCTGCGGAAAGCCAGATCGGGCAGGTCGTCGCCAGTGCGGGCCTCGGCAACGACCCGTACTCGATCGAAGACGGCAAGGCCTATATCACCGGCCCATACGAGGGTGATCCGTTGGGGTCGACGTCGTGGTTCCCGCGGTCGCTGGCCCGTTCAATCTGGGCACCGAGGTCGTCCGGGCGAAGGTGGACGTGGACCCGACGGACGCGCATCTGACGGTCGTGAGCGACGCGTTCCCGACGATGCTGGATGGTATCCCGTTGCAGTTGCAGCACGTGAACGTGACGGTCAACCGTCCGGGGTTCGTGTTCAACCCGACCAGCTGCGAACCGATGAAACTCACCGGAGAGCTCGAAAGCAGCGAAGGCGCGACTGCGAACGTCTCCACGCCGTTCCAGGTCACCAACTGTGCGGCGCTCTCCTTCAAACCGGAGTTCAAGGTCTCCACGAGCGCGAACACCTCGCGTGTGGATGGTGCGAGCCTGCACGCGACCCTGACGCTGCCGGCGGGCGCGCAGGGCACCAAAGCGAACGTGGCGCAGGTCAAGGTGTCGCTACCCAAGCAGCTGCCCTCGCCGTTGAAAACACTGCAGAAGGCGTGCACGGAAAAGGTGTTCGCGGAAAACCCCGCGAACTGCCCCGTCGCATCACGTATCGGCGAAGCGACGGTCCAAACACCGGTGCTGGAAGGTCCGTTGGCGGGCCCGGCGTACTTCGTATCCCACGGTGGCGCTAGGTACCCGGAACTGATCATCGTCCTGGAGGGCGAGGATGGCGTGACGGTCCAGGTGCATGGGGAAACGCTGATCAAGAACGGGATCACGACGGCGTCGTTCAACACGGTCCCGGATGTCCCGTTCTCGAACTTCGAATTGACGCTGCCGGAGCGAGAATATCCGGCGCTGTCGGCGAACGGGAACCTCTGCAAGGGCACGCTGTTGATGCCGACGGAAATGGTCGCGCAGAACGGGTTGGTGGTCAAGCAGAACACCAAGATCGCCGTCACTGGCTGCCCCAAGACGGTGCACAAGCGGGGCTCGAAGAAGAAGACCAAGCACCCGAAGCGCAAGAAGCGGTAGCCGGCCGAGGTCGGTCGTGGGGCAGGGATGCTCTACGGCCAGTCGATCTGCTCGGCCAGCTTGCCGGGCGATCTGCGCGGGAGTATTCGGACGCGAGTGGACTAGCGCAACAGTTGGTAGGGCACGTTGAGTGCGCGATAGGTGCGCTCGGCTCGCCCGTCGCGTGTGATGAGTTCGAGGTCGTGCTCCAGCGCGGTTAGGGCGATCAGCCCGTCGTAGGCGGCTCCACCGGCGACACCGGCCTTGGCCAATTGGGCGGGCGCCTTCGCGAACATGTTCGCGTCGAGCGTGGCGTATGCCGTTGGCAGTCTCGCTTCGATGAGCGCGGCGGCATCGGTGCTCGTCACGCGGCGGGGAGGGGGGAATCTTGTGAGGACGCTGTAGGTCTCGATCGCGACGTGCGCGACCGTCATCGTGCATTGTTTCAGTGCATCTTCAGCGAGATCGCGGGCCTCGTGATCGGCGACGAGGGCCGCAATCGTGATGCTGCTGTCTGCTGCTTGCCTCACCGGCGCTCGCGCACAGCTTCGAGCGTGCGCCGTACCTCTTCGTCGGTGAGGGGAGTACCGGTTGCTGCCACCATTGGCCCATTGGGTCCTTCCGCCAGCTTGGCCGGCGCATGTTCCGCTGACAGCTCGAGATGTCCGTCGACCACATCGATCTCGAGCGGTGTACCGGGCGAGAGCCCAAGCTCGTCCCGCAGACGCTTGGGCACGACCACTCGGCCTGCGCTGTCGATTGACACGTGCATGGTAAAAGCCTACCACTACGATGGCACGATAGTGGGACGCGAGGGGCAGGTGCGCGATCGTCGCCCTCGCACTCGCGGTGATTGCGTTCGTCTCCTCTGGCCGCTTCAGTCGAGCGGATTCAGCCAGCGCAAGTCTGTGAAGCGGGCGAAGTCTGTGTCGGTGGAGCAGAGGGTAAGGCCGTGCTCGATGGCGAGTGCGGCCAGCTGGGCGTCCGGGAGGAGATTGCCGCGGATCTCGTAGGTGGTGATGAGCTCGCCGAGGATCCGGGCATGCTCGGGTCCCGGCAGGGGGATCCAGGAGACCGGCGCTGCGAGCCAGTCGCTCACACGTTCCCATGCGACGGCGGGCGCGAGTGGCCGCGGGAAGGCGCGGGGGTGGGTGGAGATGCGCAGGAACGCGCCGAGGCTCTGCCACGGCAGTCCGACGCGCCGGGGGCCGTTGAGCTGGGCGGTCAGCCATGAGGCTGCGTCGTCGTGCTGTGGGACTCCCTTGTGCACTGCGTAGAGGAGCAGGTTGGCGTCGAGGAGCATCAGCGGGCGGCGGGCCCGTCAAGCGTCTCGATCGCGTCGGCGACGTTGGAGAAGTCGATCCCGTTGCCGAGGTTGTGGGCCTGCTGGCGAAACGGAGGTGCGGCGCGTTGTTTGGCCAGGCCCGCGCGGACGAGATCGTTGACGGCCTCGCTGAGCCCGACGGAACGTTCGCGGCGCAGCTTCTCCAACGCGGCGGCGACATCGTCGGCGAGCGTGATCGTGGTGCGCATATGCCGATTTTACCGCATCAAGATGCTTAGATCAGCGCATCGGGAAGAGCACCCACGCATGTGGCACACATGTGATAATGTGGATCGCATGTCCACGATGGTGCAGATCCGCAACGTCCCCGACGAACTCCACAGTGAGCTAAAGGTTCGTGCCGCGCGCGCTGGGATGACGCTCTCGGACTATCTGCTCGACGAGCTGCGCAATCTCGCCGTTCGTCCGACGATGCGCGAGTGGGTACGCGAGGCCCGTGGGCTGGATCCCGTTCCGGTCTCTCAGAGCCCGGCCGAGGTCTTGCGCGAAGAGCGCGATCGGTGATCGTTCTCGACGCGAGCGCGGCCGTCGAGATCCTGCTCGGCTCGGCCCTCGGCGCTCGCGTGCTCGACCGGCTTGAGTCTCATGCCGAGGTGCACGTCCCCGAGCACTTTCACATCGAGGCGATCTCCGTGCTGCGCCGCTACGCGCTGCGCGGTGAGCTCGGCGAGCTGAGAGCTGCGCGGGCGATGGCTATGTTGAGGGAGCTGCGAGTCGTGCGTTACCCAGTGATGGATCTTCTCGACACCATCTGGAGTCTGCGCGCGCGGCTGAGCGCCTATGACGCGGCCTACCTCGCGCTGGCGCGCCGACTCGATCTCCTGCTGCTCACGACGGACACCGGTCTCGCTGCCGCGGCCCGCCTGGAGGGGCGGCTCGCTGAGATCGCCCCGGCCCCTCCCCCGCTCACCGCCGACGATGCGCGGCGCCTGCGAGAGTGCATCGTCGGCGGCGGCGTGGCCATCTTTCCGGCGGACACGGTCTATGGTTTCGCCTGCGATCCGCTGCGGCGCGAGGCTGTGCGTCGGTTGTATGAGCTGAAGGGCCGGCCGCCGGAGCGCCCCGCGGCGGTGATGTTCTTCTCGCTGACAGCGGCTGTGGACGCGCTCCCAGAGCTGGGCCGGCGCGAGCGCACGGCCCTAGAGACGCTGTTGCCGGGGCCGCTGACGGTGCTGCTGCCCAACCGCGAGGATCGCTACCCGCTCGCGTGCCGGCCGACCGCCGCCCGGCCGTGGGCACGCCAGTCGGGAACCGCGGGGGCGCCGGCGGCGGAGGGCCGGAGGGCGGGCGAGCCGGGCGCCCTGGGCCTGCGCGTGCCAGCGCTGCCCGAGCGCCTGGCGGCCCTGCGCGCAGTGGAAGTTCCGGTCCTGCAGTCGAGCGCCAACCTCTCCGGCGGCGCCGAGGCGCGGCGCCTATCGGAGATCCCACCTGCACTGCTGGCCGGCGCCGACCTCGTGCTCGACGGCGGCGAGCTGCCAGGGATCGCCTCCACGGTGCTCGACCTGCGCGAGTACGAATCCCACGGCCGCTGGCGTATTGTGCGCGAGGGGCCGGTCGGGCCGGCGGAGGTGCAGAGGGTGCTCGGGTGAGGTCTTTGGGGCGCATCCGCGCTGCGCAGCGGCGCAGGACGCGAACCCGTTCGGGAGCCTGATCGGCCTATACCTGGATGCGGAAAACGCGAAGGAGGGTGTGAAGCTCGACGAACGGACGGGGCAGATCGTGACGGTGTTCCCGAACAGCCCGGAGGTCCCCTTCGAAGAAGCACGGCTGCATTTCTTTGGTGGCAACCGGGCGCCGTTGAGCACCCCGCCATTGTGCGGTTCGTACACCAGGACGGGGTCGATTGTGCCGTGGTCGGGGAACCCATCGTCGGGTTCCAGCTCGACGTTTGGCATCACGAGTGGCCCGAATGGGTCGCCGTGTGTGAGTCCGAGGCCGTTCCAGCCCGGGTTCGCGGCGGGTACGACGAGTGTGCAGGCAGGCGGTTATAGCCCGCTGACGATGACGCTCAGCCGTCCCGATGCCGACCAGCAACTCGGGAAACTCGCGGTCGTGTTCCCTCCGGGTGTCTCTGCTGGCCTGCGGGGTGTCAAGTTGTGTGGGGAACCGCAGGCCGCGACAGGGGCGTGTCCGACGGAAAGCCAGATCGGGCAGGTGACCGCGAGCGCTGGCCTGGGTGGGGATCCCTACGGCGTGGAAACTGGCAAGGCGTACATCACCCCGCTGATCGCCGCCGCGTTCATCACGGTGGTCGGGGCGTTCGACGACCGCTTCGAGCTGCCGCGCCTACATCAGCGCGGAACTACCGTATGAGCTTGACCTCGGCGTCGACGTCGGCTTGCTTCCAGGCATGGTCGGTCGTCAGCGCCGGTAGGCCGAGCCGAGCAGCGAGTGCGAGGCACGCACGGTCGGCGAGCGAAAGCCCCTGTGGCTTGGTGACGGGGCGCAGCTTCGCTATCTCCACACAGTCGGCCTCGGTCATGGGCTCAACGATGACGGCGTCGCGCAGGTCGTCGGCGAGTTGGCGCGGGTCATCGCCGTCTACGGCTGCGTTGGAGAGCACCTCGGCCCAGTTGGCTACGCTGATCGCTGCCCCAGCCCTCATCGCCTCGCGCACCGCCTCCGCGCCTTCCTCTTCGTTCAGGTGCGTCATCACCGCCGAGGCGTCGAGCACCGAAGTCGGCGCCTCCGGCTCAGCGTCCGGTACGGCGCTGACGGTAGGCTTGGTCCTCCAGGTCTTCGGCTTGTGCTTCCGCGCGCCGCTGGGCGATCAACTCGTTGGACAGGCTGCGGCCCGCGGCCACATGGGTGAGCACGCCGCGCGTACGATCGATCGCCGCCTGCCGTCGCTCAACCACGAGCTCGGACGGCAATTTGGTTTTGAGCGCATGAGCCATACGCACATTCTAGCTCCCGCGACCGGTGGAAAGCTTGCCATCCGACGTGAGTACGGAGCACGGACGCCCCAGCGCCCGGGCGCCGTAGCGGATGGCCGTCGTCAGCCCGTGGGTGCGGGGAACGTAGCCCCGTCGTTTGGGTATTGACAAGAGAGCAGGGGATGTGTACGATTGCCTTTGGCATGGTCATCCTTGGTGGTGGCGGTGTGGACATAGGATCGGGTTGGGTAGGCGCGTTTCGCGGTTGACATCAAGCGCTCGCGGAGTGTATGTTGGGTAGAGGGATCTGGATCGCAGAGAACTTGAGAGGGAGCTGAGCAAGCGTGGTTTCGAGAGGGAGAAACGTGACAGGAGTCGCAGCGTGTCACCCGAAGGGTGATGCTAGATGCGCCAGCTTGGCGCTGTCGCATCTCTCTCTCTCTCTCTCTCTCTTGCCCTTGGGCATTTGAGTCTGGGCCTGGTAATCGCCTAGTCTCGAAGCGCCTGTTTGACCCGCTGCGCGGGGTTGGGGTTCCCGTGGCCGGGGGCGTGGTGTGATGGCCTCGCGCGCGTTCAACGGTGCCGGTGTGTCGCGGCGTCCGGTGGCGACCACGGTGCCCAGGCGCGCTCGTGCGGGTGGGCGGGATGCGGCGGGGCAGGGTGCGCGGCTGGCTGAGATTCAGCGTTCGCGTCTGTTGGCGGCGGCTGTTCGTGCGGTGGATGAGCTGGGGTGGGCGAATACGACGGTGGCGGATATCGTCGCGCGTTCGAGGATTTCGCGGCGGACGTTTTATGAGACGTTTTCCAACCGCGAGGAGTGCCTGTCCGCGGTCTTTGAGGATCTTCTTGGTGTGGTCGCGGGTGAGTTGGCCGCCGCGGGTTTGGATGGTTTGGTGTGGCGTGAGCGGGTGCGTGGGGGGTTGTGGGCGCTCCTTGGGTTCTTCGATCGTGAGCCGGTTTTGGCGCGGGTGTGTGTGGTGCAGGCGTTGAGCGGCGGCCCGGGTGTGTTGGAGCGTCGTGAGGACGTTCTCGGGCGGCTGGCGGGCGTGGTCGATGAGGGTCGCCGGGAGGGTGCGCGTGGGGGTGAGTGCACGCCGTTGACCGCGGAGGGCCTGGTGGGTGCGGGGTTTGGGATTGTGTATGCGCGGTTGTTGCGGGGTGAGCGCGAGCCGTTGAGCGGTTTGTTGGGTGAGTTGATGGGGATGATCGTGCTGCCTTATCTGGGGCCGGCGGCGGCGCGGCGTGAGCAGGCGCGCCCGGCGCCGGCCACTGCCGCGTCGGCGGCGCGCGCGGTGCGTGGTGCGGCGGGCTCTGTGGCCGTGGCCGATCCGTTGGAGAGTGTGCCGATGCGGTTGACGTATCGCACCTCGCGGGTGCTGCAGGGTGTAGCGGAGTTGGCGGGGCGGGGTTCGGCGCCGAGTAATCGTGAGGTTGGGGAATACGGGGATATCCAGGACGCTGGGCAGGTTTCGAAGCTTTTGCGTCGCCTGGAGCGCTTGGGGCTGCTGGCGAACAGTGGCGCGGGGCATTTGAAGGGTGAGCCGAACGCGTGGCGGTTGACTGCGCAGGGTGAGTTGGTTGCGCGGAGCATTCGCCTGCATAGCCGGTTTGAGAGTGAGGCCGCGTGATGCCCGCCCGTCACGTGTCCGCCAGTTCAGGACTTTGTCGTCCCGCGTCCCTTGGGGCGTTGTTGTTCATCGATCGAGGGGTGCTCCCCTCTGTTTTGGAGGAGGAGACATGCCTGTAGGTGTTCGTAGGTCGTTGTCGCTCGGTGTGGTGTCGCTGTGCGCGTTGGTGGGGGTGTTGCTCGTGTCGAGTGCTTCGGCGTTGGCGGCGCCGCCGGAAGCCCCGGGACCGGTCACCGTCGAATCGATCAAAGCGAGCGAAGCGATATTCCAAGGTGTCTTGAACCCGGGTAAAGAAGGCGCGGCGGGCACCTACGAACTCGGCACCTACGAATTCCTCTACCGCAAATCCCCCACGACATGCGAAGGGGAAAGCCGCGCCCCGGAATCGCCGGGCATCTCGTTGGGCGGCGGGATGGAAGGGGTCTCGCAGAGCGTATCGGGCTTGGAAGCGGGCACCGAATATACCGTGTGTCTCCTCGCGCGCAACGGCACCAAAGGCGAAACCGAAGTCGGCCCGGCCGAGCACTTCACGATGGCGTTCCCGTTCGCGGAAGCTCCGGAAGGGAAGCCCGCGAACCCGATCGCGGCGACCGAAACGACGCTGCACGGTGTCCTCAACCCCAAAAGCGAACGCACGACCGAACCAGGCAGTGCTGAATTCGTCTACCGGCAGTCCACTACCGAATGTCAGCGCGAAAACCCGGAAACCGGACAGAAAGAAAACGAAAAAACCGCGAGCGCTGAAAAGACGCCGGAAGGGCATGAAGGGGAAGCGGCCGAAGCGAAGCTGAGCGAATTGTCCCCGGGCACGACGTACACGTTCTGTCTGCGTGTCGTCAACAAGGCAGGGGAAGAACAGATCAGCCCGCCTGCGACGTTCACGACCCTGGCGGTGCCCCTGACGATCTCGGGCGAGTCCGTCACCGAAGACTCGGCTACCGCCGCGAAACTGAATGCGCAGGTCGACCCTGGTGGCGCGGAAACGACCTACCACTTCGAATACGACACCAGTCCTTACACCACCGGCGCGCCTCATGGGCAGAGCACGCCCGAGTCGCCCTCGATCGGCGCCGATAACAGCCTGCACCCCGCGACGGCGGCGATACAGGGCCTGCAGTCCGACACCACGTACCACTACAGGCTCGTCGCGACCAACTCGCAAAGCCCTGCCGGTGGCACGCTTGGTCCCGACCAGACGTTCACCACCGAGACGACGGGTGGAGAATTCGCGCTTCCCGACGGTCGCGCCTACGAACTCGTCTCCCCGGTACAGAAGGACGGGGCAGAAGTTCTCGGGATCGGCGGCGGAGGGCTTACACTCGGTGGCGGTGATGCGACGGAAGCCTCCGAAGACGGTACGAGCGTCACATATATCGCGAACGCGCCGGTCGGTGCGAGCCCGCCCGGGAACATGCTTTCGACACAGATGTTCTCGACCCGCGGCGCGGGGGGCTGGTCCTCGCTGGATATCGCCACCCCGCACAAGCACTCTATAGGAGCGCGCCTCCCCGACGGTGAAGAATATGTGCGCTTCTCTTCGGATCTATCCCGTGCCCTATTGGTGCCGCTATTTAGACCATTGGAGCTCCCGTTGGCACCCGAAATTCATCAGGAAGTCGACGGAGAAACGGAGATCTATCTTCGTGACAATGTGACAGGCTTGTTTCGGGCGGTAGTAACATCCGAACCGCTACCACACGTAGTCTTTGAAGGCGCAACGCCCGATCTCAGTCACGTTGTATTCGGCGGTCCTGTCGGCTTGGATCCCAGTTATCCGAACGCAGAAGGACTTTTTGAGTGGGCTGATGGCGAAGCTCGTCTCGTGAGCGTGCTTCCCGATCATAAACCTGCAAGTGGTAAACCTGCGATTGAAGACCCGCTCGAAAGTGCAGTACTGCTCGGCAGTAGTTCTGTGATCGAACACCGGCTGGATGTGTCAGCTACTAGGCACGCGATTTCAGACGACGGGACGCAGGTCGTGTGGAGTGATGAAGAAGGCAATCTGTTCACTCGTAATATGACGACTGGGGAAACGCTTCAAGTCGATGCGGTGCAGAGTGGTGGCGGGGTTGCGGGTGGGGGCGCCTTCAAGGTTGCCAACAGCAGTGGGTCGCGAGTCTTTTTCACTGATCGCAACAGCCTAGTGAGTGGTGCTCACGAAGGGGATCTCTACATGTTCGCTCCGGCCCGTCCAGAAGGAGAACGGCTTACCGATCTAACGCTCGGCGTTGCTGGAGCCGAATTCGGAGGGGTGAATGTTCTCGAAGCCAACGAAGCGGGCACGTCGATCTACGTGAGGACATCAGGTATCCTCGCCAGTGCGCCGAATGGCGAGGGTGAATCGGCGACTCCATGTCCTTCCGGATTCTGCAACCTCTACCTTCTGCGCGAATCCTCGGCTGGTAGTGGCTCCTGGAGTGTGACATTCGTCGCGGGTGGGGCGGAAGAAGGCCCATCCAAAGGCGTCGAATTAAGGGCCAATGAGACTCTTCAGCGTCAGGCGGCCCGTGTCTCGCCGAGCGGGCGTTATGTAGCCTTCATGTCGCGGCGCAGCCTGACCGGTTACGACAATCGCGACGCGATCAGCGGGGAACCAGATGAGGAGGTCTATTTGTATGACGCGGAAACGAACCATGTCGTCTGCGCTTCATGCGATCCGACCGGGGCGAGGCCTGTCGGTCAATATGACACGGAAGTATTCCCCGGGATCGCGATGGACCCGGCTACAACCTGGCGGGGTCGCTGGGTTGCGGCTGTGATCCCAGGCTGGACCCAGTATGGTGCAGGCCGCAGCACGGGGCATCAGCCGCGTTACTTGAACGACTCGGGGCGCCTGTTCTTCACCAGCTCCGATGTGCTGGTGCCGCGTGATGTGAACGGTCGCGATGACGTGTACGAGTATGACCCCGTCGGTGTAGGCGGCTGCCGGCCGCCCTCTTACGGCCAGGGTGCAAGTGTCGTCTTCAATAGAACGCTGGGGGGCTGCGTCGGGTTGATCTCGGCCGGAACAGGTAATTCGGATTCGGTTTTCTTCGATGCGAGCGCGAGCGGAAACGATGTGTTCTTCACGACCCAGGACGGCCTCGTCCAAAGCGACAGGGATGGTGCGGGTGACATGTATGACGCACGGGTGTGTATGCAAGCGGAACCGTGCCCGTCCTCGCTTGCGGTCTCACTGGCTTGTGCGACGACCGATTCGTGCAGGGTTGCGCCGTCGCCGCAGCCGCGGATATTTGGGGCGCCGGCCACCGCAACGTTCGTGGGCGCGGGAAACGTGACCCCCACACCTTCCGCAACGAAGAAGGCCGAGAAGAAGAAGGCGGCTAAGTGCGCCAAGGGAAAGAAGCGCAGCCGCGGCCGATGCGTCAAAGCGAAGAAGATAAAACCTAAAGCTAAGAAAGCTCGCAACGACCGGAGGCCAGGACGATGAGCGTCAACCAAAAACACCCCGCCTGGCTTGTGCCTGCTCTGGTCCTGGTCGTCTTTGCGTTCTCCGCCGCGCCCGCACTTGCCTCGAGTCCTGTGTTGACGGTCAACACGGTCAGCCTCCCGACCAACCTTCCGCCAGGTGGCGAAGGAGAAATTCTGTTGCAGATCAGCAATCTCGGCGACGCTCCGGCGAACGGCGAAACCAGCCCGATCGTGATCGCCGAGAAGCTGCCGGCCGGATTGGTCGCGACCGCGATCTCGGGTGCAGAATGCGAACTTGAAACGTTGCACTGCGTATCTAGGGGGATCCTCCAGCCTGGTGCCGAACTTAGAATCAATACTACGGTCAAGGTTGAAAAAAGCGCATCGAGCGCATCTGGCGGGCTGGTCAACGAAGTGGTGCTCAGCGGCGGCGGCGCGGCGCCCACGACGACTCGCGCCGCGTTGACAGTGAGTCCCACCCCAGCCCCGTTTGGTGTGGAAGATCTTCGTCTTGTGCCCACCAACGAAGATGGTTCGATCGATACGCAGGCCGGCTCGCATCCTTTCCAGCTGACGACCACGGTAGCCCTGAACACATTGCCGGGAACTCAACCGGTCGCGTTGACGAAGGATCTGCACTTCAGTCTACCCGCGGGTCTGGTCGGAAACCCGCAGGTGATACCACAGTGCACCAGCCAGGATTTCGACGCGATACTCCGCTTTCGTGTTAATGCATGTCCGGCGGAAACCGCTATCGGTATCGCAATGATACGTCTCACCGGCAATACCTTCTACACCCTACCTCTGTTCAACCTTGTGCCATCGGTTGGTGAGCCTGCCAGGTTCGGCTTCAGCGTTGGCGGCGTTCCGGTGATCCTGGACACGGCGGTTCGCACGGGTGGCGACTATGGTGTCGTTGTCAGTGTCAACAATATCTCCCAGACCTTCGGGTTCCTCGGGGCCCAATTGACATTCTGGGGAGTGCCGGCCGACTCCAGCCACAACAATGTGCGCGGCTGGGGCTGCCTTTCCGATACGATAGTAGGCTATGAATTCCTTCCGTGTGTAGCGCCGGTGGGTCCCAGGTTGATTCCGTTTTTGACTTTGCCGACGTCGTGTTCTGGTCCTGCGGGTATGCGGACGACGGTGGAGGCGGATTCGTGGAGTGAACCCGGCGTGTTCAAGAAGAGGGAATCGCTGTTGGAAGAAATACCTGGGGAACCGCTGGGGTTGGTTGGCTGCAACCGTCTGCCGTTCGAACCTTCGATCAGTGTTACACCGGACGGGCAGGCGGCGAGCGCTCCGACGGGGTTGACGACTGACGTAAACGTCCCGCAGGAAGGCGTCCTGAACCCCACGGGTCTCGCGCCGTCGGATATCAAGGATGTCAAGGTGGTGCTGCCGGAAGGTTTCGCGGTCAGCCCGGCGGGTGGTGGTGGGCTGGAAGCGTGCAGTGAGGCGCAGATCGGGTACCTGCTGGGGGAAAGCACCCCGCCGGAGGATTTGCGCTTCACCTCGGGGCTGCCTGCGCCGAAAGGTGCGCCGGTGGAACCGTTTTGCCCGGATGCCTCGAAGGTCGGGACGGTCAAAGTCAAGAGTCCGCTGTTGGCTAATCCGTTGGAAGGCGCGGCCTACCTGGCGACGCAGGACGCGAACCCGTTTGGGTCGCTGATCGCGCTGTACCTCGTCGTGGAAGACCCGGTGTCGGGAGTGCTGGTCAAGCAGCCGGGGGAAATCTCGCTAGACCAGCAGACGGGGCAGATCACAGCAACGTTCCCCGGCATCCCGGACCTGCCGCTGGAACAGTCCGAACTGCACTTCTTCGGGTCAGCGAGGGCGCCGTTGAGCACTCCACCGACCTGCGGGTCGTACACGAGCAAGGCGTTGTTCACGCCGTGGTCGAGTAGCGCGCCAGCGGAATCGAGCTCGACGTTCGATATCACCTCGGGGCCGAATGGGGGTCCGTGCGCGAGCCCGAGGCCGTTCCAGCCCGGGTTTGAGGCTGGGACGACGAGTGTGCAGGCGGGTGGGTTCACGCCGTTGACGTTGACGATGAGCCGCCCCGACGCCGACCAGCAACTCGGCAGGATCTCGGTCGTGCTGCCGCCGGGTGTGTCGGCAGGGCTGCGCGGCGTGAAGCTGTGCGAGGAACCACAGGCCGCGAGCGGGGACTGCCCGGCGGAAAGCCAGATCGGGCAGGTGATCGCGAGCGCCGGTCTCGGCAACGACCCCTACTCGATCGAAGACGGCAAGGCGTACATCACCGGCCCCTACGAGGGCGACCCCTTCGGCGTCGACGTGGTCGTCCCGGCCGTCGCGGGCCCGTTCAACCTCGGGACCGAGGTGGTGCGCTCAAAGGTGGACGTGGACCCGACCGACGCTCATTTGACGGTGGTGAGCGACAAGTTCCCGACGATGCTGGATGGGATCCCGTTGCAGCTACAGCACGTGAACGTGACGGTCAACCGTTCCGGGTTCGTATTCAACCCGACCAGCTGCGAACCGATGAAGCTGACGGGGGAGCTCGAAAGCAGCGAAGGTGCCACCGCGAACGTCTCCACGCCGTTTCAGGTCACGAACTGTGCGGCGCTGTCGTTCAAACCGGAATTCAAGGTGTCGACCAGCGCGAAGACCTCAAGGACGCAGGGTGCGAGCCTGCACGTGACCCTGACGCTCCCCGTGGGGGCGCAGGGCACGAAAGCGAACGTCGTGCGGGTCAAGGTCTCACTCCCGAAACAGCTGCCTTCCCCGTTGAAAACGCTGCAGAAGGCCTGCACCGAAAAAGTATTCGCGGAAAACCCATCGAGCTGCCCCAAGGCCTCCAAGGTCGGCGAAGCGACCGTCAGCACCCCGGTGCTCGAAGGCCCCCTCTCGGGTCCGGCGTACTTCGTCTCCCACGGCGGCGCCCGGTACCCCGAACTGATCATCGTCCTCACCGGCGAGGACGGCGTCACCGTCCAGGTGCACGGCGAAACATTTATCAGCAAACAGGGCATCACCACCGCGACATTCGCGACAGTCCCGGATGTGCCGTTCTCGACGTTCGAACTCAACCTGCCCGAGCGGGAATACCCGGCGCTCACCGCGAACGGGAACCTCTGCAAGGGCACGCTGCTAATGCCCACCGAAATGGTCGGCCAGAACGGCGACAAGATCACGCAGAGCACGAAGATCTCCGTCACGGGCTGCCCCAAGTCGAAGAAGGCCTCGAAGAAGAAGGTGCATCACAAGGCTGCCAAGGGCAAAGGGAAGAAGAAGAAACGGTAGGGCCGTCCCTGAGGCTCAGGCGTCATTGAGGCGCCTGAGCGGCGGGTGAGTCACGGCGGCCGCCAACACGCCCGGTCGCGGGGCAGGGATGCCCCGCGCCCAACGCGCTGGGCCCCGCGTCCTCGCGCGCGGATGCGCCCCCACTGAACGCCATCGTTCGAGCTTGGCCTCGGTGTGTAGGCGCTTAGAGGCCTTCGAGGTGCCTGAGATCCTCGAGATCCTGGGGTCGGCCGGCTGCGCGCTTCATCGCGAGCAGGTGCTCCAGGCCGCAAACGCGCACTGTGATGCCATCCAGGTCTCCTGCGACGGCTGCTCGGTCGAGCTCGGCGTAGAGGTCGTCGGCCTCGATGCCGCTGGCCCACTGCATGATGTCCATACGCCCGAGGTTGGTGTGCAGGCAGAAGTTGCCACCCTGGGCGAGGTCGGCCGGCTGCGTTGGGTCCATCGGCAACTCCTCTTGCGAGAAGTCGCCCGTGTCAAGGATGGTTGCTTCGAGATCCCGCAGCACGCCGGCGAGTCTCGTGAGGTTCCCATCGGTAGGCCGTGGGACCGTGTCGAGATCCTTGGTCACCCGCATGAAGCCGTGCGCGGTCACCGCAAAGCCGCCGATGACGATGTGCTCAACGCCGCGCTCGTGCAGATACCTCAGCAGCGGCAGCGGGTCAAGCGCGTCTGGCATCCTTGAATGCTGCGGCGAAACGGTTGGCGAAGCGAGCGAGCGCGGCAGCCTCTGTGAGATTGGCGCCCACGCCTCGTGTACGGTCACGCGCGACCTGGGTCATCCGCGCACGCTCATTGCGTGCGATCTCTTCGGGCGTCCATGGCCCCCGCGGCTTCGCTTTCGGCGTTGCTGCCATGCACTGCATTGTACCGGACGGCCTCAGTCCTCGAAGGCCCCTCGCGGGCCCGGCGTACTTCGGCACACGCGGCCGGCGAGAGAGCCGGCCCAAGGGGGCGAGGAACGCGGCCCAACCGTTTTGGGTATTGACAGGGGGGCAGGTGGTGTGTACGATTGCCTTTGGCATCGTCATCCCAGGTGGTGGGGGTGCTGACATAGGATCGGGTTGGGTAGGCGTGTTCCGCGGTTGACATCAAGCGCTCGCGGAGTGTATGTTGGGTAGAGGGACTTGGGTCGCGAACTTGAGAGGGAGCTGAGCAAGCGTGGTTTCGAGAGGGAGAAACGTGACAGGAGTCGCAGCGCATCGCCTTGAGGGTGATGCTAGATGCGCCAGCTTGGCGCTGTCGCATCTCTCTCTCTCTCTCTCTCTCTTCGCCTCGGCAGCTCGAGTCTGAAGGCAGTAGCCGTCTAGTCTCGAAGCGCTGGCTTGACCCGCTGCGCGGGGTTGGGCTTCTTACGGCTTGGGGCGTGGCGTGATGGCCTCGCGCGCGGGTACTGGAGTGTCGCGGCGACCGGCGGCGACCACGGCGCGTGGGCGGGATGCCGGGGGGCAGGGTGCGCGGCTGGCTGAGATTCAGCGCTCGCGGCTGCTCGGCGCGGCGGTGCGGGCGGTCGATGAGCTGGGGTGGGCGAATACGACGGTGGCGGATATCGTCGCGCGTTCGCGGATTTCGCGGCGGACGTTCTATGAGACGTTCGCGAACCGCGAGGAGTGTCTCGCCGCGGTCTTCGAGGATCTCCTCGGTGTGATCGCCGGGGAGCTCGCCGTGGCGGGTTTGGATGGTTTGGTGTGGCGTGAGCGTGTGCGCCGGGGGCTATGGACGATTCTTGGGTTCTTCGATCGTGAGCCGGTTTTGGCGCGGGTGTGTGTGGTGCAGGCGTTGAGCGGCGGCGCGGGTGTGTTGGAGCGTCGTGAGGAGGTTCTCGCTGGGCTGGCGGGCGTGGTTGATGAGGGTCGCCGGGAGGGGGCGCGTGGGGGTGAGTGCACGCCGTTGACCGCGGAGGGTTTGGTTGGTGCGGCGTTTGGGATCGTGTATGCGCGGTTATTGCGGGGTGAGCGCGAGCCGTTGAGCGGTTTGTTGGGTGAGTTGATGGGGATGGTCGTGCTGCCCTACCTGGGGCCGGCGGCGGCGCGGCGTGAGCAGGCGCGCCTGGCGCCGGCCACTGCCCCGTCGGCCGCGCGCGCGGTGCGTGGTGCGGTGGGCTCTGTGCCTGTTGGGGCCGATCCGTTGGAGAGTGTGCCGATGCGGTTGACGTATCGCACTTCGCGGGTGCTTGCGGGTGTGGCTGAGAATCCGGCTGCGAGCAACCGTCAGGTTGGGGAATACGCCGATATTCACGACGCTGGGCAGGTTTCGAAGCTGTTGCGTCGCTTGGAGCGTCTGGGGTTGCTGGCGAACAGCGGCCCGGGTCATTTGAAGGGTGAGCCGAACGCGTGGCGGCTGACCGCGCAGGGTGAGTTGGTCGCGCGCAGCATTCGTCTGCATAGCCGGTTTGAGAGTGAGGCCGCGTGATGCCCGGTCGTCACGTGTCCGCTAGTTCACGGCTTTGTCGTCTCGCGCCTTTGAGGGGTTGTTGTTCATCGATCGAGGGGCTGTCCCCCTCTGTTTTGGAGGAGGAGATATGCCTGTAGGTATTCGTGGGTCGTTTTCGCTCGGTGTGGTGTCGCTGTGCGCGTTGATGGGGGTGTTGCTCGTGTTGAGCGCTCCAGCGCTGGCGGCGCCGCCGGAAGCTTCGGCGCCGGTCAGCGTGGAAGGGGTCAAGGCGAGCGAAGCGACTTTCCTTGGTGTCTTGAACCCGGGTAAAGAAGGCGCGGCGGGCACCTACGAACTCGGCACCTACGAATTCCTCTACGCGAAGTCGAGCACGACATGCGAAGGGGAAAGCAAGGCGCCGGAATCGCCGGGTATCTCCTTGGGTGCTGGGATGGAAGGCGTCACGCAGAGCGTGTCGGGCTTGCAAGCGGGCACCGAGTACACGGTCTGTTTGCTCGCTCGTAACGGGATCAAAGGCGAAACGGTGGCCGGCCCGGCGGTGCACTTCACGACGGCGTTCCCGTTCGCGGAAGCTCCCGAAGCGAAGCCCGCGAACCAGATCACGGCGACCGAAGCGACGCTGCACGGTGTCCTCAACCCCAAAAGCGAACGCACGAGCGAACCGGGCAGCGACGAATTCGTCTACCGGCAGTCACCCACGGAATGCCGCGGCGAAAACGAAAAACAAGCCGGCGATGAAACCACACCGGAAGGGCATGAAGCGGAAGCGGCCGAAGCGAAGCTGAGCGAACTGTCCCCGGGCACGACCTACACGTTCTGCCTGCGCGTCTTCAACAAGGCAGGCGAAGAACAAGTCAGCCCGCCTCAGACCTTCACGACCCCCGCGGTGCCCCTGGAAATCTCGGGTACCTCCGCCACCGAAGTCACCGCCACCGCCGCGAAGCTGAATGCGCAGGTCAACCCCGGCGGGGCGGAAACGACTTACCACTTCGAATACGACACGAGCCCCTACACCACCAGCGCGCCGCACGGGCAGAGCACCCCCGAGTCGCCCTCGATCGGCGCTGATAACAGCCTGCACCCTGTGACGGCAACGATACAGGCCCTGCAGCCCAACACCACGTACCACTACAGGCTCGTCGCGACCAACTCGCAAAGCCCTCCCGGTGGCACGCTCGGCCCCGACCAGACGTTCACCACCGAGACCACGGGTGGAGAATTCGCGCTCCCCGACGGTCGCGCCTACGAACTCGTCTCACCGCCGCAGAAGGACGGCGCAGAAGTTCTCGGGATCGGCGGGGGTGGTGTTACGTCGGCTGGCGGTGGTGCGACGGAAGCCTCCGAAGACGGGACGAGCGTTACGTATCTCGCGGGTGCGCCGGTCGGGGCGAGCCCGCCGGGCAATGTATGGTCAACACAGATTTTCTCGACGCGCGGCGCCGGCGGCTGGTCCTCGCTGGATATCGCCACCCCGCACAAGCACAGCCTTAACGCACCCACCGCCAGCAGCGGCGAAGAATATCTGCGCTTCTCTCCGGATCTATCTCATGCCCTATTGGTGCCTCTATATGAGGCACTTGAGCCGCCGTTGGCGCCCGAAATTCATCAGGAAGTCGGGGAAGAAACCGAGATCTATCTTCGTAACAATGCGACTAATACTTTTCGGGCGGTAGTAACATCCGAACCGCTACCACCGGTAAATTTTGAAGGCGCCACGCCTGATCTCAGTCACGTCGTGTTCGGTGGTCCTGTCGGCTTGGATCCAAATTATCCAAACGCGGAAGGACTTTATGAGTGGGCCGGTGGCCAAACTCGTCTCGTGAGCGTGCTTCCCGATCATGAACCTGCAAGTGGTCAACCTGTAACTCACCTTGGCCGACCGCTCAGTAGTGCAGTACTGCTGGGCAGTAGTTCTGTGATCGGAAACCGACCGGATGTGTCAGCTACCAGGCACGCGATTTCAGACGACGGGACGCGCGTCGTGTGGAGCGATGAAGAAGGAAAATTATTCACTCGTAATATGGCGATGGGGGAGACGACTGCGATCGGGGCTGGCCGGTTCCAGACGGCTAGTAGCGATGGTTCACGCGTGTTCTTTAGCAACAGTGATCTAGTCGTGTTCGATGTCGCCGATAAAACACAGATAGATCTGGGGGGTGCCGGTACGGTAGTTGGTGCCAATGAAGAAGGCACGATGGTCTATGAGACCTCACCGGCTGTTCTTACGAAAACTGTCAACGCGCAGGGGGAAGAAGCTACGGAAGGCGCTAACAACTTGTACATGCTTCGTGAAATGGCACAGGGTAGTGGCTCTTGGAGCGCGACGTTCATCACGGGCGGGGCGGAAGAAGGCCCATCTCAAGGTCGTTTTGGATTCGACGCCCGTGAGACTCTTCAGCGTCAGGCGGCGCGTGTCTCGCCGAGCGGGCGTTTTCTAGCCTTCATGTCGCGTCGCAGCCTGACCGGTTACGACAATCGCGACGCGATCAGCGGCGAACCGGACGAGGAGGTCTATCTGTATGACGCGGAAACGAACCGGGTCGTCTGTGCTTCATGCGATCCAACCGGTGCGAGGCCTGTCGGTCAATTTGACCCGGAAGAATTTCCCGGGCTCGCGATGGACCCGCCTGGAGCCTGGGAAGGTCGCTGGGTTGCGGCCGTGATCCCGGGCTGGACTGAGGATGGTGCGTTTCGCAGCACCGGGCATCAGCCACGCTATCTGGACGACTCGGGGAGCCTTTTCTTCACGAGCTCCGACGCGCTGGTGCCGCGCGATGTCAACGGTCGCGATGACGTGTACGAGTATGAGCCCGTCGGCGTAGGCAGTTGCCAACCACCGTCTTACGGCCAGGGTGCCAGTGTCGTCTTCAACAAAACGCTCGGTGGCTGTATCGGGTTGATCTCAGCCGGGACGGGTAATACGGATTCGGTCTTCTTCGATGCGAGCGCGAGCGGAAACGACGTGTTCTTCACGACCCAGGACGGCCTCGTCTCTTGGGATAAAGACGGTACCGGTGACATGTACGACGCACGGGTGTGTACGCAAGCGGAACCGTGCCCCTCGTCACTCGCGGTCTCGCCGGCTTGTACGACGACCGATTCGTGCAGGGCGGCACCGTCGCCACAGCCTGGGATATTTGCGGCGCCGGCCACCGCAACGTTCGTCGGCGTGGGCAACGCGACCCCCACACCTTCCCCACCAAAGAAGACAACGAAGAAGAAGACCGTCAAGTGCGTCAAGGGGAAGAAGCGCAGCCACGGCCGATGCGTCAAAGCGAAGAAAAAGAAACCTAAAGCTCAGAAATCTCGCAACGACCGGAGGCCAGGCCGATGAGCGTCAACCAAAAACACCCCGCCTGGCTGCTTCTGCCAGCTCTGGCCCTGGCCGTCTTCGCGTTCTCCGCCGCACCCGCACTTGCCGCGAGTCCCGTGTTGACGGTCAACACCGTCAGCCTCCCGACGAACCTCCCGCCGGGTGGTGAAGGAGAAATTCTGCTGCAGATCAACAATCTCGGCGATGCTCCGGCGAACGGCGAAACGAATCCGATCGCGATCGCCGAGAAGCTGCCGGCGGGATTGGTCGCGACCGCGATCTCGGGTGCAGAATGCGAACTTGAAACGTTGCACTGCGTCTATAAGGAAATCCTCCAGCCTTATCGGGAACTTCACATCAGTATTGCGGTCAAGGTCGAAGAAAGCGCATCGACCGCATCTGGTGGGCTGGTCAACGAAGTGGTGCTCAGCGGCGGCGGCGCGGCGCCCACGACGACTCGCCACGCGTTGACGGTGAGTCCCGCCCCATCCCCGTTTGGTGTGGAAGATCTTCGGCTTGTGCCAACCAACGAAGATGGTTCGATCGATACGCAGGCCGGCTCGCATCCTTTCCAGCTAACGGCCACGGTAGCCCTAAATACATCGACCCAGCCGGGGTACAGGCCAGCGTTTCCGCAGCCGCGTGCTCAACCGGTCGCGTTGCCGAAGGATCTGCACTTCAGTCTACCTGCGGGTTTGGTCGGTAATCCGCAGGTGCTACCGCAGTGCACCAGCCAAGAGTTCGGCGCGGTCGTTTTCCCTGCTGGTAGTAACAGATGTCCGGCGGAAACCGCTATCGGTATCGCGATGGTGCGTTTGGTCGGTCTTCACTTCCCCGTACCTCTGTTCAACCTTGTGCCATCGGTTGGTGAGCCGGCCAGGTTCGGCTTCAGGGGTCCCGGTGTTACGGTGGTTCTGGATACGGCGGTTCGCACGGGTGGCGACTATGGTGTCGTCGTCAGTGTCGACAACATCTCCCAGATCTACGGGTTCCTCGGATCCCAAGTGACATTCTGGGGAGTGCCGGCCGACCCCAGCCACAACAATGTGCGCGGCTGGGGCTGCCTCACTGGCTTTGGGGAATGTGTAGCGCCGGTGCGTCCCAGGTTGATTCCGTTTTTGACTTTGCCGACGTCGTGTTCTGGGCCTGCGGGTATGCGCACGACGGTGGAAGCGGATTCGTGGAGTGAACCCGGCGTGTTCACAAAACGGGAATCGCTGGTGGAAGAAATACCTGGGGAACCGCTGGGATTGGTTGGTTGCAACCGGTTGCCGTTCGAACCATCGATCAGTGTCTCACCGGACAGCCAGGCGGGGAGTACTCCGACGGGGTTGACGACCGACGTGAACGTCTCGCAGGAAGGCGTCCTGAACCCGACGGGTCTCGCCCCGTCGAATATCAAGGATGTCAAGGTGGTGCTGCCGGAAGGTTTCGCGGTCAGCCCGGCGGGTGGTGGTGGGTTGGAAGCGTGCAGCGATGCGCAGATCGGGTACCTGCCGGGGGAAAGCAGCCCGCCGGAGGATTTGCGCTTCACCTCGGGGCTGCCCGCGCCGAAGGGCCTGCCGGTGGAACCGTTTTGCCCGGATGCCTCGAAGGTCGGGACGGTCAAAGTCAGGACGCCGCTGTTGGCGAACCCGTTGGAAGGCGCGGCGTATCTGGCGACGCAGGACGCGAACCCGTTCGGGTCGCTGATGGCGTTGTATCTGGTCGCGGAAGATCCGGTGTCGGGTGTGCTGGTCAAGCAGCCGGGGGAAATCTCGCTGGATCAGCATACGGGGCAGATCACAGCAACGTTCCCCGGCATCCCGGATGTGCCCTTGGAACAGTCCGAACTGCACTTCTTCGGGTCTGCGAGGGCGCCGTTGAGCACCCCGCCGACCTGCGGGTCGTACACGAGCAAGGCGTCGTTCACGCCGTGGTCGAGTAGCGCGCCAGCCGAATCGAGCTCGACGTTCGATATCACCTCGGGGCCGAATGGGAGCGCGTGTGCGAGCCCGCGGCCGTTCCAGCCGGGGTTCGAGGCGGGTACGACGAGTGTGCAGGCGGGTGGGTTCACCCCGTTGACGTTGACGATGAGCCGCCCCGACGCAGACCAGCAACTCGGGAGGCTCTCAGTCGTGCTCCCACCAGGGGTCTCGGCGGGCCTGCGCGGCGTGAAGCTCTGCGAGGAACCACAGGCCGCGACCGGGGACTGTCCGGCGGAGAGCCAGATCGGGCAGGTGGTCGCAAGCGCAGGCCTGGGGAACGACCCGTATTCGATCGAAGACGGCAAGGCGTACATCACCGGCCCGTATGAGGGTGACCCGTTCGGGGTGGATGTGGTTGTCCCCGCTGTCGCGGGCCCGTTCAACCTTGGGACCGAGGTCGTCCGTGCGAAGGTGGACGTGGACCCCACGGACGCGCACCTGACTGTGGTGAGCGATAAGTTCCCGACGATGTTGGATGGGATCCCGTTGCAGTTGCAGCACGTGAACGTGACGGTCAACCGTCCGGGGTTTGTGTTCAACCCGACCAGCTGCGAACCGATGAAGCTGACGGGGGAGCTTGAAAGCAGCGAAGGCGCTACCGCGAACGTCAGCACACCGTTCCAGGTCACCAACTGTGCGGCGCTGTCCTTCAAACCGGAATTCAAGGTTCAGACCAGCGCGAAGACCTCAAGGGTGGATGGTGCGAGCCTGCACGCGACACTGACGTTGCCTGCGGGGGCGCAGGGTACGAAAGCGAACGTGGCGAAAGTCAAGGTGTCGCTGCCGCCGCAGCTGCCGTCCCCGTTGAAAACACTGCAGAAGGCGTGCACGGAAAAGGTGTTCGCGGAAAACCCCGCCAACTGCCCCCTCGCGTCAAGGGTCGGGGAAGCGACGGTCCAGACCCCGGTGCTGGAAGGACCGTTGAGCGGCCCGGCGTACTTCGTCTCCCACGGTGGCGCGAGGTACCCGGAACTGATCATCGTGCTGAGGGGCGAGGACGGCGTGACCGTCCAGGTGCACGGCGAAACGCTGATCAAGAACGGGATCACGACCGCGTCGTTCAACACCGTGCCCGACGTCCCGTTCTCCGGCTTCGAACTGACGTTGCCCGAGCGGGAATACCCCGCGCTCTCGGCGAACGGGAACCTCTGCAAGGCCCAGGCTGCCGGGAAGCTGCTGATGCCGACCGAACTGGTCGCCCAGAACGGGCTCGTGGTCAAGCAGAGCACGAAGATCTCGGTGAAGGGATGCCCACCCGCCCGCCCGAAGCACAAGCAGGCCGTCAAGAAGAAGGCGCATCACAAGGCCGCGAAGGGCAAGCGAAGAAGAAGCGCTAGACTTCGCCATCAGCTCGTCGTTCTCCGCAGTGGCGAGCAGGCGGCGGGCGAGGTCGCCGTTTGTCGCCATTACGCCGCGATCTCCCTGCCCTCACGCACGGGAAGCCTCGCTTTCGGCTTGTCTACCGCTGACTTGGCCGTTTGGGTATTGACAACGGGGCGAGGGGTGGTGTATGGTTGCCTGTGCGATGGTCGTGTCAAGCCACGGGCGTCGCGGACATAGGATCGGGTTGGGTAGGCGCGTTTCGCGGTTGACGTTTAGCGCTCGCGGAGTGTATGTTGGGTAGAGGGATCTGGGTCGTAATTTGAGAGGGAGCTGAATCAAGCGTGGTTTCAAGAGGGAGAAACGTGATGGGAGTCGCAGCGCGTTGCCTTGAGGGTGATGCTAGATGCGCCAGCTTGGCGCTGTCGCATCTCTCTCTCTCTCTCTCTCTCTTGCCCTTGGGCATTTGAGTCTGGGCCTGGTAATCGCCTAGTCTCGAAGCGCCGGTTTGACCCGCTGCGCGGGGGTGGGCTTCACACGGGCACGGGCTGTAGGGGCGTGGCGTGATGGCCGCGCGCGTGGGTGCTGGTGTGGGGCGCCGGCCGCAGCCGATCGGGGCGCGTAGGCGTGGTCGGGCCGCGGGGCGCGATGCTGGGGAGCAGGGTGCGCAGGTCGCGGAGATTCAGCGTTCGCGGCTGCTGGCCGCGGCGGTCCGTGCGGTGGATGAGCTGGGGTGGGGGAATACGACGGTGGCGGATGTCGTCGCGCGGTCGCGGATTTCGCGGCGGACGTTCTATGAGACGTTCGCGAATCGCGATGAGTGTTTGGCGGCGGTGTTGGAGGACATTCTCGGTGTGATCGCCCGGGAGCTCGCAGAGGCGGGTTTGGAGGGTTTGGGGTGGCGTGAGCGGGTGCGCCGGGGGTTGTGGGTGATTCTGGCGTTTTTCGATCGTGAGCCGGTGCTCGCGCGGGTGTGTGTGGTGCAGGCGTTGAGTGGCAGCCTGGGTGTGTTGGTGCGTCGCGAGGAGGTTCTCGCGGGGCTGGTGGGGGTGGTGGATGAGGGCCGGGAGAGCCCGCGTGCGTCGCGGTGCACGCGGTTGACGGCGGAGGGCTTGGTGGGTGCTGCGTTTGGGATTGTGTATGCGCGGTTGTTGAAGGGTCAGCGCGGTCCGTTGACGGAGCTGACGGGCGAGTTGATGGGGATGATCGTGCTGCCGTATCTGGGGCCGGCGGCGGCACGCCGCGAGCAGGATGCCCCGGCGCCGCGTGCGGTGACGCCGCGGTCCGCGCAGCGTCCGGCGTTGAGCGAGCGGGTGGTGGCTGACCCGTTGGAGAGCGTGCCGATGCGGTTGACGTATCGCACCTCGCGGGTGCTGCAGGGTGTAGCGGAGCTGGTGGGGAGGGGTTCGGCGCCGAGTAATCGTGAGGTTGGGGATTTCGCGGGTATCCAGGACCCTGGGCAGGTCTCGAAGCTTTTGCGTCGCCTGGAGCGCCTGGGGTTGCTGGCGAACAGCGGCGCGGGGCACTCGAAGGGTGAGCCGAACGCGTGGCGGCTGACCGAGCAGGGTGAGCTGGTCGCACGGAGCATCCGCGCTCATAGTCGTTTTGAGAGTGAGGCGGCGTGATGCGTGGCCGGCTTGCAGTCTGTCGAGCTTGTCGTCTGGCGCCTCTCGGCGCATGGTTGTTCATCGATCGAGGGGCTGTCCCCTCTGTTTTGGAGGAGGAGCTATGCCTGTAGGTATTCGTAGGTCGTTTTCGCTTGGTGCGGTGTCGCTGTGCGCGTTGGTGGGGGTGTTCGTGTGGAGTGCTCCGGCGTTGGCGGCGCCGCCGGAAGCTCCGGCGCTTGTCAGCGTGGAAGGGGTCAAGGCGAGCGAAGCGACGCTCCTTGGTGTTTTGAACCCGGGTAAAGAAGGCGTGGCGGGTACCTACGAACTCGGCACCTACGAATTCCTCTACGCGAAGTCGAGTACGACGTGCGAAGGGGAAAGCCGGGCGCCGGAATCGCCGGGTATCTCGTTGGGCGGGGGTATGGAAGGCGTCTCGCAGAGCGTGTCGGACTTGGAAGCGGGCGCCGAGTACACGGTCTGTCTGCTCGCGCGTAACGGGATCAACGGCGAAGATGTGGTCGGCCCGGCGGTGCATTTCACGACGGCGTTCCCGTTCCTGGAAGCTCCGGAAGCGAAGCCCGCGAACCCGATCGCCGAAACTGAAGCGACGCTGCACGGTGTCCTGAATCCGCACAGCACGCGAGTGGAACCTGGCGGTGACGAATTCCTCTACCGGCAGGCCGCGAGCGAATGCCAGCGCGAAAATCCCGAAACTGGGCAGAAAGAAACCGAAAAAACCGCGGCGGCGGAAAAGGCGCCGGAAGGACATGAAGGGGAAACCGCCGAAGCGAAGTTGAGCGGGCTGTCGCCGGGCGTCGAGTACGCGTACTGCCTGCGCGTTTTCAACAAGGCGGGCGAAGAAGCCGTGAGCTCCTCGCAAACCTTCATGACGTCCGCGGAAGCGCCAACGGTCGAAGAAACATACGTCACGAACGTATCGTCGACCAGCGCCACGCTCGTCGCGCGCATCAACCCGGGAGGCGCGCACACGACCTACCGCTTCGAATACGCCACAGAAACGGAATACAAGCCGGTTCCCAACGGTGAAGGCGTCGTCGGCGAAGGGACGGCGGGCGTGCTCGTCAGCGTGCACATGCAGGAAGGCCTCGCGCCTGGTACGACCTACCACTACCGGGTCGTGGCGAGCAACACGCGCGGGAGCGCGCCCCTCACCGACCATACCTTCACGACCCAGGCCGCAGGGGCTGGATTCACGTTGCCCGATGGACGCCAGTATGAACTGGTCTCCCCGGTGCACAAGGATGGTTCTGAAATCATGGGTATCGGCGGCGGCGAGGGAAGCAAGCTGGACAGAGGTGGTGATGCGACGCAGGCTTCTGAAGATGGTAAGAGCGTCACCTACCTTGCGGACGCACCGGTTGAAGCGAACCCGCCGTCAACCACTGTTGGGGCGCAGCTCTTCTCCACGCGCGGGGGGGTGGGTGCCCCATCTTGGTCTACACAGGATATATCGGTCCCACACCAGTCCTCCTTGATAAATAGCATCTTTTTCGGATTCCGGGAATACGCGCAGTTCTCCTCCGATTTGTCGCGAGCGGTGCTGTTGCCGTCCAAGGATACTGTCGAGCCGCCGTTGGCGCCCGAAATACATCAGGAAGTGACTTCCGGACAAAAAAACCCCCCCGAGATCTATCTCCGCAATGACACCATTGGCGTCTTCCAGGCGGTGCTGACCGCCGAACCATTGTCCGAAGTGGACTTCGAGGGCGCGACGCCCGATCTGCGTCATATCGTGTTCGAAGGGCCTGCCGGCTTGGACCCTCACTACCCTGGCGCTGGTGGCTTGTATGAGTGGGCCGATGGGCGAACGCAGCTCGTGAGCGTGCTGCCCGAAGGCCACAATCCCGCGAGTGGCAGAAGCGTGCTGGCATCCGCTCTACTTGTAGGCGTCGGCGGGCGTCTCGCCTCCCCAGGCTCTGCCAGGCACGCGGTCTCCGACGACGGGACGCGGGTCGTATGGACGGAAGCCGCAGAAAGCGTGAGCAGTACGGGGCCACTGTTCACGCGCGACATGGTGACGGGGGAAACGGTGCAGGTGGACGCCGCCGAACCGGGATGCGGCACGTGCGTCGGCGGTGGTGAATTCGTGGCGGCCAGCAGCGACGGCACGCGCGTGTTCTTCACGACCACCAATGAACTCACCAGTGGCGGGCACGAAGGCGGCTTCTACATGTTCGAAGTCCCCACAGAACAGCAGCCCAAAGGACACTTGACCGACCTCACCCCTGCCGGGACCGGAGCGCAGATGCAGATCTCCTTCGGGTCCAACGAAGCAGGCACGTCGCTCTACGAGCTCTCCTCGGCCGTCCTGACGCCAACCCGGAACAGCCGGGGGCAGGTCGCGCGTGAAGGAGAAAGCAACCTGTATCTGTTGCGCGAAGAACCCGATGGCTCTTGGAGCACGACCTTCATCACGACCGGCGCGGAAGGGTCGCCTTCGCATATCTCGCCCTATGCACTGTCCGGGCCGCAAGGAACAGGCGAGGCGCGTCCCTCTCCCGATGGACGCTATCTGGCGTTCATGTCGAAGCAGAGCCTGACGGGATACGACAACGTCGACGTCAATCCGGCAGCGTACGAAGAAGAATATTTCCAGGGAGAATGGCAAATAGTGTATAAGGAGGGGCAGCCGGTGCCAGCGCATGACGAGGAGGTCTACCTCTACAGCGCGGAAGCAAATAGCCTGGTGTGCGCCTCGTGTGACCCCACCGGCGCGAGACCAGTAGGTGAACACGACACGCGCTCCTTCCCCCCTTCCCCAATGGACCCAGCGAGCGCATGGGAAGGCGATTGGGTCGCGGCGGTGATCCCGGGTGCTACCCCCGTAGGGTTTGGCGGGAGCAGTACGGGGTATCAGCCGCGTTTCCTGTCTGACTCCGGGCGCCTGTTCTTCGATAGCGCCAGCGCACTCGTGCCGCGGGACGTCAATGGTCATGTCGACGTGTATCAGTACGAGCCTGCCGGGCTTGGCAGTTGTCAGGCGCCGTCCTACGGGCAGAGCGCGAGGGTTGTCTTCGACCCGGCCGCGGGTGGATGTGTCGGGCTGATATCCGCCGGTACGGGCAATACAAGCTCGCTCTTCTTTGACGCGAGCGCGAATGGGAACGACGTGTTCTTCACGACCGAGGATGGCCTTGTGCCGCAGGATACCGACGGCGCGTCGGACATGTATGACGCGCGTGTGTGTGAAACCTCCGAACCGTGTCCGGTCTTGCTTGCGCCTTCGCCGCCGTGCACGACGCCCGATTCGTGCCGGGCGGCGCCGACGCCCGAGCCCGGCGTGTTCGGCGCCCCATCGAGCGCGACCTTCTCCGGCGCAGGCAACGCTCCTCCGCCGACGGTCGCGAAGAAGATCACGAAGAAGACAGCCAAATGCAAGAAAGGGTTTGCAAAGAATAAGAAGGGAAAGTGCGTAAAGAAACCAAAGAAAAGGTCGAAGCGGGCAAAGAAAGCCGGCCACAACGGGAGGGCAAAGTAATGAGCACGACTACGCTCACGGATAAAATCTCTCTCGGACGACGGGCAGCGGTGCTGTTCCTCGTACCTGCATTGATCCTGGCCGTTCTCGCCCTCGGCCCGTCCGCCGCGTTCGCCGGAGTCCCTGCGTTCAGCGTCACCACGATCAGCGCCCCGACCAACCTGCCGCCGGGCGGCGAAGGCAAACTCGTGCTCGAAATCGACAATCTCGGCGGTGCTCCCACGAGCGGCGCATCAAACCCAATCGTGATCACCGATCAGCTGCCGGCCGGCTTGACCGCAACGGTTGCCGAAGGATGCGAAATCGCCCCGACGTTGCAGTCGGTGCGCTGCGAAGACAAGGGGCAGCTGGCGCCTTTTTCCCACACCCAAGTGCAAATCACGGTGAAGGTCGCCGCAGATACCGATTCGAGCGTCGTCAATGAAGTCAATGTCAGCGGCGGCGGGGCGATCGGCCTGGTCAGCAGGGAAGCTGTGACGGTCAGCGCCAAGCCGGCCGGCTTCGGCGTTGAAAGCCTAAAGGTGGTGCCGACCAACGAAAACGGCTCGGTCGATACCCAGGCGGGCTCACACCCGTTCCAGCTGACGACGACGCTGGAGGTGGCGAATTCAGGTGCACATCCTGTCGCGTTCACAAAGGACCTGAAATTTGACCTGCCGGCGGGTCTGATCGGCAACCCGCAGGTGACGCCACAGTGCACGAGCGAAGAGTTCGACTCATTGCTGCCCGGGGGCAGCAATGAGTGCCCCCCTGAAACAGTTATTGGAGTGGCGGCGATCACCCTTTCCACCCGTGCTGAAGTGCATACCGTGCCGTTGTTCAATCTCGTGCCGTCGGTGGGTGAGCCTGCCCGCTTCGGCTTCGAGATCCTCGGTGTTCCGGTGATCCTGGATACGTCGGTGCGCACAGGCGGAAACTACGGTGTTGTCGTCAGCACCCACAACATCTCCGAGATCTTTGAATTCTTCGGGGGCCAGGTCACGTTGTGGGGTGTTCCCGGCGACCCCAGCCACAACAATGTGCGCGGCTGGAGCTGCCTCAATGGCGCTGGTGAATGCGTGGCTCCCCAACAGCCGAAGCTGACGCCGTTCTTGACGTTGCCGACGTCGTGCACCGGTCCGAGCGGGATGCGTACAACGGTGGAAGCGGACTCGTGGCGCGAACCCAGTAAGTTCACAGGTATTGAAGCACTTCTACCGGGCGGCGCCGGTGGGCCATTGGCGTTGGATGGCTGTAACCGTTTGCCGTTCGAACCTTCGATCAGTATCGCACCGGACAGCCAGGCGGCGAGCACTCCGACGGGGTTGACGACTGACGTGATCGTCCCGCAGGAAGGCGTCCTGAACCCGACGGGTCTCGCCCCGTCGAATATCAAAGATGCCAAGGTGGTGCTGCCGGAAGGCCTGACGATCAGCCCTGCGGGTGGTGGTGGGCTGGAAGCGTGCAGTGAGGCGCAGATCGGGTACCAGCCGGGAGAAAGCAGCCCGCCGGAGGATTTGCGTTTTACCGCGGGGCTGCCGGCGCCGAAGGGCGCGCCGGTGGAACCGTTCTGCCCGGATGCCGCGAAGGTCGGGACGGTCAAAATCAGGACGCCGTTGTTGGCGAATCCGTTGGAAGGCGCGGCGTATCTGGCGACGCAGGACGCGAACCCGTTCGGGTCGCTGGTGGCGTTGTATCTGGTCGCTGAAGATCCGGTGTCGGGTGTGTTGGTCAAGCAGGCGGGGGAAGTCTCGCTGGATCAGCAGACGGGGCAGATCACGGCGACGTTCCCGGGTATCCCGGATGTGCCCTTGGAACAGTCCGAACTGCACTTCTTCGGGTCTGCGAGGGCGCCGTTGAGTACCCCGCCGACCTGCGGGTCGTACACGACCAAGGCATTGTTCACGCCGTGGTCGGGCAGCCAGCCGGTGGAATCGAGTTCGACGTTCGATATCACCTCGGGGCCGAACGGGAGCGCGTGTGTGAGCCCGAGGCCGTTTCAGCCGGGGTTTGAGGCGGGTACGACGAGTGTGCAGGCGGGTGGGTTCTCGCCGTTGACGCTGACGATGACCCGCCCCGACGCCGACCAGCAGCTCGGCAGGCTCTCGGTGGTGCTGCCGCCGGGGGTCTCGGCGGGGCTGCGCGGCGTGAAGCTGTGTGAGGAACCGCAGGCCGCCACGGGGGACTGCCCTGCGGACAGCCAGATCGGGCAGGTGATCGCGAGCGCCGGTCTCGGGAATGACCCGTATTCGATCGAATCCGGGAAGGCGTATATCACCGGCCCGTATGAGGGTGACCCGTTCGGGGTGGATGTCGTCGTCCCCGCGGTCGCTGGCCCGTTCAACCTAGGGACCGAGGTCGTCCGTGCGAAGGTCGACGTGGACCCCACGGACGCGCACCTGACGGTGGTGAGCGATAAGTTTCCGACGATGCTGGATGGCATCCCGTTGCAGTTGCAGCACGTGAACGTGACGGTCAACCGTCCGGGGTTCGTGTTCAACCCGACCAGCTGCGAACCTATGAAGCTGACGGGGGAGCTGGAAAGCAGCGAAGGTGCCACCGCGAACGTCAGCACACCGTTTCAGGTCACGAACTGTGCGGCGCTGTCGTTCAAACCGGAATTCAAGGTCTCGACCAGCGCGAAGACCTCCCGGGTGGATGGTGCGAGCCTGCACGCGACGCTGACGTTGCCTGCGGGGGCGCAGGGCACCAAATCGAATGTTGCGAGGGTCAAGGTGTCGCTGCCGCCGCAGCTGCCGTCCCCGCTGAAAACGCTGCAGAAGGCGTGCACGGAAAAGGTGTTCGCGGAAAACCCCGCGAACTGCCCCCTCGCGTCGCGGGTCGGGGAAGCGACGGTCCAGACCCCGGTGCTGGAAGGCCCGTTGAGCGGCCCGGCGTACTTCGTGTCGCATGGTGGCGCGAGGTACCCGGAACTGATCATCGTGCTGAAGGGCGAGGACGGCGTCACCGTCCAGGTGCACGGCGAAACGCTGATCAAGAACGGGATCACGACCGCGTCGTTCAACACGGTCCCGGACGTCCCGTTCTCCGGGTTCGAACTGACGCTCCCCGAGCGGGAATACCCCGCGCTCTCAGCGAACGGGAACCTCTGCAAGGCCCAGGCCGCCGGGAAGCTGCTGATGCCGACCGAACTGGTCGCCCAGAACGGGCTCGCGGTCAAGCAGAGCACGAAGATCTCGGTCACCGGCTGCCTGAAGGCAAAGCACAAGAAGAAGGCGGCGAAGAAGAAGGTGAAGCGCCACTCTCGCGGCAGAAAGAAGCGGTAGGGGCGGTTCCGCGTCGTGGGCGCGGACTGCGCGGGGCGCGACGACGCTCCGTGGGTCTCACACGTGATACATTGCTGGCTGTGGGTAACGTCAGCATCCGGGATCTGCGCAACCATGGTGGCGATGTGGTGGACCGTGCCGTGCGGGGTGAGCCCATCACGATCACGCGCTCGGGGAAGGCGGTCGCCGAGCTGCGGGCGGTCTCGCCCCAACCGCTTGCCGCGGAGACCCTGCTGAGTCGACGGCGCCGGCTGCCGTACGTGGACCCCGTGGCGCTGCGTGCGGACATCGATCGCCTGCTGGACCCTGGTCTGTGAGCGAGCAGGCGCCGGACGCCGAGGCGCGGCGGGTGACCCGAGGCGTGCTTGACACTTCGACGGTCATCCTCCTGCAGCGCCTCACGGACGCGACGGTGCTGCCCGACGAGCCGCTGATCACGGCCGTGACGCTCGCCGAGCTCTCGGTTGGCCCGCTCGTTGCCGAAGACGAGCGCGAGCGCGCCGCGCGTCAGGCCCACCTCCAGCAGGCCGAGGCCGACTTCGACCCGCTCGCGTTCGACGCTGGCGCCGCCCGCGCCTTCGGAGGTGTCGCTGCCTCGCTGCGACGCGCGGGCCGGAAGACCTCCGCGCGCGCCTACGACGCGATGATCGCGGCGACCGCCATCGCCAACGGCCTGCCGGTCTACACGTGCAACCCCGCGGACTTCAGGGGTATCGGCGGGCTCGAGGTCGTCGCGGTGCCCGTGCCCGACGCGGCGTCCTGACGGGGTGATTGGCGGCGGCCGGTCCCCTTGGGGGCGCCGTTGGGCGGCCGCTGCGTTTCAGGCGAAGATGTCGGCTGCGGTGATGCCTATGGCCGTGGGTGGCAGGTGGGTGAGGCGCTCGCGTGCGCACACGGCGTAGGTGGGGTTTGGCGCGCGCCGTGGGAGTGCAGTTGCCTTCAGCTCGAGTTCGTGCACGACGCGGGCGGCGTCGGCTGTGCGAGCCCACTTGGCCTCACCGAGCAGCACGGCCTCTTCGCGTCTGCCGGCGAGTGCGACGGCGTCGATCTCGACCGGTGGGCTCTGCGACCAGAACGCGCCGATCCTCACCACCTCGGGCCCGAGCGTTCCCGCGACGGCGAGCCGGCGCAGATGGGAGCGGAAGGCCTCCTCCCAGCGGCTGCCCATGTGGTCGTCGAGGCGGGCGAGCAAGGGGGTGAGGATGCTTGACCCGAGGCCGCGTTCGATCTCTGCGCGGTAGGGGTCGACGATGCTCAGCCAGAACGCGAGGAAGTTGTCGGCGATGCGGTAGCTGCGCCGTCGTGTGTGCCTGCCCGCCTCGGTGACGGGTTCGACGCGCTCGATCAGGCGCAGCTCGATCAGCCGTTGCAGCGTGCGTGCGGGCTCTGCGCGGACCGCCTGCTCGATCTCGCCGTGCTTGGTGGCGCCGGCGGCGATCGCGCGCAGCACGAGCTGGCCGAGATCGCTCCAGTCGCCCTCGGTCGCCAGCACGAGCTGGCCCTCGTCGAGCAGCTGGCCACCGGGGCGGCACACCAGCCGGGCGAGGTTCTCGCGCACGCTGCGCTCCTGCTCCCACCAGGTCAGGTACAGCGGCACGCCGCCGAGGATGCCCCACACCAGCGCCCGATCTGACGGGGAGAGCGCGCGCAGCATCAACGCGGTCTCGTGCGGCGCGAACGGGTGCAGCGGCAGCGAGAGCTCGATCCGACCGTACAGTGGCGCGCGCTCCTCCTGGATCGCGTGCATGGTGCGTACCGCCGAGCCGCACAGCATGATCCGCAGCCGTGTGCGCTCGCGGGCGCGGTCCCAGAAGGCGCGCAGCACGCCCGGCAGCTCGGGCGAGACCCGCAGCAGCTCGGGAAACTCGTCGAGCACGAGCAGTATCGGCTCGGTCGCGGCCGCCGTCGCGAGACTCTCGAGCGCGTCATCCCAATCCGCGAACGGTCGCGCCTGAAGGTCGCGCACACCGCCGGCGAGCGCGCCGCTAGCGGCGTGGCTGAGCACGCGCAGCTCGTCGCCTGCCGGTCGCCCGGCGCCAGTGTGGAACACCGCGCGGCGGCCCTCCGCGAACGCGCTGAGCAATGCGGTCTTCCCCACGCGTCGTCGGCCCCACACGAGCGCGATCCGCCCTGCTCGCGGCGAACCCTCCCACCACTCTGCGAGGGCCGCCAGCTCGCTCGCCCGGTTCACGAACATGGCACGTAGTGTATCTTACATTGAGTGTAAGTGACGTTTGGTGTCGGTTACGTCGGAGGTCGCCAGCAGGGACCTGGTAAAGGCGGATGGCGAGATCGTCCGCGCGCGGTTGCGCCGGTGTCGCGGCGGGGGCGGGTGTCGCCCGATCTGTTTTTTTGGGTGTTGACAGTGGGGGGAGGTGTGGTGTACGATTGCCTGTGCGATGGTCAACCGTCAATGGGCTGGCCGGTGCGGACATAGGATCGGGTTGGGTAGGCGTGCTTCGCGGTTGACGTTTAGCGCTCGCGGGGTGTATGTTGGGCAGAGGGATCTTGTCGTTACTTGAGAGGGAGCTGGATTAGCGTGGTTTCAAGAGGGAGAAACGTGATGGGAGTCGCCGGGCGTTGCCTTGAGGGTGATGCTAGATGCGCCAGCTTGGCGCTGTCGCATCTCTCTCTCTCTCTCTCTCTCTTGCCCTTGGGCATTTGAGTCTGGGCCTGGTAGTCGCCTAGTCTCGAAGCGCCGGTTTGACCCGCTGCGCGGGGGTGGGCTTCGCACGGCTTGGGGTGTGGTGTGATGGCGGCGCGCCGGGCTGTGGGTGTGTCGCGTGGGCCGCAGCCGATCGGGGCGCGTAGGCGTGCGCGTGCCGCCGGGCGGAGCGCGGGGGAACAGGGCGCGCAGGTCGCTGAGATCCAGCGCTCGCGGCTGCTCGCGGCGGCGGTGCGGGCGGTGGATGAGCTTGGGTGGGGGAATACGACGGTGGCGGATATCGTCGCGCGGTCGCGGATTTCGCGGCGGACGTTCTATGAGACGTTCGCGAATCGCGATGAGTGTTTGGCGGCGGTGTTGGAGGACATTCTCGGTGTGATCGCCGGGGAGCTCGCCGAGGCGGGTTTGGAGGGTTTGGGGTGGCGTGAGCGGGTGCGCCAGGGGTTGTGGGTGATCTTGGCGTTTTTCGATCGTGAGCCGGTGCTCGCGCGGGTGTGTGTCGTGCAGGCGTTGAGTGGCAGCCCGGGTGTGCTGGCGCGTCGCGAGGAGGTTCTCTCGGGGCTGGTGGGGGTGGTCGATGAGGGCCGGGAGAGCCCGCGTGCGGCGAGGTGCAGTCGGTTGACGGCGGAGGGTTTGGTGGGTGCTGCGTTTGGGATTGTGTATGCGCGGTTGTTGAAGGGTCAGCGTGGTCCGTTGACGGAACTGACGGGCGAGTTGATGGGGATGATCGTGCTGCCCTATCTGGGACCGGCCGCGGCTCGCCGTGAACAGGATGCCCCTGTCCCCCTGGCTGTGACGCCGCGCTCCGCGCAACGCCCGGCGTTGAGCGAGCGGGCGGTTGCCGACCCGTTGGAGAGCGTCCCGATGCGGTTGACGTATCGCACCTCGCGGGTGTTGGAGGGTGTAGCGGAGTTGGCGGGGCGGGGTTCGGCGCCGAGTAATCGCGAGGTCGGGGATTACGCGGGTATCCAGGACCCGGGGCAGGTCTCGAAGCTCTTGCGACGCTTGGAGCGCCTGGGGTTGTTGGCGAACAGTGGCTTGGGGCATTCGAAGGGTGAGCCGAATGCGTGGCGGCTGACCGCGCAGGGTGAGTCGGTCGCGCGCAGCATTCGCCTGCATAGCCGGTTTGAGAGTGAGGCTGCGTGATGCGTGGCCGTCACGTGTCCGCGAGTTCACGATTTTGTCGTCCCGCGTCCCTCGAGGTGTTGTTGTTCATCGATCGAGGGGTGCTCCCCTCTGTTTTGGAGGAGGAGATATGCCTGTAGGTATTCGTAGGTCGTTCTCGGTTGGTGCGGTGTCGCTGTGCGCGTTGGTGGTGGTGTTGCTTGTGTTGAGCGCTCCGGTGTTGGCGGCGGCCCCGGAAGCTCCGGGGCCTGTCAGCGTGGAAGGGGTCAAGGCGAGCGAAGCGATTTTCCTTGGTGTCTTGAACCCGGGTAAAGAAGGCGTGGCGGGCACCTACGAACTCGGCACCTACGAATTCCTCTATGCGAAGTCGCCTGCGACGTGCGAAGGTGAAAGCAGGGCGCCGGAATCGCCGGGTATCTCGTTGGGTGGTGGGATGGAAGGCGTCTCGCAGAGCGTGTCGGGCCTAGAAGCGGGCACGGAGTACACGGTCTGTTTGCTCGCGCGTAACGGGATCAACGGCGAAACGGTGGTCGGTCCGGCGGTGCACTTCACGACAGCGTTCCCGTTCGCGGAAGCTCCGGAAGCGAAGCCCGCGAACCCGATCGCGGCGACCGAAGCGACGCTGCACGGTGTCCTCAACCCCAAAAGCGAACGCGCGGGCGAACCGGGCAGCGCGGAATTCGTCTACCGGCAGTCCACCACCGAATGCCGCGGCGAAAACGAAAAACAAGCCGGCGATGAAGAGACACCGGAAGGACATGAAGCGGAAGCGGCCGAAGCGAAGCTGAGCGAACTGTCCCCGGGCACCACGTACACGTTCTGTCTGCGTGTCGTCAACAAGGCGGCCGAAGAACAGGTCAGCCCGCCTCAGACGTTCACGACCCTGGCGGTCCCCTTGGAAATCACGGGCACCTCCGCCACCGAAGTCACCGCCACCGCCGCGAAGCTAAATGCGCAGGTCGATCCGGGTGGCGCGGAAACGACCTACCACTTCGAATACGACACGACCCCCTACGCGACCAGCGCGCCTCACGGGCAGAGCACCCGCGAGTCACCCTCGATCGGCGCCGATAACAGTCTGCACCCTGCGACAGCGGCGATACAGGGCCTGCAGCCCGACACCACGTACCACTACAGGATTGTCGCAACCAGCTCGCAAAGCCCTGCCGGTGGCACGCTTGGCCTCGACCAGACGTTCACCACGGAGACGACGGGTGAAGAATTCGCGCTTCCCGACGGTCGTGGTTACGAACTCGTTTCGCCGCCGCAGAAGGACGGCGCAGAAGTCCTCGGGATCGGCGGGGGTGGTGTTACGCCGGCTGTCGGTGATGCGACGCAAGCCTCCGAAGACGGCACGAGCGTCACATATATCGCGAGCGGGCCGGTCGGGGCGAGCCCGCCCGGAAACCTGCTTCAAACACAGATGCTCTCGACGCGCGGCGCGGGTGGCTGGTCCTCGCTGGATATCGCCACCCCGCACGAGCACAGCATCGAAGGGATCACGCTCAGCAGCGGCGAAGAATATCTGGGCTTCTCTCCCGATCTATCCCATGCTCTACTGGTGCCGCTACTAAGGGAAGCACTGGAGCCGCCGTTGGCGCCCGAAATTCATCAGGAAGTCGGGAGCTTCCACGAGATCTATCTTCGTAACAATGTGACTAATACGTTTCGGGCGGTGGTAACATCCGAACCGCTACCAGAAACAAATTTTGAAGGCGCAACGCCTGATCTCAGTCACGTCGTGTTCGGAGGGCCTAGCATCTTTGGTGGTGTTCTGCCCGGCGGTCCTGTCGGCTTGGATCCAAATTATCCGAACGCGGAAGGACTTTGGGAGTGGGCCAACGGGGAAACTCGGCTCGTGAGCGTGCTGCCCAACAAAAAACCCGCTAGCGGGCTGACGATGCTGGGCAGTAGTACTGTGTCCGGATTCAGCCTGAATGTGTCAGCTACCAGGCATGCGATCTCAGACGATGGGACGCGGGTCGTGTGGAATATTTATGATAAAGAAACAGGGAGAAGTCTGTTCACTCGTAATATGGTGACGGGGGAAACGCTTCAAGTGGATGCGGTGCAGAGTGGTGGCGGGGTTTCGGGTGGAGGCGCCTTCAAGGTCGCCAACAGCGATGGCTCGCGCGTCTTCTTTACCGATGTCAATGCTCTCGTGACTGGTGCTGAAGGCGGCGACCTCTACATGTTCGAACCGGCACGCCCAGAAGGAGAACGGCTTACCGATCTAACGCTCGGGGCTGGACATGTAAATGTTCTCGAAGCCAACGAAGCGGGCACGTCGATCTACGTGAGGACGCCGGGTGTGCTTGCCAGTGCGCCGAATAGCGAGGGTGAATCGGCGACGCCATGTACGGGAACCGAACCAGGGCATAATGGCGAAGCTGTCCCGAGCGCCTGTAATCTCTATCTTCTGCGGGACTCTTCGGCTGGTGGTGGCGCGTGGAGTGTGACTTTCGTCGCGGGCGGGGCGGAAGCAGGCCCATCCGAAGGTAAGGAAGGGAGGGCCAGTGAGCCTCTTCAGCGTCAGGCGGCGCGTGTCTCGCCGAGCGGGCGTTTTCTGGCCTTCATGTCGCGGCGCAGCCTGACAGGGTACGACAATCGCGACGCGATCAGCGGCGAACCGGACGAGGAGGTCTATCAATATGATGCGGAAACGAACCGGCTTGCTTGTGCGTCATGCGATCCGACCGGCGCGAGGCCTGTCGGCCAATATGACAACGAAGAACCCTTTGTCGCCGGGATCGCGATCGACCCGGCTAACACGTGGCGGGGTCGCTGGGTTGCGGCTGTGATCCCGGGCTGGACCGAGGATGGTGGGCGTCGCAGCACCGGGCATCAGCCGCGCTACTTGAACGACTCGGGGCGCCTGTTCTTCACCAGCGTCGATGCGCTGGTGCCGCGCGATGTCAACGGTCGCGACGACGTGTACGAGTATGACCCGGTGGGTGTGGGCAGTTGCCGGCCGCCCTCCTACGGCCAGGGTGCAAGTGTCGTCTTCAATAGAACGCTCGGTGGCTGCGTCGGGTTGATCTCGGCCGGAACCGGCAATACCGATTCGCTCTTCTTCGATGCGAGCGCGAGCGGAAACGACGTGTTCTTCACGACCCAGGACGGCCTCGTTTCTCAAGATAAAGACGGTACGGCGGATATGTACGACGCACGGGCGTGTACGCAAGCGGAACCGTGCCCGTCCTCGCTTGCGGTCTCACCGGCTTGTACGACGACCGATTCGTGCAGGGTCGCACCGTCGCCGCAGCCCGGTGTGTTCGGCGCCCCATCGAGTGCGACCTTCGCCGGCGCGGGCAACGTGACCCCCACACCTTCCGCGAAGAGGAAGACCGCTAAGAAGAAGACCGTCAAGTGCGCCAAGGGAAAGAAGCGCACCCACGGCCGATGCGCCAAAGCGAAGAAGAAGAGACCTAGAGCTAAGAAAGCTCGCAACGACCGGAGGCCAGGCCGATGAACGTCAACCAAAAACACCCCGTCTGGCTTGTGGCTGCTCTGGTCCTGGTCGTCTTCGCGTTCTCCGCCGCACCCGCACTTGCCGCGAGTCCCGTGTTGACGGTCAACACCGTCAGCGTCCCAACCAACCTTCCGCCGGGCGGTGAAGGAGAAATTCTGCTGCAGATCAACAATCTCGGCGACGCTCCGGCGAACGGCGAAATCAATCCGATCGCGATCACCGAGAAGCTGCCTGCGGGATTGGTCGCGACCGCGATCTCGGGTGCAGAATGCGAACTTAAAACGTTGCACTGCGTCGCTAGGGGGATCCTCCAGCCATATACCGAACTTAGAATCAATATTACGGTCAAGGTCGAAAACAGCGCATCTGGTGGGCTGGTTAACGAAGTGGCGCTCAGCGGCGGGGGCGCGGCGCCCACGACGACCCGCCACGCGTTGACAGTGAGTCCCACCCCTGCCTCGTTTGGTGTGGAAGATTCTCGCCTTGTGCCAACGAACGAAGATGGTTCGATAGATACGCAGGCCGGCTCGCACCCTTTCCAGCTGACGACCACGGTAGCCGTGAACACATTGCCCGGATCTCAGCCGGTAGCGTTGACGAAGGATCTGCACTTCAGTCTACCCGCGGGTTTGGTCGGCAATCCGCAGGTGATACCGCAGTGCACCAGCCAAGAGTTCGGCGCTTTCGGCGCCTTCACTATTAGTGCATGTCCTGCGGAAACCGCTATTGGTGTCGCGAACGTGCGTTTCCGCAGCGGTCAATTTGGTACGGTACCTCTGTTCAATCTTGTGCCGTCGGTTGGTGAGCCGGCCAGGTTCGGCCTCAGCATTGCCCATTTTCCGGTGATTCTGGACACGGCGGTTCGCACGGGTGGCGACTATGGTGTCGTCGTCAGTGTCAACAACATCTCTCAGACCATTGCGTTCCTCGGGGCACAAGTGACGTTCTGGGGAGTGCCGGCCGATCCCAGCCACAACAATGTGCGCGGCTGGGGCTGCCTCTGGAAGACTGTTCTGAACTTTGAACCGGTGCCGTGTGTAGAACCGGTGGGTCCCAGGTTGATTCCGTTTTTGACTTTGCCGACGTCGTGTTCTGGTCCCGCGGGTATGCGGACGACGGTGGAAACGGATTCGTGGAGTGAACCCGGCGTGTTCACGAAGGGGCGGGAATCGCTGTTGGAAGAAATACCTGGTGAACCGCTGGGGCTGGTGGGTTGCAACCGGTTGCCGTTCGAACCATCGATCGGTGTCGCACCGGACAGCCAGGCGGCGAGCACTCCGACGGGGTTGACGACCGACGTGAACGTCCCGCAGGAAGGCGTCCTGAACCCGACGGGTCTAGCCCCGTCGAATATCAAAGATGTAAAGGTGGTGCTGCCGGAAGGCATGGCGATCAGCCCTGCGGGGGGTGGTGGCCTGGAAGCATGCAGCGATGCGCAGATCGGGTACCTGCCGGGGGAAAGCAGCCCGCCGGAGGATTTGCACTTCACGTCGGGGTTGCCCGCGCCGAAAGGCGCGCCGGTGGAACCGTTCTGCCCGGATGCCGCGAAGGTCGGGACGGTCAAGGTCAGGACGCCGCTGTTGGCGAATCCGTTGGAAGGCGCGGCCTACTTGGCGACGCAGGACGCGAACCCGTTCGGGTCGCTGATGGCGTTGTATCTGGTCGCCGAAGACTCGGTGTCGGGTGTGCTGATCAAGCAGCCGGGGGAAGTCTCGCTGGATCAGCAGACGGGGCAGATCACGGCGACGTTCCCGGGTATCCCGGATGTGCCCCTGGAACAGTCCGAACTGCACTTCTTCGGGTCCGCGAGGGCGCCGTTGAGCACCCCGCCGACGTGCGGGTCGTACACGACGAAGGCATTGTTTACGCCGTGGTCGGGCAGCCAGCCGGTGGAATCGAGTTCGACGTTGGATATCACCTCGGGTCCGAATGGGAGCGCGTGTGCGAGCCCGAGGCCGTTCCAGCCCGGGTTCGAGGCTGGGACGACAAGCGTGCAGGCCGGCGGGTTCACGCCGTTGACGCTGACGATGACCCGCCCCGACGCCGACCAGCAACTTGGCAGGCTCTCGGTCGTGCTCCCGCCGGGGGTCTCGGCGGGGTTGCGCGGTGTGAAGCTCTGTGAGGAACCGCAGGCCGCCGCCGGGGACTGTCCGGCGGAGAGCCAGATCGGGCAGGTCGTCGCGAGCGCCGGTCTCGGGAATGACCCGTACTCGATCGAATCCGGGAAGGCGTACATCACCGGCCCGTATGAGGGTGACCCGTTCGGGGTGGACGTCGTCGTCCCCGCGGTCGCGGGCCCGTTCAACCTAGGGACCGAGGTAGTCCGCGCGAAGGTGGATGTGGACCCCACCGATGCGCACCTGACTGTCGTGAGCGACAAGTTCCCGACGATGCTGGACGGTATCCCGTTGCAGTTGCAGCACGTGAACGTGACGGTGAACCGTCCGGGGTTTGTGTTCAACCCGAGCAGCTGCGAACCGATGAAGCTGACGGGGGAGCTGGAAAGCAGCGAAGGTGCCACATCGAACGTCAGCACGCCGTTTCAGGTCACGAACTGTGCGGCGCTGTCGTTCAAACCGGAATTCAAGGTGTCGACCAGCGCGAAGACCTCGAGGGTGGATGGTGCGAGCTTGCACGCGACGCTGACGTTGCCTGCGGGGGCGCAGGGTACGAAAGCGAATGTCGCGAGGGTCAAGGTGTCGCTGCCGCCGCAGCTGCCCTCGCCGTTGAAAACGCTGCAGAAGGCGTGCACGGAGAAGGTGTTCGCGGAAAATCCCGCCAGCTGCCCCCTCGCGTCGCGGGTTGGCGAAGCGACGGTGCAGACCCCGGTGCTGGAAGGTCCCTTGTCTGGCCCGGCGTACTTCGTCTCCCATGGTGGCGCGAGGTACCCTGAACTGATCATCGTGCTGAGGGGCGAGGACGGCGTGACCGTCCAGGTGCATGGGGAAACGCTGATCAAGAACGGGATCACGACCGCGTCGTTCAACACCGTGCCCGACGTCCCGTTCTCCGGCTTCGAACTGACGCTCCCCGAGCGGGAATACCCCGCGCTCTCAGCGAACGGGAACCTCTGCAAGGCCCAGGCCGCCGGAAAGCTCCTGATGCCAACCGAACTGGTCGCCCAAAACGGGCTCGCGGTCAAACAGAGCACGAAGATCTCGGTCACCGGTTGCCCGAAGCACAAGAAGAAGGCGGCGAAGAAGGCCAAGCGCAACGCGCGCAGGGGGCGCGGCCACAAGAAGCGGTAGGCGACGGACCGGGCAGACGGCGAGCAGGCCGGCGTCGCGGGTCGCCGCCCAGCGGGGCAGGACCGTGGGCTCGGTGCGGCGAGGTATACCACCGAGGTGGTACAGGCTTCGCGGTCGCGGCGCTCAGCTGCAAGGTCGAGTTGTTGAAGGCGTGAGAGTGTGCCCTTACGGCAGCTCGGGGCAGGCTCAGAGGGTCCGTCATCCACGACGACCCGGCGGCTCAGGGCACGCTGCCGCGTGGCACGACCCATTGCGTGGGTTGGCCGGTGAGTGCGGCGATGCGGTCGAAGTCGGCGTCGTAGTGGAGCACAGTCAGGCCCGTGGTCTCAGCGCAGGCGGCGATGAGGAGATCGGGCAGGGGCACTGCTCGGTGTTGTGATCGCTCTGCGAGCAGTGCCTGGACGGCCAGCGCACGATCGATGATGGCCTCGGTTATGTGGATGCGTGGCAGTGCGCGGAGCGTCGAGGCGAGCTCTATATATGCGGTCGGGCTCGTGGCGCTGAAGAGCAGCTCGAGATCGACGATGCCGCACGTGGCGATTGCGCCGGCGAGTAGCAGCGGCTCGATGATCTCGCGGACCGGGGGGCGTGTGTCGCGCCGGGTCAGGGCGCTCTTGTCGGCAAGGTGGCTCAGCACCTGGACCGACCGCTCAGCGCCAGGCGCCGGCCATCGTCTTGGGGTCATCGAGGGCGAGCGCGCCGGGAGTGAACAGCAGCTCCACCAACCGTTGGCGTTGCTTCAGCTTGATGACCTCGTCCAGCGCCACGTCCACGGTGTCGGTGAGCGAGGTGGTGCCGAGGATGTCCTTGGCGGCGTCCACCTTGGCGAAATCCACCGCAAAGGAGGTCTTACGTCGTGTCTGCGTGCTCATCGGCTCAGGATAGCAAAAAACTGGCGAGCAGATAGCACTGGACGAGGCACGCACGGTCCACGAGCGAAAGCCCCTGTGGCTTGGCACGGATGCCCCCAGCACCCAGGCCGTAGCAAATGGCCGCCGTCAGCCTGCGGGCGAAGAGGAAGGTAGCCCCGCCGTTTGGGTCTTGACAAGTGAGCAGGTGGTGTATACGATTGCCTTTGGCATCGTCATCCTGGGTGGTGGCGGTGTGGACATAGGATCGGGTTGGGTAGGCGCGTTTCGCGGTTGACATCAAGCGCTCGCGGAGTGTATGTTGGGTAGAGGGACTTGGGTCGAGAACTTGAGAGGGAGCTGAGCAAGCGTGGTTTCGAGAGGGAGATACGTGATGGGAGTCGCAGCGCGTTGCCTTGAGGGTGATGCTAGATGCGCCAGCTTGGCGCTGTCGCACTCTCTCTCTCTCTCTCTCTCTTGCCCTTGGGCATTTGAGTCTGGGCCTGGCAATCGTCTAGTCTCGAAGCGCCGGTTTGACCCGCTGCGCGGGGTTGGGCCTCTCACGGTCTGGGGCGTGGCGTGATGGCCTCGCGCACAGGTACCGGTGGTGAGGGTGTGCCGCGAGGTGGGGGTGTCTCGCGGGGTGTGGGTGTGTTGCGACAGCCGGCGCCAGGCACGGCGCGCAGGAACGCTCGCGCGGGTGGGCGGGGCGTCGAGGGTCAGGGTGCGCGGCTGGCGGAGATTCAGCGTTCGCGGTTGTTGGCGGCGGCGGTGCGGGCGGTGGATGAGCTGGGGTGGGCGAATACGACGGTCGCGGATATCGTCGCGCGCTCGAGGATTTCGCGGCGGACGTTCTATGAGACGTTCGCGAACCGCGAGGAGTGTCTGTCCGCGGTCTTTGAGGATCTCCTCGGTGTGATCGCGGGGGAGCTCGCCGTGGCGGGCTTGGAGGGTTTGGTGTGGCGTGAGCGGGTGCGTCGGGGGTTGTGGACGATCCTTGGGTTCTTCGATCGTGAGCCGGTTTTGGCGCGGGTGTGTGTGGTGGGGGCGTTGAGTGGTGGCCCGGGTGTGTTGGAGCGTCGTGAGGAGGTTCTCGGGCGGCTGGCGGCGGTAGTCGATGAGGGTCGCTGCGAGGGGGCGCGTGGGGGTGAGTGCACGCCGTTGACGGCGGAGGGTTTGGTTGGTGCGGCGGTTGGGATCGTGTATGCGCGGTTGTTGCGGGGTGAGCGCGAGCCGTTGACCGGCCTGTTGGGTGAGTTGATGGGGATGATCGCGCTGCCTTACCTGGGGCCGGCGGCGGCGCGGCGTGAGCTGGCGCGCCCGGCGCCGGCCGCTACCCCAGCGTCGGCTGCGCGCGGGGTGGGTGGTGCGGCGGGCTTTGTGCGGGCTGCGGCCGATCCGTTGGAGAGCGTGCCGATGCGGTTGACGTATCGCACTTCGCGGGTGTTGGAGGGTGTGGCTGAGAATCCGGCTGCGAGCAACCGTGAGGTCGGGGAATACGCGGATATTCATGATGCGGGGCAGGTTTCGAAGCTGTTGCGGCGTTTGGAGCGTCTGGGGCTGCTGGCGAACAGTGGCCCGGGGCATTTGAAGGGTGAGCCGAATGCGTGGCGGTTGACTGCGCAGGGTGAGTTGGTCGCGCGGAGCATTCGCCTGCATAGCCGGTTTGAGAGTGAGGCCGCGTGATGCCCGGCCGTCACGTGTCGGCTAGTTCACGACTTTGTCGTCCCGCGCCTCTTGAGGCGTTGTTGTTCATCGATCGAGGGGTGCTCCCCTCTGTTTTGGAGGAGGAGATATGCCTGTAGGTATTCGTAGGTCGTTTTCGCTTGGCGTGGTGTCGCTGTGTGCGTTGGTGGGGGTGTTGCTCGTGTCGAGCGCTCCGGCGTTGGCGGCGCCCCCGGAAGCTCCGGCGCCTGTCACGGTGGAAGGGGTCACGGCGAGCGAAGCGACGTTCCTTGGTGTCTTGAACCCGGGTAAAGAAGGCGCGGCGGGCACCTATGAACTCGGCACCTACGAATTCCTCTACAAGAAGTCGCCGGCGACGTGCGAAGGGGAAAGCCGGGCGCCGGAATCGCCGGGTATCTCGTTGGGCGGTGGGATGGAAGGCGTTTCGCAGAGCGTGTCGGGCTTGGAAGCGGGCACGGAGTACACGGTCTGTTTGCTAGCGCGTAACGGGACCAAAGGCGAAACGGTGGTCGGCCCGGCGGTGCACTTCACGACGGCGTTTCCGTTCGTGGAAGCTCCGGAAGCGAAGCCCGCGACCCCGATCGCGGCGACCGAAGCGACGCTGCATGGTGTCCTTGACCCCAAGAGCGAACGCGCGAGCGAACCGGGGAGCGCGGAATTCGTCTACCGGCAGTCGCCCACAGAATGCCGCGGCGAAAACGAAAAACAGGCCGGCGCTGAAGAGACGCCGGAAGGGCATGAAGGGGAAGCGGCCGAAGCCAAGGTGAGCGAACTGTCCCCGGGCGCGACGTACGCGTTCTGTGTGCGTGTCGTCAACAAGGCGGGGGAAGAACAGGTCAGCTCGCCTGAGACGTTCACGACCCTGGCGGTGCCCCTGGAAATCTCGGGCACCTCCGCCACTGAAGTCACCGCCACCGCCGCAAAGCTGGATGCCGAAGTCGATCCGGGTGGCGCGGAAACGACATACCACTTCGAATACGACACGAGCCCCTACACGACCAGCGCGCCTCACGGGCAGAGCACCCCCGAGTCGCCCTCGATCGGCCCCGATAACAGCCTGCACCCTGCGACGGCGGCGATACAGGGCTTGCAGCCTGGTACGACCTACCACTACAGGCTCGTCGCGACCAATCCTAAGAGCCCGCCAGGTGGAGCAGATGGCCCGGACCAGACATTCACCACCGAGACGACGGGTGGAGAATTCGCGCTTCCCGACGGTCGCGCCTACGAACTGGTCTCGCCGGCGCAGAAGGACGGCGCCGAAGTCCTCGGGATCGGCGGGGGCGGTATTACTATCCCTGCCGGTGATGCGACGGAAGCCTCCGAAGACGGCACGAGCGTCACATATATAACAAGCGCTCCCGTCGGTGCGAGCCCGCCAGGCAATATATTTTCAACACAGATGTTCTCGACGCGCGGCGCCGGCGGCTGGTCCTCGCTGGACATCGCCACCCCGCACGAGCACGGCCATGGCGTAGTCGGATCCTCGAATGGCGAAGAATATATGCGCTTCTCTGCGGATCTATCCCATGCTCTACTAAGGCCAATACTGGGTGGAATAGTGGAGCCGCCGTTGGCGCCCGAAATCCATCAGGAAGTCGGGACCAACCACGAGATCTATCTTCGTGACAATGCGACCAATACGTATCGCGCGGTAGTAACGTCCGAACCGCTACCGGAAGTAAAATTTGAAGGCGCGACACCCGATCTCAGTCACGTCGTATTCGGCGGTCCTACCAGCCGCAGTACTGTTCTGCCCGGCGGTCCTGTCGGCTTGGATCCACATTACCCGAACGCGGAAGGGCTCTTTGAGTGGGCGATGGGCGAAACTCGTCTCGTTAGCGTGCTGCCCAACGAAAAATCCGCTGGCGGGCTGACGTTGCTGGGCAGTAGTAGATCCGAAGCCACAGCCGCCGCAGACGATGTGTCAGCTACCAGGCATGCGATCTCAGACGACGGGACGCGAGTCGTGTGGAGTGATGATCAAGTAGAACCGGATCAAGGAAGTCTATTCACGCGCGATATGTCGACGCGCGAAACACTTCAGGTGGATGCGGTGCAGAGTGGTGGCGGCGTTGCGGGTGGAGGCCGCTTCCAGCTTGCCACCAGCGACGGTTCGCGCATTTTCTTCACCGATGGCAATGACCTCGTGACGAATGCTCACGCAGGCGACCTCTACATGTTCCAACCGGCCCGCCCGGAAGGGGAACGGCTTACCGATCTGACGCTCGGGCTGACTGGACCGGTGAAGGTTCTCGAAGCTAACGAAGCCGGTACTTCGATCTACATCGTTGTTTCTGGCAATACGTACCTGTTGCGTGAAGCGTCCGTCGGCGACGGCTCTTGGAGCTCGACGTTCGTCACGAGTGGGCTGGAAGAAGGCCCATCAAGCGGTAGCGAAGAGCGGGCCGCGGAGGTTCTTCAGCGTCAGGCGGCGCGTGTCTCGCCGAGCGGGCGTTATCTGGCCTTCATGTCGCGGCGCAGCCTGACGGGGTACGACAATCGTGACGCGATCAGCGGCGAACCGGACGAGGAGGTCTACCTCTATGACGCGGAAACGAACCGGCTCCTCTGCGCGTCATGCGATCCGACCGGCGCGAGACCTGTCGGTCAATATGACCCGGAAGCATTCCCCGGGATCGCGATCGACCCGGCTAATACCTGGGGAGGTCGCTGGGTTGCGGCTGTGATCCCAGGCTGGACCGAGAGTGGTGAACGACTCAGCACCGGGCATCAGCCGCGTTACCTGGACGACTCGGGGCGCCTGCTCTTCACGAGCTCCGACGCGCTCGTGCCGCGCGATGTCAACGGGCGCGATGACGTGTATGAGTATGACCCCGTCGGTGTGGGCAGTTGCCGGCCGCCGTCTTACGGCCAGAGTGCAGGTGTGGTCTTCAATGAAGAAAAGCTCGGTGGGTGTGTCGGGTTGATCTCGGCCGGGACCGGTAATACCGGTTCGCTCTTCTTCGACGCGAGCGGCAGGGAACCGGACGGCGAAGAAGGCGCTAACGTGTTCTTCACGACCCAGGACGGGCTCGTCTCTCAGGACAAGGACGGTACGGCGGACATGTACGACGCGCGGGTGTGTACTGAAACCGCGCCGTGCCCGGCTTCGCTTGCGGTTTCACCACCGGCGTGTACGACGACCGACTCGTGCAGGGCCGCGCCGTCACCGCAGCCCGGTGTGTTCGGCGCCCCATCGAGTGCGACGTTCGCGGGCGCCGGCAACGCTCCTCCGCCGACGGTCGCGAAGAAGACCACGAAGAAGACAGTCAAATGCAAGAAAGGGTTTGCAAAGAATAGGAAGAGGAAGTGCGTAAAGAAACCAATGAAGAAGTCGAAGCGGGCAAAGAAAGCCGGCCACAGCGGGAGGGCAAAGTCATGAGCACGACTGAGAAAGTGACCACCCAGCCGAGTCGCGTGGCTGGATTCAAGCATGCCCTGTTCCTCCTGCCAGCTCTGGTCCTGCTCGGCGTTGCGTTCTCCGCTGCACCCGCGCTCGCCTCGAGTCCTGTGTTGACGCTCGACACCGTCAGCCGCCCGACCAACCTCCCGCCGGGCGGTGAAGGAGAAATTCTGCTGCAGATCAACAATCTCGGCGACGCTCCCGCGAACGGCGAAATCAGCCCGATCGTGATCGCCGAGAAGCTGCCGCCCGGGTTGGTCGCGAAAGAAGCGCCAGGATGTGAAATCGTGACACCGCAGACGGTGCACTGCGTCTCTAGAGGGAACCTCCCGCCTTATCAGGAACTTGCCATCAGCATTGGGGTCAAGGTCGAAGAAGGCGCGTCAACGGCACCTGGCGCGCTGGTCAACGAAGTGGCTCTGAGCGGCGGCGGCGCGGCGCCCACGACGACCCGCCACGCGTTGACGGTGAGTCCCACCCCCGCCTCGTTTGGTGTGGAAGACCTGCGGCTCCTGCCCACCAACGAGGATGGTTCGATCGATACGCAGGCCGGCTCGCATCCTTTCCAGCTGACGACCACGGTGGCCCTGAACACATTGCCGGGATCTCAGCCGGTAGCGTTGCCGAAGGATCTGCACTTCAGTCTACCCGCGGGGTTGGTCGGTAATCCGCAGGTGCTACCGCAGTGCACCAGCCAAGAGTTCGACGCGGGCGTTCCCCTTAATAGATGTCCTGCGGAAACCGCTATCGGTATCGCAACGCTCTATTTCAGCGAACCGGGCGGGGGCACCTTTACGATACCTCTGTTCAACCTTGTGCCGGCGGTTGGTGAGCCTGCCAGGTTCGGCTTCAGCCTTTACGGTTTTCCGGTGATTCTGGACACGGCGGTTCGCACGGGTGGCGACTATGGTGTCGTTATCAGTGTCAACAACATCTCCGAGCTCAAAGGGTTCCTCGGAAGCCGGGTGACATTCTGGGGAGTGCCGGCCGACCCCAGCCACAACGATGTGCGCGGCTGGGAATGCCTATTGGGCATTGGTGAATGTGTGGCGCCGGCGCATCCCAGGTTGATTCCGTTTTTGACTTTGCCGACGTCGTGTGCGGGGCCTGCGGGTATGCGCACGACGGTGGAAGCGGATTCGTGGAGTGAACCCGGGGTGTTCACGAAGGGGCGGGAATCGCTGTTGGAAGAAATACCTGGTGAACCACTGGGGCTGACGGGTTGCAACCGGTTGCCGTTCGACCCATCGATCGGTGTCGCGCCGGACAGCCAGGCGGCGAGCACTCCGACGGGGTTGACGACTGACGTGAACGTCCCGCAGGAAGGTGTCCTGAACCCGACGGGTCTCGCGCCGTCGAATATCAAAGATGTAAAGGTGGTGCTGCCGGAAGGCATGGCGATCAGCCCGGCGGGTGGTGGTGGGTTGGAAGCGTGCAGCGATGCGCAGATCGGGTATCTGCCGGGGGAAAGCAGCCCGCCGGAGGATTTGCGCTTCACGTCGGGGTTGCCCGCGCCGAAAGGCGCGCCGGCTGAACCGTTTTGCCCGGACGCCGCGAAGGTCGGGACGGTCAAAGTCAGGACGCCGTTGTTGCCGAATGCGTTGGAAGGTGCGGCGTATCTGGCGACGCAGGATGCGAACCCGTTCGGGTCGTTGGTGGCGTTGTATCTGGTCGCTGAAGATCCGGTGTCGGGTGTGTTGGTCAAGCAGCCGGGGGAAGTCTCGCTGGATCAGCAGACGGGGCAGATCACCGCGACGTTCCCCGGCATCCCGGATGTGCCCCTGGAACAGTCCGAACTGCACTTCTTCGGGTCCGCCCGCGCGCCGTTGAGCACCCCACAGACCTGCGGGTCCTACGCGACCAAGGCGTCCTTCACGCCGTGGTCGGGCACCACCCCTGCGCAGTCGGAATCGACGTTCCAGATCACCTCGGGGCCGAACGGGGGCGCGTGTGCGAGCCCGCGGCCATTCCAGCCCGGGTTCGAGGCTGGGACGACAAGCGTGCAGGCCGGTGGGTTCACGCCGCTGACGCTGACGATGACCCGCCCCGACGCCGACCAGCAGCTCGGCAGGCTCTCGGTAGTGCTCCCACCAGGGGTCTCGGCGGGGTTGCGCGGTGTGAAGCTCTGTGAGGAACCACAGGCCGCCACGGGGGACTGCCCTGCGGAAAGCCAGATCGGGCAGGTCGTCGCGAGCGCCGGCCTGGGGAACGACCCGTACTCGATCGAATCCGGGAAGGCGTACATCACCGGCCCGTATGAGGGCGACCCGTTCGGGGTGGACGTCGTCGTTCCAGCGGTCGCGGGCCCGTTCAACCTTGGGACCGAGGTGGTGCGTGCGAAGGTGGACGTGGATCCCACGGACGCCCATTTGACGGTGGTGAGCGATGCGTTCCCGACGATGTTGGATGGGATCCCGTTGCAGTTGCAGCACGTGAACGTGACGGTCAACCGTCCGGGGTTTGTGTTCAACCCGACCAGCTGCGAACCGATGAAGCTGACGGGGGAGCTTGAAAGCAGCGAAGGTGCTACCGCGAACGTCAGCACACCGTTTCAGGTCACGAACTGTGCGGCGCTGTCGTTCAAACCGGAATTCAAGGTGTCCACCAGCGCGAAGACCTCCCGGGTGGATGGTGCGAGCCTGCACGCGACGCTGACGTTGCCTGCGGGGGCGCAGGGCACCAAATCGAATGTTGCGAGGGTCAAGGTGTCGCTGCCGCCGCAGCTGCCGTCCCCGTTGAAAACGCTGCAGAAGGCGTGCACGGAAAAGGTGTTCGCGGAAAACCCCGCGAACTGCCCGCTCGCGTCGCGGGTCGGGGAAGCGACGGTCCAGACCCCGGTGCTGGAAGGCCCCCTGTCGGGCCCGGCGTACTTCGTGTCCCACGGCGGCGCGAGGTACCCGGAACTGATCATCGTGCTGAAGGGCGAGGACGGCGTGACCGTCCAGGTGCACGGCGAAACGCTGATCAAGAACGGGATCACGACCGCGTCGTTCAACACGGTCCCGGACGTCCCGTTCTCCGGGTTCGAACTGACGCTCCCCGAGCGGGAATACCCTGCGCTCTCGGCGAACGGGAACCTCTGCAAGGCCCAGGCCGCCGGGAAGCTGCTGATGCCGACCGAACTGGTCGCCCAGAACGGGCTCGCGGTCAAGCAGAGCACGAAGATCTCGGTGAAGGGATGCCCACCCGCCCGCCCGAAGCACAAGCAGGCCGCCAAGAAGAAGGCGCATCACAAGGCCGCCAGGGGCAAGCGGAAGAGGAAGTAGCGCCGCGGTAGCAGATGGGCCGCCGTCAGCCCGTGGGCGTGAGGAACGTAGCCTGGCCGTTTGGGTATTGACAACGGGGCGAGGGGTGGTGTATGGTTGCCTGTGCGATGGTCGTGTCAAGCCACGGGCGTCGCGGACATAGGATCGGGTTGGGTAGGCGCGTTTCGCGGTTGACGTTTAGCGCTCGCGGAGTGTATGTTGGGTAGAGGGATCTGGGTCGTAATTTGAGAGGGAGCTGAATCAAGCGTGGTTTCAAGAGGGAGAAACGTGATGGGAGTCGCAGCGCGTTGCCTTGAGGGTGATGCTAGATGCGCCAGCTTGGCGCTGTCGCATCTCTCTCTCTCTCTCTCTCTCTTGCCCTTGGGCATTTGAGTCTGGGCCTGGTAATCGTCTAGTCTCGAAGCGCCGGTTTGACCCGCTGCGCGGGGGTGGGCTTCACACGGGCACGGGCTGTAGGGGCGTGGCGTGATGGCCGCGCGCGTGGGTGCTGGTGTGGGGCGCCGGCCGCAGCCGATCGGGGCGCGTAGGCGTGGTCGGGCCGCGGGGCGCGATGCTGGGGAGCAGGGTGCGCAGGTCGCGGAGATTCAGCGTTCGCGGCTGCTGGCCGCGGCGGTCCGTGCGGTGGATGAGCTGGGGTGGGGGAATACGACGGTCGCGGATGTCGTCGCGCGGTCGCGGATTTCGCGGCGGACGTTCTATGAGACGTTCGCGAACCGCGATGAGTGTCTGGCGGCGGTGCTGGAGGACATTCTCGGTGTGATCGCCCGGGAGCTCGCCGAGGCGGGTTTGGAGGGTTTGGGGTGGCGTGAGCGGGTGCGCCAGGGGTTGTGGGTGATCTTGGCGTTTTTCGATCGTGAGCCGGTGCTCGCGCGGGTGTGTGTGGTGCAGGCGTTGAGCGGCAGCCCGGGCGTGTTGGCGCGCCGCGAGGAGGTTCTGGGGAGGCTGGTGGCGGTGGTTGACGAGGGTCGTGAGAGCCCGCGCGCCGGCAGGTGCACGCGGTTGACGGCGGAGGGCTTGGTGGGCGCCACGTTTGGGATCGTGTATGCGCGGCTGTTGAAGGGTCAGCGCGGTCCGTTGACGGAGCTTTTGGGTGAGTTGATGGGGATGATCGTGCTGCCGTATCTGGGGCCGGCGGCGGCGCGGCGTGAGCAGGATGCCCCTGCCCCGCGTGCGGTGACGCCGCGGTCCGCGCAGCGTCCGGCGTTGAGTGAGCGGGTGGTGGCTGACCCGTTGGAGAGCGTCCCGATGCGGTTGACGTATCGCACCTCACGGGTGCTGGAGGGTGTCGCGGAGCTGGTGGGGAGGGGTTCGGCGCCGAGTAATCGCGAGGTCGGGGATTTCGCGGGTATCCAGGACCCCGGGCAGGTCTCGAAGCTGTTGCGTCGTCTGGAGCGCCTGGGGTTGTTGGCGAACAGCGGCTTGGGGCATTCGAAGGGTGAGCCGAATGCGTGGCGGTTGACCGCGCAGGGTGAGCTGGTCGCGCGCAGCATCCGCGCCCACAGTCGTTTTGAGAGCGAGGCCGCGTGATGCCCGGTCGTCACGTGTCCGCGAGTTCACGACTTTGTCGTCCCGCGCCCCTCGAGGCGTTGTTGTTCATCGATCGAGGGGTGCTCCCCTCTGTTTTGGAGGAGGAGATATGCCTGTAGGTATTCGTAGGTCGTTGTCGGTTGGTGCGGTGTCGTTGTGCGCGTTGGTGGGGGTGTTGCTCGTGTTGAGCGCTCCGGTGTTGGCGGCACCGCCGGAAGCCCCGGGGCCGGTCACCGTCGAATCGATCAAAGCGAGCGAAGCGATATTCCAAGGTGTCTTGAACCCGGGTAAAGAAGGCGCGGCGGGCACCTACGAACTCGGCACCTACGAATTCCTCTACGCGAAGTCGAGCCCGACGTGCGAAGGGGAAAGCCGGGCGCCGGAATCGCCGGGCATCTCGTTGGGCGGGGGTATGGAAGGCGTCACGCAGAGCGTGTCGGGCTTGGAAGCGGGCACCGAGTACACGGTCTGTCTGCTCGCCCGTAACGGGATCAAAGGCGAAACGGTGGTCGGCGCGGCCGAGCAGTTCACGACGGCGTTCCCGTTCGTGGAAGCTCCGGAAGCGAAGCCCGCGAACCCGATCGCGGAAACCGAAGCCACGCTGCACGGCGTCCTCAACCCCAAAAGCGAACGCACGAGCGAACCGGGCAGCGCGGAATTCGTCTACCGCCAGGCGCCCACGGAATGCCGCGGCGAAAACGAAAAACAGGCCGGCGATGAAAAAACGCCGGCTGGGGGAGAAGACGAAGCGGCCGAAGCGAAGGTCAGCGAACTGTCCCCGGGCGCGACGTACACGTTCTGTCTGCGTGTCGTCAACAAGGCGGGCGAAGAACAGGTCAGTCCGCCTCAGACGTTCACGACCCCGGCGGTGCCCCTGAAAATCACGGGCACCTCCGCCACCGAAGTCACCGCTACCGCCGCGAAGCTGAATGCTGAAGTCGATCCGGGTGGCGCGGAAACGACCTACCACTTCGAATACGACACGAGCCCCTACACGACCAGCGCGTCGCATGGGCAGAGCACGCCAGAGTCGCCCTCGATCGGTGCCGATAACAGCCTGCACCCTGCGACGGCGGCGATACAGGGCTTGCAGCCTGGTACGACCTACCATTACAGGCTGGTCGCGGCCAATTCCCAGAGTCCGGCCGGTGGAACAGACGGCCCGGACCAGACGTTCACCACGGAGACGACGGGTGGAGAATTCGCGCTGCCCGACGGTCGCGCTTACGAACTGGTCTCGCCGCCGCAGAAGGACGGCGCCGAAGTTCTCGGGATCGGCGGGGGTGGTGTTACTTTCGGTGCCGGTGATGCGACGGAAGCCTCCGAAGACGGGACGAGCGTCACATACATAACAAGCGCTCCTGTCGGGGCGAGCCCGGCGGGAAATCTATTCTCAACACAGATGTTCTCGACGCGCGGCGCCGGCGGCTGGTCCTCGCTGGATATCGCCATCCCGCACGAGCACGGCTATGGCGTAGTCAACTCCTCGGAGGGCGAAGAATATGTGCGCTTCTCTCCGGATCTATCCCATGCTCTACTAACGCCACTGGGTGAAACATTGGAGCCCTCGTTGGCACCCGAAATTCATCAGGAAGTCGGACGACGCCACGAGATCTATCTTCGTGACAATGTGACCAATACGTATCGCGCGGTGGTGACATCCGAACCGCTACCAGAAGTAAAATTTGAAGGCGCAACGCCTGATCTCAGTCACGTCGTATTCGGCGAGCCTACCGAACTTGGATCCGTTGGGCCCGGTCCTGTCGGCTTGGATCCAGCTTATCCGAACGCGGAAGGACTGTTTGAGTGGGCCAACGGCGAAACTCGCCTCGTGAGCGTGCTGCCAAACGAAAAACCCGCTGGCGGGATGACGTTGCTCGGCAATAGTAGCCACGCATTCGGAGTCCGAGACGACGTGTCAGCTACCAGGCATGCGATTTCCGACGACGGGACGCGCGTCGTGTGGAGCGGCGAAGGAAGTCTATTCACGCGCGATATGGCGACGAGGGAAACACTTCAGGTTGACGCGAAGCAGAGCGGTGGCGGGGCTGCGGGTGGAGGTGGCTTCCAGGTTGCCAACAGCGATGGCTCACGCGTCTTTTTCACCGATAGCAATGCTCTCGTGAGTAACGCTCACGAAGGTGACCTCTACTTGTTCGAACCGGCCCGCCCGGAAGGGGAACGGCTTACCGATCTGACGCTCGGGCTGACTGGACATGTAAATGTTCTCGAAGCTAACGAAGCCGGTACTTTGATCTACATCGTTGATTCTGGCAATACGTACCTGTTGCGTGAAGCGCCCGTCGGCAGCGGCTCTTGGAGCGCGACGTTCGTCACGAGTGGGCTGGAAGGAGGCCCATCCGAAGGTACCGAAGAGAGGGCCCGGGAGGCTCTTCAGCGTCAGGCGGCGCGTGTCTCGCCGAGCGGGCGTTATCTGGCCTTCATGTCGCGGCGCAGCCTGACGGGGTACGACAATCGTGACGCGATCAGCGGCGAACCGGACGAGGAGGTCTACTTGTATGACGCGGAAACGAACCGGCTCCTTTGCGCGTCATGCGATCCGACGGGCGCGAGACCTGTCGGCCAATATGACCCGGAAGGATTCCCCGGGATCGCGATCGACCCGGCTAAAGCCTGGGAAGGTCGCTGGCTTGCGGCTGTGATCCCGGGCTGGACCGAGAGTGGTGGATACCTCAGCACCGGGCATCAGCCGCGGTATCTGGACGAGTCGGGGCGCCTGCTCTTCACCAGCTCCGATGCGCTCGTGCCGCGCGATGTCAACGGTCGCGATGACGTGTACGAGTATGACCCCGTCGGCGTGGGCAGTTGCCGGCCGCCCTCTTACGGCCAGGGTGCAGGTGTCGTCTTCAATGAAAAGCTCGGTGGGTGTGTCGGGTTGGTCTCGGCCGGGACCGGTAATACCGATTCGCTCTTCTTCGACGCGAGCGGCAAGGAACCGGACGGCGAAGAAGGCGGTAACGTGTTCTTCACGACCCAGGACGGGCTCGTCTCTCAGGACAAGGACGGTACGGCGGATATGTACGACGCGCGGGTGTGTACGGAAACCGCGCCGTGTCCGTCCTCGCTCGCGGTCTCACCGGCCTGTACGACGACCGACTCGTGCAGGGCCGCGCCGTCACCGCAGCCCGGGATATTTGCGGCGCCGGCCACCGCAACGTTCGTCGGCGCGGGCAACGTGGGTGGGCGGGAATCTAATCCCCCCGCAACAAAGAAGGCCGCGAAGAAGAAGACCGTCAAGTGCGCCAGGAGAAAGAAGCGCAGCCGCGGCCGATGCGTCAAAGCGAAGAAGAAGAACACTAGAGCTAAGAAAGCTCGCAACGACCGGAGGCCAGGCCGATGAGCGTCAACCAAAAACACCCCGTCTGGCTTGTGCCTGTTCTGGCCCTGGTCGTCTTTGCGTTCTCCGCCGCACCCGCACTGGCCTTGAGTCCTGTGTTGACGGTCAATACGACCAGCCTCCCGACGAACCTTCCGCCAGGTGGTGAAGGAGAAATTCTGCTGCAGATCACCAACCTCGGCGACGCTCCGGCGAACGGCGAAACCAGCCCGATCGCGATCGTCGAGAAGCTGCCGGCGGGATTGACCGCGAAAGAAGCGCCAGGATGTGAAATCGTGACACCGCAGACGGTGCACTGCGTATCTAGGGGAACCCTCCAGCCTTATCAGGAACTTCACATCGGTATTACCGTCAAAGTCGACGAAAGCGCATCAACCGCACCTGCTGGGCTGCTCAACGAAGTGGCGCTCAGTGGCGGCGGCGCGGCGCCCACGACGACCCGCCACTCGTTGACAGTGAGCCCCACCCCAGCCCCGTTTGGTGTGGAAGATCTTCGGCTTGTGCCAACCAACGAGGATGGTTCGATCGATACGCAGGCCGGCTCGCATCCTTTCCAGCTGACGGTCACGACAGCCCTGAACACATCAGGGCCGGAACAGCTGCCCGCGTTGACGAAGGATCTGCACTTCATTCTACCCGCGGGTTTGGTCGGGAACGCGCAGGTGACACCACAGTGCACCAGCCAAGAGTTCGACACGGTGTTTGGCTATGGCATTAACGGATGTCCGGCGGAAGCCGCTATCGGTATCGCATCGATTCGTCTCAACCCAAGTATCTTCGCTACCGTGCCTCTGTTCAATCTTGTGCCATCGGTTGGTGAGCCTGCCAGGTTCGGTTTCAGCCTTCTCCATATTCCGATAATTCTGGACACGTCGGTTCGCACGGGCGGCGACTATGGTGTCGTTGTCAGTGTCAACAATATCTCCGAGCTCAAAGGGTTCCTCGGGGCCCAGGTGACTTTATGGGGAGTGCCGGCCGACCCGAGCCACAACAAAGTGCGCGGCTGGGCATGCCTCGATGTTGGCTTTGGGTTTGGGGAATGTGTGGAACCGGTGCATCCGAGGTTGATCCCGTTTTTGACGTTGCCGACGTCGTGTTCTGGCCCTGTGGGTATGCGCACGACGGTGGAAGCGGATTCGTGGAGTGAACCAGGCGTGTTCACGAAGGGGCGGGAATCGCTGTTGGAAGAAATACCGGGTGAACCGCTGGGGTTGATGGGCTGCAACCGGTTGCCGTTCGAACCATCGATCAGTGCCGTACCGGATGGTTCGGCGGCTAGTACGCCGAGTGGGTTGACGACTGACGTGAACGTCCCGCAGGAAGGCGTCCTGAACCCGACGGGTCTCGCGCCGTCGGATATCAAAGATGTCAAGGTGGTGCTGCCGGAAGGCATGGCGATCAGCCCTGCGGGGGGTGGTGGCCTGGAAGCATGCAGTGAGGCGCAGATCGGGTACCTGCCGGGGGAAAGCACCCCGCCGGAGGATTTGCGCTTCACCTCGGGGTTGCCCGCGCCGAAAGGCGCGCCGGCGGAAGCGTTCTGCCCGGACGCCTCGAAGGTCGGGACGGTCAAAGTCAGGACGCCGTTGTTGCCGAACCCGTTGGAAGGCGCGGCGTATCTGGCGACGCAGGACGCGAACCCGTTCGGGTCGCTGATGGCGTTGTATCTGGTCGCTGAAGATCCGGTGTCGGGTGTGCTGGTCAAGCAGCCGGGGGAAATCTCGCTAGATCAGCAGACGGGGCAGATCACAGCGACGTTCCCCGGTATCCCGGATGTGCCCCTGGAACAGTCCGAACTGCACTTCTTCGGGTCCGCCCGCGCGCCGTTGAGCACCCCGCCGACGTGCGGGTCCTACACGACCAAGGCATTGTTCACGCCGTGGTCGGGCACCACCCCTGTGGAATCTGATTCGACGTTCGATATCACCTCGGGGCCGAACGGGTCGCCGTGTGCGAGCCCGAGGTCGTTTCAGCCGGGGTTCGAGGCGGGCACGACGAGCGTGCAGGCGGGTGGGTTCACGCCGTTGACGCTGACGATGACCCGCCCCGACGCCGACCAGCAACTCGGCAGGCTCTCGGTCGTGCTGCCTCCGGGGGTCTCGGCGGGGTTGCGCGGCGTGAAGCTGTGTGAGGAACCGCAGGCCGCGAGCGGGGATTGTCCTGCGGAAAGCCAGATCGGGCAGGTGATCGCAAGCGCCGGCCTGGGGAACGACCCCTACTCGATCGAATCCGGGAAGGCGTACATCACCGGCCCCTACGAGGGCGACCCGTTCGGCGTGGACGTAGTCGTCCCGGCAGTGGCGGGCCCGTTCAACCTCGGGACAGAGGTGGTCCGTGCGAAGGTGGACGTGGACCCCACCGATGCGCACTTGACTGTCGTGAGCGACAAGTTCCCGACGATGCTCGATGGGATCCCGTTGCAGTTGCAGCACGTGAACGTGACGGTCAACCGCCCGGGGTTCGTGTTCAACCCGACCAGCTGCGAACCGATGAAGCTCACCGGGGAGCTGGAAAGCAGCGAAGGTGCCACCGCGAACGTCAGCACACCGTTCCAGGTCACCAACTGCGCGGCGCTGTCCTTCAAACCGGAATTCAAGGTGTCCACCAGCGCGAAGACCTCCCGGGTGGACGGTGCGAGCCTGCACGCCACCCTGACCCTCCCGGTGGGTGCGCAGGGTACGAAAGCGAACGTGGCGAAAGTCAAGGTGTCGCTGCCGCCGCAGCTGCCGTCCCCGTTGAAAACGCTGCAGAAGGCGTGCACGGATAAGGTGTTCGCGGAAAACCCCGCAAGCTGCCCCGTCGCCTCACGCGTCGGGGAAGCGACTGTCCAGACCCCGGTGCTGGAAGGCCCGTTGAGCGGCCCGGCGTACTTCGTATCGCATGGTGGCGCGAGGTACCCGGAACTGATCATCGTGCTGAAGGGCGAGGACGGCGTGACCGTCCAGGTGCATGGCGAAACGCTGATCAAGAACGGGATCACGACCGCGTCGTTCAACACCGTGCCCGACGTCCCGTTCTCCGGCTTCGAACTCACGCTCCCGGAGCGGGAATACCCGGCGCTCTCGGCGAACGGGAACCTCTGCAAGGCCCAGGCCGCCGGGAAGCTGCTGATGCCCACCGAACTGGTCGCCCAGAACGGGCTCGTCGTCAAGCAGAGCACGAAGATCTCGGTCACCGGCTGCCCAAAGGCAAAGCACAAGAAGAAGACGGCCGCCAAGAAGAAGGCGCATCACAAGGCCGCGAAGGGCAGGCCGAAGAAGAAGTAGCGCCGCGCTGAGCCCCGGGCGTCGTCGAGGCGCCCGGGCGGCAGATCGGGCGCGGCGGCCACGACACGCGCCGGTCGCGGGGCACGGAAGCCCCGCGCCCAACCGGCCGGCCCCCGACAGCCCCGCGCGCGGATGCGCCCCCACCGAACGCCCTCGGTCAGCGAGCGCGTACGACGCCCTCGCCTGCGATGCTTTCCGCGAGCATATGAGCGCCCACTGGCTCGACGCGCTGTACGCCTTCCTCGCCGCCGCGGTCGCGACGGCGCTGCTGACGCCGCTCACGATGCGCCTCGCGGTGGCGGTCGGGGCGGTCGATACGCCGCGCGAGCGGGGGCTCTCCGAGCGGCCCACTCCCCTGCTGGGGGGCCTCGCGATCTTCGCCGGGACGCTGCTCGCGGGGCTGATCTGGCTGCCCGACGAACGGATCTGGCATGGGATGCTGATCGCCGCCGCCTTCATCACGGTGGTCGGGGCGTTCGACGACCGCTTCGAGCTGCCGCCGCTGGTCAAGCTCGCCGGGCAGGTCGTCGCCGCGCTGATCGTCGTGCACTACGGGATCGTCGTCGAACTGATCACGCTGCCGTTTGTCGGCGCCCTGCACTTCCCCAACGCGGGCGCGGCGATCACCGTGGTGGGGCTGGTCGCGCTGATGAACGTCGTCAACTTCTCCGACGGCGTCGATGGCCTCGCCGCGGGGGTCTGCGCGATCGTCGCCCTCGCGCTCGCGGTGATCGCGTTCGACCTCGAACGGTGGCCCTCCGGCGTGCTCGCCGCTTTGATCGCCGGCGCCTCGCTCGGCTTCCTGCTCTACAACTTCCCGCCCGCCTCGTCGTTCATGGGCGACTGCGGTGCCAACCTGCTCGGGCTGCTGATGGGCTGCCTGACGGTCGAGGGCGCGGTCAAGACCGAGGTCGTGCTCTCGTTCGTGCTGCCTTTGATTCTGCTCGCGGTGCCGTTTCTCGACACAACCTTCGTGGTTCTGAAGCGTTTGAAGTACCGGCGACCGATCTATGCCTCCGACTCCGAGCACTTCCACCACCGCATGGCCCGCATCGGCTTCTCCCGCCGGCGCACGATCGCCTACCTGTACGGGTGGACGCTGCTGCTCGCCGGCTTCGCGCTGGCGCTGCGCTTCGTCCCTTACAGCGACCACAAAGGCCACCTCTACCTCGGCTGGACGCTCGTGATCGCCGCGCTCGCCCTGTTCGTCGCGGTCGCCTCCGTCTACCTCGTGTACGTGCTGGAGATCCTCAAGTTCCGCCGCCTCGACGCGATGCGCCTGCGCCGGCTGCGCCCCGAAGCCTCGCCCGCGCAGATCGAGCAGGACGTCACGCAGGACTTCGAGACCGGCGAGTTCCAGACGATCGCCTCGTGAAGCGTTTGCGGGTGATCCTCGGCGCGTGCACGCTCGTGGTTGTGCTGGCGCTGCCGGCGGGGGTGTCGGCTGCCTCCGCTGGCGTGGGGGCTGCGTCCGGCGACGCACAGGCTTCCGCCGCCGGGGTCCACGCGCTCGTCGTCGGCATCGGCGAGCAGCACCCCGCGATGTTCGGCGACCCCCGCTTCAAGGCGCTCGACGTCCGCTACGCGCGCCTCTCGATCGGCTGGAACGCGCTCGAAAGCCGCTCCGAATCGCGGGCCATCGCCACCTGGATGCGCGACGCCCGCGCCGATCGCGTGCACCCGCTGATCTCCTTCGAACACTCCTGGATCGCCCATCGCCATCACCAGCTGCCGAGCGTCGCGCAGTTCGCCCACCAGTTCCGGACGCTGCACGCGCGCTACCCGTGGGTCACCGACTTCGCCGTCTGGAACGAGGCCAACTACTGCGGGCAGCCCACCTGCCACAGCCCCGGCCTGGTCGCCGCCTACTACCGCCAGGCGCGTGCGATCTGCCCCTCCTGCAACGTGCTCGCCTCCGAGCTGCTCGACGTGCCGGGGATGGTCGCGTGGGTCGGCGAGGTGCGCCACGCGCTCGGCTACGAACCGGGTCTCTGGGGCCTGCACAACTACATCGGCGCCAACCGCCTCTCCGCGGCGTCGACCAGGGCGCTGCTGGGCGCCACGCACGCGCAGATCTGGTTCACCGAGACGGGCGGCGTAGTCGCCCGCCACAACCACTCCGCCCACGACTTCCCCGAATCGGCCGCCCACGCCGCGCAGGTGACCCGCTTCGTCTTCCACCGCCTCGTCCCGCTCTCGCCCCGCATAAGACGCGTCTACCTTTACCAGTGGAATGCCGGCGCCAATCGCCGCGAACCATGGGACTCCGGCCTGATCGGCCCCCACGGAACCGCCCGCCCGGCTTTCTGGGTGCTCGTGCAGGAGCTGCACACGTTGGGGCAGCTGCCCTCCACGTCCGCCGCCGAAGAACTGCTCGCAAAGGCCGCCAGCGCCGGGAGCTGAGGGAGAGGAAAGAAAAAAAGGGGAGAGGAGTTGGGAGGGGGCAGTAGCCGAATGGTCGGCGCGGCCGCAAAGGACGTGCGGCCCGGCCGGCGAACGTTGAGATTGTGTTTTTCTTGCGCTCCGCCGCCAGCGCGCCCGCGAGTGCCCCGTTTCTGCCTGTAGGCTTACCTACGCGTAATGCGCCGGCTACTGGGAGCCGAGGCGATATGGGACAGAAAGAAGAAACACCCGACCACGGCGGGCCTCGCCGTGTCCTGATCCTCTCGGCCGACGTCGGCGAGGGGCACGCTGCCGCTGCCCGCGCGCTCGCGCAGCAGATCGAAAACGCCCCCGAGCCGGCCGAGGTCACGGTGATCGACGGCCTCGCCGCGATGGGGCGGGTGCTGCGCCAGGTCGTCCAGGACGGCTACCGCGTGCAGCTGCGCTTCCTGCCCTGGAGCTACTCGCTGGTCTACTGGATGCTCGAGCATGTGCCGCCCGTACGCTGGCTGACCCGGTGGCAGCTGCGGCTGTTCGGCGCCCGCCCGCTGGCGCGCCGCATCGCCGAATACGACCCCGACGTGATCGTCTCGACCTACCCCGCCGTCACCGTGGTGCTCGCGCGCCTGCGCCGCACCGGCGCGGTGCGCTGCCCCACCGTGGCCACGATCACCGACCTGACGGGCCTCTTCTTCTGGGCGCAGCCCGGGATCGACATGCACCTCGTCATGTACGGCGAGTCGATGCCCTCCGTCGAGCGGATCGCGGGGCAGGGCTCCGCGCGCTTGGTGGCGCCGCTGATCTCCGCCGAGTTCCTCCAACCACGCTGCCCGCTGGAGTCACGGCGCGCGCTGGGGCTGCCCGAGGAGGGCCGCATGGTGGTCGTCTCCGGCGGCGGCTGGGGCGTCGGCGACGTCGAGGGCGCCGTGCGCGAGCTCTGCCGCGTCGGCGAGGTCTCCAGCATCGTCTGCCTCGCGGGTCGCAATGAGCAGTTGCACAAGCGGCTCTCAACCACCTTCGCGCGCGAGTCGCGCGTACACGTCTACGGGTTCACCGACGCGATGCCGCAGCTGCTGGCGGCCGCCGACGCGCTCGTGCACTCCACCGGGGGCGTCACCTGCTTGGAGGCGAAGGCGACCGGGACGCCAGTCGTCTCCTACGGGCTGCCGGTCGGCCACGCCCGCCTCAACACCCGCGCGATGGCCGACCTCGAGTTGCTGCGCCTCGCCAACGACACCGGCGAGCTGCGCGCCCACGTGCAGGCGAGCTTCGAGGATGCGTCCCCGGCGCCGGTCGCCTCTCCCGTGGCGCAGGCGGACGAACACCCCCACGCCGTCGACGTCGTGATGAAGACCCCCCGCCGCGTCAGCCCGATCCCCCTGTGGCGGCTGCGGCTGGCCACGTTCTGCGCGCAGCTGGTCGTGGTGCTGGGCGTCGGCATGTGGACGATGTCCACCGACGAGGTCAGCGCGCTCGCGGACGCGATCCTGCACGTCCACCCGCTCGTACACGTCACCACCAGCCAACCCGACGTGAGCCTGATCGTGCGCACCCCCTCCGGCGACGTCACGCGCGTGGCGCACGAGCTCGCCGCACAGGGCATCCACATCTCGTTCGCCGACGGCGGGGTGCACGCCCCCGCCACGATCGCCGCACTACGCGGGCTGGGCGACGAACTGCTGCCCGAACTGCCCCCCGGCACGAGCCTCCTGCGCTGGATGCGCACCCGCGGCGCGCTGCACGCGCAGGCCAGCGCGCTGGGCCTGCACCACCACTTCTACTTCCTGCAGCCCGCGGATGGCCTCACCGTGGGTCAGGTGCTGCTCGCCCGCACCACGGGAGCAACGCCGGTCAAGGGCACGCGGCGGCTAAGCGCCACACGGCCGCTGCCGCAGCGGCGCGCGCACGCCGGCGACGTGCTCGTCGTGAGCGTCAACGGTTCGAGCGCCTCCGTCCAGGGCGTCGAGCGCCTCGCCGCATGGCTCGGCTCCGGCGGGCTCTCGTCCGAGTCGCTCGCCGCGCTCACCGGCTCGCGCTGAGGGGTGCCGCCTCATCGTGCGGCTTCGCGGTGGCAGTCCCTGGAGGCTCGTCCTCTCCGCCACTGCGCGCCTCCCCCTGCTCCCCCGTCATCAACGCCAGCAGCAGTGGCGAGCGCGCCAGCACGGCCGCACCGGCGACGACCAGCGCCAGCGAAAATCCCAGCGGCACCCCACCTCCCGGGGTTGCGGCGAAGCTCTCGTTGAAGAGGATCGGCGCCAGCGCCACGGGCACCGCCGTCTGGATCACGAACACCACGGGGGCAACCTGAATCGCGGGGCGCGACTGCAGCGAGCTCATCTCGCTGAGCGTCGCGATCGCCGACGCGCCCGCCGTGGCGAGGCCCCACGCGATCGCCGCCCCGATGTAGGCGTTGGCGAGGTCATCAGACGCCAGCTTGGTTGCCACGCCGCTCCAGCCGAACGCCAGACCCGCCCCGAGCATCGTCACGAACGGCAGCGAGCGGCCGAGGCGCAGCGTCAGGTAGGGCAGCAGGCTCGCCAGCGCCAGCGCCCCCAGCACGATCGTGAGCACGGTCCAGTGCGCGTGCGTGGTGGTGCGCGCCGGCGCGAACACGCCCGCGCCGATCACGCCCAGCACGATCGCGCCGACCGCCAGGTGCTCGCGCCGGCCGGCGCGCTCGCCCAGCATCCGCTCGCCCATCACCATCAGCACCGGCAGCCCCAGCGCCAGAGCAGGCTGCACCACGACCAGCGGGGCGAGGCTGAGCGCCAGCAGCTGCAGCGGCCAGCCCAGCATCGAGAGCCCCGTGCCGCCCAGCCAACGCACCCGCCGCAGCAGGCGCAGCGCCAGCGCCGGGCGCAGCTGCTCGCTGCGGGGCGCCTCGCGGGCCTCCATCGCCTGAAAGGAAAACCCTAGGCTGTACAGGATCGCGGCCCCGACGGCCGCCACGATGCCAAGGATCAGTTCGAGCATGCCCGCCCCGATGATCGCAGTCTTTTTTCTCCAATGACCACAGAAGAGGGGCCCGGCGCCCCGGGGACACCCAGCTCTGACGGCCGGGTCGGCCGGCTGTGCCACCCGCTCGCCGGCGCCGCCGCCGGCGCGGTGGTGCTCGGCTACACGGCAGCCTACGTGCTGCCCGCGCTCGCCGGCGAGTACCGGATGCTGCGCGCGCCGCTCGGCATCGAGGACCGCACCGCCAGCCGCGAAGGGTACGCGTTGACGTTCGACGACGGCCCCCACCGCGAGGGCACGCCGGCGGTGCTCGAGATGCTCGCGCGCGAGCGCGTGCGGGCGACCTTCTTCCTGGTCGGCGAGCAGGTCCTGCGCAATCCCACGCTCGCCGCCGAGATCGTCGCAGCCGGCCACGGGGTCGGGCTGCACTGCCACCGCCACCGCAACCTGCTGCGCCTGACCCCCCGCCAGGTCCGGGAGGACATCCTGCGGGCGCTCGGGGTGATCGAGGAGACCACGGGCCGCTCGCCGGCGCTCTACCGCCCGCCTTACGGCGTGTCCAACGCCGCGGCCCTGACCCTGGCCCGGGGCCGCGGCTGGCGCACGCTGCTGTGGAGCCACTGGGGTCGCGACTGGGAGGCGCGGGCCACCCCGGAGTCGATCGCCGCGCTGCTCACCGGCGGGGCCGGGCCCGGCGCGGTCCTGCTGCTGCACGACGCCGACGACTACTCGGCCCCCAGCTCTTGGCGGCGCACGGTCGCTGCGCTGCCGCGGGTGTTGGAGACGCTCGCCGCACGGGGCCTGGAGCCGGTGGCGCCCTGACCGGTCGTTAAGCTGCCCAGATGCAAACGCGGCGCACCCGCCTGTGGGTCGAGGCGCTCGTGATCGCCTGGCTGTGCTGGGTGTACGACGCGATCAACAACCTCGCACCGGTGCGCCTGCATGCCGCGCTCGCGCACGGCTGGGGGGTGCTGCACCTCGAGCGCTCGTTCGGCCTCGACCCCGAACTCACTCTCAACCGCTGGCTCACCCACCACCACACGGTCGGCCTGCTGCTCTCCGACTATTACGACAACGCCCACTTCATCGTGACGCTCGGGCTGCTCGCCTGGCTGTGGTACCGGCGCCCGGACATCTACCGGCCGCTGCGCAACACGCTGCTCGCGATCAACGCGATCGGCCTGGCCGTTTTCTGGCTCTACCCAACCGCGCCACCGCGGCTGCTGCCCGGCAGCGGCTTCAATGACGTGGTCGCCTCCACGCAGGCGTTCGGCGGCTGGCACACCGGGCCGCTCGCCACGGTCGCCAACCAGTTCGCGGCGCTGCCCTCGCTGCACATGGCCTGGGCGGTCTGGTGCTCGCTCGTGATGTGGTCGATGTCCAAGCGCCTGTGGGTGCGCTGCGTGGCGATCATCTACCCGTGCATCACCTGTCTGGCGGTGCTCGCCACGGGCAACCACTACCTGTTCGACGTGCTCGCGGGCGTCGCGACCACGGGCCTCGCCGTCGTGCTCGTGCGCGCCCTGGAAGCGGCGTGGCGCTCGCGAACGGCGCTGCGGCCGATGCGGGCGTCGGCATAGAGGGTGGCGCAGCCGGCCGAAGGCCGGCGAGCCGGGCCCCTCTTCGTTCAATCCTGTACCGCATGTCACAAACTTGTTACTAAGTCCCAGATAAGGTAGACTCCGCGCGGCTGCCACAGACGGTCAGAGGAGGGCCAGGGGTGAGAGTCCGCCGCGGGCGGACGCGCTTGGCTCTTTCGTCTGTAGGGTCCCAGCCAACCATCCATGCCCAATCACGAGCCAGAACCAATGGCCCCTGCCCTGAACCATGCCGGCGCAAGCCCGGTCATCACCCGATCCCCGCTGCAGCTGCTGCAGTACCTCGACGTGGTGCTCGTGGTGCTCGCCACGCCGGTGGCGCTGGCGCTCGGCGCGCCCGCCTTCGGCCTGCTGATCGCGGCGGGGGCGTGGCTGCTGCAGCGCGTGCTCGCGCACACCGACCGGCGCTGGATCGCTCGTCGCGCGGGAGTGTCGGGGTCCCGGCTCGGGCTCGACATCGCCGAGTCATTCGGGCGGATCTGGCTGCTGGCGGGGGCGATCGTCGTTGCGGGCGCCGTCGGCGGGCGCGCCGACGGGCTGGCGGCGGCACTAACCATCTTCGCGGCTTACTCGGTCGCCTTCGCGACGCGTATGTTCAGCGGACGGGAGGGCTTCGAGCGATGAGCGCGGTTGCAGAGGCTCCGCGGATGGTCCCCGGGATGGGAGCTCCATCCACCCCCCCGTCCGCGTCGCCCGAGAATGGAACCCCGCCCACCCGGATGAGCCAGGGGCGGAAGGTCCTCTACGGGGTGCTCGGCCTGTGGATCGGCGGGATCATCCTGTTCGTGATCCTGTTCGGCGCCACGGCGCACAAGGCCCCGGCCGTCGCCAGCGGCGCCTTCTCGCCGACCGACGAGTTCAAACTCGACACCTGGTTCCAGGTCGGGCCGATCGCTTTTAACAAGGCCATTCTCTACCTGCTGCTCACGGTCGGGATCACGCTCGGGGTGATGTTCTACGTCGCCCGGCGTCTACAACAGCGCCCCGGGCGCCTGCAGGTCGCGGTGGAGATGTACTACGACTTCATGCGCCGCATCTCCCAGGAAAACCTGAACCCGGAGATGGAAGGGAGGTACTTCCCGCTGATCGCCACGATCTTCGTGTTCATCCTCGTCTCCAACCTGATCGGCTACATCCCGCTGCCGGTCGACTCGGGCGAGAGCTTCAACGTGTTCGGGGCTCACATCCCGTCGCTGCAGATCTACGCGGCCGACACCAACGTCGCCTTCCCGCTGATCCTCGCGTTGAGCGTGTTTGTCCTCTTCACCTACGAGGGGATCAGGCACCACGGGCCGGTCGGCTATGTGAAAAGCCTGATGCCGGGCGGCGTCAAAGGCCCGATCATCCTGCTCATCTACCCGATCGAGATCCTCTCCAACTTCCTGCGGCTGATCTCGCTGACGGTGAGGTTGTGGGCCAACCTGCTCGCCGGCCACATGCTGATCGCGTTCATGGGCGGGGAGCTCGGAGTGCTCGTCGGCCTGCAGGTCGTGTCCTGGTTTCTGCTGCCCTTCGGGGTCATCATCTTCCTGTTCGAGGCCGTGCTGATCGCCGGCCTGCAGGCCTTCATCTTTTCCATCCTGACTGCCATCTATCTCGGTGGCGCGGTCTCGAGCCACTAAACAAACAAGAGGGAGCGATCGAGCGATATGGAGTTTCTCCACCTTTTCAGTGTGTTCCACCCAATGATCGGGGCCGTTGAACCGATCATCAAGCAGAGCCAGGACGCCGGTCGGGCGATCGCGCTCGGCGTCGGCGCCGGCGGCGGCGCGGCCGGCGCGGGTGCGGGCATCGGGGCGGTGTTCAACGCCTCGATCCAGGCCAAGACCCGCCAGCCCGAGCTGCGCGCCGAGGTCGAGCGCGACCAGTGGCTCGGCTTCGCGCTCACTGAGGCGTGCTTCTTCTACGGTCTCGTCGGCGGGTTCATCGCCTTCTTCCTGTAGGCCACGATGCCTCTCACCGCCAACCTCCCCATCGCCAGCGGATCGTTTCTGATCAGCCCCAACGTGGGGCTCATGGTCTGGACGATCGTGGTGTTCGCCATCTCGCTGTACATCTTGCGCAAGTGGGTTTTCCCTTTGATAAGCCAAGCTCTCGACGCGCGCGTGCAGAAGATTGAGGGCGACATCGACGCCGCTGAGGAGCTGCGTACCGAGGCCGACAAGATCCTCGTCGAATACCGCGAGCGCCTGAAGGAGGCACGCACTCAGTCCGAGGAGATCGTCCAGCGCGGGCGTCAGACGGCGGAGTCGCACGAGGCCGAGGGCAAGGCGCGCGGGCAGGAGCTGGTAGCCGAGGCCGGCAAGAGGGCCGAGCGTGAAATCGAGGCAGCTACCAAACGGGCGCTCGATGACATCCGCCGCGAGGTCGCCGACCTGACGATCATGGCCACCGAGAAGGTCACTCGCAAGTCACTCACCGACGCCGACCAGAAGCGGCTGGTCGAGGAGGCGCTCGGCGAACTGGACTTCTCGAGCATCTCCGGGAGCCAGAACTAGACATGGAGGAGCTGGCTCAGGTATACGCCCGCTCGCTGTTCGAGGTTGCCCGCGAACAGGGCAAGCTCGACGTGCTGCGCGAACAGCTCGCGCAGCTGGCCGATGCTTTGCGCGAGAACAGGGACCTGGAAGTGTTCTTCTTTTCGCCCTACTTCTCGACCAAGGAGAAGCAGGAGGCGCTCGGGAAGCTCTTGGACGGCGCCGACGAGGTGCTGCTGAACTTCCTCAACCTGCTGATCGAAAACCACCGGATGCCGGTGATCTTCCACATCCGCCGCCAGTACGAGCACCTGTGGGACGAGGAGAACAAGACGCTGCCGGTGGAGATCACCAGCGCGATCGAGCTGGATTCGGCCACGACTGAGAGTCTTGGCAAGACGATCGGCGAGCGTGCTGGGCGCAAGGTGCAACTCGCCTCGCGGGTCGATCCCGACATTCTTGGCGGGATCGTGATTCGGGTTGGCAACTCGATTCTTGATGCTTCTATCCGCAGCCGGCTGGAGCAGCTGCGTAGGCAGGTTGCCTACGGGTCCTCTTAGCAGGGGGAGGGGGAGGGCTGGCCCTCCCCCTCCCCCTGCACCCCCACCCCCTCCCTTTTGAAAAGAGCTAAGGAAAAGACGAAATGCAGATCAATCCAGATGAGATAACCAGCATCCTCAAGAGCCGCATCCAGGGGCTCGACGCCGGTGCGGCGGAGCTGACCGAGGTCGGCACCGTGCTGTCGGTCGCCGACGGCATCGCGCGCCTACACGGCCTGGAGAACTGCATGTCCTTCGAGATGCTGGAGCTCCCGCACGGGGTCACGGCGCTGGCGCTCAACCTCGAGTCCGACAACGTCGGCGCAGTGCTGTTCGGCGAATGGGAGCACATCTCCGAGGGCGACACTGTCAAGCGCACCGGCAAGCTGCTCGACATCCCCGTCGGGGACGCGCTGCTCGGGCGGATCGTCGATCCGCTGGGGCGCCCGCTAGACGGCAAGGGCGACATCGCGATCACCGAGACCCGCCCGGCCGAGTTCAAGGCGCCGGGCGTGGTGCAGCGCCAGCCGGTGAAGGAACCGATGCAGACCGGCCTGAAGGCGATCGACGCGATGATCCCGATCGGCCGCGGCCAGCGCGAGCTGATCATCGGCGACCGCCAGACCGGCAAGACGGCGATCGCGATCGACGCGATCATCAACAACCGGGACACCGGCATCGTGTCGGTGTACGTGGCGATCGGCCAGCGCATGTCCACGGTGGTGGCGCTCGCGCAGACGCTCGACGAAAACAACGCGCTGGAGAACACGATCATCGTCGCCGCCCCCGCCGACGAGGCGGCGCCGATCAAGTTCATGGCGCCCTACGCCGGCTGCGCGATGGCCGAGCACTTCCTCTACAGCGGCCGCCACGCGTTGTGCGTGTACGACGATTTGACCAAGCACGCCTACGCCTACCGGCAGATGTCGCTGCTGCTGCGCCGCCCGCCCGGTCGCGAGGCCTACCCGGGCGACGTCTTCTACCTGCACTCGCGCCTGTTGGAGCGCGCGGTGAAGCTCAACAACGACCTCGGCGGCGGTTCGCTCACGGCGCTGCCGATCATCGAGACGCAGGCGGGGGACGTCTCCGCCTACATCCCCACCAACGTGATCTCGATTACCGACGGGCAGATCTTTCTGGAGTCGAAACTCTTCAACTCGGGCGTGCGCCCCGCGATCAACGTCGGGATCTCCGTCTCGCGTGTGGGCGGCAACGCGCAGATCGGGCCGATGAAGAAGGTCGCCGGGAGGATCAAGCTCGAGCTCTCCCAGTTCCGCGACCTGGAGGCCTTTGCCCAGTTCGGCTCCGACCTCGACGCCGACACGCAGCGCACGCTGGCCCGCGGCGAGCGGCTGGTGATGACGCTCAACCAGCACGAGCGCGCGCCGCTGCCAGTCGAGGACCAGACGCTTCAGATCTACGCCGCCACCGCCGGCTTCCTCGATCGCCTGCTCGTCGAGCGGGTGAGCGAGTTCCTGGCCGAGCTGATCGAACGGATGCACTCCGAGCATGCCGACGTCGGCGCCAAAATCGCCGGCGGCGACTGGTCTGAGGAGACGCAGAAGGCCGTCCACGACGCGGTCGAAGCGTTCGCGCGGGACTTCGGCTACGACCTCGACGAGGAGGGCCAGCCGCTGGATGAGGATGCCCCGATCCGCGCCCAGGATGCCCCCGCCACGGGCTCGTCCGGGCAGGGCGCCGCTGCGCTTCAGGAGGCGAAGGCGGCGGCCTAGCGCCGGCCGCTCGCAACCGCCATGGCCTCTCAGCGCGACGTCAAGAACCGGATCTCCTCGGTGAAGAACATCCAGAAGATCACGCGTGCGATGGAGATGGTCGCCGCCGCTCGCCTGCGCCGTGCCGAGCAGCGGATCACGGCGCTGCGCCCCTACGCCGAGGCGCTCGGGCGGATGACCCGTCAGGCAGCCCGCGCCGCGGGGCCAAGCGAGATTGCGCGCGTGCCGCTGATGCGCGAGCCCGGCGGCGCCGAGGGCGGGGGCGGCGTGGAGGGTGGCAACGGCACCGTCGGTCTGCTGCTGATCACCGGCGACCGCGGGCTGGCGGGGGGCTTCAACTCCCAGGTGATCCGCGCCGGCGTGCGCCTGCACGGCGAGCTCTCAACCGAAGGGCTGCGCAGCGCGTGGTATGCGACCGGGCGGCGCGGGGTCTCCTCGCTGGCGTTCCGCGGCTACGAGCTGAGCGGCAGCTACACCGGCTTCTCCGACCGCCCCGCCTTCGCCGATGCGAGCGCGGTCGCGGGCGACGTGATTGGCGCGTATGTCAACGGCCAGCTCGATCGCGTCGAGCTGATTTTCAACTCCTACGTCTCTCCGCTCACGCAGGTCGTCACGCGCGAGACGCTGCTGCCGCTCGCTGACGCCACCACCGCCGGTGAGGAGGCCGAGCCGGCGCAGGACAACGGCGGACAGCAGGCGCTGGTCGAGTACGAGCCAGATCCCGAGCAGGTGCTCGCGCAGCTGCTGCCAGATTACATCGAGACCTCGATCTACCGGGCGCTCGTGGAGTCGGCCGCCGGCTTCTTCGGCGCGCAGATGACCGCGATGCGCAGCGCCTCCGACAATGCCGGCGACATCATCACCGACCTCACGCTGCAGATGAACCGAGCCCGCCAGGCCGAGATCACGCAGGAGATCATGGAGGTTGTCGCCGGCGCCGAGGGGCTTTCCTGAGATGGCCCAATCCAAAAGACTTCAATAGATACAGAGGAGAATCAGAGACCATGGAGGCCAGCATCGCCACAGAGTCAACACCCACCGCTTCAGAGACCGCCAACGGCAGCGGCGCCAAGCGCAACGTCGGGCGCATCGACGAGATCCAGGGCGTTGTGATCGAGGCCGTCTTTCCCGACCGCCTTCCCGAGATCAACCACGCGATCACCGTGGCGCGTCCTGCTGCCGCAGCTGCCGAGGATGAGGAGGACATCGCGGCCGCGCAGGAGGGTGTGCTGGTGTGCGAGGTGCAGCAGCACCTCGGCGATGACCGCATACGCGCGGTGGCGATGGACACGACCGACGGCCTGGCGCGCGGCGTCGAGGTGGTGGACACCGGCGGCCCGATCACCGTCCCCGTGGGACAGGCGACGCTGGGGCGCATCTTCAACCTGCTCGGCGAGCCGATCGACCTCGGTGCGGAGCTGCCCGCCGACGTCGAGCGCCGCGGCATCCACCAGGACGCCCCGCGCGTCGAGGACCTCACGCCGACGACCGAAATGTTCGAGACCGGCATCAAGGTGATCGACCTGCTGGCCCCCTATGCCAAGGGCGGCAAGGTCGGTCTGTTCGGCGGCGCCGGCGTGGGCAAGACCGTGCTGATCCAGGAGCTGATCCACAACCTCGCCAAGGAGCACGGCGGGCTGTCCGCCTTCTGCGGCGTGGGCGAGCGCTCGCGCGAGGGCAACGACCTGTGGCTGGAGATGAAGGAGTCGGGCGTGCTCGACAAGACGATGCTCGTGTTCGGCCAGATGAACGAGCCGCCCGGCGCCCGCATGCGCGTCGCGCTGTCGGGGCTGACGATGGCCGAATACTTCCGCGACCAGGGCCAGGACGTGCTGCTGTTCATCGACAACATCTTCCGCTTCGTGCAGGCCGGCTCCGAGGTGTCGGCGCTGCTCGGACGGATGCCCTCGCAGGTGGGCTACCAGCCGACCCTTGAGACCGAGATGGGGCAGCTGCAGGAGCGGATCACCTCCACGCGTGAGGGTTCGGTGACATCGGTGCAGGCGATCTACGTCCCCGCCGACGACCTCACCGACCCGGCGCCGGCCTCCGTGTTCGCGCATCTGAACGCGACCACGGTGCTCTCGCGGGCGATCTCCGAGAAAGGCATCTACCCGGCGGTGGACCCGCTCGACTCGACCTCGACGATCCTCAAGGCCGACATCCTCGGCGAGGAGCACTTCCGCGTGGCCAACCGCGTCAAGGAGATCCTGCAGCGCTACAAGGAGCTGCAGGACATCATCGCGATCCTCGGCATCGACGAGCTCTCCGACGAGGACAAGCTCACCGTGCAGCGCGCCCGGCGGATCGAGCGGTTCCTCTCGCAGCCGTTTTTTGTCGCCGAAGAGTTCACCGGCACCCCGGGCGCGTACGTGCCGATCGCCGAGACGATCAGGGGCTTCGAGGAGATCATCGAGGGCAAGCACGACGAGGTCCCAGAGAGCGCATTTTTCTTGAAGGGCACGATTGACGAGGTCGTGGCGGCGGCGAAGAAATAATGGCCCACACCAAGTTCCAAGCCGAAGTGCTCACCCCCGAGGGGCCGGTGTTCAGCGAGGAGATCGAGATGCTCTCGACCGTCACCGGCACCGGCTCGATCGGACTCCTCGCCAACCACCAGCCCGTGCTGGCGACGTTGAAGCCCACCGAGTTGCGGCTATACCGCTCGGACTCGGAGATCGTGCGCTTCAAGCAGTCCACCGGCTACCTCCAGTTCGCCGACAACCGCGCGCTCGTACTGGTCGAGGAGGCCACCCCGGTAGATGGCGGCTGACCGCGACCGCGAGCCCGTCGGCGTCATCGGCACCGGGTATGTGGGCCTGGTCAGCGCCGCCGGCTTCGCCGAGCTGGGCAGCGAGGTGTGGTGCGTCGATATCGACGCCGAGAAGATCGAGCGTCTGCGCCGGGGGGAGGTGCCGATCTACGAGCCCGGCCTCGAGGAGCTGCTGCAGAGGCACGCTGCGCGTCTGCGCTTCACCACCGAGCTGGGCCCCGCGCTGGAGCACGCGCGTCTGCTGTTCGTCGCCGTCGGCACGCCTCCGACCTACTCCGGCGACGCCGACCTCTCATCGGTGCACGCCGTCGTCGAGGCGATCCCCGCCTCCGACCGCCACGCGCTGGTGATGAAGTCGACGGTGCCCAGCGGCACCGGCGCCTCGATCCAGCGCGTCTTCGGCGAGCGGGGCAAGGCGGGGCTGCGCTACGTCTCCTGCCCGGAGTTCCTCAAGGAGGGCTCGGCGGTGGACGACTTCCTGCGCCCCGATCGGGTGGTCGTCGGCGACAGCGGCGACTGGGCCGGCGACGCGGTGGTCGAGCTCTACCGGCCGCTGCTCACCGCCGCGCACGGCGGCGCCGGCGACGGTGAGCTGGTGCGTACCGACATCGCCTCCGCGGAGATGGTGAAGCTCGCCTCCAACGCCTTCCTGGCGACCAAGATCTCGTTCATCAACGAGATCGCCAACGTCTGCGAGGAGACTGGCGCCGACGTCATCGAGGTGGCGCGCGGCATGGGCCTCGACGAGCGCATCGGGCCGAAGTTCCTGCAGGCGGGGATCGGGTATGGGGGCAGTTGCTTCCCCAAGGACGTGGAGGCGCTCAAACAGCTCGCCGGCAACTCCGGCTACCACTTCCAGCTGCTGACAGCCGTGATCGAGGTCAACGAGCTGCAGAAGCGCCGCGTGATCGGCAAGCTGCACAAGCACCTCGGCAGCCTTGTCGGCAAGCACATCGCGCTGCTCGGCCTTGCGTTCAAGCCCAACACCGACGACATGCGCGAGGCCTCCTCGCTGGTGCTCGCCGCACGGCTGGCCGCCGACGGAGCCACGGTCACCGCGTTCGATCCGGTCGCCGAGCACGAGGCGCGCAAGCTGCTCGGGGGCCTGCAGCTGGCCGACTGTGCGATGGACGCCTTGAACGGCGCCGACGCGGCGGTGCTGGTCACCGAGTGGCCACAGTGCACCGACCTCGATTGGGCCGAGGTCGCCGGGGCGATGCGGGGCGACGTGGTGATCGACGGTCGCAACGCGCTCGACAGCGCCGCCGTGCGCGCCGCTGGACTGCTGTACGAGGGGATCGGCCGACCCTCCGACCCACCGACCGGGCGCCGGCTCGAGGACCGGGTTTAGATGCAGGCGATCGGGCGCTGGCCTGAGGACCGGGTCTCGATGCAGGCGATCGGGCGCTGGCCTGAGGACGGGGTCTAGATGCAGGCCGTGATCCTCGTCGGCGGGGAGGGCACGCGCCTGCGCCCGCTCACCTCCACGATCCCCAAGCCGGTGGTGCCGCTGGTGGACCGCCCGTTCATCGCGTTCATGATCGAATGGCTGCGCTCCCACGGGATCGAGGACGTGATCATGTCTTGCGGCTTCCTTGCGACCAGCGTGCGCAACGTGCTGGGGGACGGCTCCGCGTTCGGGATCCGCCTGCGCTTCGTCGAGGAGCCCGACCCGCGCGGCACCGCAGGCGCGCTGAAGTTCGCCGAGTCGATGCTCGACGAGCGCTTCCTGCTGCTCAACGGCGATGTGCTCACCGATATCGACCTCACCGCGCAGATTGCCCAGCACGAGCGCACCGGCGCGCGCGCGACACTGGCGCTGGTCGGGGTCGAGGATCCCACGGCGTATGGGCTTGTACGGCTCGCCCCGGAGCACGCGGTGGAGGAATTCGTCGAGAAGCCCTCCTCCGACCAGCTGGACGGCGCGGGCGACGCCTGGACGGCGGGCCGGATGGGGGGGGATCGTCCGCTTCACACCTACACCAACCTGATCAGCGCCGGGGCATACGTGCTGGAGCGCGATGTGCTCGATCTGGTGCCGCCGGAACGCAACGTCTCGATCGAGCGCGAGGTATGGCCGCAGCTGATCGGCAACGGGCTCTACGGCTTTCCCTCGGAGAGCTACTGGCTGGACATCGGCACCCCCGAGCGCTACCTGAAAGGCACCTTCGACATCATTGAGGGCAACGTGCACACCGCCGTGCGGGAGCGTCTCGGCAGCGACTTCATGGCGCTCGCTCCGGACGTGCTGGTAGAGGGGCGGGCGATTCCGCCGGCGGTGTTGGAGCCCGGTGTGCGTGTGGCGGCGGGCGCCCACGTCGGCAGCCTGGTCGTGTTGGGCCAGGGTGTCACCGTCGGCGCCGGCTCGACGGTCGAGCGCGCGGTGATCATGAACGGCACGGAGATCGGCCCGGGCTGCACGCTGCGCGACTGCATCGTCGCCGCGGGCTGTCGCGTCGGCGAGGGCACCCAGATCACCGACGGCGCCGTGCTGGGCGAGGGGGTCACGATCGGGGCGCACAACATCGTGTCCCGCGGAGCGCGTATCTTCCCGGGCGTGACCCTTCCCGACGGAGCATTGAGATTCTCGTGAGTGCGCCGCCGGTGCGTATTGGCGGTCTGGATGCGGCCAACCGGTTGCGCACGCTTGCCTGCCGACGCGCGCGCGGACGTGTGGCTGCGCGCCATCCGCGGGCGATGCCTGAGAGGATATGCCGGTGACCGAGAACGTGATGGCGGCGCTCTCCCGCGAGGCGATCGCCGAGGTGGACTCCACGGGACAGCTGGGCGACGTGCTCACGCTGCCCGAGCACCTGCGCGACGCGCTGTGGCGGGTGGAGTCGGCGATCATGAACGAGTGGGATACGCCCGGCGGGCTGGTGGTTGCCGGCATGGGCGGCTCGGCGATCGGCGGCGCGCTGGCGGCCGCGGCTCTGGGCGACCACGCCTCGCGGCCGATCCTCGTGACGCGGGCCTACGGGCTGCCGCCGTGGACGACGCCCGACACCACGGTGCTGTGCGCGAGTTACTCGGGCGACACCGAGGAGACGCTCGCCTGCTACGAGTCGGCCGGTGCGCTGGGGGCCCAGCGCGTGGTCGTCACCACCGGCGGTCGCCTGGCTGAGCTGGCGCGCGCCGACAAGGTGCCAGTGATCCCGCTCCCCGGCGGCTTCCAGCCGCGCGCCGCGGTCGCCTACATGACGGTCGCCTCGCTGGAGGTCGCCGCGCTCTGCGGAGCCGGCCCCCGCCTCACCTCGGAGATCGACGTCGCCGCCTCTCACGCCGAGCAGCTTGTCGCGGAGTGGGGCCCCGATGCACCGGAGGAGTCGCTGGCAAAGACGATCGCGCGCGGCCTGTCGGGCACCACGCCGGTGATCGCCGGCGCCGGGCTGACCAACCCGATCGCCTACCGCTGGAAGACGCAGATCAACGAGAACGCCAAGCAGCCGAGCTTCGCCAGCGACCTTCCCGAGCTCGACCACAACGAGATCGTGGGCTGGGAGGGCGCGCGCGAGCTCGGACGCTTCTCCGCGGTCTTCCTCGACGACTCCGACGCCCACCCGCGCGTGAAGGAGCGGATGGACCTGACCGAGCGCCTGATCGCCGACAACGCCGCGGCCAGCTTCAGGCTGGAGACACGCGGGCAGACCGCGATCGAGCGGGTCTTCTCGCTGGTGCTGCTCGGCGACCTCGTCTCGATCTATCTGGCGACACTGCGCGGGGTCGATCCCGGACCTGTCAGGATCCTGGACGAGCTGAAGTCGGCTCTGGCCGAGCGCTAGCAGCTGCCCTGAGCCGGCCAGGAGTGTCTTGAGCCGGCCAGGAGGTGTGTGATAACTTCCGAGACGGCCGAGGAGCGCTGCGACGGGCTGGAATCCGCCACGCTCGGCCTGTCTCTGCAGCAAGGGCGCTCACACCTGACCCGGACAGGAGGACTCGTCATGTCAGCAGTGACCCCCACCGCCACCCAGCCCACCGCCACCGGGGCGCCGCCCACTCAGGGCGTCCCCGCCCACACCGACTTCAAGGTCGCCGACCTCTCCCTGGCGGAACTGGGCCGCAAGGAAATCACGCTCGCCGAGCACGAGATGCCGGGGCTGATGGCGACCCGCGCTGAGTACATGGAGGCGCAGCCGCTGCGCGGCGCGCGGATCACAGGCTCGCTGCACATGACCGTGCAGACGGCCGTGCTGATCGAGACGCTCACTGCGCTCGGCGCGGAGGTGCGGTGGTGCAGCTGCAACATCTTCTCCACCCAGGACCCCGCTGCCGCGGCGGTCGCGGTCGGGCCCGACGGCACGCCCGAGGAGCCGCGCGGCGTGCCGGTCTACGCCTGGAAGGGCGAGACGCTGGAGGAGTACTGGTGGTGCACCGAGCAGGCGCTGCGCTGGCCGGTTCGAGGATATGAGCGCAGCGAGCGTCTCCCCAACCGGCCGGGCGAGGATGGAACGCAGGGGGAATCGGATCCCACCCAGGGGGCGGGCGGGTCCGGGTCAACCGGCCCCAACATGATCCTCGACGATGGCGGCGACGCCACGCTGCTGGTGCACAAGGGCACCGAGTACGAGGCCGCCGGCGCCGTGCCGGATCCGGCGGGGGCCGATTCGGAGGAGTTCCGCGTGATCCTCTCGCTCCTGCAGCGCTCGCTCGGCGAGGACCCCCAGCGCTGGACGCGGATCGGGGAGGGCATCAAAGGCGTCACCGAGGAGACGACCACCGGCGTGCACCGGCTGTATGAGATGACCGAGGCCGGCACCCTGCTGTTCCCGGCGATCAACGTGAACGACTCGGTAACGAAGTCGAAGTTCGACAACCTCTACGGCTGCCGCCACTCGCTGGTGGACGGAATCAACCGTGCCACCGATGTGATGATCGCCGGCAAGCTCGCCGTGATCTGCGGCTTCGGCGACGTCGGCAAGGGCTGCGCGGAATCGCTGCGCGGCCAGGGCGCGCGCGTGGTCGTCACCGAGATCGACCCGATCTGTGCGCTGCAGGCGGCGATGCAGGGGTACACGATCCGCACGCTCGATGAAGTGGTGGGGGAGGGCGACATCTTCGTCACCTGCACCGGCAACCGCGACATCATCCGTGCGGAGCACATGGCGCGGATGAAGCACCAGGCGATCGTCGGCAACATCGGGCACTTCGACAACGAGATCGACATCGCCGGCCTCGCGAGGGTGCCGGGCGTCGAGCGGATCAACATCAAGCCGCAGGTGGACGAGTGGGTCTTCCCGGCCACCGCCGGCCGACCCGGCCACGCGATCATCCTGCTCTCCGAGGGCCGCCTGCTGAACCTCGGCAACGCGACCGGCCACCCGAGCTTCGTGATGAGCAACTCCTTCACCAACCAGACGATTGCCCAGATTGAGCTGTTCACGAAGAACGATGAGTACGAGCGGCGCGTGTACGTGCTCCCCAAGCATCTCGACGAGAAGGTCGCGCGTCTGCACCTCGATGCGCTCGGGGTCCGTCTCACACAGCTCAGCGCCGAGCAGGCCGCTTACATCGGCGTGCCCATTGAGGGGCCGTACAAGCCGGATCACTACCGCTATTAGGACGCGTCCCTCGCCGTCGGTGAGCGTCCCCAGGCGGATGAGGTCGGGAGTGGTGTGTTGGATGCATTTTTGGGCCCCAACCCCTCATTTTGTGAAGTGGTGGGTGGGTAGGGATGCTTTGTTTTGGGCCCCAAACCCTTTACTTTGTGAAGTGGGTCGGTCCGGTTGGATGCTTTGTTTTGGGCCCCAAACCCTTTACTTTGTGAAGCAGGTAGGCCCGGCTGGATGCTTTGTTTTGGGCCCCAAACCCTTTACTTTGTGAAGTGGGTCGGTCCGGCTGGATGCTTTGTTTTGGGCCCCAAACCCTTTACTTTGTGAAGTAGGTAGGCCCGGTTGGATGCTTTGTTTCGGGACGCAAACCCTTCATTTTGTGAAGTGGTGGGTGCGATTTCAATGCATTCGCCCCCAGCCCGATCCTCCACCGGCGATCCGATAGCCTGCCGCCCTGATGAGAGCCATGGTTCTCGCGGCGGGACTGGGAACCCGCCTGCGCCCGCTGACGTACGAGATCAACAAGCCGATGGTGCCAGTGCTCGACCGGCCGGTGATGGCGCACATCGTCGATCTGCTCGACCGGCACGGGTTCGACGAGACGATCGCCAACCTCCACCACTTTCCGCAGACGATCCGCGACTACTTCGGTGAGCGCCTGACCTACCGCACCGAGGAGGAGCTGCTGGGCACCGCCGGCGGGGTGCGGGGCTGCGCGGAGTTCTTCGGCGACGAGGCGTTCCTGGTGATCTCCGGGGACGCGCTCACCGACATCGACCTGCGGGCGTTCGCCGCCCGCCACCGCGAGGCGGGTGGCGTGGCGACGCTGGCGGTGAAGAAGGTCGCCGACACGCGCGAGTACGGCGTTGTGCTGCACGACCGCGCGGGGCGGATCACGGGCTTCCAGGAGAAGCCCGAGCCCGAGGAGGCGCTGTCGGATCTCGGCAACTGCGGCATCTACATCTTCGAGCCGCGGATCTTCGACTACTTCCCCGACCGCCCGTTCGTGGACTGGGCGCAGGACGTGTTCCCGGCGCTGCTCGCCAACGACGTGCCCTTCCACATCCACGAGGTGCGCGACTACTGGAACGACGTGGGCTCGCTGGCGGAGCTGCGTCAGGGCACCTTCGACGCGCTGCGCGGCGAGCTGCGCCTGGAGATGAACGGCGAGGAAGTCGCCCCGGGGGTGATCGTCGCGGGCGGCGACGGCCCGAGTGGCGACCATGCGGGCGGCGACGGCGCGGGCAATGGCGGATCGCCGATTCCCGGGGACGCCGAGGTCGAAGGTCAAGTGTGGATCGGGCGCGGCGTGCAAATCGGCGCCGGGGTGCGGCTGACGGGCCCGCTCGTGTTGGGCGACGGCGCGCACGTCGGCGCCGGTGCGCAGCTGCGCGAGAGCATCCTCTTCCCCGGCACTGAGGTCGCCCCGGGCGCGATCCTGATCGGCGCGATCGCCGGGCACTCCGGGATTCTGCAGAGCATGCGTCCACGGCGGTAGACAACCGCCGCCGAGAGGCGTAGCATCGTAAGAAACAGTCTCCCAACCGCAAAGGAGGCACGACATGCAGATCGAGATCAAGGGCCGCAACGTTCCGGTTCCCGATGATTTGCGCAGGCACGCCGAACGCCGTCTGACGAAGGTCTCGCGGCAGGTCTCAAAGCTCGCGCGCCTGGAGATCGAGCTGCTGCACGAGCGCAACCCGCGGGTCGCCGACAGTCAGGTGGCCGAGGCGACGCTCTACCTGAAGGGCACCACGCTGCGTGCCCGGGACGCCTCGCCGCAGATGCTGCACTCGCTGAACCTCGTGATCGACGAGCTCGCCCGCCAGGTCAAGCGCCACCGCGTGATGCGTCGCCGCAGGCGCAAGACTCGCACGGCGCTGGCCGCGCACACGCTGGCCGTCGCTCCGGAGCTTCCGGGCACCTCGTGATTGAAAGAAAGAGGGGCCCGGCTCAGCGGCCTACGGCCGCCTGCGCCACCCTCTAGTCGCTACCCTGAGGGCGTGTCCATCCTGGATCGCGCCCTCAACGTCGGCGAGGCGAAGAAGTTCAGGCAGTATGAGAAGCGCGTAGCGCTGATCGGCGCGTTCGAGCCGGAGCTCGAACACGACAGCGACGCAGAGCTGCGTGAGCGGATTGACGCGCTGCGCGAGCGTGCCGGCAACGGGGAGGATCTCGACGCGCTCCTCCCCGAGTGCTTCGCGATCGTGCGCGAGACCGGCAAGCGCACGATGGGGATGCGCCACTTCGACGTGCAGCTGATCGGCGCGATGGCGCTACACGAGGGCTGTATCGCGGAGATGAAGACCGGCGAGGGCAAGACGCTCACGGCCACACTCGCGGTGGCGCTCAACGCACTTGCCGGCAAGGGGGTGCACCTGGTCACCGTCAACGACTACCTCGCCCGCCGCGACGCCGAATGGATGAGCCCGATCTACGAGGCGCTGGGACTCTCCGTGGGTGTCCTGCAGAACATGCAGCCATACGAGGAGAAGCACCGCGCGTACGCCTGCGACGTGGTGTACGGCACCAACTCGGAGTTCGGCTTTGACTACCTGCGCGACAACATGGCGAAGGATCTTGGCGAAAAGGTGCAGCGCGGTCACCCCTTCGCGATCGTGGACGAGGTCGACAACATCCTGATCGACGAGGCGCGCACGCCACTGATCATCTCCGGCGCCCCCGAACAGGCGGCCGACCTGTACGTGAAGTTCGCCCGCCTCGCGCCCCGCCTGACGCCGGGCACGACCCCCGAAGGGATGGATCCTCGCTCAAAGAAGGAGTTCCTCGCCGACTTCGACTACGAATTCGACGAGAAGCACAAGACGGTGTCGGTGATGGAGCAGGGCGTCGCCAAGGCCGAGCGCTTCCTCGGCATCGACCACCTCTATCGCGCCGAGAACGGCCATCTCGTCAACCACCTCAACCAGTCGCTGCGCGCCGAGTCGCTGTACAAGAAGGACGTCGACTACGCGGTGATCGACGGCGAGGTGAAGATCGTGGACGAGTTCACCGGCCGCATCCTGGAGGGCCGGCGCTGGTCGGAGGGCCTGCACCAGGCGATCGAGGCGAAGGAGGGGGTTCGCATCCAGGAGGAGAACCAGACGCTCGCGACGATCACCTACCAGAACTTCTTCCGTCTCTACGACAAGCTCTCCGGGATGACCGGCACCGCGTTGACGGAGGCGACGGAGTTCATGAAGATCTACGAGCTCCCGGTCGTGCAGATCCCGACCAACGTGCCGATGGTGCGCGACGATCGCAACGATCAGGTCTACAAGACCAAGGAGGGCAAGTGGAGCGCGGTCGTGAGGGAGATCGCGGCGCGCCACGAGAACGGCCAGCCCGTGCTGGTCGGCACGATCTCCGTCGAGGTCTCCGAGCTGTTGGGCGAGCGCCTGAAGCAGCGCGGGATCCCGCACACGGTGCTGAACGCCAAGCCCGAGCACGCCGCGCGCGAGGCCGACATCGTCGCCGAGGCCGGGCAGCCGGGCGGGGTAACGATCGCCACCAACATGGCCGGCCGCGGCGTGGACATCAAGCTGGGCGGCAACCCTGAGCACCTCTCGCATCAGCAGCTCGCCCGCGAAGGCGTCAAGGCGGAGGCGGACGAGGAGGAGTACGAGCGGCGCCTGGCCGAGGTGTTGCCGTCGCTCGAGCGCGAGGTGGAGGACAACCGCGAGCGCGTGATGGCGGCCGGCGGCCTCTTCATCTGCGGCACCGAGCGCCACGAGTCGCGGCGCATCGACAACCAGCTGCGCGGGCGCGCCGGGCGCCAGGGCGATCCGGGAGAGACCCGCTTCTTCCTCTCCGCCGAGGACGATCTCGTGCGGCTGTTCGCCGGTGACCGCATCTACCGCATCCTCGACAAACTCGGCGGCGTCGACGCGGAGGGCAACGAGGAACCGATCGAGGCGGGGATGCTCTCCAAGCAGATCGAAAAAGCCCAGCGCAAGGTCGAGGAGCAGAACTTCCTGATCCGCAAGCGAGTGCTCGAATACGACGACGTGATGAACGAGCAGCGGCGCGTGATCTACGCCTACCGCGACGATGTACTCGAGGGGCGGTCGATGGGCGAGCAGGCGCGCACCGAAATCGCTGGCGTGATCGAGCGCACGATCGAGCAGTACACCGAGGGCGACTACCTCGAGGATTGGGACGTCGAGGGCATGTTCAGGGCGCTCTCGCAGTTCTTCCCGCTCGACGTTGACCCGCAGGAGATGACCCCCGAGTCGGTCGACCGCGCCCATCTCGGGGAACGCCTCGTGGAGCAGGCGATGGAGCGCTACAACGCGCGCGAGCAGGAGTTCGGCGAGGAGCTGATGGGCCAGCTCGAGCGCTATCTGCTGCTGCAGATCATCGACGAACGCTGGCGCGAGCACCTGTTCGACGTGGACTACCTGCGCGAGGGCATCCACCTGCGCGGCTTCGTCCAGATTGATCCCCTGGTTGCTTACAAGAACGAGGCGTACACCCTCTTCGGCGACCTCATCAACAGCATCTGGGCCGACTACGCCCGTCTGATCTTCAACGTCCAGGTTCAGGTGCAGGGCGAGAATGGCGGCGGTAATGCGCCGGTGCCGGCGTTCGCGGCCGCAGGCAACTCCACGCGCCCCGCGCGGGTCTCCTACTCGGGCGGCAGCGCCGCAATGGGAGCCGGCGCGATCGCGGCCGCGGCCGCCAACGCCGGTGCTGCCGGTGCGCAGGCGTATGCGAGCAACGGGGGCGGCGAAGAGCAGGAGCTCGCGCCGGTGGTGGAGCAGCGCGTGGTGGACGCCGATCACACGGTGGGGCGCAACGATCCCTGCTGGTGTGGGAGCGGCAAGAAGTTCAAGAAGTGCCACGGCGCCTGATATCTCGCCCGCCGGTTTGAAGCCGCTAGCGTGTGGGTAAGCACCGAGATGACGCGATTTCGAGCGGTGGGATAGCTCTAGGGATCGGAGGCTCCGCCCCGAGGCTCGCGTCGACTTCGGGCGTCGAGAGATAACACGCAGGCCTGTGGCCCGTATGCCCGAGTGAGGTACCGGCGCCGGGACGCCTGACCTTGAAGAAGAGCGCCCCGGCGCCGACCAATCAAAACGCCCGCCGGCCGAAGCCGGCTAGAGCCGCTTAAGCGTAGCTCAACGGCCGCAATCGGCAGGGGTTCGTGTCGGATGGCACACGGCCAAGGGGGGCCGCGGGTGTTTGCGGCTCGGCTGCATCGCATAAGCAGAAGGCATCAGCCGTGCGCAGGCGTACTCGTTCGGCCCTAAAGGTCCGGCGATTGGCCGGCGAAAAAATTAGGATTGAGATTGCCGTAATTGGGTACGCCGGGGCGGTAGGAAACAGCCAATGATACCCCCTTGACAGGGTGGTCCGTCATCTGCGATAGTAAAGGGGTGATTCATTGGTCAGGACACGACCAGATGGAGCACAGCGGGCATCGGGGCGCCCGACCTTGAAGAAGAGCGCTCCGGGGCCGTCAATCAAAACCCATAGAACAAAGGAGCCGAGTTAAATGTCACGGATCAAGCAGGCGATGGTGAGCGTGCTTGCCATCGCCTTCGTGGGTGCTTTTGCGTCAGCGTCGGCGTCGGCGCACCGCTTTATCGAAGAAGGGCCGAAAGAAGTCAAAAACGGCGAAAAAATCACTGGCACGAGTGGTGTGTCCGAACTTGCGAGCACAATTGACAAAGTAGCAATAACGATCGTCTGCAAAAAAGACAAATTCGAAGGTACCCTCGAAACCGGAGGTAAAACCAAAGCAACCATCACTTATGAAGAATGCAGTCTGACGGGCCTGTCTGGATGTAAAGTACCCAACATCATCGCCAAAGTCAACGACAAACTGATCGAAAACGCCGGCAAAGAAATCGAAGACGAATTTGAACAGGAAGGAACCGAACCGTTTGCCACGATCGAAATTGAAACCTGTACGCTGAAAGGCAAATACAAAGTGACTGGGACACAGAAATGTGCCCTACCCAAAGGCAAAGAATTCCTCGTATTACACGAAATCGCATGCGCAACAAGCGGCAGTAACCTCAAACTGGCTAGTGAAAAAGCTACATATAAAGGGACTGCATCGGTCGAGATGGCAAGCAAAAACAAGTGGGCGGTTGAATAGCTTCTTGTAGAACAGTGGGAGTGGTGGCCCTGCGATCCGCGGGGCCACCATTCTCCGAAAAAGGATTTTACGTGTGGGCGTTTGCCCTTAGGCTTCCAAATAGAGCGACGGAAAGAAAGACAATGAAAATACAGACCCCCCTGAATGAGACGAAAGACCAAATGAGAAGGAAGACAAATGACGTGGCGATAGGCTGTCTTCGTACTCTGATGGTTGTGTTTCTGTTGGTCTTTGTGGGGTGTGGTCTTGGACGGGCCGGAATACCTACTGCTTCGGCGGAGTCGCCGTCGTGCCCCAATGATCAAATTCGCGGCGATCAGCCGTACGCTGATCACATGCTGGATTGCCGCGCTTACGAGCAGGTCTCGCCAAAGGAAAAGAACGACGCAAACGCCCTGGATAGCCCAGACCTTGTGGAGGCTTCGCCAGCTGGGGAAGCAGTTACATATTTCTCACTGTTGCCGTTCCCAGGAACCGAAGGATCAGGTGAATTTCCCACGTATCTCAGCAGCTTTAATGGGAGCGGATGGTCAACGCAAGGTCTTCTGCCTCCGTCCAATCCGGCATCGCCAACGGAGGTTGAGGCGATGACCGAAGACCTGCGCTATGCGATCGTTGTCATAGGTAGGTCCGGGCCGTTGCTGGGCGAAACAGAGATAAGAGCTGAAGAAGGCGAAATAGAGCAGGCAAAGCTCGGGGAATTCAATACTTACCTTCACGACGACGTTACGGGAACCTACCGCCTTTTGGCGCCTGGCGATAGCCATGTCCGTTTCGCGGGCGCATCGACCGACGACTCTGATGTGCTGTTCGAGGACCGCGCAAAACTTACCAGTAAGGCGTTGTCGTTTTTGAACGCCCAAGGTGAAGAAGAAGGGCCCGGTACCAACCTATACGAGTGGAAAAACGGAACTGTTGCACTGGTGGGAGTACTGCCAAATGACAATTCACCGCCCGGCGGCGCTGTAGCGGGCCCTGGAGGCGGAGCAATACAGGAAACCGGCGAAGGCGAGGAGGGCAACGAACTGCCGGGAGGCGCGACATCGGGAGGGACACAACGGTTCGACCTGCAGAACGCGATCTCGGAAGACGGGTCACGTGTGTTCTTTACCGACGTCGGCACAGGTGAAATCTATATGCGTGAACCGGCGGCCGAAAGAACCTTGAAAATATCGGGATCGCAAGCTGCGTACTGGCGTGCCGCAACGCCGTCGGGATCCTACGTTTTTTATACCGAAGGGTCGGGGAGTGCTCGTCAACTGTATCGCTTCAACTTGGAACGCGACATAGACGAAGATCTCACGCCCGAATCATCGCCGCGGGTTGTCGGACTCGTTGGTATCTCCAACTCAGGATCCTACGCTTATTACGTCGCGCACGAAGGACTATTGTATGAGTGGCACGAAGGTCATGCGTTTCAGATTACCAAGCTCAACGTGGAAACGGATTACGACGATTGGACAATTTTCAATCTCGGCGTGGGTGGGGCCGAGGAAGGGGAGAAGTCGTCCAGGGTCACGCCCTCTGGGACGACGGTCCTGTTCAGCTCACATGAAAAAGTCACCGAAGATAACAACGAAGGGCTTGACGAGCTTTACGTGTATGATGCCACGCAACCGTTGTCCTCAAGCAATCCCATTTGCGTGTCGTGCAATCCGGGTCGGTCGTCAGCTACAGAAGCGTTTCTGGCAAACAGCTTTGTCTCGTATGCGGCTGTCGCTCGGAATGGATACCTCACCAACAATCTTTCCAACGATGGTACTCGTGTCTTCTTCCAGGCCAAAGGACTTTTGCCAGAAGATGAAGCAGAAGCTCATGGTGCCGTGACAAACGTTTATGAGTGGGAGCGGGAAGGTGCAGGTGGCTGTGCACGGGGCTCTGGTAACGGTTCTGGCGGTTGCCTTGCGCTTATCTCCAGTGGGCAGAGTCCTGAACAGTCTCTCTTTGGCGATGCCAGCGCTAATGGGAGCGATGTTTTCTTCTTCTCGAGGCAGTCGTTGGTTGCGCAGGATGGAGATGAAAATGTCGATGTCTACGACGCCAGAGAAGATGGTGGTCTCTCCGCTCAAAACGTCGCATCCACACCGCCTTGTGTCGGAGAAGCGTGCCGTGGATCTGTCGGCCCTATGGTTGGGTTCGGCAGGCCGGCGAGCGCGATGCTGGCGGGAACTGGAAACCTAGTGCAGATCCCTACCGGCCAGAAGACGGTGATCAAGCCCAAGTCAAGAACCAAACTGCTCACGCGTGCGCAAAAGCTGGCAAAAGCGCTGCGTAGGTGTAAAAGGGAGCGCGTGCGGCAGCGGGCCCGGTGCCGTGCTCAGGCTCGCAGCCGATATGCCGCCAAGGGAAGGAAGAGTGCACGAGGAGTGGGCAAGTGATGTCTTGTGCACGCACCATCAGGGCTTCCCTCGTGATCCTGGCGGCGGTTGCGTCGATGTGGCTGCTGGCTGGGCCGGTATGGGCGAGCGAATCGCTTCCCTTTGGGATCGAAAAGTTTGAAAACTCGTTCGTAGCGCTCAATGAAAAAGGCGAACCCGTGCCCGCCACGCAGGCCGGCTCACATCCGTATGCGATGACCACCACGATTGTCTTTTTTCACAAAGAACCAAGTGAAACAGAGCGCGATGAAGGCTGGTTTGGAGATATACCCACCGGTGATCCCAGGAACGTTGAACTACAGCTGCCGACGGGAGTCGTGGTCAATCCCACCGCCACGCTTCGCAAGTGCGCCGAGGCAGAACTGGAAAGCGTCGCGGGATGTCCGGCGGCCGCTGCGGTGGGAGTGGTGTCCGTGAAGATAGGTTTCTTGGGGCTCGAAGCCACAGACCCCGTTTACAACATGATCCCACCCGCCGGTACGCCGGCTGAGTTTGCGTTCCCGGTAGCGGGTCTAGAAGGAGTGGACGCACACATAGTCGGCGGCGTTCATACAGGTGGGGACTATGGGCTGTTGGCCAATGTGCTTGACATCAGCCAAAAAGCCGCCATTTACAGCGCGGCTGTCACATTGTGGGGGGATCCGTCGACAGACAGTCATGACGAAGAACGCGGCAAGTGCGCGGAAACCAGCCCCGCAGCCAAAATGGAACACAGAGAAGAATACGAAGCGGTCGCCAAAGAGGCTGTGGAACGGGGTGAAATCCCTCCCACCGAAAGTGCATTCTTCAAAAAGGAAGAATATTTCGTCAGCTGCCCCGTTGAACGAGCCGAACGGGCATTGTTGTCGATGCCGTCGTCGTGCACCGGCCAGCCGTTGAGCGCGACGGTGAGCGCCGACTCATGGCAGGAGCCGGAAAACGTCCAAAAACAAAGGGCGATCTCGCCCGCCGTGACCGGCTGCAATGTGCTCGGGTTCGGCCCGTCGCTGTCGGTGCTGCCGTTCGAACCTGCGACGCCGGCGACCGAATCGCCAGCGGGGCTCGAAGTTGATCTGAAGCTCCCCCAGGAAGCTGGCTTGGAACAACCTGGCGTGCTGGCCAGGTCCGATCTCAAGGAAGCGACGGTCGCGCTCCCAGCAGGCGTGACAGTCTCGCCTTCGGCGGCGAATGGTCTGGATGTGTGCTCGCTGCTCGTCGGCAACGAAAAGGGAAAAGAAGAAGCGGAAGCCAGAGGGGAGCTGGCCGGCATCAACTTCGAATCTCGCCAGCCCGCCAACTGCCCAGATGCGTCGAAGCTCGGCACGGTGGAAGTCACCACGCCCCTGCTCGAACGGCCACTGAATGGCTCGGTGTACATCGCTCAGCAGGGCAATCTGGCGGGCAACGGCTCCAACCCGTTCGGCTCGCTGCTCGCCCTCTACCTTGTTGCCGAAGGCAGCGGGGTGGTGATCAAGCTTCCCGGCGAGATCGAACTCAACGCAGCGAGCGGGCAGCTCACTGCCCGCTTTGGCGAAGATCCGCTCACCGGCTTCTACCTGCCCCAGTTGCCGTTCGGCGAATTGAAGATGCGCCTCTTCGGTGGGCCGCGGGCGCCGCTGGTGACGCCACCGTTGTGTGGTGCATATGCAGTTGCCTCACGGCTCACCCCGTGGGACGGCAATGCTGCCCCCGAACCCGGGAGCAGTTTCACGATCAGCTCGGGATGCGATGCTCGCGGCTTTTCGCCAACGCTTGCTGTGGGCACGACGAACAACCAGGCGGGCGACTTCAGCGCCGAGACTGTGACGATCGCTCGTGACGACGGGGAACAGAACCTCAGCGGCATCACCGTGACGACGCCTCCGGGCCTATTGGGGATGCTCTCCAAGGTCCCGCTTTGCCAGGAACCGCAGGCGAGCCAGGGGACGTGCAGCGAAGCAAGCAAGATAGGTGAAACTACTGAGCTGGTTGGCCCGGGGAGCGATCCGTACGCTGTTCGAGGCGGTCGTGTATATCTGACTGGCTCGTATAAGGGCGCGCCATTTGGCCTGTCGATCGTGGTGCCCACGGTGGCGGGACCATTCACGCTCAAAGGAAATGGCGGGTTCGGTCGAGAGATCGTAAGGGCATCCATCGCCGTCAATCCGCAGACGGGCGCCGTGACGATCGTCAGCGATCCGCTGCCGAACATGCTCGAAGGCGTGCCGCTCGACATCAGGACGGTCGATGTCGAAATCAACCGTCCGGGCTTTGCGTTCAACCCGACCAACTGCGAAGAACTCCACGCGACCTCGACGATCACGAGCCTGCAGGGCGCGACAGCGTCTCCGTCCAGCCGCTTCGAGGCGGCGAATTGCGCCGCGCTTCCCTTCAAACCCACCCTCTCCGCGTCAACCCAGACCCACGCGCACCGATTGACCGGCGCGTCGTTGACCGTCAAGGTCGCTCAGAAGCCGGGCGAAGCCAATATCCGCAAGGTTGATCTGCAACTGCCGACGAAGCTCCCCGCACGCCTCGCGACGCTGCGCAAAGCGTGCACCGAAGCGCAGTTCGCGGCCAATCCTGCGGGATGTCCCCCGGAATCGGTGATCGGCGAGGGGAGTGCCGTCACGCCAGTGCTGAATGTTCCGCTGACTGGCCCCGTCTACATCGTCTCTCACGGCGGAGCGGCTTACCCGGACGTGGTTTTCGTGCTCCAGGGAGCCGGTGTGACGATCGACCTGACGGGCGGCACGCGGATCAAGGGTGACTTCACCTTCTCGAAGTTCGAAACGGTACCGGACGCCCCGATCAGCTTCTTCGAAGCACGCCTGCCCGAGGGTCCGCACTCTGTGCTCACGTCCAACCTGCCCGCTACGGCACACGAAGACTTCTGCGGGCGCAGCCTGACGATGCCCACCACGATTACCGCCCAGAGCGGCGCTCAGGTCACGCAGTCGACGAAGGTGGCCGTCGCCGGGTGCCCGAAGAAGCGCAAGCAGATGCGGCATAAGGACGAGCGCAAGTCGAAGTAAGTTGGGGATAGAGGACGCCGAGGATGCTGGTAGCGTGAAAGCATGCCCACCACCGCTTCCACCGAGTCGGTCCCGCAGAGACTTGCCGCCATCCGCGACCAGTTGAAGCTGCTCGCGGATTATCTTTGACCCGGCTGGGCTGAGCGAGCGCACGAGCGCGCTCGAGGGGGAGATGGAAGCCCCGGGCTTCTGGGATGACTCCGAGCGTGCGGGAAAGGTCTCCGCAGAGCACGCGCGGGTGGCGCGGCGCCTGGAGATGTTCCGTGCGCTGGAGCGCGACGTCGAGGATCTCGAGGGTCTGGCGGAGCTCGCCCAGGAGGACGAGTCGCTGGAGGGCGAGGTCGAGGAGCACATCGCCTCCGCGGAGGCGCGTTTGGCGGCGCTCGAGGAGCAGCGTCTGTTCTCCGGCCCCTACGACTCTGGCGACGCGCTGGTGAGCGTCAACGCGGGCGCCGGCGGCACCGACGCGCAAGATTGGGCGGAGATGGTGCTGCGCATGGAGATGCGCTGGGCGGAGTCGCGTGGCTTCACGGTCGAGCTGCTGGAGGCGAGCGCCGGCGAGGAAGCGGGCATCAAGTCCGCCACCTTCCGCGCCGCTGGGGAGAACGCGTACGGCCTGTTCGGCGCCGAGCGCGGGGTGCACCGACTGGTACGTCTCTCCCCGTTCGACTCCGCCCACCGCCGCCAGACCAGTTTCGCGGGCGTCGAGGTTGCCCCGGTCGTGGAGGAGTCGGGCGAGATCGAGATCGTCGACGACGACCTGCAGGTCGACACCTACCGCGCATCAGGCGCGGGCGGGCAGCACGTCAACAAGACCGACTCCGCGGTGCGCATCACCCACCGCCCGAGCGGGATCGTGGTGCAGTGCCAGAACGAGCGCTCGCAGTCCTCCAACCGCGCCACCGCGATGGCGATGCTGCGCGCCAAGCTGCTCGAACGCCAGGAGCGCGAACGCCAGGCGGAGATCGCCCGCGAGAAGGGCGAGGCGCAGGACGTCAACTTCGGCTCGCAAATCCGCTCCTATGTGCTGCACCCCTACACGCTCGTCAAGGATCACCGCACCAACCACGAGATGGGCGATGTGCAGCGCGTGCTCGACGGGGACCTCGACGGGTTCGTGCGTGCCTACCTGCTGCACGCGGCATCGCCGCGCGGATAGTGCACACGGCGTCGTCGCACGGATAACGTTCAGCGACCCGTCAGCGACCCGTCAGCGACCCGCCCGGATCTGCTCGCGCTCGGCGAGCCGATTGCGGCGGCGCAGCTGCGCCTCGCTCGCGCGTCGGTGCTCTTCGTCGCTGCTGGCGAGCAGTGGTGGCACCGGCATCGGGTTGCCCTGCTCGTCGACGGCCACCATCGTCAGATAGGCGCTGTTGCTGTGCCGCCGCTCGCCGGTGCGCGGGTTCTCCGTGTCGACTCGCACTCCCACCTCCATCGAGGTGTGCCAGACGGCGTTGACGCTGGCCTGGAATGTGACGAGTTCGCCGACGTGGATCGGAACCCTGAACGTCATGCGATCCATGCTGGCGGTGACCACCCTGTTGCGACAGTGCTTGACGGCGGCCAGCCCGCCGGCCTCGTCGCACAGCTTCATGACCGTGCCGCCGTGCACGAAGCCGGCGCCGTTGGCGTCCAGCGGCCCCATCCAGTGGGCGAGCGTGGCGTGTGAGTCTGGGGCGGGGCGCGCTTCCATGTCGCTGATCCTATGCCTATGCTGAAGGCAGTGGGCGCCACTTTGGATGTCGACATGGCAGCGCTCGTGCGCGCGGCGCTCGACGAGGACGTCGGCGCCGGAGATGTGACGACGCTCGCGACGGTGGACGCCGATGCGCGGGCTGACGCGCTGATCACGCAGAAGGCGCCCGGCACGATCTACGGCCTGGACGCAGCGCAGGCAACCTTCGCGCTGCTCGACCCCGACTCCCGCTTTGAGCGGCTCGTGGACGAGGGCGTGTGGCGCGAGCAGGGAGGGCCGGTGCTGTCGATCTCGGCGGGCGCACAAGCGCTGCTCACAGGCGAGCGCACGGCCCTGAACTTTCTCGCGCATCTGTCCGGCATCGCCACGCTGTCGGCGCGCGCAGCGCGCGCAGTGGAGGGGACCGGCGCGCGGGTGCTCGACACCCGTAAGACCACCCCGGGGCTGCGGGCGCTGGAGAAGGCGGCGGTGGCCGCGGGCGGCGCTTACAACCACCGCGTGGGGCTGTACGACGCGATCCTGATCAAGGAGAACCACATCGCCGCCGCGGGCGGGATCGCGCAGGCGGTCGCGCTCGCGCGCGCAGCCACCCCCGAGCTGGCGGCGACGCTGGAGGTGGAGGTGCGCAACCCCGAGGAGATCGAGCAGGCGCTCGCCGTGGGGGCTCCGCGCCTGCTGCTCGACAACATGGACGTCGCGCAACTGCGCGACGCGGTGGCTCTGGTTGCCGGGCGCGCGCAGCTGGAGGCCAGCGGTGGAGTGACGCTACAGACGCTCCGAGAGCGTGCGGAGACCGGGGTAGAATGGATCTCGATGGGCGCCCTCACCCATTCGGCGCCGGCGCTCGACCTCTCCATGATCCTCCGGAGGCAGCTGCCATGAACCTGCCCATGGTCCCCACCCAGGCACCCACCGCGGAGCTTGCGCCCGAGGAGATCGCACAGATGCAGAGCGAGGTGCGCGCGCTTGCCGCCGAGCGTGGGGCGGTGATCCTCGCCCACAACTACCAGGTGCCCGAGGTGCAGGATGTCGCCGACTATGTGGGCGACTCGCTCGGGCTCTCGCGCCGGGCGGCCGCCGCCGAGGGCGAGGCGATCGTCTTCTGCGGCGTGCACTTCATGGCCGAGACCGCCTCGATCCTCTGCCCCGAGAAGACCGTGCTGATTCCCGACCTCGACGCCGGCTGCTCGCTGGCGGCCTCGATCGACGCCGAGCAGCTTGCGCAGTGGCGGGCCGAGTACCCGCGGGGGGTGGTGGTGATGTACGTGAACACAACTGCCGAAGTAAAGGCGCTCACCGACTACTGCTGCACCTCCGCCAACGCCGTGCAGGTCGTGCGCCACATCTACGACACGCACGGCTCCGACACCGAGATCCTGTTCGGCCCCGACATGTGGCTGGGCGCCTACGTGGAGAAGGAGCTCGGCAAACGCATGCACGTGTGGGACGGCGAGTGCCACGTGCACGCCGGTATCCGCCCCACCGACATCGCCGCCACGCGCGCCGCCCACCCCGGGGCGGACTTCCTGATCCACCCCGAGTGCGGCTGCACCACCTCGGTGATGGAGTTCCTCGCCGCCGGCGACATCGCCGCGGAGGGCGTGCACATGCTCTCCACCGGCGGGATGCTGAAGTACGCCGAGCAGGCCGAGCATCGGGCGGCGGCCGGGGCGATCGAGGGCACGGGCGTCGAGCGATGGGTGGACGGCGAGGGGGGCCCCTCGATGCCGGATGGTAATGGCCTCACTGGCGAGAGCGACCTCGGCGAGCGGCGCGAGATGGTGGTCGCCACCGAGACGGGGATGCTCTACCCGCTGCGGATGGCCGCGCCCGACATCGACTTCATCCCCGCCAACGCCGAGGCCAGCTGTGTGTACATGAAGATGATCACGCTGCCCAAGCTACGCGACTCGCTGCGGGAGATGAAGTTCGAGGTGCGTGTGCCGCCGGAGATCGCCGAGCGTGCGCGGGTGCCGATCGACCGCATGGTAGCGATCGGATAACATAGCGAATCCGCTAATATATATTCAATATGGTTAGCGGAAGTGTTATACTATTGCTATGTCTGGCAGCAATGATCGCGTAGCGGGCGATCTGATCGCACAGGTCCAACGCACCTCGGGCTTGACCCAAGCCGAGCTGGCGCGTCGCTCCGGGCTGCAGCCATCGGTGTTGAGTGCGTATGCGCATGGTCGTCGCCAGCCATCCGTTGCAGCGCTGGTGCGAATCGCACATGCAGCCGGATTGGACCTCGCGATCTCCCCGCTTGCCGACGCCGACGCGCTCGAGCGGTCGGGCGGGATTCTGATCGACGTGCTGGAACTCGCCGACCGCATGCCCTCGAAGTCACGCGGTGAGCTGACATATCCGCCGCTGATCCGCCTCGCAGCGTGATCGGCGTCGCGGACCGCATGCTCGCCGTCCATGACGCGCTGCGGAAAGCCGGCTTCTCCCACGCCATCGGTGGTGCGATCGCGCTTGGGTACTGCACGCTGGAGGCGCGCGGCACACAGGACGTCGACATCAACGTATTCGTCCCGCCGAGTCGGACGCGAGAAGTCTTCGCCGCTCTGCCCGAGGGAATCAGGATCACCGGAAAGGATCTCGAAGTCGCCGAACGCGACGGGCAGGTGCGGCTAATGTGGGACGCGACACCGATAGATCTCTTCTTCAGCGTGCTGCCCTTCCACGACGAGGTCGAGCGCAACATTCGTCACGTGTCCTTCGGCGACCGCACGATCCCGGTACTCGACTGCACGGGACTGGCGGTCTTCAAGGGGATGTTTGCCCGCCCGCGCGACTGGGTCGACATCGAAGCGATGGTCGAGGCACGATCGTTCGACGTCGACGAGGCGATCGGTTGGATACGCGAGATGGTCGGTGACGATCCGCGGGTCGAGACGTTGACTTCGCTGAACGCCAGCCGCCGCTCCCAAGGTGAGCCGCCGCCGCTGCGCCCGAAGGCTGCGGGTGCGACACCGAACGAGTCCGTCTAGAACTCCTCCGCCGCGTGCGGTCCGACGCACGCCACCGCGAGGTTCTCGGTGATGCCCTCCGCGACCTCGCGCACCTCATCGAAGGTGACCGCGTCGAGGGCGGCGATCACCGCGTCGGGGTCGATCTCCTCGCCGAACACGATCGACTGGCTGGCGGCGTAGCGGGCGACGGCGTTGGTGTTCTCAAAGGCGAGCACCAGCCGCCCGGCGGCGTAGGCGCGGGCGCGGGCAACCTCGTCCTCGGTGGGGCCGTCGGTGCGCAGCTCCTCCACGATCTCGCGCATGCGGGTGTACGCCTCGATGCACTTGCTGGAGTCGAGGCCCGACCCCAGCTGCAGGATCGGCACGTCGGCGAAGGAGTGGTCGAGCGCGTACACCGAGTAGCAGAGGCCCCGTTTCTCGCGGATCTCGTCGAACAGCCGCGAGCCCATCGAGCCTCCCAGCAGCGTCGAGTAGATCGCGAGCGCCGCGCGCCGGCGCCGGTCGCGGACGTCCACCGCCGGCCGGTAGATCATGCGCAGGTGCGACTGGTTGGTGTCGCGCTGCTCGACCATCGTTTGCGGTGCGAACGCGGGCGCCGGCACGTAGGGCTCGGGCTCGCCGAGCGCCGGGAAGCGCGCGAAGCAGTCGTGCAGCTCAGCATCGGGGGGCAGATGGTCGAGGTTGCCCACCAGGAACGCGCCCCCGCGGGCTCCCGCCCAGCGGCGCTCGCGGAAGGCGACGATCGCCGCGCGCGTAAAGCTGCGCAGGTTCTCCTCCGGGCCCAGCACGGTGCGCCCCAGCGGGTGCTCGCCGAAGGCGGCTCGGTCGATCAGGTACTCCGCAACGGTCGAGGGCTGGTCGTAGGCACGGTTGATCTCCTGGATGACCACGCCGCGCTCGCGGTCGAGCTCCTCGGGGTCGATCTTCGGGCGGCCCACGAAGTCGCTCAGCAGGTCGATCGCCGCCGGCGCGCTCTCGGCGCGCACGGTGATGTGGAAGGCGACGAGGTCGTGGGAGGTGTACGCGTTCAGCACACCGCCCAGCCGCTCGGCCGTCTCGTTGACGTCGGTGTACGTCGGGTACTTCTCGCCGCCCTTGAACACGAGGTGCTCGAGGAAGTGCGCCATCCCGTTCTCCTCGGGGCGCTCGGTGCGGGCCCCGGCGTCGAACGCAACCAGCGCGGTCAGTGCGCGCGTGCCCGGCACCTCCACGCGGTGGACGGGCAGGCCGTTGGTGGGGACCGTGGTGGTGATGATGCTCGCCATCGCCCTACCTTATATCGACCCGCGTCTGGGGAGTCGGCGATGTGGGGATCGGGCCTGGGCAAATACTTCTTTTTGGGCTATAACCAAATGGGATTGAGTCTCATTATTGTTTGGTTAGGGCATCAAATGAGAACACAACACCACCCGACAGCAAGATCGCCGGCTGCCTTGTGAGTCTCTACCGGGGCGACCAGGGAGGCAACCTCGTAGGCTGAGGGGCGATGACCACCCGCCGAGGACCCCTGACGTTCGTGGCCGCGCTCGCCGCGGCGGTGGTGCTGCTGCTGGCGCTGGTGGCGGCCGGCATCTGGTGGGGTGGGCACCCCGAAGACCTGCCCGGATTCATGCAGCGCACGTTCGTCGCCAACCGCGGCACGCGTGTGGTGGACGAAGCGCTGGCGAGGATCCACCGGGAGTACTACCGTCCGATCGGTGAAGCGCAGCTATCCAACGCCTCGATCTCGGGCGCCGTGGCCAGCCTCGACGACCCCTTCTCGCACTACCTCACCGCCAAGGAACTGAGCGAATTCGACCACCCCGGCAGCTTCAGTGGGATCGGCGTCGAGGTCAACCCCAACTCCAGGGGGCTGCAGATCGTGCAGGTCTTCAACTCCTCCCCCGCGGCGCGCGCCGGGCTGAAGCCGGAAGACCTGATCGTGGCGGTCAACGGCCGCAGCCTCTTGGGCCTGCCGGAGGATGAGGCCACCGACCTCGTCAAAGGGCCCCCCGACACCGACGTGAAGCTGCGCGTGGAAGAACCCGCCGCCGCAGGGCACGCGGGCAGCAACACGGGGGCGCATGCGAACGGGTCCTCGAGCAGACATGCGGCTGGGCATCCCCGCACGCGCACCGTCACCCTCACGCGCGCCACGATCTCCCAGCCGGTGGTCGCCTCGATCACGCGCAAGGTGAATGGCATCTCACTCGGCGTGGTGGCGCTCGCCGAGTTCAGCGCCGGCGCGCACGCGGAAGTGCTGGAAGCGGTCGAGCACGAGCTGCAGCAGGAGCACGCCCGCGGGCTGGTGCTCGACCTGCGCTCCAACCCCGGAGGTCTGGTCGAAGAGGCGCAGTTGATCGCCTCCCTCTTCCTGCCCCGCGGAGCGGTCGTCGTCACCACTCGCGGTCGCGTGCAGCCAACCCAGGCGCTGCGGGCTGAGGGGGGCGCGATTCCGGCGTCGATCCCGATGGTTGTGCTCGTGGACCGTGACACCGCCTCCGCCGCAGAGATCCTGACGGGCGCGCTGCAAGATCACCACCGCGCCACCGTGGTAGGCACGCACACGTTCGGCAAGGGCGTCTTTCAGGAGGAGCAGTCGCTCGCCAACGGTGGCGCGCTGGACATCACCGTCGGGGAGTACTTCACTCCCAACGGCCACAACCTCGGCGGCGGCGGGGTGCACGAGGGTGCGGGGATCGCCCCCGAAGTGAAGGTGCCGGCCAAGCTCGTCGACCACCCCCACGGCCTCGCGGTCGCGCTCGAAACGCTCGCCGCCAAAGTCAAGTGAAGCCGCACCAACCCCGGGACGGTCGGGGCGCCAAGCGGGGCGGCCGGGATGGGCAGCAGGGTCGAGACGGTGGGGCCGGCGGGAAAGGGTCTCGCAGCGGGCAGAGCGGCAGGGCCGCGCGTGGCGGTCGCGGGCAGGGCGGGCCGGGTGGAGCACGCGTGGTGTGGCCACCCCAGCAGCGCGAGAGCGCGAAGGATGCGATCGAGCAGCTGATGCGCGACCGCGGCCTCGCGCGCCGCTTCGAGCAGGGGGTCGAGCGCGCGGCGCGAGCCGCACGTGAGCGACCAAAGGTCGCGGTGGACGCCGCGGCACGGCGTGATTTACGTGAGCTGGCGACGTTCACGATCGACCCGATCACCGCGCGCGACTTCGACGACGCGATCTCCGCCGAGCGGAGGGATGACGGGGCGATCACGGTGTGGGTGCACATCGCCGACGTGAGCGCCTACGTGCGCGAGGGCTCGCCGGTGGACATGGAGGCAAGGGAGCGCGCGACCAGTGTGTACGTGCCCGGCGCCGTGGAACCGATGCTCCCAGAGGCGCTCTCCAGCGATGCCTGCTCGCTGCTGCCCGGCGAGGACCGCGCGGCGGTGACAGTGGAGCTCGAGCTGCACGGCGCCGAGGTGAGGCGCACGGTCTTCTACCGCTCGAGCGTCCGCTCCGACGAGCGCCTCGACTACGACCGCGTGGACGCGATCTTCGCGGGGCGTGAGGAGGCGCGCGAGCCGTGGGCGCAGCCGCTGGCGGCGGCGCGCGAGGCATCTGCGGCGCTTGCGCAGGAGCGTTTGCGCCACGGTGGGGCGCTCACGCTGGAGTCGGAGGAGCCGGAGTTCAGCTTTGATGAGCGGGGCGAAGTGAGCGACATCAAAGGGCGCGTGCAAACCGAGTCGCATCGCCTGATCGAGCACCTGATGATCGCCGCCAACGAGGCCGTCGCGCGGGAGCTGCAGAGCAGGGCGACCCCGTGCCTGTACCGCGTGCACGAGCGTCCGCAGGCGGCGAGCGTGGAGCGCCTCGTCGAGCAGCTGGCGTCGCTGGGCGTGGCCACGCCGGCGCTGGGAGCGCAGATGTCCCCCGCGCAGGCGGCAGAACTGGTGGGCGAGGCATCGCGCCTGGTGGAGGCCCACGTGCAGCGCACGATCGCCCGCGCGCGCGGCGGTGACGGAACGGCGCCGCCCACGGGCGGCAGGCAGGCGCTGACCGGGCTGGTGCTGCGCTCGCTGCAACAGGCGTCCTACTCCCCCAGCAACCTCGGCCACGCCGGGTTGGGGTCGGCGTGCTACTGCCACTTCACCTCCCCGATCCGCCGCTACCCCGACCTCGTGTGCCACCGGGCGCTGCTCGCAACACTAGGCGGGCCCGAGCGTGCCCCGCGCGCGGAGACCCTGACGGAGCTGGGCGAGTGGACCTCCCAGCGTGAGCGCGAAGCGATGAAGCTGGAGCGCGACGGCGACGACGTGGCGCGCTGCTTCGCGCTGGAGCGCGAGCTGCTTGAGCGCGGCCTGGAGCACACCTTCGCGGGCGAGGTCGTCGGCGTGATCGGAGCGGGCGCGTTCGTCGCGTTCGGCCGCCCCGCGGGGGAGGACACGCTGGCCGAAACGGGGACTCGCGCCGCAGGCGCGTGTCACCCGGCTTCGGTAGGCGGCTACCGCTACGAGGGGATGCTGCCGGTGAGGCGCCTCGCGGTGACGATGGCGGCGCGCAGCGAGCAGCGAGCGGGGGAGGGGGATAAGGCCCCCGCCCCGGAGGGCGGGGCTGGGTTGGGGACGGCGGGCAGCCGCAACCAGCGCGCAGGGCCCTCCCAGTCGTCTCGCCCGGACGCCGGACGCCCGGTCGGAGGTGGACGACGGGGACGGGAGGCTGCGGCGATGCGCAGCAATGGACGGGCCACCCGCGAGTGGTGGGAGCTCAACGAGCAGAGCACGATCCTACGCGGCGAGCGCTCGGGCATGACGCTGCGCCTCGGGGACCCGATCATGGTGAGGGTTGGGCGCGTCGATCCGCGCCGCGGCCGGGTGGATCTCGACTTGGCGCCGACCGGCGAGGAGGAGGCAGCAAGCGGCGGCCGGCCAAAGCGGGCATCGCGCGGGCGGTAGGCTCGGAGGACGATGGCGAAGACGCGAGGCGGCAAGCGAAAGGTGGGGGCGGGGGACGTGGCGAGCAACCGCTACGCCTCTCACCGCTACCACTTGCTGGAGCGGTTGGAGTGCGGGATCGAGCTGCGCGGCACCGAGGTGAAGGCGCTGCGCGACTCAGGGGCGCAGCTGAAAGAGGGGTATGTGGCGATCCACGACGGGCAGCTGTGGCTGCACAGCGTGCACATCCCCCCTTACGCTCCCGCCGCGCGCGAGAACCACGAGCCCGAGCGCGACCGCCGCCTGCTGGCGCACCGCAACGAGATCGAACGGCTGGCGGCGAAAGTGAGCGAGCGCGGCCTGACGCTGGTGCCGACCAGGATCTACTTCAAGGAGGGTCTCGCCAAGGTCGAGATCGCGCTGGCGAAGGGCAAGGACCTGTACGACAAGCGTGAGGCGATCAAGGAGCGGGAGATGAAGCGGGACATGGAACGCGTCACGCGGGCCAGACGCTGACACCCCCTGCCACTTGAGGATCATCCCTCGGGCGACCCGTCGTGGTAGGACGGAGGTCGTCCGGCAGGCGACGCCGGCGCGCTTTGAGCAGATGCAGGTGCGAGGTCTACAGCCGGCCGAAGTTGTGGCCGGCGCTGGTGAGCACGTGCGTCTCGGCCATCCCGAAGGCGAGCCCGGCAGCGAGGCCGATGTAGACGATGCCGACTAGCAGGCGGTGGTGGGGGGCGACGCGGTAATACGCTTCCTGCGCTGGGGAGCGTGTTTTGCGCAGCTTCCAGCGGCGGTATAGTTCGAAGCCGCCGAACAGTACGATGATCAGCAGCACCGGGTTGGAGGGCAGCGAGAACAGCAACACGAGCAGCGCGCCGAAGCCGACAAACCACATCCACGGCGCCATCGCCGCCATCGCGCGGCCGCCGTCGAGCGGCACGATCGGCAGCAGGTTGAACAGGTTGATCAGGAAGCCCACGTAGGCGAGGGCGATCAGCATGTCGCTGTGGAGCAACTCCCCGGCGACGGCGACGGCCGCGGCGGCGAGGCTGCCGAGGATCGGGCCGGCGAGCCCGACGCGCGCCTCGGCGAGCGCGTTGTCGCCGAGCGACTTGGAGGTGATGAGGGCGCCCATGAAGGGGACGAACATCGGTGCGCTCGACTTGATTCCCTCGCGGCGCAGCGCGATCACGTGGCCCATCTCGTGGATGAACAGCAGCACCACGAAGCCGGCGGCGAACTCCCAGCCCCAGAAGAGCGAGTAGGCGGCGACGGAGATCAGGGCGGTGCCGGCGGTGAGGAAGATCTTCGCGTTGGGCAGCGCCACCAGCAGCCCCTTCAGCACGGCGCCGAACTTCGCCAACAGCGCCACCAGTCCCGCGACGGTGCTGCCGATGCGCTTACGCAGCCCTCCGCGCTGCCGGCCGAATGGCTGGCCGCCCCGGTCAACGCCGCTAGCGGGGGTGGTGGCGGGCGTCAAGGGGACGCCGTTCAGCGTGGTGGTGCTGTGCGACGGGTAGGTCGCGGACACTATTGGGATCTCATCCATGGCATCTCCATTGTCGCAGGCGCGGTAAGGGCCGGGTAAGAGCTGTGCTCGTGGCTTGCCAGTGCCATGCCAGTGGGTCCTCCGGCGGCGCTCACGGGAGGTCGCTTCGGTTTTTTCCGGAGAATGCGGGAAGAGTTATGAAAAGCTCTTGCATTCTTCGCGGGGCGGGCGTATCTTGGATCTAGACGCGGAACCGAGCCGCCAAAGAGCGAGGCCAACGAGGTGTGAGGCCGCGCCACCCAAGCCGGAGGGCCGCAAGGTCAGCCGAGGCGGGTTCCTCGAAAGGCGGCCCGGAACCGCGTCGCTTTGTTTAAGTTCGGGACTCTTACCAGGGTCGCTGTTCGGTGTGGTGTCTTTCTTTCGGGCCCCTACCAGGTGTCCGGCCCGCGCTACACTGGAGAAGCAAGAACATCCCAGGGGACGACAGGCTTCGACGCGGTCGGTTCGTGGGGGTGGTGGCGAGCCGAGGTTCCGGGAGGCCTCGTAAATCACCCGGAAAACCATAAGTGCGGACTCACACGAGTACGCCCTCGCGGCCTGATTAAACACCAGGCCTGAGGTCTCGGCCCCCGTTAGCCTGCGGCGGGGATAGCCGGGATCAGATAGCAGGCTCACCCGGCAAGGCCCGCTCTCGCCGAACCGGGAACATTTCAGAGAGCTGGTCCCCCGCAACCCCGCCGGCGAGGCGAGCAGGGGATGAGATCAGAGCGCCGGCTACGCTCGTAGAAGCCGCCTCATCACGCGACTGCGGACGTGGGTTCGATTCCCACCGTCTCCACTGGCACCCATAGGGGCGAAGTAGCGCGAACTTCGCACCCTTGCAGGGGTTTCCCGGTCTGTAAGGGTGCGAACGGGTGCGAAGAAAACCCCCGGATTTGCGGCGTTCCAGGCAGCTCGTGGTCGCGGAGTGGTCGCAAGGCTGCGTACGCTGCGTACGCAGTGGTGTCCCCAAAGCGCCGCGTGAGATTACGGTTGTGCGGAGGAGGTGGCCTGTCTCGGCCGGAGTGGCGGGCTCACGATTGGTGGGTCAGGCGGTCGATGAACTGTGCGTGATGTGCTGCGATCACCTCTTCGTCTGCAGCCGCAGCCGCAGGCGCGGTCTCGTCGATGCTCGTGAGGGAAATCACGCTCCTGGACTGAGCCAGCAACTGCTCGGCGGTCAACGTGAACCGGCGTCGATCAGGTAGGTCGCGGCGCAGCTCGATCCAGGGCGGAGTTAGGTCCCTCGCCCAGCATGGCACCGCATAGAAGGTGTAGGCCGCATCGATTCGATCGGCAAGTGCCTCGAGCTTCTCGACGTCACTGTCGATCAGTCCGGTGGGGCGCTGCTTGCACTCGCCAAGTACCAGTCGGCCGTCGGCTTCCAGCAGGACGACATCGACCTCCGCGATAACGGTCTTGCCGTTGAGGAACTCTATGCCAGGGTGGACTCCGAAGAGGTTGGGACGCAGCGTCGACCACCATGTGGCACAGAGCAGATGCGGAAGCGCGTCGGCGGCCAGCACCTCAAGCAGCATGCGGCTGGCGCGGTACCGGAACGTCAGCCGGTCTGACGGGAACGGGCGTGGGATGACGCCGCCACAGCCAGCACACAAAACCGGTGGCGCGAGCTCGCCGATGGTCCGCCATCCCTGCGTACCGCAGGTATCACACTGTGTACGCGCTCCTCGAACAAGCAGGCCCGCGTCCTCGGCCCACTCCAGCCAGTTATGAGTCGCCGCGCCGCTACGGAGGACTGTTCGTACCTTCTCGAAGGTCAGCTCGTGCTGTTCGTCCTCGATCGGAGGGACCGTCAGATTTGCAAGATGTCGCTCAATCGCCGCCGAGCGCGCTGCTGCGCCCTCATCTTGCTCAGCGAGGTCTGCTTGGAGGTCACGGACACGACTACGAAAATACGAGATTCCAGTGCGCTCCCCGAGACGCAGCACCAGTTCGAGCAGCTTGTCGTGCTTGAGCGCGTCGAGGGCAGCGAACGAGCCGACACGGCGCAGCAGCGCCACACTGGCTCGACCGGGCCGGCTTGGTCGTATCGCCAAGCCGTGCTCCCCGACAGCGGCCTCAAGCACCGAAAACGGGTCGGGCCACTGCATCGCGGTCACCTCCTCGCGGGGCAACTGGCGATCGTAGCCCCCCTGGCGCCAGCCCCCCAAAGACGGAATACCACCACGCAGTTCGCGCAACGGCGGAAGCTCCCGGCCCGTGACCGACATCCGAACGCGCAACAGCGGCCCCCAGGCCGCCGGTGGACGCTCGGCGATCACCTCGCGATCTGCCTGCCCCATCGTCGGAATCGTGGCGCCGCCGTCTGTGAAGACCACGACCTCGGTTGAGCGCAGAGCAGGGCGGCGGATCGGCTGCAGTAGCTCGTCAGGGTCCAGGGCGACCCACTCGTCACCGGGGAGGCCGGCGGCGAGGGCTTCGAGCTCAGCGCGCGAGATGCTGGCCGAGGTCAGCGCCCAGGGCCGACCGGGAAGGCCGTTGCGATCCAAGGCGACGTGTTCGCGGTCGCTGTCGAGATTGGTCCATACGCGCAGCGACCGCTCAAGATCAGGGCCGGCGGGCACGCCTATGGGTACACCAGGTGCCGCACCGTGGGCGGCCCGCAGTGTCCAAAGCAAGGCAAGATCAGCGATGCTGCCCGGCTTGTAGACGACAAAGATGTTGGCGGCGGCGTGCAGACGCATCCAGCCACGGTCGGTCCACCTCGGCGCAAAGACCAGGTCGGTAGAGCGCACCGCCGGATAGGGCACCAGCCGGTGCAACGACAGTACGCGGGGCGTTACCTCACCGCGGGCGCGCAGCCGACGGATGAGATCCTCGGCTCCGGGCTCCTCGACCTCGCCGTGATCCACCGGCATCAGGTGCTCGAGGGTGACGCCCACCATCAGCCCGGCACGCTGAACGAGATAAGCATCGGGCTCGTCAGCCAGCGCACCAAGGCAGCCCAGGTAGGCCACACGCCACGGATCTTCGGCAGACGGCAGCCGGGCCCGAAGGACCGGCCATTGCTCACGCTCGGCGCGCTCCGCCACCAGAGCGCTCCACGCAGGCTCTGCCATCGGCGTGTCCTCCACGCGGACCGCAAAGCGCTTCTCGAAACCGTCCTCGACTTGGAGCACCCTACGCGTTGCGAGACTGTCGAAGCCCCCGCTCTCCAGCAGGCGACGCCAGCCAGGCGTTGGCAGTTCCCCGTTGTGGGCGGGCAACAGCGCGCCGCAACCGCCACCCCATAGCTGGCAGAGACGCTCGATCGCCGTAGTCGCGTCCGAAAGGTCCGACGCGTTGACTGCGGTGGCCAGTAGCTCCGGCGATATCTCGCGCAGCACGGCGCGCGGCCCGGCGAGCGGTCGGTCGTCGAGAAGGTGTCCCAGCCCCATCGCTCCATTGTCGCCAAGAGGCCGGCCGGGCGGGGATCACGTGCGGGCAGTGGTCGCGGTTTCCAAGGGCGACCGGCGGTTGCGCCCGTCGCGAGGCGTCTCGGTGCGGCGTTCTCAGCGCAGTTTGCGGAGTGGCCGCACTGTGCCGTCCCCGGCGACCCGTAGAGTTGCTCGTGTCCAGTCCGAGGAGTCATCGATGTTCAACGAGGCCCATCACAGCGAAGTCGAGAAGGTTCTGCTCTACATCTCCGAGGCGCGCGAACGGGCCGAGCGGGCCCGCGTCGCGCTCGCCCGGGACGATGCCGAGCAGCATCTCATAGCCGCGCTCCAAGAGAGCGAGGAGCACCTGCGCCTGGAGCACCGCCGGCTGCTCCAAAAGACGTTCTATGCCGTTCCCGATCAAGAGCGCCTCGCTGTCTGATCGCTCCCTCCGGTGGCGTTGACCGGCGAGGAAATCCGGGCGAACCTGTCGCGCTTCGCGGCCCACTGGACGCTCTACAAAGGCAGCGAGCGCTCCGAGGCACAGACCTTCCTCAACGAGCTGCTCGCCTGCTACGGTACCGACCGTCGCGAGGCGGGCGCGATCTTCGAGGCGCCGCAGGAGGGCCGTTTCCTCGACCTGCTGTGGCCGGGCGTCTGCATCGTGGAGATGAAGGCCCCGGCGGAGTCCAAACGGCTCAGCCGCCACCGCGGGCAGGCGCTGGACTACTGGCGCGACTCCGCCGATCCCCGGCGGGGGATACCGGCCCCGCGGTTCGTGGTCCTCTGCGCGTTCCAGCGCTTCGAGGTATGGGAGCCCGGCCGCTTTCCTGGCGATCCACGCATCTCCCTCGAGCTCGTCGAGCTGCCCGACCGCTACGACGCGCTGCTGTTCCTCGCCGACCAGGAGCCCGTTTTCGTCGACGGGCACGCGGCGGTCACCAGCGGCGCGGCCCGGATGGTGACCGAGCTCAGCGGGCGTCTGGCGGAGCGGCGCTGCGGCGGCCCGGACGAGCGCCGCGACTTCATCCTGCAGTGCGTGTGGTCGATGTTCGCCGAGGGCCTCGGGCAGATACCGGGCCACCGGTTCACGCTGCTCGTCGAGGATCTCATCGCCAACCCGCACCGCTCCAGTGCTGACGAGCTGGGGCGCTTGTTCGAGCTGCTCAACGACCCCTCGCGGGAGCGCCCTCAGCAGGGGCAGTACGCCGGCGTCCCGTACGCCAACGGCGGGCTGTTCGAGCATCCGACGCGCCTACACCTCCAGGCAGAGGAGCTCGAGCTGCTGCGCGCCGCCGCGGCGTTCAACTGGCGAGACGTTCAGCCCCAGATCTTCGGGTCGCTCTTGGAGGGAACGCTGGGGCACGACAAGCAGTGGGAGCTGGGAGCCCACTACACCCACGACGCCGAGCTGCAGAAGATCGTCCTGCCGACGATCGTGCGGCCGTGGCGCGAGCGCATCGAGAACCTCTCCACCCACCGCGAGGCCGAGCGCGCACAGGCCGACCTGATGCGCTACGTCGTGCTCGACCCCGCGTGCGGCTCGGGCAACTTCCTCTACCTCGCCTACCGAGAGCTGCGGCGGATCGAGCGGCGCCTCCACGAACGGGAGGCCGAACTCCGGGTGGCGGCCGGGCTGCCGGACGCGCCGCGGCTGAACATCTTCTTCCCGCTGCAGAACATCCGGGGCATCGAGATCGACGCCTTCGCGGTCTCGCTCGCCCGCGTCACGCTGTGGATGGCTCACCGTCTCGCCGTCGAGGAGTTGACGCTGGACGAGACCACGCTGCCCCTCGTCGATCTGTCGGGCATCATCAACGGCGACGCCCTGCGGGTCCCGTGGCCCGCCGCAGACGCCGTCGTGGGCAACCCGCCCTACCACGGCTCGCAGAACCTCCGCGCGGTGCTCGGCGACGAGCGCGTGGAGTGGCTTGGGCAGACGTTCGGCTGCGGCATCCAAGACCTCGCGGTCTACTGGTTCAGACGCGCCGCCGAGCAGATGCGGCCGGGAGCGAGGGCGGGCTTTGTGGCCACCAACTCCGTGAGCCAGGGGCGCGCGCGCAAGGCGAGCCTCAACGACGTCGTCGCCCACGGCGGCGTGATCACCGACGCGGTGTCGCGGCAGACGTGGCCGGGCGAGGCCGTCGTGAACGTCAGCATCGTCAACTGGGTGCAGCGGCCCGTGGAGCCTCCCGAGCGTTTCGAACTCGACGGCCGGGAGGTCGTGGGTATAAGCACGCGGCTGCGCGAGTCGAAGCTGGCGATCGAGGAGTACGAGCCGCTGCCGGAGAACCGCGGTAGGTCGTTCCAGGGGCCGATTCCCGCCGGTAGCTTCTACCTCGACATCGACGAGGCTGAGATGCTGCTCGCGCGTCCCGAGCCTGCCTACGCCGATGTCGTCCGGCCATACCTCATCGGCGATGACATCACGGAGGAGCCGCAGCAGCGGCCAAGGCGATGGATCATCGACTTTGAGATGCGCTCATTGGAGGAGGCCGCCGCATATCCGGCGGCGCTCCAGTTGGTGCGAGAGCGTGTCAAGCCCGAGCGCGACAAGAACAATCGAGAGGCGTATCGACGCAATTGGTGGCGCTTCGCCGAGCCACGGCCGGGTATGCGCAAGGCGCTTGCGCCGCTCTCTCGCTATATCGCCGGCAACGCCCAGGGCAAGCGCTTCCTCTTCGCGTGGCAAGAACGCGAGGTCTGCCCGAGCAATCTCACGAATGTCTTCGCGTTGGAGGACGACTACGCGATGGGGGTTCTCACGTCCGTCGTTCACCAGACCTGGGCGCAATCCGAGGCGTCCACGTTGCGCATCGATCTCCGCTACACGCCCACCACTTGCTTCGAGACGTTCCCGTGGCCGGCACCCGATGCCGTGGGACGTGAGCGCATCGGCGCGTTGGCAGCAGAGCTGATCGCCGCGAGACAAGCGATCACAATCCGCGAGAGCACAGGGCTCACCGACTTCTACAACGCCCTCGAGGAGGGCGCATGGCAGCCGGTCGCCCACCTTCATCGTGAGCTCGACAACGAAGTTCTTCGGGCCTACGATTTTCCCGGCTCCCTGCGCGAGGACCCGCTGGAGCTCAAGGCGCGCCTGGCGAGCCTTCATGCCGACATCCAGGCCGAACGCCGTGCGTACACACCGTTCGCCTGACGGATCAATGTCGTTGGCTTCTTGCGTCCACTCGGCCCGATCGCGGTAACGCTCCATAGCCAGAGCGACGCCGAGCAGCTCTGACTGCTGCTTGACCAAGCGCTCGATTCAAAGGACGGACTAGATGCACAGCCATGCTGGTGCTGTGCGAACGCCGTGCGAATCCGTTGGCCGCTCCCGCGGGGTCGAGGTCTGTACCCCATGTGATGACCGCAGCCAGCATCGGCGCCGCCAAGGGCGGTGGTTACGCGCGCTACCTGGAGTCAAAGACCGTCCAGCCAGAGCGCGGCGATTACTACTTGAGCCCGAACGGCGAGCCCACCCAGGCCCCCGGCCGGTGGCTCGCGACCCCCGAGACGCTCGCGCGGCTGGGGATCGAGGGCAGCACAGTCGAGGGTCGTGACTTCATCGCGCTGATGGAGGGACGCCATCCCCGAAGCGGTCGGTGGCTTCGCCGTGAGGGCGCCGGCGGTGGCCGCGGCGGCGGGATCGACGTGACTTTCAGCGCTCCCAAGTCGGTCAGTGCGGTGTGGGCGTTGGGGGATGAGTCCCAGCGCCGCGAGGTGGAGGCCGCGCACGCCGCGGCCGTGACCGAGGCGATGGCGCATCTCACCGAGACGATGCCGACTGTGCGCCGCCGCTACGGCGGGCAGGTCGTCGAGGAGCCCGCGCGGGAGGTCGTGGCCGCCGAATACCGGCACACCACCGCCCGCGGCGTTCTCGCAGGCGATCCGCCGGACCCGCATTTGCACAGCCATGTCGTGATCACCAGCGCGATCCGCGAGGACGGGCGGATCGTGGCGGTCGCTTCGCGGCCGATCTTCCGCTCGGCGCGGGAGGTCGGCGCGTACTACCGCTCGGCGCTCGCGCACCAACTCCAGCAGCGGGGTTATGCGATCGAGCAGGGCACCGGCAAACACGGGCGCTACTTCGAGATCGCCGGGGTGCCCCGCGGGCTGCTGGACGCCTTCTCCGCCCGCAGCCGCGAGGTCGCCAGGGCCGCCGAGCGCTTCCGTGCGCAGTGGGGCCGGGCGCCCGAGCGCGGGGAGCTGCGCCAACTCAAGCTGGAGAACCGCAAGGCGAAGGTGCTCGCCACGCGCGCCGACCTGCAGGTGGTCTGGAACGAGACCGCGGAGCGCTTTGACTTCGTGGACGGTGCGCCCGCGCGGCTGCTCGGCGCGGCACCCGGGCCGCGGCCGGAGCGTGCGCTTGAGGATAGGGTCGAGGAGCGTCTGACCGAGCGCGCCGCGACGTTCCAGGCCGGCGAGTTCCGGGCGGTCCTGCTTGAGCAGTCCGTCGGGGAGCTCTCGCCGCGCGAGGCGCTTGACTTCTCGCGGGCGATGATCGCCGAACGCCGCGTGCTTCCCCTGGAGGGCGGGTTGATGACGACGCTGGCGGTTCGCGCTCGCGAGCAGGCGATCGAGCGCAGGTTCGTCGAGCTCGCCGGCGATGCCGGCCGCGACGTGGGGGAGAGGGCGCGGACGGCGGCGGGGGATCAGGTCGCCGAGCGGATCGGCGGGCGCCTGAGCGACGAGCAGGCCCACGCGCTGGAGGTCATCACCGGCCCTGGGCGCGGCGCGATCCTTGTGGGGCCTGCCGGGACCGGCAAGGGCGTGGTGATCGACGCCGCTGCCCGCGCCGAGCAGTACACCGGCCATCAAACGTTGGGAATCGCGGTGTCCGGGTCCACCGCGCAGCGCCTCGGGCAGGACAGCCCTGCGCTGGCCGGTCAGACGCTCACGCTCGACGCGCTCGTCTCGCGCGTGGAGCGCGGGCAGCTCGCCATCGGCGAGCGCACCACGATCTACTTCGACGAGGCCGGCATGGCTGATAGCGACCGTTTCGAGCGGCTCACCGAGGTCGTGCAGCGCACCGGCTCCAAGTTCGTCGCGATCGGCGACGGTGCGCAGCTGCCCTCGATTGGCGCCGGCGGCATGTTCGACCGGCTCGCTGACATCGCGCCGAGCGCCGAGCTCTCAAACATCCGCCGGACCCTGGACCCTGAGGAACAACGCGCGTGGGCGGACCTGCGCGCTGGGCGCTCTGATCGCGCGATGGCGCACTACCACTCACGCGGGCAGTTGCACATGGCGGACACCCGCGATGAGGCCGTCGAGCAGGCCGTCGAGAACTGGGCACAGTTGACCGAGACCTACGACCCAAGCGAGGTGGCGCTGATCTCCGATGCCTCCAACAAGGAGATCGCCCGCCTGAACGCCCGCGCACAGCACTACCGCGCCGAACGCGGCGAACTCGGGGAGCTGGAGGTCCAGGTGCCCGGCGTCCACTACGGCGTCCGTCAGGGCGACCGGGTAGCGATGATCGACCAGCACCACGAGCCGGGCGTCGAGCGCATCGAGAACGGCAGCCAAGGCGAAGTCCTCGACATCACCCCGGCCGGGGAAGTGCTGATCGAGTTCGACGTGACCGGCCGGCAGCGAACGTTGGCCGGCGACGATCTCGCTCGCGTTCGTCTGGGATACGCGCAGCACATCCACCGTGCGCAGGGCGCGACCGTCACCCGCACCCTGGTCGTCACCGGTGGCTGGCAGTCCAGCAAGGAGTCCGCCTACGTCGAGGCGTCCCGCGCACGCCAGGGCACTGACTGGTTCGTCTCACGCGAGGACCTCGGCGTCGAAGGACACGACACCGACCGCATCCAGCGGCTCGCCCAGAACATACGCCGCAGCCACGCGCAGACCCCATCGCTCGCGCACCCCGAGCTGCCCGACCGCAACTACGGGCCGCGCTTTCACCACTCGATCGCGCCAAGCCGCCGCAGCCAGATACCGGGAATCGCCCGCGCCATCAACCGCATCGTCCAACCACCCTCAACACCCGAGCGAACACGATGAGCCTGGGCCGGCGTGAACGCTTACTCGACCGACATGAATCCGTTGGCCGGTTTGAGCGAGTGTCGGTCACTACCTACATGGCCTTGTTATCTGTGAAGCGCAAGGGCGAACATGTCCCCCCAGACGCAGCAAGAAAAGAAGCGGGATCGTGCCCGTCATCACGGGGCGTATCGCGAGCGCAAACCGGGGCGGTAGCTGAGAGTGCCCGGAGGCTGGCTGCTCGAACGTATGTGCGAGCTACGCGATCGAGCGGTCTCCTGCCGGGCGATCGGCCGAGTCGCCGCCGTCCTCGATTGCACGGGGGGCGGTTCTGATGGCCGGTCAGGTCGTCAGGCTTCCGTCTCGGGGCGACACGCTGGTGACGAAGAAGCAGCTTGCGGCCCATCTCGGACGGTCAGAGCGATGGGTGGAGCTGAAGGTCAGGGAAGGGATGCCTGTAGAGCAAGCGACCGATCGCTATGGCCGGCGCCGGTACAATCTGCGGTTGGTCGAGACGTGGCTCCACGAGGGCCGACCAAAGGCTGTGAGGCGTGAGGATCGGCTGGTGGTGCTGGAGCGTCGCGTGGCAGAATTGGCGACCCAGATAGCCGAACTTCGGAGGGCAGGATGAGCGATCTGAAAGAGGACTACGACGTTGAGATCCACCGGGGTCTCGGCGGCGGTCCGATGTATGGCACGGTGTTCTATATCGGAGACGGCAGCCGCACCGAGATCGGCAAGACTCCCCACTACACGGGGGCGGAGTACGTCAAGACGGTCGCGAGCGAGATTGCACAGCGCCACTCAGAAGGCCCTGAGATTGTCCGGTTCAGCCTGTGACGCTCATCCCGCGCAACGGCAAGTTCGGCGTCAAGGTCTGGGATCGTGGCCAGAAGCGCTACCGGTGGATCGGGAGCTTCGACAACGAGGCCGACGCGGCCCGAGCCGAGCAGGACGCAACCCTCATGCCCGGGAAGGACATGCCGACCGTGGAGCAGTGGGGGAGGATGTGGCTCTCGGACTATGCGCGCGAGGCCCCGTCAACTCAGCGCTCCTACCGGTATGCCGTGGAGCAGATCAAGGCGACGCTGGGCAAGCGCAAGCTCTCGGAGATCAGTCGCCCTGAGGCGAGAAGGATCGCAAACGGCTGGCCGCGCGCCACTGCGAGGGTCGCGAGGACGATGTGGGCGGACGCGGTACGCGACGGGATCTGCGATCTGAACCCATGGACGAACCTCCGTCTGGAGACCCCGAAGGGCCGGAAGGACATCGACGCGCTGGCCGAGCAGGAGATCGCGGAGCTTGCGGATCTCGCCGCGGAGCTCTCCGGGGACTATGCGACGGAGGCGCGGGCGATCATCATCACCCTCGCGTACACGGGCATGAGGCCCGGCGAGCTTTGTGCTCTGCGCCGTTCGGACGTGGATCTCCATGGGCTGGAGGTCGTGGTTCAGCGCAGCCTCGACGGGACCGGCCGTGAGAAGGCCCCGAAGAACGGGCTGGCCAGACGGATCATCCTTCCTTCCCTGGCGGCGGATGCGATCACGCTCGTCCCGGAGCGGATTGGCTCGCCGTATCTGTTTCACACGATCCGCGGTCGAAGGTTGACGAAGGGCACGCTCGCGTACTTCTGGCGAACCATTCGCGCTGGATGGGTAGCGCGAGGGGGCCGCTCGATCGACCTGTACGAGCTGCGCCATGCGTGCGCAACGATGCTCGTCGAACGCGGCCTCAATGTTGGGGATGTCGCCTTTCAGCTCGGCCACCAGGACGGCGGTCGGCTGGTGATGACCTTGTACGGCCACCCGGGCGAGGATGCGATCCGCGACAGGCTCAAGATGGCCCACTCGCAGGCGTCACGTACGCCGAGCGTAAGCAGGAGGACCCCCGCGTGAACCGCGAAAACGTGATGGCGACTGACAGTTAGCGGTGTGGCTTCGGGGCTGTTGATCCCACCGTCTCCATTGATTCCTCGTTTCCGCTGCAAATGGGCAGTTTTTGGTAACCGTTCAGTTGGTGGGGGGACATAACCTCGTCGTGTCGAATTCCTTGGTGTGGAGCGGGCTGAGGCGGAGGCGATCTACGACGCTGGACGTGAGGTCGTGGTCGAGGTGCTGTTGCGCATGGATCGGCGTATCCAGCAGTTGGAGGCTCGTGTCGAGAAGCTTGAGCGTGAGCTGAGGAAGAGTTCGCGTAACTCTTCGCGTCCGCCGAGCTCCGATTCGCCGTCGGCGCCTGCGCGTAGCGAGGATCGGTCGGGTCGCAAACGCGGCGCTCAGGATGGCCATGAGGGCTATGGGCGTCCGCTGTTGCCGGCGTGGGCCGTCGATGAGGTCGTCGAGCACTGGCCGCAGCGCTGCCGTTGCGGGCACGTCTTCAGCGAGGGCGATGGGGTTGCGGTCGGCGAGCCGGCGCGCCACCAGGTCGAAGAGCTTGAGCCGATCAACATCAGGGTGAGCGAGCATCGCGCTCAGCGTGTGTGCTGCCCGGAGTGCGGCAGGCGCACGCGCGCAGCGCTGCCCGAGGAGGTGGCCCGCAGTTTCTTCGGGCCGCGCCTTGAAGCGGCGGTAGCGACGCTGTCGGTCCGCAACCGCGTCTCCCGTGGTGACGCTGTTGAGCTCATCGAAGAGCTGTTCGCCGCCAGGATCAGCTCGGGCACGGTGGACGCGATCCTCACCAGGACCGCACAGGCGCTGGCCGACCCCCTCGACGATCTTCTTGGCCGGCTGCGCGCGGCCCGGGCGTTGAACATGGACGAGACGGGCTGGCGCACCGCCGGGGAGCGTCGCGCGCTATGGGGTATGTTCGATCAGCGCCACGCCTACTTCGCGATCGAGCCAGGCAGACACGAGGACCACGCGAAGGAACTGTTGGCCGACACCCACGCGATCGTGACCTCTGACCGCTGGTGGGCGTACTCCCATCTTCCCGCCCGGCGCCGCCAGCTGTGCTGGGCGCATCTGCGGCGGGATTTCAAGGCGCACACCGAAGGACTCGCTGCCGAGAAAGAATTCGGCGAGCACGGCCTCGCGTTGTGCGAGCGCGTCTTCTGGGCCTGGGAGGTCTTCCAGCACACCGGCGAGCGGGGTGAGCTTCGGCGCACCGTCCGCGCCCTGCAACGACAGTACAAGCCGATCATCTGCTCCTACGCCACAAAGCGCGCCCGCAACAAGCGCTGCCGCGGCATGGCCCGCAACCTCCTGAAGGCTTGGCCAGCCCTATGGACCTTCGCCGCCCACAACGGTGTGCAGCCAACCAACAACCACGCCGAGCGCGCCCTACGCTCCGCGGTCATCTACCGCAAGCTCTGCCTCGGCAGCCAGTCCCAGGAGGGCGAGCAACGCACTTCAAGGCTGCTCTCAGCGCACACCACCTGCCGCCTGCAACACCGCTCGCTCTTCGCATACCTGAGCGACGCAATCGCCGCGCACGCCCGCGGCCACCCCGCACCGCTGCTCACCCGCGCGCCCACCAACTGAACGGTTACCGCAAGCAGCCGATTTGCAGCGGTTTTCAGTGTCTACGGCTCTCGCCTTAAACGCGAGAGCAGATCAGAGGCGATACCCGAGAGTCGAAGGGCGGACGAAACGGCAGCGTGTTTTGCCGTCGGCGGTGCTAGTCGCTCTGGCGGATAGCGAGGCGCGTCCGACTAGGTTGCGGTGACACGCCCTACGCGCTGAGACCATCGCTCGCTCGACGCCGCTGTCGGTCGTCTCCTGAAGCGATGGGCGGCGTTGAACGCGAAAGCGCGGTTAGTCCCAGCCCCCTTCCGTTTCGCAGCGCGCTGACGGAGCACTGACACGGGACTGACAGCACGAACAAGAGCACGATCCGGTGTTGGACCGTGCTCTTGTCGTGCGTGCGGGCCAGGCTACGACTCGATTGATCCCGAGGCCGTCTCTGTACCGCCCGGCTCCTGTCCGGTGTCCATGAACTCGTCGGCGAGGCGAGCCAGCATCTCCGGGCACGCGACCGACGCTTCGTTGAGGTTGGCAAGGCACTCCTCGGCCAACTCGTCGGGCGCGTTGTTGAGCCCGGCGAGCGCCGACCAGTAGACGCGTTCGATGATCGGCCGAAGCGCCCGTGGCGGCATCGTCAGCTCGAACTGCTCGGTGTCGGGCTCGCGCTCCCAGCTGAGGTCATCGAGCAGCCGAAGCTCGCCCCGGAAGCGATGGTGCAGTCGCGTGGCGTCCGCCGTGTCGTCGTTGCGCAGGTACGTGAATATGTCCCCGTGCGCGGTGAGGTCCGTCATCAGGCCGTCGTACAGCGCGTCCCGATAGGAACGGTTGATCGTCATGCCCATTTGGGAGACTCCTTTCGGTTTTACACCGAGAAGGCGCCCCGACCCACGCAAGGCGAACTAGCCGTAAGAGCTACGGTTAGCCCGCGGCATCGAAGGCGGTTTCTTCGGTGCTGTAAGGCCGGGGCGGGTGCTACCAACACCCGTCTCGGCCGCTTGTTTTTGGATTCCTCGCGATCAGAGCAGAGCCGGCGGCGGAAACTTTCGCGCGGCTTTTGCGCGCGGTGGGCCATCGAGGTCGGCGTGCAGGCGTCCGTGTCCGGCATCACTGCCGCCCCGATGCCCGTGTTCGGCTTCGTCAGACAGCAGACGTCACGCCCGCTGTGCCCTGGTCCGCGAACCGCTGCCGGGCCGCTTGCCGGGAGACGCCGAGAGCGAGGGCGATGTGGTTCCAGGACCTGCCGTGGGCTCGGGCGACGAGGACGGCCTCTCGCAGACGGGCATCGTCTGCGCGTACCGCCTCGGCTGCGGTTGCGATCGAGCGGAGGTCGTCGGTGCCTTCGACCTTCGCGGTCTCCGGGTCCAGCGAGTCGGCAAGCTGCTCGAAGCGACGGGCGGCTTGCTCGATTTCCTTGTCTGTGTGTCGGGGCATGGTCATCTCATCCGAGGAGCTTGTGGAACTTGTGCCGTAGTGGTTGGGCGTGGATGACGACAGCATCGTCACCATCGATGTCGAGGACGCCGACCTCGATCAGCGCTCCGTCAGTTGCTGGCCCGATCAGCATGGTCAAATCCTCATCCATGAGCACCCTCCTCATAGCGTTGCGAACGGCGTGCCATATGTCTGCGTCGGCGACGCCGTGCTTTCGCGCTGGCTCACCGATCCGCACCAAGACAATATAGCTTGTCTAGCGCGAGATCGCGGTGCCGCCGTCTGGGATGCGGCGTACGGGATTGTGGGGCCTGGTCGCGGCGCAATCACCGAGGAGCACCGCTCGTCTACCAGGTGCTCGGCGACCCGTGCCGTCGCTGGGTCAAATGTGTCGCGATCTGCTCGAAGCGTGAAGCGCCTATAATCGCAGGCCCGATGGACCAACCCTGCTGTCTGTCCGCGTCAGTGGAACTACGTGTGGGCGGAGGCCGGCGCGGTCGATGACAGGACATGCGAGTCATCGAGCTATCAAACCATCCGCGCGCGCTGCTGGCCAAGGCAGCCGCTCCACGCCTTGCCGCCGAAGCGCAAGCCAAGCAGGAATGGCAGCGCGCATGCGAGGCCAGGGAGCAGCGCATTGAAGCGCTGCAATGCGAGCGGACCGGAGCGCGTTCGCCTCTGCGCCCAGGTAGATGGCTGCTAGCGAGCCTGAAGCTGGCAGTCATATCGCTATCGAGCGCACCGCCTTCACCACGTCCGATCGCACCCAGCCACGAGGAGCACGCAAAGGCGGCTGGCGTGCAGGGAGAGGACCGTGTCCTCACCGCCCTGTGTGAACGACTCGGCGACGATTGGCGAGCACTGAGCGGCTACAAGAACCGCGGCGGTGAGGTCGACCTGTTGCTGCTTGGCCCGCGCGGCGTGTTTGCGCTGGAGATCAAGAACATCAACGTGACGATCGTCTGTCACGGTGACTACTGGCACGGTGAGAAATACGACAAATACGGCAACCTCGTCGGTGAACGCGCCGTGACCGATAACGCTGGTCGCTCCCCCAGCCAAGAGCTCAACGAGCCGACCGACCAGCTCACGGCCGTGCTCGCCGCCCGATGGCCACAGCTATGGATCGAACGGATCGTTGTTCTCTGTCACCCACGCGGCTGGGTGGACGTCGATCGAAGTTCGCAGTTCACGGTCGCAGTCGCCAACGATCTCGACTTCGTGCTGAACCTGATCGCTAAATCTCAAGCGCACTTGGGTGCCGAGGAGATCGCTGAGCTTGAAGAAGCGATTGTCACCCACCATCGCCGCCGCGGCCGCCCGCCGGCTGGCCGGCGCTAGCAAGCTCGACCGCAACCGTCCACGGGGCCGGGGAAGGCCGCGCAACGCGTTTGATCCGCGTTGCCCACCCCTTGACCTTCCGGTCTCCAGTTGCCGGATACGCCGCTTCGCGGCAGCCCAACTCCATCTGTCCCTCGGTGCTCAATCGCGGCTGCTCACCATCGGAGGCCGAAAGCGCTGAATATGGCTGAACGCGAGCCACTGCCGGCGTAGCCGGCGGGTGCCGTGGGCAGGGGATGCTCCGCCGTCAATCCTCCTCACGGCGGGAACGTTGCGTGGGTTAGCTTCCGGCCGTCTCGCCGGGCCGGTCGTCGCTTCGACGGGGCTGGCTCGGCAGTGGAAAGAGAAGGGCGTTCGCGCAGGGCTAATCACTATTCGCTGAGAAGATCTGCGAGATGTCGCGGCGTCCACACCGATACGTCGGTGAGTTCGGCGTCGTGCAGATCTCCGTCGCCACTGACGATTGCATCGGCTTTGGCTGCGCGGGCAAGCACTACGAGATAGTCATCCTTCGGGTCGCGGGTTGCGCCCTTGATCGCCGGTGGGTCATCGTGCATCGTCGCATGACTTCAAGTCGGACGACGAGCTGTTTGTGCGCTCGTCTCGTCGAACCAGCGGCGAAACCGGGGTCGCGACAGCACCCGACGCAGCTCAGCGATCAAATGCGGGCTCGCGATAACCTCGAGCCGGTCATCGATCCAAGCGCTGAAGATCCGATCGGGCGGAGATCCGCGAGAGCCAATCAGAACGGAGACGAAGACCCCGGGATCGACAACGACCCGGATCACGCGCTGCCGCGTCGCTCCTGGCGGGCCGCTGACAGCTCATCGTAAGCCACGCGCTCGGCCTCATCCTCGCTGAGGCCGGCGGCGAGCTGTGTTGTGTCGACCATACGCCGCAACAGGTAGGCGTTGATCGCCCGCTCGATCACTGCACCATCCCCAAGGCCAGCCACGGGCTCGCCGAGCTGCTCGCGGGCCTGCGCCACGATGGAGGCGTCGAGAGAGACCGTGATCTTGTCCGTGGCAGCCATGCCCAAACGGTACCGCGTGGGGTGGGTCGTCGCCGCATGATCGACGCTTTCGACCTCCGCAGTCGTTGGGTCGAGCACTTTGGCGAGCCGCTTGAAGTTCTGGGCCGCCTGTTGGATCTCGCTGTCGGTGTGTCGGCGCACTGCTTGGCTGTAGCTGTTGGCCGGGCGCTACTCGCAGCGCGCCGCGTGTAGCACGGTCTTCATTCGATCGCTCATCCTTCGTCCTCCGGCCATGGAGCTGTAACCCATCCCAGTGCGCCCAGAGCATCTCGAATGCGTGCGGAAACCACGCCCTCGTTGCCGGAGCAGTAGTAGTCGAGGTAGCAGCCTCCCTTGCAGGCGAGGTGTGAGACGACGCCGCCCGCGTGCCGCCAGCTCATCGAGACAGGATCTCTGCCGGAGGCTCGATGGCGCCAGCGCATGTTGCAAAGCGCGCCGTAGAGATCGTGTGCGAAGGCATCATCCGTCCGCACGCGCTCGGACAGCGTGCGCAGCGCTATTTCAAATGCCTCGAACTCATCCCTGGGCGCCGTGTCTGTACTCGGTTCGCCGTTGCTTTGGTAGGTCCGCATCGAAACGCAATGTAGCGTGTTGTCTACAATGCTTTGGATGCGAACAGGTGGCTTGCTCGAATGGCTGCGATCGTGCCCGGAGCATGACTGGTTCGTGGAGATCGACTCGGGATCGACCGTGGGGCTCGACGCCGCCTGGCAGGAGACGGCCTATCTGTTCCGCTCTCCAGCGAACGCACGCCGGCTGCTCGATGCCGCCGAGGCGGCGAAGCGCCGCGAGACGGCTGAGCGTCGGCTCGACCGGGAGTGAGGGTCGTCTTTACTCCGCAGGGCTGGGAGGGCTATACCTGCTGGTCAGCGGCCTCGATCGCGCATGCGGCTCTGCACGGCGGGAACGTTGCGCGGGTTCGACTCCCGCCGTCTCCACTCCGGCCTGTGGGCGAACCCCGGCCAAGGGGGGGGTCCGTGTCGGGGATCGTGACGCGGTAGGTCGGGTGGATATCGGCCTTGCCGTTGACGCGCAACTCGGCGATGAGGATGCGCAGCAGCACCTTGGCCTGTTGCGGTGGGGCAGTAGCGATGACGTGCTCTAGTTGGTCCGCGACGACGGCGATCTCGGCTTGCGTTGGCATCAGGACGGCATCTGGTACCTGGAGACGAACTTCGAGCCAGGCCGGTCCTTCGCGAACCACCTCGACTTCCTGCACGCCAAGGAGAATGTCGTGCTCCTCGGCCCGCCCGGCACCGGCAAGACCCACCTCGCGATCGCGCTTCTCGATCCGTGCCTGCCTGGCCAGCCAGCGCGTCCTCTTTCCGCACCGCGACCGAGTGGGTCGCGCTGCTCTCAGACGCCCAACGTCAAGGCCGCCTCGAAGACGAGCTACGCCGCCTAGAATACTACCCGCTGCTCGTCTGCGACGAGGTCGGCTACGTCCCCTTCGACCCGCAAGCCGCGAACCTCATGTTCATGCTCGTCTCCCGCCGCTACGAGCGCGCCAGCCTGATCGTCACCTCCAACAAGCCATTCTCCGCCTGGGGCGAGATCTTTGGCGACGACGCCACCGCCGCCGCGATGATCGACCGGCTCGTCCACCACGCCGAGATCCTGTCCCTCAAGGGCGACGGCTACCGCCTCAAAGACCACGACCTCGGCGCCCGCCCCGCCGAACGGCCCCCACAAGCCGACTGACAGAACCCCCGGGCAGCCGCACGGGTCCTCCTCGTTCCGCCGCCGCCTACGGCTCCGGCTCCACGAGGAGGACCAGACACCCACGCCCCGACCCCCAGGGGGGTCAATTCTCAACCGGCGCTACGGGGTCAATTCTCGACCGGCCTTGACACAGGTATCCCTACTCGTATGGTCACAGGTGCTGATGCTGTCATGGGGATCGGTTGGTTACGCTCCTGGCGAGGTACCTCAGCTTGAAGCCGACTCGCAGAGGTCCACGTCTGAGCCCTCGGAGATCGGTGCGGGACTAGTTGCGATTGCTGTCTCGCCAGATCTGAAGGCAGCGATCGCATAGGCGGGGCGAGGGCGGCTACGACAATCTTGCTGCAATCGTGCTACAATATGGGGGTGTCGTCTTCTGCCCTAGCTCCGCAGTCTTTGATCCGCGAGGCGGTTTATCTGCATGAGATCGCGCAGTTGACGGATGCCGATATTGCTCGTGCGACTGGTGTGGCTCGCAGCACGGCTCGGGCATGGCTTGCGCATACACGGTCCCCCACGGGTGAACGGGCTGAGCGGCTGATCGAGCTGTCTGCGCTCGTGGAGCGGCTGGCGCGTGTGATGGAGCCGTCCTACATCACTGTATGGCTAAGAAAGCCGGTGCCGGCGCTTGAGGAGCACAAGCCGATCGACGTGATCGCCAGCGGCGACTACATGCGCGTGGCCGAGCTGGTCTCTGCGCTCGAAGAGGCCTCCTTCTCGTAAGGCTCGTAGTAGTGGCGGTGGATGTTCAGCGCGTTTCGGTCGCTGGCTCGTGGTGGCGGCACAGGTCCGCTACCACTATCAGAAGTGAGATGTACGCTGCCCCTGTCGGCACGGTCGGGCTACACGCTCAGCGGCTCCGCCCGCACGATCACGGGTTTGCGCAACGTACGGTCCTCTCCACTTTTGTGTTGTGTATCGGGACATGCTGGACGCATGTCTCGGGTGGTAGTAGACAACTCAGGCCTATCTGAGTGGCTGGGGCTGACTGCCCGGTCCGATTTCCGCCAGACATCCCCGTCGCTTCTGTCACGCTGCCCAAAGTAACCGTGGACGAGGGGAGATGCAGATGCACACCGAGACCGCCCACCCACCAGACTCCATGCGACGTCAGGATCTCAGCTTCCCGTCGGACTCCGAGCACTGTGCAGCCTGGCTCTATCCTGCCCGCGGCACCGCCGGGCAGACGCCGATTGTCGTGATGGCTCACGGCCTCTCGGGCACCCGCCGGGATAGGCTCGGACCGTTCGCTGAGCGGTTCGCCGAGGCCGGCATCGCCGCGCTCGCCTTCGACCATCGCGGCTTCGGCGACAGCGACGGCGAGCCCGACCTCTTCCACCCCCGCCGCCAGCTCGAGGACTGGGCGGCGGCGATCGCCTTCGCCCGCTCCCTTCCGGGCGTGGACCCCAACCGGGTCGCGACATTCGGCTCCTCGATGGGCGGAGGGAATGCCCTCGCCGCGGCCGCCGCGGACGAGAGGATCGCCGCCGCAGTCAGCCAGGTCCCGTTCCTGGACATGCTCACCCAGGCACACCGGGCCTCGCTGGGCACCAACCTGCGGATGCTCGCGGCCGCCGTCAGAGGCCGCCACCTGCGCGCGATCGGCCAGCCGAACGAGCCGGCATTCATCAACGCACCGGGCGGTCAGGAGGGCTGGCTGCACGTCGTCTCGATCGGCGAGGACAGCCACTGGCGCGATCGCGTCTCCTCGCGCTGGCTGCTCGGCCGCCCCTACCGTCCGATCCGCCGCGCCCGCCGGCTGCACTGCCCGTGGCTCGTCTGCGTCGGAGAGGCCGATCGGGTGGCCAGGCCGGGGCCGGCAATCCGGGCCGCGAGGAGGGCCCGGCACGGCGAGCTGCGCACATACCCCGGCGTCGACCACTTCGACATCTACGACGGTCCCGAGCACGAGCTCGTCGTGGCGGACGAGGTCGAGTTCCTGCGGCGGACCCTCCGCCTGGCCGGCCGGACATAAGCGCAGGTACAGTCATCAGATGGCCTTGTCGTCCCGCGGTCTCCAGCATCAGGGCTGGTCATGGCGGAACGCCGCCGGTTGGGGATGCTCGATGATGCCGTCGGGTTCCATGCCTTATGTTGACGTCAACACCAAGGCATGGACCCGAACTCCCGGATTATGTTGCTATCGGTTGTGATGTCTGGTTGTGGCTTGCCGCAACGAGCCTGAGCTGCTCAGCTGTGTTCCTCCGCGAGGGCCACTTCAAGGCCGTCGCCGTCAAAGGAGCGGCCGGTCGCGATGCAGGCGCTCGACGAGGTGCATGAGACACCCGACAGCCAGCTCCCCGTTCCTTCGGGAGTCGGCGTTTCCTGGGTCGTCCACGCCGTCCCGTTCCATCCCTCGGCGAGCGGCACTTCGGCGCCGGAGCTTTCGAAGTAGTCCCCGACGGCGGTGCAGCTCGTACTCGAGGTGCACGACACCGCCAGCAGGATGCTCGATTTCGCCCCGGTTGGGAGCACCGGTTCCTTCAGCGTCCACGCGGTCCCGTTCCAGGTCTCCGCGATCGCCGTTTCTTTTTCGGAGCTGTTGACGCTGAATCCCACCGCCATGCACGAGGTGCTCGACGTGCACCACACGGTCGCGTCTCATTCCCCGGGTGAATTGATTCGGGGGTAGCTCCGCTTGAGGGGGATGTTATGCGGCGATCACCTCCTCGGTGTTCGTCGTGGCTGGTGGAGCGGCCGTGGTGTCGCGGAGCTGGCGGCGGAGACGCTCGATTTCGGCGACGGTTTGGGGGTTCATCTTCACGCCGCGCCAGCCGCGTGAGGAAAGCTCCAGCACGGCCCAGATCAGGGATAGGGCGGAGGTCTCACCGGGGAACCGGCCGATGACCTTGGTCCGTCGTCGGACCTCCACGAACGTCCTCTCGAGGAGATTTGTTGTGCGGATGCGCTTGCGGTGTGCGGAGGGGAACTGCAGGTGGGTGACGAGCGCCGGCAAATCCGCTTCGATGACGGCCATCGCCGAGGGGTAAGCCGTCTTGTAGTCGGCGATGATGCCACGCAGTTCGCGGGTGGCCTCGCCCGGCGATCGGGCATCGTCGAATGCTTTCCACCAGCGCGCCTTGATCTCCTGGTGATGGCGCTCGGGGAGCTTGCCGGTGACGTTCCTAAGCGCGTGCACTGTGCAGCGCTGCTCCAACACCGCCGGCCAGAGCTCCCGCACCGCCTTCCAGATCCCGGGTGCCCCGTCGGCGATCACGAGCGCTGGCGCCCGCAACCCGCGGGCGATCATGTCCCGGCCGAAGGAGAGCCAGCTGTCATAACTCTCACGGCTCCCGAGCGCGAGCCCGAGGAGAACCTTGCGGCCCTCCAGCGTCACGCCCCAGCACACCAGCACGCCCTCCGCCGGCTCGTCATCGGGGCGCAGCTTCAGGTAGATCGCATCCAAGAAGCAGTAGACGATGTCGTGCTGCTCAAGGCGCCGCCGACACCACTGGCGGTATCGCTCGCGAGTGTCCTCGCAGATCCGCGAGACCGTGCTCTTGGACGCTATCGGCTCCTCGAAGACTTCCTCCAGCGCGGCCTCCACATCCCGCGTGGACAGACCTCGAAGGAAACCACTGATCACCAACGACTCCAGGGCATGCGTGCGGGTCACGCCCTTGCCAAGAACCCGGCTCACGAACCCCAGCTTGCTCGCGTTGCGAACCCGCGGACGCTCCAGGTTCATCGAGCCGCTCGTCGTCTTGACCGTCCGCGGTTCATGCCCATTACGGTGGCTCACCGACTCGCCAGCGCGCTCATATCGCTGCCGGCCCAGGAACTCCGTGACCTCGTCCTCGAGCGCCTGCTGCAAGATCAGCCGCGCACCCAGGCGGCCGACCACCTCGATCGGGTCGTTCTCCTCGCCGACACCGGCCAGCACCTCATCCAGTTCTGAGCGAAACCTCTCGCTCGGGGCTACCTTCTCCATGCGGGCGTACCTCCATCGCTTGGTCTTGTCAGGACAAAGCGGAGGCTACGCCCGCAACCTCAATTCCCCCGGCTCACGGGACGCGACCCACCACACGCTCACCAGGCTGCTTTTCTGCGAGCCGGTGGGCACCACAGCTTCCTTCACCGTCCACGCGGTCCCGTTCCAGCTCTCCGCCAGCGCCACTCCGTTCCCGGCACTGTTGATGTAACGGCCCGTCGCCATGCACGAGGTGCTCGACGTGCACGACAAGCCTCGTGCACTGGTGCCTTTCGAGCCCGTCGGACTCGCCATTTCTGCTGTCAGCGACCACGCCGTGCCATTCCAGCTCTCGCCGAACGCGACTTCGACACTGCTGCTGTTCACATAGGTTCCAACCGCGATGCACGCTGTGCTCGACGTGCAGGCAACACCGACCAGCTTGCTGCTTTTGGCGCCCGTTGGAGTGACCGGTTCTTTCAGCGACCACGTGGTCCCGTTCCAGATCTCCGCCATCACGACTTCGGTGCCACTGCTGTTGGTGTAGCTGTCGACCGCCACGCACGAGGTGCTCGTCGCGCATGAGGGGGCGATGAGACTCGCCCCTTTGGAGCCCGTCGGGTTGGGGGTTTCCTGCCGCGCCCATTCTTTGCCGTTCCAGCGCTCGGCCAGCGTCACGCTGACGCCGCTGCTGTTGAGCGCGCTTCCCACCGAGGTGCAGGCTTCGCTCGTGGTACAGGACACCCGTGCCATGTTGCCGCTGGGCAGTTTTGGCGTCACCGCTTCCTGCAGCGCCCATTTTTTCGTGCTTCCGAAGCGCTCGGCGAACAGCGTTTCTTTGCTTGCGCTGTTGAGATAGGTGCCCGCCGCAGTACACGCTTCGCTCGATGTGCAACCAGACGCCGGTCAGGCCGCTGCTTTTGGCCCCGGAGGGATTTGGCGCTTCCTGCACCGTCCAGGTTTTGGCGCTGTTGACCTCGGCCAGCGCCGATTCGACTCCCCCGCTGGTGACGTAATGGCCCACCATCTCGCACGCTTCTTCGGCCGTGCACGAGATGCCGACCGGGTCGCTGCTTTTCGCTCCCGTCGGGTTGGGGGATTCCAGGTTGGTCCATTTTGAGGAGGACCAGCGCTCGGCTAGCGTGACTTCTGTCCCGGCGCTGTTCACCTCATGGCCCACAGCCATGCAGCCTTCGTTGGGGAGGACTTGTTTGCAGGAGATACCTGTCAGGGTGGCGCTTTTGGCACCCGTCGGGTTGGTTGTCAAAAAGACCGTCCAGCCTCCTCCGACACTGGGTTCTCCGACCTCACGCTCCCACAGCAACGTTTCAACGCCCGAGCTGTTCACGTAATGACCAACGCTGAGGCAGTTTTCCAAAACCGCATTCGGGATGCAGGAGATGCCGGTCAGCGTCGCGCCTTTGGTTTCACTCGGGAGCTGATACGACCTGCTCGTCCACACCGTTCCGTTCCAGTGCGCCGCGAAGACTTCTTCCCTACCGGAGCCTTCGACCCTGTGCCCAACCGCGCTGCACACCGTCGCGGACGCACACTCTATGCCCGAGAGGACGGCGTTGGTCAGCGCCGGCGATTCCTGCACCGACCACGCCGTTCCATTCCAGCTCTCGGCGAGCGGGTTGTCGAGGCCTTCGTGACCCTTGGAGTGACCGACGGCGATACACGATTCAGCGCCGCTGCACATCACATCCGACAGCCCGCTGGTGGCCGTATTGGTCTGCTTGGCGAGGTTCGACACGGTCTGGGTGGCCCAGCCGCTGAGATGGAACACGCCGTTCGGCGTGCCCTCGCCCGTGGGGCCGTCGTAGCCGGCTTCAGCCGTGCAGAAGTAGCTGTGTTCGGCGCACGTCCCGTTGCTCCCTTCGGTGATGTCGAACAACATCCCGGGCTTTTTGTAGAACGCTTCGGCGCCCGCCGTCCTGGTTGCGGCGTTGGCGTGCGCCTCGATCGCCGCCACCAGCGGCGCCGCGACGCTCGTGCCACCGACGTTCTGCCACCCGCCGTAGTAAATCGCAACCGGGGTCGTGTTGTCCGCGACGGCAGCGACGTCGTTGTCCATCCGTGTCGTGCAGCCGGCGTCGGTCTGCCAGGTGGGCTTGGACTCGTACAGGCTGCAGCCACTGCCGGTGGCGCTCCACACCGATTCGCTCCAGCCACGAGAGTTCAACGCCCGTCGCAGGGTGGTCCCCCCGACGGCGATCACGTTCGGCGACGTCGCGGGCCAACTCGGCGCGCCGACCCCGTCGTCGTAGCCCGAGTCGCCGGAGGATACGGTCACAGGGATACCCGAGTGATTGTAGTCCGCGAGATATTAAGCACACCATTATGGTCGCCCGCCAAGCAACGGCGCGGATGGCTTGTATCTAATTTAGACGGCATCGATCGCTGAAGTCAAGTGCCAATCCGTCCAATCGCCCATAGTCGTAGAAGAAGAATTCGCAAATAGGGCGAGTTTTTCGTTTCTTCCGGACTGCTGCAAGTGGGGCGATCCAAGCGGGATTCACGACTCGCCCTCCTCCAGCACCTCGACCATGGTCGCAGCCAGTTGGTCAATGTCGCGAGTCGGCCTGGGATGTTGCAGGTGGCTTGGGTTCAGGTGTGGTCAATGTCGCTAGTCGGCGTGGATGTTGCAGGTGGCTTGGGTGCAGCTGTGGTCAATGTCGCGAGTCGGCGTGGGATGTTGCAGGTGGCCTGGGTTCAGGTGTGGTTATGCAGCTTCTGGACGGCCTTCAGGTCTTCGTTGCGTCGAAGACACGCTGGTCCATGGTGCGGCGAGCTCTGTGCATCCTCGCCGCTCGGCGCCCCTGGGCTGCGCGACGCCTGGAACGCGGGCGATCGCTCGCCCTTCCACGGGTTCGAGTGAGCGCGCGTCAACGGCGCCTGCCAAAACTCCACCGACCTCGCGCGGACCGCCGCCACGCGTAACCTTGCCCTCGGCGTGAGGTACTGAGGTTGACCACAACCACGACCACGTCAACCGAGCAAGGGGAGTAGAGAGCAGATGAGCGAGCTGGCGCCGATGCGCGAGCAGGTGTACACAGACCCGCGGCCGAAGGAGCACTTCGACCGCTTTCACGAGCGCGCGCGCACGCGCGAACCCGACTGGGCGTACGAGCTGACGCGCTTCATCACCTCGCTGTATGCGTATGCCGGCCTGCGCACGCGGGCGATCGCGACCGACAACGTGCCGGGCAGCGGCGCGGTGATCCTCGCGCCCAACCACTTCTCGTTCATGGACCACTTCCTGATGGGCTGCTACATCCGCCGCAAGGTGCGCTTCATGGCGAAGTCGCAGCTCTTCAAAGGGCCGATGCAGTTCATCTACACCCACGGCGGCGTCTTCCCGGTACGCCGGGGGGCGCGCGACGAAGAGGTGTTCACCACCGCGAACGCGATCCTCGCACGCGGGGGGGCGATCACGATGTACTGCGAGGGGGGGCGCTCGCGCGACGGCAAGCTGGCGCAGCAGGCCAAGCGCGGGATCGGGCGCCTAGCGCTCGAATCCGGCGCGCCGGTCGTGCCGATTGCGATCCACGGCTCCTCACGCATCCGCAACTGGAAGCGCTTGCGGCTGCCCTCGATCACTGTGCAGTACGGGCCGGCGCTGCGCTGGGAGCAGGTGCCCGACCCCACGCCAGCGCAGCAGCAGGCCGTCGCCGACGAGGTGCTCGTCGAGATCAAGCGGTTGTACGCCGGCCTCGAGCAGCACGGGCGCCGGGGCGCGCTACGCCGCGTACGCGAGCAGCGCCGCGCCGCCAAGGCGTCGGGGGCGTCCCGTACAGTGGGCCAGGTCAGCTGAGGTTGGATCGGCCGACCCCTGTGGTCGGTCGGCTCAGGCTTGGGTCACGAGCTCCGGCGCTGGGCCGGGCGCCGCGGGAGCACGATGAGGAGGAGCGCATGAATACCGGTTCGATCGATGTGGGGGCGATCATCCGCCGCACGTTCCAGATCTACGTCGACCAGGCGCCCGTGCTGATGCCGGCGGCCGCCGTCGTGTTCGTCATCAGCTCGGTGTTCGGCGTGTTGCTGATCGCGGCCTCGGCGGGGTTGGCGTTCATCGCGCTGATCGTCAGCCTCGTGGCGACCACGCTGTTCACCGGGATGGTGGTCGAGTTGGTGTCGGACGTCCAAGACGGCAGGCGCGACGCGAGCGCCGGGCAGCTGTTGCGCGCGGTCACGCCGGTGCTCGGCAAACTGATTCTGGTGGGGATCGTCGCCGGCGTCGGCATCGCGATTGGCTTCGTCCTGATCATCGTCCCCGGCTTGATCCTCGCCACGATCTGGTCGGTGGCGGCGCCCGTGGTGGTGCTCGAGCGCCCCGCCGGCCTGCGTGCGCTGGGGCGCAGCCGCGAGCTGGTGCGCGGCAACGCTTGGAACGTGTTCGCGGTGATCCTGCTGCTGGTGATCCTCGTCGGTCTCGTCGCCGCCTTGATCGAGGCCGGCGGCGACGCTGCCGGCACCGCGGTGGGCCTCGTGGTGCGCGTGGTCGTCGGCATCCTCACCGCCCCGATCTCCGCGCTCGCCGCCGCCGTGCTGTATTTCGACCTACGCAAAGCGCACGCGGATGCGACCCCGCCCGAGGAGCCGCAGCTGCCCGGATTCCAGACCGGTGGGTTCCCGCCCGCGGCCGAGTAGTCCGTAGGGTGGTGGGTTACCGCCCGCGGCTGAGTAGTTCATCGCCGGGCCGATCTCTGAACCGCAAAGGGGCCCGGTCGCCCGGGCCCCTCCGCACTGCTCTCGCTGACTGGCGCGGCTTTCAGCTGGTCATCCCCACGAACTGCCCGCCGGTGACGTTGAGGATCTGGCCGTGCACGTAGTTGGACCACGGGGAGCAGAGGAAGAAGATGCCTCCCGCCGCCTCCTCCGGGGTGCCGGGGCGCCCGAGCGGGATCAGCATCGAGGCCATCTGGCGCATCTGCTCGGGGATTCCGAGCTGCACCTTCTCGCCGCCGATCTCCATCGTGTTGTCCTCGACCTTGGCGGCCGTCAGGCGCGTGTCGATGAAGCCGAACGCAACCGCGTTGACGTTGACCTTGAACTGGCCCCACTCCTTCGCCAGCGTCTTGGTGAGGCCGGTGACGCCAGCCTTCGCGGAGGAGTAGTTGGCCTGCCCGGCGTTGCCCATCGTGCCGGAGATCGAGGAGATGTTGACGATCTTGCGGAACACCTCGTTGCCTTCCTCGCGCTCCTTCTTGGCGGGCTCGCGCAGGTGCGGCGCGGCGGCGCGGATCACGCGGAAGGGCACCACGAGATGGATGTCGAGCATCGCCTGGTACTGCTCGTCGGACATCTTGTGGATCGGCGCGTCGATCGTGTAGCCGGCGTTGTTGACGATGATGTCGATCCTGCCGAAGGCGTCGATCGCGCTCTGCACGAGCTGCTCGGGCGCGCCCGGCTTGGTGAGGTCGCCGGCGTGCACCGCCGTCTCGCCCGCGATCTCCTCAGCGGCCTGCTTTGCGACGTCGCCGTCGAGATCGTTGATCAGCACCTGCGCGCCGTTTGCGGCGAGCAGCTCTGCGGTGGCGCGCCCGATGCCGCGCGCGGACCCTGTGACGATGGCGGCTTTGCCGTCGAGAACTCCCATGGTGTGTGTTGCTCCCTTCGCCGTTTGTTTTGCTGCGGGTGCCGGAGGTTATCCGTCCCGAGCCCGCGGCGGAGCGGTGGGAGCGTCTGTGTTTGGAGCTGTGCGTCGAGTGCCCACCACCAGCAGAGGGAGCGGAATCGGCGGCGACGTGGCGCGAGGAGTGCCCGGCGGGGATGATCACGCCGAAGTCCTGGGTGTAGAGCGCCCCGGGCTGCCCTTCGGCGAGCGAGGCGGGGGGCCGCGGCTCGACCCCCACCCCGGTTTCGCGGTAGGCGCCGTCGAGGATGTTGGCGCGGTGCCCGGGGGACGCCATCCAAGCGTTGACGATCGACTGCGGCGTGGCCAGCCACATCGTGCCCCACGCGATGTTCTCGCCAACCACATACCCGTCCTGCTGGTTGGGGAGGTAGCCGCTCGCGCGCATCCGCTGCAGCGGCGTTTCGCCGTTGGGGGCGACGTGGGAGAAGTAGTCTTCGTTCGCCATGTTGCGGCTGTGAGTCTGCGCGGCGTGCGTGAGCTTCGCATTGGCAGCCAGCGCGCTCTCACCGTGGCGTTCGCGTTCCTGATTGATCAAGCACAGGACGGCGGTGCGCACCTGTTCGACATTGCCGGAGGTGGGGGTCAGGTTGGCGCCCGAGCACGAGGATGCGGCAAATGCCTGGGTTGTGCCTCCGATCGCGCCCGCGGCGGTTGCACACAGGCAGGCTGTGAGTGCAAGCAGCGATGTGAATCGGGCGTGGGCCACGGCGGTTGCATCGACGTCCGCGCGCGCGGACGTGAGCCGGGGCGGACAGGTTTGGACACCTTTATGGGCGCCACGCGCCGGCTCGGGGGATACTCCTCAGGCGGCCCGCGGCAAACCACCTATCGGCAGGCCCACAGTGGCGGGATCGGCCTGCAAGTCGGGGTGCAGGCGTGGGTGGCGATATCTCAGTTTGAGAGGCATAACCACCAACTGGACCAGTGGGGCAGCAACAGTTTGCAGCCGTGAGAGGTCCAGTGGCTGGTTAGGGCGCTGAATTCTTTATGTGTGTCTCGTCGGCCCGCGGGCCCCGACCCCAGGGGCCGGCTACAGCGCCAGCACGCGCCCGAGGATCTCACGCATGATCTCGTCGCTGCCGCCGCCGATCGGCCCGAGCCGGGCGTCGCGGGCGGCGCGCTCGACCCACTGCTCGCGCATGTACCCCGCCCCGCCGTGGATCTGCAGGCAGGCGTCCATCAGCTCGTAGGACGCTCGTTGGGTGAGCAGCTTCGCCATCGTCACCTCGCGCAGCGGCTCCTCGCCGGCCATGAAGCGGCGCAGCGCGTCGTAGGTGACGCAGCGGCAGGTATACACCGACGTGGCCAGCTCGGCGAGCTTGTGGCGGGTCGCCTGGTGCCCCGCGAGCGGGCGCCCGAAGGCGGTGCGCTCGCGCGCGAACTGCGCCGTGCGCTCCCACGCGAGGCCCATCGCGGCGCAGGCGCCGAGCGCCATCGCCAGGCGCTCCCACTGGAAATTGGCCATGATCAGCTTGAAGCCCTCGTGCTCGGGGCCCAGCAGGTTCTCCTCGGGAACGAACACGTCCTCGAAGGAGATCGTCGCCGTGTCGGAGGCGGCCCAGCCGAGCTTCTTCAGCTTCGCCGAGCTGACGCCCTCGCCGCGCTCGACGATCAAGAAGGAGATCCCATGGTGGCCGCCCTCCGACGTGGTCTTCACGGCGGTGACGAGGAAGTGGGCGCGCACGCCATTGGTGATGTAGGTCTTCTCGCCGTTGACCACCCACCCGCCGTCCACGGGCGCGGCAAGGGTGCGCAGCGCGGCCACGTCCGAGCCGGCGCCGGGCTCGGTGATCGCCAGCGCCCCGATCTTCTCACCGCGGATCGCAGGCACGAGGTAGCGCTGCTTCTGCTCCTCGGTGCCGAACTTCCAGATCGGTGGCGTGGCGATGTTGACGTGCGCCCCGATCCCCGCCGCGGTGCCGCCCGAGCCGGTGCGCGTGAGCTCCTCGATCAGGATCGCATCGTGCAGGTAGTCGCCGCCTTGCCCGCCGTACTCCTCCGGGTACTTGAGGCCGAGGAAGCCGTGTGCGGCGAGCTTGGGGAAGACCTCGTCGGGAAACCATTCATCCCGCTCCCATTCCTGCGCGTGGGGCGCCAGCTCGCGCTCGACGAAACGCCGGATCGACTCGCGCAACTCCTCGTGCTCGTCGGTGAAGGGGGGAGTGGGTGGGGTCATGTGCGGGTCATTTTGTAGTTCCACTCGGCGCATGCGTGAGGGGCCGGAGTGTTGCATGCGACCTATAAAGCTGTTCCCGCCGGCGCATGCGTGAGGGGCCGGAGTGTTGCATGCGACCTATAAAGCTGTTCCCGCCGGCGCATGCGTGAGGGGCCGGAGTGTTGCATGCGACCTATAAAGCTGTTCCCGCCGGCGCATGCGTGAGGGGCCGGAGTGTTGCATGCGACCTTTGAAGCTGTTCCCGCCGGCGCATGCGCCGGCGGGCCGGACGGTGCATGCACCGTCCGGGGGGAGCGCACATGTGCGCTCCCCAGCAGGGCCGCATGCGGCCCTGCTCCCCACGCCGCATGCGGCGTGGGGCACACCATCACAGCCCGTACGAGCGCCCGATCACCTCGAGCATGATCTCGTCCGTGCCCGCGCCGATCCGGTTGAGCCGCAGGTCGCGCCACGCGCGCTCGATCCCGTACTCGCGCATGTAGCCGGCGCCGCCGTGGATCTGCAGGCACTCGTCGGCGACCTCGCAGGCGATGCGCGAGGCGTACAGCTTCGCCATCGAGATCTCGCGCACGGGGTAGTCGCCGTTCTGCTGGCGCCACGCGGTCATGTACACCATCTGACGGGCCGTCTCGATCTTGGTGGCCATCTCCGCGAACTTGTGGCGGATCACCTGGAAGTTGCCGATCGCCCGGCCGAAGGCGGTGCGCTCTTTGGCGTACTCGAGCGTGCGCTCGAAGCAGCGCTGTGCGCCCGCCACGCTGCCCGCGGCGCCGATCAGGCGCTCGCCCTGGAGCTCCCACATGATGTGGTAAAAGCCCCTGCCCACCTGCCCGAGCACCGCCGACTCGGGCACGCGCACGTCCTGGAAGGCCAAGAGCGCCGTGTCGGAGGCGTGCATCCCCATCTTCTCGAGCTTCTTCTCGCGGATCACCCCGGGCGAGTCCATCGGCACGAGGAACAGCGTGAAGCCGTCATACCCGGCGTCGGCGTCGGTCTTCGTCACCAGCACGATCACGTGCGCGCGGTGGCCGTTGGTGATGTAGGTCTTCGAGCCGTTGATCACGTATTCGTCGCCGTCTTTCACGGCGCGCGTCTTGATCCCTTTCACGTCGCTGCCGGCGTCGGGCTCGGTGATGCCGAGGCAGAGGATCTTCTGCCCCTTGATCGCCGGTTCGGCCCATTCGCGCTTCTGCTCGTCGGTGCCGAACGCGAGGATCGGGGGCATCGCCATGTCGGTCTGCACCGCCACGCCCATTGCGAGGCCGCCCGAGTTGGCGTGGCCGATCTCCTCGGCGAGCACCAGCGCGCTGTAGTAGTCCCCGCCCTGGCCGCCCCACTCCTCTGGCTTGTCGAGGCCGAGAAAGCCCAGCTCGCCCATGCGTGCCAACACCGAGTCGGGGAACGTCGTCTCCTCCCATTCCTCCGCATGCGGCGCCAGCTCTTTGATCGCGAAGTTCCTGATCGACTCGCGCAGCTGTTCGTGCTCGTCGGTGAACAGGAAATGCTTGCGCTTGGCTGCGAAGTCCGGCTTCAGTACGGGCTCGGCGGTGGCGGCCATCTCGGGGGGCTCCTTGTTGTGCTCGGTTCTGGGGTCGTCTCGCTTGTGTCTGGAGAAACTAGCGCTTCAGCCAGGAAAAGGAAAGCGGACTGACGCCAACCCCCTCCGACCGAAGCCGGGCGACACTCGCCTCCGGCGAGCATCCCCGTTTCGGCCAGCTCTGCCGGGCCGAACGGGTTCCCCGGGAGGGGGGTGGAGGAGGGGAAAGCGGGCGAGCGTTCCGTCCCAAGGTGTGCGTAGCCTGAAGACAATGAGCTGCACATACGACCACGGAGCAGGTGCGAGGCCGTGCCCTCTGGCGCTAGAATCGCGCCATGCCGACGGTGATTCTCGATCCGCTCCCGGTGGAGATCGATGAGCTGCTGGTGCGCCGACAGGAGCTCGGGCTCGATCACGCCGACGAGATGTGGGAAGGGGTGCTGCACGTGAATCCCGCCCCGTATGGCCGGCATGCCCGCGTCCTGAGTCAGCTGGCGGAAATCTTTGGACCGCTGGCGCACGCTGCCGATCTCGTCCCCACCATGGCGAACTTCAACGTCGGGTCTAGAGGTGACTATCGCGTGCCGGACGGTGGCCTGCATCGCCCCGGGCCCGATGAGATGTACTACCCCACCGCGGCGCTCGTCGTGGAGATCGTCTCCCCCGACGACGAGAGCTGGGCCAAGCTGCCCTTCTACGCTGCCCATTACGTCGACGAGGTGCTGATCGTCGATCCGCAGAAGCGTGAGGTCCACTGGCTGGCGTTGCGGGGCGACGATTACGAGCCGATCGAGCGCAGCTCGCTGATCGACCTCGGCGCCGCCGCGCTGGCCGAGCGGATCGTTTGGGAATAGGCATCGCGGTGCCTCAAGCGTCTGGCTGGATAGCCAAGCAACGCTGCGTTGACTACGCCGGCCGGTTACGATCCCCGACGTGTCCGAGCAGCCCACCGCCCCGGAGTCAACACCCGCGCCCGATACTGCCGCCCCGGAGTCCACATCCGCGCCCGATACCCGGTCGAGGCAGGTCCTCTACGACGTGGCCGACGGTGTCGCCACGGTCACGCTGAACGAACCAGCCACGCGCAACGCCCTATCCGCCGAGCTGCTGGACGGGCTGATCGCGGCGCTCGAGCGGGCGCGCGACGAGCAGGAGGTCCGCTGCGTGGTGCTGGCGTCCTCACACGAGAAAGTGTTCTCCTCCGGCGCCAACCTCGGCGGGTTTGCCGGAGATGTTCCGCTGGTGTACAAGCACTTCGGCAGCGAGCAGTTCGTTGGGCTGTTCAAGCTGATCGGTGCGCTCGGCAAGCCGGTGATCTGCGCGGCGCGGGGGCATGTGCTCGCCGGGGCGCTGGGGATCGCGCTGGCGTGCGATCTGATCGTCGCATCCGAGGCCGCCACGTTCGGCACGCCGGAGATCAACGTGGGGGCGTTCCCCTTCATGATCATGGCGCTGATCTACCGCAACGTGCCGCGCAAGCGCGCGTCCGAGCTGCTGCTGCTGGGCGAGCGCTGGTCCGCACAGGAGGCGCTGGCGGCGGGGATCGTCAACAAGGTCGTGCCGGCTGGGGAGTTCGACGCCGCCGTCGCCGAGTGGGCCGCCAAGCTCGCCGCCAAGTCGCCTTTGATCATGCGGCTCGGCAAGGAGGCGATGCGCCGCCAGCTCGACATGCCGCTGGAGGATGCTTTGGACTACCTGCGCGCGCAGCTGACGCTCGCGCTCTCCACTGAGGACATCGTCGAGGGCGTCACCGCGTTCTTCGAGAAGCGCGACCCCGTGTGGAAAGGTAGGTGAGCCCGATGGATGACCACGCGACATCAACCCCCACCGAGGGCCCCCCACCAACCGCTGCCGTCGCGGACGCGTCCTCCCACACTGTGCGAGCCCCATCCCCATCCCCCCCTTCGGCGACCGAGACACCCACGTCCCTCCTGCGCCCGCTGGTCGAGGACCTCGAAGCCCGCCGCGCGAAGGCGATGCTGGGTGGCGGTGAGGAGAAGATCGCCAAGCAGCACGAGCGCGAAAAGCTCACCGCGCGCGAGCGGATCGCGCTGCTGATCGACGATGGCACGTTCGTCGAGCTAGGCATTCACGGCCGCCCGCACTCCGCGCAGCGCGCGATGGACGGCGTGGAGGCGCCCGCGGACGGCGTGATCACCGGCTACGGCAAGATCGACGGCCGCCTCGCGGCGGTGTGCGCGTACGACTTCACGGTGATGGCCGGCTCGATGGGGATGACCGGCGAGGTCAAGGTGACGCGCCTGCGCGAGCTGGCGCTGACCAAGCGGATCCCGTTCGTGTGGCTGCTCGACTCCGCCGGTGCGCGCGTGCAGGAGGCCGCCGGCGCGATGTTCGCCGGGTCGGGGCACCTCTTCCGCGAGGAGGTCGTGGCGAGCGGGGTTATCCCGCAGGTCGCCGCGCTGATGGGGCCGTGCGCGGCCGGCACTGCGTACATCCCCGGTCTCGCCGACTTCGTTCCCATGGTCAAGGGCCGCGGTTCGATGGCGCTCGCCGGTCCCCACCTGGTGCGCGCCGCGGTGGGGGAGGACGTCACCCAGGAGGAACTGGGCGGCTCGCGCGTGCACTGCCGCAAGTCGGGCGTGGGCGACATGGAGGTCGCCGACGACGAGGAGTGCATCGCGCGGATCAAGGAGTACCTCTCCTACTTCCCCTCGCACTGCGAAGAGGCCCCGCCGGTACGGGTGGGCGGGGCGGACGGGGCCGAACCGGACCCGATCGAGCGCGCCGAGGAGGCGCTGCTGGACGTGCTGCCGGAGTCCAACCGCAAGCCCTACGACATGTACGAGGTGATCAAGCTGATCGTCGACGACGGCGACTACCTCGACATCAAGCGCCAGTGGGCGCGGACGATCATCACCTGCTTCGCGCGCTTCGGCGGGCGGCCCGTCGGGATCGTCGCCAACCAGCCGCGGCAGCTGGGGGGGATCCTCGACAACGACTCCGCCGACAAGGCCGCGCGCTTCGTCAACCTCTGCAACGCGTTCGGCGTCCCGCTGCTGTTCATCCAGGACGTCCCCGGCTTCATGGTCGGAACGAAAGTGGAGGCCGAAGGGATCATCCGCCACGGCGCCAAGATGCTGTACGCCGTTGCCAATGCCACCGTCCCGAAGATCACCGTCATCACCCGCAAGGCGTACGGCGCCGGCTACTACGTGATGAACGGCCGCGCCTACGAACCCGACCTGATCGTCGCCTGGCCCTCCGCCGAGATCTCGGTGATGGGCGCCGAGGGCGTCGTCGAGATCGCCTTCCGCAAAGTCGTCGAGGAAGCCGAGGATCCGGCGGCGAAGCGCGCCGAGCTGATCGAGGGTTTCCGCAAGCAGTTCGACGTGTACATCGCCGCCGGCAACGATCTGGTCGACGACGTGATCGACCCGCGGGAGACGCGTGTGACGATCTGCCGGGCTTTGGAGATGGCGCAGGGTAAGCGGGTCGAGCGGCCGTGGAAGCGGCACGGGGTGGTGCCGGTGTAGCAGGTCAGCCGCGCAGCCATGCGGCGAAGAAGGGGTCGGCCACGACGATGCCGGTCTCGCGGCGGCCGACCAATTCGGCTGCTTTGAGAACGCCTAGAGCCTTTGTGACCGAGGAGGGGTTGGCGAGCGCGGTGCGAGCGAGGAACGCGGCGCCCGACGGCTGCTCGGTCGGCGTTTCGGCGAGGGCGGCCAGGACACGGCGCTGTCCCGGGGAGAGGATCTCGTAGCGCTCGGCGTAGGTGGCGGCGTCGTGGGTAACGGCCGCCACCAGGCCGGCGTGGGCGGCGTGGTCGTCGATGGTCGAGCCGGCGGCGTCGTATGCCTCGTAGGCCAGCCGTTGGATGTCGTTGGGGGCCGGTCCCGCGAGCTCAACGATCTTCCGTGCGACGGCGTCGCTAATAGGCTTGCGCCCGGCGGCTGCACGGGAGCGCAGATGCGCCGTCATGACGTCCTCGGGCAGGGGGCCGAGCGCCATCGGCTCGGCCATGCCGTACAGGGCGGCGCTCGGGGCGGAGACGAGTTGTTCCATGAGGTGCCTGCGGGAGCCGGCCAGCACCAGCGACACCTTCGGGTGCTCGTCGGCGAGCGCCTTGAGCAGGCCCGGCAGGTGCGCGCCGAGCTCCACGATCGATTGGAACTCGTCGAGCACCAGCGCCGCGGGACGGCGGCCGGCGAGGTCGGCGAGCACGCCGTAGATGTCAGCGAGCACATCCTCGGCGTCGGGGGCGCTCAGGCCGGTGTCGAATCCGAACTTCGGATGCTCGCCCTCGAAGGTTACGACCGGTCTTGCCCGCAGCCGTCGCAGGAACTCGGGCACCGCCTGACGGGCACGGTGCCAGCGCCCACCCGGAGCTCGGAACGCCTGCGTGGCCAGTTGCGATGCAAACGACCCGAGATCGCGGCTGCGCAGCACATTGGCATGGATCACTGCCGCCCCGTCCCCCGCGAGCTCCCGCTCGGCACGCAGCAGCAACGACGTCTTGCCCCACCGGCGGGGTGAGATCACGACCACGTTGATCCCGGAGCGCAGCCGGCTCAGGAGCGCAGCCAGCTCGGTTTCCCGACCGGCGAAGTGCTCACCCTCCGCGGGCGTACCGTAGTGAAAGGGATTTCGTGGCATACCACCGCAATATACCATCTGGCATTATCCAGGTCGGCATCATGCCGTTTGGTTGTGGTCTGAGGGACAAGGCCGGGCCTCTCTGGGGGCGGCCTTCGCCCAGGGGGCTTGACAAGTTACGCGCAACCTGCGTATAGTAGTCTCCACACGGTGGTCGATATGAGATCGCCGGGTGTACTACCGACATAGGGTCTGGTTTGTGGTCGAGCCGCCTGCGGTCGACCTTTACACAGCATGGGCAGGGTTCTTGTCTTGGGAGAGGGACCGGGTCAGAGCGATGAGGGAGTGGTTTAGCGTGAGTTCGAGAGGGACATTCGTGCCAGGCGCCGCTGGGCGCACCAAAAAAGCCGTGGCTAGATGCGCCAGCTTGGCGCTGTCGCATCTCTCTCTCTCTCTCTCTCTCTTCGGCCTTCCGGTTAACCGGTAAGGCCCCTCGTCGGGCGCATTTGCGCCGCCTTGTCTTCGCCCCCGCGGGGGAGTGGGGATCGCGCGGGCGTGGGGCGCTCGCGCGGCGCTGTGGTGGCCCGGGGGCTTCCCGTGCTGTGTTGCTCGCCGCGGTTGGCACGTGCTTGGTCGCCGTACCGCTCGCGCTGCCCGGGGGTGTCTCGGCGGCCGAAATCTGCCCGAACGCTGCGTTTCGTGTTGGGTTGTCGGCGGGGCTGCCGGACTGCCGCGCTTACGAGATGGTGAGTCCCCCGTTCAAGGACGGCTACCCGGTGCAACCGGAAGCGTTCTCCGCGGACGGGTCGCGGGCGATTGGCAGCAGTCTGGGCACGTTCGCGGGCAGCGAAGGTATTCCTGAATTAATGGAGGACGGCAGCGTCTTCGCGGTGGGCACGAACTATGTGTTCACGCGCGGGGCCTCCGGTTGGGTGACGGCCCCGATCGGTCTGCCGGGGGCGCGATTCCCCGAGGTCGGAATGCTCAACCTCTACAGCTCAGGTCTTCGTCGCAGCCTGTGGCTTGCCTCGACGCAGCCACCGGCGGGGTTCTCAAGCCAAATAGTGCCATATCTCTATCTCGGCGGGCCGGAAGGGTCGCTCGAAGAAATCGGATCTTTGTTCCCGCCGGGCACCACTGCGCAGGAGGCGGGTCAAGGGGGTGGCATGTTCTCGATTGAAGGGGCTTCGAGTGACTTCTCTCATGTGCTCTTCACCCTCAGGGGCTTCTACTGGCCAGGTGACGGCACCCCAGCGGGTGGGCTCTCCTCGCTCTATGAGTACGCGGGCACGGGTAACACAACGCCGCTGCCGGTAGGGGTGAGCGGGGGCGCGGGCAGCACCGGCCTGATCGGCGACTGCGGGACGCAACTGGTTGCTGGCTCTTCCGAAACAGGCAAGCATCCGGTCTCCGCAGACGGTAGGACAGTCTTCTTCCGCGTCAACGCGTGCGCGGGGTCGCTGCCGGTGAGCGAGTTGTTCGCGCGAGTCGACAACGAACAGGCAGACGCGCACACGGTCGCGATCTCTGAGCCCTCCGCGGAAGATTGCGCGGCGTGCGACACCGACGCTGGGGTGTTGCAAAACCCAACGTTTGAGGGTGCTTCGGTGGATGGCTCGAAGGCGTTCTTCACGACCGACCAGCCGCTGCTCGGCAAAGATGTAAGCAGCAACCTCTACGAGTACGACTTCGACGCCCCGGCGGGTGAACGTCTCATACGGGTCTCGGCTGGGGATGGAACGGCTTCCGAACCTGCGGCCGGCGTGTTGGGTGTGTCGGCGATCTCAGAAGACGGGTCGCGTGTGTTCTTCACCGCGACGGGCGTCCTGACGAAGAATCCAAATGGCGCGGGGTTCAGCGCGCAGGCGGGCGCCGCGAACCTGTACATGTTCGAACGCGACGTGCGGTACCCGGCCGGTCGCACGGTGTTCGTCACCGACCTCTGCACGGGCCCTGGAGCATCTCAAGGGGCTGCTGACAGTCAGTGTCCCTCGGCGGCGGGCGGCGATGGGAACGTCATCAACGTCGGATTCGAACTTCGAGCTCATGTGAGGTTGTCGTCGAACGGCCGTTTTCTGGTGTTCTTCAGCTTCGGCGACCTGACGCCTGACGATACGAGCAATGGCGCCGTGCAGCTGTTCGAGTACGACGCGCAGACGGGTCGCCTGGTGCGCGCGTCGGCAGGGCAGAACGGCTACAACGAAGACGGCAATACGGACAATCAGGGCAACTCCCCCGAAGGCGTCGAAACCAGGCTCGGAGGGGACCGCGGCGCGTGGGTGGCCGATGACGGCGCGGTGTTCTTCGAAAGCGCGGATGGCCTGGCTGCCCAGGCCCCGGCAGGCGCGCAGGCCATCTATGAATATAGGGAAGGGGATGTGGGTCTGATCGGCGAGGGGGCTTTATACGCAGCCGACGCGTCCGGGCAGAATGTGTTCTTCTTGACGTATGCGCAGCTGCTGTCCCAGGATGGGGACACGCAGGCGGATCTCTACGATGCCCGGGCTGGTGGTGGCTTTCCGTCCGAGGCATCACAGTCGCTGTGCGAAGGCGATGCCTGTCAGGGGCCGCTGAGCCCCACGCCGACACTGCTCGCGCCGGGCAGCGAGTCGCAGACGGGCGGTGCGAACCTCCCGCCTGTGGCAGAACCGTTGGCCGCCAAGCCGAAGGCCAAACCGAAGGCGAAGAAGAAGCAAAAGAAGAGAACGAAGCGGAAGGCTAGAGGCAGGCGAGAGCGGGCGCGGAGGGCTGCTCGGGTGGAGACGACGGTTGGTGCGAGGGGAGGTAGGTCATGACGAGGAGAGGCTTGCTTGGTGTTGCCGGTGCCCTGGTGTTGGTGTTGGTAAGTGCATCGTCTGCCTCCGCTGTGGCGTCGCAGCCGGGCTTCAGGATCACCCTGATCCCGGAACCGACCAACTTCACCGCACTCGATAATACGGAATGCGAATCCGCAGCTTTCGGTGGCAAGTCGGTGGCGTGCGACGGCTACTTTATCGTGGTGACCAACTCGGGTGGCCAGGCGACCGACGGCAGCCCGATCACGGTCACCGATACGTTGCCTTCAGGCTTGACTCCCCAGGCGATCTTTGCGGGGGGTTTTGCGGGGGGCGCCTGCGAAGTCAAGCCGGTTGTGCAATGTACATTCAGCGGCATCACGCTGCCACCCGATGGCGTGCTGGAGATGCGTGTTATCACCGTCGTCTCGCCGTCGTTGGAAGGAAGCGTAGAGAATTCGGTGGAAGTCTCAGGCGGTGGGGCGGCCACGGCAGTGGTGAGCGCTCAGAACCAGATAGGCTCGGAGTTGCCGGCCTCGGGTCTGAATGAATTCAAGCTGGAAGCAGACGGTGTGAACGGCGCAGTAGATACGCAGGCGGGTGACCACGCTTACGGCGTGACCGCGGACTTTGGCTTCGGCCATATCATCGAGCGTGGTGTACATGGACAAAACTATGCACAGCAGCTGGAAATGAGGGAAGTATTTAAAGACCCCGATTCGGTGAAGGATGTGGTGGTTGATCTCCCGCCGGGGTTCGTGGGTAATGTACAGGATGCTGCGCAGTGCACCGAGCCTGAGCTGGCTCCGGCGGGGGTTGAAGTCGGCGATACTCAATGTCCCCCAAGTAGCATCGTTGGGATGATCCAGTTTGACAACGAAGGGACGTTGCGAGCGTCCGTCGAGGGTGCGGGTGCCACCGCGACTTCGCCGATCTATAATATGGTTCCCGAGCATGGTTACCCGGCGCAGTTCGGGCTCAACGTTCTCGGTCAGACGATCAACCTATATGGGGGCGCGGTGCCCTCTGGCGAAGGGTATGTGTTGCGCGTCTCTGCGCTGGGGATTCCCCATGTCTACAAGTTCAGCAACATTGCGTTGACGTTTTGGGGCGCCCCTGAGGACCCTTCGCACACTCCTGCCCGGTTCAATTCCAACGAAAAGGGAGTGGAAACGGGTTTGCCCGACGTCGCGTTCCTGACGAACCCGGTGGATTGTTCCGCCGGCCCGTTGACCTCCACCGCGATGTCGGACACGTGGGAACAACCGGGGCGCTGGACGGCGGAAGGCTCCCCGGATTTGGCCGATCCGGCGTGGCAGGTGATCAAGACGGTGGTATACCCGTCGATGACGGGCTGCAACATGTTGCAGTTCAACCCCTCGATCGAAACGCTGCCGAGCACCACCCGGGCGGATGAGCCGACCGGGCTGTCTGTGAATCTGCGCGTTCCGCAGGCCTCCCAGGAAGTGGGGAACCTCGCGACGCCGGAGATGAAGAACGTAACGATCTCGCTGCCGCCGGGGATGTCGCTTGCGCCCGGTGCGGCGGACGGCCTGCAGGCGTGCACGCCGGCGGAGATCGGCTTTGGGTCGGTGTCGGCGGGGTCGTGCCCGAATGCGTCGGTGGTGGGTACCGCGCGGGTGATCACGCCGCTGTTGCCGACGCCGTTTGAAGGGCATATCTTCCTGGGTCAGCCGCGGTGCGGCCCGTGCACGAACGCGGACGCCGCGGACGGGAACATGTTCCGGTTGTACCTGGAAATCGCCGGAGCGGGGGTCGTTGTCAAGCAGCCGGGGACGGTGTATGTGAACCCGGCGACGGGGCAGATCACCGCGAAGTTCGAGAACAACCCGCAGGTGCCGTTCACCGAACTGCAGGCCAACTTCAAGGGTGGTCTGAGGGCGCCGCTGGCGACGCCGCAGTCGTGCGGTACGTTCACCACCACGAGCGACTTCGCGCCGTGGAGCGCACCGGTGACGCCGGACTCTACGCCGCTCTCGACCTTCAACGTGGATTGGGACGGCAACGGCGGCGCCTGCCCGGGTACCGCGCCGTTCTCGCCGTCGTTCAGTTCGGGGACGGTCAACCCGAACGCAGGGCAGTTCAGCCCGCTGACGTTGACATTCGGCCGCGAAGACCGCGAACAGGACCTCTCCGCGATCAGCGTGCACATGCCGCCCGGCCTGTTGGGATCGCTCTCGGGCGTGCCGCTGTGCGGCGAACCGCAAGCGGCACTGGGAACGTGCGGGGAAGGGTCGCGGATTGGGTCGCTGACGGTCGCGGCCGGCCCCGGCGGGCACCCCTTCTACGAGAAAGGCACGATCTACCTCACCGGCCCGTACAAGGGCGCGCCGTTCGGGCTGAGCATCGCGGTGCCGACGATCGCCGGCCCGTTCAACCTGGGGACGGTCGTGGTGCGGGCGCGGATCAACGTCGACCCGATCACGACGGCGCTGACGGTGACCTCCGATCCGCTGCCGCAGATCATCGACGGGATCCCGCTGCGACTGCGGGTGTCGAACGTGACGATCGACCGGCCGGGATTCACGTTCAACCCGACGAGCTGCGCGCAGTTGCAGATCACGGCGACGATCTCCGGGTCGCAGGGCGCGCAGGCGCACGTGCAGGCGCCGTTCGCGGTGGCGGGGTGCGCGGGTCTGACGTTCCACCCGACGCTCCTGGCCTCCACCTCGGCACACACTTCGCGCGTCGACGGCGCCAGCCTCGACGTGCGTGTGGGCTACCCGAGCGGCCCGCAGTCGAACATCTCCACGGTCAAAGTAGAACTGCCGAAGGGGCTGCCGTCGCGCTTGACGACGCTGCAGAAGGCGTGCCCGGCGGCGACGTTCGAAGCGAACCCAGCGTCCTGCCCGGCGGCGTCGATCGTCGGGGTCGTGCGGGCGCGTACGCCGATCCTGCCGGCGCAGCTGACCGGTCCGGCGTACTTCGTCTCGCACGGCGGCGCGGCCTACCCGGATCTGATCATGATCCTGCAGGGGTACGGGGTACGTGTCGATCTGGTCGGCTCGACGTTCATCAGCAAAGCGGGGATCACGAGCGCGACGTTCAAGACGATCCCCGATGTACCGGTCACGAGCTTCGAGTTGTTCTTGCCCGAGGGCCCGGATTCGGCGCTCACGACGAACGGCAATCTCTGCAAGCAGAGCCTGGTGATTCCGACGACGTTCACCGCGCAGGACGGCGCTGTTGTGAAGCAGAACGCGAAGATCGCCGTCAGCGGCTGCCCGAGGAAGGCCAGGGCGAGCAAGGCGAGCGTGAGGGCGCGGGCGAGCCGCAGAGCGCGGGAGGCGGCGAGGGCGAAACGGGCCGGCAAAGCCAATGGGCGGGGGAGGGGTTGATCGAGATGCGATTGGATCGAGCGAGGCAAGCGGGAGCGAGCATGCGCATCGGGCGACGTGGTCGGTGGGTGCGAGCGCTGTGTGTCGCGGCGCTTGCGCTGGGCGCCGGGGCGCTGGCGCCGGGTGTAGCGTGGGCTGTCGAAGAAGTGCCGCCGGTCGTGAGTACCGGCAGTGCGAGCGTGCTCTCCCCGGAAGCGGTGACGCTCTCCGGAAGCGTCGATCCGATGGGCTTCCAAACTTTCTACGAGTTCGATTTTGGGATCGACACGACGTACGGGAGCCAGATTTTCGGGGACGCGGGCATGACCGCGGGCGCCGCGACCGTGACGTTGACGGTGGAAGGGCTCGCGCCGGGCACGACCTACCACTACCGCGTCGCGGCCGGCAACCCATATGGCGAGAGCTACGGCGCGGACGAGACGTTCACGACGCCGGTGTACCCGAGCGCGCAGCTGGAAGCCCCTGTAGCGCCGCCGCTGATTGCGACGCCGACGGTCACCTTCCCGCCGCCCACGACCGTGAGCGCGACGACCACGCCGAAGGCAACGAAACCGAAGAAGAAGAAAAAGGCAGGCGGGAAGCAAGGCAAAGGTAAGCGGCGTGGCAAAAGCGCGACGCGCGCGCACAAGGCGGGCCGTGGCGGCCGGGAGAGGAGCGGACGATGAGCGGCGTGGCGATGGGTGGTCGTGGGCAGGTGGGCGTAGGTGGTCGAGGGCGTGCGGGCAGTGCGCGTCGGATCGCGTTGACGGCGGTCGTAGCGCTTGGGGCGCTACTGGCGCTCGGCGGGACCTCGGCGTGGGCGCTCAGAGCGAGCACGGGCTCGGCGACGGGCGTCACGCAGTTCACAGCGACGTTGCACGCCGCGATCGACCCGGGCGAAGCGCCGGCGGGCTATCACTTCGCGTACGGCACCACTGGCGAATACGGGTCGGTCATCCCGCTCCCCGACCTCTACCTGCTGCGTGGCGCCGGCGAAACACCGGTCTCCGCGACCGTGGTAGGCCTGCAGCCGGGCACCACCTACCACTTCGGGATCGTCGCCGGCGGCCCGGAAGGTGTCGTAACGGGGACGGACGAGACCTTCACGACGCTGTCGATCCCACCACCCGTCGTGAGCACCGGCGCGGTGGAAGACATTACGCGTGGGGAAGCGACGCTGACGGGCTCGGTCGAACCGCTGGGGTGGAACAGCACCTACAGCTTCGAATACGGGACCAGCACGGCCTACGGCGCCAGTTGGCCATCCGTCCCCGCCAGCCTGGGTGGCCTCAGCGGCGCGCAGCCGGCGGTTGCGGCGGTCTCGAATCTGCTGCCGGCGACGCTCTACCACTACCGGCTGGTGGCAAGCAACCCGGGCGGCACCAGCTACGGCCCGGACCGCACGTTCACAACCGAAAGCTACCCCGTGTCGGCTGTGCAGGAACCGACGATCCTGAGCACGCGTCTGGGGATCGTCACACCGGCGGGTGCCTCGGGCGAAGCGTCGAAGCCGAAGGGTAAGAAGAAGAGCAAGGCCAAGAAGAAGCGCAAGGGCGGGAGAAAGGGTGGTGGGAAGCGCTAGCGGCTCAGGGCCGGGTCGTTTCCGCGGGTGTGATGTTGGCAATGGCGAGCAGGCGTGGGATGGTTTCGGGTACGCGGCGTGGCGCGGCCGGCGGCACCGCTCGCGAGGCGAGCGAGCAGGCTGACGGCACGGACGGCGCGGGTCTGGTGGGCCGGATCGGCAAGGGCCGCGTCGGCGAGCTACAGCGCGCGCGAATCCTCGGTGCGATGGTGGAGCTGGTGCGCGAGCAGGGCGTGGGGGATGTGACGGTCGCGCACGTCGTGGGGCGCTCGGGCGTCTCGCGGCGGACGTTCTACGAGCTGTTCGAGGATCGCGAGGACTGCTTCCTGGCGGCCCTCGACCATGCGATCGAGCGGCTCGCGGCCCGGGTGGTGCCCGCCTACGCGGACGGCGGCAGCGCGTGGCGGGAGCGGATGCGGGCCGGGCTGGGGGCGCTGCTGGTGGCGATCGACGAGCAGCCGGCGCTCGGCGCGCTGTGCGTCGTGGATGCGCTCGCAGGAGGGCCGGCGGCGCTCGAGCGCCGCGCCCAGGTGCTCGATGCGCTGGTCGACACCGTGCACGAGGGCCGCCGCGAGATCAAGGCGGCGCACAAGCCGGAGCGGCTGGCCGCGGAGGGAGCGGTTGGCGCGGTGCTCTCAGTGATCCACGGCCGGCTGCTGGAGCGCGACCCAGCGCCGCTGGTGAAGCTCTTGAACCCGCTGATGGCGATGGTCGTGCTGCCCTACCTGGGATCGGCGGCGGCCAGGCGGGAGTTCGCGCGCCATGCCCCGCGGGCGCGCAGGCGCGCGGCGAACGGGCCGGCCGACCCGCTGCGCAATCTCGACATGCGCCTCACCTACCGCACCGTGCGGGTGCTGCTCGTGGTTGCGGAGCTGGGTGGGCAGGAATCCAATCCCTCGAGCCGCGAGGTCGCCGACGCCTCCGGGGTCGCCGACCAGGGTCAGATGTCCAAGCTTCTGTGGCGCCTGGCGCACCTCGGACTGATCGCCAACGACGCCCCCCGGCTCGGTCGCGGCGAGCCCAACGCGTGGACGCTCACCGCCAAGGGTCGCGAGGTCGAGCAGGCGATCCGCGCGCAGACCGCGCACTGAGCCCCTGGCTGGGATACTCCCGCTATGAGCGTCGAGGATCCGGTCGTCATCACCTGCGCGATCTCCGGCGTGCTGGCCAACCGCGAGCAGTGCCCGGCGATCCCCTATACCCCAGCGGAGTACGCGGCCGAGGCGAGGAGAATCGTGGACGAGGGGGGCACGATGATCCACATCCACGCGCGCACCCCCGAGGGCGGGCCGAGCTTCGAGGTCGAGGACTACAAAGCGATCTCCGAGGCGATCCGCGCGGAGGTAGGGAACGCGGCGATCATCAACTTCTCCACCGGCGCTGTCGGGGTGAGCGTGGAGAAGCGCGTGGCCTATCTGCGCGAGTGCCGCCCTGAGGTGGCGGCGCTGAACATGGGCTCGATGAACTACGCCAAGTACTCGCGCACGCGCAAAGACTTCGTGTTCAACATGGTGTTCGCCAACCCCTTCGACGAGATCATCGAGCTGCTGGGTGCGATGCGCGAGTTGGGGATCAAACCGGAGCACGAGTGCTTCGACCTTGGCCATGTCGGCAGCCTGGAGCCGCTGATCGACATGGGCGTGCTCCAGGCGCCGCTCCACGTGGACTGCATCATGGGCGTGCTCGGCGGGGTGCCCCCGGGCGCGCGCAACCTCGCGGCGATGGTCGCCAACATCCCCGGGGTCGAAGACGGCGCCGGCGGGCAGGGCGGGTCCAAATCCCACTGGGCAGTGATCGGGATCAGCCGTCGGCAGTGGGAGCTGGCGGCCGCCGCGCTCACCCTCGGCGGCTCGATCAGGGTTGGCCTCGAGGACAACCTCTACCTCCCCGACGGCGAGATGGCACGCTCAAATGGGGAGCTGATCGCCAAGGCGCGGCAGATGGCCGAAGACATCGGCCGCCGTCCGGCGACCGTGCAGGAGGCCCGCGGCCTCTTGAACATCCCGCAGCGCGATGGCTGACGGGGAGAGGATTTTTTGATGGGCGGCCTCCGGCCGCGGGCGGGGCTCGCGCGGCGATCACGAGCGCGTTGGCCGCCCGTCCCCGGAGGGACGGGCGGTACGACCGTGAGGCCGTCATGAGTCTGCCGCTGGAGGGAATTAGCGTGCTCGACCTCTCCCGCCTTCTGCCGGGCGGATTCTGCTCGCTGCTGCTGGCGGACTTCGGCGCGGAGGTGCTGAAGGTGGAGGACACCGGCATGGGCGACTACATCCGCTGGTCGCCGCCCTACGTGGAGGGCGCCGAGCAGAGCGCGAAGTCGGCGCTGTTCCTCGCGCTCAATCGCAACAAGCGCTCGATCCGCCTCGATCTCAAGAACGATGAGGGACGCGAGGCGCTGCTGCGACTGGTGGCGGAGCACGACGTGGTGCTTGAGTCCTTCCGTCCCGGTGTGCTCGACCGGCTCGGTGTGGGCTACGAGCGGATGCGCGCGGTCAACCCGGGGATCGTGTACTGCGCGATCTCGGGGTACGGCCAGTCCGGCCCCAAGCGCGAGGCTTCGGGACACGACATGAACTACCTCGGCCTCGTCGGCCTGCTCGGCCTCACGGGAGAGCGAGGCTGCCCGCCGGTGCAGGCGGCAGGCCAGATCGCCGACCTCGGCGGCGGCGCGCTGATGGCGGCGTTCGGGATCCTCGCGGCGTTGCGCGAGCGCGATGGCAGCGCCTCCCATCCCGGCTCGGGCAAAGGCCAGGTGGTGGATGTCTCGATGGCCGACGGCGCGCTTTCGTGGCTGACGATGGTTGCCGCCGCCTACTTCGCCGACGGCAACCTGCCCCACCGCGGCGAGCTGTTGTTGGCGGGCTCGGTGATCTGCTACCGCCCCTACGAGTGCGCCGATGGCTGGGTGACGCTCGGCGCGCTGGAGCCCAAGTTCTGGCAGGCGTGGTGCCGCGGCGTCGAACGCGAGGAGCTGATCGAGCGCCAGTTCGAAGCCCCCGGCTCCGATGCGCACGCGCAGGTGGTGGAGATCTTCAAGACGCGCACTCGTGGCCAGTGGGAGCAGTTTGCGCGCGAGCATGACTGCTGCCTGGAGCCGGTGCTGGAGCTCGACGAGGCGCTCGACTCCGAGCTGGTACGCGCTCGCGAGATGGTCGTCAGCCTCCAGCAACCCGGCGTTGCGGGTGGTGTGCGCCAGCTCGGCGTGCCCGTCAAGCTGGAGCGCACGCCCGGCACCCATGACCGCCTCCCCGGCCCCGCGCTGGGGGAGCACACCGAGGAAGTCCTCGCCGCGGCCGGCTACTCCAACGAGGAGATCGCCGCGCTGCTGGAGTCCGGCGCCGCCGCCGGACCAGCCGCCACGGCGGGTCAGGGCGCCACGTTTCGGGCGTAGGCGTGGGCAGCGAGAGGGCGCCTACCCGATGGTCGACGGCCCCGTGGTTATGATATTGATCGCGTAAATTACGAGTTGCATCATATCGGCGGACTGTATGATATGCTGCATCGCGATCAAGTATGAGCGAGATCCTTCCCACGCCACGTATCTCTTTCGGGAAACAGCTTGACCTGTTGCGGGCCTACGCAGCCGCGAGCGGCGCAGCCATCAAGCCGGTGTCGCTCAACGACGTGGCGCCCATCGTGGGAATGACATCGAGCACAATTTCGCTGGCAAGTCCGTTCTTCAACAACGTGGGCCTCGTCACTCGAACTGGCGGTGGCTTTGTTCCCGCGGATGCTGTCCTGTCATTCGCACAAATGCATCAGTGGGAGCCAGATAAAGCGGGACGAGAGTTGAAAACGCCCTTGTGCCAAAGTTGGTTTGCGGGGGCTCTCATGCCTCGTTTGTCGTTTGATGCTCTGGGCGAGGAGGAGGCTTTGGCCATTATCGCGAAGGCTGCGGGTGCGACACCAAAGGCGCGCCCACAGCTGCAGATGGTCCTTGAATACATGCAGGTCGCCGGGCTCATCGAGCGCGAAGGTGACCTCGTGCGCGCGGCCGAGGGCGCTACCGATACTCCGCTTTGCCACAAATCGCCCGAACCGTCGGCAGCCGCTAATGATCCTCCATCCCGCCCATCGGGCGGAGGTCAGACCCCACTGTTGATTCAGGGATTGCTACAGCAGCTTCCAACGGACGGTCGCTGGACACGCGCCCAGGCCAAAAAGTGGCTGAAGCTTGCCGAGATGACCTTCGAGTTGGTCTATGACCTTGGACCCGACGACAGCCCTTTGCGACCGACCGACATGGACAACCTCGAATGAGGTCCGACGCGGCCTCCCCGACTGCGGCCCAGTCTTGTTTCAGAGCCGGCGGGACAAGCCGTGGGTTGTGCCGCCGGTCCCTCCTAAGCGCTAACGGTGATGCGCAGCGGCTCGGCCTCGCCGCTATGCATTGTCTCGGGCTGACGTTCGAGGTCGCCGAGTGCAAGGAGGTAGGTGTGCAGGGCATCAGCGAGCATGTCCTTTGCTTCCTCATGCGAACGACCTGCCGTGATGACTCCGGGCAGCTCGTCGATCGTGGCCTGCACCCAGTTGTCCTCGACTGTCTCGAACCGTGCAGTGAACGTCAGCGCTTGCATCATGGAAGAAAGATTAGAGCAATCGATGGCATGGTCGCCTGTTTTGTGAGCTGGCGGACCATCTTGCCATCGTGTACCGCTACGCCTGTTGGTCTGCTCCCGCCAACAATCTTGCAGTCCGTGTTGTGATCAGTCGCCGAGATCTCGAAGGCCATCTGCGCACCCACGGCGCTTCCCCGCTTCGACATGGCGGCAAGCACGACGTCTGGATATCGCCAGGTGCCTCAAGGCCGGTCACGCTCCCAAGGCATACCCGCATACCGCGTGGTACTGCGCTGGCTATCTGCAAGCAGCTCGCGGTGCCGGCGCTCCCGTAAGCAGGGATGGGCGCCTCGGATAGTCCTATCGACTCTGTATACAGAGCCTGTGCCGGGGTGAGTCCTGCCTCTACCACCGTGCGCTGTGGTGCTCCACCACGCCCATGCCGTGCGCCAGCTCGACCCCGCCGGGGAGGGTTCCGCTGAAGGTCCCGAACGGCGCTCGGTAGTCGCTGCGCACCAGCAACAGGTTCTCGCGGCGGCTGCGCTGTGCCTCGGTGGTGAAGCGCAGCTGCGAGCCGTCGGCGGACTCGATCCGCGACAGGTCGGCCGCGAAGTGCACCACGGCCACCTCATGCGGCTCGCCCGCCACCCACACTGCCCGCTCGCTGCCGCTCGGGGAGTCGTTGACGCCCTCGACGAGATTGAAGGCCAGCGGCGTCCCATCGGGGTCCATGCCGACCCCTGCTGCCCACCGCCACTCGGTCACGCGCGCGTGGTAGCCGGCGGTGTCGTCCACCACCGCCAGCGCCTCGATCGCGCGTGGGGGGCCGCCGTCGAGGGCCACGGTGCCGCGCGCGGGGATCCCCGCCTGCTTGCGTGTCCACACGTAGCCTCGACCGTGGGGGCACAGTGCCTCGATGCCCTCGTCTTCCTGCAGCGTGAGGTCGAGCGCCACGCCACTGTCGCGCACGCGTAGGTGCCCCGGCGTGCGCTCCACCGTGCCGTCGCTCGCGCGCAGGCGCCCTGGCGTGATGAGTTCCACCGCGCTGTCGCGCACGCGCAGCCGTCCTGGCGTGAGTTCCACCGCACCTCGGTGGGCGAGCGTATGCGTGCGCTCCCGCAGGCGGCGATCCTCGCGGGAGAGGACCGCCCAGAATGCCTGGTGCGCCGGTCCCACCTGCACGGTGGCGGCGCACGCCATCAACTCCTCGCAGAAGATCCCCACGTAACGCCAGCGCTTCAGAGGGCGCGTTCCACGGAAGAGCGGCATGCGGGCGGGCGGCACAGGCCCCGCCGACGCTATGCTTGGGAGTGTTGACTGACTAGTCAATCTATTCTGTGGGGGAGACGCTCATGGAAGGGAGTGCGCTTTTGAGGGTCGCCGCGGTCCAGCTCAATTCCACGGCCGAAACGGCCGCGAACATGGCCGTCGCCGATCGCCTCACGCGCGCCGCGGCGGCGGATGGGGCGCGACTGATCGTACTCCCGGAGAAGTGGAGCGTTCTCGGGGCCGACGAGGATCTGCGCGCGGGTGCCCAGACGCTCGACGGGCCGGCGATCTCGTGGGCGCGGGCGATCGCGCGGGAGCTTGCGATCGACCTCGTGGCAGGGTCGATCGTGGAGGCGCCCCGGGCCGATCGGGGGGCGACGGGCGGAAAGCCGGCCACCTCGGCGCACGCTGGCGGTGGCGGGGAGCTCGCCGACACGTCGGTGCACGGCGATGCTGGCGGGAAGCTTGCCAACACCTCCGTGCACGTCGATCCACAGGGGGAGGTGCGGGCGGTGTACCGCAAGCTGCACATGTTCGACGTCGAGGTAGAGGGCCGCGCCTACCGCGAGTCTGCGGTCACCGAGCCGGGGGAGGAGGTCGTGCTGAGCGCCACCGCCGATGGTGTCGAGCTGGGGATGTCGATCTGCTACGACCTGCGTTTCCCCGAGCTGTTCGGTGCGCTCGCGCTGCGCGGCGCCCGCGTGGTGGTGCTGCCCTCCGCCTTCACGCTGCCCACCACCCGCGACCACTGGGAGATCCTCGTGCGCGCGCGGGCGATCGAGAACGAGGTGTTCGTGATCGCCGCCAACCAGGTAGGTCCCCACCCCGGGGGGCACCACTCCGGGGGGCGCTCGATGATCGTCGATCCCTGGGGGGTCGTGCTTGCGCGCGCCGACGACTGCGAGGGCTTCGTCGCGGCCGATCTCGACCTCGACCGCCAGGTGGAGATTCGCACCCAGCTGCCTGTCCTTGCCCATCGCCGTCCGCAGGTGTACAGCCAGCCGCATGAGGCACGCGCGTGAGGCGGCCGAGGCAACCAGGGGGCGGCGGTGTCTCAGTTTGGGGGTATAACCACCAACTGGACCTGCGGGGTAGCAATCAAATGGCAGTTATGAGAGGTCCAGTAGCTGGTTGGTTCGCCCAAATGCACTTGTATGGCGTCTCGTCGGGTCTACAGGTCCCGACCAAATTGAGGCGCTACCAACCAGAGGATTCCCGATGAGCGTTCCGCGTACCAAGAACGGCCCCGACAAGCGGCGCATGATCCTCGATGCCGCCGTGCGGGTGTTCGCGCGCCAGGGCTTCCACGCCTGTCGGGTCTCTGATATCGCCGACGAGGCGGGGGTGGCATACGGCCTCGTCTACCACTACTTCGCCTCCAAGGACGAGATTCTCGACACGCTGTTCCTCGAGCGCTGGAACGTGATGCTCGAGACGATCCGCGCTGTGGATGCGCGGTCAGAGCTGGGCGCGCGCGAGAAGCTGCACGAGATCGCCTCCTTCATCGTGGACTCCTACCGCCACGACCCCGACCTGATGAAGGTGATCATTGTCGAGGTCACCCGCGCGGCCAACTCCTTCGGCCAGACCCACCTCGCGCAGATCCGCCAAGCGTACGAGCTGATCGCCGAGATCGTCACGGCGGCTCAGGCCGAGGGTGCGTTCAAGGCGGAGATCGACGCGCGCTTTGCGGCGATGTCCTTCTATGGGGCGATCGAGCAGATGCTCACCGGCTGGATCTTCGGGCTGCTTCCCTGCGAGGAGGATCAGTACGAGCGCGCCAAGTGGCTGGTGGTGGAGACTGTGTGCGGGGGGCTGGAGGCTCCTGCAGCCGGTGATTCTCGGAGGGGGGCGTCAAAGACGACCACCGTGACCAATACACTCCCGAGATGATGGAGAATGAGATGGTCAAGCGTTTGATGTGGTCGGGCATGCTCACCGCGCTCGGCGCCCTCGCGAGTGTCCTCGTGCAGCGCGCCGCCGGCGTGGTGTGGCGGCGGGTATTCGACGAGGAGCCTCCCGAGTGAGCGCGGCGCCCGGCGGGGGGCAACGGGCGAGCGGGCCTGGAGTAGGCGCGCCCGGGGCGGTTCCGCCTCGGAAGGACGGGCCGCAGAACATTGCCACCGCGATCACCGACGTCTCCGAACGCATGGCGGTGCTGGTGCACGAGGAGGTCGAGCTCGCTAAGGCAGAGGTCACCGAGAAGGCGGCAAAGCTGGCGCGCGGCGCGGTGGTGGCGGTCGCCGCCGGCATCTTCATCGTGACGGCGCTCTTCTTCGTGCTGATCGGCTTCGCCTGGCTGCTCTACTACGAGCTGCCGATCGGCAACGAATTCACGTACTTCTGGGGCTTCTTCGCAATGGCCCTGATCCTGCTGGTGCTCGGTGTGATCGCGGGGTTGGTGGCCGCCAAAGTCGTCAAAAAAGGCTCCCCACCGGTGCCCACGATGGCAATCGAAGAGGCACGCCTGATCCGTGAGACGATGGGCTCGAGCTCAGAGCACGGGGGTGCGCAGGGCGCGCCATCCAGCGTTGGTTCATACGCTGCCGGTGGCGCGGGTGCCTTCCCGGCTCCGGGTGCGCCGGGCGGAGGAGCGGTCTGATGGCGCAGCGCTCCCCGGAGGAGATCCGCAACTCGATGGAGGCCAACCGCGCGGAGCTGGCGGTGTCGATGGAGCGTTTGCATCTTGAGGTAGCGCGGCTCACCGACTGGCGCGCCCACGTCGAGCGCCACAAACGCGAGCTTTTGATTGGCGCCGCGGTCATCGGACTCACGCTCGGCATGCGCAGCCGGCGCCGGCGTCGTCGGCGCTAAGGACCTATCCCGGTTGGGTGGCGGCGAGGGTTGCGAGCTGCGCCTTCTTGAATGCGATGAGGCCGCTTGAGAGCTGGAGTAGCGCGAGGTGGTTCTCGTCCTTCTTGGACCAGCGGATGAGAATCCCGCGGTTGCGGTTCAGCCAGGAGTGGCAAGCCTCGACGACCCAGCGGCGTGCTTTCCACTCGGGGTTGTGGGCCTTCTCCTCGATCTCCTCGCCGCGTGCACGGATGTGCGGCGTGAGCTCGTAATCACCGATCAGCTCACGGACCTCGGTGTTGTCGTATGCCTTGTCCAGGCAGATGCCCTGCGGCCGCGCCGCCGTCGGCTCCGGGCGCTCGATCGGGATCGAGTCCAGCGTGCCCTTCAGCAGCTTGTGGTCGTTGCGGTTCGCGCCGTCGTGATCGAGCCCGACCGGGACCCCCGTACCCTCCGTGAGGACCGAACGCTTCGCCCCCCCTTGGCTCTATCAGTAGGGTTTGGGCCGGTCTTCGGGCCACCCAACGGAGCTTTGCTCATCGCGCCGTCAGCCGACAGGAATGACCAGTCGACGCCCACCACCTCGTCGTACTCCAACAGCCCCTGGCGCCAGATCTCGTGGAAGACCCCGGCCTGCTCCCACTCCTGAAAACGCCGGTGCGCCGAGGACGAGGAACACACACCCGTCGCGTTCAGCGCGTTCCACTGCATCCCAGTCCGCAGCACCAACATGATCGCATCCATCGCGTCACGGTCAGGCACCCGCGGCGCGTGACAGCCCAACGGGTGAGACGGCGGGTCCGGCAGCAACGGCGCCACCCGCTCCCACAACCAGTCCGGCATCCGCCAACCGTCATCCCTGCTGACCATGTAGCCCATCACAGACCCCCTGATCGAATGGCATGACCGCCCTCCGACCAAAAGTTCAACGCAGATCTACATAACCCTTCCGAGATAGGTCCTAAGCCAGCAGCGCGCGGGGGATCCCGCCGACGCCGACGAGGCCGGGGCCCACATAGGTGCCGATCACCGGGCCTACCTCGGAGACGAATAGCGGCTCGGAGCCATAGATCTCGCGTCCGTGGTCGATCAGCCGCTGGGCCTGGTCGGTGGCCTGAATGTGCTGCACCACCCACGCATCCGAGCCGGCCTCGCGCAGTTCGTGCATGTACTGCACCATCCGCTCGAACGCCCTGCCAGCGGTGCGCACGCGCTCGACGGGCGTGATTTCGTAGCCCAGCGTGAGGATCGGCTTGATCCGCAGCGTGCCTCCCAGCCACGCCTGCGCCTTGCCGACGCGCCCGCCGCGGCGCAGATACTCCAGGGTGTCGATGCAAAACCAGATTTTCAGCGCCGCACGGGTCTCGCGGATGCGGGCGATCACGCCCTCCTTGTCGGCTCCGGCGCGCGCCGCGGCAGCGCCCGCGAGCACGAGCAGGCCGAGCCCGCCGCAGGCCGTCTCCCCGTCGATCACCTCCACACGCTCGCCCACCCCGCGCTCGGCGAGCAGCCCGCGGGCCTGGCGGGCAGCCTCGCAGGTGCCGGAGATGCCCCCTGAGAGGTGCACCGAGACGATGTCCTGTCCTGCCTCCAGCAGCGGCTCCCACACCGCGAGGAAGTCTCCGATCGACGGCTGGGAGGTGGTGGGCAGATCCGGGTTGGAGCGCAGTTGCTGATAGAAGGCATCGAAGCTCTCCATCTCGCTCTCGCGCTGTTTGTCCTCGCCCCATCCCACATAGAGGCTCACCTGATGGATGCCTTCGCTCTCCATCAGCGTGCGTGGCAGGTACTGGGTGGTGTCGGTGACGATCGCTACCGGGGGCATCGGGCGAGCACCCTATAGCAACGCCCCGCGTGCGCTGTTCTTGGGCAACGCGCCGCGCGCATGTGCTTGGCCGCGTGGCCGCCGCGTTCCGCTGCCTCGCTATTCAGCCCAGCCGGTTTTCGATCTGCAGGCCGCTCGCCGCAGCCTCGTCCGGCAGCTGCTCGGCAGGCTTCTGCGCCGAGCCGTCCTCGACGCCGAGGACCTCCGCCAGCTCGCCCGACTCGTACATCTCCATGACGATGTCACAGCCCCCTACCAGCTCGCCGTCGACGAACAGCTGTGGGATCGTCGGCCAGTTGGAGAGGGCAGAGAGCTCCTGACGGATGCGGGGATCGGGAAGGATGTCCACCGCCGCGAAGCCTGCGTCGAGCGCCTGCAGTGCGGCGACCGTGCGCGCCGAGAAGCCGCACGCGGGAGCGTCCGGGGTGCCCTTCATAAAGAGGATCACAGGGTTCTCGGCGATCGCCTGCTCGATCGCCACGCGGATCGGGTTGGACTGGGTGGAGGGGGCGGTGATCGGATCGATGCTCTTCATGGGAAGGACTCCTTTGAGACGCTGGGGGCGTTGGGGCTGTGATGTGTGTGGGTCGGCGCGGATGTGGGGCGGCGGTGGGGGTACGGGGGCTGTTGGGACGATGTGAGGCCTGTGGTGCGGGTGGTGGGCTCGGGCTCAGGCGACCGCCGTCTTCAGCGACAGCGCATGGATCGGCCCGCCGATCTCCGCGCCGAACACCTCGTAGACGAGGCGATGCTGCTCGATGCGACTGCGCCCGGAGAACGCCTCCGCGGTGACTGTCGCGCGGAAGTGGTCGCCGCCGCCGGTGTAGTCCTCCACCTCGGCGCGGGCTCCCGGGATCGCGGTCTCGATGCGCTGCTTGATCTCTTCGGTGGTGGGCATGAAAGGAGAGGGGCTCGGCTCGCCGGCCTTCGGTCGACTGCGCCACCCTCATGGCCAAGGATAGCCGCGGTGGCACGCCTCGCTACACTTTGGATAGCGATGGTTGCATTCACCGACAAGGGAGCCGACAAGGTGCGCGAGTTCCTCGACGCCCAGAGCGCCGACGTGGCGCTCGCAGGGCTGCGCGTCGGGGTGCGCGGGGGCGGCTGCTCGGGCTTCCAGTACCAGCTTGCTTTCGACGAGCAGCGCGAGAACGACGCCGTCTTCGAGAGCCACGGGTTGAAGCTGCTGGTCGACCGCTCCAGTCTCCAGTACGTGCACGGCTCGGAGATCGACTACGAGGAAAGCCTCCAGGGCGCGGGTTTCAAAGTCAACAACCCCAACGTCGTCGCCGCCTGCGGCTGCGGCTCTTCGTTCCGTGTAGCCGAGGAGGAGCAGGTCTCCGCCGTCTGACGTCGGGCGGCGGCGCATAGCTGCGTCCTCGCCCTTGCTCTGCTTGCGCCTCTGACGCCAGACGGGGCGCTGCGGGAGCTACGTTGGTTCGTTGTCCAAGGAGCGCCACAGATAGCGGCAGGCAAGCGTGCGGTGCGGGCGCCACGGCTCGGCGATCCGTTGCATCTCGGGGGCGTCGGGGAGCGCGTCCAATCCATAGGCGCGCTCGATCGCACGGCGGATGCCGAGGTCGCCGACCGGCAGCACGTCGGGACGCTCGAGGTGGAACATCAAGAACATATGCGCCGACCACATGCCCAAGCCCTTGACCGCGACGAGCTCGGCGATCACCGTGTCGTCGTCCAGATCGTCGAGGCGCTCGAGCTCGAGTTCGCCGGAAAGCACGTGTTCGGCCAGCGAGCGCAGATAGCCCACCTTCGCGCGCGACAAACCAGCCGCAGCGCGCAGCGCTTCGGGCTCGTCCGTGAGGACCTGCTCGGGCGTCGGTGTGCGGCCGTCGAAGCGCTCGGTGAGGCGTCCGTAGATCGAGCGTGCCGCCTTGGTCGAGAGCTGCTGGCCGACGATCGCGCGCACCAGCGCTCCGTAGTGGTCGGTGGGCCGCCCGGCGCGCGCATCGCCCAGCTTCGGTCCGACGGTCTCGATCACCGAGGCCAGCACCGGGTCGGCCCGGCGCAAGTGTGCCAGCCCTTTAGGCAGAGTGCAACGCCGCCGTCTCTAGCGCCACCGGCTCGCCGTCGAGCGCGTTCAGCGCGCGTGGTAGCGAGGCGGCGATGCAGGTGAAGCTCGGCGTGTCCCTGACTGTGTAGCGCGAGGCCTCGGTCGTGCGCAGGCGCTGCACCAGATCCAGGAACGTGCCCACGTCGTCGGTGTCGAACGCGACCACGAACTCCTGGTCGTCGAGGCCGAAGGAGTAGGTCGTGTGGTTGTCCACGCCCGGGTATTCGCGCCCCACCGCGATGTGCCCCTGCATGATCCGCCAGCGCTCCTGCGCGGCCAGGCCATACCACTCGCGCGACTTCACGAACGGATACACGAACACGTACTTGCCGCGGAAGGCGCGCGGGGCGGCGCGCTCGTCTTCGGAGTACTCCGAGCTCTTGCGCATCCCCAGGAACGAGTAGGGCGTCTGCGCCCACTTCATCAACCCGCTTTGCAGCAGCACCACGTGGAACTCGTGGATGCGATCGAGGTTCTCCGCCTCGGAGATCAGCAGCAGCTCCGCGTCCCCGCGGGTGCCCACCAGCGAGAAGGTCTGCAGCAGGTGGCCGTCGGCGAAGTCCTCGCAGGCGGCGGCGAACTCGCGCTTGTCCTGCGCACGCTGCTCGCCGTCAAGGCGCCGCCACGCCGGGTCGAGCTGCAGGAAGGTGTACTTGACGAAGTGGCGCTTGCTCACGCTCACAGGCTAGCGGCCGGCGAGCGGGCTGGCGTTCGACGGGACGGGCGCCGAGCAGGAGCGGATCGATCGGCGTGGTCGAGTCAACAGCCGCTGTGTACTAAGGTTGCGTGCGTGCGGATCGCACTCGTCTCGCCCTACTCGTGGACCTATCCGGGCGGTGTCACCCGCCACATCGAGGCGCTCGCCGACGAGCTGCAGGCGGTCGGTCACGAGGCACGCATCCTCGCGCCCTTCGACCCCGATGACGCGCTCGCGCGCAGGATGCACCGGGGGGCCCGCCCGCAGCCGATGCCGCTGCCCGACCGGGTCGTACCGCTCGGGCGCACGGCGGGGTTCGCGGCCAACGGGGCCATCTCCAACCTGGCGCCCACGGTCGATTCCGTGCTCGCCCTGTGGCGGGAGCTGCAGACCGGGGGCTACGACCTCGTTCACGTCCACGAGCCGGTCGTGCCCCTCGTCGGCTGGTATGCCCCCAACTGCGCGGTGGGGATCCCGATGGTGGGCACCTTCCACAGCTTCTCCGAGAATGCCTTCACCAACGGGATCGGAGTGGGGCTCGGGGCGCGCCGGCACATCAACCGCCTGCACGCGCGGATCGCGGTCTCCGAGGCCGCCGCTTGGACCGCGCGGCGCTTCTTCGGTGGGCGCTACCGGATCGTGCCCAACGGAGTGCACCTCGACCCCGATCGTGCGACCGCGGAGTCGGCGTGCGAGAGCGAGGAGTTGCGCATCCTGTTCATCGGCCAGGCGGTCGAGCGCAAGGGACTGCCGGTGCTGCTGCGCGCCTTCGAGGCGCTGCGCGAGCACGTGCCCGCCACACTCACGCTGGTGGGGGCGGCGCCGGAGGAGATCGCCCCGCTGCTGCTCGACGACCGCGGGGTGCGTGCATTAGGCAAGGTCACCGAGGATCAGAAGGCCGAGCAGCTGCGCCGCGCCGACGTGCTCTGCGCGCCGTCGCTGGGGGGCGAGAGCTTCGGGATGGTGCTCACCGAGGCGTTCGCCGCCGGCACGCCGGTGGTGGCGTCGGACATCGCCGGCTACCGCGACGTGGTGCGCGACGGCGTCGACGGTCTGCTCACCCCGCGCGGCGACGCGCGGGAGCTCGCGGAGGCGCTGCGTGTTTTGGCGCTCGACCCCGCCCGGCGTGCGCGGATGGCGGTTGCCGCCCGCGAGCGCGCCGAGCGCTTCGCCTGGCCCCGCGTCGCCGCCGAGGTGCTCGAGGTCTACGAGCAGGCGCTTGCCGTGGTAGGGCGGGAGCCCGCCCACCCTGGACGGGCTGTGAGCAAGTCGGGGCGGTCTGCGGCTCTGAGCGAATCGGGGCGGCCCGCAGCTGTGAGCAAGTCGGGGCGGCCTGCGGCTGTGAGCGGATCGGGGCGGCCCGCGGCTGTGAGCGAGTCGGGGTCGCCCACGGCTCCGAGCAGATCGAGGCGCCTCGCCGTGCGCTTGGGCCTCGCGCCGGCCGACCTGCTGCCGCGGGTGCCCGCCCAGCGTCTGCCCAGCCCCGAGCCGGCGCTTGCGGTCGCACCGGTGCGGCGCGTGTTGCGGTTCGCCCGTCGCGGCGCGCTCGCCGCGGTGTCGTTCGTGGGCCTGGCGTTGGCGCTGACCGCGCTGTCGCGGATCGGCGTCGGTCGCGTGCTCGCCAGCCTGGTCGCCTCCAGCCCCGGGCTGATCGCCGCCGGGCTGGGGCTGATGTGCCTCTCGATGGTCGTTCGCGGCCTTGCCTGGTACGCGATCCTCAGGGCCGCCCCCACCTGGCGACCGGCGCGACGGCGCGACGCGCTGCAGGGGACGTTCATCGGCGTGCTGATGTCCGCCACGCTGCCCGCCCGCCTGGGCGAGCCCTCGCGCGCGCTGATCGTTGCGCGCCGCCTCGGGCGCCCGCGCGAGACGCTGCCGGTGGTGCTCGGCACGATGGTGTCGCAGACACTGCTGAACCTGCTGGCGCTGGCGCTGCTCGCGGCCGCGATGCTCTCCGGCGTGCCGCTCCTGCACGGCCACGACGGGGCGCTCGCCGCCGCCGCGCTGGTGCCGGTGGCGGCACTGATGCTCGTGCTGCTCACCCCCGTGTTGCTGCCCCGCTCTGCGATCTCGCGCTACGCGCGGCTGCACTCGCTGGTGCTCGGGTTGCGTCGCTCGCTGCTACGCGTGCGCGAGGGTCTGCGCATCTTCCGCCAGCCGCGCCGCGCCGCGGTGGCCACGACGGTGCAGCTCTCGGCGTGGGCGCTGCAGTGCGCCTCCTGCTGGCTGTTGCTGATGGCACTCGGCCTCGACCACCGCGTCGGGATTGCCGGCGCCGCGGGTGTGCTGTTCGCGGTCAACGTCACCGCGGTGGTGCCCGCCACGCCCGCCAACGTCGGCATCTTCCAGGCGGCGTGTGTAGCGGTGCTCGCCGGCGCCTACCACGTCTCCACCCCCGACGCGGTCGCCTACGGGATCGTGTTGCAGGCAGTCGAGGTCGCCGCCGCGGTGATCATGGGCATGCCCGCGCTCGTCAAGGAGGGCCTCTCCTGGAAAGAGGTCCGCCTGCGCACGCTGCACGCCACGCCGGTGCGCCTGCCGCCGCTGGCCGATTCGGGGATGCTGGCCGAACGGGGGATGTGAGCCGGAGGCGAACGTCTCCCGCTTCGGCAGAGCGAGTGTCTCCCTAATCGGTCGAGCGCACGCAGCGTGCGGCTGCGGGATCCTGAGTCTCAGGCGGCGACCAGCTCGACGAGGCGGTAGGACTCAGGTACGGGCGTGCCTGCTTCGCGCAGTCCTTCCATGTGAAATGGAATCGCCTCACGCATCAGCCGTTCGACTTCGGCCCGAGATTTGCCGGTGGCGATGCAGCAGCCAGGCAGGTCCGGGGAGTATGCGCCCCAGCCACCATCCTCCGTGGTTTCGTAAATCACTCGATATTCAGTCATCGCAACTCCTTGATGCCGGATTTCCGTCTGATGGCTTGCAACTGACCAATGGAGATGGTATCGCTGCGCTTGCCTGTAACCGTGATCACATAAATGCTGTCCCGGCGCCTGAACTGACGGTGGCTTCCGCCCTGTCGCATCTGTTGCCAGCCGTGAGCCTCGAGGATCGTGATCACCTCATGAACCTTCTTCGCCATCTACCTTCATCCGCCGCGCCGGATGCAGGTGGGACGAAGGCGGCGTACTACGTGCTCAGCTGGCCATCGCCGGCTCGTCCTCTGCCTCCACCGCCCCGTCCGGCGGGTCCTCGTCGCCGAGCTCGCCGAACAGCGAGGGGTCGCGGTGGGAGCCCTTGATCAGGTCGTCGGGGGAGCCGTTCTCCAGCAGGCGGCCCTGGCGGGTGCCGAAGTAGATCGCCTGCGGGTGGTGGGCGACCAGGGCGAGCGTTGACTGCTCCGGTTCGGGGGCGTAGCCGTCGGTGATCTTCATTCCGATGTCGCCCAGTCCCAGGAGTTTCTCGACCTTCAGGTGCTCGGCCTGCTCGGGCACTGCCGGGTAGCCCCACGAGTAGCGCCGGCCCTGCGCAGCGGGGATGCCGAGCATTGTGCGGGCCTCGTGGTGCAGCCACTCTGCCAGTCCCTCCGCGGTCTGCACGCCGAGTCCGTGGACGAACAGCTGTTCGGCGAACTCGCCTTCGGCCTCAAGCTTGGCCATCAGCTCCGTCACCTCCGAGCCGACGGTCACTGCCTGCACGGCGATCACGTCCAGTTCCTCGGGCGGCTTGCCGTCGACCGCCGGGCGGAAGAAGTCCGCCAGGCAGAGGCGGTCGCCCTTCGGCTGGCGCGGGCACACGAAGCGGGTTAGCTCGCTTGCGGGGTCGGCTGGATCGGCGCCGCCGGCGGGGTCCATGACGGCGGGGTCGAGCACGACGATCTCGTTGCCCGCGCTGTAGCAGGGGAAGAAGCCCAGCAGCGCGCGGGGGTGTAGGTAGGTCTGCTCATTCCACATCCGCTCCAGCCGCGGGCGGAAGTCGCTCTCCAACAGCTCCCGCCATGCCTCGCCCTTCACGCCCTTGCCGCCCCAGTGCAGCTTGAACAGCACGTGCGTGTCGAGGTGGCTGTACACCTCGTCGAGGTTGACCGGGATCTCGCGCACACCCCAGAACGGTGGCGTGGGGATCGGCATGTCGGTGCGCGCGGCGGAGCGCACGGAGTCATCGGCGAAGTTCAGCTCCTCCTGTGGCGCATCGCCCTTGGCGCGGAACTCCGTGGCGCCCGCAAGCAGCTTCTGCACGAGCGCTGTGCGCGTGTCGGCGTCGATCAGCTGGTCCATCACCGCCAAGCCCTCGAACGCGTCCTTGCAGTAGAACACGCCGGGCTCGTACACCTCCTCGGAGTCTTTGCCGCCTGGGTACAGGGCGCGGTAGCCGAACGCGCGGTTGATCGCGGCGCCGCCGATCAGCACCGGATAGGAGAGGCCCTTGGCGTGCAGCTCCTGGATGCACGCCGGCATCTGTTTGGAGGTCGAGACCAGCAGCGCGGAGAGCCCGATCGCGGTCGCCTCGTGCTCCTGGGCGGCATCCACGATCGTCTGGATCGGCACCTGCTTGCCGAGGTCCACCACGGTGTAGCCGTTGTTGGTGAGGATCGTGTTGACCAGCGACTTGCCGATGTCGTGGACGTCCCCGAACACGGTCGCCAGCACCACGGTGCCCTTGGTGTAGCCCTCGATCTTGTCGAGGTATTTCTCCAGCTGCGTCACCGCGCGCTTCATCACCTCGGCCGACTGCAGCACGAACGGCAGGATCAATTCGCCGGCGCCAAACTTGTCACCGACCTCTTTCATCGCCGGCAGCAGCACCTCGTTGAGCGTCGGCACCGCGCCGATCTTCTCGACGCTCTTGTCGATCCAGTCCTCGACGCCGTCGCGGCGACGTCGCAGGATGTGGAAGTGCAGCGCCTCCTCTGGCTCCATCCCCTCGGTGGGGTCGGCCGCCCCCTGGGCAGTGTCCTCGGGGCCCTTGGACTCGAAGTGCTCGATGAACTTCTCCAGCGCGTCCTCGCGACGGTTGAACACCAGATCGTCAGCCAGCTCACGCTCGACGTCAGGGATCTCCGAGTAGGGGGTGATGTGGTTGGGGTTGACCATCGCCAGGTCGAGCCCCGCCTGGACGCAGTGGTGCAGAAACACGGAGTTGAGCACCGCGCGCGCGCCGGGAGAGACGCCGAAGGAGACGTTGGAGACTCCCAGCGAGGTCTTCACATCCGGGATCTGCTCCTTGATCGCTTTGATCCCCGCGATCGTCTCCACGGCGGAGGGGCGCCACTCCTCATCGCCGGTCGTCAGCGTGAACGTCAGGCAGTCGAAGATCAAGAGCTGCGGATCCATGCCGTGCTCCGAGCAGCAGAGGTCGCGAATGCGCTTGGCGATCTCGACCTTCCGCTCCGCCGTCTTCGCCATCCCGACCTCGTCGATCGTCAGTGCGATCAGCGCTGCTCCGTGCGCGAGCGCCACGGGAACGACGCGGTCGAGCTTGGCGCGTCCGGCCTCGAGGTTGACCGAGTTGACGATCGCCCGCCCGGGGATCTGCTCCAGCGCGCGTTCGATCACCTCAGGCTCGGTCGAGTCGACCTGGATCGGCGCGGGCTGCGTCAGCGAGACCTTCTTCGCCACGAGGCGCATCTGTTCGTCCTCGTCGGTGCGCTCGGTGAGAGCCACGCACAGGTCGAGCACGTGCGCGCCGCCGGTCACCTGGTCCTCGGCGATCTGCACCAGCCCGTCGTAGTCGTCCGCCAGCAGCAGCTCCTTGGCCTTGCGCGAGCCCTGCGAGTTGACTCGCTCACCGACCATGGTCGGCGCCGGCTCCTGCGCGAGTGGAGTCGCGGCGATCATCGAGGAGAGGTGGGGGGGCGGGGGCTGGACGGGGCCCGACCGTGCGCGTCGTGGAGCCGCCCGCCTGAGCGCCCGTCGTGGAGTCGCCCGCTTGCGTGTTCGTCGTGGAGCCGCCGGTGCGCGTGCCCGCCGGGCTGCCGACGCGCTCGGCGATCGCGGCGATGTGCGCGGGGGTCGTGCCGCAGCAGCCGCCGACGATCCCCACGCCGTAGCGCTCGACGAACTCCTTCAACGCCTCCGCCAGCGGCTCGGGCTTCTCGGGGAAGATCGTCTCGCCGTCGGGGCCTTGCAGCGGCAGGCCGGCGTTGGGGATGCACGCCACCGGCACGGGGCAGTACTCGCCGAGGAAGCGGATCGCGTCGCGCATGTCCTCCGGCCCGGTGGAGCAGTTGAGGCCGATCACGTCCACGTTCAGTGCCTCGAGCGTGGTCAGCACTGCGGAGATGTCGGTGCCCAGCAGCATCTTGCCGCCGTTGGGCAGCAGCGACACCGAGGTGTGGATCGGCAGCGTGCGCCCGGTGCTCTTGAAAGCCTCGCGCGCCCCGAATACCGCCGCCTTCACCTCGAGGATGTCCTGGGCGGTCTCGATGATGATCAGGTCGGCGCCGCCGTCGATCAGGCCCGCCGCCTGCTCCGCGAACACCTCGACCAGCTCGCCGAAACGGATCTGCCCGAGCGATGGGTCCTCGGAGGCCGGAAGGTAGCCGGTGGGGCCGATCGAGCCAGCGACGAAGCGGTGCTCGCCGGCGGCCTTGCGGGCGATCTCCGCGGCCTTGGTGTTGATCTCGACGGTGTAGTCGGCGAGACCCCACTCGCCGAGCTTCAGCCGCGAGGCCTGGAAGGTGTCGGTCTCGACCACCTCGGCGCCGGCGTCGAGCATCGAGGCGTGGACGCCCTCGATCACGTCGGGGCGGTTGAGCACCAGCGCCTCGTGGCACTTGCCCTGCAGTCCGCCGTAATCCTCGGGGGTGAGGTCGAACTGCTCCAGGGTGGCGCCCATGCCGCCGTCGTAGATGACGACGCGGGTTGAGATCGCCTCTCGAAAATCACGCATGCACCGATGCTACCGGCCCCGTTGCCGCTCTCATGTTGGCGCGGCCCCGCGGGTCGGGGGGTCACCGCTTCTTTTCGAGGCCCCACCAAATAAGATTGAGTCTTGTTCTTATTTGGTTTGGGGCGGAAAAGATCTCACACAGCTGGAGGTGGGTGGATGCGGAGGTGGGGGGATGCGGGGGCCGGGGAGAGGCAGGGTAGGGAGGGAAGGCAGGCAGGCGGGCGGCGGGGAAGGGGGCAGAGGCGTTGCGGGGCGCGGAATCGCAGCGGTTCACAACTGTTCACACGCCTGCACGGGCCGCCCTACGCCAACTGCCCGCTTGGGACGCGCCTGTCGTCCGTTTGGAACGACGCGTCGGTCTCACTCTTTGGGACGAGCGTCAACCACTCGTCCAAGCACCGTGAAACTCGGTGTGCGAATGGGCATTCTGCACGGCCACTGCCAGGTGCCTGCAGCCTCGTTCAAGCCCCCTCTAGCCAGGAGAGGACCTCCATGCCACAGCCCACCGCCTCCATCCCAGAGCCAGTCGCCGTGCACGCCTCTTCCCAAGCTACCCGCCGTCGCGCAACTCCAAACCCCCGATCCAAGCGCGCCGGCCACACCGTCGTAGCCGTCGTGGGCCTCGGCTACGTCGGGCTGCCGACCGCGATCGCGCTGCGGGGGGCAGGATGCCGGATCGTCGGGATCGACGTCAGCGGCCCCCGCCTGAGCGCGATCCGCAACGGGGAGGCCGAGCTGCTGGAGTCCGAACAGCGCGATCTGCGCCACCACCTGGCGAGCGACGGCTTTGTGCTCACCAATCGCATCAAGGCGTTAGACGCCGCCGACCTCGTGCTGATCTGCGTGCCCACGCCCGTCGACGAGCAACTGCGGCCCGACCCGCGGATCCTGCGTCAGGCGTGCGCCTCGGTCGTGCGCCACGCCCGTCCCGGCCAGACGCTGGTGCTGACCTCGACCACCTATGTGGGCACGACCCGCGAGCTGCTCGCCGACCCGCTCGCCGAGCGCGGGTTGGGCGTCGGCGAGGACGTGTTCGTGGCGTTCGCCCCCGAGCGGATCGACCCCGGCGTGAGCGACCACGAGCAGCTGAAGACCCCGCGCGTGCTGGGCGGCGTGACGGAGGAGTGCACAACGCGGGCGGCGAGTGTGCTGCGCCACACCTGCAAGCGCCTGCACCGCGTCTCCTCGCCTGAGGCCGCCGAGCTGGTGAAGCTGCACGAGAACACCTTCCGCGCCGTCAACATCGCGCTCGCCTTCGAGCTCGCCGATGCGTGCGAGACGCACGGGCTCGATCCGATCGAGGTGATCGAGGGCGCCGCCACCAAGCCCTACGGCTTTCTGCCTCACTACCCCTCCGCCGGGGTGGGGGGGCACTGCATCGCGGTCGATCCCCACTACCTGCTGCACGACCTGCGCGAACGCGGGCGCCCCGCGAAGATGGCCGAGGAGGCGCTGCGCAAGCTCGCCGGCCGCCCCCGGCACGTGGCGTGGCGAGCACACGAAGTGCTGGTCGGGTTGGGCCGACCGCTGCCCGAGGCGCGCGTGCTGGTCGTCGGCATCTCCTACAAGCCCGGCGTGGCCGACACGCGCGAGTCGCCGGCGCTGGAGATCGTCGCCCGTCTGCGCGCCGAGGGTGCGCAGGTCGACTACCACGACCCGCTCGTGCCGGCGCTCGAGGTCGGCGGTGGGCGCTTGACCGGGATGGCGGCCCCCGCCGCGGACGCCCCAACGGCAGTCGATCGTCGGCCAGGAGACGGTCCGACCCTTGATCCCGAGAACTACGACCTGGCGATCCTCACCACCCTGCACCCCGACCACGACTACGAGTGGCTGGCGCGCTGCCCAGCGGTGCTCGATTGCACCTACCGCCGTCGCGACGCCGGCCTAATGCGCTTCACGCCGTGACGTGGTCGGGGAGGTAGAGATGTCATCCGAATGCACACATACCACTTCACAAAATGAAGGGTTTGGGTCCCAAAACAAAGCATCCAACCGCACCAGGCCACTTCACAAAGTAAAGGGTTTGGCCTCCAAAATAAGCATCCCAAGCACCCCCACCACTTCACAAAATGAAGGGTTTGGGCCTGAAAAAATGCAAACACAACACCCCCCTCGCCGATCTCATCTGCCCATGGATGTAAGTGTCGAGACCGATGCGAGCGGCTGAGCCGATGTCCCCTCGCAAGATCACGACGCACCGTATCCTGAAGGGGCTGGCCGGCCTCTATCTGCTGCTGCTGCTGGCTGCCGTGATGGCCTACAAGGCGGCCTTCGCGGGGCTGCTGTTCACCAACGTGTTCTTCGGCGTGTACTCGCTCACGGTCGCGGCATACATCGTCTCGCGCTTCGTGTTCAGCCTCTTCTACCGCACCCGTCCGGACGCCGGCGTGGAGCCGCAGATCGCGATCGTGATGCCGGGCTTCAACGAGGAGGAGGCGATCGCCGACTCGCTGCGCTCGCTGTTGGAGCTCGACTACCCGCCCGAGAAGCTGGAGCTGGTGGCGGTCAACGACGGTTCGACCGACAACACGCTGGCGGAGATGCGGCGCGTCTCGACCGAGTCCTCCGGGCGCGTGCGCGTGATCGACTTCCCGCAGAACCGCGGCAAGCGCGCGGCGATGGCGGCCGGCATCCGCGCCACCTCGGCGGAGGTGATCGTGTTCGTCGACTCCGACTCCACGGTCGAGCCGCAGGCGCTCAAACTGCTGGTGCAGCCGCTCGCCGACCCGCGGGTTGGCGCGGTGTGCGGGCATGCCGACGTGCTCAACGTGCGCGACTCTTGGATCACCCGCATGCAGGCGGTGCGCTACTTCGTCGCCTTCCGCGTCGTGAAGGCCGCCGAATCGGTGTTCGGCGCGGTCACCTGCTGCTCGGGCTGCTTCTCCGCCTACCGGCGCGAGGCGATCCTGCCGCGCCTGGAGTGGTGGGAGAGCCAGACCTTTCTCGGCGTGGAGTCCACCTTCGGCGATGACCGCTCGCTGACCAACTGCGTGCTGCGCGACTGGCGCATCCTCTACGAACGGCGGGCCGTGTCGCACACGATCGTGCCCGTCACCTTCCGCGCCTTCCTGATCCAGCAGACCCGCTGGAAGCGCTCGTGGACGCGCGAGTCGCTGCTGGTCGCCAAATTCATCTGGCGCAAGCACCCGATCGCCGCGCTGTTCGCCTACATGAGCATCCTGCTGCCGCTGCTCGCGCCGATCGCCGCGCTGCACTCGCTGGTGTGGGCGCCGCTGGTCACCCACCACGGCGTGCTGCCGCTCACCTACCTCGCCGGGATCTACGCGCTGGCGCTCGTCTACTCCTTCTACTTCCTGCTCTTCCAAGATCGCTACAACGTGCTCTGGCTATACGGGATCCTGTTCGTCTTCTTCTACCTCGGGATCATGCTGTGGCAGACCTACTACGCGATCGCCACCTGCCGCACCTCCGCCTGGGGGACGCGACCCGCCACGGCCGGTCTGGGCGCAGGGGGGGAGGGGGGATAGGGGATGGCTGTGGAGGAGCTACCAGCGGTGCGGCCAACGGCGGCCGGGGTGTCGCCCAGAGGGACGCGCGGTCGTCCCGATGGTGGCGAGCAGAAGCGCTCGGGGTCGAGCTCTTACCTCAGGCGTGCGTTCGCGATGCTGCTGCTGCCGCTCTCGCTGCTGCCGGTGGTGCTGCTCGCGCCCTCACTGGCGCGCGCGCCGGCGACGCTGGTCGTCCGCCTCGAGCGGATGGTTCTGCCGACACAGCACCCCGCGCGCAGCGCCCCCTCCCCAACCCCCCCGCTATCCGCCCGGGGCCTCCCGCCTGGAGCGTGACATCTTCGCGCCGGTCGCCCGCATCCTCACCCCGCAGGTGGGCGTCTCGGCGCTCGCCGAACACCAGACGCGCGAAGAAAAGGCGCACGCGCCGATCCTCTTGATCACTGGCGAACCGGAAGGGGGCGCGCGGTGAGCGGCGTGCTGGCGGCAACGGTTGCTGCGATCTCGCTGATGGCCCCCGCGCAGGGGGGGTTGCAGGTCGGGCGTCCGCCGGGGCACGGGGGTGCTCTGATCTCGTTTGCCGCGTCCGCTCGCGGGGGTCTACAAGTCGTGCGTCCGCCAGGGCATGGGGGGGCTCGCATCTCGTTTGCCGCGTCCGCTCGCGGGGGTCTGCAAGTTGTGAGTCCGACGGGCTTGCACGGGGTTGTCCCGATCTCGTTTGCCGCGTCCGCTCATGGGAGCCGGACGGCCCGCCACGGGCATCGCCGCGCCGTGCGCCTGCCCGGCCGGGTGCGGGGGGTGCGCGTGCTCGCGGACACCAACACCGGCGTGCGCATCACCTGGCATTCCGCCAAGCGCGGGTCGGCCCCCGTGGAGGGCTACCGCATCAGGTGCGACGGCGTCGTTGCCGGGCAGACCCCCGGGCGCGTGTACGTTGTCAAGTTCAACCTCTACCGCGCGCACCGCATCACCGTTACCGCCGTCGACACCCGCGGGCGCCTCGGCCGGCCCAGCAAGGCGCTGCGGATCGCCATCCGCGTCAGCCGCGGCGGGAAACGGACCGCCGTTGCCGGCGACACCGGCCCCGGCGTGCCCGGCCAGCTCAGCGTCTCCGAAGTCAGCGAAGCGGGCGCCACGCTCTGGTGGGTGCCGGCCGCCCCCGGCTCAGCGCGGATCGTCGGCTATCGCGTCTACCGCAACGGCGCGCTGCTCGGTCAGAGCACGCAGGACTCGATGCGCCTCACCCATCTCTCCTCGCTGCGCACCTACCACCTCGCGGTTGCGGCGGTCGACGCCAACCACCGCGAAAGCGCGCGCACGCCGGAACTCTCCCTCACCACCACCCACACACCGCCCGAGGGTCCCGCGCTGATCTCCGCCGATCGCGTCACCGACACCTCCGCCACGCTCTCCTGGCAGGCGGGTGCAGCCAACGGCGCGCGCCTCGTCGGTTATCTCTTGTTCGAGAACGGCGTCCCCGAGGGCGTGGTCAACGGCCAGGTCACGACGGTCACACTCGCCTCCGAGCGCCACTACACCTTCACCGTGCGCGCGCTGGACTCCTACGGCTACCTCAGCGCGCCCGCGCCCGAAGTGGCGGTGTTCACGACCCATACGCCTCCCTCCACGCCGGGCGATCTGCACAGCACCGAAGTGACTGCGTCCTCCGCCGCGCTTGCCTGGTCGCCCTCCACGCCGGTGAGCGGCAACATCGTCGGCTACCGCGTGTTCCGCAACGAAATCCCCGTCGGCCAGGTGTCCGCGCCGGAAATCTCGCTCGCCGAGCTGGCGCCTTCCACCAGTTACAAGATCACCGTCGTGGCAGTGGACTCGCTCGGGGCGATCAGCGCGCCGACCGCGCCGCTGACGGTGGAAACCTCCGATCCGCCGCCCACGCACGGCAATGTGCAGGCCTTCCTGCTCGCTTCCACCGACCAGAGCTTCTTCGACCTCGAGGCCCACTACCAGCAGATAGGGGTGGTGTATCCCACGTATTTCAACTGTGGCCGCGGCGGCATCGTCACCGGCAGCGACTGGCCGCTGGTCACCGGCTGGGCGCGCGCACGCCAGGTCGCCGTGATGCCGCGCCTGAACTGCCAGAACCCGGCCGACGAGGAACAGATCCTCAATGAACCGGCGGCCGGGCAGAACATGATCAACCAGCTCGCATCGCTGTGCGAAAGCGACGGCTACGCGGGCATCCAGATCGACTTCGAGGGTGCCTCCCCGGCCGAGCGCGAACCCTTCACCGCCTGGATCACCGCACTCGCTGCGCGCCTTCACTCGATCGGCGACAAACTCTCGACGGTCGTCACCGCCAAGTACTACAACATCACCAGCGGTCGCGCCGCGATGTACAACGATGCTGCCCTGTCGGTTCCCTCCGACTACATATTTGTGCTCGACTGGGGCCTGCACTGGACGACCTCCACGCCGGGTGGTCTGGCCGAACTGCCGTGGTTCACGAAGGTCGCCGACTACACCGCGACGATGCCCAACAAGAGCAAGTTCGTCCTCGGGATGCCGATGTACGGGCTCGACTGGCCCAATGGCGGCGGCTCCGCCAACCCCGCCACGCCGCTGGAGTTCAACAACGTGACGGCGGAGCAGAGCGAGTTCGGGGCGCTGAGCGAATGGGAACCGACGGCGGCCGAACCGCATTTCTCCTACACCGACTCCAGCGGTGTGCACCACGACGTGTGGTACACCGACCAGCAGTCGCTGGGGGTGCGCGCCCAGCTTGCCGAATCGCTCGGTCTCGGGATCGGGCTGTGGCATCTCGGCAGCGAGGACCAGTCCATTTGGGAACTGCCGCAGCTGGGCGGTTGAGGTTGGGGGCGCTCGCGGCGTGCGCCGTGGCGCTGGCGCTCGTCGCGGCGGCGCCAGCGGCGTGGGCGGCGCCCATTCGCTCGGCCGCCCCTCCGGCCGCTCCTCCGGCCGCTCCCACTCGCTCGCCCGCCCCTCCCGCCGCTCCTCCGGCCGCTCCCACTCGCTCGCCCGCCCCTCCGGCCGCCCCTCCGGCCGCTCCCACTCGCTTGGCCTCCCCTGCAGGGGAGGCCAATCCAAACCCTTCCCCTTCACCGCTGCAGGCGTTTCTGCTCACGGGCTCCCCCGACTCCTTCGCCGATCTGCAGGCGCACGCCGGGGCGATCGGGGTGGTGTACCCGACCTACTTCGAATGCTCGCCGGGCGGTGAAGTGGTGGGCGCCGCCGATGCTGAAGTCGATGCTTACTCTGCCGCGCACGGGCTTGTCGAGATGCCGCGCTTTTCCTGCCAGAACGGGGCGCTCGTGCACCGCATCCTCACGCAGCCCGCGCTGCGAGCGCGTGTGTTCGCGCGGCTGGTGGGGCTCGCCGACGGCCCCGCCTACGCCGGGCTAAACCTCGATCTCGAGAACGATGGTGCCCGCGATCGTGGCGCGCTCAGCGCGTTCGTTGCCGCCCTCGCCGCGCGTCTGCACGCGGAGGGGCGCAAGCTCGCCGTCGATGTGGTCGGCGTTACGCGCGAAGTCGTTCCGCGTCCCACCACCGGCTTCTACGACGACCGCGCGCTGGCCGCCGCCGCCGACATTGTGTTCGTGATGGCGTGGGGTCCCCACTGGGAAGGCTCTGGACCAGGCCCGATCGCGCCGCTCTCCTTCGTGCGGGGCGTCGCCAATTACGTGGCCTCGCTGCCGAATGCGCGGCGCTTCGTGCTCGGGGTACCGATGTACGGGCTCGACTGGGGCGGACATGCTCGTGCCACGGCGCTGCAGTACGAGGGCGGACATGCTCGTGCCACGGCGCTGCAGTACGAGGGCGGACATGCTCGTGCCACCGCGCTGCAGTACGCCGGTGCGCTCGCGCTTGCTCAGTCGGCCGGCGTCGCGCCGGTGTGGGTTCCTTCGTCGGGTGAGATGACCTTCACCTACGTTCGGGGTGGTGTATTCCACCGCGTTTGGTACATGGACGCGCGCGCGATCCTCGCCCGCATCGCGATTGCCCGCGGCTACGGGCTCACCGCCGGGGTGTGGCGGCTGGGCGAGGAGGACCAGTCGCTGTGGCGTGTGGATTAAGTTTTGCGGCATACCACCAACTGGACCTGTGGGCAGCGACAAGATGACAGCTATGAGAGGTCCAGTAGCTGGTAGGGGCGCCAAACTTATATGACGTCTCGCCCGGCCCGCGGGTTGCGACCGTCCCACGCTGAGACGCTACCCGCGGTGGGAGGGGTGGGAGACAGCTCTCACGCCGCCTGGACGCTTGTTCGATCCTCCAGTCTCTCCATCAAGACCGTCGGCCGGCCGCCGAAGAAGTCCTCACACGCGCGGGGACGTATGGACGACGTCGCGCTCGTGGACCACATCACCCCAGCGTGAAGGAGGCCACGATGCCTAGCTCGATCGAGACATCCACCCGTTCGCAGCCCCCGGTTCCCGGGGCGCGGGCCGCACGTGCGACGGCGTTCGAGATCGTGCAGCACGAACTCGACGAGCACACCTGCGCGATCGAGGTCGAGGGCGAGCTCGACCTCTCGACTGCCCCTCGCCTGAAGTGGATGCTGCTCGACGCGCTGCAGGCGGGATACAGCCTGCTGGTCGTCGACCTCTCACACACGACCTTCATGGACTCGACCGCGCTGGGCGTGCTCGTCGCGGTCAAGCGGGGGCTCGACGCCGGCGAGCGGCTGGCGATCGTCTGCCCCCAAAGTGACGTTCTGCAGATTTTCGAGTTTGCCGGGATGGATGGTGCCTTTGCGATCTTTCCCGCGCTCGACCAGGCGCTCGCAAGCGCGCGGGAACATGGCGCGCCTCTCAACTAACCAACGCAGACAGTGCGGCGCGATCGCCGTCGGGTGTGCGCTTGCCCTGACCTACATCCCGATCGCCGGCGCCCATCCGGAAGCCGGCGCGCAGGGGGGCGGGGGAGATCATTCCCATCAGGGGGCCGAAGGCTCTGAACAGCGGGGCGGCGGCCGCGAACAGTCGCACGGCGCGGGTGGTGGCGAACAGCAGGGCGCTGAAGGCCGCGAACCGCAGGGTGGAGGCGGTGGGCAGCAAGGGGGAGGCGGTGGGCAGCAAGGTGGACAACCTCAGACGCAGGGGCAGGGGACCCAAACGCAGACGCAGACACAGCCGGAGGCCGGGGGTCACGGGCAGCAGGGCGGCGGCCACGATCAGTCCCGCGGCAGAGGTGGCGACCGATCGGCGAGCCAGCAGGATCGTGGGAGCGGTGAACAGGGAGGTGGCGCAGGGAAGGCGCAGGGAGACCCGCAGGCCAAAGGCCATGAACGACACGAGGCTGAAAGCCAGTCCCAGGCTGCTCCGACGGGCACCTCGCACACGGGCGCTGCAACTGGTTCCAGCTCGTCGAGCACCACCTCGTCAACCACTGCCTCGGCACCGGCGCCCACCACGGCTGCAGCCGCACCCGCTGCGGTCCCGTCGAGCGAGTCGGCCACCGCCGCGACGCCCACGACTGCCGCGACGACATCGCCACAGGTCAAAAGCGGGGCTCAAACCGGCGCTCCCGCCCACACCCACCAAGGTGTGGGGCACGCCGATCGCGCGCGCCACCACGCCACGAGGCGGAGTGGCAGCGGTGGTGCTGCCCACCGCGCGACGGGCCACCGCGCTGCGACCTCCCCGCGGGCGCTCGCCGGCGCCGCGGGTACAGGGACGAGGGCGCTGCGGCGGGGAGCGACGCGGAGGGCGCACCCGGCAAAACCGCACCCGTCGCCGCAGGCGCGCACCTCGCCGTTGGTCACCACGATCACCAAGATCGCCGACGTGGTGCCCCTGCCGGTGCGGTTTCTGCTCGGGCTGTTGCTGTCGCTCTCACTTGCGCTTGGCACCCGATCGTGGCTGGCGGCGCTGCGCGCGCGGCGACTGGAGCGCCAGCGCGGCGAACTGCTCGAGGACGTCGGTTTGCTGCAGGCGGCGCTGCTGCCGGTGACGCCTCCGCGCCTCGGCGTGGTCGGCACCTCCGCGGCCTACCGGCCGGCCGACGGCCCTGGTGCGGGGGGCGATTTCTACGACGTATTCCTACTCGGGGACGGCAGGGTGGCGGTCATCCTCGGAGACATCTCCGGACACGGCCGCCAGGCGCTGCCGCACACCGCGCTCGTGCGCTTCACCCTGCGGGCCTACCTCGAGGCCGGCCTCTCGCCGCGGGTCGCGGTGCAGACGGCGGAGAGCGTGCTGGAGCGCCAGCTCAGCGGATCGTTCGCCACCGTCGCGGTCGCCACCTACGACCCGGACGAGCGCACCCTGGTGTATGCCTGCGCCGGCCACCCGCCGCCGCTGGTGATCGGCTCACCGTCGGTGGGGTCGGGGGGGTCCGGGGGGTCGGTAGAGTCGGGCGGGTCGATCACACCAATCACCGTGTGCGCCGCGCCGCCGATTGGCGCGGGCATGCGCACCGGCTCGCGCCAAACCACGGTGGCGGTGCCAGGCGAGGCGCAGGTGTGCTTCTTCACCGACGGCGTCACCGAGGCACGCACCGGCGGCGAGCTGTTCGGCGCCGAACGGCTCACACGCGCGCTCGCGGAGCTTGGGCCGACGGCGAACGCATCCGATCTGCTTGAGCGCGTGGCCGAAACGACCGATACACGTCCTGACGATATGGCTGCATGTGTGCTTAACATCGCGGGGGACCCCGCCGCGCCGGCGGTGCTCCTCGAGGAGCTGGAGTTCGACCGCGAGACGCCCTCCAACCGCCGCGCCGAGCAACTGCTGCTCGCCTGCGGGGTGCCGCGGGGCGAGATCCCCGAACTGATCGGCAATGCGCGTTTCGCCGCGGGCCAGGCGGGCACCGCAGTCGTCGAGCTGCATCTCGCCGCCGACCGGCCACCGTGCGCCACGCTGCGGCGTGACAACGTTGCCCATCTACCAACTGCGCTCGCGCGCGGGCAGGCGGCGGTGGGAGCCACGGTCGGGGCGACGCCATGAGCACCACCGCGACGCTCGCCCCCGACGCGGCGATGGCGCTCGGGATCGCCGCGACCGCGATGCCGTTCGCGCGCACCCCCGAGGGCGAGGCCGAGCGCTGGCTGCGGGTGCTGCGCCTGCACGGCGAGTCGGGGATCGCGCTGCAGGCGCTCGGCGTCAGCGAGGGGCCGTTCGAAACAGAGGATGGCGAGGGTCACGAGCGCGAACCGGCCGCCCCAGCCCCCGCCGTCGGAGACGCCGAGCGCGACCCGGTCGCGCTGGTGAGCGAACAGGCGGTCGAGATTGCCGCCCAGCGGGGCGCCGGGGGCGTGGGCACCAAGGATCTGCTCCTCGCTGTAATGCGCATCTACGGCGAGGAGTTCGAGCGCGTGCTCCGCGCGCACGGCACCGACCGCGCGGAGGTGCTCGCGCGGCTGGCTGCTACTTGATGAAGAGCATCTCCGAGTACTTCGGCAAAGGCCAGAGGTCGTCCGGCACGATGCCCTCGAGGCGGTCGGCGACTTCGCGCACGTCGTCCATCGCGGTGAGCACCTTGTCGCGCATGTAGACCGCCCACTTGGGCGCCGAGTCGTCGGGCTGGTTGTCGGCGAGGTTGGCGTCCTCCAGCTTGAGCAGGTTGAAGTGCAGCTCCTTCACCAGCGGCTCGACCTCCCCGATCAGCTCCTCCAGGCCGCTCGCCTTCAATTCGTTGAGGTAGCGCACCGCTGCCGGCAGCAGCATCGTGCGGGCGATCGCCGCCGCGGTCTCGGCCTCAATGTTGAGCTTCACCGCGTACTGCTCGGTGAACACCTCGTAGCGGGACTCCAGCTCGCGCTTGGAGAGCACCTTGTACTTCTTGAACAGCGCGACGGTGCCTTTGTCCACTAGCCACGGCAACGCATCGGGCGTCGAGCGCAGATTGGCGAGGCCGCGTTTCTCGGCCTCCTTGTGCCACGCCTCGGCGTAGTTGTCGCCGCCGAACACGACCTGTTTGTTGGCGGCGTAGCTCTCTTTGACGACTTTGGTCAGCGCCTTCTCGAGGTTGGCGCCCGAGCCTTTCATCGCCGCGGCGAGCTTGTCGGCGAGGTCGTCGATCGCCTCCGCGACGATCGTGTTGAGCACCGTGTTGGGCAGCGCCAGCGACATGGAAGACCCCAGCGCGCGGAACTCGAACTTGTTGCCGGTGAACGCGAACGGCGAGGTGCGGTTGCGGTCACCGCCGTGCAGCGGCAGCGGCGGCAGCACGGGCGTGCCGAGGCCGAGGAACGAGCCGGGCTTGGAGGTCTGCGCCTTGCCCGCCTCGATCGCCCCAAACACGCGCTCCAGCTCGGAGCCGAGGAAGATCGAGATGATCGCCGGCGGCGCCTCGTTGGCGCCGAGGCGGTGGTCCTGGCCGGGTGAGGCGATCGACGCGCGCAGCAGCGCCTGATGGGCGTTGACGGCCTGGATCACCGCCGCGCAGAAGAACAGGAACTGGAGGTTTTCGTGCGGGGTGTCGCCAGGCTCGAGCAGATTGGCGCCCGTGTCGGTGCCCATCGACCAGTTGTTGTGCTTGCCCGACCCGTTGACGCCGGCGAACGGCTTCTCGTGCAGCAGGCACACGAGGCCGTAGCGGCGCGCCACGTTCTGCATCACCTGCATCGTCAGCTGCTGGTGGTCGGAGCCGACGTTGGAGTTCTCGAAGATCGGCGCCAGCTCATACTGGTTGGGGGCGACCTCGTTGTGGCGGGTCTTGACGGGCACGCCCAGCTTTGCGAGTTCCCGCTCCGTCTCCAGCATGTACGCCAGGATCCGCTCGGGGATCGAGCCGAAGTAGTGGTCGTCGAGCTCGTGGCCCTTGGGCGGCTTGGCGCCGAACAGCGTGCGTCCCGTGGTGAGCAGGTCGGGGCGCTCGAAGTAGTACTGCTCGTCGATCAGGAAGTACTCCTGCTCGGGACCCACCGTTGTGAACACCCGCCGCGCGTCATCGACGCCGAGCAGCTTCAGCGCGCGGATCGCCGCGCCGGAGAGCGCGTCCATCGAGCGCAGCAGCGGGATCTTGTGGTCGAGCGCCTCGCCCGTCCACGAGGTAAAGGCCGTCGGGATGCACAGCAGCGCGCCATTGGGGTTCTCCAGCAGGAAGGCCGGCGAAGTGGGGTCCCAGGCGGTGTAGCCGCGTGCCTCGAAGGTGGCGCGGATGCCGCCCGTGGGGAACGAGGAGGCGTCGGGCTCGCCCTGGATCAGCTCCTTGCCGGAGAACTCGGCGATCGCGGTGCCGTCGCCGACGGGGCCGTAGAAGGAGTCGTGCTTCTCCGCGGTGGAGCCTGTGAGCGGCTGAAACCAGTGCGTGTAGTGCGTGGCGCCCCGCTCCAGCGCCCACTCCTTCATCGCCTGCGCCACGGCGTCCGCCAGCGAGGTGTCGAGCGCCTCGCCGCGCTCGAGCGTCTTCTTCAGCGCCTTGTACACGTCCTTGGGCAGACGCTGGCGCTGCACGACCGGGCTGAACACGTTGGAGGCGAACACCTGGTTGCCGGGGAGGGTGAGGTCGAGCGAGCCGAGGGCGCTGCCGTTGGCGCTCCACTGTGCGGCTGTGACGTTCTGCTGGCGTGTCCTGGGCATGGGGGGGTTCTGTTCCTCCTCGTCGCGATCTATATGAGTGGGCGCCCGAAGCCGGTTTGGTGGGCGTCGCCGCCGGCCCTGCACAGGCCCACTCCTCCGAGGATCGGGCCGACTATGAATCGTAGACCCCTCCGCCGGCCCGGGCATCGCTCCTTTGGCGAAATCCCGGCTGCGATCTTTCGACAGTGGGCCAAACGACTGGGGCGGGGGATTTTGGGATCGTCCACGTGGGCCGGTTGGGCAAGCCAGCGCGTGGGGCGCGTGGCATCCATGCCCCGCGACCGGCGTGGTTGTGTTTCTTGTTTTCGAGCCCTAACCAACTGGTGGGCGTCGCGGCGGAACCTACCCTTCCGAGGGCAGGTAGGGCCCCGCGACGATCTTGCCGGTGGTCGGGTCCACGTGGGTCGGCGGCGGGCGCTCGGCGATGTTCACCGCGAAGCTGCCCACCGGCGGGGAGCCGTTGGCGAGCTCCGCCTGCGCGTTGCCGTTGAGGCCCGCGTACACCCTGTAGGAGAGCCTGTGCATCCCCGGCTTGACGGGGGAGACGTTCCACACGAAGGTGCGTGTCGCCCTAGGCGCCAGGGGTCCCAGCACCCAGACGTTGTAGTTCGCCGTCGTGCCGCTGCCGGGCGGATCCACCTCCACCGTTTCGACCGGCGGCTTGGCGATCTGGCCGGGGCCTTCGTTGACTACCCAGATCGGGCGCCGGCGGCTGGCCAGGTTGGCGTAGTTGCTGAGGTAGTCGAACGACGTCACCGCCACCGTCACGTCCGGCAGCGTGCGCGCGCTGGTGTTGCGCACGCTCAGCACCAGCCGCGCCGGCCGCGCCACCGCCTGCTCGATTGGGAAGCTCGCGTGCGTGACCCGCACCGTGTAGCGGCCCTTCGGTTCGGAGGCGTTTTGTTGACGCGATTCCCCGCAGCCCGTCGCGAGCGCGCCCGTCAACGCTCCGCAGACGCCGAGCAGAACCGCCTTGAGCATGCGACTCCCCCTCACAGCGCCGTCACGATACCAGCGAAGGGAGTCCTCCCGCACGCGAAGGGAGTCCTCCCGCACGAGAAGGGAGTCCTCCCGCAGTCCTCTCGCACGATCCGGTCTGCGCGCTGCGCGCGCTCGAGGGCAGCGACGGGCCCGACGCGTGAAGAAGTTGCGGCCAAAGGGGTGGCGCGACGCAAGTGCATCGCGTAGAGTTCTACCATCGGCGTACACTTGCCGTGGACTGTCCACCCGAGGAGGGGTAGGTAGAGCAGTGGTTCGCAGTGCAGCGGAGCGGGCGTTCCTCCCGACGAGGAACTTCATTGAGGAAGTCGGCGACATGATGATCCTGACCGGCAGGACCGTCAGGTCGGCGCTGCGGCCTCCCTACCCCTACGGCGGGGAGTTCGTCTCGCAGTTCCTGTTCGCGCTGCGCCTCTGCTGGTTCCCGCTGCTGATCTCCACGGTGTGCATCGACTATGCCGCGCCCGGCCTGCAGGCAGCCAACTTCCTCACGCTGTTCGGTGCGCTCGATCGCCTCGGCGGGTTCTTCGTGCTGGGTGCGATCCGCGAGATCGGCCCCGACGTGACCGCGATCGTGCTCGCCGGGGTCGCCGGCACCGCGATCACCGCCGATCTCGGCGCGCGCAAGATCCGCGAGGAGCTCGACGCGCTGCAGGTGCTGGGCGTCGACCCGATCAAGAACCTCGTCGTCCCCCGCTTCCTCGCGTTGATGCTGGTGACGGGGCTATTCAACATCTACGCGATCCTGTTCGGGATCTTCGGCGGGATCCTCGCCGAGCTCGTCAACGGGTATCCGCTGGGGCCGTTCTGGAACACGTTCTTCGCAAACGCCGACACGACCGACATGTGGGGCTCGGCGCTGAAGGCCACCCTCTTCGGGGCGATCATCGCGATCGTGTGCTGCTACAAGGGCATGACCGCCTCGGGCGGCGCCGAGGGCGTCGGCCGCGCCGTCAACCAGGCGGTGGTCGTCACCTTCCTCGCGGTGTTCGCATTCGACTACGTCTTCGAGCAGACGCTGCTCGCCACGCATCCCCAGATCCTGGTCATCAAATAATGCGTTCGTCTAAAAAGCCAGGCCTCTCGACGGCCTCCCGTCGTTCCTGGCAAGGACGCAGTGAGCGAAGTGTGCTGGCCGAAACGGGGATGCGAGCGAAGCGAGTGTCCCCCGGCTTCGGTACACGAGCGATCGAGGACGCCGCCAGGGGCGGCGGGAGGCCGTCGAGATGAATGAATGGTTCGCACTGCCTCGTGAATGGATCGCCGCCTCCGGGGAAATCGCCGGCTTCTCCGGCAAAATCATGGGCGATGTCTACAGCCTGCGCGTGTTCCGCTTCTTCGGCGAGACGCTGCGCCAGGCGGGCATCCTGATCATCTCCTCGACGCTGATCATCTGGGCGCTGATGTTTATCCTCGGGCTGCAGTGCGGGATCCAGGGCGCCTACTTCACACAGGCCCAGGGGGCGCCCGCCTACTCGGGCGTGTTCACCGCGTGGTGCGACCTGCGCGAGATCATCCCCTACGCCTTCGGCTACATGATGTCGGCGAAGGTCGGCACCGGGATCGTGGCCGAGCTCGGCGCGATGCGCATCTCTGATGAGATCGACGCGCTCGAGGTGATGGGGATCGACTCCCTCACCTTCCTCTGCGGCACCCGTCTGCTCGCCGCCTGGATGGTGCTGCCGTTCCTGTACCTCGCCGGGATCGGCGCCGCCTTCCTCGCCTCCTACATCGCCGTCGTGCAGCAGGTGGGGGTGGTCTCCTCCGGTGGGTATGAGCTGATCTTCTGGCAGTTCCAGAACCCACCCGACTTCCTCTTCAGCCTGATCAAGGCGATGGTGATGGCCACCGCGATCGTGCTGGTGGGCTGCTACTACGGTTACAACGCCTCCGGAGGCCCCGTAGGGGTTGGTACGGCCACAGCCAAGTCGATGGTCATGAATATCGTACTCGTACATGTGATTGGAATGCTGGGGACCCAGATCTTCTGGGGGGCCAACCCCCGCGCGCCGATCGGAGGCTGAGGTGGCGAGCGACCGCGACACCGTCGGCAAGACCGAGGCGGAGGACTTCCAGTACCACACCGGCTCCAGCCGTCCCAGCGACGCCCCCGACGCGATCGAGTTCATCGACGTGCACAAGGCGTTCGGCGCCAACCGCGTGCTGCGCGGGCTCAACCTCGGCATCCCTGAAGGCCAGGTGTCGATGATCCTCGGCCCTTCCGGCACCGGCAAGTCGGTGTGCATCAAGCACATCGTGGGCCTGCTCTACCCCGACCAGGGCGATGTGATCGTCGCCGGGCAGTCGATCCCCGCGCTCGCCGACGACGACCTCTTCGAGCTGCGCAAGAAGTTCGGCGTGCTGTTCCAGGACGGCGCGCTGTTTGGCTCGCTCAACCTCTACGACAACGTCGCTTTCCCGCTGCGCCAGCACACCGAGAAGGGCGAGGAGGAGATCGCCGAGATTGTCAACCGGCGCTTGCGCGAGGTCGGCCTCGGCGAGGCCAACGAGAAGATGCCCAACGAGCTCTCCGGCGGGATGCGCAAGCGCGCCGGGTTTGCCCGCGCGCTCGTGCTCGACCCCGAGATCGTGTTGTTCGACGAGCCCGACTCGGGTCTCGACCCGGTGCGCACCGCGCTGCTGTGTGAGCTGATCAAGGAAGTCCACGCCGAGAACGGCGGCACCTACGTGGTGATCACCCACGACATCCTCAGCGCCCGCCGCGTCGCCGAGCACATCTCGATCCTGTGGCGCGGGCGGATCGTGGAATCGGGCCCCGCCGCCGAGCTGTTCGCCTCGGAAAACCCCTTCGTGCGGCAGTTCCTCTCCGGCGAATCGGCTGGCCCGCTGGGGATGGAGTGACCCCGGGGGTGTTGCACATCAACTTTTCGGACCCCAACCCTTCATTTTGTGAAGCGGTGGGGTGCGATTTTTGAGTTGTGGAGCGCGGACTTCGGGTGGTGGGGCGCGAGCTTGAAGCTTGGAGTGGTGGCGGGTCCCGTTTGGATGCCGGCGCTCGCCGCCTGATCTCGCGTTAGCCTCGTACTGTGTCCGTCGCCCGTCTTCTCTCCGCGCTCGCCGGCGGCGCCGCCCGGCGGCCGCTGCTGGTCGTGGCGGTGATGGGGGTGCTCGGGCTGGGCGGTGCCGCGCTGGCGTTGAGCTTGCGACCGAGCGCGGCGACTGACACCTTCGTCGGGCGCTCCAGCACGGGCTACCGGGCGACCCAGAGCTACTACCGGTCGTTCGGGGAAGAGCCCGTCGACGTGCTGGTGAAGGGCAATCTGGAGGACATGCTGCTGAGCGCCGACATCGACCGCCTGCTGGGCCTCGAGGGATGCCTCGCGGGCAAAGTCCCCGCCGCCGGGCTGCCCCACGAGGGGGGAACCAACGGCCCCTGCGCCCAGCTCGACCGGCTGGGCACTGTGAAGGTCGTGATCGGCCCCGGCACGTTCGTCAACGAGGCCGTCGAACAGATCGATGGGCTGCTCACCACGGAAGGCAATCAGGCCGAGCGCGAGGCGGCGCAGAACGAACATGCCGTCCGCCGCCTGGCGCTCAGCCAGGGCCGCGGCGACGCCGAAGCGGGCACGCTCGCCGAAGAAGCCGGCAAGATCACGCGCGAACGCTACGCCCAGCAGCTCGAGCTGTTGGGGGCCAAATACGGCATCAGCGCGCCGCCCACGCTCAACGACCCGAGCTTTGTCTACACGCTGGTGTTCGACAACACCGTGAAGCTGCCGGGTACCCCCAAGCAGCGCTTTGCCTACCTCTTCCCCGGCCGCGAAGCGGCGCTGATCTCCGTGCGCATGCGGGCGGGGCTGAGCGAAGCGCAGCGTGCGCGTACGATTGCCGCGATCCACCGCGCGCTGGCGATGCCCCAGTGGCGTCTGCAGCACGGTGAGCACTACCTGCTCACCGGTCAGCCGGTGATCGTCTCCGAACTCACGGGCTCGATCACTCACTCGATCCAGCTGCTGCTGGTGGCGGTGCTGCTCGCGATGGCGGCCGCGCTCAGCCTTGTCTTCCGTGGGCGCCCGCGGATGCTGCCGCTGGCGGTCGCCGTGCTCGCCGTCGCGCTCACGTTCGGGGCGCTCGCCGCCGTCGGCGCCTCCCTGACCGTCGCCCAGGTCGCCGTCCTGCCGGTGCTGGTGGGGCTCGCCGTCGACTACGCGATCCAGTTCCAGTCGCGTGTGCAGGAGGCCCGCGCGGCGGGGGCGCCCGATGCCCCGACCGCGATCCGGCAGGCCGCCGCGGCCGCGGGCCCCACGATCCTTGCCGCCGCCGCGGCCGGCGCCGCCGCGCTGCTGGTGATGACCCTCTCGCCCGTGCCCACCGTGCGGGGCTTCGCCGTGCTGCTGGTCGTGGGCATCGGGATCGCCCTGTTCTGCGCGCTCACCTTCGGATCGGCCGTGCTCGCGCTCACCGGGGCTACTCTCCCTGCCGGGGCTGCTTCTGGCGAGGCAGTTGCTTCCGTTGGGGATAGGGTCCCCACTGGAAGCGCTGCTTCCACCGCGGCCGCGGGCGCCATGCCCTCCGCGCGCACGGGTGGGTGGCGTCCTCGTTCGGGTCGCGTTGGCGCGTGGTTGGCGTCCTCCTGGCGGGAGGCGCAGGAGCTGCTGCGCGACAACCCGTTGACACGCCTGCTCTCCCGTGCCGCGCTCGTGTACGCCGTGCGCTACCCCGGCCGCGTGATCGCCGTCGGCCTCGCGCTCGCCGTGCTCGGCTGGGGGCTCGACACGCAAACGCACGTCGAAACCAATCTGGAAAAGCTGGTGCCCCAGAACCTGGCTTCGCTGCGCGCGCTCGACGCGCTCGAGTCAGCCTCCGGGGTGGGTGGGGAAATCGATCTGATGGTGTCCGGCAAGAACGTCGCGACGCCGAAGACGATCGAATGGATGAGCGCCTACCAGAACGCCGTGCTGAAGCGCTTCGGCTACACGCGCACGCGCGGCTGCGGCCGAGCTCGGCTGTGCCCCGCCTTCTCGCTGCCCACGCTGTTCGAAGGAGGCGCTCTTGGAGGCAGCGCCTCTGCCAGCGCCTCCGCCGGCTCCTCCGCGGCAGCCTCCGCCTCCTCCTCCGGTTCGGCCGGGTCTGCCGCAGCAGCCCCCTCCCCCTCCTCCTCCAAATCATCCGCCAAATCATCCACGCCCGCCAAATCTACGCCCACCACGCCCCACCTCACCGCCGCCCAGGTGCGCGGCCTGCTGCGGACGATCCCGCCGTACTTCTCCCAGAACGCGATCACCGCCTCGCGGCGAGCCGCCACGCTCGCGTTCGGCATTCGCCTGATGCCGCTCGAAGAACAGCAGCACGTGATCGAAGCGATGCGTGCCGCTTTGCACCCCCCGCGCGGGTTGAACGTGCAGCTGGTCGGCCTGCCCGTCCTCGCGGCGCAGTCGGGCGCGCTCGTGGCCTCCCCGTGGCGACGTGTGTTGACGCTGCTCGCGGGGCTCGCCGCGGCCGCGCTGGTGCTGCTGATCGCCTTCCGCGGCGACCGCCGGCGGGCGCTGGCGCCGCTGCTGCCGGTGCTGCTCGCCACGGGGTGGTCGGCACTCGTGGTGTTCGCGATCAGGGTGCCGCTCAACCCGATGTCGGTCACCCTCTCCGCGCTCGTGATCGCGATCTCCACCGAGTTCAGCGTGCTCCTCTCCGAGCGGCTGCGCCAGGAGCGGGCCGCCGGCCTGCCGCTGCTGGAGGCGCTGCGTCTCACCTACGCTCGCACCGGGGCCGCGGTCGCGGCCTCCGGCGTCACCGCGATCGTCGGCTTCGGCGTGCTGATCCTCTCCGACATCGCCATGCTCCGCGACTTCGGCGTGGTAACCCTGATCGACCTCAGCGTCTCGCTCGTCGGCGTTTTGGTCGCGCTGCCCGCGGCGCTGCTGCTCGCCGAGCCCGGTGGACTCGGGTGGCGCGGCATCGTCCCGCGGGCGGGCGGGCAGCGGTTCCGTCTGCGCCGGCGCCCGCGCCATGAGCCCGCCTGAGCTGCCCGACGGCTCGGAGGGATCGGCGTGGCCTGACGAGGGCACCCGCCCCCGACGCGGGCGCGGTGGCTCGGCTTGGCGCGCCCGCCGGCCGGGCTGGGGTGAGCGACCTCGCGGGCCCTTCGGGGCGGCGCGACAGGGCCGCTGGATCGGGGTGCTGGCGATCGTGATTCTCGTGCTGATCACCGTCAACACGATCGTCACGCCCTCCCACGGGCTGGCGGGCATCGCGCCCGGGGCTCACATGCCGCCCTTCGCGGCACCGCTCGCCACCGGCGATCTGCAAGGTTCGGTCAACGTCGCCACGCATCCCAACGACGGCCCCAAGCACGCGGCCTGCGCGGTGAGGGGTCCGCAGATCCTCAACATCTGCCAGCTCTACCAACAGGGGCCCGTGGTGCTCGCGCTGTTCGTCGACGCCTCCGCCTGCAACGGCGTCCTCGGCGAGATGCAGGCGCTCGTCCCGCGCTTCCCCGGCGTGCGCTTCGCCGCGGTCGCGCTCAAAGGCGAACATGCTTCGCTGCGCGCTTTGGTGCGCTCCCGTGGCCTCACCTTTCCGGTGGGCATCGACCCCGAAGGGGTATTGCCCGGGTTGTACGCGATGGCGAGCTGCCCCCAGGTCACGTTCGCCTACCCTGGTGGGGTCGTGCAGAGCAAGGCGCTGCTCACCACGCCCTCGCCCGCCGTGCTGCGCAAGCGCGTCGGCGAGCTGGTGGCGGCATCGCTTGCGCGGGGATGGAGGCCGTGATGGTGGGCGGGCTCCAAATCCCTGAGGGGACGCGCGGGGGAGATCGCGGCTGGAGTGCGAGACAATGAGGTCCGAGTTGCCGGCCCCGGGCCGCGAAGAGAGCGAGCGGCCCGAGCCCACACGGGGCTGGTGCGAGCGCGAGGTCTCCGAAGAGCTGCCCGGGCTGCACCTGATTCACATCCGCTCAACCGTGGCGCGCGCACGACGGACCTCCCCGCCGACGGTGAAGCGGCGCTTGGCGGCGCTCTCCAACCGCTGGGGCGGGGCGCACGCGGTCGGCTTGCGACAGCGCCCGGTGCCCGCTGCCTATCGCGTGTTCTTCAGGCACATCGGCCTCGACCCCGACGTGGTGCGCACGCCGGTCGAGGAGGCGATGTTCGCGCGGATGATGCAGGGCGGCTTCCACTCCAACCACCTGCTCGCCGACGCACTGCTGATCACGCTGGTCGACACCGGTGTGCCGGTGTGGGCGTTCGACGCAGTCGTGGTGGAGGATCCGCTCGGGATCCGCTCCAGCCGCGAAGGTGAGACTTTGGGACGATCGTCCAATGCGCCCTTGCTGCCCGCGGGCCGGCTGGTCGTGGCCGACGCCCGTTGCGCGGTGGCGGTGCTGTTCGGCGAGATCGCTCCCGGCCACGCCGCCGGCGCGGGCTCGGGGGAGGTTGCACTGTTTACGCTACAGGTTCCCGGCGTGCCCTCGCTGCACGTCGAGGAGGCGTTGTGGATGTGTAGCGCGATGCTCGAAGGACCGTGGTAGGTGTCCCTCAAGCACTGATAGAATCCCCACAAGCGCCAGGCGCCGAGGAGGAGCTCGACAGTGGTCGCAACAGAGCAGCTCAGGATCAATCGTGAGATACCGCTCAGCCGTCCGGGGACGGAGCAGCGGGATGCGGCCGAGCGCGCCGCGCGGGAATCGCTGCGAGCGCAGGTCGCCAAGCTCGAGGGCGAGCTCTCGGGGCTCGTCGCCCGCGGCTTCCCGCACGTCTCCCCAGTGGGGGAGTCCTCATCCGTGGTGGGCGGTTCGACTGCGTACACGCCGTCGGGCGTCGCCGTGGGCCCCGGTCCGCGGCTGCTCTCGCTGGCCGAGCTCGAGCGCGCCCGCGACCGGCTGGTGGTGTGCCTGCGCCAGGCTCAGGCTCAGTCCCGTGAGCGCGCGGAGCTGGAGTTGCGCTCGCGCGATCTGCTGGAACGGATGGAGCTGGAACCGGGTCGCTACAAGTTCGTGCGCCTGCGCGTTGCCGACCTCGGCGAAGGTGGCTGCGGCGTGTGGGAGGTGCGTCCCCGCCTCGGCCTGATCGGCATGCTCGCCGGGTGGTGGCAGCTGAAGCTCTCCTCCGGCTGTCCGTTACCGGGGCCGCGCGCCTATGGCGCGCGGCGTCTCCCGATGCGAGGCAGCGCGCTCCCACGTGCGGTACGCGTTTGCATGCATCTGCCTGTTGGCACTGGGCAAGCGCAGGCCCAGTGCGCTGAACGGCCGCGCAGGCCCGGTGCACGACAGAACACCTCATCTCCGCGGATGCGCGCCCGGCGGGGCGGGCGGCGGGATCCAAAGCCCCGCGCGGAAGGCCTGCTCACCGGCTGAGCGCGGGGAGAGCGCCCTGCTCGCGGCACACCGTGGCGAGCGTGTGTCTTTGGCGGTCGGTGAGCGTGCCGAGCGTCTTGGTTTCGGGCATCTGCAGCTGCGCGAGCAGCTTGCGAGCGCGGCTCTCGCCCCAGCGGCGCTGGCTCATCAGTAGGTCGGCGACGGTCATGCTGTGGGCCTCCCAGGGGCACTGCATGATCACGTCGGCGGCCGGCAGTTCCCCGGTCGCGATTCGTCGCTTGAGGTCGGCGCGGGCGAGGCGCACCTTGTTAGCGCGCTCCAATGCACGCATGTATTGAGGGCCGGCAGGGGCCAGCGTCGCTGTCGCGCTCATTTGTGATCTCACTCCCCGTTGCGCCTGCCACGGGGTCCACCGCGGGGCACAACATACTTGCTGGATTTTTACGAGTAGCGCGCCCGCAACGATCGCCCATCGCTCGCTCCCGGACATCCCACCTGTCCTCGGCACCCCTCTGCCGGTGACACGGAACGAGTTCCGAGCGTTGAAGCAAAGCGCTCCATCAAGCTACGCCAGCGGCGGGCTCCGGTCAACACTTTTCAAACAGATCGTGCGCTAAAAGCGACCTTTTTCTTTTCTCACCGCACTCGTGAGGATCACTCTGCCCCAGAGGGTGGCGCAGCCGGCCGTAGGCCGGCGAGCCGAGCCCCTCTTCTTTCAGGCCCCCCCGGCCCCGGCAGCGGTCCGTGCTCGGCCTCGAAGCTGCGCTTGACCCGCGCGAAGGCGTCGAGCGCGCGATCGATCACGGCCTCGTCGTGGGTGGCCATCACGCTCGTGCGTAGCAGTGCCCCGCCCGGGGGCACTGCCGGGTGCAGCGCGGTGTTGACGAACACGCCCTCGTCGTACAGCGCGCGCCACAAGAGCGCCGCCTTCCAGTCGTCGCCCACGAGCACGGGCACGATCGGTGTGACGATTCTCGGGGCGCCGTTTGCGTCGAGCCGCACCCCGGGCGCGGCGCCCGATGGATGGTATGCCCCACCGGCGGCTGGCGGGTTGGGCGCAGCCTGCGCGCCCATCACGCTGGGGCGCGTCGGCAGCGGCTGGGGGGCGACCACGGCGAAGCCCAGCTGCTCCAGCCCGTCGCGCAGGCGCCAGGCGTTGTCGAGCACCCTTGCCAGCAGCGCTTCGCCGTCGGGCGAGCGCAGCACGCGCAGCGCGGCGAGTGCGGCGCCGAGCGCGGCGGGCACCGCGGAGGCGGTGAAGATGAAGGCGCGCGAGTAGTAGCGCAGGTACTCCAGCACGTCGGCGGGGCCCGCCACGAAGCCGCCGCAGGAGGCCAGCGACTTCGAGAAGGTGCCGACGCGCAGGTCCACGTGATCCTCCAGGCCGAGCAGCTCGGCGGTGCCGGCGCCGCGCGCGCCCAACACCCCGGCGCCGTGGGCCTCGTCCACCATCAGCCGCGCGCCGTAGTGCTTGCACAGCTCGCAGATCTCGCTCAGCGGGGCGATGTCGCCCTCCATCGAGAAGACGCCGTCGACGACCACGAGCACGCCGCCGCCGTCGCCCCCCGCGCGCTGGAGCATCTTCTCGAGCTTCTCCAGCCGGTTGTGGCGGAAGGGGCGCAGCTTCGCGCGCGAGAGCAGACAGCCGTCGAGGATCGAGGCGTGGTCACCGGAGTCCGCGATCACGGTGTCGCCGACGCCGAGGATCGTGCCGAGCGTGCCGAGGTTGGCCTGATGGCCGGTCGTGAACACGAGCGCGTCCTCGCTGCCCATCCACTCGGCGATCTCCGCCTCCAGTTCGAGGTGCAGCGGCGTGGTGCCGTTCAGCGGGCGGCTACCGGTGAGACCGGTGCCGTAGCGGTGAAGCGCCTCCTGCGCGCCCGCCAGCACGCGCTCGTCGCCGGTGAGCCCGAGATAGTTGTTGGAGCCCAGCATGATCCGCTGCGCGCCCTCCATCTCCACCACCGGCATCGCCGGGGAGGTCAGCACGTGGAAGTAGGGGAGGATGCCCGCCTCGCGGCCGGCGGCGAGGATCTCGGCGCGCTCGTGATGGCGGGCCTTGGCGAAGACGTCACGGGGAGGCTGGTCCTCGTCGGCGATGGGCTCGTTGGGGCCCGGCGGATCCTCGCCGGCGGTCGGTGGCTGGTTGGTGCTGATGGCCATGTGGTCGGGAGGGCGTTGGGTGTAGGGTGCCGTGGCTGTGAGCGTCGAAGTCAGCCCGGTGGCGGGCGGGAGTGACCTGAAGCGGTTCGTCGACCTGCCCTTTCGCCTCCATGCTAACCACCCGCTGTGGGTGCCGCCGCTGAAACTCGAGCGGCGCATCTTCCTCAACCGGCGCATGAACGCCTTCTTCAGCCACGGCGAGGCCGAATACTTCATCGCCCGTCGCGCCGGCCGCGTGGTCGGCAGGATCACCGCGCAGATCAACCACGCCTTCAACACCCAGCACGACTCGAAGTGGGGCTGGTTTGGCTTCCTGGAGTTCGAGGAGGATCTGGAAGTCCTCCAGGCACTGCTCGACGCCGCACAGCGGTGGCTGCGGGAGCGCGGCTGCGAGCGGATGGTCGGGCCCGCCGACTTCGCGATGAACGACGAGTGCGGCATCTTGATCGAGGGCTTCGACGTGCGCCCGATGATCCATCAGCCCTGGCACCCGCCCTACTACCAGCGGCTGCTGGAGGAGGCGGGGATGGGCAAGGCGATCGACCTCCTGATGTGGAAACTGGAGGTGACCGAACGCGACCGCGTGCTGCCGGTGATCTGGGAGCTCGCCGATAAGGCGCAGAGCGAGCACGGGATCCGCGTGCGCCCGATGCGCCGCCGCCAGCTGCGCAAAGACATGGAGTTCTTCGGCGAGGTCTACAACGAAGCGTGGTCGAAGAACTGGGACTTCGTGCCGTACACCAAGAAGGATCTCGACGCCCTCGCCCAGGAGCTGCAGCTCGCCTTCGACAAGCACTGGTTCATGATCGCCGAGCGCGAAGACACCGGCGAGGTCGTCGGCATGGCGATCACGATCCCGGACCTCAACCAGGCGCTGGAAAAGATGAAAGGGCGCCTGCTGCCGCTGGGCTGGTGGTACTTCTTGCGTAAGGGCAGCATCATGACCCGGGTGCGCGTCGGCTGGCTGGGCGTGCGACCCGAGTACCAGCACACCGGCATCGCGGCGAAGCTGTACCAGATGCACTTCGACGCCGCCGAAGCGCGCCCCCAGAAGGGTGGCGAGATGGGCTGGATCCTCGAGACCAACACGGCGATGAACCGTGGCATGGAAGCGATGGGGGGCAGGATCGTCAAGCGCTACCGGATGTACGAGCGGATATTCGATGCCCCGGCCCCGGAGACGCCTCCCGTCGACGCTGCGCTCGCCTCGGCGTAGGGTCCGAGGGGCTCCGTACACTTCGGCGTGTGAGCGACTCGCTCCAACCTGACGCGCTGCTGGCCGAAACGGGGATGCCAGCCGAAGGCGGGTGTCCCCCGGCTTCGGTTGCCGGCGGCGACACTGAGGAAGTGGACGCCGTTGTGGTCGCACCTTCGGCCCGCCTGCTTTCTGAGCGTTCGGAAGCCCGCACAGTGGTGCCGGCTGTGCAGGCTGCGGCCGTGGCTGCTGGCAGCTTTGTCGCGGGTGCCGCGATGGTGGGGCTTGCCCACCGCCGCCGGCGGCGCCGCGAGCTGGTGCGCGTGGGCGCACGGCGTGGGCTCGGCCGGGGCGGGGGGCGCCGCGGCGCGAGCGGAGGGCGCGGCTCACGCGGCATGGGCGAGCTCGTGCAGATCGTCGGCAGCCGCTCGCTGCTGGTAGACGTGCACCTGCTCGGTGGCCGCGACTAGCGTTGTCGAGGTGCGGCCCCCGTGGCCGTTCCGCCTGCCGGCGCACGGCGGCATGGACGGGGTGCTGCGCCACCGCGGGGGCGTGCTCGAACGGCTGCTGCACCACGGCGAGCAGCCGGTGGTGGTGCGCGTCGCACAACCGGCCCCTGACCGGGTGCTGTTCGACGCCGACGCTCCAACTGGCGAGGCGGCCGCGCACGGGATCGCGCGGATGCGCTTCGCGCTCGGGGTGGACGAGGACCTGCGCGCGTTCCACACCCGCTTCGCGCGCGACCCGCTGATAGGGGAGTCGGTGCGCCGCCGGCCGTGGCTGCGGGTGCGTCGGCGCCCCGAGCCGTGGGAGGCGCTGGCGTGGGCGGTGTGCGAGCAGCTGATCGAGTTCGAGCGCGCCGCGGCGATCGAGCGGCGGATCGTGCGGCGGCTGGGGCGCAGCGGAGGCGACCTGCGCGACGTGCCGACCCCCGCGGCGCTCGCCGGTGTGGCGCCGGCGCTGTTGCAATCGCTCGACCTGGGCGGCGCACGGGCGCGCACGCTGGTGCGCGTGGCCCGCGAAGTGGCGCGGGGGAGGGTCGACCTGCACTCCCCCGATCACGAGCGGACGTGGCAGCGGCTGCGCGCGATCCCGGGCATCGGCCCGTGGACAGTGGAGATGCTTGCGTTGCACGGCCAGGGCCGTCACGACCAGGTTCCGGCGGGCGACGTCGGCCTGCTGAAGCTGGTGGGGCGGAGTCTCAGCGGCGGCAAGGGTGGGTGGGCCTCTCATCCACGCGCGCAGGAATCCGAGGTGCGTGCGTTCTTCGCCCCCTACGAGGAGTGGGCGGGGCTGGCGGCGATGCACATGATGAGTGCCTGAGCAGGCTGAGACTATCCGGCTTCCGCGAGCGGCAGCTCGGTAGCCGGATGGATCAGCTCGACGGCCGGCGGCGGGCACGCTGGGCGGCGACCAGCTGCTCCCAGCGCTCGATGACGCCTTCCCGGATGGCGGGCTCCAGGTCGATGTCGAGGAATCTGGCGAGGCGACGCCCGAGAACGTCGATCTCGTTCTCGTCGAGGCGCCCGACCGGGCTGGTGACGATCGCCGATTGGTGGACGCGCACGAGCGAGTTGAGGTCGATTGCGTTCTCCTGGGTCAGCCCGTACTTGCTCTTGTTGAGCGGCAGGTGAAAGAGCGCCGGCTCCAGCCCATCGCGGACGCGCTGCTGGTCGTCGGTGTCGAGCTTCGTAAAGCGCGTCAGCTTCAGCGCCGCATACTCGGGTAGGACGCCACGCGGACGGTCCTGCAGGATCACCAGTGGGCGGAGCTTTGCCGCGACCTTGAATCTCGGCACCTGGGCAAGCTCGCCATCCTTGATCGCATGCGCGACCGCAGGCGCGTCGGGATAGAGGCGGTCGTTGCCGTTGACGTCGACGAGCTCGAACGGCGCCTCGGGTTGGAAGGCGGTGAATGCCCAGAGCACGGCCCCGCGCAGCCCGCGGCGCGGCGGTGGCGATGCGCTCACGCTACGGCGTGCGTGTCGAGCAGGCTGAAGTCGAACTCATCGATGTCCTCCCCGGCCTCTGAGGTGCGATGGACCTCGAGCGCCGCATCTGAAAGCGAGAGCTCGGCGGGCTGGTGCTCTCCGAACATGCTCAGCAGGCGCTGGAAGAGCTCGAACGTCGCAGCGTCGATCACGGCCGCGTAGGTCTTGCCGTAGCGCTGGATGACGATGGCCTCGCCGGTGATCGGCTCGGGAATGCGGACCTCGTTGGCGGGGATGACGCGGGTGTGCATGGCAAACCTCCTTGGCTTTGACCTAGGACGAGAGTAGCATAGACCGTACGAGATGGAGCAGGTCGTACGAAACCCTCACGTGCTGGGCGTCTCTCTGTGTTCTGGACTTTGATGTGTCTCTGGACCATGTCCGGCGGCTCGACTGGTACCAGTTACACCGTCAACACCGCCGCCCCCGTGAACCGCCCCGCGCGCAGGTCGGCCAGCGCCCCGTTGGCGTCCTCCAGCGGGTAGGCGGTGACCTGGGTCTTGACCGGGACGCGTGGGGCGAGCGCGAGGAACTCCTCGGCGTCGTGGCGGGTGAGGTTGGCGACCGAGCGGATCGTGCGCTCCTCCCATAGGTCGGCGTAGGGGAAGGAGGGGATGTCGCTCATGTGGATGCCGCCGCACACGACGGTGCCGCCGGGGGCCAGGGCGCGCAGCGCGAGCGGGACGAGCGCGCCGTCGGGGGCGAACACGATCGCGGCGTCGAGCGGCTCGGGGGGCGGCTCGTCCGAGCCGCCGGCCCAGGTGGCGCCGAGCTCCAGCGCGAAGGTCTGCGCGGGGATGTCGCCGGGTCGGGTGAAGGCGAACACGCGCCGGCCCTGCCAGATGGCGACCTGGGCGAGGATGTGGGCGGCGGCGCCGAAGCCGTATAGGCCGAGGCGCCGCGCGCGGCCGGCCATCCGCAGCGCGCGGTAGCCGATCAGCCCGGCGCACAGCAGCGGGGCGGCCTGCGCGTCGGGGTAGCCGGGCGGGATTGCGAAGCAGAAGCGCTCGTCGGCGAGCGTGTACTCGGCCATGCCGCCGTCGATGTCGCGGCCGGTGAAGCGAGCCAGCGGGCAGAGGTTCTCGCGGCCGGAGCGGCAGTAGGCGCACTCGCCGCAGGTCCACCCCAGCCAGGGGACGCCGACGCGCCGCCCGTCGGACTCGACGGTGGCGACGATCTGGTGGCCGAGGATCCGCGGCGGCGCGGCGATCTGCACCTCACCGTCGAGCAGGTGCAGGTCGGTGCGGCACACTCCGCAGGCGTGTACTCGCAGTAGCAACTGGCCGGGCGCGGGCACGGGGGTCGGACGCTCGACTGCCCGTAGCGGCTGGCCCACCTCCTCGAACACCATCGCCCGCATTTTGAGCGCCTAGTCGGCGTCGGCGGGGGTTGTGTATCTACTTTTCAAGACGCAAACCCTTCATTTTGTGAAGTAAGGGGGTGGGGTTGGATGTTTTGTTTTGGGACCCAAACCCTTCATTTTGTGAAGTGGTGGGGCCTTGAAAAAACATATCCACCCCCAGCCTCACCCGAAGAACAGCTCCGCCGTGGCGTACAGCTCGGGGTCGAGCAGCTTCGGCGCCGCGAGCGCCTGGGCGAGATCGACCTCGGCGATCCGGGCGCCGTGCAGGGCGACCATCTTGCCGAAGTGGCCGCTGGCGACGGCGTACATCGCGGCCACGCCGAAGCGGGTGGCGAGCACGCGGTCGAACGCGGTCGGGGTGCCGCCGCGCTGCACGTGGCCGAGGATCGTGACGCGCGTCTCATACCCGGTGCGCTGCTCGATCTCGTGCTCGAGTGTGACGCCGATCCCCCCGAGCCGCGCGTGTCCGAAGGCGTCGGTTTCGGCGCTGCGCCCGGCGAAGGTGTCGGTGTCGGCGCTGCGCCTGGTGAAGGTGTCGGCGCTGCGCCGGGCGAAGGCGTCGGTTGCGGCGCTGCGCCCGGTGAAGGTGTCGGTGGCGTCGCCGCGCACGGTCTGCATTGTCCCCTCGCGCGGGGTTGCGCCCTCGGAGACGACCACGATCGAGAAGGAGCGCCCCCGCTCGTGGCGGCGGCGCAGGTGCGCGCACACTTCCTCGACGTCGAACGGGCGCTCGGGCACGAGGATCGCGTCGGCGCCGCCGGCGATCCCGGCGTGCGTGGCGATCCAGCCGGCGTGGCGGCCCATCACCTCGACGACCATTACGCGGTTGTGGGACTCGGCTGTGGTGTGCAGGCGGTCGATCGCGTCGGTGACGATCTGCACGGCGGTGTTGAAGCCGAACGTGACGTCGGTGCCGCCGAGGTCGTTGTCGATCGTCTTCGGCACCCCGACGATCGGGATGCCCTCTTCGTGCAGCAGCAGCGCCACCCCGAGCGTGTCCTCGCCGCCGATCGGGATCAGCGCGTCGACGCCGCGGCGCTCAAGCGTCGCGCGGATCGCCTCCAGGCCGCCCATCTCCTCGGCGAATGGATTGGTACGCGAGGTGCCGAGGATCGTGCCGCCGCGGGGCAGGATGCCGACGGTGCTCTGCAGGTCGAGCTCGATCGCCTCGTCCTCCAGCACCCCCGCCCAGCCGTGGCGAAAGCCGAGGAAGCTGTGCTCCCCGCGGGCCAGCCCGCTGCGCACGGCGGCGCGGATCACGGCGTTCAGCCCGGGGCAGTCCCCACCGCCGGTGAGCAGACCGATGCGCGCCATCGACCCACAGAGTAGTGGCCCCGCCCCTCTAATCACCCGGTGGGGGTGACGGCCGCTAATCTCGCAAACCGCGAAACTACCCGCTGGATGCGGGGCGGGAGGTCATCACCATGATCGTCAACGTCGCCCTGCTCGGCGCGAGCTGCGCGCTGAACCCCGTGCTGCTCGCGGTCGTGCTGCTGACGCTCGCCTCCGAGCACCCGAAACGGATGCTCGGTGCCTACTTCGCCGGCGCCTTCACGTGGAGCGTGGGCCTCGGCATCGGCGTGGTGACCGTCGCCAGCGACGCCGAAGCGTTCGGCGGGCAGTCCTCCTCCTCGCGCCCGATCTTCGACCTGGTTGTCGGCGGCCTGCTGCTGGTGGGCGCCTTCCTGAAGGGCACCGGCCGGGCCGATCGCTTCAAAGCGCGTCGGGCTGCCGCCAAGCCCGCCCCCGACCCCGAGAAGCCGAGCAAGCCCCCGCTGGCTGAGCGGCTGCTCTCGGGCCGAGTCTCGCTCGCCTTCTTCGCCGGCGTGGTGCTGAACTTCCCGAGCGTCAGGTACATCGCGGCGATGAAGGAAATCGTCGTGGCCGAAGTCTCCAAACAGGAGCAGGTGCTCTCGATCCTGCTCTTCAACGTGCTGATGCTCTCGCCGGCGATCGTCCCGCTCGCGCTGCTGTCGTTCCGCCCCGAGGAGACCAGGTCGGCGATCGCCCGCCTCGACGCGTGGATGCACGCCAACGCGCGCGTTTTGATCACGGGGGTGCTTGCCGCGCTCGGGCTCTACCTCGTGATCAAGGGCATCGCGGTGCTGGCGTGACCGGGCCGACAAGCTCGGCGGGCACCCCGCGTTTACGTAGCAGCGCCGCCTCGTTGGGGTCGCGAGGACGCTCACGCTTGTACGGACCGGGGAACGCAGCATCGACGAGCCGGACACGGTCGAGCGCCCCGGCGCGCTCATCGCACCAAGTCTGCCAGCTCAACGGCGCCTGCTCATTCATCAGGGTCATAGCTGCATTCTAGGTTCGATTGGGCCATTCGGCAAGCAGTCTGTCGGCAATGCGATGGAGGTCGTCCATTTCCAACTCTTCTCCGGCCTCTACTCGTCGCGTCAGTTCTCGAACCGCGTCGACCGCGTGGGTGTGACGCGAGGCGGCGGCACGGTCATGAAGGCGTCCCTCGTCAAGCCCAGGGTGCAGCATCAAAGCAATCGCCTGGCGCACCACGTCGCTATGGCCGGTGGCGACGAACTCTTCGATTCGATGTACGAGGATGTCCTCCAGCTGCAATATGAGCACCTTTCTGCCGCCAGGCAGTGAGACTTCCGTCGCGGTGTCGAGTGCGTCGAGGAAGTCTCCCGGCATCTCCCAGACAACATCTGTGTCGGGCAACTCCCATGCTCGCCCTCTGCTCCGGAAGCCGAGCGCTCTGAGCCGGCGCTCCACATCTCTTGTGCTTGGCAGCAGGACGTCAATATCGGAGGTGTTGTAGGCCCGAGTCCAGTACTCGACCGCGAGACCTCCGACGATCACGGGGCGGACCGGTAGGTCGTTGAGCGCGAGCTCAACGGCTGCGACTACACGCAGGTAGCGCTCAGTTTTGTCGTCTGCGTGGAGCGCGCGGCTCAGTTCCGTGCGACCACGCTCGACTGACCGAGACTCGGCTTGCCCGCGAGATGTCATGCGGCGAGGCTACGCCGGACTGGAGATGGAACGCTCGCCCGGCCTGTCGGTGTGCACCCAAGCTCGGGAAACCGGCATCATGCAAGCGCGATGGAGCCGACCGACGAGCTGCAGGCAGACGCCGCCCCCGCGATCCGGCTGGTGCTCTCCGACGTCGACGGCACCCTGGTCACGCAGGCGAAGGAGCTGACGCCACGCGCGATCGAGGCCGTCAGGCGGCTGCACGAGGCCGGCATCATGTTCGCGCTCACCAGCTCCCGCCCCCCGCGCGGCCTGGCGATGCTCGTCGAGCCGCTGGCGCTGAGCACGCCGCTCGGGGCCTTCAACGGGGGCGCGATGGTGAACCCCGACCTGACGGTGATCGAGGAGCGCGCGATCCCGGGCGAGCTGGTCGGCGCCACGATCGCGCTGCTGGAGTCGTCCTCGCTCAGCGCGTGGGTGTACCGCGGCGAGGAGTGGTACGTGCGCGACCTGCACGGCCCGCGCGTGGAGCACGAAAGCCACACGGTGCAGTTCGCCCCCACGCTGGTCGAGAGCTTCGAGGGGCTGCACGACGGGGTGGCCAAGATCGTCGGCGTGAGCGACGACCACGACGCCGTGGCGCGCGCCGCGTCGGCTGCCGCCGAGCGCTTCGGTGCGCGCCTTTCGGCCTCGCGTTCGCAGCCCTACTACCTGGACGTCACCCACCCCGAGGCCAACAAGGGTAGCGTCGTGCGCTTCCTCGCGGCCCGCTACGGCATCCCGACCGAGGCGATCGCGACGATCGGCGACGCGGGCAACGACGTCGCGATGTTCGTCGCCTCCGGCCTGCCGATCGCGGTCGGCAACGCCAACCCGGAGGTGCAGGGCGCGGCGCGGCGAGTGAGCACCTCCAACGAAGAGGACGGCTTCGCCAACGCGGTCGAGCGGTTCATTCTCGGCGACGGGTAGCCGGTTCTTTGGGGTGCGCATCCGCGCGCCGGCAAGCACGTCCCAGCCGGTGAGGCGCGGGGCATCCTACCCCGCGACCGGCCGGGCCGCCGGGACCGGCCCGAAGCACCTGTGAAAGACACGGGACTTGACAAGTGCCTCGCGGTGTGGATATAGTAGTCTTACCTTGTCGCCCAAGCCCGGGCGGAAGGCTGTTTTGAACATAAGGGTCTGGTTTGGTGTCAGGGCCTCTGTGGCCCGGCCTTTCACATTGTTTTGGCAGGGGTTTCTCTGGGAGAGGGACCGGGTCGTCTCGATGAGGGAGTTGGTTTTCACGTGCTTTTGAGAGGGAACAGCGTGTTGAGAGTCGTTGCACTGCGCTCGGTGAGTGATGCTAGATGCGCCAGCTTGGCGCTGTCGCATCTCTCTCTCTCTCTCTCTCTCTTCGCTTAGGGCGCTAAGCCCTAGGCCTCCTCATCGGGCGCGTTCGCGCCGCTTTGTCTGTGCCCCCGCGGGGGTAAGGGGAGAGACGGCGTCTCGCGAGTCCTCGTGTGGCGAGCGGGTGGCGTTTGCGACGTTCTTGCGTGGTGTGCGGGCGGCGCTCGCGGTGTTCTCGCGTCGGCTGCAAGTGGCGCTTGTTGTGCTCTCGCGCGCCTATGCGCGTGTGTGTAGTGGTGGTGTGACCTGGCGAGGGGTCTTCATCCCCTCCGTATTCGAGGAGGGGATGTTCTGATGAACGCTCGTGGGTTTGTGCTGGCGGGTCTCACGACGCTGTGCGCGCTGGTGGGAGGGCTTGTGTTCTCGGGCGCGTCGGCGTTGGCGGCGGGGCCGCCTATTATCGAAGGAGAGTCAGTGGCGAATGTGGCGTCGAGCAGCGCGACGTTGCAGGCCATCATCAATCCTGGTGGGGAAGAAACCACCTACCGCTTCGAATATGGCACGAGTACGTCGTATGGCACGAGTTCGCCTGTGCCGGATGGGAAAGTGGGGTCTGGTGCGGCTGGCGTGGCGGTGAGTGTTCACACGCAGGCGTTGTCGCCGGATACGGGCTATCACTTCCGTGTGGTGGCGGTCAGCGGTGTTGAAACAGTTGATGGGCCGGATCGGGTCTTTACGACGCAGGCTTTGGGGACGGCGTTTGCTTTGCCGGATGGGCGTCAGTATGAGTTGGTCTCTCCGCCGGAAAAAGACGGTGCGGAAGTGCGCGGTATTGAAGGCTACGGTGGTGGGGGAATCGTGCAAGCTTCTGAAAATGGCGAAAAGATCACGTACATCACGTTGTCGCCACCTGAAGCGGATCCGCTATCCAATCCAGGCGTTGACCAGCTTTTCTCGGAACGCGACTCGGATGGTTGGAGTACGAGGAACATTAGTTTGCACTATCTCGATGAGGCCGGAATAGGCGTTGGTACGGGTGCCGAATATAGAGGGTTTTCGTCCGACCTGTCGCGTGGAATAGTCGTACCGTTGGGGGGTAGCGCACCACTATCTCCCGAAGCGCCTTTGCTGGGGCCTCAGGTGCCATATTTACGCGACGACCTGAGCGTCGACTACACCCCGTTGATGACCAAGGCCGAGGTGGGCGCCGAACCAGGTGTCTTCGGCAACCGATATCTGGATGCCGCGCCGGATTTTAGTCACGTCGTCTTCGAGGCGGCTGGGGCGCTCACTCCGAATGCGATATCGGGGGTGGAAAACCTGTATGAGTGGGTTGATGGTGAGTTGAAATTGATCAGTGTTCTGCCGAGTGGGGAAACCGCGACCGAAGCGTTCTTCTGGGCGGTCTCCAGCGATGGCACGCATGTGATCTGGACTAATAACCCGGCTCAAGGGTATACGCTGTATTCATCCGATGTAGAAACGGGAGAAACCGTTCAAGTGGATTTGTCACAGGGTGGTCCTGACGCTGGTGGTCCTAGCGCCTATCAGGTGGCAAGCAGCGATGGCTCCCGGATCTTCTTCAACAGTACCGCCGAGCTGACGAGTGACGCGCGTACCTGTAAACACTGTGCCTTTCAAGGTGCAAGCGAAGGTGGGGATCTTTACGAGTTTGATCTCAGTTCTCATGCGCTGGTGGATCTCACCGTCGATAGCAATGGTTCGGATGTGACTGGTGCGGATGTCTTGGGAGTGATCGGTGCCAGCGAAGACGGTTCCTATGTCTACTTTGTAGCCGAGGGCGCGCTCACGGTGGGCGCTACGAGCGGAGAGCCGAACCTTTACGTGGCTCACTATGACGGTGCTTCGTGGACAACAAGGTTCATCGGGACCCTGGCTGGGGGAGAAGGGGAAGGCAATAATTGGCGCTCTGGATTAAGGCCGCAAGGGTCGTTTGCGCATTTCGCACGGGTGTCCGGCAATGGGCGCTTTGCGGCGTTCAGCTCCCTGGCGGATCTCACGGGTTATGACAATGCTGACGCGAACACCGGTCAGGCGGACGCGGAGGTCTACGTGTATGACGCAGATAGCGGCAAGTTGACGTGCGCGTCGTGCAGTGCTACCGGGGCGCGGCCTGTGGCTCCGGCGAGCATCCCCGGTTTCACGCCTATGTCTAACGGGTATGGGGTGTATCAGTCGCGGTATCTCTCCGATCAGGGGCGGTTGTTCTTCGATACCGGTGAAGCGCTCGTTCCGCAGGACGTCAATGGTAAGCAGGATGTCTACGAGTATGAGCCCGACGGAGTCGGTAGCTGCACCCTGGCGGCCGGTTGTGTCGCTCTGATCTCGAGTGGCGGCGGTCTTGAAAGCTCGGCGTTTGTCGACGCCAGCGCGAGCGGCGATGATGTGTTCTTCATCACTGAGGCGCAGCTCGTCTCGCAGGACACCGATCATGGATTCGATATGTACGACGCGCACGTGTGCAGCAGTGGCGCGCCGTGCTTTGGCGTGCCGCCCGCGGGTGTGCCTGCGTGTTCGAACGCGGATCAGTGCAAACCGCCGCCGACGCCGCAGCCGGCGCTGTTCGGCGCGCCGGCGAGCGCGACGTTCGTGGGTTCTGGGAACCCGGCGTCGGGCGCCGTGAAGCCGCCCGTCGTGGGTGGCCATGCTAAGGCCAAGAAGGGGAGCACGGGGAAGAAGAAGAGAGGACGGAAGCGGACGACGAGGGGTGGGTCGAAGCGCAGTGGGGTGCGGCGTGATGGGGCGCGGAAATCGAGGGCCCGCGGGAGCTTGTCCGGCAGGGCTGGGCTTAAGGGATGAGGAGAACAGCGATGCTAGACAGACCGATAAGTGTCAGGGCGGTTTTGGGTGGCGTGCTCGCGGCGGCGCTGCTGGTGGTCGGGTTTGCCTCAGCGGTGCCGGCGTCCGCAGCGGTCCCGTGGTGGCACATCACGGTGACGACGGCCCCCGCGAACCTCCCGCCCGGTGGGGAAGGCGAGATCCACGTGAAAGTCGTCAACCTCGGGGACGCTCCCGCCGAAGGCGAACCCGATCCGATATCGATCGGCGACGTGTTGCCGACGGGCATGACGGCTCTCCGCATCGTGGGCGGGAAGTTCGGCTCACGTAGTGAAGAACCGGGGTGTGGGCTGGTGCCGTTGGGGTGTACGCTCACGGAGACGCTTCTGCCGTATCAGCCATATGAGATCAACATCAGGGTGGCGGTGGCGGGGAGCGTTCCAGCGGGTGCGGTGGACAAGGTGACGGTGTCCGGCGGGGGGGCGGCTGCAGCTGTGGTGAGCAGGCCCTTGGCGGTGAGCGCCACGCCTGCGGGGTTCGGTGTGGAGGAAGACGAGTTGAGGCCCGCCAACGAAGACGGGTCGCCCGATACCCAGGCGGGGTCGCATCCGTTTGAGCTGACGAGCACGTTCAACTTCAATGAAGAACTGAAAGGCGAAGAACGGCAGCCTGTCGCGTTGGGCAAGGATCTGCGCTTTGATCTGCCCGCCGGGCTGGTCGCCAATCCGACGGTTGTCCCGCAGTGCACCGAACAGCAGTTTACGACGGAACCCACATTTCCGAAGAACGCGTGCCCGGCCAGTACGGCCATCGGTGTCGCGGAGGTGACTGTCGGCGCTAGCGACGGTGCGACCTTTGCCGTGCCGCTGTTCAACCTGGTTCCGTTGGTGGGGGAGCCCGCGCGGTTTGGCTTCTTTCTTCCCGGTAAAGTCGAGATCTACCTTGATACCTCCGTGCGCACGGGAGGGGATTACGGCGCGGTCGTGAGCGTGAACAACGTCACACAAGTGCTGTCGCTGCACGGCGCGCAGGTGACGTTCTGGGATGTCCCGAGCGATCCGCGGCACGACAACTCCCGTGGCTGGCAGTGCGTGGATGCTTTCGAAGTGCTGCCATGCTCAGTGCCGTCCGGTGCACCGTCGCGGACGCCGTTCATCATGATGCCGACGTTGTGCGGTGGTGCGTTCGAATCGACGGTCGCGACGGACTCGTGGAAGGAACCGGGAATCTTTGCGAATGGCCGCTCGGTGCTGCGCGACGGTTCGGGCGCCCCGCTGGGTGTGGATGGCTGCAACCGGTTGCCGTTTGACCCATCGATCAGTGTCGCGCCGGATGGCACGGCGGCGAGCACCCCAACGGGGTTGACGTTCGGGTTGCGCGTGAACCAGGAAGGCGCGTTGAACCCGGAAGGGCTGGGTGGCTCCGACGTGCGCGACACGAAGTTCGTGCTACCGGAAGGCATGCAGCTCTCCCCGGCCGCAGCGGACGGGCTGTCGTCCTGCTCGCTTGAACAGGTGGGGCTTGAAAGCGCGGTGAAGCCGGCATGCCCCGATGCCTCGAAGGTCGGGACGGTCGAAATCACGACGCCGCTGCTGCCGAACAAGGTGACGGGCGGGGTATATCTGGCCGAGCAGGATCAGAACCCGTTTGGGAGCTTGGTCGCGATTTATATCCTCGCGGAAGACCCGGTGTCTGGTGTGCGGGTCAAGCAGGCGGGTCAGGTGGAGCTTGACCCGGTGACGGGTCGTGTCACAGCGGTCTTCAGCGAAAACCCGCAGCTGCCGTTCAGCGAACTGAACCTCAGCTTCTTCGGGTCAGCAAGAGCACCGTTGACGACCCCGCCGTCGTGTGGGGCGTATACGAGTACAGCGTCGTTTACGCCGTGGTCGGGCAACCCGCCGGTGGAAGCATCCTCGACGTTCGACATCACGACCGGCCCGCAGGGGTCGCCGTGCTCGAGCCCAAGGCCGTTCAGCCCCGGGTTCGAGGCGGGCACGCTGAACCTGCAGGCAGGGGCGTATACCCCGCTGACGCTGACGATGACCCGCCCGGACGCCGACCAGACGCTCGGCAAGCTCTCGGTCGTGTTCCCGCCAGGGGTGTCGGCTGGCCTGCGGGGTGTGAAGCTGTGTGAGGAACCGCAGGCGGCGGCTGGGCAGTGCCCCGCGGAAAGCCAGATCGGGAAGGTCGTCGCAAGCGCCGGCCTGGGCGGGGACCCCTACTCGGTGGAAACCGGGAAGGCGTACATCACCGGCCCGTACGAGGGCGACCCGTTCGGCGTGGAGATAGTAGTCCCGGCGATCGCGGGCCCGTTCAATCTGGGTACGGAGATCGTGCGCTCCAAGGTGGACGTGGACCCGACGGACGCGCACTTGACGGTGGTGAGCGATCCGTTCCCGACGATTCTGGATGGGATCCCGTTGCAGTTGCAGCACGTGAACGTGACGATTGACCGTCCGGGGTTCGTGTTCAACCCGACCAGCTGCGAACCGATGAAGCTGACCGGGGAGCTAGAAAGCACCGAAGGCGCCAAAGCCGATGTCGCGACGCCTTTCCAGGTCACGAACTGTGGGTCGCTTGCGTTCAAACCGGAATTCAAGGTGAGCACCGAAGCGAAGACCTCCCGGACCGAAGGCGCGACACTGCACGTCGCGTTGACGTTGCCGGCGGGTGCGCAGGGCACGAAAGCGAACGTCGCGAGGGTCAAGGTGAGCCTGCCCAAACAGCTGCCGTCGCCGTTGAAAACGCTGCAGAAGGCCTGCACGGAAAAGGTGTTCGCGGAAAACCCGAGCAGTTGTCCGGTGGCGTCGAGGGTTGGGGAGGCGACGGTCAGCACCCCGGTCCTGGAAGGCCCGTTGTCGGGTCCGGCGTATTTCGTGTCGCATGGTGGCGCGAAGTACCCGGAACTGATCATGGTCCTCACGGGTGAGGACGGCGTAACCGTCCAGGTGCATGGCGAAACGTTCATCAGTAAACAGGGGATCACGAGCGCGACGTTCAACACGGTCCCGGATGTGCCGTTCTCTACGTTCGAATTGACGTTGCCGAAACGGGAATTCCCGGCGTTGAGCGCGAACGGGAACCTGTGCAAGGGGACGCTGTTGATGCCGACTGAACTGGTCGGCCAGAACGGGCTGAAAGTCAACCAAAGCACCAAGATCTCCGTCACGGGCTGCCCGAAGTCGGCGCACAAGCGGGCGTCGAAGAAGAAGGCGCATCACAGGACAAAGCGCACAGCTCACGGCAAGCCGAAGAAGGGCAGGAAGAAATAGGAAGGGCGATGGTCGCGATGCCTGCGCGCAGCCGAGGTGTGGTCTCGAGGGTCAATGGTTCGGCCCCTGGGGCCACGGTACGTGGGGTCTCGGCCTCTGCGGCTGCGGTGCCCGGGGCCGCAGCATCCAGGGCCACCGCATCCGGGGTCGCGGCATCTGGGGCCACCGGCCGTGGGCGGGTTGGGGAGATTCAGCGCGCGCGGATCGTTGCGGCGATGGGCGAGCTGGTCCGTGAGCGCGGCCCGGGGGCGGTGACAGTCGCGCACGTGGTGGCTCGCTCGGGGGTCTCGCGGCGAACGTTCTATGAGCTGTTCACCGATCGCGAGGACTGCTTTCTCGCCGCGTTCGATATCGCGGTCGCCAGGGCCGCGGAGAGCGTGGTCCCGGCGTACGCGGCTTCGACTCAGTGGCGGGAGTGCGTCAGGGCGGGCCTCGAGGCCGCGCTTCTGCTTCCTCGATTCCGAGCCAGAGCTCGGGTACCTCTGCGTGGTCGGGGCGCTCGGCGGTGGGGACCGCGCGTTGGTGCGCCGCACCGCTGTCGTGCGCAGGCTCGTGGATGTCGTGCACGAGGGGCGCCTGGAGAGCAAATCCACTCGGCGCCCCGAGCGCCTGGTCGCCGAGGGCCTGGTCGGTGCGGTGCTCGCGGTGATCCACGCGCGGCTGGTCGAGCGGGGCGTGCGGAACGCGAAGGTCGGCACCGACGCGATCGACGCCCCGCGGCCCACCAGGCCGTTGCTCTCGCTCCTCAACCCCCTGATGGGGATGATCGTGCTGCCCTACCTCGGCGCGGCCGCTTCTGAGCGTGAGCAGCGGCGTCCGGCGCCCCGGGCGCGGCGGCCCACTGCGCCGCGGGTGGATCCGTTGCGTGAGCTCGATATGCGGCTGACGTACCGCACGGTGCGGGTGCTGATGGCGATCGACTCGCTTGGCGGGCGGGGATCTCATCCGAGCAACCGCCAGGTCGCGACCGCCGCGGGGATCTCCGACCAAGGGCAGATCTCCAAGCTCCTGGCGCGGCTGCAGGCGCTCGGGCTGATCGGCAACGCCGGGGGCGACCACGCCAAAGGGGAGCCCAACGCGTGGGCGCTCACCTCGCGGGGGCGGGACGTCACGCGGACGCTTCAGGCTCAGACAAGCAGCTGACCGTGCGTGGTGGCAGCATCTTGATGCTATGATGCCGTTATGGCGAAGGTGCGGACTACTCTCACCGTCGACGAGGATGTCCTGCGGGCCGTAAAGATCGCGGGGGCCCGCTCCGGCCGGGGTGACAGCCAGGTGATCGAGGACGCGCTGCGGCGCGAGCTGGGGCTCGACTTGCTGGAGCGGATGTGGGCCGGGAACCGGATGTCCGAAGAGGACGCGATGGCGCTTGCCGTGGAGGCCCAGCACGCCACCAGACGGCGATCGCGCTGAGCGGTGCGCGCGGTCCTCGACCCGAATGTGGTCATCTCCGCGCTGCTCTCTCCCGAGGGCGCTCCCGCGCGCACGCTGCTGGCCTGGCAGCGGGGCCTGTTCGAGCTGATTGTCTCCACGGCGCTGCTCGCCGAGCTGGGGCGCGCTCTCGCTTACCCCGAGCTGCGCGGCCGGATCGACCCGCAGACTGCCACTGAGCTGATCGAATGGCTCACCCGTAACGCCACCGTGGTGGAGGACCCTGCCGAGGTGCCGCCCCGTTCGGCTGACCCGGGTGATGACTACCTGCTCGCTCTCGCCGCCGCGGAGCGGGCGATCCTCGTCTCCGGCGACAAACACCTCCTGGCGTTGGCCCAGCAGCTGCCAATCCTCCCTCCCGCCCGATTCCTCGAGCTCATCGAGGATTCAACGGAGCCCGGCCGCTGAGGAACCGGCATTATGCGGTGCGGGACGCCTCGTGGAAGCCCCGGACACGCTCGCCGCCGAACCGGTTGGGGTCACGACGGCGACGCTCAAGGGCATCCATCTGCGCCGGCGTAGATGGGTCTGTATCAGCTGGGATCGAGCAGATGCAGGTTGAGCTCGCGGGCGCTCTCGGGTGGGGCGAGCGCGTTGGTCGCGTGCATCAGTTCCATGACGCGGTCGTGGCCGGTCCAGGTCATGAGCGCTGCCCAGCGCTGGGCGCGGTCGATCACGCGCCACAGTGGCGTTGGGTTGTCGTTGTGGCTGAGTGCGCGCAAGGCGCCCATGTACTCGTCGCGGTAGGACATCGGCACCATCACGCGGCACAGCCGCGCGGCGCTCAGCTCGGCGTTCATCAGGACCCGCGCCACGCGGCCGTTGCCGTCGGTGAACGGATGCACCTCGGCGATGAGGAACATCGCGTAGATCGCGCGTGGCAGCCCGGGAGGGAGGGTCTGATGGGCGGTGAAGCCTTCGTGCAGCGTGCCCCGCACCAGCTCGGGGTGCACGAAGTGCGTCATGCCCACCCTGGTTTCCTGTTCCTTGTACTGCCCGGGCATGGTCTCCGGCCGGCCTTCCATGATGCGCCGGTGGACTTCACGCATGTATCGCTCGAGCGTCTCGACATCTCTGGGTGGCCGGCTGCGCAGCGCGGGGTCGGCGATCACCTCGAAGGTGCTCCGCACGTCGTGCGCGTCGGCGGGGCGCTGTGCGGGAATGCGTCCCTGGAAGACGATCCCTTCTGCCTCCTCGACCTCGAACTCCGTGCCCTCGATCCAGTTCGAGAAATAGGCCTCGAAGAACGCGAACAGACGCTCGGGGTCGGCGGGCGCCGGGCGCTCGACGAAGTCCTGCCTCGCAAGCTCGGCACGCAGCAGCTCGAAACGGTGCAGCCGGTCTGTGTCGTAGGGGAGGCCCGCGCCGCGTGCCTTTGCTGCCGGGGTGCGCAGGTCACCGGCGCGGGTGCCCAGCAATGCTCCGATCAGGTCGTCGAGCTCGGCGAGCTGTGCCTCGGCGCCAAGTGCCGGCGTGATTGCCCGGGCGCCTTCGCGCAACTCGGTCAGCGCCCCCGTGCCGCGGAGGCGCGCGATGCGATCGAGGTGCTCCTCGAGCTCCTCGCGCTGGAGTGTGCGGGATGCGCCCGAGCGGGCCCGAGAGGGGCGCAGGTTATCCAGCACCATCCGCGCCGGGCTGGAGATGCGCAGGCCGATGAACTCGGTGTCGCCCTCCACCGGCCCGGGCCCGTTGCGGGGCCGCAGCGTGAGCCCTGAGAGCGCCACCGGGCGAGGGCTGGTCGGACGGGGACCGACATCCAGGAACAGCGAGCCATCGTCGGTGGGTCCCGCGAGCACGGCGCTACGATCGACGATCACCGCTTGGGGAAAGTAGAGCGCGGCGACGTCATACCATCGACGCCGCACCAGCCGCTCGGCCGGCTCATCGAGATTGGTCGTGTACAGGCCCCGCGCCAGCCTGCGAATCTCACCCCGTTTGACGGCCCGGCTCGCCCACCTGCTGTTCTCAGGGCGGAAGATCTCGGGCAAGTTGTGTGAGTTAGCAGGGGTCATTGCAGCGGTTTGGGAGAAAAACTGCTCTTTAACACTAGCGGCGGGTGGAAGATCTTGCAAATAAGCTCCCATGTCGCCACTGGTGCTCTGAATGGTATATTCCATGCCATGATCACTACCATCGATTCTGCCGGGCGGATCGTGGTTCCCAAGCGGCTGCGCGATGAGCTCGGCTTCAGGCCGGGGCAGAAGCTGGAGCTGAGCACGGTGGATGGGCGGCTCGAGGTGGTGCATCCCACCACCCCTATGCACCTGGAGGAGCGCGAAGGACGGCTTGTGGCCGTGGCCGACCGTCCGATGCCGACGTTGACGCCCGAGCTCGTGCGCGAGACGCTGGAACAGATTCGCCGGTGAGCTCCGAGCCTGCCGCGGCGACTCCCGACAGCAGTGTCGTGATCGCCGCTTTCGCCGACTGGAATCAGCACCACGAGGCGGCGATCGAGGCGCTTGGCGATGCGAGGGACCTGGTGGCGCACGCGGAGCTGGAGTCCTACTCGGTCCTGACGCGCCTGCCAGAGCCATTCCGGGCGGTGCCGCAGCTGGTGGCTGAGTACCTGCGAAAGGATTATCCCGGCAGGCGGATGGTCTTGCCAGAGTCCGAGCGACGCGATCTGATCGCGCGACTGGCCGGGCTCTCGATCGCCGGCGGCGCCGTCTACGACGCGATGGTTGCGGTCACAGCCACCCACCACGGATATCGCCTGCTCAGCTGCGACCGCCGTGCCGCCGCCACCTACGAGCGGCTGGGGGTCGAGGTCACCTACCTATAGAGGTGCCTCGATCTGCATCTCACATTGGATGAAAGAGGGCGTCTTTTGTGGAACGAGATGTTGGAACAGCTACCGCAATGCCGCCGGCAGCACGGGCCTTGTACGTGTGCGAGCATCAAGATGCAAGGCTGATATGCTTTGATGCGATGCGTACGACAATCCGTCTCGACGACGATCTGCTGGCAGCTGCGAAGCAGCGGGCGGCGGCCGACCGCACGACGCTCGGGTCGCTGATCGAAGGCGCTCTGCGGCGCTCGCTCGCACTGCGGCCCACGGGGCCGGGGGAGCGTGTCTCGATACGCCGGTTCGGTGGCGCGGAGACGCTTCCCGGCGTGGATCTCGATGACTCGGCGGCATTGAGCGACCTGATGGACGGGTTGCTCTGATCCTGCCCGACGTCAACGTGCTGGTGTATGCCCACCGGGGCGGCACGCCTGAGAACGAGCGGATGGGAGTGTGGCTGGAGACGGTCCTCAACGGCAGCGCGCCGGTCGGCCTCGCGAGCTTGGTGCTGAGCGGTGTGCTGCGGATCGTGACGCACCCCCGCGTGTTCGCGCAACCCACGCCGCTCGATACCGCACTCGAGTTCGTGGAGTTGCTGCGCGGCAGCCCGAACACGGTCGAGCTCGCGCCGGGGCCGCGCCACTGGAAGATCTTCGTCGACCTCTGCCGCGCCACCGGCGCGCGGGGCAACCGCATCCCCGACGCCTACCTTGCCGCACTCGCGATCGAGTCGGGCAGCGAGTGGATCACCACGGATCGGGGCTTCGCTCGGTTCGAGGGCCTGAGCTGGCGCCATCCGCTGGTCTGAGCTCGTCGCGTTTGAACTTGACGCCCTCCGCGTCGCCGGGCTGCGTCATCGGTCTGCATCGGGGTAAGTAACCCGCCTACCTGTGGGTGGCCGGTTGATGGCCTGCGGAGCCTAGGACTTGACAAGTGCCTCGCGGTGTGGATATAGTAGTCTTACCTTGTCGCCCAAGCCCGGGCGAAAGGCTGTTTTGAACATAAGGGTCTGGTTGGGGTCAGGGCCTCTGTGGCCTGGCCTTTAGACATTGTTTTGGCAGGGGTTTCTCTGGGAGAGGGACCGGGTCGTCTCGATGAGGGAGTTGGTTTTCGCGTGTCTTTGAGAGGGAACAGCGTAATGAGAGTCGTTGCACCGCGCTCGGTGAGTGATGCTAGATGCGCCAGCTTGGCGCTGTCGCATCTCTCTCTCTCTCTCTCTCTCTTCGTCTAGGGGGCTCGACCTAAAGCGCTCCCTGCGACCGGTTGCGGCCGGTCGGCCAAGCACCCCCGCGGGGGTGGGGGTTGAGGCTGCGTCTCGTGGGCCCTCGCGCGGTTTTCTGCGTGTGGCGCCTGTGGTGTTCTCGCGCGCGTGTGCGCGTGTGTGTAGTGGTGGTGTGACCTGGCGAGGGGTCTTCATCCCCTCCGTACTCAAGGAGGCGGTGGTTCGATGAGTGCTGCTCGTAGGCTAACTGTGGCAACGCTGTGCGCGCTGGTGGGGGGGCTGGTGTTGTCGAGTGCTCCGGCGTTGGCGGCCGCTCCGGAAGCGCCGGTGACGGGAGCAGCCAACCCGGTCACGACCACGACCGCCACGCTGAATGGCGAAGTGGAGGAACTGAACCCCGAAAACGCTCTTGAAGTGGGCACGTATGAATTTCTCTACCGGGAATCCGCGACGGTGTGCGAAGGTGGCAAGACCGCGCCCGTGCCAGCCGGTATAGTGCTTTCCAAAGAAACCGAGTCTCAGCCGTTGAGTGGCCTGTTGCCGGGGACAACTTATACTTTCTGTCTGCTCGCTCGCAACGCCGCGGGCGAAACTGCCCTGGGGGCGCCTGTGACGTTCACGACCCACGGCGCGGGGATCACCGAAGAGCAGGCCACAGGCGTCGAAGCGACCGCCGCGACGCTGCAGGCGGACATCGACCCCAACGAATCCAGCACGAGCTATCACTTCGAATACGACACGAGCCCGTACACCTCGAGCGCTCCACACGGCACGAGCCTGCCGGTGCCGAGTGAAGCGATCGGGTCGGGCACGAGCCGCGTGCCGGTCAGCGTAAGGGTAACCGGGCTGCAGCCGGGCGCCACTTACTACTATCGAGTGGTAGCGGTTGATGAAACCGAAACGTTCGATGGGCCGGGGAAAGCGCTGACGACGCCGACTGCTCCGGTGTCGGGGTCCTCGGGGAGCTGTCCCAACGAACAGCTGCGTGCAGAACAGCCCTATGGGTTGGGGCTCCCCGATTGTCGCGCGTATGAGCTGGTGTCCCCGGCCGATGCGAACGGGCAGGACGCGACCGATTCGTTCGTTGTCAGTTCTCGTGCTGCGGTCTCGGGTGAAGCGATCGTCTTTGCCTCTAGGGGCAGTTTCGCTGACCCGGCGGGCTCTTTCTATGAGAATCAGTTTCTCTCGCGGCGTGGGCCAGGGGGCTGGTCGACGCAGTCGATCACGCCACCGTACGAGGCCTATGAAATCGCTGCGCTTGCTCCCTTCGAAACTATGGCTTTTACGCCGGAACTTTCGGAGGGTGTCGTGGAAACCGATGAACCGCTCGCCGGCGAACCTCCCGCGGGGCATTACGAGTCATACCTGGATGATTTCGCTAATGGCTCCTACCAGTGGCTGTCAAACGTACCTCAAAACATGAAAAGGCAAGTATACACACTCAATAGGTTCGCTTTTACGATGGGTACCTCCACGGATCTCAGCCGTGTGGTCTTCTCGGGTGTCGAAGAAGGCTCGGTCTCGGTATATGAGTGGGTGGAAGGTGAGGTGACTCCGATTCCCGTGAGTGTTGCCAACAGCGGTGAACCGATGAGCGCCCACGTCGGGGTTAGCATCAAAGAAGGGGCCGGCAACGTAGAACTCGTGCCAGTCGAAGCGGATACTTGGCATGCTGTGTCTTCCGATGGTTCGCGTGTCTTCTTCACGACTCCCGGTTCTGGTGAAGCAGGTCAGCTGTATCTGCGTGATAACGTCGAACAGCCACAGAGTGAAATTGGATCGAAAGGTGAATGCGAGGTAGCTGCAGATGCTTGCACGGTCGAGGTGTCGGCTTCGCAGCGCGCGACGGAAGATCCTCATGGTCCGCAGTGGGCTAGATACTGGGGTGCGAGCGCGGATGGCTCGAAGGTGTTCTTCACCAGCAGGGCGGAGTTGACCGAAGACGCATACACGGGTCTCGCTGATAACGCGGCGAATCTCTATGAGTGTGAACTAATGGAAGAAGAAGCGGGTCACAAGATCCCGCTCAGGTGCGATCTAAAGGATCTGACTGTTGATAGAGCCGACGCTGCGGAAGGCGCCGCGGTGCAGGGCGTGGTGCAGATCTCAGAAGACGGCTCGTATGTGTATTTCGTCGCCAGGGGCGATCTCGCGGGTGATGCCAAGTTGGGGCAGCCGAACCTCTATGTCTCCCATGATGGTGGCGCTCCGACGTTCATCGCGACGCTCGCGGCGGACGACGAAACAGACTGGAATGGGGATCCTAGTGAAGGAGGATACGGGAGCGGCCCGATAACAAATCGGGCTGTGGTGACGCTGGACGGGACGCGTTTGGCGTTCATGTCCAGCCTAGAATTGACTGGCTATGATAATCATGATGCGAACACGGGTGCGTTGGACAGTGAGATCTATCTCTACGATGCTGAAACGGGCGGCTTGGTGTGCGCGTCGTGTGACCCGAGTGGTGCGCGGCCGGTCGGCCCGTCGAGGCTAGTTGGTTTGACGGGGAGTCCCGTTGTCAAGCAGGCGGATCAGGAGTATCGGTTGCGTAATCTGCTTGAGAGTGGTGTGTTGTTCTTTGATAGTGAAGATGCGCTTGTGCCGCATGCCAGCGATGGTCACCAGAATGTGTACGAGTATGAGGATGGCCATGTCTATCCGATCTCTAATGTGGCGGGTGGGCAGGAATCGTTCTTCCTGGATGCGAGCGCGAGCGGGAACGATGTGTTCTTCGGGACCGCGGAACCGCTCGTGTCGCAGGATCAGGGTGATGATCGCGTTGCTGTGTATGACGCGCGGGTCGATGGTGGCTTTCCGGCTGTGGTGGTGCCGTCGGCGTGTGATAACGGCGATTCGTGCAAGCCCCCTGCCTCTCCGCAGCCAGCGGTCTTTGGGGCGCCGTCGAGCGCGACGTTCTCCGGCGCCGGCAACGTCGGCCCGGTCGCCGCTGCGCCGCCACCGAAGAAGGTAGCGAAGAAGACGGTGAGATGTCAGAGGGGCTTTGTGAAGAGCAGAAGAAGTAAGTGCGTCAGGCGGAAGCCCAAGAAGCATAGGGCGAGGAAGTCTGCTCATATCGATGGGAGGGCAAAGTAAATGTTCAAGCGTTCGAGGTTCCTCCTGTTGTTCGCGCCTGCTTTGCTGTTTGTGATGTTTGCGTTTGTGCCCGGTGCGGTGGCGAGTTTCGGCTTGGAAAAGTTCGCGATTGGGGTGACTAATCAGAACGGGTCCCCTGATGTGCAGGCCGGGTCGCATCCCTATGCGCTGACGACCACCTTTGTGTTGAACCAGGCTCCGGAAACCAAAATCGAAGGAGAAAGAGGAAAATTCGTTCTCCCGGAAGGAAATCCGAAGGATGTCAGGCTGGAACTGCCCCCGGGGTTTGTCGGGGATCCAAACGCCACATTGAAGTGCAGCTATATAGCATTCATTAAGCTTGAATGCTCGAACGAAACGGTGGTCGGGATAGCGAGCACCTACTTCACTTCCCCCACTGGCTTCCAGGAACCTAATGATCTCAATAGCCCGCTTTATAACTTGGAACCTCCTGTGGGTGTTGCGGCTGAGTTCGGTTTCCTCGCGGGAAACAGCACGCCTGTGTTCCTGGACACGACGGTCCGTACGGGCGGGGATTATGGTCTAACGACTCGCGTGTCTGACATCAACCAGACCCTGGATATATTCGCGAGCAAGGTGACGCTCTGGGGTGTGCCCGCGGACCCGATCCACAACGATCTGCGCGGAAGCTGCCTCAAGATAGGGAATAAGCCGCTCAATCCTTACGAGCCTGACGGTTTGGCTGAAGGTAAAGACGAACGGGAAAGCCCTTTGGCGGGCCCAGAAAAGGGGGGGCTTCCTGAATCGTTTGGTGAATGTCCGGTGCAGACGCCGCCGTTGCCGTTGTTGATGAATCCGACGTCGTGTGGGCAGCCGCGCACGGCGACGCTCAGCGTGGACTCGTGGGAGGAACCGGGGGACTTCTCCGGGGAAAGGACGAGGTCCGCGTCGATGCCGGAGCTGGTGGGCTGCGAAAAACTTGATTTCAGCCCGACGATTGGTGTTGAACCGGATGGTACGGGGGGGAGTACCCCGACGGGGTTGAATGTCGGTCTGCATGTGCCGCAGGAGGGTACGGTGAACCCGGTGGGGCTTGGGGAGGCCGATGTGAAGAACACGACGGTCGCGCTACCGGAAGGGGTGCAGATCAGCCCGAGTGCGGCGGATGGTCTTTTGGCGTGCACCCCGGCGGAGATCGGGCTGTATACGGCGGAAGCGCCGACGTGCCCGCAAGCGTCGAAGGTCGGCACCGTTGAAGCGAACACGCCGCTGCTGCCGGAACCGTTGACCGGAGCGGTGTACCTGGCGACGCAGGATGAAAACCCGTTTGGGTCGTTGATCGCGTTGTATGTCTTCGCGGAAGCCCCGGTTGCGGGGGTGCGGATCAAGGTCGCGGGCCAGGTGTCGCTTGACCCGGTCACGGGGCAGCTCGTGACGACGTTCGAAAATACGCCGCAGCTGCCCTATAGCGACTTCAAGCTCGACTTCTTCGGGACGGACAGGGCGCCGTTGAGCACACCGCCGTTGTGCGGCACGTATACCACGCAGGCGTCGTTTGAACCGTGGTCTGGTGGCCCGGCGGCGAAGCCGACCTCGCATTTCCAGATCACCAGCGGCCCGAATGGCGCGCCGTGCCAGAGCCCGCGAGCCGTTTCAGCCTGGGTTTGAGGCGGGGACGACGAACATTGCAGGCTGGTGCGTATACGCCGCTGACGATGACGATGACGCGCCCGGACGCTGACCAGGCGCTCGGGAAACTCTCGGTCGTGTTCCCGCCGGGGATCTCTGCGGGGTTGCAGGGCGTGAAGCTGTGCGGGGAACCGCAGGCCGCGACGGGGGATTGCCCGGCGGAAAGCCAGATCGGGCAGGTGATCGCGAGCGCTGGTCTTGGCAACGACCCCTATTCCGTTGAAGACGGCAAGGCGTACATCACCGGGCCCTATGAGGGCGCGCCGTTCGGCGTGGATGTCGTTGTGCCGGCGGTCGCGGGCCCGTTCAACCTCGGGACCGAGGTGGTCCGCTCGAAGGTCGAGGTGGACCCGACGACCGCGCAGCTGACGGTCGTGAGCGACCCGTTCCCGACGATCCTGGATGGGATCCCGTTGCAGTTGCAGCACATCAACGTGACGGTGAACCGTCCCGGGTTCGTGTTCAACCCGACCAGCTGCGAACCGATGAAGCTCACCGGGGAGCTCGAAAGCTCAGAAGGCGCCACGGCGAACGTGAGCACGCCGTTCCAGGTGACGAACTGTGGGTCGCTGTCGTTCAAGCCGGAATTCAAGGTCTCCACCGAAGCAAAGACCTCCAGGACCGAAGGCGCGAGCCTGCACGTGAAATTGACGCTTGCCATCGGGTGCGCAGGGCACGAAAGCGAACGTCGCAAGAGGTCAAGGTGTCGCTGCCGAAACAGCTGCCTTCGCCGTTGAAAACGCTGCAGAAGGCCTGCCTGGAAAAGGTGTTCGCGGAAAACCCCGAGCAACTGCCCGACGGCGTCCAGAGTCGGCGAAGCGCATGTCACGACCCCGGTTCTCGAAGGCGGCCTCAAGGGCCCTGCGTACTTCGTGAGCCACGGTGGCGCGAAGTACCCGGAACTGATCATGGTCCTCACCGGCGAGGATGGCGTGACGGTGCAGGTGCACGGCGAAACGTTCATCAGCAAACAGGGCATCACCACCGCAACGTTCTCCACGGTCCCGGATGTGCCGTTCTCCACGTTCGAACTGGAACTCCCGAAACGGGAATACCCGGCGCTCAGCGCGAACGGGAACCTGTGCCAGGCCCAGGCCGCCGGCAAGCTGTTGATGCCGACGGAAATGGTCGGGCAGAACGGGCTCGTGATCAGCCAGAGCACGAAGATCTCGGTCACTGGGTGCCCCAAGACCAAGAAGGTCTCGCATAAGAAGAAGCACAAGGCTCACGGCAAGTCGAAGAAGGGCAGCAAGAAGTAGGAAAGGCGATGATCGGGATGCCTGCGCGCAGCCGAGGGGAGGCACCCCCGGGGGTCAATGGTTCGGCCCCCGGGCGCAAGGGGCGCGGGTCCGTAGCTGCCGCGCCCACGGGGGATGGGTTGATGGTCGGCCCCGGGCACGCGGTATCCGGTGGCTCGGGCCGGGGGCGCGTGGGGGAGATCCAGCGCGCGAGGATTATTGGTGCGATGGGGGAGCTGGTGCGTGAGCGCGGCCCCGGGGCGGTCACCGTCGCGCATGTGGTCGCCCGCTCCGGTGTTTCGCGGCGGACGTTCTATGAGCTGTTCACCGATCGCGAGGACTGCTTCCTCGCCGCGTTCGATATCGCGATCGCCCGCGCCGCCGAGACGGTCGTGCCTACGTACGAGGCTGCTGGGAAGTGGCGGGAGCGCGTCCGGGCGGGTCTGCAGGCCGCGCTCTGCTTCCTGGACGCGGAGCCGGAGCTTGGGTACCTCTGCGTGGTGGGGGCGCTCGGTGGTGGGGACCGCGCGTTGGAGCGCCGCACCCTGGTCGTGCGGAGGCTCGTTGACGTGGTGCACGAGGGGCGCTTGGAGAGCAAAGCGGCCAGGCGGCCCGAGCGCCTGGTGGCCGAGGGCCTGGTCGGGGCGGTGCTCGCGGTGATCCACGCACGGCTGGTCGAGCAGGCCGCGCGGAAGGCAAAGGGCTCCACCGGCGCGCCCGATTCCCCGCGACCCACCAAGCCGCTGCTCTCACTCCTCAACCCGCTGATGGGGATGATCGTGCTGCCCTACCTGGGCGCGGCTGCATCCGAGCGCGAGCAGCGGCGGCCGGCGCCACGCGCGCGCCGGCCGGTCGTGCCGCGGGTCGATCCGCTGCGGGAGCTCGACATGCGGCTGACATACCGCACGGTGCGGGTGCTGATGGCGATCGACTCGCTTGGCGGGCGGGGGTCTCATCCGAGCAACCGCCAGGTCGCTACCGCTGCGGGGATCTCTGACCAGGGGCAGATCTCGAAGCTGCTGGCGCGGCTGCAGGTTCTTGGGCTGATCGGCAACGTTGGGGGCGACCACGCCAAAGGGGAGCCGAACGCGTGGTCGCTCACCTCGCGGGGGCTGGATGTGACGCGGACGCTTCAGGCTCAGACGGGCGGCTGAGCGGTCAGCGCCGGCGCAGTACCCTGGAGCCTGACCGGTCAGCGCCGGCGCATTGCTCGATAGCGGCGGATCAACGCATTGGTCGAACTGTCGTGGCCGAGGCTCGGCTCGGCCACGCTCTGCAGCTCGGGGACGATCTTCTTGGCGAGCGCCTTGCCGAGCTCCACGCCCCACTGGTCGAAGCAGTCGATGTCCCAGATCGCGCCCTGGGTGAAGACGCTGTGCTCGTACAACGCCACGAGCGCGCCGAGCGTGTGGGGGTCCAGGCGCTGGGCGAGGATCGTGTTGGTGGGGCGGTTGCCGGGCATCGTGCGGTGGGGGACGATCGCCTCGGGGGTGCCCTCGGCGCGTACCTGCTCCGCGGTCTTGCCGAACGCGAGCGCCTCGGCTTGGGCGAAGACGTTTGACATCAGCAGGTCGTGGTGCTCGCCGAGGGGGTTGTTGCTGTGGGCGAAACCGATCAGGTCCACGGGGACGAGCTTCGTGCCCTGGTGCAGCAGCTGGTAGAAGCTGTGCTGGCCGTTGGTGCCCGGCTCCCCCCAGTAGACCGCGCCGGTCTGGTAGTCCACCTCGGCGCCCGCGAGCGTCACGCGCTTGCCGTTTGACTCCATCGTCAGCTGCTGCAGGTAGGCGGGGAAGCGCTTCAGGTACTGGTCGTAGGGCATCACCCCGTGCGTCTCGGCGCCGAAGAAGTTGCCATACCAGACGGCCAGCAGGCCCATCAGCACGGGCAGGTTCTGCGCGAAGGGGGTGTTGCGGAAGTGCTCGTCGATCGCGTGGAAGCCTGCCAGCAGCTCTTCGAAGCGCTCGGGGCCAATTGCGAGCAAAGTGGACAGTCCGATCGCCGAGTCCATCGAGTAGCGCCCCCCTACCCAGTCCCAGAAGCCGAACATGTTCTCGGTGTCGATCCCGAACTGCGATACCAGCTCTGCGTTGGTGGAGACCGCGACGAAGTGCTTTGCGATCGCGTCCTCGGCGCCGCCACTGCCCCCTCCCAATCCCCCTATCAACCACTCCCGTGCCGAGCGCGCGTTCGTCATCGTCTCGACCGTTGTGAACGTCTTCGAGCTGACGATGAACAGTGTTTCCTCTTGGTTCAGGTCGCGCGTCGCCTCGACGAAGTCGGTGGCGTCCACGTTGGAGACGAAGCGGAATGTCATGTCGCGCTTGGAGTAGTGGCGCAGCGCCTCGTACGCCATCACCGGGCCGAGGTCCGAGCCGCCGATCCCGATGTTCACCACGTTGCGGATCGGCTTCCCGGTGTGGCCCGTCCACGCGCCCGAGCGCACGCGCGTGGCGAAGGCTGCCATCCGCTCCAGCACCTCGTGCACCTGCTTCACCACATCGACGCCCTCCACCACCAGCGAGGCGTTCTTCGGCATCCGCAGCGCCACGTGCAGCACCGCCCTGTCCTCCGACACGTTGATCCGCTCGCCTTTGAACATCGCCTCCATGCGTGCTGCCACGCCCGACTGCTCGGCGAGCGCCACTAGCAGCCCGAGCGTCTCGTCGCTGATGCGGTTCTTGGAGTAGTCCAAGTACAGCCCCGCGCCCTCCGCCGTCATCCGCTCCCCGCGCGTTGGGTCTGCGTCGAACAGCTCGCGCAGGTGCGTCCCCGCGATCGCGTTGTGGTGCGCGGCGAGCGCCGCCCACGCGGGGCGGTCGCGCAGCGGCTTGTAGCCGGCCCCCGACATCGGCGCCAACCCTACCTCACGTCCTCGACGGCTTGCAGGGCAATCAGCCGAATTTGCGATCTGCTGAACTCTATACATAACGTGAAGCAAACCTGTAGTCTGCGGGTCGGGACGATTGCCGTGGCGTTGGTCGAGCGAATCCAGAAGATTTGGGGTAGTGCGAAAGCTGCCCCCGCGCTGACTCGCGCCGCCTTCGCGATCCCCACCGCTCGCGTACTCGACGGCGGCGGCCTCGGGAGCCCGTTCGCGAGTCGCCAGCACTACTTCCAGGTCTACGTCAACGAGCTCTACCTGCAGCACGCGCGCGAGTGGTTCGTGGAGTTCGACCCGATGTCGTTCGTCGCGACGCGTTACGTCTACGACCGCGAAGAGACGACCGCTGCGTTCGTGGTCGGGCCGAAGCTGCTGCAAGAGTTCAAGGACGTGGATCCACCGGAGGGAATGATCTTCCGCAACACCCCCGTCACGGGGCTCCATCCCTACCAGGGCGGCCCGGTCGAGCTCACGATCCTGCTCAGCCGACTGCCCCGCCAGAACAATGCGGGTCAATTGCTGAGGGTGCTCGAAAACGTGACGGCGGCGCTCGACCCCTCCACCGTCTTCTCGACCTACGTCAAGCTCGGTGGGACGCTGCTCGACGGCGTCGAGGCGCTGCTGGGAATCGACGGCACGCAATCGGTGCTCGGCTACCGCGTCAGCGTCAATCCAAGCGCCGGGATCGCCTTCGAGCCGGGCTTCCACGCGCTGCTCGACGTCGACGAGAAAAACGTCGACCCGGAGCGCTTCTTCATCAAGGACTCGCGGCTGCACGAGCGCGTGAACGGCGGGCTCCAGCCATACCGGGGCAGCGACTTTCTGCTGTTCAGCGTGCGCCAGGGAACCGCGCGCAACGACGAGCGGCTGCTGTCCTTCTATCCGCTCTGGGAAACCACCCAGGATCTCGCCGCCAAGCCGGATCCCCACTACTGGCAGGAGGCGAAGGCCAACTTCAATGCACTCAAGCGCGCGATGTTGGCGAGCCCGGACCTCACGCAGCCCGACTACAAACGCCTGCTCGCGAGCTGGCTGGGCGAGCTCGAAGCGCGCAAGCAGGAGACCGCGATGGAAGGCGAGCTCGGGGCCGTCGCCAACCTCCAAAACGCCAAGCTCGACCCCGAGGAGCGCGAACTGGCAAATGTCGCCCAACGGCTCGACAGTCTGGAATAGGCCGGAGCGCTCGCCCGACGAGCACGAGCTGACGCTGAGCATCGAGGGCTCGGGGGAGGTCCGCGCGTCGAGCGCCGCGGGCAGCGAGGTGGGCGGAGCCGTCGAGCTGGACTCCCTGCACCGCCAGCTGATCGAGCTGTTCGACGGCCTGGTCCGCGAACGGCGCCTGAAGCAGCGGCGGGAGTTCGAGCTGTTCGGCGCGCTGCTGTGGCGCAGCCTGATGCCAGCCGACGTCGAGCTGCTGCTCGAACGAGAGCTGATCGCCGCCCGCGAGGCCGGCACGCGCCTGCGGCTGCAGCTGGTGTTCCGCGAGCCCGCCTCCGATCTCGGTCGTCTTCCGTGGGAGTACACCCATCGCCCCTCGACGCAGTCGCGCGCGGGCCTGTTTCTCGCCACCGCGGTCGACCTCGTCCTGTCCCGCTACCTGCCGCTGAATACCGGTCGGGGGTCGCTCGCGCCGGAGCAACCGCCGCTGCGGATGCTCGTCGCAGTGTCCAAGCCGGCCGAGCTCGGGCCGGTCGTGATGGACGAGCCGATCGAGGCGATCACGCGACTCGCACAGGGACGCCCGGTCGAGGTCCAGGAGCTGCGGGAGACGACGCTCGAAGGGCTGCTGGAGGCGCTGCGGCGCGGGCGGCCGCACGTCGTGCACTTCATGGGTCACGGCAGGTACCTGCCGGAGCAGCGCCGCGGTGAGATCGCGCTGCTGGAAGCGGACGGAAGCGCGCTGTGGCTCGACGACGAGCGCTTCGCCGAGCTGTTCGCGCAGGCGGGGGCGACGCCCCGGCTTGTGTTCCTGCACCTCTGCGAGGGCGGGGCGAGCGACTACAAGGCTGACTTCGCGGGTCTCGCCCCGCAGCTCGTGCGCCACGACGTGCAGGCAGTCGTGGCGATGCAGTACCCGATCACCAACCGCACCGCGGTCGGTTTCAGCACCGCCTTCTACGAGCAACTCGCGGCCGGGGCGCCGGTCGATCGGGCCGTGCAGGCCGGGCGCTGGGGGCTGATGATGGCGGGGAGGGAGGACACCGAGCAGCTGCGCGACTTCGGTGCGCCCGTGCTCTACATGCGCAGCCGCAACGGCTTGCTCGACGCGGCGGCGCCCGCCGGCGCGCCCGCTCCCGCCGCCGGCGAGGCGGTGCGATGAACGACCGGCATGAGCAGCGAGAGGACTTCGGGTTGAGGCTCGACGTCTCGCGCAACGGGACCGTGCGCGGCACGAAGCTCGGCCAGGAAGGCGACCTGTCCGACGCAAAACTGCGGTGCGACGACCTCCGCAAGCGGACGCTGGAGGTGTTCAACGATCTACTCACCAGCCGCCGCGTGCAGAGCCGTGAGGAGCTCGAGGTGCTCGGCGAGCATCTGTTCTCGATGCTGTTCGTCGACGACGTGCAACGGACGTTCTTGCAGATGTTCGACGAACGGAAGCCCGAGCGGCGGCTGGTGGTGCGACTCAGCTTCGCGCAGGACGCCTACGAGCTGGCGTGGCTGCCGTGGGAGTATCTTTTCGCGCCTCACACAGACACACGCCCGGGGTTCTTCCTCGCCACCAAGGGTGACCTCGTGCTCTCGCGCTATCTGCCGGTGGATCAGGCCACCTCGCATACGCCCGAGCGCGGGCCGCTGCGGGTGCTGCTGCTCGTGTCGGAGCCGAGCGACGCGCAGATGAAGCACGTGGAGCTCGAGAAGCTCGAGACGACGATCCGCGAATGCGCCAACGTCGAGCTCCACATCAGCGCGGATGCGACCCGCACGGGCTTCACCGACCCGATCGCTCAGTGCCGGCCGCACATTGTGCACGTCATCGGACTGGGCCGTGCCCGCTCCCCGGCGGGGGCGGAGATCGCCCTCGTCGACTCCGAGGGAATGCAGGATTGGGTGTCGGAGAGCGTCTTCGCCGAAGCGGTTGGGCGCGCGAACTGGCGTCCGCCGGTCGTGGTGTTGCAGCTGTGGGAGTCCAGCGCGGAGGACGGCGGCAGCGGGCTCAGCTTCGAGCGCCTTGCGCCGGAGCTGGTGCGTGCCCAGATCCCGGCGGTCGTGGCGATGCGCCATCCCCTCGTCGATGACGGCGTCGAGTTCAGCAAATGGTTCTACAAGGACCTGGCGGGCGGCGAGACGATCGAGGCGGCGGTGTACCAGGCGCGCTGGATGCTGTCGCTCAAGCAGAAAATTCCATGGGCGTTCGGGACGCCGATCCTCTTCCTGCACACGATCGGCAGCGTGATCGAGCCCGAGCGCGCGCCGGCGGTCGAGCTAGGGGCCACCAACCCGGCGGAGCGACGCAGCGTGCGGGCTCCCGAGGAGGGAGCTGCCACCAACGGAGCCGCCGAGATCCCTTCGGGCCTCGCGCCCCCATCGCCCCTACAGGCGGTTGCGGCCGAGCAGCAAAGCGGTGGCGCCGAGCAGCAGAGCAGGGTGGCCGAGATCGAGGAGCGCGCCAACGACCTGGTGAACGCAGGGCGCGAGCGCCTCGACGAGCTCGCACCCGACCGGGAGACGCGGCGCGGGACCGTGATGCGGCTGCTGCAGCTGAAAAAAGAGCTGTCCGGACGCGCGCCGGCACAGCAGAACGACTACCTGGCGGGGCTCGACGATGGGCAGGACGCCGTCTGGCAGGACGTGCTCGGCGCGATGGTGGAAGTCGCGCTCGAGCCGGCAGGTGGTGCTCGGTGAAGACCAGTCAGCGTCTCCTCGGACTGGCCAGGCGCGTGATCGCGAGCGGGCCTCCGGACTTCGAGGAGATCACGCGGTTGCTCGAAGCGGCCCCGGAGGCACAGGACTTCGACGCGATCTACAAGCTGATCGGGCAGTCGTTGGGGACCGTCGAAGGATGGGAGTCGAAGCTGCGTCAGACGCTCGCGGAGACGCGCGCGTTCGAGGCGAAAATCGCCTCCGAACGACAGTACAGCGAGGTCTGGTGGGGAGTCCGCTGCCGGGAGATCGAGGCGGCGCTCCGGGAGCACCCGGATGTGGGGATGAGCGAGCTCGCCCGGTCCTTCGCGGACGCGCTGATCGCGGGGGAGCGCGAAATGAGCCGGAGGATCGCGACACATGCGTGGCCCGCGCCCGCCGGCGCTGCGGAGGCGTTCGAGGTGCTGAGGCGTCTCGGCTACGCGGTCGAAGCGTACGGTCTCGGCACGCTGCCCCACATGCTCGAGCGCGTGGCGCGCCTGGCGTGGCCGCCGGGGGCGCAAGCGCTGCTGGACCCGTCGCGCCAGGCGGCGATGCTGGTGCTGGCCGGGCGGGTGCTGCTCGGACAGGGCTACACCGAGTGGGCGCTCGAACGCGTCGAAGCGGCGGCTCTCCGTGACCCCGAGAGCGCGCTCGTGCACGCGGCTTTGGGCGATGTGCGACGTGCGATGGTCTGGACGGAGGAGGCGGTTGGCGAGTACCGGCGGGCGCTCGAGGCGGGGCGCGATCGCCCCGACGCGTTCCTCGGCCTCGGGGCGGCCGCCGAAGCCCGCGGTGCCATCAGCGAGGCGCGCGAGTGGTACGAAACGGCAGCGCGTGCGGCCGTGCAGGCGCGAACGCCGCGGCACGCCCTCTCCGCGATGCTCACCGGCGTGCCCGGCGCGGGCCATCTCGCGCTGGCACAGGCACTGGCGCTCACGGGAGAACGCGGGGAGGAGGCCCTGGCCGCCGTCGAGGAGGCGCTTGAGGCGGGACTTGAGCATGATGAGCGGATTCGACTACGCCGAGGCGTACACGCTGCGCGGCGAACTGCTCGCGCGCGCGGGGCATACCAGCGAGGCCGCGCGCGCCCGCTCCGACGCCGGCTGTGCCCTGCTCGAACGCGACGACGCGCAGGCCGCGGCCGGCGAGCTGCGCATCGCGCTCGAGCTGGACCCGGCGCTGCCAGTCGCCTACCGAGGGCTCGCGGAGGCGTTGCGAGCGACGAGCTACGTCGCCGATCCGTTGCGACCCGACGCCCGCGTGCTGGACGAGAGCTTCGAGCTGTGGATGCGAGGCTACGAGCTCGAGCCACCCCCGCCGGACGAAGCGTGGACCTACAACGTCGCCGGCCTTGTCGTCGAGGAGCGCGGCCGGCTGCCACCAACCACGCGTCCGACGGCAGCGTGGGAGGCGATTGGCTGGATCGAGCGCGGCCTGGCGGTGACCGATCCTGCGGAAGCGGCCGGCAACGGCGCGGCCTGGAGCCAGCTCGCGCGGGTGTACAGCGGTCTGGGGCTGACCGGGTGTGCGCTCGAAGTCGCACGCGGCGCGGTCGCGGTCGCCGAGCACGACCCCACGGCCTGGTACTGGTACGCAACGGCGCTCACCAACTGTGGCGACTACGACGAGGCCGCGGGAGCCCTCGAGCGTGCGGAGGCCCTGGGGGGCGCCCCATACAACGAGATCCGCGACCGCCTGCAGCTGAAGCGTGGTGAACGCGGGGTCGTCGGCGAACCCACCCAGCTCTCCGGGAGCCTGCGCGAGCCTGATCCCGTGCGCGAGCTGGAGCTGGCGCTCACTGAGTACGAGCAGGATGCGTCGGTCGCATGGGCGGTGTGGATGGCGCTGGGGCGGGTGCACCGCGCGCAAGAGCGCTGGGAGCAGGCGGCCGACGCATACGCGCGCGCTGGAACGATCGAGCCGCGGGGGCCGGAGGCCGAGGCCGGCATACGCGCCACGATCGCCCGACTGTGCGATCCCACGCGCGCCCCATCCCCGTCCGCATCCTCGGACTCCGAGGGCGCCCGGTCGAGCGCCGACCGGTGGGCGCTCGGCCGGAGGATTGCCGACGGGCACCTGCAGGGCGACACGGCGCTGGGTGGCACGCTGGCCGCGTGTGAGGGTGGCGCCCGCGTGCTGGGCGGCCAGCGCGAAGCCGGCTTCGCGCTGCTCGCGACCGCTCGGCGCGAGCTGCCAGGGGACGCGCGAGCCGTCGGGAGCGCGATCGCGGATGCCTGCGCTTACATGGCCGGCGGCGCCCCCGACCTGTGGATGCTGAGGCGAGCCTTCGCCGAGCTGCACGACGCGTCCCCCGATGATGCGGACGTGTGGCAAGCCGCAACCGAGGCCGCCGATCGGCGGGCACACGCAGCTCTGGGGCTGCTGGAAGAGGACTATGCGCCGATGGACCTCCGGCCTGTGGTCCGCCTCGGGGCGGGACTGGTCCCGCAGGACACCGGCCCCAGCTGGGTGTTGTTCACCGACCACCTACCGGCCATGAGGGCGCGCATCGAACTGGAGACGGGAGTGACATTGCCGGGCATCATCTTCCGGGAGATGCCCGGCGACGCGGCCGGCGGATATGAAATTGAACTGGATGGGTTGGTGCAGATCGTCGGGGCGACCCAGCTTGGGTATGTGTTCTCGGCGCTGTCCGTGGCCCATCTGGGCACGCTGGGCATCCCGGCCGAGCGCCTGATCGAGGCGCCCGATCCGGTCACGGGCAGGTCTGGAGCCTGGATCGCCGAGGCCGACCGTGAGCTGGCTGGGGATCAGGCCGAGCCGTGTGTGCAGCCGCTCGCCTATGTCGTCTCGCAGCTCGAGGCGGTGCTGCGGGCGAATCTCGGCGGCCTCATCGACCTCGACCGGGTCGAAGCGCTGCTCGACATGTGGAGCCTCGATCCGGAGGGCGCCCGGGCGGTCGAGGAGCTGCTGCCGAGCCGCCGCGACCGCATCCGCTTCAGCCGGCTAGTCCGGGACCTGGTGTCGGAGATGGTGCCGGTCGCCGATTGGCGCGACGTGCTCGAGCCGCTTGGCGAGGGGGCCTTCGGAGAGCGCCCGATCGAGCCGGCCGTGGCCGCGATCCGCCGCGCGCTCGGCGAGCGGCTCCCGGGAGGGGAGCGATCGCTGCGGCGTGTGACCGTGCCGCGCGAGTGGATCGAGGAGATCGCCGGCGCGCTCCAGGGCCGGCCCCCGGGGAGGGGCACCGGGCCGCCGGCCGCGGTCAGGGCGCTGCGCGAGCGGCTCCCGCCGGGGTTGGACGCCGACACCGTGCTCGTGGCCCCGGACACCTCCTCGCGTGTCCTGCTGCGAGGTCTGATGATGGTGGTGGCTCCGTACGTGCCGGTGATCGCGATCGACGAGCTGGATCAGGCCGATGGCGGGCCGGGCGAGGGTGCGCCCGTGGCAGAGCAGGTGGACCATGTCGTCTGAAGGCACCACCACTTCCGCCGCCGCTGCCACCACCACCACTTCCGCCGCCGTTGCCACCACCACGCCCGTAGCGGTCCTCGTGGAGCTCTGCGGCGCCCTGGCGGGCCCATTGGCGGATGAGCGGGTGGGGCACACGATCGAGCAGACGCTGACGGGCGAGATCGCGTCGCTCATGCGTCACCTCGGCGTGCCCGGGTCGCCCAGTGTTCGAGTCGAGGGCACTCCAGAGCCACCGGCATCCGCCATTGCGACGCGCCCCTTCCGTCTCACGGTCAACGGGCATCGCTGCCGTCTGCCAGCCGAAGACCTGCAACGTGTGATCGCGTACATGCGCGGGACGACTCCCGCCCTCCCCTCGCACGGGCTGGCGGAGGAGTTGCTGCTGGCGGACGCGCAGGATGGAGGGGCCGGCTCTTCCCCGGAGCGGCTTGTCGAGTTCCTGCGTCTCGCCTGTGCCGAGGCGCTTGGCCGTGTCCCTTCGGTTCTGCTGGGAGCCGCGCAATGTGAGGCATACGCACGTGAAGTGGTGGACGCATCTCCACCAAATACGCCGTCACCCGACCCGGTGCGGCTGGGGCAGGCGCTCGCCCGCGTGCTCGACCTGCGGATCTCGATTGCCAACAGGGTGCTCGTCGCCGACGTGCTGCGCTCCAGTCGCGACGAGCAGGCGGCCGCCGAGGAGCTGATCCGCCGTTTGCGCCGTCGAGCGATCGAGCTGCACGCGCCGGCTGAGCTCCTGGATGAGCTGCTCTCCGATCCGGCCATCGACTTCCGCTCGTTGATGGATCTGTTCAGGGCCTCGATGAAGGACACGTTCGGCCTGGAGCTGCCGGAGCTGCGGCTCGTCTGTGCCGACGAGCTGAAGCCAAACTCCGTGCGATTCGTCTTCAATGACGTCGCCGATCTTCCATGGGTGACGTTGAGAGCCGGAACGTGCATCGCAGGCGCCGAGCCGGCGTCGCTCGAGCACTTCGAGATCGCAGCCGATCCGATTCTGAATCCGGTGGGTGGCACTGCGAGCGTGATCTCAAACGCGGACGCGCGCAGGGCCGAAGAGCTCGGGGTGATCGTCGGGGATCGCGCGACTCACCTGTTGGCCTGCCTTGCGGCGGCGTTGCGCGCCCACGCCGGTTGCCTGATCGATCGGGACGTGGCGGAGCAGGCGCTCGAGGCTTTCACCCCCTCCTCGCCGGCGCTGGTCGATGCTGCGCGCTCGGCCGTGGAGCCGGACCGGCTCGTCAGCCTGCTTCGTCGACTGGTTGCCGACGGACTGTCGATCGCGAATCTGCCTCTGGTGCTCGACCTGCTGCTCGAGCACCAGACCGAAGCCGGCGGCTGGCCGACTGGCACGGCGAGCGTCGCGGAGGCCATCTCGGGGGAGGACACTGCCCCCGACGCCGAGGCGTACGTCCGTGCGGGCATGCCCCGCTCGACGCTGCGCCGGTGGCGCATCTCTCCCAACACGACCGAGCTGCCGATCTTGACGGTCGCGCCAGGGGTGGAGGCCGGGCTGCGGGAGGGCGCCGGTGGGCAGGCCGGTGGGCAGGCGGGTGGACAGGCCGGCGGGCAGACCGGCGGGCAGACCGGCGGGCGGGTGGGCGGGCAGGCGCGGGAGACCTACCGCGACCGCCTGCTCGATGCCCTGCAGGAGGAGCTCGACTTCGTTCCGGCCGGTCGGGGCACGCCCGTATTGATCGCCTCTGCTCGCGCGCGGAGCCTCCTGCGGGAGATCGTCGCCGATGAGTTTCCCCGGATGGGCGTCCTTGCGCGCCTTGAGCTGGCGCCGGAGGCGGACATCGAGGATCTTGGCCAGCTCAAGCTTCCGTAGGGGAGCCTCGGTGATGGCCGAGTTGGGTCCCGCGTCGTGGATGGTGGCGCCGGGCCGCGCTCAGATCCCTTCCCCGGGCAAAAACTCGTTGGTGAACGGCGGCAGCCCGGTCGTGTTGGGGTTGCTTTTGAGCAGGCCCTTGCCGTACATCCACGCCCCGAACGCCGCCCACTGGTTGGCGTTCTGGTAGCCGTAGGGCTTGCCCGCGGCCGGCTGCGCGGCTGGCAGCGTCCGTTCGATCGACTCGACTTGGAGCTTTTCTTCGAGGCTGGGGTTGGCGGCCATGATCAGCTTCGCCGCCGCCTTCGGGTTTGAGCGCACGGCGCGCTCGCCGCGGGTGAGCGCCTGCATGAAGGCGCGCAGGTCGACGCCGTCGTGGTGGGCCTCTTCGCTGCGCACAACCACCACCAGTTCGTCGTAGTTGGGCACCCCGGCTTCGTTGATCGGGATCACGGTCGGGTGCTTGTGCTCCAGCTGCAGCTGAATCGCCTCGTAGTTCCAGAAGCCGCCGAGTGTTGCCCCCACCTCGTGAGAGAGCATCGCCGGGACGAGGTTGAAGCCGACGTTCACTTCCTGCACCTTCGATCGGCTCACGCCCGCGTGCTGCAGCGCCGCCGCCAGCTCGGCTGTCTGGTAGGGGATGCCGGCGGTGCCGACCTTCTTGCCGGCGAGGTCGGCGAGGCTCTCGATGTGCGCGCTCGCCGGGGCGATGATCGAGGTCAGTGGGCGCTGCACGAGCGCGCCGATCGACACCAGTTTCAGGCCCTGGTCGCGCGCGAGCATCAGCTCCGGCTCATAGGAGATCGCCATGTCGACCCTGCCGGCGGCGAGCAGCTTCAGCGGTTCGGCCGATTCGGAGGGGGTCACCGGCTGCACGTTGAGCCCCACCGCGCGGAAGTCGCCGTGGGAGATCGCCGCGTACAGCGGCGCGTGGTCGGCGTTGGGAAACCAGTCGAGCATCACCGTGAAGCGCTTCGCGCCCGCCGGCGCCGTCGTCACGTTCTGGGCGGTGCCGCAGGCGATGAGCGTGAGTGCGCCAAGGGCGGCCAAACCCCCCAGGAACAGCGCAGTCGCGCGCCGGGAGGCGCGGGGCCGCGCGAAGGAGAGGCGGGGGACGTGCATTCTCAACGTGGTTCTCCTGTCGGTGGGGGGTGTTGTGTGTTTACTTTTGGACCCAAACCCTTCATTTTGTGAAGTAGGTGGGGGAGGTTGTGTGTTTACTTTTGAGCCCCCAACCCTTCATTTTGTGAAGTAGTAGGGGGGTGATGTGTGTTGACTTTTTGAGCCCTAACCCTTCATTTTGTAAAGTGGTGGGGCTGTGTTTGAATGACTTCTCCTACAGCTCCCCCTTCGGTCGGGTGGTCCAGGGGGCAAGCCTTCGCTCGGCGAACGTCAGCGTGTGAAAGCAGGCGATCGCGAACACGAACAGCACGGCCGTGGCGGCGTACTCGCGCGGGGTCTGGAGGCTGTTGAGGTCGCTCATGATCTCCCGCCCAAGGCCCGAGTAGGGACCGGTGGTGGCAGTCGAGGTCTCAGCGATGAAGGCGCCGATCACGCCCACCGCGAGCGCGATTCGCGCGCCGCTGAGCGCGGCAGGCAGCGCGGCCGGCAGCTCGGCGAAGCGGAACGCCTGCCAACGCGAGGCGTCGAGCGTGCGCAGCAGCTTCAGCTGGTCGGGGTCCACCGAGGCCAGCCCGTCCACCGTGGTCACGACGACCGGGAAGAAGCAGATCAGCGCGATCACCACCAGCTTGGGGAAGATGCCGAAGCCCCACCAGAACACCAGTGGCGCGGCGATCACCGCGATCGGCACCGCCTGCGAGCCGACCGCGTGCGGGTACACGGCGCGGCGCAGCCACTTGGAGAAGTGGATCGCCACCGCCAGCGCGAAGCCGGCGAGCAGCGCCAGGCCGAGGCCGAGCACGACCTCCTCGGCAGTGATCTTGAAGTTCTGCCACAACAGCCCGGCGTTGTCCCACAGCGCCGCCGCGATTTCGTGGGGCGCCGGCAGCACCGCGGGGTCGACGCCGCCAAGGTCCACGTACAGCTCCCACACGCCGAGCACTGCCGCGCCCAGGAGGAGGGGGGAGGAGGAGGGCGACGCGGCGTCTCACCGGGACCCCAATGCAGTGAACGCCTGCTCGCGCAGCGCCGTCACCGCGGCGTCGGTGCGCGCCCGGGGGCGCGGCAGCCCGATCTCCAGCTCCGCGACCGTGCGGCCGGGACGGGGCGAGAGCACCACGACGCGATCGGCGAGCAGCACCGCCTCCTCGACGTCGTGCGTCACCAGCACCACGGTGCGCTGGCCGATCTTCGATCGGTCGCGCTGTAGCGCCCGCGCCAGCCACCCCTGCATCTCCGCGCGCGTGATCGCGTCGAGCGCGCCGAACGGCTCGTCGAGGCATAGCACGGGCTTGCCGGAGAGCAGCGTGCGTACGAACGCGACGCGCTGGCGCATCCCGCCCGAGAGCTCATACGGGCGCGCCGCCTCAAAGCCCCCCAGGCCGAGCTCGGCGAACATCGCCTGCGCGCGAGCACGCGCCTGCGCACGCGGCCGCCGCGCGATCCGCAGTGCCAGCGCCGCGTTGTCCACGGCGCTCAGCCACGGCAGCAGCAGGTCGTGCTGGGGCATCAGCACCGCAGGCTCGCTGCGCACGCTGCCGGCGTCCGGCTGTTGCAATCCGCAGATCAGCTCCAACAGCGTGGTCTTGCCGCAGCCGCTGGGCCCCACCACCGCGACCAGCTCCCCGGCCCCGACGCGCAGCGAGACGTCGGCGAGAGCTGGCACCTGTCCGCCCGCCGCCGCGCGTAGCGAGGTATCCGCGAATGCTGGCACCTGTCCGCCCGCCCCCGCGCGCAGTGAGATATCCGCGAGCGCCGGCACCGACCCCCCAGATCCGCCAGTGGGTGGGTGGGTTTCGATCCTGTCGCGGGCCCCGTCTCGCGCGGGATAGACGCGGCTCACGCTGCTGACCGCGACGACGTCCGGCAGGCCGGCCCTCTCAAGCGGCTGCGGTTCTGCTCTGAGTCCTGTCGACACTCACGCCACTCCCTCCGCGGGCATTACCCCACAGGTTCGAAGGGTCGGCGCCGGGTGGGGTGGGTGGGAACCCCATCGAACGCCATCTCAGCCGGCCTTCCCGCCAGCCCCCCTGGTGTTGTCTGTTCTTCGCAAAGCCTAGCGCGGGCGCACCAGTGCCGAGATGACCCTTAAGCGCGCGTTACGGTCGTGTCGCGTCCTTAACGGATTTAGCCTTTTGCGTTAGAGACGGAAACGGCATTGGCCTAACGGTTGGTGGTGCCGGGGCCTTCCTGCACGCCGCTGGGTTTTTCTTCGAACTGCCGCAGCGTGTCGATGACGTGATGGGGTAGCAGCGAGACGCCGATCTGGATTGCGACGAGCACCAGGATCACCAGCGCGACCCAGACGATCCATTTGCGTCTTGCGAGCAGCGCGCGCAACGATTGCCAGGCGCTTGACGCCTGCTGGCTCATCTACCAGCCCAAGCTGCTCGACCGCCGGCTCACCTTTACCGGCTCCCCGCCGCCAACTCCGGCCGCGTCAGCGCCCGCACGAAGTCCTCCAGCTGCGAGGTGGTCCAGCACTCGAAAGCGGTGCAGTGCTCCTCGTAGGCGGCGATCACCGAGTCGCCGTAGTTCCAGTACAGCCGCGGCTCGGGGTTGAGCCAGAAGGTGCGCCCTGCCCGCGCGGCGATCGTCGCGAAGGCGTCGGCGCGGGGCGGGCGGCCGTTGGTGCGCGCGTCGCCGAGCACGATCACCGTGGCGCGCGGGTTGAGATCGTCGCCGATCTGCTCCAAGAACTCCGACCATACGCGCCCATAGTCGGTGTAGCCGGAGATGTCGGCGACCCCCGCGTCGGAGGCGATCCGCTCGTTGACCGCCTTGAAGTCGCGCTCGCGTTCGAAGATGTCGGTGACCTCGGAGATCCGCTCGATGAACACGAACGAGCGCATCTTGCGGAAGGAGTCGTGCAGCGCATGCAGCACCGAGAGAAAGAACACCGAGGCGGAGGTGACGCTGGTCGATACGTCGCATAGAACGTACACCTCCGGCCGCCGCGGGCGGCGCGGGCGGTACTTGAGCACGACCGGCACGCCGCCGGTCTGCAGCGAGGCGCGCATCGTGCGGCGCACGTCCACGTGCGCGTGGTGGCGGTGCCCGCGGGTTTGATGGCCCTGCGTGGCCAGGCGCCGGCGCAGCTGCGCCACCACGCGGTGCACCGCGGCAAGGTCCGCCAGCGGGCCGGAGGGCAGCGCACGATCAAGCTCCCCCAGCGGGCGCGCGGGGGGGAGGGTGCCCGTGCGCTGCACCTGCGCGCGCTCCAGCTCGCGGCGCAGCATCGCCTCGAAGCGGCGCAGCGCGGCGCGCGGCACGCCTTCGCGGCGGGGGTCATCCTCGGGCAGCTCTGGCTGGGGCTCGGCGCGCAGGCCGAGCGCGCGGCGGATGCGCTGCACATCCACCCCGATCACGCCGGAGCCGCCGTCGCGGCGGGCGAGCGCCGCGATCGCCATGCGCGCAAGGTCGCGCATCGCGCCGTCGTCGCCGTCGCGCAGGGCGGCCGCGATCTGGCGACGCAGCGCGTCGAGCTGCATCTCCGAGAGCTCTTCGAGGTCGAGCTCGCCGGCGTCCCCGTCGCGCAACTCGTGGGCGGCGAAGTCCTCACGCACCCCCTGGTGCACGGCCGCCAGCTCGACCGCGCGGAAGAAGAAGCGCTCGAACACCAGCTCGAAGACCCGCCGGTCGTCCTGGCTCTTGGCGAGCGTCGCCGCGAGCGCCTCGCGGAAGTCCTGCTGGGAGGTCCACTCGATCTCGCGCAGCACCGCGAACGCGTCGAGCAGCTCGGAGGTGCCAACCGCCACGCCCTCGGAGCGCAGCTCCTCGCCCAGCTCCAGCAGACGCGCGGCGATGCCGTTAGACGGCATCTGCGGTTGCGCCCAGCTTCAGGCCGACCCGCTCCGCGACCACGTCCATGTCGGTGCGGTGCTTGACGATCACCGACATCGTCTCCATGAACGTGGCGGAGTCGATGTCCTGCGCGCCGAGCAGCAGCAGCGCGCGCGCCCAGTCGATCGACTCGGCGATCGACGGCGGCTTCTTGAGGTCGAGCTCGCGCACCATCCCCACCACCTCGACCAGCCGGCGGGCGATCGTCTCGGGGAGCTCCGGCGTGTGCAGGCGCACGATCGCGAGCTCGTGCTCGAGGCAGGGGTAGTCCAGCCACAGGTAGAGGCAGCGGCGCTTCAAAGCCTCGGTGAGCTCGCGCGAGTTGTTGGAGGTGAGCAGCACCACCGGGTGCGTGCGCGACTCCACGCGGCCGAGCTCGGGGATCGAGATCTGGAAGTCGGAGAGCACCTCCAGCAGCATCGCCTCGAACTCCTGGTCGGTCTTGTCGATCTCGTCGATCAGCAGCACGACCGGCTGCTCGGAGGCGATCGCGGTCATCAACGGCCGCGCCAGCAGGAACTCCTCGCCGAAGATGTCCTCCTGCACCTCGCTCCAGCCGGCGTCGCCGCCCTGCGCCTGGATGCGCAGCAGCTGCTTGCGGTAGTTCCACTCGTACAGCGCCTTCGCCTCGTCGAGGCCCTCGTAGCACTGCAGCCGCACGAGCTCGCGGCCCAGATAGTGCGCCAGCGCCTTCGCCAGCTCGGTCTTGCCGACGCCCGCGGGGCCCTCCACCAGCACCGGCTTGCCGAGCCGCGTCGCCAGGTAGGCCACCAGCGCCGTCGACTCGGCCGGCAGGTACCCCACCGCGGTCAGGCCCTCCGCCACCTCGGCGGCCGAGGTGGGGGTTGGGGGGGAGGCGGGGGGCATCGTCATCGCAATGGTAGGGGCTCGCCCGAGGGCACTGCCGCGAGGTCCGACCCCTACTGCTCGGCGACCGGGTGGGTGTCCTCGAAGGAGAGCTGCTCCTCCCCGGGCGGATCGGGACCTGCCCACCCGCGGCTGCGCGGCTTCGCGGGGACCGGTGTCCTGCGAGGCACTATGACCGTCGGCTCCTGCTCGGGCGGGCGGGGCGGATACTGGGGGCGCGCCGGCTGACGCTCCGGCAAATCGGAGTCCCGCCGCTCGGCGCTGGGCGGATCGGGCTTGGGCGGGCGCGGTGGCCGGTCACGGCGCAGCAGCGGCGGCTCGGGCCGCTGCCCGGCGCGCATCCGCGAGCCCGCGTAGGCGAGCAGGCCGGCAGCGGCGAGCGCGAAGAAGATCCCCCACTGGATGCCGACGTTGGCGGCGACCCCGTGCTGGGTGATCCCGGGCTTGTCGAACAGCCGCAGGATCAGCAGCAGCGCGCTCCACAGGCCGGCGGCGAGCACGACCGCGCCGTCGCCACCCGGCAGCTGGAACCTGCGCCCGTCCGCGCGCATGTACAGCAGGACCAGCACCGCGACCGCCACCAGCAACACGGCGGCCTCGACGAACGAGAAGACCTGGAAGGCGTTCAGGTTACGGCTGACAAGCGGCCGGTTCTTCGCGGCGGTGACAACCGCGTTCTGCTGGTACCACGGCAGGAACATCGTCACGAACAGCGCGATCGCAGCGATCGCCGCCAGGCGCCGCTCGCGATCGAGGGTGCCCCAGGCGTGCGCGAGCCCGCCCGCGGGGCGGCTCGGGTGGGCGGGGTCCGGGTCTCCTGCGCCGCCACGGATGCGCGCTTCGCTGGGCACACACCGATTGTACGGAGGGCCTCAGCGGCGCTTGGCGGGCGGTCAGTGGCGCTTGGTGTGCGCAGGGGGGCTGGGAGGCGTGGGAGCGCCGAGTGCGATCGTGCCGCTCGTGCTCGCGGGGTTGCCGGCGAGGTCCACGGCGGTGATGCTCACCGAGTAGGTGCCGGGCTTCCTAGGCGTGACCCACAGCAACCGTGGCTTGCCGCCTTCGACGAGCGCGCTGTTGGTCCCCACCACGCGCCCGCCCTGGCGGATCGTGAGGCTGACGGTGGCGACCTTCGAGAGCGACAGCTGCACGCCGCCGCGCACGCCCTCGGGCAGCTTGCGCGTCAGCAGCGCGATCGCCGGCGGCGTGTGCAGGTCCGCGGTGAAGCGCTGGGCGGTGCTGCAGTAGATCTGATCGCCGGGGATCGCCGCGCTCGCCTGGGCGGCCGAGTCGGTGGCGCCTGCCGAGGATCTGCCACCAGCAGTGGTAGCCGTCGTGGCGGTGGCACCGCCCGTGGTCGTGGACCCGGCCGGGGTTGAGGGTGCAGGTGTGGTCGAGGCCGGCGGGGGCGTGGAGACGGTGGGGGCGGGCTCGCCTTCGCGAGGTGCGCAGGCAGAGGCTCTGCAGGAATTCGGTGAGCAGCTCGTGGTAGTTGAGGTTGGATTCGGTGTACTGGTCGTACTTCGACCAGGCGCCGGTGTCGTACGACGGCGTGATCGCGCGCGCCTCGGCATCGCCCGCTTCGAAGAGCTGGCGGCCGAGCGGATCGCCGGTGAGCTTGGCGTATTCGTACAGCCCGTTGAGGGCCTGGATGAAGCCGTTGAGGATCCTGTCGGTGGGGGCGTAGGTGTACTCCGCGTAGAGCGTGCCGGCGGGCCTCGCCACGCGCACGCCGGCCGGCGGCGGGGTCTGGAAGATGCCGAGCGCCTGTTTGGCGGCTGTCAGGAACGCCGGTTCTTTCAGGCGCACGTACGCGCGGGAGAGCGCCTGTAGCGCCGTTCCCTGCGAGAGCCCGCTCGTCCACGGCGGCGTGCCGCCGTCGAAGTGGAAGAGGTACTCCCACGCGATGCCCCCGGCTCGCTGCGTGGCGAGCGGAATCGCTTCTTCGAGCACTTCGCGCAGCTGCGTGTTCTCGTGCCCGTTGTCGTAGTAGCCGTTGGCCTCGCCGAAGGTCGCCAGCCACTGGATCTCGATGCCCTGCCCGGGGTAGTACTCCCACATCAGATGGCTGCCCGGAAAGCTCACGTGCTGGTCGGCCGCAGGCAGCGGTTCGTGACTCCACCATTGGACGTTGCTTTCAAGCGTGAGCATGATCGCGGGCAGCCGCGAGGGGATCAGCTGGCCGGAGGCGGCGATCTGCTGCACGTTGGCGACCACGCTTTCCAGTTCCGCGCGGCGCGTGCCGCTCAGGTGCTTGACGGCGCTCAGGGCTTCGGTGTACGTCGCCGAGTCTTCGCCGTAGGCTTCGGCGCTCAGCGCTCCGCTGCGCTTGAGGCTCTGCAGCGCGCCGTACACCGTGGGGCCGCGACCGATCGAAGATCGGCGAGCGCGGGCGAGGGGCCGCGCCATGTGGGTGGCCGATCGAGCCGACCTGGCCTGCGGCCGGGGAGCGGCCGCGGCTTTGGCCGGGGGCGCGAAGGCGAGTTGCGTGATGGCGAGCGCGCCCAGCGCCAGTGCGCGGGCGAGCGCGCCGAGCGTCTTGGTGCGCACCGGGAAAATGCTAACGGCAGTCTCTCCTCGCGGCCGCAGGTTATCACCCGAGCTGATTTGTGGACATTGTGCTACGATGCATACATGTCGGTGAATGTTTCAGTGCGCCTGGACGATGCTCTCGCCGAGCGTCTGCGTATGCGTGCGCGAGCGGCCAGCGAGAGCCTCTCGGAGCGACTGCGCCGCTACGCCGAGGAGGGCGTGCGCCGGGAGGAGCATCCGCTGATCACGTTCCGCGACGGACCGACGGGGCGACGTGCAGGGCTGCTGAGCGGACCCGACGTGTGGGAGGTCACGATGTGCCTGGATGATCTGGCAGCGGACCCCGATCCTGTCGCCACGCTGGTCGAGGATTCGACCCTCACCAGGTCCCAGATCGACGCCGCATTGCGCTACCGCGCTGCATATCCGGACGAGGTCGTGGCGCGTATAGAACTGCATCGCAGCGAGACAGCGTCCGCCGAGACGTTTTGAAGCCGCTGCTGGATGAGATGTACTCGGCCGCTCTCGCCGACGCTCTGTGCGCCGCCGACATAGACGCCTCAACCGTCATCGGAGTCGGACTGGCGGGAAGGCCCGATCCTGACGTGTTCGCCGCGGCAGTTGCGCGGGATCAGGCGATACTCACCGAGAACGTCGCCGACTTCGCGCGCATCTCGGCCGAGCACCTCACCGCCGGGCATCACCACCCAGGTGTGCTGATCGCGCTCTCCTCCAGGTTCTCACGCCGTCCGGCGGGCATTGGCCCGCTCGTCGGTGCGATTCGCGCGGTCGCCGATCAGCGGATCGAGGACCGCGTCGTCTATCTCCAACACCCGAGGTAGGGTCGACGACAGCTATGTAGTACCCAGGAAGTTGTCGCACGGGCTACTGGCAGCGTGGTTTCCTACTGCATCTCTGCATGGAGCGCCCGCAAGCCAGGCTCTGAGCCGGGAGCCCAGGACTCAGGGGCTGAGCTCGGAAAGCGTGCGCTGCACCTCGGCCTCGACGTCGAGCGTCTCGAGGCCCTGGCGCTCGCGACGCTCGTTGCGGGCGCGCACCAACTGGCGCACCTCCTCCGCGAGCGCGGCGTCGTGCGGGGTCGTCTGGTCACCCCCATCGATCCGGGCCAGCTCCGCGTCGATGTCGAGCGGAGCCCGGCCTTGGCGCACGAGGCGGTCGCTGCGAGCAGTGAGCATCTGGCGGATTTCGAGTTCGCGCTCGGCGCGATCGATCGAGGATCGGTCGACGGGCGACATCGCCGAGGATTCTTCGCTCGGCCCTGTGAGCCCTTCGCCGGTGAGCAGGCCGCTCTGGCCGATCTGGTCGTGGAGGTTGCGGCGCGTGAACATCGAGAGCACGCCGGCCAGCACGAACAGGCCGACCGCGGCGAACATCACATCGGGGAAGAGTGACTGCATCGTGGAATTGTGGCGCACTGGCGCGCGCTCCGCTACCCTCCTTCAAGTCAGCGTTGACTGACCAGTCAATCTACTTCGCGCGGCGAACGGATCGCCCAGCCGGGAGGCCCGCCCCGCGCCAGCCCGAGGAGCCACAGAGAACATGGTTGATTTCACGCTCACCGACGAGCAGAAGAACCTGCGCGAGCTGGCGCACGACTTCGCCGAGAAGGAGATCCGCCCCGTCGCCTGGGAGTACGACAAGGAGGGCACCTGGCCGCAGGAGATCCTTCAGAAGGCGTGGGAGGTGGGGCTGATGAACACCCACGTCCCCGAGGAGTACGGCGGCCCCGGCCTCGGCTACCTCGACGGCTGCCTGATCGAGGAGGAGCTTTCGTGGGGCTGCTCGGGAATCCAGACGACGCTCGGCTGCAACGGTTTGGCGACCGCGCCGATCGTGCTGGGCGGCAGCGAGGAGGTCAAGAAAAAGTACCTGGGCGCCGTCACCGAGGAGCTGAAGCTGGTGTCGTTCTGCCTGACCGAGCCCGACGCCGGCAGCGACGTGTCGGGGATGCGCACGAGCGCCGTCAAACAGGGCGACAAGTACGTGCTGAACGGCTCGAAGTGCTTCATCACCAACGGTGGCCACGCCGACTACTTCACCGTTTACGCGAAGACCGACAAGGAGGCCGGCCACCGCGGCATCTCCGCGTTCGTGGTCGAGCGCGAGTGGGGCGTGGTCGTCGACAAGAAGGAGGACAAGCTCGGCCAGCGCGCGTCCAACACCGCGACGATCAGCTTCAACGACGTCGAGGTCCCCGCCGAGAACCTGCTCGGCGAGGAAAATAAGGGCTTCAAGCTCGCGATGATGACGCTCGATCGCACCCGCCCCGGCGTGGCGGCGATGGCGACTGGGATCGCGCGCGCGGCGTTCGAGTTCGCCACCGAGTACTCCAAGGAACGCGTCCAGTTCGGCGTACCGATCGCGATGCACCAGGGCGTGCAGTTCATGATCGCGGACATGGCCACCGACGTCGAGGCGGCGCGCCTGTTGACGTGGAAGTCGGCGGCGATGCTGGACAACGGCGAACGCAACACGCTCGTCTCATCGCACGCCAAGCGCTTCGCCGCGGACGCCGCAATGAAGGTTGCCACCGACTCCGTGCAGATCTACGGCGGGTACGGCTTCATCAAGGACTACCCCGTGGAGAAGCTGTTCCGCGACGCGAAGATCATGCAGCTGTACGAGGGCACCTCCCAGATCCAGCGTCTGGTCATCGCCCGCGAGACACTGCTGCCGCGCAGGATCGAGGCGGCGGAGACGGTCGCGGCGTAGCTGGCAGGCGATCGGTAGGGATCGTCCGCGCGCCGCGCCGCGGAGGCCAACGGGTTGGGCGCGGGGCTTCCATGCCCCGCGACCGGCCCGCTCGGCGACAGCCCCACTCTCTCCGTATCCCCAGCTTCGGGGATAAGCCGAAACCCCCGCCGGGATGGGGGGGCCGACCCCTCGGGGAGCGGCCGACCCCGCGGCTGAGAGAGGCCGCTGGCCTCAGCGGATGAACAGCGGCTGGCTGTAGTTGGAGCTCTGCGCCCCGTTGGTGACCTTCACGAACACGCGGTACAGCCCATGCCGCCTGACGCGGATCACACGGCTGAAGCGCGAGCTGGTGGCGTTGTTGTGGTGCAGGACGGTGCCCGCCACCAGCACTTCGCGCCCGCCGACCACGTGCATGATCCCGACTTCCATGCCATCGATCGCTGGGCTCACGGTGCCGTAGATGCGCGCGTGGTGGCGCCGGCGAGTGCGGCCCACGTGGGCTTCGACCTTCACCGCGACGTGCTCGGTCGCGACCGTGCTGAGGACGACCGGTTTGGTGGTGGTCGTGACCACGCGGAACTGCGTCGCCTCGGTGAGGCCCACGAACGGGAACGAGAAGCCGCCGGTGGCGCTCGTCAGCTCGGGGTTGCCGGTGTTCAGCGAATCCCTGCGTGTAGGGGAAGGGGTTGCTCTGCAACGACACCGGGACGTTGCCGTTGCCGGTGCCCGAGAGGGTGCCCTGGATCACGAGCGTTCCCCCGAAGATCGTCGGGTTGGGCCCGGCCGTGATTGCCAGTGAGAGCGGCACCTTCGCGGTTTTGAAGGCCCGGTCGGCGCCCGTTGCCGCACCGCCCGAGTTGACCGCGATCAGGCGATAGTGGTAGGCGGTGATTGGTTGCAGCCCGCTCACCGGCACGGCGACTTTCACGGTGGCGGTGCCCGCGCCGGCGTCGGCGAGCGGCGTCTGCGCGCCGAATGCCCTGGTGGGCCCGTACTGGAAGTAGTAGGAGGTGTTGCTCGCGTGCGGGTCGACCGCCCCGGTGAGCGTGGCTGTGCCGTAGCTCACGCTGGTCGCGGCGCCGGTGGAGACACCGGGCAGAGCAAGCGCCGAGGCGGCTGATGGCAGCGCCAGCAGCGCCAACCCCGCGATGATGGCTCCGAGCGCTGAGCGCGTTCTGTCTTTGCTCATCGTGCACACACCTTTCGTATAGATCCGCCCCCGTATCTGCCCGTCCCCCAAACATGCGAAACCCGCGGGCGGGCCGAACGATGCGCTGTGACGTGCGCCTCGCTAGGCTCCCGCATCCTAGAGGGCGGCGCAGTCGGCCGACCCAGCCCCGCGGGCTGTGTGTGCCACCGGCGAGCCGGGCCTCTCTTTTTTCAGTCAGCGACAGTGCGATCCCGAGCGGGAGACGAGGAGGCCGGCATGTTCGTGTTCAAGGCAGCGGTGGTGGGCGCGGGGACGATGGGGGGCCAGATCGCGCAGACGATCGCCACCGCCGGGTTCCCGGTCGTGCTGAAGGACATCAGCGAGGAGCTCGTGCAGGCCGGCATCGACGAGGCGCGGAATGTGACCGCCGGGCAGGTCGGCAAACTCGTGGAGCGCGGCAAGCTCACCGCCGAGCAGGGCGATGCGCAGATCGCGGAGATCGTCGGGCGCATTGAGGGCACGACCTCCTACGGGAGCTTCGGCGACGTGGACTTCGTGATCGAGGCGGTACCCGAGCGGATGGAGATCAAGCACGCGGTGTTCGCCGAGCTCGACGCGGCCACGCCCGGGCACGCGATCCTCGCCTCCAACACCTCCTCGCTGTCGATCACTGAGATCGGCGAAGCGACGCTGCGCCCCGACAAGGTCGTCGGCTTCCACTACTTCTACCCCGCCTCGGTGCTGCCGCTGATCGAGGTGATCGAAGGGGATGAGACCTCCCAGGAGACGATCACCTCCGCGGTCACGTTCGCGCAGGCGATTCGCAAGCAGCCGATCGTCTGCGCCGAGGCGCCCGGTTTCGTCGTCAACCGTATCCTCAACTCCGGTATCTCCGAGATCTGGCGCGAACAGGAGTCGAAGGGGCTCTCGATCAAACTGATCGACGAGGGGATGGCGCAAAGTGGCGGCTTGCCGCTGGGCCCCTACTTCCTCAGCGGCCTGCTGGGGCTCGACACGGTGATGCACGTCGCCGAATACCTCGCCGAGTCATACGGCGAAGAGCGCTTTTACATCTCCAAGGGGATGCAGAAGCTCGTCTCCGAAGGGAAGCTCGGCGCGAAGACCGGCGGCGATGGCTGCTACGACCCCCAGGGCCAGCCCAACCTACCCGGCGATGCCGCACCTGACACGCGCGCGCTCGGGGAACTGCTCGCCGCAAAGGTGTTCGTCGAGGCGTGCCTGCTGCTCGAGGAGGGCATCGCCACCCACCGCGACATCGACTTCGGGATGATGGCCGGCGCCGGCATGGACCCGCGGCGCGGGACCCTGCCGCCGTTCATGGCCGCCGACGTGGAGGGCTTGGACGTGGTGTTGGAGCGCTTGGAAGGTCTCAGCGACAGCCACGGCGAGCGTTTTTCCCCGCCCACGATCCTGCGCCGCCTGGTCGCTCAGGGCCGCCTCGGGCAGAAGTGCGGTCAGGGCTTCTACGCCTACCCGCAACCCGACACCGATCAGCCTGGCGAGGGCATCGTCAAGCTCGAGACGCGTCCCGACGGGGTCGCGATCGCGTGGCTGGCCAACGGCCAGATGAACGCGATCGCCCCGGCGGTGATCGAGGATCTGCGCAAGGTCTGGGAGAAGGTCAAGGCCTCCGCGGGTGGCGGCGGAGGGAGCGGTGCGGGAGGCGCCGGTGGGGCGGACGGCGCGGGTGGGGGCGGCGCCGACGGGGCGGACGGCACGCGCGGTGCGGATGGCGCGGACCCCGGTTCCTCGCAGCCGATCCGCGCGCTGGTAATCGCCTCCTCCAATCCCTTCCTCTACAGCGCCGGCGCCGACATCAAGGCGTTCACGCAGATGGACGAGGCGGGCGGCGAGCGGCTGATCCACGAGGCCCACGCGCTGTTCCGCGAGCTGGGCAGCGAGCGGATCGCGACGATCGCCGCCGTCAACGGCCTCGCCTTCGGCGGCGGCTGCGAGCTGGCGATGGCGTGCGACCTGCGGATCGTCGCGCGCGCGGCGATCTTCGGCCAGCCCGAGATCAAGCTCGGGATCATCCCCGGCTTCGGTGGCACCCAGCGGCTGCCGCGCCTGGTTGGCCAGAGCAAGGCGCTGGAGATGAACCTCGTGGGCGACCCGCTGCTCGCCGAGGAGGCCTACGAGTACGGGTTGGCGAGCGCCGTGGTGGACGACCACGAACTGCTCGACACCGCGCTCTCGTGGGCGCGCAAGCTCGCCGGCCAGGCGCCGCTCGCCGTGGAGCAGATCAAGCAGGTCTCCGCGAAGGGCGACCTCGACGAGGGAATCGCGGCCGAGAAGGCCGGCTTCGCCACGGTCTTCCAGAGCGCCGACGGGCGCGAGGGGATCGCTGCGTTCCTGGGCAAACGCGCCCCTCGGTTTGAGGGTAAGTAACGAGATCTGCTCAGCGTCGCTCTCGCAGTGCAGCGGAGTGCGCCTGGGGAGATCAGCTACGCGGATAGCTTGACGAGATCGCGCGCGGGCTCAATCCGCCAGCGTTCGGCCAGCGCCGCCAGCTCGCCCGTGAGCGGCCAGCGGTCGGGCTGCGGCTCGCCCGCGAAGTCTGGGTTGGCGCCCTTCAGCGCCATGCAGCCGGCGTTGTCGCCCTTCGCGCGCAGCTCCGCCACCTCGTCGTCGCTTAGGTGTGCCTCCGGGGTCGAGCGCAGGGTGCTCAGCTCCGCCAGCTCCGCCCGCTTATCCTCGATCGGGCGGGGAGTGAGGTGCGAGCCCCGCCCCCCTCCTCCTCCCCCATCAGAAGCCGCTGCCTCCTGGATCAGCGTGGGCGCCACGCAGCTTACGGGGGGGTGCGCGAGAGCCCACTGGCACGCCAGCTGCAGCATGCTCAGACCGTGGCGGGCGGCGTAGGGGCGCATCCATTCGAGCGTCTCGCGGCCCTCCTCCACCCAGCCCTCGGGGCGGAACTTGCGGTGGTCGTGGGCGGCAAACTGGTGGCCGGGCAGCACGTCGTCGTGGAACAGCCCGCCGTAGTCCACCACGCGCGCGATCAGGCTCACCTCGTGTGCGGCGGCGGCGTCGAGCACCAGCTTCCCCGGCCACGGCTCCAGCGGGCCGAAGATGATCATCGCCCAGTCGATCAGCTCGCCGAAGCGCTCGACACAGTCGATCAGATCGAGCGTGAACCCGTTGGCGGGGCCCGGCGCCACGCCCAGCAGCCGCGTGAGCCCAGCGTCGCGGACGGCCTGCATCCCCTCCCACACGGCGGGGCTGGTGTACCCGGTGCGGTCGGGGTTGTGCAGCAGCAGCAGGTCGAAGCGCTCTGCGCCGATCCGCTCCAGGCTGCGCTCGGTCGCCATCCGGATGTACGCCGCGTAGTCGCCCTCCCCGCGCAGCCGCGGGTCGGTGAAGCGCGGAAAGCCTTTCGCGCCTTCGCGCTCGCCGGTGTAGAAGTCGTGCCCGATCGCCCCCACCAGGCAGTAGCTGTCGCGCTCGACGCCGCGCAGCGCCTCGCCCAGCAGCCGGTCGGCCGCGCCCTCGCCGTACACGTCCGCGGTGATCACGGTGTCGATCCCCGCGCCCGGTCGCAGCAGCGCCTTCAGCCGCTCCTCCTCGATCGGCTCGCCGAAGTGCATGAAGCGCCCGCCGCTCCAGGTGCCGAGGGCTGTGGTGGTGGGGTCCATCGTGCCCTCACTTTACGTTGTCCGCGTCCGGTTCGTTCTTTCTTTTTGACCCCAACCAAACAAGAACGAGACTTAGTCTTATTTGGTTAGGGCCTTGAATTTTCATTTATCCCGCCTCCGTCCCCGAATGCGGGAACGCCGAGAAACGAGGCAGGGAGAGGCCATGAGGACGCTCGGCTGCTATCCCTGCCCGACCCCCACCGCGGTGCGGGCGCGCAGCGTCGCTTCCAGGCGGGTAAGCGCGTGGCGGAGCGCCTGCCCGTCGGGCTCAGCCGGGGTGGGATCGCTCTCGCCGAGGGCGGCGCGGGCGGCGGCGATCACGCCGGGCCGCAGCTGCTCCAGCTCGGCGATGCGCCCCGCGAGGTTGGGGCGGTCCTCCGCCGGCAGCTCGAGCAGTGCAGCCCCGTACGCCTGCTCGAGCTCGAGCGCGGCGTGCACGAGGCGGCCCTGGTCGAGGTCGAGGCGGGCGCGCAGCGTAAGCTCCTCGCACAGCAGCGCCGCTTCGCGCGCGCCCAGCAGCGCGGCGAAACGCTCCTGCGGGCGCAGTGACGCCGAGCGACGCCCACGGGTCCGATGCTCGCTGAAGCGCAGTTCCCGGGCGTGCGACCACTGTCCGTAGGCGACCTGCTCGCCTTCGCCCCACCCCGCTCGGGTCGCCAGCGCCTGCGAGGGTGAGAGCTCGCGCACGTGGGGGTCGGCGGTGGCGATGCGGTGGGCGAACAGCAGGCGGTTGAGCGTTGCCGCGGTCGCGTGCGCCTCGCGCTCGGCGTCCAGCTGCGCCAGCCACGCACGCGCCTGGCGCTCCGCGGACACCGACACCGGGTCGATCACGGTCGCGCGGGTGCTCGGCACCGTCGTCGGCTCGGGCTCGGGCTCCACCGGTGGGCGCCGGCGCGCTCCGAGTTTCCCGCGGCGTGGCGTGGCGCCGACGGTTTCCAAGATCACCACCCGCTCGGGCTCCTCGCCCGCTCCCGCGCGCAGCAGGTAGCGGCCGTCGGCCGGCCCCAGCTCCCACGGGAACTCCATCTGCAAGAAGAGGAACAGCCGCTCCGCCACCCTGGCACCGTATCCTTTGCCTGATGTCGGATGCAGAATCAGCCAAGGGCCTGCGTGAGCGTCTCGCTGGCGGCACGGAGGATCGTCTGGGCAAGGCGATCACAGACCTGTTCGACAACCCGCTGCTAACCGGCGCGCTCGGTCGCGCCTCCGACGCGCGCGAGAAGGCCGCTCAGGCGCAGGAGCTGGCGATGGGGGCGCTCAACCTGCCGTCGGCGGCCGACGTCGAACGGCTCACGCGCCGCCTGCGCTCGGTCTCCCAGCGGCTGGAGGGGATCGAGGACGGCGTGCATCGCATCGGGCGCACCCTCTCGGGCCCGTCGATCGAGACGCGCCTGGCGGCGATCGAGGAGCAGCTGCGGGCGCTCTCGGGAAAGCTCGATGACCGAAGCCGGGAGACACGCGCTTCCGGCGCGAATCCCCGTTTCGGCCAGCGACCCACCGCCAAACCGGCGGCCGCCACCAGCCGGACGGCCTCCAAATCGACGGCCGCGACCAAACGGACGGCCATTAAACGGACGACCGCAGCCAAACGGGCGATCAATCCGACGGCCGTCAAAAATGCTGCGGCAAAACGCGCCAAACCAGCGCGCTGACCGCGCTCCGACGTGGTCCTACGCCAGCGCGCTAACCGCCGCCCGGCCCATCGCCTCGGCCGAGGCCAGCAGCGCATCGTCGTCGATACGCTTGTGCCCGTCGCCGGAATGCTCGCCGATCAGATCTGACACCGCGAGCACGCAGGCGACCGGGATGCCGGCGCGCGCGCCCACCGCGAACAGGGTGGCGGCCTCCATCTCGACGGCGACTGCCCCTTCGGCGCGCCACCCCCGCTCGCGTGCGCGGTCGTGCTCGTAGAAGAGATCGGTGCTCACCACGATCGTGCAGGGATGCGTGCGCCGATCCGTCCCCCGTTCGGCGGACGGCTGCCCTTCGCCGTCCGCTGCCTGCGTCCGGCTGTGGCCGCCGTCTGGTGCCCGCGCCCTGCTGTTGCTGCCGTTCGCGGCGCTGGCCAGTGCTGCCGTCAGCTCGCGGTCTGCCGCGATTCGCTCGCCCGCCCCTAGCTTGCGGCTGGTGCCGTCGGATGCCAACGCCTCGTGTGCCACCACCAGATCGCCGAGCTCGAGGCCCCCATCGAGTGCGCCGCACGTACCCACGCGGATCGCGCGCCGCACGCCGAGAGCGATCAGCTCGTGTAGCACGATTGCCGCCGATGGTCCGCCCATGCCTGTGCTCTGGATCGTCAGCGGCTTCCCGTCGGCGGTCGCCGGGCCGGTGTAGCCCCACAGGCCGCGGTGGTGGTTGAACATCAGCGGCCCCTCGATCAGCAGCTGTGCCAGCGCCAGCGCCCGCCCTGGGTCACCGGGCAGCAGCACGCGCTCGGCCAGCTCGGCCGTGGGACGCAAGTGGATCGGCTTGCGCGGTGTCATCGAGGAGAACTTTACGGACCCATTCCACCGCCGGGAGAGGTCCATAGACTGCTCGCAATGGGAACGCGGGACACGGGAGGGCTCACCCTCGCACAGATTGCCGCCCGTGCGGGCGTCTCGCCCGGGACGGTGAGGCGCTGGGTCAACGAGGGGCTGATCCCCCAGTACAACGGGGGTTGGAGCGCGCCCGCGGCGAAGCAGGTGGGGATCGTCGCCCGCCTGCGCGAGCGCGGCTACACGCTCGAGCAGATCCGCGAAGCCAGCGACAGCGGGCGTCTGGCGCTGGGGGACTTGGAAGACTTCTTCTCCGGCTCCGACGGTCGCCACACGCTCAGGCAGGCCGCGCGCGCAACCGGCCTCACGCCCGAGCTGATCGAGCGGATCTTCGTCGCCCTCGGCCTGAGCGCGCTGGCGGTGGAGGCGATGTCCGATGAGGACCTGGAGATGCTGAAGTACGTGGCGGCCGTGCTGGAGGCCGGCATGCCCGAGGTGGCGTTCATCCAGATCGCGCGTGTCTACGGACAGGCGCTCGCCCAGATCGCCGAAACCGAGGTGCGTTTGTTTCGCATGTACATCCACGAGCCGCTGATGCGCGAGGGAGTCTCGGGCCGCGAGATCGGCGAGCAGATGGACGGCATCGCACGCGAGCTGGTGCCGTTCACCGCGCCGCTGATGAACTCCCTACACGGGCGCTTCCTCGCCTACTTCGTCGAGCAGGAGGTGATCAGCCACATGGAGGCCGAAACGATCGACGCGCAGGAGCCCGAGGCTGGCCGTCTGCGGGTGGCGATCGCGTTCGCCGACCTGGCCGGCTACACCCGGCTGACCGAGGAGCAGGGTGACGAGCACGCGGTGAGCGCGGTGGAGCGCTTCGTGGAAGAGGTCGAACGCACGCTGCCGATCGACGCGCGCGTGCTCAAGACGCTCGGCGACGAGGTGATGATCGTCGCCGCCGACTCGGTCGCGCTGACGCGCTGGGCGGTCGGTTTCCAGGCCCGCGCGCCCGCGGGCGTGCCGCCGCCGCGCATGGGCATCCACTATGGCGAGGCGATCTACCGCGACGGGGATTACTACGGCCGCGAGGTCAACCAGGCCGCGCGCGTGGTCGCCCGTGCAGCCGGGGGAGAGGTGTTGGTGACGCGCGCCGTCGTCGACCTCGCCGAGGGTATCGACGGTCTCGCCTTCAAGTTGATCGGGGAGGTGGGCCTCAAGGGCTTCTCCGAGCCCACCGAGCTGTTCATCGCCTCGGGGGGATGAGTCCGCGCACCCAATGACCCCCGAGGAGATCCTGGAGCGGGTGCGGGCGGGCGGCCTGTTGCCGTCTCGGGAGCGGGGCGGACATCTCGTTCTCGCGATGCTCTCCGGCGGGCGGGACTCGGTCTGCCTGCTCGACCTGGCGGTGATCATCTGCGGGGCAGAGTGCGTGCATGCGCTGCACGTCAACTACGGGCTGCGGGCGGAGGCCGACGAGGAGGAACGCCACTGCCGGGGGCTCTGCGAGCGCCTGGGGGTGGTGTTGGAGGTCGTGCGCGCCGAGCGCCCCGCCGGTGCGGGCAACCTGCAGGCTTGGGCGCGGGAGATTCGCTACGGCGAGGCGCTGCGCCTTGCGCGCGAGCTCGATGTGCGGTCGGGGGAGGAGTGGCTGGTAGGTGAGCGGCGGGGGGACGAACGGCGGGAGGGTGAGCGGCGGGAGGGTGAGCGGCAGGGGGACGCGCGGGAGGGTGAGCGGCAGGGGGACGCGCGGGAGGGTGAGCGGCAGGGGGACGCGCGGGAGGGTGAGCGGCAGGGGGACGCGCGGGAGGGTGAGCGGCAGGGGGACGCGCGGGAGGGTGAGCGGCAGGGGGACGCGCGGGAGGGTGAGCGGCAGGGGGACGAGTGGCGGGAGGGTGAGTGGCGGGAGGGTGAGCGGCCGGTGGATGACCAGCCGGGGAGCGAGGATGCCCGCGGGGAGACGCTGATCGCCACGGGCCACACCGCCACCGACCAGGTCGAGACGATCCTCTACCGCCTCGCCGCCTCGCCCGGCAGGCGCGCGCTGCTGGGGATGTCGCCGCGCACCGGTCGCCTCGTGCGCCCGCTGCTGGAGCTCACGCGCGAGCAGACCGCCGCCTACTGCCGCGTGCGGGACCTGCCGTGGCGGGAGGACCCGAGCAACGACAGCGAGCAATACGCGCGTGCGCGCGTGCGCAACAGTCTGCTGCCGGCGCTCGACGCGGTGCACCCCGCGGCGCGGGAGAACGTGCTGCGCACCGCCCGGCTGCTACGTGAGGAGGCCGAGGTGCTCCACGACCTCGTCGACGCCGAGCTGGGCGGTGAGTCGAGCATCGCGATCGAGCGCCTGCGGGCGCTGCCTGCCGCGCTCGCCCGTCTGGTGGTGGTGCGCCTCGCCGAGCAGGTCGCCGGCACCTACGTGCCGCAGGCCGGCGCCCGCGTCCAGGAGATCCTCGCTCTCGCGGCGCGCGGCGGGCCCGCCGAGCTGCACGTCGGCGGGCTGGTGGGGGCTGTGATCGAGGATGGCCGCCTGCGCATGGTTAGGCTGCCAGCGCGGGGTTGAGGTGAGGCTGCCTGTGCGGGGTTGAGGTGAGGCTGCCTGCGTAGGGTTGAGATGAGGCTGCGAGTGCGGGGTTGAGCTCAGCGCCGCGCCGCCGGTGGCTGGTGAGCAAACATCTTTTTGAGACCCCTACCAGATAAGATTGAGTCTTGTTCTCATCTGGCTGGGGTTTCAAATAGGAGAGCACGGCGCTGTCCTGGGTAGGGGGTCAACCATTAACTTTTTGGGCCATACCAGATGAGACTGAGTCTCGTTCTTATTTGGCTAGGGCTCGAAAAGAGAACACAACGCGGCTCCGGCGGGTGGGTCAATCATTCTTTTGGGCCTATACCAGATGAGATTGAGTCTCGTTCTTAGTTGGTAGGGACTAAAAAGATTGGCTACACAGGTCGGCGCGCAGCTCGGACCGCAGCTCGGACCCTTGACCTCTGCGTTGGCGCCCGCGCAAGCCCGAGTCCCGAGCCCCTACACTCCCCCGCGTGGCCGTCATGCCCCCGGAGCGCGTCGCGCCCGCCGACCCGAGCGGCGCCTCCGCACGCCCGAGTGGCGCCTCCGCCCACCCAAGCGGCGCTCCAGATCACGCTGCTGAGGTTGGCGAGGTGTTGGTCGACGCCGAGCGGCTGCGCCTACGCGTTGCCGAGTTGGCGCGGGAGATCTCGCGTGACTACGCTGGCACCGCTCGTCCGCTGCTGCTGGTGGGGGTGCTCAAGGGCGCGATGTTCTTCCTCTCCGACCTGATGCGCCTGATCGAGATCCCGGTGGAGGTCGATTTCATGGCGGTTGCCTCATACGGCTCCGCCACCGACTCCTCGGGGGTGGTGCGCATCCTCAAGGATCTCGATGCAGCGATCGATGACCGGGATGTGCTGATCATCGAGGACATCGTGGACTCGGGGCTGACGCTGCAGTATCTGCTGCGCAACCTCGGCTCGCGCGATCCCCGGACACTGGAGGTGTGTGCGCTGCTGATGAAGCCCGACCGCTCGAAGATCGGCCGGCGCCAGGCTGACCGAAGCCGGGAGACACGCGCCTTCGGCGCTGGCCGCTTTGGGGATGAGAGCGGGTCGAGTGTCTCCCCAAGCGGTCCCCATTTCGGCCAGCCGCCCCGCTATGTGGGCTTCGAGCTACCCGACCGCTTCGTGATCGGCTACGGCCTCGACTACGCCGAGCGCCACCGCAACCTTCCCTTCGTGGCCGCGTTGGAGGTCTCGTGAGACGCGGCAGGCTTTGTCACGGAGTCGATGGTGGGGCTGTCAGAGCCTGCACGACGGGCTCCTCGACGGCCGGAAAATCCGAACCTTCGTGGTACGCTAGTCGGCTGGTGGCAGTCATAGAGGGTGGCGCAGTCGGCCGTAGTCCGACGAGCGGGGCTTCTCTTCTGCCAATCATGTCAGCCGGCATCACGACACCTACGATCTAGCTATGAGCCGTTTCTTCAAGAGCGCCGCGTTCCCGATCCTGATCGTGGTCGTGCTGGTGTTCTTCGTCATGAAACTGTTCCCGAGCGGCTCCAGCCACGGGCCGGTGCGCAGCGAATACACGCTGGTCACCAAAGAACTCCCGCAGCACGAAATCAAGGAAGTCATCTTCAAGACGAAGGGCAGCGTGCTCGAAGTCGTGCGCAAAGACGGCAGCAAGTACGAAACCGGCTTCACCGAACAGACCACGCCCGAACTGAAGAAGGAGCTGCGCGAAACCAGCACGCACTACAACACCGAACCCAACAAGAGCAGCGTGATCTTGTCGCTGCTCGTCACGGTGCTGCCGATCCTGATCTTCGTCTTCATCTGGATCTTCCTGCTCAACCAGATCCAGGGCGGCGGTTCGAAGGTGATGTCCTTCGGCAAGTCCCGCGCCAAGCGCCTGTCGGCGGACTCCCCGAAGATCACCTTCCGCGACGTCGCCGGCGTGGACGAGGCGGTGGAGGAGCTGCACGAGATCAAGGAGTTCCTCGAGAACCCCAAGAAGTTCCAGGCGCTCGGCGCGCGCATCCCCACCGGCGTACTGCTGTACGGGCCTCCGGGCACCGGCAAGACGCTGCTCGCCCGCGCTGTCGCCGGCGAGGCGGGCGTGCCGTTCTTCTCGATCTCCGGGTCGGACTTCGTGGAGATGTTCGTCGGCGTCGGCGCCTCGCGTGTGCGCGACCTCTTCGAGCAGGCCAAGCAGAACTCTCCGTGCATCATCTTCATGGACGAGATCGACGCCGTCGGCCGGCACCGCGGCGCGGGCCTCGGCGGCGGGCACGACGAGCGCGAGCAGACGCTCAACCAGCTGCTGGTCGAGATGGACGGGTTCGAGGCGAAGGACAACATCATCATGATCGCGGCCACCAACCGGCCCGACATCCTCGACCCCGCGCTGCTGCGCCCCGGGCGCTTCGACCGCCAGATCGCCGTCGACCGCCCCGATCGCAAGGGCCGCGCGAAGATCCTCGAAGTCCATACCCGCGGCAAGCCGCTGGCGAAGGTGATCGACATCGACGCGCTCGCCGGGCAGACCCCCGGCTTTACGGGCGCCGACCTCTCCAACCTGATCAACGAGGCCGCGCTGCTGTCGGCTCGCACGGGCAAGCGCGAAATCGGCCAGGAAGAGCTGGAGGAGGGGATCATGCGCGTGATCGCCGGCCCCGAGAAGAAGACGCGCGTGATGAGCGAGAAAGAGCGCCTGATCACCGCCTACCACGAGATGGGCCACGCGATCGTCGGCCACTACCTCGAGCACTCCGACCCGGTGCACAAGATCTCCGTGATCTCCCGCGGCCAGGCGCTCGGCTACACGATCTCGATGCCCCAAGAGGACCGCTTCCTGACGACTCGCGCGGAGCTCAACGACACGATGGCGATGACCCTCGGCGGGCGCGCCGCGGAGGAGATCGTGTTCGGGGAGATCACCACCGGCGCCTCCAACGATCTCGAGAAGGTGACCGCCACCGCTAAGCAGATGGTGATGCGCTTCGGTATGTCCGAGAAGCTCGGCCCGCGCGTCTTCGGCCACGAGCACAGCCAGCCGTTCCTCGGGCGCGAGTTCTCGACCGAGCCCGACTACTCCGACGAGATCGCGCGCGAGATCGACGACGAGGTCAGGCGCATCATCGAGGCTGCCCACCAGCGCGCGCGTGACATTCTCACCGAGCACCGCCAGCACCTCGGCTCGCTCTCCGAGACCCTCGTCAAGCGCGAGACGCTCGAGAAGGAGGAGTTCAACGCGCTGCTCGAGGGCAAGAGCGAGCAGGAAGTGTTCGGCTCCGAGGAGCCCCACACGCCCGAGCTGCCGCCCGCGCCGCCCGCGCCGGCGGAGCGTCCCGGCCGCGAAGTGCCGCGTCCGCTGCCGCGGCCTGGGCTGGCCGGCGGTACCGCGGACATCAGGGCCGCCGACCCTGAGCGCCCAGAGCTTGCCTGAGCGCGATATGGTGTCTGGCCGATGGCAGTGAAGCTCCACCGCTGCGGTGTCATGTTCATCAAGGGCTCCCACCCTTGTTGGCAGGTGCAGAAGGCGCTCGACGAATCTGGTGTCGAGTACGAGATCGTCAAGCACCCGGCCTTTCCGCGTGGGCGCCGCACCGAGCTGATCGCCAAAACCGGGCAGAAGATGCTGCCCGCGATCGAGCTCGACGATGGCACCGTGATCCGGGAGCAGGCCAAGGATCTGGCCGCTCGCGTTAGAGCGGGCAACCTCGCCGCTTGAACGCACGCGAGGACTCGCCGGACGACTTCCGCCTGATGGGCGTGGTCAACGTGACACCCGACTCGTTCTCTGACGGGGGGCTGTTCCTCGACCCCCGCGCCGCGGTTGCGCACGGGTTGGAGCTGCTGGAGGAGGGGGCCGAGATCCTCGACGTGGGCGGGGAATCGACGCGGCCGGGCGCCGAGCCGGTGAAGGCGGAGGAGGAGCTGCGGCGGGTGCTGCCGGTGGTGGAAGGGTTGGTGGAGGCGATGTCCACCCACCAACCCCACGCCGCGGGCCCCGCCATCTCGGTCGACCCCGCCGAGGCCTCCCGCCCCGCCATCTCGATCGACACCGCCAAGGCATCCGTCGCCCGCGCTGCGCTGGAGGCGGGCGCGACGCTCGTCAACGACGTGACCGCCCTGCGCGGCGATCCCGAGATGGCGACCGTCGTGGCGCAGAATGGCGCCGAGTGCTGCCTGATGCACATGCTCGGCGAACCGCGCACGATGCAGCGCGAACCGCGCTACGGGGACGTGGTTGACGACGTCAAGGCCTTCCTCGAGCAGCGCCTGGCGTTCGCGGTGGGGGAGGGGATCGCCGAGGAGCGCGTGCTGCTCGACCCCGGCATCGGGTTTGGCAAGACGCTCGAGCACAACCTCCAGCTGCTGCGGCGCCTGCGCGAGCTCGCCGCGCTGGGCCGACCGCTGGTGGTGGGGACCTCTCGCAAGGGCTTCATCGGGCGCATCCTCGCCGAGGCGGCGTCGGCGCGATTCGCCGCGATGGAGAGAGGGGTGGGGCGGCGACCGGATGTCGAGCGGGGGTCAGGTGTAGAACGGGAGCCGGGTGGCGGGCAGCGGCCGCGACCGGAGGCCGGGCCGGAGGCCGGGCGGGGGGGCGTCGCGGACAGACTCCCAGGCACGATTGCCACATGCGTGCTGGCCTACGAGCGCGGCGCGAGCGTGCTGCGCGTGCACGACGTCGCCCCTGTCCGTGCCGCGCTCGAGGTGGCCGCTGCTACGTTGGGCGCGCAATGAGCGAGGATGCGATGAACGAGGACGATGCGGACGACAGCCCCGACGGCGATGAGGCGGTTGAGGGCGAGGAGCCGGAGCACTACGAAGAGGAGGAGCTCGACGAGGACGACCGCGACGGCGCGGAGTCGGTCACGATCGAGATCACCGGCCTCTCGCTCTACACCCACCACGGCGTGAGCGAGGCGGAGCGCGAGGTGGGCCAGCGGCTGATGCTAGACCTGCGTCTGGAGATCGGCGAAACGGATGCGACCGTCACCGACCGCATCGAGGACACGGTCGACTACGGCGAGGTGTGCCAGCTGGTTGCGCTCGTAGCCCAGCAGCGCTCGCATCGAACGCTCGAGCGGCTGTGTAGCTCGATCGCCGATCGTCTGCTCGCCGATTACGAGCTCGAAGGGGTGTGGGTGAAGGCCACCAAGCCCGAGCCCCCGATCCCGCTCCCGGTTGCCGAAGTCTCCGTCGAGGTGTGGCGCGAGGCAGAGGAGTAGCGCTTTCCCTTGACAATTAGTTAGCAGTCACTCATAATCTCCGAGATGGCTTGGCTCGACGTGCCGCAGCGACGCATCGAGAGACGGCGATGATCGACCGTCTGGCGCGGCTGGCGACCGAGCGCACGCGACGCGTTCTGCTGATCGCCGGCGCGGTGTTCCTGCTCGCCGCAGCGCTCGGGGCCCCCGTCCTCACGATCCTCAAGAGCGAAAATTCCGAATTCCAGGATCACAACGCGCAGAATCAGCAGGTGCTGCGCGCGATCGAACACGCCACCGGGCAGTCCGCCGAATATGGCGTCGCCGCGCTCGTGCCAACTTCCGGCGACGTGCTGGCCAATCCCCGATCGGTCGACCCCGCGGCCACCGCCGAGGCACGGCGGGTGGCGGCGCTGCTGGCCACCCAGCCCGGCTTCCAGCGCGAGCTCGACTACTCCTCCACCCACCTGCCCGCGCTCGTCTCGCGCGATGGCCGCTTTACGCTCGTGCTGGCCGCGTTCGCCACTCAGGACCGCTCGGCGGCCGCCGTCGCCCACGTGCGCCCCGAGCTGGCGGACAGCGGCGTGCTGTTCGGCGGAAACGACGTCACCTTCCACGAAATCAACGAACGCACCACCTCCGACCTCAAACGCGCTGAGACGCTCGCAATCCCGATCCTGCTGCTGCTCTCCTTCTGGGTCTTCCGCGGTTTGATCGCGGCCGCGCTGCCGTTGCTGGTCGGGGGCTTCGCGATTGTGCTCACCTTCCTGCTGCTGCGGATCATCGACCACCTGCTCGGGCTCTCGATCTTCGCCGCCAACCTCGTCACCGGAATGGGGCTGGGCCTGGGGATCGACTACAGCCTGTTCGTGCTCTCGCGCTACCGCGAGGAGCTCGCGCGCGGCCTGCCGACTGGCGCTGCGATCACCCGCACGCTGCAGACCGCCGGGCGCACCGTGCTGTACAGCTCGCTGGCGGTCGCCGGCGCCGCCGCATCGATGCTGGCGATGCCGCTGCGCTTTCTGTACTCGATGGGTGTCGGCGGCGCGATCGTGGCGCTGTCGGCCGGCGCCGTCTCGCTGATCGTGCTGCCCGCCGTGCTGGTCGCGCTCGGGCCGCGCATCAACGCGCTGGCACCGAAGCGCCTGCAGCGCAACGCCGAGCAGGCGGCGCGACCGGCCGAGAGCGGCGCTTGGTATCGGCTCGCGCACGGGGTGATGCGCCGACCGGGTGTGGTCGCGCTGGGCACCGCCGCCCTGCTGCTCGTGATCGCATCGCCCGCTCTGCGCCTGGCGCTGGCCCCCGCCGACGCGCACGTGCTCCCGACCTCCGCGCAGCCCCGCCAGGTGGCGGAAACGATTACCCGCGACTTTGTCGTCAACGGCGCGCAGACGGTCACGCTGGTGGTGCACGCCGGGCCAGCGGGATCCACTTCCGGCGGGTCGAGCGTGAGCGAGTTGGCGCGTCGAGCGCAGACGGTCGCAGCGGGGAAGGCCAGCCTCGTGGGCTCACCACGCTATCTCGGGCGCGACACCTGGGATGCCGAACTGGTGCCGCGCGGCAGCGTCGGCTCGGCGGCCAACCAGCGTCTGGTGCACAATCTCCGTGCCCTCGCCAGTGCGCCGACCCTGCTGGTGGGCGGTAGCACCGCGTGGTTCATCGATCAGAAGGCCGCGATCGCCGCACACACTCCCCTGACGCTTGCAATCCTCGTGCTCGTCACCGGCGGCTTCCTGTTCCTGATGACCGGCTCGCTCGTGATCCCGGTGCTGGCACTGCTGATGAACCTGCTGACGGTCGCCGTCGGGGCCGGCCTGCTGGTGCTGGTATTCCAGGACGGCCATCTCTCTTCACTGTTCGGGTTCAGCCCGATCGGCGGCCTGGAGGAGTCCAACCTCGTGCTGCTGTTCATCATCGCCTTCGCGCTCTCGACCGACTACGGCGTCTTCCTGTTCGCCCGCATCAAGGAGGCCCACGACGACGGGCTTCCAGCGCGCGATGCGGTGGCGTACGGCCTCGAGCGCACCGGGCGGCTCGTAACCGCAGCCGCGCTGCTGTTCTGCGTCGCGATTGGCGCGTTCGTCACCTCCGACATCTTCTTCATCAAGGAGCTCGGCTTCGGCGCCGCGCTCGCCGTGGCGATCGACGCCACGTTCGTGCGCGCGCTGCTCGTCCCCGCGCTGATGGGGCGTCTCGGCGAGCGTGCCTGGTGGGCGCCGCGGCCCCTGCGCCGCCTGTACGCCCGCATCGGCCTGCGCGAGGGTGGCGCGAGCCCCGAGGTCGGCGAGGCCGCGGGGGCGTAGCCGAAAGGCAGCTAGTCACCCTTGATCTTTTTTGGCCCCTACCACTTCATTTTGTAAAGGGTTTGGGCCTGAAAAGTTAATGGTCGTGCGAGCCGCGGGGCGCGATACCGTGCCCGCGTGTCCGCACGGATTGGCCTGCTCGGCCTCGGCTCCAACCTAGGCGACCGCCGCGCCCAGCTGCAGGGAGCGGTGGATGCGCTGCCCGCGGCGGGCGTCGAGGTGGAGGCGTCCTCCGCGGTGTACGACACCGACCCCGTCGGCGAGCTGCCCAACCAGCCCAGCTTCCTGAACGCCTGCCTGCGCGTGCGCACGGCGCTTGAGCCGCTGGAGCTGCTCGATGCGGTGAAGGAGCTGGAGCGGGAGCTCGGCCGCGCGGCCGGCGGGCCTCGCCACGGGCCGCGCGCGATCGACATCGACGTCCTGATGCTCGGCGACATCGAGCTCCACCACGAGCGTATGAGCCTGCCGCACGAGCAGCTGCTCAGCCGCCGGTTCGTGCTGATTCCGGCGCTGGAGCTAGACCTCGAGTTGCGGGCCCCCGACGGCAGCCGTCTCGCCGACGCCCTGGCTGCGTTGCCGCCTGGGGAGGGGGTGCGCTGGACGGGGCCGTCGCTTACGCTGCCGCGGCGCGCGCCGGCAGCCACTCCGCCGGGAGTGTCCCCGCCGGAATGTCACCCGCCATCGGCGGGAAGTAGCGCGTGAGGGCCGCCGCTGGGTGGCCCTCGATCAAGGGGCGCACGTCTCCAAGCGTCTGCAGCAGACGGATCGTGGAGCCGATCTGAAGGTCGGCGGCGTTGGGCTCGTCCCCGCCGAGCAGCCCCTCCGCGATCCAGGCGTCGATCTTCTCGAGGTGGCCGGCGAGCGCAGCGAGGTCGGCCCGCACAGCCTCACCGTCGGCGTGGTTGCGCCGTGCCATCAATTTCGCGGTGAGCGGCAGCGCGGGGCGCAGCATCGCTGGGGGCAGCGGCAGCTTGGCGTCTCCGACGTAGCTCTCCATCGTGCTGGGGTTGCGCAGGAAGCCGGCGTCGAGGATCCGCCGGGGGACGCTCTGAAAGACCTCGTCACCCCACTGCTCGGCCTCCAACACGCGCTCACGCTCCGTGGGGTCGGCGGGCAGCAGCGGCGGCTCGGGCGCGAGTAGGTCGAGGCGACGCATGATCGTGCGCGAGCCCACCAGCCGCTCGCCGTCGATCCGCATCCCCGGGACGGTGGGGCCTCCGTACAGCAGCGGACCCGCCGCGACCTGCACCATCGGCAGCAGATTGATCTGCTGAAAGGGGATCCCCTTGCGCCGCATGGCAACTTCTACCGCCGCGCACGGGTGGGAGCCCGGCAGCACAAACAGCTTGATCTTGCTCATTGGAAACCTCCGAGGCCGATCCCGTGAGCATATAGGAGTCGCCCGGGGTACCCTTCTGCGCTCGATGCTGCTCGCCGTCGACGTAGGCAACACCCAGACCCACTTCGGGACCTTCCGCGAGGAAAGGCTCACCGAGCACTGGCGCTTTGCGACCGTGCGTCAGTCGACGTCCGACCAGCTGGGCGCCGCCCTGCGCAACCTGCTGGAACTGCGCCAGGTCTCGATGCAGGAGATCGACGCTTCGATCGTCTCCTCGACGGTGCCCGTACTGGGCCCGGAATGGTCGGCGATGGCGGAGCGCTACCTCGGGCACACGATGCTCGCGGTGGGGCCGGGCGTGAAGACGGGCATGCCGATCCGCTACGACAACCCCCGCGAGATCGGCCCCGACCGGCTCGTCAACGCGGTTGCCGCCCACGAGCGCCTCGGGGGGCCGTGCGTGGTGGTGGACTTCGGCACCGCGATCACCTACGACCCCGTGTCCGCGGAGGGGGAGTACCTCGGGGGGATCATCTCCCCGGGCGTGGAGATCTCGCTGGAGGCGCTCACCGAGCGGGCGGCGGCGCTGCCGAAGGTCGACGTGACCGCGCCGCGCGCTTTGATCGGCAAGACCACGATCGACGCGATCCGCTCGGGCATCGTGTACGGCACCGCCGGTCAGGTGGACGCGATCGTCAACCGCCTGCGCGCGGAGCTGGGGCCAGAGACGAAGACGATTGCCACGGGCGGCCTCGCCCACGCAATCGTTCCCTACACGACGACGATCGAAGCGGTCGACGACCTGCTGACGCTGACGGGACTGCGCCTCATCTACGAGCGCAACCGCGCCTGATCGGAGCGCTGCGGCACGGGGAGACCGCACCCGCCGGGCCATAATGGGCGCATGTCCGCTCCTCAGCTGACCGACCCGTGGCAGCTCGGCGGACTACGCGTGCCCAACCGCGTGCTGCTGGCACCGCTGGCGGGGATCGGCAACTGGTTCGTGCGTCTGCAGGCCAAGCGCCATGGCGCCGGGATGGCGGTGTCGGAGATGGTGTCCAGCCACGCGATCCACTACCGCAACGAGCGCACGCTCCGCGAGTTGCTGCGCATCCATCCGGAGGAGCGCAGCGCGGGTGCTGGAGACCCCACCCGCCCGACCTCGATCCAGCTGTTCGGGAGCGACCCCGAGGTGATGCGCTCCGCCGCCGCGGCCGCGGTCACCGCGGGGGCCGACGCGATCGACCTCAACATGGGCTGCCCTGTGCCCAAGGTGTGCAAGACCGGCGCCGGCGCCGCGCTGTTGGCAGAGCCCGGGCGCGCGGTGGCCGTCGCACGCGCTGCCGTGGAGGGGGCCGCGGAAGCATGGAGCACTGCCGTGGAGGGGGCCGCGGAAGCACGGAGCGATACGGACGGGCCACCGCCGGTAACGGTGAAGCTCCGCTCCGGCCAGCGCCCCGGCGAGACCTCGGGCTTTGAGCTCGCCCACCGCCTGGTAGCAGACGCAGGGGTGGCCGCGATCGCCTTCCACCCGCGCTCCGCGGCGGTGCACCACAAAGGCGTTCCCGACTACGAGCTCGCCGCGCGGCTGGCCGACTCGCTGCCCGCGCCGGTGATCCTCACGGGCGGCATGAACGACGCGCAGGGCATCCGCGAGACGTTCGCGCGCACCGGCGTCGCCGCGGTGATGCTGGCGCGTGGTTGCCTCGGCAACCCGTGGCTGTTCGAGGAGCTTGTGCGCGGACGCGTGGCCGAGCCCACCACGGCTGAGGTGTTGAGCGAGCTCGACTGGGTGATCGACCGCGCCGCCCTGCACCTTGGGCCTGAGCGCGCGGGGAGGTACATGCGCAAGTTCTACCCCTGGTACTTGCCGCGGCTGGGCCTCGATCGGACACAGCTGATGGCCTTGCAACAGTCGCTGCAGGCGACCTCTGACCTGGCGCAGGCACGGCGCCTGCTGCGCTCCGCCGCGCGGCCGGTCGCGCTCGCGGCTTGAGGGCGAGTCGGGCGATTCCCTTTGCCCGGGCCGATCGCGGGCGTTGATGGCTGGCGGCGAATGCAGGTCGTGGGGTTGCGGCGCATGTACTTTTCAGACCCCAACCAGCCGGCCGTGGTGGGGTGTCGAAACCGGTCTTGCCCGGGGCTGGTGAGGGCGCCGCCGCCTCGCTATACTGCTGCGCTCGTTGCAGCCCGCCGACCGCGGATTTGCCTCGCCCAGCTCCGGGCAGGCCCGTTCAACCGGCGGGTTTCGTTCGTAATCGACTGATCCACCACCGCGGAATCGAATCCCACCCGCCCACATGCCGAAGGACGTCATCCTCACACCCGAAGGTCTCGAGAAGCTGAAGGACGAGCTGGAGACGCTCTCCACCGCGCGTCGCCGCGAGGTCGCCGAACGGATCAAGGAGGCGCGCGAGTTCGGAGATATCTCCGAGAACTCCGAGTACGACGACGCCAAGAACGAGCAGGCAATGCTCGAGAGCAAGATCGCCCAGCTGCAGGAGCGGCTGCGGATGGCGACCGTGATCGACTCCAAGGAGCTCTCAACCGACGTCGTGCAGGTCGGCTCGGTCGTGCACGTCAAAGACGAAAAGACCGGCAAGTCGGTGAAGTACACGATCGTCGGCTCCGCCGAGGCGAAGCCCGAGGAGAGCAAGCTCTCCAACGAGTCGCCCGTCGGACGTGCCCTGCTCGGCCATAGGCGGGGCGACACCGTCGCCGTGCAGGTCCCGCGCGGGCCGGCGCGCAAGCTCAAGATCACGAAGATCGACGTCGGGCTCAAGTAGCCTCATAAGATGGGCGCAGTCGATGAGCCCGGCGCGGCCGACGAGCCCGAGGGGGTCGACGAGCCCGAGGGAGGCCAACGGCACGGCCTCCCGGAGTTGATCGCCGAGCGGCGCGCCAAGGCCGAGCGCCTACGTGAGCAAGATCAGAGCGCGTTCCCGCACTCATTTGCGGGCGCCGAGCCGATCGGCGAGATACTTCCCAAGTACGAGAACCTGGAGCCCGGCGAGGAAACCGACGAGCGCCATCGCGTCGCGGGTCGTATCGCCGCGCGGCGCGGTGCGGGCAAGGCCGCGTTCCTGGACCTCGTCGATCGCACGGGCAAGCTTCAGCTGCACGCGCGCCTGGACATGCTCGGTGCCGAGCGCTTCGCGCTGTTGACGAGCCTCGACCTGGGCGATCTGATCGGTGTCGACGGCGCCGCCATCCGCAGCCGTCACGGCGAGGTGTCGCTGCGCGTGGAGAGCTTTCAGATCCTCGCCAAGGCGCTGCGCCCGCCACCCGACAAGCACCACGGCCTGACCGACGTGGAGACCCGTTACCGCCATCGCGAACTCGACCTGATCGCCAGCGAGGACTCCCGGCGGCTGTTCATCGACCGTGCGCGGATCATCTCGGCGATTCGGGCTGAGCTCGACGGCGACGGCTTCATCGAGGTCGAGACCCCCGTGCTCCAGCCGCTCTACGGCGGCGCGATGGCGCGCCCGTTCATCACCCACCACAACGCGCTCGACCGTGACCTCTACCTGCGGATCGCCACCGAGCTCTACCTCAAGCGGCTGATCGTTGGCGGTCTGGAGCGGGTCTACGAGCTCGGCAAGGACTTCCGCAACGAGGGCATCTCGCACAAGCACAACCCGGAGTTCACGATGGTCGAGTGGTATGAGGCCTACGTCGACTACGAGGGCGCGATGGCGCGCACCGAAGCGATCGTGCGTGCGGCCGCGGCGGCGAGCGGGTATGCCGGCGAGCTGGACTTCTCCGCGCCGTGGAAGCGGATCGGCTTCGTCGACGCGATCGGGGAGGCGTTGGACATCGACCTCGCTCAAAACACCACCGCCGAGGCGTTGTCCGCTTGGGTCGGACGAGTTGGCCTCGAGCTGAAGACGGAGGGGTTCGCCTGGTTTCAGATAGTCGACGACCTGCTCTCCAAGTACGTCGAGCCCAACCTGAAGCAGCCGACGTTCGTCATCGACTACCCGAAGGAGCTCTCGCCGCTGGCGCGCAAGCGATCCGACGATCCCAAGATAGTGGAGCGCTTCGAGGCGTTCGAGATCGTGGAGCGCTTTGAGGCGTTCGCGGCGGGGATGGAGATCGCCAACGGCTTCAGCGAGCTGATCGACCCCGACGAGCAGCGCATGCGCTTCCGCGAGCAGGACCGGATCGACACGCTGACCGACGGCGAGGCCGAGACGATGCCCTACGACGAGGCCTTCGTGCAGGCCCTCGAGCAGGGCATGCCCCCAACCGCCGGCGTCGGCCTCGGCATCGACCGGCTCGTGATGCTGCTAACCGGGCGCGATTCGATCCGCGAGGTCGTGCTGTTTCCGGCGATGCGCTCGTAGGGAGGTTCCCACTGGAGTGCCGGGGGACCCGTTGGTAGACTGTCCTATGGCGGCGACGGGACCTGGAGGCTCATCTTTCTCGCGGATTGCGACGAAGAGATGGATGGGGATCCACCCCACCCCGGGATCACTGTCCCCGCGGACCGGACCGACACCCAGATCGTAGACGGAGAGGTCGTTACCAGCACCATGTTCGAGCGATTCACAGAACGGGCCCGCCAGGTTGTCGTTCTCGCGCAGGAAGAGGCGCGCACGCTCAAGCACAACTACATCGGCACCGAGCACATCCTGCTCGGGCTGCTGCGCGAGGAGGAGGGGCTCGCGGCCAGAGTGCTTGAGAGCCTCGACATCACCGTCGAGCGCGTGCGTGCGCAGGTGGTGCGGATCGTCGGCTCTGGCGAGGAGGTCACCTCCGGGCAGATTCCGTTCACGCCGCGCGCCAAGAAGGTGCTGGAGCTGGCGCTGCGCGAGGCGCTGTCGCTGGGCCACAACTACATCGGCACCGAGCACATCCTGCTCGGCCTGGTGCGTGAGAACGAGGGCGTCGCCGCGCGCATCCTGCTCGACTTCGACGCCGACTCCGAGAAGATCCGCAACGAGGTGATCCGGATGCTCTCCGGACCCTCCGGCCGCCGCCAGGGCCAGGGCGCCGGAGCGCCGGGCGCCGCCGCCGGCGCGGGCTCGGGCGGCGGAGCGGAAGGCAAGAAGTCCTCGAAGCTGCTCGACCAGTTCGGGCGCAATCTGACGAAGCTCGCCGCCGAAGGCAAGCTCGATCCCTGCGTGGGGCGCGAGACCGAGATCGAGCGGATCATGCAGATCCTCTCGCGGCGCACCAAGAACAACCCGGTGCTGATCGGCGAGCCGGGTGTCGGCAAGACCGCCGTGGTCGAGGGACTGGCGCAGCGGATCACCAACGCCGACGTGCCCGAGCTGCTCAAGAACAAGCAGATCTACACGCTCGATCTCGCCGCGCTGGTCGCCGGCTCGAAGTACCGGGGCGAGTTCGAGGAGCGCCTGAAGAAGGTGATGAAGGAGATCACCCAGCGCGGGGACATCATCCTGTTCATCGACGAGCTGCACAACCTCGTCGGCGCAGGCGCCGCCGAGGGCGCGATCGACGCCGCCTCGATCCTCAAGCCGGCGCTGGCGCGGGGAGAGTTGCAGACGATCGGCGCAACCACGCTCGACGAGTACCGCAAGTACCTGGAGCGCGACTCGGCACTCGAGCGTCGCTTCCAGCAGATCCGCGTCGAGGAGCCCTCGATCGACCAGACCGTCGAGATCCTGCAGGGGTTGCGCGACCGCTACGAGCAGCATCACAAGGTGCAGATCACCGACGACGCGCTGCGTGCCGCCGCCGAACTGGCCGACCGCTACATCTCCGACCGCTTCCTGCCCGACAAGGCGATCGACCTGATCGACGAGGCGGCTTCGCGGATGCGGATCAAGTCGATGACCTCCCCGCCCGCCAACCGCGAGCTCGAGGAGCAGATCGAGACCACGCGGCGCGAGAAGGAGTCGGCGATCGAGGCGCAGGAGTTCGAGAAGGCCGCGGCGCTGCGCGATCAGGAGCGCAAGCTCACGAACCGCAAGCGCGAGCTCGAGGAAGAGTGGGAAGCCGGCGAGTCGGGTGACCGTCCCGCGATCGGCGAGGAGGAGATCGCCGAAATCGTCTCGATGTGGACCGGCATCCCCGTCTTCAAGCTGACCGAGGCCGAGACCCAGAAGCTGATGCGCATGGAGGACGAACTGCACAAGCGCGTGATCGGCCAGCACCCCGCGATCGAGGTCATCTCGAAGGCGATCCGCCGCTCACGCGCGGGGCTGAAGGACCCCAAGCGGCCGACCGGCTCGTTCATCTTCCTCGGTCCCTCCGGCGTGGGCAAGACCGAGCTGGCACGCACGCTCGCCGAGTTCCTGTTCGGCGACGAGGACGCGATGGTCAGGATCGACATGTCCGAGTACATGGAGAAGCACGCCGTCTCGCGCCTGGTCGGGTCGCCCCCCGGCTACATCGGCTATGACGAGGGCGGCCAGCTCACGGAGGCGGTCAGGCGTAAGCCCTACTGCGTGCTGCTGCTCGACGAGATCGAGAAGGCCCACCCCGACGTCTTCAACATCCTGCTGCAGATCCTCGAGGACGGCCGCCTCACCGACGCCCAGGGGCGCACCGTGGACTTCCGCCACGCGATCGTGATTATGACCTCCAACATCGGCGCCGCCGAGATCGCGCGCAACACGCCGCTGGGCTTCGCCGTCTCCGACGATGAGACGGGGATCACTTACGACGACATGAAGAACCGCATCATGGGCGAGCTGAAGAAGGTGTTCAGACCGGAGTTCCTCAACCGCATCGACGACGTGATCGTCTTCCACAAGCTCGGCAAGGATGAAATCAAGCAGATCGTCGAGCTGCTGCTGCTGCGGATCCGCGAGTCGATGGCCGAACGCGAGCTGCAGCTGGAGCTGACCGACCCCGCCAAGGAACTGCTCGTGGAGAAGGGCTGGGATCCCGCGATGGGCGCCCGCCCGCTGCGCCGCGCGATCCAGCGCTACATCGAGGACCCGCTCGCCGACTTCGTGCTGCGCGAGCAGGTCGTCCCCGGGGCCACGGTCGTGGTCAACCCCGCCGGCGAGGGCGAGGAGGGCGAGGTGCGCCTGACGATCGTCAAGCCCAAGAAGCAGAAGACCCCCGTCGGAGTAGGCGCGGGCGCCGCCGAGGCGGGCGGTTCGGGCGAGAGCGAGCTGCCCTCCGGTGACGGCCTTCCTGAGGGCGACGGCGAGGACGTGGAGGACGACCACGATGCCGCGCCCGACCTGCCCGCCGACGGCGGCGAGTAGTCGATCGCCTGCAGCGGGCTGCGTCTGCTGCGGGCCGCGCCAGCTGTCTGCGGCTGTGGCCTAACTGCTGCCCTACCGGCGTGGATACGTTGTTCTTTTGGGCCTCTAACCAAATAAGACTAGGTCTCGTTCTTATTTGGTATATGGGAGTGGAGGGGAAAAGTTGTGGCGTGCAGTTCGCCAGCCCGCCCAACCCGCCCGGCTGGTGAGGTGTGGTGTGATGTTCTTTTTGACCTCTAACCAAATAAGACTGGGTCTCGTTCGTATCTGGTGGGGGCGAAAAATTGAAGTGTCCCCACGAGACCGTAACCTGCGAGGGTGCCTCGCGCGCAATCGATTCACGTCTGCTCGCAGTGCGGGTATCAGTCGGCCCGCTGGTATGGGCAGTGTCCCGGCTGCGAGGCATGGAACACCCTCGTCGAGGAGCGCACACCGGCAGCCGCTGCAGGGCCACGAGGCGGCGGGGGCCAGGGCCGCGGCGGGCGGGCCGCGGGCGGCTGGGGAGGCGCGGGAGGCAGAGCCGGCGCCCCGGCGCTTGTGCCAGTGCCCCTCGCCGAAGTCGGGGCGGCGCCGGTGGCGCGACTGTCAACCGGCATCGGCGAGCTCGACCGCGTGCTCGGCGGGGGCCTCGTGCCCGGCTCGCTGGTGCTGCTCGGAGGGGCGCCGGGAATCGGCAAGTCGACGCTCACCAACATGGTGCTCGGCCACCTCGCCGGGTCGGGCCGGCGGACGCTGTACGTCAGCGCGGAGGAGTCGCCCGAGCAGGTGAGGCTGCGCGCGGAGCGCCTTGACGATCGCGGGAACGGGGCGCTGCGGGTGCCGATCGTGGCCGAGACCGACCTCGACGCGGTGCTCGAGGTGCTCGGCGCGCATGCGCCCGAGGCGTGCGTGATCGACTCCGTGCAGACGCTCCACGCGAGCGAGCTTAGCGGCGCCCCCGGCTCGGTGGGCCAGGTGCGCGAGGTCGCGGTGCGCGTGATGGAACTCGCCAAGGCGCGCGGAATCGCAACGATCCTCGTGGGGCACGTAACCAAGGATGGCGCGCTCGCCGGCCCGCGCGTGCTGGAGCACCTCGTGGACTGTGTGCTGCAGTTCGAAGGCGAGCGCGAGCGCCCCTATCGTGAGCTGCGCGCGCTGAAGAACCGCTTCGGCTCAACCAACGAGGCGGGACTGTTCGAGATGCGCCAAGGCGGCCTCGTCGAGGTGCTGGATGCGTCGGCGCGCTTCGTTGCGCAGGCTACGCGCGCTCCAGGCAGTGTGATGCTGGCGGCGATGGAGGGCTCCCGCCCGCTGCTGGTGGAGGTGCAGGCGCTGGTGGCGCCCTCGGAGCTGGAGCAGCCCCGCCGCGTGGCCTCCGGACTCGATCGCAACCGATTGGCGCTGGTGCTGGCGATCCTCGCCCGTCACGGCCGCGTCGGCGTCGGCGGCCACGACGTGTTCGTCAACGTGGTCGGCGGCGTGCGGGTCGATGAGCCCGGCGTGGACCTCGCGATCGCCCTCGCGGTCGCCGGCGCCCGCCGTGGCGTGCCGAGCGTTGGCGTCGCTGGCGATGGCGGGGCTGCTGCCCGTGGCGTCGGTGGTGCTGGGGGCGCCCCTCTCGCGTGCTTCGGCGAGCTGGGCCTGACCGGTGAGCTACGCTGGGTCGGCCACCCCGAGCGCCGCCTCCAGGAGGCCGCGAGGTATGGGCTGCGTGACGTGCTTGCCCCCGTCGGCAGCGGTGCGAGTGCCCGCGAGGTTGGCACTCTGCGGGAGGCGCTCGCGGCGGCGCTGCCACGAGAGCGGCGCGCTCCGGATCGTCCGGCTCGGGCCGCCGCCTAGCGTTCCCCCGAGGGCGACCGTCCGAGGAGGAGCTAAATCCAGGCTCAATGCCGTAAAATGCCTGTTGTGGCTCCACGATCCGGCGAAGATTTCGATACCGAAGCTCGCTCGGAGCCCGGTCTGATGAGGGCCCTGGAGATGGTCGCGCCGGGGACTGCGCTGCGCGAGGGGATGGAGAATATCCTGCACGCGCGCACCGGGGGGCTGATCGTGATCGGCGACCCCGAGGAGCTGAGCTTCCTCTTCTCGGGGGGGATCAAGCTCGACATCGACTACGCACCGGCGCTGCTCTACCAGGTGGCGAAGATGGATGGGGCGATCATCCTCAACGCCAATTCGACCAAGATCGCGCTCGCGAACGTCCAGCTGATGCCCGATCCGACGATTCTCACGCTCGAGACGGGCACCCGCCACCGTACCGCGGAGCGCATCTCCAAGCAGACCGAAGCGCTTGTGATTGCGATCTCTCAGCGCCGCGAGGTGGTGTCGCTGTACTCGGGCGGCACCAAGTACATCCTCCAGGACATCCCGGTGGTGCTCGCCAAGGCCAACCAGGCGCTCGCCACCCTGGAGAAGTACCGCACCCGTCTCGACCAGGTCTCTACGCGGCTCACCGCCCTGGAGTTCGAGGGCGGCGTCACGCTGCACGACGTGCTCACCGTGCTGCAGCGCTCGGAGCTCGTGACGCGCATGGCGGTCGAGATCGAGCGCTACATCGTCGAGCTCGGCACCGAGGGTCGCCTGATCGAGATGCAGCTCGAGGAGACGATGGTGGGCGCCGCCTCCGAAAAGGCGGCGCTCGTGCAGGACTACCTTGCGGGCTACTCCGATGAGGCGTTCGCCTCCGCGCTCGACCAGATGGGGCGGCTGGGTCATCAGGACCTGCTCGACTTCGGCCGTCTCGCCGAGCTGTTCGGGTACGACCGCAAGCTGAACACGCTTGACTATCCGGTCTCTCCGCGCGGCCACCGCATCCTGGGGCGCATCCCCAGGCTGCCGAGGCTGGTCGTGGCGGAGATCATCAAGGAGGTTGGGGGCTTGGACGAGCTGCTGGCGGCGACGGACGCCGAGCTCGAGGCGATCGAGGGAGTTGGGGAGATACGCGCGAAGGACATCCGCGAGGGCCTTCGTCGCTTGCAGGAGATCAACCTCGTGGACCGTTATCTGCAGACGTGAACCCAAGAGCGAGGTCATTCCCGACCGGCTCGATCACAAAGGAGGACAGTCATTCCCATTCCCCAGGCAATCGAAGCAGAGTTGATGGAGGATCTCGACGTCGTCAGTGAAGTCGAGTGCATCGAGTTCGAGTTGGGGGACCACGTGGTGTACCCCCATCACGGCGCCGGCAAGGTCCTCAAGAAGGAGGATCTGGAGGTGCTCGGAGAATGTCGCGAGTACCTGACGATCAAGATCCTGCACAACGACATGACCGTCAAGGTTCCCACCGAGAACGCGGGGATCGCCGGTTTGCGCAGGGTGATCGACGAGGACACCGTCAAGAAGGTGCTGGACGTGCTCCAAGACGAAGTCTCGGACATGCCCAAGAACTGGAACCGGCGGTTCAAGCACAACCGCGACAAGATCAAGACCGGCGACATCTACGAGCTCGCCGAGGTCGTGCGCAACCTCGCGCTGCGCGAGAGCGAAAAGGGGCTCTCGACCGGCGAGAAGCAGATGTTCACGCGCGCCAAGAAGATCCTCGCTTCGGAGCTGATGTATGCGCTCGACAAGGACGAGGACGAGGCCGAAGGCTATCTCGACGAGTTGCTCGCCAACTCCGCGTCGAGCAAGCTGGCGATGGCCAAGTAGCAAGGGCTCTCGCGCACGCGGCAGTTGATCCCTGCCGCGTGCGCGACAGTCGGCCCTCGTTTCCGCATTGTGGGCGATAGCGCTCGTCTGTGTTGTCTTCTCGCTACCGCGGGCTGTGTGATGGTGTTGGCGTGACGTTTATCCCGAGCGACGAATTGCCATGACCGTCGCGCTGATCGTCGCCGCCGGCAAGGGCGAGCGCTTGGGGGGCGATGGCCCCAAGGCGCTCGTACCGCTCGCCGGCAGCCCGCTGCTGCAGTGGAGCGTCGACGCGCTGCGCTCCGTCTCCTCGATCGAGCGGATCGTGGTGGCACTGCCGCCGGGTGTGAGCGCCCCGGAGGGCACGCTCGGGGTGCCGGGTGGCGCGGTGCGCTCGGAGTCGGTGCGCCTCGCGCTCGCCGCGGCTGGGCCGGGGGACCCGGTGCTGGTGCACGACGCCGCGCGTCCGCTGCTCACGCCCGAGTTGGCTGAGCGGGTGATCGCCGGCGCGCTCGCAGAGGGAGTGGATGCCGCGATCGCGGCGGCCCCCGTCACCGACACCGTCAAGCGGGTGGGAGAGAGGGGGGAGGAGGGGGATGGTGCAGTTCTCGAGACGCTCGACCGCTCGAGGCTGTGGGCGGTGCAGACCCCGCAGGTGTTCCGCCGCGCCGCGCTGGAGCATGCGCTGGACGTACCCGAGGAGGTGCTGGCGCAGGCGACCGACGACGCCTGGCTGGTCGAGCGCGCGGGGGGGCGCGTAGTTGTGGTGGAGGCGCCTCGCGAGAACCTCAAGGTGACCACCCCGCTCGACCTCGCCCTTGCCGAGCTGTTGATCGATCGCCGGACCTGACCGACCACCGGCTTCCTGCTTGAATCACGGCGAAATGCTCACCGACTACCACCTCCACCTACGCCCCGACCAGCTCGACGCGACCGCAGCCGAGCATTTCACCGCCGCGAACGTGGAGCGCTACCGCGAGGTCGCCGACGAACGTGGGATCGCCGAGCTGGGCGTCTCTGAGCACGTCTACCGCTTTCGTCAGGCGCTCACTGTGTGGCAGCACCCGATGTGGCGGGAATTCGCGTGCGACGACCTGGAGGAGTACTGCCGATTCGTGCGCGAGCACACCGACCTGCGGCTGGGAATCGAGGCCGACTTCATCCCCGGCGGAGAGGACCGCACGGCCAACCTGCTGGAGGCGCACGACTTCGACTACGTGGTCGGCTCGGTGCACTTCCTGCGCGACGAGTCGCTCGACATGGAGGAGTACAGCGTGTGGAGCACGACCCGCAGCGCCGAGGAGATCTGGCGGCGCTACTTCCAGACGCTCGGCGAGGCGGCGCGCAGCGGCCTGTTCGACATTCTTGCCCACCCCGACCTCGTCAAGGTGTGGGGCCCCGATCGCCCCCGCCCGGAGGGCGACCTGCGCCGCTACTACGAGCTGGCGATCGAGGGCATCGCGGAGTCGGGCATCGCGGTGGAGATCTCCACGGCGGGCCTGCGCAAGCGCGCACGTGAGCTCTATCCCGCGCCGGCCTTCCTCGAAATGTGCGTGGACGCCGGCGCACCGGTCGCGCTCTCCAGCGACGCCCACCTCCCCCAGGAAGTGGGGGCTGACTATGAGCAGGCGCTCGAGCTGCTGGAGCGGGTGGGTGTGCGCGAGCTGTCCCTGTTCGAGCGCCGCTCCCGGCGCCTTGAGCCGATCGGCGCGGGTGTGCGATGAGCCTCAGCGGTATCGGCTATGACTGCCATCGCTTCGCCGCGGGACGGCGTCTGGTGCTCGGCGGTGTGGAGATCACACACGAGCGTGGCCTGGAGGGGCACTCCGACGCCGACGTGCTCACGCACGCGGTGATCGACGCGCTGCTCGGGGCTGCCGGGCTCGGGGACATCGGCGAGCACTTTCCGGACACCGACGCCCGCTACCGCGACGCCGACTCGCTCGATCTGCTGGAGACGGTACTCATGACCGTGATCGCGGCGGGCTTGGAAGTCGAGAACGTCGACTGCACGGTGATCATGGAGGCGCCCAAGCTCGGTCCGCACCGTCAGGAGATCCGCGAACGTCTCGCCCTGGCGCTGAATCTGCCGGTGGGGCGCGTCAACGTGAAGGCCACGACGGGCGAGGGCATGGGCTTCGTCGGTCGCGGCGAGGGCGTCGCGGCGCTGGCCGTGGCAAGCCTGAGCAGTCGCTAGGGTTCGCGCCGCGATGCGACAGATCCAGCTGGAGGACACGCGCAGCGGCAGGCTGCAACACCTGCAGCCACGCGAGGCGGGCCACGTGAGCATTTACGCGTGCGGGCCGACCGTCTATAGCCGCATACACATTGGCAACGCTCGGCCATTCGTCATCTTCAGCCTGCTCAAGCGGTTTCTGGAGCACGAGGGCTACAAGGTGACTCTGGTTATGAACGTGACCGATGTCAACGACAAGATCTACGATGCGGCGCGCTTGCAGGGGCGTGCCAGCGCCGAGCTGGCCGCGGAGATGACCGCCTACTACAAGGCTGACACCGGCGCCCTCGGCCTCGGTCGGCCCGACCACGAGCCGCTGGCCTCGCAGACGATTGGGCCGATCATCGAGTACATCCAGGTGCTGATCGATCGCGGTCATGCCTACAGCGTCCAGGGTGACGTCTACTTCCGAGTGCGCTCCGACGACGGCTACGGCAGCCTCTCCCATCGCCAGCTTCAGAACATGGACCAGGGTGAGGGCATCGAAGGCGCCGAGCGCAAGGAGGATCCGCTGGATTTCGCGTTGTGGAAGTCACGCAAGGAGGGCGAGGACACCTACTGGGCCTCCCCGTGGGGGGACGGGCGGCCGGGTTGGCACATCGAGTGCTCGGCCATGGCGGAGGAGTTCCTTGGCGTTGGCTTTGACATCCACGGTGGCGGCTCGGACCTGCTCTTTCCCCACCACGAGAACGAGGCGGCTCAGACGCGTGCTGCCCACGGCACGGAGCTGGCGCGAATATGGATGCATAACGGCATGATCCAGCTAACCGGGGAGAAGATGGCGAAGTCGGCCGGGAACATCGCCCTGTTGCACGAGATACTCGGCGAGTACGGTCGCGAGGCGGTGGTGATGTATCTGATCTCTGGGCACTACCGCCAGCCGCTGGCGTTCTCCAAGGACGCTCTCGAGCAGGCGCGCGCGAACGTCAAACGGATCCGCGAGGTTGGTCGTAAGCTTGGCCCCGGGCCCACCAAGCCAAGCGATCCTGCCGAAGCGGGGAATCTCGACCACTTCCGCCTCGCTTTCTTCGCCGCGCTCGCTGACGACTTCAACACGGCGGCGGCTCTGGCCCAGCTCAATGAGTGGCTGCGCGCAGCGGGCCATCTCGGCGTTCGGGGGGACGCTGACCTGCGTGAGATGCTCGGCGTGCTGGGGCTTCAGTCGCTGCTGGAGGCGCCCGAGCAGGCGCCGGCCGAGGTACGAAGGATGGCCGAAGAACGAATGACCGCCCGCTCGCTGCGCGACTTTGCAGCCTCCGATCGGCTGCGTGATGAGGTCGCCGCGATGGGCTGGGAAATCCGCGACGTGGCCGGCGGGTTCGAGCTGCTGCCGTTGTGATCGTTTACGGACGCAACCCCACCAAAGAGGCGTTGCGCGGTCGTCGCGCGCACACCTTGGGGGATGTGTGGGCCACGCCCGGCGCCGCCAGGGAGACGTGGTTGGAGGGAGCGAGGGTGCGGACGGCCACCCCCGAGGAAATTGCCCGACGCTGCGGTTCGGGCGCCCATCAGGGAGTCTGCGCGGAGGTAGGGGGCTACCCGTACGTCTCCGCGGATGAGCTGCTCGGTGGCGACGACCCCCTGATCGTGGCGCTCGACCAGGTGCAGGACCCCCAGAACCTCGGCTCGATCTGCCGCACGGCGGAGTGCGTTGGGGTCACGGGGGTGGTGATCCCCGAGCGGCGCGCCGCCGAGGTCACTCCCGCGGTGTGCAAGGCCTCGGCCGGCGCTGTCGAGCACTTGCGGGTGGCGCGGGTACGCAACCTCGCCGACTTCCTCGGCCTCGCCCAGAAGGCGGGTTGCTGGTCATATGGCGCGAGCGCCGGCGCCACGACTCCCTACGACCGCCCCGACTACCGCGGCGGGATGGTGCTGGTGCTGGGTAGTGAGGGCCGCGGCCTGCGCCCACGCGTCGCTGGGGCGTGCGACGAGCTGATCGCGCTGCCGCTGTTGGGGCGGATCGAGTCGGCCGGCGTCAGCGCCGCGGCGGCAGCGATTCTGTACGAGATCTTGCACAATCGTCTTCGTCCCCTTGACAAGGCGTCATAACTGTGCGAGGCTCGCGTCTGTAACGCTGAACCTAAGCTTTAGCCGTAGTCGTTTCGCCGTGCTTTCGTAGTCGATTTCTGTAGCTGATCACCAAGAAGTACATTCCGAATAGTCGTTGGCGCCGGGGGAGGAGTGCGCCACTGAGCGATCCGGGCTGCTTTGGCACCCGAGAAAGGCTTGCTCGTGGCACGTATCTACCGTAACCCTCAATCTGAGGTCAAGGTTGACGATGGTTTTCTGATCGCCCTTGCGAAGCAGGGCGACCGCACCGCCTACGACCGCCTCGTGCGCCGCTACCACGGCTTCGTGCGGTTGAAGGCCTCCTCCTACTTCCTCGCCGGAGGGGACTCCGACGACCTCATCCAGGAGGGCCTCGTCGGCCTCTATAAGGCGATTCGCGACTTCCGCACCGACCGCGAGTCGAGCTTTCGCAACTTCGCCGAGCTCTGTATCACCCGTCAGATCATCACCGCCGTGAAGACCGCAACGCGCAACAAGCACACGCCGCTCAACCAGTACGTCTCCTTCTCCGCCACGCCCGCCGGGGGCGGGGAAGACGTGCCCACGCTCGACCAGGTGCTGCCCGGCCCCGCGGTGCACGACCCCGCCAACCAGGTGATCTCATCGGAGGAGCTGCGCTCGCTGGTGGGCTGCCTCTCCACGGCTCTCTCGGAGCTCGAGAGCCGCGTGCTCTCGCTGTATCTGGATGGCTGCTCCTATGAGCAGGTGGGCGAGCACCTCGCCTGCGACACCAAGACCGTGGACAACGCGCTGCAGCGGGTCAAGCGCAAGGTGGGCGCCCATCTGGAGGCGCGGGCGGTCGCGGCTTAACGACCGAGGCCGCCCGTAGGCGGCCTCGGCGTGACCAGGCTGGGGTGCTACCGGTGGTGGTGGTGATGCCCGTGGGGAGCTTCTTCTTCGGTTTTAGCTTCGCCTTCTCCGCTACCCCGTTCTTCGCCTTCCTTTTCCACTTCGGAAGAGTTGGTCGACCCTTCCGAGGGCGTCGAGGAGTTGCCGGGCGCTTCTTTCAGCGATGCCGCCGGTGCCGGGCTCACGTCAATCGTGAACGTTGGGCTCGCCGTGCCCCCGTTGTCGGGGCCGCCGGGGATGTACACGCGGAAGACGTCGGTCCCCACGCTGAACACCTGGTAGGGGATCGAGAACGTCGCTTCCGGGGAGACCGTGCCCACCCGCACCACGTGGAAGCCCGTGCCGGAGACATTCTGGCGCTGCAGGTAGATCACGTGACCGGGCTGGCTCGGCGTGGGGGCGACTTTGCCCGAGAAGGTCACGACCTGACCCTCGATCAGCGATGTTGCCGACGCTTCGGTCGTGAGCACATACCTGACTCCCTCGAACAGCACCGCCGAGGACTTGCCGTCACCCTGCACCTTGTAGTAAGTGCTGTTGACCGGCGCCTGCGCGGGGAAGGTGTACGCACCGCTGCTACTGGTGTTGACCTGGGCGATCGGCGCGAAGCCGTGCTGATGGAGCGTGCGCGATAGCAGCGTCACCGGCTGACTGCTGGTGACCCCAGCGAGCGTCCCGCCGATGACCACCGATTGCCCGTAGAGGATCGGGTCGGGCGTGGCTTCGATCGTCAGTTCTTTGTTCTGCGTCTGCGAGATCTCATAGGTGAGCGGGCTCGACGTTTCGCGGACGTTGCGTCCCTGGCTGAGCACCAGCACGCGCAGGTTGGCGTCGCCGGGAACGATGAAGGTGTGGGCGATCGAATAGCCGCCCCCTGCTTCAACGACGCCGGAGTCGATCCGGTGCCATTCGTTGCCGGTGAGCGCGTTCTGGCGCTGCAGGATCACTCGCGCGCCGATGTCCGCCGGGGTGACCTTGCCGGTGAACGTGACTTTGTTGGCGACCCCCGTAAGGATCTGGGTGCCTTCCGGCGGCCCTTCCAGCGTCACCTGGGGGGCGACACGGATGCTCCTGTTGACGCTCTCCGCGCCGTGGGAGCGCACATGCCACACGCCGTTGTTTTCGACGACGCTGCCGGTGAGCTGGAACTGATAGGCGCCGCCGGCGCCGGTGGTGGTGCTTGCCTCGAGGGTGAACCCGGGAGCGCCGGGAACGTGCCGGAAGAGCCTCACGATCTTGCCTTCGGTGCCAGCGTGGCGGCGGCAGATGAGCTGACCGAACACGGTGGCCGATTCGCCGGCGGTGATCCGCACGGGAGCGTGGATGCTCACCCGGCAGTGGCCGCCGGGGCTGGGATGAAAGAACGCGGATGCTCCTATCGCAGACAGCGCCAGCGACGAGACTGCAACCGCGCACGCCAAAGCGATACCTCTCAGGCGCATGTGATCCTCCTCCTTCGAGTGGATGGTCGTCGACTATTCAGGTGGGCCGCCCCGCTCGGTCCAAATCCCCCCGTCGTGGCCGATCCCGCCGGGCTCTGCGACTTGCGCTCCCGGTTGATCTGTTGTCTACGACCCCAATAACCCAGACGCATGGCAATCGATGCGGTGTCTCTATGCATGAGGCTTGGGCGCGGCTGCATGAGGTTGGGGTGCGGCTGCGTGAGGTTGTGGGCGGCTGCGTGAGGTTGGGGTGCGGCTGGGTCAGGTTGGGGGCGGCTGGGTCAGGTTGGGGGCGGCTGCGTGAGGTTGTGGTGCGGCTGCGTCAGGTTGTGGGCGGCTACGTGGGGTTGGGGTGCGGCTGCGTGAAGTTTGCGGCGCGCCGGTGTCTTAGGGATGTCCGCTGGCAGCAACCAGGCATAAGCGCGGAGATCCGCTCTCGGGCCTGCCGATGGCGCTCCATCCTCCGTCGGCGGGACGAGTTCCGCGCCAGGCGCCCCACCCCACGGGGCGGGACAAGGTTTCGGGGCGGCCCATCCTGGCGGGCCGCCCCGAGCCGTCTTTGGGCTGCCCGAGCTTTGCCTGCCTGGCTTTGCCTGCCGAGCTTTGCTTGCCTGGCTTTGCCTGCCGAGCTTCGCCTGCCGAGGTGGGGACGGTCTCGAGGTGGTGGGGACAGTCTCGGGCGGCCTTGTCCCGGTCGCCTGCTCAAGCGGTCCCAAATAGTCGCACGAGTCTCCCGGGCCGTCATACGTTTGATTGTCCTACTCTTCCGCGTCTTTTCGTTTATCCGCGTGAAGAAGAGTTGTGGCGTGCGTCTAATATGTCGTAAGGATGGTTGGGCGTTAGCCGCCGCCAGGGTCGCTCCGGCCTTGGGAGCTGCCACGGCGCCCATGGTGTGTCATGAGTCCAGGAATCCCCACCCGTCTGCTGGCGACTCAGTCGGACGAACGGCTGCTCGCGTTGGTTCGTCAGGGTCACGAACGCGCGTTCGAGGCGATCGTCCAGCGCTACCGCAAGCCGCTGCTCGGCTACTGCCGGCGCCTGCGACTCGAGGATGCCCGCGCCGAGGACATCGTCCAACTCGCGCTGCTGAAGACCTGGATTGCCGTGCGCGAGGGCTCCGAGGTGCGTGAGCTCAAAGCGTGGCTCTACCGGGTGGTGCACAACACCGCCGTCAACGCCATGCGCGACTCTGCCCACGACGGCGAGCCGCTGGCCGACCCGATGCTGGGTTCGACATCCCACCCGCACACCGACGACTCGCAGTTCGACCGAAGGCTCGCGATGCGCGAGGCGCTCGCTGAGGTGGCCGCGCTCCCGCCACTGCAGCGCGAGGTGATCGTCCGCACCGCCGTCGGCGGCGACAGCCACGAGCAGGTCGCCAGCGACCTCGGCATCACCAACGGCGCCGTGCGCGGTCTGCTCTACCGGGCGCGTACCACTCTGCGCACGGGGATCACCGCGCTCACCCCGCCGCCACTGCTGGGTTGGCTGGTGGGGCGCTCCGACCAGGGCGGTCCTGCCCCCGAACGGCTCGCCGAACTCGCGGGCGGCGGGGGCGCGGTCGGTGTCGGGGGAGTGGCGGGCGTCAGCGGGCTGCTGCTGAAGGGAGGCGCGGTGGCGCTCACCGTTGGCACCGTGATCACCGGCGCAACGGTCGTGCACCTCAGTGCGTCCACCCCCCACCGCCGGCACAGGCTGATCGCCTCGGCGGCGCCCCCGAGTGGTGCCGGTGCGGGCTCTACGGCGGAGGCGCATGCGGCGGCCAGCTACGGCGATATCTCGGCCACCGCTGCGGGCGCGCATCGCGATGCCTCCGGTCGCCGGGCCGGGCGTGGTGTGGGCTCCGCCGGCAGGAAGACCCGCGGGATGCTCAATGTCGCCGGCGGGGGCAGTATCACCGTTTCCGGAGGCGACCACGCACCGCGATCGACGACGCGGGTGACCGGCGATGCACACAAAAACGCACCGGCGAAAGCACCACCTGGGCAGAGTCCGGCGCCCGGCTCGACCCAAGGGTCCAGCCAGACCGGTGGTGGATCCGGCGCGGGGTCCGGTCAGAGTGGGGGATCCGGCGAATCGGGCTCGGGCTCGGGCGGTCCCGTGGGCCCCGCCGCGGGCAATGGCACCCAGGGCGGCTCCGACACTAGCGGTTCCTCGGAAAGCACTTCGGGTAGCTCTTCGGAAGGAGGTACCTCCAGCGGCGACCAATCGGGCTCGGGGTCCGGTGAATCCGGGTCGGGGTCGGGCTCGGGCTCTGAGTCCGGCACGGGCAGCTCGGAAGGCTCGGGCAGCGGTGGTTCCTCGGGCGGTTCGAGCGGCTCCAGTGGTTCGGAATCCTCTGGCGGCGAACAGTCGGGCTCGCTGGTTGGGACGGTCGTGCACGAAGTCGGCAGCATCCTCGAACACCTGCTGCACTGAACTTCCCGCCGGGTGTCGTCGAATGAATTTTTTGGACCCCTACCACCTCACTTTGTAAAGGGTTGGATGGCGTCTTTTGAGGACATATTCACCTCCTCACGATCTCTCTGATCGTTTCGTGCCGAGCTGGCGGCGCCGGTGCAGTGCCGTGCTCAGCTGGTGGTGCGGGCCGCTGCATGCGGCCGGTGAGAGGGGCAAGACGCTCGGTAGGGCAGCCGATCAGTGGGTCAGCGCGAGCTTGAGAGCCACCGCGGAGAGCGATTGGGCCGCGTTGCCGACCTGCTGGGCGATCTTGACCTTGTCTTCCTGGGTCAGTGCCCCGTAGAGCGCGAAGCCGAGCGGGGTGTTGCGGCGATACTTGTCAAGCTCGAGCTGGACGGACTGGAACTCCTGGGCGATCGTGACCGCCAGCGAGGACTCCCCGATGCGTTCCATCGCGGGTCGCACGTATTCGAACGCCTTGCGCGCACCGATCAGGTTGCCCTGGAAGTCGGAGAGGTCGGTATGCGAGTAGCGGTCCTCTTCGCCGGTGATCTTGGTGTTGACGATCTCGTTGAGCAGCCCCACCGAGCCATTGACCAGTTGCAGGGCCGACAGCGGCAGCGTGGGCACCTTCTGGTTGAGACCTTGCACATCGGCCAGCAGCAGGTCGGCGAAGTGGGTCGCCCCCCTGAGAGTGTGCTTGGCCCAGATCAGCATCTCGATGCGGTGGAAACCGGTCCACTTCGCGTAGTCCCCGTCGACCGTCGGGGAGTCGATGCGGGCGTCGATCGCGGAGTCCAGGCCGACAAAGCTCTCCGCAACCGGCTCGACCGCCTCGTAGTGGATGCGCGTTGGCCCGTACAGGAGCTTGGCTTCGGCGAGGTTGCCCTGCTCGATCGCGGCGGCGAACTTGCGCGTGCCTTCCAGCAGCTGGCTTGTCTGCCCCTCCACGTAGGTGCGGTACTGGAGCACGGCTGTCCTCAGCAGGCCCTCGGCGGGGCCGTGCACCTTGAAGGGCTTGCCGGTCACCGTCAATTTGCCCTGGGTGACGTTGCCGTCCGGGCAGTTGAGGATGTAGGAGCCGGGCTCCAGATCGAGCGAGAAGGTGCCGGAAAGACCGGGGAAGAGGTTCTCGCGCTCGCCGAGCACGATCCCGCTCGTGTTCTGGACCTCGAGCTCTGTCACCTTCGGATCGCCGCCGTTGGTGACCGAGATGGTCACCGGCCCGGCGGGCGCCGATGCCTGGCTGGGCGTGCATCCCAGCTGGGTCAGGGTGAACTTGAGCGATGCCCCGCCGCTCGGGTCCCCGCCTGCGCACCCCGCGAGCCCAAGCATGATCCCCAGCGCCAGTAGCGCCGCGCGGGCTCGCAAGCCGAAGCCACCCGATGCGTTAGGTCGTGGGAAAGACATACGTTTGAAAATCGCGCTTAGGGTACCCTAATTCACGTCATGAGGCAGTAGCATGCGTCCGCATCTCAACCGGCGCCCCGCACAGCGACGGTCCCGCCTGAGCGCGCTCGCGGCGCGGCCTGTCGCGGGCCTGCTGTGCATATGGCTGACCGTGCTGGCGATATCGCCAAGCATCGCCAGCGCCTTGAATCCTGCGTCTGCAGGCAGCGCGGGACCCACGGCCACCGACGCGCAGAAGCACGCGGAGAGCCCTTCGTCTGCGGTGATCACGGCCAGCGAAGCGCAGGGCTTGGACCTGCTGCTCACAGTCCTGCCGCTGCGCTACGCCAGCGCCGATCCCACCCACGATCTGGCGCCGGCGGCGGTGACCCGCGTTCTCGCGCAGGGGGTCCAACGACAGGTGCTCGCGTCGGCGGCGTTCCTGCGCGCACGCAACCCCATCCGCACGGCACGCGCGATCCATGCTCTGGATCTGCTCACCGGCGAACTGCAGGCCACCAAGACACGCTTTCAGCCGTGGCCGCTGACGCTCGAAATCAGTGCGTGGAGCGCACGCGCGCGAGCGGAGCTCGATGCGATGCTGCGCCCCCCCAGGCCGCCCGCGCGGCCATATCCCGCGATCGCAACCGCGCTTGAACAGGTCGCAAGCGCCGCGGCGGCCGGGCGAGCCCAGGAAGCCCACTTCGCCGCGCTACGCGCCTTCGCCCTCTACGCCGCGGGGCCGGGCGAGCGCGTTGAAGCCCAGGATCCCTCGCTTGACGCCAAGGTAATAGACACGCTTCTGCTGGGGAGCGCAAGCCCCCCGGCGCTGGTCGAGCTGCTCGCCGATGGCGCTCCCGCGGCTGCCATCCTGCGCGCGACCGGCGCCGCGCGCACAGACATGAGCCTTGTCGCGGAATCGCTTGCGGAAGTGAGGATCAGCCACACCACGATCGTGGTCGATGCCGCGATCATCGTGTTCCGGGAGGGCTTGGAGGCGGTGCTCATCCTGGCGGCGATCACGGCTTCGTTCGTCGGCGCGAAGCGTCATCTGCGGCGCCCCGTGCTGCTCGGTGCGTTGGCCGGGCTGGGCGCCACCGCGCTCACCTGGGTGATCGCGCAGATGATCCTGCATCTGCTGAGCAACGGCGGCTTGGAGTTGCAGGCCGTCACCGGCTTGATCGCCATCGCCGTGCTGCTGCTGGTCACCAACTGGTTTTTTCATCGCGTCTATTGGAGCGAGTGGATCTCGCGCTTCAACCGCCGGCGCAAGGCGCTCGAGCGTTGGGATCGGCTTGGCTGCATATCCGGCCAGGCGCTCGGCTTCGTGCTGCTCGGTCTCTCGAGCGTCTACCGGGAGGGCCTGGAGACGGTGCTCTTCCTGCAGGCGCTGCAAACCAGCGCGGGCACCTCAACTACCCTGCTCGGAGCCGGCATCGGCCTGGGCGGGACCCTGATCGTGGGTGGCGTGACGTTCAAGCTGCAACGTAAGCTGCCGTTCAAGCGCATGCTGATCATCACCGGCGTGCTGATCGCGCTGGTGTTGGCGGTGATGGTCGGCACGACCGTGCACAACCTGCAGGCCGTCGGTTGGGTGGCGAACACGCCCACCAGCTTCCGTGTGCCGCTGTCTTGGAGTATCTGGCTGGGCGTATACGCCACCTGGGAGGGCATCGTCGCCCAGCTGGGCGCGCTGGTGTTCGTGATCGGCTCCTACTTCGCGGCGCGTGAGATCCAGGTCAGGCGACCTCAGCGACGCGCGCGTGGAGCGGTCGTGCCGGCCCGCGGGGTCTGAGACGCATACGGGTCCGCAAAAAACCCGCACAAAAGATAAGCGACACTCGCCCGTTGTCTGATCGAATGCTCATAGATAACGCTCTCCCACACCGACGGTCGCGGGCCATGCTCGGCCTGCTCTCCCTCCTGCTTGCCGCCATCGCCGCATTGACGCTGTGGGGTGCCAGCCCCGCGTTTGCAGCGGTCTCGTGCCCCAACGCCAACCCGATCGTCAACGAGAACAACTGCATGGGCGAAGGCACCACCGCCAACCGGTCGGCGATCGAAAACTACAGCGACGAAATCGGTGGGTTCACGCCCCAGACCGACTACCAGCTCGGCGAAAACGTCCCGTTGAAGATCGGCACTGACGAGCCCTCCTTCCCCGGGACGAGCGTCAACATCTCGGTCTACCGGATCGGTTACTACGGCGGCGACGGCGCTCGCCTGATCCCCACCGCGGGCGCGGAAAACGTCAAAGTTAACAACTCCTTCCAGTGCAACCCCGAGAACACGACCACCGGCGAACTGAGCTGCTCGAACTGGAACGTGACGTACACGATCCCCGGCAAAGCGCTGCCGATCTCCGGCATCTACGAGGCTGTCTTCACCGATATGGCGGACGGGGGCATCGAGAACTACGTGGTGTTCCCCGTGCGCAACGAAAAAGTCTCCTCGGAAGTCCTCTATGTGCTGCCGAGCGCCGACTACGAGGCCTACAACACGTGGGGCTGCAAGTCGCTCTACTACGACGCCTGCGGTGGCGCCAACACGGTCGCCGGCGATCCCCGTGCGGTGGCGGTCTCCTTCGACCGCCCGCAGGCCGAAGGCGATAATGAAATGAACCACTTCTTCGGCCCCGATGCGCTCACGGTCGAGTGGCTAGAGGAGCAGGGTTACAACGTCAGTTACACCGACGACATCCAGACCGACGCCAACGGTAGTTCCTTGCTGGGTCACAAGGTCGACCTGGTCTCAGGCCACAGCGAGTACTGGTCGGCGGCCACCTTCAAAAACTTCAAGGCGGCGCGTGATGCCGGCGTGAGTATCCTCTCGCTGAGCGCCAACACGGCCTACTGGCAGACGCGCTACGAAAACAACTACCGCACGCTCGTCTGCTACAAGACGATCCAGGGGTCCGCCGACGGGAACCCGGGGGCGACCCCCAACGACCCCGCCGCGACCGGACCCAACGGCGAAATCCGGCCCGAAGACGCGACCACCACGCGCCGCGATCCGGGCGCGCCCGCCGGCAATCCCAACGCTCCGCCGGGAGGGCGAATCGGCCCGAACGAACCCGAGAACTCGCTGTTCGGGGTTATGTATATCGGCGACAACGACGGCGAATCCTTCAAATTGAGCATCCCAGGGGGCAACGCGAACGGCGAATACGCATCCAGCCGGGTATGGCGCAACACCGGGATCTCCTCGGGCAGCACCACGACGCTGCCCGAGCAGATCGTCGGCTGGGAGTGGGACCAGGTCCCGACCCAGGCCAGCTACCTGGCCCAGGAGCCCGCGGGTGTCAAGCGCGTCACGCTGACGAACGTCGCCAACCCCGATGACTCCTTCATCCAGGACGCCGGACGTGCGCGCGCCGCGACGCCGCCGCCAGGGGAGGCTGCGGAAGTAAGCGCCGCCGAGTACCGCGCTCCCAGCGGCGCGCTGGTGTTCGCGACCGGCACGATGGAGTGGGCCTTCGCGTTCGACATCGATCCTGTGATCGACCAGGCCACCTACAACGTCCTCGCCGAAATGGGCGCCGTCGCGGCGACACCGGCGAGTGACATCACGCCCGAAGCGCCAGGCACCCCTCAGCCACCGTGGCCCTCGTTCACGGCCACTCCGAGCACGGTGTTCATCGGCGAACCCGTCACCCTCAACGCCTCCGCATCCAAAGATCCCGACGCGACGATCACCGATTACAAGTGGGACCTCGAAGGCAAGGGCACGTTCGCCACCGACACCGGCACCACGCCGACGCTCACGCACACCTTCACGCAGCCCGGCACCTACAACGTGATCCTCAAGGTGACCGACAGCAAGGGCCAGCAGGAAACGACCGAGCGCACCGTCAACGTGGCCAACACGGCCAACGCCGTGATCGCGGCCTCGATGAACCCCGTGGGGGCCAATCAGACCGACACCTTCAGCGCCGCGGGTTCGACCGACAGCGGCGGCACGATCACCGACTACAAATGGGACCTTAACGGCAGCGGCAAATACGAAACCGACACCGGCACCACGCCGACGATCACCAAGGCCTTCGCGACGCCCGGCGTCGACACCGTGGGCGTGAAGATCACCGACAGCAAAGGTTCGACCGCGACCGCCACGATCTCGGTGACCGTCCTCAGCCAGGGTGTCAGCCGCTATTCCGACGCGGTGCTGGCGACCCCGGGCCTGCTGCACTACTACCAGCTCGACGAAGCCACAGGCCCGACGGTCCTCGACAGCAAGGGCAACGATCCCGGCACGCTCGGCGGAGCGAGCTTCGGCGTGCCCGGCGCGGTCAACGGCGACCCCGACACCGCCGTCAACTTCTCCGGCGACGGCGACCCCTTCGAGGGCCAGGCTGGCTCCTACGGCGAAATTCCGATGAACCTCTCCGGCCAGAGCGCGATCACCGTCGAGTTTTGGCTGAAGTGGGACTCTTATGGCAACAACGACGCGCTCGCGATGGAGTTCACCCCGAACTACAACCAGAACGCCGGTGGCTTCATCGTCGATCCCGACGCCGGCCAGTACGGCGGCACGTTCGCGGTCGGCATCGGCATGGGATCCTCGCACGACGCGGTCTACTTCGCCCGCCCGAGCGCCGGCGTGTGGCACCACTACGCGCTCGTGCTGAACGCAAACGCGCCCGCCGCCAGCGAGATCACCCCCTATGTGGACGGGCAGCCGGTCACCTATCAAGCGGAAAGTAGTACCACCAGCGCAGGCGCGTTCGCGAGCTCGTCGCTGTACCTGTTCTCACGCGACGGTAACTCGCTGTTCGGAAGCGGCTCGCTCGACGACCTGGCGATCTACAGCGGCGAACTGAGCGCGGAAACGATCCAGGAACACCTTGATTCTAACGGACCCGAGCCGCGTCCGGTGGCGTCGTTCACGGCCTCGCCCAACCCTCCGCGCGTCAGCCAAACAGTGACGCTGAACGGATCGGGGTCCCACTACGCCGACGGCACGATCACCGACTACAAGTGGGACCTCAAAGGCAGCGGCAAATACGAAACCAACACTGGCACCACGCCGACGATCACCACCAGCTTCGCGGCCGCCGGCACCTACACGGTTGGCCTGCAGGTCACCGACAGCGATGGCGCGATCGATGACACCACCCAGCAGATCTCTGTTGGAAACTTCCCACCGGTCGCCCACGTGACCGCTTCGCCGACGCTTGCCCTCACCGGCCAGACGGTGACGCTGAACGCGAGCGAATCGACCGATCAGGGCACGATCACCGACTACAAGTGGGACCTGGAAGGCAGCGGCAAATACGAAACCGACACCGGCACCACGTCAACTCTGAGCACCTCCTTCAAGACGGTCGGATTGCATACGGTCGGGGTGCAGGTGACCGACAACGAAGGCCTCACGAGCACGGCCACAGTCCAGGTTACGGTCCTCGGCCACGGGATCAGCGGCTACGAAGAAGAGGTCGAAGACACCCCCGGTCTGATCGACTACTACAAGCTCGGCGAACCGGCCGGACCGACGATCTTCGACAGCAAGGGCACGAGCAACGGGACAATCACCGGCGGCACGTTCGGCCTACCCGGCGCGGTGCGGGAAGATCCCACGACCGCGATCGGCTTCAACGGCTCCAGCGACTCGGGCGCAATCCCACTAAACCTGTCTGGCACCAGCCAGCTGACGGTGGAATTCTGGTTGAAATGGAACCAGTACACCGACAACGACGCGCTCGCGATGGAGTTCACCCCGAACTTCAACGAAAACTCAGGTGGCTTCCTGATCGACCCGGACGCCGACCAGGACGGAGGCACGTTCGGTATCGGGATCGGCAGCGGCTCGGACCGCAACAGCATCTTCTTCACACGCCCCAGCGCTGGTGTGTGGCATCACTACGCGATCGTGATCGACACGACCGCGGCGGCGGGCAACGAGATCACCCCGTACGTCGACGGACAGCCCGTCAGCTTCCAGCAGCAGGGCAGCGACACCGGCCAGGGCGCCTTCGCGAACTCCACGCTCTACCTGAACTCGCGTGACGGCAACTCGCTGTTCGGAGCAGGCGAGCTGGATCAGCTCGCGATCTACGACCAGCCGCTCAGCGCCGGGACGATCTTCGAACACTTCAACGCCTACGGGACCGTCAAGGCGCCGAGCGCGGCGTTTACGATCTCCTCGAACCCGGTGCGCCCCGGGCAGAGCGTGACGCTGAACGCCTCCGGCTCCAGCGCTCCGGAAGGGCATATCGTCGAATACCAGTGGGACCTGAACGGCAGCGGCAAATACGAAACCCACGCCAGTGGTCCCGAACTGAAAACCAGCTTCCCGACCGCGGGCACCGAGAACATCGGGTTGCGCGTGATCGACAGCAATGGCGCCAGCGCGAGCGTCACGCATTCCCTGACGGTGGGCGACCTTCCACCGGTGGCCAAGCTGAAGGCCTCGCCGGCCACGGCGCTGGTGGGACAGACGGTGATCCTGAATGCCAGCGAATCGACCGACCAGGGCACGATCACCGACTACAAGTGGGATCTGAGCGGCGAAGCAGGCAAGTACGAAACCGACACCGGCACGACGCCGACGGTGACCACGAGCTTCAAGACGCCCGGCACGCATACGGTCGGCGTGGAAGTCACAGACAACGAAGGCCTCAGCGCGCAGACCACGATCCCCGTCACCGTGCTCGAACAGGCGGCCGCCGACTACTCCGAAGCCGTGCTGGGCACCCCGGGGCTGATCGACTACTACAAGCTCGACGAAGCTCAGGGTCCCACGATCCTCGACAGCCAGGGCCTCTCGTCCGGCACGATCGCCGGCGGCACGTTCGGCCTGCCCGGCGCGGTCCAGAAGAGCACCGCGGTCGGCTTCAACGGCTCCAGCGACTCGGGCTCGATTCCGCTGAACCTGTCCGGCACCAGCCAGTTGACGATCGAATTCTGGCTGAAATGGAACCAGTACGCCAACAACGATGCGCTCGCGATGGAGTTCACCCCGAACTTCAACGAAAACGCCGGAGGCTTCCTGGTCGACCCCAACGCGGGCGAGGACGGCGGCACGTTCGGTATCGGGATCGGCGACACCTCCAACCGCAACAGCATCTTCTTCACACGGCCCAGCGCTGGGGTGTGGCATCACTACGCGATCGTGATCGACACAACCGCGGCGGCCGGCAGCGAGATCACACCGTACGTCGACGGCCAGCCCGTCAGCTACCAGCAGGAAAGCGCCGAAACGGGCCAGGGGGCGTTCGCGAACTCGACCCTGTACCTGTTCTCGCGCGACGGCAGCTCACTGTTCGGAGCGGGCGAGCTGGACGAACTGGCGATCTACAACCAGCCGCTGAGCTCCACTACGATTTTCGAGCACTACCACTCCAGCGACGTCGACACCGCGCTGGCGCCCTCGTTCACGGTCAACCCGTCGCCGGCCGTGACCGCTCAGAGCGTGACCTTCAACGCCTCCGGCTCGACCGACTCACAGGGCACGATCACCGACTACAAGTGGGACCTGAACGGCAGCGGCAAATACGAAACCGACACCGGCACCAGCCCGACGCTCACCCATGCCTTTGAAGGGCCCGGCACCTACGTGGTAGGCCTGGAGACGACCGACAGCAGCGGAGCGATCGCCAGGACCACGCACACGCTGACCGTCACCCAGGCGCCGCCGTCCAAACCGGCGCTGACGCTCTCCGGGGCAAGCGGCGAGACGGCGATCGCCGGCAGTACCGTCTACACCAATCCGCAGAGCGGGAACGCGGGCGGTTTCACCGTCAGCGCCAGCACTACCGACCCGCTCTCGAGCATCAAGAACATCGTCTTCCCCTCGCTGAGCGGCTACAGCAGCGGTGGCGGCACGCTGACCTCAGCTCCCTTCCAGAGCAGCTATGCATGGTCGGGCGCGGGTGCGAGCGCATCCGGCGCGCAGTCGGTCACCGCGACCAACAACGCCGGCCTCAGCTCGAGTTCGAGCTTCGAAGTCGTCCCCGACACAATCGCGCCGAGCGGCGGTGCGCTGAGCGTCAACGGCATGGCCGCCGGCTCCACGGCGACCTCCAGCTACAACACCACCGGGAGCTTTGCGATCGCGCGCACCGACTACACCGAGGCACAGTCCTCGAGTCAGGCGGGGCTGCGCTCGAGCACGCTCACGGTCTCCTCCGCCCCCCTTTCCAGCAACGTCTGCGGCACCTACGGGCCGGCCACGACGCTCGCCGGTAGCCCCTCCCAGAGCGAGCCGACCGGCTGCTACCGCTACACGCTCACCGGCGTCGACAACGTGGGCAACCAGGCCAGCCTCACCACCACCGTGCTGGTCGACACGAGCACCCCGACCGCGCCGCAGCTGAGCTTCAGCGGCCAGTCGGCGAACACCTACTACAAGAGCTCAACCAATGCGCTGTACTTCAGGCCATCGACCGGCGGAGCGTTCACCGTGACGGCGTTCTCCAGTGACCCTGATACGGGTATCGCCGGCTATCTGTTCAGCTCGTTGAGCGGCTACGGCTTCACCGGCAGCCAGAATGGCGGTCAGATGGCCTACGCCTTCGGCGCCGCCGCCACCCAGCCGCCGAGCGGCCCCACGGTGCTCGCAACCAGCAACGCGGGCGCGAGCTCGGCCAGCGCGGACTACGCGCTGATCGCCGACGCGACCGCGCCGACCGGCGGAGCGCTGAGCGTCAACAGCGTGGCCGCCACCGGCGCCGGCTCGACCAGCTACAACAACTCCGGCAGCTTCACGATCGGCACCCGCACCGACTACAGCGCGGACACCGGCTCGGGCCTGCTCTCCTCCGTGCTCACCCGCGCGACGGGGACGCTCACGAACGGCGCCTGCAGCGCCTACGGCACGCCGGTGACGATCACCGGCAATCCCACCCAGAGCGGGCTGGCCGCCGGCTGCTACCTCTACGCGCTGACGGGTACCGACCGGGTGGGTAACACAGCGACACTGTCCACCACCGTGCAGGTCGACAAAACCGCTCCGACCGCGACCGTGAGCGTACCGGCCGACGCCAGCGGGGCGGTGGCGGTGAGCTTCAGCGCCACCGACACCGGCTCGGGCGTGAACGCTGCGACCGGCCAGCTCAAGCGCGCCACCGGCACCTACACCCCTTCCAGCGACACTTGCAGCGCATTCGCTGCTTTTGCGGCGATCGGCTCCACCGGGCTGTCGTCGCCTTACACCGACAGCACGGTCAGCACCGGGCACTGCTACGAGTACGAGTACACCGTCTCCGACAAGGCCGGCAACTCGACCACCTCGGCGGTGGCCACCGTCAAGGTCAACACGACCAAACCGACCCTCACCGCGATCACCGACACCACCCCCGGCAGCACCGCCGGCCTGCCCCAGGTCGGCGACGTCCTCACGCTGACCTTCAGCGACCCGATCGCGGCCGCGAGCATCCCCAGCACCGTGACGCTCACCTACACCGGCAGCGCTACGGTAGCGACAACGGTGTTGGTCAGCAGCATCGGAAGCTCCACGCCGTGGAGCACCGGCGACAGCGCGAGCACGCGCTACAGCAAGAGCGGTGGCACCGCGGCGGTCGTGACGGCCAACACTGCTCTCAGCGGCGCAAAAGTGACGCTCACCGTCACGAAAGTGACCGACCCCAGCGCCAACCTGAAAGCCGGCGGCCCCGGGGTCGTGACCGGCACGCTGAGCTCCTCTCTCAAAGACGTCTTCGGCAACACCGCCAGCACCAGCTCCTTCGCGAGTGCCAGCACCAAGCTCTTCTGAGGGCTGTGGATCCACCGATCCCGGGCCGGGTGGGCTGGCATCAGGGAGATGACTGTCGCTCTCGTTGCCCGGCCAGAGCCGACGGCCGGGATCGAACCGGCGACCTATCGCTTACAAGGCGATTGCTCTACCAGCTGAGCTACGTCGGCGTGATCTCGCATCGTAGCCTGCTGCACTGAGGACAGTGCGTCAGGTGGAGGAGACCCTTCTCCCGCGCACACGCACGCGTAGTGGTTGGGCGCGCAGGCTGGCCGCCCACGCCAGCGCGATCAGCGCGGCCCCGATTGCGAACACAACCCAGGCGACCGTGTCGGGAGAGCCGGAGGTGGTGGTGGGCGACCGGTCCTCGCGCGGGATGCTCAGCGGATGACCGGCCGCGGCCGCCACGTGCTGGACGGCCAGCAGCGTGGCGGTGCCGAGGCTCGCTCCTGCGACCGTCCCCCGTATGCTGGCGAGCGCCGCCCGCTCGGGGTCGAGCGATCCGCTGAGGCGATACACACCGAAGCCGTCGGGCATAACCACGAGCAGCGTCCCCTTGTAGACGAGCGAGAGCTCATCGCCGAGGAAGTCGGCATAGCTCTGGGGCTGGCCCCACAGTTCGGTCACCGAGCCGAGGTCCGCCGCGGATGCAATCAGCGCCACGCGCAGCAGGTAGCCGCCGTGTTCCGCCTCCCCCAGTAGCGCGGTGAGCTGGGCCTGCTGGTTGGTGGAGAGGCCCGCATCCCAGGGTTGGAAAAGCGCTTGCGTGACCAGCACGTCGCTGGCGGGGTCGCCGTCGGCGCGCGCCGATCCGGGAACCCAGCCTGCCGCTAGAGCGACTGTGACGATGGATGCCGCCACCGACATCAGGCGGGCTGTCATCGCGACTGCTTGGGGGTCGATGGGTCGCGGGTGGGAGGCTGCGCAGAGTCCGTCATTGTGATGAGCCCGATGCCCCAAATAGGTTCAGAAGTAAAGCCGCGAAAGCGGCTCGCAGCAAGTGTATGAGCCTCGTCCGCCGGCACGCGCCGGCGCTCGCGTTGCTGGGCGCGGTGGCCGCGTTGAGTGGGTTCCCGGCGGCGGCCGCGGCACACGGGCCAGTCGCCCCGTCCGCGACCAGCTACCTGGCGAGGGTCAGCCGGGCTCCGGCGGGGGTCGATGCGAAGGTCGTCGACGGCTACCTGCGCATGTGGCTGCGGGTGCTGCCGTCGGAGACCCTTGTGGTGTTGGACTACCGCGGGGCGCCCTACCTGCGCTTCTCACGCTCGGGGGTGTATGTCAACGAAAACTCGGAGATGTACTACCTCAACCAAACGGTCCCCGAGATCCCGCCGCCGCACCTGAGTCGCGGTACCCCGGCGAAGTGGCACCGGGTGAGCGAAGGGCATGAATACGAGTGGCACGACGGCAGGATTGGCTCTCTGGCCGCCACGGTTATCGCTCCGGGGACGTCGTACGTGGGCCGCTGGAGCATCGCCGTGCTGCGCGACGGCCGCCTGGGCGCGCTCGCCGGCGGCCTGTGGCATGCGCCGAACCCCTCGCTGGTCTGGGTCTGGCTGATCGTGGTGCTGGTCGCCTGCCTGCTGGCGGCCTGGCGGCTGCCCCGGCCCGAGCTGCACGCGCGCCTCGCCCGCGTGCTTGCGGTGGTGGTGCTGGTCGCCCTGGCCGTCGGCGGCGCCGGCCGGGAGCTGCACGGCCGACCGAGCGTTTCGATCGAACAGCTCGTTCTCACGGTGATCGTGCTCGCCTTCGCGGCGTGGGGAGTGGGCCGGGCGCTGTTCGATCGGGTCGGCTTCGTGCTCGACCTGGTGATCGGGTTCGTCGTGCTGTGGATGGGCGTCGAACTGCTCTCGACGCTCGTGCACGGCTTCGTGCTCACGGCGGTGCCCGCGTTTGTGGCCCGGACGGCGGCGGTGCTCTGCATCGGGGGTGGCCTGGGGCTCATCCTGCTGGCCGTGCGCATTGCCGTGGACGATTCCCGTGTGCCCGGTGGAAGCTCGTCCGGAAGCTCGTCTTGATGGTACGCCCGACGGTGCGGGCCCCCGGCCTCAGTTTGGGTTTTCTGAGAGCCCTAACCAAAAGAGATCAAGTCTCATTCTTGTTTGGTTAGGGCTCGAAAAAGGAGACCATTGGCGCGGCGGCGATGGTTAGATCTAACAATTCGCTCTGGAACCCATACCAAATGAGACCAGGTCTCGTTCTCGTTTGGTTAGGGCCTCTAGCGGTGATGCTCATGTCCTTTGCGCTGCTCGGATGCGGAACGATCCCCCGCCCCGGAGCCGCAACGACGGGCCGTCGCCCTATGTCCGCGGCTGGGATCCCGAAGGCCCTGCTCCTGGAGGCCCGTCCGATCGGAGCGGGCCCGCGCTTTCATCCCGCTCCAACCGGCACGGTGGTCGGTCGCTGCGAGCGCCGGCTGGGAGCGCGCAGGCCCGTGCACGTCGAGGTGCTTGCCGCCAACCGGGTCGTGATCGTGCCGGCGGGAATCGGCGTCCGGCCGCCGTTGACCTTCTCGGCGGGGCGGATCACCCACGCCCGCTGCTACGGCACGCTGGTGACGCTCGAACCCACCGGAGTCGTTTTGGTGCGCGAGGACGAGCCCATTCCCCTCTCCTCCCTCTTCCGCTCTTGGGGCCAGCCGCTTTCGCCCTCGCGACTGGGCTCGTTCGTCACATCCGCCGGCACGCGCGTGGCAGTGTTTGTCGACGGGCGGCGCTGGCGGGGGGTGCCGGGGAGCGTGCCGCTTGTGTCGCACGCCGAGATCGTGCTCGAGGTGGGACCGCACGTCCCGCCGCACGCCTCCTTCGTGTTTCCGCCAGGGGTCGTCGAATGAATTTCCGCCGGGGTTGTTGAATAAACTTTTTGGGCCCACCACTTTATTTTTTGTGAAGGGTTCAAGGTCTTTTTTTGAAGATGTCGTCCACCTCTGCCCGATCTCAGGCCACCGCGCGCTCCCGTCCCGGCAGCAGCGGGAATGAGCGCTCCCGTCTGGATGGCAGGATGTAGTTGGCGCGTCTGAGGACGAAGATGAAGGCGTTGATGCCGTTGTTGACAGTGTCGGTGATCGCTGGGTTTTCGAGCTGTGCGGAGCTCGCGTTCATCGCGTTGCGGGTGGTGACGAAGTCCTCGATCGTGCGTTGTAGGGAGACGAAGTGGAGGCCCGCCTGGCCGCCGTCGACGGTGTCGAAGTCGCGGCGGATGATCAGCGGCTTGCCGTTGCGCCGGGCCCGCGCGGAGGTCTGCGCGTGCCCGATCACGCCGTAGCGGTCGATCGCCTGGCCGAGCAGGGCGGGGTCGCCGGGGGCGTCGGTAGTGAAGTGGCTGACCTGCGCGGGCGTCACCTGGGGCGCGTACATGAGCGCCACCCGCTCGCGCTGGTCGAGCTGTTCATACCAGCTGTCCAGCCGCAAGCGCATGTAACTGACCTGCATCGTTGTCCCACCCGCAAATGAGCCGACAGAGATCGTGACGTAGTCCTCGGTGGCCTGGTTGCGGCGCAGGCTCGACTTGAAGCCCATGAACAGCGGCGAATCCCGCGGCACGGGGTTGCCCTGGGGGATCCCGTCGACGTTCTGGTGCACCGCCGGTAGGCCGGCGCCCACGAACCCGGTGCGGGTCTCGCGCCAGCGCAAAGCGGCGCGTGATAGGTCTAGCGGCCCGTCCGCGCCGGGGAGCGGCGCGCCGCTCCTCAACGCCACCTCGACGGCCGCCAGTCGCTGCTCGTCATCGCACGCGAGGTGCAGGCACATCTCGTAGTCGTCGATCGCCGGCAGCTCGAAGTCCGACAGGCCCTTCGCCGGTGGGATCGGCGAGGCCACTCCGAGCGAGCGCTCGAAATAGCTTGGTCCCCAGCCGACCGTGAACAGCAGCCCGGAGGGACCCCACCGGTAGGTCCGTTCGAGTGTGCGCAGCGCGGCCTCCAGCATCCGAGCGGCTACCGGTGTTGGGCTGCCCTCGACGTCGAAGAACAGCAGCCGGTCAAACCGCGGTGAAATCGGGTTGCCGTAAGAGTCGCGCGCGAGCGTCGCATCCCAGGCGTGCTGGCGCTCGGGCAGGCCCGCGGGCTGGGCGCCGAGCGCCACCCGCGACAGCGGCTTGGGGCTACTGAGCGCGCGGTCGAGCCCCACCCCGACGGCCGCGCCGCCGGCGGCCAGCGCGGCCGCGCGGAGCAGCAGGCGCCTGCGCGTCAGCGTCGCGTTTGGCTCTCGCATGGGGCGCGATCAGGTTGGCTTCCAGGGGAACGTGAAGCTCACCCGATGGGGTTTCAGCCACACGTTCGCGTATTCGATGTGCCGCGCGGACACGGGTGGGCTGATCAGCAGGCTCAGCCTGTAGGTGCCGGCCCCGGGGAGGGTGACGTCGTTGCCGTAGTGCGGGCCCATGTAGCGAGAGATCATCGGCCACTGGCGCTCGTCGAACACGACCTTGCCGTTCTTGGTGATCGTCGCCCACACCGTCGCGTAGGGGATCGGGACGTTGGTGTCGGCGTCGTTGAGCATCACCATCAGGTGAAAGCTTGCCTTTCCGGGTTTCACCAGCTGCTTGCTGGTGCCGTTGTAGACGACGAACGGCACCGGGGTCATCACCTGCGCGGTGATCTTCATGCCCTGCCAATCCGCCGTGCCGAGGACCTGGATCGGCACCGGCTTGATCCCGTTTGCCGTCACACCCCCGGAGGAGGAGTTCGCGTCGGCCTGCGCGGAGCTTGCGCCCATGTCCATGGTTGCCGCGCTCGCCTGTGTGGTGCCTGCGCTCATGTGCATCCCCGTCATGTTCCCCGAACCACCCTTCATCCCCGCCATGTCCGCCATATGCGCCGAGCCGCCCGAGCGAGTCCCCACGCCGGTTTCGGCGCAGCCAACCAGCAGGACGACTGCCACGAGCGCCCCAACTCCGAGGCTCGCACGCCGTGCCGACCGGACTTGCGGCGACCGTCCCACGTCGACGCTGGCAGTGCTTGCGCTCATGCTCTGAGTTAGTCGCGCCGGCGACCACCCCAGTTCCCGGTGGTTGGTGGGGCAAGCATCAAGGCCAATGACGCATCGTCCTCGTCGTCGACCAGAGCCGACGGCCGGTCGCTCACGACTCCTCCGGTGGTCGGCGCTCACGCTTGCGTTCGGTGCCGCGGCGCTTGGCGGCCAGGCGGCGCTCTCGTGAGGCCGCGGTGGGGCGGGTGGCGCGGCGGCGCTTGGGGGTGGCCAGCGCCCGCGCCAGCCGCTCGCTGAGGCGGGCGAGGGCCAGCTCGCGGTTGCGTGCCTGGGAGCGCCCGTCCTGGGAGATTGCCACCACGCGCGGGCCTACGCGCGTTAGCACTCGCTCCCGCTGGGCGTCGGTGAGCGTGGGGGAGGCGAGCACGTCGAAGATGGCTTCCACGCGGGATGCGGTGACGTTGGCGTGCTGGCCTCCCGGGCCGGAGGAGCGACTGGTGCGCACCGTCACCTCCGCGAGTGGGAGCGTCAGCCCGCCGGTGATCTGCAGCTGGCGATTGGGGTCTTTTGCGGCCTCGGTCACCCTCGCCAATCTACGCGACCTCGACGCGCTCAGTGCGGCGCCGCGGACACGGTGACGGGGAGCGTGCCGGCTCTAAGCCACACCCCCGGCGTCCCGACCAGTCTCCAGTCGACGATGCTGTAGACGTGGACGGCCAGCGCGTCGATTTCGCCGGTGCCGCCCAGTGCCACAGTCGCAGTGCCTGTGGGGGGGCGTGGGGTTGCACGCCAGGGGGTGGCTGGGGCGCCGATCCGCAGCCGGCTCCCGTGGGGGGTGCTCACGAGCAGGAACGTCTGGGCGTGCGGCGACGGGCCGGCGGCGATCAACTCTTCTCTGGCGCCCATCACCAACGGTGGGGACTCGGTCCAGCGGTGGCCGCCATCGGTGCTCCACGCGGCGAGGAGCGTGTTCTGCGAGGCGGCGGGGAAGTCCACGAGGGTGAGCGTCGTCCCGCCGGTGGACGCCAGTGAGATGACCCGGCTGGGGTCTCCCCGCAGCGCGGGGGGAGTCGGTGGCGCCGCCGCGTGCCAGCTGCCGTGTGCATACGCGTACTCGCCGATCTGTCCCGCTTTGGTGCAGGTGCCGCCGGCCAGCACTCCTTCCGGGGAGGCGCCGCCGGCCAGTACTTCCGGGGAGGAGCCGCCGGCCAGCACTCCTTCTGGGGAGGAGCCGCTGGCCAGCACTCCTTGCGGTGAGGTGCTGACGATCGCATCGATGCTCGCCAGTCCGCAGCGGTGTGCGACCGGGAGGGTGGCGAGCGCTCGCGCGGTGGTGAGGGAGCGCCATTCACCGCTGCCTGGCGTGCTGCTTTGGACGATTTCGCCGCCGCCTTTGGCGAGCAGCGCGTAGGTCGTGCCGCCGGCACTCAGCGCGAGCGAGTCGGGGACGCTTGTGAGCGCGCTTGGCAGGAGAGCGGGCGTCCAGGTGGTGCCGCCGTCCGTGGTGAGCGCCAGCGGAGAGAAGTGGAGGTTGTAGCTCGGAAGGAACCCGGCGAGCAGCGTACGTCCCGACGCGGCGATCCCGAGGCCGCCGTTGTCCTGCACGCCCGGCGGCGTCACGAGCGACCAGTGCGAGCTGCCCGCACCGCGGTGGAGCAGCTCCCAGAAGTGTTCTTCGCCCGAGCTTGCCCCCGCCGGGAGCAGCGCCCAGCTGCCGCCGGCGCTCGGCAGAGATGTCGCCAACGGGGTCGAGAGCGGTTTCGTTGCGCTGCCGCTGCTGCTGCCACCGCCGCTGCCGCCGCCGGAGCCGCATGCGGCCAGGCTCGAGGCGAGCAGGCAGAGTACGAGCAAGCTGGCAGCCGCCCGTCCTCGTAGGCGTGTACGGACGACTGCGCGTTCCCCCTCGCGCAGGTTTGCGGTGGCCACCAGTCTTCGTGTCGGCACACCTGCGACACCCGCCAGTCTTCGTAGAGGCACACCTGCGACACCCGCCAGTCTTCGTAGAGGCACACCCGCGGCCGCCCGTCTTCGCGGTGCGCCCCGCCCCGCCGGGCGGCGCGAGGTACGCGGGGAGCTGGCTTTCATGCCGCGTTGAGAGCCTGTCGGGCGGCCTGCACGAGGCTGACGGCGAACGATGACTGCGTGCTCGACGTCGCGGGACCCGGGTCGAAGTTGGCGAGCGAGCGGATCTGGCCTTCTCGGTCGATGATCGCCGCGCCGTCGGGGTGGGTGACCATCGCGCCGCCTCCCGGCACAAATATTTCGACGCCGAAGGAGCTCCACAGCTTGCGCAGCTCCCCGACGGTTCCGGTGAGGAAGATCCAGTTGGGCAGGTGTTCGAGGTGCTCCTGGTGGTCGAACGCGCGCAGGTCGGCGGGGGAGCGGTAGAGCGGGTTGGCGTTGATCGCCACGAGATCCACGTCGCGGGATTCGCTGCCGAGCAGGCTGTCGGCCTGCTTGAACTCTTGGGCGATAACCGGGCAGTCGGTGGTGCACACCGGGTCGAGATAGGTCACCAGCAGCACCTTGCCTTGGAGCTTGGCAAAGGTGAGGGGCTGGCCGTGCTGTTCGACCAGCGGCACGTTTGGAGGCCGCAAGTTCCCTGGCACTGTTGTGGCGGCGCCGTCGATGCTTTCCGCCAGCAGCGTCGTAGCGTTGGGCTCGATCGCGGCGATCGCGTACGGCACGGCGCCAAGCGCGGTGGTGGCGCACGCCGCGACCACGGCGAGCACCCGCGCCGTCGGTCCCAGACGCGGGCGGCCGGGGCGAGCGGCCGGCGCGGGTGTGGCGGGGACCGCGGGTTGTCCGACAGCCGTGGGAAGGGCGCCACCAGTCGCAGCCACGGGCGGCAGCGGCTCGCGGGCCGCCGCGGCGGGCGCAGGTGCGGTGGCGACCGCGGGACGCACCAGCGCCAGGTAGGAGGCGCACAGCACGAGCAGGGTGGGAATCATGCTGTTAGGGTCGGTGCCGAGGCCGCCGAACACCCCGAAATCCTGCACCAGTACCCAGGCGGCGAGACTCAGCACGAGCGCCGCGCCCACCGCGACTCGCGCCGCGCGGCGGCGGCCGCTGAGCAGGGCGAGGCCGATCCCGCCGAGGGCCGCCACCACGAACGCGTTGATGAGCACGGCGTGGTTGGCGGCGAAGCTGCCGAAGTGGCCCAGCACGTTCGCGATCGCGTGCGGCTGTGGCGTTGCGGCCATTTCGCTCACCATCGCCGGCAGCGCGCCGCTCGAACCCGCGGTCCAGAAGCCGTTGCCGGGCCACGCCTGCAGTACCGCCATCGCGATGAAGTAGACGCCGCAGCCGATCAGCAGGCGCCGCCCCAGCCGCGGGTTGCGCCACGCGCTCTCGGGCAGCGCGAGCAGCGCGCCGGCGAGCGCGTAGAAGAGCACCGCTCCCGGCGCTCCCAGCAGCCAGCTGGCGCCCGGGGCGAGGATCCCGCCCATGCTCTCGCCGAACACCCACACGCACAGCGCCCAGCCGATGCTCACCGCGCCGCCGATCCGCGACCAGCGACCGCGGACGACCAGCAGCAGCCACAGGCCCAGTCCGAGCTGGATCCACACGGCGGCGACGGCCGCCTGCACGGGGTGGTTTTCCCACACCCTCAACCCCCAGTGCACGACGCTGCCCAGCCACGCGGGGCTGCCCTGCGCCGACGGCGCCACGACGTTTTCGGGGAGGCCGAGCGGCATGTGCGCCTGGATCTGCAGCGCCCCGTCCAGCAGCCACAGCAGACCGAAGCCAATGCGCAGCACCCGCCGGGCGGGCGGCTCGGGGTGGACCTGTCTCAGGAGTGCCCCGGATTGGGTCCTCGGCTCGGGTGTGACCCGCACGGCGCGGGTGGGCGCACCGCCACTGCCCCACCCCTCCTTATCCTTTCCTTCCTCTGCGCTACCCGGCTGCTCCTCCGAGCCGGGGTCGGCGAGCAGCGTGACGATCAGCCGGCCGACGACCAGCAGCACGGCGACCACCACGAACGCGAGGATCAGCACCCGCGCCTGCGTGGAGAGGCTGTGGTGGAAGGCGGAGACGATCAGGCTTTCGTTGACCCCCTTGCGGTCGGCGCCCATCCCGCTCATCGACAGCTCTCCTCGACTGTGCCCTTGGCGGTTGCCCTCATCGACTCAGCTCTCCTCGACCACGTGGTTGGCGTTGGTCCTCGCCGACTCAGCCTCCTCGACCGTGCCCTCGGGACCCGGCTCGACCGGGCCGCCCTGCGCCAGCAGGCGCTCCCGCAGCAGCTCGCCGGCGCCGGCGTTCACCGCGCGCACCGCCCGCTCGTCGCTGAGGGCGACGCCGTGGCCGGCGGCGAGGTCGAGCAGCCCCTGGCGTTCCTCGTCCTGGCGGGCGAAGCGCAGGAACAGCCAGCCGACTAGCACGATCGTCAGGAACATCTGCTCGATCATCATTGCCGCGCCGGCGAGGTTCTGGTCGGAGAGCGGGTTGAGGCCACGGGCGGCATCGCTGGTCTTGTACACGGGGTAGAACAGTGTTTGCGCCCAGATCATCGCGTTACCCAGCACCGCGCCGATCAGCCTGATGGCCGCGACGTACCCTACCGGAGCCCAACCGTGGAACCACGCGGGCTTCGGTAGCGGGCCGAGCAGCGCCAGCCACAACAGCAGTCCAAACCACAGCAGGCAGGCGTGCTCCAGCGCGTGCACGAGGTCGTGGCGGATCGCCAGCTGGTAGAGCAGCGGGGTGTGCCATATGTACAGGTCGGCCGCCCACAGCAGCAGCGCGGGGATCGGGCTCGCCAGCCGCCGCAGCGGGCGCGTGACGCGGAAATGCAGCAGTGGCGCCAACACCGGGCCGGTGAGGCCGAACACCATCAGCAGCGAGGCGATGTCGCCGATAATGATGTGCTGGATCATGTGCGCCAGCAGCACTTCGTCGGCGAGGCCGTCGAAGGGGGGGAGCTGCACGAAGCACACGGTCAGCGCGCCCACCACGAAGGAGGCGACGCGCCAGCTGGCCACGGGTCGCCCCTCGCGTGCCAGCGTCTGTGTGCGTTTGCCGAACAGCGTCAGGTACGCCGCGGTGGCGATCAGCGGGGGCAGGAACTCGCCCAGGTGCAGGGTGTCGGCCGTGCCGAATGGGAGTGCGAACATGCCGGTGAAGGGCACCACCGCCGGCAGCGTGAACACGACCTGTGCGAACGCGAGTGCCACAAGACGGGGGCGCGTGAGCCCGCGCGGCCTGCGGGTGGGCCGGCCGTCGGCGGCGGCCTGCGCCAGGGGTTGGCCGTCGGCAGCGGTCGGCGCTAGGGGTTGGTCGTCGGCGGCGGCCTGCGCCGCGGCAAGCACCCGCGGTGGTGCGCCCGGCACCGCCCGCGCGGGGGTGAGGCGTAGGCGCCTGGTCACCTCGTGCGCCCCCTCCTGCCATTGCCGGCAGGCGGCGCACGTGTCGAGATGCGCCTCGAGCTCCGCGTGCGAGTGCCCTTTGTCGACCTCGATCGCGACCTCGCCGTCGAGCGACGCGGAGATCGCCTCGCGCGCAGATTTGCAGTTCATGCCCATTGGTCGCGTGAGCCGTCGCTGCGGTTCCCGAGCTGGGGGCGCGGCGTGTGGTGGGGGATCGGAATGTGGCGGTTGGGGGCATCGTCGGCGCGGCACGGCGCGGCGGCGGCCGCGGCGGGTGTGTGCCCCGAGCGGCGGCCGGCGGCATCTGGTTATATGACCGCGTGGACGAGGCCACCCTGCAAGCGCACGCCGCCCGGCTCGGAGACAGGGATGCGCTGGAGGCATGGGTGCGCGCGAGCTATCGGGAGGTGTGGCGGCTGTGCGCCGCGCTCGTGGACGAGCAGGCCGCCGAGGACCTCGCGCAGGAGACGTTCGTGCGCGCCACGCGTGCGCTGAGTGGCTTTCGCGGACACTCCTCCGCGCGCACTTGGGTGCTGGCGATCGCCCGCCACGTCTGCATGGACGAGCTGCGCGCGCGCAGCCGGCGCAGGCGGCGCGACACGCGGATCGCGGCCACCTCGGAGGAGGCGCTCACCCTCCCCGACGCCTACGGCGAGGTGGCGGCCCACGAGCTGCTCGCGCGACTCGACCCCGACCGCCGCATCGCCTTCGTGCTCACCCAGTTGTTCCGCTTCTCCTACGAACAGGCGGCCTCCATCTGCGACTGCCCGGTTGGGACGATCCGCTCGCGGGTGGCGCGGGCGCGCGAGGAGCTGGTCGCTGTGCTCGAGGAGCCGGCCGACCGTCCGGGCCGCGATCAGGGCTCGCTTCGCTCCTCGGCTTGAGGCGGTCGCTCAGCCCGTCGGGGCGAAATGCTCGGGGCGGGCGTGGCCGTTGGTCGAGATCAGGTGTGAGTAGTCGGGCGGATCCACGCGGTCGTCCGCGTTGAGGCGCCGCTCCAGCTCCCCCAGCAGCACCCCGAACAGCAGGTGACGCCACGTCGACTGCGCCAGCGCTCGGGGGTTGGTGAAGGCCGCGGGCAACTCCTCTCGCGCGGGATGCAAACGGTCGGCGAGCGCCACCAACGGCCAGGTCGCGAAGTTCTCCGCGATCCCCGCCGCCGGCCCCCGCGCCCACGAGGGCAGGGGGGTACGCGGAGCGACGTTTGCATACACAGCGCCGAACAGCGCACCGTTCTGCAGGTGTGTGAGCAGGCCCGCCGCCGGCCACCAGCTGCGGCGTGTAATCGCCTTGCCGAGCAGCTCCACGTCGTCGAAGTCGCTGCCGAGTATGCGCTTGTCGAGGGGCATCTGTGCTGCCCACACGCCCGCCGCCAACGCGCCCGCCAGTGCTCCGCGAATTGTCTTGCCACGGTCGATCGCCATCGTCTCCCACTGTAACGGCCCGCGCGCCGGCGGGTATCCAGGCGTATGAGGTGTGGGCAGCCGGCGACCCGTCGTATGAGCGCGCGCAGTCGGCGGCCGCAGGTCGGCGGCGCGGAGGTAGTGTGCAATGAGTGGCCGAGCACGTAACCGGAGAAGGGGAGGAGCCCGGCTCGTCGTCCTCCGACCAACCGCTTCCCGGCGCAAAGCCGAAGGCCCAACTCGACGAGGAGTTCTCAGAGCTCTACCGCGCCCATCTGCGCGACGTGTACAGCTACGCCTACTACCGGGTGGGCAACCACCACGACGCGGAGGATTTGACCGAGCAGACCTTTCTGCAGGCCTACCGCCACTTCGAGCGCGCCCAACGCGAGTCGCGGGGGCGCCCGCTGCGGCCGTGGCTGATCAAGATCGCCCACAATCTCGCCGCCAACCTCTACCGCGACCGCTCCCGCCGGCCGGTGTCGCCGATCGAGGCGACCGACACGCTGAGCGACCTGCACACGACCGAGGATCTGGTCGAAAACCGCAGCGAGCTGACGCGCGTGCTGGAGGGGGTGCGTCAGCTGCCCGACGACCGCCGCGAGGCACTGATCATGCGTTTTGCCCTCGACATGGACAACCGCGAGATCGCGCGCGCCTTGGGACGCTCGGATGGGGCCACCAAGGTGCTCATCCACCGCGCCATCAAGCAGTTGGAGGAGATCGTGCATGACTGAGGCTCTGCCCAACTTCGAGAGGCTGCTGCGCGAAGCGCTCGCGCCCGTTGAGCCCCCCGCCGATCTGATGGGCAGGGTGGAGGGGACGCTCACCAGCATCACCGAGCTCGCCGCCGAGGAGCTAGAGGGGTGGGAGCTCTCGGCGATGCGCGACCCCCGCAACTGGGTGCGGCCCGCGGCGGCCGTGCTGGTGGGCGGCACGGCCGGTGTGGGCCTCGTGCTGCTGCGCGCCCGCCGCCGGGGGCGGCCCGCTGAGGGCCCCGCGGCGGTCGCCGGGCAGGCGCCTGCCCGCGGCGAGCGCTGAGACCCGGAGCGGACGACCCGCAAAGCACCTCGGAACTATTCTGCTATCTGGTTGTGGTAGTTTGGGTGGAGGGACCCGCTCGGTCCCGGAATGCGGAATCCCTGACCCGCGTCCGGTTGGGAAGTGTCGATGTCCAACATGGCTCTCTACAAGCGCTCCGCAGAGGCCCCGCCGGCCATTCTGGGGACGCTCGACGACGATGAGCTGATGCGGTTGGTGTGCGAGAACGACTCCGCCGCGTTTGCGATCCTCTACAAGCGCCACGCGCGGGCTGCCTACCTGCTGGCGCTGCAGATGTGCGGCAGGCCCGTGCTCGCCGAAGATGTCGTCCAAGAGACGTTCCTTTCGCTGTGGCGCAGCGCGCCGCGCTACGACAGCTCGCGGGGCACGCTGCGCACGTGGGTGCTCGGGATCGTCCACCACCGCGCGCTCGACCTCCTGCGTCGCGGCGTGGTGTACGACCGCAAATGGGTGGATGTCGAAGCGATCGCGGAGCAGTTGGAGGCGACCGAGCGCACCGAGCAGGAGGTTGGCCGCCGCGACGCCGCGCGCGAGGTGCGCGCGATCTTACGGCGGTTGCCCCCCGAGCAGAGCCGGGTGATCGAGCTTGCCTACTACGGCGGCTTCTCCAACACCGAGATCGCCGCGATGCTCGATGCCCCCGTGGGCACGATCAAGGGCCGCATGCGGCTGGGGTTGAAGAAGATTCGCTCGCAGCTGCACTCCGAGCACGTGCTGTGGTAGGGCCGGGAGTGGGCGAGGTCGATACGCTCTCACCCCTCATATATGGCCACCTGCTACCGCCACCCCTCCCGCGAGACCGCCGTGTCCTGCTCCTCGTGTGGGCGGCCGATCTGTCCCGACTGCATGACCCCCACGCAGGTGGGGATGCGCTGCCCGGAGTGTGCCTCCCAGCGCACCAAGGTGGTGCGGATGCGCGAGATGGCGGCCGTGCCGCGCGTCACGTATGCGCTGATCGCGATCAACGTGATCGTCTACCTCACCGAGAAAGGCCAGTTCACGCTCACCGGCGAGGCGTACGGCAAGGTGATCGTGGAAGGCGACCTGTACAGGGCCGCGATCTCTGAAGGCCACCAGTACTACCGGCTGGTGTCGAGCGCCTTCCTGCACGTCGACCTGCTGCACATCGGCTTCAACATGTACCTGCTGTACCTGCTCGGCATGATGCTCGAGCCCGCGCTCGGCTCGGTGCGGTTTGGCGCGATCTACTTCACCTCGCTGCTCGCCGGCTCCTGCGGCGCGCTGATCGCCACCGCCGCCCCCAGCCTCGGCGCCTCGGGGGCGATCTTCGGGCTGATGGGTGCCGCCGCCGTCGAGCTGCGCGCGCAGGGGCGCAGCGTGATGGAGGGGGGCATCGGGGCGCTGATCATCTTCAACCTGATCCTCAGCTTCTCAATCCCCAACATCTCCGTCGGCGCCCACATCGGCGGGCTGATCGGCGGCGCTCTCGCGGGCCTCTCCTTTCGCCTCGCCGCGGGCCGCTACGCGCTTGCGATCGGGCTGCTCGCCTGCCTGGCACTGTCGGTGGCGGCGGTCGTGGTGGGGATTGCCGCCGCGCAGTCCACAGCCGCCGGTATCGTCTGAGCTGTGGCGTTGCTTGCGGATGAGCAGATCCAGGAGCAGCTTGCCGGCAGCGAGTGGGCTCGTGACGGTGATGCGATCGTGCGCGAGTATAAGCTCGCGGACTTTGCGGCGGCGATCGCCTTCGTCAACCGCGTCGCGGAGCTCGCCGAGACTGCCAACCACCATCCCGACATCCTTGTGCACGGATGGAACAAGGTGCGCCTGGAGCTCTCCACCCACTCCGAGGGCGGCCTCACCGATGCCGACTTCGCACTTGCCTCGCAGATCGACGGGCTCGGCTGAGCTCCGGGCGTGACCGGACTGAAGCTGATCCTCGCGGCCCTGCTGGTCGCGGTGAACGCGTTCTTCGTGATCGCGGAGTATGCGCTCGTGCGCTCGCGGCGAGCCCGTCTGGAAGTGATGCGCGAGCAGGACATGCGTGGCGCCGCGCTGGCGCTCCGGCAACTGGAGCGGATCAACGACTACATCTCCGCGGTGCAGATCGGGGTCACGATGACCTCGATCGGGATCGGCGCGCTCGCCACGCCCACGCTCGCGCATGCGCTGCAGGAAGCTTTTGGCGGCAGCATCTCCCACGATGTCGCCGTGGTGATCGCCGTGGTGATCGCCTACGCGATCGTGATCTCCGTGCAGCTGATCTTCGGGGAGATGGTGCCCAAGTTCTACGCGATCGATCGCGCCGAGAGCGTTGTCCGTCGGATCGCCCCGCCGCTGCAGGGCTTCAGCGTTCTATTCCGCCCGATCATCCGTGCGACCACGACCGTCTCCGCGCGGATCCTCAAGCTGTTCGGCGTCGACATGACCCGCGAGCAGGGCGGCGGCTCGCCCGATGAGCTCAAGCGCCTGATCGCTGAGTCCTACGCCGGCGGCCACCTCGACCCGGGTGAGGCGGGGATGCTCACCGGCGTGTTCCACCTGCACGAGCAGGAGGCCCGGCAGGTGATGACCCCGAGTCCCGCCGTCGTGTCGATCGATGTCTCGCGTGACGTAGAGGCCGCGCTGAAGCTGTGCATCTCCTCCGGGCACACGCGGCTGGTGGTGACCGAGGGCGAGGATCGCGACCGCGTGCGCGGGCTCGTGCACGCCAGCTCGCTTGCCCGCCGGCTGATGGACGACGGGCCGCACGCCTCGCTCGAGCCGGAGGTGCACGACGCGCCGATCGTGCCCGAGACCAAGCCGCTCGATGACCTGCTCGCCGATCTGCAGCGCCAGCGCACCTCGCTGGCGGTTGTCGTCGACGAGTACGGTCGCGTTGCCGGGATCGTCACCGTTGAGGACATCATCGAGGAGGTTGTCGGCGAGATCACCGACGAGACCGACCCCACGGCCGGGGAGGTACGGCGGCTACCCGACGGGGACCTGTTCGTGCGTGGCCACGTCCCGGTCTCCGACCTCGCCGACTACGGCGTACCGCTGCCGGTCGACAGCGACGCCTACAACTCCGTCGGCGGCTTCGTATTCGCCGAGCTCGGGCGGCTCCCGCGGCGCGGCGACACCATCACCGCTGGCCCCTTCTCGATCCGCGTGGAGTCGGTGCGCCAGAACCGCATCGAGTCGGTGCGCATCCGCGAGCGCCGGCCCGTGCCGGCTCGCGAGGCGGCCGCGGAGGAGTAAAGATAGGGGGAGGAGGGGGGATGGGCTCGACCCGAGGACTCTGCCGGGTTGGAGGGAGTCACCCGAGCCCGAGGAGACTCCCCGTGGGATGGGCTCGACCCGCAGACCTTGCCGGGTTGGAGGGAGTCGCTCGAGCCCGAGGAGACTCCCCGTGGGATGGGCTCGACCCGCAGACCTTGCCGGGTTGGAGGGAGTCACCCGAGCCCGAGGAGACTCCCCGTGGGATGGGCTCGACCCGCAGACCCTGCCGGCTCCCGGGGAGGGGGCCCGCCCCCGAAAAAAACCTCCCAGGCACACGTCCGGCCCGCGGGGGGAGCGGGCCGGAGCGTGTGCACTGGGAGGAGGCGGGTGTGCGTTGCGATCTGTGTCGCGCTTTCAAGTATCCACTTCTTGATCAAGCCCACTTAAAAGGTTTGCCGTCACTAAGAAGATTCTTGTCAATAGGTGACTTTGGTCACAAGACGGCGGTGCCGACTTTGGTCACGAGGCGGCGGTGCCGGCTTTGGTCAGGAGGCGACGGTGCCGGCGGCTGCAAGGGCATCTCGGGTGGTGTCTTAAGTTTTTAGGTATAACCACCGACTGGACCTGTGGGGTGGCTGCCAGATGACCTTGTGAGAGGTCCAGTGGCTGGTTGGCTCGCCCAAATGAGCATGTGGCGTCTCGCCGGGCCTGCGGGTCCCGGCCAAGCCGAGGCACCACCCCTCCGCTCAGTAGCTGTGGAAGCCTCGCCCGCTCTTGCGGCCGAGGGCGCCTTCGCCGATCAGCTGCTCGACACGCTGGGGCACCTGCTCGCCGAGCGTCTCCCCGATCGCCTGCGACACGTCGAGGCCCACCAGGTCGAGCAGTGCCAGCGGACCCATCGGGTGGCCGGCCCCCAGCTTCATGCAGGTGTCGATGTCCTCGGGTGGCATCCCGGTCTCTTCCAGCAGCCGCACGGCGCTGAACAGATAGGGGAACAGCAGCCGGTTGACGACGAACCCCGGCACGTCGGGCACCACCACGGGCGTCTTCTCGAAGGTCTCGCACAGAGCCAGCGTCCGGGCGCAGGTCTGCTCGCTCGCTGCCCGCGGGAAGATCAGCTCGACCAACTGCATCCGCGTCACGGGGTTAAACACGTGCAGGCCCACGAAGCGCTCGGGAATGCCACTTGCCTGCGCGAGTTGCTCGATCGAGAGCGAGGAGGTGGTGCTCGCCAGCACCACGTCCGCGCCCAGCACCGCGAGCAGTTCCGCGTGCACCCCCTCCTTGACCGCGTACTCCTCCACCACCGCCTCCACCACGAAGGTCGCTTCGCTCAGTTCCTGTGGCTCGGTGACCACCTGCACGTGCTCGGGGTCGATTTCCACGGCCAGGCGCGCGAGGGTCTGATCCACCCTGGTCTGGGCCCGCTCTGCGGAGCTCTGCGAGCGCGCCAACAGTTGCACCGGCCCGTGGTGGGCGGCCGTTGCCGCCAGTCCGCACGCGATGGCGCCAGAGCCGACGATCGCCAGGCGCTCGTTCATGGGTGCCTCCGTGCTGTCGCAGGCCCGTGTGCGATGGCGCCCGGGCCGACGATTACCAGGTGGTCATTCATGCGCGTTTCTCCACGGTAGCTCTGCTCCTTCTGTAGCAAGACGGCTTCGGGCGACAAGGCGAGATGGATGCGATGCGAGATGGCTTTGATCCCCCGGGTCAGGGGGAGTCGAAAGAACTGGTTGACTGACCAGTCAATCTAGGGGTGTCACGCGGTAGAGTATGTGTTGGAGGCGCTGCGCGGCACGTGCCGATCAACTGCAACACATGGAGGATGTCCAAATGAGAAAGCCAGAGGGCCGTGAGGTCGTGATCGTGGAGGCGGTGCGCACCCCGATCGGGCGCGGGCACAAGGAGAAGGGCTACTACAAGGACACCCACCCCAACGCGCTGCTGGGCAAGTGCTACAGCGAGGTGATTGCCCGCGCCGGCATCGACGCCGCCGAGGTCGAAGACGTGGTGGCCGGCTGCGTGCAGCAGTTCGGCGAGCAGGCCTTCAACGTCGCCCGCAACGCCTGGCTACAGGAGGGCCTGCCGATCGAGACTCCCGCCACCACCGTGGATCGCCAGTGCGGCTCCGCCCAGCAGGCTGTCAACTTCTCCGCCGCGCTGATCGCCGCCGGCGTGCACGACACGATGATCGGCGGCGGCGTCGAGCACATGGGTCACCTGCCCTTCGCGGCCGGGATGCAGACCCAGCAGGAGTTCGGCTTCGCCTTCACCCCCGAGCTGATGGCCAAGCACAACATCGTCGGCCAGGGCCTCGGCGCGGAGATGATCGCCGACCAGTGGGAGATTCCCCGCTCCGAGCTCGATGAGCTCGCGGTGCGCTCGCACCGGCTGGCCCACCAGGCGACCGAGGAGGGCCGCTTCGAGCGCGAGATCGTGCCTTTCGCCGTCAACGGCGACACGTTCGTAACCGACCAGGGGATCCGCCCCGACACGACGCTCGAGGCGCTCGCCCAGCTGAAGCCCGCGTTCAAGCCCGACGGCAAGATCACCGCCGGCAACGCCTCTCAGATCTCCGACGGCGCCTCAGCGGTGCTGCTGATGTCCGCGGAGAAGGCGGCCTCGCTCGGCCTGCGCGCCCGCGCGCGGATCGTCGATCAGACCACTGTCGGCTGCGACCCGGTGAAAATGCTGGAGGGCCCGATCCCGGCGACGGCAAAGATCCTCGAGCGCAACGGGATGAAGATCGACGACATCGACCTGATCGAGATCAACGAGGCCTTTGCACCGGTGCTCGCCGCCTGGCGACGCGAGCACAACCCCGATATGGATCGCGTCAACGTCAACGGCGGCGCGATGGCGCTCGGGCACCCGCTCGGCTCCACCGGCGCGCGGCTGATCACCACGCTGCTGCACGAGCTCGAGCGCTCCGACAAGGAGATCGGCTTCGTCACGATGTGCTGCGGCGGGGGGCTCGGGACGGCAACGCTGATTCAGCGCGTCTGACGCGCAGGTCATTCATTACTTTTTGGGCCTAGAACCACTTCATTTTGGGAAGGGTTCTAGGCCTTTTTTGAATCACTTACCGCGCGCCTTGATTCGTTCGCGTTAGGTCTTCGGTCCTGTGGTGGTCCAGCTCACTTCGACCATCGGCAGCGCGAGGATGTAGCCCCATGTGCCGGCGTCGGTTTCGCCCGTCGCCGGCAGGCCGTGTTCGGTCTGGATCTGCTTCACGTCGGCAGCGGTCTGCGATTCGAAGATGCCCGTTGTCGGCTGAGCGGGGATCGCGCTCGCGAGGTGCTCCTGCAGCCACAGCACCTGGTCGCTCTTGGCGCCTTCCTTGAGCAGCGGCGAGGTCAGCTCCGGCTGGGGCACCGTCAGGGTCGTGTTGAGCGGTGCGACCATCGAGGTCCACCCCGCCGCCGTGGTTTCCTGCCAGTCCCAGAAGGAGTCGCCCGCCGCCCCGTAGGCGCTCGCAAGTGAGCGGAAGGCGATGATTTCCGAGGAGCTCACGCCGCCGTAGGTCTGTCCCAGTGGCAGGATCGGCCGCCCGTAGATGAGGTTCTGTTCGTAGGTGTTCACGTACACCTGCGCCACGCTGGTGCCGATGTCGTGCCAGTACATCTGCGGCACGTTGAACTGCGCCCCGTTGGGGCCGAGGAACACCGAGTAGGGGAACGACGGGTGGTAGTTGACGTAGGGGAAGGACGCCAGCGCCAGCGGGTAGGCCGGGCCGATCTTCGCGCGCAGCGTGTCGATGTACGTCTGCGCCGCTCCATACAGCCCTTCGTACTGAGACTCCGCGTCGATCACCAGGCATTCTGCCCCTTCGGCGGCGGCCTTCGCCCGAGTTCGGCCTCGCCCACCGGGTTGGTCCCGTACACGTACTGCCAGGCGCAAACTTTCAGGCCCTGCGCGTGAACTTCTTCCACCAGTTTTTTGCTGAACTGGCTCCAATAGTTGGTGGAGCCGTCGGAGCTCTTGATCAGCAGCGTCCCCACGCCCGCCGCCTTCGCCTGCGCCGCGATCGAGGCCACTTTGCCCCCACCCGAGGCGCTCAGATACCAGATCCACATGCCCTGCCCGGCGAGCGCTGTCCCGTTCGCGGTGCTCGCCACCCCACTCGCCACCGGTGCCGGGGCAGGTTTCGGCGGGGCAGGCGGATGCAGGGCGTGCGTGACCACTTTGATCGGCCCGTACAGGTTCGATTTGCGACCCTTCCCGAGCGTCACCGCGATCTCCCCGGAGTGCGCGTTGCTCGGAACGGTCACGACCAACCCCTGCGACGAGGAGTGCAGATGGGCGCTGGGGGAGTTGCTGGCGATCCGCGCGTCCCACGAGTGTGGGAATGCCACCGCCTGCCCGTTCTTGAGGCCCTTCCCCTGTAGCAGCAGCGTGCCGTGCGTGGAGACTTCGTGCTCTTTGGTGCTGCAGCTGCTCGCCGGGACACAGCGCGCGCTCGAGATCGCCACCGCCGGCTGGCGGGGCGCCTTCTTGGCTTTGCTTTTGTTCTTGCCTTTGACGGGTGGCTTGGTCGCAGGCGTTTGATTCGCCGGCTGTCCGCCGCTCGAGGAGCCCGACCCGCCCCCCGAGGAGCCTGACCCGCCGCTCAAGGAGCCCGACCCGCCGCCCGAGGAGTCTGACCCGCCGCTCGAGGAGCCCGACCCGCCGCCCGGTGAGGACGTGCCGCCGGTGATCTGGGCGGCCGTGGCGCCTGCCGGCAGCGCCAGCGCTACCGCCGCCGCTAATGCGAGGAACCGGAATCGCTTGTTCGCTCGAGTGCTTTCCATGCGATGAGGGACCGATGCGCGCGATCGACCATAATGGCTGATGGGGTTCGCAACCTACCTGCGGGACGGAAGTTGCGTTAAGGCGCGCTTAAGACCAGCGAAAGCCGCGCGGTGCAAGCGACGGTGCAAGCGGGCTTGCAGGCAGACCCGCGGGGGGGTCGGGCAGGTTGAAACCGCTGGGTGCCACGTCGTTGGGGGCGTCGGCGTGGAACAGCGAGGCGAGGTACTGGATCTGCCCGCGGCCCACCCCCAGCTCGAACTGGCCGCCTCCGTAGTTGCCGATGCCGCGCTCCACGCAGTAGTCGAACGCATCCACGAGGTTGCGCAGGCCGCCCAGGCGCGATGGCTTGATGTTGACCATCCGCGGGGGGTAGCGCAGCGCTTCGATGTCCGCCACCGAGTGGATCGGCGCATCCCACGAGAAGCGATCTCGGTGCGCCGCCAGCACCGCGTCGGTCTCCGGCGTCAGCGCCGGATCCTCGATCCATGCCTCGGGGAGGGCCTCCACCACCCGCCGGTACAGCTCCGGGTCGGCCGGCTGGTCAACGATCGAGCCTGTGTAGTAGGCCTTGAAGTCCACCGACTCCACGGCCCCCGTCGCGGTCAGCTCGGCGATCAGCGGCCCATCCCAGGAGCTGGTCGGGTCGAGCTTGAAGCGCAGCCCCGGGTAGAGCGCAAGGCGCTTGCGCAGCGGCTCCAAGGTAGGGGGCTCGCCCAGGCGCAGCGACACCACGAAACGTACCGGCGCCGGCTCCCGGCCGAGCAGCGCGTGCAGGGTCGTGCCCGCCTGGCGTAGCCCCAGGTCGAGCGCCGCCGACTCGTACGCCCACAGGCGGTAGCGCTGCGACACCTCCCGCTGGGGAGGTTCCGGGAAGAGCTCCAGCTCCCGCAGGCGCTCGGCGAAGGAGGCGATCGTGAAGCTGCCCGCCAGCGGCAGCGCCGGTCCGGCGGCCTGGAGGATCTCGTGGTCGAGCGCGTCGTAGGTGACGTCCTCCCCCTGCCCCTCCTCACCCGCGCCCTGCAGCCGGATCACCGTGGAGAGACGCTCGAACTCGCTCGACACCTTCGCGCTGAGCGGCTCCAGCGCGTAGTCATCGATCGTCACGGGCAGCTCCGCGAGGAGCTCCCAGGTGCTTGGCCGGAGGGGGGCAGGTCCCCCTCCGGACCTCTCCCCGTGCGGCTGGTAGGTGCTCACCCGCCCGCCTCGCTTTTGGTGGCCTCGCCCTCTGACGGAGGGATGGGGTCTCGCCCGCCCCGACCGAAGCCGGGAGACACTCGCCCCGGGCTCGCGTCCCCGTTTCGGCCAGCCGGCCCTTGGCCGGCTGCTCCACCCTCTAGGCTCGCGACCAGCTCCTCCAGACGCAGCTCCTCGAGCGCGCCTCCCACGGCCTCCAGCTCGACGGCGCAGCGCTCGATCAGCTCCTTGCCCTCCTTCACGAGCTGGAGCGTATCGGTGAGGCTCGTCTCGCCCGCGTCCAGCCGGCGGATGATCTCCTCCACGCGGGCTACGTTGGCCTCGTAGCTCTGCCCGCCCCGTGCCTGCTCGATCGAGGATCCCTCGCTCATCGAACGACCTCGCTCATCGAATGACCTCGCTCATCGAATGACCTCGCTCATCGAATGACCTCGCTCATCGAATGACCTCGCTCATCGAATGACCTCGCTCATCGAATGACCTCGCTCATCGAATGACCTCGCTCATCGAATGACCTTGCTGGTGATCGGCGCCGAGTCGCTCACGATCCCTGCTCCTCGATCCGCGCGCCGACCTCGCCGTCGGCGAAGTGCAGCCGCACCTGTGTCTGCTCGCGGACATGCGCCGCGCTCGACAAGGGCTCGCCCGTGGGTCTCTGCACCAACGCATACCCCCGCTCGAGTGTTCGCTGTGGATCGTGTGCCGCCAGCGCCAGCGCGAGGCGCTCGAGTTCGCGTGGACGGCGCCGCCGGCAGTCGCCGATCGCCGCCTGCGTCTTGCGCTCCAGCACGACCGCCCGCCGCCGCGTCAGCACGCGCTCGCCCTCCACCCGTCGGCGTCCGGCGGCGCGGATCTCGCGCAGCTGCTGGTGCAACCGCGTGCGCTGGCGCTCCAACTGTTCGGTGGGCGCGCGCGAGAGCGCCGCCAGCGTGCGCGCCCGTTCCAGCACCGCGCGGCGGCCGTGGCGGTGCAGGCGCTTGGCTGCCTTCCCCAATTGGGTGCGAGCCTGCGCGCAGTCAACTCCCACCGCCTCCTCCGCGGCGTGCGTCGGGGTTGAGCAGCTCACTGCTGCCACGTCGTCGAGCAGCGTGCGATCGGTGTGGTGGCCCACCGAGGCGATTACCGGGACTCCCAACAGCGCGACGGTGCGGCACAGGGTCTCGTCGCAGAAGCACAAGAGATCCGCCAGCGAGCCCCCGCCGCGGGCGACGATCGCCACGTCCACTCCGCCGACCGCCGCCAGATCCTGCAGCGCGCGCGTGATCGCCGGGGCGGCGTGGCGGTCCTGCACGGGCGCGAAACCCCACACGATCGTGCCCGCCCAGCCGCGGCGGCGCAGGCCCGCGAGGATGTCGTCGCGCGCCTTGCCCCCCTCGCCGGTGACCACGCCGATCGTGCGCGGCAGCAACGGCCGGGCCAGGCGCCGCTGGCGCTCCAGCAGGCCCTCCGCCGCCAGTGCCTTGCGCAGGCGCTCGATCCTGGCGAGTAGATCGCCCTCGCCCGCGACCCGTAGGTCGCTCACCGCGAAGCTGAAGCTGGGGGAGGCGCTGGCGCTGCCGGGGTAGTAGTCGCAACCGCCGGCAACCACCACCTGCATCCCCTCCCTGACGGCGCCGGCGCGGCGCACCATCGCCTCCCAATCTGCCTTCCACGCCGCGCACGGAATCGCCCCGTGGGCGTCGCGCAGCTCGAAGTACACCCGGGCTCGCGAGGGCCGCAGATCGGCCAGCTCGCCGACCAGTTGCACGTGCGCGAACGCCCGCAGCCGCGCGCGCAGCGCCGCCGCGTACTCTCCCACCCCAAACGGGCCCGCCAGTGCGCTCCCCGGAATCCCAGCGCGAGTGGTGGGGGCCGGCGTAAGCGTGTCGTTGCCGGACATCTCTCTAGTCAGCATAGATTGCCGATAGGATCGATTCCCCGTGGCACGTGCCCGCTCCCGCAAGCGTCGTCCCACCGGCGCCAAGCGGGCACCGGCGGGAGTCAAGAGAGGTGCCGCCTCCCCGAAGGGCTCGTCCGGTGCCGTCAAGAAGTCGCGCTCGCCCGCTGCGCCCACCTACGGGGAGCGCCCCAACGCGCCCTGGCACCCGCTGCCACTTTCCGAGCTGCTGATCCTCGTCGGCGCGGTCGCCGCCGTGCTCGGGCTGTTCCGCTCGGGCCACGACGCCTCGGGCGGGGGACGACTGCTGCTCGCCGGCCTCGGTGCGGTGGGGATCGGCACGATCGAGGTGACCCTGCGCGAGCACCGCAGCGGCTACCGCTCCCACACCGTGATGCTCGCCGGGCTGCTGGTGCTCGTGTTCGACTCCCTCCTCGTGCTTGCGCTCACCGCGTTCACGACGCTGCCACGGATCTTCAGCCTCGGCCTGATCGCGCTCGACTTCGCGCTGTTCGCGGTCCTCTTCAAACTGCTCCGCGCCCGCTTCGTGCAGGCGCGCCACGCGCGGGTGATCAGAGAAGGGTGAAAGCTGGATGGTGGAGCTGCTCCGCGTACGTTTTGCGACGCGCCCAATGAGCGCCTGATCAGAGAAGGGTGAGCGCGGCCGCTGGGTCGCGGCCCAGCGGGGGCGCGGGCGTGGCCCACGGCTGCTCCTCGGGGGGCGCGATCGTGCCGGGGACGTCGTAGTCCAGCCGGTTGTCCTTGCCGGCGATCACCGTGGGGTCACCGCAGATCTCGATCAGCCGCGAGAACGTGCGCATGCCGATGTGGTCGGCCAGCTCGCGCGCGTCGTAGGCGAACGGCCCATCCGCGTCGGACTCGACGTCCGATGTGAACACGATCGCCCGTTGCTCCTCGTAGCGCGCGTTGACGATCAGGTACAGCTGCTCCAGCACCCACTCGGTGGGGCGCACCACGCGCAGATCCTCGATGTGCAGCAGCTCGACTTCAGCGAGCGTCCTGATCACGTCGCTGCGGCGCTCGCGGCTGTCGGTGTCGATCGTGTCCCTGAGTCGGTTCAGGAGCGCCACTGCGTTGAAGCTCAGCACCGAGTGGCGCCCGCGCGCGGCGGTTGCCGCGATCGTGTAGCCGAGTGTCGTCTTGCCCGTGCCCGTGTGCCCCATCAGCCACAGGCCCCTACCCTCGGCGAGGTTGCGCTGGATGTCGGCGCAGTAGCGCTTCACCTTGCGCACCGAGTCGGCGTTCAGCGGGTCTCGAGCGAGCTGCGTGAGCGGGGGGCGCTCCCAGGAGAGGTCCATGTAGCGGCGCGGCACCCGGTCGCGCAGGTGGCGCGCCCGCGCGTTCGCCACCAGCTGTGCGCGGCAGGCGCAGTCCCGCGCGCTGTTGGTCTGCTCGTCGATCTCGAAGCCGCTGCCGTCGCAGACGCCGAGCGGGCAGCGTGGGGAGGCGTCGGAGGAGCGGGAGTGGGAGGAGCGCATCAAACCCTAGTCAAGCAAGCGCTCCGGCGTCAGGGAGGGCAGAACGTGCATCTTCCAATCTTTTTCTCCCGGCTCCCCGCGCGTCTCCCCGTCGAATCCAAGTTGCTCCAGGCGCGCGATCTCACGCTCGCCTTCAACCCGCGCCGGGTGGCCCTCCGGGAGGCTCGCGATCAGCCGCGCGATCCGCTCGCGCAGCTGCAGCGCGAAGTGGGGGGTGGAGGCGCCCATCAGCTGGCGCACGTCCTCGACGCTCACCTCGTGCGCGTTCACGCGCTGCAGGCGGTTGGGGTCCTCGGCTTGGCTCATGGTGTGGTGGTGGACGGGGTTGAAGTGGTGGGTTCGGTGGGGGTCGACGGTTCGATGCCCGCCGGCGCTGCGGGGGTGGTCGAGCTCGCGGCGCCCTGGGGGGCGATCTCGAGCATTGCGTCCAGTTCTGCCTGCACAGTGGGAGCGATCGCTGCTTCGTCCCCGATCAGCCAGCCGTGATTGTACGCACCGTGCACCGGCTGGTATTCGGGGGCGTCGGTGTAGGCCGGTTGGATGTCGCTGAGGTATTCCCGCAGCATGGTTGGCACTTGGTTGGGCGCTTCCAGCAGCAGCAGCGGTGCGTAGTCACCGTTGGCCGATAGCGGCGCCGCGGCGGGGGCGTCCAATGGGCGGGAGGCGCTTGCGAACACCAGGCCGTGCCCCGGCTGTTCCACCCCCCAGCCGAAGGGCCCGTCGGAGTAGCGTGCCACCGCGATTGCGTTGTCGGCCGGATCTTCGCCGCTCGTGCCTGGTCCTGTGGCGGCGCCGTTCGCGCCCGGCGTGGGGTAGATCCGCCGCACCGCGCCGAAGCGCGTGAGCTTGGCGAGCACGGCGTGGCTCACCGCCGCCGGAGGGCCGACCGCGTAGATGACGGGGTGGTGCAGGCGCGCCAGCAACCTGCGGGTCGCCCGCGGGATGCCCGTCCCACTGACCGGCAGGATCGGGGTTCCCGACTCCGCGGCGAGGCCAGCGGCGGGCATCGCCAGCGCCGCTGGCCCGTCTGTGCCGACCACGATTACGCGGTGGGGACGGCCGCCGTGGATGACCGCCACCAGCCGCTCCACCTGCGCCGCCACGGCCGCCGGCCCATTGGTCGCTGCTTCCGATGCGGTCGAGCCTTCGCCCGACGTGCCGCCGGTCGTACCGGTTGGCTTGCTCCCCGGCGTTCCCGTCGTGTTGCCCCCGGTGTAGCGCCCGCCGATGCGGTCGATTTGCCGCTTAACGTCTCCGCGCGGTAGCCGTCGGGGGCCACGGCGGCGCCGACCGCGATCACCTGCGCGCCGCCGAGCAGCGCGGAGCCTGTGGGCTTCAGCGCCGCCAGCGCCTGTGCGGAGAGCGCTGGCAGCGAGCTGCCTTCGCTGTAGAGGATCGGCGCGCGCAGGGGGGAGCTTGCCAGCGCCGACGCCGCCAACGCGGCCGTCCAGTCGTGGTCGTCCACGAGCACCACCGCCTGCGGGCGCGTCGCCGGGGTCAGTCCCGGGTAGGTCGCAAGCGCCACCGCCGCCGCGTCTGCGACGGGGTTTGCGCCGCCCAGCCGCGTGGTGTTCTTGGTCGCCAGCCCGCTTGCCGCCAGCTGAGAGGTGCCAGCCACCGTGGTGACCGATGCCCCGCGGCTGTGGGTTTCGGAGGGCAGCGACTTGCCGCAGCCCGCCAGGAGTGCCGTGCCGAGCAGCAGCGCCGCGGCCGGTCGGAGCGGGGGAGAGGGCATGTCCAGACACTATCTGTGGGGCAGGCGGCGGGGCACTCTGTGGGACCTTCCGCTCGTGGTGGGGCATGGAGGCCCCACCCCCAGCGCGTTGGGCTACGCGATACGCGCGCGCGGACGATCCCCCACCCCAACCGGCGCCAGGTCCAAAAGTCCCCGCAATTTGCGGGCAAAACGTGGGAAATGCGATGCATGTCGTGCAACCGTCATTGCGCTTTGCTAGGGTTCCGCCGCGAACGCCGAATCCATGGCCAGATGCCATGGAACGGGGGAACCAAGTTGTTGGGGCGAATCCCACGGTGAATCCGTGGGAAGCGCAGGCTCTTTTAGCGCTAGCCCGTCAGCTAACCCCGCAGGCCCACGAAAGAGGATGCCGTTTTGCGGGTACGAGCCTTTGGCTCAGCGCTAGTCAGCTTGGTGTTTCTGCTCACCGTGGCGCCTGCGGTGGTGTGGGCTCACGGCACCGCCAAAGTCTCCGGCGGCACCTCCGCCAGCTCGACCTCCTCGACCTCGACGTCCACCTCCACCGCGCCGACCAGCCCGACCGTCACCGGGGGCTCCACTACGGAAGGCACCACCACGGCGGGCGGTGCGCAGCCCACGCAGCACGTCCACACCGCGCCGGTCACGGCGCGCACGGCGAGCCTCGTATACAAGGGCCCGATCTACGAAAAAACCGCCACCGGCCAGATCGTCCCCTACGCGCCCCCACCGCCAGTCGGCAAGACCAACGGCGTGACCGGCGGCAGCTACGTGGATCTGGCGGCCAACACCAAGCCTGACCTGCTCGTGCCCGGCCTGAGAGCGCGCTACGTCGACGGGCTCGCCGCCGCGCCGATGTCGGCGCCCGCCGCGGTGCAGCAGATCGTCTGGGCCGGCAACCAGTTGATCGGCCTGCCCTACATTTACGGCGGGGGCCACGGCTCCTTCATCTCCCCCGGCTACGACTGCTCCGGCACCGTCTCCTTCGCGCTGCACGGCGCCGACCTGATTCCCGCGCCGATGGACTCCTCGGAATTCATGGGTTGGGGCGAACACGGCGTGGGGCAGTGGGTCACGGTCTTCTCCAACCCCGAACACGCCTACATGACCGTCGCTGGCCTGCGACTCGACACTAGCCCCGCCGATGACCCCTCCGACCGGGAGGGCCCCCGCTGGCGCCCGCTGCGCCCCGAAAACAGCGGTTTCGTCAAACGCCACCCGATCGGGCTGTAGGAGGCGGGCCGCTCATCGTCCCGTTGGTGGGGCGGGGGCGGGCGACCTCGGTGCACCCGCAGGTTTGACCGCCCCGCGTAGGCTACGCTTGAGCTTGCCCCGTACTGCTCAGAAGATCTCAGGAGGAACGCAATGGCCGGCTTGACCGGGCGCATGTCAACCGTGGTGAAGGCGAAGGTGTCCAAGCTGCTGGACAAAGCCGAAGACCCTGCGGAGACCCTCGACTACAGCTATCAGAAGCAGGTCGAACAGCTGCAGAACGTGAAGAAGGGGATCGCCGATGTGGTGACCGCCAAGAAGCGCCTGCAGATGCAGGAGGCCACGCTCCAGCAGCAGGTCGTCAAGCTTGACACTCAGGCCCGCCAGGCGCTCTCCGGCGGCCAGGAGGACCTTGCCCGTCAGGCGCTCGAGCGCAAGAACGTCGTGCAGACCGAGCTGCAGTCGCTCGACACGCAGGTGACCGAACTCGAGGACCAGCAGACCAAACTGGTGGACTCCGAGCAGAAGCTGCGCGCCAAGATCGAAGCCTTCCGCACCAAGAAGGAGGTCATCAAGGCGCAGTACTCCGCCGCCGACGCGCAGGTGCGGATCTCCGAAGCGGCCACCGGGGTGGGCGAGCAGATGGCCGATGTCGGCCTCGCGATGCAGCGCGCCGTGGACAAGACCGAAAACATGAAGGCTCGCGCCAACGCCGTCACCGAGCTGGAAGCGGCGGGGACCTTCGACGACATCACCGCGCTGGGCTCCGGCGAAGACGACATCGACCGCCAGCTCAAGCAGCTCTCCTCCACCTCGGCGGTGGACGACGACCTCGCCAAGTTGAAGGCGGAAGTCGGCGCTGGCCCCGCCGCGGCGGGCGAGATCCCGGCGGGCGGGTCGTCCGCCGCCGAGGAGGCGTCGCAGGCCCCGGATGAGGGTGGCCAGGGATGATCGTTCGCATCTCAGGGGACAACCAGTACCGCCTCGAGGGTGTTGACGGAGAGGTCAACGAGCTAGACAACGCGGTCGTCGCCGCGGTCGAGGCCGGCGATGAGCGGCGCTTCCACACCACCTACGACGAGCTGCTCTCGTTCGTGCGCACCCGGGGCACGCCGCTCGCCGAGGACGAGCTGGAGGGCTCCGACCTGATCCTTCCGCCGACCGACATCTCGTTGGCCGAGGCCCAGAGCGAATTCACCGGCGCGGGGCTGATCCCGGACTGAAGCAGAGGCGCCGAAGAGAGGTGGTGCTCGGAGCGGGCTCTGTCCCATCTGCTCAAGGCCGTCCGGCGAGCGAACCGGCGAGCTTCCTCGCCTGTTCTGCCTGCTCGTGCTCGAAGGCAGGGGCCATCTGCTCGAGCTCCGCATCATCGAGCCCGAGCTCTCCAGCCGCTGTACGCCAACGGCTTGTGGCCCGTACCACGTCGTGCAGCATGGCGCGCGCCCGTTCGCCATTCAGGCGAAAATGCTCTGCAACGTCCATCAGCGTGTCGATGCGGGCGGCGGTGCTGGTGTAGTCGATCGCGGTGCTCAGCTCCTTCGGCCCGGGTTCCGGGTTCGGGTTGAGGTCGAAGGCGGGGGAGAGCGACCAGCCGGCGGTGCTGGCCCGCACGAAGCCATGGTTGCGCAGGTGGTCGTCGGTGTTCGAGATGAGGATCGAGAAGGCGATCCTCCGCCACAGCTGACGCAGATCCTCCCCAGCACTTGGGGAGTGCCGTTCGACTACATCGGCGATGTCCAGATAGCTGCCCGGCTCACCAGCGGTGGCCTCGAGCATCGTCATCGCGCTGACGTAGCCCACGCGTTCGGCTCCCCTGCGGTCGAATCGATCGACGATCAGCACGGTCCTCCCAGCGATCGTGTGCAGCCTCCGGCGCGAGACCGTGATTCCGGCCTCCTCCGCCAGCCTCAGGGCGACCCCCTCCCAGCGGATCACGTCCCAGGCGTCTTTGGTTGGGCTGGGGAACTTCGCGATCGCCAAGTGGGCGTCCGCATCCAGAACGTGGGCTTTCGGCCGCGCCCCTCCGAGTGAGCTGCCTCCGCGCAACAGCACCTTGAGCTCGGCCGCGCTCGCTTCGTTACGTTCGAGTCGCTCGGCCGCGCCGAGTAGCTCCGGGAGATCGAGGAGCTGTGGGACTCCCCCCTGCTCGTCGGCCAGGTACGTTCTGTGCTCGGGATCGCGGAAGCGCAGCGCGCCCTGGCGCAGGTCATCGCGCACGCCGAGCAGGTACTGGATTTCACCGAAGTTCCGTTCGGCTCCGCCCTCGCGGCGGACCCGCTCTCGCTCCGTGCGGTGCATGAGCGTGCGCCCCCAACGATCCGGCGCGCAATCGGAGAAGGCCCCAAAGATCGCTCGCGTGGACGCGGTCTGCTGGGTTCCGGCCACGAGTGGCAGCGTGGGATCCAGCTCGTAGGCGCCGCGCCGCGCCAGGTAGCTGGTCGCATAGGCGAAGGTCGCCGACTCGGTGGCGCGGCGGCGGTGTGACCACAGCCGGCCAGCGAGCACATCCTCGCCGGCGATCTGGACGAGTACCTCGACCTCGATCTCAGCCATCGTCGTGGCCGGTCAGGGGCCGAGGCCGTACGCGCTGTGGCAGCCGCTCGTCGGAGCGCAACCTGCCGACATCGCTCTCGTAGGGATCGAGGGCCTTGGGCAGGCTCTCGAGGATTCCGAGCGCGCGGAGGACCAGGAGCATGTTGCCCACACTCACCCCCCCGTCGCCGTGCTCCACGCGGATCAGGGTGTCACGCGAGACGCCGGCCCGATCGGCCAGTTGGGCCTGGGTCAAGCCACGCAGCTTGCGCCACGTGGTGAGGTCATCCGCTAGATGATTGAGCGCGCGGCGGACTGGCAGTGGCAGAGGATGACCCGATCTGGCAAGCCGTTTACTTGAGGATTGATGCGGCATATGAGAGACATTATAGCGCTTTGTGCAGCAAATATCAGTCTCTATTGGTAATGGAACTATCTAAATCGGGATCCCCCATAGCGGAAACCACCGCTCCAGTTCGGGCTCCATCGGCAGTTCGTTGCCCATCTGCGCCTTCAGCTGCAGCTCGCGCTCGGTGGAGCGTTCCTGCGATCCGCCGGCCGGCACGAACGGGTACCAGAAGCCGCGCTTGTAGTTGTAGATGAAGTACAGCTTGCGTTTCTGCGCGTCGCGGAAGGCGAACACCGCGCACAGCAGACGCTCGCCGTGACCGCCCATCTCGATTGAGCTGGAGACGGCATTGATGCCGACCGCGAGGTCTTCGACGCTAGGGGCGCCGTCGGGGTTGCGCAGCACCATCCAGCGGTAGCCGTACTCGTCGTCTTTGCTCTTCACCTGGGTGCCGCTCTCACCGCCGGTCGCGGTGACGACTTCTTCCATTTCGCGCATCGTCGCCTCGAACTCGCTGTTTTCCAGTTTCTGGAAGACGATCGCCGCGGCTCCCGCGGGGTCGATCTGGTGCTCGCTCTGCAGCGTGATGTACGCCGTGGCGATCGCAAACAGCTTGTCGGGCGCGGGGCCCTTCACCTGGTGGCGGCCCGTGAGGGCGTCGAGTAGGCCCATCAATCAGTCCTTTTTCAGTTTGAGCTTGTGTCGCGACAAGTTGATCGGTGTGGGGTGGGGGGAGGTCGGGAGGGGGGCCTGCCCCCCTCCCGCTCCTATGAGGTGCCCTGCAGCTGGGACTCCAACCGCTCCAGCGCCGCCAGCCGCTGCTCCAGCGGCGGGTGGTCGGCGAACAGGTTCATCAGCGAGTTCTTCGCGCGCGCGGGCACGATGAAGAAGGCGCTCATCCCTTCCACCGTGCGCAGGTCGCGGCTGGGGATCCGCTCCATCGTGCCGCTGATCTTCAGCAGCGCCGACGCCAGCGCCGAGGGGCGTCCGGTCAGCACCGCGCTGCCGCGGTCGGCGGCGAACTCGCGGTAGCGCGACAGCGCGCGCAGCAGCATGAACGAGATCGCGTACACCACCGCGGCCGCGGCGATCGCGGCGAACATCGCCTCCTGCGCTTCCTGGTTGCGCCCATACCCACCGCCGAGGCCGCCGCCGAAGAAGAAGCCGAACTGGACGATCAGCGACGCCACCATCGCGAAGAAGCTCGCCAGGGTCATCACCATCACGTCGCGGTTGATCACGTGGGTCAGCTCGTGCGCCATCACCCCTTCGAGCTCCGCGGGGGAGAGCAGCTGCAGGATGCCCCGCGTCGCGCACACCGTCGCGCCTTTCTGGGAGCGGCCCATCGCGAACGCGTTGGGCATCGGGTGCTCCATCACGCACACCCGCGGCTTGGGCAGGTCGGCCTGCACGCACAGCCGTTCGATGATCCCGTGCAGCTCCGGCTCCTCCTGGGGCGAGACCTCCTTGACGCCCATCGTCCCCATCGCGATCTTGTCTGAGGTGAACAGCTGCAGTCCCATCAGCGCCAGCGCGACCACGAGGATCGTCACGCCGCTCGCCCCGACCGCGAACAGCACGCCCACCAGCACCACGTACACGACGACCAGCAGGAACATCGTCAGCACCATCCGCGCCTGCAGGCCGGTGTCTCTGCCGAACGCCTTGCGCCCCTGCCTGTGGGTGGTGGCAGCCATTTGATGTGATTGTCGCAGACGGGGATTGCGATTCCCTAAAGTCCTGGCGACGATGAGCCTCCGTTCTAGCCTCCTCTCGCGATGAAACCAGCCTTCGACGTCTTCGGCATCTCGATCAAGAGCTTCGGCGTGGTGTTCGCGCTCGGCTTCCTCGCCTGCGGGCTGCTCGTGGCGCGCCGTCTGCGCGAGCTCGGCCGGCCGGTGGACTGGGCGTATGAGATCGTCTTCGCCGCACTGATCGGCGGGCTCGTGGGGGCGCGCGGGTACTTCGTGATCCAGAACTACGGCGAAGTCAAGGGCCATCTCTTCAAGAGCATCTTCTCCGGCTCGGGGCTGGTCTGGTACGGGGGCGTGATCGGCGGCGCGATCGGGGTGCTCCTGTGGATGCGCTGGCGCGACCAGCTGCGGCTGATCATGCTCGACATGTGCGCCACCGCGCTCGCCTTGGGGTATGCGATCGGGCGTATCGGCTGCCAGGTCTCTGGCGACGGCGACTACGGGATCCGCTCCTCGCTGCCCTGGGCGATGGGCTATCCGCACGGCACCGTCCCCACCCCGCCGGGGGTCACCGTGCAGCCGACCCCGATCTACGAGACCGTCACAATGGGCCTCGTTGCCTTCCTGCTGTGGCACCTGCGTGACCGGGTGCGACCCGGGGTCGTGTTCGCGCTCTACTGCCTGCTCTCTGGCTTGGAGCGCTTCCTCGTCGAGTTCATCCGCCGCAACAAAGAGGTGCTCTTCGGCCTCACCGCTCCGCAGCTGGAGAGCATCGGTCTGATGATCGTCGGCGCGGTGTGGCTCTCGCTGATGATGCGCGGCGGGCGGGGCCTCGCGGGCCTGCGGGCGGAGGGGGCCCCGGGTGGAGCCGGCTCGAAGCCTGCGCGTCCCGCTACTGCCTGACCTCGGCGGCACGGGTGGGCTTGGTCGAAGCCCTGCAAGTCCTCGCCATTGCCTGACCTCGGGGGTGCAGGTGATGTTCTGAACTTTGTCGCATACCACCAACTGGACCTATGGAGTAGCACAAAAATGACAGCTATGAGAGGGCCAGTAGCTGGTAGGGGCGCCAAAAATTCACTTGTATACCCCCTCGCCCGGGCCCGCGCGTCCCGGCCAGACTGGGGCACTACCGGGACACAAGCGATAATCAAGGGCGCAATGGCGACGGAGACGACAACCGGCATCGCGGAGAGCCTCGCGCGGGTGTTCCCGCTCGGCAGCCGCATCAACGAGCGTGGGCGCCTGGAGGTGGGAGGCTGCGACACGATCGAGCTGGCACGCGAGTTCGGGACCCCGGCGTATGTCGTCGCCGAGGACGACCTGCGGGCGCGTGCGCGGGCCTTCGTCGAGGCGGGGCGCGCCGCCTGCTCGGGAGCGGGCGCGACTGCTGGCCCCAGGGGGCTGGGGCGCGACGCCGGCCCCGAGGAGCTGCACGTGCTGTTCGCCTCCAAGGCGTTCCCGTGCACCGCCGTGCTGCGCACGCTCGCGCAGGAGGGGCTGTGGTGCGACGTGGCATCCGGCGGGGAGATGCACCTCGCGCTGCAGGCCGGCTTCGCCCCCGAGCGGCTGGTGCTGCACGGCAATGCGAAGTCCGAGGCGGAGCTGCGCATGGCGCTGCGCCACCGCGTGGGGCTGATCGTGATCGACAACCTCGACGAGATCGACTGCCTGGAGCGGCTGTTGGCGGAGGGCGAGCTCGCCGACATGCCCCCGCAGCCGGTGCTGGTGAGGGCCACGCCCAACGTCAGGGGCGACACGCACGAGAAGATCTCCACCGGCCAGGCCGACTCGAAGTTCGGCTTCGCGATGGACCAGGTCGCGGGCGCGGTCGAGCGCATCCGCGGCATCACCGGCCTGGCGCTGGAGGGTGTGCACGCGCACATCGGCTCGCAGCTGTTCGACTTGGAGCCCTTCCGCCGCGAGGTCGCACAGCTCGCCGGTCTGCGCGAGCTCGCGGAGGGGGACGGCTTCCCGACGTGGGACCTCGGCGGTGGCCTCGGCGTGGCGTACACCGCTGGCCGAAGCCGGGGGACACTCGCCTCCGGCGAGCATCCCCGTTTCGGCCAGCGCCCCCCCACGATCGAGGAGTACGCGGGCGCGCTGGTGCAGGCCGCGCGCGAGCACCTCGGCAGCTACGAGCGCCTGCTGATCGAGCCCGGCCGCGCGCTCACCGCGAACGCCGCGGTGACGCTGTACACCGTGCAGAGCGTCAAGCGCAACGTCTCCACCTGGGTGGCGGTGGACGGCGGCATGTCCGACAACCTGCGCCCGATGCTGTATGGGGCCGTGTACGAAGCGCACGTCGCGGACCGCCCCGGCGGCGACACCCCGTGCGTGCTGGCCGGCAAGCACTGCGAGTCGGGCGACGTGATCGCGCGCGAGGCGTTGCTCGACGACCCCCGCCGTGGCGACGTGATCGTGACGCCTGCCACCGGGGCGTACGGGTATGCGATGGCCAACAACTACAACGGCGTCCCCCGCCCGCCGGTGATCTTCTGCAAGGACGGCGACGCGCGCGTGGTGGTAAGGCGCGAGTCCTACGAGGATCTGATCTCCCGCGATGTCGGCTGAGCCCTTCAAGATCGGCCTGCTCGGCCACGGCACAGTCGGCGGAGCCTTCGCGACGCTGCTGCAGGAGCGCGCCGGCGAGATCGAGCGCTTCAACGGCCGCCGCCCGGTCATTACCGGCGTGCTGACGCGCACGCGCGGGGATTTCGCGCAGATCCTCCCCGAGGCGGACATCGTCGTCGAGGTGATGGGCGGGGTGGAGCCCGCGCGCGAGCACCTGCTGGCGGCGATGCGCGCCGGCATCGACATCGTCACCGCGAACAAGCAGTTGCTCTCCTTGCACGGGGAGGAGCTGTTCGAGACCGCGCGCGAGCACGGCGTGCGGCTGCGCTTCGAGGCGGCCGTCGCCGGCGCCGTCCCCGTGGTGCGCGTGCTGGAGGAGTCGCTGTCGGCGACCCCGATCGAGCGCATCCACGGGATCGTCAACGGCACTACCAACTTCATCCTCGGCGAGATGGACCGCGGCGGCACCTACCCCGAGGCGCTGGCCGAGGCCCAGCGCCGCGGCTACGCCGAGGCCGACCCGAGCGACGACGTCAGCGGCCGGGACGCGGCGGCGAAGATGGCGATCCTTGCGCGTCTGGCATTCGGCGCGCCGGTGCACCTCGACGACGTGCGCTACGAGGGGATCGAGCAGCTGCAGCCCGACGACCTGCGCTCGGCGCGCGAAATGGGTCTCGGCCTGAAGCTGATTGGCACGGCAGAGCGGCTGGGGGGTGGGCTGTCGGTGAGGGTGCACCCTGTGTTCCTGTACGCCGGCCACCCGCTCTCCTCGGTGTCGGGCCCCTTCAACGCCGTCACCGTCGAATCGGAGACGGTCACCGAGATCACGCTCTCCGGCCCCGGCGCCGGCGGCCGGCAGACCGCGAGTGCGGTGCTCGGCGACGTCGTCAGCGTGATGACCGGCGGCGCCCAACCGCCGGCCCCGCCGCTGGCGTTACCGCTACTGCAGGACGTGGAGAGCGCCTTCTACCTGCACTTTGACGTCGCCGATCGCCCCGGCGTGCTAGGGGCGATCGCGCAGGTGCTGGGCGAGCACGGCGCCTCGATCAAGTCGGTAATGCAGCGCCGCGTGGGCGGCGGCGTGGTGCCGCTGACGATGGTGCTGCACCCGCTGCTGGAGTCGCGCCTGCGCGAGGCGCTGGCGCAGATCGCCGAGCTGGAGCTGGTGCGCTCGGCCCCGCGCGCGATCAGGGTGATAGAAGAGGAGTTCGGATGAGACCTGCATTGATCGAGCGCTGGCGCGAGCACCTCCCGTTCGCGCCCGATGACCCCGTGGTGAGCCTCAGCGAGGGCGCCACACCGCTGGTGTACTCGCCGGTGATCTCGCAGATGGTGAGGGCGGAGGTATACCTGAAGCTGGAGGGCGGCAACCCGACCGGCAGCTTCAAGGATCGCGGCATGACCTGCGCGGTGTCGGCGGCGGTGCGCGAAGGCTCCAAGGCGGTGATCTGCGCCTCGACCGGCAACACCGCGGCGAGCTCCGCCGCGTACGCCGCGCGCGCCGGCCTCACCTGCGCGGTGATCGTGCCCGACGGCAAGATCGCGATCGGCAAGCTGGCACAGACGCTGATCCACGGCGCGCGGGTGATCGCGCTGTCGGGCAACTTCGACCGGGGCCTCGAGCTCGTGCGCGAGCTGGTGGAACACCACCCGATCACGCTGGTCAACTCCGTCAACGAATATCGCATCGAAGGCCAGAAGACCGCGGCGTTCGAGCTGGTGGAGGAACTCGATGGCGGCCCCGACCTGCTGTGCATCCCCGTGGGCAACGCCGGCAACGTCACCTCCTACTGGCGCGGTTTTACCGAGATGGGCGCTGCCCCGCGCCTGTTCGGCTTCCAGGCCGAGGGCGCCGCGCCGCTGGTGCTCGGCCACCCGGTGGAGCACCCCGAGACGGTGGCAAGCGCGATCCGGATCGGCAACCCTGTGCGCTGGGAGGACGCGATGGCGGCGATGACCGACTCGCGCGGGGCGATCCGCGCCGTGGCCGACGGCGAGATCCTCGCCGCCTACCGCCTGCTGGCGGCCAAGGAAGGCCTCTTCTGCGAGCCCGCCTCCGCGGCCTCGGTGGCGGGCCTGCTCAAGTACGGCGCCGACGGCGCCGAGCGCGTGGTGTGCGTGATGACCGGCAGAGGCCTCAAGGACCAGCAGACGGCGCTCGACAACTCCAACGGCCGCGTGATCCCCTGCGCGGCGGAAACGGTGGCGCTGGAAGAGGCGGTTCTGGGTGATCCGTAGGCGCGTCGTGCGCGCGCCGGCCTCCTCGGCCAACCTCGGGCCCGGCTTCGACTGCATGGCGGCGGCGCTGGCGCTGCACGTGACGCTGGAGGTGGAGGAGACGGGCAGCTTTGCCGTCGAGACGGAGCTGCCGCTGCCCCGCGGGCGAGACAACCTCTGCGTTCGCGCTTTCGAGCGCCTGCACCCCGCGGATGGCTTCACCTTCCGCATCAACTCCGGCATCCCGCTCGCCGGCGGCATGGGCTCGAGCGCCGCGGCGATCGTCGCGGGGTTGATGGCGGCCGACCACATCTTCGAGCTGGACGCCCCACTACTCGACCTCGCCAGCGAGCTGGAGGGCCACCCCGACAACGTCGCGGCTGCGTTGCACGGTGGCTTCGTCGTGTGCGCCGACGGCCAGACCACCCGCTTCGACCCCCCCACCGGCCTGGAGGCGCTGGCGGTGGTGCCGCACGATCCCGTCCGTACCCAGGCTGCGCGTGAAGCCCTCCCCGCCGAGGTGCCGCTCAAGGACGCGGTCTTCAACGTCGCCCACGGAGCGCTGCTGACGCTCGGCCTCGCACGCGGCGACTGGGACCTGGTGGGCCGCGGCTTGCAGGACCGCCTCCACCAGCCCCACCGAGCCCACCTCTTCCCCCGCTCCTTCGAGCTGGCACAGCGTGCCTCCAAGTTCGGCGCCCTGGGAGCGACGATCTCCGGCGCCGGCCCGACGGTGCTGGTGTGGTGCTTCTACGAGCAGACCGGCGCCGTGGTGGCGGCACTCCAGGGTGAGGTCGAGGGTTGGGCGGAGCTGCTGCGCGTCCCCTTCGAGCCGCAGGGGGCTTACGTCGGGGGGCTGTAACCGTAGAGGGTTGACATTTCGTTACGGATCTGCTTATAATCCTACCTGCCCCTGAGTTCGGTCTTTGATCTGGCCGGGTGGGGGTGAGTGAACATAGAGTCTGGTTGGGTCTACCCGCCCTGTGGTCGACCTTTCAGTGCGTAGTCGCTGGTAAGGGGAGAGGGACCGGGATCGAAATTGTCGAGGGAGTTGGTCTAAGCGTGCTTTCGAGAGTGAGATACGTGCAGGGGATGCCTGCAACCACCGTGGTTGCTGATGCTAGATGCGCCAGCTTGGCGCTGTCGCATCTCTCTCTCTCTCTCTCTCTCTTGCTCTAGAGAACTAGGGCTCGATCGCTTTCATCGCCCCGCCCCGGCGGGCTCGTCGCTTTCCCTCCTAAGGGAAGGGCTTCACCCGCTCTCCGCGGGCCTTTTCACATCGTGGGGGGCGCTGTGATGCCCGCGCGCGTGTTAACGGTTTCCCGTCTGGAGCGTCCCGGTGTCGGGGAGATCCTGGAGATTCAGCGTTCGCGACTGCTGGCGGCGATGGTGAGTGTCGTCGACGAGCGCGGCTACCAGGAGACCTCGGTCGCGCACATAACGCGCCGCGCAAAAATCTCGCGGCGCACGCTCTATGAGCTCTTCGCCAACCGTGAAGAGTGTCTCGCCGCGGTGCTCGACGACGCCCTGCGGCAGCTGCAAGGCGAGCTGACCGCGGCAAACATTGAAGGCCTCGCATGGCGTGAGCGGGTGCGCACCGGCCTGTGGGCGATCCTCTCGTTCTTCGACCGTGAGCCGGCGCTCGCGCGGGTCTGCATCGTGCAGTCGGTGCACGGCGGCCCGGCGGTCTCGGCGCGTCGCGAGCAGATCCTTGCGCAACTGGCCGCGGTGGTGAACGAGGGCCGCGGGGAGAGCGTCCGCGCGGCACGATGCACGCCGCTGACCGCCGAGGGTGTGGTCGGTGCGGCTTTTATGATCCTCAGTGCGCGTCTGGAGCGGCGTGAGCGCAGGCCGCTGCTTGGTCTGTTGGGGGAGTTGGTGGGGATCGTGGTGCTGCCCTACCTGGGCCCTGGCGCGGCGAGCCGCGAGCGCGCGCGCCCAGCGCCAGCTCCTCTCGCCGGTGCTGTGCGTAAGCCCGCAGCTACGGCGCGGGCCGAGGCCGACCCGCTGGCGAGCGTACCGATGCGCCTCACGTACAGGACCGCCCAGGCCCTCGAGGTGATCGCCAGCTATCCAGGTTCTTGTAACCGCGAGATCGCCGAGCGCGCGGGCGTCCACGACCCCGGGCAGATCTCGAAGCTGCTCGTACGCCTGGAGCGCTTGGGGCTTTTGGTGAACAGCGGCGGTGGGCATGCGAAAGGCGAGCCGAATGCGTGGACGCTCACCGCGCGTGGTGAGCGCGTCGCGCAGAGCATCCGTGCGCACACTCCCGTGGACGAGCGTCAGCGGCGGGCGGCGTGATGAGCGCCTGGGATCGTGCGCTCCCGCCGGGGTTTACTGTCGCAGCCAGCGCTGTGAGCTTCGTCGGGTCGTCCTCGTCACTCCTCAGCGGGGTGCGCCCACGCTCACGAAGCCTGAATCTCTGCGCCCTCGGCGCATTGTCATGCAATCGAGGGGTCGTCCCCTCTGTCCTGGAGGAGATGCTCGGATGAATGCTCGCAGGCTGATTCTTATTGCCCTGGCCACACTCTGCGCGGCGGCCGGGGAGCTCTCGTCGTGGAGCGGCCAAGCGTTGGCCACCGAACCTGTGACCTCCGGGCTGCCCGACGGCCGCGGCTACGAACTGGTGAGCGCCGTGACTCCGACTCAGGACAACAGCGTCTATCTGCCGGAGTCAGGGGATACGACCGATAACATCCCTTATGGTGGCGTTGCTACAGATCACCCGTTTGAGGCTGCTCCCGATGGTGAAGCTATAGCCTATATTGATTCCCCTGGGCCGTCGGGTGGAGACGGCCGTCTCGCCATCGGTGGCGGGAACGAGTTTCTGGGGACGCGTTCGCCGGCGGGCGGGTGGACGTCGGTCAATACCACGCCCTCGGCCTCGACCGCCGTGGAATTCCCGGAGGTGAAATATATTGCTTTCTTCGAGCGATCTCTCGGCGGGGGTGCTGAGCACCGTGGAACAAGAATCTCTGTCGGCGCAGGCGCCGTCAGGCTACGCGAACCTCTATGTTGACACCAGCGGAGGCACGGGCTACCGGCCGCTTCTCACAACCACGCCGCATCGCGTGCCCGGGGAATTCAGCATCAATTATGGCGGTGGGTCCGCGAATTTCGGTCATCTGCTGTTCGAGGCCAACGATGCGTTGACGGCCGACGCGGTCGACGGCGGCAGTGGACAGAACAATCTTTACGACTCGGTGGGTGGGAGCCTGTATCTGGTCAATGTGCTGCCCGACGGGGCAACGGAACCGAACGCGGTGTTTGGGTCGGGGTCCGGTTTGAGCGGTGTGATCTCGGCCGATGGGTCGCGCGTCTTCTGGACCGATCTGACTACGGGCGTTCTGTATGTGCGTGAGAACGACGCCGCGCCGCCGAGCCCCGTCGTGGGCGGGAGCTGCACGGTGGCGACCGATGCGTGCACCGTGCAGGTCACTGCGGGCGGCCAGTTCTGGACCGCGAGCGCCGACGGCTCGAAGGTCTTCTACATCAAGGGCGGCCTCTACGAGTACGACCTCGAAAGCGGCGAAACCGTCGACCTCAGCCCCGGCGTCGAAGCGCAGGGCGTGATCGGCGCAAGCGAAGACGGAGAATATGTCTACTACGTCGATACCGGCGACAACCTCGAGCTGTGGCATGACGGCGTCACGACCTTCATCGCCACCCTCTCCGGAGGGGACCTGGAAGGGGGAGTCTATCCCTTTGATATCGAACGCGGTGGGTTTGGTGATCTGGTGCCTGATCTCGGTGCGCGTACGGCGGTGGTGGCGCCTGATGGCCGCAGTCTGGTCTTCATGTCGTCGCAGAGCCTGACCGGCTATCACAACGAAGGCCTGGACGAGGTGTTTCTCTATCAGGCCGAACAGAGCCGGCTCACGTGTGTCTCGTGCAGTCCGAGCGGCGAAGCCCCGGTCGCCAACGAACTGGACGGAGGAGAATCTTTGGGCGCGTTCATTCCGATCAGCCGCGATCGGACGCATCAGCCGCGGGTGATCTCCGAAGACGGTAGTCATGTGTTCTTCGACAGCGCCCAGGCGCTGGTCTCGAACGCGACCAACGGCCAAATCGACGTGTACGAGTGGGAGCGCGACGGCACCGGCAGCTGCCAGCAGAGCGCGGGCTGCGTCTATCTGCTCTCGAGCGGCACGAATCCCCACGACTCCTTCCTGGTCGACGCGAGCGCCAGCGGCGATGACGTGTTCATCATCACGGAGGCGCAGCTGGTTGCGCAGGATCAGAACGACGACGAGGATCTGTACGACGTGCGGGTCGGCGCGCAGCCGCTCGCGAGCAGTGCGTGCACGGGGTCGGGCTGCCAGGGCGTGCCGGCCGTGCCGCCGATCTTCGCGACGCCGGCGAGCGTGACGTTCGCGGGTGTCGGTAATTTCGCGCCATCCATCTCCAAGCCCGCGGTGAGGGTGAAGCCGCTGACGCGCGCGCAGAAGCGCGCCAGGGCGTTGCGGGCCTGCAATGCCAAACACAGCAAGAAGCAGCGATCTACGTGTGAGAAAAAAGCACGTCGCACCTACCGGAGGAGCAAGTAAATGAGCCCTTTCAGATCTTTCTCCTCTTGGAGACCAGCCGCGGCTTTCCTTGTCGTTGCAGGGGTGCTCGGAGCCGGCGCCTCTGTGGGCGCGGCGTCGGCGCTGGCGGCGGTGGCGCAGCCCGGGTGGGAGGCCAACAGCAGCGTGTATCCGACGAATCTGCCGCCGGGCGGAAACGGCATCGTGACGATCGAAATCTACAACACCGGGGCGGCGTTGAGCGCCGGCAGCGTGACTGTCACCGACACGCTGCCGGCCGGGGTCGAAGCGATGGCCGCGAGCGGTATCGCCTTCGATGACCTGGAAACGAAAGAATTCGAAGAAGACGGTCAATATCCCTGGCCCTCCGGTGGTGGACCGCGTTGGACATGCAGTATCGCGACGGGCGCGCCGTCGGTCGTCACGTGCAGGAGCAATCCGCTGTTCCTGCCAACGATCCCCGCGGCGCTGCATTACTCCCGCGGCGGTGAAAACGAAAATGCGGTCAAGGTCGGCGTCGAAGTTCATGTCGCGCCGGGCGCGGAAGAAGGGGCGTTCTCCAATCGGGTGACGGTGTCGGGTGGCGGCGCGTCGGATGCGGCGAGCGTGTCCGATCCCCTGACGGTCAGCTCCTCGCCCACGGGGTTCGGGTTGGCGGGCTGGGACGTGTGGTTCACCAACGCCGACGGGACGCTTGACACGCAGGCCGGCTCGCACCCGTACGAGGCGATCTTCAACCTGGAGCTCAACTCGGCGACCGGCAGCCACCCGACCGGTGGGGAGGTCAGGAACCTGGAAGTGGAACTGCCGTCGGGCCTGTTCGGCGAACCGAATGCGGTGCCGCGGTGCACGCGCCTGCAGCTTAACGCCGACAGTTGCCCCGCTGAATCCCAGATCGGTCAACTCGAAGTTGGCCTGTCAGGCAATCCCGGCGGACTGGGTTTTCGCCCCACTGCCCTCTCTGTGTACAACATGGTCCCGCCGCCGGGGGTCCCCGATGAGTTTGGCCTCTCGATCGAGGGCATACACACGTTCTTCGACGCCGGGGTGCACAGCGGCCACGGCGATCACATCGTCGTGCACATCATCAACCTCCCCCAGTTGGGCATCGCCTCCGCCTCGCTGATCCTGTGGGGCACCCCGGCCGCGGCGAGCCATGACGAACAGCGCGCGGTTGGCAACCCTAGCTCCGGGTGTTTCAGCGGGTGTTCGGTCGGTCTCGAACCGAAGCCGTTTTTGACGCTGCCGACGTCGTGCAGGGAGCCACAGCCGATCAAGATCCGCGCGTTCGGCACGTGGGAGAACGAAGGCGCGACCGCGGAAACGAGCGTGCTCACGCACGACAACACCGACACGCCGGCCGGGTTCACCGGCTGCGAACACCTGTCGTTCAGCACGTTGCTGTCGGTCGAACCGGATACGAGCGCGGCGGATACGCCGGCGGGGTTGACGACCGACGTGAAAATCCCCCAGGAACAGCTCAGGGACCCCGAAGCGCTGGTGACCTCGACGTTGCAGAACGCTACGGTCACGCTGCCGGAAGGGCTGGTCCTGAACCCTGGGCGCGCGACCGGCTTGCAGGTCTGCTCGCCCGAACCGGCGGCGCTCGAAGGCGAAGGGCCGGTGTCGTGTCCTGCCGCCTCGCAGGTCGGGACGGCGCAGATCTCGACGCCGCTGTTGCCGGATAGGTTGGAAGGCGGGGTGTATTTGTTGGAATCGGAGCCGCCGGACATCAAACTGCTGGTGACGGCATCCGGGGACGGCGTCTACATCAAGACGGTTGGCAATGTGCGGCTCGATCCGGTGACGGGGCAGTTGACGACGACCTTCGAAGAAACGCCGGCGTTCCCGTTCACGGACTTCAAACTCTCCTTCAGTGGTGGCGCGCAGGCGGCGCTGATGACGCCATCGGAGTGCGGGGTGTACCCGTCGACGTCGGATTTCACGCCGTGGGCCTCGCCGTTCATCGAAGATGTGTTCCCGTCGAGCGCGTTTCAGATCACCAGTGGCCCGGGTGGGAGCGCGTGTGCATCGCCGTTGCCGTTCACGCCGAGCATGACCGCGGGTGCGACGACCGACCAGGCAGGGGGCTACACCGACTTCTCGATGCTGCTCTCCCGTGGGGACGGGCAGCAGCGGATCTCCAAGCTGCAGTTCAAGACGCCGCTGGGGTTGTTGGGGATGATCAGCCACGTCTCGTTGTGCGAAGAACCGCAGGCCGCGAAGGGCGAATGCCCGGCGAGCTCGCAGATCGGGCACACGGTCGTCGGCGCGGGAGCGGGCCCGTACCCGTTGTTCGTGCCGGAGGCGGGTGAGCCGGAAGCGCCGATCTACATCACCGGCCCCTACGAGGGCGCGCCGTATGGGTTGTCAATCGCGGTGCCGGTGATCGCGGGCCCGTTCAATCTCGGCACCACGGTCGTGCGCGGCAGGATCGAAGTCGATCCGCAGACCACACAGTTGACGATCACGACCGACCCGCTGCCGACGATTCTCGATGGGGTGCCGGTTGACCTGCGCACGATTGACGCGGTGATCGACCGTAAGGAATTCATGTTCAACCCGACCAACTGCAACCCGCAGTCGTTCTCGGGGACGGCGAGCAGCACGGAAGGCGCGACGGCGTCGTTGTCGAGCCCCTTCCAGGTTGGGTCCTGTCGCAGCCTCGGGTTCAAGCCGACGTTCAAGGTCGCAACCAGCGCAAAGACCTCACGCACCCAGGGCGCGAGCCTGCACGTCAGTCTCACGCTGCCGGACGAAGGCGGGTTGAGCAGTATCGCGAACGTGCAGCGGGTGAAGGTCTCGCTGCCCAAACAGCTCCCCTCGCCGTTGAAAACGCTGCAGAAGGCGTGTCTCGAAAAGACGTTCGCGGAAAATCCAAAGAACTGCCCGGTCGCCTCGCAGGTCGGCCAGGTGAAGGTCTCGACCCCGGTGCTCCCGGGCGGCCTGACTGGGACGGCGTACTTCGTCTCCCACGGCGGCGCGAAGTATCCCGAACTGATCATGGTCCTCACCGGCCAGAACGGCGTGACCGTCCAGGTGCACGGCGAAACGTTCATCAGCAAACAGGGGATCACCACCGCGACGTTCGCGACGGTCCCGGACGTGCCGTTCTCGAGCTTCGAACTGACGCTCCCCCAGCGCGAATACCCGGCGTTGACCGCGAACGGGAACCTCTGCAAGGGCACGCTGATTATGCCCACCGAAATGGTCGGCCAGAACGGCCTCGTGATCAACCAGAGCACCAAGATCGCCGTCACCGGGTGCCCGAAGAGCAAGAAGGCCGCGAAAAAGAAGGCCAAGCACAGCCGGCACGGGACGAAGGCGAAGGGAGGGAGGAAGCGGTAGTCCGGCGCTGTTGACGAGGCTACCCCAGCCCCGCCAAACGCCCCCGAGCCCCATCGAACCCCGGCATCCGCGCGAGCACCTCACCGGCGACCGCGAGGTAGTCGGCGCCGAGGTCGGGGCGGTGGTCGAGGATCGAGACGGCGCGCTCGGCCGACTCGGCGTAGGCGATCGAGGAGCGCACGACCGTGTCGAGCACCCTCGCGCCGAGCTGCTCGCGCAGCGAGGCGAGCGCCTCGCGCGAGTGCACGGTGCGCATATCAGCGAGGTTGAGCAGCACGCCGAGCAGTTCCAGCTCGGGGTTGAGCGTGTCGCGCGCCAGCTCGATCACCTCGAGTGCCTGCTCGACGCCCTGCAGCGCGAAGTACTGGGCCTCGGCGGTGATCAGCGCGTAGTCGGCGGCGACCAGCGCGTTGACGGTGAGCAGGCCGAGCGAGGGCGGGCAGTCGATCAGCACGAGCTCGTACGCGTCGTCGGGCAGCTTCGCCAGCGCCCGCCGCAGCGTCAGCTCGCGCCCCAGGCGCCCGCCGAGTGCGAGCTCGGTCTCGGCGAGGTGCAGGTTGGCGGGGATCACGTCCCCGTGGATCGCCTCCGCGGCAGCCGCCCGCCCGCTCAGTACGTCGCCGATCGTCGGCTGCGCGTCGGGGGGCACGTCGAAGTAGTCGGAGAGGTTGCCCTGCGGGTCGAGGTCCACCGCCAGCGTGCGCACCTGCGCGCGGCGCAGCGCGTCCGCGAGCGTGCGCACCGTGGTTGTCTTGCCCGTGCCTCCCTTCTGCGAGAGGACCGCGATCGTCTGGGCCATGGCGCGATACTATCCCGGACATGGAGGAGGAGCAGGACCGAAGCCAAGAGACACGCGCCTCTGGCGCTGGCCGATTTGGGGATGCGAGCGAAGCGAGTGCCTCCCCAATCGGTCCCCGTTTCGGCCAGCAGGGCGCGCCGGGGGATGCGGAGGCTGGAGGCCGCGAGACGCGAGCTCGCGCCGCCCAGGGCGCGCAGGTCCCAGCCGGCGAGGGGGTGAGCGCGCAGGAGGGCGCGACGCTCGACGCTGCCGCCCACTTCGAATACCACACGGACTTCGACTGGGACAGCGAGCACGGCGCGGAGGAGTGGTCGATCCGCTGCTACGACGTGCACAAGCGCCTCGGCGGGGTGCCCGTCTTGGACGGGCTCAACGTGGCGATCCCCGACCAGACGATCACTACCGTGCTCGGACCCTCGGGGACGGGCAAGAGCGTGCTGATCAAACACCTGATCGGCCTGATGTTCCCCGACTCCGGGGACGTCATCGTGAAGGGCCTGTCGGTGCCCAGCCTGCCGATGCAGGAGCTGCTCAAGCTGCGCCGCAGGATCGGGGTGCTGTTCCAGGACGGCGCGCTGTTCGGGTCGATGTCGCTGTACGACAACGTCGCCTTCCCGCTGCGCCAGCACACCGACATGTCGGAGGCGCAGATCTCCGCGCGGGTGCGCGAACGCGTCAACGACGTGGGGCTGACCGACGCGATCGACTACTTCCCCAACCAGCTCTCGGGGGGCATGCGTAAGCGCGCCGGGTTTGCCCGGGCGCTGGTGATGGAACCGGAGATCGTGATCTTCGACGAGCCCGACTCGGGTCTGGACCCGGTGCGCACGGCGCTGCTGTGCGAGCTGATCCAGGAGATGCACGGTCTGCATGGGGGCACCTACATCGTCGTCACCCACGACATCGCCTCGGCGCGGCGGATCGGCGAATACATCGCGCTGCTGTGGCGCGGGCGGATCGTGGAGGCGGGCGACGCCGCCAAGATGTTCTCCTCGGAGAACCACTTCGTGCGCCAGTTCCTCAGCGGCTCCGCTGAGGGCCCGCTGGGGATGGACTGAGCGGGAAGGGGCAGAGGCCCCTCTCCCGACCTCTCACTCCCCCCGGTGGGTTGAGAGGACTGACGATTCCGCCTCGGTCGGGCGGGGATTCATTTTTACGCCCTATACCAAATGAGACCAAGACTCAATCTCATTTGGTAGGGGCCGCAAAAGAGTTTTACCCCTAGCCTCCGGGCTGGTTGTTGTTGTTCCCTTTTCGGCCCTATACCAAATAAGAACAAGACTCAATCTTGTTTGGTAGGGGTCGATTTTTATTTGGTTGGTGTGGGCTGGTCATGGCCGGCTGGTTGTTGTGGACTGGTCATGGCCAGCCGGTCGAGGTTGGGCCGACTGACGCATCTGTCTGTTGCGGACGCCCCACTGTATGCGAACATATGTTCGATCATGGTCGTGTGCGTCCACCTACCCCGCTTTGAGCTGACCGTCGCCGCCGGCGGCGCCGAGGCGCTGGCCGGGCACGCGCTGGCGATCGCGCCCGCCCCCGGAGGGGAGGCGCGGGTGGGGGAGGTGTCGGGGGCCGCGGAGGCGCAGGGTGTCACGCGCGGGATGGCGCTGGGGGAGGCGCTCGCGCGCTGCCCGCGGCTGCGCCTGGTCGCAGGCGATCCGCTCGGCGTGGCGCAGGAGTGGGGGCGGGCGGCACGGGCGCTGGAGGGGATCGGTGCCGCCCTGGAGCTCCCGCGGGCCGGCTTGGCTTACTTCGAGTCCGACGGGTTGCGGGGGCTGCACGGGGGGGAGGAGGGGGTGGTGGCTGCGGCGCGCCAAGCGCTGCGACGCCCCGTGAGAGTGGGCGCGGGCCCGACGCGCTTCTGCGCGCTCGCCGCAGCACTCGAGGTCCGCTCGCGCCGCGCACGGATCGTCGCTCCCTCCTTCGCACAGGGCAGTGCCTCTCCGCGGCGTGCCTCTGCACGGCACGGCTCTGCACGGCATGGCTCTGCGCTGCATGGCTCTGCGCCGCATGGCCCCGCACAGGGTGGTCACTCCGCGCAGCCCGACCATCGCGCGGCCCGCCATTACCTCGCCTCCAGGCCGGTGATGCTGCTCGGCTTCCGCGCGGAGACCGCCACGCTCGTGGAGCCCCTCACGCGGCTGGGGATCGACACGCTCGGGGAGCTGGCGGCGCTGGGGCGCGACGCGGTGGCCGATCGCTTCGGCTCGCCCGGGGTGCTCGCGTGGCGCCTGGCACGCGGCGAGGACGACCCGCTGCGCACGCACATCGCCGAGGAGCGCCTGCGGGAGTCGCTGGAGCTGGAGGAGGCCAACTCCGGGCCGGCGCTGGAACGCGTGCTCGGCGTGCTCGTCGACCGCCTGCTCGCCCGCCCCGAGCGGCGCGGGCGGACGCTGCGCGCGCTAAGCATCTCCGCCCGCCTGGTGGAGGGCGGTACCTGGCGCGAGCGGGTGGTGCTGCGCGAAGCGCTGTCGGACCCGCGGCGGATGCGCCTCGCGCTCGCGCCGCGCCTGGCACTGCTGCCCGCGCCCGCCGCCTACCTGCGCCTCGAAGCCGAGCGCTTCGGCCCCCCGGAGGGGGCGCAGGGGGCGCTGTTCGACCCGGATCTCCCCAGCCCCGCGCGTCGGGAGGGGCACCGTGGGCGCCTGCGGGAGGCCGTGGCTCAGGTGCGCGTGGCGGCCGGCCCGGAGGCCGCGCTACGCGCGGTGTGCGTCGACCCCGACTCGCGCGTGCCCGAGCGGCGGGTCGTCTTCACCCCCTTCCCGGGATGAGGGCCCTCGCCCCGAGAGTCCTGAACGGCAGCCGGATGCTCAACCTGCCGCGGCCCGCGCGCGTGCGGATGGGCCCCGGCGGCGTGCCCCGCACGGTTGACGGCCGGCAGATCGAGCAGGTGCGCGAGTCATGGCTGATCGAGGACCGCTGGTGGACCGGCCGGCCGCTGCGCCGTCGCTACTGGGAGATCGTGAGCGCACGCGGGCGCAACCTCGTCGTCTTCCACGACCTCTGCTCCGGCGAGTGGTTCAGCCAGGCGGGTTGAGATGGCGAGCAGTGCATACATCGAGCTGCACTGCCACTCGGCCTACTCCTTCCTGGACGGGGCCTCGCTGCCGGACGAGCTGGCGCAGCGGGCCGGGGAGCTGGGGTATGAGGCGCTGGCACTGACCGACCACAACTCCGTGTCCGGTTCGATGGAGCTTGCCCAGGTGGCTGGTGCGTGTGGAGTACGCGCGTTGCACGGCGCCGAGATCGATCTCACCGACGGGCGGCACCTCACGCTGCTGGTGCGCGATGCGCGCGGCTGGCGCAACCTCTGCCGGCTACTGACCCTGGCGCACGCCCACACGCGTGAGGGGCCCGGGCGACGCGAGCGGGGCGAGCCCTCGGTAAGCCTGGAGGCGGTGCGGGAGCACAGCGAGGGGCTGGTGTGTCTCACCGGCTGCGCCACCCACGGCGTGCATGACGAGCCCACCGCGCGGCGGCTGCTGGACGCCTTCGGCCCGCACGGCCTGCGCGTGGAGTTGCAGCGTCCCTACGCCCGCCACGATCGTGCGCGCAACCGGGCGCTGCAGGCGCTCGCTCGGCGCCTCGGAGTGGCGTGCGTGGCGAGCGGCGACGTGCACGCCCACGCGCGCAGTCGCGCGGAGTTGCAGGACGCCTTCGTGGCGCTGCGTCACTGCACAACGCTCGATGCCTGCGAGCCGCTGCGGCGCGGCAACCACAGCCACGTGCTGGCCGCCCCCGCGGCGATGGCGGCGCGCTTCGCCGAGTATCCCGACGCTGTGCGCGAGACGGTGCGTCTCGCCGAGCAGCTGCGCTTCGACCTGACGCGCGACCTCGGCTACAGCTACCCGGGGTCGGAGGACCCCGGCGCGATGCGGCGTCTCGCGGAGCTGTGTCGCGTGCTGTTGGACGAGCGCTACGGCGCTCGGGCCGTGGCACGCGGCGGAGGGATGGGCAGGCGTGATAGCCGGGGGAGGGGGCCAAGCGGCCGCCGGCGAGGGGCGAGCGCTGCGGCGATGTGCTCGGAGGCCACGGCGCGGCTGGAGGAGGAGCTGCGGATCATCGACGAGCTGAGGCTCGCCGGCTTCTTCCTGCTGCACCACGAGCTGCTGGAGCTGGCCCGCGAGGTCGCCGCGGAGGTGCGCGGAGCCGACTCCGCTCGCGCGCTACTCGCGCCGGGGCGCGGACGGGGCTCCTCGGTCTCCTCGATCGTCTGTTACCTGACAGGCCTCTCGCACATCGACCCGATCAGCAACCGCCTGTTACTCGGGCGCTTCCTGCACACCGGCCTCGAGTCACTGCCCGACATCGACCTCGACTTCCCGCGCGACATCCGCGAGGTGCTGATCCCCCGCGTGCACGAACGCTACGGCAATGAGCGGGCCGCGCTGGTCGCCGCCTTCCCAACGTTCCGCGCGCGCGGCGCGATCCGCGAGCTGGGCAAGGTTCTGGGTCTGCCCCCGGGAGAGATCGAGCGTGTGGCCCGCGCGGCGGACAACCATCGCGGTGCCGCCGAGCACGATATCCCGGCCGCCTCCCCCCGCTGGGCGTGGCTGGCGCGCCTGGCCGCCGAGGCGTACGGGCTGCCCCGCCACCTCTCCCAGCACCCCGGCGGGATGGTGATCTCCACGCGGCCGTTGATCGACTGCTGCCCCGTGGTGCCCGCGGCGATGGAGGGCCGCCAGATGGTGCAGTGGGACAAGGATTCCTGTGCGGACGCCGGCTTCTTGAAGATCGACCTGCTCGGGCTGGGGATGCTCTCCGCCGTGGAAGGGTGCGTCGAGCTGATCGCCCGCACCCGCGGTGAGCGCATCGACCTCTCGCGCATCCCCTTCGACGATCCTGCCACCTTCCGGGCGGTGCGCCGCGCCGACACCGTCGGGGTCTTCCAGATCGAGAGTCGCGCGCAGATGCAGTCGCTGCGGCGCACGCTCCCGGAGAGCCTCGACGACCTGACGGTGCAGGTTGCGATCGTGCGTCCCGGCCCGATTCAGGGCGGTGCGATCAACCCCTACATCGAGCGCCGCCGCCGGCTGCGCGCCGACCCCGCCTACGAGGTGCCCTACCCCCATCCAGCGCTGCGCCCGGTGCTGGAGAGCACGCTCGGGACCGTGATCTTCCAGGACCAGGTGATGGAGGTGGCCCAGGCGTTCGCCGGCTTCAGCCCCCGCGAGGCCGACGGACTGCGCCGCGCGATGAGCCGCAAGCGCTCCCACGAGGCGCTGCAGAGCCACCGCGAGCGCTTCATCGCCGGCGCCCACCACCACGTCGGCGCCGACCTTGCCACAGCGCAGCGCGTGTGGGAGATGGTGGAGGGCTTCGCCGGCTTCGGCTTCCCCAAGGCGCACGGCGCCGCCTTCGGCCTGCTCGCCTACCAGTCCACCTGGCTGCGCGTCCACTATGGCCCCGAGTTCCTCTGCGCGCTGATGAACGAGCAGCCGATGGGCTTCTACGCCCCCGACACGCTCGTGCATGAGGCCGAAATCCGCGGCATCCCCGTGCTGGGGCTCGACGTCAACGCCTCGGGGGTGGGGTGCACGGTGGAGGACGGCGGGGTGCGTCTCGGCCTCGGCTACATCAAGGACGTTCGCGCCGATCAGATCCGTCAGCTGGTTGCCGAGCGCGAGCGTGGTGGGCGCTTTCGCAGCCTGGGGGAACTGACCGCACGCTGCGGTGCTGGACGCCCGACGCTGGAACAGCTCGCATGGTCGGGGGCCTGCGACGGCCTTGTGGACGACGCTGGAACCTCCACCAAGGACGCCCGCCGACGCCTCGCCCTGTGGCAGCTCGGGATCGCCGCGCCCGGACATGCGGTCGGCGAGGAGGGCACCCAGCTGGCGCTGCCCCTGGGGCTGCCCGAGGCGCCGCGCCTGCGCCCGCTCACCCGCTGGCAGCGGCTGATTGCCGACTACGCCGTCACCGGGGTCACCGTCGGGGACCAGGCGATGGCCGTGCTGCGCCCGCGGCTCACCGCGCAGATGCTTGCCACGTCGTCCCAGCTCGCCCGCTTGCCCCAAGGCTCCGCTGTTACCGTCGCCGGCCTCGTGATCGCGCGCCAGCGGCCCGGCACCGCCAAGGGCACGATGTTTCTGCTGTTCGAGGACGAGTGGGGCCACGTCAACCTGATCGTCCCCCGCGCCGTGTATGAGCGCCACCGCCCGCTCGCCCGCGCCGAGCCGCTGCTGCTCGCCCGCGGGCGCCTGGAGCGCAGTGTGGTCGAGCGCGTCGCCGGCATCGAGGAGGTGCCCCCGGTGGTGAACGTGCTCGTGCGCGAGCTGGCTGCGCTGGAGCGCTTCCTCGCGCCCGCCGCGGGGGAGCAGGCGGACGCGCGGGCGCGGGTTCACCGCTTACGCCCCGCCTCTGCGGAGGAGGATCCCGTCGAGGTCGTCGCCGGCCTACGCGCGGTGGCGCCGGCAGCCGGAGCCGGCTCGGAAGAGAACGGCGACGGGACCGGTCGCGACGCGGAGCGGGAGGCCGCCGAGGTTGGCGCCAGTCTACGTGCCGTCGCCCCGGCCGTGCAGAGCTTCGCGGCGGGGCGACGGCGGTGAGAGCCGCTAGGCTGCCCACCATGAACTACCGCAAGCTCGGCACCAGCGACCTTGAGGTCTCGGAGATCAGCCTTGGCTCGTGGCTGACGTACTCCGGCGGGGTGGAGCGCGCGCAGTCGGAGGGGTGCGTGAAGGCGGCGTTCGAGGCCGGGATCAACTTCTTCGACACCGCCAACGTCTACGGGCGGGGGGCGTCGGAGACGCTGCTGGGGGAGGTGCTGGCGGGGTATGAGCGCTCCTCCTATGTGCTCGCCACGAAGGTTTACTTCCAGATGTCCGACACCGACCGCGGGCTGTCGGCGGCGCAGATCCACAAGCAGATCGACGCCTCGCTGGCACGCCTGCGCACCGATTATGTCGACCTCTACCAGTGCCACCGCTACGACGAGCAGACGCCGCTGGAGGAGACGATGGGGGCGCTCACCGAAGTGGTGGCCGCCGGCAAGGCTCGTTACATCGGCTTCAGCGAGTGGCCCGCGCAGAAGATCGTCGAGTCGCTGGAGCTGCCCGGCGTCGAGCGTTGGGTCTCCAGCCAGCCGCAGTACTCGATGATCTGGCGTGCGCCCGAGGCCGAGGTGATCCCGCTGTGCGAGCGCGAGGGGATCTCGCAGATTGTGTGGTCGCCGCTCGCGCAGGGAGTGCTCACCGGCAAGTACCCGCCGGGGTCGCCGCCGCCTTCCGACTCGCGTGCGGCAAGCGACGAGATGAACACGTTCATGGACCGCCTGCTCGACGACCGCGTGTTGGAGGCGGTGCAGCGTCTGGTGCCGATCGCGGAGGGCGCGGGGCTCATGATGGCGCAGCTCGCGCTCGCGTGGGTGCTGCGCGAGCCCAACGTCGCCTCCGCGATCGTCGGCGCCAGCCGGCCCGAGCAGGTGCACGCGAACGCGTCCGCCTCCGGCATCGCCCTCGACCCTCAAATCCTCGCCGCGATCGACGAGGCTTTGGGGGACGTGATGGTCAGGTAGAGGCTCGGCGTCTAGCCGGCGTCGCCGTGGATGAGGCCCTAGCGAAGTCGTAGTGTGCTGGCCGGCGCCGCGGCCGAGACCGGCCCGTGTATGCTCGCCCCGTGAAGACTCGCGTGGTTGTTCTGGGAGCCGGCTTTGGCGGTCTCGAGCTGGCGAGCACGTTGTCGGAGGCGCTAGGCGAGGACGTCGATGTGACGCTGATCGACAAGAACGACTCGTTCGTCTTTGGGTACTCCAAGCTCGACGTGATGTTCGGTCGCACCACGCTGGACGCGGTCCGTCTCCCCTACAGTGCGATCGCCAAGCCCGGGGTGCGCTTCCTGCGCCAGACGATCACCGCGATCGACCCCGCCGCTCGCAGCGTTACCACTGACGGTGGCGTGCATGAGGCTGACGTCCTCGTCGTGGCGCTGGGCGCCGATTACGACTTCGACTTCACCCCGGGGCTCGCCGAGGGCGGTAACGAGTTCTACTCCGTCGCCGGTGCGCAGCGACTGGGCGAGCTGCTTCCCACGTTCTCCCGGGGCCGGGCGATCGTGGGGGTCTGCGGGGCGCCCTTCAAGTGCCCTCCCGCGCCGAGCGAGACCGCGCTGCTGTTGCACGACTACCTGTCCACGCGGGGCGTCCGCGGCGACTGCGAGATCTCCTTCGTCCTGCCTTTGGGCAGTCCCGTCCCGCCGTCCCCCGACACCTCGCGCGCGCTGGAAGCGGCCTTCGCCGAGCGCGACATCAGGTTCGTCCCCGGCCGCCGCGTGAGCTCGCTCGACCCGGCGCGTCGCATGGCCGTGCTCGACGACGGCAGCGAGATGCCTTACGACCTTTTCCTCGGCGTCCCCAAGCATCGCGCCCCCGATGTGGTCATCGACAGCGGCATGGCCGAGGACGGCTATGTGCCGGTTAGCTCGCAAACGCTCCAGACGCGGTTTCCGGGGGTGTACGCGGTCGGGGACGTCACCACCGCCGGGGTGCCGAAGGCGGGGGTGTTCGCGGAGGGGGCGGCGCGTGTCGTTGCCGCCTCGCTGATCGCGAGCATCCGTGGCGGCGAGCAGCCCCCACCGTACGACGGGATCGGCATCTGTTACATCGAGTTCGGCGCGGGACGCATCGGCCGTGTGGAGGTGGACTTCCTCTCCGGGCCAAAACCAACGGGCACGTTCGGCGAGCCCTCCGCTGCGCTCGCCGCCGACAAGCGGAACTTCGGTTCCAGCCGCCGCGCCCGTTGGTTTGGTCTCAGCCGGCTACGCCTGCTTCACGGCGGAGACGTCGACGAGGATCTTCACCTTGTCGCTGACCACCATGTTGCCCGAGCCGAGTGCGGCGTTGAAGCGCATCTCGAAGTCCGAGCGGTTGATCTGGGTGCTCGCGGAGATGCCCACGCGCGTGTTGCCCTGGTGGTCCTCCGGCTCGTAGCCCTCCAGCGTCGCCTTCAGCGTGACCGGGCGCGTGACCCCGTGGATGCTGAGGTCGGCGTCGATCTCGAACTCGTCCTCGCCGGTCGAGCGGATCGCGGTCGAGCGGAAGCCGATCTCGGGGTACTTCTCGACCTCGAAGAAGTCCGCCGAGCGCAGGTGGTCGTCGCGCTGGGGCTCGCGTGTGTCGACGCTCGTGGTTTTGACCGTGCCGTAGGCGACGGCGCCGTCGGGGCCCGACCTCGAGCGTCCCCTCGAACTCCTTGAACTGGCCCTTGACGGTGGCGATGCCGAGGTGTTTGACCTGGAACTCCACGCTCGAGTGGACGGGGTCTACCTTCCACGTGCCGGCGGGGACGGGGAGGGTCGCGGCGGCTGGGGTGGCGGACTGTGTGGACATCTGAGAGCTCCTTTTTGAGGAAGGGTGGTTGTGGGGCTAATACCCACTGGGGCAAAGCATCCACAGGTAGTTGTGCACGCAACCTTATCAGGATACGTGCGTGCGCAACTACTTCGTCAGCGCCGCTGCACGACCAGCGCCTGCGTGGCCAGCCCGAACGGGCCGCGCTCGTCGTGCATGACGCTCTCCGCCCACGCGATCCCGCCGGGGTGCAGCATGGTGCGGGCGTCGAGGCCGATCCACTCGCCCTCGGGGCGGCGGTTCAGCGTGATCGCGAGGTCCGCGTTGATGAACACGTACTGGTCGAACGGCAGCACCGCGGCGATGCCGTTGCCGAAGTCGGCCGCCGCCATCGCGTACACGAGCGGGGTGGGGGCCTCGCCCGGGAGCACGGGGCGGCACAGGCGCATCCACACGCCGGCCGTGCCGACGGGGGCGTGGGCGCTCGTGACTCCCACCTCGGGCAGCTGGCCTTTCAGCGGGCGGCCGTGCAGGAAGCGCATTTCCATCGCGCTCGCCGCGAAGCTCCGGTGCTCGCCGCCGTCCGGCGCGAAGGTCACCGAGTGCCCCTCCTCGTGCCCCGGCAGGGGCGGGGCCTCGCTCTCCTCCACGACCTGCAGCGCCAGCTCGGGCAGCTCCTCGGGCGCCGGTACGAGCCGCAGCGCGTGGGCGCGACACACGAGCACCTCCCCCCCCTCCTCTTCCTTTTTTTGCCCCTTCCCAGCGGCCGGCCCGATTGCGTGCAGCTCCGCTTCGAGCTCCTGCACGCGGCGGCCGGGGCGCACGATGCGCGTGGTCAGCCTCAGCGGCGCGAGCGGCACCGGCCGCAGGAAGGAGAAGGAGAGGCGCGCGAACGGCAGCTCGGCGCCGGGCTGCATGCGCTCGAACGCCCCCGCGATCAGCGTCGCCGGCGCCCCGCCGTGCAGCGCCCGCGGGTCCCACGGGCCGCGCGCGTACTCGGTCGGCGTGTAGCGCCCCTCGCCCTTCGGGGATGAAGATGCTCTCGATGCCCTCGGTCGAGTCGTGACCGGCCGCCGCCGCTGGTGTGCTCTCGGCCATCGCGGGGCGGGATGCTATCCGTCGCCGCGCGCCGGCACGAGTGCGCTCACTGCGGCAGCCGCGCGACGAACTCGGAGAGCTTGTGGGGGTCGCGCAGCGGGGCGCCGTGGCCGAAGCAGGCGAGCGCCGGCTCCAGCGCCGCGAGGCGCCGCGCCGACTCGCGGTTGCGGGCGGGGTTCGGGGTGACGAGGTCGGGCGGCAGTGTTCAGACCGGGGATGCAGGTGATGAAGTTCATGTTGCCGAGCACGTCGCCGACGATCAGCACGCGGTCGGACTCGCGCCAGAAGGAGACGTGCCCGGCGGAGTGCCCGGGCGTCTCCAGCACGGTGAAGCCGGCCACCTCGTCGCCCTCGTGCAGCACGCGCGCCACGGGGTGGGGCGGGCCCGTCCAGAAACGCTCCTGGATGCGGTTCAGCCAGCCGGGGACTTTGGGGTTTTTGATCGCCCCCGGCGTCTCCATCGCGGGCACGTCGCCCTCGCCGCACCACAGCGGGATGCCCGAGCCGCTCGCACACGGCGTGGCTGGAGCCCTGGTGGTCGGGGTGGGCGTGGGTGAGCGCGTGGGCGGTCACGGTCTGGCCCTGCAGCTGGCGCAGGATGCGGCCCTCCGCCTGACGGGTGCCGGCGTCGATCAGCACGTCGCCCGCGAGGTACACGTTGATCGCGTTGCGCGGCCTGCCGTCCAGCTGGTACAGGCCCTCGGCGAGCTGCTTCACGGGTCGATCCTATCGTGGGCCGCTTGCCGGGGGTATACATGCTCGGGGTGTGGCGTGAACAATCAAGGGGCGTGCGAATTGCCAGTCCCACGTCCTCGCTGCTCCCACGAAAAGCCCCGCACGGCGAAGTACAGCCCGAACGCGCCCCACAGCGCGATCACCGCGAGCGCGTCGAGGTTGCTGGTGAGGCTCGACCCGGTGACCATCGCCCCGGAGAGGCCGTCGATCAGCGGCTTCAGCGGCAGCGCGTCGGCGATCGTGCGCACGAAGCCGGGGGCGCTTGAGGAGTCGAAGGCGTAGAAGGACACGGCGACCACGGGCAGGAACACCGCGTTGACGTACGCGGCGGTCGACTCGAAGTTGGGGATCGCGTGGGCGAAGGCGACGCCGAGCGCGGCGAAGCAGACGACGCCGGCGAGCACGAACACCACCAGCGAGCCCCACTGCTGCGGCCAGCCGATCCCGAAGAACACCCGCCCGGCGACCACCACGATCGCGATCTGCATCGCCGTGTTGGTGACGGCGTTGGCGGCGACCCCGCCGAAGTAGGAGATCGTCGGCAGCGGCGTGCCGCGGATCCGCTTGAGCACGCCGCGCTCGCGCAGGAAGACGATGTTGTACGCCAGCGCGGTGAAGGTCGTCGACATCACGCTCATCCCCGCGATCATCGGCACCAGCCGGTCCAGCTGGTGCTGGTTGCCGCTGAGCGCCGCCCCGGCGCCGGCGAGGATTACCAGCGGCAGCACGAAGTTGAAGAAGGCGGCGCTCGGGTTGCGCCAGAACATGCGCCGCTCCAGGCGGTACTGGCGCCAGGAGAGGGCGATGGTCTCGGCATCAGGCGGCTCCGGCGTGGGCGGTACGGAGGCGGCGTCCTGGGAGGCGCGGCGGGAGCTGGAGTGGGGCGGTGGGGCGCCTCGACATCCGCGGTCAGCTCCAGGTACACGTCCTCGAGCGACGGCCGCCCGACGGTCAGCTCCTCCAGCCGCTCCCCGCGCGCGAGCGCCTCCGCGGTCAGCTCGTGCAGGAGGCGCGGTGGGGTCGTCGGTCTCGCGCTCGACCAGCGCGCCGTCGGGGCCGCGGTAGGCGACGCGATAGTGGGAGGCGCCCACGCCGAGCTCGCGCGGTGGCCCGATCGCGAGCACGCGCCCCTCCTTGACGATCGCCACGCGGTCCGCCAGCGCCTGCGCCTCGTCGAGGTAGTGCGTGGTCAGCAGGATCGTCTTGCCCAGCGCGCGCAGCGAGCGGATCGTCTCCCAGGCGGCCCGCGTGCCTCGGGGTCGAAGCCGGTGGTGGGCTCGTCGAGGAAGATCAGCTCGGGGTCGCCCACCAGCGCCAGCGCGAAGTCCAGGCGCCGCAGCTGCCCGCCGGAGAGCTGGCGGCTGCGCACGTCGGCCTTCTCCGTCAGGCCTGCCAGCTCGCAGCACCTCCTCGACGTCGCGCGGGTGCGGGTAGAAGCTGGCCCAGTGGCGCAGCGCCTCGCGCGGGGTGACGTGGCTGTAGATGCCGCCCGCCTGCAGCACGATCCCGATCCGCCTGCGCAGCTCGATCTGCCGGCGCGCGGGGTCATACCCGAGGACCGACACCTTTCCGGCGTCGCGCGCTCGGTACCCCTCGAGGATCTCCACGGTCGTGGTCTTGCCGGCGCCGTTGGGCCCGAGCAGCCCGAACACCTCGCCGCGGCGCACCTCGATGTCGATCCCGCGCACGGCCTCGTACTCGCCGTAGCGCTTGCGCAGGTCGCCTACCTCGATTGCGGGGCTGTCGCTCACGATCTCGAATCATCGCAGGAGGTCTGTGAGGCTGACGGCGACTTGCGCATGGGGCTGACGGTATGTATGTCTGGAGATCGTCCGCGAGGCGGAATGTCGCAACCAGGCGCGTCGGCGCGTGGCCTCCGTAGCCCACTCCGGGGGTTGATTAGGGCAGCAGCGTAAGCGCCTCGACGTGCGCCGGGCGGACGGTGGCGAAGTGGCGGTGGTCGAGCGTCGCGAGCTTGTCCTCGCCGAGTCGTTCGACGAGGGCGAACACGGAGGCATCGACGACGCCGAGCGGTTGGTCTTGGTACTGAGATTGGAGTTCGTGGCAGCGTTTGAGGTCGCCGGCCGTCGGGCACTCAGGGCGGTAGACGCCCGCGAGCAGGTCGTCGAGGAAGGTGAGCCAGACGCTGACACCTAGGCGCTGGTGGCACCAGTAATCGAGCTCCGCAAGCACAAGAGTGGGAACCACGAGATCTTCGTCGGTCTCGTTGACGAGTTGGGCGCAGCATGCGTGGCCGGGATCCGCCGCATCGAGTGCGGCCAGCAGCGGGCCAGTGTCGAGTACGAGTGGCATCTACGACGGCGGCTCGGCCACCGGCTCCGCCGTCACCTCCGCCGCGGAGAGCCCATCGGTGGAACGCCCGATGCCGAGCCGCGGCCGGCGGGAGCGGTGCAGGGAAGCCGCCTTCTCATCCACGGCCTCGGCGAGCACCACAGTGAGTGCCACACCTCGCCTGCGAGCCTCAGCCTCCAGGGTGTCGAGCGAGGAGCGGCTTGCGGCGACGGTTGTCCTGCGTGTCTGATGCACGATGCACGATTCTAGCATCGCGTCTCGTGCGCGAGGCGTGGCAGCTGGAACAACTCGCTCAACTCCGGCACCACCTCGCCGGGAGCGTTGAGTGTGGCGGCGAACTGCTCGAAGACGCGATCGCTCATCACGATTTCACCTGCCGACGTGCGTGGAGCACTTGTAGAGGACGTGCGAAGTGCGGGAGCGGTCGCTTTGGATGCGTCGGTCACGCAGCAAGAGCTCCTGGGTCATCGGGTGCGAGTGCCAGGCCAGGCTTGACGAGGTCCTTGATGTCGGCGCTGACGAGTGTCCAGCCGTGTTCCTTCGCAGCCGCGGCGTAGGCGGCGTCGTAGGCGGTGAGCTTGTGCTCGGCGGCGAGCTTCAGCGCCTGCTCGGTGAGCGTTGGGGAAACTCGAATGACATTGCTCTCGCTGCGCTTGACGATCGCACGACATATGCGCCCGGCTAGCTCGGATTGACCCTTGACGACGCCGACCACGTTCGACACCTCGTACAGAGTCAGGTCGAGCGCTCCGAGCGAGCGCTCCGGAGAGAGAACGAGCGCGCGCGAGGAGGCGTGGAAGGGATCGTCGGGGTCGACCGCCGCAATCCATACGCTCGCGTCGAGCAGCAGCACTAGCGCGAGCGGCGGTCTTGCCGGATCAGCTTGGTCGCATCGCCGCCGAGGTGCACCGGGTCGCCAAGCAGGGACTCGATCTCCGTCTGGGTCCGTTGTGCGTCGGCGCTGAGCTCGCGCTCGGCGAGATCGCGCAGGAAGCCGCTGCGCGTAGAATGCCGCGCCCGCGCACGCGTGTCGATGCGATCGAGCAGATCGTCGGGGAGGGAGACCATCACCTTTGCCATGGCTCCAGTATAGCCGGTATTGCTGTCAGGTGACGGTGCAGGCCATACAGCGTCCGCCGTAAGGATGCGGTCTCGATCGATGTCAGGTAGGCACCATGTGCTACGTTCGTGCACATAGCAAGAGCTGTATCGGTCCGTGACCTGCGCAACAGCACCGCCGATGTCGTCGCCGCGGTGCGTTCCGGCGAGCGGGTCACGTTGACGGTCAATCGCGATCCTGTCGCTGACATCGTGCCGCATGTCGAGCAGCGCGATCCGTGGGTACCCGCGACCGTGCTGCACAGCATTGTTCGCGAGGCGCCGGCCGACGGGGATTTGATGGCCGATCTTGCCGATGTGCGTGGAGCGCTTGTAGAGGACGTTTGAAGCGCGGGATCGCTGACACGTCGGTCTTTGTGATCCGGGTCTGAAGCCCTGCCCTGCTTCTCTACCAGTGAACCCCGCGTGTCAGTGTCGCCATCGCGATCTGCTCGAAGGAGGCTCGCTCCTCGGCATCCTGCTGGCCTCGGGAAGCCGCTGAATCGGGGAACACGCGGTAGGCGAGGTGGAGGATGCGGTCGACCGCCTTGGGGGAGAGGGCGTAGAGGACCTCGCCCGCCGTGCCGAGGCGGGTGCCCATGTGCTTGGGGTGGGTGCGCAGCGCCTCGCAGATCATGTCGGCGGCCTCCTCGGGGGTGATCGCGGGGAAGGCGTCGTACATCTTCGTCGGGGCGATCATCGGCGTGCGCACGAGCGGCATGTGGATCGTGGTGAAGGTGACTCCGTCGCCGATCGTCTCCGAGGCGACCACGCGCGTGAAGGCGTCGAGGGCGGCCTTCGAGGCCACGTAGGCGGAGAAGCGGGGCGGGTTGGTCTGCACGCCGATCGAAGAGATGTTCACGATGTGGCCGCTGCCGCGCTCGCGCATGTCGGGGAGCAGACGGATGATCAGGCGGATCGCGCCGAAGTAGTTGAGCTGCATCGTGCGCTCGAAGTCGTGAAAGCGGTCGTATGAGAGCGCGATCGAGCGGCGGATCGAGCGGCCGGCGTTGTTGACCACCATGTCCACGTGGCGGTGGTCGGTCAGCACGCGCGCGACGAGGTCGTCGACCGAGTCCATCTCCGACATGTCGGCTGCGTACACGAACGCGGTGCCCCCGGCGGCGACGATCTCCGCGCGCAGCTCCTCGAGCTTCTCGACGTTGCGGGCGACCAGCAGGGGGATGCCGCCGGCCGTGGCGACCTGCAGCGCGGCGGCCCGGCCGATCCCGGAGGAGGCGCCGGTGATCAGCACGCGCCTGCCCTCCACGGCTTCCTGCAGCGTGCGGTCTTTGCTGAGGTTGGGGTCCATCTCGCGCTCCCAGTAGTCCCACAGCCGCTGCGCGTAGGCACGCAGCTCCGGCGGCTGCTCGAAGCCCGAGCCGGCCAGCCCTAGCTGCGTGGAGCGACTGTCGAAGCTGGGCACCAGCTCCATGTGCTCCAGCACCTCCTCGGGGATCCCCAGCTCGCGCAGCGCGAGGCCGCGCAGCTGGCGCCATGGGGGCAGCGCCAGCGTCAGCGACAGCGGCCATTTCGGGACTGCGCGTGTGATGCGCTTGTCGAGGCTTACCGCGAAGCGGGGGGCGTGCGCCGCGGTCGCCAGCTCGTTGACCAGCTCGTCGACGCGCTGCCCGCGCGGGTCGGTCAGGTGGAAGGCGCGGCCGTCGAGGTCGGGCTGGTGGATCAGGTGGTCGATCGCGCCCGCGACCCAGTCCACGGGCACGACGTTCGTGCGCCCGAGGTCCACCCCCACCAGCGGCAGCCATTCCGGCAGCAGCCCCCGCGCGCGCTGGATCGCCTTGAAGAAGTAGTACGGCCCATCGACCTTGTCCATCTCGCCGGTGCGCGAGTCGCCGACGACGATCGCCGGCCGGTACACCCGCCACGGCACGAACGGCTGCTCGCGCACGATCCGCTCGGACTCCCACTTCGTGCGGTGGTAGGGCGAGGGCAGCTTCTGGCCCTCGTCGAACATCTCCTCGCTGAACGTGCCCTTGTAGGCGCCCGCGACGGCGATCGAGGAGACGTGGTGCAGGCACCCCACCTCCAGCGAGCGCGCGAGCTCGACCGCGTGCGTGGTGCCGCCGACGTTCGCCACGGTGTTCTGCTCCGCCGGCGCGGTCATGTCGTAGATCGCCGCGAGGTGCACGAAGTGGTCGATCTTGCCGCGCAGCTCGGTGATCTGCTCCTCATCGAGGCCGAGGAGGGGGCGGCGCAGGTCGCCGATCACGGGGATGATGCGTTTCGCCGCGGGCTCGCCGGTGGTCGTGCTCCAGCGCTCGATCAGGTCATCGAGGCGGCCCGTCGAGCCCTCGCGCACGAGCACGTAGATCTTGCCGTTGCGATTCCCCAGCAGGCGCTCCATTAGGTTGCGGCCGATGAAGCCGGTTGCGCCGGTGATGAAGTAGGTCATGGTGTTGCGAGGATAGCCGCGGGTGCGGGACGGCGCTTCACGCCGCGAGCTTCGGGTCCTCGCGCTCTTTCTCGACGAGCGTGAGCGCGCGCTTGGCCTGGGCCTCGGTGAGCTCGTCCACGAGCTCGCGCAGGCGCTCCTTGGTCGTCTTGGGCCGCTCGGTGTACTTGGCGATCAGCTTGAGCTTCGCTTCCGCGACCACGAGGAGGTCCAGGGTCAGGCCAAGATTGTTGAGGATCTCAACCATCTTGTGGTCGCCGTAGTCGTCGACGACGGTGCCTCGTGTTCCCAAGGGCCATTTGCCCGTACTTTCGAACTTGTCGATCGCCTCCGTGAACTCGACGTAGTCGAATTCCCCGATTTTCTGCTTGACGGTGGCCATGGTTGCTCCATTCTAGGGCTTCAGGTAGGCACTCGCAAGCCGCGGAGCACTGGCTTGGTGGTCAAACGCCCATGCGGTCCTGACGGTTACGACGCGCTTCTTCTTTTCACCGCGTCCACGTACTGGCACCATGACCACACAGTTGATGCCCCACGGCGGGTTCTCCCGAACGGAGCTGACGGGCAGGGCCAGGACTCCGGTCTGGATAGCACCTTCGAGATAGTCGATGTCTTTGGCTGTGATGCCAAGGATCAGCTTGAACCCGCGCGCCTTGGGGCCGCCCTTCTTGTTGGCCGGGTCCAGTGAGTATTCGGCCAGCTTTCGGTGCACCCCGGTCGCCTCCGCGGCGCGGGGGAGCAGCTCGCCGGCCCTCGGCGGCCAGAGGGCGCCAGGGCTCATCTGTTTGGGGCCTCTCGGGTTCATGCCAACCAACGTACGCCGCGCTTGGGACGGTACGCTCGCTCGCTCGGGCGGTCGCTGGCCGGGGGCGTGGCCTGTGGTGCTGGTGGGCGTCGGGCGTCTTGGCGTGGCCCAGGAGTTGACAACACCGTCTGAAGTGTCTATAGTGGCCTCGTCATGTGCCGCAGGCCCGGGTGCAGGGCATGGTCTTGAACATAGGATCGGGTCTGGGCCGGGTGCCTTGTTGCCGGCCTTGCATGTACTGACAAGGGTCTGCTTGGGAGAGGGGCCGGGTCATTTCGGTGAGGGAGTTGGTTTTCGCGTGTCTTTGAGAGGGATCAGCGTGATAGGGGTCGTTGGACCTCCATGTGTGAGTGATGCTAGATGCGCCAGCTTGGCGCTGTCGCATCTCTCTCTCTCTCTCTCTCTCTTCGCCTAGGGCGCTAAGCCCGAGGGCTCCTCGCCGGGCGCGTTTGCGCCGTTTTGTTGGGTTTCCCGTAGGGGGTGGGTTTGCGGCGGCCTGGTTTGGGTCTCGTGTGCGTGTGTTGGTTGCGCCCCTCGGCGCATGGTTGGTTGCGCCCCTCGGCGCATGGTTGGTTGCGCCCCTCGGCGCATGGTCTTGTAATCGAGGGGTCGTCCCCTCTGTCTTGGAGGAGACGGTGTGATGAATGCTGCTCGTAGGCTGGCTGTGGCGGTCCTCTGTGCGCTGGTGGGGGGGCTGGCATTCGGTGGCGCGCAAGCACTGGCCACTGGCTCCGAAGCACCGGTGGTGGAAGAGGAGTCATTCTCGAACGTGGGCTCGGCGAGCGCGACAGTGGATGCTCAGATTGATGCCGAGGGGTCGCTGGCCACGTACTTCTACGAATATGGTACCACCACTGCCTATGGTACGGTGACGTCCACTGCAAGCATAAGCGCGGCGGAGGGTGGAGTAGACACGCCGGCCATCTTGAGCGGTCTCCAGCCTGGCACGCTCTATCACTTCCGAGTGGTTACGAGCAATGAATTTGGCTCTGTTACAGGAGCGGACGACACCCTGACGACGCTTCCCACGGGCCTGCTGGGCTTGCCTGACGGAAGAGTATACGAAATGGTTACCCCGCCCAACAACCAGAACAGCGATATCTACGAACCCTACTCGGGAAACGAGGGTTCGGATCAGTCAACTCCGCTGGGGATTCCGTCCGAATTTCCATTCGAGGCTTCGGCCGACGGCGAAGCGGTGGCATATGTGGGCTCTCCTACCTCGGGCGGGAACGGGAGCGGCGGCTCCGGTTTGGGTAACGAGTATCTGGCCACGCGGTCGCCGGAGGGTGGATGGACGCAGGCGGATGTGCAGCCTGCGGGTTACGGTTCGGCGTTCTACCAGGCTTTCTCCAGCGATCTTTCGGTGGGGATACTGGAGTCGTGTGATCGAGAGCTGCCACCGCTTGCCGCTGGTGCGCCGGGGGAAGGGTATCCAGTTCTCTATGCACGGAGGAGCGACGAAGGGAGCTATCGCGCGCTCTTTACGGGTACGCCGCCCCATCGGAGTCCATACGAATTCGAATCATACGAAATACCTCCTGGAGGTTATAGCGCTTACTGCCGTCCACTCGTGTACGCGGGCTCGTCGTCTAACTCGGAACATCTCCTGTTCATGGCCAACGATGCGCTGCCATCCGCGCCGGAAGCGAACCAGAGCACGGAAGTTGACGAAAACAACCTGTACGACTCCGTCGGCAGTCATTTGAGTCTGGTCGATGTGCTTCCGGATGGCGCAAGTGAACCAAACGCGACGTTCGGCGCGCCAGCCTCTACGGAACCGGGATACAACCCGCCTGACTTCAGTCGCGCGATCTCGACGAATGGATCCCGCATCTTCTGGACCGACCTGCACCCGGGCGCTAATGAAGATCGCGTCTTCGTGCGCGAGAATGATACTCAGCCGCAGAGTTTCCTTGGTGGCCACGGAGAATGCGCGATATCCACCGATGCGTGTACGGTACCTGTCTCCGAAGGCCCCGCCCGCTTCTGGACCGCGACGTCCGACGGGCGGTATGTCTTCTACACCGAAGGAGAAGCGCTTTATCGGTTCGACGTGGAAAGCCAGACGCGCGAACGGCTGGCCGGGAGCGCGGTGGGGGTGTTCGGCGCGAGTGAAGAGAATGGGGAATATGTTTATTACGTCGACGCTGCCTACCGTCTCTATCTATGGCACAATGGCGTCGATACCTTCGTTGCGCAGTTGTCCTCCAAGGAAGGCGAAGACGTGCCGCCGTTCGGGGCTGTCGGGGCTGGATTGAATGCGGGTGACTGGCAGCCAGATCTCGGTCATCGCACGGCTGAGGTAACGCCGAATGGGCGCCATCTCGTTTTCATGTCGAAACTTGATTTGACGGGGTATCCAAATGAAGGCCTTTCCGAGGTGTATCTCTACGACGCAGAAACGGGTGCCCTGACGTGCGTATCGTGTAGTCACAGCGGAGAACCGCCTGAGGTCTCCCGCCAGGTCAGGGCGGGCGGGGCTGCGGCCTTTTTGCAGATAAGCTGGCAGGACACGTACCTGCCGAGGTGGGTCTCTGAAAGCGGTGGCCGTGTGTTCTTCGACAGCGAGGTTCCGCTCGTGGCGCGGGATATCGATGGCACGCAGGATGTGTATGAGTGGGAGCGTGACGGCGTCGGCAGCTGTGGTGAACCCGCTGGATGCCAGTATCTGTTGTCTGCTGGAACGAGCCCTGCTATCTCGAGTTTGGCGGATGCGAGTGCAAGTGGGAACGATGTGTTTATCATCAGTAGGTCGCAGTTGGTGGCGCAGGACGGCAACGAAAACTTCAATCTCTATGATGCGCGTGTGGGGGGCGTCCCGCTGATTTCGCCGCCGGTGTGTACGGGCAGCGGCTGTCAGGGTGCGCCACCCGCACCGCCGCTCTTTGCGACCCCAGCGAGTGTGACATTCAATGGTGTGGGCAATTTCGCGGCGCAGGTGTCGCCGTCTGTCAAATCCAAGCCAAAGCGCAAGATTAAGCCTGGGTCGTGTAAGCGGGGCTTCGTCAAACAGCGTGGCAGATGCGTCAAGCGCGCCAGCCAGGACAGGAAGGCAGGGCGGCCGAGTGGGTATTCGAATAAGGGAGGGCGATGATGAGCGGGCTGGTGAAGTTCCGACGGATACCTACGGTCGAGTTGGTGGCTGCTCTCCTGGTTGTCTTCTTGTGGTTGATTGTCGTGTCGGCGGGGGCAGAAACCGCGGGTCCTGGATGGCAGGCTTCGGTACGGACGCTACCGACGTATCTGCGACCCGGGGGAACGGGTGTCATTCAGATCGATGTCTACAACGTCGGAGCGGCAGCCAGCAGCGGCGTTGCGACGATCACCGATGTGCTGCCGAATGGTTTGACTGCGACTGGTTCAGCGGGTTTGGGTGGAAAATGCGCTGGCACAAGGGTCGTCACCTGTCAGGTGCCGACCGCCGCAGAAACACTTCCCAACTCGGAAATCACATACGGTCTATATTATGGAGGCTACTATCCGGTGTCATTTGGCGTTCGAGCCGACGCCGATGCCACTGGCACAGAAACCAACCATGTGACGATATCGGGAGGCGGCGCTTTGACGCCTGCGGCCGCCTCCGACCGGGTCACGTTCAGCTCGTCGCCGCCTAAATTTGGGTTTGCGGACTTCGATGGCTGGTTCAGCAACGCCGATGGCACCCTTGATACGCAGGCCGGGTCTCATCCGTACGAGCTGACGTTCTCGTTCGATCTGAACACCGCAGCCACCCCAGAAGAAGAAGGCAACGAAGAATTCACGCTCGCCGGCGGGGAACCGAAGAACATAGAGCTGAGCCTTCCGCCTGGCTTCGTCGGCGATCCCAACGCCACTCCCCAGTGCTCCCGCCAGCAGTTCGACCACGAAGCATGTCCTGCCTCAACACAGATCGGCAGCGATACGTTCGGTACTGCTGGAGGCGAGCATGGTCAATACTACGGGGAAAGGGGCCATATCTTCACACGGTCGATTTACAATCTGGTGCCGTCTGCGGGTGTGCCCGCGCTGTTCGGCTTCGAAGTCAACGGCAATCAGGTGTTTCTGGAAGCCAAAGTGCGCAGCGGAGGTGACTATGGGATCACGGTGCACCTTGAGAATCTTCCGCAGAACCGTGAGATCGCGTTTAATTCCGGCACGATCTGGGGCGTTCCTGCGGATCCGAGTCACGAAGCACTGCGGGAACATTGTGCTCGTGAATATGAAGGAGGGTGTCCCAGTGGCGCGGCGTTGGTACCGTTGTTGACGTTGCCGACATCGTGTGAAGGTCCGCAGGTGTTCAGTGTGAAGGTGGATACGTGGGAAAACGCGAGTACCAGCGAAGCGAGCTTCCCTTCCCATGGGAGCGAGGGGGAACCAGTAGGATTCACGGGTTGTGACCGTCTAGGGTTCGGTCCCTCGATTTCGGTCGCGCCGGATACCACGCAGGCCGATACGCCCGCGGGGTTGACGACTGACGTGAAAGATCCGCAGGAAGGCTTGCTAACTCCGGAAGGGATCTCGACGTCGAATTTGAAGAACGCCACTGTCGTGCTGCCCGAAGGTGTCGTGATCAATCCGGCCCGCGCTGCAGGTCTGGCGCTGTGCCCGTTGGCGCAGGATGGTGTCGGGCAGGAAGGCCCGCCGTCGTGCCCGTCGGCATCGCAGGTTGGGACGGCGAAGGTGACGGCCCCGCTGCTGGCTGAACCGATCGAAGGCGAGGTGTATGTGCTTGAATCGGATCCTCCGCATATCAAGCTGCTGGTTGCGTTGGCGGGTGAGGGTGTGGAAATCAAGCTGGTGGGGAACGTGTCGCTCAATGAAGCGACGGGGCAGCTCACGACGACCTTCGAAAAATCCCCGGAGCTGCCGTTCACGGACTTCAAACTGTCGTTCAGCGGCGGGCCGCAGGCCGCGGTGGCGACCCCCACAGGGTGCGGGCTGTTCACGTCTACGTCGGATTTCTCGCCGTGGAGCAGCCCGTTCGTGCAGGATGTCTTTCCGTCGAGTGAGTTCGCGATCGAAAGCGCCCCGAATCATTCGGTGTGTGCGTCGCCGTTGCCGTTTACGCCGTCGATGATCGCGGGTGCGACGACCGACCAGGCGGGTGGTTATACGGACTTCTCGATGCTGCTCTCCCGTGCAGATGGTCAGCAGCGGATCTCGAAGCTGCAGTTCAAGACCCCGCCCGGGTTGCTGGGGATGATCAGCCACGTGTCGCTGTGCGAGGAACCGCAGGCCTCGAAAGGCGAATGCCCTGCAAGCTCGCAGATCGGGCATACGGTCGTGGGTGCTGGCCCCGGCCCGTATCCGTTGTATGTGCCCGAACCGGGCAAGCCGCAAGCACCGATCTACGTCGGCGGCCCGTATGAGGGTGCCCCATACAGTCTGGTGATTGCGGTGCCGGTGATCGCTGGGCCGTTCAACCTGGGGACGACGGTGGTGCGGGGGAAGATCGAAGTGGATCCGCAGACCTCGCAGTTGACGATCACGACCGACCCGCTGCCGACGATCCTCGATGGGGTGCCAACGGATCTACGGACGATCGACGCGGTGATCGACCGCAAGGAATTCATGTTCAACCCTACCAACTGCAACCCGCGGTCGTTCTCGGGAACGGCGACCGGCGTCGATGGCGCGACGGCGTCGTTGTCGAGTCCGTTCCAGGTCGGGTCGTGTCGCAGTCTCGGGTTCGAGCCGACGTTCAAGGTCTCGACCAGCGCGAAGACCTCCCGCACGGAAGGCGCTACCCTGCATGTGACGCTGACCCTGCCTGACGAAGGCGGGCTGAGCAGCATCGCGAACGTGCAACGGGTGAAGGTGTCGTTGCCCAAACAGCTCCCTTCCCCGTTGAAAACGTTGCAGAAGGCGTGCCTGGAAAAGACGTTCGCGGAAAACCCGAAGAGCTGCCCTGTCGCTTCTCAGGTCGGCCAGGTCAAGGTCTCAACCCCGGTGCTGCCGGGCGGCCTGACGGGGACGGCGTACTTCGTCTCCCACGGTGGCGCGAAGTACCCCGAACTGATCCTGGTTCTCACCGGCCAGAACGGCGTGGCCGTGCAGGTGGACGGCGAAACGTTCATCAGCAAACAGGGGATCACGACCGCGACGTTCGGAACTGTGCCGGATGTGCCGTTCTCGAGCTTCGAACTGACGCTTCCCCAACGGGAATATCCGGCGCTGACCGCGAACGGGAACCTCTGCAAAGGCACGCTGATCATGCCCACGGAAATGGCCGGGCAGAACGGGCTCGTGATCCAGCAGAGCACGAAGATCGCGGTCACTGGCTGCCCAAAGAGCAAGAAGGTGACGCACAAGAAGGGAAAGCACGCTCATGCCAAGCGCAAGCGCACCCGTAAAACGAAGGGCTGAAGGCGTAGCCGGTAGAGGCCCGGTGGCTGCGGTGGCCTCGCGTGCTCGTGGCGGGGGCGCCCGCCGTGGCGTCGAGTACCGACCGGCCCACAGCGATGTGGACCGGGGTGGCGGGCGCGGCGGTGTCGCGGAGATCCAGCGCGCTAGGATGATCGCGGCGCTGGTCGAGGTCGCCGGGGAGCGCGGCGTCGGTGGGGTGACGGTCGCGCATATCGTCGCTCGCTCGGGTGTGTCGCGGCGCACGTTCTACGAACTGTTCGATGACAGGGAGGACTGCTTCCTCGCGGCGTTTGATCAGGCGGTGGAGTGGGGGGCGCATCGCGTGCTCCCAGCGTTCCAGGCGCCGGGCTCGTGGCGTGAGCGCGTTCGTGCTGGTTTGGGGGCGCTGCTTGAGTATCTGGACGATGAGCCAGGGATGGGCGCGCTGTGCATCGTCGATGCGCTCGGGGCGGGCCCGGTCGCGCTGGAGCGCCGCACCCAGGTGGTGGGCGCGCTGATCGACGCGGTCCACGGAGGCCGCAATGAAGCAAGGGCTGGTGCAAAGCCAACGTGGCTGACAGCCGAGGGCGTGGTCGGTGCGGTGCTGGCGGTACTGCACGCGCGGCTGGCGGGCAGCGACGCTCGTACGAATGGTGCTCAGACGGACGGCACTCGAACGGTGGCCCGGGCTGGTCGCCCCCAGCCGATGGTCGCACTGCTCGGCCCGCTGATGGGAATGATCGTGCTGCCATACCGGGGCCAGGCAGCCGCCGCACGCGAGACCGCCAAGCCGATGCCGAGGCGCAAGCGCCCAGTACCCCCGCCCGGCGACCCACTCCGCGAGCTCGACATGCGCCTCACCTACCGCACCGTGAGGGTGCTCCTGGCGATCGCCGAGCTGAGCAACGGCCGGGGACCGGGCCCCAGCAACCGCCGCGTCTCCGAAGCCGCCGACGTCGCCGACCAGGGCCAGATCTCGAAGCTACTCGCACGCCTGCAGCAACTCGGCCTGATCGAGAACGCAGGCATGGGCCCGGCGCGCGGAGAGCCGAACGTGTGGCGGCTCACACAGAAGGGCCAGGAGATCGAGCGCACGATCCGCCGCCAGGCCACGCCGTCTATCTAGCGGGATCCCTCCGGCAGCGGCACACCGAGTTGCCTGCAAATCGACCGCGTCAGTCCTGGCCCGATCTCCCTGTGTCGCGGGAGCGCAGATACCTCGCCCTGTGTGCTGCGCCACTTCGCGTGCTTTGCTCCGCCGACCTCCCGGCAGCCGTGAGCACGAAGATGCCGTTCCAGCTAGCGTCGCTTCACGCCGCGACGAAGCGCAGATGCTCGAGGTCGGCCTGCGGGACCTGCCCCGCCAGCTCATCGTCCGGTGTCAGTACCGTGCGCAGCGCGTCCAGGACATTCGCCCGGGCCTCAGCACGTGTGCGGCCCTGGCTGAGCGCCCCGGGTACCTCCAGCACTCGGGCGACGATCCAGCCGTCCTCGTCAGGCTCGTCAAAGGCGATCGTGAAGTCGACGGATGCAGCCATGTGGGCATTCTAGCCTGGTCTCCGTGACTGCGGGCATGGGGTCCGGTCGACCCTGGGAGTTGACAACACCGTCCGAAGTGTCTATAGTGGCCTCGTCAGGTGCCGCAGGCTTGGGCGCAGGGCGTTGGGTTTTGAACATAGGACTGGGTCTGGGCCGGGTGCCTTGTTGCCGGCCTTGGATGTACTGACAAGGGTCTGCTTGGGAGAGGGGCCGGGTCATTTCGGTGAGGGAGTTGGTTTTCGCGTGTCTTTGAGAGGGAACAACGTGCCAGGGGTCATCGCACCCCGCCTGGAGAGTGATGCTAGATGCGCCAGCTTGGCGCTGTCGCATCTCTCTCTCTCTCTCTCTCTCTTCGGCTAGGGGGCTGAACCCCAGGCCGCCTCGCCGGGCGCGTTTGCGCCGTGTTGTTGGGTTCCCCGTAGGGGGTGGGTTTGCGGCGGCCCGGTTGGGGTCTCTCGCGCGTGTGATGGTTGTAGGCGCCCCTCGGCGCATTGTGTCTTGTAATCGAGGGGTCGTCCCCTCTGTCTTGGAGGAGACGGTGTGATGAATGCTGCTCGTAGGCTGACTGTGGCAACCCTGTGTGCGCTGGTGGGTGGGCTGATGTTTGGTGGCGCCCAGGCCTTGGCTGCTGGCTCCGAAGCGCCGGTGGTGGAAGGGGAGTCCTTCTCGCATGTGGGCTCGGCGAGCGCCACGGTTGAAGCACAGATCGATGCGGAGGGGTCGCCTACCACGTACTTCTACGAATATGGCACCACTACTGCATATGGGTCGGTGACGCCCACCGCAAGCATCGGCGCAGTGGAAAGCGGCGTGGGCGCGCCGGCCATCTTGAGCGGCCTTCAGCCTGACGCGTCCTATCACTTCCGGGTGGTTGCGAGCAATGAATTCGGGTCTGTTCGGGGAGTGGATGACACTTTGACGACGTTGCCCACGGGACTGCCGGGATTGCCCGACGGAAGGATATACGAAATGGTCACCCCGCCAGACAACGATAACGGCGAGCTCTACGAACCCGAAGCGCGCGCAGAGTATAATGCTCTAGATAATAAGGGTGAATCAATTCAGCTGGGGTTTCTGACGACATATCCGTTTGAGGCCGCGGCCGATGGCGACGCGGTGGCATATGTGGGCTCTCCCACTTCGGGCGGGAATGGGAGCAGCGGCGATGGGTTTGGGAATGAGTATATGGCGTCGCGTTCGCCCGGGGGTGGTTGGTCGCAGTCGGATGTACAACCCCCGGGCTATCGCACGGCCTTCTATCAGGCTTTCTCCGGCGATCTGTCGGTGGGGATCCTGGAGTCGTGCGATCGAGGGCTGCCGCCGCTTGCCGCTGGTGCGCCGGGTGAAATGGCTGGTGCATCGAGTGAAGTGTATTCTCCAGCGTATTCGGTTCTTTATGCGCGCGAGAGCGAAGGAGGGAGCTATCGCGCGCTCTTTACGGGTACGCCACCCCATCGGGGTCCATCCGAATTCGAATCCTACCAGACGCCTCCTGGAGAGTATGACCCCAGTTGCAGCTCACTGGCATATGCGGGCTCGTCGTCGAATTCCGAACATCTCCTGTTCGTGGCCAACGATGCGCTGCCGTCCGTGCCGGAAGCGGATCAGAACACGGAAGCCGATGAAAACAACTTGTATGACTCTGTGGATGGTCATTTGCGTCTGGTGAACGTGCTTCCGGATGGTGTGAGTGAACCAAACGCGACGTTTGGTTTTGCGGAACATGGAGCAAGCGTGCCTGGTTTTAGCCAGATTATCTCGGCGGATGGGTCTCGTATCTTTTGGACGGATCTGCATCCGGGGGCTAATGAAGATCGTGTTTTTGTGCGGGAGAATGATACTCAGCCGCAGAGCTCTCTTGGCGGTCATGGGGAATGCGTGATCTCTACCGACGCGTGCACGGTAGCTGTCTCCGGAGGGCCTGCCCGTTTCTGGGGAGCTACGTCCGACGGCCGGTATGCGTTCTATACCGAAGGAGAAGTGTTGTATCGCTTCGATGTGGAGAGTGGGGTGCGCGAAAGGCTGACTGGGGGTGCGGTGGGCGTCCTTGGTGCGAGCGAGCGGAATGGGGAATATGTGTATTACCTCGACGCGGCCTATGGTCTTTATCTGTGGCACGATGGTGTCGATACCTTCATCGCGAACCTGTCGTCAAATGTGGTGCAGCCGGAACTTGGGGCTCGCACGTATGAGGTGACGCCGGATGGGCGCCAGCTTGTGTTCATGTCGGGACTCGATTTGACGGGGTATCCAACTGAAGGTCTTTCGGAGGTGTATCTATACGATGCCGAAGCAAGCGCCCTGACGTGCGTGTCGTGTAGTCGCAGCGGGGAACCGCCTCGGCTCTCCCCCGCGCTACGGACGGCCGGTGCTGCGGCCTTCTTGCAGATAAGCTTTCAAGATACGTATCAGTATCGGTGGATCTCCGAAGACGGCGGCCGCGTGTTCTTCGATAGCGAGGTTCCGCTCGTGGCTCGGGATACCGACGGCACGAAGGATGTGTATGAGTGGGAGCACGACGGTGTCGGTAGCTGCCGTGAACCGGCTGGATGCCAGTATCTCCTGTCGGCTGGGACGAGTCCCGCTATCTCGAGCTTGGCGGACGCGAGTGCGAGTGGGGACGATGTGTTCATCATCACACGGTCGCGGTTGGTGGCTGAAGGTAATGAAAACTTCAATCTCTATGACGTGCGGGCGGGCGGCGTGCCGCCGATATCGCCGCCGGTGTGCACGGGCAGCGGATGTCAGGGCGCGCCACCGGCACCGCCGATCTTCGCGACCCCATCGAGCGTGACGTTCGACGGGGTGGGCAATTTCGCGGCGCGTGTGTCGTCGTCCGTCAAATCCAAGCCAAAGCACAAGCGTAGGCCCGGGTCGTGTAGGCGGGGCTTCGTCAAGCGGCGCGGTCGATGCGTGACGCGCACCAGACCGGACAAGAAGACAGAGCATTCGAGTAAGGGAGGGCGATGATGAGCAGGCGCGTGAGGTCCCGCCGGATACCTGCGATCGGGTTGGTTGCTGCTCTGCCGATCGTCTTTCTGTGGTTGATCGTCGTCTCGGCGGGAGCAGAAACGGCTGGTCCCGGATGGCAGGCTACGGTACGGACGCTGCCAACGTATCTGCGTCCCGGAGGAACGGGTGTCATCCAGATCGACGTATACGAAGTCGGAGCGGCCGCCAGCAGCGGTGGTGCGACGATCACCGATGTGCTGCCAAATGGTTTGACCGCGACCGGCCCAGCCGGTATCGGCGGGAAATGCGGCGGTACTAGGGTCGTTACCTGTCAGGTACCGTCCGCCGGTGAAGAATTTTCCAACTCGGGGTCCACATACGGTGAAGTATTTGGTGGGGGCTATTATCCGGTGTCGTTTGGTGTTCGAGCGGACGCCGATGCCGTTGGTACGGAAACCAATCATGTGACGGTGGCGGGTGGTGGCGCTCCTGGGCCCGCGGCTACCTCCGACCGGGTTACGTTCGGTTCGTCGCCGCCGGGATTTGGGTTCGCGGACTTCGATGGCTGGTTCAGTAACGCGAATGGCACGATCGATGCGCAGGCCGGGTCTCACCCATACGAGCTGACATTCTCGTTCGATCTGAACACCGCAGCCACACTAAAAGAAGAAGAAAAAGAAGAATTCAAGCTAGCTGGAGGCGAAGCGAGGAACCTGGAACTCAGCCTCCCGCGGGGTTTCGTCGGCGACCCCAGCGCCGCACCCCAGTGCTCCCGCGATCATTTCGACAACGAAGAATGTGCTGCTTCGACGCAGGTAGGTATCGATACATTTGCTTTCGCCGGAGGCGAATACGGTCATTATTTCGCGGAAGGGTTTTTCACACTACCGATCTATAATCTCGTGCCATCGATGGGTGCACCGGCGCTGTTCGGCTTCACAATCGCAGGCTCTCAGGTGTTTATCGAACCCAGGGTGCGTAGTGGGGGGGATTATGGGATCACGGTGCACGTCGAGAATCTTCCGCAACGCCGGAAGGTCGCTTTTGATTCCGGCACGATTTGGGGTGTTCCGGCGGAAGCTTCTCATGACTCCGAACGACAGGGGGAAAATTGCTCTGCGGGTTGTACGAGTGGTGCTGGGCCGAAGCCGTTGTTGACGTTGCCGACGTCGTGTGAAGGGCCGCAGACTTTTACGGCCGATGTCGATACGTGGGAAAACGCGAGTACGAGCGAAGCGAGCTTCCTTTCGCATGATGCCGAGGGTGAGCCGACGGGGTTGACGGGTTGTGATGGTCTTGGGTTCGGTCCGTTCATCTCGGTGTCTCCGGATACGACTCAGGGGGATACGCCGGCGGGGTTGACGACGGACGTGAAAGTCCCGCAGGAAGGTTTGGTGACTCCCGAAGGGGTTTCGGCGTCGAATATCAAGAATGCGACGGTTGTGCTTCCCGAAGGTGTCGTGATCAGTCCTGCTCGTGCTGCGGGTTTGGCGTTGTGTCCGTTGGCCCAGGATGGTGTGGGGGTGGAAGGTCCGCCGTCGTGTCCGTCGGCTTCGCAGGTCGGGACGGCGCAGGTCACCACCCCCTTGCTGACAGAACCGATCGAGGGCGAGGTGTATGTCCTTGAATCCAACCCTCCGCATGTGAAACTGCTTGTTGCGTTGGCGGGCGAGGGCGTGGAAATCAAGCTCGTGGGGAATGTGTCGCTGAACGAAGCGACGGGGCAGCTCACGACAACGTTCGAAGATACCCCCGAGTTGCCGTTCACGGACTTCAAGCTGTCCTTCAGCGGTGGCCCGCAGGCGGCGTTGGCGACCCCGACCGGGTGTGGGTTGTTCGCGTCTGCGTCGGATTTCTCGCCGTGGAGTAGCCCGTTCGTGGAAGATGTCTTTCCGTCGAGCGAGTTCGCGATCGAAGGTGGCCCCGATGGGTCGGGGTGCGCGTCGCCGTTGCCGTTTTCGCCGTCGATGATCGCGGGTGCGACGACCGACCAGGCAGGCGGGTACACGAACTTCTCGTTGTTGCTGAGTCGCGCGGATGGGCAGCAGCGGATCTCTAAGTTGCAGTTCAAGACGCCGGCGGGGTTGTTGGGGATGATCAGCCACGTATCGCTATGCGAAGAACCGCAGGCCTCGAAAGGCGAATGCCCGGCGAGCTCGCGGATCGGGCATACGGTCGTGGGCGCCGGTCCGGGTCCGTACCCGTTGTATGTGCCGGAAGCGGGTAAGCCGGAAGCACCGATCTACATCGGTGGCCCATATGAGGGCGCCCCGTACAGTCTGGTGATCGCGGTCCCGGTGATCGCTGGCCCGTTCAACCTGGGGACGACGGTGGTGCGGGGGAAGATCGAAGTGGATCCGCAGACCTCGCAGTTGACGATCACGACGGATCCGTTGCCGACGATCCTTGATGGGGTGCCGGTGGATATGCGGACGATAGATGCGGTGATTGACCGTAAGGAATTCATGTTCAACCCGACGAACTGCGACGCGCAGTCGTTCTCGGGGACGGCGACGAGCGTTGAAGGTGCGACGGCGGCGTTGTCGAGCCCGTTCCAGGTGGGGTCGTGTCGGAGTCTTGGGTTCACGCCGACGTTCAAGGTCTCGACTAGCGCGAAGACGTCGCGAACGGAAGGCGCGGCTCTGCATGTGAGCCTGACGTTGCCTGATGAAGGCGGGTTGAGCAGCATCGCGAACGTGCAGCGGGTGAAGGTGTCGTTGCCGAAACAGCTGCCGACGCCGTTGAAAACGCTGCAGAAGGCGTGTTTGGAAAAGGTGTTCGCGGAAAACCCCGTGAGCTGCCCGAAGGCGTCGCAGGTCGGCACGGTGAAGGTGTCGACGCCGGTTCTCCCCGGCGGCCTAACAGGGACGGCGTACTTCGTCTCGCATGGTGGCGCGAAGTACCCCGAACTGATCCTGGTCCTCACAGGCGAGAACGGCGTGACGGTGCAGGTGCATGGCGAAACGCAGATCAGCAAAGTGGGGATCACGACCGCGACGTTCAACACGGTCCCGGACGTGCCGTTCTCGAGCTTCGAACTGACGTTGCCGCAACGGGAATTCCCGGCGCTTACCGCGAACGGGAACCTTTGCAAGGGCACGCTGATCATGCCGACGGAAATGGCGGGGCAGAACGGGTTGGTGATCCAGCAGAGCACGAAGATCGCGGTCACCGGGTGCCCGAAGAGCAAGAAGGTGGCGCATAAGAAGAAGGGGAAGCACGCTCATGCCAAGCGCAAGCGCACCAGCAAGAAGAAGGGCTGAAGGGCCCGCCGGTAGAAGCCAGGTGGCCGCGGTGGCCTCTCGTGCTCGTGGTGGCGGCGCCCCCCGTGGCGTCGACCGCCGCCCGGCTCACACCGACGTGGACCGGGGCGGTGGCCGTGGTGGCGTCGCGGAGATTCAGCGTGCGAGGATGATCGCCGCGCTGGTGGAGGTCGCCAGCGAGCGCGGCGTTGGTGGGGTGACGGTCGCGCACATCGTCGCGCGCTCGGGCGTCTCGCGCAGGACGTTCTACGAACTGTTCGACGACAGGGACGACTGCTTCCTCGCGGCATTTGACCAGGCGGTCGAGCGCGCAGCGAAGCGCGTGCTCCCGGCGTTCCGGGCGCCGGGCCCATGGCGTGCGCGGGTCCGAGCCGGCCTGGGTGCGTTGCTGGAGTACCTGGACGACGAGCCGGGGATGGGTGCGCTCTGCATCGTCGACGCGCTCGGCGCGGGTCCGGACGCGCTGGAGCGCCGCAGACAGGTGGTGGGCGCCCTGATCGACGCGGTGCACGAGGGCCGCAAGGAGGCAAGGGCTGGTGCGAAGCCGACGCGGCTGACGGCCGAGGGCGTGGTCGGCGCGGTACTGGCGGTGCTGCACGCGCGGCTGGCAGGCAACGAGGCCCGTAGCAACGGTGGCGGGGCTTCGATGGCGGCGCTGGTCGGTCCCTTGATGGGGATGATCGTGCTGCCATATCAAGGCCAAGCGGCTGCGGCGCGCGAGACCTCGAGACCCGGGCCCCGCCGCAAACGCGCGACCTCGCGGCCCGGCGACCCGCTGCGCGAGCTCGACATGCGCCTCACGTACCGCACGGTGCGGGTGCTCCTGGGGATCGCCGAGCTGAGCAACGGCCGGGGACCGGGCCCCAGCAACCGTCGGGTAGCGGAAGCGGCCGATGTTGCCGACCAGGGCCAGATCTCGAAGCTGCTGGCGCGCCTGCAGCACCTCGGCCTGATCGAGAATGGCGGGGCCGGTCCCGCGAGGGGGGAGCCGAACGTGTGGCGGCTCACCGCGAAGGGTGCGGAGATCGAGCGCACGATCCGCCTACAGGCCGCGCCGTCTATCTAGCGGGATCCCTCCGGCAGCGGCACACCGAGTTGCCTGCAAATCGACCGCGTCAGTCCTGGCCCGATCTCCCTGTGTCGCGGGAGCGCAGATACCTCGCCCTGTGTGCTGCGCCACTTCGCGTGCTTTTGCTCCGCCGACCTCCCGGCAGCCGTGAGCACGAAGATGCCGTTCCAGCTCGCGTCGCTTCACGCCGCGACGAAGCGCAGATGCTCGAGGTCGGCCTGCGGGACCTGCCCCGCCAGCTCATCGTCCGGTGTCAGTACCGTGCGCAGCGCGTCCAGGACATTCGCCCGGGCCTCAGCACGTGTGCGGCCCTGGCTGAGCGCCCCGGGTACCTCCAGCACTCGGGCGACGATCCAGCCGTCCTCGTCAGGCTCGTCAAAGGCGATCGTGAAGTCGACGGATGCAGCCATGTGGGCATTCTAGCCTGGTCTCCGTGACTGCGGGCATGGGGTCCGGTCGACCCTGGGAGTTGACAACACCGTCCGAAGTGTCTATAGTGGCCTCGTCAGGTGCCGCAGGCTTGGGCGCAGGGCGTTGGGTTTTGAACATAGGACTGGGTCTGGGCCGGGTGCCTTGTTGCCGGCCTTGGATGTACTGACAAGGGTCTGCTTGGGAGAGGGGCCGGGTCATTTCGGTGAGGGAGTTGGTTTTCGCGTGTCTTTGAGAGGGAACAACGTGCCAGGGGTCATCGCACCCCGCCTGGAGAGTGATGCTAGATGCGCCAGCTTGGCGCTGTCGCATCTCTCTCTCTCTCTCTCTCTCTTCGGCTAGGGGTCTAGGCCCCGAGGCTCCTCATCGGGCGCGTTTGCGCCGTCTCGTTGGGTTCCCCGCGCGGGGTGGGTTTGCGGCGGCCCGGTTGGGGTCTCTCGCGCGTGTGATGGTTGTAGGCGCCCCTCGGCGCATTGTGTCTTGTAATCGAGGGGTCGTCCCCTCTGTCTTGGAGGAGACGGTGTGATGAATGCTGCTCGTAGGCTGACTGTGGCAACCCTGTGTGCGCTGGTGGGTGGGCTGATGTTTGGGGGCGCGCAGGCAGTGGCGGCTGGCTCTGAAGCGCCGGTGGTGGAAGGGGAGTCCTTCTCGCATGTGGGCTCGGCGAGCGCCACGGTTGAAGCACAGATCGATGCGGAGGGGTCGCCCACCGCGTACTTCTACGAATATGGCCCCACCGCCGCATATGGTGCGGTGACGCCCACCGCAAACATCGGCGCGGTGGAAAGCGGAGTGGGCGCGCCGGCTATCTTGAGCGGCCTGCAGCCTGGCACTGCGTATCACTTCCGGGTGGTCGCGAGCAACGAATTTGGGTCCGTGAGCGGATCGGCCGAGATCCTGACGACGCTGCCCACCGGGCTGCTGGGCTTGCCCGACGGCCGGGTATACGAAATGGTCACCCCGCCCAACGACGACAACGGCGAGGTCTACGGACCTGAATTTGAGACGGAATTTCCGTTCGAGGCCGCGGCCGATGGGGAAGCGGTGGCGTATGTGGGTGCTCCTACCTCGGGTGGGAGCGGGAGCAGCGGCTTTGGGTTGGGGAATGAGTATTTGGCGACGCGTTCGCCACAGCGTGGATGGACGCAGGCGAATATACAGCCTGCGGGCTACGGCACACCGTTTTACGAGGGGTTCTCCAGTGATCTCTCGGTGGGGATTCTGGAGTCGTGTTCTCGAGGGCTGCCGCCGCTGGCCGCCGGTGCGCCAGGAGAAGGGTACCCGGTTTTGTACGAGCGCGAGAGCGACGACGGGAGCTATCGTGCGCTCTTTACGGGTAAGCCGCCCCATCGAGGTCCGAACGAATTCACAACATACCAAGAGACTGCTGGTTTCTACTGTCCTTCACTCGTGTATGCGGGCTCCTCGGCGGATTCGGAACATCTTTTGTTCATGGCCAACGACGCGCTGCCGTCCGTGCCGGAAGCGGACCAGAGCACGGAAGCCGACGAAAACAACCTGTATGACTCGGTCGATGGTCATTTGCGTCTTGTCAACGTGCTTCCGGATGGAGAAAGCGAGCCAAACGCTACGTTCGGTTTCGCGGAACCGGGAGGCTACCTGCTTGGTCGTGGTCATGCTTTTGGTAATGTGATTTCGGCGGATGGGTCCCGCGTCTTCTGGACCGATCTGCACCCTGGCGCTGATGAAGATCGCATCTTCGTGCGCGAGAATGACACTCAGCCGCAGAGCTCCATTGGCGGTAACGGGGAATGCGCGGTCTCCACGGATGCGTGCACGGTAGCGGTCTCCGAAGGGCCTGCCCACTTTTGGGCCGCGACGTCCGACGGCCGGTATGTCTTCTATACCGAAGGCGAAGTGCTTTATCGTTTCGACGTGGAAAACAAGGTACGAGAACGACTGGCGGAGAGCGTGGCGGGTGTGCTTGGCGCGAGCGAGCAGAACGGGGAATATGTTTATTACCTCGATGCTGCCTACCGTCTCTATCTGTGGCACGATGGTGTCGATACCTTCATCGCGCAGCTGTCCTCAAATATAGCGCAGCCGGATCTTGGGGCTCGCACGTATGAGGTGACGCCAGACGGGCGTCAGCTTGGGTTCCTGTCGGGACTAGAATTGACGGGGTATCCAAATGAAAACCGTTCGGAGATATATCTCTACGACGCCGAACTAAGCACCTTGACGTGCGTATCATGTAGTCGCAGCGGAGAATCTGGTGCTGCGGCCTCTTTGCAGATAAGCTTTCAGGACACATATCAGTATCGGTGGATCTCCGAAAACGGCGGCCGTGTGTTCTTCGAAAGCGAGGCCCCGCTCGTGGCGCGGGATACCGACGGCACGCAGGATGTGTATGAGTGGGAGCGTGACGGTGTCGGTAGCTGTCATGAACCGGCTGGATGCCAATATCTGCTGTCTGCGGGTACGAGCCCCGCTATCTCGAGCTTGGCGGATGCGAGTGCCAATGGGAATGATGTGTTCATCATCACCCGGGCGCAGTTGGCGGTTGAGGGCAATGAAAACTTCAATCTCTATGACGCGCGTGTGGGTGGCGTGCCGCCGATCTCGCCGGCGGTGTGCACGGGCAGCGGATGTCAGGGCGCGCCACCGGCACCGCCGATCTTTGCGACCCCCGCGAGCGCGACGTTCAACGGCGTCGGCAATTTCGTGTCGCGCGTGCCGCCGTCTGTCAAATCCAAGTCAAAGCATAAGAGTAGGCCCCGGTCGTGTAAACGGGGCTTCGTCAAACGGCGCGGCAGATGCCTCACGCGCACCAGGCCGGACAAGAAGACAGAGCATTCGAGTAAGGGAGAGCGATGATGAGCAGGCGCGTGAAGTCCCGGCAGATACCTGCGGTCGGGTTGGTGGCTGCTTTGCTTATCGTCTTGCTGTGGTTGATCGCCGCCTCGGCGGGAGCAGAAACGGCTAGTCCCGGATGGCAGGCTACGGTACGGACGCTGCCGACGTATCTGCGGCCCGGGGGAACGGGTGTGATCCAGATCGATGTCTACGATGTCGGAGCGGCCACCAGCAGCGGCGGTGCGACGGTCACCGATGTGCTGCCGAAAGGTTTGACTGCGACCGGCCCAGCCGGTGTTGGCGGGAAATGCAGCGGCACTAGGATCGTAATCTGTCAGGTACCGTCCGCCGAAGAAATATTTCTCAACTCGCCCAAATCGGAATACACATATGGTGAAGAGTTTCGTGGGGGCTATTATCCGGTGTCGTTTGGTGTTCGAGTGGACGCCGATGCCGTTGGTACGGAAATTAATCGTGTGACGGTAGCGGGTGGTGGCGCTCCGACGCCCGCGGCTATCGCCGACCGGGTTACGTTCGGTTCGTCGTCGCCGGGATTTGGGTTCGCGGACTTCGATGGCTGGTTCAGTAACGCCAACGGCACTATCGATACGCAGGCCGGGTCTCATCCATACGATCTGACGTTCTCGTTCGATCTGAACACCGCAGCCACACTACGGGAAGAAGGGGAAGAAAAATTCGAACTAACTGGTGGCGAAGCGAGGAACATTGAACTAAGCTTTCCGCGGGGCTTCGTCGGTGATCCCAATGCCGCGCCCCAGTGCTCCCGCGAGCAGTTCGACGACGAACTCTGTCCTGCTTCGACGCAGGTCGGTATCGATACATTTGCTTTCACCGGCGAGAGCGAAAAGGGTCATTACTTCGGAGAAGAGGGTTATATTTTCACGCGGCCGATCTACAATCTCGTGCCGTCTGCGGGCGCGCCGGCCCTGTTCGGTTTCGAAGTCGCCGGCAATCAGGTGTTTCTCGAATCAAAGGTGCGCAGCGGGGGTGACTATGGGATCACGGTGCACGTCGAGAACCTTCCACAGAACCGTACGATCGCGTTTAACTCTGCTACGATTTGGGGTGTTCCAGCAGCAGCTACCCATGATTCCGAACGACGTGGAGAAGAATGTTTTGCGGGGGGCTGTACGAGTGGTGCCGTGCCGAAGCCGTTGTTGACGTTGCCGACTTCGTGCGAAGGACCGCAGACATTTACTGCCGGTGTCGATACGTGGGAAAATGCGAGCACGAGCGAAGCGAGCTTCCTTTCGCATGACGCCGAGGGTGAGCCGACGGGGTTGACGGGTTGTGATGGTCTTGGGTTCGGTCCGTTCATCTCGGTCTCCCCGGATACCACCCACGCGGATACGCCGGCGGGGTTGACGACGGACGTGAAAGTCCCGCAGGAAGGTCTATTGGCTCGCGGAGGGGTTTCGGAGTCGAATATCAAGAACGCTACGGTTGTGCTTCCCGAAGGTGTGGTGATCAGTCCTGCTCGCGCCGCGGGATTGGCGCTATGTCCGTTGGCGCGGGATGGTGTGGGGGCGGAAGGTCCGCCGTCGTGTCCGTCGGCGTCGCAGGTCGGGACGGCGCAGGTCACGACCCCCGTCCTGACAGAACCGATCGAGGGCGAGGTGTATGTCCTTGAATCCAACCCTCCGCACATCAAATTGCTTGTTGCGTTGGCGGGCGAGGGTGTGGAAATAAAGCTTGTTGGAAACGTGTCGCTGAACGAAGCGACGGGACAGCTAACGACGACCTTCGAAAATACCCCGGAGCTGCCGTTCACGGACTTCAAGCTGTCCTTTAGCGGTGGGCCGCAGGCGGCGTTGGCAACACCCACAGAGTGTGGGTTGTATACGTCGACGTCGGATTTCTCGCCGTGGAGTAGCCCGTTTGTGCCGGATGTCTTTCCGTCGAGCGAGTTCGCGATCGAAGGTGGCCCCGATGGGTCGGGGTGCGTGTCGCCGTTGCCGTTTTCGCCGTCGATGATCGCGGGTGCGACGACCGACCAGGCGGGTGGCTATACGAACTTCTCGCTCTTGCTATCGCGTGCTGATGGTCAGCAGCGGATCTCAAAACTGCAGTTCAAGACACCAACGGGGTTGTTGGGGATGATCAGCCACGTGTCGCTGTGCGAAGAACCGCAGGCAGCGAAAGGCGAATGCGCGGCGAGCTCGCGGATCGGGCATACGGTGGTGGGTGCGGGTCCTGGCCCGTATCCGTTGTATGTGCCGGAGGAAGGTGAGCCTGAAGCGCCGATCTACATCGGTGGCCCGTATGGGGGCGCCCCGTACAGCCTGATCATCGCGGTTCCGGTGATCGCCGGGCCGTTCAACCTCGGCACCACGGTCGTACGGGGGAAGATCGAAGTGGACCCGCAGACCTCGCAGTTGACGATCACGACGGATCCGCTGCCGAGGATCTTGGACGGGGTGCCGGTCGATATGCGCACGATCAACGCGGTGATCGACCGTAAGGAATTCATGTTCAACCCGACGAACTGCGACCCGCAGTCGTTCTCGGGGACCGCGACCAGTATCGAAGGCGCGACAGCGGCGTTGTCGAGCTCGTTTCAGGTTGGGTCGTGTCGGAGCTTGACGTTCGACCCGACGTTCAGGGTGTCGACGAGCGCAAGGACGTCGCGCACGGAAGGCGCGAGTCTGCGCGTGACTCTCACGTTGCCGGATGAAGGTGGGTTGAGTAGTATCGCGAATGTGCAGCGGGTGAGGGTGTCGTTGCCGAAGCAGCTGCCGACGCCGTTGAAAACGTTGCAGAAGGCGTGCACGGAAAGGGTGTTCGCGGAAGACCCGAAGAGCTGCCCGACTGCCTCGCAGGTCGGGCAGGTGAAGGTCTCCACACCGGTGCTGCCAGGCGGCTTGTCGGGTACGGCGTACTTCGTGTCGCATGGTGGTGCGAGGTACCCGGAATTGATTCTCGTCCTTACGGGCGAGAATGGTGTGACGGTGCAGGTGCACGGGGAAACGCAGATCAGTAAAGCGGGGATCACGACAGCGACGTTCAGCACGGTCCCGGATGTCCCGTTCTCGAGCTTCGAATTGACGTTGCCGCAGCGGGAATTCCCGGCGTTGACGGCGAACGGGAACCTCTGCAAGGCGAAGAGCCTGATCATGCCCACGGAAATGGCCGGGCAGAACGGGCTCGTGCTCCACCAGAGCACGAAGATCGCGGTCACCGGCTGCCCCAAGAGCAAGAAGGCAAGCCACGCGCGCAAGAAGAAAGGCAAGCGTGGGCATGCCGAACCCAAGCACGCCAGCAAGAAGAAGGGCTAATGGCGTCGTAGTTGGTAGAGGTCCGGTGGCCGCAGTGGCTTTGCGTGCTCGTGGTGGCGGCGCTGCCCGTGGTGTGGAGCGTCGCCTGGAGCACGGTGACCCGGCGCACGGTGACGTGGACCGTGGCGGTGGCCGTGGCGGTGTGGCGGAGATCCAGCGCTCCAGGATGATCACCGCGCTGGTGGAGGTCTCCGGGGAGCGTGGGGCCGGTGGGGTGACGGTGTCGCACATCGTCGCGCGCTCGGGGGTCTCGCGCCGCACGTTCTACGAACTCTTTGACGACCGTGAGGACTGCTTCCTCGCGGCGTTTGATCAGGCGGTCGAGCGCGGCGCGAAGCGGGTAGTTCCCGCGTTCCGGTCACCGGGCCCATGGTGTGAGCGGGTCCGTGCCGGTCTACGCGCGCTGCTGGAGTACCTGGAGGACGAGCCGGGGATGGGCGCGCTGTGCATCGTGGACGCGCTCGGTGCGGGCCCGGTCGCGTTGGGGCGCCGTATGGAGGTGGTGGGTGCGCTGATCGACGCGGTGCACGAGGGCCGCAAGGAGGCAAGGGCCGGTGTGAAGCCGACGCGGTTGACGGCGGAGGGTGTGGTCGGCGCGGTGCTGGGGGTGTTGCACGCGCGACTGGCAAGCCGCGACGCGCGTGCGAACGGTGCCCGGGAGGGCCGCACGCGGACGATCCCCGCCTCGGCTCGCGGTGCCCAGCCGATGGTGAGCCTGCTCGGTCCGCTGATGGGGATGATCGTGCTGCCGTACCAGGGCCAGTCCGCCGCGGCGCGCGAGACCTCGAGGCCCGGGCCCCGCCGCAAACGCGCCCCCCCGCCGCCCGGCGACCCGCTGCGCGAACTGGACATGCGCCTCACCTACCGCACGGTGAGGGTGCTGCTGGCGATCGCCGAGCTGAGCAATGGTCGAGGACCGGGCCCCAGCAACCGCCGCGTCTCCGAAGCCGCCGACGTCGCCGACCAGGGCCAGATCTCGAAGCTACTGGCCCGCCTGCAGCACCTCGGCCTGATCGAGAACGGCGGCGCGGGCCCCGCGCGCGGGGAGCCGAATGTGTGGCGGCTCACCCCGAAGGGCGCGGAGATCGAGCGCACGATCCGCCGCCAGGCCACGCCCGCCGAGGCCTGAGCAGGGCTCCCACCCTCGGGTGCATCGCGGCGGGAGCCCAAAGCGGGCCTTGCGTACCGGAGTGTGACGTATGTGCCTGGAGTGTGACGGGTTCGTGCACACACTGCTACAATTCTCATATGGCTCTTGATATTGGGTCTAATACATGCGAGGGTGCCTATGGTGAAACGAACGACGATCAATCTGGACATGGAGCTGGTCGCCCAGGCACGAGAGGTGCTGGAGGCGGGCAACACCACGGAGACCGTGCACGCCGCTCTGCGCGACGTGGTCCGCTACGACCGTTTGCGGCGGCTGTCGGAATGGGATCTGGGCGGACTGACGCTCGAAGACCTGAAGGAGATGCGACGCTCGCGCATCGAAACGAGGCCGTGGGGCGCAATTGAGGAGAGAAGTGCAGCAGTTGGCTGATACAAGTGCGTGGCAAATCTCGCGCCGTCTACCCGAGCTGCAGATCTCATTCGGCCGGAAGATGATCGCCGGGCTGATCGGTACCTGCCAAATGGTCTCGCTGGAGCTACTCCAGGGCGTTCGCAACGGCTCGGAGTTCGACGAGCGCAGGGCGCAGATGGAAGAGCTTCCCCAATGCCCGATTGAGCCGGCGCAGTGGGGTCGTGCGATTGAGGTCTACCGCGAGTTGGCCCACCAGGGTGGCGCCCACCAACGCTCCGTCGGCCATGCGGATCTCCTGATCGCCGCTGCCGCGGAGTCGGCGGGCGTCGAGCTGCTGCACTACGACGAGGACTTCGACCGCATCGCAGCGATCACAAATCAGCCCACGCGCTGGATCGTGCCGCGGGGCAGCCTGTAGCACGGAGCCCATCGGGCCGGTGCCTAACCTAAGCCCCAGCCCCAGCCCCCCCTCTTCCCTCCCCTCCCGCGAAGCGCGCTGCCCCACGGATCGCATCCTCGAACACGTCCGGGCCGGCGCGGGCCTCGAGCGCGAGACCGTCGGGGAGCGGCATCCCGAGCCCATGGATCGCGGCGGAGCGGTCGGCGAGCATCGTGCGCTGCGGGAAGCGGGCGAGGCCGTCGGCCAGCTCCAGCGCCCGCTCGAGGTGGCGACCGGGCGGGACCACCTCGGTGACAAGCCCGATCGAAAGGGCCTCGGAGGCGTCCATGATGCGCCCGGTGAGGGTCATGTCGAGCGCCCGGCCGAGGCCGACGATGCGCGGCAGGCGCTGGGTGCCGCCGTCGATCAGCGGCACCCCCCAGCGGCGCTCGGGGAAGCCGAGGCGCGAGTCCTCGGTCGCGATCCGCAGGTCGCACCACAGCGCCAGCTCCAGCCCCCCGGCGAGCGCGAAGCCGGAGATCGCCGCGACGGTCGGCTTCGACGGCGTCAAACGGGTGAAGCCCATCGGCCCCTCGGGCGCGGTGAGGCGCCCGCCGAAGGTCTCGATCGCCTTCAGGTCGGCGCCGGCGCAGAAGGAGACGCCGCCCGCCCCGGTGAGCACCAGCACGCGCGCCTCGTCGTCGGCCTCGAAGCGCAGGTAGGCCTCGTGCAGGGCGACGGCGGTGGGGCCGTCGACGGCGTTGCGCCGCTCCTGGCGGTCGATCGTCAGGAGCGCCGCCGAGCCGCGGCGCTCGTAGGTGACCGGTGCCCCACCCACCGGCGGGTCGGGGTCGGGCTCGCTCGGCTCGACGCTTCCGCTCATCCGCGCCGCCCTGCCGCGACTACCAGCCGCCGCTGAAACGGTCCCCGTTGGCGTGCGAGCGCGCCGCGGCGACGCGCGCGTCTTTGCGCTTTTCGAGATGTTTCTGCAGCAGGCTGGCGAGCAGCACGAAGGTCGGGAAGAAGATGATCAGGATGAACCCGGCGAGGGTCACCACCTTGTCGTCGGTCGCCCCGTAGAAGCCGCGCCCGTCGTTCGCCGCGAGCGCCGCGGGGGCGGCGAGCAGCAGCAGGGCGATGCCGGTGGGGAGGCTCCAGAGCAGGCGGCGCATGAGGGCAACAATGGTATCGGAGCGCTCGGCTGAGCGGCGCGCTCTGGCTGACGGGCGACCAATCGCGACGGGCCGGTCAAACCGGATACCGCGGCCCGCCTACCATGCGAGCGACATGGCTGTGCTGATCGCATCGGACCTCCACAAGGAGATCGCCGGCAAACCGCTGCTGCGCGGGGTGTCGTTCAAGCTGGAGCGGCGCGAGCGGATGACGATCGCCGGGCGCAACGGCGCGGGCAAGACGACGCTGCTGCGGATGCTGTCGGGGGAAGAGTCGATCGACAAGGGTGAGCTCAGCCTGCAGAAGGGCGCACGCGTGGCGCTCCACGATCAGCGCCCGCCACGCGAGCGCGGAATCGCGCTGCGCGAGTATGTGCTGTCGGGCTGCGTGCAGGAGCTGGCCGCGGAGGCGGAGCTGGCGGATTTGGAGAGGAGGATGGGGGAGGGTGCTGTTACCGAGGAGACGACCCTCGACCGCTACGCACGGGCGCAGGCGCGACTCGAGGCGCTCGGGGGCTACCTGTGGCGTGACCGCGCGACCGTGATGACGAGGGGGCTGGGGTTTGCGGAGAAGGACCTGGAGCGCCCGTTGGACACCTTCTCCGGCGGGCAGCTGACGCGCGCCTCGCTGGCGCGGGCGCTGGCGACGAACGCGGACGTGCTGCTGCTGGACGAGCCCACCAACCACCTCGACATCGAGTCGCTGGAGTGGCTGGAGCAGACGCTGACGGGTCTCGACGCCGCGATCGTGCTGGTCGCCCACGACCGCTGGTTCCTGGAGGCCGTCGGCACCGCCGTGCTCGAGCTGGAGGCCGGCCGCTCGCGCTTCTTCGCCGGCAGCTGGCACAACTGGCGCCGCGAGCAGGCCGCGCGCGAGATCGCGCAGGGCAAGGCGATCGACAAGCAGCAGGCGGAGATCGAGCGCATGGAGCGTTTCATCGAGCGCTTCCGCTACAAGGCGACGAAGGCCAAACAGGCGCAGTCGCGCGTGAAGAAGTTGGCGAAGATCGAGCGGATCGAGCGCGACCCGCGCGACGGCCAGGGCCTGGAGTTCGCGTTCAAGGCGCCGGAGCGCTCGGGCAGGGTGATCTTCGAGTTGAGCGGTGGCCTCATACAGGTGGGAGAGCCGGCGATAACCCTGCTGGAGCAGGCAGAACTGTGGCTGGAGCGCGGCGAGCACGTCTCGCTGGTGGGGCCCAACGGCAGCGGCAAGACAACCATGATCGAGACGCTCGCCGGACAGCGTCCACTGGCGGCGGGCCGCCTCAGCACCGGGCACAACGTGAAGGTTGGCTACCTCTCCCAGCACGCGGATGAGCTGGGCGCCGGGGGTTCGCCGGGCCAGAGCGTGCTCGACGCGGCGCAGCGGGCGACCAGCCTGACGCCGAACAAGGCACGCGCGCTGCTCGGCCAGTTCCTCTTCTCCGGCGAGGAGGCCGAAAAACCGCTGGCGGGCCTCTCCGGCGGGGAGCGCCGCAGACTCTCACTCGCGGTGCTGGTGCATTCCGGCGCCAACGTGCTGATCCTCGACGAGCCCACCAACCACCTCGACATCGAGAGCCGCGAGGCGCTGGAGGACGCGCTGCAAGCGTTCCAAGGCGCAGTGCTGCTCGTGTCCCACGACCGCGCGCTGCTCGACGCCGTCGGCACCCGCACGATCGCCGTGGAGGGCCGCACGCTGCGCAGCTACGAGGGCGGCTGGCCGGAGTATGTGCGAGTGCGCGAAGAGCGCCGTTTGACCGGGACCCACCCGCCCACGGCGCTGGACGGGTCGGGCGCCACAAACGGTGCGACAGCGGGGCATGGCGGTCTCGGCGGCGCGGGCACGGGCGGCGGCACCGCCTCCGCAAACGGCGCTGCGCCCGGCGAGACGCCCGGCACGAAGCCGAAGGCGGCAAAGGCGAAGCCCAAGGCCAAGCCGAAGGGCCCCTCCAAGAATCGCCTCAACGATCAGCAAAAGGCGGAGCTTGAGATCGAAGCGGCCGAGGCGGCGCTGCGCGAGGTCGAGGATACGCTGGCCGACCCGGCGGCGTGGGCGACCAAGTACGAGTCGGCGAAGTCCGAGGCCCGCCACACCGCGGCGCGTCGCGCCGTCGAGTCCGCTTACGCGCGCCTCGAAGCGCTGGTGGGGTGAAGCTCCCCAAGGGTTCGGCCGCGCACCTAGCGGCCGCCAGGGCGTGGGGCGGGCGAACTAGACTGAAGCACGATGGACGACCGCAAGAAGACCGCACGCAATGTGGCGATCCTGCTGCTGCTGGCAGCCGCGGTCGCATACCTGCCGGGCGGCAGCCGCGCGGCCGCGACCTTCCAGACGATCCTCGGCGTTGCCTTCATGCTCGGCCTCGGCTTCGCGGGTCTGCGGATCTACCTGTCGCGGCGCGTCGACATTTACAGCCTCGGCGACCGCCGCCGCGCGCTGCTTTACGGGGTGCTCGGCGTGGGCACGGTGACCGTCGCGGCCAAACCGCGGATGTGGGAAACAGGCTTCGGCGAGTTCGCCTGGTTTGTGGTGCTCGGGCTGGTCGTGTACACGCTGTTCGCGCTCTACCGCTACTCGCGCAGCTATTGATCACGCGCCCGTTGCCGAGCACGCCAGCCCCGCCGAGCACGCCAGCCCCGCCGAGCACGCCCGCGCCGGTTCCCCGCCCCGACCGCCGCCGATGACCGCCACGCTCGCTGAACAGCGCCGCGGCCTCCCCGACCAGCCGGGGGTGTACCTCTTCCGCGACGGCAAAGGCCGCGTGATCTACGTCGGCAAGGCGAAGTCGATCCGCAAGCGCGTCGCCTCGCATTTTTCAAAGGCGCAGGTACCAAGCAGCCCCGGCCACGCGGAGATGGTCGCTGCCGTGGAGCAGATCGAGTTCGTCGTCGTCGGCTCCGAGGCCGAGGCGCTGCTGGCGGAGCAGAGCTTCATCAAGCAGTACCGCCCCCGCTTCAACATCCGCCTGCGCGATGACAAGTCCTACCCGTTCATCGCGATCTCGCTCGACGAGGACTTCCCGAGGGTGTACTTCACGCGCGAGCGCCACCGCCCCGGCCGGGCCTACTTCGGTCCCTACTCCAACGCCAAGCGCGTGCGCGGCACGCTCGACCTGCTGACGAAGATCTTCATGTTCCGCTCCTGCACCGGCCCCGAGCCGGGGCGGCGCAGCGGCAGCCCCTGCCTGGACTATTACATCAAGCGCTGCGAGGCCCCGTGCGTCGGTTATGTCACCAAGGAGCAGTACCGCCGGAGCATCGACGGCGTGGTGGATTTCCTCTCCGGGCGCTACCGCACGATCGAGCGCGACCTGCAGGCGCGGATGAAGACGGCGGCGGAGGCGCAGGAGTACGAGCAGGCCACCCTGGAGCGCAACCGCCTGCGCGCGGTGCGCTCGCTGCTGGAGCGCCAGCGCGTAGCCAGCGATTCGATCGGCACGCTCGACGCGGTGGCGGTCGCGCTCGACGGCACCGAGGCCAACGCCCAGGTCTTCCAGGTGCGCGACGGGGTGCTCTCCGACCGCCAGTCGTTCTACCTCGCCAACGAGGCCGAGCGCGCCCTGCCCGAGGTCGCGGAGGAGTTCATGCTCCAGTACTACGCCGGCCACAGCTCGATCCCCGCGCAGATCGTGGTGCAGCGGGAGCTGGTTCAGGCTCGGCCCGGAGGGCCTGAGGCGACGGACACCGACGGGAGCGCGTCGCTTGGGAGGGCCCCCTCCCGCACGGACGACGGACCCTCCGGCCTGGACGCCCTCGCCGAGGCTCTGGCCAGCCGCCGCGGTGGCCCCGTCGAGCTGCGCGCGGCCGAGCGTGGCGACAAGCGCCGCATCCTCGAGCTGGCCGAGCGCAACGCGCGGCTCGCGCTCGACCAGGAGCATCTGCGCGCCGAGCGCCGCCGCCAGAGCCGCGTAGAGGCGCTGGAGGGGCTGCAGAGCGCGCTCGGCCTCGACGTGCCGCCGGTGAGGATCGAGTGCTTCGACATCTCCAACCTCGGCGGCACCCACACGGTCGCCGCGATGGTCGTGCTGGAGGGCGGCGCACCGAAGAAATCCGACTACCGCCGCTTCAAGATCCGCACCCTGGGAGAGGGCGAGTCCGACGACTACGCGGCGATGGCGGAGGTGCTGAGCCGCCGCTTTGCCCAGTGGGAGCGCCAGGCCGACCTCTCCCCGCACGACCCTGAGTACGACGCGAGCTTCGCGGCGCTGCCCAACGTTGTAGTGATCGACGGTGGCAAGGGCCAGCTCGCGGCCGGGATCGAGCCGCTGCGCGGCTTTCGCGAGCGCGGGGTGGCGGTGATCTCGCTCGCCAAGCGGATCGAGGAGGTGTTCATCCCCGGCCGCCGCACGCCGCTCGTGCTCGACCACTCCACGCCCGAGCTGCAGCTCTTGCAGCGCGCCCGCGACGAGGCCCACCGCTTCGCGATCACCCACCACCGCAGCCGCCGCGATCGCGCGCTGACCAGCTCGCTGCTGGACGAGCTGCCGGGCGTCGGCCCCGCACGCAAGCGCGCCCTGCTCGCCCGCTTCGGCTCGCCCGAGGCGGTAGTGGGAGCCTCCCGCGAGGAACTGCAGGCGGTGCCGGGGCTGCCGGCAAAGGTGGCGAGGGAGCTGCACGCCCGTCTCAATAGGACAGGGTGATCAGCCGCGATCCCGTTGTTCCGCCAGTGCACTTCGCGGGTGCGGGCGGGATCGGATCCTGGCCTCGTTTGCTCCTTGACCGTCTCCGGGGCGTTTTGCTGGTAACAGGCTGGTGCCGCCGGTGTCCGCGCGAGGCGGCACAATCAAGAGGTGTCCGTCTTTCGACCGCTTCGAGGCCCGCTCCGCTTCCAGCAGAGCAAGCCGGTCGTGAAGTCGAGCCTCAAGGAGCTCGTGGTGATCACCGGCTTTTCCGGCGCGGGCAAGTCCACGGCGATGAACGTGTTCGAGGACGCCGGCTACTTCTGCGTGGACAACCTCCCCCCGGAGATGATCCGCTCCTTGACCGAGCTGTTCATGCACGAGGGCTCGAAGGTCGAGCGCGCCGCGGTCGTCTCCGACGTGCGCGGCGGTGTCTACTTCGAGGCGCTACAGGCGGTGGTGGACGAACTCGAGTCGGTTGGCCTCGACCACCACGTGCTGTTCCTGGAGGCGGCCGAGCAGACGCTCGTCAATCGCTACAAGGAGACCCGCCGCCGCCACCCGCTGGCGCCCGACGGCTCGGTCACCGCGGGGGTCGCGGCCGAGCGCGCGCTGCTGGAGCCGCTGCGCAACCGCGCCGATGTTGTGATCGACACGACCGGTATGTCGGCGGCGATGCTGCGCGGCAAGATCGCCGATGAGCTGGTGCCGCGCCGCGCCACGGGTCGCCTCGCGCTGACGTTCATGAGCTTTGGCTTCAAGCACGGCCCCCCGCGCGAGGAGGATCTCGCTTTCGACGTGCGCTTCCTGCCCAACCCCCACTATGTGCCCGAGCTGCGCGAGCTGACGGGGATCGACCCCCGCGTTGTGGAGTACGTCGCCCGCGACGGGCGCTTGGAGGAGCTGTATGAGCGGCTGTACGCGCTGCTGGACTTTCTGCTGCCGCAGTACGTCGCCGAGGGCCGCGCCCACCTCGTGGTGGCGATCGGGTGCACCGGCGGCCGCCACCGCTCCGTGGCGATCGCCGAGGGCCTGGCGGCGCGCTACCGCGAGCAGGACACCCTCACCGTGGCGGTCACCCACCGCGACATCGACAAGCGCTCGCGCGACGCATAATCCGCCGATGATCGACCACCTTGGAGTCGAGGTCACCGACCTCGCGCGCTCGGCGGCCTTCTACGACGCGGTGTTCTACGCGATCGGGGTGCGCCGCATGCACGAGAGCGAGCATGCGATCGCCTACGGCGTGACCGCTCCGGTCTTCTGGATCGTCACCCGCGGGCGCCCGCCCGCGCCCGGCTACGGCCACGTTGCCTTCCGCGCCGTTGGGCGCGTGGCGGTCGATCACGCCTATGAGGCCGGCCTCGCCGCCGGGGGACAGGGCGACGGCGAGCCGGGGTCGAGGACCCGCTACGGGCCGCTCTACTACGCCGCCTACCTGCTCGATCCGGACGGCCTGCGCGTGGAGATCGTCGCCAACTCGCGTTAGGGGGCGTGGGTATACCTATTAACTTTTTTAAAGCCGTGCGCAATTGCTATCGGGCTTGAGATTTTTATATATGCACCCCAGTCCCCCCCAACAACATGTATATACCATAGGTATACGAGTTTTTAGGGCGCAAGCCGGGCGAAGTCGCTGCGGGCCCCTGGTCCGATAGCCTTGGATATGTAGCCGGGTCGTCGGGGTAAACGCTCCCACGGTCCGGCATCGTTCGTTTTCGACCTCATCGCCCGTTATTGGTCTGCGCCCCCAAAAAAAGGAGGCTGGAGAGGAAAAAATGCCCGTACGTGTCGCAATCAACGGATTTGGCCGCATCGGCCGCAACGTGCTGCGCGCCGCGAAGGCGCGCGCCGACAGCGACGCGATCGAGTGGGTCGCCGTCAACGACCTGACAGACGCGCGCACGCTCGCGCACCTCTTGAAGTACGACTCGATCAATGGTCCCTACCCAGGCGAGGTGCGGGCGCTTACCGAAGCCGGGGGACACTCGCCTTCGGCTCGCATCCCCGTTTCGGCCGGCGCGATCGAGGTGGACGGCCACGAGCTGAAGGTGCTCGCCGAGACCGACCCGGCGAAGCTGCCGTGGGAGGAGTTGGGCGTGGATGTGGTGATCGAGTCCACCGGGCGCTTCACCGACCGCGCCCACGCAGCGATCCATCTGGAGCGCGGGGCCAAGAAGGTGATCATCTCCGCGCCGGCAACCGACCCCGACGTGACCGTGGTGCCCGGGGTCAACTTCGAGACCGCCTACGACCCCGCCGTGCACCACGTGATCTCCAACGCCTCCTGCACGACCAACTGCCTCGCGCCCGTCGCGAAGGTGGTCAACGACACGGTTGGCATCAAGCACGGGCTGATGACCACGATCCACGCCTACACCGCCGACCAGCGCCTGCAGGACCTCCCCCACCAGGATCTGCGCCGCGCGCGCGCCGCCGCGATCAACCTGATCCCGGCCTCGACCGGCGCCGCCAAGGCGATCGGCCTCGTGATCCCGGCGCTGCAGGGCAAGCTGCACGGCTTCGCGGTCCGCGCCCCGGTGCCGACCGGCTCGGTCGTCGATCTGACCGTCGAGTGCGAGCGCCCGACCACCGTCGAGGAGGTCAACGCCGCGCTGAAGAGCGCCACCGAAAGTGCGCCGCTGAAGGGGATCATGGCCTACACCGAAGACCCGATCGTCTCCAGCGACATCGTCGGCTCCGCCTACTCCTCGATCGTCGACTCCCAGCTCACCGCGGTGGTGGACGCTACGATGCTGAAGGTCGTGGCCTGGTACGACAACGAGTGGGGCTACTCCAACCGGCTGGTGGACCTCGCGCAGAGGGTCCTGTAGGGAGAGGGTCCGGGGGGATCGCGTGAGAAGCTTCGAAGACCTCGACGTTCACGGACGGCGCGTGCTGGTGCGCGTGGACTTCAACGTCCCGCTCACCACTGGCCCCGGGGGGGCGGTCGAGCTAGCAGACGACACCCGCATTCGCGCGGCGCTGCCCAGCATCGAAGAGCTGCGCGGCAAGGGCGCGCGCCTGGTGCTGGTCTCCCATCTCGGTCGCCCGCAGGGGCACGTCGACGAGGCGCTGTCGATGGCGCCGGTGGCTGCGCGCCTGAGCGAGCTGACCGGCGCGCAGGTCGCGTTGGCACCGGCGGTGGTGGGCGAGGAGGTCAAGGCGCTCACCGAGCAGCTCCACGACGGCGAGATGCTGCTGCTGGAGAACGTGCGCTTCGAGGAGGGCGAGACGAGCAACGACCCGGCCTTCGCGCGCGCTTTGGCGGAGCTCGCCGACGTGTACGTCAATGACGCCTTCGGCGTCGCCCACCGCGCGCATGCCTCCACCGAGGGCGTCGCCCACCTGCTACCAAGCGCCTCCGGGCGGCTGCTCGAACACGAGGTGAAGACGCTCACCGGGATCCTCGAGCATCCCGCGCGGCCGCTCGTCGCGATTGTGGGCGGCTCGAAGGTGGCGGACAAGATCGCCGTGATCGACCGCTTCCTGCAGGTCGCCGACGTGGTGATGATCGGCGGCGCGATGTGCTTTCCCTTCCTGTGCGCGCAGGGGCACTCGGTGGGGGAGTCGTTGTGTTGCGAGGAGGATGTCGAGCACGCGCGCCACCTGCTCGCGCGGGCGAGCGACACGCACTCCCCCCAGCCCGGCCGCGCGCGCCTGCTCGTGCCGAGCGACCTCGTGCTCGGCGACCGTCTCGCCGACGACGCGCAGCACCGCGCGCTCGACGGCGTGGAGGTGCCCCCCGGGTGGATGGGCCTCGACATCGGCCCCGCCACGGTGGAGCGCTACGGGCGCGAGATCGAGCGTGCGGGCACCGTCTTCTGGAACGGCCCGATGGGCGCCTTCGAGTATGCGCCGTTCGCGTCGGGCACGCGCGCGGTCGCCGAAGCGGTGGCGAAGGCGCCGGGCATGACAGTCGTCGGCGGCGGCGACTCGGCCTCAGCGCTCGCTCACTTCGGCTTGGAGGACGCGGTCGATCACCTCTCGACCGGGGGCGGCGCGACGCTCGAGCTGGTCGAGGGCCGCGCGCTGCCCGGCATCCAAGCCCTGGAAGGCGCCTGCGTTTCGTGAGCGCGCACATCCCTCCGATCGCGGGCAGCGCTGTTCACTGCCTCCCTGCCGCTCGGCCTGCGCGCTGCCTCGATCCCGCTGACCGAGTGGGAGTTGGGCGATGACGCGCACTCCCCTGATCGCCGGCAACTGGAAGATGTACAAGACCGAGGCCGAAGCGGAGCTGTACATCCAGGCGCTGCTGCCGCTGCTCGGCGCGGTGAGCGGCGTCGACGTCGGCATCTGCGTGCCCTTCACCGACCTGCGCGCGATGGTCGACTCCGCGCGCGGCTCGCGCGTGGAGGTGTATGCCCAGAACATGCACGCCGAGCCCGAGGGTGCCTATACAGGCGAGATCTCCCCGCCGATGCTCGCCGAGACCGGCGCCCACGGCGTGGTGCTCGGCCACTCCGAGCGGCGCGCCCTATTCGGCGAGACCGACCGCGCGCTCGCGCTGAAGCTGCCGGCCGCGCTGAGCGCCGGGCTGCACCCGATCCTGTGCGTGGGGGAGAGCGAGACCGAGCGCGCGGACGGCGACACCGAGCGCAAGCTGCGCCAGCAGATCCGCGATGACCTCGCGGGCCTCGCCGACGAGCAGCTGCCCGACGTGGCGATCGCCTACGAGCCGATCTGGGCGATCGGCACCGGCCAGACCGCCACGCCCGAGCAGGCCCAGGATGCCGTCGCGTTCGTCCGCGCGCTGATCGCCGACCGTGCCGGCGCCGAGCTGAGCGAGCGCGTACGGATCCTCTACGGCGGCTCGGTCAACCCCGACAACGCCTCATCGCTGCTGACGCTCCCCGACGTGGACGGCGCGCTGGTTGGGGGCGCCTCGCTGCAGGCCGACGCGTTCGCCGCGATCGTGCAGGCGGCCTCGTGAGCGGTTGGCAGGGGCATAGCGGGTTGTCGTGGGGCAGGAGGCCCCACGCCCAGCAGGGTGTTCCCGAGATGCGCCGCGCGGATGCGCCCCCAATTACAACGTGGGCATCGGTTTGAGCGACGCTCCTCCGACGCTGCCCCTGTCCTGCGCCTGCCTGGTCGTGCTGGACGGCTGGGGCCTCGCCGATCCCGGCCCCGGAAACGCCGTCTCGCTGGCGCGCACGCCGGTGTTCGACGAGCTCTGGGGCTCCTACCCGCACACCACGCTGACGGCCTCCGGGCGCGCCGTGGGGCTGCCCGAGGGGCAGATGGGCAACTCCGAGGTCGGCCACCTCAACCTCGGCGCCGGCGCCGTCATCCGCCAGGATCTCACGCGCATCAATGACGCCGTGCTCGACGGCGTGTTGAGCGAGAACCCCGCGATCGTCCACGCGCTCACCTGTTCCGAGCGCGTCCACCTGATCGGCCTGGTCTCCGACGGCGGCGTGCACTCCAGCCTCGGCCACCTGCAGGCGCTGCTCGAGCTCGCCGGCCGCCTCTCGGTGCGCGACCTTGTGATCCACTGCTTCACCGACGGCCGCGACACCCCGCCCAAATCTGGCATCGAGCACGTCGCGCTGCTCGAACGCTGGTGCCTGGAGCTGTGGCCCCCTGGCCGCAGCCGGGGGACACCCGCCTTCGGCGAGCATCCCCGTTCCGCCCAGCGCAGCAGGGTGCGCGTCGGCTCGGTCGTCGGCCGCTGGTACGCGATGGACCGCGACCGCCGCTGGGAGCGCATCCAGGCCGCCTACGACCTGCTCGTCCACGGCCGCGCTGAGCATCACGAGGAGACCGGCGTGCAGGCCGTGCAGCACGCTTACGAGCGGGGGGAGACCGACGAGTTCATCGCTCCCACCACGATCGGCGACGAGGCCCTGATCCGCCCGTGGGACTCCGTGCTCTGCTTCAACTTCCGCCCCGACCGCATGCGCGAGATCACACGCGCGCTGGCCGAGCCGGGCTTCGGCGAGGGCGAGGAGCTGCTGCCCGGCTGGCAGGGGCGCCGTGGGATCGAGCCGGTCGACCAGTACACGACGCTCACGGAGTATGAGGAAGAGTGGGACTACCCGATCGCCTTCCCGCCGCAGCGCCCCGCCGCCACGCTCGCCGGGGTGCTCGCCACCGCGCGCGCTGCGCAGCTGCACGTCGCCGAGACCGAGAAGTACGCACATGTCACCTACTTCTTCAACGGCGGCGACGAGGCGCCCTACGACGGCGAACGGCGCGAGCTGGCCCCCTCCGTGCGGGATGTCCCCACCTACGACCTCGAGCCCGAGATGAGCGCCCGCGCGGTCACCGACCGCTTCCTGGCCGCCTGGCGCGAGCACCAGCCGCGCTTCGCGGTGATCAACTTCGCCAATCCCGACATGGTCGGTCACACCGGCGTGATCCCGGCCGCGGTGCGCGCGATCGAGACGGTCGACACCTGCCTGCGCGAGGTCGTCGAGGAGGTGCTCGCCGCCGGCGGCGCCTGTCTGATCACCGCCGACCACGGCAACGCCGAGCACATGCTCCAGCCCGACGGCTCCCCCAACACCGCTCACACCTCCAACCCGGTGCCGCTGATCCTCACGCTCCCCGGCGTGCGGCTGCTGCAAGGCGAAGGTATCCTTGCCGACGTGGCCCCCTCCGTGCTTGCGCTACTCGGCATCCCCCAGCCCGAGGAGATGTCCGGGCGCTCGCTGATCCTATGACAGAGACATCCCTACCCACGCAGAGGCCCCGGCGCGGTTCGCGGCTGCTCGGCATGGTGTTCGTCGCTGCCGGCATCAACCACTTCGTCATACCCCGCCCCTACCGCAAGATCGTGCCGCCGTGGACGGCCCGCTGGGCCGGGGCTGAGACGATCGTCGCCGTCAGCGGCGTCGCCGAGGTGGCCGGTGGGCTGGGGGTGCTGGTGCCCCCCACCCGGCGTGTCTCTGGCCTGTGGCTGATTGCGCTGCTCGTCGCGGTCTTCCCCGCCAACCTGCACATGGCGCTCAATCCCGATGAGTTCCGCCGCATCCCCCGCTGGGCGCTGTATGCGCGGCTGCCGCTCCAGCCGCTGGCGATGTGGTGGGCGTGGCGCGCCACGCGCCCGCAGCCGTCCGCCGAGTGACCTCATGTCCGCTCGATCAGCCCCGTCTACGACCGGGTGCGCGGCCGCCGCTGGCCGGTGATTGGGACGGCTCGCTGCTATGTTCGATTGAGCAGGGAGGGTCCGGATCGTGTCCGCACCGAGCGCAATGGCAACCGCAACAGCCATCAATACCGAATTGCCCATGCCGAGCATGCTCGCCGCGGGGGCGCAGGCGCTCAGCGAAGGCACCAGCGGGAAGACGCTGAGCGAAGGCGAGCTCCGTGCCTGGCGCGGGCTCAAGCGCGCGCACGCCTCGCTCGCCAAACGCGTCGACGCCGAGCTCGAACGCACCCACGGGCTGCCCCTCTCCTCCTACGAGGTGCTCCACCATCTGGTTGAGTCCCCGGGCGGCAGGATGCGCATGTGCGACCTCGCCGAACAGGCCCAGCTCTCGCGCAGCGGGCTCACCCGCCTGGCTGATCGGCTCGAAAAGGAGGGGCTGTTGGAGCGCTGCTCCTGCGAACACGACGCCCGCGGCGCCTACGCCTGCCTCACCGAGCTCGGTCGCGAACGACTCAGCGCCGCGCGCGGCACGCATCTTGCGGTCGTGCGCGAGCAGTTCCTCTCGCGCTTCACCGAGGACGAGCTTGGCGCTCTCGCGGAGCTGTGGGATCGCATCGCGCCTTGCGGCGGCGGTTGTGGCGCGCCCCGTCGCTCCGCTGTCGCACCCTGAGCGCCACGTCGATCAGGTCCCCTTGTCGGCGGTCTCGACAGCCCCCTGGCGGCGTTTGGACTCCTCCGCTTCGGTCGCTGGCTGGTGGCGCATCTCCTCCTCTGCCACCTGGTGGCGGCGATGGCGTCGGTGCAGGATGAACACTCCTCCGAGCGCCAGCACGACCGCCACCAGGCCGTAGATCCCGAACGTCGTGATCGCGTTGCTCGCCGACTGCCCGACGAAGTAGGCGATCAGCCCCACGGCCGTCGCCCAGCAGATCCCCCCGAGCGCGTTCCACAGGAAGAACGTGCGCCAGCGCATGTGGTTGGCGCCAGCCAGCCACGATGCCCACGTGCGCAAACCGAGGATGAAACGCCCGAAGAACACCGCCTTCGGCCCGTGGCGTTCGAAGAACGGCTCTCCCGTCTCCAACACCGTCAGGCGCTGGCGGTGGAATGGGCCGGGGCGTGCCAGCAGCCAGCGTCCTCCCCCGCGCCCGATCTGGTAGCCGATGTTGTCCCCCACGATCGCCGCCAGCGCTGCCACCGCGATCACCAGCTCGATCTGCATTTTGCCGCGGCTCGCCAGCACCCCGCCCACGATCAGCGCGGTCTCGCCCGGCACCGGCACCCCACCGGACTCGGCCATCACCAGCAGAAAGAGGATCGGGTAGCCCGAGACTTCGAGCAGGTGGTTGACGTCGATCAGTGAGGCGATCATCGTCTAACTCTAGGATGCCGCGGTGGCCGCTCTCAGCATCGAAGCCCGCGATCCAGCGTCGAGGGCCCGCGCCGCGACGCTGCACACCCGCCGGGGCGACGTGCGTACGCCCGCGTTCGTGCCGCTCGCGACGAAGGCCACCGTCAAAGGTCTGCTGCCCGAGGAGGTCGCCGCGCTGGGGTATGAGATGGTGCTGGGCAACACCTTCCATCTGCTGCTCAACCCCGGCCCGGAGCTGATCGAGCGGTTTGGCGGCGTCGGTGCCTTCATGGGCTGGGAGGGGCCAGTGATCACCGACTCGGGCGGTTTTCAGGTCTTCTCGATGGGTCACGGCACGGTTGCGGATGAGATCAAGGGGCGGGCTGGGCGCGGTGGCGGTGGAGCAGGGGACGCATCCGACGAGCAACCGGGCGGCCACACCGATGTGGCATCCGGAAGCGGCGGGAAGAGAGGAGGGCGCGGTGGGGGACAGGGCAAGTCTCGCGAGCGCGCTGGGGCGATCCTCTCGATCAAGGAGGAGGGGGTGCGCTTTCGCTCCTACGTGGACGGGCGTGAGCGCTTCCTCTCGCCTGAGGGCTCGATGGCGGTGCAGGCCGCGCTGCGCTCGGACATCGCGCTGGTGTTCGACGAGTGCACCCCGTTCCACGTCGACCGCGCATACACGGAGCGCTCGACCGAGCGCACCCACCGCTGGCTGGATCGCTGCCTGAGCTGGCACGCTGAGCACGGTCCCGCCGAGCAGCTGGTGTACGGGATCGTGCAGGGCGGCGTCCACGAGGACCTGCGTCGCGCCTCCGCGCGCACCGTCGCCGCGAGCGGCTGCGGCGGCGTGGCGATCGGCGGCTCGCTGGGGGCCAGCAAGGAGCAGATGTATGAAGTGGTCGGCCACGCCACCGGCGAGCTCGGCGGCGAGCATGAGGCGCTGCCCCGCCACCTGCTGGGGATCGGCGAGGTGGACGACTTGATCGCGGGTGTGGAGCTAGGGATCGACACCTTCGATTGCGCGATGCCCACCCGCCTCGGCCGCCACGGCACCGCGCTCGTGCCCGACCCCGCCAACCGCTGGCGCCTCGATCTCCACAAGGGCCGCTGGCGCGACTCAGAGGAGCCGCTGCTCGACGGCTGTCCCTGCCCCGCCTGCGCGCGCGGCCTCTCGCGCGCCTACCTCTCCTACCTCGCTCGCGCCGGCGAGCTCACCGGGATGCGGCTGCTGACGCTGCACAATCTCACCTTCATGGCGCGCCTGATGGCCGATCTGCGCGGCGCGATCCTCGCCGGGCGTCTCCCCGAGGTGGCCGCCGCGCTGCGCGCGGGGGCAGCGCCGGGAGCCGCGCGAGCGTTCCACCCCAAGTGAGTCTTACCCTGATTCTCGGCTGTACCGGCGTGGTGTAAGGGCAGCATGTACGACCGTCACTCGTAAGGTGCCGGTTCGAGTCCGGGCCGCCGGAGCCGTTTCAGTAGCAGGCGACGGACAGGGCTGCTAGTTTGATGGGACGAGTGACGGTCGTCCCGTCCGCAAGGACGGCAGTTCTTTCCGAAAGGCCCGCGCGAGCGGGCCTTTCGCCTGCTACTTGATGTTTTCGTGGACCAGTTGCTGCAGCGCGGCGGAGGTTTCTTCGACGTCGTTGTAGGAGACTTCGCGCAGCGTGACTTTGGTCGCGGAGGGGGCGGTGGCAACAATGATCGCGACGACTACCACCACCAGCAGCAGCAGGGCGAAGAGCGTCAAGAACAGGCGCCGTCCGCGCGAGGAGCCGCGCCCCGGACTCGCGGCGGCGACCGGCTCGGGCCGGCGTGGCGCCGGTCCCGGCCGCGGTTGGCGGGGGGCGACATTGCCCCCGCGAGTCAGCGCGCGTGTCCGGCCGGTGGCGCCCGCCCCCGCCGCGCCTGCGCCCGCACCGGCGGTTCCGGCGGTGAGCAGGCTGGTGGCTGCGGTGGCGTGACGCGAGCGTGCCCCGCCCCCCCTGCCTGTCCCGCCTGCGCCGGGTTCTAGGGGCGGAATGCCGCGCTGAGCGTCGCTCACCGCACGGCCCATCTCGCGCGCGTCGCGGTAGCGATCGCGGGGGTCGAGCGCAAGCGCGATCGCCACCGCCTCGGCAAGCTCGGGGCTGGCGGCGGCGACCAGCGTGTCGAGCAGCGGTGGCTCCTCCTGCTGCTGCTTGAGCGCCAGCTCGGTCAGTGAGGTCGCCTCGTAGGGGAGGCGACCCGAGATCAGCTGGTAGGCGACCACGCCGAGTGCATACAGGTCCGCGGGGGGGCCGGCTTCCTCGCCGCGCGCCTGCTCGGGGGCGAGGTAGGCGGCGGTGCCGAGCACCGAGCCCACCTGGGTGATGCTCGACTGCTCGGTCGCCTTGGCGATCCCGAAGTCGGCGAGCTTGATCTCCCCCTCGAGCGAGCGCAGCAGGTTGCCGGGCTTTACGTCGCGGTGCACCACCCCGTGGCGGTGGGCGTAGAACAGGCCCTCGCACGCCTGCTCGATGATCGAGGCGGCCTCCTCCACATCGACCCACCCCTGGTCGCGGAGGATCTCCGCGCACGACTGGCCCTCGATGTACTCCATCACGATGAAGTGCTGGTGTGCGCGCTCGTCTAGGCCGGAGTCGAACACCTGCACGATGTTGGGGTGCACCAGCCGCGCCGCCGCCTGCGCCTCGCGCTGGAAGCGCGAGACGAACGTGGGATCCTCGGCGAGGTGCTCGGCGAGCAGCTTCACCGCGACGCGGCGCTCCAGGCGCAGGTCGAAGGCGAGGTGCACGGTGGACATGCCCCCGTAGCCCAACCGGCTCTCCAGGCGGTAGCGCCCGGCGATCTCGGTGGCGCTCATCGACTCCGGCCCTCGTCCGTTGGGGGGCTATCAGGGGGCGGGACAGGCCGGGTGATCTCGGTAGCGCTCATCGACCCCGGCCTTCATCCGTGGGGGGGCTATCAGGGCGCGGGACAGGCCGGGCGATCTCGGTGGCGCTCACTGCCCGCTCCCGCCGCTGCCCGTGCCTCCGCTGGGTCCCGCCGCGCCGCCGTTGTTGGCGCCTTCCGCGGCTTCGCCGCTGCCCAACCCTCCCTGTCCGCTGTCGGCGCCGCCTTCCCCGGCCCCGCCTTCGCTGCCGCCGACTTCCGGCGACGTTCCGCCTTCGGCACCGGAGCTCGGGGTGGTGCCGGTGGGCGCGGTGTTGGTGGGAGCGGTGGAGGAGGTGGGTGGGGTCGTGCTGGTGGGTGGGGTCGTCGTGGTTTTGGTTGTGGCGGGGGGAGCGGTGGTGGATGTGGTGGAGGTCGATTCCCCAGTCGTCGTGCTCAGCGGCTGGGTGCAGAGTTCGAGCGCCTGTTCGTGCAGATGCGAGATGCCTTGCTGCAGCTTCGCGCGTAGGCCGGCGTCAACGCTCGCCGGCAGGGCCGCGAAGTCGTGTTCGGTGGTGCGTAGCGCCGCTTCGGTGGGCGCGCAGTTACCCCCACCCTTCAGTGCTGCCCGTTCAACCTCCTGGAAGTCGGCCACCAACGGCCCCGCATTCTCCGAGGGGATCAGCCCCACGCCGGAGCTGCCGCAGGAGACGAGCACGGCCGCGCCGGCGCCGAGCAGGCCGGCGCAGAGAAGGCGCAGGATGCCCGTTCGCGACCTGGATGCGCCAGCCGAGCCCCAGGGCGAGGCGGTGATGCCGGGCGGCGATCCGCTGGTGGTGCGCCCACGTTTCGCCCTGTTGGAGGTCAGGCGGTGCAGCGGAGAGCGGCTGGCATTGACGCGGCGCACCGTCACTGACCGTACTCCAGCCGCTCGGCGAGCGAGTCGGGTAGGCGTGCGGCGCGGATCGCCGCCGAGGCGCCGGCGACGTCGTAGGGGGTGCGCCGGTAGGAGGCGGTCCACCCGTCGGTATCGAGCAGCAGCCACGCTGCGTGCGGGTCGCCGTCGCGGGGCTGGCCGACGCTGCCGGGGTTGAGCAGCCAATCGCCGTCGCCGAGGTCGAGCTCGGTTCCGCCGCGGTGGGGCCCGCCGCTGGCGAGCTGACCGGGGATGCGCCCGAACGAGAGCGCGACGTGCGAGTGTCCGATCAACCCGACTCGCTCGCGCAGCCGATCGAGGCAGAGTTCGGCGAGCAGTGTGGAGAGCACGTACTCCCACACCGGATCGCGAGGGCTGGCGTGGTAGAGCCCGACGGGGCCTTCGTGACCCTCGGAGCGCAAGCCGGCGAGAAACGAGCGGCTGTCGGGGTCGAGCACCTCCTGTGTCCACTGCAGCGAGAGGCTGGCGCCGCGCGAGAAGTCAGACAGTGGCAGCTCGCCGATCGCCGCGAGGTCGTGGTTGCCGGCGAGGCACACCGCGGCGTGCTTGCGGGCGAGCGCCACGCAGGCGTCCGGGTCGCCGCCGTAGCCGACAAGGTCCCCGAGGCACCAGAGCTCGGCGGCGTCGCTCGCGGCGACGGCCTCGAGCACCGCCTCGAAGGCGTGCCGGTTGCCGTGGATGTCAGAGACGATCGCGACCTTCATCGTTGCAGGGTAGGAGCCTCGCGCAACGGAGACGGTGCCATGACCACACGCCTGGGGTCACCGTGGGGCGGAGCCTCGCGCATTGGCGACGGTGCCATGGCCACACGCCTGGGGTCACCGTGGGGCGGAGCCTCGCGCACTGGAGACGGCGCCTGGGCCACACGCCTGGGGTCGCCGTGGGGCGGAGCCTCGCGCACTGGCGGTGGTTCCGCGCTCGGCGACTCAGGCCTCCTCGCCGTCGCCCGCTTCCCCGCCCCCGTACTCGGGCAGGTTCTTGATGCCCTCGCGGGTGCGCCACTTGGAGTAGTTGTCCTCCATCGCGTCGATCAGCTCGCGCATGAAGCGCGGGGAGAGGTTGACGCGGGAGACGACCACGCCGGGAACCTCTTCGGCCTCGACCTCGTGGTCGACGCGGGCGAAGGTCACCGTGAACTCGTAGTCGGAGTGGCTGACGTTGGCGAAGTTGGCGTATACGCCCCCCATGATCTCGGGGGAGAGGTGGATGTTTATGTGGCGCTCGGCGCCTGGGTCGTCGTCGTTCACAGGGCTAGTATCGCAACCCGTGCGGGCGAGTGCGGACAGCGGGCGTTGAAGGCCGTGGGCGCGGGCTTTGATTGCCCTGGGCGGCCGACGTTCAGGGCGGTGGGTCGCGGGTGCTCGTGACCGTCGTGGGGGAGGCCCGGGTGCGGCCTCCGTTCGCCGATGACGTGGCCCACTACAGCCGGCTGCTCTCCCGTTATGTGAAGCTGGAGCTGGTGGAGGTGCGACCGAAGCCGGGGGACGCTCGCCGCCGGGGAGCATCCCCGTTGCGGCCAGCGGAGGCGGTGGCGCGGCGGATCCCACAGGGGGCGTTCGTGTCGCTGCTGGCCGCCGAGGGTGTCGCGTACGACAGCGTCGCCTTCAGCGCCTTCCTGGAGGAGCGCCGCCGGGCTGGCGCCGACATGGCGTTCGTGATCGGGGGCCCCTTCGGCGCACCGCCGTTGCAACGGATCGACCACCGCCTGTCGCTGGGCGAGATGACGCTACCCCACCAGCTCGCATGGGTGGTATTGCTCGAGCAGCTCTACCGCGCGCATAAGATCCTTGCGGGCGAGCCCTATCACTATTGAGATGCCCCCTGGCGTTTCGACGACAGACCTTCGCTTGAGATGACCAACCTCCACTCGACAACCCAACCGCTGCCTCAGACTTTCGGCCCCCCGCGCAACTGCGACCCCCGCGTGAGATGGTGCCTCGTGACAAGCGACATTCCCCTGCAATGACCGACCCCCACAGAGAACCCCCGATCGTGAGTGCTTCGCGCACGCCGCTGGACGGCCTACGCGAGGCCGTGCTCGCGGCGGCGGCAGGTCTGGCGGGCGGCGAGGATGGCCGCGAGCCCGAAGGCGTGACACTCGAGCGCCCCCCGAAGGCGAACTTCGGCGACTACTCCACCAACGCTGCGTTGCTGCTGGCCCCGAGGCTGGGCGTAGCACCGCGCGAGGCGGCGGAGCGCCTGGGGGCCGAGCTGACTGAGCTGGTGGGGGATGACCTCGAGCGCTTCGAGGTGGCGGGGCCGGGCTTCGTGAACCTGTTCATGGCCGACCGCTGGCTGAGGCGGGCACTGGCGGCGATGCTGAAGGCTGGCGAGAGTTACGGGGCTGGCGGCACGCGGCGCAGCGAGCGGGTGCTGGTCGAGTTCGTGAGCGCCAACCCGACGGGCCCGATGCACGTGGGCCACGCCCGCAACGCGGCGTACGGGGACGCGCTGGCGCGGCTGCTGGCGCTGCACGGGCACGAGGTGACGCGCGAGTTCTACGTCAACGACGCGGGCTCACAGGTGGGCAAGCTGGGCGAGTCAATTCTCGCGCTGGCGAAAGGCGAGCAGGTGCCCGAGGACGGATACAAAGGGGAGTACGTCGGGGAGCTTGCCGAGCGCCTGACCGCGGCCTCCGCTTCCGCCTCGTCGTCAGCTGCCTCTGCGTCGTCTGCCTCCGCCACTGCCCCCTCCTCCTCCTCCTCCTCCCCCCCCTCCGACGGCGGCGCCCGAGCCGGCGCGATGGACGCGGCGCAGCTGGGGAAAGCGGCGGTGGGCCTGATGGTCGAGCGGATGCGCGCCTCGCTGGGGACATTCGGCGTGGACGACTTCGATCATTGGCAACTCGAGAGCGAGCTGCACGAGGGAAGCCCGAGCCGGGTGGAGCATGCGCTCGCGCTGCTGGAGGCCGAGGGCCACACCTACCGCAGCGAGGGTGCGCTGTGGCTGCGCACCACAGCGTATGGCGACGACAAGGACCGGGTGCTGGTGCGCTCCAACGGCGAGCACACCTACTTCGCCTCGGACATCGCCTACCACCTGGACAAGCGCGAGCGCGGCTATGAGCGCCAGATCGACGTGTGGGGCGCCGACCACCACGGATATGTGGCGCGGATGAAGGCGGCATACGTCGCGCTGGGGGGCGAGGAGGGGCACCTGGAGATGCTGATCATGCAGCTCGTGCACCTCGTGCGCCGGGGAGAGCGCGCGCAGATGTCAAAGCGCGCGGGGGAGTTCGTGACGCTCGACGATCTCGTGCAGGAGATCGGGGTGGACGCCGCCCGCTGGTATCTGCTGTCGCGCTCGCACGACACCACGATCGACCTGGACCTCGACCTCGCCCGCGCGCAGAGCAGCGAGAACCCGGTGTACTACGTGCAGTACGCGCACGCACGGATCGCCTCGATGCTGACGAAGGCGGGCATCGCGCGGGTGGCGGCGGCGCTGGAGGAGGCGGGCGCGGGCGAGCCGCTGCGCGTGGTGGCGCTCGGCGGCGCTACCAACGGGCGCCAAGCGGAGGCTCTCGTTGTGGGCGCGGAAGAGGAGCCCCTGCACTCCTCCGAGCGCGCCCTGATCAAGCGGCTGTTGGAACTCCCCGGCGAAGTGGCGGAGGCGGCGCAGCGCCGCGCGCCGCACCGGATCGCGGCGTACGCGCTGCAGGTCGCCCAGGATTTCACCGCGTTCTACCGCGACTGCCGCGTCGTGGGCGCCGAGCCAGAGACGGTGGAGCGCCAGCGGATCGCCCTGAGCGTCGCCGCGCGCGGCACGATCGCGCGCTGCCTGGAAGACCTCCTTGGCGTCGCCGCGCCGCGGGAGATGTAGACGCGTCACTCGAAGCGCGCGATGTCCGCGTCCAGCCGGGCCTCGTCCGAAGGGCTGAGCGCGGGGGAGGAGCGAACCCCTCCTGCAGCGGCGAGCGTGGCGCGGGCACGGCGGCGCCAGCGGGGCAGCAGCAGCGCAAGCAGGCCGAGCAGCGCAAGCACGACGCAGGGGGGGACGAGGTACACCGCGAGGTCAAACCCGTGGGTGCTCGGGAGGGCGAGCACCGCGGGCCCGTATTCGCGCACCAGCGCACGCTTGATCTGCGCCTCGGTGAGCCCCGCGTCGATCAGGCGCTGGATGAACGCCCGCTCGCGGTCGGCCTGTGGCGACTGGGCGACGGTGAGGGGGATTTTGCAGGTGACGCACATCGCCTGGCCTTCCACGGCGGGCAGCGTGGTGCGGGGCGCGACGGCGAGCGCGAGTGGCGGAGTGAGACTGGGCAGCGCCAAGGCGAGCAGCGACGCCCCTAGAGCGAGGGCGAGCGGCGCTCGTCCCGGCGCGCGGCCGAGTAGCGCTCGTCCCGGCGTACGGCCGAGTAGTGCTCTTACCAGCGCGCGGCCGAGTAGCGCTCGTCCCGGCGTACGGCCGAGTAGTGCTCTTACCAGCGCGCGGCCGAGTAGCGCTCTTCCCAGTGAAAGGGTGGCCCGGGCGCGCACGCTCACGCGCTCTCCGCGAGGCGCAGAGCTTTCTGAACGAACGGCTCTTCGATCGCCCCGCGCGAATCGGCGGTGATGTGTCCAGAGGGGTCGATCAGGAAGCTCTCGGGCAGCTCGGCGGTGCCGTAGAGGTGGGCGAATTCCCCGCCGGCGTCGCGGAGGTTGGGGTAGGTGAGGTGGTGTTCGTGAACGAACTTGAGCGATTCGGACGCCACATCCTTGTCGGTGACCCCGAGCACGGTTGCGTGGTGGCGTTCCAGCTGGCGCTGCAGCCGCTCTATCGCGGGGGCCTCCGCCTGGCAGGGGGGGCACCAGGAGGCCCAGAAGTTGAGCACGACCACCCTGCCGCGATAGGCGGCGAGCGAGTTGTCGCCGCGACCGATGAGGACGGGCAGGCGCTCACCGGCCTGCGGCGCGAGCGGCTGCTGACCGTCGGCAAGCGCCTGATCGATCGTGCGGTTGGGCGACTCGTTGGCGACCCCGTAGACCAGCAGTCCGAGGAAGGCGGCGCCGAGAAGCGAGGCGAGGACGGGTAGGAGCAGTCGTTTCACGGGCACCGAAAGGGTAGAGGGCGGGCATGGGCGGCGGGCCGGTGGGACTGTGGGCCGGCGTGGGGAGGGGCCGGTGGGGCGGAGGTGGCGGCCGTCAACGAGCCGGCTCGACCGCCGGGAGAGCGTAATATGCGCCTGAGTGCGGTGGTAGCTCAGTTGGTAGAGCGCAAGCTTCCCAAGCTTGAGGTCGCGAGTTCGAACCTCGTCCGCCGCTTCCTTTTCTCGCCGTTGCTCGCCTGATTTCGCTGGGGGATCGTGGCGAAGAGGCTGTGTCTCAGGGGTTGAGGCTATGTCTCAGGGGGCTGCCTCGCCGTGTCTTGCCGCGTCTCGCCGTAGGTCTCCGGGGGATCGTGGTCGCAAATTGGTCGCAAGGAGGGCCGGCGGGCGCGGCGGTTTGCAGTGGCGGTGATCGACAGCGAATTGCGCGACTCGCAGTGCGCTGCGGCTCGTCGACAGGGGCTCATGGCTGCGGCAAAGATCGCGAGCTGTTCGTGACCGGTTGCGCGCGCGGCGCTGATCCCCCAGCAGACCTTCAGCGCTTGAGGGGTTGGTCGCTCCTGCGGCGCAAAGGGCTATGATTCAACGTGTGTGGCGGCTAGGATCTTGTGCGTTAGATGGCTAGTGCCGCAGTGGTGCCATATCGGCGGCGCCTCGTTGATCCGCTGCTGGACGAGCTGCTCGGTCAGTTGCCGGCTGTGCTCGTGGTCGGGCCGCGCACGGCCGGCAAGACGACAACGCTGACGCGGCGTGCGGCCACGGTGATTAGGCTCGACAGGCGCCTGCGGGCGGCGGCGTTCGAGGCCGATCCCGATGCCGCGCTTCGTGGTCTCGCGGAGCCCGTGCTGCTCGACGAGTGGCAGCGCGTGCCGGGCGTGCTGGGCGCGGTCAGGCGCGCGGTCGAAGCGGACCCTCACGCCAATCGCTTCTACGTCACCGGTTCGGTCCGCGCCGAGCTCGAGCACGAGGTCTGGCCGGCCACCGGCCGGCTCGTGCGCGTGGCGATGTACCCGATGACGGTCGCTGAGCAGATCGGCAGGCAGGGCCGGCCGTTCTTCGACAGGATGGCCGCCGGCGAGGAGCTGAGCGTTCCCGCGGAGTGCCCGGACCTGCGCGACTACGTGGAGCTTGCCCTGCGCAGCGGTTTCCCCGACCCCGCGCTGCGCCTGACCGGGGGCGCCCGACGAGCATGGCTCGAAGAGCTATGTCGAGGATCTGCTCACTCATGACATCGAGCAGATCGAGGAGAGCCCCACCAGGCGCCGTGACAAGCAGCGCCTGCGGCGCTTCCTGGAGGCGTACGCGCTCAACTCGGCGGGTGTGGCCGACCAGAAGACGATCTATGAAGCGGCACAGGTGAGCAAGGCGACGGGGAGCGCCTACGAGGATCTGCTGGCGGCGCTTCTGATCGCAGAGCGCGTGCCGGCGTGGTCGTCGAATCGACTAAAGCGTCTGGTGCGTCGCCCCAAGCGCTATCTGATCGACGCCGCTCTGGTAGCCACGACGCTCGGGCTTGACGAGCAGGGCGTGATCGCTGACGGTGACATGCTCGGGCGGGTGCTTGACACGTTCGTGGCCGCGCAGCTGCGTCCTGAGCTTGCGATCTCGAGCTCCCGTCCACGGCTCTTCCACCTGCGAACCGAGGAGGGTCGCCACGAGATCGACCTGATCGCGGAGCTCGCAGGACGGCGGGTCGTGGGGATCGAGGTCAAGGCCGGCGCGGCCCCGAGCGCGCGCGAGGATGCCAGGCACCTCGCGTGGCTGGCAGAGCAGCTCGGCGAGCGCTTCCTGGCGGGTGTGGTCCTGCATACCGGCCCGCACGTCTACAGGCTCACCGAGAGAATCATCGCCGCCCCGATCGCCGTCCTATGGGGCTAGCAACTCGCTGGCCGGTCCCCTTGGGGACGTAGTCGAAGAAGCGGTGGGTGACAGCGGCCGCGCACTCCATTCGGCCTGGAGGTGAGTCCGCCGTTCCAGCTGGCGCAGCGCCGAGAGCAGCCAACGATTGAGGTCCGGCGCGCTCGCGCCGATCATATCCGCCTCGACGTGGAAGCCGCCGGCCGTCACCGTGATCTGTCCCTGCACCAGCCGTCGTTGTATCTCAGATTGGCAACACGCACGCCTCGATCGGAGCCGGTCGTTATGTTGTGCAGCTCCCCACCCGAAATCGCGCTCAGCAGGGAGAACGCGTACCACCGAGCGTCCACACAACATCACTGGGCGCACAACATAGGAGGGGCAGTGTCGCCGGATACCCTCAGCGCGCCTGTTCCCGCCCAAGCGCGAGAGCGCGTCACCTCTTGCACGGAGCTGATCGCCGTGATAGCGAGCACATGCTCGTCGTGGACGAGCTGCCGCTCGATACCGGCCGCCGGTCCTACGCTCCGGGCCATCCCGGTGCTCAAGCGCGCCCGCCGCTCCGAGCGTATGCCATCGCTCACGCGCCGCGCATATGCTCGAAACGGCCCGAGGGGCCGTGCCGGCGTGTGGGTTCCGGCGCTGGCACATGCAACGCCTGGGTCAGACAACACGCGCCAGGCCTTTCCGTCCGAGGGGAATGCGAACATGCGTTCCCAGTCGATTCGGATGGATATATCCGGGTTCTGGGTTGGTGGGGGTTTAGGAGATCAGGGAGTAGCTGTGCTTGGGGTCGTCGTGGGGGCGTTGGTTGGTGGGGCGTCCAGCGGTTAGGTAGAGGCGTTCACGGATGCGGTCGGCCCAGGCGCGTGGGTCAGCTTGGCCGGTGAGCTCGAGTGTCATGAGCGCGAGGAGCTTTTTCATGCGGGTGCGGTTGGTGAACGACCCGGCGCGGTGGTGCAGCCGGCGATCGAGCTCGTGCAGGATCGCCTCGACCGCTCCCGTGGAATACGAGCCCTCGGGGCCCCGGGTATCGATCTGCGCCTCGACACGCGCGCCATAGGTCTTCAGCCAGCGGAGCGTGAGCGTCAGCGAATAATCGTCGTCGCTGTCGTTCTCAGCCGCGATCGCGTCCATGAGATCGCACCAGGCCTGGGGCGTGTGAAAGGCACTGGGCAATGCTCTGGTGATCGGATGCGTAGGGTCCTGGAGGACCTCGTCCGGGAGATGCTGGCGCAGCTTGCGAGACAGATGCCACTCACAGAGGCGATGCTCGGGCCCTTGCGGCGCCCCGCCGAAGACGCCCTGCACCGCGCACGCCAGGGCGTGATCGGCGTCGCTGACGATCACTTTGGGGACCCCGCCTAGCGTCCGGAAGAACACTTCCCACGCCGCCTGGTCCTTGCGCGCGAAGGGCTCCAGACACCACAGCCGGCTCGGCTGCGGCTCCCCGTGCCCGTCAAGATCGACCCCGATGGCAGCGAATACGTAGAAGCTGCGACCCGCGCGCTCGCCGGTCGTGACGCGAAACCCGCGGCAGTCGATGAGCAGGATCGCGGGCCAGCGCTCGGGCAACTCACCCGCGCACGCAAGCTCGCTATACACGTCGACCCAGTTAGCGACCAGCTGCCCGTCCCTCGCCGGATCTCGATACCGCCAACCCCGGTTCTCGGACGCCGACGGGGGCATCCGATCGGCTGCCAGTCGCGCCATCTTGGCTGCCGACTTATAGCTCGTGCCCCTCGCGACCGCGGCCAGCGCGTCGCCGATCTCGCGCGCCGCGAACCTGTAGTCCCGCGCGCCGGCCTGGCCCTCCCACTCCTCCAACCTCGTGGAACACTCCACACAGACCGGCCGCGGCTCCCCCTGGCGCGTGAGCATCGGCGTGAAACGATGCGCCGCCTCACCATTACCCGGCCGGCACAACCACCGCTGCCGCCGATGCGGCACCTTGCCATACCAACCAGCCCGTGGGTGCGGCGGTTTGCACTGGCCCCGGCGCGGCGGTGGGAAAGCCAGTCAACGTCGCAACAGGTGAGTGTCGCGATCATAGTGAGGGGCAGTGCTCCGTGCCTTCGCACGCTGGCGCGTCTTCGCAGTCGCTCGTCCCCGGCCGGTTTCGGAGAGCCGTCCATTCTCCGGCGGAGTTTGGCCCGAACGACGGGCAGTTTGCGCGCAGCGCAAAACATAGGCGTCAGAATCAGCGAAGTGGAGCGGGCCGGTCAAGGGCGGCCCGTCAGGGCCGAGCGCAGCGAGCCGCGAAGCGGCGCCCTTTACGGGCCCGCGCAGCGGAGCTATCGAGCCCTTTGAACGTCAGGCAAACACCGTCGCGATCTCACTGTTGAACAGGGTTATCGGGCGCTGCCAGCCGAGTGTCTTGCGTGGTCGATCGTTGACCTCTGCGGCGATCCGTAAGACGTCTTCGGCGCTGTGGACGCTGAGGTCGGTGCCCTTCGGGAAGTAGTTACGTAGCAGCCCGTTCATGTTCTCGTTACTGCCACGCTGCCACGGGGAGTGCGCGTCGCAGAAGAACACGCCGGTGCCGGTCGCCGCGGTGATGCGCTGATGCAGCGCGAGCTCCTTGCCTTGATCCCACGTCAGCGTCCGTCGCAGCGCCTCAGGTAGACGCGCCAGCGCCGCGGTGATCGCTTGGTGGACCGTCTCAGCCGTCGGTATACCGTCAGGGAAGACAAGCAAGACCAGGAACCTGGTTGTGCGCTCCACCCGCGTTCCTATTGCCGAGCGGTTCCCTGCCCCCATGATCAGGTCGCCCTCCCAGTGGCCGACCTGCAGACGATCCTCGACCTCAGCCGGCCGCTCGTCGATCATCCGCATCGCGGTCAACCGGCCGCGCCGCTGCAGGCCAAGGAGCCGCCGGCGTCGTCGTCGACGACGCGCTGGCCGAGTCAACTCGACCCCAGGATCGTAGATCGCTGATAGATCGACTCCTTGCACAGCCAGTGCAACGGCTGACCTGCGAACAGCTCGCGGAGCTCGTGTGCGACCTGCTCGGGGCTCCAGCGCTTCGCTAACAGCCGTCTGACGGCCTCGGCCAGCACGCGATCGACCGCAACCCGTCGCTTCCGTGGCTTGCAAGCCCGCAGCCTGGCGGCGTGCTCGGCGTGATGCGGGCGATACCGCCCGTCCGGGTCGCTGTTACGACGAATCTCACGGCTGACCGTCGACGGCGCACGACCCAGCTCGGCGGCGATCCCGCGAACCGCCACGCCCGCCGAGAGCAAATCAGCGATCCGGATCCGCTCCTGCTCTGAGAGGTACCGCGGGCTACGCAGCCTGGTTTCCTTGATCTTCACCGGCGGATAATGCACGAGCACCCCGGCAGAATTCCGGACTCGCCGGCCATACCGCCAACGAGTGCCCGTCTTGCGGTTGATCCCTACCAGCCGGCACGCCTCCGCGTTACTGACCCCCCGCGCAATCAGCTGCGCATACCGCTGCTGCTTCTCCGCCTGAACCCCGCCCGCCGGCGTCCGTTTCCTGTCCCGCATTGCAACCTCCAATACCGCGTTGGTGTTGCAACGTCAGCTGGAATCCGCCGAACACGTTGGTGTCCCAACTGGTCTCCTTCTTTGCCTGGACTATGACCACATCCAAAGTCATCCCAGGCTGCAGACCATCTAGGGCGTTTTTGCGCCGGGTGAGGCGGGTCGAATCCGACTCGACCAACTCCTGGCCGTTGACGAAGATGTAGAAGCCGTCAATTCCGCCGTCGTCCCTTCCCCCGACGAGTCCGCTGTCGACTTCGGATGCACCCATGTTGTGGCGCCGCAGGGCGATCTGGCTCACGACGAACCGCTCAAATGCGTCGTCCTCCGACATTGCTGGGTAGTTCGCCAGCTTGTACGCAGCGAAGTTATCCTTCGCGATGACCTGATCGGGCGTAAGAGGCATGGCTGCAGGCTACCGGCGCGCGCTTTATTCGTGATCCCGCCAGTCGATCTCGCCTCTCATCGACAGGACGGCGAAGCTGAGCATCATACTCTGCAATCGTCCACGGCGGACTCGATCCCTGCGCGGTAGGGCAGACCTATAGGGCGTGCGTAGACTCTCGTGACGTGTCCACGGCGGGAGACCCTGGGTATGGCGTTGAACTCGTCCAGCGAGGACGAGCACGAGCGGCTGGTCCGCTAGGCCGATTGGCCTGACCCCGTAGGTTCGGTCCGGCCAGCGCGGCGGGGAAGGCTGAGCGGGGCGTGGATCTTCTTGGGCTTCACGCCGCCTGGCTGTTCATCGGTGCGGCGGGTGCCAGTCCGCAGCACTTCTTGTACTTGCGCTGCGAGCCGCACCAGCAGGGCTCGTTGCGGGTGGGTGGCCATGGGATCGCCTCGCCATCGGCGAAGCGATGGGCGGCGTAGAGCGCGCGTGCTTGCTCTGGGTCCTCCTCCCGCTCCTCGCACCAGGCGATGAAGTCCTCCACGATGATCGGCGTTACGGCGCGGACAAGCACACCGTGGGAGCGCATCCACCTGATGTGTCCGTCAAGGCGGAGGCAGTAGTCGGTGTGCGTGACCTCAGCCCAGTCTTCGGCGAGGGTTGGCCAGCGTGCTATCGCATGCTCGTACTCCGCCTGCGGGAACCAAGACAGAGCGACCACGGTCTCGCCACTCTGGGGCGAGGCCGGCGGCACGGTGGCACTCGGCGGCGGCTTCTCGTCCTCGGGGGCATCGAGGAGCGCGTAACGCGATTTGCGCTTGAGGGCTCGTGCTCGGCTTTGCTCGAGGAAGGGATCGACGCGCTGCTCGAGCTCGTCGGGCTCGCGGCCGAGCGCTTTCAGGCTTCGTCGGCGGATGTCGGACAGCTGAGCGACGATGTCCTCTGGGTCGTCCGTGCCGATCGCCAGCTCGATGCCCTCGCCGAGCCACGCGACGGCGAGCTCGTGCTCGCCGACCTCGTTGTAGGACAGGCCCGCGGCGTTGTAGAGCCATACTTCGCTGGGGTCATCGAGCTTCAGCTGCGCCCAGATCCGCGCGGCCTGTTGGCTACGGCCGGCGCGCAGATGGAACTCCGCGATGTCAGAGCGACCATCGGGATGACCGTTCCAGCCGTGCTTGATCGCCTGCTCCATCGCCGCGATTGCGTCGTCGTATTGTTCCCGGTGATCGAACGAGCGCGCCAAGTCGGCGTAGCACTCGGGCATGTACAGGCCGCCGGTCTCGGGTAGCAGGGCAAGCTCGTCGAGGAGTGCCCGCGGCATCGAGATCTCCTTCCGCGAGCGCCTGCTCAAACGTCATGCGGATTGAATACCAGAAGCCACCAGCCAGCGCCTAGCAACTGGCGGCCTTCCGCTCCCCCGGCGGGGGGGCGGGGGGGGGCGGTCCTTCAGCGACCGTCGGTCTTCTGGTGGGCGCGCCAGGCCAGCCCAAACCACGCAAGCGGCAGAAGGAGCCCCACGAGACCGACCAGTGTGTGGCCCTGCGTGAGGAAGAAGATGACGTCCCACGCGAGGTACATGGCGCCCATGAATATGCGTTGGGTCCTAACGGGAGCCGCCCTTGATGGGTCGCCTCTCGCGATTTCGATGAAGCGTGATGCTCGCGACTGTTGGTCGTGCCGCGTCACGGCTCGCGATTGGCCTTGCGGTGCCGGATGGCACCTTGTGTCACCGCAACGAGCCCGCCTCCGAGGCCGGGAAGGCCGAAGACAAGCTCGATCGCGACCAAGATCAGCGCAAGCACGATCGCATGCAGAGGTCTCTCGAATGGCCGCAGCCTCGGTGGTCGTAGGAGCTTCACTGACTCGGGGTTCGGTTGCGGATTGTGGTCGCGTCAGCAGTTGCGGCGGGGACGCCGTAGGAGCAGAATGTTGGTGGCGAGGCGTTCCCGCCACAGCATGTCGGGGGACGCAGCGTCATTGGGGCAGTCGCGCATGAACTCCAACAGCGAGTATCGGGAGTCCGTCGAGCCGTGCATGCCACGAACGGTGGTGGTTGCGGTTAACGGGGGGCATCGTCAGACCGCCTCTCAACCCATTCCGAGATGCGCGGTGCGGCCCAGCCCTTCACGGCTACGCCGATCACCACGACGAGGAGAAATGCGATGGCCGGCACCATACGACCATTCTCCCACAGAGTCTGTAGCCAATGGGCACGGTCTCGGGGGCATGTCGAATCGATCGCGGCTTACCTGGGAACGGCGGTCTGAACTGGCTGCGCGGTCCTTTCCGCTCCTCGCGCATCGTGGCGATGCGACACGCGCACTAGGCGACGAGGGCTGGCTGCTGGCAAACGCCGAGCTCATCGCTGACGAGCGGGCGAAATGGGAGGACGTGTGGCAGCAGGCGCAACCTCGAGACTTGGCATCGCCGACCCAACGCCTCGCGTGACCGTCGCAAATCGTCGCCGGGGTCGCCAGCGAGGTCCTCGGCAGTAAAGCTTTCGGTCAGACGTTTGGGTGGTATATTCCCCTCTATGTCTGACGCTATTGACCATGATGGGCTCTACCGCCTCGCCGAGGCTCAGGCGGGCTACTTCACCGCCCAGCAGGCCCTGACCACAGGGATGGACAGAAGCACGCTACGCCATCATGCACGTCCGGGAGGTCGCTACGAGCGTGTGCGCCGCGGCCTCTATCGCCTGCGACACTTCCCGTTCAGCCCGCACGAGCACATCGTCTCGACGTGGCTGTCCCTGCACCAAACCCCGGCGGTCGTCTCGCACGAGAGCGCACTCGAGCTGTACGACCTCTCCGACGTGATCCCAAGCGCAGTGCACATCTCGCTGCCTCGCACCAAGCGCGGTCAGCGACCACGTCCTGGAGTCCGCTTCCACACGCTCCAATACCCACCCGCCCTTTCGGAGATCCGGTCGCTCAACGGCGTGCCGGCCACGACCCCAGAGCGCACAATCGTGGATTCGCTGCAGGCAGGAACCCAGCCAGAGCAGATCGAACTCGCGGTACGCCAGGCGCTCGAGCGCGGGCTCACGACACCCCGGCGGCTGCGTGCCGCGGCCGCAGAGCGTCCTGCCCGCGTGCGGAGTCTCATCGAACACGCCCTTGCTGGAGACCACGCGTGAGATACGGCCACGGCGGCGCATTCCGCCAAGCACTCGAGCAGCGACTGAAGACCCGCGCCGGGGAGGACGGAGCGCGCCTTGCACGCGACCGTAAGCTCGTCGTCTTCGACCGGCTGCTCGCCCGCCTTGCCGCCATCGCACCCGACAGCTGGTTGCTGAAGGGCGGATTCGCGCTCGACCTGCGGCTTGCCGAGCGAGCACGAGCCACGAAGGACGTCGACCTCGACTGGCAAGCCGCCGAGGCAGACCTTCTCGACACCCTGCTCGAAGCCGCCGAGTGGGACGCTGCCGACTTCTTCTCCTTCAACATCGAACGGGCCGGCTCGCCACAGGATCGCCTTGGTGGAAGCCACCGCTTCCGCGTTGCTGCAACCCTCGGCGGACGGCCGTTTGAGACCTTTCTGCTCGACATCGGCTTCCACAGCGAGCCGATCGCGGGGATCGAGACGCTGAAGACCCCAGATCTCCTTTCCTTCGCCGGCATCGAGCCCGTAACCGTCCGAGTGGTTCCGCTCGAGATGCAGATTGCAGAGAAGCTCCACGCCTATACCCGAACCCACGAAAACAATCGTCCCAGCACGCGCACGAAGGACCTCGTCGACCTCAGCCTGATCGCCGAGCTTTCCGAGCTCGACGCCGCGAGGCTCAAGCAAGCAATCGATACCGCTTTTTCGAGCAGCACCACGGATCGACTGCCGCGGTCCCTACCGCCTCCGCCAGAAGAGTGGCGCACCCCGTTCCGCCAGCTCGCCCAAGCGGTCGGTATCGCCGGTGACCTCGACGCGGGCCACGCGATAGCGGCGGCCCTGCTGGATCCCATCCTCAGTGGCGAACTCGAGCGTGGGCTCTGGAGCCCCGACGCGCAGAATTGGGCCGGAGGCTGAGATCGACCACCAAGGCATAACACCTGCGCAGGCACCAACGGGATGGACTTGCCAACTCTGTGAGCCGCACTGCACCGGCATATGGGATCGCCCCGCGGCTGTAACGGCCCTTGGACTATCGCTTGCCGGGCGGAACGCCACCTCGACCTACCCCACCTCCTGGGCGCTCGGCGCGTAGCCGGCGTAGATCGAGGTGGTCCTCGCCATCCCTCAGCGAGTCGTTTGATCGGTCTGGAAGATCATCGGGCAATTGATGTTGGTCGCATCTTGGTCGCAAACGGAGCGTTTTTCGCTTGGTTGTGCGGGAAGCCAATAGCTTCCCAAGCTTGAGGTCGCGAGTTCGAACCTCGTCCGCCGCTTTCGCTTCGCGCGGCCAAATCTGGCTCTATGGCAGGGGATTCGCGGGGGTGGCGGGCGGAGCAGCGTGCGGACAAACGCGGGCGTTCGCGGGCAAGAGGGACACAAATCTGCTGCCACCGTGCTGCCACGGGATCGGGCGCCGGCGGTTGCCTACGACCTCTCGCTGGAGGTGCTGGCGGCCTTACGCAAGGAGGTGGCCGCCGGCGATGGCTAGACCCTGGAGGCGGCATCGTAGGTGGCCACATGTCGCGAAGAGTGGTGCGAGGTCGTATGGCCTGGGCTTCTATGACCACGAGGATGTCGAACGCTCGCGGTCGTTCCCGACGGCGAAGGCTGCGCGTGAATGGATCGGCGACTATGTGGCCGCCGAGCGTCGAGGTTCCGACAGCCTGCGACGGTTCTTACTCGACCTGGATGCGCAGGAGGCGAACGCCGTGATCGAGACACGCACGATCGGGGAGATCGTGCAGCTCTACTTCGCGTTCAACGCGCCGACACGGCGGACGGCTTGGCGACCTCGACGTTCCGCACTTACTCGTGGTCAGCGAAACGGCATCTGCTCGGGCATGAGGGTGCGAGCAGGGGCCGGAGAATGCCGCCGGCGAAATATGCCGTGAGGTTTGCGTCAGAACCCGCGGAGTGCTTCAACCACGCCGCTGCTCCGCGCGCGCTGCGCGATGCGATGAGGCGCGAGCGGGTCGGGCAATCCGCACGCGCCCATGCGTGGCGGGTTCTGTCGACCGGGCTCGATGTCGAACGAGAGGTGATTGACGGCGGCGACGTCGCCGAAGTGCTTGGAGAGATCGCGGATCTCGACGGGGGCCAGGCCCTGGCTCTTCGGCTTTCCGAGCGGGGGGAACTTCTTCGGAATGAGTAGGTCGTTGGGGGTCATCTGCTGTTTCTCCTTTGTGTGGTGAATGTGTGATGGATGTGTGAGGTGAGGGGCTTCAGGCCGCTGCCATTCGGCCTAAGTAATCGCTCGGCGGCCGTGCGCTCGCGCAGTGGCGCTGGCGGCGCTCTAAGCGTGCGCGCCGACGTCCTCGGCGCGGCGCCTGCTCCTGAGCGAGAACTCGCCCGATCAGGCCACGACCGGCGACGATTGGTCGATCGGGTTCGGGGATGTGGTCGCCGGCCTCCACGGTCTACTCCCCCACCCCGACTGCCTCGACCGGCCGCGAGCGCAGGGCCCGTCGCGTCGGCAGCGTGAGAGCCAGTACCGCCAGTAGCGCCGAGACGCCAAGGATCGCCGCGAGCTGGCCCGGCGGCACGTACGGCCGGATGCTGCCCGTAAGCGCGCGGCTGAGCGGGAAAAGTGCCGCGGCAGCTATCGCCAAGCCGAGTCCCAGCCCGATGGTGACGATCAGCCCGGCCTCCCAGCGCGCCATCGAGCGCACCTGGCGGCGGGTGCCGCCGACGAGCCGCAAGAGCGCCAGCTCGCGGCCTCGCTGCATCGCGATCATCGTCAGCGTGTTCACCACAGCGATCGACGTGAAAGCGAAGATGAGGATGACGAAGAGCGGAGTGAGCCAGCGGTTGGCCTCGCGTTCAGCGTCGGCCGCGGTGGTCAAAGCGGCGCGGTCGCTCACCCGCAGCCCGGGATACCGTGGAGCCAGGGCCCGCAGGCGTCTAGCGACGGCGGTCGGGGTGCCGGTTTGGACGAGGATCGTTCCTAGCAGCGGGCTTGTCTGATGTCCTGCTACGAGTTCGGGGGCAAGCAGTGCTTCACCGAACGCCAGAGCCCGCGTGTAGATCGCCGCGACAACGGCATGGGTACGGGTCCCGTCGCCGAGCATGATCGAGACTCGGTCGCCAACTCGGGCATGCACGGCATCGGCACGGAGGCGCCCTAGCGCGATCGCGTCACCGTGCAGCGCCGTCAGCGATCCTTCGGTCACGCCAACGTCGAGACCCCCGCCCTGACCGCCGTCGAGGACCTCGGCGGGGACCGTTTCATCGTTGATCCCGAGGCTCGGGCCGAGCGTCGTCGGTGTCAAAGCGACCGCCGAGCGCACGCCCGCAGTGGCGCGGATGTCCGCGAGAGTGGCGGCTGGCAAGCCGGGAGCGGAGCCGGTGACGGCTAGCTGTCCCCCGAGCCCCGCCCTCCTCTGTTCAGTGACGGCATGATCGATAGTCGTCGCGCTGAACAGAAGGGTGCAGCTCATGGCCACCGTGAGCACCAGGGGGGTGCTGGCCGAAGAGAAGCGCCGCGTAGCCGTGCGCAGGTTCGCAGAGGCCAAGAAGCCACCAACGGGCGATAGCCGGGCCAATGGTGGCCCCAGTAGCGCCGCGGCGGCGCGTGCCACGATCGGCCCGAGAAAACCAACCGCCAGGACGAGGAACAGTGCCGTCATCTCCGAAGTCGCGGCTGCGGTGTCGGGCGCGTTCGTGGTGGCCGAGACAGCGAACAGGGGCACCGCGCCCGCCAGGGCGATTGCCCCCCCGATGACACGCCCTGGCCCCAACAGCCGTGGCTCCACCGCAGCCTCACCGAGCGCGCGCGTCGGCGGCACTGCCGCCGCGCGCCGTCCGGCCGCCAGCACGGCCAGCAGCGCGGTTATGACCCCGCCGCCCACAGCTGCGGCGATTGGCAGCCCGTCGGCCTTGACTGAGAAGTAAAAAGGGGCAATGCCATGCCTCACGAGCGCATGGCCGAGCTTTTCGCCGAGGATGGCGCCAAACCAGACCCCGGCGGCGGAAGCCACGAATCCCACCATCGCCGCCTCCCAAGCGATCATGCGACGGATCTGACCGGGAGTCGCGGCCACTGCCCGCAGCAGCGCGATCTCCCGCTCGCGCTGCTGAATCGACAAACCCATCGTGCTGGCCACGACGAACAGGGAGATGAACAGCGCCAGTCCGCCGAACGATGCCGCCACGGCGATCAGCTGCGTGCGTCCCTGCTGGAGTTCGGGGTACTCGCCGCGAGCGCGCGCGTTACCGGTGAGCACCGTTGCGCCGCCCGCGGCACGTTTCAGCCGCGAGGTGTCAAAGCCAGGGGCGGCGAGGACGCCGATCGCGTCTACCCATCCAGGATGACCGGCCAGCCGTTCTGCCTCGGCATCGCTCAGGAAGATCGCGCTTTGCCCGACTGCGTGGCGTGGTCGAGCCACCCCCACGACGGTCACGGTGCGATCGTCGGTGTTGGAAATGAGGCGCACCCTTGCCCCCAGCGGGGTGGGGTACCCGCTAACGACCTCGTTGGGGCCCGACGGGGCGCGGCCGGCGCTCAGAACGTAGGGCGTGAGCGCGGCGCTCGCCCACCCGTGGGCGACCGTGGCTCGGCCGCCGAGCCATACCGGGACGGAGTCGTCACCGATCGCCGCGCGGACGCCGGGCACAGAAGCCAGCCGGGCGGCGGTAGCAGCGTTCACGCGCGCGCGCTCACCCAGTGCCACGTGTTCTTCGCCGCTGACGACCTGCTGCCCGGTCACCACAGCAGCGGCCGCGGAGTAGCGTTCGACGGGCGGATGGCTCCTCAGTGCTGCCTCGAGCGTCATGCCGCCGGCCATCACCAGCACGGCGGATGTGAACAGCGCCACGAAGGCCCCGGTGAACGTGCGAAGCCGCCCACGAGTGCTCAGTAGTGCAAGACGTAGCATCGTTCAGCCCCCCAGTTGGGCGAGCTGCTCGGCCACCTCGTCGGCGGTTGGAGCATCCAGCTTCCCTGCGAGCTGCCCATCGGCGAGCAATAGGACGCGGTCGGCGTGGGCGGCGGCCACGGGATCATGTGTGACCATCACCACGGTGTGGCCGTCGGCGTCCACGACCTCGCGTAGAAGCGAGAGCACACCACGCCCTGTGCGCGTGTCGAGCGCTCCAGTCGGCTCGTCGGCGAACACTACCTCGGGACGCGTCACCAGTGCCCGGGCAATCGCGACCCGCTGTTGCTGACCACCGGACAGCTGGGATGGACGGTGGCCCAGCCGTTTCTCGAGACCGACGCGTGCCGCAACTTCCCGCACGTCCGACCGCCGCGCACGCTTACGGTCCAGGCGCAGCGGCAGCGCGATGTTCTGAGTGACCGTAAGCGAGGGAAGAAGGTTGAAGGCCTGGAACACGAACCCGATCTGCTCGCGGCGCAGAATCGTCAGCTGTCGCTCGCTCAGCCGCGAAAGGTCGGTGTTCCCGAACATGACAGTGCCGGACGTCGGGCGATCCAGACCCGCCGCGACGTGCAGCAAAGTGCTCTTGCCCGACCCCGACGGGCCCATGATGGCTGTGAACGACCCCTTGGCGAGTCCAACGCTCACGGCGTCGAGCGCGACGACCGCCCCCTCGCCCTCGCCATGGACCTTGCGGACCTCGCGAAGCGCAATGGCGAGAGCGGCGGCAGTCGGAGGCTCATCGCGGCGGGTCGATCTCGCTGCAGTGTAGGTAGCGGTCGTGGCGGTCATGCTGCATCCTCCTTCGGGCTTGACTTCGGGCATGACGACAGGCTCTCCGTTCAGCGACCGAGAAACCAGGGGGCTGGCAGGCGTCTGTGACGTCGGGTAGCGGCCCGGGATACGTCGGTTTGCCGCCAGCTCGGGGCGGCCAGCCGTATGGAACCAATCGCGGCCCTGCGCGACAATCAGCCCTCATGAGAAAGACTGTCCTGATCGTGGATGATCACCCGAGCTTCCGCGCCAGCGCGAGGCGCATGCTCGAAGCCAACGGCTACGCCGTCGTTGGGGAGCTCGACAACGGTGACGGCGTGGTGGCTGCCGTGGAGAAGCTGAACCCAGAGGTTCTATTGCTCGACGTGCACCTACCCGACATCGACGGCTTCGAGGTTACGCGGCGACTACTCGATGCGAACGGCGCTACCCCGCAGGTAGTGCTTATCTCGAGCCATGACTTCACCGACCTTGACGAGGCGGTGGGCGCCAGTGGCGCGCGCGGGTTCGTCGCCAAGAGCGAGCTGAGCGCGGAGGCGATCTCTTTACTCATCCGCTGACCGCACCGCGACGCACCCTGATCGGTCTCGCCGGCTTGGCGTTCCTGATGGGCGTCGCCGCGTTCGTGGTCATGCTCAACGGGGAGCACAACGTTCACCGAGGCGCGTTCGCCGGCTTGTTCCTGGCCACCGGCTGGGGGTTCGTGGGAGTCGGGCTATGGGTTTGGAAGCAGCGGCCGGCCGGCAACATCGGTCCGCTGATGGTCGGGGTTGGCCTCAGCGGCTTGCTGAAGGGGTTGGCCTTTTCCAACGACAGCGTCGTGTTCGCGATCGCCTCGGTCGGGGAGGTGCTGATCTACGCGGTGCTCATCCACCTGCTGCTGTCGTTTCCCTCGGGAAGGCTCGAAACCCGGCTGGACCGTCTCCTGGTCACCATCGCCTACGTCAACACGACGGTGGTGCAGCTTGGAGTGTTCCTGTTCACCGACCCATCAAAGGCCGACCCCAGTAACCCGCTGCTGATCGAAAACTCCGAGGCTGCCAAGGTACTCGAAGCGGCGCAACTAGACATCTCGATCGCGTTGCTGGGTGCCGTGGTCGCGGTCCTCTATCGACGCTGGCGAAGCGGCCCCCCAGGGCGAGCGAGGGTGTTCGCCCCGATCGTCGCCGTCGGCGGGCTCACGTTTCTGCTGCTGATGGCCGCCCTCATCGTCGAACAGGCCGGCCTGTCGAGCGACATTTCTGACGCGCAGACGTTGGCTTTGTTCGCGTCCATCGCCTGCCTACCGTTTGCCTTCTTGGTGGGCCTCCTGCGATCCCGGTTCAGCGAAGCCGACGCGATCAGCGCGCTCTTGGCCCAGCTCGGTGAGGGTGGTGGCCGCGGAGCGTTGCGCGACGCGCTCGCGGACGCGCTTGGAGACCCGACCTTGGAGCTCGCATATTGGGTACCGGGCCAGGACGCCTACGTGGACGCCGACGGTCAGCCGGTTCGGATGGATCCCGCGCCGGCGGGCAAGGTCTCCACCATCGTCGAGCACGAGGGCGAACGAATCGCTGCGATCGTGCACAGCTCGGGCCTCGCGGAGGAACGCGAACTGGTGCAGACAGCGGGCGCCGCCGCCGGGCTGACGCTCAGAAACGAACGATTGGCCGCCGAACTACGGGCGAAGGTTGCCGAGCTTCAGGCCTCGCGCTCGCGCATCGTGCAGGCCGGCTATGAGCAAAGGCGCCGACTCGAGCGGGACCTCCACGATGGCGCCCAGCAGCGACTCATGGCCCTCGGCATCGACCTACGAATGGTAAGAGAACGCATCGAGCACGACCCACAAGGGGCGGCGGAGCTCCTCGACGAATCACTCCACGAGCTGAACGAGGCGACCGCCGAGCTGCGCGAGCTCGCACGAGGGATCCACCCGGCCGTGCTCACAAATCGCGGCCTGCACGCAGCACTCAAAGGCCTCGCCAGCCGCTCCCCGGTTCCTGTGGAACTGCTCCAGACGCCGGCCGACAGGCTCCCGCCGTCGGTCGAGTCGGCGGTCTACTTCGTCGTCGCCGAGGCTCTTACGAACGCTGCCCGCTACTCGCGCGCGCAAACGGTAACAGTAGGGGTCGTCCGCGACAACGGCCACGTCGACGTCGAGGTGAGCGACGACGGCGTCGGGGGCGCCGACGCCGATCAGGGCTCGGGGCTGCGAGGGCTTCAAGATCGGGTCGCAGCGCTCGACGGCCGCCTCGAGCTGACGAGTCCGCAGGGGTTGGGCACCATCCTCAGGGCGACGATCCCGTGCGCGTGATCGTCGCAGAGGATTCCTTGCTGCTGCGCGAAGGCATGGTGCGGCTGCTCGAGGAGGCCAAGTTCGAGGTAGTCGGTCAGGCCGGGGATGCCGAGGAGCTGCTGCGAAAGGCCAGGGCGCACAAGCCCGACATCGCAATCATCGACATCCGCATGCCGCCCACCCACACAGACGAGGGGCTGCGTGCGGCGCGCGTGATCCGGGAAGAGATGCCGGACACTGGTGTGCTGGTGCTCTCGCAGTACGTCGAGGAGGCCTACGCGCTGGAGCTACTGGGAGACGACGCCGCCGGCGTCGGTTACTTGCTCAAGGACCGCGTCTCGGACCTAGAGCGCTTCGCCGATGCGATCAGAAGAGTCGCCGAGGGAGGCTCCGCGCTCGATCCCGAGGTCGTCTCAGAGATGCTGGGTCGCAGACGCACAGACGATCCACTGAACGTGCTGACCGCGCGGGAGCGCGAAGTGCTTGGCCTGATGGCAGAGGGTCGCAGCAATCAGGCAATCGCCGAGATACTCGTGATCACTGAGCGCGCCGTCGAGAGGCACGTCACGAGTATCTTCGCGAAGCTCAACCTTGCCCCGGCGCCCGAGGACCATCGCCGCGTGCGGGCCGTCCTCGTGTTCCTCGGTACGTAACCCAGTTGCGGCGCGGCAATTCGTGACGCGTCGCATGACGCGCCGGAGGCGAGGTTGGCTTCGAGCCCGGGGGGAGGGCGCGTTGCTCGACGCCGTCGGCAGTCGCGGCCAGACGGACTGGGCGGCCCGCAGGGCGGGGTCGAGGTACGCCTCGGGCCTGGCGTAGCGGGCCTCGAAGAATCCGTCGTGACAGTCGGCTGGGATCGGTACAGGCTCGACACGGGCACCACCGAGCACGCCGGTGATGGCGTCGATCGTCGGGAAGTGTCGGCGGTCGTCGGCGAGCGGCGGCCACGTACTCCAAGCCGAGCTCGTCGCTTTCGAGCCAAGCAAGTTGATACACGATTCGCCAGGAGCCAGCGAAGTCCGGGACGTAGCCCACAACTTACACATCAGAGGAGGCCGCTACGCTCGTCACCGTCTGAGAAATTCACCCGGGCCGCCATCATCAAAGTTCTACGCCGGTCGGGACATCTTCGTCGTTAGGCGTGAGCGGGCCTGCTCGATGGCCACGCGAGCTTCGAGTCATATCAGCTGTATCCGTTTGCGAGGTATAGCCCGATCCATACGACCGCGAGCGAGCAGAGGAATATCGCGCCCTCCAGGGCATGCAGCTTCGGGTGGCGCATGTGCCACACGACGAGCACCGCGATCAGCGCGACGAGCGCGAGCTTGACCTGGAAGGTGGTGTCGCTCCAGAGGTCCAGGTGGCTCGCCATCGCGCTACCTGTTGCGAGCAGCACGCCGAGCGCGGCGAGTGTCCCGTAGCCGAAGCGTTGGGCGATCGCGCGCAGCCGCTCGCGATCCGGCGAGCGGCGCTCGACGGGCACGACGATCGCGGCGAGGAAGAGCTGCCCGCCGACGAAGAACGCCATCGCGAGGATGTGCAGCCAGCGCATGACGAACCAGAAGTGACTCATCTCACGTGTCCTGTGAGCGCGAAGCATCGTCGATGCGCAGCGTGTGTGCGCCCAGCACGTGCTCCAGGGTGTGGGCGAGCGCTTGGATGTGGGTGAGGTGCTCGCGCGTGAGGGCCTCCAGCTGCTTGCGTCCGTGACTGGTGAGGGTGAGGTGCACACGGCGGTGATCGATGGTGTCACGGTCGCGACAGATCAGGCCCGCAGTCTCCGCGCGTTGAGCGAGCTCCACCACACTGTGATGGCGTATCTGCAGCTCTTGCGCCGCCTGCCCGATCGTCGGGCCGGGTGCTGTGGGATAGCCCCGCACGACGAGCAGCAGCTGGTGCAGGGAGGGTGTCAGGCCCGCATTGTGGGCTGCCTGCTCGCTCCAGCGCAAAAAGCTGCGCAGCTCGCTGCGGAACGCGAGCAGCCGCTGGTAGTCCTCGTCGAGCAACGGATCCTCGACGGCGAGGGGATTCACGGTCTTGGCTGGTGGGCGGGGAGGAGCGTGCCGAGCCCGCCGGTGAGCCGGCGTGGCCCCAGGGGGCGCTCACGGTGGCGCTCCTCGATCAGTACCCGCTCGTGTGCCTTGAGCAGGTCGAACTGGCTGACCAGGCCCACCAGCCGCTGAGGGTTCTCCCGGTCTGCGACGGGCAGCACTCCGTGGCCGCTGGAGACCATTCTGTCGGCGACCTCGCGCAAGGTCTCATCGGCAAAGGCAATCATCGGTTGGCGTGCGAGCTCGATGGCTTTGATTGGGCTGGTGGACTGGTGCGCGAGCAGATCGGAGAATGCCAGCACACCGACGAGGTTCTCGTCGCTGTCGATCACCGGGTACAGGCGCTGGCGGCGCTTGGCGCTGCCCTCCGGCAGGCGCTCGTACAGCTCCTTGGCGGGCGTCTGTGGCCGCACGGTCAACACGTCGGTGCTCATCACATCGCGTACGAGTAGGGCGTGCAGTGGGTCGATCTCGTACTCGCGGGTGACGTGGTAGCCACGACGTGCGATCTTCTCGGTCAGGATCGAGCGCTTCAGCGTCAGGACGCTCACGAGGTGGGCGATCGTGCCTGCGACCAGGAGCGCCAGAAGCGCGTTGACGTCATGGGTGAGCTCGAGCGCGAAGACGATGCTCGTAAACGGTGAGCGCATCACGCCGGCCATCGCGGCGGCCATCCCGATCAGCGCCCAGGTGCCCTCCCCGGCGCCTGGGAGTACCGCGCTGAGTAGACCGCCCAGGGCGGCGCCGAGCATCAGCAGTGGGGCGAGTATCCCGCCGCTGGTGTTCGACCCGAGCGCGATCGACCAGACCGCCAGCTTGACCACGAGCAGCACCGCCAGCGCGCCGAGCGCAAGCTCTCCCGCGAGCTCCGCTCCAATTGTGGCATAGCCCACGCCGAGCACTCTTGGGTCGATCAGGCCGCCGACGCCGACGAACACGCCGCCGATCGCCGGCCACCACGACCAGTGAAAAGGCAGCCGGCCAAACAGATCCTCCGCCCCATACACACACCGCGTCATCACCCACGCCAAACCCCCACACGCAACACCCACCAGCACCGCCCCGAGCGTTACCGACACGCCCAACGAGCCATGAGAGCTCATCGCAAACAGCGGAGCTGCCCGCAACAGCCCAGCACTCGCGAGCGCTTCCCGAACCGCCTCTGCCGAGCACGCCGCGAGCGCGACCGGGATCATCGAGCGCGGGCGCCACTCGAACAGCAACAGCTCCACCGCCAGCAGCACAGCCGCGACCGGTGTGGCGAACACGGCAGTCATGCCCCCGGCCGCGCCGGCGACAAGCAGCGTGCGCCGCTGCGCCGCGGTGAGATGCAGAAGCTGCCCGACGATGCTCCCGAGCGCGCCGCCGGTCACGATGATCGGCCCCTCAGCCCCAAACGGGCCGCCCGTGCCGATGCTCACAGCGCTGGAGATCGGCTTGAGCACCGCCAGCCGGGGCTCCATGCGACTGCCGCGCAGCAGGATCGTTTCCATCGCCTCCGGGATCCCGTGACCGCGAATCCGCTCGGAGCCGACCCGTGCCATCAGACCCACGACCAGTCCACCAGCCACCGGCACCAGCACGCTCCACACTCCAAGCACGTGTATGTCCGGGGGATCGAGAGCGGTGCTGAGCGTCCCGGTGTACGCGAGATGGGTGATCAGTCCGATCAGATCCAACAGCGCCAGCGCGAGCAACGCGACGGCTGCCCCGATCAAAAGCGCCAGAGCCGCCAGGCGCAGCACCGACCGCGTCGCAGCGAAGTCACCAAGCTCACGGTCCCGCGCGCCCAACGGCCGTGTGTCCCGAGAAACAATCGCCTCACCAGCAGGCCGCTCGACATGACCATTGCCAACCACCCAGCAATCATATCGGGAGACGATATTTCATCGACTAGTAAGGCCGAGTCGTTGTGCTGAATTGCCCCGTTCCGGGCGCCGCCGAGGCGGTGCCACGGCAAAGGGCACTCAGCTGGCGAGCAGTCATGATCTGCCGGGATGGCTGATCACGACGCAGTGCTGTTCGACCTCGACGGCGTTCTTGTTGACTCGCGTGCGCCCTTCGCGCGCTCCGTCAACACCGCGCTCGTCGCGCAGGGTCTGCCACCGAGGCCAGAGCACGAACTCCACCAGTACCTCGGCCCTCCCCTCCATCGAACCTTCCAGGCGCTGGTAGGCGAAGAGTCGCTCGTCCAGCCATGCGTCGATACCTATCGCGCGCGCTACCGCGAGCTGGCCTGGAGCGAGACGGCCGTCTTCCCCGGCATCCGCGAGATCCTCAACCAGCTCTCAGACCACCTGCCGCTCCTCATCGCCACGTCCAAGCCGTACGCGCTGGCCGAACCGTTGCTCGACGCCCTGGGCCTGCGCCACTTCTTCGCCGCCGTGATCGGCCCCGAGCTCGACAGTGAGAATGAGCAAAAGGCCACCACCATCGGACGCGCTATGCGCAAGCTCGCGCCCGACGCCCGCCCGGTCATGGTCGGCGATCGAAAGCACGACATCGCAGCTGCCCACGAGCACAACATCCCTGCGATCGGCGTTCTATGGGGCATCGGCTCAGAACAGGAGTTACTCGCCGCCGGAGCGGGCGCACTCGCCCACACCCCCACCGAACTCGCAACCCTCCTCGCCCCATCACGGTAAAGCGGTACCGCGGTCGGGCTGCGCCCCCAGCCCGATGACCCGTTGCTCGGGCATGGCGGCGCTCGGGTAGCATCCATTGCGACGAGACCAACGTGGCGGAGGGAGGTCCGAACCGTCTCGTTGATCTCCTCACGATGCGGGGGTCATTTCGTGAAGAAGACCCATCCCCACGGCTTTCCCTAGCTTGAGGTCGCGAGTTCGAACCTCGTTCGCCGCTTCGCTGCACAGGGCCGACTCTCGCTCTGTGACAGGGGATTCGGGGGGGGGCGTGGGCACGCGTCGGACTACCCCCGCGATGGCAGCTCCTGCAGCGACCAGCGGTTGCCGTCGGGGTCGCTGAGGAACACGAACCGCCCCCAGGGGAACTCCTGAACCTCGCTCACCTGCGCGTCTTTGGCGAGCAGCTCCGCGCGGGCCTCGTCGGCGTTGGCGATCACCAGCCCGAGGCCGGCGACGGAGCCGGGCTCGGTATCGACGATTCCCCTGCCGATTGCAATCGAGCACGCGGAGCCGGGCGGGGTGAGCTGCACGAAGCGGATATCCCCCATGTCGTGGTCATGTTCGGCGATGAATCCGAACTGCTCCACGTAGAACGCCTTCGCACGGTCCACGTCGGAGACGGGGAGGGCGATCAGCTCGAGCTTCATATCCATTGCGCTGCTCCTTACGGTTGCGACTCTCAGAGTTTGCGAGCGCGCACGGCGGTGCCGTAGGCGCAGATCTCCGTCCAGGTGGAGCCGAGCTCAGAGGTGTCGAAGCGGAACGCGAGGATCGCGTTGGCGCCCTTGGACTCCGCCTCTTCCACCAGCCGTTCGGTGGCGTGCTCGCGGCCGCCGGCGAGCATCTTCGTCATGCCCTTCAGCTCGCCCCCCACCAGCGACTTCAGCCCTGCGCCGATCTGCGAGCCAAGGTTGCGCGAGCGCACCGTCAGCCCAAACACCTCGCCCAGCACCTCCTCGATCTCATAGCCGGGGAGATCGTTCATCGTGGAGATGAGCACTCACAGCAAGTTATCAATGTCGCCGACATATGGTCAGGGTGGCGCATGCGACCGTTCCCAACAGCATCATCCCGCGTCGAGGTCGTGCAGACGCGTCTTCGACATCGTCACCTGCGCGCCGTTGAACGGCACGCCCTCGGCCTCCAGCAGGCGGCGCTGGCGCTCGCCCTTTGGCAAGCGAGCCATCCGCGCGCACCACGCGATGCCACGGGGCGCAGGCCCGCGAGCTCGTGAGAGGGGACGTAGAGGCGTACGAGGTCCTCGGGCGCGGTGACGGACGCGACACGCGTCGATCGGCGGTCTCGCGGAGGCTCGTCATCGGGGCGGGTGGGGGTTGGGTTCGTAGAGCTTGCGGGGCCGGCCGGGGCGATCCTCGGTGGCGTCGTTGAAGCTGCGCAGCACGCCTGCATCCTCCATCTTCGCGAGGGTCCGCGCTGCGTGGGGGCGGGTCCAGCCCATCCGCTCGAGGAAGCTGGGATCGCTGGCGGCGATCGGGGCGCCGAGCGCTTCGATCTCGGCGAGGGTCATCGACCCCGGGCGCCCCAGTCCAAGCACGATCTCGGCCCGCCGGTGAGCCGCGTGCTGATCCTCCTCCACCGCCCCTCGAGCACCTGGCGAGCGAATCGCGTCAACTCACGCGGGTAGTCCAGTAGAGGGCGCGTGCCGTTTGTGAGGACCCGCTGCGCCTCTTCGGGATCCAGACCCTTGCGCAGGAGCTGAACGAACTTCAAGGGATCCCGCGTCAAGCAAAGCGAGTTCTTGATCTTGTCACCAAGGTTTCCTAGCCAGGAGAACAGTGAAGATGGTGTGCCCATACTGCAGGCGTCGTGCCCCGCGCTGCGGTTCGCTGGGACCTTGGCCGGATCAGCGCTAGAGGCACGGTTCAGCCGTAGTCCCTTGGCCCAGGGCGGCTCACACCAGATGGCGTTGGGATGGGGGCTCAGGGTCCGTCTGATGATCCCAAGGGTTCTTCCTTGAGAATCTCAAAGCGGGCGTTGGGTGATCGCGTGGCGGGAAAGATCACGAGATTCGTGGCGCTGCTGCGCGCCGATGGCAGAAGCAGGCCGTCGCGCTCGAGCCAGTGGGCTGCGCCGCCGAGTTGGCGGCGCGATCATGTCATCGGCTGCAAGCTCGGCAGGTCCGACGCCGAGGTTCTGTAGGAGCGCGGGGTCGGTGAGGTCGAGGACACTGGCGAGTGTGATCTCGAGTGTGTAGACAGTGCGGCGGGCGCGTGGCCGGATGGGCTGGATAGCGATCTGGTGCTCGGCCTCGGCAAGCGCGCCCCCGCGAGTAAGGCTGGTGTAGATCGCGGCGACGCCAAGCGGGTTCCAGCGCGCTCCGCGGGTGTTCTCGGCATCGGGTGGGTGGTCACCGAACATGTGCCGGAATGCTTGGCCGGTCCAGGGGGCCGGGTCGATCGCTTGCAGCAGATCGAGCAGTTCAGGCGAGTAGACCACGTCCGCTACGTAGCCGGTGGCGGTTAGACGAAGGCGCCGTCGCGTAGCTGGGCGATGAGGGCGAGCACGTCGTCGAGTTTGCCCTGCTGGATGCGGTCGGCGGGTCGGTCGCCTGCGAGCAGGCGGTGTGGCGCGAACAGCCACAGGCGTGCCTCCTGGGGCTCGTAGAACTCTGCGAGCTCACCGACCAACCACTCGAGCGTGAGCAGTCGCCGTAGGCGGTCGGGCTGCGGTTCGACCCTGCCGGTACGCCAGCGCGAGACTGTCTGCGGCGTGGTGTCGAGCAGCTGGGCGACCTCGCGGGACTTAATCCCGCCGCGGTTACGGATGGAGTCAAGACGGTTGGCTACGGCGTTGGCCACGGGATCCTCCCGACGATGTTCGTCGGATGGCTGATGCTACGAGCTGGTGGCAGGGTTTGGCGACCCTCGCCGACGTCAGCGATCATCAATGTAGAGTGCATAAACATTTTCCTGAACAATATCATGAACAGAACCGTGAATCATCGTCGGGCGACTGAACGGTTACGAGAACATGCCGATTTGCAGGGAAGGAAGCCCCATCCGCCCTCGGCTTCCCAAGCTTGAGGTCGCGAGTTCGAACCTCGTCCGCCGCTTTCGCTTCGTGGGGTGGAATCTGTCTCTATAACTGGGGATTCGCGGGGGTGACGGGGCGTGGAGACGCCTCCTTGGCGCAGGTGCGGTACGTGCGTGCTGCGGTTGGGATTGGTCGAACCTTGGTAAAACGATCGTCTGGTGATTCGACCCCAAGCTCAGTGGCCCAGGCTGACAGCCGGGCGAAAGCTCTACTCGGAGGTGGCATATGCCCGAGCCTGTTGACTCCCATCATCTTCTGCTGATTGGCGCCGGACCGGGAGTCGGCGCCGGTGTGGTTCGGCGCTTCGGACGGGAGGGATTCCGCAGCACGCTCATCTCCCGGAGCGGAGTCGACCAGCTCGCCCCTGAACTGCGTAGCGAGGGGCTGGAGATCGAGGCAGTCGGCGCGGATATCGAGGATCTGGACGGCTACCGCGAGACGCTTGAGGGAATCTTCGGCGCGTCGGGTGCCCCCGGTGTGGTCGTGTACAACGCTGCTCTGCCGGATCCCGGCCAGATCCTCGACACCACCGTCGAGCGGCTCCGAACCGCCCACGACGTCGATGTCATCGGCGCCGTCGTCGCGGCACAAGTAGCCGCACCCGTCCTGCGGGCAGCCGGCGGCGGCACCCTGCTTGTCACCAGCGGCGGGTTCGCCGACAACCCGGTGCCTGCATTGGCGAGCCTCTCGATGGGGAAGGCCGCCCTGCGCTCGGCGCAGACGCTGATCGCCGCCGGCGTCCGGGACGATGGCATCCACGCCGCAACCGTCACGATCGCCGGCGCCGTCAAGCCGGGAACGGCCTTTGATCCGAACGACATCGCGGAGCTTTTCTGGACCGCCCACACCGACTCGAAGGACGCTTGGCAGACCGAGTATCGATTCACAGGCGCATAAACGGAGCGCCAGCACCGAAGCGCGCAACGCTATCTGAGCATCAGCGTGCGAGGCCCTGCACCGGGCTCGTTCGGGGCTGGCGAGCATGGACGAGTTCTTGGCTGGCTCCGCAGAGCGCGCCGGCTGGGCATAGCTCGGCGGCCACCCTACGGCGGGGATTACGGATCCCAGCAAACGCGATCAGACCTCCACTGGCGACGAGGATGGCTGCGATCGTGTCCGCGACACGGAAGGCATGCACGGATGCGTCCTCGAAGGTCGCTCGTAGGAGGACTCGCTCGCCGGGGGACACTCCAACCAGGCTGGGCGAGCCGAGAGGCTGTCGCTTGGCGAGGGTGATCGCCGAGCGGCCGGCGGGATCGATCGTGGATCGTCGTAGCGTCGCGTCGACGCGACTGGCAAAAGCTAGAGAGACGACGGCTCCCAGCACGGCGACCGCAAAGAGTTGCGCGACGCGTGAGAGCGTCGTGTTCACCGCGGCGGCGACGCCTGCGTGGTCCTCCTGCACTGCCCCGAGGACGGTGGCGGTCAACGGCGCGACGAGCATCGCGAGTCCCAGCCCGAACACGAGCAGCGCCGGCAGGACCTCGCTGAGGTAGTCGGCGTGCTGATCGACACGCGCCAAGAGCAAGAGGCCGCCTGCAGCGATGAGCGCCCCGAGGCTGATCGGCACCCTTGAGCCGATGCGGTCGGCGAGCGCGCCGAAGCGGCGGGAGAGCAGGATCATCAGCAAGGTGACCGGCAGCAGCGCAAGCCCTGCCTGAATGGGGCTGTAGCCGCTGACCTCCTGCAGAAACACGGGCAGCAGAAAGATCACACCCCCCAGCCCGAGGTAGGCGGTCAATGTCGCCACGTTTCCGATCGTGAAGTTGCGCTCGCGAAACAGGCTCAACGGGAGCATCGGTGCCCGAGCTCGCGCCTCGCGCGCAACAAACGCGATCGCTCCCAGAACTCCTGCCGCGAGCGAGCCGACCACCAGGGTGCTCCATCCGCGCGCCGGCTGCTCGGTCACGGCAAACACCGAACCCGAGAGCGCGAGCGCCGCCAAGAGGGCCCCGGGGAAGTCCAGACGCCCGCCGCTGGGAGCGCTCGCGCTCTCAGGCACGCCGCGAGCGATCAGCGTCACGGTCACGAGCACGAGCGGCGCATTGAGCAGAAAGATCAGGCGCCACGAGCCGGCAGCGATCAACACTCCCCCGGTGAACGGCCCGATGACCCCCACGATTGAGCTGAGCGCGGTCCATGTCCCAATCGCCCTGGCCCGCTCGTCTTCGGGAAACACGTGGACGATCACCGCCAACGCGGTGGGCGTTACCAGTGCCGCGCACACCCCCTGCATCGAACGAAACACGCATAGCTCCGGGATCGACGACGCGACCGCGCAGAGAGCCGAAGTGATGCCGAACCCGGCGACGCCGACCAGGAACACACGCTTCTGGCCCAGTACATCTCCAAGCGAGCCGCCGATCAACAACAGCGAGGAGAGCGTCAGCAGATACGCGTTCGTCACCCACTGCTGGCCTGCCAGACCGCCACCGAGGTCGCTTCGAATCGCGGGCAACGCGACGCTGGTTACAGTCGCGTCGAGGAAAACGACGCTCGTACCCAGCACGGCCGCGAGCAGGGTCAGCTGCTTCTCACGCGGTGTAGCCGTATGCGGCCGCTGGCTCTGGTCAGCTTGCGGTGAAAGTGGCGCGTCTTCTGACACGGCGGCTGTCACTGCGGTGGAGCTCGGAGGCCTGGCTCGTACTCCCATTGCCGGCAGGACCCGCTGCGGTCGCAGTAGGGCTGGTTGGTCACCTCGATGCGCTCGCCCTCGTGGCGTTTCACAAGCCGAACTGCTCCCTGTAGGTATCGGGAACCAGCGCCTCGAACTCCCGATGGCGTTCGATGAACGCTTTGACGAACGGACAGAACGGCAGCACCGCGAGACCTCGTGCGCGGGCGTCTTCCAGAGCAAACCGGATCAGCCGATCGGCGAGTCCGCGACCCTGGAGGCGCTTGTCGACCTCAGTGTGGACGAACGCGATCAGCCCGGGGCGTGCGCGATAGGCGCTGAAGCCAACCACCTGGCTGTCAATCGAAAGCTCGTAGCGGTCACGGTCAGGGGCGTCGGCTACGCCGATACGTTCTGCCACGGCCATGCACTGAAGACTAGAACGCAAACGACCGACGTGAGGCGAGGCGCACGCCACGAAGCCGGGCCTGCGCCCGAGTGGGCACCGGGTCTAGGAGATACGGTGTGCGAGCTGCGTGCGTGACTTCACGTCGAGCTTGCGGAATACCTTGCGAAGGTGGTACTCGACGGTGCTCTGGGTGATGAAGAGCTGAGCGGCGATCTCCCGGTTCGTGCTTCCCTTCGCGGCAAGGCGCGCGACCTGCTCCTCCTGGGGGGTGAGCTGGTCGCGGGTGTCCGCGGTGCGCTTGCGGGCCCGCTCGCCGGTGGCGAGCAGCGGTGGAGTACAGTCCACGGCATTGATGAGCAAACCACCGCGCAGACCGCGCGAAGGGGGATCGAATGGCGCTCGGATTCTATATCACTGCCAAGGGCTTTACGCAGGAGCGGTACGACACGACGCTCGTCCAGCTTGAGGAGGCGGGTGCAGGAGCCCCCGATGGACGTATCTCCCACGTCGCCCTTGAAACGGATGGCGAGATCCAGGTCTTCGACGTTTGGGAGTCGCAGGAGGCGTTCGACGCATTCGGGGTAACCCTTTTGCCGATCCTCGCGGCAGCGGGCGTCGAGATGAACGAGCCGATGGTCGCTCGGGTTCACAACGAGATCAAGAGCTGATCGGCTAAAGCGAGCACGCGGCTCGGTAAGCAGTATCGGCTGGCACCGGCGCCCGAAGCGCCGAAATCAGGAGAGTCGGTCCCGCGGGAAAGCGAATAGTCTCCCCGTCCAGACGCCTCCTCCGTGGCCGAGCGAGCATCCGGCGCGGGGCTGTACGGGCGCACGCTTGGGACGATTACGGGCCTCGAGGGCTCGCACCTCGCATCTCCCTCGAAGGTCGGTACCGCCCGGCTCGACGTGGCGCCGTTCGTCCTGGCCGAGCACCCCCTGCGCCTGCAAGACAACGAGACGCTGGCCTGCCCTTGGCAGATTTGCTGGTCTCGGATCGGCTGGAGAAGGGGCGAAAGCCCTATCCACCCCAAGCTTCCCAAGATTGAGGTCGCGAGTTCGAACCTCGTCTGCCGCTTCTCCCGAACTGCCGAAATCCCTTGCGGGGCCTGTAGTTATGCTATCTCGGAACTCGCCGGCCGGGGTGGCTGTGGCGCCACCCGTCGGTGGGTCCGTTGTTCGTGAGCCACTGCAAGGCCGTCCACGTGGGCATGAGGCGAACCCCTGCTTTCGCCCCGCGGGGGTATTCGTGCCGAATCCGCCCGGAAACCCGGAAAGCGCGGAGGGCCGGCTCGCGGGGCTGTCTCGCTCGCGCCTGCTGGCGTTAGGCGGCCTTGATGCCCTCGCGCGTGGCGGCCTTCAGGATCTTCTGATCGAATGACGAGAGCGCCGAACTTGTGTGCTTCGCGGTCGCGAGGCAGTAGGCGTCGGGGAGGCTGATCGGGTGGCGTTGTCGCAGGCGCGCCGCCTCGACCCCGATCGCCTCGTTCGGCTGGTGCACGGTGACGCCGAGGGCGGCGATCGCCTCCCGGGCGGCGGCGAGCTTCGACACGTCGGCGGCGGGAGCGATCAGCACCTCGGTCAGGTTCACGACGCTGACAGCGTAAGCGTCTTGGTCTTTGCGCCACTTGGTGAACAGCGCGCGAGCGCGATGATGATTCGAGTCGCTGCCGTCAAGCGCTCCGATCAGGACGTCCGCGTCGAGGAGCAGCTTCACCGCAGTTCATCTTCGGCGTCGAGCTGCTCGAGATAGCCGGCAGGGTAGGTGCCCGTCAGCGTCCCGAACGCATCCTCAAAGGTTGTGGTCGTGCGGCGGATCCGCAGCTCCCCGTCGCCGGCCGGCTCGACCGTGACTCGCTCGCCGGTGTGCAGCCCGACCTCGTCGAGCGCTGCGACGGGGATCGTGATCTGGTTCTTGGTCGAGATCCGCGCCATCGCTTTACCCTAGCAGTAAAGGCGCTGTTTGATCAGTGCCCGGGGAGACCTGCTTCCGCCGTGGCTCGCGTATCCAAACACACCCGACTGCCGCCCTCCAAAGCGCGGAAAGGAGGCGCGCCCCGCGTAGCCAGCGAGACGCCCGAGTTGGACGAGATCGCAAGCCCATTGCGCAACCTTGGATCTCGCCGATGGCGCGCCTGCCCTCGCCCAAACGCAAGAGCGCCCCAAACTCGCTGCAGGCCTTCGGTCTGCGAGCATGAGCGCAGTGACCACCGCCGAGCTTTGGCGTCGCGGCCAGGCGGGCTGGCCGCGACGCTTCCCCATTGCGCAGTTTCCGAACCCGCCGCTGCTACTCGCGTTCGCGGGGTGGGGACTCGCGGCCGAGTCCGGTGGCACCGCACACGAGGTCGGTCGCGCGGTCTTCACGCTGGGCCTCGCCGTGTGGGCGTGGGAGGAGGCGATGAGCGGGGCCAACTGGTTCCGTCGTCTCCTTGGGGCGGGGGCGCTCATCTGGATCGTCGCCGGGCTAGCCGGCGAGCTCAGAGGCCACCGGGCGAGTTAGCGCTGCTCGTCCAGAGGACGAGCGTGAGCGGGGTCCGGCTACGCGCTCCCAGCCGCGCGCGCAAGCGAGCGTGTATTCCACTCTCGTTCGATCTGTCGCATGAGTGCCGGGTAAACGACCCAATAGCGGAATGGCTTGATAAGCGCCATGTATCCCGTCCCGAACAGACCGCGTGTCTTGACGTAGACAGCCATCTGTCCTTGGTAGCGGCCTCCCTCATCGACCCAGGCGAGGTGCATCACGGCGTGCACGGTCTGGTTTGACAACTCCGCGGCAAGCTCGACGTCGGTGCGATAGAGGGGCACGAAAGGCAGGTAGCGAAAATCCAGATCGATCGCCGTGCTGCGTAGATCGTCTGGGAGTCGGTCGGCCAGCGAGGTTGCGTGCGTGCCGGGAATCGGCAGTTTGTCTGCGACATCATCGCAACCGCTGTCGATCGGGGCCGAGATCCTGCCGAGGTCCAACCAGCTGCCGAGGCGATCGCGGATGCGCCACAAGAAGCGAGTCGGGAGGGATTCCGCGTTGGCTGGGTCGAAGGAAACCGCCATCTCGATCGCCCTTTGGAAGTCCTCGATGCCACCGTTCACGGCCGGTATGGTCCAGACATCCTCCAGAGTGAAGTCGGGCACGATCCTGTGGATACGCCATGGGCGAGATTCGTGTGCGGAGTTCGGGAGCCTCATAATCCTTCATCCATACGGTACCGTATGGATATTAGCCAGATCGCTTGCATATGTCAATACGGTGCCGTATAGATATGTCGATGGCGAATGTCCGGACTCCACGCGGCGCATGGATCGACGCGGCGCTGCAGGCCCTCGCGGCAGGAGGCCCGGATGCCGTGCGGGTTGAGGCGCTGGCCGTGTCCCTGGGCGTGTCCAAGGGTGGTTTCTACTGGCACTTCACAGATCGCCAGGCGCTGCTCGAGGAGATGCTCGACACCTGGGAGAAGGCTGTGGTCGACGACGTCATCGCACGCGTCGAGAGCCAGCCGGCCGACCCACGCGCCAAGTTGCGGCAGCTATTCGAGCTGGCCTCCTCGGCCAAACTGCTCGCGGCCGATCTGCTTGCCGTGGAGCTGGCGCTTCGGGACTGGTCGCGCCACGACAACGATGTCGCCGAGCGATTGAGTCGGGTCGACAACCGACGTATGGCGTACATGCGCACGCTGTTCGGACAGTTCTGCGTGGACGAGAACGATGTCGAGGTCCGCTGCATGCTGGTCTTCTCGCTATTCATCGGCAGCTACTTCATCGCGGTGCAGCACGGCGAACTGACCCGCTCCCAGGTGCTGGGACTCGCGTTCGATCGACTGCTCAGCGAATCGTGGGATTGACATGGGCCGCCCTACCGAAAAGGCCGGGCGTAGCGCGAGACAAGAAACGCATGTGGGCCGTCGAGCGCGGCCGGTATTCCTCTATGACGGGGACTGCGCATTCTGTACGAGCTGTGCGCGCATCCTGGAGAAGATCGGGCCGGGTGCGGAGATCGTCGCGTGGCAGGACACCGAGCTGGGTGAGCTGGGAATCACCAAGGAGCAGGCGACCGATGCCGTGCAGTGGATTCAAATCGACGGTACGATCCGCCCAGGACACGAGGCGATCGCCGCGATACTGAACACCGCTGGACGGATTTGGAAGATCACCGGCCGCATGATGCTGCTGCCGGGAATCTCGTGGATGGCGGCGAAGATCTACCGGCTAGTCGCAGACAACCGGTACCGGCTGCCCGGGAGTACGCCTGCTTGCGCGCGTTCACCCCTGCGGATATCCACAAATCCCGCTGACTACGCCCCTGACCAGACCACCCCCGTAAGCCCGGACACCGGCCCGTGTAGGTGCGATGGCGAAGAGACTTGGTAGTCTGTATGCATCGTGCAGCGATGGAGGAAAACGGCTGACAGCACAGCGGTCGTCAGCGCTCAGCCCCAGCCGGACCGTGCGGGCGCGATCCGTGTGGCCGCAGTGCTTGAGGAGCCCAAACACCGCCGGCTGATCACCTCCCCCAAGCACGGTCAGATTCTCAGCGGGCTGATGCGACCCGGCTACACCTTCGGCTCGGTGCCCTCCGGCCATGCGGTGTTGACGACCACCGGCCGCAAGACCGGCAAGCCGCGGCACAAGGTGATCCGCGCGATCCTGCAGGGCGACCATGCGTACATCGTGCAGCTGCGCCCACCCGCGGTGGCGGTCAACACACCGCTGGCGGTCGCCGCCTGGGTCTTGAACATCCGTGCCGACCCGCACGTGCAGCTCAAGCTCGGCCGCCGCAGCTGCGCCGCAACGATGCGCGAGATCGAGGACCCCGCCGAGCTGGCTCGCGCGCGGGAGATCTTCTGCGAGCCGGTTCAGTTGGTCGATTACCCCGAGTGCGTGATCCACCTGAAGGGCCGACCGTCTGCCCGCAAGATCCGCGACCTGCACCGCTACTGGTTCGACACCGGCGTGCCACTTGTCGCAGAGCTGCAGCGGTAGAACGACCTGGCCGGGCAGATATGCGAGAACCGTGCGCGCATCGGCCGGTTTTCATGAGCACTCGTGGGGACGCTTGCTCGCAGCGCGAGCGCGAGTGTTCGCTAGCGCTTGGTCCAGCTGCACACCGTCGCCGTCCCGGCACGCTTCGGGGCCCGGCCGGCCGCGATGTCCTCTCGGAGCCGCGCAACCCCCGCTCGTAGCTCCTCGGGATGATCGCGCGACATCCGCTCGAAGTAGCTCGTCTCGCCCCTTTCTGCAGCCTCCAGCACACGATCGGGGTCGGCCGAGAGAGCGGCCAGCGATGCGTCTTGCATGTCCTCGAACTCGAATGCGAAGAGCCGCGCGCCGGGTAGCTCTTCGAGTATCGCGGCCCGCGGCGGGTGAGTCGCGTCCATCCAGCGCCGGCTGCTCGGAAAGTAGTCGAGAATCCAGAGGGTGGCGGCATCCTCGCCCGTGTAGCCCATGAGCACCAGAAGTCCTTCGAGGTCTGAGGACGCGCCGCGCCTCGGCCAGTGCGACGCTGCGGTCCTCAACGTGGTGCAGCATCGAGATCATCGTGGCAGCGTCGAACGTCTCGTCCTCGAACGGCAGTTGCTGTGCGTCTGCCTCGACGGTCTCGAGCCCCTTGGCGGCAGCCCACGCCAGCATGTCGGCCGAGCGGTCCACCACAACAGGCTCCCACCCCTCCCGCCTGAGGGCGAGGGCGTAGTTACCTGTCCCGCCACCGATGTCGGCGAGTCGTCGACCGGGCGCGTCTTTGAGAGCCTTACGCAGCCCCCGCAGAACCGACGGGCTCGCGGAGCGCGTCTCGTCATAGCGCTCGGCTTGGCGGGAGTAATCGGGCAGCAGGCCCACGCTATATAGAGCTTGACAGCACTACGCGGCGCTTGACGGCTGGCGCTCGGTGTCCGCGACCGTCTTTTCGACGGCCTCGTAGATGTGGTGGAGGTCCGCCGTGCGAGTACGTCGGTCATGGGTCGCTTCTTCGCGTGTCGGTGTCGGTGATGGCAGGAGATCTCGCTGCGTCGCGCTCGGTCTGCCGGGCGAGACGCTCCCGCTCGCTCCACTCGTCCTCGTCCAGTCTGCCGGACCCGGCGGTGTAGCCGGACTTGCCCCCACCGCGTCCCCGCAGCACGTAAGCGCAGCCGACCGCGATCAGCGCACCCGCGATCGGCCCTACGACATACACCCAATAGCTCGTGAAGTCCCCGCTCACCAGCGCCGGGCCGAAGGAGCGCGCCGGATTCATCGAGGTGCCGCTCACAGGCGCCGCCCACAGCCCGGCGAGCGCTATGTATCCGCCAACGCCGAGCGCGGCGATCGCACCGACGTTCTGCGCCGAGGACGCGGTCCCCAAGATTACACTAACCAGCGTCGCGGTGAGGACAACCTCCATCAGCAGCGCCTGCCAGTTTGCATACCCAGGACCGGGGAGCGTTGCGCCGAGATGCTGGATGTTGCCGAATACCGCGAACAGGAACAGACACGCCAACGTCGCGCCAATTAGCTGAACGATGACGTACCCGGGGAGGCGCTTCCACGGGAAATCTCCGCGCAACGCGAATGCGAGCGAGACCGCGGGGTTCAGATGGGCACCGGAGATCGCGCCCATGAAAAGGATGATCCCCAACACCATCAGGCCAGGCGCGACGACGGCCGCTGGAAGGCCGATTTCGCCCTTACCGTGCAGGATCCCTCCGCCCGCAGCAACCAACACCAGCATAAACGTGCCCAACAGCTCGGAGAAAAGCCTGCGCCACTCCAGACGCGGATCATCAAAGTCTTTACGATCGCCGAACTCCAACTCGAGCAGATGCCGACCGCGCGGACTGAGAAGCCCGAAACCGGGAGCCTCCTCATGCACCACATGCTCCTCAGACACGACCAACCTCCTCCATCGGGAGACTAGGAAACCTACACCAAAAGAGCGAAACCGAGTCTCGCGGCCGCCCGCCGCCGCATCACCCTGATGGATGAATCGACCCGATGCGTGAGTCAGCCCTATCACACGCAATGCTGGCGGCGGCGGGTGGTAGTGTCGGGGTATGTTTCGCTCAGCCGCTCGCTGCACTGCGGTGGTGGTCGTGTTCTTTGCGATGAACGCTACCGCTGGCTCGGCTGTCGCCTCGTCAACGAAGGTCGATTTCGGGGATATCTCCCATAAGGGCTTGAAGAACTTGGGGCCCGCTTCGACGGGGTTGAAGCTGTCGCTCGAGCTGGGGATGGTCGCCAACCAGCAGGGCATCGCGAACGCGGTGAAGGCGGCAAGCAATCCGTCCTCGTCGACCTACGGCCAGTATCTCTCGCTGTCGACGCTGCAGAAGAAGTACGGCGCCTCCTCGTCGCGGCGCAACGCGGTGCTCGGCGCTTTCAAACCCTACGGCGTGACGGCGACCGTCGATGTAACGCACCTGCGGGTCGGCGCGACGATCAGCATCAAGAACGCGCAGAAGCTGTTCGGTACGAAGTGGAACCTGTACGCGACCGGCCAGCCGAACCAGGCCGTGGCGCTTCCGGTCAACACGCCGAAGTTGGGTTCGGGTCTGAAGGGCAATGTCGACACCGTCTCGGGCCTGGGACTCTATGTCACCCAGCGTGCATCCGCCAGCTCGTCGGTGTCCGGCGCCCAGGGCCAGACGGCGTCGGTTGCAGGCGGGACGCCCACCCGCACCGGAACGATCGAACCGGGCTGCGCCACCACGACGTACCCCGCGGGCGTGTTCTCAAGCGCCGGCCTGTTCCCCAACCAGATCCTCAGCGCCTACGGGATCGCCCAGCTACAGGCCGGCGGCTTGCAGGGTCAGGGCTCGCGCATCGCCATCCTCGGCGAAGCGCCGACGCCGGTCAACGATGTCACCGCGTACCGCAACTGCTTCGGTTTCCCCGGGACCGCGCTTCAGATCCACGGCGGCTCGAACGTCGCGCCGATCCTCGAGAGCTCGCTGGACGCGATGACGGTTGCGATGGTGGCGCCAAAACTTTCGCGACTAGACCTGTGGGTGAAGGCGCTCGGGAAGGCCGATCCTCAGGGCGCCCTCGAACTGTTGGCCCAGCCCCTACAGGCGACGAAGAACGGCACCCCGCTCCCGAACGTAGTCTCGATCTCCTATGGCGTGTGCGAGGCGAGCGTCGCGCCGTACACCGCGGCCCGCACCCTGTTCAACCGCCAGGCAGCCGCGACGGCCGCGCTGGGGATCACGATCGTCGTCGCTGCAGGCGACAGCGGCTCGTCGTCATGCGCGCATGGGGTGCCGTCCTCCCAGCTCAACAGCTTTGACAAGCAGCAGTCGGCATCCTGGCCAGCAACGTCGCCGTGGGTGCTCGCTGTCGGCGGGACCAACCTCACACTCACGCCCGCCAACACGATCGAATCCTCAGGCGTGTGGAACGACACTGCGTACCCGCAGCCCTACCAGCAGACCGCCGCGGGCGGAGGCGGCGTCAGCACCTTCGAAAAGCGTCCGTGGTGGCAGCCGGCGATCCCATCGCAAAACACCTACCGAATGGTTCCCGACGTCTCCGCGTTCGCGGACCCGAGCCCCGGCTACGCCATCATCTGCTCGCCTGCGGTGCAGGGCTGTGGTCCCTCGCCCGGCCAGACGATCTCGTTCGTCGGCGGCACGAGCGCAGCTACCCCCCTCGTCGCAGGGATGATCGCCCTGTGGGACCAGCAGGCCAAGCAGTCTGGTCTACCCAACCCCGGGTTCGTCCCGCCGCTGCTGTACTCGATCGCCCAGCACGTACCCGGATCGTTCCTGGACATCACCACAGGGAGCAACGCGGTCTTCGGCGGAGTGTCGTGCTGCACAGCGGCCCCCGGGTTCGACCTGGCATCCGGGCTCGGCTCGCCGCTCGCCGCCCAAATCGCCCAGGACCTGCACCACTAACAGTCACGTCCGCTGCGACGCGACCTACTCCGGGACTCCTGCGGCTATGAGAGCATCCGGCCGACGGTCACGTTGACGATCGCTCGGATCGGGCCGTCGATGCCGTGAACGGCCCAGCCCGTCGGGGATCGATGTGTTGTCGCCGGAGGTTCAGTTGGGCTCCTTCGGTCGATTGGTCATTTGGGTTGCGTCCGCGAAGGGACTGGGACACCTCACCCGCGGGCGCGAAGCCTCCTGCCTCGCGTCTGAGCATTGAGCGGGGAGAGAAAGATGCTATGAACGACGCTCCCGCGACAAAATAGACAGGAGACTGGTATGGCCCGGCTGACTTTGATGGATCCCGCGAGCGCCCCAGACGCAGTCAGCAAGGTGTTGGCCGGCACGCCATTGAACCTGTTTCGTATCGTCGCTCACGCGGAGAGTGCGTTCGAGCCGTGGCTGAAGTACGGCGCGGCGTTGCTGACACGGCTCGAGTTGGACCCGCTTCAGCGAGAGCTCGTGATCCTACAGGTGGCCCACCTCGTCGAGTCCCGTTACGAGTGGGTGCAGCATGTCTCGATCGCTCACTCGGTGGGAGCAAGCGATGAGCAGATCGCGGCCGTCGAGAATGACAGCGAGGATGACCCAAGTCTCACCGACGCCCAGCGTGAGGTGCTGCGTTTCACGCGCGCGGTGGTCTTCGATGGCACGGCGAGCGAGCAGCTCGTGGCCGACCTCGTCTCACGTCTCGGTGACCGGCAGGTCGTCGAGCTGCTGCTTGTCGTCGGTCACTACATGGCGATCGCGAGATTGATTGCGACGACCGGCCTGGAGCCCGATCCGCCGCTCGTCTCGCTCACCGCACGCGCCGAGCGTGAGGGGTGAGCACTCCGGAAGAAGCCCGGGGCAGGCTTGCGGGCAAGGTCGCGATCGTGACCGGCGCCGGGCAGACTCCGGGCGAGAGGATTGGCAATGGACGTGCCACTGCGATCCTGTTTGCGCGCGAGGGCGCTCGGGTGGTCCTCTTCAACGACGAGGAGTCCTCGATCGAAGAGACAGCTCGTGAGATCGACGCGGCCGGCGGATCGGCGACGGTCGTCATCGGCGATGTGAGCGTCGAGGAGGATTGCCAGCGGGTGGTCGGCGCCTCGCTGGAGCACTTCGGAGGGCTGGACATCGTTCACCATAATGTCGGTGTGGGTCTCGGCGATGGATGGTGCGAGTGGATCGACTTCGAAGCCTGGCAACGGATCATGCGCGTCAACGCCGGCGGCACTCTCCTGATCGCGAAGGCCGCCTTGCCGATCCTACGTGAGCAGGGCCATGGCGTGATCACGAACGTCTCATCCGTCGCCTCGCTCATGGCGGGAGCGACGCTGCTAACCAATCCACCCCACGCTTATAAGATGTCCAAGGTTGCCCTGAACGCGCTCACTCTCTCGCTCGCGCAGGCCTACGCACAATTCGGAGTCCGCGTCAATGCGATCCTACCCGGCCTGATCGACACGCCGATGGGCGTCGACGCGGTCGCAGGTCACATCGGTGTGCCTCGCGAGCAGTACGCAACTGCCCGCGACGAAAGCGTGCCACTCAAGGGCGGGATGGGCTCGGCATGGGATGTCGCTCACGCGGCGCTCTTCCTCGCCTCTGAGGAGGCTCGCTTCATCACGGGCGCACTGCTCCCGGTCGACGGCGGCCAGTCAACCCGCGTGGGGTGAAGGACACGCGCGCCGTTGTCGCAACGGAGCGGCCGTGCCTGCGGCTATGCTCTCAGTATGGGTGCACTTGAGAAACGCGGAAGCCACACCCCGAAGGCCGTTCGCGAAAAACGCGCGTACCAGCTGATCCTCATAGGCGGCGTGGCTGGGATCCTCGGGTGCATCGGGGTCGTGTTGTCCTTGGTCGGAATCATCGGCGCGGGTCTGCCGATCCTCGCGATCGTGATCGCTGTTGTGTGCGCTCTGCTCTTTCGGCGCACAGTCTCTCGCTAAACGCCTCGAGTCACCGCGGCCCTCGGGCGTTGCTTGGTTACGGGAGCGACGCCTCCCAGCGCGAGATGGTGTACGGGACGCCGGTGGGTCCTCCGACCATGAAGATCGTCGTGTCGCGGCTCCGCGCGTGGCCGACTTTAATCCGCTCCCCGGATGCCGGAGACGTTGAGGCGCACGTAGTCCAGCGGCAGATGTATGCCCGCGACGACAGCGGCGGCGAACTGCTCGCGGCGCTCATCGGGCAGGCGCGCAAGGTGCGCGGCGAGGATCGACGTGGGCACGAACGCGGCCAGGTCCTTCGGATAGGTTGGCCGCTCCTCGAGCCAGCACCGAATCTCGGTGAAGCCAGCCTCCCATAGGCGCTGTTCTGTCTCGTGCGGCCCTGCGAAGACCCACGGCGACCAGCCGACGAGCTCTGGGGCGGCGTCGCGGGCTACCGCCTCGATGACCTCGCGCACGTCATCGATGTTGCCCTCTCCTCCGCACTGGATCTCAAGCACCCCGCCGGGCCGCAGCGCCCTGGCGAGTCGCGCCCAGAGGCGCTCGTGGTTGGTGATCCAGTGCAGCGTGGCCGTTGAGAAGATCGCGTCTACAGGCTCGTCGAGGTCGAGGTCCAGCGCGTCCTGGCACCACACCTCGGCGCGGTCACCCAGTCTGTTGCGAGCGAGCGCGACCATGTCCGCCGACGCGTCAAAGGCCAACACGCGACCTCGAGGCACGAGCCCCAGCAGAGCCTCGGTCACCCGCCCGGTGCCGCAGCCCACGTCGAGCACCGCGGCGTCCGCCGCGATGCCTTCCAGCCGAACGAGTACCTCCGATGCCCAAGCCTGCTGAGGCTCGCTCGACCGGTCATAGCTGGCAGCGTCCCAAGGAGTACCCACTACGGCGCCAGGTTATCGGCACGACAGACTCTGCGCTGCTGCTGGACGAGCTCCCAGGGCTGTTGGTTTATGGCGAGAACTTCGACAAGCCGTAAGCATGCACTGACCGTGCTTGAACTTCGAGCGCGTTGGCCATACGGCCATTGCCTGGAATGTCCCATTGGGTCAGAATGCAGGGGTGACGGGTACCATGTGCGTCCGGGCTGCGCAGGCGCGTGACGCCGGTATGATCGCCTTCATCTACAACGAGGGGATCGCCGAGCGTGAAGCGACGTTCGAGACCGAGCTCCGCCACACGGCGGATTTCCACGAGCGCATCGCCTTTGAGCGCTTCCCGCTGCTGGTCGAGCGGCTGCTCGGCGATGCACATTGCGCAGGTCAAACGTGGCCGTAACGCGCTGAAGATCGTCGGGCGTCTCTCGGCGGGCCTCGACCAACCGATGGCCCAGAGTGCTTCTCATGCGGGGCCGACTGATGGCTCAGAGTGCCGTTCATGGAGTTGCAGGTAGGCAGCTGGCGGGAGGGCGATCTATCGAGGGGCTGCCCGCCGCGCAACCATCGGTCATCATCTCGGGGTGATCGTTTTTGCCGTCAAGGCGCTGCTGGCACCGTCATTCGTCGTGGGAGCGTCGGTTGCCGCGCGGCGTTTTGGCCCGTGGGTCGGCGGGGTGGTTGGCGGGCTTCCAGTGGTAGCCGGTCCGATCTTGCTGGTTTACGCACTTGCTCACGGGCGTGTGTTTGCTCAGCATGCGGCCGCTGGGACGCTGCTTGGCCTGTTGTCGTTGACGGCGTTTGTCGTGGTCTACGGCCGCCTCGCGAATCGCGCCCCGTGGTTTGCCTGCATGCTCTGCGGTTGGCTTGCGTTTGCCATCGGCACGCTCGCGCTCGATGGTGTCGCGGTGCCGGCCGGCATCGCACTCTGCTTGGCATGTGTTGGATTCGCCGTCGGCCTACTGCTGCTGCCCGAGGCAGCCGGTGACCTTACCGTGGCCGGGTCCCCGCCGGCCTGGGACCTGCCGGTCCGCGCGGCCTGCGCCCTGGCGCTGGTACTTGCCCTGACGACGGCGTCAGGATGGCTTGGGCCACAGCTCAGCGGGCTGCTCGCGCCGTTCCCGGTGATCACCACGGTCCTGGCCACGTTCACGCACACCCAGCGCGGAGCCGGCGAAGCAGTAAGGCTGCTGCGCGGGATGCTCTCCGGCTTCGTCGGGTTCGCGCTGTTCTGTTTCACGCTCACGATCTCTCTCCGAGCATCGGGCGTTGCCGCGGCCTTCCTGTTTGCGACAGCGGCCGCCCTCGTCGGACAGGCCGCGATGCTTTCGCGCGCGCGGCGCACCGCGGCGGAAGCACATGCTTGAAGACCCAGATCGAGTCGCCACCAGCCAGCTAGCCAGGGATACGGTGGCGGTGAGGACGGCCCAAGCGGACCGCTTCGAATAGAGTTGCGACCCATGAAGGCGGCGGTGATTTACGGGAATGGTGCCCCGGACGTCCTGCGTTATGAGGACGTACCTGATCCCGAGTGCCCCGATGGCTGCGTGCTGATCGACGTCGAGGCGATCAGCATCGAGGGCGGGGACCTCCTGGCTCGCGCCGAGTCGCCGCCGCCGTCGGTCCCGCATATCGTGGGGTACCTCGCCGCGGGCACAGTCGTCGGGGTTGGCGCTGGCGTCGAGGATCCCGCGGTCGGCGACCGGATCGTGACCCTGAACATGGCCGGCTCGCATGCCTCTAAGCGGGCTGTTCCCGCTATGTTGACTTGGCGGATCCCCGACGGGTTGGACGCGGCTCCTGCTGCGTGTGTCCCGGTCGCGTTCGGGACTGCTCAGGAGTGCCTGTTCACCGCCGGCAACCTCCAGGCCGGGCAAACGGCCCTGATCCACGCCGGAGCGGGAGGGGTCGGGATGGCCGCGATCCAGCTCGCCAAGCAGGCCGGCGCGACGGTGATCTCGACCGCGTCGAGTGACGAGAAGCTTGAACGCCTGAAGGAGTTCGGTCTCGACCATGGGATCAACTACGCCAGCGAGAACTTCGTCGAGCGGACGCGGGAGCTGACCGACGGGCGGGGCGTTGATGTGATCCTCGACTCGGTTGGCGGCCAGAACCTCGTCGATAGCGTCGGCGCGCTCGCCTACCGCGGGACGCTCATCAGCGTTGGGGTGGCGGGCCGGGCTGGCTCCAATATTGAGGCGAGGGATCTGTGGGCACAAAACAACGCGCTACGCGGCGTCTTCCTCGGCGGGGCTCTGCTGAGCGAGTACCCCCGTGTCCACACAATGATCACCGATTTATTCGAGCGGGTCGCGAACGGCGGATTGCGCGTCGAGGTCGACCGGACGTTCCAGCTCTCTGAGGCCGTCGCTGCGCATGCGTACATCGAGAGCCGTCAGGTCTTCGGTCGCGTCGTGATGTCACCGTAGGGCGCCGCGCCAGTCCGGCGAGCAGCGGACGATAGGTGAATGTGCACACAGCCACAGAGATGGTCGCCGTGCTGATAGCCGATCTGGCTGGCTCGAGCGCAATCGCCGACCGACGCGGCCTGGCGACAGCCGAAGGTAGTCGGAGACCCCCTGAATTTCGGCGCGCGGTGGTGCTGGTGTAGGGTTTCGGGTGCATGGCCGATGCACCCCGACCCATCACAGGCCGCTGCTTGTGCGGTGGAGTGACCTATAGCGTCGACGCCGAGCCGGTCTGGCAAGGGGCTTGCTACTGCGCGAACTGCCAGCGCCAGACCGCCACGGCCTTCTCGGTGATCGTGGGCGTACCGAGCAAGGCGCTCACGATTGAGGGCAGCACACTCGCCTCGTTCAAGACCGCTAGCGAGGACTACCAGAGCACCACAGAGCGGCGGTTCTGCTCGGCTTGTGGGTCGCCGATATTCAGCACGATCGAGTCGATGCCGGGAGTGGCCTTCCTGAAGGCAGGGACGATCGACGATCCATCTTGGATCGAACCGACGGTCGAGATCTGGACGCGCTCGGCGCAGCCGTGGGCACCGCACTTCGAGAACGCCGTGCGGTTCGCGCGTACCCCCGGTTGAGATGACCGTCCACGCCGCACTCTCATGGAGCGGTGGCAAGGACTCGGCTCTGACGCTATGGACCCTGCGTCGCCAGGGGGTAGAGCCCGAGGCTCTGATCACGACCGTCACCGACGCCTACGACCGTATCAGCATGCACGGCGTTCGCCGGGAGCTGCTCGCAAGACAGGCCAAGGCGGTGGGCACGCCGCTCGTCGAGGTTCGCATTCCGGCGGCTTGCGTCAACGACGTCTATGAGACACGGATGGCCGAGGCGTTCGCCTCCCCGCCCCTGTCCGATGTCGAGGCTGTCGCCTTTGGCGATCTCTTTCTGGAAGATGTCCGCGCCTACCGCGAGGAGCGACTCGCCGCAAACGACATCCGTGGTCTCTTCCCGCTCTGGGGGCGCGACACCGGCGTGCTGGCACGGGAGTTCATCGCCGCGGGGTTTCGGGCGTTCATTGTCTGTTTGGACCCGCGAGCGCTCGACGCCTCCTTCGCGGGGCGGTCGTACGACGAGCAGCTGCTCGCCGACCTGCCTGCGAGTGTTGACCCCTGTGGTGAGAACGGCGAGTTTCACACCTTTGTTCATGCCGGACCGATCTTCACCGAGCCGATTGCGTGCGAGCGCGGCGAGGTCGTCGAGCGCGAGGGCTTTGTTTTTTGTGATTTGGTACCCACGTAAAGCAGTCTGCGAAGAGCGGTGGTCAGCTCAGCGAAGCTCAGTCACTTCATCGTCGAGAATCTTGACCGATAACTGGCACCCAATTCGACGAAGTCAAGATGGTGGCGTTATGGGACGTGTGCATAGACAGTGAAGAGCGTGAGAGCGGCGACCGTTCGACCCGCACGCGAGTCCTCCTGCGCGGCTGCCAGCAGATCCTCGACGCCCTCATGTCCCTGTGCGCGCAGATCGGACGCCAGGAGTGGCAGATCGATGATGACGTCGGGATAGAAGTCGCGAACCAGCAGCACCTCGGCCTGGACCGTAACCTCAGTGAGCCCGGCGTCCACGAACAGGCCCGCCAGCTCGCGCCCGATCCACGGATTGCGGATCTGCGCTTCGGCGACAGCCAACATCGCACGTACCAGCTCACGCGGGCGGCCCGTGCTCGCAAGGGTGCCCCAGTCCGGCTCGTTCGCGAGCACCACACCGCCGGGCCGCGTGACTCGCGCAAGCTCGCCGACCGCACGTGCGGGGTGCTCCAGATGTTGGAGTGTGCGCTCAGTACGCGCGGCGTCGAACGTGCCGGCGTCGAAGGGCAGTTCGTGGGCGTCGCCGGTGACGAACGTGACCGGGCCGTCCTCGGCTTCGCAGCGTGATTGGGCGCGCTCCAAGAGCGCGGTGCTGGAGTCCAGGCCGATGATTTCTCCGTGCGGGCCCACCAGACGTGACAGCGCACGGGCGTCATCGCCCAACCCACAACCAACCTCGATCGCCCGCGCACCCGGGCTCAAACCGAGCAGCCGCGTCCGCTCCCGCTTGCCCGTTGCGACCGACCCAAGGCCGTTCACATGGCTCAGGTAGTCCGCAAATGAGTCCGCGTCGCCGGCTGCGTCCACGTCCCTGAAGCCGGTTTCTAGGCGGCTCATCGCCAATCTTCCTTCAGAGTTCGCGACACCCCACCACGATACCTGGCGCCTACGCACCCGACGGGCGAACGAACCGCGCCCTGTGCTGCTGGCGCTCGTAGCCGACTGCGTGCCAGAAGGCCATCGCGCTCTCCTCGTCGTCGGCGACGATCGCGGTGAGCCTGATAGCGCCCCGTTCGCGCAGGCGGCGCTCGCCCTCCCTGAGCAGCGTCGTTGCGAGTCCCATGCGCCGATGCTCCGGTGAGACCGCCAGCCGGTAGAAGCTCCCGCGCCAGCCGTCCCACGCGGCGATCAGCGAACCCACCAGGACGCCATCACGTTCAGCGACCATCAGCGCCTGGGGGTCGGTGGCCAGCAGTCGCGCCAGTCCCTCGGGAGAGTCGCTGACGCTCGGCACGCTGCCCGCCACGACCCACAGGTCGAGCACGGCCGCGATGTCCTCCTCGCCGGCGCTACGAATCGCCCAGGGATCGTTGATGTTCATACGCTCGATCAGCCCTCCAGTGATTGTGTAGTGATGCTCGACTGTCCCGTCGGAGAGCACGTTCCCAGCGAGGTCGCGCACGAACTGGCGAACCGTCACGACCATACGGCCGCCGGGGTCCTGCCCGATATGCAACGGCAGTACTCGTGGGTCGAGCGATCCCCACTGCCGCTCCCAATACGCCCGCACCTCCGCGTGCCCATGAACGCGCCCGCCCTCCATCGCGTTCGGCCAGTCGACCCGTGGGTGCATCGTCGCGAGAGCGCCCTGAACGTCGCGGGCGTTGAACGCCTCGTAGGCGCGGCGCAACAGCTGCTCGTGCTGTTCGCTCATTGCGGGGCCTGCGCGGTGACCGCCCACACCCGGTGCGGCACCGCGAGCGGGTCCCCGGCGAAGCGCTCGTGGAGCATCGCGGTCAGCTCGTGAGAGCAGGCCCGCACGCCGTCGGCGTCAAGCGTCCCGGCGATCGGTGCGCTCGCGCGCACGCGGCCGACCCACGCCTCGTGCGAGTAGGACACCCCCACGTCGAAGGAGAACGTCTCGATCCCGATGAAGCCCGCGGTCTGCAGGTCAACGAGCCACTGCGGGTACAGCCCGGCGCGATCCGCAAACGGCCAGCTCGGGGTGTAGCGCAAGATGATCTCCTCCGTCGCTGCCACCACGTTGCCCTGGATCGGGAGCCAGTCGAAGTGGGCGATTACCACGCTGCCGCCGTTCACGAGTAGCCTCGCGACCTCGCGCGCGGCAGCAGGCCGATCAAACCAATGCCAGCACTGCCCGGCGCTCACCACATCGAAGCCTCCATCGGGCAGGCCGGTCGACTCCGCGGGTGCCTCTACATAGGCGATCTGCACACCGGCTTCGCTGTCCAGCCGCCTGGCCTGCTCCAGTAGCGGCCCGGCGATGTCGACGCCCGTGACCTCGCACCCATGCTGCGCGAACAGTCGCGCGAGACTCCCCGTCCCAGTGCCGAGGTCCACGACACGCGCGCCCGGGCGCACGACGCCCGTCGCCGCGAGGCGATCAAGCAGCTCCGGTGGGAACCCCGCGCGGTGACGGGCGTAGTCGGCCGCGGTGCGGGCGAAATCGGGCGAGCAGTCAGTCACGCGCGCCAGCTTACGGGGAGATCGCCGTGCACGACATCAGAGCTCGGACACCAGCGGTGGACACGTTCAGCTTGTTGCGGGATCGCGGACGAAGACCGGCTTCATCGACGGGTCGGCGAGGGCTTGCGGCATCTCATCCCACGCCAACTCGGTAGCGATGAGGCCAGGCTGCACGCGACCGGCGCTGAGGAGGTCGAGCACCGCCGGCATCACGGGCCGGGCGTTGCTCTTGCCGGCGTGGAAGCGCACTCCAGCCAGGTACATCTCGAAGATCGGGATCGTGACGTCCCGAAAGTAGACGCCGATGGTGGAGACGCGCCCCTCGGGAGCCACCGAGCGCAGGGCGCACGCCAGGGCGTCCGGGTCGTGCGCGCTGGCATCGACGGTGATCAGGTACTCGCCATCCATCTTCTTGGGCGGCGGTCCCTCGATTGCTTGGGCGCCGAGGCGTTGTGCGAGCTCGAGTCTGACGGGGTCGCTGTCGAGGTAGTCGATACGCGATGCGTCGGCGGCGGCCGCGCAGGCGACCGCGTAGAGCGCGATGCTGCCACAGCCGCCCATAATCAGTACCTGCGCTTCGGGGTAGTCGGCGAGATGCGGGACGGTGACCTCCCACGCGGCGGGGAGATTGTCGCTCACGCTCGCAGCATCAGCGGGAGTGACGCCCGGTGGCAGCGCCACCAGCGCGCCCTCGGCGTGTGGGACGCGCAACAGATCGGAGAACATGCTGCCCCATTCCCCGCCCACCGGCAGACCGTACATCGCGTGCGGTGTCTCGCGGCAGCTCGTGGGAACACCGCGCCGGCAGCGCTCACAGGACCAGCACGAGACGTGCCAGGGCACCGCCACGAGCTGTCCGGGAGACAAGCCGCCACCGACCGCGTCTCCCAACTCGATGATCTCCGCGACGCACTCGTGGCCCAGGGCAAGCGGGCCGGAGAAGGGGGCCTCGCCCCGCAGAATCATCTGGTCGAGGTCACACGTCGTCGCCGCAACCGGGCGCACGAGGGCATCGTCGCTGGCCTGGATGCGCGCATCCGGAACCTCGCGCCACTCCAGCCGGCCGGGTGAAAGAAACGTGAGCTGGCGCATCGCGCCCGACGATACAGGCTGCCATGCGACCTCCGCGCAGATCGTGGTCAGTCCTCGGCGCGGAAGCTGCGTCCGATCTCCTGGCCGGTGGCGAAGTAGTGTCGGAAGACGTAGAGCAGGGGACTCCAGTGTTGGGGTCGATGTGGTTGGTAGGTTGATCACGCACTCCCGCTCGCGCTGCAGGTTGGTGAGGGTGTGTGCCGTGCTCTCCCAGCCCATCACGATCGTGTAGCCGAGCGCCCAGGCCGAGGACATCGGTCCGATGTTCGGAGTCCCATCCAGGTTCATCGTCGTGACGAGTGCTATCGGAGTGCCGAAGTAGAGGATGCTCGGCCAGATCCCCAGATGTTCCCCCCGCGGGATAGGTCCGAGGTGTCTCGGTGTCGCCTTTGCCGGGCTGCAGCCGCCCTCCTGGCCAGCTTCAATACCCACAACTGGATCGCCCCCCGCAACGCGCCCCGCGCGCTGCGCGTCACCACGGCTGGACGCCAAGCACTCGTCAACCATTTCGACATCGATGTGAGCGCCCTCGCGGTTCTGGCCCGCACTCAGGATCTCCACTCCTAAGACGCGACCGCCAGCGGCCGCTCACGCGTGTGTGCATAGTGCGCATGCTGGCGCCACGCCGGCTTGGCCAGGTGCATCTGCACGACGCCGATGCGCCGCTCGGCAAAGCCGGCCTCGCAGTAGGCGAGATACATCCGCCACAGTCGCCGAAAGCGCTCGTCGTAGCCGATGTCGTGCAGGTGCGCGGCAGCGGCTTCGAAATTGGCACGCCAGCGCACGAGCGTCTCGGCGTAATGCGGCGTGAGGTCCCTGACGGAGACGGTTCGCATGTCGGTGCGTCGCGCGAGGCAGCGCGCGATCACCTCGCGCGAGGGCAGGCAGCCGTCGGGGAAGATGTGCGTGCGGATGAAGCTCTGTGAGGCCTTCTCGACCGTGTAAGCACGGTCGTCGATGACGATCGCCTGCAGCAGCATCCTGCCGTCGTCCGCGAGCAGGTTCGAGCAGCGCGCGAAGAACGTGTCGAAATCACGCCATCCAACCGCCTCGATCATCTCGATCGAGACGAGCTTCTCGTAGCGTCCGCGCAGGTCGCGGTAGTCCTCGCACAGCACCGTGACGCGGTCGGCGACCCCGGCGGCCCGCACCCGCTCGCGGGCATACTCGTACTGCTCGCTTGAGATCGTGGTGGTCGTGACCCGGCACCCCCGCGTGCGCGCGGCGTGCACGGCGAAACCGCCCCATCCTCCTCCGATCTCGATCACGTGGTCGTCGGGCCGCAGGTCGAGTTCGTCGCACACCAGCTCGAGCTTGGCGGCGGAAGCCTCGGCGAGCGTCATCCCCGCACGCGGGAAGTACGCGGAGGAGTACATCATCGTCTCGTCGAGCATCGACTCGAAGAACTCGTTGCCGAGGTCGTAATGCGCTGCGATGGCGCGGCGGCTGCGTGCGCGCGTGTTGCGTGCGCGAATTCCACGTGCGGCCTGGAGTGGGACTCGGGCCGGCGCGAGGCGACGACGCCACTCGTCGAGGCGTGCGGCGTTGCGTGCTGCCACACGCACCACGGCGGTCAGATCGGGGGACTCCCACAGCCCTTCCATATATGCCTCGGCCATCCCGCGACTGCCGTGCAGCAACATCGACCACAACCGGGGCGAGCGCACCTCCACCGTCGCCTGCGGGCCGCCGTGACCCAGCACCAGTTGGTGGCGCTCCTCGAGGATGGTCAACTGGCCTGGGCGCAGACGCCCCAGCAGAGCGAGCGCGATTCGCCGCGTGAGGCGCTCCATGATTCGCCGCACTGGGCGCCGCGCGAGTCGCTGCACGATTCCCCGTGCGGGGGGCTGCACAGGGCACTGCGGGATTCCCCGCACGGGAGGCTGCATGGCGGTCATGCCGGCACCTCGGGGTGGGGGTGCAGCGGCACGCCCTTGAGCTTCAGCGCAAGCGCGTGGCCATAGATCAGCGCGAGCACGCGCAGCGTCCCCGCCGGATAGCGCGAGGTCACGCGAGCGAGACTGCCGCGGGTGAGCGGCGCACGACGCAGCGCGAGTGTCGCGTCGAAAGCGCGTTGCTCGTGCTCGTGGCTCTCGATGTGTACCGCCAGCGTCGGGCCAGGAGTGGCGATGCGCCAGAAGTAGCGCTGCTCCATCCCCATGAATGGCGACACGTGCAGCTTCTTCGCGAAGTCGGCGGCCAGCACCGGGCCCTCACCCGTTCGCGTGAGCACGTAGGCGTGACGCTCACCCCACGGCGTGCTGGTCACCTCCGCCACGACCGCGTCGAGTTGCTCCTGCGGCGTGAAGCAGTAGTAGAAGCTGACGGGGTTGAAGCAGTGTCCGAACGTACGCAACTGTGTGAGCACACGGATGGGACCGGTGGGCGCCCGGCCCGACTGCGACTCGACCTGCATGCGCACGGCATCCGCCAGTGAAGTGGAGGGATCGTCATCGCCGAGGTAGTCGGCCCGGCGAAAGCGCACGAGGCCCGGGCGGGAAGCGAGGAGCCGGCCGCCCAGCAGGCCATCCAGCTCTCCCAGGTCGAGGTACACGAGCGCCACACGGTGGTTGAACTCGTGAGCGCGCACCGCAAACCGCCGGTGGCGGATCGTGCCCTCATAGAGCGCGCTGGCCGTCATACGCGCACCGGTTGGGCTCGCCGTGCACCAAGCTCGCGCACTACCCGCAGCGCGCTGTTGACGCCGTCCTCGTGGAAGCCCCATCCCCAGTAGGCGCCGCAGAAGTGCGTGCGGTTGCGCCCGCTGATCTCGTGGTGGCGCGCCTGCGCGGCGATGCCCGCGGGGGTGTAGGCAGGGTGCGCGTACTGCATCCTGCGGATGATCTGCCCCGGGTCGATCGCGTCCGTGCGGTTGAGCGTGACACAGAACTCGCGATCGGCCTGCAGCGACTGCAGCCGGTTCAGGTGGTAAGTCACCGTGCAGCTTCCTCGCGCACCCGCGTCGAGATGGTAGTTCCAGCTTGCCCATGCGCGCCGGCGCCGCGGGAGCAGCGAGCGGTCGGTGTGGAGTACCGCCTCGTTGTGCTGGTAGGGGATTGCCCCGAGCAGCTCGTGCTCGAGTTCGCTGGGATCTCCCAGCAGCGCAAGGGCCTGGTCGGAGTGGGTCGCGATCACGACTGCGTCGAAGCGCTCCGGCTCGCATCCGCTTGTGGACACCGTGACGTGGTCGGGATGCCGGCAGACCTCCGTCACCGGCGTCGAGAGCCGCAGGCGCTCCTGCCAGGGTCGCGTGAGCGCCTCGACGTAGTTGCGGGACCCGCCCGTGATCGTCCGCCAGCCGGGCCGTCCGCGGAATCCAAGCATGCCGTGGTTGTCGAAGAACTCAATCAAGAAGCGCGCCGGAAACGACCACATCTGCGCCGGATCGGCGGACCACACCGCCGTCGCCTGGGGGACGATCAATCGCTCGATGAAAGCGCTCGAATAGCGCTGCTTTGCCAGCCACTCGCGCAGCGACGGGTCCTTGTCGCCGGCCAGCAGATCGCGGGCCTCCCGGTTGAAGCGGACCAAGTCGGCGATCATCCGGTGAAAGGAGGGCCTGACAATGTTGCGGCGGCTTGCAAAGAGGCCGTTTGGCGAGGCGCTGTTGTACTCGAAGTCGTGCCCGTCGCTCACCCCGAAGCTCATCGGGGACGCCTGGCTCGCCACCCCCAGCTCGCCCAGCAGGCATTCGAAGCTCGGGTAGTTACGGTCGTTGAAGACGACAAACCCCGTGTCGAGGTCATAGGCCGCGGTGTCGGTCTCGACATGCACGGTGTTGGCATGGCCGCCGGCTCGGCCGTCCGCCTCGAACACAACCAACTCGTGCTCGGCGTGCAGCATGTGCGCACATACGAGCCCAGAGACCCCTCCACCGACGATCGCGATTCTCATATGGGTGGTGTTCGCATCAAGCGGTGTCCCGGATCACCTCGCGAGCGTGTCGACGCGGCAAGCTCATGCGTCATGCTGGCTGGGTGGGACGCGCGGCATGACCGATGCGCTGATCGACACGATCCTCGATCGTACCGTCGTCGCGGGCTATACGAATGTGGGCTATCGCATCCGCAGGGGCATGTGGAAGCAGGGCGACCTGCCGCGGATGGACGGGAAGGTCGTGCTCGTCACCGGCGCGACCTCAGGGCTCGGCCTGGCCGCGGCCGAGGGCTTTGCCTGCCTCGGCGCGGCCGTCCATCTGCTCGCTCGCAGCGACGCGCGCGGCGAGCGAGCGCGCGCGGAGGTCCTCACACGCTCGGGCAACAGCGATGTCCAAGTCGACCTCTGTGACCTGAGCGACCTTGAGGCCGTGCGGCAGTTTGCGGCGCGCTTCGGCCGCGAGACGGCGAGCCTCGACGTGCTCGTCAACAACGCCGGCGCGATGCTCGCCGAGCGGACGCTCTCGGTCGATGGCGTCGAGCTGACGTTTGCGACCAACGTACTCGGACCATTCCTGCTGACCAACCTGTTGATCCCGCTGCTCCAGAAGAGCGCGCCCGCGCGCATCGTCAACGTGTCCTCGGGCGGTATGTACACGCAGAGGATCGACGTCGAGGACCTGCAAGCCGCGCGCGAGAAGTTCGACGGCCCGGCTGTCTACGCGCGCGCCAAGCGCGCCCAGGTGATCCTGACCGAGCTGTGGGCGCGACGGCTGCAGGGTAGCGGCGTGATCGTGCACGCGATGCATCCAGGCTGGGTCGACACTCCGGGTCTGAAGTCCTCGCTGCCGCGCTTCTACGGTGCGACGAAACGGCTGCTGCGCACGCCATGCCAGGGCGCCGATACGATCGTCTGGCTGGGCGCCGCTCCCGAGGCCGCGGGCAGTTCCGGCGGCTTCTGGCATGACCGCCGACGGCGCCCGACCCACCGCGTGCCGTGGACCAAGGAGACGCCCGATGACCGCGAGCGGCTATGGGCAGAGTGCGAGCGATTGAGCAGCCCACACGATATTCCGGGCCCGTCACCGTCCGACTCGGAACCATGACCGGCGAACCGCAGGCTGGGGCCCCGCCGGCTGTGGTCGCTTGCGCGGCTGTCTCCTTTAACCCAGGAGGTCACGCACGGCGTTGCGCACGAGCTCGGCGAGCTCGTCCATTGGAACCTCGCCGAACACGGCCTCTCCGCTGGCCAGGGCGCCGACAACCGCGCTGATCGAGCATGCCATCCGCACCCGCCGCTCGAGTGGGATGTCCGGGTTCTGCAGAATGCGGCGGAACTGCTGCTCGATGTCCTCGTTCTCGGCCCGATGGCGCACGTTGTCCTGGAGCTGCTCGAGCGCGCGGTGGTTGCGCTGGTGCATGAGGACGAGTTCGCGGTTGTTGACTACCTCGTCGATGAAGTCGTCGAGCAGGCCCGGCCACGCAGCCGCGCGCTGTTGCCCATTCTCGAGGTCGTCCAGCCGCTCGAGCGCCTCCCGGCCCAGCGCGTGGAGGCGCAGGTGGAGCTCGAGCAGGATGTCTTCCTTGCGCTCGAAGTGGTAGTAGAGCGCGGCCTTCGTCGTGCCGAGCCGCTCTGCGATGTCGCGCAGCGAGGTCTTGTCGTAGCCCTGCTCGGTGAACAGCTCGAGCGCGATGTCGAGGATGCGCTCACGGGTCGACGATGCCATGCGACTAGCTTACTTGACGACCGGCTAGGAATGTGTATGATCTCTACGATTTGCTTGCCGACCGGTAAGGAAATATAGAGACTGGTGATGACAAACACATCGATGATCGAAGCCCACGGCCTGCGCAAGCGCTTCGGAACGACCGTCGCGCTCGACGGGATCGACCTGGAGGTGCCGGCTGGTGCGATCCTCGGCGTGCTTGGACCGAACGGCGCGGGCAAGACAACCGCGGTTCGGATCCTCACGACCCTCACGCTCCCAGACGCCGGCTCGGCGCGTGTCGCCGGCCACGACGTGGTGGGCGAAGCCGCGGACGTGCAGCGCAACATCGGCGTCACCGCCCAGGACGCTACGCTCGACGAGGTTCTCACCGGCCGCGAGAACCTCGTGATGATCGGACGGCTGAGCGGGCTGCGGCGTGCCGAGGCGCGGGTGCGGGCGACCGCGCTGCTCGACCAGTTCGATCTCGCCGACGCCGCCGAACGCATCCTCAAGGAGTACTCCGGCGGGATGCGTCGGCGTCTGGACCTCGCCGCCGGGCTGGTGACGCGACCGCCGGTGCTGTTCCTCGACGAGCCGACGACGGGCCTCGACCCCACGAGCAGGGTGCGGATGTGGGACGTGATCCGAGCGCTGGTCGCCGACGGCGTGACGCTGCTGCTCACCACGCAGTACCTCGACGAGGCCGATGAGCTGGCCGACCGGATCGTGGTGATCGACCACGGTCGCGTGATCGCCGGCGGCACCGCGGCCGAGCTGAAGGGGCAGGTCGGCGGGGCACGCCTGGAGCTCACGCTCAGCGAGGCCGATCCCTCCGCGTCGGTTGCGCTCGCCCCGTTCGTCGCCGGTCCCGTGCACGTGAGCCACGACGGGCGCCGTCTGCGTGCGCCGGTTAACAGTGGCGCCGGGTTGGCGAGCACGGTTGTGCGTGCGCTCGACGAGGCGGGGATCACCGTGGATGACGTGGAGGTCCATCAACCATCGCTCGACGACGTGTTCTTTGCTCTCACCGGTCACCCGGCCGACTCGATCGAGGACCGTGCCGAGTCCGAGCCGTCCGCCTCAGACCTGGAGGTTGCCCGCCCATGAGCGCCACCACATCAGCTCCCGTCAAACCCACCCCCGCCACACCCGCTCCAGTCACGCCGGTCTCGAGACCGGCGCGCTCCCACGGCCTGGCTCAGCGGATCCGCGACGTCGCAGTGCTCACCGGACGCAACCTCGTGCACATCAAACGCGAGCCGCTGCAGCTCTCGGACGTCACCGTCCAGCCGGTGCTGTTCACGCTGCTGTTCGTCTACGTGTTCGGCGCCGGGGTCGTCCTGCCCGACGGCGGCAGCTACAAGGACTTCGCGATCGCCGGTCTGCTTGCGATGAACCTCACCACCTCCGCGATGGGAACCGCGGTCGGGTTGAGCGCCGACCTGGGCAGCGGCGTGATCGACCGCTTCAGAACCCTCCCGATGTGGCGGCCGGCCGTGCTCGTCGGGCGCTCACTCGCCGACGTCGCAACCGCCGCCATCTGCGCTGCGTTTGTCGGCGTGACCGGTCTGGTCATCGGCTGGCGGCCCGATGCGGGCGCGGCATCGATCGCCGCGGGCTTTGGGATCTTCCTGCTGTTCAGCTATGGCCTCTCCTGGGGCTGTGCCTGCCTCGGCATGGTGAGTAAGAGCCCCGAGTCCGCACAGGGAATCGGCCTCGTGATCCTGTTCCCGTTGGCGATCGTCTCCAACGCGTTGGTTCCCACCGAGCGCATGCCAGCGGTGCTGCAGACGATCGCCAACTGGAACCCCGTGAGCGCGGTCACCACCGCCTGCCGTCAGCTCTTCGGGAACCCAACCCATCGGCGAGCATCCACGTCTGGCCGATGCAGCACCCGATCCTCGCCTCGCTGCTCTGGTCGGTCGCGCTCGTGGCGATCTTCGCTCCCCTGGCCACCTCCCTGTACCGGCGCCGCACTACCGACTGAGCGCAAGCCATGGATGCGAGCCACGTCTCGAACCCCACCGTTCAACCGGCTTCAAGGGCCTGCACGACGCCTCAGGGCTGGTGGAGCGGATCGCGGGGAAAGAGTTTTGTGAAGTAGGATCTGTTGAAGGACCCCGCGAGGTGACTACGGAGGTGAGATCGTGAGCACTACAAGCCCGGATCAGACGCCGCTTGACGAGCTGGGTGTTGCTGACCGCGCCCACTTCCAGCAGGGGCCGCCGCTGGAGCTGTTCAGGCGGTTGCGCGCCGAGTGTCCGGTTCACTGGTCGAGCGGCATCGCTGAGTTTCCCGACGAAGCCGGCTTCTGGTCGGTGACGACCGCCGAGGACGTGTTCGAGGTCAGCCGTGACTGGCAGACCTACTCCTCCGAAGTCGGCGGCTTCACCGCGTCCAACGCAGGCTTGTCGTTGGAGATGCAGCAGGCGATGTTCATCGGGATGGACCCGCCCAAGCACGACCGGCTGAAGGCGCTGTTCCAGCGCGGCTTCACGCCGAAGCGGATTGCCGAGCACGAGGACGCGATCCGCGCGATCACGATCGAGGTGCTCGAGCGTTTGGAGGGCCCGCCCGCCCGGGAGACCTGCGATCTGGTCGGCGACGTCGCCCAGCCGGTGGTGGCGCGGGTGATCGGCAGCTTCATGGGCCTCTCGCCCGAGGACGATGAGGCATGGGCGAACCTGATGAACGCGATCGTCGGCGCGGGCGACCCGGACGCGACGCCAGAGGGTGCGCAGAGCGTGATGGAGCGCGAGGTGCCCGAGGTGTTCGAGCGCTGCGGCAAGCTGATCGCCGAACGACGCGCGGCGCCGACCGATGACCTGACGAGCGTGCTCGTGCACGCGGAGCTCGACGGCGAGCGGCTCGAGGACCACGAGATCGTGATGGGGTTCCTGCTGCTGATGGCCGCTGGCAACGACTCCACCAAGGCCACCTACTGCAGCGGCATGCGCGCGCTGATGGAAAACCCCGAGCAACGACGGATGGTGCTCGAGGACCCCTCGCTGGTGCCGGCGGCGGTCGAGGAGTCACTGCGCATGTTCCCGGCGTTCGCGCACTTCGCCCGCACGGCCACACGCGACACCGAGCTGCACGGGCAGCGCATCCGTGAGGGCGAGAAGCTGGTCATGTGGTACCCGTCGTCCAACCGCGATGAGACGCGCTTTGAGGACCCCGACCGCTTCGACCTGACGCGCTGGTCGAACGGGGGATGCTCGCCGGAGGCGAGTGTCTCCCCGCTTCGGTCCGAGCACCAGGCGTTCGGTGCCGGTGGCCGGCACTTCTGCCTGGGCACCGCGCTCGCGCGACTGGAGTTGCGGATCCTGATCGAGGAGACGCTCAAGCGCTACCCCGAGATCCAGATCGCCGGCGAGTGCACACACGTCGAGTCAGCGTTCGCCAACCAGCACAAGACGTTGCCGGTTCGGCTGCGTCCACGGTAGGTCTCGCGACCGAGACGCAGCGGGCTCGGCTGGCGTCCACGGTAGGTCTCGCGACCGAGACGCAGCGGGCTCGGCTGGCGTCCACGGTAGGTCTCGCGACCGAGACGCTGCCGGCTCGGCTGGCGTCCACGGTAGGTCTCGCGACCGGGCTTGCTAGTGGCGTCGGTGGGAGTAGTGCAGCGCCCCGCCCGTGAGGCTGCGCAGAGTGGCATTGCTGGGATCTGAGAGCGCGCGCACGATCCCGCGACGGCGATCGAACAGCTCGAGCTCGGTCAGGTTGAGCGTCCGTGCGATCTGCTCGGCGGGGATGCCGTGCGCGAACATGCCGAGCAGCGGCTTGTCCCGTGGCGCCAGGCCGGCGATCAGCGTGGTGAGCTCGGGCCGGATGATGGCGGGCAGCGTGCGGCGTCCGTTGCGGGCGGCGTGGATGGCGTCGATCAGCTCGTGGGGCAGCGCGGACTTGGCGATGACGGCGTGGGCGCCGGCGACCATAGCCCCGGCGACGAGGGCGACTCCGGGGAAGGCGGAGTAGACGACGACGCGCGGGGCGAGGGGGAGGGAGCCGAGCCGGCAGGCCAGCTCGAGGCCGCTCTCGCCGTCCATGTGAAAGTCGACCACGGCGATCTCGGGGTGCAGCCGGCGCGCTGCAGCGAGCGCCTGGGTGTGATCGTCAACACCGGCAAGCACTTCGATGTCGCGCTCGTCGCCCAGCAGGCTGGTGAGCCCGCGCAGCATGATGGGATGATCGTCGACGACGAGCACGGTGAGCGTTCTGAGCGGGATCACCGACGAGGCTGGGTGAAGTGGCACGCGCCGCCGGGCCGGGAGGCGGTGGGCGGAGGGAGCGGAGAGCCCGGCGGCGCTGAATGCCATGCCACAGAGGATGCCTTTTACGTGTGCCGGAAGCCATGGGGTGCAAGCCCCATTCATATGGCTCAGGGCTCGATGAGGCCACGGCGGATCGCGTAACGGGTGAGCTCGACGCGGTCGCGCATACCGAGCTTCTCGAGCATGTTCGCGCGGTGACGCTCGACGGTCTTCTTGCTGATCGTGAGGGCCTCGGCGATCTGCTGGTTGGTGTGACCCTCGGCGATCAGCTTGATGACCTGCAGCTCGCGTGGGGTCAGGGGGTCGGGGTGCTCCTCGGCGGGTCCGGCGAGGTAGTGACGGACGATCTCGGTGACGGCGGCGGGGTAGAGGAACGGCTCGCCGCGCACGGCGGCGCGGCAGGCGCGCACGACGTCGCGGTCGGCGAGCGACTTGAGCACGTAGCCGCTGGCGCCGGCCTGCAGGGCCTCGTAGAGGAACTGCTCGTTGTCGTGCATCGAGAGCATCAGGATCTTCAGTGCGGGGCGCTGGCGGTGGATCTCCCGCGCGGCGTGCAGCCCCGTCATGCGTGGCATCGAGATGTCGAGGAGGGCGAGGTGCAGGTCGTCGTGGGCGAGCGCCATGCGGACCGCCTCCAGGCCGTCGCTGGCCTCGGCGCGGACCACGAGGTCGGGCTCGCTTTCGAGCACCAGCCGCAGCCCCTGGCGCACGACGGCGTGATCGTCGGCGAGCAGAATGTTGGTCTTCAGCGCGGTCACGTGTCCTCGGCAGGGAGCGGCACGTCCAGCTGCACCTCGGTGCCGGCGTGGGGCGCGCTCGTGATCTGCAGGGTGGCGCCGACGAGCCCGGCACGCTCGCGCATGCCACGCATCCCGCCACCCTCGCGGCGCCCCTCACGCATGCCGCGCCCATCGTCGCGGACGCTCAGCGTGAGGCGGTCGGAGCGGAGCTGCAGAGCGATGCTCACGCTGGCGGCGCCCGAGTGACGGATGGCATTGGTCAGCGCCTCCTGGGCGACACGGTAGACGACGAGTTCGCACTCGGGCGATTGCGGCGGAAGGTCGGCGGGGATGCGGCAGGCGATTCGCAACCCGGACTGCTCGCGCATCCGCCGGGAGAGCGCCAGCAGCGCCACGGCCAAGCCGAGATCCTCGAGTGGCTCGGGGCGCAGGCGCTGGGCGATGCGGCGGACGTCATCGATGCTTGCGCGTGTGGTCTCGAGCAACTGCTCGAGCGGTTGGGCGAGCTCGAGCGGCGCGTGGCGTGAGACGCGTGCCAACCCGAGCAGCACACCGGTCAGGGTCTGGCCGACTTCGTCGTGCAGCTCCCGCGCGACTCGCAGCCGCTCGTTCTCCTGGGCCGAGAGCACCCGCCGCGTGCTCTCCAGCCGCTCGGTCTCGAGCTCGTCGAGCATCTCGTTGTAGGCCTGCGCCAGCTCGGCCGCCTCCGACGGAGCGCTTGGCACCTGCAGGCGCTCCCCGGACTGCAACGGGTCGACGCGCCGCAGGAGCGCGGGCAGGTGGGTCAGCGGCGCGAGCGCGTGGCGCAGCAGCAGGGCGTTGGCGACGAGCGTCACGGTCAGAGTGACGGCGAGGATGGCGGCGTCGTCGGCGGCGATGTGCACGAATGGGTCGGGCAGCACGATCGCGATCGCGATCGCCATCGTAGTGACGACAGCGCCGTTCAGAGCGAGCACGCGCCAGAAGAGAGGCAGGTACCGGCGGGTCTCTGGCGGCGATGGGTCGGAGTCAGTTGGTGTGGCCTCGGTGGCCGCGGTGGCGGAGCTTGCTGCAATGGCGCGGGTGGCGCCATCCGAGCTCCCGCGGACGTCGGGGCTCCTACCGGAGCGATCCGTGACGACTTGCGCGAAACCGGCTTGTTCCTCGGTCTGCTGCACAGCCGATCACGCTAGCGCCTGCGTGTGAGTGCCGCTTGAAGATGGGGCCTCGACCTCATGGTGGCAGCGTGTGATCGGCCTGAAGATGTTGCGTGTGACTGAACATCGCTCGATCGGCCGGAGGCGAAGGCATTCACAGCCCTCTGACCGAGGAGCGACAGAACGGCGGCGGCCCCCTCTCCCCACTACGTGTGTGGGCGCCGTTGGAGATACGAGTTCAGTCACACGGCACGGGCAAAGGGACGGACCCCCAGCCTGTGCCGCTTAGCACTAATGCGCGGCGCTGCGGATGGTGCGCTACCTTGACGATCGGAGGGGCCGGAACTCGATGACATGCACCCACATAGGAGGAAGACGCGATGGCGATTAGCGCGGCGAATATCGATGAGGCGAAGCTCGAAGCATTCATGGGACAGGCGGTGACGGATATGGGCGCGATCATCAGCGCGCCGCTGTTCCTGATCGGTGAGAAGCTCGGCCTCTACAAGGCAATGGCGGGCGCGGGGCCGTTGAGCTCGCAGGAGGTGGCCGAGCGTGCGGGGGCGGCCGAGCGCTACGTGCGCGAGTGGCTGCGCAATCAGGCAGCAGGCGGCTACGTGACCTACGACGGGGAGAGCGATCGCTACACGCTGCCCGACGAGCAGGCGCTCGCGCTGGCCGACGAAGACAGCCCGTTCTACATCCTGGGCGCGTATGAGTTGATCGCGTCGCTGTACGCGGACGAGGAGCGAATCGTGGAGGCTTTCCGCAGCGGGGCTGGGATGGGTTGGCATGAGCACGACCATCGCCTGTTCTGCGGCACGGAGCGCTTCTTCCGGCCGGGCTACCGCGCACATCTAGTGACCGAGTGGATCCCGGCACTCGACGGTGTCAAGGAGAAGCTGCAGCGGGGGGCGAAGGTCGCCGACGTGGGTTGCGGCCACGGAGCGTCGACGATCATCATGGCCGAAGCGTTTCCTAACTCGCGTTTCTCGGGCTTCGACTACCACATGCCCTCGATCGAGCATGCACGCCAGGCGGCTAGCGACGCCGGCGTCTCAGAGCGGGTTGTGTTCGAGGCGGCGTCGGCCAAGGAGTACCCGGGCAGGGACTACGACCTGGTGTGCGTCTTTGACTGCCTGCACGACATGGGCGACCCGGTGGGGGCGTCGGCGCACGTGCGTGAGACGCTGCATCCTGACGGAGCGTGGATGATCGTTGAGCCATTCGCGAAGGACCGCGTCGAGGAGAACTTCAACCCGGTGGGCCGAATCTTCTACGGGGCGTCGACTGTGATCTGCACGCCTGCGTCGCTGGCCCAGGAGGTTGGGCTCGCGCTCGGGGCGCAGGCGGGCGAGGCGCGCCTGCGCGAGGTGCTCACCGAGGGCGGGTTCAGCCGCGTCCGCCGGGCGGCGGAGACCCCGTTCAACATGATCCTCGAAGCCAAGCCATAGCCCGCGGATAACGCATCGCCAGGACATGAGCGGCTGCCATGAAGCCGGGTCATCGTCGTCACGCAGAGCCGGCACTGTTGTGGTCGTTTGGACGGTGTAGAGCTGCGCGAGTGCCCTCCTCGAAACCGTGGCAGATGCGATAGGCGCTCCCTGCCAGGCGCGAACGTGGGTAACCACCTTGCTCTCAGTGTCTTTCTGCCGTATCTTGGAGTCATAGATCTCGCCCAAGAGTTCGAGATGAACAACCTCCTCGATGACCTCTTGGTCCACATCGGCGGAGACCGGGTGCAGGAGATGCTACGCATCCTGAACTGGCCCCACCGCCCTGCGATGGCTCGCACGCAGGCGCTGTTCATCGCGATCCGCGGAGCAAAGACCGCTTGGTGTGTGCTCACTGAGCAAACAAACGACGAGTATCGTGAAGGGCACGAGCTAGCACAGGTCGTCATTTCCGGTTTGATGGACCGCCGCAGATAGGTGAGACAGTCGGATTCCTCGAGGGAGGACAGGGTTGCGTCGTGGAGGTGACGCATGATGCGACAGTGGCCGTCGTTCGTTGTGAGCCGGATGGCAGGCTGGAGGTGCGTCGGTCCGTTGAACTCCCGCGAGTGCCGTGAGCGCAGGCTGCCATTACTGCCCGACCGTGGGGTAAAACCCGGCGAGCACGACGGCGGGGGTCGGTGCGGCCACACTCACTCGACCTCGAGGTCGTGGATCCTGACCATGGCCCTATGTCTTTCCCAAGCGCTGTCGATTCGCGGGCTCGCCGTTCGTCGTTGATACGACCACTCTGGCTGGTCGAGCAATCGCTGGATGGCCGTCACTCGGTCGGCCTGGGATGAAATGCTTGACGAGCCCTACCCTCTGAAGGAGGAACGATGAAGTACATGCTCCAGATCTTCACCCACGACGTGAACGACGCCTTCGAGCGCCTCTCCGAGGACGAGCAGAAGGCGATCTTCGGCGAATACATGGCGATCATGCAGGTGCCTGGCGTGAGTGACGGCGCCCAGTTGCAGCCGACCACCACCGCGACCACCGTGAGGGTGCAGGACGGCAGCACGCTCACCACGGACGGGCCGTTCCCCGAGACCAAGGAGGCGCTCGGCGGCTACTACCTGCTGGAGGCCGCCGACCTCGACGCGGCGATCGAGCTGGCGGCGCGGATCCCGGCGGCGCGCCTGGGCGGGGCCGTCGAGGTGCGCCCGCTGGTGGAGCGCTGATTGAGCGCCTCCGGCGAAGCGGCCGCAAGCTCGACCCGTCGAGCGCGGGCCCGGCCAGGCGCGATCGAGCGGGTCTTCCAGGAGGAGTGGGGGCGCGTCCTCGCTGCGCTGATCGGCTTCCTCGGCGACTTCGACCTCGCCGAGGAAGCCGCCCAGGAGGCGTTTGCGGCGGCGGCGGAGCGCTGGCCGCGCGACGGCCTGCCGGAGCGCCCCGGCGCGTGGCTAACCACGACGGCGCGCAACCGCGCGATCGATCGCATCCGCCGCGACCGCACGCTGGCCGCCAAGTCGAAGCTGCTGGAGCGACCCGAGGCGATGATGCAGGAGCCCGACATCGGGGAGACCGTGTTTCCCGACGAACGTTTGGAGCTGATCTTCACCTGCTGTCACCCGGCGCTCGCCGGTGACGCGCAGGTGGCGCTGACGCTGCGTACGCTCGGTGGCCTATCCACCGACGAGATCGCGCGCGCCTTCCTCGTGCCCGAGGCGACGATGGCGCAGCGGCTGGTGCGCGCCAAGCGCAAGATCAAGGACGCCGCGATCCCCTTCCGGATCCCGCCCGCCCACCTGCTGCCCGACCGGCTCGCCGCGGTGCTGGCGGTTGTCTACCTGATCTTCAACGAGGGCTACTCGGCGCCGCCCTCGCGCGTGGAGCTCTCCAGCGAGGCGCTGCGCCTCGGTGGGGCCCTGGCGGAGCTGATGCCCGACGAGCCCGAGGTGTGGGGCCTGCTGGCGCTGATGCTGCTGCACGACTCGCGCCGCGCCGCCCGTCTGCGCGACGGCGAGCTGGTGTTGCTGGAGGATCAGGACAAGGCGCTGTGGAACCGCGAGCAGATCGACGCCGGCCACGCCGCGTTCAGGCGCGCGCGGGCGCTGTACGGCGGCGGCGGGGCCGCTGGAGCGGTGGGCGGTAAGGGTGGGGAGGAGGAGGGGGGCAGTGGTGGTGGCGCGAACGCGGCTGGCAACGACGGTGGCGTGGTGGGAGCGGGTGGGGTCTACACCCTGCAGGCCGCGATTGCCTACCTGCACACCGAGGATCCCCGCGACTGGCAGCAGATAGCGGCGCTTTACGGCGAGCTCGCCCGCCTGACCGGCTCCCCAGTGGTCGAGCTCAATCGCGCCGTCGCGCTCGCCGAAGCCGCCGGCCCCGAGGTGGGGCTGCAGGCGCTGGAAGGGCTCGGCGGGCTCGACAACTATCACTACCTGCACGCCGTACGCGCCGATCTCCTGCGCCGGCTCGACCGGGTCGCGGAGGCTCGCGCGGCCTACAAGCACGCGCTCGAGCTGGCCCACGCCGAGCCTGAGCGGCGCTTCCTCGCGCGGCGGCTGGCGGAGTTGGGGGCGTAGGAGGGACGGGCGGATTCTGCCCGCGGCAGGCGTCGGTACCGCTGGTTCTATTCCGGATCGTCCGCAAATCTATTCCGGATTCTCCGGACTTCTAATCCGTTTTATCCGGGTTTATATTCCGGATTCTCCGCTATAGTAATGATGCTTTGTCCGAGCAAGAGATCCCCCGGCATGCGGAGGCGCGGGTAGCGGAGGCGCTCGCCGACACTCGCATCGTGGCGGTTGAAGGCCCGCGCCAGGCCGGCAAGTCGACGCTCTGCACGAAGATCGCCGCGGAGCGAGGCATGCAGATGGTTACGCTCGACAATGCCAACACGCGACACGGTGCGCGCGACGATCCCCCGGGGTTCCTCGCGGGCCTCGGCGAGCGAGTGTTCATCGACGAGCTGCAGCGCACACCGGAGCTGGTGCTGGCGCTGAAGAGCGCCGTCGATCGTGACGTCCGTCCGGGTCGCTTCCTGGTGAGCGGGTCGGCCAACCTGTTGCTGGCCCCCCGGATTGGCGATTCGCTCGCCGGGCGCGTGGAGCGTGTGCCGCTGCGTCCCTTCACGCAGGCCGAGATCGCGCGCCGGCCGGTGCCGGCGTGGCTGGAGGAAATTTGGGGGGGCACCGGCCCGCCCTACCTGGAGGCGGACGAGGTGGGGCGAGCGGCGCACGCCCAGCGCATCGCTATCGGCGGGTTCCCGCCGGTGCTTGCGCGCTCGGAGCGTCGTCGCGGCGCCTGGTTCGACGATTACCTGGCTGCCCTGGTGGCCCGTGACGTGCCCGACCTGGTGGACGTCAGGCGACCCGATCTGCTGCCGGCGCTGCTTGCGCATCTCGCCGCCGGCTCGGGCTCTACGACCGCCCTGGGACCGATCGCGCGGGCGCTGGCGGCAGACGAGAAGACGGTGCGCACGTATGTGCGTCTGCTGGAGCTGCTCCATCTGGTCGTGAACGTGCCGGCGTGGGCTCCCGGCCTGGCGGCGCGGGCGGTGCGCACGCCGCGCCTGTTCGTCGAGGACAGCGGTTTGCTCACCCACCTGCTGGGCGCCGACGCTGAGCGCGTCGCCTCCGACGACACGCTCAGCGGTCGCATGCACGAGTCGTTCGTGGCGATGGAGCTGGCGCGCCTGTTGCCCCACACCTTCACCGCGCCCACCATGCGCCACTGGCGCGGCCCGCACGGGGAGGAGGTGGACGTGGTGCTGGAAAACCGTGCCGGCAAAACGGTGGCGATCGAGATCAAGGCTGGCGCCACGGTCCGACGCAGCGATCTGCGCGGGCTGCACAAATTCAGGGAGCTCGCCGGCGAACGGTGGGTGGCCGGCCTGGTGCTGTGCACAACGCGCCAGACCGTCCCGCTAGCCCGCGGCATCTGGGCGGTGCCGGTCGAGGCGCTGTGGATGTGAGGACTGCTTCGCCTGCTAGAACTCTCGCGTGGCCCCAGACGACGAGTCGCCGGTCGGTCAGAGCGGGACTCTGACAGTTGCCACACGCGGGGTGGATGGTCCCGGAGAGGTGCTGGTGAAACTGCATGGCGGCACCGAGGCGTACCTCGCCTGGTCGGAGCAGCCGCTCGCTAAGGGCGCAGCCGTGCTCGTGTTCAATGCACGAGGCGAGCGAGCGGTCGATGTGATGGAATGGACCGACCCGCTGGAATGATCCAGCGGTTGGCGGCTTTCCAACACACACAGAGGAGGTGGCGACATGCTGGGCTATCGCGTGCCCGCGCCCGACGAGGCGATGCTGATCTCGGGCGGCAAGCAGGGGCGTGACGGGGCGCCGTTCCGCGTGGTGACGGGCCGTGGCGCGTTCGTGACGCCGTTCTTCCGGAATGCCAGCTTCCTGACCCTGGCAATGTGCGAGTCGGAGGTCGCCGAGCAGTGCGTCACCAAGCAGGGGATCGAACTGAAGGCGAGCGCGGTGATCGCCTTCAAGGTGGGCAACGACTCCGAGAGCATCATCAACGCCGCGCAGCGGTTTCTCTCCGACCAGGATCAGATGTCGGAGCTGACGGGGCGCATCTTCGCGGGCCACCTGCGTTCGATCATCGGCTCGATGACGGTCGAGGAGATCGTCACCGAGCGCCAGAAGCTGGCCACCGAGGTGCTGGACGGCTCCAAGGCGGAGATGGCGAAGATGGGTTTGATCGTCGACTCGTTGCAGATCCAGTCGATCGACGACATGGGCGCCGGATACATCGACGCGATGGCCGCGCCCCACAACGCCGCCATCCAGCGCGAAGCGAAAATCGCGCAGGCGCAGGCCGACCAGGCGGCCGCCGAGGCGCAGCAGGAGTCTGAACGCAAGCAGGCCGAGTACGCTCGCGAGACCGCTGTGGTGCAGGCCAAGTACAAGGCCGAAGTCGACAAGGCGCAGGCCGAGGCCGGGCAGTCGGGGCCGCTGGCCGAGGCCAGCTCGCAGCGCGAGGTGATCGCGGCGCAGACCGAGCTGGCGCAGCGTGCCGCCGAGCTGCGCCAGCAGCAGCTGGTGGCCGAGGTGGTGAAGCCGGCGGAGGCCGAAGCCGAGAAGGTGCGCGTAATGGCCCGGGCGGAGGCCGAGCGCACGGAGGTGGAAGCCGAGGCGGCGGCCTCCCACGGCCGCGTGGCGCTGGAACGGATGCTGATCGACCAGCTGCCCGCGATCGCTCGCGAGGCGGCGCAGGGATTGGCCAACGCCAACGTAAACGTGCTTAACGGCGCCGACGGCCTCGGGCAGATCGCCGCTGGGTTGGTCGGTCAGGGGTTGACGATCTTCGATGCGCTTCGGGATGGCGTGGCGAGTGGCGCGCACCCCACGGTGCAGGCGGCCGGCGACGGCCGCATCGAGGTGGCGACGCAAGCGGCCGCGGGCGACGGCCACGCCGGTGCGCGCGGACGGACAACTGCGAGTGACGACCGCCAGGCATCGGCCGATCTCGCTGCCGCCGGCAACGGAGGTGGCGGTGGTGCCGGCGAAGCTTGACGAGCGAGCGGTTCCGCTGGTTCGTGGGCGGCTCAGACCAACAGGTCGATCTGCAATCGTCCGGCCAGCGCATCGGCCGTGGCGCCGGCAGTCCGTTCTCCGCTGTTGACGGTGTGCCGCTCAAGTGGGCCGAGATCGGCGAAGTCGTGCCATAGGCGCTGGATGACATCAGCATTCGAGAGTGGGCTTGCTGTGCGACTCGTTGCTCTTGCCACGCAGATTTCGAATGGTGCCCGGAGCACCGCGTAGGCGACTCGGTGGCCGGCGGCGCTCAACGAATCCCGCAGCGGCTCGAAAAACCATCCGGGGATGATGATCCCGTCGATGATCGTGAAGTAGCCGGCGTCAGCGTAGCCGGCGGCGGCCTGCGCGACGATGCGCATGACCGTTGTGTTCTGCTCGTGCGCCTCGGGCTTCCACGGCTCGATGCCCCCGGCTTGGATGAAGTGGAAGAACCGATCGGACTCCAGATGGACCGCGCGCCGGGATTTGGCGGCGAGAATCCGGGCCACGGTGGTCTTGCCCGAGCCCGGAGCTCCGGCGAGGATCAGGACGGGGTTATCGTCAGCCGTGGGTATGCGCTGACCTTAACGTGCGGCGGGTGATGGGCTAGGAGGCTGGCTTCAGCGGCGCCGCCCTACCCCTCGGCGTAAGCCCGCATCGCTTCGACCACCGGCGCGAGGCGCCGGCCGCGCGCGGTGAGGCGGTACTCGACGGTCGGGGGGCTGGAGGGAATCACGGTGCGCTCGACCAGTCCCGCCGCCTCCAGGTCCCGCAGACGCTCCGAGAGCATCCGGGGTGAGATCCCGCCGACGGCCTCGGCGAACTCGCTAAAGCGCAGCGCGCCGGTGAGCGCGGCGTAGATGATCGACAGCTGCCAGCGCCGCTCCAGGAGGTCCGCCGTGCGGCGGACCTCCACGGGAACGGGCTGGCATCTACGGGAGCTGGTGGGCGACATCGCGCGTGGGCTCCAGCGCCCGGTCGAGCACCTCCTGAACGGTCATCACCGGGTGGAAGCTCATCTGCTCGCGAACCTCCTTGGGGATGTCGTCCAGGTCGCCGCGGTTGCGCTCCGGCAGGATCACGTCGGTGAGACCGGCCGCGTGGGCCGCCAGCACCTTCTGCTTCAACCCGCCGATCGGCAGCACGCGGCCCTGCAGGGTCACCTCACCCGTCATCCCGACCGTGTGCTTCACCGGGCGGCCGCTCAGCAGCGAGGCGAGGGCGGTGACCATCGTCACGCCCGCGGAGGGGCCGTCCTTGGGGATCGCCCCGGCGGGCACGTGCACGTGGAACTCCTGTCCCTCGAACGCGCTGTTCTCGTCGATGCCGATCTCCTCGGCGTGGCCGCGTACGTAGGAGAGGGCGATGCGCGCCGACTCCTTCATCACGTCGCCCAGCTGGCCGGTCAGCACCAGCCCGCCGCCGCCGCCCGAGCCGTTGCTCTTCATCGCGGTCGCCTCCACGAACAGCACGTCCCCGCCGGTGCCGGTCACGGCCAGGCCGGTCGCGACGCCCGGGGTCGCCGTACGCGACGCCGACTCCTGGAAGAACTTCTGGCGGCCCAGCGCCTCGCGCACGGTCTCCAGGTCGATCTCCACAGGGATGACAGCTGCCTGCTCCGGGGCCGACTCCGCCGTCGAGGCCACGGCCGGCTCCTCACCGGCCTCGGCGGGGGACTCTGTGCCCTCCGCGTCGGCGGTCGGTGTGCCCTCCGCGTCGGCGGTCTGCTCTGTGCCCTCGGCCTCGGCGGACGACTCTGTGCCCTCCGCCGGCAGGCTGGAGGCGATCTTCGTGGCGGTCTTGCGCAGCAGCGTGCCCAGCTCGCGCTCCAGCGAGCGTACGCCCGCCTCGCGGGTGTACTCCGCGATGACGGTGCGCAGCAGTTCGTCGCTGATCTCCACCTCGCCCTCGCGCAGGCCGTTGCGGTCGCGCTGGCGCGGCCACAGGTAGCCCTTGGCGATCGCCAGCTTCTCCTCGGAGGTGTAGCCGTCGAAGCGGATCACCTCCATGCGGTCGAGCAGCGGGCCGGGGATCGTGTCGGCGACGTTGGCGGTGGCGATGAACATCACCTGGCTCAGATCCAGCTCCACGTCCAGGTAGTGGTCGCGGAAGGAGTGGTTCTGAGCAGGGTCCAGCACCTCCAGCAGCGCCGCGGAGGGGTCACCTCGCCAGTCGGCGCCGACCTTGTCGACCTCGTCGAGCAGGATCACCGGGTTCATCGTGCCGGCGTCGCGCAGCGCCCTCACCAGGCGGCCCGGCAGAGCGCCGATGTAGGTGCGCCGATGCCCGCGGATCTCGGCCTCGTCGCGCACGCCGCCGAGCGACATGCGCACGAACTCGCGGCCGAAAGCGCGCGCGATCGACTCGCCGATGGAGGTCTTGCCGGTGCCGGGGGGGCCGATCAGCGTGAGGATCGCCCCAGACTTCGGGTCGGCCTTGATGCCGCGGTCCTGGCGCAGCTTGCGCACCGCCAGGTACTCGACGATGCGGTCCTTGACGTCCTCCAGGCCCGCGTGGTCGGCGTCCAGCACCGCACGCGCCGCGGTCGGGTCGAGGTGCTCCTCCGAGCGCTTGGCCCAGGGCAGCGCGATCAGCCAGTCCAGGTAGGTGCGGATCATGCTCGACTCGCCGGTCTGCTCGCCCATGCGCTCCAAACGACCGAGCTCCTTCAGGGCCTGCTTCTCGACTTCCTCGGGCATCTCCGCGGCCTCGATCTTGGTGCGGTACTCATCGACGATCGAGCCCTCGTCCTCGCCCAGCTCCTTGCGGATCGACTCCATCTGCTTGCGCAGGAAGTAGTCGCGCTGCTGCTTCTCGGCGCCGTCCTGCACGTCCTCGCGGATGCGCTTGCGCACCTGCAGCTCGGCGAGCGACTCGCGCTGCAGCTTCACAGCCAGCTCCAGGCGGTCGGCGACGTCGAGCGTGCGCAGCAGCTCGACCTTCTGCGCGTAGGAGAGGTTGGGGGAGTAGCCGGCCGAGTCGGCCAGCGGCCCGGGCTCGACGATCGCGCGCAGGAACGCCGCGATCCGCCCGTCGTCGCCGCGCAGCTCGAGGATCTCCTCGACGATCGCACGGTACTCGCGCTCCAGGTTGCGGGTGCGCCCATCGGTGGGCACCCCGTCGGGGGCCTCCTGCACCTCCACGCGCAGGTCTCCGTCGGCGCCGGTCTGGGCGGCGCCGATCTGCGCGCGGTGCTGGCCGGAGAGCGCCACGGCGCGCCCGCCGCCGGGCAGGCGGATGTGGTCCTCGACCTCGGCAACGGTGCCGACCTCGAGGAACTCGTTGTCGTGGCGGGGGACGAGCACGACGCGCTCGTCGTCGCCGACGTCGATGGTGAGGGTGATCCCCATGTTGGGGAACACGACGGTGTCGTCGAGCGGGATCAGCCGCAATAGCTTGCGCGGCTCCGTCTGGGAGCCGGCGTCTGTGCGGGGGGTGGGGGCTTGGGACTTGCCGTTATCTGAGCTTGTAGGCATCGGTATACGCTCCATAGAAGCTTACGAATTGATAGCTACTATAACAAAGGATCTGAGGGTGCGCAAGGGGGTCTGCGCGCGGTGGTTGATGTCCCTTTTCGGGCCTATACCAACTAAGAACGAGACTCAATCTCGTTTGGTTATGGGTCCAAAAAGAAGTGTTTGCCCCCCCCGGCGAGGGCGCCCTCTGTGAAGAAGCCTTGCCCCCGGCGAGGGGCGCACTCGCGATCACGCGCGCGTATTGGCTGCCCGGAACACGCAACGAGGCGCGGGAACGAGATGCGAGCCCCGCCAGCGGCCCCGAAGGGGGGCCGCCCATCCCCATCCCAAAAGACCGGGCGCGCGCTACCCGTCGTTCTCGAAGCTGACCTCGACGTTCTCCTCCTCCACGCGCTCCTCGACCTCCGCGAGCGAGGTGAGCGCGCGCCGGTCGGCGTCCAGCAGCGGTTGCGAGAAGAAGCTGCGTGGCCACAGCCGCTGCGCGCGCACGACGTTGATCTCCATCGCGAACAGCGTCACCTGGCTGCCCAGGTACAGCCACGAGAGCAGCCCCAGCACGAACGCGAACAGGCCGGAGGTCTCCTTGGCGTGGCGCACCACGTGCTCGACGTAGTAGCCGCCGAGGTGCTGCAGGATCTGCCACAGCACCGCTGCGACGACCACGCCGGGCAGCAGGTCGCGGGTGGGGATATCCCTCGTCGTGAGCAGCCTGAAGGCGCAGAAGAACAGCAGCAGGTTGGCGGCCAGCGCGAGCACCACACCGGCGAGCGCCGTCAGCGCGCTGGGTGCGGCGGCCGTGACGTAGCCCGCGACGACGGTCGAGACGATCGTGAGCAGGCCGAGGAGTACCAGTAGGCCCAGCCCGCGCAACCGCCACGCGAGGAAGTTGGGGCGCCGCTTGCGGGGCACATGCCACACTTCGTCGAACGCGGTGCGCGCCGCGCCGGTGATGCCGAGGCCCGCCAGCAGCGAGCCGACCACGCCGATCGCCAGCCCCACGCCGCTGCCGGTGAGCGAGTGGACGTTGTGCTGCAGCTGGTTGCCGATGATCGGGAACTGTTTGAGCGTCGAGTCCAACACGCTCTCCTGGGCGCTCTGGTTGCCTTCCAGCACGAAGCCCAGCACCGTCACGAACACCAGCAGCAGCGGGAACAGCGAGAAGAAGCCGTAGTAGGCGATCAGCGCCGCCAGCCTGCCGGCGCCGTCGTCACCGAACTTCTTCACCACGGCGGCCAGGAAGCTCAGCCCGCGGTGGCGCTGCTGAAAGCCGTCCACTGCCTGCAGACGCTCGTTGAAGGTCATTTTTTTGGGAGGAGGGGGAGGGGGGGATCGATGGCGCTGGCAATTGGGCGGCTTGGCCCTATCGCCGTGCTTGCGTGCAATGACGCAAATCCGGAGGGGGGTCTCTCCGCGACTGGGTGCGACATGCCTGTGTGTCTACCCCATATGTCCACCGAACGACATCCACGTCGTCCCCGGGGAGCGGTCTGCGCCCAGGCTGCACCACCGTCGACCCTGCCGATCGGCCTGCCGCTGGACAGGTTGGGCTGGGGTTGGGGGGACGCGCGGCGGCCGAGGAGATCGCGTTCGTGGCACGCGCACGGCGTGAGGGAATGCTGCGCGCCTACCGCAACATGCTGCGGCGCGAGGACCTGGAGGACTGCCTGAGCCAGGCCGTTTGCGAGCTGCTCGCGCGCGGTGCCCGCGGCCAGCGCTTCGTCAGCCGCGAGCACGTGGCGAACGCGCTCGAGCAGCGTTTCCTCTCGCGCGTGTACGACCGCCGCCGCGCGCTGCGCGGCCGCAGTCCGCTGCAGGCAGCCCTCGAGAACGCGCTCCCGCTGGGGTGCACCGGGGAACAGCGCATCGAGCTCGCCGACCCCCGCGCCGAGGTGTTGCCGCTCGTCGCCCACCGCTTCCAGCTGCGTCAGGTGGCGCGGCTCGCACCGCTGCTCACGCCCGACCAGCGGCTGGTGCTCGCCTGCCAGGTCGCGCTCGGAATGGAGCGCGCCGAGTTTTGTCAGCGCTTCGGGTGGTCGTTCGAGAAGTACCGCAAGGTCGCCCAGCGCGCCCGCGCGCGTCTGGGGCGGCTGCTGGAGGACGAGCCGTGGGGCGGTGCCCCTCCCGAGCCGTTGGGCGGTGCCCGTCCCGAGCCGTTGGGCGGTGCCCGTCCCGAGCCGTTGGGCGGTGCCCGTCCCGAGCCGTTGGGCGGTGCCCGTCCCGAGCCGTTGGGCGGTGCCCGTCCCGAGCCGTGCGGCAGGGCCCACCCCGATCCGTGCGTGCGTGTCCCACCTTCGCGGGGGAGTCGGAACAGAGAGATAAGGACCCACCTATGAATCCCTCACACTACCCCCATAGGCGCGTCCCCTGGGACGCCGCAGGTCGGTCGCAGGCACGACCTCGCGGCGATGCCCATCCGCGCGCATGCGGCCGGGGGCCGGGTATCTCCCCACCTTGGCCCTCGGCCGCCCGCGTGGCCGCACGACAGAGCCGGCATGCGCCGATCCTGGAGTCCCGACGGTCGGCCCCACGGCGGGGGGATCGCGAGTGACGCTCCTGCGCCCGGCACTGCGGCAGGCATACCGCATCTACTCCGAGGAGGAGTTCCTCGCCGCCGAGGACTGGCAGGCCGAGGCTGAGGCCGGGGCCGGGCCTGAGTCTGGGGCAGAGTTCGAGCCCGCGTACGAGTTCGAGCCCGAATTCGCCCTGCTCGGCGAAGCGGGCCCGCGACGTGAGCCGAGGCAGTGGGGACGTCTCGCGGCACTTGCGGCGCTCACCTCAGTGGTCGCCGCGGTCGTCGGTGTGGTTGCGTTGAACGTGGCCCGATCCAAATCGGAGAGCGATCGCAGACTTGCCGGAAGAATTGCGGCTGGAGGAGGCTCACTGCCAGAGATCGTTGCCGATCGGTCGAGTATCCGCCCGCTCGAGGCACGTCCGCGTAAGCACACCCAACGGGCATCCGTGACGGTGCGACGCGCTACCGAGCGCCGTTTGCGCCCTGTCGGCCGGTCGCCGATCCCAGCACACGCACATATCCCCCCACCGCCAACGCCTCCTGTGGCGACGGCTTCCGCGCCCACCACAACCGCCACTTCGGCGATCCCCACCATGGCTGCAGCTTCCCCCACAGAAGCCACCACGGGGACTTCAACCACGGCGGGGACTTCAACCACGGGGACTTCAACCACGGGGACTCCAACCACGGGGACTCCAACCACGGGGACTCCAACCACGGCAGCCGCGAGCACCCCTGTCGCGACCACGACCACAACCGCGGCAACGTCCGCCGCCGGTGGTGCGGGCGCGGAATTCGGGTTCGAGCGGCGATGAGCGGCGAGCCCGTACACCGGCCGCTCGCGGCCGAGCAGCCCCACGCCACCGTGACGATCGCGAGACGGCCGCTGTGGCGGATTCGGCTTGCACGCGGGCTGCCCCGCTATGTGGTCTACATGCTGGCGCTGGCCGGAGCGCTGGCGAGCGGGCGCTTTGCGCTCGACCCCCCGCGCGCCGCGCTGCCGGCGGCGCTGCTGCGGCGTCCGGCGGCCGAAGATCTCGCGGCGGAGGGCTTTGCGACGCTGTTCGCGCGCGCCTACCTCACCTGGGAAGCGCAGCATACGGAAGCCCGCGAACACGCGCTAGCGCCGTTCGTGGGATCGGGGATCGACGCCGACGCCGGGCTGCAGCCACCCGCCGGCGGGGAGCAGCGGGTGCAGTGGACGCAGGTCGTTCAGCAGCGCTCCCCGCTGGCGGGGGAGATCGTGTACACGGTCGCCGCCGACACCGACACGGCCGGGCTCCTCTACCTCACCGTCAGCATTCTGCGCAAGCCCGGGGGCGAGCTGGCGCTGACCGGCTACCCCGCGTTCGTCGGGCCTCCCGCCTCCGGCCCAGCGCAAACCGGCGCGGACGGGCGCCTGCGCGAAGTGAGCGACCCGGCGCTCAGCACCGTGGTGGTACGGGCGCTGCGCAACTACCTCGCGGGCTCGCCCTCCGAGCTGGCCGCCGACCTCGCCCCCGGTGCGCGCGTCTCGCTGCCCGGCATCGAGCTGGCGCTGCAATCGCTGCAGTCCCTCCAGTGGGCACCAGGGGCGGGCGCGGTGCTCGCGCTCGTGCAGGCCCAAGACCAGCGCGGCGCCTCCTACACGCTCGCCTACGAACTCGACGTGCTCCACCCCCAGGGCCGCTGGGAGATCTCCGCCATCCAGACAGACCCCGACTAAAGGGTGGCGCAGTCGGCCGGAGGCCGGCGAGCTGGGTCCTCTTTTTTCAGTCAATCAACCAAAAGGAGAGCAGTCACATGCACACCCTCCGCATCCCCCGATCGCTCACTGTGCGTCAAAGCACTGGCACGTCTCTGCTGCTGGGCGTCGCGCTCGTCTGCGTCCTCTTCGGGCTGGCGCCGATCGCCGCCCGCGCGGCGGTTGCCTCCTCCTCCGTGCCCGGCGCCGGGTCCGGATCGGGCGGCACCAATGCGGGCGGCTCCTCCGAGGGCAGCACCCTGGAAGCTGCCGCCAGCAAGGCCGGCAGCACGGGGCGCAAGGTGGCGATGAGCCTGATCGGGCTGGCGTTCGCGGTGGCGGGGACGGTGCTGGCGTTTCGCCGCGACTTCAGGGAGGCGGCGGGCGTGTTTGCGGTGGGGATCGTGGCGGTGCTGCTCGCCACGCCCGCTGGCATCAACCTGCTGCAGGACACCGTCAGCTCGCTGTTCGGCTCGTGAGCCTCGAGATCCGTACAGCGATCGCGGTGATCCCTGACACGGTGGTGGACCTCCGCGCATGAGCATTGAGATCCGCTCCTACCGTGCCGTGTTCGACCTCGAGCGGCGCATCTACCGCGTGGACCGGCTGCGGCTCAACCCCGGCGGGGTGCCGGTGCGCGGGGTTGTGTACTACCTGGTTATCCTCGCCTGCCTCGCGCTCGCCGGCGCGCTGCCACTGCTGGGTACAGCGGTGCGAACGCTGCCGTGGTACGTGCGCGACCTGCTGCTGCCAGCGGGGCTTGCGGCGTTGCTCACGATGATCCGCGTCGAGGGCAGGCCGTTTCACCTCGCTGCCGCCGCACTGTTGCGTCATTTTTTCGGACCCCACCAGCTCGCGGGTCTGCTGCCCGGGGGTAGATCGCTCGGCTTATCCCCGGGCCGGCTCGGCGCGACTCCGGGTCAGGTGTGGCGTCCCGAGGAGCTGTTGATGCTCCCCGACGGTTCCGACACGTGCCCGCGCCGCCTTCGCTACAGCGGCCCCGGCGCCGTGCGCATGACGGGCAACCGGCAGGTGCTGGTGCTCGAGCGCGGTGCCGAGCTGCGGGTGAGGGGCCACGTCCCGAGAACCGATGCGACCCGGTAGGGAAACGTGCGCCCGCCGATCAGCCTCGTGTACGGCAACCTCGTGTTCGGCGCCGACCTCGATGACGGCTGGGCCGCGTTCGCGGTACCCACCAGCTCGTACGAGTGGCTCTCCGAAGACGGCAAGCGCGAGCGTTTCCTCGCGCTGCTCGGCGCACTGGAGGCGCTCGCCGCCGACATCCAGATCGTGCGTGTCAGCCGCCGCTGGGAGGTTGGCGACTACGCGGAGGAGATGGCCGGGGATTCCCGCGCCCTCAAGCACTACCTCGCCGCGCACGTGCAGCGCCTGGAGGAATTGGACGCGCAGCGGCCGGCGCTGTTCTTCCTGGTGAGCTTGCGCGACCCCGAGCGCGACGTTGCCTCCTACGTCTCGCGCGCCGCCGAGCGCCACCCGCGCGAGTGGCTGGCGGGGCTGCGGCGCGGCCTGCTCCCGCGCGACCGCCGCCTGCTGCGCGCCGCCGAGCTGGAGCGCGCGCGGGTGCGAGCCGACCAGGCGCATGCGCGCCTCGCCGACTACCTCGACGCCCGCCCTGCGACCGGGGCGGAGCTGCAGTGGCTGGTGCGCCGCGCCTTCTGCCGCGAGCTCGGTGAGCCGCTCGTGGATCGCCTGCACGAGCCGCGGGCGCTGGTGTTCGAGCGCAACGGCGAGGCCGTCCTGGCGCCGCTGGAGGGCGACGTGCTGCGCTGGTTGGACAGCTGGGTGGAGCACCGCCCGCGGGCACTGCGGATCGAGTCTGAGCTTGGGGTGTGCTGGCAGGCGCAGCTCGTGGTGGGGGCACTACCCGAGCTGGTGCGCTTCCCGGGGGCGCGCGCGGAGCTGATGTTCGCGCCGGTGGAGTCGCTCCCGTTCGGCGTCGACCTCTCCCTCAACGCGCGCTTCCTGCCCAACGAGCTGGCGCTGCGGATCGCGCGGCGGCGGATCCAGGACGCCGACCAGATCCTGCGCGCCGAGTCAGACGGCGAGCAGGGCGCCACCGACCTCGGCTACCGGCGTACCCAGGAGGCGCGCGACCTGCTCGCCCACCTGCAGTCCTCCAGCCGGCCGCCTCTGCTGCGCGCGACGCTCGCGATCGCGCTTGCCGCGCGCGCGGAGGATGAGCTGGAGGAGCGCGTGGAGATGTGCCGGCGCGCGTACGGGGAGCTCCGCCTGCACCGCCCGCTGGGCGACCAGCTGCAGCTGTTCTGCCAGCACCTCCCCGGACAGCGCACGCGCGTGGCGGGCTACGACGACACGCTCACTGCCGAACAGGTCGCAGCGATGGTGCCCACCGCCACGCACGAAGCTGGCTCGGCCGGCGGCTTCTATCTCGGCCACACGCTCACCGGCTCGGCGCGCCCGGTGCGCCTCAGTCTGCGCGAGGGCTCCGATAGCGACCGCAACGCCACGATCCTCAGCGTCGGCGCGCTCGGCTCGGGCAAGACGACGCTCGACCAGAAGCTCAAGTACGAGGCCTTCCTACTGGGGGCGCGCGTGATCGATTGCGACCCCAAGGGCGACCACCGCTTCCACCTCCTGGAGCAGGTCGCCCCACACGTCGAGTGCATCACGCTGCGACCCGACCCAGCGCTGCGCGGCGTGCTCGACCCGCTACGCGTCGCGCCCGAGCACCTGCGCCAGGACACCGCCGTGTCGTTCCTGCGTGATCTCTTGCCCGGCCGCGCCGAGCCCACCTGGGAGACCGCCGTGGTGGGGGCTGTCGACCGGGTGCTGCGCCGGGCGCCGCACCACGGCCACCTGTCTGGAGGTGGTGCGCGCGCTGCGCCAAGGGGACGAGATCGACATGCAGGTCGGCCAAGACGCTCGAGGTGTACGCTCGCTCGGGCCTCACTCAGCTGGGTTTCGCCGACCCCGACGTGCAAGCTGCCGCCGGTCGGCCACCGCCAGGTCACCTACCTCCCGATCCGCGACCTCCCCGCACCCGAGCCGGGCACCGCGCGCTCCGAGCACTCCCAGGCCGAGCGGGTGGGGGAGCAGATCGTGCGGCTGATCGCGATGTTCGCGATGCACCTGATGGGCGCCGAGCGCGAGCGGTTGAAGATCTTCAGCTTCGACGAGGGGTGGCGCTTGCTGGGCGACCCGATCGGCCGCACGCTGCTGGTGTCGCTGCAGCGCATGGGCCGCTCCGAGCTGGCGGTGCCGATCATCTCCACGCAGCTCGTCAGCGACACGCTGCTCGGCGAGCGCGAGTCGATCGAGAACCTGCTCGGGGCGACGTTCGTGTTCGGGATGCGCTCCGATGCAGAGGCACGCCGCGCGCTGGCGCTGCTCGGCCTCGATCCCGAGGACCGGCGGATGCGCCAGACGCTGCTGGAGCTCGACGCCGGCCGCTGCCTGCTGCGCGACCACCACGGGCGGATCGAGGCGATCCAGGTCGACGTGGTCGTGCCCTCGCTGCTGCGCGCCTTCTCGACCACGCCTGGGCCGGGGCGATGAGAGCCGCAGAGCGGTGGCGCTGACTGCGCTTGCGATGGCGCTTCTCCCAGCACCGGCGTTGGCGCGCTCACGCCCCCGCGCGCCGCACGCACCCAGCGCGCCGCCACTGATCGGCTCGGCCTCGGGCCCGTCACGGGCAGCGACGCCTCGGCTTCGGCGCCCCCGAGCAGCGGCGATCCGCTCGTGGAAAACGGCCTCGGCAGCCCGCTCTGCGGGGCGCTCGCGGAACTGCCGGCGCCCGGCCGGCGCAACTGCGAAACGTCGGGCTTCGAGGCGGCGGGGGCGCCCACCGGGAACTACGGACTGGACGTCCACATCGACACTGGCCTGCTCGGCCTCACCAGCCAGACGCTACTGCAGGACTACCTGGTCGAGCCCGTGTGGATGGGCCTCGTGTGGGTCGTGCACGCGCTGATCGTGGCGCTGGAGTGGTGCTTCACACTTGACCTGCTGGACAGCTCCGTGCTCGGCGGCCTGGAGCGCTCGCTGCGGGCGACGCAATCCTCGTTCACTGGCCCGTGGCTGGTGTTGGCGCTCGCGCTCGCCTCGCTGGCCGCCGCCTACAACGGGCTGGTGCGCCGCCGCGTGGCGGAGACGCTCGGCCAGAGCGCGCTGATGCTGGCGATGATGGCGGGTGGGCTGTGGGTGATCGCCGATCCTGCCGGCACCGTCGGCGCGCTCGGGCGGTGGGTGGACGCTGCCAGCGCGGGCACGCTCGGGGCGGTCGTGCAAGGCAGCCCCGCGCACGCCTCGCGGACGCTGGCGCAGAGCATGAGCGGGCTGTTCGGGGCGGCCGTCGGCTCGCCCTGGTGCTACCTGGAGTTCGGCAACGTCAGCTGGTGTGAGAGCCCCGCGCGCCTCGAACCGCGACTGCGCGCCGCCGGTCTCGCGCTGCTCACGCGCCCCCACATCGCGAAATGCGAAGGGCGCGAACGGGTGGTGGAACTCTGCGAACCGCTCGAAAGCGAGGAGTCGCGTGGGCCCGTGCCGGCGCACTCGCGCAGCGCGACGTTGATGCGCGCGGCGCGCACCAACGGGGAAGTGTTCCTCGCGCTGCCCGCCAACGGGGCGGCGCGCAACTCGATTGACATGCCCGGCTCGCTGCTGCGCGTGCTGTGCGGCGGCTCCGAAAGCGCGACCGAATGCCGCGGGCCGGCCGCGGCGGAGGCGGAGTTCCGCACGCAGGGCGCCACCACGCCCCGCATCGCCGGGCTGCTGCTGATCGCGATCGGTGCGGTGGGAATGATCCGGCTGCTCGGTTTCATCGCGCTGCACCTGCTCGGCGCTGAGATCCTCAGCCTCTTCTACCTGCTGCTGGCGCCGGCGGCGGTGCTCGCGCCGGCACTTGGCGATGGCGGCCGCGCGGCCTTCCGGATGTGGGGGACGCGGCTGGTCGGTGCGGTGTGCTCGAAGCTGATCTTCTCCTTCCTGCTCGGCGTGGTACTACTGATGACGCGCCTGCTGATCGGCCTCGAAGCGCTCGGGTGGTGGACTCGTTGGCTGCTCGTGGCGGTGCTGTGGTGGGGCGCCCACCGCCAGCGCCACCAGGTGCTGGGCTTCATCGCCGGTGAGCACCGCGCCACCAGCGAGCGCCATCGCTCGCTGCTGCAACGTATGAAGCAGCCGCTGGAGGGGCCGCGCACCGTCCTGCAGGGCGCAAATTGGATGCGCAAGAAGCTCTCCGGTCCGGCTCCGTCGGTCGAGCGCCGCCGCACGCTCGAGCGCGTCGGTGCTCAGCGCGCGCAAGCGACCGCCGACGAGCAGGTGACGCGGATGCTCGAGCGTGAGCACGCGGAGGCCAGCGCCCACGCGGCACCGGGCTCGGATGCGCAGAACGAGCTCTCCGCGAAGCGCACCCAGCTGCAGCGCGTACGTGGCACACAGGCACAGGCGGTGGCCGCCGGCGAGCACCGCCACGCCGCCCGCCTCGATAGCCGCGCGCGGCGCATCGAAGGTGAGGTCGAGCACGACCAGCAAGCGCTGAACGAGGCGCGCCGCACCGTCGCCGAGGGCGAGCGTGCGCAGCTTCACACCGGCCACGCCTACACCGCCGAGCAGCTGCGTGAGCGCAGCGAATGGCTGGATGCTCAGGCCGCGCTACCTCCCGCCCGCGCGGGAGGCGGTGCTGGGGGCGCCGCGGGGGATGGCGCAGGGGGCGCCGCGGGGGGTGGCGCAGGGGGCGCCGCGGGGGGTGGCGCAGGGGGCGCCGCAAGTGGCGGTGCGGGGAGTGCCGCGGGGGGCGCGCAGAGCGGGGACCCGGCCGACCCAGCCGTTCAGGCTGTGGGCCCTGGAGTGCAGCGCGACTACGGCGGACTCGCGGGGATCGTTGGGTACAGCCGCGAGCAGTACGAGCAACTGCACACCCGCGCCCAGCGCGAAGCGCGCCTGGAGATCGATCGCGAACTCGCGCTGCGCCGCGAGCTGCGCGACGCGGCCGGTTCCGTCGTAGCCGCGGGCGAGCGTGCGCCGGGGCGCCGCGAGCGCCGCCGCGCCGACAAGGACTTCGATCGCGCGCTCGACCAGCGCCTGCGCGAGGGTGGCCACTCCGCGCCGCGCGCGCGAGAGCGTCCCCCGCGCCGCGAGCGCCCCCGCGACGTCCCACCCCACCACTCGCCCCGCCCCGATCCACCCCGACGTCACGGCGGCGGCTTCGAGTCGCCGGTGCTGCGCGATGCCCACGAGGTCGCGCGGCGCCGCAAACGCCAGCTGGGGGGCTGATGGTCGGCGCACAGCAAGTCCCTCGTCCGGCGCTCGCCGTGCTCGCAGGCGCGGCTGCGCTCGCGATGACGCTCACGCTTGGGATCGCGACCGCGACGCTCGGTGGACGGTCCACCGCGTTCGATGGCGAAACAGCCGCCGTGGAAGAGGGCGCTGCCGGCGGCTACGGCGTCTCGGCGCTGGCGCACGCGGAAATACCACCCGAATATCTGCGCCTCTACCTGCGGGCGGCCGCTCGTTACGGGCTCGATTGGGCGATCCTCGCGGGAATCGGCAAGGTCGAGTGCGACCACGGGCGCGACCCCGCGCTCTCGTGTACGCAGGAGGGCGCCGTCAACTCGGCGGGCGCGGGCGGGCCGATGCAGTTCCTCAAATCGACCTGGGCCGAGTACGGGGTGGACGCCGAAGGCGATGGCCCGCCCGATCGCTGGAGCCCGGCGGACGCGATCTTCGGGGCCGCCAACTATCTTCGTGCCTCTGGCGCCCCCGGCAACTACCGCGAGGCGATCTACGCGTACAACCACGCCCGCTGGTACGTGGAAGAGGTCGAGAGTTGGGCGGCGAAGTACAGCGCCCCGTCGGCCCCGTCGGCGTCGCCGGGGTCATCGGGGGACGCGAACGTGGGCGAGGTCAGGGGCAACCCGGGCGGTGGCGGTGTGGCAGGCGGCGCCGTGGAGGGTGCCGGTGGGGAAGGGGCGGACCTTGAAAGCGCGGGTGCGGAAGGCGCCTTTGAAGGCCCCGATACGCGCCTGGCGAGCGAGACCACCTCGCCGGTGCGGTTCATCGCAGACGAACGCGCGATGCTCGCCCCGGGCGACGGCCATGTGGCGCTGGTGCCCGCGGGCGTGCCGGCCGCGGTGCAGGCGATGGTGGTGGCCGGCAACGAGTTGCAGGACCTCCCCTACGGACCCGACGGCCACCCCAACCCGCTGGGGGCGCCCGACGAGGATTGTTCGAGCACCGTCAACTACGTGCTCTACCGCGCCGGCGTGCGGCCACTCGCGGAAATCGTGCGCGACAACCCGCTCGCCCAGGACTACGTCAGCTGGGGAGCCCCCGGGCCGGGGCGGTGGGTGACGATCTACGCGACGGACACGCCGACCCCGCACGTCTTCATCGTGATCGCGGGCTTGCGTTTGGACACAAGTCACAACGGCACCGACGTCGGCCCCAACCGCAACGAAAACGGCCCGCGCTGGCGGATCCTCGACGGCATCCCCACCTGGGCGCACTGGTCGGTGCGTCACCCGGTGGGGTTGTGAAGGGGTAGGTCGTGTGTTCGTCAATGATTGATGAAGGGCGATATCTATGCTCTTGCAATGCGTAAGACCACATTGGACATCGACGAGGATCTGCTCTCGAAAGCGCGTGAGATACTCGGCACGAACGGAATCAAGGACACAGTCGACGAGGCTCTGTGTGAGATCGTGCGCCGCGAGGCGGGCCGGCGGCTGATCACCCGCCTCAAGAAAAACGGGGATCTGGCCAACCCCGAGATCATGGCGCGGGCGTGGCGACGGCAATCTGGTACCACGGCATCGGTAGATTGCCAGGGACCCGCGCTTCGTGGCGTTCGCGTAGATTTGCGGGAATGACTGCCCGCAAGGTCGACTACCTGCTGATCGGCGGCGGGCTGGCGAGCGCGAACTGCGCGCGCTGGCTGCGCGAGGAGGGCGCCGAGGGGTCGGTGCTGGTGGTGGGGCGCGAGCCCGATCCGCCGTACAACCGCCCGAACTGCTCGAAGGGCTACCTGCGCGGCAGGGAGGAGCGCAGCGAGGCGTTCTTCCGGCCACGGGAGTGGTGGGGGGAGCAGGAGATCGAGCTGCTTACCCGTACGAGCGTTACCGCACTCGACCCCACGGCGCGCACCGCGAAGCTCTCGACCAAGGAGGAGCTCGAGTTCGGCCAGGCGCTGCTGGCGACCGGGGCGAACGTGCGGCGGCTGAACGTGCCGGGGTGCGAGCTGGAGGGCATCCACTACCTGCGCACGCTCGGCAACGCAGACGCGATCCGCGTGGACGCGGCGGACGCCGAGCAGGTGGTGCTGATCGGCGGCTCCTACATCGGCTGCGAGGTCGCCGCCTCGCTGACGCTGCTGGGCAAGCGCTGCACGATCGTGATGCAGGAGCAGATCACGCTCGAACGCGGCTTCGGTTCCGCGTCCGGGCGCTTCTTTCAGGAGCTGTTGGAATCGCACGGTGTCACCGTCCACGGGCAGGATGAGCTGGAGCGCTTCGAGGGCGACGGCCGCGTGGCGAAGGTCGTCACGAAGAACGGTCTGGAATTGCCCGCCGAGCTGATCGTGATCGGCGCGGGCGTCGCGCCTGACGTGCAGCTCGCGCGCGGAGCCGGGCTGGAGCTGGGGGAGGGGGGCGGCGTGCGCTGCAGCTCGCGCCTTGCGACCTCAGCCCCCGGAGTGTTCGCGGCGGGCGACATCTGCGAGTACGACTCTCTCCTGCACGGAGGGCCGCTGCGAATCGAGCACTGGGACGTCGCCTTCAACCACGGCAAGACCGCCGCGCTGAACATGCTCGGCCGCGAGATCCCGCACGAGGTGGTCCCGTATTTCTACTCGGTGCTCGGCGATTGGGGCGAGCTCGAGTACGTCGGGCCGGCAAGGGAATGGGACGAGGAGATCGTACGCGGCGCACTGGAGGAGGGCAGCTTCACGACGTGGTACCTGCGCGATGGGCGCCTCGTCGCGGCGCTCACCTTTGGCCGCTCCGACGACCTCGACCACGCGCGCCGGCTGCTCGTCGAGAAACCCACGCTCGACGCCGCCGCCCGTGCGGCGCTGGCGGACGTTGACAGCGAGCTGGGGGCGGTTGGGGGGTAGCGCGGGAGCCCGACGGCCGAACCACTGGCACGACGTTCGACCGTGATCCGCACCCATCCGGTCAGGGTCCTTGCCGGCTCTGTTGGAGTCTCCCAAGCTCCTGCAGGCGCTCCTCAACGAACCGGCGGATATTGAAGCCGTAGAAGCGGATCACCCGCTCGTGCACCGTAGTCAGCTCGTACTCGTCCAGGCGCCCGCAGACGTGCGGTCGCACCGCTGAGCGGTGGACGCGTACCAATCCGGCAATCATCGCGGCGTTCTCCTCTGGGAGAGCAAACCTCTGCGGATGCAGATGAAACAGCGTCGGGTGCTGTTGCTCTCGGATGCTCCGCTGCTCATCGGCGGTCAGCTTCGTGAAGCGGCTGAGCCGCAACGCAAGGTACTCGCCAAGGTCATCGTCGTGGGCATCGGAGATCACGAGCACGGGACGCGCCTTGCCGGGCACGAGATACGTGAACTGTGGGTCGCCGCCCTTACTCGCGGCGGCTATCAGCGTGTCGGGCGCAGGCATCTCGATCGGCTCGTGACCGGCGCCTGCGTAGAGCCGGAACGGGGCTTCCGGAGCGAATGGCACGACAGCCCATACGACGGCGCCGGCGAGTTCGCTCACAGGCCGAGTGCGGCGGCGATCGCCTCGGGGTCCTCGATCGACTCTGCCGCGGGCCGGTCCTCGACGGCGAGCGTCTTCATCGTCAGCTCGTCCACCGGTAGGTTCCGGAGCTCTCCGGCCGCCAGCAGCGCGTTATGAGATGTCTCGAGCATGGTCAGATCCTCCGGGTTCACGAGCGCGACCTTCGGCGTCTTCTCGCTGTAGCGCCCCACGATGATCACCTCGCCTCGGGGAACGGCTGGAGTGCGCACCTCGTTGGACTTCATCGAACGGCGGACAAGCGCCATGCGCCTCACTATATCATCGTGACGTACGACTTCAGCGAGAAGTCGTACGACTCGAGAGCTGGCATGATCGATCGTGACGGTTGGTGATGCCCTGTTCCCAGGAGGTCGGCCGGGGCGGTAGTATCAGTTGCGTTCATACGGTCGGTGGTAAGGGAAGCCGGTGAGAGTCCGGCGCGGACCCGCCACTGTGACCGGGGATGCCCCCGCTACGCGCGTCTGAGCGTGAGCCACTGATCGGCCTCCGGCCATCGGGAAGGCGCGAAGGGTAGGCCCGGGAGCCAGGAGACCTGCCTCCGGCCGCAAGCCCACAAGCCCTCGTGGAAAGGGGTTGGCTCCATGCTCATCGTCTCTCGTCGTATCTGGCCGGTGCTCGGTCGTAGTCGATCGGTCTCCGCTGGCGGCGCGCTGCTGGCTGCCGCGCTGTCCGTGTTCTTGGCCACCGCTGCTCTCGCTGCTCCCTCCGCGCTGGCCGGTACGCCGGCAACGGTCACCGTCAGGGTGCTTGGTCCGGCACCCAGCTACACAGCACTGATCCCGCCCACCCAGGTGACTACGAACACGGCGCCGGTGGTGAACGACGGGAACCCGGCTCACTCGTGCTCAGGTACAAGCGCGGCCGGCGCGCTGCAGCTGGCAACCTCAGATGATTGGGCAGGCAAGTGGTATGAAGGCGAAGCCAACGGCTACCTTGTGGAAACGATCGAGGGCACGACCCCACCGCCCGCGTCTTCCTACTGGAGCTTCTGGCTGAACAACCGGGAAGCGACGGCGGGGGTCTGCGAATCCGAACTTGAAGCCGGGGGCCAGGTTCTGTTCTTTCCCGAATGCTTTGGCGAATGTCCGTCACCGTTCGGCTCGACCCATGTGCTTGGCATCGAAGTGCCCGCCACCGCCGAAGTGGGCCAGCCAACAAGCGTCACGGTGGTCTCATACAACACCGCGGGTGAACGCACACCAGCCGCGGGCGTCAACGTCGGAGGCTGGGGCTCCAGCACGACCACGAACTTCGAAGGCAAGGCGACGCTCACCTTCCCCGGCGATGAGACCTACACGTTGCGCGCCACCGGTGCCGCCGGCGAAACCCCGCTCGCGGTGCCCGGGGAAGCGCTGGTATGCGCCCACACCGGCGACGATGGCGAATGCGGCACCACGCGCGCGCCCGACAGCTCGCTCCCAGTTTCCAGCAGCAGCTCTGGCGGTGGCAGTGTCGCCGAGAGCGCCCCCTACACCGGCCCCTATGCGGTGGTCGCCGCCGCGACCGGCATCCACGAAGGCCACGTCTACGATCGCGGAAAGGCCCCCCGGGTGCTGGCCGGGACGGTGGGCGCGCACGCGTCCGTCACCTCGATCTCGCTGCGGCTGCGGCGCTCCTACCGGGGGCGCTGCTGGGCCTACAACGGCTCCCGCGAGCGCTTCGAGCATGTTCGCTGCGGACGGGGTGGCTTCTTCCAGGTGGCCTCGGGCGGGGACTCCTTCTCCTACCTGCTGCCGTCGCGTTTGCCCCCGGGGCGCTACGTGCTCGACATCGCGGCTACCGACTCGGCGGGCGACCATGCCCCGCTCGACCGCGGGAGCTCGCGGGTTGTCTTTTATGTCAAGTAAGCGACAAATCGGTCATTCGCTCGGCGGTGGGCAGCTCGATTGGGCCTGTCGGGCGGGAGGCGGCGGTGGGCAGAGCGGCCGGGCGTGGGCCTTGTGGGTCGGCCCGGTCACTGCCCGGCGGCCGGCAGGACGCGTCGGCCGGTGGTGCATCGCGCTCGTTGCCCTCACGTTCGCCGCCCTACCGCTCGCGGGCTGCGGCCTCGGTGCCGGGACGACGCCGACGGGCGTGCGGCTGGACGTGACGCGCGGCTTCGGGTCCGATTCGCTGCTCTCCCTGCGTGCTCCCCACAATCACGGCGAAGGGACGGTGATGAGCCTGCTGCTGCGCAACGCGACCGTCACAACCCGCTACGGGGGTGGCTTCGTGGAGAGCATCGACGGCCACTCCGGCGGGCACGAAGGGGGGCAGCCGATCGACTGGTTCTACTACGTCAACGGCGTGCAGGCCGCCAAGGGGGCGGCGGACGTCGACGTGCACCCAGGTGACCGCGTGTGGTGGGACCTGCACGACTGGAGTCAGACCGACGAAGTGCCCGCCGTCGTCGGCTCCTTCCCCGAGCCCTTCCGCAGCGGGGTCGAAGGGCTGCGGCTGCCAGTGCGCGTGGAATGCTCCGAACCGGCCGGCCGCACCTGCCGTACCGTCACCGCCCACCTGCGCGCCGCGGGCATCACCTCCGCGGTCGCCGAGCTGGGGCCCGCCGGGGAGGAGCCCGACACGCTGCGGCTGCTCGTCGGCACCTGGTCGCAGGTGAGCGGCGACCCTGGAGCGCGGAAGCTCGAAAGCGGCCCAGCGGCGAGCGGGGTGTACGTGCGCCCCTCCGCCTCCGGGCGGAGCATCGCGCTGCTCGACGCGCAGGGCGCCACGGTGCGCACGCTCACCGGCAGCGCCGGGCTGATCGCCGCCACCCGCTACACCGAACAGGAACCCGAGTGGCTGATCACCGGCACCGACGCCGCCGGCGTGCAGCTCGCCGCCAGCCACCTCGACGAAACGGCGCTGCACGACCGCTTCGCCGTCGCCATCACCGCCAACGGCGGCCTGCTGGCGCTGCCCCAGCCCGGTGGGGAATCGGGGAGGGGGTAGAGATGTCATCCAAAAGCACCCCTACCACTTCACAAAATGAAGGGTTTGGGTCCCAAAACAAAACAGGGTCCCAAAACAGAACAGCTACCGCACCGGTGGTGTCTCAGTTTGGGGGTATAACCACCGACTGGACCTGTGGGCAGCAACCAGATGACAGCTATGAGAGGTCCAGTAGCTGGTTGGTCTCCCAATGCGCTCATATATCGCGCAGGCCCCGATCGAACTGAGACACCGCGACCGCACCAGACTACTTCACAAAGTAAAAGGGTTTGGCTCCAAGACAAACTCCAACCCGGCCCCACCACTTCATAAAATGAAGGGTTTGGGCTCGAAAAGTAAATGCATATACCCACGCTCAGCCCATGAATCGCGTCGGCCTACTCCTGTACCGCCCGCTGGCCAGCCCGCTGCACGCTACGCGTGCCGGGGTCGCCGCGCTGTGGGGGCTTGCGCTAATCACCGCCTCGCTGTTGCTTTACCACCCCGTGGCGCTGGCGGCGCTCGCACTGGCGGTGCTCGCCGCCGGCTGGGGGGCGGGGGTGGGTCGTGCGCTGCTGCCCGCGCTGCGCACCGCGCTGATCGTGGCCATACCGATCGTGTTCATCAATGTGATCGCCTCGCGCCAAGGCCTCACCGTCTTCGCTCGCCTCGGCGACCTCGGCCCCTTCGGGCAGGGCGACCTGACCGTCGAGGCGCTCGTGTACGGCGCCGTGATCGCGCTGAAGGTCACGGTCCTGATCCTCATCACAGCGCTCTGCAGTCTCTGCATCAACCCCGACGCGCTGCTGCGGATCTGCCGCCGCCTCTCGTTCCGCTCCGCGCTGACGGCCTCGCTGGCAGTGCGCATGATCCCCGTGCTTGCCGCCGACGCCCAGCGGATCGCCGAGGCGCAGCGCACCCGGCCGGACAATCACACCAACCGTAGATGGACCGAAGCCGGGAGACACTCGCCTTTGACCGAAGCGGAGAGACACTCGCCTGCGGCGAGCATCCCCCGTTCGGCCGGCATCCCCCGTTCGGCCAGCATCCCCGTTTCGGCCAGCGGCGCCCGCGCGCGGGTCGCGCTGATCGGCGCGATGCTAACCGGCTCGCTCGACCGCGCGATGGACGTCGCCGCCACGCTCGAGCTGCGCGGCTTCGCCGCCGCCCCCCGCGCCCCTCGGCTGTCGCGGCCCTGGTCGCGCCACGACCTCGCCTTCTCCGCCTCCGCCGTGGCGATTCTCGCGCTTGCGCTGCTCGCCCGACTCGGTGGGGTTGCATCCTTTACCGCCTACCCGCTGGTGCACGCCCCGATCAGCCTCGGTCTGTTCGCGTTCTGCGGAGCGCTCGTGCTCGCGATCCTGCTGCCGTTCCTCGACCGCCGGGGGATCGAGCTGTGAACGTTCTCTCTTTCCACGACGTCACATACCACTACCCCGACGCCGGACGCCCCGCGCTCGATGACGTCAGCTTCGAGGTTGCCGCCGGCGAATTCTGCTTGCTCGCCGGGCTCTCCGGGCATGGCAAGTCCACGTTGCTGCGCGCTGCGTGCGGTCTGGCGCCGCACTTTCACGGGGGGAGCTTTGCGGGGCGGGTGCAGCTCGCCGGGCTCGACACCCGCGAGCATGGGCCCGCCCACCTCGGGACGCTCGCCGGCGCGCTCTTCCAGGATCCCGAGAGTCAGCTCGTGATGAGTTCGGTGCGCGCCGAGCTCGCGCTTGCGCTGGAGAGCCGCGGGCACACCGCCGCCGCGGTCGCGCGCGGGGTCGAGGAGGTGGCGCTGGCGCTCGGCATCGACCACCTGCTCGACCGCCCCACGCACACGCTCTCCGGCGGCGAGGCTCAGCGGGTCGCGCTCGGCGCCGCGCTCTCCGGGCGCCCGCCCGTGCTGCTGCTCGACGAGCCCACCTCGCAGCTTGACCCGGTCGCCGGCGATGAGCTGATCGGCCTGCTGCGCCGTCTCAACCAGGAGTGGGACGTCACGATCCTGCTCGCCGAGCACCGTCTGGAGCGCTGCCTGCCCTCCGCCGACCGCGTGCTCGCGCTGCGCGACGGACGTCTCGAGCACGACGGCTCTGCGGACTCGTTCCTGGAATGGGCAATTCGCGAGGAGCCCGCGCTGCAGACCCCCGGCGCACGGCTGTTCGCGCTGGCAGGATTCGCCCCTCCGCCGGTCGGCGTCAAGCAGGCCCGTGCAAGCCTCCGTGCACGACGCCTATTGTCGTCGCAACCTGTATCCTCCTCCGCGCCCCCTGCCGCTCTTCATGTAAACATGGGCAACCGCAGGCAGGGGGCACCTTTCTCAGGCAGCGCCCCCGCATCTCCGCCGGTACCTGCACCAGCGCGCGCGCCCGGTCGCGCCACCCCGGCGCTGCGATTGCGAGGCGTGTGGCACGAGCTCCACCGCGGCCCCGCGATCCTGCGCGGCGCCGACCTCCGGTTGGAGCCCGGCGAAAGCGTCGCGCTGATGGGACGCAACGGCGCCGGCAAGTCCACGCTGCTGCGCCACGCCGCCGGGCTGCTGGAGCCCACCCGCGGGCGGATCGAGCGCGGCGGGCGCATCGCGCTGCTGCTGCAGAACCCCGGCGACTACTTCATGCACGAGCGCGTCGCGCGCGAGGCCTCCCCCCGCGCGCTCGCGCTCGCCGGCCTCGCCGAGCTCTCCGAGCGGAACCCCCGCGACCTCTCCGGGGGGGAGCGCCAGCGCCTGGCGCTCGCGATCGTCACCGACGGGGAGGACCCGCCCGCGGTGCTGGCGCTCGACGAGCCCACGCGTGGCATGGACCGCCTCGCAAAGGCGCAGCTTGCCGAGGAGCTGCGCCGCCGCGCTGCGCACGGCCAGGCGGTGATCGTCGCTACGCACGACCCCGAGTTCGCCTGCGCCTGCGCCGAGCGCGCGGTGCTGCTCGCCGACGGCCGCGTGATCGCCGACGGTCCCTGCGCGGAGCTGCTCGCCGGCGGCTGGTACTTCGCCACCGAAACCGCCCGCATCCTCGGCGGCGCCGGGGGTGCGCTCGCGCCTGAGCAGGGAGCCTCGCTGCTTGCCGAGCGCGCTCGCGCGGGCGATTCGTCGCCTGGGGTCACCGCCGCCGATCCCACCTCTGGAAGCTCCGTGGCCTCTCAGTCGGTGCGGGGCGCGGGTGGAAGGGCCTCCGCTGCGGCCAAGATGGCCTCCGCTGCGGCGGTGGGGCTGCATCTGGGGGAAGCTGCGCGATGAGTTGGCCCCTCGCCTCCTTCACGCTCGTCGGGCTCGTGCTGCTGGCCGGCTGGCTGGCGTACGAGCGCGCGCGGCCCTCGGCGCGGATGGTGGCCGTCGTGGCGACTCTGGCGGCGGTCGCGGCGCTGGGGCGCGACGCCTTCGTGGCACTGCCCGACGTCAAGCCGATCACGGCGATCACGCTGGTCGTCGGCTACGCGCTGGGCCCCCTACCGGGCTTCAGCGTCGGCGCCGTGGGCATGCTCGCCTCCAACGTGATGCTCGGCCAGGGCTCCTACACCCCCTGGCAGATGGCCGCCTGGGGGCTGGTCGGCCTGATCGGCGCCGCGCTCGGGCGGCTCTCGGGCAGGCGCCTCGGACGGGTGCCGCTGGCGCTCGCCTGCGCCTTCACCGCACTGCTCGCAAAGGAGATCATGAACGTGTACACGTGGACGATCGGCGCCACCCACACCCCGGCGGCGTTCCTGCTCGTCGCGACCGGCTCGCTGCCCTTCGACGTCACTGACGTCGTCGCCTCGTTCCTCTTCGGCCTCGCCTTCGCCCCCGAGCTCGCGCGCGTGCTGGCGCGGGTGCGCTCCCGCATGGACATCCGCTGGGAGCCCGCCGGCGCTGCCGTGGCGATCGTCTTCGTGGCGATGGGCGTCCTCCCGGTGCGAGCGTCCTCCGCCTCCGCCGCTCGCGCGAACGTGGCCCCCGAGATCGCCTACCTCGCCTCCGCGCAGAACTCTGACGGCGGCTGGGGCTCCGCGGCGGGGCAGCCCTCCAGCGAGCTGTACTCCGCGTGGGCGGCGATCGGCCTCGCCGCCGCCGGGCGCAACCCGCAGAGCCTGCGTCGCGACGGTCACACCGTGCTCGACGCGCTGCACGCGCAGGCCGGAACGCTCGAAGGCGCGGGCGACTACGAGCGCACGATGCTCGCGCTGCGCGCCTGCGGCGCGCCCGTGACGTCGCTGGCGGGCAAAAACCTGCTGGCGGGCCTGCTGCACTACCGCGAGAGCGACGGCTCCTTCTCCCACCAGGTCAACCTCACGGCGTTCGCCATCTTCGCGCTGCGCCCCGCCGGGCGCTCCGCAAGCGATCCCGTGGTGCGCACCGCGGGCGCTTGGATCGCGCGCCAGCAGGACGCTGACGGTGGCTTCAACTTCGACGTGCGGGGTGGCTCCAGTGACGTGGACGACACCGCCGCCGCGCTGCAGGCGCTGGTCGCCGCCGGCATCCACAGCGGCGCCGGCGTCGAACACGCGGTCGCGTTCCTGCTGCGCGTGCAGAACCTCGACGGCGGCTTCCCTGAGCAGCCCGGGGGGGCATCCAACGCGCAGTCCACTTCGTGGGCCGTGCAGGGCATCACCGCGACAGGGCGCAACGCCGAAGAGATCCACCGCTCGGGTAGCCGCTCTCCGCTCGGCTACCTGCAGAGCCTCGTTGCCCCCAACGGCAGCGTGCGCTACTCGCGCACCAGTACCCAAGCGCCGGTGTGGGTCACCGCCGAGGCGCTCACCGCGCTGGCGCGCGCGCCGTTCCAGTAACCCATCCCTACCACAGCACCGGCACGCCGTAGGCCGCAAAGCCCGCGTCGCGGGTGACGATAGTCAGATCCTCGCTCTGCGCCTGGGCGACGAGCATGCGGTCGAACGGATCGCTGTGGTGCGGCGGCAGGGTCGCCGCGACGGTGGCATGGTGGGATCCAATCGCTATCTCCACGAAACCTTCCTCTGCCAGCGCATCCACCAAGTTTGGGGGAAGCGCCAGCTTGCGCTTGGCTTGCTTGATCTCCAGCTCCCATATTGAGGCAGCGCTGAAGTGAGGGGTGGCCTTCGGGTCTTCGATCGCCTCACGCGCTGTCGGGCTGAGTCTCGGATCGTCCGCTCGCCACCACAGCAGGGTATGGCTGTCGAGCAGCAGCAAGCTCAATCTCGCGTGCCGAACAGGCGCTCGATGTCCTCGTCGGGCTCATCGAAGTCGTCGCTCATCCAGATCTGCCCACGTGAGCCTCCAGGCTTGCGCGGTTTGCGTCGCTCGGGATACGCCACGAGCTTCGCCACCGGCCGCGACCCCCGCCGGATCACGATCTCCTCGCCCGCCCCCACCCGCTCGAGCAGGCGGGAAAGCTGCGTTTTGGCCTCCGTTACAGTCACTGTTTCGAGCATGGCCCAATAGTATCAGACCTGGTTGACCTGGTCTGTGCTCCCCGGCGTCCACCGCGCTGCGAGCGTCTACCCTCTGGAAGATGTCGAGCGGACCTTTGACGGCGTCCCCGCGCGCTGCCCGCCGCAGCGCGGGTGGGCCGATGCACGACAGCGTGGACCACGCGTCCCAGCCGAGTATCGCCTGGGCGCTGTGGGCCGCCCTCCTGTGCGTGCTCGCGATGGCCGCCACCTGGGCGCTCGCGGAGCTCGTCCCCGCGATCCACCTGCGCGACGCGGTGCTGCTCAACGACTTCACCAAGCTCGGTCGCCCCCGCGTGGACACGCTCACCAACCACCTGCTGCATCTGCTCGACCCGCTCCTCTACACCGTCTGGGCACTGCTGATCGTCGCCGTCGCGCTGCTGCGCCGGCGCCCCCGTGTGGCGCTCGCGGTCGCGGTTGTGCTGCCCGCCGCGCCCGGCATCGCCGAGCTGCTCAAGCCGCTACTCGCCCATCCCCACGACAGCGTCGGCTGGCAGTGGGTCGGGCCCGCCTCCTGGCCCAGCGGGCACGCGACCGCGGCGATGACGCTGGTGCTGTGCGCACTGCTCGTCACTCCCCACCGCCTGCGCCCCCTGGTCGCCGCGCTCGGCTGCGCGTTCGCGGTCGCGGTCGGCTGCTCGCTGCTGATCCTCGCCTGGCACATGCCCAGCGACGTGCTCGGCGGCTACCTGCTGGCGGCGCTGTGCGTCTCCCTTGCGATCGTCGCGATGGGCCCGACCTGGGATCGGCCGGGGCCATTGCTGCGGCGTCGCTCCGAGTAAGACGCTCGTTCGGCTGGTCCACCACTGCAGCCAGTGCCTCCTCGCATGCGGGGTCTACTGCTCGGGCGGAGCCGTGGCCTCATGCGCGCCGGGATCCCACAGCGGCTCCGACTCGGCGTCCTGCTCGTTGACCGCGCGGGCGAGGATGAACAGCAGGTCGGAGAGGCGATTGAGGTAGCGCACCGTCTCGGGGTTGGCATCCTCCACCGCGAGCGCACGCCGCTCTGCCCGGCGGCATACGGTGCGGCAGACATGCAGGTGGGCCGCCGCGGGGGTGCCTCCGGGGATCACGAACGAGCGCAGCCGCGGCAGCGTGGCGTTGGCCTCGTCGCATGCCTGCTCCAGCCATTCGGTGTACTCGGCGGTGATCCGCAGCCGTTCGCGTTCGCCGCCCGCGGGCACCGAGAGGTCGGCGCCGAGGTCCAGCAGATCGTTCTGCATGCGGCGCAGCCACGCAGTGACGTTGGTTGGCAGCCCGGGCTGCAGCAGCGCCACCCCCAGCACCGAGTTGAGCTCGTCCACCGTCCCGTACGCCTCCACGCGGGGGTGCAGCTTGGAGACACGGCTCATGTCCCCGAGGTGGGTCTCGCCAGCGTCTCCGAGCTTGGTGTAGATGCGGGTTAGATTGACCGTCACGCGCACTCTGAGTTTCGCAGATGGTCCACCGGGGTGGCGCGCGTCCGCGCGATCGGATACGTTCTCGCACCTCAATGCGGGTTGGCGTACCGAAGGAGACCGCGGCGGGTGAGCACCGGGTGGCGCTCGTGCCCGAGGTGGTCGGCAAGCTGAAGGCCAGAGGACTGGAGGTTCTCGTGCAGCGTGGCGCGGGCGCCGACGCGCTGCTGCCCGACAGCGTCTTTGCCGACGCCGGCGCGGAGTTGACCGACGACGCCGCGCAGGTGTGGCGCGCAGATGTGGTGGTCACGATCTCCCCGCCGACCGCGCAGGAGATCGGTCTGCTCGGCGAGGGCTCGCTGTTGATCGGCTTCCTCGCGCCGCTCACCAGCCCCGCCTGCACCCGCGCGCTCGCCGACGCGAAAGCGACGGCGCTGGCGATGGAGGCGATCCCGCGGATCTCCCGCGCGCAGTCGATGGACGCGCTCTCCTCGCAGAGCAACGTCGCGGGCTACCGCGCCGCGCTGCTGGGGGCGGAGCAGATGGGGCGCTTCTACCCGATGCTGATGACCGCCGCGGGCACGATCCCGCCGGCGAAGGTGCTCGTGCTGGGGGCCGGCGTGGCGGGTCTGCAGGCGATCGCGACCGCCAAACGGCTGGGTGCGCGCACCACCGGCTATGACGTGCGCCCCGAGGTGGCCGAGCAGGTGCGCTCGCTCGGCGCCCAGTGGCTGGACCTCGGCCTTGAGGCCAGCGGCGAGGGGGGCTACGCGCGCGAGCTCACCGAGGAGGAGCGTGCCCGCCAGCAGCAAGCGTTGACGGACGCGATCAAGGGCTTCGACGTCGTCATCACCACGGCGCTCGTGCCCGGCCGTCCCGCGCCCAAGCTGGTGACCGAGGAGGCGGTGGTGGGGATGAAGCCGGGCTCGGTGGTCGTGGACCTCGCGGGGGAGGCGGGTGGCAACTGCGAGCTGACCGAGCCGGGGCAAACCGTGGTGCGCCACGACGTGTCCATCCTCGCCCCGCTCAACCTTCCCGCGACGCTGCCCGAGCACGCCTCGGCGCTGTTCGCGCGCAACGTGCTGGCTTTGCTGGAGCTGCTGGTCGGCGAGGACGGGACGTTGAACCTGGACTTCGAGGACGAGATCGTCAAGGGCGCCTGCATCGTGCGCGAGGGTGAGATCGTCCATCCGGGTGCCAAGGCTGCGGTTGAGGCTGCCGCCGGGGGCGAGTCGCGCGGCGGCGAGGGTGGTACCGGTGGCAAGGGCGAGGGCGACGGTGGGGCGAGTGCCGGGCAGACGACTCCGGCTGGAGGCTCCTCACAATGATCCTCGCGTCCGTCCTCACCACCAACCTCGCGATCCTCGTGCTCGCCGGCTTCATCGGCTTCGTGGTCATCTCCAAGGTGCCCAACACGCTGCACACGCCGCTGATGTCTGGCACCAACGCGATCCACGGGATCGTGCTGCTCGGCGGCCTGCTGCTGCTGGGCCTCCCGGGCCTGGACGGCTTGAGCAAGGGGCTGCTGGTGATCGCGGTGGCGTTCGGCACGATCAACATCGTCGGCGGCTTCCTCGTGACCGACCGGATGCTGGAGATGTTCAAGTCCAAGCCCAAGCCACCGCCCGCCAAGGTCGATGCAGAGGACGTTGAGGAGGAGAGCAAGTGAGCGCCCCTCTCGCCACCACCTTCCTGCAGAGCGAAAGCTTCATCTACGTCCTCTACATCGTCGCGTTCGGGCTCTTCATCCAGGGGCTGCGCGGGCTCTCCGGGCCGACGGGCGCGGTGCGGGGCAACCGCACTGCCGCGGTCGGCATGGCGATCGCTGTCATCGCCACACTCCTCAACCCCGGCGAGGGCAACTGGGGCCTGATCGCGCTCGGGCTCGCGCTCGGCACGGCGGTGGGGGTGCCGGCGGCGCGCAACGTGAAGATGACCGCGATGCCGCAGATGGTGGCGCTGTTCAACGGCGTCGGCGGCGGTGCGGTGGCGCTGATCTCGTGGGTCGAGTTCCGCCACTACGGCTCGACCTACGGCTCGCACACGATTCATCTGTTCGGCGAAACGGGCAGCGTCGTGATCAGCGCCGGCGGGCCCCCGACGTACGTGGCGATCTTCTCGGTGTTCGCCGCGATCGTCGGCTCGATCTCCTTCTGGGGTTCCAACATCGCCTTCGGCAAGCTCCAGGAAGTGATCCCCGGGCGCCCGATCTCGTTCGGCTCCGCCCAGCAGGCGGTCAACCTCGTGCTGCTGATTCTGGCGCTCGCCGCCGGCATCGACCTGGTCGCGGGCGCGCACTCCGAACTGCTGTTCATCGGCATGCTGATCATCGCCGCGCTGCTCGGCAACGCGGTGGTGTTGCCGATCGGCGGCGCCGACATGCCCGTGGTGATCTCGATGCTCAACGCCTTCACCGGCCTCTCCGCGGCGGCGACCGGGATGGCGCTCAACAATCCCGCGCTGATCGTCGCGGGCATGATCGTGGGCGCCTCCGGCACGATCCTCACCAACCTGATGGCCACGGCGATGAACCGCTCGATCCCTGCGATCGTCGCCGGCGGCTTCGGCGGCGGCGGCGCGGTCGAGGGCGCGTCGGGGGCGGGCGAGCACGCGGGCACGGTGCGCTCGACCACCGCGGCCGACGCCGCGATCCAGCTCGCCTACGCTAGTCGCGTGGTCGTCGTCCCCGGCTACGGGATGGCGGTTGCGCAGGCCCAGCATGCGGTGCGCGAGCTGGCCACCGAGCTCGAGCAGCGCGGGGTGGACGTCAAATACGCGATCCACCCGGTGGCGGGGCGGATGCCGGGGCACATGAACGTGCTGCTCGCGGAGGCCGACGTGCCCTACGACCAGCTCAAGGAGATGGACGACATCAACCCCGAGTTCCAGCGCACCGACGTGTCGCTGGTGATCGGCGCCAACGACGTCACCAACCCGGCCGCCCACAACACCCCCTCCTCGCCGATCTACGGCATGCCGATCCTCGAAGTGGCCGACAGCCGCTCGGTGATCGTGATCAAGCGCTCCATGAACCCCGGCTTCGCGGGGATCGAAAACGAGCTGTACTTCGATCCCAAGACGGCGATGCTGTTCGGCGACGCCAAGTCCGCCGTCAGCGAGATCACTGCCGAGCTGGCGCAGCTCTAGAACGGTCCCGGCGGGGCGGCCGCACGGTGTGAGTCCCGGTGGGGTGGCCGGCGTATTTGCGGACGTTTGCGTATCGCCGACACAATGTGAGCGAGGTACCGACGGTGGCAAAGTACGTGGTTCTCCGTAGCCTGGGTTGCATCTTTAGTCAACGTACTCTACTCTCAACTGAGAGGGATGAACGGTCTTGGTTTCGCACTTCGGCGCGTCTGCGCTGCGGGGGCGACGACGGCCGTGCTTGGGGTCTTGGGAGTGGGTACGGTTGGCTCGACACCTGCGCAGGGGAGTTCTTTGCGGTCTCCTAGAGGGTCGCTGGCCCACGCGAGCATCGTCGACGGCAGTCCCGCGTCGATCACCGAATTCCCTTTCCAGGTCGCGCTCTACAACCCGCGCGCCGGATCGCCCGCGAAGGGCTTCTTCTGCGGCGGCGTGATCCTCGACGCCACGCACGTGGCGACCGCCGCTCACTGCCTGTTCGGCGAACGGGGGCAGCACACTCCGCCGGCTGAAATCGAGGTGCTCGCCGGCTCGACCTACCTCGAACCGGCCGACCCCGGGAGCGTCAGGGACGCGGTGGTGGCGGCGAAGGTAGACCCCGCCTACAACCCCGCCGCCAGCGACTACGACGTCGGCGTGCTGCAGCTCGCCCGACCGCTGTGGAGCGGCCCCGCACCGGCGCTCGACGGCCAAAGCACGATCGCTCCGCTGGCGCTCGACGCTGCGTTGGCCGAAGCGCGCACCGCCGGGGCTCAGACGGCGGCGTCAGCCAACCAGGGGGCGACCGTGCCGGTACAGGCGCTCGTCAGTGGCTGGGGGGATCTCAACCCCCAACCGGGCGGATCGCCCAGCTACCCCATGCGCCTACGCAAGACACGCGTGCCGCTCGTCGCCGCCACGCTCTGCGAAGAAGCGTACGCCACGATCGAACAGCCGATCACGGCGCGGATGATGTGCGCCGGCGGCGCGCCGGGCGAAGGGCAGGGCCACGCCGACTCCTGCTATGGCGATAGCGGCGGCCCGCTGGTGGCGCCCGGCTCGGCAGGGGGCTCGTCGCCGGACGGTGACGTGCTGCTGGGGCTGGTGGACTTCGGCAACGGCTGCGGTCAGGCGGGCTATCCGGGCGTGTATCTGCGCATCGCCGACCCCGCGGTGGCACGTTTCCTCGGGGGTCCCCCGGTGGCCTCGGCCGGTGGAGTCCACCGCGGCCTATGTCCCCGGGTGCGCGGGGGGCATGCTCATCATGCACACGTGGTGCACCGCTCGCGCCGGCCGGCTCACCGCGCGCGCCGCTGCAAGGGCTGAGCCAGCACGTTCACCAACACTGTAGGAGCCTCTGCCAGACTGGCGGACGTGATCGAGCGAGATCAGGCGCTGCAGGCACTCGCTGACAGCGAGTTCGATGTGGTCGTGATCGGCGGCGGCATCACCGGTGCGGGCGTTGCCCTCGATGCCTCCACGCGTGGCTACTCCGTGGCCCTGCTGGAGCGCGCCGACTACGCCTCGGGTACCTCCAGCCGCTCCAGCAAGCTGGTGCACGGAGGGTTGCGCTATCTGCAGAACTTCGACCTCGGTTTGGTGCGCGAGGCGCTGCTGGAGCGCCAGCTGCTGGTGGCGCTCGCCCCGCACCTCGTGCGCCCGCTGCCGCTGGTGGTGCCCGCCTTCGAGGGCGCCCGCCCGGATCGCATGATGGGCATGGGGCTCAACCTGTACGACGTGATGTCCGTCGATCGCGGCCGCCTGCGCCCGCGACGCGGGCGCACCGAGCGCGCGGTGGCCCGCGGCGGGGAGGCCGAGGAGCCCGCCGAACATGGTTGGAGCCCCGCACGCCACCGCATGATCTCTGGGGAGGAGGTGCTGGAGCTGCTGCCCGCGCTTGCCCCCCGCGAGCCCACCGGTGGGTATCTCTTCTACGACTGCCAAACCGACGACGTGCGCCTGGTGCTGACCGTGCTCGGCGAGGCCGAGCGCTTCGGGGCGGTGTGCGCCAACCGCGTGGCGGCCGTCGGCCTGCTCGAAGACGATGATGGCCGTGCATACGGGGTGCGCGCGCGCGACCTCGAGGGAGGTGGGGAGCTGGAGGTGCGCGCCGCCAACGTGGTCAACGCCACTGGCGTGTGGGCCGATGAGCTGCGCCCGCGCGAGCTTCAGCAGGCGGCGGATCTGGATGTTCCCGTCCGCGGTGGGCGAGCACAGGTGCCGTTCATCAGGCCCAGCCGTGGCACCCACCTCACGCTCTCCCGCGAGGACCTACCGCTGGTCGGCGGCGCGATCGTGCCGGCCGGCGAGGGCCGCTCGATCTTCGCGCTGCCGTGGCTGGGGCGCACGCTGGTTGGCACCACCGACAACGACTACGAGGGCGACCTCGTCCACGTGCAGCCCTCCGCGGAGGACATCGCCTATCTGCTGGACGCCGTCAACACGTTCTTCGCCACCGACCTGCATCCCCGCCACCTGACGGGTGCGTACGCCGGGGTGCGGCCGCTGATCTCCGGCGGCGACCCGAAGAAGTCAGTGGACATCTCGCGCCGAGCCGAGCTGTATGAGACCTCCAGCGGCATGATCACGATCACCGGGGGCAAGCTCACCACGTGGCGGCGGATGGCCAAGCTCACCGTCGATCGGCTGGTCGAGCGCGATGCGCGCGAGGCGCCCTGCCGCACGCATGAGATCCCGCTCGGTCAACCGGTCACGGTCGAGGAGCTGCCGCGCGTGGAGGGCGTGCCCGAGGAGTCATACGCCGCGCTGGCGGCCCGCTACGGCTACGCCGCGCACGAGGTGCTTGCGCTCGCCGCTGGCCGAAATGGGGATGCTCGCCAAGGGCGAGCGTCTCCCGGCTTCGGTCGCGGAGAGCTGGCCCAACCGATCGTGCCCGGCCTCCCCGACCTGCTCGCCGAGGCCGCCCTCGCCGCCCGCCGTGAGCAGGCGCGCAGTGTCGCCGACGTGCTGCTGCGTCGCACGCGCCTGTGGCTGCTGGCCGCGCATGAGCTCGACGGCTCGCCACGCGACGGCTCGCCACGCGACGGCCTGCCACCCGAGGGCTCATCGCAGGACGGGTCGCCGACAGGGAGCGGGCTTGACGGCTCGCCGCCGGACGGGCCGCCACCTGACGGCTCGCCATCTGGTGGGCCGCCGCCAGCGAGGCGGGCGGACGGGCCGCCGGGACCCGTGCGGCGCGTCGCGGACGTGCTCGCCGGGGAGCTGGGCTGGAGCGCGCAGCGCACCTCGGAGGAGATCGAGCGCTTTGCGCAGGAGGCTCGCGCGGAGGGGTTCGAGGTCGGGTGAGGCGCTACCGCTTGCAGGCCGTCGATCGCGTGCTGGAGCTCGGCGCGGGTGCGGGTGGGCCGCTGATCATGGGCGTGGTCAACGCCTCGCCCGACTCCTTCAGCGACGGCGGGCGCTACAGCAGCTTGGAGGAGCGGGTGGAGTTGGCGCTGGCGCACGCCGCCGCCGGCGCCGAGATCCTTGACATCGGCGGCGAGTCGGCCACCACCGGGCGCCCTCCCGTACTGGTGGAGGAGGAGATCGAGCGCGTGGTGCCGCTGATCGAACGCGTCGTCGCCGAGCTGGAGGGTGTGCGTGTTCATCCCGCGAGCAAGGCACAGACTCAGCATCCCGCAGGCGAGCAAAGGCTTCGGCATGGCGCGGGGGAGGACCCGGTCTACCCTGTGGTCTCGATCGACACCTACAAGCCCCCCGTCGCCCGTGCCGCGATCGCCGCCGGGGCCCGGATCGTCAACGACGTCAGCGGTCTGCGCGACCCCGAGCTCGCCGCCGTCTGCGCTGAGACGGGGGCCGCGCTGGTGCTAATGCACACCGCCGCCGCCCCCCGCGTGCGCAGGCAGGACCCCGACCTGTACGGTGATGTGGTGGGGGAGGTGCTCGACTTTCTGCGCACCCGCGTCGCCGCCGCGCTCCAGGCTGGGATAGTCCGCGAGCAGCTGATCCTCGACCCGGGGCCCGACTTCGCCAAGACGCCCGCCCAAACGATCGCGCTGCTCGCTCATATCGAGCGCCTGCACGAGCTCGAGCTGCCGCTGCTGATGGCGATCTCGCGCAAGGACTTCATCGGGGCGCTCACCGGTCGTCCGCCGCGTGAGCGGCTCGCCGGCACGCTCGCGGCTTTGGCCCACGGCGTCGACGCCGGTGCGCACATCTTCCGGGTGCACGACGTCGCCGCCGCCGCCGACTTCCTTACGGTGCGCGCCGCGCTCGCCGGGGAGCTGCCCGCGAAAAGGGATCTTGCGCTTCCCGATGAATTGAGACACCAGCGAGAGCGCCGCGCGGTTTGAGGGCGCCGGAGGCTGTTCGCCGGATGTCATAAGCTGCATGACGCATAGACGGGTGCCGGCCGCTGTCCAACGCGGTCGGGCGCCAACCACCCAATCCACCGTACGAAGAAGAGGGGACCAACAATGACCGTACTCGAGCGCTCAGAGCTTGACGCCAGCCCGCTTGCCGACCTGCACGCGATCGCCGACCAGATCGGCCTCGACGGGTTTCGCAGACTGCGCAAGGCCGACCTAATCGACGCGATCCTCGAGCGCTCCGGCGGTGGCGCGGGGGACGGGGAGGGCGCCGGCGATGGCAATGGCGATAGCGGGGGCGATGGTGGCAGCGGCCGGCGCGCGCGCGGAGGCCGTGCCGGTGGAGGGCGCTCCAGCCGAGCACGCGCCGGCGGCGAGCCCACCGGCGATGGTGGCGGGGGAGGCATCGAGGAGGACGAGGGTGCGGGCGAGCAGGGTGCAGGCGAGGAGGGTGCAGGCGCGAGGGGTTCAGGCGGGAAGGGCTCAGGCGAGGAGGGTGCAGGCGCGAGGGGTTCAGGCGAGAAGGGCTCAGGCGAGGACGGGACGGAGGCCGAGGGTTCGGGCGAGGAGCGCGAGGCCGGCCCACGCACCGCCCGCAGGCGGCGTCCCGCGCGGCCGCGCCGCTCCAGGGGAGCCGCCGGCGATCAGGAGCGCGAGTCCGAGGGCCCGACGGCGCGCGAGGATGAGCCCAAGGGAGCGAGAGGTCGCGCGCCGCGCGCCGCGGAGGACCGCACCGTCGAGGGCGTCGTCGAGCTGCTCGGCAACGGCTCGGCCTTCCTGCGTGTCTCACCGCCGGAGGCCTCCGACGAGGACGTCTACATCTCCGCTGCCCAGGTGCGCCGCTGCGAACTGGTGTCAGGCGATCGGGTGAGCGGGCCCATGCGCACCCCGCGCCAGTCCGAGCGCTACCCCTCGCTGGCGCGCGTGGACACGATCAACGGTGCTCCGGCGGAGTCGGTCGCGGAGGGCACCCGCTATGAGGATCTTGCGGTTGCCTACCCCACCGAGCGCCTCGAGCTCGACCCTCAGGATCCGACGCTCGGGGCGATCGAATGGCTCACGCCGATCGGCCGTGGCTCGCGCGCGAGCATCGTCGGCGAGGCCCGCTCGGGCAAGACCGAGACGCTGCGGCGCCTGCTTGGCGCGCTCGCCGGCCGCGAGGGCCTGGAGGTGATGCTCGTACTCAGCGGTGTCCGCCCCGAGGAGATCGCCGCCTGGCGCGAGGGGCCCGTGGCGCCCGCTGCCGCGTTGGATCTCGGCGCCTCCGCCGAGCTTCAGGGTCAGACCGTGGAGCACGTGGTGGACACCGCCAAGCGCGTCGCCGCGCGCGGCGGGCACGTGGTGGTGCTGATCGACACGCTCGACTGCCTCCCACCGCATGCCGCCCGGCGGATCCTCGCCGGCGCCCGCAACCTCGTCGAGGGCGGCTCGCTCACATTGATCGCGACCGCCACCCGTCCGCTCGGCGGCGAGAGCAGCGTGATCGCGCTCGACGTCGCACTCACCTCCACTGGGCGCCTCCCCGCGCTTGACCTGGCCGCCAGCGGCGTCGTGCGCCCCGAGCTGCTCGTGGGCGAGGACGGCGCAGCGGCGATTACCAAGGCCCGCGCCTCGGCGCTCGCGCCCTAACCCGGCTGTCTCCGGGTGCCCCCCGTTGGGGCTGCCCACCCCAGCCGTCGATCGGCGAGCCGGGTCTCAGCGCAGGTAGGCGACGCGCGCCCAAGAGGGCTCGGGCGAGAGCTCGATCGGCTCGCCGCTGCGGGCCGATCGCGGGTTGGTGGGCTGCACGTAGGCGAAGCTGCATGTCTCCTCGACGAACGCCACCCCGAGCTCGCCCTCGTTGACGCGCTGGTCGAGCCACGCCCCGCGAAACACCAGACGGCGCAGCCAGTGCACCAGCGAGCGCTCCGCCGGCCCCACCAGCTCCGTCCAGCACTCGTTGACGTGCTCCCCCAGGGCGGATGCCGGGTCGAGGATCTCGCCGTTGACCGCGAGGTTGACGAGGTCTTCCAGCTCGTCCTCCCCGAGCCTGCCGCCCACAAACCCCAGCTTCAGGGCCGCCTGCTCGCAGCGCTCGGCGAAGTCATCCTCGTTGAAGGTGAAGCGCAGCTCCCCGTATTCGAGGACGAAGTCCTCTCCCGAGTTGTAATTTCCGCGGCGTGTCTTGTCCATGACGTAAGTGCCGGAGATAGTGGATTGATAGAGAGAGGGGGCCCGGCTCGCCAGCCTCCGGCCGGCTGCGCCACCCCCTAGGTCGAGCTCCGTGCCGTCGGCATCATAAGCTGAGTTCCTGCGCTCGTGGGGGTGCTGCACGGGAGATTGCACAGAGAGGTGGGGTTGGGGGTGGGCGGCGGTATACCCTCCATGTTGATGGCGCGCCTCACCGAGCACGTACCGCGACGGACGGCGGGGGCCCCCGGCGGACCGCTGCCGTCGGCCGTCCCCGGCTATCGCACCGCGCTGGTGCCGATCTTCGGGGCTGACGTCAGCGCCGCCGCGATCGGCCGCGCCGCCAAGCTGATCGGCAAGGGTGGGGTCATCCACGCGGTCTTCGTGCTGCCCGTCCCCGCCGAGCTCCCGCTGCAGGACGGCCTGGAGAAGGAGGAGGCTCAAGGTCGCTCGGTGCTCGAGAGCGCTCGCATCCAGGCGCGTCGTGCCGGCATCCGCATCCACACCGGCGTGATCCGCACGCGCAACCCCGGCGCCGCGTTGGTGGACGAGGCCCGGCGGTTGGAGGCGGACGTGATCTACTGGTCGACGCTCCACGCCCCCGCAGGCGAGCGGCGCATCGGCCCGACCGCGCTGCACCTGCTCAGCAGGCGGCCCTGCCGGGTGGTCATCGAGACCGAGGGCCACCTTTCCGAGGTCCCGAGCGACACCGCCCGTGCCTCGGCGGCCTGAGGACTCTGTCTGATGGGCAATGCCGGGCTAGCCGCTCGCGCCTGATTCGCCGCTCGAGGACGACAGGCCGATCACGACGCGCGCCCGCTTGACCCCGTCGGACAGTGACTGCCCGCCACCGGCGGTGACGGTGCCGATCGGGGCGATCGCCGAGGCGAAGCCCGAGAAGCCGGGGGACTGGTTGAGCCCGATCGATTCGAGCAGCCCCGAGAGCACGTGGAATTCGATCAGCGCGCTCGGCGCGATCCCTCCGCCGAGGGTGCTCATCGCGGCGCCGTAGGAGGGGGCGCTCCCCAGCGTGCTCTGGGGGCTGAGCGCTTCCTTGATCGAGGAGGTTCCGAGCCCCGCCACGAACTTGCCCTGCCCCGCGGCGAGCGTCAGCTCCAGCGGGAAGTTCGGCAGCTTCACCGTCACCGCGGTTTCCGTACCGGGCACGGAGGTGGGGGAGGTCTGCCCACCCGCTTCGCGGTAGGCCTGTGCGAACTGCGCCACGGCCGCGCGCGAGCGGGCCGGATTCTTGGAGGTGATGACGATCGCCGCCTGCAGGTCGAGCACGCTGCTGCCGCTGACGTACAGCCCGGTGGCGCCCGCCCAGCTGAGCAGGTCGCGCTGCACGTTCAGCGAGCGCGAGGTGAGCGGCGCCAGCAGCTTGCCGAAGTCGATGCCGTCGATATTCAACGCCGAGCCCAGCGAGCCGAGTGCGCCAAGGCCCTGCGAACCGCTGCCAAGCGCACTGCCGAGGTTGCCGATGCCCACGGCCAGCCAGGAGCTGCCGGGGAGCCCGAGCAGCACCTGCGCCCCGCTTTCGCCGAGCGGTTCGGTGTTGCCGGCGCCCGATTCGGTGGAGCTTGACGCCGATCCGTTCGAGCCGGAGCCGCTGGTAGAGGATGTCGGGGGCAGCGTGTCGAGGTTGAGTGCCACCTGGTTGGAGCTCGGGATCGCCGACAGGTACAGCTGGCCGGGATTCCCGAGCAAGCCCTCCAGCAACGGCAGGATCGATTCCGCGCTGCTGGTGCTGCCCCCGCTATTACCACTACTGCTATTGGCACTCCCGCTCCCGGCGCTGCCGGTGCTCTTGAGCGTGCTCGCAAGCTCTTCCGAGCTCAGATAGGCGTTGGCGAGGGCACCGTGTTCGGCGGTGGAGGTGAGCTTTGAGTAGGCGCTGGCCTGCGCCAGCGAGGGGCCCCCGGCGGCCGTTTCGATCACGCTCTTGATCCCCGCTTCGCTGCCGATGACAGCGAACTTGTGCACGATCCCCTCGGCCACGCCGTCGGGGGACACCTGGTAGGTGACGCCGTGATAGCTGGTTGTGTGCGCGCCCGCGCTGTGCGCCTGGCCTTCCAAGAACGATTTTGCCTTGTCGACGTCAGTCGTGTCGAGCACCAACGCTCCCTGCGCGGAGCTTGTTCCGAGAACGGCCTGCAGGCCGTTCGGCCCGAGCAGCGCCGCTTCCAGGCCGGAGAATCCTTCGGAGAGGAGCTTCTTCGAGCGTTTCGCTGCCCAGCAACCCTTCCGCGTGTTCAAGCGCCGCCACACTGAGGAACGCTCCCGCGTGGGTGCCCAGCCACGGCTCGACTTCCTGCGCATAGTTCGGCGTCTTGCCCGTGGGGGCCGCCAGCAGCTTCAACAGGCCTTCGAACGGGTGCTGGCGGCCGGTCAGCGCGGTCGCGGTCGCGGTCGCGTCGGTCTTCAAGCTGCCTTCGGGTCGCACCACCGCGTCGATGTACAGCGGCGCCGAGGCGGGCGTCACCGTCGCGGGGCTCTCGCTCGTCCCGCTCGGGCTGGAGCCGCACCCCGCGATCGCTGTGGCGAGGAGCGCTACCACGCCAGCAAGCATCGCCGGGATCCTGCTTCGAAGAGCCGTGGATCTCACGGTGGGGATCGTATGCCCATTGGCGGCGTCCACGCAAGTCGCATCGCGCACATGCAACTTACGTGGCAAATCTGCGCGGTGCAGCCCCGCTTGCGTATTTGTGCGCTTCAAAGACCCGCTGGTCGGGGTCTTGAAAAGTGGCGATATGCAGGCATTTTGGACCATCTGAGGGGTGCATGGATGACAAAGTGGGGGAAAATGTGCAATTGGGGTTGCGTTGTGGGGGAAAGTGGGGTACCTTGCCGGGAGCGAGCCGGGGTGGAGAGGCTCCTCCCACCTCTCCACCTCGGCTCCCAAAAAAGCCGGAAGACCGGCAGCCGGCTAGATGCCGGCTAACCGGCCCTCGTTGCAATCAGACCGATCTGGAGCACAGGCACCGTGGCTTTCCGTGGCACCTACGACCACACGCTCGACGCGAAGAACCGCCTCACCGTGCCGGCCCGCTATCGCGCGACGCTGGCGGAGGGAGTGGTGATGGCGATGCCGGTCGACCTCGAGCCGTGCGTGGGTGTGTGGCGCCCGCAGGAGTACGAGCGCTACACCGAGCGCGCGCTCGCCGAGCTGCCGCCGCTCTCTCCCCGCCTGAGCGAGCTGGAGCGCTTCTTCTACGGCAGCTCCCAGGATGCCGAGCTTGACTCCGCCGGGCGGATCATGCTCCCCGGCTTCCTTGCCGAGCACGCGGCGCTCAGCAAGGACGTCGTGGTGGTCGGCGCCGGGGATCGGCTGGAGTTGTGGGACCGCGACCGTTGGAACGAGCACCGACCGACGCTGCTGGGCGGCGTCGCGGAGATAACAGCGCGTGTCGACCATCCTGCTTGACATGACCGTCCACATCCCCGTGCTCGCGGGTGAGCTGATCGACGTGTTGGATCCGCAGCCGGGCCAGGTCGCGATCGACTGCACCTTCGGCGGCGGCGGCCACGCGCGCCTGGTCGCCCAGCGCCTGGGCGCGGGCGGGACGCTGGTGGCAATCGACCGCGATCCCGTCGCCGAAGAGCGCTTCGCTGAGCTCGCCGAAGAGCTGCCGTGCACGGTGCGCTTCATCCGCGGCGACTACGCCGAGGCGCTGGAACTGCTCGCGGCAGAGGGGTTGCGTGCGGACAGCGTGTACTTCGACCTCGGCATGTCCTCGATGCAGGTGGACACGCGCGAGCGCGGCTTCTCCTACTCCTACGACGCGCCCCTTGACATGCGCATGGACCCCGAGCAGGAGCTCGACGCACGCGAGATCCTCGCCACCTGGGATCAGCGCCGGCTGGCGGGGATGCTGCGCGAGCTCGGCGAGGAGCGCCACGCGGGTGCGATCGCCCGCGCGATCGTGCGCCGCCGCGAACGGGAGGGTGCCGATTCGATTCGCACCACGCAGGAGCTGGTGGAGATCGTCAACTCGGCGATCCCCGCCCCCGCTCGCTTTGCCGGGGGGCACCCCGCCAAGCGGGTTTTCCAGGCGCTGCGGATCGCGGTCAACGACGAGCTCGAGCAGCTCGATCGCGGACTGCCACTGGCGTGGGAGCTGCTGCGCGAGGGAGGGGTGCTCGCCGGCATCTCCTTTCATTCGCTGGAGGATCGGCGCGTGAAGCGCTTCATGGTCGCCCGTGCGCAGGGTTGCATCTGCCCGCCCGACTTGCCCGTGTGTGCGTGTGGGCGCACGCCACAGGCGGCGCTGCTGACGCGCCGTGCGATCGTCGCCTCCGCGGGCGAGCTCGCGCACAACCCGCGCGCCTCCTCCGCGCGGCTGCGGGCCGCGCGGAAGCTGGCGGACGATCCGGGAGGCGCGGAATGACTCCGCCTCCCGTGGCGGCCACACTGCCGGGTCATGTTGTACGGCCCGGGCGGTCGCGGCAGCGGGTGCACACGCTGCCGCCGCGACGCATCTCAGGGCCGGCCAAGCGTGTCGTCCCTGTGCCGCATCTCCCCGATCGCCTGCTCGACCGGCTGATCGGCGGGCGCGCATGGATTGCCGTGATCGCGTTCGCGCTGATCGGGATCGTCGGGATGCAGCTGTGGGTGGTGAAGCTGGGCGTGGGGATCGGCCGCGCGGTCGAGCACACACAGCTGCTGCAGCAGGAGAACTCGGTGCTCTCCGCCGAAGACTCGGCGCTCTCCTCGGGCGAACGCGTCGAACGGCTGGCGCTCGCCAAGGGCATGGTGCCCGCATCGCCGGCGAAGCTGCACTTCGACACGGTGCGCGGCCCGCTCGATGCGCGGCTGGCGGCGGCATCGCTGGCGAAGCCGATTCAGGCACTGACGACCAGTGCGACAGCGGCCGGTGGCGCAACGAGTGCTGAAGCTGAAGCCAGCACGGGCTCTGCGGGCGCCGAAGCGGGCACGAGCTCTGTGGGCAGCGAACCAAGCTCGAGCACCACAACAGGCGCGGCAACCAGCTCGAGCTCAACGACCACCACCGGCACCGAAGCGACCTCTGCACAGCCCACCACGCCCGAAACGACCGCTTCGCAAGCAGCGCCGACCCCGGCGGCGACGGAAGCTGCACCGACCGCGACCGGTGGCTCCACCGAAGCCGCGAGCGAATCGCTGGGCTCCGGTGGCGGCACCCAGGCCCCGGGGGGCTGAGCACCCGTGGCGAGCGTGCAGCAGCGCATCGGGGTGCTGTTCGCGGTGTTCTTCGGCCTGCTGGCGATCGCGGCGGGGCGCACGCTGTACCTCGGTGTACTGCACAGCGCGGCTCTGCGCAGGGCTGCCAACACCCAGCAGGTGACGATCGAAGAAGTGCCGGCACCCCGGGGGACGATCACCGATCGTCACGGGACGGTGCTGGCGATCTCCGAACCGGCGGACGACATCTCGGCCGACCCCTACCTGGTGAAGGCAGACCCTCACCTGGCAAATGGGCTGCTCACCGCGGCTGAAGAGTTGGCCCCGCTGGTGGGGAGCTCGCAGGCGACGGTGCTCAGGGAGCTGAGTGAGCGGAGCGGCTTCGTGTACCTCGCAAAGACCCTGCCGGCGGCACGGGCGAAGGCGGTGATGGCGCTGAACATCCCCGGTGTGGCGGGCACCCCGACGATGCGCCTGGTGTATCCCCGCGACACGCTGGCGGCGCAGGCGCTGGGGATGATGGGCGAAAACGGCGGGTTGTCAGGCTTGGAGTACGCCGACAACGCGATCCTGCGGGGGCGGGCAGGCGAGCGGCGCGTGGTGAGTGACGCACACGGTCAGCCGATCTCGATCTCCGACGTCCGCCGTGAGGCGCCGGGAGCGCAGCTGAGGCTGACGGTGGACGCGAACATCCAGCAGCGCACCGAAGCCGTGTTGAACGCGGTGGGAAAGGTGTTTCACCCCAAAGATGCAACCGCGATCGTGATGCAACCGGACACGGGCGCGGTACTCGCTATGGCGAGCTGGCCGCAGCTGAGCCTCGATGCCCCTCCCACATCTAAGGCAGCGCTCGAAGCGGCGCTGGAGAACAGGGCGGTAAGCTTTAACTATGAACCGGGCTCGACCTTCAAGGTCGTGGCGGTGTCGGGGGCATTGCAAAAGGGACTGATAACACCCAACACCGCATTCGACATCCCCGATCAGATTCAGGTCGCCAACCGCACGATCCACGACGCGGAGGAACACCCCGAAGAGATGCTCACCACGGGGCAGATTCTCGCGCAGTCGAGCAACGTGGGGGCGATCACGATCGGCAAATTGGAGGGTGAAAACACCTTCAACGAATGGGTTCACCGGTTCGGCTTCGGAGCCCGGACGGGAGTGGATCTGCCGGGCGAGGAAATCGGGAAGGTGCTGAATCCAAGCGAATACTCGGGCTCTTCGATGGGCAACCTGCCGATCGGACAGGGCGAGCTGGTGACACCGATTCAGATGGCGAGCGCGTACGCGGCGCTCGCCAACGGCGGCACCCTGCGCACGCCGCACATCGTGGCGGCGGTGAACGGCCACCCCGCCAAGCTGCCGCGGGGGCACCGCATCATGTCGGCGAGCATCGCTGCGCAGGTGCGCCAGATGCTGCGCGGGGTGCTGGCGCCCGGGGGTACGGCGAGCGAGGTGTCGGTGCCCGGGTATACGCTCGCGGGCAAGACCGGTACCGCCAGCAAGGTGAATCCGGAAACCGGGGAATACTCGGAAACGGCCTATGTAGCCTCGTTCATCGGCTTCGCGCCGGCGTCCGATCCGAAGCTGCTGTGTGCGGTGATCGTCGACGAACCTCAGGATGGCTCGATCTATGGCGGCACGGTCGCCGCCCCCGCGTTCGGCCAGATCATGGATTTCGCGCTGCCCTACCTTGGGATCCCGCCGGGGTAGTCCCGAGGCGGCTGGGGACGGCTCGTCGTCCTGGCAAATCGCGCTGTTGCGAGGCACGGAGGCCGAGCCCCCGGCGGCTGTTTTTCACAGCTCACGCGCGCGGACGATCCCCTGCTCGCACGCCCTCGATCTGTGTCGCGGCGCTGCCGTGCCAACCGAATGCAGAGTGCCTACCCCCGGCGCGAGGCGGTGCATAACGTGCATTTTTGGCGACCTACCAGCTACTGGACCTCTCATGGCTGTCCTCTGGGCGCTACCGAGAGGTCCAGTTGGTGGTTATAGCCCCAAAATTAAGACATCGCCCCGGGCCGCCGGGCGTGCCGGCCTCATGCCTCGTACGTCAACAGCGCGTGAGCCTCGTGCGGCGTGAGCCGTTCGCGACCCCGCAGGAATGCCAGCTCGACCAGGAAGCCGCAGCCGACGACCTCTCCGCCGAGCTGCTCCACCAGCTCGCACAGCGCCGCCGCGGTGCCGCCCGTGGCCAGCAGGTCGTCGTGGACGAGCACGCGCGAGCCGCGCCCGATCGCGTCGGTGTGCAACTCCAGCTGGTTGGTGCCGTACTCGAGCAGGTACTCGGCGCTGATCGTCTCGTACGGCAGCTTGCCCGGCTTGCGTGCCAGCACGAACCCTGCGCCGAGCTCCAGCGCGAGCGCCGGTCCGAGCAGGAAGCCGCGGGCCTCAGCGGCGACGACGCAGTCCGCGCGCAGCGGGCGCGCGTACTCCGCCAGGCCGCGCACCGCCAGCGCAAGCGCGCGCGGGTCGGCCATCAGCGGTGTGATGTCCTTGAAGAGGATCCCCGGCCGCGGGAAGTCGGGGATGTCGCGAATCAGTGCGCGCAGCCGCTCGGTGGTGTCGGTCGCCGCTTCAAGGCCCTGCACACGCTCATCGTAGGCGACCGCGAGTGCCAGAGAGGGTTGCCAAGTCTTGAGTCGGGCGGTCTGCTCGGCTGTCGCGGGTCGCCTGGACACACGGAGCTCCGGGAGAGACCTGCGTTGCCTCAACCGACCGCGAGCGTGGTTAGATCGGCTTGTGCTTTCCGATGGGTCTCCTCGGTTGATTCTTGCTTCGGCTTCGCCTCAGCGGCGGGCGATTCTCGAGCGGTTGGGTGTTCGGTTTGTGGTGCGCCCGTCGGGTGTTGCGGAGCTCGCCGCCGGAGACCCCGCCGAGGTCGCCGTGGAGAACGCGCTGCGCAAGGCTCGCGCTGTCGTCGAGGCTGATGCCCGGTCCGGGCTGGTGCTGGTGTTGGGGGTGGATACGGTGGTGGCTTTGGCGGGCAGGGTCTATGGCAAGCCGGTGGACGAGCGCCATGCTCGGGAGACGCTGCGCGCTCTGAGTGGCTCCACGCATACGGTTTTCAGTGGCGTTGCGCTGATTGGGGATGGGCAGGAGCGCACGGCGCTGGCTGCCACCGAGGTGGTCTTTCGGACGCTCCCCGCCAGGTTGATAGATTGGTACGTTGCTACGGGAGAGTGGCGCGGGCGGGCTGGCGGTTATGGGATCCAGGGTGCGGGGGCGGCGCTGGTGCGCGAAGTGCGCGGCGACTACGAGAATGTGGTGGGGCTTCCGCTGGCGCTGCTTTTGGATCTCTGCCCGGAGTTGCTGGAGCGGTGATTTTCCCTGCAAATAAGCTGGCAAGGGGGTCGGAGGGGTAGGGGCTTCCGCTAGACTGCCCGCGGACGCACGCTTGTCGTCAGGCGGCGGAGGACGGCGGTGCAGGCAGGCCGCGTCCGGCCGCGCACCACCGGCGAGGCGTCCTCTCCTCGATTCGATACATGGGCATCTTCAGCTACCTCACCGGGTTTGGCGGCCGCGACATGGCGGTCGATTTGGGCACGGCCAACACGCTGGTGTATGTGCGTGGGCGCGGGATCGTGCTCTCCGAGCCGAGCGTGGTGGCGATCGACTCACGCACGGGCGAGGTGCACGCCGTCGGGATCGAGGCGAAGCGGATGCTCGGCCGCACCCCTGGCACGATTCAGGCGATCCGGCCGTTGAAGGATGGGGTGATCGCGGACTTCGACGTGACCGAGGAGATGTTGCGGCACTTCATCCAGAAGGTCCACCAAAACCGCTTCGCGCACCCGCGCGTGGTCGTGTGCGTGCCCTCGGGTGTCACCGGCGTGGAGAAGCGCGCGGTCGAGGAGGCCTGCCTGTCGGCGGGCGCCCGCACCGCCTACCTGATCGAGGAGCCGATGGCGGCGGCGATCGGCGCCGGCCTGCCGGTCGGGGAGCCAACCGGATCGATGGTGGTGGACATCGGCGGCGGTACCTCGGAGGTCGCGGTGATCTCGCTGGGGGGGATCGTCGTCTCGCAGTCGATTCGCGTCGGCGGCGATGAGATGGACGAGGCGATCATCAGCTACGCCAAGAAGGAGTACAAGCTGCTGATCGGCCAGCAAACCGCCGAGGAGCTGAAGCTCGAGATCGGCTCGGCGTGCGCGATGCCCGAGGAGCTACAGGCGGAGATCCGCGGCCGCGACATGGTGTCGGGGCTGCCCAAGACGGTCGTGCTCACCAGCGAGGAGATCCGCCAGGCGCTCGAGGAACCGGTCGTGCAGATCGTGGACGCGGTCAAGGAGACGCTCGACCGCACCCCGCCGGAGCTGGCGTCGGACATCATGGATCGGGGGATCATGTTGGCCGGCGGAGGCTCGCTGCTGCAGGGCCTCGACGAGCGCCTGCGCGAGGAGACGCAGATGCCCGCGCACCTGGCGGAGTCGCCGTTGACGTGCGTGGCCGTCGGTTCGGGACGGTCGCTCGAGGAGTTCGAGACGATCCACCGCGCCAACCGCAACAACTCCCATCGTCGGCGGCGGCGGTAGCTTTGGTGGAGGCGTGGAACGTGGGTCGGGCGGTGCGCGTACGCTTTGAGAAAGCTCAGGAAGGTTTCCGCTCGTGCACGACAAGACTGCCCGGCGGCGGCGAGCGGTGCTCGTTGCCCTCGTGGCGCTTTCCCTGATACTGCTCACCGCCTACTTCGGCGAGTCCCCCAACGGGCGCCTGCACGACGTGCAGCGCGGCTTTCTGACGGTCGTCTCGCCGATCCAGGAGGGCGCCAACGCCGCGCTCAAACCGGTGCGCAATCTGTTCGGGTGGTTTGGCAACGCGCTGCACGCCAAACACCAGCTCGCCGAAGTGCGCAAGCAGAATGCTCGGCTGCGCTCGCAGCTGCTCGCGCGAGTCGACGATGAACGCGGCTATAAGCAGCTGTTGCGGCTCTACAAGCTCGACGGCGGCTTGCACCTCTCCGACTACCGCCCGGTCGCGGCCGAAGTGATCGCGCAGCCCGCCAACCTGTGGTACGCGACGATCAACATCGACAAAGGCAGCTCCGCCGGGGTGCAGGTCAACGACCCGGTGGTCGACGGGGAAGGCCTGATCGGCAAGATCACCGCCACGGCCCCCGACGGGGCGCAGGTGAGCCTGATCACCGACAGTGCGGTGGCGGTGGCGGCGAAGATCAACGAAACGGGCGCTCCCGGGATGGTGTACCCGAAGGTGGGCGAACCCAACACGCTGGTGATCCGCTATCTGCCCGCAAACACTCCTGTGAGCGTCGGCAACTACGTGGTCACGTCGGGCACGATCTCGAGCAAAGGTGCCTCACTGTTCCCGCGCGGGATCCCGATTGGGCAGGTCAGCTCGGTCGGGGAAGAAGCGCCTTACAAGTCAGTTGAAATTCACCCGCTCGCCGACCTGCGTGGGCTGGAAACGGTGCAGGTGCTGACCGCCACGCAGGGCTCGGCGGCGGCGCAGACGGCGCGGGTGGCCGCGGAACTGCCCTCCGAACAGCCCGCCGAAGCGGGCGGCGCCAGCGGCACGGGACAGCTGGCCTCCGCCGGGAGCGGCGGCTGATGGATGCGGCGCCCGCAGGGAGCGGCGGCTGATGGCCGTGACGTCCGCAGGGAGCGGCCGCTGATGACCAGCCAGCCCAACGGCGCGGTCGTGGCGCGCGTCAGCGCCCTCGCGGTCGTGGCTGTGTTCCTGCAGACTGGGGTCGTCTCGGAGGTGCCGATCTTCGGGGTCCCGATCGACCTGACGCCGCTGGTGGTCGCCTTCGTGGGCCTGCAATGCGGCTCGCTGGCGGGTGCCGCCGCAGGCTTCGGGATCGGGCTGCTGGTCGATCTCACGCTGGTGCAGACGCTCGGCCTGACATCGCTGATCTTCACCGTGATCGGCTACGCGGCGGGGCGCCTGCGCGAGCTGCGCGACCCTCGCGCGGCGCTGACGCCGCTGCTGGTCGGCGCCGCCGCCGCGGCGACGTCGATGATCGGCTACTCGGTGATGGAGATCATGCTCGGTGTGGACGCCCCCGTCAGCTTCGAGCTGCTGCGCCAGATCATCGTCGGTGTGGCGCTGGACACGGTTGTGGCGTTGCCGGTGTGGGCGCTGGTGCACCGCTGGCTGCGGCCCACCCTCCCGGAAGATCCCCGCCGCCGTCGCCGCCGCGCATACACCACCGGGGGGTTGAGCCCCCTGTCAAAAGCATGATCCCACCCACCTGCACGGCTGCATCGGATCGTGCCCGTGGGGGCGTCCTGCGATGAGCCCGCGAAGCTCCCTGGAGCGCGTTCGCACCCCCGACCGAAGCCGGGAGACACGCGCCTCCGGCGCGAATCCCCGTTTCGGCCAACGCACGCCGCCACCGGTCTCCTCGCAGCTCGGCCTGCGCGTCGCGGTGCTAGGCGGCGTGGCGCTGGTGATGTTCGGGATCATCTTCTTTCGCCTCTGGTACCTGCAGATCCTGACCGGCGAACAGTACGTCGAGAAGGCCGCCAAGAACACGCTGCGCGAACTGCCGATCGCCGCGCCCCGTGGGCAGATCGTCGACCGCGAAGGCAACGTCCTGGTGACGAGCAAGGTCACCAACGCGGTGCAGCTCGTCCCCTGGGAACTGCCTCCGAAGGGGCCCCGCCGCCGGGCGCTCTACCGGCGGTTGGGCAAGCAGCTCGGGATGAGCCCGCGCACGATCGGGGAAATCGAGGAGAAGGGGGTAAGCGAACTGCCCTACGCACCTGTGACGATCAAGACCAATGCCGGCCGTGGCGCGCTGACGGTGCTGGCCGAGCGCCAAAACGACTACCCGGGTGTCAAGCAGGAAGAAGTCTCGGTTCGCGACTACCCCGACGACGACATGGCCGCGCAGGTGTTCGGCTACGTCAGCCAGATCACCAAGGAAGAGGAGGAACCGCACAACCCCCAGCACGCCAACTTCAAGGGCGTCAAGCCGGCAACGATCGTCGGCCAGCAGGGCCTCGAGTATCGAGTACGACCGCTACCTGCGCGGCAAAGCCGGGGCGCAGCAGGTGCAGATCGACTCCGAAAACCAAGTGCAGCCGGCCAACCTGCCTGAGATCAAGCCGCACGCGGGCTACACGCTGCGGCTGACGCTCGACCTGGCGCTGCAGAAGGAGGGCGAAATCGCGCTGCGCAAGGGCATCGAACTGGCTCATGCCCTCGGCAACCCTGGCAACGGAGGCGCGTTCCTGGCGATAGAACCGCGCAGCGGGGGGATCCTCGCGATGGGCTCCGACCCGAGCTTCAACCCCAACAGCTTCACCAAAGCGCTCTCCCAACGGGAACTGGACGAAGTCGAGCAGGTCGGGCAGGGTGCCAAGAGTGGCGAGCCCGAACCGGATCCGCTGGTTGACCGCGCGACCGAAGGCGCCTACCCGACCGGCTCGACGTTCAAGCCGATCACCGCGATCGGCAGCCTCGAAGCGGGCGTCCTCGACCCCTACGCCGGGCTTGGGGCCGGGACGTGCATCTACGTCTCGACCGTGAAATTCTGCAACGCCGGCGACGCCGAATACGGCGCGGCCAACCTCGTCGACGCGCTCAAGGTCTCCTCCGACACCTACTTCTTCACGGTCGGCGAGATGGACAACAGCCACGGGCCGGTGATCCAGCACATGGCCCACGAACTGGGGATCGGGCGACCGACGGGGATCGACCTGCCCAGCGAACGCGAAGGCACGGTGCCCAGCCCGAAGTGGTTGGAAGAACAGAACGCGCTCGAAGCCAAGTGCACGCGCGCCCACCACGGCCACCCCTGCGCGATCGTCGCCGAACCGGGCGCACCCTGGAGCGTGGGGCACAACATGGATCTCGCGGTCGGCCAGGGCGACCTGCAGACCGACCCGCTGCAGATGGCGGTCGCCTACTCGACGCTCGCCAATGCGTACATGAACGGCGGCGAAGGGTGGGTGCCGACCCCACACCTGGGCGAGGCGATCGAAAGTCCCAGCGGGGGGATCGTGCAGACGCTGAAATTCCCGCCACGGCGCAAGCTCAAATTCAACCCCACCAACCTCGGCCTCGTGATGGAAGGGATCCACGACGCCACCTCCGAGGCGGGCGGCACCTCGCAGGATGTGTGGTCGGGCTGGAACCAGGCCAAGTACCCGGTCTACGGCAAGACCGGCACCGCCGAACGCAAGCCGTATGTCGAACAGGCGTGGTACATGTGCATCCTGCCCGATGCCGGCCGGCCGATCGTGATCGCGGTGACCGTCGAACAGGGCGGCTTCGGCGACCAGGCGGCCGCTCCGGTGGCGCGGCTGATCGCCTCGAAGTGGTTCAACCAGCCGTTGAAGCTGGTCAACGGCTCGAGCGCAGACAAATGATTTCGAGCCCCCACCGCCCACTTGTCAGGCTCTTCCCGTCCTTGCCACCGGGGCTGGCCGAGGGATGTGCGGCCGAGCCCGCGACACCGGATCCGCGATGCCCGCTCCGCTGAGCCCGATCACTGCCCCCGAAGCCGAGCGTCGCGCGCAGGGTGCCTCCCAGGAGCCCCGCCGGGGACCGCGCTTGATGCTCGACCCGGTGCTGACGCTGACCGTGCTCGGCCTGGGGATCTGCTCGGTCGTCGTGCTGGGGTGGGTCACCGCCAAGGCTGTGCCCGGCCAGCCGCACTATTACTCCGAGCGCCAGATCGTCTACCTCCTCATCGGCCTGGGGGCGATGGTGGCGTTGGCGCGGATCGACTACGCGCGCCTGCGCCACCACAAAGTCGCGATTTACGTGACGCTGGTCCTGAGCATCCTGGCGGTGCTGGGCGCCGGGAGCTCGGCCCAGGGCTCGGTACGGGCGATCAGCTTCCCGCTGTTCTCCTTCCAGGGCTCGGAGCTCGGCAAGGTGCTCCTGATCCTCGCGCTCTCGGCGCTCGTGGTCGATCGCTCGCGCCAGCTGCACGAGCGCGAGACCACGGCGCGGGTGATGCTCGCGGCGCTGCTGCCGGCGATGCTCGTGATCGCCCAGCCCGACCTCGGCTCGGGCCTTGTCTACCTCACGATTGCGGTGACGCTGCTGTTCGTCGCCGGAGTCCCCTGGAGGCACCTGGCGGGTCTGCTGGCGCTGGGCGCGGCGGCGGTCACGCTCGTGCTGGTGGTCGCGCCGGCGGCGGGCGTGCAAGTGCTGAAGCCCTATGAGGTCGAACGCCTCACGAGCTTCCTCAACCCCTCCAGCAACCCGCGCAAAGAAGGCTACCAGCAGCTCGAGTCGAAGATCGCGATCGGCGCGGGGCAGCGCACCGGTAGCGGCGCCAACAGCACCCAGATCCAGGGCGAATTCGTACCCGAGGACAGCACCGACTTCGTCTTTGCGGCAGTCGGCGAGCGCTACGGCTTCGTCGGCGCGGCGCTCGTGCTCTCGCTGTACGCGCTGCTGATCTGGCGCACGCTGCGGATCCTGACGTTGGCGAAGGATCTGTTCGGTGCGCTGGTTGCCGGGGGCGTGGTGGCTATGCTTATGTTTCAGGTGTTCGTCAACGTGGGCGTGGCCGTAGACATCATGCCCGTCACCGGCGTGACGCTGCCGCTCATGAGCTATGGCGGCTCGTCGGTGATCGCGACGCTGCTGGCCGTCGGCCTGCTGCAGTCGATCTACGTTCAGGCGCGCGCCACAGAGGCTTTGAAGGGCCGCGTGCTGCGGCACTAGCAGAACCGAACGAACATGCTCACCGAGAACCCCAGATATCAAGCCTTCAAGGCTCCCGCACCGGGAGACCTCCTCTGGGGCTCGGCCAAATTCGATACCGAAAGACCGATCTACATTGAAAAAGCAAGTACTTGTCAGCGTCGACCGCGCGGAGACGCGCGTGGCGCTCATGGAGGCGACCGGTGCGCCGGCCGCCGCAGGGACATCCTCTGGCCGGCGGCGCAAACGCGGGAGCGCCCCCCCGGGCGCCGACTACCGGATCGCTGAGCTCTACATCGAGCGCCGCGGGGCGCGCTCGATCGTCGGCAACATCTACAAGGGCAAGGTCGACAACGTGCTGCCGGGCCTGGAGGCGGCGTTCGTCGACATCGGCTTGGAGAAGAACGGCTTCCTACACGTCGACGAGATCGTGCTCCCCGGCGTCGAGGCGCCGCGGCGCGGGCGCGGCGGCGGACGCAAGATCACCGAGCTGTTGAAACCGGGCCAGGAGGTCGTGGTACAGGTGATCAAGGACCCCCTGAAGACCAAGGGGGCGCGCCTCTCGATGGAGCTGGCGATCGCCGGGCGTTACATGGTCTACCAGCCGACGGGCGAGGGCGTGGGCGTCTCGCGGCGCCTGGAGGACAAGGAGCGCGAACGCCTGCGCAAGCAGACCGCCAAACTCGACCTCGGCGGCGGCGGCGCGATCGTGCGCACCGCCGCGCACGGCGCCAAGCGCGAGGACTTCGAGCGGGAGCTGCTCTACCTGCACAAGCTGCACGAGGTGCTGGTCAAGCGCGTCGAGGACACCACCGCGCCGGAGATGGTCTTCCAGGAGGCCGATCTCTCCGTGCGGGTTGTGCGCGACATCTTCTCCGAACACTTCGAGCGCGCGATCGTCGACGACGAGCAGCAGTACCACCGGCTGGTGTCGTTCTTCACGCGCACCGCCCCCGAGCTGGTCGAGCGCGTGGAGCTGTGGCAGGAGGAGCGGCCGCTGTTCGAGGCTTATGGGGTGGAGCAGGCGATCGAGGGGGTGCTCTCGCGTCGCGTCGACCTGCCCAGCGGCGGCTACCTGATAATCGACTATGCAGAGGCGCTCACCGTGATCGACGTCAACTCCGGGAGCTTCACCGGCCGCGGGCGCAGCGCGGGACTGGAGGAGACGATCACACGCACCAACCTGGAGGCCGCCGAGGCGGTCGTCGATCAGCTGCGCCTGCGCGATATCGGCGGGATCATCGTGATCGACTTCATCGACATGGCGCGCGCGCGCAACCGCGACACAGTGATGAAGACGCTGCGCAAGTCCCTCGACGAGGACCGCACGAAGACGTTCACGGCGGAGATCTCAAAGCTCGGCCTGGTGGAGATGACCCGCCAGAACGTCACCGAGGGGGTGCGCGAGATCATCAGCCGCGCCTGCCCGGCCTGCGACGGCGACGGGGTGATCCGCTCGGAGGAGACGATCGCGATCGAGTTCGAGCGCCGCCTGCGCGACATCGCCGTGGAGACCCCGGACGCGGAGGCGTTCCTGGTGCAAATCAACCCGCGCGTGACTGCGCAGTTCACCGGTCAGCACTCGCGCGTGCTGCACGCCCTGGAGCAGCAAACCGGCCGCTCCTTCCACTTCGAGGGCTCCGAAGGGCTGGCGCTCGACCACTTCGCGATCACCTTTCAGGGCAGCCGCGAGGAGGTCGAGGAGCGCGCGCTGCCGTTCCACGCCGGCGACGAGGTGCTGGTCGAGATCGTCGAGCCGCACATGTACGACGTCGACGATGCGGTGGCGAAGATCGACGGCTACATAATCTCGATCTCCGGCGCCTCCCCGCACGTGGGGGAGAAGCGGATGGTGCGCATCGAGCAGGTCGGCCGCACCGCCGCGAGCGCGCTGCTGCTGGACGAGAACGGCGAGGTGGTGCGGGTGGGCGGGCCCCTATCCCCCCGACCGGCTGCGCCCCCCGCCGCCGCGCCCCCCGCAAACCGCGCGCCGCGGCAAAACCCAAACCGGAACCGGTGCCTGTCGAGCTGGTCGTGGAGGAGCCCTCGGTCAACGGGGCCTCCGAGCATTCGGAGTCGCCGGCCGAGCACGCCGAGTCATCGGCCGATCACTCCGAGTCCTCCGCCGAGCCCTCGACCGAGGTTGCGGAGGAGGATGCCGTACAATCCAAACCTCGGCGCCGCGGCCGCAGGGGCGGACGGCGCCGTTCGGCTGCCAAGGCCGAGGCGGGCACCGAGTAGCGGGCGGCGCTCGCGCCGAGAACGACACCACAAGGCGAGAACAAGAACATGTACGCAATCGTGAAGACAGGCGGCAAGCAGTACCGCGTCGAGCGCGGCCAGTACCTGCTGGTCGAGCGCCTCCCCGAGGAGGTAGGCGCGAGCGTGGCGCTGCAGCCGCTGATGTACCGCTCTGAGGAGGCTGTCTTCGACAGCAAGGGTCTCGAGCAGGTGAAGGTCACCGCGAAGGTGCTCGCGCATGAGCGCGGCGAGAAGCTGCGCATCGTCAAGTTCAAGCCCAAGCGCGGCTACAAACGGCGCACCGGCCACCGCCAGGAGCTGACGCGCATCGAGATAACGGAGATCAAGCATGGCGCATAAGAAGGGCCTCGGCTCCAGCCGCAACGGCCGCGACTCCAACGCCAAACGGCTCGGCGTAAAGACCTTCGCCGGGCAGGCGGTCACCGGTGGGGAGATCATCGTGCGCCAGCGTGGCACCCGCTTCAAGCCGGGCGAGGGCGTCGGGATCGGCAGGGACGACACCCTGTACGCGCGCGCATCTGGCACCGTGCAGTTCACCGCCGGCCGCCGTGGCCGCGTGGTGAGCATCGTGGCCGACAGCACCGGCTGACCCCGGCTCGCATGCTCCACGACCGCGCGCGCATCCACGTCCAGGCGGGCGCGGGGGGGACGGCTGTGCGGGCTTCCGCCGCGAAGCGCACGTGCCGCGCGGCGGTCCCGACGGCGGCGACGGCGGCCGCGGCGGGGACGTGGTGCTGGTGTGCGACGACTCGCTGCGCGACCTGCAGAGCTTCACGCGCCGTGCCCACCACCGCGCCGCGCGCGGAGGACGCGGGGAAGGCTCGCTGCGCCACGGGGCCGACGGCGAGGCGCTGCTCGTGCGCGTGCCGCCGGGCACCGAGGCGATCGGCGAGGAGGGCGACCTCGAAGGCCGTCGCTGGGAGCTGCTGCACCATGGTCAGCGTGCGCCGCTCGGGCGCGGGGGCGCGGGCGGCCGGGGCAACAAGCGCTTCGCGACCCCCACGCGCCAGGCGCCGCGCTTCGCCGAGCGCGGCCTGCCGGGCGAGGAGGGCTGGCTGGCGCTGCGGCTGCGGCTGCTCGCCGACGTCGGCCTCGTGGGCCTGCCCAACGCGGGCAAGTCCTCGCTGCTGGCGCGCCTCACGCGCGCGGCGCCGAAGGTTGCCTCCTATCCGTTCACGACGCTGGAGCCGGTGCTGGGGGTGCTCGAATCCGACGAACGCCAGCTGATCGTGGCCGACATCCCGGGTTTGATCGAGGGTGCCAGCGATGGCGCCGGCCTCGGCCACGAGTTTCTCGCGCACGTGGAGCGCACGCGTCTGTTGGTGCATGTGCTCGACCTCGCCCCCGAGCTCTCCGGCGAGCACGACGCGGACGCACTCGCCAACTACGCGACGATCGAGCAGGAGCTGGCTGCACACGACCCGCGTCTGGCGGCATTGCCGCGCGTGCTGGCGCTCTCCAAGGCCGACCTCGTCCCACCAGAGCGCGCGCAGGCGGCTATCGCGGAGTGGTCACAGCGCCTCGGCGGCGAGGTCCCTGTGATCGCGACCTCCGCCGCCACCGGCGCGGGCCTCACCGAGCTGGGTGGCACGCTGCTGCGGCTGGTACCGGCCGGCGATCGGGCCGCGGCTGGGCAGGTGGCGCAGGAGAGAGCGGGCTCCCGAGCCCTCGCGGAGCCCGAGCAGCTCGCCGAGCACATGGTCTTCCGCCCCGCGGAGCGCACCGGCTTCAAGGTGGAGCGCGTCGGCGAGGGCGCTTTCGCCGTGCGGGGCCCCTCGGTCGAGCGCCTGCTCCAGCGCTTCGACGTCGAGAACGACGACGCGATGGCCTACGTCGAGGGCCGCCTGCGCCGCCTCGGGGTGCTCCGTGCGCTCCAGGACGAGGGCTTCCAGCCGGGGGATGAGCTGCAGATCGCGGGGGTTACGTTGGAGCTGGACGGCGCGGAGTAGGGCTGCAAAGATGCTACATGTGTCGCATGTCAGTCGAGGTGGCGTCGAGAGAGCTTCGCAACTACATGGTCAGCCTGCTGCGACGGGTGCAGGCGGGCGAGCGGGTGGTGGTCACCACGCGCAACAAGACGGTCGCATCGCTGGTGCCGCTCACGCTCACGCGCCGACGGTGGCTGCCGCGCGGTGAGTTTGTTCGGCGTCTGGAGCTCGTCCGCGCTGACCCCGGGCTCCGCAAGGATCTGGCGCGGCTTACGGGGGAAACGACGGATGGGCTCACCCCTGCTGTGCGGTCGGGCGGATCAGGATCTCGTTGACGTTGACGTGCGGGGGCTGGGCGATCGCGTAGAGGACGCCGCGGGCGATGTCCTCGGCCTCCAAAGGCGAGGGGTGTCCGTCTATAGATAGCCGAAGTGGCTACGGGGAATCATCGACCGGCGGAGGCAGGCCGCTCAGTGGGCGGGGCGCATCGCGCGGCGCACGAACTCGCGCAACCGTGAGGGAAGCTGCCGGACTCCGGGGGAAATGGTTATGAGGGAGGGCACGGTGACAGATTCAAAATGTGGAAGCGGCTCAGTTGCGCCGAACATGTCATACGTGACGTCGGGTTCATCGTCCGGTTCTTTGGCCTGCTTGTGCCTGATTGTGCGGTCGCTCATGAGCATCAGTGTATCCTCCCCGCCAGTGTGAGCATGGCTGCAAGTGTCAGAAGCCCAAAGGCTCTCGCCACATATGGAGCCTTGCGAGCCAAAGCACGTCCGTTTGCGCGTACGTCTGCTCCGAGGTCTGACAGGATCGCGTCCTCGAGCACCCGATCGGTGCGGATCTTGCGGGTCGCGAGGACTCGCATGACCGACGGTCCAAGGTGCGGGGTGCCATCAAGGAAGAGCGCGCGGGCGGCGAGTCCGGCGGACAAGCTGACCAGTGCCAACACGGCAAGCCGCAACGGCTGCCCAAATCCATCAACGAGGGCTATCCCGCCCAGGGCCACGTCGATCCCTGCGACGCCGATGGCGCTGGCATCCAGGGCGGCGGAACGCGAGGCTTGGATCTGCAGCTGGCTCTCGGCCAGCGAGCGCAGGGCGTTGGCAAGCCCGGGGCTCACGGGCCCCGTACTCGTTCTGTGGGTGTCCTGATCGGGCATCGACCAGAAAGCTACGCCGCGCTTAGTACGGAACGCTCGACCGGGTCCCCCAGAGGCCATACCGGAGCCTCGCGGGCGCATTCCCGGGCCGATCCACCCCGAAGTCTCCATAGGGACTTGACGCGGGCCTATGAATGTGTCTATGATGGGCAACATACGGTAGTCGATTAGGACGCCGATGTTTTTACGACATAGATCGGGTTTGGGGTCTGGCCTCCATGTGGTCGGCCCTATGTAGCGCTTATGGAACCGTCTGGGGAGAGGGAGCCTTGGTCGAAACGCTTGAGGGAGCTGTTTTCCGCGTGAGTTCGAGAGGGATCGACGTGACAGGGGTCATCGTACCCCGCAGAGTAAGTGATGCTAGATGCGCCAGCTTGGCGCTGTCGCATCTCTCTCTCTCTCTCTCTCTCTTCGCCTAGGGGGCTAAACCCTAATCGCTCGCCGCGGCCGGGTTCGAGCGGCCGCCCGGCTTCCCCCGCGGGGGTAAGGGTCACATACGCGCGTGAGGACTTCGGTCCCCACGCCACTCTGTTTGACGGCCGTCGCCGGGGCGGCGCACAGCCGCTTTCTGATTCTGCGCCCATGGGCGCGTTCTCATGTAACACGCGAGGGGTGCACCCCTCCGACCTTCAGGAGGAGATGTGCCGATGAGTGCTGCTCGCAAGTATACGTTGACGTCCCTGGTCTCACTGTGTGCGCTGAGTGTCGGGTTGGGGCTTGTGGCGATGCCGGCGGGCGCAGTGTCGTTGCCCGACGGCCGGGTCTACGAAATGGTGACTCCGCTGGAAAACCAGGATGCCAATGTGTATGTGCCAAATGGCTTGGGGCAGGGCGAATATAGCGATGGGGTCCTGACGCGCCTGCCGTTCGAGGCCGCCGCCGGAGGGGACGCGGTCGCGTATGCCGGCGACCCGACCTCGGGCGGCAACGGCAGGGAGGGCGGCGGTGCAGGAAACGAGTACCTGGCGAGCCGTTCGGCGGCCGGTGGCTGGACGCAGGTCAACCTTCAGCCGTCCGGGGACGACCGGGCGGTCTATCAGGCGTTCTCGAGCGAACTGTCGATTGGGGTGCTGGATTCCAGTGAATCTCCGGCGCTGGCGGCGGCGGCTCCGGGCGGGCGATACGACGTGCTCTATACGCACGCGGCGAGCGGCGCAGGCTACAGTCCGCTCTTCACGGTCACGCCACCGAGCGGTAGGCCATTTTATGAATTCGGCAGCGCGGGCGTTCCCAACCATGATTTCGACAACTACACACTCGCCTTTGCCGGCGCGTCCGCGGACTTCAGTCAACTGCTGTTCGAGGCCAATGACGCGTTGACGCCGAACGCGGTGGACGGCGGTGTCAGAGAGAACAACCTGTACGACTCCAGCGGCGGCGAGGTGAGTCTCGTGAACGTGCTACCGGACGGGGCCGCGGCGCCCAACGCCACGTTCGGGGCTCCGCTGCTGGAATATCCCGAAAGCATGGAAGAAGCGGAAGGCAACGATTCCCCGGATTGGAGCGATGTCATCTCAGAAGACGGCTCGCGTGTCTTCTGGACCGACGTGAGCACGGGAGATCTCTACGTGCGCGAGAATGCCACCCAGCCGCAGAGCCCGCTCGGCGCGGGGGACGAATGTCTGGTGTCGGCCGATGCGTGCACTGTGCAACTGGACGTCTCGCAGGGGCCTGGTTCCAATGGTGGGGGGCACTTCTGGACGGCGAGCAAGAATGGGTCGAAGGTCTTCTTCACCGACTGCGGTCGCCTGACGGTGGATTCGACCGCGGTGACGAGCGCCGGCTGCACCGCCGATGTGGGTCACACCGGAGAACGGGGCGCCGATCTCTACGAGTACGAATTCAACTCTGTGGTGGGGCGGCCTGGCACGCTGACCGATCTGACAGTCGACGGCAACGCCTCCGATGCGCTCGGCGCCGACGTGCAGGGCGTGATCGGCGCCGACGAAGACGGCGAATACGTGTACTTCGTCGCCAACGGCGTGCTCACCGAAGGCAAGAACGCCGCAGGAAAGGAACCGGTCGCGGGTCAGCTGAACATCTACCTGCGCCACGACGGCAGGACAACCTATATCGCGACGCTCTCACCCGCCGATACACATTACAGTGGGGGAGGTGTAGGCGGCATCGGCGACTATGAGCAGGGCCTCGGCAACCGTACGGCCGAGGTGACGCAGGACGGGCGCGCGCTCGTATTCACCTCGAAGGTGAGCCTGACGGGCTACCAGAACGAAAAAACGTCAGAGGTGTATGTGTATGAAGCCGAAGGCGAACGGCTGCTGTGCGTCTCATGCAAGCGTGGCGGTGAACCAGCCAGCGCAGGGGAACGCGCTTATCTGTACAACAGCTATAGCAATACATACCTACCGCGGTGGATCTCCGACGACGGCTCGAGGGTGTTCTTCAACAGCACCGCGGCGCTCGTCCCGCAGGACACCAACGGCGTCCAGGACGTGTACGAGTGGGAGCGCGACGGGGCGGGCAGCTGTCGGGAAAGCGCGGGCTGCGTATACCCGCTCTCGGGCGGCACCAACGCGTCGGAGTCATGGTTCCTCGACGCGAGCGCCAGCGGTGACGACGCGTTCGTGATCACCCGCGCGCAGTTGACGCCCGAAGACCAGAACGACAACTTCAACGTGTTCGATGCACGGGTCGGGGGCGTGCAGGCGCTCTCGCCGCCGGTGTGCTCGGGCTCGGGCTGTCAGGGCGTGCCCGCGGCGCCGCCGATCTTCGCGACGCCGTCGAGCGCGACGTTCAGCGGCGTCGGGAACTTTCCCGCTGCCTCGACCGCGCCGGCGAACAGCACGCAGAAGCCCAAGCACGCCAAGAAAAAGGTCAGGAAGAGAGTCAAAGCCAAGCACAGGAGATCCAAGCGACGCGCGAAGAGGGCAAGTGTCAACGGACGTGCGCATGGAAAGGAGCGACGGTCATGAGCAGTCGTCATATCATCGCGGGAGCCTCACGCTCGCGGCACGGTCTGCGTGGCTTGGCGGCCGTGCTGCTTGTCGTATGCGCCTCGCTGACGCTCGCCGGCCGGGCATCGGCCTCCGTGGCGCCCGCCCCGGGGTGGGAGCTCACGAGCGCCGCGTATCCGACGAACCTGCCGCCGGGCGGCAGCGGGACGATCGAAATCCACGTCGTGAACACCGGTGCGGCGCCGAGCGCGGAAGGGGAAGCGGTGACGGTGACCGACACACTGCCGGCGGGTCTGACCGCGACCGCCGCGGGCGAACTCGAAGAAGGGTTCGGAATCGGCTCCGGAGAACTGTGGAACTGCGCCGGGACGACCGTCGTGACGTGCACAAGCGTCCCCGCGCAGCTGGGAGCGATCGCTCCTGGGGAAATCAAGCGGCTGGGGATCGCGGTCGAAGTTGCCCCGTCGGCTTCGGGTGTGCTTACCAACCGGATAACCGTCGCAGGCGGCGGCGCGCCCGCGCCCGCGAGCCGAGCGCAGTCGGTGACGGCCAGCTCCGCATCCGCGGCGCTTGGATTTCAATCATTCGACGCATGGCTCACCAACGCCGATGGCACGGCCGCCACGCAGGCCGGCTCGCACCCGTACGAGTTCACGGTTGCGTTCAACCTCAACGAAAACCTGAACGGGCTGGCCGGTGGCGAAGCGAGGAACGTCACCGTGAAGCTCCCGCCCGGAGTCATCGGCGATCCGAACGCGATTCCGCAATGCACCCGCGAACAGCTCGATGCCCAGCAATGCCCCGTAGACACCCAGGTGGGTGTCGACAGCTTCGGGTTCGCCTTCGAAGGCATTCCGCCTCCCATATTCCGTTACATCCCGGTGTACAACATGGTCCCCCCGGTGGGACATCCGGCCCAGTTCGCGTTCGAGGTACTGGGTAACCGCGTCTTCCTGGATGCGACCGTGCGCAGCGGCTCAGACTACGGGATCACGGTGCACGTCGATAACATCCCGACGAAGCAGATCGTCTTCAACAGCACCACGATCTGGGGTGAACCCGCCGACGCAAGCCACAATGCGCAACGCCAGGGCGCCGGGGGTTGCAGACAAGAATTTGGAGGGTGCCCGTCGGGTAGTCCCCCGACGCCGTTCCTGACGCTGCCGACCTCCTGCACGGGACCGCAGGCGATCAGCGTCGCCGAGGTCCCCTGGCAGGATGCGACCGCCGAAGCGCACGCCAGCGTGCTCACGCACGATTTGACCGGTGCGCCGGTCGGGTTTACCGGGTGCAACCATCTTGGCTTCGGCCCGTCGCTGTCGGTCGCGCCCGATACGAGCGAGGCCGATACCCCCGCGGGGTTGACGACCGAGATCAAAGTCTCCCAGGAAGGCCTGCTGAGCCCGGGCGGGATCACGACGTCGAACGTCAGGGACGGAACGGTCGTGCTGCCCGAAGGCGTGGTGATCAACCCGGGCCGGGCCACCGGCCTGGCTGTGTGCCCGCTGGATCAGGACGGTGTCGGGCAGGAAGGACCGCCGTCGTGCCCGGCCGCCTCGCAGGTCGGGACGGCGCAAGTTGCGACGCCGCTGTTGGCGGACAAGCTGGAAGGGAACGTGTATGTGGTGCAGTCCGAGCCACCGCACGTCAAACTGCTGGTCGCGATCGCGGGGGACGGCGTGGAAGCAAAGCTGATCGGCAATGTCTCGCTTGACCCGGTGACGGGCAGGTTGACGACGATGTTCGAAGAAACGCCGGAGCTGCCGTTCACGGACTTCAAGCTGGCCTTCAGCGGCGGCGGGCAGGCGGCGCTGGCGACCCCGACGGGGTGCGGGGTGTACACGAGCACGTCGGACTTCACGCCATGGAGCTCGCCGCTGGTCGAAGATGTCTTCCCGTCGAGCGCGTTCCAGATCACCAGCGGCCCGGGTGAGAGCGCATGCGCCTCGCCGCTGCCGTTCACGCCCGTGATGACGGCCGGCGCGACGACCGATCAGGCGGGAGGCTATACCGACTTCTCGATGCTGCTGCAACGCGCGGATGGCCAGCAGCGGATCTCCAAGCTGCAGTTCAAGACGCCGCTGGGGCTGCTGGGGATGATCAGCCACGTGACGCTATGCGAAGAACCGCAGGCGTCCAAAGGGGAATGCCCGGCGGGCTCACAGATCGGGCACACGACCGTTGGCGCGGGCCCGGGCCCGTATCCGTTGTTCGTGCCCGAACCGGGGAAGCCGGAAGCGCCGATCTACATCACCGGGCCCTACGAGGGGGCACCCTATGGTTTGTCGATCGCGGTGCCGGTGATCGCGGGGCCGTTCAACCTGGGGACGACGGTCGTGCGGGGCAAGATCGCAGTGGACCCGCAGACCACGCAGTTGACGATCACGACCGACCCGCTGCCGACGATCCTCGACGGGGTGCCGGTGGATATGCGCACGATCGACGCGGTGATCGACCGCAGGGAATTCATGTTCAACCCGACCAACTGCAACCCGCAGTCCTTCTCAGGGACCGCAACCAGCACGGAAGGAACCAACGCGCCGCTGTCCAGCCCGTTCCAGGTCGGCTCCTGTCGCAGCCTCGGGTTCAAACCGACGTTCAAGGTCTCGACCTCGGCGAAAACGTCGCGCACGCAGGGCGCCAGTCTGCACGTCACCCTGACGCTCCCCGACGAAGGCGGCCTAAGCAGCATCGCCAACGTCCAGCGGGTCAAGGTGTCACTGCCCAAACAGCTGCCCTCGCCGCTGAAAACGCTGCAGAAGGCGTGCCTGGAAAAGACGTTCGCGGAAGACCCCGCGAGCTGCCCGGTAGCGTCGCAGGTCGGCCAGGTGAAGGTCTCGACGCCGGTGCTCCCAGGCGGGCTGTCGGGCACGGCGTACTTCGTCTCCCACGGTGGCGCGAAGTACCCGGAACTGATCCTGGTGCTCATGGGCCCGAACGGTGTGACAGTACAGGTGCACGGGGAAACGTTCATCAGCAAACAGGGGATCACGAGCGCGACGTTCGCCACGGTCCCGGATGTGCCGTTCTCGAACTTCGAACTGACGCTTCCGCAGAGGGAATACCCGGCGCTGACCGCGAACGGGAGCCTCTGCAAGGGCACGCTCTTGATGCCGACGGAAATGGTCGGTCAGAACGGTCTCGTGATCAAACAGAGCACGAAGATCGCGGTCACTGGCTGCCCGCAGGTGAAGAAGGCGGCGCACAAGAGGAAGGCTAAGGGCAAGAGGAAGCACCCGGGCGAGGGCAATGGCAAGCGAGGCCGGTGATCGGCGATACCCGGCGGTGCTCTGAGCGACGGGTTGCGTGTGATGCCGCGCAAGCATGGTGGCGCGGGCGCACCGCCGAACGACGGCCCGGTGCGGCGCCTGCGCGACGGGCGCGATGGGGCGTCGTTCGCGCGCGATCAGGTCGATGGGATCCAGCGTGCGCGGGTGCTCGTCGCCCTCTGTGAGGTTGTCGCCGAGCGTGGTGCGGGTGGCACGACGGTCGCGCACATCGTCGCCCGGGCGGGCGTCTCGCGGCGCACGTTCTACGAACTGTTCGCCGACCGCGAGGAGTGCTTCCTGGCGGCGTTCGACCAGGCGGTCGAGCGGGTCGCGGCGCGCGTGGTATCCGCGTTCGCCGGAGAGGGCCGCTGGCGGGAGCGAGTTCGCAAGGCGCTGGTCGCCGGGCTGGGGTTCCTCGATGAGGAGCCGGAGTTGGGGGCGCTCTGCGTGGTGCACGCGCTTGGGGCTGGTCCGCGGGCGCTCGAACGGCGCGCGGAGGTCGTGCGCGTGCTGGTCGATGCGGTGGATGAGGGCGGGCGGGAGGCACCGCGCGGCCGTGCGCCGGCGCGACTCACGGCCGAGGGGGTCGTCGGTGCGATCCTTGCCGTATTGCACACGCGCCTCTCGGAGGGCCGGCGCGAATCGCTGAGGAGTCTGGTGGGGCCGCTGATGGGGATGATCGTGTTGCCCTATTTGGGCTCTGCCGCGGCCGAGCGCGAGCGGCGGCGACCGGCGCCGAAGGGCGCCGTGGCGAAGCGCCGGCCTGCGGGCGAGGATCCCTTGAAGGGGTTGGACATGCGCCTCACCTACCGTACGGTGCGTGTGCTGCTGGCGATCTCTGCCACGCCGGGGGCAAGCAACCGCGAGGTGGGGGAGGCCGGAGGGATCGCTGACCAGGGGCAGACCTCGAAGCTGCTGCAGCGTCTGGAGCACCTTGGGCTGATCCACAACGCGGGCCGCGGTGGTGCCGGGAAGGGCGAGCCCAACGCATGGCGGCTCACCGAGCGTGGTAAGCAGCTCGAGCGCACGATCCAGACGCGGGCCGGTACGGCGGTGGGGGAGGGCGGCGCGGCGGAGGGCTGAGGGGACATCGGGGCCCTGTGATCGGGGCGGAGACTTGAGATTCAGCGATCCCCGGGGGCGGCCTTTGGGGGTGTTCGTGGTTGGGGACTTGACGCGGGCCTATGAATGTGTCTATGATGGGCAACACACGGTAGTCGATTAGGACGCCGATGTTTTTACAACATAGATCGGGTTTGGGGTCTGGCCTCCATGTGGTCGGCCCTATGTAGCGCTTTTGGAGTCGTCTGGGGAGAGGGAGCCTTGGTCGAAGAATGCTTTGAGGGAGCTGTTTTCCGCGTGAGTTCGAGAGGGATCGACGTGATAGGGGTCATCGCACCCCGCAGAGAAAGTGATGCTAGATGCGCCAGCTTGGCGCTGTCGCATCTCTCTCTCTCTCTTTCTCTCTTCGCCTAGGGGGCTAAACCCCAATCGCTCCCCGCGGCCGGTTTTGACCGGCCGCCCGGTTGCCCCCGCGGGGGGAAGGGTCACACACGCGCAAGTGGGCGCGTCATCACGTAATACACGAGGGGCGCTCCCCTCCGACCTTCAGGAGGAGATGTGCCGATGACTGCTGCTCGCAGGCTCATGTCGACTGCCGCGATCTCATTGTGTGCGCTGGCCGGAGGACTCGCGCTGAACGCCTCTGCCCTGGCTCTCACGCCGCCCGCGGTCGAAGAAGAGTCGGTCCTGGACGTCGCCGGCACGAGCGCGACATTGCAGGCGAAGATCAATCCGGAAGGCAACGAAACTACCTACCGCTTCGAATATGGCACCAGCGAAGCGTACGGGTCGACGATCCCGATTCCCGATGGGCCCGTCGGCTCGGGCTCGGTCGCAGCGACGGTGAACGCGCATCCGCAGAACCTGCTTTCGAATACCACCTACCACTACCGGGTTGTGGCGCTCGTCGCGTCGAGAAGCGAAACGGTCGCCGGCAGCGATGGGACCTTTACGACGCAACCGGCGGGCAGCGAGTTCGCGTTGCCGGACGGTCGGCAGTGGGAACTGGTGTCGCCTGCGGTCAAGGACGGCGCGCGGATCCTGCCGGAATCGATGCAGGCGGCAGACAGCGGCGACGCGATGACCTACGCGGCAACTGATCCGACCGAAGACAACCCGCCGGGTAATCCCGCGGGGACCCAGGTCTTCTCGATGCGCGTCGCGGGCAGCTGGGAGTCACACGACATCCAGCTGCCGCAGATCGAACCGACCGGGACGAAGGCCGGCGCCGGTTATGAATACCGCTTCTTCTCATCTAACCTGCTGCTTGGGGCTGTGGAACCGTTCGCTGAAAACGTATCGATCTCGCCTGAAGTCACCGAACCAACTGTGTACATCCACGACAATGTGGGGGGCGCTTTCGTGCCGCTGGTGACGAGCGCAAACGTCCCGCCCGGGACCAAAATCAGAGGGGGCGCTTTCACCACAAATGTCCGCTTTGCCGGTGCGACGCCGGACTTGAGCCACGTCGTCGTTCGCGCCCAAGCGGCGTTGACCGCGACGCCAGTCGCAAATGGGCTGTACGAGTGGACGGCGGGGCGCCTGCAGCTCGTCACTGTGCTGCCTGAAGGCGAAGGCGGGGGACCTACTGCTGGCTTTTTTTCCAGTATCTCCGACGATGGCTCGCGCATCGTTTGGACAACGCAGATAGGGCCCGAAGACGCTATCTATATGCGTGACACGGCGAAGGGGGAAACGATCCGGCTCGATCTCGTGCAGGGGGGGCCTGGAGGAGAAGGGCGTGAACAGCGTGTTCAGTTCGTCAGCAGCGATGGGTCGAGGGCGTTCTTCGTCACCTCCCAGCAGCTGACGGCTGATTCTTCCCCGAAAGAACGCGATCTCTACGAATGTGAAATTATCGAAGTGGCTGGCAAGTTGACATGCAAGCTGACCGACCTGACGGTCAGTGAAAAGGCCGGCGAAAGTGGCAGTTGGCAGGCCACGTTGGGAACCAGCAAAGACGGCTCGTATGTCTATTTTGTCGCCAAGGGCGTGTTGGCGACCGGCGCCCGCGGCGTGGCGCCGGGATATCACCTCTATGTGCGCCACGACGGGACGACCACCTACGTCGCCAACCTTTCGCCGAACGACGAGGACTGGCCTACAGATGCCTACTTCGGGATAACCTATGCTGCGCGCGTATCGCCGAACGGCCGCTATGTGGCGTTCGTTTCGAAAGCGAGTCTGACGGGATACGACAACCGGGACGCAAACAGCGGCGGAGAAGACGAGGAGGTCTATCTCTACGACGCCGAATCAAAGCGTTTGCTGTGCGCATCCTGCAATCCCACCGGTGCCCTTTCGGTCGGACCCGCCAACATCGCCGGACGCAACCAGCGCTTTCTTTCCAACAGCGGCCGGCTGCTCTTCGAAAGCCCGGAAGCGCTGGTTGGGCAGGATACGAACGGACAGGTGGATGTGTACGAGTACGAGCCGGTAGGGGTCGGTGGCTGCGCGGCGTCGAGCGTGACATTGAGGACGGCGTTGGATGGCTGCGTCGATCTGGTCTCCTCGGGGACATCCGAACAGCCGGCGACGTTCATGGATGCCAGTGAAAATGGTGACGATGTGTTCTTCTTGACGAGCGAGCGTCTCGCGCCGCAGGATTTCGACACCTCGTTTGACGTGTATGACGCGCATGTCTGCTCAGCGGCGGTGCCGTGCCCGACATCGGTTGCCGCGCCGCCATCTTGTACTACGGCGGATTCGTGTCGGGCTGCGCCTTCACCGCAGCCGTCGATCTTTGGGGCGCCGGCGAGCGCGACGTTTGTCGGTACTGGCAATCTCGTGTCGCCGGTGGTCAAGCCGAAGCCTTCGCCCAAGTCGAAGGCAAAGCCGAAACGGCGGGCGGGGAAGCGTAAGAAGCGCAGGCGGGGCAGATCGATGGCCAAGAAGAGCCTGTCCGCTCGGACGAGGCGTTAGGGGGGTTTGAGAGATGATTTCGAGCAATAGGCTCAAGCGGAGCGCGCGGGTCGTTGGTGTGTTGGTGGGCGGGGTGCTGCTCGCAGTGTCCGTGGGTGTGTCTCTGGCCTCGGCGGAAACGCTCGCTCCGTGGTGGCATCTGCACCTGGGTGCTCGCCCCACGAATCTGCCGCCGGGGGGCGAAGGCGTGCTGGCGGTCACGGCAACCAACCTCGGCGATGCCGCGGTCCAAGGGGGTGGCGATCCGGTGACACTGACCGACACGCTGCCGGCTGACGTTACCGTTAACTCTGTGGAAAGCCCTGCGGGTATCCTCGGTTCTGATGGTGAAGCGGAATGCTCAGGGTCCACGGTGGTCGTGTGCACTTTCACGGGGTCTCTGCCCCCGTATGAAAATCTGGAAATTAGGATCCACGTGACGGTGGGTGCGGGAGCGGCATCGGGTGAGTTGAACGCCGTGAGCGTGACGGGTGGCGGCGCACCGGGCGTTTCGATGAGCCAGCCGATCACGGTGGATGCGGCGCCGACCCCGTTCGGTGTGGAATCGTTCGAATTAACACCCGAAGACACAGGTGGTTCGCCGGCGACGCAGGCTGGGTCGCACCCATTCCAGTTGACGACCTCCCTCGTTCTGAACCAGGGCGCCGTAGGCGAACACGGGAGGGTTGGGCAGCCGGCGATGCCAAAGGATCTGACTTTTGCGTTGCCGCCCGGGCTGATCGGCAACCCGAGTCCATTCCCCGTGTGCTCTGACGTGCAGTTTGGCAAGCTCAGGGAACTCGGTGTGAATGAATGTCCGGCGAATACGCAGGTCGGTGTGGCCGAGGTGACCATCTTCGAACCCAGTACCCTTGGGTATCTGACTCTCCCGGAGCCTGTGTTTGCGCTGGCGCCGAGTGTTGGTGAGCCGGCGCGGTTTGGGTTCATGGCACTCCTCGTCCCGGTTATTATCGACACTTCGGTGCGTACCGGGGGCGACTACGGAGTGACGGTCAGCGTCAAGAACATCAGTCAGATCGTTGGGTTTTATTCCAGCGAGGTGACGTTGTGGGGCGTGCCGGGCGATCCGGGGCACGATATCTCCCGCGGGAACGGGTGCGTGGGGGTCGGACTGCTGCTTGGATATGGTTGTTCCTCGCCGGAAGATACGGTGAGCGCGCCACTGCTTTCGTTGCCGACGTCGTGTGGGAATCCATTGACGGAACCGTTGATCTCCTCGATGACGGCTGACTCGTGGGCGAACCCCTCTGCGCTGAGCAGGTCGGTGTACCGATGGCACGACAGCTCGGGCGCGCCGCTGGCGATGGACGGCTGCAACCGCCTGCCGTTCAACCCGTCGATCACGACGACGCCGGACGGTCAGGCGGGGAGCACGCCGACGGGGTTGAACGTCAGCGTGCATGTTCCCCAGACGGTCAGCTTGAACCCGACGGGCCTGTCGGAGGCCGATGTGAAGGACACGACGGTCACCCTGCCGGCGGGTGTGGCGATCAACCCATCAGCCGCCGATGGGTTGATGTCGTGCTCTGAAGCGCAGATCGCGGTGTCGGTTGATGCCGGTGCGTCCTGCCCCGACGCGTCGAAGGTCGGGACGGTCGAAATCAAGACGCCGCTGCTACCCGATCCGCTCACGGGAGCGGTGTACCTGGCGGCGCAGAATGCCAACCCGTTCGGGAGCCTGATCGGGCTGTACCTCTACGCGGAAGACCCAAAGGCAGGGGTGATCTTCAAGCTCGCGGGAGAAGTGAAACTCGACGAACGTACGGGGCAGATCGTGACTGCGTTTCCGAACACGCCGCAGCTTCCCTTCGAAGAAGCGACGTTGCATTTCTTCGGCGGCGACCGTGCGCCGTTGAGCACGCCACCGCTGTGCGGGTCATACACGACGACGTCCTCGATCACACCGTGGTCGGGTAACGCGCCGGCCGAACCAGCATCAACGTTCCAGATCACGAGCGCGCCGAATGGCGCACCGTGCCAGAGCTCGAGACCGTTCCAGCCTGGGTTCCAGGCGGGCACGACAAGCGTCCAGGCCGGTGGGTATACCCCGTTGACGTTGACGATGAGCCGCCCCGATGCCGACCAGACGCTCGGGAAACTCGCGGTTGTGCTCCCGCCCGGGGTCTCGGCCGGGCTGCGGGGTGTGAAGCTGTGCGAGGAACCCCAGGCCGCTTCCGGGGATTGTCCCGCGGAAAGCCAGATCGGACAGGTGGTTGTCAGCGCCGGGCTCGGCAGCGACCCCTACTCGGTCGAAGACGGCAAGGCCTACATCACCGGCCCGTACAAGGGCGACCCATTCGGGGTGGACGTCGTGGTCCCGGCGGTCGCGGGCCCGTTCAACCTCGGGACCGAGGTGGTCCGCTCGAAGGTTGATGTGGATCCGACGGATGCCCATCTGACGGTGGTCACGGACCCGTTCCCGACGATCCTGGACGGGATCCCGTTGCAACTGCAGCACGTGAACGTGACGGTCGACCGGCCCGGGTTCGTGTTCAACCCGACCAGCTGCGAACCGATGAAGCTCACCGGGCAGCTCGAAAGCACCGAAGGTGCCACATCGAACGTCTCCACCCCGTTCCAGGTGACCAACTGCGCGGCGCTCTCGTTCAAACCGGAATTCAAAGTCTCAACCAGCGCAAAGACCTCCCGCACCGAAGGCGCCAGCCTGCACGTCAGCCTCACGCTCCCCGCGGGGGCGCAGGGCACCAAAGCAAATGTCGCGAAGGTCAAGGTCAGCCTGCCCAAACAGCTGCCGTCGCCGTTGAAAACGCTGCAGAAGGCGTGCACGGAAAAGGTGTTCGCGGAAAACCCCTCGAACTGCCCGGTTGCCTCCATGGTTGGGGAAGCGACGGTCGGCACCCCCGTGCTGGAAGGCCCCCTGGCCGGCCCGGCGTACTTCGTCTCCCACGGTGGCGCAAAGTACCCCGAACTGATCATGGTGCTCACCGGCGAGGATGGCGTCACGGTGCAGGTGCATGGGGAAACGTTCATCAGCAAACAGGGGATCACCACTGCGACGTTCAGCACGGTGCCGGATGTGCCGTTCTCGACGTTCGAACTGACGCTCCCCAAACGGGAATCCCCGGCGCTGACCGCGAACGGGAACCTCTGCAAGGGCACGCTGCTGATGCCAACGGAACTGGTCGCTCAGAACGGGCTCGTGATCAACCAGAGCACTAAGATCGCGGTCACGGGCTGCCCGAAGAGCAAGAAGGCGTCGCATCGAAAGAAGGCCAAGAAGCATGGCAAGGGCAAAGGCAGGAAGGGGTGAGCGGGCGATTCCCCGCGGCGCGCTGAGCGACGGGTTGCGTGCGGTGCAAGGTGGGCGCCGTGGTGCCGCGGGTGAATCGGTCGGCCGCGTGCCAAGTGAGCCACGACTGGTGAAGAGCGGCGGCGCGGTGCGCTTGCGTGAAGGACGCGCCGGGGCGTCCTTCGCGCGGGATCAGGTCGATGAGATCCAGTGCGCTCGGGTGCTCGCCGCGCTCTGTGAGGTCGTCGGCGAGCGCGGCGCGGGTGGCACCACGGTCGCGCATATCGTGGCGCGTGCGGGTGTGTCGCGGCGGACGTTCTATGAACTGTTCGCCGACCGCGAGGATTGCTTCCTGGCGGCGTTTGACGCGGCGATCGAGCGGGCCGGCGCTCGTGTGGCGCCGGCGTTCGCGGGGCCGGGGCGCTGGCGGGAGCGGGTTCGCGCGGCGCTGGTTGCGGGGCTCGTGTTTCTCGACGAGGAGCCTGAGTTGGGGGCGCTCTGCGTGGTACATGCGCTGGGTGCCGGTCCGCGGGCGCTGGAGCGTCGCGCGGCTGTCGTGCGGGTACTGATCGATGCGGTCGAGGAGGGTGGAGCGCAAGCGCGCAGGGGGCGTGACGCGCCCGAGCGGCTGGTGGCGGAGGGCGTGGTCGGCGCGGTGCTCGCGGTGTTGCACACCCGCCTCTCCGAGCAGGCCGGTGAGTCGCTGTCGGGTCTGGCGGGGCCGTTGATGGGGATGATCGTATTGCCCTACCTGGGTTCGGCTGCGGCGGAGAAGGAGACCGCGCGACCCGCGCCCACTCGGGTTGCCTTCGCGCGCCGTGCCGTGCGCGAGGATCCGCTGAAGGGGCTCGATATGCGCCTGACCTACCGCACGGTGCAGGTGCTCTTGGCGATCTCGAATGCGCCGGGGGCGAGCAACCGTCAGATTGCGGACGCCGCCGGGATCGCCGACCAGGGGCAGACCTCGAAGCTGCTGCAGCGCCTCGAGCACCTTGGCTTGATCGAGAACGTTGGGCGCGGCGGCGCCGGCAAGGGCGAGCCCAACGCGTGGCGGCTCACCGACCGTGGTAAGCAGCTCGAGCGCACGATCCAAACGCAGGCCGGTACGACGGTGGGGGAGGGCGGCGCGGCGGAAGGCTGAGGGGACATCGGGGCCCTGTGAACGGGGTGGACACTTGAGATTCAGCGGACCCCGGGGGCGGCCTTTGGGGGTGTTCGTGGTTGGGGACTTGACGCGGGCCTATGAATGTGTCTATGATGGGCAACACACGGTAGTCGATTAGGACGGCTGTGTTTTTAGAACATAGATCGGGTTCGGGGTCTGGCCTCCATGTGGTCGGCCCTTGCGTAGCGCTTTTGGAGTCGTCTGGGGAGAGGGAGCCTTGGTCGAAATGCTTGAGGGAGCTGTTTTCCGCGTGAGTTCGAGAGGGATCGACGTGACAAGGGTCATCGCACCCCACACAGAGGCGGATGCTAGATGCGCCAGCATGGCGCTGTCGCATCTCTCTCTCTCTCTCTCTCTCTTCGCCTAGGGCGCTAAGCCCAACGTGCTCCCCCTGGCCGGGTTTCACCGGCTGCCCTGTTTCCCCCGTGGAGGGGTGGGTCACACACGCGCGTGAGGAGCTAAAGTCCAGCGCCGCTTTGCTTGATGGCCGTTGCCGGTGTGGCGCACGGCTGCTCTCTGTTGCTGCGCCGGTGGGCGCGTTCTCATGTAACCGGCGAGGGGCGTTTATTCCCTCCGCATTCCAGGAGGCGATGTCGTGATGAACGCTCTAAAGCCGAGCGCAGCAAGTCTGGTAGTTCTATTCGCGTTGGTGGCTGGTCTCGCGTTTTCGAGTGAGCCAGCGCTTGCGGCTCCTCCGGAAGCGCCGGCGCCTGTCGTGGTGGAATCGGTCAAAGGGACCTCCGCGACGTTCTACGGTGAGTCGAACCCCGGCAAAGAAGGCGAACCGGGAACCTACGAACTGGGTACCTACGATTTCCTGTACAAGAAGTCCTCGACGGAATGCGAAGGCGCCGCCAGCGGGCCTGAAGTGCCGGGGATATCGCTTGGCGGGGGGCAGGAAGTGCTCCCGCCCCAAGAAGTGAGCGGCCTGGAACCGCATGCGGAATACACGGTGTGTTTGCTCGCACGTAACGGCAAAGGCGAAGCAACCGTGGGCCCGGCGGTGACGTTCAAAACGGCGCTGCCTCCCGCAACCCCGACAACGGAACCCGCGAGTGAGATCACCGCGGCGTCGGCGACGCTGCACGGTGTCCTGAATCCCGGCAGTGAAGGCGAAGCGGGCAGCTACGAATTCCTGTACCGGGCATCCGCGACGGAATGCGAAGGCGGCACGGCGTCTGGGGGCAGTGCGCTGGGGCATAAGGAAGAAGCCGTGACTGCGGACGTGACGGTGCTATTGCCGAATACGCAGTACACATACTGTCTGCTCGCGCGCAACGAAGTGGGTGAAACAGCGGTCGGCTCGCCTGTGACGTTCACGACGCTCGCCGCGGCTCCCACGATCGACGAAGAGTCAGCTCTGAATGTCGCCTCCGGCAGCGCGACGTTGCAGGCACAGATTAACCCGGGGGGCGCGGAAACGACGTACCATTTCGAATACGGGACCGTGGCGGGCGCGTACACGGTGAGTGTGCCGGTGCCCAACGGCACGGCTGGCGCCGGAGCAGTCGATGTAAGCGTGAGTGCCCACGTGCCGGGCCTATTGGCAGGCACCTTGTACCACTATAGGGTGGTGGCAAAAAACGAGCTTGAGAGCGTCGACGGCCCCGACCGGACGCTTGAGACGCAGTCTGCGGTCCCAGCATCGGGGTTGCCCGACGGCCGTGAGTATGAACTGGTTTCGCCGGTCCAGAAGTACGGGGCCGAAGCTCTGGGGATAGGCACTCCCGGGGCTGCTTTGATTGTTGCTCAAGCCTCCCAAGACGGTGGCGGGATCACCTACGGGATGAAGGTTCCACCTGAATTAGAAGCGCCAGCGACTCCGCTTGGGAGCGTCAACATGCTCTCCAAGCGTGGTGGGAATGGATGGACGACTCAGGACATCACAGCGCCTTATACCGAACAGCCAGAACTGGAGAACGGGACCTCCAACGCATTTAGGGTCTTTTCGCCAGACCTGTCCAGCTCCATTATTGAAGAGGTACTGCCGGCAAATATTTTGAGCCTGTCTCCCCAGGCGGCGAGGGGCGTAAAGCGCCTGCCATTTCTGCGCGACAATACCGGCTATCAACCGCTGGCTACGGGTGTATTCCCCGAAGGGGGGGAAGTGTTGTTCGAAGGTGTCTCGCCCGATCTAAGGCACGTCGTCGTTCGATCAAAGACGCATCTCCTACCGAGCGTTACAGTTGAAGGGGAAAGCCTCTATGAGTGGTCCGGTGGGCATCTCCAGCTTGTGACCGTGCTCCCCGATGGAGAACAGACGGGTAATGGAGCACGGCTTGGTCACTATGAAGGGCACGATACCGACCATGCGATCTCGAGGGATGGGTCGCATGTTATTTTCTCGGTACATGAAGAAGAAGGCGTTGCGCTTTACGAGCGGGACATGGACACCGACGAGACTATCCAAGTTGGGGAAGGGCGCATAGAGGAATTCCAGACGGCCAGCAGTGATGGTTTGAAGGTGTTCTCTATCCACGAAATCGGCCATGGCGAAGCTGTCAGTGACCTTTACGAGTACGACGTGGCTCAAAATAAGATCAACGATCTCGCGCCGGGCGGGGATGTCCAAGGTGTGTTGGGGGCGAGCGAAGATGGTTCATATGTGTATTTCGCTGGTAGGGGTGTGCTGAAAGATTCAGAAGGTCATCCCCTCAGTAACGCTGAAGGCAAGGAGCCGACCACCGGTGCCGCCAACCTTTACATGTCGCGTGAAGAAGACGGCAATTGGGTCACGAGATTCATTACGACGCTTGCACCGAGAGATCAGGCTGATTGGAGTCTCTCTGAGGGAAATGATGAACATGCAGGTCTTGGATTAAAGACCGCGCGAGTATCGCCAAACGGGCAGTTCGTCGCGCTGATGTCCGAAGCAAGCTTGACGGGCTATAACAATGTCGATGCGGACAGCGGCCAGCGAGATGTGGAGGTCTACCTGTACGACGCGGGCTCTGATCGCTTGATTTGCGCTTCATGTGACCCGACGGGAGCCAGGCCGGACGGTGTCTCGGACTCGGTCGGATTTGGCGAAGCTCTTGCGTTGGATACAGCAAGGGCGTGGGAAGGTCATTGGCTGGCAGCAGCGATACCTGGCTGGACCGATGTCGGGGAGGGTAGTGGTTATCACGTGTCTTATCAGTCTCGCTATTTGTCGGATGAAGGTCGTCTCTTCTTCGACAGTACCGATGCGCTTGTGCCGCAGGATACAAATGGCGTGGACGACGTGTATGAGTATGAGCCGGCTGGCATCGGTAGCTGTGGGTTGGATGGTGGCTGCGTCGGGTTGATCTCCGGAGGGGCTGGGGGCCAGGAGTCATCATTTGTTGATGCGAGTGTCAGTGGCGATGATGTGTTCTTCCGTACGACCGATCGGCTTGTCTCGCAGGATGTGGACGATGCGTATGACATGTATGACGCTCACGTCTGTTCGGCCGAAGTGCCATGTTCGCCGCCATCGGTCGCGGTGGTCCCACCGTGTGCTAGCAGTGATGCGTGTAAGCCTGGGCCCACGCCGCAGCCGGCGGTGTTCGGCCCGCCTGCTAGCGCCACCTTCTCTGGCTCCGGTAACGTAGTCTCATTGATCGCTGCGCCGATGGTGAAAGCAAAGTCGAAGGAAAAGAAGCCGTCAAAAAGGAAGCGTAAGCGCAGAAGGAAGACAAATGGGTCGGGTTCACATTCCAAGAAAGGGAGGCGCTAGTCATGTCCTGCGGGAGATTCGTTTCCTGTCTTGTCGGCGAGGGCGGTTCCCGCGCCGCCTGCCTTGGTGGCTGTCGCCGTGGTGGTGTGCTGCCGTTCGCTGCTGCGCCGGTGGGCGCGTTCTCATGTAACTCGCGAGGGGTGTACCCTCCGACCTTTCAGGAGGGGATGTGCCGATGAGTACTGCTCGCAGATGGACATTGAGGACCCTGGTCTCGCTGGGTGCTGCGGCTTGTGTGCTGGCGATATGTGGTACGCAGGCGGAGGCGGCGACCGCACCGGTCATCGAAAGCGAGTCAGTTGAGAACGTCGCGGCGACAAGCGCGACCCTACAGGCGCAGATTGACCCTGGTGGCGCGGCAACGACGTATCGCTTCGAATACGGGGCCGCGGAAGGGTCTTATAGAGCGAGCGTGCCGGTGCCGGATGAAGTTGTGGGGGCGGGTGAAGAAAGTGTCAATGTGAACGCTCACGTTCAGGGGCTTGCTACTGACACCGTCTACCACTACCGGGTGGTCGCGCACAACGAACTGGAGACGTTGGACGGCGTTGATCATTCCTTTACCACGCAGCCGGCGAGCGTGGCGTCTGAACTGCCCGATAGACGTCAGTATGAACTGGTCTCCCCAGTAAGTAAGTATGGTGCCGAAGCGTTGGGGATCGATACTCAGGGTGCTGCTGCCGTTGTAGCGCAGGCATCTGAAGATGGTCGCGCGATCACATATGGGATGCGTATCCCGCCGGAGCGGGAAGGGCAGGCAAACCCACTCGGAGGCGTCAATATATTGTCGACGCGTTCGGCAGATGGCTGGAGCACGAATGACGTTACGCCACCATACACCGAACAACCGTTGCTTCAAGAAGCGACTTCCAACCCATATCGATTGTTTTCGCCGGACCTATCGAGCTCGATAATGCAAGTATCCGGCGCAGCGAACGTTCGTGGCTTGTCGGCGGAAGCGCCCAAGGACGCAGCTTATGGGCTTCCATTCATGCGTAGTAACAGCGGATATCGGCCGTTGGTCACAGGGGAACTTCCAGAACGGATGTTCTTTGTCTTTGAAGGCGCCTCGCCGGATCTAAGCCATGTAGTACTCCGGTCGGGAATACAGACGCAAAGAAGCGAAGACGAACAACTGTACGAGTGGTTTGACGGCAAGATTCAGCTGGTAAGCATCTTGCCCGGCGGAGAACAGGCAGTGTTAGGAGGTGCCTCCCGCCCATTGGAGCTTGGAGCATCTAATACATATAATGTCAATCATGCTATTTCTACGGATGGGTCCCACATTATCTTCACTGTCAATAATGGGGCTTCGGTTTCACTCTACGAGAGGAACATGGCTACGGAAAAGACGGTTCAAGTCGGAGAAGGCAGTGAAGAGGAATTTCAGACCGCCAGCAGCGATGGTTTGAAGGTGTTCTCAACCGACACAGTCGGTAGCAATCTCTACGAGTACGATGTCGAAGCCCATAAGATGAGCAATCTTGCTTTAGGCGGCGGCGTGCAGGGTGTGTTGGGGGCAAATGAAGACGGTTCCAGCGTCTATTTTGTCGGAACCGGCATACTCAAGGACGCGGACGGCCGGGTTCTTAGGAATGGCGAAGGTCGGGAACCCGCTGCGGGTGCAAATAATCTCTATCTCGCCCAAGAGGCAAGAGGCGGTTGGAGTCCAAAGTTCATCGTGACGTTGTCGGAACGCGATCACCCCGACTGGGCGGCCGATCGGCCAGGTTTTGGTCTTCCATACCAGACGTCCCGAGTATCCCCTAACGGGCGGTTTGTGGCGTTTATGTCTGAAGCGAGCTTAACTGGATATGACAACGTAGATGTGAAGAGTGGACAGCGTGACGTGGAGGTCTATTTGTATGACGCGGCGTCTGGTCGCTTGAGGTGTGTGTCGTGCAACCCGACAGGAGCGCGGCCAGTGGGCGAACCTGAAGTCGGTGGCAGCGCGGAATTTCTTGCAATGGACCCCAATGGGTCCTGGCTGAATGCAACGTTGGCGGCAGCAGTGCCTGGCTGGACTGAGGCAAACTTTGGTCCGTCTGCTTACTACCAATCGCGCTATTTATCTGATGGAGGTCGTCTTTTTTTTGATAGTGCCGATGCGTTGGTCCCTCAGGACACAAACGATAAGGAGGATGTGTATGAGTACGAGCCTGAGGGTATTGGCTCATGTAGTCTTTCGAGCGGCTGCGTCGGCTTGATATCTGGTGGCAACGGGGGCCAGGATTCGTCGTTTGTGGACGCGAGCGCGAATGGAAACGATGTATTCTTCCGGACGGCCGATCGATTGGTCCCGCAGGATGTAGATAATGCGTATGACGTGTATGACGCACATGTTTGTTCGATTGAAGCGCCGTGCTTGCCACCTCCCATCGCTGGTATCCCGCCGTGCGCTAGCAGTGATGCGTGTAAGCCGGGGCCCGTACCACAACCGGCGGTACTCGGTCCGCCTGCTAGCGCGACCTTCTCTGGTTCCGGGAACATTATCCCATTGGTCGCTGCGCCGACGGCGAAAGCAAAGTCAAAAGGAAGGAAGCTAGCAAAGAGGAATCGCAAGCATAGAAGGAAGACAAAGAGGTCGGGTTCACATTCAAAGAGGGGAGGACGCTAGCCATGCCGTGCAGGAAATGGGTTTATTGTCTTGTCGGTGCGTTGTGCATGCTTGCGTTTGCGGGAGGTACGCCGGCTTTTGGGGCTTCACCCCTTTGGAAAATTACGTCGAGTGAGACTCCGGCTAATCTTCTTCCGGGGAGCGAAGGTCTTCTGTATGTCTCGGTTGCGAACCTTGGGGACGCCACGGCCGACACAGGTGGTGGAAGTCCAGTGGTGGTTTCGGATACGCTGCCTAAAGGCCTAACAGTGACGAGTGTAGAAGGTCGTGGTGCGGTATCCTGTGCGATAGTGTCGGCTTCCTCTGTACGTTGTATGGAAGCAGAACCTGTGCCGCCTTTTGGGACGCTGGAATCGGGCCATCTCGCGTTCGAAATTCACGTGCAGGTCGCGGAAAGCGCCGCCTCTGGTACGGAGAATGAGGTTAGTGTCTCTGGTGGTGAAGCTGCGTCCGTATCCGCTGGCCGTCCGATCACGATCAGCGAGAGGCCGTCGGGCTTTGGTGTCGAACAGTATGAATTAGTGGCCAGTAACGAAGACGGGTCGCTGGACACGCAGGCAGGGTCGCACCCGTTTAATCTGACAGCGACATTGAACTTCAACACCGAAATAAAAGGCACCAATGTACTTGGGGCACCTTTCCAGCGCCCATCCGGAGAAGGCAAAGAACTGCGCTTTTTACTTCCACAAGGTCTCGTTGGCGACCCAGATGCCGTGCCGCAGTGCACCATCAAACAATTCTCGAGGCATCTCAATACAGTCAATGAATGTCCGGCCGATACGGCGGTTGGAGTTGCGGAAGTCATGTTGGGAAGCGGTAGGCGCAGGAGATACAGCGTCCCTGTGTTCAACTTGCCGCCAACAGAGGGCGAGCCTGCCCGATTTGGGTTTTTTGTTGAAGTTGTCCCCGTATTCCTGGATACATCTGTGCGCACCGGTGGGGATTACGGTGTGACGGTCGAATCCAGGAATCTTCCCCAGATCCTGCCGCTCTTTGGTGCGCAGGTGACTCTGTGGGGAGTGCCCGGCGATCCGCGACACAACCACTCGCGGGGCTGGGGCTGCCTGGATCCCGAAGATGGGGCCGAAGTCGGTTTTACGTGCGAAACGCCGCAGGAGCCTTCGCAGGCGGCGTTTCTGACGCTTCCAACGTCGTGTGGTGGCCCGTTCGAATCGACGGTTCTTGCTGACTCGTGGGAGGAACACCATACAATCGTCAGCGGCCAGTCAGAGCCGCGCGACAGCTCGGGCAACCCCTTGAGCTTGGATGGCTGTAACCGGCTGAACTTTGACCCGTCGATCAGTGTCGCGCCGAATGGGAGGGCGGCCAGTACTCCAACGGGGTTGACGGTTCATGAGCATATTCCCCAGGAAGAGACGTTGAACGGGGAAGGCCTCGCGCAGGCGAATGTGAAGACCACGACGTTCACGTTGCCTGAAGGTATGCAGCTCAGCCCGTCGGCTGCGGACGGTCTGCTGGCGTGCTCGGATGAACAGATTGGGTTCAAGGGCACCAATGCGCAGACGGGCGTATATGAATTCACGCCTGAGTTCCCGTCTTGTCCGGAAGCGTCGAAGGTTGCGACGGTTCGGGCAAGGACGCCGTTGTTGCCGCATGAATTGACGGGTGCGGTGTATCTGGCGGCGCAGAACGCGAACCCGTTCGGGAGCTTGGTCGGGTTGTATGTGGTGGCGCAGGATCCTGTGTCGGGTGTGTTGATCAAGGCGCCGGGGGAAGCGGCGTTGAACTCGGTGACGGGGCAGATCACCGCGACGTTTCCCCACGACCCGGAGGTCCCCTATGAAGATCTCGAACTGGAATTCTTTGGTACGGCGAGGGCGCCGTTGACGACCCCGGCGCTATGTGGGGACTACACGACGCAGGCGTCGGTCGAACCGTATTCGGGGAACCCGCCGGCGCAGTTGTCCTCGACGTTTGAAATCAACTCAGGGCCGAATGGTGCGCCGTGCTCTGACCCGCGGCCGTTCCAGCCGGGATTTGAGTCGGGGACGACGAACCTGCAGGCCGGTGCGTACACGCCGTTCGAGCTGACGATGACCCGTCCTGACCAGGACCAGACGCTCAGCGGTGTGGAAACGCAGCTGCCGCAGGGGCTGGTCGGGTCGCTGTCCTCGGTGCAGCTGTGTGGGGAACCGCAGGCAAACCAGGGGACGTGTGGCGATGAAAGCCTGATCGGACATACGGTCGTGTCCGCCGGGCTGGGCGGTGACCCGTATACGGTGGGTGGTGGGAAGGTCTTCATCACGGGCCCCTACAAGGGCGCGCCGTTCGGTCTCTCGATCTTGGAGCCGGCGGTCGCTGGCCCGTTCAACCTGGGGACGATCGTGGTTCGTGCCGCGATCCGGGTGGATCCGTTGAATAGTCATTTGACGGTAGTGACGGATCCGTTGCCGACGATCATCGATGGGATCCCGATCCAGATCCAGCACGTGAACGTCTCGATCGACCGCCCCGGGTTCGTGTTCAACCCAACGAGCTGCGAACCGATGAAAATCACGGGCACGCTGTCGAGCACCGAAGGCGCGAGCGCGGGGGTGTCGAGCCCGTTCCAGGTCACCAACTGCGCGAGCCTGGCGTTCAAGCCGACGCTGTCGGTGTCGACGAAAGCAAAGACGTCGCGGACGTTGGGCGCGAGCCTGCAGGTGAGCTTGACGTTGCCGGCGCAGGCGGGGAAGGGGACGGAGGCGAATGTCGCGAAGGTCAAGGTCAGCCTGCCCAAACAGCTGCCCTCGCCGTTGAAAACGCTGCAGAAGGCCTGTCTGGAAAAGGTGTTCGCGGAAAACCCCGCGAGCTGCCCTGTGGCGTCGCAGGTTGGGGAAGCCAAGGTCTCAACGCCGTTGTTGTCGGGTCCGTTGACGGGGAAGGCCTACTTCGTCTCACACGGTGGTGCGAAGTACCCGGAACTGATAATGGTCCTCGTCGGCGAGGACGGCGTGACGGTCCAGGTGCACGGCGAAACGTTCATCAGCAAACAGGGGATCACCAGCGCGACGTTCAGCACCGTCCCCGATGTCCCGTTCTCCAGCTTCGAATTGACGTTGCCGCAGCGGGAATACCCGGCGTTGACGGGGAACGGGAGCTTGTGCAAGGGCGCGTTGCTGATGCCGACGGAAATGGTGGGTCAGAACGGGGTGGTGATCAAGCAGAACACGAAGATCACGGTCACCGGCTGCCCGAAGAGCAAGAAGGCGGCCCATAAGCGCAAGAAGGCGCGCCACAAGACCAAGGCCAAGGGCGCCAAGAGTGGGCGTCGGGGCGGGAGCCTCAAGCGGGGTGGGTGAGCGGCGATACCGGCCAGGGCGTTGAGCGCGGAGTTGGGTGTTATGTCGCGCAACCGTGGTCGGGGCGCACCGGCGAGCAATGGGCCGGTGCGCCGCCCGCGCCGGGGACGCGCTGAGGCGAGTCTGGAGGATGGGCGTGACGGGGTTTCGTTTGCACGTGATCGGGTGGATGAGATCCAGTGCGCTCGTGTGCTCTCCGCGCTCGGGGAGGTGGTAGCTGAGCGTGGTGCGGGTGGCATGACGGTTGCGCATATCGTGGCGCGGGCGGGTGTGTCGCGACGGACGTTCTACGAACTGTTCGCCGACCGTGAGGATTGCTTTCTGGCGGCGTTTGATCAGGCGATCGAGGGAGCCGCGGCGCGTGTGGTTCCCGTGTTTGAGGGGCCGGGGCGCTGGCGGGAGCGGGTTCGCGCAGGGCTGGTCGCAGCGCTGGGGTTCCTGGATGAGGAGCCGCAGCTGGGTGCGCTGTGCCTGGTGCACGCTCTGGGTGCCGGCCCGCGTGCGCTTGAGCGCCGTGCGGCTGTCGTGCGGGTTCTGATCGACGCGGTCCAGGAGGGCGGTGCCGAAGTGCGTAAGGGGCGTGGCGGGACTGGCGCGGCGGCACCAGGGCGGCTAGTCGCGGAGGGTGTCGTCGGTGCGGTGCTTGCGGTGCTGCACGCCCGCCTCTGCGAGGGGGCTCGCAAGCCGCTGTCTGGTTTGGCGGGCCCGTTGATGGGGATGATCGCGCTGCCCTACCTGGGTTCTGCGGTGGCGGAGAAGGAGATCGCGCGCCCGGCGCCCAAGCGGGTCGCCGCGCCGCGCCGTGTGGTGCGTGAGGATCCGTTGAAGGGCCTGGAGATGCGCCTCACCTACCGCACCGTGCGCGTGCTCCTGGCGATCTCCGCCACGCCGGGGGCGAGCAACCGCGAGGTGGGGGACGCAGGGGGCATCTCCGACCAAGGGCAGACCTCGAAGCTGCTGCAGCGCCTAGAGCACCTCGGCCTGGTCGAGAACGTCGGGCTCGGCGGCCCCGGGAAGGGTGAGCCGAACGCGTGGCGGCTCACTGACCGTGGTAAGCAGCTCGAGCGCACGATCCAAACGTAGGCCCCATCCACGGAGGCGTGACACTACTCTCCACGGGTGCGAACAACCGTGATCAAGCTGGGCTCCTCGATCGTCGCGCGCGAGGACGGGGAACTGCGCGAGGAGGTACTGGGGCGGATCGGCGACGCCGTCGCCGCCCTCCACGCTGCCGGGGAGCGGTGCGTGCTGGTGTCATCGGGGGCGATCGCGCGCGGGGTGCGGGTGATGGGGCTGCCCGCCCGCCCGACATTGATCCCCGAGCTGCAGGCCGCGTCGGCCGTCGGGCAGGGCAAGCTGTACCGCTCTTACGACGAGCTGCTGCGCGCGCGGGGCCTCACCTCGGGGCAGGTGCTGCTCACGGCTGAGGATCTGTCAGGGCGCGCGCAGTACCTCAATGCGCGGCGCACCCTGCGCACGCTGCTGGACTGGCGGGTGGTGCCGGTGATCAACGAGAACGACACCACTGCCACCGACGAGATCTCCTTCGGCGACAACGACTTCCTCGCCGCACAGGTCGCCGTGCTGGTCGCCGCCGAGCTGCTGGTGCTGCTCACCGACATCGACGGGCTGCACAGCGCCGACCCGCGCACGGAGCCGGGCGCGCGGCTGATCGCTGAGGTGCGCGACCTGCGCGAGCTGGATGGCCTCGAGATCGGGGACTCCACTTCGCCGCTGGGCTCGGGGGGGATGCGCTCGAAGGTGCTCGCCGCGGAGATCGCGGGCGCCGCGGGGATCCCCGCCGTGATCTGCAATGGCGTGCGCGCCGGCGCGCTGGAGGCGGCGCTGGCGGGTCAGCCGGAGGGGACGCGCTTTCACCCCGGCCCCGCCCGGCACAACTCATTCAAGCTGTGGCTGCGCTACGCCAAGCCCGCCCACGGCACGCTCGTGATCGACGCGGGCGCCACGCGCGCGCTGCGCGAGCAGGGCACCTCGCTGCTGCCGGTCGGCGTGGTCGAAGTGCGGGGCGAGTTCGATGCCGGCGACGCGGTCGAGATCGCCGAGCCCGGCGGCGCAGTGATCGCCAAGGGCCTCTGCAACTACTCCGCCCTGGAGCTGCGCCGCGCCAAGGGCCTGCAGTCCGAGGCGGTGCGCGAGATCCTGCCGCATGCGACCGACGAGGCCGTGCATCGGGATCAGTTGGTTTTGGCGTAGAGAACTCGGTAGAGGGGTTGGGAGGGGGACCCCCACAAGGGGGGTCTGGGATGGGCTCGGTTGGTGTGCCGTACGCGGGTGTCAAGCGACCATGTCTGTGGTGGAGCGGCTGTCGTACCCTGTGTGGAGCATGGCCACAACCACCACCTCGATCCCGGACATGTGCGCCGCCGCATGCCGTGCCGCCCGGTGCCTCGCGGCGGTCGACACAGCCGTCAAGGACGCTGCGCTACATGCGATCGCCGACGCGCTGATCGCGCGCACGCCGGAGATCCTCGCCGCCAACGAGCTGGACATGGCCGCCGGGCGGGAAGGGGAGATCGGCGCGGCGCTGCTCGACCGCCTCGCGCTCGACCCCGCGCGGATCGCCGCGATCGCCGCGGGGGTGCGCACGATCGCCGCGCTGCCTGACCCGGTGGGCGAGCTGATCGAGGGGCGGCGGTTGCCCAACGGGCTGGATGTGCGCAAGGTGCGGGTGCCGCTCGGCGTGGTTGCCGTCGTCTATGAGGCCCGGCCCAACGTCACGATCGACGCCGCCGCGCTGTGCCTGAAGGCCGGCAACGCGATCGTGCTGCGCGGCTCCTCGACCGCCGCGCACTCCAACGCGGTGCTGGCCGCGATCGCCGCCGAAGCGGCCGTCGGCGCGGGGCTGCCGGAGGGGTGCGTCAGCCTCGTCGCGGGCGGCGGGCGCGAGGAGCTGGCGGAGCTGGCCACGCAGAACGACACGCTCGACCTGATCATCCCGCGTGGGGGGGAGGGGCTGAAGGCTGCGCTCAAAGAGGTGGCCACGGTGCCGGTGATCTACGCGGCCTCGGGTAACTGCCACGTGTATGTGGATGCCTCCGCCGACGTGAACGAGGCTGTGGCGATCGTGCTCAACGCCAAGACGCAGCGCCCGGGAGTGTGCAACGCCGCCGAGACGCTGCTCGTGCACGAGGCCGCCGCCGCGCGTTTCCTGCCGGCGATGCTTTCCGCGCTGGGCGACGCCAATGTTCTGGTGCGCGGGGACGAGCGCACGCTCCGCCTGGCGGGTGGCGAGCGCGGCGTACCGGGGATGCCCGGCGCGGACGGGGGGCCGGAGGGGAATGGCGCCCTCGCCGCATCTGATCGTGGGCGAGTGACTGGCGTCATGATCGAGCCCGCCGCCGAGGAGGACTGGGCGACCGAGTACCTCGCGCTGACGCTCGCCGTCCGCGTGGTGGACTCGCTGGAGGAGGCGATCGAGCACATCGGCCGCTACGGGTCTGGCCACTCCGAGGCGATTCTCACCCGCGATACCGCCGCTGCGCGCGCCTTCCAGCGCGGGGTGGACGCCGCCTGCGTGTATGTCAACGCCTCCACGCGCTTCACCGACGGGGGCGAGTTCGGGATGGGGGCCGAGATCGGAAACTCCACGCAGAAGCTCCACGCGCGCGGACCGATCGGGCTGCGCGAGCTGTGCACCTTCAAGTATCTCGTCGAGGGTGACGGGCACGTCCGGGCCTGACACCACGCCCGTGGCGTCCCCCAACGACGCGCCTGCATGCGGCGCCGGGGGCCTCGGCATTCTCGGCGGCAGTTTCAACCCGCCCCACCGTGGGCACGTGGAGCTCGCGCGCCACGCTCTGCGTGAGCTGGGGCTAAGGCGCGTGCTGCTGATGCCCGCCCGTGTTTCGCCCGGAAAGGCGGTCGAGGAGGACCCCGGCCCGCGGCATCGCGTGGAGATGTGCCGCCTGGCGGCCGCCGGCGTCGAGGGGGTCGATGCGTGTGCGCTGGAGATCGAACGGGCCGGGCCGTCGTACACGGTGGATACTCTGAGGGCACTTCATGACGAGCACCCCGACATTGCACTCACATTCATCCTCGGCGCCGACGTCGCTGCGACGCTGCCCACCTGGCACGAAGCGGCCGAGCTGCCCGCGCTCGCGCGCTTCGCGGTCGCGCTGCGGCTGGACGGGCGTCCAAGTATCGAGCCCGACCATGTCGGCTTTCCGATCATCCGCCTGCAGATGCCGATGATCGACGCCTCCTCCTCACTGGTACGCGAGCGCGTGCGCTGCGGCCTGCCCGTGGAGGAACTGGTTGGGCGGCCGGTGGCCTCCTACATCGCCGAGCACGGCCTCTATCGCGCTCCGGACTCGGCTGGCGCGAGCGAGACCGGGAGTACCGCGAGCAGCGATGCGGCGACGGCGCGCGCGTATGGGGCACACGCATGAGCCCCACCGCCCAGATCCTCACCTCCGCCGAGCTGGCGCGCGATCTGGCCGGGTTTGCGCTGGAGAAGAAGGCGCACGAAGTGCTTGAGCTGGATATGCGCGGCCTCGTCGGCTACACCGACTTCTTCCTGATTTGCTCGGGCAACACCGACCGCCAGGTGAAGGCGATCCACGACGCGATCCACGAGGGCGCCAAGCACGAGCTCGGCATTCTGCCCCGGCGGGTGGAAGGGGCGGGACGCGCGCAGTGGATCCTGATGGACTACCTCGACGTGGTCGTCCACATCTTCACGCCCGTCACGCGCGAGTTCTACCGCCTCGAACAGCTGTGGGGCGAGGCGCCGGCGCGCACCGTGGACGAGGCCTCCGCGGGCTCGACAGAGTAGAGGCGCCCCCGCCGCGGCTCGACCCGGCGGGCCGGCGTGGCCCGGGGCTACGGGTCAGGCCGCGATCGGCTCGGCCACCGGCGGGCCGCTCACGCCGCGCTTGGTCGTCCGCTCGCGCAGGATCACCTCGCACCCCCTGGTGGGGCTGACGGTGATGTTGCGCCGGCGCGCCCGCTCGCCGCGGGCGCCCACCGGCTGCAGTTCGCAGCGCTCGAGCACCGCGCGCAGCGTCAGCTTCATCTCCAGCAGCGCGAAGCTCGCGCCCAGGCAGCGGCGTCGGCCGCCCCCGAACGGGATCCAGGTGTAGGTGCCCGGCGCTTTCCCACCCTCGCTCTCGATGAAGCGCTCGGGACGGAACGCCTGTGGTTCGGGGTAGATCGTCGGGTCGTGATGCACCAGGTGGGCGAATGCCGCCAGCGTCACCCCGGGCTGGTAGGTGACACCGCCGATCTCCACGGGCTGCTTCACCAGACGCGGCTCGGCGTGGGGCAGCACCGGGCGGTGGCGCAGGATCTCTTGGACGGTCGCCGTCAGGTAGACCTCGTCGGAGTCGCCGTCCAGCTCGCCGTACAGGCGCTCCAGCACCGCCGGCTCGCGAGAGAGACGCTCGAAGCCCCACGCCAGCTCGGAGGCGGTGGTCTCGTGGCCGGCGACCAGCGCCGTCATCAGCTCGTCGCGCAGCTCCTCGGGGCTCATCGGAGAGCCGTCCTCATGTTCGGCGGCGAGCAGCATCGCGAGCACGTCGTCGCCCTCCGCGCCTGCCTGCCGGCGCTCGGCGATCAACTCGCCGATCAGCTTGTCGTTGCGGACGTGCAGGCGATCCTGACGGGCGATCGGCCTAAGCAGCGTGAACGGGCGCGGCGGGCGCGGCAGCATCGATAGCGGGTTCTCGGCGAACGCGAGAATTTCGGTGAGCAGCCCGCGCAGCTCATCCAGCCGCGCGCCCCGCTCGAGGCCGAACACCGCGTGCAGGATGATCTCGAGCGTCAGCCGCTGCAGTCGCCCGTGCAGGACGATCCGCTCCCCACGCGGCCACGAGGCGACCTCGCGCTCGGCCAGCTCTTCCATCAGGCCCGTCAGGCGTTGCATCCGCTCGCCGTGGAAGGCGGGCAGCAGCAGCTTGCGCTGCTCCAGATGGGGCTGCTCGTCGAGCAGGATCACCGAGTGGCGGCCCACGAGCGGTTCGATGATCCGCGCCCCCTCGCCCGGGTACAGGACGTCGGGCGGCGCCTGGAAGACTTCCTTGATCTCCTCGGGATCCCACAGCACCACGAACGGCGGCTGCGAAAGGATGCGCAGCGTGAAGCGCCGCCCATAGCGGGCGGCACAGCGCTCGACGAAGGCGTTGGGCCGACTCCAGAAAGCTAGGGTCTGCAACGCTACGGGCATGCTGGGACCGGGGGGCAGCTGACTCTTCATGGCACCGTTCCTTCAGGCTAGAATCTGGGAGGGTACCTATGAGTATATCTACTTGTGAGTATATGTCAAGGCTCTTGTTCGCAAGCGACGGCCGTCTCCTCAAACGCTCGCGTGGGCTCTGCGCGGGTATCGCTCTGCGCGCTCTCTGTGCATCGCGCGGGAGCGGACGCTGATGCCGCGCGGCAAGTTCGATCGCAGCGCGCGTAAGGCGCAGACGCGCTCGTGCCTGCTGGAGGCGGCCGCGCGCGTCTACGCGCGCTCCGGCTTTGCCGGCGCCACGCTCGAAGAGGTCGCCTCCGACGCGGGCTTCACCAAGGGCGCCGTCTACGCGCACTTCGGCAGCAAGGAGAACCTGCTGCTCGCCCTGGTGGAGGAGCACCTCGCCGGGCAGGTGGTGGAGCAGCTGGAGCTGTTCGACCGCGACCGCGTCACCTGGGAGCGCCCACTCGCGGGCAGCGAGCACTGGATGGAGAGCCTGGGGGAGGAACCCGAGCGCTTCCGGTTGTTCGTCGAGCTGTGGGCCTACGCGCAGCGCGACGAGCCGATGCGGCTGCGCCTCGCCGCGGCGCTGGCGCAGCTGCGCGCCACCTTCGCCGGCTTTGCCGCCGACAGCGCCGCCGATGCGGGCCTCGAGCCGCCCCCGCACGCCGACGCGCAGTTCGCCAACGTGATGCTCGCGCTCGGCCTCGGCCTGGGGATGCTCGAGCTCACCGAGCCGGGCGCGGTGTCCCCGACGCTGCTTGGAGGCACGATCTCGGTGCTGATCCGCGCGATGGAAACCAGCCCCGAGGCGCGCGAGCTGATCACCGGCTTGACCGCCGGTGGCGAAGCGTCGCCGGCCCCCGAGGCTGCCACCGCGTGAAGGCCGTCGGCCCGCGCTGTGACCCCAAGGCGAGGTGGCGCGAGCGAGCGCCGTCGCGAGCATCGCTTACCCCGAGCCCGGCCCACCGGGGCTGGCGGCCGCCACCGCCTGGCGCTCGCCCGGCGCGTCCTCGCCGAGCACCAGCGGCGCCAGCATGCGGTTGGCGAGTAGCCCGAGGCAGCCGAGGTTGGCGAAGCCCGGACCCTGGCTGAGCGCCGCCAACCCCGGTATGTAAAGCCGCGGGCGCATCTCCCGCAGCTCCAGCGCCCGCCCGATCGCCACGTCCGCTTCGGGTGGGCGATCCCACACCGGGCCCGCCTGGCGCTCGATCTCCGCGCGCAGGGCGGGGGAGAATAGGCCGCTCAGCTGCTCCAGCAGGTCGAAGCCGGTGCAGTTGATCAGGTAGTCGTGGCGCGCACTTGTATGACCCTCCGCGGAGGCGTAGTAGTCGACGTACACGCCGTCGCTGCCCTCGTCTGCGCCGCCGCGCTCGCCTATGCCATCGCGCTCGCCTATGCCGCTGCGCTCGCCTATGCCGCCGCGTTCGCCTGCGCCGTCGCGCTCGGTGCGCGAGCCGACGTGCATCACGCGACCGGTGGTGAAGCGGCAGCGGTCGTCGTAGGCGATGCTCGCCAGCGTCCCCGGGTCGAACACCCCGCGGTCGCAATGCTTGACGAAGTCGCGGCGCGTCTGCAGGTCCAGGGTGCTCCAGGCGACCTCGTCGGGGTTGGAAAAGACGCGATTCTCCAGGAAGCTCTCGCCGCGGCTGAGCGGCAGCATCGGCGTGTACACGGTCATCCGCGCCGCCGGACGGAAGTCGCGCAGGAAGGCCACCGCGCTGAGCGCGCTCTCGCCGCCGCCGACGATCGCGATGTCGCTGCTCTGCTCGAGCGGGATGCGCGCCAATTCGCCGCGCCGGCTATCACAGTGGAAGATCCGCGCCGCGGCGGCGGGGTCGTGGGGGAGGGCGCGGTGGACGCCCGGGCCGGTGAGCACCAGCGCGTCGCACTCGTACCGACGCTTGCTGGCGGGCGCTAACACCTCGACACTCCAGCGCTCGCCCCGCTCGGGCAGCGACACCTGCGTGACGCGCCCGCGCACGATCGTCACTCCCGCCGTCGCCTGCGAGAGCACCCAGGTGAGGTAGCGCCCGTAATCGCGGTGCTGCACGGCCGGCGAGCCCGCGTTCACCCAGCGGGCGTACTCGCCTTTGCCGATCATGTACTGCTGCCAGGTGAACTGCATCATCGCGCGGTCGAGCTCCGCGCCGAGGAGCTCGCCGAACGCCTTGGCGCTCTGGTAGGGGAAGCCGATGTCCTTGATCGGCGGGATCGCCAGCGGCTCCTCACCCGAGGTCATCCCGTTGCGCCCCAACCACGACGCGGCCAGTTCGGTGGCCTCGACGATCGTCAGCGCGAACGGGCCGGCGCCGATCGTGTTGAGCGCGTGGATCTTCGCCGCCAGCGCCGTGGCCTTCGCGCCGGCGCCGACGACCAGCAGGTCGATTTTCCGGTCCACGCCGTTGTGCCCGCTCGCCCTAGGGTCCGTTGTGGTGTCCATGCTGTTGTGCCCGCTCATACCGGGGTCCACCGTGGCACACCCATCCGTGGCCTTTGCCGCGCTCACGCCGCGGCGAGCGTCGGCGCGTTGGCGCTGCCCGTCCGGCGGCGCGTGACGATCACCGGCGCCTGATCGCCCGGAGCGAACGCAACCGAGCTGCGCGTCGCCCGCTGCGAGCCCGTGGCGGGGGCCGGCGCCAACTCCACCTCTTCCAGCACCGTCTGCATCACCCGCTTCATCTCCAGCTGCGCAAACGCCGCCGCCACGCAACGGCGCACGCCGCTGCCGAACGGGATCCAGGTGTAGTTCTCCGGCTGGTGCCCGAGGAAGCGCTCAGGGGTGAAGCTGAACGGGCGGGGGTAGATGTCCTCGCGGTGGTGCACCAGGTAGATGCACGGCGCCACGGTCGTGCCCGCGGGGATCTCATAGCCGCCGAGGCGCATCGGCTCGACCAGGCCGCGCATCACCAGCGGCACCGCCGGGGCGAGGCGCAGCGTCTCTTTCACCACCGCGTCCGTGTACTCCTCGCCGCCGTCGAGCACCTCTGCGCGCAGCCGCGCGAGCTTCTCGGGGTGGCGCAGCAGGCGCTCGAAGGCCCACGACAGCGAGGTCGCGGTGGGCCCGTCGGAGAGCAGCGTGATCAGTTCGTCGCGCAGCTCCTGCTCGGTCATCGGTGCGCCGTTCTCGTCGTACGCCTGCTCGAGCATCGAGAGGATCCCCTCCTCGCGCGGGTCGCCGGGCGCGGCGCGGCGGCGGCGCACCTCCTCCATCAGCGCCGCTTCGACTGGCGCGATCGTCTCGCGGAAGCGCGCGTTGCGCGATAGCCAGCGCGAGCCGAAGGTGGCGAGCAGCGTCAGGCGCGAGGAGTCGTTCAGGAAATCGGTGAGCCGCTTGAGCAGCACGCGCAGACGCTGCAGCTGCTCGCTCTCGGCGCTGCCGAAGGTCGCGCGCATCACCACCTCGTTGCTGACGGCCTGCATCCGCGGCCACAGCGCGAACGGCTTGCCCACCGGCCAGCCGGCGATCTCCGCGCGTGCCACCTCCACCATCATCTCCCCGTAGGCGCGCATCCGCTCGCCGTGGAACGAGGGCAGCATGAAGCGGCGGTGGGCCATGTGGTCGGGCTCGTCCAGCAACATCACCGAGCGTGGCCCCAGCAGCGGCCCGAGCAGCGGGTTGGCCTCGCCCGCGCCGGCGCGCACCAACTCCGGGGCGATCGTCAGCACCCTGCCGACGTCCTCGGGGCTACTCAGAAACACCCACGGCCGTCCGCGGCGCACGCGGAGGGTGAAAATATCTCCGTAGCGCCTACGGCAGCTCGCCATGAACGGCAACGGGCGCAGCGCCCAGCCGAGCGCCTGCAGCTCGCTCGGCAGGCGCGGCCCGGCGGGCAGCTGTCCGTGGTTGTCACTGTTTTTATGCAGGCTTCGCGTGGCACTCATGATGTCCTCGCCGCAGTTATCTGTGAATGTCTCTTACTTCGAGTTGCTCGCCGATGTCTCTCACTTCACCTCTGTACTTGCTTGCTCTGTTGGTGCGGGGGCTCCAGGCGATCGTCACACTCTTGGCTCTGCTGAATCGAATGGCCATCGCGCTGAAGTTATGGTATCCATAAGCTCAACATAGCGGACTCGATCGAGAACGCGATCGAAGGAAAATCTCTGGGAAAAAAACCCGCCGGGCGCACTGCCCGGCTAGGCACCAGTACCTTAATCGGTTAAAGGAGCGGCCTTAAACGCCGCTGATCCGGGTTCGAGCCCCGGCTGGTGCATGCAATGACAATCCAGCTTCTCACCCGCGTATGACCATGCGTTCAATGACAATCCAGCTTCGCACCCGCGTATGACCATGCGTTCAATGATGATCCAGCCTCGCACCCGCGTATGACCAGCAACCTCTTTGACTACTTCGAGGAGGCCACCGCCGACGGCGCGCCGGCGCGGTGGGCCGCCCGCGCGCCGCGGCGCCCGCACGAGAACTTCGACATCAAGCTCACCCCGCGCCTGCCCGACTGGCGGGAGGATCGCGAGTCGCTGGGGGTGCTGGAGCGGATCGCGCGCGAGCCGTGGGTGAAGCAGGTGCGAAGTGAGGGCGATTGCGTGCAGCTACGCCTCGACGACGGTTGGATAGAAACAATCGGGGCCAGTTTGGAGGCCGGCGCCTCCACCGGCGCGGCGCTCGCCGACCTCGCGCACGGGGAGCGCTTCTCGGTGCAGTTCTGGGACGCCAACGCAACCAAGGCGCTGCACATCGGGCACCTGCGCAACCTTGCGATCGGCAACGCCGTCGCCGCGTCCCTCGCCCAGGCGGGCGGGCAGGTTGAGCGGCGCTCGCTGATCTCCGACGCCGGACGCTCAATGGGCGAGGCGATGGCGGGCGTGATGAACAGCGGCCGCCACGCGCACTCCTGGCCGGACGGCGACGAGAAGAGCGATCACTTCGTCGGCGTCTGCTACGCCGACTACGTCGCCGCCAACGGCTCGTTCAGCGGCGCGGAGATCGAGTATCCCGAAGATTCGCTGACGCGCGAGCTGGCGCTGCGCGACGACGCCGCCGACGAGCTGCTGCGGCGCGTGATGAGCGGTGAACTGGAGGCGCTGCAGCTCTGGTACAAGACGCGCGCCTGGGTGATCGCCGGTCAGCGCAAGACGCTCGCGCGGCTGGGGGTGGCCTTCGACCGGGTGTTCTTCGAGTCCGACTTCCTCGCCGACGCCGCCAAGCTCACCGCGGCCGGCCTGCGTGACGGGCGCCTGCGCCGGCGCGAGGACGGCGTCGTGATCTACGCGACCGGGTTGAAGGACTTCGAGGAGTTCCCACTGGTGCGCGCCGACGGCGTGCCGACCCAGCACATGCGCTCGCTGGCGTACTGGATGGCGGCGCCCGAACTGGAGGACATGATCTCGATGCAGGTGTGCGGCACGGAGTGGGTCTCGCACGTCACCTGCCGGCGCAAGCTGATGAGCGAGCTGCTGCCGGGCAACGGTGGCCCGGGCGGGGGGAGTGGGCCGCACGGGGAGAGTGGGGCGGGCGAGGGCGCCGAGCCAAATGGTGGAAGTTGGCAGTACGCGGGCAGTGGACCGGGCGGACAGAACGGGGGGAATGGGCCGAACGGCCAGGCGCGGATGCACCCGACGCTCGACATCTTCAACGGGATGGTGTCGCGCCAGAAGCGCGCGCTCGCCTCCAGCGAGGGGGCCCTGCTGATCGACGATCTGATCGAAGCGCTCGACAAGCAGATCGACGCCTCGTCCGCCGGTCGCGCGGTGCGCCACGGCCACCCATTCCCCGAACGCCTCGCCTCGGAGATCGCGCTCGGGTACTTCGTCTCCTACCCGGTCGCGCCGCCGATCGACTTCGAGCCCTCGCAGCTGCTGGATGACGGCGAAAGCCTCGGTTGGGACATCGTGCGCGCGCGGGCCCACCACAGTGACGTCCCGACCAATGGGAGGCGGCCGGCGGAAGACCCCGACTACCGCTTCGCGGTCGTGCAGGCCGAGCTCTACCGGCGCTACCTGCGCCTCGCGGTGCAGCGCTACGACGTCGGCCCGCTGGCGCTCTACCTCAAGCACCTCGCGCGCTGGTACATGGAGCGCCCGCGCGGCGAACACGTCGAGCGGGTGGTGCAGACACTGCTCGACCGCGGCGCGCGGGGGCTGGGGATGGAGGCGGTGAGGTGAGCCCGCTCCGATCGTGGCCGGGCAGGAGGCCCGGCCCCCGGGCGGATGTTGTGTCAACCACGCGCGCGGACGATCCCTCATGAGCACGCTGCTGGTCGACAACTACGACTCTTACACCTACAACGTCTTTCACCTACTCGCCTCCGTGAGCGGCGAGGAGCCGATCGTGATTCACAACGACATGGTGTCCTGGCGGGCGCTCTCGCGCTGGGATTTCGATGCGATCGTGCTCTCACCCGGTCCCGGGCATCCGGGGCGCTGGCACGACTTCGGGGTGTGCGCCGACATCCTGCGCTCCAGTGAGAGCCCGGTGCTCGGCATCTGTCTCGGCCACCAGGGACTCGGGCGCGCGCTCAGCGGCCTGGTGGGGAGCGCGCCGTGCGCGATGCACGGCCGTCTCAGTCAGGTTCACCACCTCGGCGCCGGGCTGTTCGAGGGGCTGCCCCAGGATTTCTCGGTTGTGCGCTACCACTCGCTCGCGGTCACCGGCCCGATCGGGCCCGAGGGGCGGGTTACCGCCTGGACCGACGACGGCGTGGTGATGGGGATCGAGCACCGCAGCCGGCCGCTGTGGGGGGTGCAGTTTCACCCCGAGTCGATCGCCACCGAGTATGGGCGAGCGGTGGTCGAGAACTTTTATTCACTTGCCCGCGCCCACCGTCCCGCGCGCGCCTTTTCCACGATGCACACCCCCACCGTGCCGCGCACCCGCTCGCGGCCCGCGCGTCCTCTGCGGCGCGCCAGTGGCGCGGAGGGGCCGCGGCTGAGCGTGCGCACCGTCGCCGGCGCCGCCCCCACCGAGCGGCTGTTCGAAGCGCTGTTCGGCGACTGCGCCCACGCCTTCTGGCTGGACTCCGCCGACGCGCCCTCGCGCCTGGCGCAGTGCTCCTACCTCGGCACCTCCGCCGGCCCCGAGCGCTGCGTGCTGGAGTACGACGTGCACGAGGGCCGCGTCACCCGCCACGACGCCGCGGGGGTGTCGGTCGAGGAGGCCTCGATCTTCGACGTGCTCGACCGCGAGCTTCGCGCCCGCGCGATCACCACGCCGGAGGGCCCCGCGCGCGGCCTGCTCAGCGGCTTCGTGGGCTACCTCGGCTACGAGTGCAAGGCCGACTGCGGCTCGCCCAACACCCACCGCTCCGACGTGCCCGATGCCGTGATGATGCTCGCCACGCGCGTTGTCGCCGTCGATCACGTGCATTGCCTCACCCATTTGATCGCGCTCTGTCGTGAGGGGGAGGGGGAGGAGGGGGGACAGTTGTGGCTGGACGAGGCGCAGGACGCGGTACGCGATGCGCTCGCGACTTCAGCCGGGTCCGGCGTGGGGGCGGGCGCCCCGGGCGGCGTGGCTGCGCCCGGCACGGCGACCGGTAGGGGAACGGCGAGCGGGGCAGGCTCCCCGGGCGGTGGCATGGCGGGCGGGCCGCATGGTGGCGCGGACGCGACGCCGACCGTCGGCGACCCGGTGAGCTTCCGCTGCGGGCGCGGGCGCGAGCAGTACCTCGCCGACATCCTCCGCTGCCAGACCGAACTCGCAGCTGGGGAGTCATATGAGGTGTGCCTCACCGACCAGATCTCCACCGACGCCGCGCCGCCGCCGTTCGAGCTCTACCGCACGCTGCGCCATTCCAATCCCGCCCCTTTTGCCGCCTTTCTGCGGCTCGGCGACGAGCTGGCGGTGCTGAGCTCTTCGCCGGAGCGCTTCCTGTCGGTTGACCGCGACCGCGTCGTGCAGGCGCGCCCGATCAAGGGCACTTCGCCGCGCGCTGAGGACCCCGGCCGCGACGAGGCGCTGCGCGCCGAGCTGCAGCACGACGAGAAGACCTTCGCCGAGCACCTGATGATCGTCGACCTGCTGCGCAACGACCTCGGCCGCGTCTGCACGCTCGACTCTGTCGGCGTGCCCGAGCTGATGATCGTCGAGTCCTACCGCACGGTTCATCAGATGATCTCCACGGTCACCGGCACGCTCGAACCGGCGCGCACCTCGGTCGAATGCGTGCGCGCCTGCTTCCCCGGCGGCTCGATGACCGGCGCGCCGAAGCTGCGCACGATGGGCATCATCGACGACATCGAGCGCACCGCGCGCGGTGTGTACTCGGGTGCGATCGGCTACTTCGGGCTCGACGGCGTCGTCGACCTCTCGATCGTGATCCGCACCGTCGTGATGCGCCCCGGCGCCACCACGATCGGCGCGGGTGGGGCGATCGTGATGCAGTCCGACCCGGCTGAGGAGTTCGACGAGATCCTGCTCAAGGCGCGCGCGCCGATGGCGGCCGTCGCGCGGGCCGCGTGTGGCCGCGAGGGGCCCGACTCGTTCACGGTCGAGCTGGAGCCCTCCCCCGCGATGGCCGCGGCGGCATGAGCGGATCGGCCCCTGTCGCTGCTGGGGTGAGGGCGGCGGGGTCGGCGAGTTGGTGCGTACGGCTGGCTGCCGACCACGATGTCCCCGCGGTTGCGGCTGCGGTCGGGGAGCTGTTGCTCGAGCTTGGCGGCACTCCACCCGCTGTGCCGGCAATGGAGGCCGCCGCGCGAGAGCTCGTTGACGATCGGTCTGCCGGGGCGCTGCTCGTGGCGGAGGGAGATGCGATCGTCGGCGTGCTCGGCGCCAGTTGGCAGAGCGCGATTCACATCCCGGGCTCCTACGCGCTGATCCAGGATCTGTGGGTGCACCCCTCCTGGCGCGGCAGCGGCGTCGGTGGTGGGCTGCTCGCGGCGCTGTTCGATCTGGCGCGTGAGCAGGGGGTCCCGCGCGTGGAGGTGGGGCTGCCCGGCGATCGCTTCGCCGGCCTCGCCGCCACCGAGGCGTTCTACCTTGCCCATGGCTTCGCCCCGCTCGGCGAACGGATGCGGCGGAGCCTCGCGTGAGCGAGCTGCTGATGGTCGAGCAGCGCCTCGGCCGCGACGACGAGGCGCCGTGGGTGCTGGAAGGTGGGCGCCGGCTGCCCGGCCATGACGACAACCGCCGCCTGGCGGCGCTGCGGCGCGGGCTGCTGCGCCACCCTCGTGTGCGCGCGATCGACGCCGACGCTACCTGCGAGCAGGTCGAGCTGACGCTGAGCGCCCTGCACGAGCCGGCCTACCTGCAGGCGCTGCGGGCGGTCTGCTCGGACGAGCCGGTCGTGCTCCCCGAGCTGGGGCCACCCGGCCTGCCGATTGACATCCCGGTCCGTGTGGGCCTTGTCGCCGCCGCCCACGAGGCGGTCCGCACGGGGATCACCGCGGCGCAGCGTCTTGCCGAGGGCGTGCGCTTCACCTACGCGCTCTGCCGCCCGCCCGGTCACCACGCCGGGCCGGGGTGGCTGGCCGGCTACTGCTACCTCAACACCGCCGCCGCCGCGGTGTGGACGCTGCGCGACAGCGGGGTTTCGCCGGTTGGGGTGCTCGACCTCGACCTGCACTACCCCAACGGCACCGCCGCGATCCTCGCGCCGATGGCCGACGCCCACTTGCACTCGCTGCATTCGTTTCCGGTCACCAACGTGCCGGCCCTGACGGTGCACCCGCGCTGCGAGCGCGAACACGTCGTCGAGTTCGCGGGCACACCCGACGCCGACCTCTATCTCGACGCGGTCGCCACCTCGATCGACGTGCTCGCCAACTCCTGCCGCGCGCTGGTCGTGTCGCTCGGCTACGACACCGTCGCCGGCGACCCACACGGCTCCTGGAGCCTCCCGCCGGCGATCTTTGCGCCGATTGGCCGCCTCTTGGCTGCTTCTGGGCTGCCGCTGTGCGTGATTCAGGAGGGCGGCTACGCGCTGCACACGCTGGCGGCGTGCAGCGACGCATTCGCCACCGGCCTGCTCGCCGAGGGCGGGGTTGGTGGGCGTGAACGTGTTTGGAACGGGCGCCGCCACGTCACTGCGGCCCGCCGAGTGGGGCGTGCGCGATTGGAGGGCTCACCGACGTGAACGGCCTCGACCCCTTCCGCCGTCGCCTCGACGCCCTCGACGAGGGGATCGCACGCCTGCTCGGGGAGCGCTTCGAGGTCTGCCGTGAGATCGCTCACTACAAGCGCGCCCACGACATCCCGATGATGCAGCCCGACCGTGTCGCCGAGGTGCGGGCCCGCTACTTGGCGCGCGGCGCCGAGGTCGATCTGCCGCCGGACTTCGTCGCCGACCTCTTCGAGCTGCTGATCGGCGCCACCTGCAAGATGGAGGACGAGCTGATCGCGGTCGCGTCGGTCGATGCCGCCGATGTGCCGTCGGCCGCGGGCGCGTCGTCTGCTGGTGACCCCCGCTCCAGAAAGTCCGAGCCCGAGCGCCAGGAGGCGTGATGGGGCGCCCGACGTTCATCACCCTCGGTCCGTCGGGTACCTGCCACGAGAACGCGCTGCTCCACTACCTGGAGTTTCAGGGCCTCACCGAGTTCAACGTCGTCCTCGTGGAAGACCTGCTCGGGGCGATCGGCCGGGTGCGCGAGGAGCCCAACACGTTTCTCGTGCAGTGCTCCGCGCACGTGCAGGTTCACCTCGTCACCGAGCGCTTTCACGAGGAGGTGTTCGTGGTTGACACTTTCATCTACCCCACCAAGGCGCTTTCGCTGTTGGTCCGCACCGATGTCAGCGAGCCTCGCAGTCTCGGGATCGTGTCCGCCACCCGCGGCTACCTCGACCTCGCGCGCTTTCCCACCGTCGTGGACGAGCCCTCCAAGCCGGTGGTCGCCCGCCATCTGCTGGCAGGTCGCTATGACGCCGGCCTGACGCACGTCCACCACGCCGAAGAACACCCCGATCTGCTGCGCGTGGAGGAGTACTACGGCCCGGTGGACACCACCTGGGTGGTGTACGGGCCGCGCAAGCGCTTCCGCGGAGCCGTCATCGGACAGCGCGTCCCGTGGCTTTTCACCTCGAATGACAACCCCTCACAGCGATTGGATGGATCGACATGGAACTCGTCCCCGATAGACACGACCGCGGCCCCCGGCGCCGCCCACGTTCCCGATGCGGCGCGCTCGCGTTGTTGATTGGGGCGAGGCGTTCCGGCGGCCGCGTAATCTCCCCCAAGGTGGCACCGAGTCCCGGTGGCCGCGTAATCACCCGTAAGCTGGCGCCGCGCGTGGCCGTGGCCGTCACGTTACTGGCGCTCGCGAGCATTGCCCTCTCCTCGTGCGGGGGCTCCTCGGCGCCGACATACACGCTCAACGGCTCGGGCTACCCCAACGGCAACCTCGCCAACACCCGCTTCGCGGGCGGGCCGATCAACAGCTCGACGGTGAAAAAGCTCGGCGTCGCGTGGCACATGCCGCTCGCCGCCAAAAGCCTGTACGGCGCCTACTCCTCCACGCCGATCATCAGCAACGGCGTGATCTACTCGCAGGACCTGGAATCCAACGTGCAGGCGATCGATCTGCAGACGGGGAAGGTGTTGTGGACGAAAAACTATGAATCCGCCGACCAGGGGCCCAACGGCCTCTCCGTGGGCGGCGGGCGCGTGTACGGGGCGACAGCCACGTCGGCGTTTGCGCTGAACGAGAAAACCGGCGCGCAGCTGTGGTCGGTCGAACTGGTGCGCAACTCCAGCGAGGGCATCGACATGGCGCCCGGATATCACAACGGCATCGTGTATATCGCCACCGTGCCGGGCAACAACAGCAAGTTCTACGCCGCCGGCGGCGTCGGCATCCTGTGGGCGCTGGAAGCTTCCACCGGCAAGAAGCTGTGGCACTTCGACACCGCGCCGGAAAATCTATGGGGGCACGCCAACATCAACTCCGGTGGGGGCGTGTGGTATGCGCCGGCGTTCGACGAACAGGGCTCGATCTACATCGGCACCGGCAATCCGGCGCCGTTCCCCGGCACCGCTCAGTACCCGTGGGGATCGAGCCGGCCCGGCCCCGACCTCTACACCGACTCGCTGGTGAAGCTCAACGGCGCCACCGGCAAGCTGCAGTGGTACTACCAGCTGGCGCCGCACGACCTCTACGACCACGACCTGCAGGACCCGCCGATCCTGATGAGCGTCGGCGGCAAGCCGGCGGTGGTCACCGCGGGCAAGGGCGGCACCGTGGTCGCGGTCGAACAGGGCACCGGCAAGCTGCTGTGGAAGCGCAACGTGGGGCAGCACAACGGCCACGAAAACGACGGGCTCTACGCGATGAAACACGAATACTCAAAGCTCCATATGCCCGATACCGTCGAACCGGGGCTGCTGGGGGGCGTGATCGCGCCGATGGCCACCAACGGGTCAACCGTGTTCGTGCCTGTCGTCAATATCCCCGTGCACTACACCTCGCAGACCGAAAACACCGAAGGTCCCACCGCCACAGGTGAATTGGTCGCGCTGAACGTGGCCACGGGAGCGGTGCGCTGGGTGCAGAAGCTCTCCTCGCCGGCCTTCGGAGCGGCCACCGCCGTCAACGACCTGGTGTTCCTGCCGATCGCCAGCGGCGCGCTGTACGCGTTCGACGAGTCCACGGGTGAAGTTGCCTGGCAGGTGCAGCTGCCCGCCGGCTCCAACACGGGCGTGGCGGTCTCGGGCGACACGTTGATCGCCCCCGCCGGCCTTGCCTCGGCGGAAGGTCAGACCCCGGAACTGGTGGCCTACCGGCTCGGCGCCAGCGGTGGGGGGGAAGCGTCGGGGTAGCCGCGACCGGAGAGAGGTCCCGTAGGGCGGGTGCGCGATGCTGGCGCGCTCGCCCCGGTGCTCGCTGTGGCCTGGCTCGCGCCGGCGCCTTGACCCTCGCCCGCGGTCCATACCTGGTGCTGCCGCAATGCAGGTCGGGATGCGTGGTGGTAGGTTCTGCGAGGTCCAATGAGGTCACTCGTTCCGACTTCGGATCGCCCCACGGTCGCCACCCGCGCGCCTGGCGGATACGGGTCCGCGGTAACCCAGCGAGCAGAGGTTCAGCGGCTCACGGTCCTCGCGGGTCAGGTCGGCAACCGGGCGATGGTCCAGCGTCTGAGAACAGGGCCGGTGCTGCAGCGGCTCGCGCGCGTCTACACGTTCGCCGACCTTGGCAAGGGCAGCCCCACACCAAACTGGAGTGATGAGCTGCAAGGCCCGGTTGGCAGGGTGGCTTTCTCGCGCGAAGGTATTCCGACCGCCGTCCAGGGGCACGTGGATGGATACAAAGATGGAAACGGAGCCGGTCCATATAGGCACCACGTGCCCTATGCATTGATCTCGCGTGCCCTGATCCACAAAATGGAGGAGGGGACGCTTGCCAAGGCCATAAAAATGCTGACGTTTCTACACGATGATCTGCATCGGGAGGTGCTGAAAACGGGCGTCAACATCGGGAGGTACCCCCCCGGGAACGATCCCGCCCGCAACAGAGCCGAATACGACTACTTCGTGGATTGGCACATGCAGGCCATCTGCGATTGCCCTATTGATATCTTCCGATTCGAACCATCAAGCGGCGACCATGGCGGCACGGCTCTCGACCAGCCGAAAGGGGCATCTGGCGCACTTGACAAACGCCTGGCCAACGCATTGCTGTGGTACAAGCATCACAAGTTGGATGGAGGTTGAGCGGCGATCTTCGTGCATTCCACAGTGCAGTCGGCGATCGACCGGCGTCGAGGCGGCGGCAGTGGGCTCGACCCCGGCGTGCGCTCGCGCATGGAGCCGGTCGTGGGGACGCTTCACGATGTGAAGGTCCACCACGACGGCGCTGCCGATGTGCTTGCGCGGTCGGTGCAAGCGCGGGCATTCACCACCGGTCGTGACGTGTTCTTCGCGCGCGGCGAGTACCGCCCCGGGACGGCGGCGGGCGATCGGCTGCTGGCACACGAGCTCACGCACGTCGCCCAACAGCGGGGGGCTCCGCGGAGCGGTCCACTCACGGTCACCGAGCCCAACGACCGCTTCGAGCGGGAGGCCGATCGAGTGGCGCATGAGTGGGCCGACTGAGAGCTCGCCGCTGCGCTTTGCCGACCTCGACGCGCGCATCCGCGCGGGCGTTCAGAGCGTGGCTGCCTCTACGTCGGACCCGCAGGATCCGTTTCGGGGCCTGTACATCACCGACGAAGAGGCCCTCTCGCTCACGGTGGACGGCCCGCCCGCGCGTGTCGAAGAGCGCCTCGCCGAGCTCGCCACGCTGCTCGGTCTCGATCGGCTGGAGCAGGCGGTGCTGGCGGTGTGCGCCGCCCCCGAGATCAGTTGGCGCTACGGACGCCTTTACGGATACCTGCACGACGACGTCAGCCGCCAGCTTGCCACCCCGCGCCTGGCGAGCGCGTTACTGGCCGGTGGCACCGTGGTCGGTGAAGACGTGCTCGAGCGGCTCGCCGCCGGCGCGACACTGCGCCGCATCGGTGCAGTCCAGCTGCTCGACGAGCCGCGCTTGGCGCTCGCCGACCGGCCACTGAAGTGCGCCGACCCGGTGGCCGCCGTGTTGATCGGCGGGGCGCTCGCCGACAGCCCCCCGCCCGCCTGTGAGCTCGTCCCGGTGCCCGCGCTCCCGCCTGCCTCGGAGGCGGCGATCGACGAGCTGGCGAGCACGATCGCGGCGGAAGGCGAGCTCACGCTGGCAGTCGTCGGTCCCGACGCTCCGGCCGCCGTCGCCCGCGCGCTCGGCCGTCCGCTGCTGCTCGCCTGCGCCGTCGGACTGGAGGACCCCGAGCGTCTACGCAGTCTGCGCTTGGCGGCCGCCCTCGCGCAGCGGGTGCTGGTGTTCGGCGGGCTCGAGCACGTCCCGGCCGAGCAGCGCGAAGCGGTTTGGGGGGCGCTGCGCGAGGGGCCCGAACGGGCGCTCGTGTGCGTCGAGTCGACCGCCGGCGCCAGCGTGCTCGGCTCCAAGCCAATGCACCTGCTGCGCATCCCCGCGCTCGGCCTGCCCGAACGTCGCGCGGTGTGGTCGGCGCTCCTCGAGGGCGGCCCGGTCGATGGGGACGCTGGGGTCGACGACGTCTCCGTCAAGTTCCGCCTCTCGATGACGCAGATCGAGCGCGCCGCGGGAATCGCCGGCACGCGCGCTCGCGCCCGCGGCGATGGCGCCCCCACGGCGGAGGATCTCGACCACGGCGCGCGCGGCGCCTCGCGGCACGGGCTGGGCGGGCTGGCCGACCGCGTGGAGGGAGAGGCGGGGTGGGAGAGCCTCGTGCTGCCGGAGCGCTCGCTGGGCGCGCTGCGCACGATCGCCTCCTTCGTGCGCCACCGCGACCGCGTGCTGCTGGAGTGGGGCGGCGCCGGCCCGCCGCGCTCGGCTGCGGGGCTCACCGTGCTGTTCGCCGGCGAGTCGGGCACCGGCAAGACGATGGCCGCCCAGGTGGTCGCGCGCGACCTCGGGCTCGATCTCTTCCGCATCGACCTCGCCACTGTGGTGTCGAAGTACATCGGCGAGACCGAGAAGAACCTCGACCGGATCTTCGCGGCCGCCGATGGCTCCAACGCGGTGCTGCTGTTCGACGAGGCCGACGCGCTGTTCGGCAAGCGCTCGGAGGTGCGCGACGCCCACGATCGCTACGCCAACGTCGAGGTCGCCTACCTGCTGCAGCGGATCGAGGGCTACGCCGGCGCGGTGATTCTGACGACCAACCTGCGCCAGAACATCGACGCGGGCTTCCTGCGCAGGCTCGACCTCGTCGTCGACTTTCCCTTCCCCGAGCCGCACGAGCGGGAGCGTCTGTGGCAGCGGCTGCTCCCCGTCCAGGCGCGGCGGGAGCAGAGCGACATCGAGCTTCCGTTCCTGGCCGCACGCTTCAAGCTCGCGGGCGGCTCGATCCGCAACGCTGCGCTCGCCGCCGCCCTGCTCGCCGCGGAGGAGGGCGCCCCGATCGCAATGGAGCACGTCGTGCGCGCCATAGCGTTGGAGTACGACAAGCTCGGTCGGCTCACGCTCGAGGCCGACTTCGAGCGCTTTTACGGCGCGACTCAGACGGCTGGCAGCGGAGCGCGCTCCCCAATCACCGGCCGCGGCGCGGGCTCCCCGATAGCCGGCGGCGGCGCGGGCTCTCCGACGGCCAGCGGCGGCGCGGGCTGACCAAAAGGGGCACGCGGTATGCCCCTCCGGCTGCCCGTTCGGCGGACGTGTGCAGCTCCGGTGCGGGTGCGCTCGTGCTGAGCTATGCCTGGTGGAGCTGACCACTGCCGTATCTCCGAACACTTCTCTCGCCGAGCTCGACGAGGCGCTGCGCACGCTCCTGCGTCGCGAGCTCGAGCGGGTGGGCTTTGCGGGCGTGAGCGTGGCCTTCGAGGCGCCCGAGCATGACTGGGCGGCCGCCGTCACCCAGCCGACGCTCAACCTCTTTCTGTACGACCTGCGCGAGAACCACCAGCGCCGCAGCGCGCAGTGGGATCGCGGCGAGGCGGGCGGCCGCCGCACCGAGACGCGACCGCCGCTGTGGCTCGACGCCTCCTACACGCTCACCGCGTGGTCACGCGCGGTCGAGGACGAGCATCGCCTGCTCTCGCAGGCGCTCACCGTGCTGCACAGCCACCCGGAGGTCCCCGGGGAGGTGTTGCCGGCGGCGCTCGCCGGACTGTGCGAACAGCTGGGTCCCCTGCGCACACGGGTGGGCGATCCCCGGCATGACGCGACCCCGGACTTCTGGATGGCGGTCGGCGGCCCTTACAAGCTCTCGTTTCACTACATCGTCACCGTTCCCTTCCCCTCCGGAGTGACCCTGCGCCGCGGACCGGCGGTGCAGTCGCCCCGGCTGCGTGTCGGTCCCCGCTGAATCGGCCATGTGGGCAGCGGGCACTGCCCGCACAGCTGCCCACTCCACCCTGGTGCGCGCGGCACGTGGCGTGCATCTTGGGCAGGGAGATGACGGACAACCACCTGGACGAGGACGATGCGGCGTACAACCACCTGGACGAGGACGACGTGGCGGATAGCTTCTCGCACGCAGAGGAAGCCTTGCTAGCAGAGGGCGCCTTGCACGGGGAGGGATCCACTCACACCGAGAGCCCCTCGCGCCCGCCCCGAGTGCTGCTCGCGCGGCTCAGCCCGGTGGCAGCGGTCGGCATGCGCCGCATGTTGAGCGAGGACGGCATCGAGATCGTCGGCGAGGAGAGCCGGCCGCTCGCGATCGAGGCCCTGGCGCGAGAGGTGGCCCCCGACGCGGTCGTGCTCGCGCTCGGGGCGGGAGGAGCCCGGACGCTGTGCGACCGCATCAGGCTCGCGGCGCCTGGCGCCACGGTGATCATGTGGGCCTCCGAGGAGAACCGCATGCGGATCGCCGAGCCCGGAACCGCGGCGATCCGTGAGGTCGCGGCCGGCGGCTTGGCCGACCTGCGCCGTGAGCTGATCTCCACTCAATCACCAACCGAGGAGTGACATGCCGACGTACATGACACCCGGGGTCTACGTCGAGGAGATCCCCGCACGCAACAAGCCGATCGAGGGCGTCAGCACCTCGACCGCGGCGTTCATCGGCCTCGCGCCGGGAGGACCGCTCAACCGGCCCGAAAAGATCACCGACTGGTCACAGTTCGAGCGGATCTACGGCGATCCCGACCATCCCCAACGGGGGCCGTACATGGAGGGTGCCTACCTCGCGCACGCCGTGCGCGGCTTCTTCGCCAACCAGGGCACGGAGTGCTGGGTGGTGCGGGTGGGAGGTACCGGCCAGCCGCGAGCGGCGCTGCCGGATGAGAAGCACAAGACCGCGGTCTTCGAAGCGACGGCCCTGTCCGGGATCAAGGAGGTGCGGTTGGAGTTGACCCTCGACCCCCCGGCCCTCCCTGAGCAGGGCTCGCAGAACGGTGCAGGTGCAGAGCCGCCTGAAGCCGAGGGAGGCGCGGGGGAAACCGGCGCCGAGGGGGCTGACGCAAAGACCGGGGCGGGAGGAGCCGGCGCCGAGGGGGCTGACGCAAAGACTGGCGCGGGAGGAGCCGGCGCCGAGGGGGCCGCCGACGCCGAGCAAGCTCCGCAGCTGCCCGAGGCGACCTACACGCTCGTGCTGACCGCCGGAACCAAGCACGAGAAGTTCGAGCATGTGGAGGCTGCTGCGCTTGTGGCAACGGTGAACGAAGGGGACGACAGGTCCGAGCCGGTCACGCTCAAGTCCGGGCTCATCACACTCGAGCGCCTGCCGGTCGACGAGCGTCTGCGGCCGGCAGTGGGCACCTACCAGCTGAGCGCGCGGCCGAAGCTAGTGGAAGAGGTCGAGGCGAACGGAGCTCGAAGGGAAGTACCACCGACCGCAGCGGGCTGGGCAGCCTGGCGGCGATCGAGGATATCTCGATCGTGTGCGTCCCCGACCTGACGTCGGTGGCGAAGAACGACACCGAGCTGCGCGACCTCCAGGGCAAGGTGATCGCCCATTGCGAAGAGATGGCCGACCGCGTTGCGGTGCTCGACACTCCCCGCGACATGAGCCCCCAACGGGCACTTGCCTGGCGGGTCAACGACGCCGACTACGACTCCAAGCAGGCGACGCTGTACTACCCGTGGCTGGAGGTGATGGATCCGCTGACGCAAATTCCCGACGCTGATTCCCCCGTGCGGGCATGTGGCCGGGGTGTGGGCACGCACCGACACGACCCGGGGGGTGCACAAGGCGCCGGCCAACGAGGGGATCATGGCGATCACTGGCCTGGGCTTTCAGGTCACCGACGTCGAACAGGGCGAGCTGAACCGCGCCGGCTTGAACTGCATCCGCTCCTTCCCGGGACGCGGCATCAGGGTGTGGGGCGCGCGCACGCTCTCGTAGCGACCCCGAGTGGCGCTATCTGAACGTGCGACGCCTGTTCAACTACATCTCGGACTCGATCATGCGCGGCACGCAGTGGGCGGTGTTCGAGCCCAACGACGAACACCTGTGGATCCAGCTGCAGATCGCGGTCAGCAACTTCCTGACGATCGCCTGGCGCAACGGGGCGCTGTTCGGCGCCACGCCCGACCAGGCCTTCTACGTCAAGTGCGACAGCGAGACCAATCCCCCCGAACTGATCGAGCCGGTCAGGTCGTGACCGAGATCGGGATCGCGCCGGTGAAGCCCGCAGAGTTCGTCGTGTTCCGCATCAGCCAATACACCGCCGGCGAAGGCGCTGCCTGAGCGGCACGAGACAGGAGGCATCAGACCATGGCGGCAGTCGAGCAGGGTGAGGCGGTCAACTCTTCATATTTCTATGTGCGCTTCGACGGCCTCAACGTCGCGGCGTTCCGCGAAATCTCGGGGATTCGGCTCCGAGAACGACGTGGTCGTCCAGCACCAGGTCAACAAGGAAGGCAAGGCCTCCTACGTCAAGACCGCCGGAAAACTCGGCTGGCAGAACCTGGTGCTCAAGAAGGGCATCGACACCGACATGAGCCTGTGGGAATGGCGCAACACGATCATCACCAAGGGCGTGGACGGCCAGCGCAAGAACGGTGAAATCTTCATCGTGGACGTGCAGGGCAAGCAGCAGACGACGTGGAAGGTCATCAATGCCTGGCCCTGTAACTACGTCGTGGGGACGCTGGTGCCCGACACCAGCGAGATGCTGCTCGAGGAGATCCATCTCGCCCACGAGGGACTGGAACGGGTGAAGTAGGCCGTGGCCCACACCCAATACAGCTTCGCGCTCCCGGTCGGGTTCGCGCTCGTCGGGGGCTCCACCTCCGTGGCCGGCGCGCCGGCGCCGCTCGTTGGCGGCTCTGCGCCGTCGATCAGTGCTCCTGTGTCCCTCGCTCGCGAGCCCGCGCCCAGCGACGGGTCCGGGTGGCCCGAGGGACTGCCAATCGGTCTGCGCCAAGACCAGGAGCGAGCGCGCAACCGCGAGGCGATGATGCGTTCCGGCGCTCCCTTGCGACGCGGACGTGTCGAGGAGGGCGCCGCGCGGGGTGCTCTGTCGCGGCTCAGCCCACGGCCCCCCGACCCCTCTGCGTCCAGCGCCAGCCTCGGACTGGAAGCTCCCGCCACGCTCGGCGCCGTCTCGCGCCCGGCGGAGTCCCAGCAGCCAGGCGGTGCGCCCGACATGGAGGAGCTCTGCGAAGAGCTGATCGCCCGCCTGCGCCGGGAGCTGCTCGTCGAGCGCGAGCGTATGGGAACGCTGTTCGGAACGTGAGGACCAGACGATGGCGTGGAGCAATGACGCGCTGCTCGACGCCAGCTCTACGGTTGGCGCGGCGCGCTACTTTCAGGTTCAGATCCCCGACATCACGGTCGGCGTGTTCGCGCGCTGCGGCGGGCTGGAGGTCGAATACGAGACACTGGAGTACGCCGAAGGTGGCCAGAACGGCTTCGTCCACAGGCTGCGCGGGCACATCCGCTACCCAAATCTGCTGCTCAGCCGCGGGATTACCAACGAGACCGGGCTGCTCGACTGGATGTGGTCGGTCCGCGAATTCGACAAGCGGCCCACGGTCACGCTCACGCTGCTGAACGAGTTGGGCAAGATGCAGCGCTCGTGGCGGTTCAGCCACGCGCTGCCAGTCCGCTGGGTTGGCCCGACGCTTGCCGAGACCGGCGAGGTGGCCAGCGAGACGCTCGAGATCGCCCACGCCGGCCTGCTGCCCGGCTGATGGCCAGCCAGCAGATCAGCTACCAGAAGGCCCAGCTGGAGATCGAGGGGCAGGCGCCGCTGCACTGCTGGTTCAACCCCCACCAGTACGCCGTCTCCAAGTCTAATCACTGGCGCGCAACCCCGGTCGTCGGGGCCAGCCTGCCGAGCATCCAGTTCGCCGGCGGGCTCGCACGGGAGCTCACGCTCAAGCTGCTGTTCGACGCCTCCGATACCACCGCCGGGGATGTGCGCGGCGTCACCGACCAGCTGTTCCTGATGATGGAGGTAACCGAGCAGGCGAGCGGCGCCGGCAATGCCGGCCGCCCGCCAACCGTCACCTTCACCTGGGGCCCGACGGTCACCTTCAAGGCGGTTGCCCGCCACCTGGACGTGCACTACACGCTGTTTCGCCCCGACGGCACCCCGATCCGCGCGATCTGTGCGCTCACACTGGTGCAGGTCGAAAAGGCCGACAGCCGCTCCGGCAGCGGCGCTGCGCCGGCACAGAACCCCACCACGCGCGCGAGCGCCAAGCTTGGCGTCCATGTCCTGCGCGAGGGCGACTCGCTGCCCTCGATCGCCCACGCCGCCTACCGAGATCCCACCCGCTGGCGCGAGATCGCCGAAGCCAACGCGATCGACGACCCGCTCGCGCTCGGGCGCGGCCGGGCGCTCACGATCCCCGGGTCCGGCGCCCGATGAGTTGTTGGGCGCTCTCGACCCGTCTGGCCTGGAGTCCGACGAGCACCCCCACCTTCGACCTGCGCGGGTGCGGCGGCCAATGAGTTTCCAGTCGCCGCCGCTGCTTGCCTCCAGCGTGGTGCGTATCGATGGCGCCGCGCTTGCCCCCGAGCTCGCCGCGCTGCTCGTTCTGTTGCGCGTTCGCGACAGCCTGCGCCTGCCCGACCAGGCCTTCCTGCGGCTCGCCGACCCGCAGCTCGCGCACGTCGACGACGACCTACTTGCGGTTGGCCGCACCGTCGAGGTGCTGTTCGCGCCGCCGGCGGGCGGCTCAGCGAGCAGCGTATTCAGCGGGCGCATCGCGTCGATCGAGCTGGAGCTGCTTGTCGGTGGCGCGTTCATCGCGGCCACCGCGTACGAGCCGGCGTTCGTCCTGCACCAGCAGCGCCGCACCCAGGTCTTCCAGAACATGACCAGCGGGGAGATCGCCGCGCAGGTGATCGACGCCGCCGGCCTCACCCCGTCGATCACCGGCTCCGCGGCGAGCGACGCCGTCCATCCCTTCGTGCTGCAGAGCGAGGAGACCGACTGGCTGCTGCTGTGGCGGCTCGCGGACGCGATCGACTTCGAGGTGGTCGGCGAGGGCGCCACGGTCCACTTCCGCCCAGCCGGGTCGACCTCCGCGGGAGCGCCGCTGCAGCTGCGCGCACCCGAGCAGCTGCTCTGCTTCCGCCCCCGGATCACCGCTGCCCAGCAGGTGGAAGGCGTCGAGGTGCGAGGCTGGGATCCGGCGAGCGCCGAAGCGATCGTCGCCAGCGAGAGCGCGCCGACCCCGGACTCCAGCCCCGGCTCCGGGCGCGGCGAGGTGGCCGCAGCGAGTGGAGCGGGTGAGTGGACGGTGGGTGACCGCACCGTGGTCAGCCACGACGAGGCGAGCGCGCTTGCCGGCAGCCTCGCCGCGCGGTTGACCAACGCCTGGGTCGAGGCCGACGGGGTCGCCGTCGGCGATCCTCGCCTGCGAGCCGGCAGCCGGGTGCAGGTGAGCGGTGTGGGCACGCGCTTCGGTGGCCGCTACACCCTCACCTCGACCACGCACGTGCTCTCCGGCGGCCGTGGCTACGAGATGCACTTCACGGTGTCCGGCCGCATGGCGCGCACGATCGCCGGGCTGCTCGACCCCGCCTCGGCGCCGCCGCGGTGGGGGGCGAGCGTCGTCGTTGGGGTCGTCACGCAAACCGAAGACCCGGACGGCCTCGGGCGCGTGCGCGTCCAGCACCCGGCGCTCGGAGAAAACGCCGAGGGGTGGTGGGCGCGGATCGCAGCGCCGGCCGCCGGCGCCGGCCGCGGTCTGCTGATGATGCCGATGCCCGGCGACGAGGTGGTGCTCGCCTTCGAGCAGGGCGATCCGCGCCGCCCCTACGTGCTCGGATCGGTGTGGAACGGACGGGCTACCCCCGGTGAGCTGGTGAAGTCCGACGGCTCGTTCGCGCTGGCCAGCGATCACGACATCAGCTTCAAGGCGGCCGGCGCAACCTCGATCGCGGCGCAGGAAGCTATCTCCCTCAAGGGCGCCGAAGGTGTCTCCGTGCGGGCCCAGGAAGAGCTCGCGCTAGGAGGTGCGTCGGTCGTGCTGCAGGCCGATGGGAGCGTGACGGTGAAGGGTGGGGACATCGCCGTGCGGGCGAGCGGCACCGTGCAGATCTCCGGGAGCGAGGTGCTGCTCGGATGACACGGCACCTCGGCACGGGCGTCGCCTTCCCGCTGGACGTCGACGGCCACGGGCGCGTGGCGCTAGCGCACGACGAGCTCGACGTCGAACAGGCGATCCGCATCATCCTGACGACAACCCCAGGCGAACGGCCGATGCGGCCGGAGTTCGGCTGTGCGGTGCACGATTGTGTCTTCGCCGCGATCGACGCCCTCACCCTCGGGCGGGTCGAGCACGCGGTGCGCGTCGCGCTCGACCGCTGGGAGCCGCGCGTGGAGACCGAGTCGATCGAGTTCGACCTCGGTCGCGTTGAGGAGGGCATCCTCCAGATCCTCGTCGGCTACCGCCTGCGTGCGACCAACTCCGCGCACAACCTGGTTCACCCCTTTTACGTGATTCCGGCCGAGGAGCCATGAGTGTCGGAGGTGGTGCCCGCATGACGGTGCCGGAGGTGGAGCCTCGCATAATGGTGCTGAAGGTGGAGCCTCGCATGATGGTGCTGGAGGTGGTGCCCGCATGACCATGCCGGAGGTGGCGCTCGACGACCTGCGCTTTCAAGATCTCGTCAACGAGTGCCGCAAAAGCATCACCAAGCACTGTCCGGAGTGGACCGAGGTCAACGTCTCCGACCCCGGGATCACGCTGATCGAGCTGTTCGCGTGGATGACCGACATGCTCTCCTACCGGATCAACCGGCTGCCGGAGAAGCTGCACGTGGCGCTGCTTTCGCTGCTCGACGTCCGCCTACGGCCGCCCGAGGCCGCTCGCACCGAGCTGCGCTTCGTATTCGAGCACCCGCCCGCCCAGGAGGTGTACATACCCGCATGGGAAACCGAGGTCGCCACCCAGCGCACCCAGATGCACGGTCCGGTCGTCTTCCAAACCAACACCGACTTCATCATCCGCCCGGTGCGACCCACGGTGTGCCTGTTCAAGCGTGGCTCCGATTGGCTCGACATCCCAGTCAGCGACGGCCGCGCGCAGCCGCAGGGACGTGACTGCTCTGCCTTCAGTGAGAAACCGCTGCCGGGCGACTGCCTGATGCTCGGCTTCGACCGGCCGCTCGATCGCCTGCTGATGCGAGTCGACGTGGACTGCAAGGCGGCGCGCGGTGTCGGCGTCAATCCGAAGAAGCCTCCGTTGGCGTGGCAGGTCTCTGTGCCGCATGTCGAGCGGGCGCAGGCGCAGCCGGATGCGCCGGCCGGTCTCGCACGCGGCGACTGGTCGGCGGCGATCGAGCCGTTGAGCGACACCACCGAAGGCTTCATTGCGCTGGCCGGCCTCGCCGACGCCAACTGGTCGGACGCGATCGAGCCATTGAGCGACACCACCGAAGGCTTCAATGTGGAACGGGGATCGATCGAGCTCGACCTGCCGCCGCGCACCGCAGCCGTCCCGATCGAAGGTCACAGTCACCCCCGACATTGGCTGCGCTGCAGCGTCGTCGCCCCTCCCGCCGACGCCCCCGACAATCGCTACCAAAGTCCTCCGCAGATCTTCTCGCTGACCGCCGCGCCGGCAGGAGCGACGATCCCCGCCGGGCACCTCCGGCGTGTGGAGAAGGAGCTGCTGGGCCATAGCGACGGGACCCCGGGACAAACCTTCCGGCTGCGCTGCGCGCCGATCCTGCCGGCGCTCGACGCCGAGCATCTCGAAGTGCACAATTGCGACGATCCCGACGGCGATCGCTGGGAGCACTGGTGCCGCGTGGAGACGTTCGCCGAGAGCAAACGCGACGACCACCACTACATGCTCGACGAGAGCACTGGGGAGATCGAGCTCGGCCTGGCCGTGCGCCAGAGCGACGGCACATTTCGCCATTACGGCGCGATCCCGGCGCAACGCAGCGAACTGCGCTTCAGCGCCTATCGCTACGGTGGCGGGACGCTCGGCAATGTGGCGGAGGCGACTCTCACCCGCCTGCGCCGGCCGATCCCGGGCGTGAGATCGGTCACCAACCCCAAGGCGGCCAGCGGGGGCGTAGACGCTGAGAGTCTCGAACTCGCCCGCCGGCGCGCGAGCGCCGTGCTGCGCACCCGTACCCGTGCGGTGACGAGGGAGGACTTCGAGGACCTCGCGCGCGTCGCCTCGGGTCGCGTTGCGCGAGCCCACTGCCTGCCCGTGCAGGTTCAGGGCGTCACCTGCGTGTACATCGTCCCGGGGGTGGAAAGCCCGGCCGGACGCAGGCTGAGCCCGCGCGAGCTGGAAGCCGATCAGGATCTGCTCGATGAGGTCAAACGCCGCCTCGACGAGTGCCGGCTGGTGGGCACTACCGTCGGCCTCGCGATCCCTCGCTTTCGCGCCGTCAGGGTCGTGGTGCAGGCGGTGGCGAGTCCGTCCACCGACGCCGTGGATGTCCAGCGTCGCATCCTCGAGGCGCTCAACACCTATCTCAACCCTTTGGTGGGAGGGTCGGTTGATGGTGAAGGCGAGGGCTGGGAGTTCGGGCGCCCGCTCCGGCAGGGCGAGCTCTATCCGATCGTGCACGGGCTCGAGGGCGTGCACAAGATCCTGCTCCTGAATGTCTACAAGGTGAAGCTCGCAACCGGCGAGGTCACCTCCGCGGCACTCACGGAAGACCTGGAGCTCGGCTCGGGGGAGCTGATCGCCTCCGGCCTGCACCGCGTCAAGGTCGACCCTTTCTCGGCGGCGTGAACGATCCCGCGCCCGCCACTCCCCCCACCGTGAGCGACGGCCACGACCCGCCCGCCGCGGGTGAGGCGCTCGCTCGCGCAGGCGCCGAGAGCGTCCCGAAGGTGGCCTCGGCTCGTGAATACCTGCGCTCGGGCCTGCCCTCGATCTACCGCGAAAAGGGTTCGTTTGGGATGCGCTTCCTGTATGCGCTCGAGCGGGTGCTCGATCGGCGCGTGGCGATTGTCGACTCGCTGGGGGCCTACCTCTCGCCGCAGCTTGCGCCCCCAGAGATGGTCGACGCGATCGCCGGCTGGCTTGGCCTGGCGCTCGACGACGCGCCCACCGAGGATGTTCGCCGCGAGTTGTTGGGCAGCGCTGAGCAGCTCGCCCGTCTGCGGGGTACCCGAGCCGGCCTGGAGCGGGTGTTCGAAATCTGCTTCCCAGGTCTGCATCTGAAGGTCAAGGATCACGGCGAAGTCGCGCTCTTCGATGGAGCGGTCGCTCCCCCGAACAAGCCCTATCCGGGCTTTGAGGTGCACTGCCCGGTGCGGCTCAAGCCAGCCCTTCGCAACGCGGTCGAATGCGCGATCGAGCGCCAGCGGCCGATGCAGGTTGCCTACACGCTCGTCGAAGATGCCTCCGAGCTCGGCGAAGACGCCTCCGAGCTCGGCGAAGACGCCGCCGCAGGGCCGGAGCATTGACCACGCGGATCTGTCCCAAGTGCCAGGCGGAGCAGCAGAACGGTGGCGACTTCTGTGCGGACCCCGCCTGCGATGAATACCTGGTGTGGACGGGCGCGTCTGCGCGAACAACAGCGGCGGCCGACCGGCCGGCCCGGCCGCCGGCTGCCCCCCAAAGGCCGCACTCGCCCGGGCAGGCGCCGGCCTCGCCCGAGCGTGCGAGCGCCGTGATTGCGCTGCTCGAGGAAGGCGAAGGGGATGGGACGCTGCCGGTCGAGCCTGGAAAGAAGCTCGAGCTCAGAGGGCGGGTGCGCAATCAGAGCAAGATCGTCGACCGCTACACGCTCGTGGTGGAGGATCTGCCCGAGCATTGGTGGACGATCGAGCCTGCCACCCTCCACCAACTGCCCTTCGAGACGGGTAAGCGGCCCGAGGAAGAGTTCAAGGTGATCCTGAAGGCTCCGTGCTCCCCGGCGGCGGAGGCGGGGCGCCGGAAGATCAAGATCACCGCCATCTCCGGCGCGGACAACGAGAAGGTGAGCGCCTCGTGCGAGCTGCGCATCGAACCGTTCGACGATCTGCGTATCCAGGTGCAGCCCGAACGCACCGAAGGGCGCCGACGCGGTCACCTGGTGGTGATTGTCACCAACGCCTCCAACCACGACATCGAGGTGAACCTCTCCGGCAGCGACAAGGACGGGCACTGCCATTTTTGCTTCAGCCTGGTACAGGCGCGTCCCGCACGTGGATGGCATCTGAAGGCCAGGGTGTGCAGGATGCTTGCCCGCCTGCGCGGGACGGGCCCCAAGGCCCTTGAGCAGCACATCCCACGCGGGGGGGAGCTGCAGGCCGATCTCTTCGTGTACCCCACCAAGACGCTCTCGCTCTTGATGGGCAGCACGATCAACCACGAGCTGACCCTGCAGGTGGGGCTCGCCGGGGGGGTGGACGCCGAGCAGGGCGACCAGGGCGATCGCAAATCCCCCTCGCACGCGGCGGTCTTCCGCCAGCGCGCGTGGCTGCCGTGGTGGAGCGCACTGCTGCTCGTTGCGCTCCTCGTGTTCCTGGCATGGCGGGTCAAAGTCGACCGCGAACGGGTGCGGGTACCCAAGGCGGTGGGGTACCCGATCGTCTTAGCGCTCAAAGACCTCGAGGCGGGGGAAGTGGAAGGTGAAGAGCAACCCACCGTGGAGCCGGCTCATCACAAGCACACGCGCTGCAAGACGAACTACCCCGCCAAGCTAGTGCCCTCCGGGTACGTGTTCGCCGAGCTTCCGTGTGCGGGACACCGGGTCGGCCGCCACAGCAAGGTCGAACTGCTCACCGCGGCCAAGCGCCACCCCGAAGCGGTCCCCGACCTCTACGACCTCTCGCCGGAAGGCGCTTGGAAAAGCCTGAGCGCGGCAGGGTACGCGATCGGCGAGATCGAGCCCGCCAGCGAGCCGGATGGCTGGGTTGTTGTCGACCAAGATCCAGAAAAGGGCACGCAAGTCACAGGTCCCAAGGCCGTGGACGTGACGCTCGGTAAGGTCGCGGCCGTCCCCAACCTGATCGGGCAATCGCCGGCCGCCGGCGCGCAGAAGCTCAAGTCGGCCAACCTGATTCTCGGCACCGTCTCCTCCGCTCATCTGGCGCATCCACTGAACACGGAAGTGATTGTCGCCCAGACCCGTCCGGCAAACACGGTCGTACCAGTCGGCACGGCAGTGGCGGTGAAGCTGGGGGAGCCTGTCCGCTCACGCCCGCTCCACGCCGCGCCGAAGCAGGGAGCCAAGCCGAAAGCGGGGGCAAAGACCGCCGCGAAGAAGGCGAAGCCGAAGACCGGCTCGCACACCAAGTCCTCGACTGTCCCGTTGCCCCCACTCAGCTCGGGCTCCACCGCCGTCGCGGCGACTGCGACGCTAACGAAGGCAGGGCTGCGGAGCAAGCGGACGATCGCCATCAGCGCGACTGTGCCCACGGGCCGGCTGGTGCGCACCGAGCCCGCGGCGGGCGCCAAGGTGCGCCGCGGCGAAGTGGTGAGGCTCGTCCTCTCCGCGGGGTTCCCGGAGGTTGCGGTCGACGACGGTCACAGTGTGTACACGCTCGACGGAGTGAGCGGGAAGCAGGTCGCCACCGTTGCCGCCGGCCCGCAGCAAGCCACCGAACCGACGTGGTCGCCCGACGGCAGGAGCATCGCCTACGTCTCCGATGGTCGCGTGATGCTGACGAGCGCGCAGGGCGCCGGCGGGCCAGTGGCGCTCACGCCGGCGGGCGAGCGGTTTGCGCTGCCGACGTTCCCATCGACTCCCTCCGCCCCGGAGGTGATCGCCGCCGTCGCACAGCGCGGCGGCGGCGCCGAGGATCTGTGCCTGTTCGCGGTCGCACACAGCTCCCCCAGCTGCATAGAGGTGTCCGGTTGGACGCTGGGAGATTCGATCACCTGGTCGCCGAGCGGCAGGGAACTGCTGGTGGCGGCGGCCCGCACCTCGCCCGCGCCCGGCGTGGTGGGATTGCTCCAATTCACCAGCGCCGTGCCGTTCTCCACCCGCGCCTCCGACTGGGGGACGGGGCGGCTTGCGACGCCCACCGCGATGGACGCCGGCGTGCTCGCCGGGGCGTTCTCGCCCGACGGCAAGGAGCTCGCGCTCGTGGAAGACTTCGCCGGCCCACCCGCCGTGGCGCTGGTCGCGCCTTCGGACCTCGCGTTGGCGAAGGCCACCCGGTTGCCGGCGGGACAAGCGGTGTGCGCGGTGCAGTGGCGCACCGACGGAGCCGAACTGCTCGTGCAGGCGGGGGAGACACAGAGTGCCGCCGACCCCGGCTGCACGCCGAGCCTCGGCTTGCTCTACCGCCTCGACCCGGCGCACCCCGGCGCGCTCGTGTTCCTCGCGGGTGGTGTGGCCCACCCGAGCTGGCAGCCGCTGCCCGGGGTCAGCTGAGCGGTGCGTGCTTGCCGCTCAGCCCTGAACGGTCTCCTGGCCGGGGAACACGACGTACACGGTCGCCGGGGGGACTCCGTCGGTGGTGCCGATCGACGTCTGCAGATGCACGGGACGCCCCTGTACCAGCACGTGCTCGGAGAAGGACACGGGCAGCCACTCCACCACCGTGGTGCACGGCTTGGTGCCCGGCGCCACCTGCGTGCACCCGGCGATCGGCGCCGCCTCCAGGTCGCCCTCGCAGATCACGAAGCCGCCCCCGATGCTCACCTTCTCCTGGTGTGGCACCACTGTCACCACGCCCTCGTGCACACATGTGATGATCGCGTTGCTCGTCAGCACGAGTGGCATCCTGAGCGTATGCTAATGGCTCGAAAGAGAGCAGGCGCCGGTACTCTCGTCCGCCCTCTTTGCCCAGGACGTGTTTGGTGAGATGATGCTCGTATTCGTGCTGGATCCACATGGCGTCTATCGCCGCGGGCTGGCAGCCTGCCTCGCGGAGGTGGCGGATGTGACACAGGTGAGCGAGGCGGCAACCCCCGAGGAGGCGTTTGCCGCGCCCGAGCTGCCCCGCGCGGACGTGATCATGGTCGATCCACACCGCTTCGGCGGATCGCGCCTGATCCGGCGCCTCGTCGACGGCAGCCCCGCCCGCGTGATCGCCTGCTCGGCCCGCCGCGACCCCGACGAGGTGCTCGCGATCATCCAGGCAGGTGCGATCGGCTACCTGTGCAAGGACACGCTCACCCCGGACGCTCTCGGCTCGGCCGCGGTTGCCGCCGCACAGGGAGCGGGCGTGCTCGCGCCGGAGTTGCTCAACGAGTTCATGCAGGGGCTCACCAGGGTCTCGCGTGACCTGCTCGAACCGAACGGCCTCTCGCTGTCGTTGCTGACTGCACGCGAGCAGCAGGTGTTATCGCTGGTAGCCGAAGGGCAGTCCACGCGCGAGGTGGCGACGCGGCTGCATTACTCCGAACGGACGGTCAAGAACGTGCTGCACGACGTGGTGACGAAGCTCAACGCGCGCACGCGCTCCCAAGCTGTGGCCGAGGCCGTACGCCAAGGGCTAATTTGAGGGGGTGGGCCGTCGCTTCACTGGCGGGCGCTAAGGTGCGGGACATGGAGCAGCGGACGCTCGGACGCACTGGTGTTCACGTGAGCTCGCTCTGCCTCGGCGCGATGATGTTCGGCGCCTGGGGGGAGCCCGACCATGATGCGGCGATCCGCATCATCCACCGGGCGCTGGACGGGGGGATCAATTTCATCGACACCGCCGATGTCTATTCGCGCGGGGAGTCTGAGGAGATCGTCGGCAAGGCACTGGGCGGCGGGCGACGCGAGAACGTCGTGCTCGCAACCAAGTTCCACGGCACGATGGGCGACGATCCCAACCAGGCCGGAAACTCACGGCGCTGGATCTTCCAGGAGGTCGAGGCTTCGCTGCGGCGCCTGAAAACGGACTGGATCGATCTTTACCAGGTGCATCGCTGGGATCCGTGGACCGATCACGAGGAGACGCTCGGAGCGCTCACCGACCTAGTGGCTCAGGGCAAGGTGCGCTACATCGGCTCCTCTACCTACCCCGCGGCCGAGATCGTGAAGGCTCAGTGGGTGGCCCGCGAGCAGCGTTTGCAGCGCTTCGTCTGCGAGCAGCCGCCGTATTCAATCCTCGCTCGCGGCATCGAGGCTGACGTGCTGCCCGTCTGCCGCGACTTCGGGATGGGCGCGATCGCATGGAGTCCACTTGCCGGCGGCTGGTTGTCGGGGCGCTGGCGCAAGGGCGCCGAGGATCTGACCTCCCGGCGGGCCGCGATGATCCCACAGCGCTACGACCTCTCGATTCCGGCCAACCAGGCCAAGCTCGAGGCCGCCGACGCGCTCGCGCAGCTGGCGGAGGAGGCCGGTGTCTCACTGATCCACCTGGCGCTGGCGTTCGTCATCCGTCACCCGGCCGTGACGGCGGCGATCATCGGTCCGCGCACGATCGAGCAGCTCGAGTCTCAGCTCGGCGCGACGGACGTGCAACTCGATACCGCGCTGCTCGACCGCATCGACGAGATCGTGGCGCCGGGGACGACCTTGAATCCCACGGACGCTGGCTGGACCAACCCCGCGCTGGCGGCGGCTGTTCGTCGTCGGTAGGGCCGCCGGCGGGCCTCCGATGCGCTGGCAACTGCACTGGGAGCTGCTTGTCTGCGGGTTGCGTGGCCATGAGCTCGCCGGCACCGACGCGGCCGAGCTGCGCCCCGACGATGCGCTCATCGCCCGCGAGGACTCGACTGGCACGCGTTGGTACCGCTGTCAGCGCTGTGATAGCTGGCTGGCGCTGCCCCGGCCTGAGCACCCCGCGCGTGCCTACCCACCGCAACGAAGCGAAATCGAGTTGCCGCTGCGAGGCAAGCTCCTGCGCGACAAGATCCTCCTGCGCCTGATCGCCATCGATCGTGCCTTTCACTTCATCGTGCTTGGTGGGCTCGGCGTCCTCGTGCTGGTGTTCGCGGCCGATCGCAAGACGCTTCGCGACACCTTCTACAAGGTGATGGCCGACCTGCAGGGAGGCATCGCGTCCAGCCGGCTGAATGCCACCCATGGTTTTTGGCATGACCTCAACAACGCGTTCACAACATCCTCGTCTCACCTGCACCTGCTCGGTGCGGTTCTACTCGCATACGCAGCCGTTGAGGGAATCGAGGCGGTGGGCCTGTGGTACCAGCGTCGCTGGGCGGAGTATCTGACCTTCATCGTCACGACGTCGTTGCTGCCGCTGGAGGTGTACGAGATCATCCACCACGCGACCCCATTCAAGATCGTGGCTTTCATAATCAATGTGGTGGTGGTGATCTACCTGCTGCTGGCCAAGCGGCTGTTCGGGCTGCGCGGCGGAATCGCCGCCAATGAGGCCGAAGGCGAACACGACCGAGGTTGGGAGGCGCTCGAACGCACCACGCCTCCGGGTCTTCGTTCACCTGACTCCCGCTGATCTGAGGCCTTTGCGCAAGCGGTCTGACCGACGCCTTCCGAAGTGCCCGCCCGCATCGTTGTATCTTTCTCAGACTGCTCGCGTGTTCTTACGTTAGTCTTTGCGGCGCGTCGGATGGCGGCGGGTTGCTTGCAGCGCAAGGCGACGGTTACCAAGAAGATCAGGGGGGAGACGATGGGATACACGCTGAAAACGGCGTCACCGAAGCAGCACAGGATGCGCAAAAGTGCGCTGGCAGTCGGCGTCTTGTTGGTGCTTGCGGCCTGCGGGTGCGGGTCGAGCTCATCCGGGACGAGCTCGACTGGGAGTGCTCCGGCGACGACGTCATCATCCGCGTCAACCCCAACCCAGACAGCGAGCACGAGTGTCTCCACGAGCGCCAAGCCTCGGACCGGCACGACCGCCGCCGGCGCGAAGCTCGCGCTTGGCACCCCGGCCATCGTGGACTATGAGCCCGGCGGGCCACCGAAGCCGACGTATCGTCTCCAGCTGACCGTTCTCAGCATCACGAAGGGCTCTCAGGCTGATCTCAACGGCGTGGAACTCGAAAAGGCCGAGCAGGGACAGACCCCCTACTACGTTTCGCTGCGAATCCAAAACGTTGGCTCAGGTGACGCGGCCGCCGAAGAAAATCAGCCGACAGCCAACTTTCAGGCTACCGATGACCGTGGACAGCAGGGTCAGGAATTGACGGTGCTCGGCACCTTCAGGCCGTGTCCAAACGTCATCCAGCCGACGCACTTCACCCACGGCGTCACCTATCAGACCTGCGTCATCTACATGGTTGGAGGCGGCGGCTCGATCGTCCAAGAGGAGTGGACCGGGAACGGCGTCGACGCCTACGCGGAAAACCCGATCGTGTGGAAGGCTGGCTGAGCGAGCGGCTGAGCTACCGACCGGTTCTCTACGCCAAGGTCGGCCGAGACGCGCCTCGACGGCGCGGTGCACGTCGATACTAATGTCACGGACCGGTCATCGTCGCGGGCGCACCACGCCGTTCGTACGGCGTCTCGGCTACTGTTTTGCCTTGGCCTGCGACCACTCGGCCTTGTGTGCGCGCTTGGCCGCCTGGTACGCGATGAGTGCCTGCGCCGAGTCCACATCGCCGAGCGTTGGGTGTGGCGGCACAAGACCGCGGGCGGCGGCGACGCCGAAACGCTTGGCCAGCACCGCGCCGAGGGCCTTGATCTTCATCTCGCCAAAGCCCGGCAGTGCCGCGATGTTAGCCCGCAGTGCCCCTGCGTCGGACGGGTCGGTCCAGACGCGCGACGCGTCGCCTTCGTAGTGCGCGATTACATGCACGGCGAGGTCGTGCACACGCGCCGCCATCGATCCGGGGAAACGGTGGATCGCCGGCTTCTCGCGGAACGCCGGCTTCGAGGTCGGTTGCGGCGAGAGTCCTCGCGTCGAGCGAGCCCACGCGTTCGCGCAGAGCCAGCGGACCAGCGAAGGCCTTTTGGACCGAGACCTGTTGATCCAAGCTGAACCCAATGAGCAAGGCCATCGGGTCCTGTGCGATCAGCTTGTTGGCGTCATCGGAGTCGGTGAAGTAGAGGCGGTCGGGCATCTACGCGATCCTAGCTCGCAGTCGATCCCGGTCACGGCACCCCGTCTCGGCAAGGGGGGCGCCGCGCGGATGAGTCACCGTTCGCGTGGTATCGCAGCACTCAGCGCACGGGAACGAAACGTTCGTGTGCCAGCGCTCGCAGCCGTTCGATGTCCTCGCGTCGCGAGACCGAGAGCGGAACGGTAGCCGCGAGCTCGTCGAGCAAGAGCTGCGTGTCGAGCGCTCGGTGCTCCTGGAGCGCTCGCAGCAGGGCGACGATCACAGCCTGCTCGAGCTCCGCGCCACTGAAGCCGTCAGCGGCATCCACGATCTGGGTGAGGTTCAGATGCTCCGGATCCTGCTTGCGCAGCGACAGGTGGATGCGTAGGATTGCCTCCCGCTCCGCGGCGTCAGGCAGGTCGACGAAGAAGATCTCGTCGAAGCGGCCCTTGCGCAGCAGCTCCGGCGGCAGTGCCGAGAGATCGTTGGCTGTCGCCACCACGAACACGTCTGCGCGCTTCTCCTGCAGCCACGTGAGAAAGGAGCCGAACAGGCGCCGGCTGAGCCCGCCGTCGGCGTCGCCATCGCCGCTCGGCGCCATGCCCTTCTCGATCTCGTCGATCCACAGAACCACCGGAGCCATCGACTCTGCGGTTGTCAGCGCGCGACGCAGATGCTTCTCGGACTCGCCGACGTACTTGTCGTAGAGGCGTCCCGCGTCCAGCTTCAACAACGGCAGTCGCCATTCCCGCGCGACGACCTTCGCCGCGAGCGACTTGCCGCAGCCCTGCACTCCCACCAGCATTACGCCCTTCGGAGCCGGCAGGTTGAGCGCTGCCGCCTCCGCGCTGAAGGCCACGTGAGCGCGCTCGAGCCAGTGCCGCAGGTTGGCGAAGCCGCCGAGCTCGAACTTGTTCTCGAGCGCCGGGAAGTATTCGAGCGGGCCCCCGTCGCGGATCGCCCGCGCCTTGAGATCGACCACACGCCCGAGGTCCTCGATCGTCAGCTTGCCATCGTCGATTGCCACCTGCGCGACCGCCTGGCGCGCCTGCTCGAGCGTCAAGCCGCTCAACGCGGCCGCGAACTCGTCGTAGTCGGCCGCCGCGATCGAGACCTTCGCGCTGCCGTTCAGGCGCAGCGATTCGACCACGGTTTCGATCGCCGCGCGGTACTCCTCGTGGCGGGGAAGCTGCAGCTCATAGCGCACCACCTGCGCCTCCACCTCGGCCGGAAGATCCACCGTCGCGGATACCAACATGATCGTCGAGCGCTGCGCCGGCGCGGTAAAGCGCTCGAGCAGTTCGCGGAACGCGCGCGAGGCCGCGGGGTCCGCTATGTGTGCGTCGAAGTCCTTGAGCACATACAACCCATCGACCGCGAGCTCGCCGATTGCGGTCAGCATGCGCAGCGGGTCGGTGGTGCCATACACCACCTGCGCGCCCGGCCGGCGCACCAGGCCCTGTGTGATCGTCCATTCGAAGATCGTCAGATGGGTCTCGGCCGCCACTGCCGCAAGCAGAGTGTCGAGACGCTCCTCCTCGTTCGTCTCGATCGCAATCGCCGGATGGCGCGAGAGGATCAGCGTTTTTAGCTCATGTGCGCTGGTGGGCTCGGCCGAATCCGCAACGGCCGGCGCCGACGGTGCTCCGAAGGCGGGCGTACTCATCTGCACAAACTTCGGCACGGCGCGCGCAGGGCTTGAATCGCGATGTCGCGATGAGTCGATCACGCCCCGCCACGCTGTGGCAGGGATGTTCCGGCCTGGCGTCCTCCGGAAGACTCCCAGCACAACTGATCGCGTGCGGCATCCACGCAGCCAACGTCAGCGCTAGCTACGCGCCTCGCCGGCGAGCCGGTAAGAGCGCCCAGGCCACTGGAGTCAACATCGCCGCATTTCGGCATTCCCCGTTAGTGTTCACCCCCGCATCGGTGGCTGGGGGACCGGCCATCTTAGGAACGTAAAGACAATACCAATTCCTGTCACAGCGGCACCGAACCACCACAGCATGTCGTATCCACTACCTAGGCCAATAACGCTACTGCGAGCGACCAAGGCTGCGATGCTGATGAGAAGCAGAAACCCACGCGCCGGAAGTTCCTCAAGTGTAAGCAGGACCCCTCGGGAGTGCTGTTGCCAGTATGTCTGCCATGATGGAAGTTCGGGATCAACAAGTCGCGTAATGTATGGCCACAATTCGCTGTCTATGTAGTAACCATATAGGCTGATGCGCCGACTCTGCTCGCGATGAATGATGGCGACAGCCGACGTTAACGGTGGAATCAGTAGGAGAATATTCTGATTGCCCTGGTCGTGTAGAGCAAGTCCACCGAGGACGCCGGTGGCGGTCAGCGTTCCTACAAGTAGGGCGATTTGCATCTGGAATCTTGTCGCCATCAACGCCCGCAGAGCCTCGAACTCGCGTAGAGCCGCATTGACCGCCTGGTCTCGGTTGTGGAAGCTCGACATTACTGGAAGTCTACGATGCAGCAAGGTTTCGTGTGGGCGCCCTTCCGGAGGGAGTCGCTGTCTGCGGCTGTGATCCTGCTTCGCCGTGCGCAAGATCCGGTGATCGCCAAGCTCGATGCGGCGCCATATGACGACGAGGAGGCCAGCGAGGAGGATCTGCGGTGAGGCCGTGGCCGAGGGCTCGGTGAACTGGTGTCTGTCGGCCGTCGTCCATAGGAAGGATCGGCTGTTCGGATGGGGCTTGGTAGGACAGTTCTCAAATCCTCCGACCCGTTGAGGGCGGTGTTTGAGGCGCTGCCGTACGAGCCGATTGACCTGGCCTGACCCCCTGAGTTCGGTCCGGTGCGTATGAGAGTTCTACCCGTCCGTGAGAATGGACGAGGAAGGAACTCTGATGAAGCGACGCAGGCATACCCCGGAGCAGGTGATCCGCAAGTTGCGCGAGGCGGAGAGGATGCTCGGAGAGGGCAAGGCGGTCCCGGAGGTCGCCAAGGCGCTGGAGGTCTCTGAGGCGACCTTCCATCGCTGGCGTAACCAGTACGGAGGGATGAAGGCCGATGACGTCAAGCGCTTGAAGGAGTTGGAGCGCGAGAACGGCCGGTTGAAGCGGATCGTCGCTGACCAGGCGCTCGAGAACCAGGCGTTGAAGGAGATCGCCAAGGGAAACTGGTGAGCCCGGCCCGTCGGCGTCAGGCGGTCGCGATGCTTCGCGGCCGCCTCGGTGTCAGCGAGCGCTGGGCGTGCAAGGTGGTGGGGCAGCATCGCTCTACGCAGCGCCACGAGCTCACGCGCGCCGGCGGCGATGCCGTGGTGCGCGGGAGGCTGCGCGAGATCTCCGAGGAGCGCCCGCGCTGGGGTTACCGGCGTGCGCACCACAGGCTGTGTGAGGAGGGCTGGGAGATCAACCGTAAGCGGGTGCAGCGCCTGTGGCGCGAGGAGGGCCTACGGGTGCCCGTCCGGCGGCGTAAGCGTCGCCGCCTGGGAGATTCGACGGTCCCGGCCAGGCGGCTGCGCGCTGAACGCGCCAACCAGGTGTGGGCGCTGGACTTCCAGCACGATCAGACGGCCGACGGCCGGGCGCTGCGGCTGCTGAACATCATCGATGAGTTCACCCGCGAGGCGCTCCAGATGCTGGTCGCGCGCAGCATCGACGCAGACACGACTGTCAGCGTGCTCGAGAAGCTCGCCGCCGAGCGCGGCGCACCCGAGTACATCCGCTGCGACAATGGCCCGGAGCTGACCGCGCACGCCCTCAAAGACTGGTGCCGTTTCACCCACACGGCGACGAGCTACATCGACCCAGGGGCGCCTTGGCAGAACGCGTTCGTGGAGTCCTTCCACTCCCGCGTGCGTGACGAGCTGCTCAACGTCGAGGAGTTCTCATGCCTCGGCGAGGCCAGGGTCGTGATCGGCGACTGGCATGAGGACTACAACCAGCGCCGCCCACACTCAGCGCTCGGAATGCAGACCCCAGCCGCGTTCGCAAAAGCCCACCCGCGAGCTCCTGCCCGTGGACATGACGCGCTGTGGACAGCAAGCTGACCACAGCGCTTGGACAACCCCTGCGGGGTTGCCCACATGCCCACCGGCACGACCACCACACCCGCCGACCGCCAGGCCCGTTACGCTCCCCGTGTCACCATTCCACCCACTCTCACACGCGGTGGACCGACAAACGGGGGCCGGCCAGACCCTCCTGTCGCTTGGAGTCTCTGCCAGCCTCAGGCCGACTCGGGCAATGGTTTGGCCTCCGCGATGCCTAGCCGTCGATACGCTTATATCGCTGATAAGCATTTTGAGATGTTCTTTACGGAGTCCGATGCGTTCCGCGAGAAAGCTTGTGAGCAGCTTGTAGATGAGTCGAAGGCCGACCTCCCGCTGACTCTGGAGAGCCTTCAGGCGTTCCTCCGCGAGCGATTCCCAGAACGGAAGCACTGTGCACGGAGCACCGTCGCAGAGCTAGCAGACGAGCTGCTCCAATTCGATGTTACGACTATCGGTGGTGTCGAGAAGATCGTCGACGTCTCGCGCGAGCCATTCGCCGAGCACGAGAAGGGGAGAAAGGCGGGGCCCTTTTACGACGTCGGCGTAGTCCGGGTTTCTTTCTGGCTGGTGGATAAGCGCTAAAAGAAATTCTTGGACGAGAAGCGCGAACGTCGGCGGGAAACGTCCCAAAAAGTGTCGCCGGCAAACTAGATGCGGGCTGATTGGCGTGTCGTCGCGCGTGATGTGTCGTCGCGCGTGATGGGGCGACGCTTGTAGGAGTGTCCCCGTTTGTCGACCAGCTCCTCGGGAGCGCGATCCACTGCGAGACCGCCGGGAGTCCGCACGGCGGCCGGCGCGTATGGGTGCTCGCGACGCTCCCCAAGCACGTCGAGGTCGGCGGCGATGCTATGCGGCCCTATGTGTCCTGATGAACAGCCATGACGGCTCAACCGCCGGGGTCGTCGCGACGACGCCGCCGCGACGACCCCGATCCGCGTGGTACCTGGCGAAATGCAGATATCGGTCTGGCAGGCATTGGCCCGAGCGGGTGGTCCATGTTGAATTTGTACAGTCGGTGCCTACGGCACTGTCGGACGCCTGTGGTCGTGTAATGCGACGCGACGAGTCGCTGTCCTGTTTGGGGATCTCTATCCGGGCGTCCCCTCGCGCTCGCTTCTTCGGGCGAGGTGCTGGAGTTGCCGTTCGTGCACGCCGGGCAGCCAATCCTTGCCATACGCCGATGGGCCGAGCCGCGGGTCGTTGAGGACATCAACGTCACGCAGGGCGTGCACGTACGCGCGATCCCGTTCGATCCGTGTGGGTATCTGATCAGCTCCGCCGACGGACCCGTGACCCGGGATGAAGACATCGACGTCGCCCGCCACGCGCTCGAGCAGCCGCAGCGCGGAGAGGTAGTCCTCGATCGGGTCGGCGGTGTCGTTCAGGTCGAGTATCGGAATCAGGACATCAGAAAGCATGTCGCCGGCAACGAGAACGCCGCGCTCCTCGATCAACAGCGCCGCATGGCCCGGGGCATGCGCTTGATGCTCGATAATCCGGACTTGAGGGCCATCCCAGGGAATCCGCGCAGTTTCGGCGGGCAGGCCGGTAATGAGGCCGAGCAGGTCCAGCGGTACCTGCTCGGCGATGTCCGGCGGTATCAGCGCGGCGACGCGGGCCTTCGCACCCGCGTCCGACAGCCGAGCTCGGACAGTGGCCGCGCCGTGCGCCGTGCCGTAACGAGGCGCCGCGCCGAGCCACGCGTGCCAGAGCAGGTGATCCCAATGCGGGTGCGTCGAGAAGCCTGCCACAACGGGTTGGCCCAACTCGCGAAGGTCGTTCGCGAAGCAGGCGATCTCGTCGCCGGTCACCCCAGGGTCGATGAGCAACACGCCGGCACGGCCTTGCACGGCAACGGCGTTGCTCTGCATGAACTCGCTCTCGTGGATCAGCACACCCTCCGCGACCTGCCTCAGCACGTGGCTCCTTCCGCTTGTGGTTTGCAACCGCTCGTCGAGACGGTAGTACCTGCGGTAATAGATTGCGTGCCCCGATCAACGCCGCCATCGAGGTGTTCGGCGATCGCTGGAGTCTGCTCATCCTCCGCGACATCGTCTTCGGAGACCGCCGCCATTTCCGAGAGCTGCAGCGGTCGCTCTGCTCGTGCTGCGACGCAGCGTCGTGGTAACCCTGCTCGCTGCCGGCCCAGCTGGCGCCATCGCCGGACAATTCGGCGCACCCCTCCCACGCTAAGGTCTCTACGTGCACGGTGCCGTAGATTTCGGGCGGTCGGGTCGCTTGACCTCGAAGCGTTCGGCGTCAGACTCGATCGCCCTGCTCGGGCAACTCGGCGTGGTCCGCACGCTCATCTTGGGACTGGAAATTCTCACCCGCCGCGTCAGGCTCCCAAGGGGGTGCCCAAGGCGCGCCGACCGGCCGGTCGATCGCGAATAGGTCGTGGACCAGGCGCACCGCGATCGCACCCTCGCCAACCGCAGAGGCGACACGGTTCATCGATCCGCCCCGGACATTCCCGACGGCATGACGCTTGCTGTCGACCGGCCCGTGTGTGTTTGCAGCCTCTATGAGGACGAGCCAGTCGCGATGCTGCAAGGGAGGCAGCTGCGGATTGCCGCCGTGCTGGACGAGGAGCTGCTCGTCTGCTTTCAACGCACCGTGGACGGTGGGTTGAGCGGGAGTTCGCCGCTGTGGCCTGAGCCGCCGATTGGGGACGGCAAGCCTGGCCAATGCAGAGGAGCGGAGGGTATTGGAACCAAGATTCTGGTGTGATCGACAAGATTGTGTCGGAGCTTCTGGCGGCGTTGGCGGCGCAAGAGGCCCGAGCAGGGTTGAGCCGCGTGGCCACGAAGCTGGCTGATCTCAGGGCCAGTGATGCCCCGCCGCGGGCCATCACAAGCCGACGGCTGCGGCCTCGCCGTCCAGGTTGGGTGCTTGATTCCGTTGTTCGGGCGTTCGGCGATCGAGACGGGCCGTTGCTCCTATGTCAAGCGAAGTACGGAAATTGCGAGGAAGTGCTCTCCGAAGACGATCGGGAGTGCAAACTGCTGAAGCGGCTCTCGGTTGAGGGTCAGGCGACTCCGGCGTGGTCGCGTGGGAGAGCGTTTGGCTGGTGGTTGGGGTGGGGTGTGCGGGGTTGGAGTGTGATGCGTCCGCCGCGTGCGGGTACGATGAATACGTTGCGGTGCGCGACTCGCTCTGGGCGCTGGTGGGTGGGTTCGAGGCGGGCGTGGCGGAGGATTGTTCTGAGTACGATTCGGGCCTCGGTGAGGGAGAAGGCGGCGCCGATGCATCGTCTGGGTCCGCCGCCGAAGGGGATCCAGGTGTAGGTGCCGGCGCGTGTGTCCAGGAAACGCTCGGGGCGGAAGGTGAGCGGGTCGGGGTAGAGCTCGGGACGGCGGTGTACGAGCGTTATGTAGGGGACGACCATGGTGCCGCTGGGGATCGTCAGGCCGGGTAGGTCGAACGGCTCGGTTGCGAGTCGTGCGGTGAGCGGGAAGGCTGGGCGCAATCGCATCGCCTCCTTGATGACCGCGTCGAGGTATTCGTCGTCTCCGTCGAGCGCGGCGGTTTGCAGGCGCGTGAGCGCGTCGGGGTAGCGGCTGACGCGCTCGAGTATCCACGTCAGGGTGGAAGCGGTCGTGTCGTGGCCACCGAGCAGCAGGGTGCGCATCGCGTCGCAGATCTCGTCGTCGGTCATCAGGCGGTCTTGGCTATCGGGTGTGCGCAGGAACATTCCGAGCACGTCCTGGCCGTCGAGTTGATCGCTGTTGCGGCGGTGGGCGACCTCTTCGAGCACGATCGCGTCGACCGCGTCGATCGCGCGGCGGACTCGCGGGAATGGTCTGTCCCACCCGTTCTCGCGGCTGGTCGCGATGATCGTCTGCAGGAAGAACCGCCGCGAGTGGCCCTCGGCAAGCAGCGCGAGCGTCGCCGAGCGCAACCGTCCAACGCGCGCGGGGTCGGTGACCCCGAACACGGTGGCCATGATCACCTCGAGGCTGATCGCTTCCATGTGCGGCTGGGAGGGTGTGGGGTGCCCGTAGGGCCAGCGTGCGAGAACCTCTTCGGTCTTGCGCTGCATCGTCTCGTGGTAGCCGCTCAACGCGTCGCCGTGGAACGGGGGGAGCTGCGTTCGTCGCCTGCGCATGTGCTCGGCGCCGTCGATGTTCGTGAGTCCCGTCGGGCCGAGGAAGAGATGGTGCGCGGATGCCTTCGCCAGCGCCGCTCCGAGGCGAAGCACGTCGGTGTCGGCTGTGAAGACGCGCTTGATGTCCTCGGGATCGGTCAGGCATAGCCACGGCCCCGTCGCCGGCATCGGCACGAGGAAACGGTCACCGAGCCGCTGGCAGTGGCGCGCGAACTGCTCTGGGGCCAGCCAGTACTGGGCGGCATTGACGACCGCGGGGCGTCGCAGTCGAGGCAAGTCGGTAAGCGTTTGGGCCATGAGACACATCCCTCTCTAGTTACTCTGTGCGAAATAGAGTAACATAGTATCCAATGGTGCCAATAGCCGAATTCCTCGAGATGGCTCCCGTCGTGGGCGAGGACGCGCTCTTTGACCGCGTCGCCGCGGCGGCGCTCGACGAGTTCGCCGAGCACGGCATCCGCCGCACCTCGATGGAAGACGTCGCCCGCCGCGCCGGCGTCTCACGGATGACCGTTTTCCGGCGGTTCGCGAGCAAGCAACGCCTCGTCGAGATCGTCATCGCACGCGAGGTCCACCGCGGAATGCAAGAGCTCGACCTCCTATGGGAAGGCGCGGAAACGCTGGAGGACCGACTCGTCGCGGGATTCGAGTTCGCCGGGCGCTACGTGCGCGGCCACCCACTATTCGATCGGCTCCTGCGCAGCGAACCCGATGTCCTGCTACCACCGCTCACCCTCGATGGCGGACCCGTGCTCGAGCTCTACCGATCACTCATCGCCCAGCGACTCCAAGCCGAAGTCAACGCCGGCCGCGCCGCGACACCAGACATAGACGGTGTCGCCGAGGTGATCGCACGCCTCGCGATCTCACTACTACTCACCCGCGACGGAACCATCACACTCGACGACCCAAACTCCGTCCGGCGCCTAGTCAACCTCACACTACTCCCCATGCTCCAATCACAGGTCTAGCGGCCCGCAGTCTGTCCAATCAGATCGCCGCGGTCAGGGGACCCGGTCAGAGCTGTTGATCAGGATGGCGGCAGTGAGAGGGCCGCAGCCGGTCTCTGCGAGCAGCTCCGGGCGATGGATGCGGATGAGGTCGCGCAGTTCGCGCTTGAGGGCCTCGGCTTCGCGGGTCAGTGCGGCGATGCGCTTGACCGCTCGCGGGCGATGCGGACCCTCGCGGTCTGTGGCATCGCTCGGAGCCGGCGGGTGATGAGCTGCAGCTGGCCAGGGTAGTCGAGCTTGCGTGAGGGGATCTTGGCCTCTAGTTCGGGGTCGAGTATCACGAGGTTCCAGCGCAGCCGGTTGATCAGCCTCGTCCGCTCGCCGACAAGGATCTCGCGGTGGTCGCACAGCAGCCGGATCTCGACGGCCTGCTCCTCGAGGAAGGCTGCAGGGAACCGCTCGATTCCCTCGCGCAGCACGGCACGCGCGATCGCTCTGGCGTCGATCTGGTCGGACTTTCCAGGCTCGCGCTCGCCGCGGCGCGAGGCGCCCATCAGCTTCGGCGCGACGCACAGAACACGCTCGCCCGTGCTGACGAGTGAGCGCTCGAAGCGCTGCGAGACGTGTCGGTAGTCCTCGATCGCCCACACGATCTCGTGGCCGAGTTCGTGCGCCCAGCGCAGTCCGTCGAGGTGTCCCTGCTCGGTGGCGGCGATCTCTCGCTCGCCGAGTAGCTGCCCGGTGTCCGCGTCGATCGCCGCGAGGGCGTGGGTCCGCTTGTGGGTGTCCGCTCCGATGACGATCATCCAGCACGTCCTTTAATTGAGGTCTCGTTTGAGTGGACCTCCGGCGGACAGTTCTGAGTGAGGGCGGTTTTGCCACGCTCCTGTCAAGTCACACCGGCGATCCCGGACGGCGGTGAGCGACACAACGGCCGAAGGTCAGGCACGACGCCGACAAACAGACTACGAGTCAGCCCACCGCCGGCCCGGACCTAAACCGGCCAGTCGGACGCCAACACAAACGGCCCAGAAAGCACGGTCTCAGCAAGCTGAGATGACATGACTCTGAGCGCCGTGCTCAGGCGCCCCCATCCGGCGCCTGGCACTCTCGCACTCAGATGAGGCTCGCGGAGATTCATGCTGCAATGGAGCGACAGCTCGATGAGTCGGTGTCCAAAGAGTCCGTCAGTTGGTGCCTGCGCATGGGCACTCGCGGACTTGACCCAAGATTCATCCGAGTCGCCAGGGGCCGATATGCGCTGATCGAGCCACGGCGTTGAGGTGTCCGCTGCTACGGTTTCCTGTGTGACCAAGACCGAGTTGCACGAGCTGGTGGATGCCCTTCCGGATGAGTCGCTGTCCGCGGCTGCGATCCTGCTTCGCCGTGCCCAAGACCCGGTTATCGCCAAGCTCGACGCAGTGCCGTATGACGACGAGGAAGTCAGCCAGGAGGATCTGCGGGCCATTCGGCAGGCGCGGAACGAGCCCGGTGTCCCTTGGTCTGAGGTCGAGGCGGAGCTGAGCGCTGGCTGAGCCGCATGGATGGCGGATCGAGATCCGCCCGGCCGCACTGAAGTCTCTGCGACGGCTTGGCCGGCGGGACCGGGAGCGGATCAGCGCCGCGATCGGGGTGCTGCCTGAGGGGGACGTCAAGCTGCTGCGTGGTGCCGAGCGCTTGTGGCGGTTGCGCGTAGGCGAGTGGAGGGTGATCTTCGACCGTCGGGACGCCGAGCGGGTGATCGATGTTCTCGCTGTCAGGCCACGTGGCCGCGCATACCGACGCTGAGGTGGAGGCGAGTACCTCGGTGCCTCCATGCTCTCCTGCGCGGCGGGCCGGAATGGCTCCAGCGTGGTTCCATTAGCGACGTTCAACCCTGCCGAAATGCAGGCGACGACAGTACTATCGAACCAAGATTCTGGCGTGATCGACAAGATTGTGTCGGAGCTTATGGCGGCGCTGGCGGCGCAAGAGGCCCGGTCGGGGTTGAGCCAACTGGCCGAGAAGTTGGCTGGTTTCAGGGCCAGTGATGCCCAGCCGCGGGCCATCGTGAGCCGACGGCTACGGCATCGTCGTCCAGGCTGGATGCTGTTGTTCGGGTGTTGGTCGATCGAGCCGGGCCGATGAGGCTCATCGATATCCATGCCGCGATGGAGCGACAGCTCGGTGAGTCGGTGTCCATGGAGTCCGTAAGTTGGTGCCTTCGCATGGGTGCTCGCGGACTTGACCCACGATTCGTCCGAGTCGCCAGGGGCCGATATGCGTTGGTGGAGCCGCGGCGTTGAGATGTCCGCTGCTGCTATTCGGTGGCTTTGTCACGAGCGTCCGAGGTTGATGCATCGGCTGTTGGCGCATCCCGAGTGGCCTCCTCGGGTGCGATCACGCGGACCCCGAGTGGCTTGAGGGCGTCCTGCATGCGCTTGTCGTAGGTTGCCACGCCTGCAAGCTGCTTGCCGAGGCTGAGCGCGCTGGCGATGTGGATGGCGTCGAGTGCGCCGACATGTACCGGCTGCACCTTGCGCGCTGCGGCGACGATGCCTTCGCTGAACGGAATGATCGCGGCCGAGGAAAGCACTCCTTGCAGCACCAGGCTGCCATCGATTACCGCGTCGGCCCGCTCCTCACGGGCGCGCGCCACAGCGCGCGGCAACTCGACTTCCGCGATGACGCTGGTCGCGAGTTCCTTCCACGTCAGAAGCTCGCGCTCGATAGCGGCGGACTCTGCCTCGCGTACGAGCGGAGCCTGTCAAGTCGAATGAGACACTTGGTCGTCGAATTTAGTGAGCGGCCTCCTCTGTCGTGGGCTTGTTGATCCAGGCGGCGGTCGGTAGCGCTGGTGGCTGGGGCGGGCGGCGGACGAACCGCTCGGGCGTCGCGGTGTAGGCGGCGGTGAGGACGCGCTGGCGCTGGTCGTGGAGTTCTTGGGCGCGGCCGTGGTGGACCGCGGCGGGGGTCATCAGGGCGATCCCGGAGTGGCGGTGCTGGTGGTTGTACCAGTCGAAGAACGTGCGGCAGAACGCGCGGGCTCCCTCGATGTTCTCGAAGCGCCGGGGGAACTCCGGCCGGTACTTCAGCGTCTTGAAGTGCGCCTCGGAGTAGGGGTTGTCCGTCGAGGTGTAGGGCCGGTTGTGCGAGCGGATCACGCCGAGGTCGGCCAGGAGGAACGCGACCGGCTTGCTGGTCATCGAGCTGCCGCGGTCGGCGTGCACGGTCAGCTGCTCGCGCCGGATCTTCTGCTGCGCGGCGGCCTGGGCGATCAGCGCCTTGGCGAGCTGTGCGCCCTCGCGGTGCTGGACGGTCCAGGCGACGGCGTAGCGGCTGAACACGTCGAGGATCACGTAGAGGTAGAAGTACGTCCACTTCGCTGGACCCTTCAACTTCGTGATGTCCCAAGACCACACCTCGTTCGGGTGCTCGGCGAGCAGCTCCGGCTTGGCGTAACCGGGGTGCGTGCGCTGGTCGCGTCGCTCCCTCACCCCGCCATTTTGAGCGGCGAGCAGCCGGTACATCGTGCGCTCCGAGGCCAGGTAACGGCCCTCGTCCAGCAGCGTCGCCCAGACTTGCACAGGGGAGCAGTCGACGAACCGCTCGCAGTGAAGCTCGGCGAGGACGGCCTGGCGCTCGGCCTCTGATAGCGCCCTGGCCGGGACGGCCCGCGCCCGCGCCGGCCTGGGCTCGGATGGACGCCGCCGGCGGTAGATCGTCGCCGGTGCCGCGCCGAGCGCGCGGCACGCCGGGCGGGTCCCGACGATCGGGGTGAGTTCCTGCACGGTCTGCTCGATCATCGCTCGGTGCTCCCGTGCTCGGTCGCGCCCCTGGGCTCGAGCAACTCCCCCAAGAGCGCAGAGACGTTTCCCTGCACCTCGATCACCTTGCGCGCCTTCGCGAGCTCCGCCTCCGCGCGCTCCGCACGCCGCTCCAGGGCCGCGATCTGCGCGTCACGCGGATCACCGGGCTTGCGTCCCCGCGGCCGAGAGAGCGCCTTGATCGATCCAGCCTCGCGCTGCTTACGCCACGTCGCCAGATGCGAGGAATACAAGCCCTCGCGGCGCAACAGCGCCCCGAGCTGACCCGGCTGCGCGCACCCGTCGGCCTCGCGCAGGACCGCCAGCTTGTACTCAGCCGTGAACCGCCGCCGCCGAGCCTGCTCGACCAGCTCAGGGTCGGGGACCCCCGCCGGCGCGGCGCGCCCGACGGCCCCTCCGTTCCGGTCGCCTACGGCTCCCTCCACTCCAAGGGTCGTCGGCTCCATCGTGCTCCATCTCCAACATCGTGTCGTGCTCCGTTCTCGCCCCCAAGGGTCAGTAATTCCTTGATCATGAGCGTCTCACACGACATTGGCAGAGAGGGGAGCAGCTTGAGCAGTGCGGAGGTGTCAACGTCAAGGACGGCCGGGGGCGGCGCGGGCGGTTCAGTTACTGCCATGCCCGCCGTCGGGCCGCTCGCCGCGCACCGCGAGAAGCGCCCGTGTGCCGGCGTCGGTGACGGGCCCGGTCAGAGGGCCTCGCTCGGCGAGCACGTCGCTTAGGGCTTGTAGATAAATAACGTTGCAGGATGCGTGTCACGTGTGTGGAACAGTGAGGCGTGGTCTATGAGGATGCGATTGGCGAGCGGTTTAGGGCGCTGGCGGGTGAGCTGAATGAGCGTCAGCGCCGCCTGTTTGTGGCGGCCGAGGCGCGAGCGGCGGGACGGGGTGGTGTCGCAACGGTCTCGCGGCAGACCGGGGTGAGCGTACCGACGATTCGCAAGGGGATTGCGGAACTGGAGTTCGGCGAGCATCTGGAGCGTGGGCGTGTCAGACGGCGGGGCGGTGGCCGCAAGGCACTGACTGAGGTTGACCTGACGCTGGCTGGTGATCTCGAGCGGCTCGTGGAGGAGAGTTCGCGTGGTGATCCGGAGTCACTTTTGTGTTGGACCTCCAAGAGCGTGCGCAACCTGGCCGAGGGGCTGCGTGAGATGGGGCACGAGGTTCACTTCACTTCTGTGGCGACGCTCCTGCGCTCCCTCGGGTACAGCCTGCAAGCGAACGTCAAGACGAGGGAGGGCCGCCAGCACCCCGACCGCGATCTGCAGTTCCGCCACATCAACCAGGCCGCGAAGGCGGCCGTGGCCGCGGGCTGGCCGGTGATCAGCGTAGACACGAAGAAGAAGGAGCTGGTCGGAGACTTCAAGAACGCAGGGCGTGAGTGGCATCTGAAGGGCAAGCCCGAGCTGGTGCGCGTGCACGACTTCAAGGACAAGCAGCTGGGCAAGGCGATCCCTTACGGCGTCTATGACCTGCGCCTGGACGAGGGCTACGTCAACGTCGGCATCGACCACGACACCGCCCAGTTCGCCGCGAACTCGATCCGCAGCTGGTGGGAGCACCTCGGAGCCGAGCGCTACCCGCACGCCACGCAGCTGCAGATCACCGCCGACTGCGGCGGCTCCAACGGCAACCGGACGAAGCTGTGGAAGCTCGAGCTGGGAAAGCTCGCAGACGAGATCGGCCTTGAGATCGCTGTCTGCCATTTCCCGCCCGGCACTAGCAAGTGGAACCGGATCGAGCACCGCCTGTTCAGCTTCATCACCATGAACTGGCGCGGCAAGCCGCTGACCTCCTTGGAGACGATCATCAACCTGATAGGCGCGACCACGACCAGCAGCGGGCTTGAGGTCTACGCCCGTCTCGATCAAGGCACCTACCCCGACAAGATCCGCGTCACAGACGCCGAGCTGCAGACCGTCAACATTCACGGTCAAGACTTCCACCCCGAGTGGAACTACACGATCGTGCCCCGCGGATGAAGACCAGCATCCATCAGCACGCCGTAATGAAACGTTATTTATCTACAAGCCCTTAGGCTCCGCGTGGCAGGCCGAAGCGCCCCCGCGTGGCCGGTGGCGGCCTGCGTTTGCACGACCCTTGTGAGCGAGGTATCTGGGCCGATCTGAGTATGCCGTGACTTGGCCATGTTAATAGGCTACCGCGTGCCCGGACGCTTCGTCCTGGCTACTGAGCCCGGCCTGCGTGGCGCGGAACTCGTGGAGAAGCGCGTCGCGACGGCCGCGCCTGCGCTCTGTCTTCTTCAGCGACGGCAACTTCTGCGGCTTGCAGAGCAGACAGCCGGCGCGGCACTGCTTGGGGCGCCTTCGCTTGTGGTGGGCCATGACTTCAAGCTATCAGCGACGCCGCTCCGTAAAGCCGGCTGTGCGTGGTTCGATTAGCGACGTTCAACCTGCCGAAAATGCACTTGGTAGGACAGCTCTCAAACCCCTCTGCGGCCCTGGCGGCGGTGTTCGAGGCGCCGACGGTCGCTCAGTTGCGACCGAGAAAGCCGCGCCAGCCGATCTCTCCCGAGCTGATGTCGCGGCGTCTGGGCAACAGCGTGGTGCAGCGGGCGGTCGTCAAAGTCCTGGCTGCTGCCCGGCGGCCGATGCGCGTTGCCGAGATCCATCTGGCAGTTGAACGGCTGCTCGGCCATCCCGTCTCGGAGAACTCTGTGGGCTGGTGCTTGGCGGCCGGCGTGCACGGGAAGCGGCCTCGCTTTGATCGGATTGCTCGCGGCAGCTATCAGATCCGAGCACGTCGCTGAACGCACTTGCAGCGACGTGGGTCTCGTCCCTACGGCTAGCGTGGATCGCTACTGTAGGCAACCGACCGGTGGCGGATGGTGGCAACTCGAACCGTCTTGTCGTTGTCCGAAAGCTGGTAGATGATCCGGTACGAACCGACTCGCAGCGAGTATAGGCCGCGCAGCCTGCCACGCAGTGGATAGCCGGCGTGTGGCTCGCGCTTAAGCAGTCCCAGGGCTTCCTCGGCGGCGTCGATCAGGGGCCAGTCAAGCGAGAGCAACTCGGTGCGCGCGCGTCGCGCGAGTACCAGTCGAGCCACCGGCTACTTCGCCGCTCGTAGCTCCGCCAACTCGCGTCGCAGATCGCCGAACTCGATGGTCTCGCCTCGTGCGAGCTCGCCGAGACCCGCCTGTAGTGCGCTCAAGGTCTCTGCGTCAGAGAGGATCTCGGCGGTCTCCTCGAGCGCTTGGTACTCGTCGATTGGCACGAGTGCTGCCGCTGGCCGTCCGTTTCGCGTCACGACTACGTGGTCGCGTCGGTCGGCTACGTCGCTGAGTACCTCAGCCAGGTTGCTCCGGAACTCGCGGACCGGGATGGTCTTGGTCATAGGCCGTAGTGTACCAAATCACGTACACCGCGGCAACGAGGAGGGTCCCACGTTGCGAGAGCACCACGACAACCGACCAATGCAATGGTAGGACAGCTCTCAAAACCCTTCAGCACCACTGGAGGCGGTGTTCTAGACGGAGATGGCCGCGTAGGTGCCGATGGAGATGAGCCAGCCGCGCCCGATCCCACCCGTCGGATCACCAGCTTGTAAGCTACCCCGCGTGGCGAACATTGAGGAGCCGATCTTCAACGAGCCACGCGAAGCACCCCGTCGGAGCGAGCCGGTACGCAGCTGAGACGTGCGTGGAGACCGACTTTGCCATACGGCGGTTGAACCTCGCAGAGCTTGATCGGCTGGAGCCGCTATGGAGCGCCTTACGCCTGCATCACGCCGCCATCGCCCCCAGTTTCGGGCCGCCGCGGGAGCGCGCTGACTCCTGGTTGCGGCGGCGTGGCGAATACGAGCGGTGGCTGGCGGAGCCACGCGCGTTCGCGCTTGTGGCCGAACGCTCGTGCGAGCTGCTTGGCTACGCGATGGTCCACACGCGCCGTGGCTCGCCCACGTGGCCGTTGAGTGAGCCGGCGGCGGAACTCGAGACCCTCGCCGTGTTGCCCAGCGAGCGGCGACAAGGGATCGGGACCGCGTTGCTAGACGCGGTGCAAGCGGAGCTGGCCGCAAGCGGCATCACTGCGCTGTCCCTGCTCGTCGTCGCGGGCAACGACGAGGCGCTCCGCTTCTACGAGCGGCACGGCTTCAAGACCTCGGCGATCTGGATGCGGCGGGATGACAGCGCCTGATTGCGATTGAACCAAGAGGCCCCGTCGTCCTTGAGCCATCTGGCCCGGAAGCTGGCTCGGTTGCGGGCCAGCGATGCGATCAATGCGCCCGAGTGGACTCGAACCACCACCTCGTTTACACAAGACAAGGCCCTCAACCTTGCGCGTCTACCAATTCCGCCACGGGCGCCGGGACGGCGAGTATAGCCCCGCGAGGCCCTCGCCGATGGTCGGGCTCGACAGCCGGCCTGGCAGGCCCAGGCTCCTTAAGGCGAGGCGGAAGGTCCCACACTGGGCAGGGCGCTCAAGCCGCCACCGGGCGGTGGTCGCAACGGAGGCTTGCATCCGTCCGCGGACGGCGCTACTGTGCGAACACATGTTCGTTCCACCCTCCAGCCCAGCGACCCAAGGGACCAAGAGATCATGGATCTGACCAAGCGCCAGCAAGAGATCTTCGACTTTATCGGCAAGTACTCCGCCAAGTACGGCTATCCCCCCACCGTGCGCGACATCGGCAAGGCGGTAGGCCTCGCCTCCTCCTCGACCGTGCACGCCCACCTCGCCAACCTGGAGAAGATCGGCCTATTGCGCCGCGATCCCTCCAAGCCGCGGGCGATCGAGCTGCTCGACCGAGCGGTAGGCAACGCGGTGGATAGCGTGCGCTCGATCGTGCGCGCCGAAGGCCTGCCCTTGGTGGGCTCGGTTGCCGCCGGCCAGCCGGTGCTGGCGGAGGAGAACATCGAGGAGTACATCTCCGTACCCGAGGTTGCGGGGGGTGGGGATGGCGAGTATCTCCTGCGCATACGCGGGGACTCAATGAAGAACGCCGGCATCATCGAGGGCGACATCGTGGTGGTGCGACCACAGGAGACCGCGCGGGAAGGCGAGATCGTCGTGGCACTGCTGGGGGAGGAGGCGACGGTCAAGCGCTTCTTCCGAGAATCCGATCACATCCGCCTTCAGCCCGAGAACGAGACCATGGAGCCGATCCGCAGCAAGGAGGTCAAGGTGCTGGGGCGCGTAGTTGGACTGCTCAGGAGTCTCTGATGGGTGGCACCCTTCTCCGGCGACGCGGTCTCCGGCGACACCCGTCCGGTCTCTCAGGAAGGGAGCGCTCGAGGCCAGCTGGTTTCAGGCCGGCGGATCATGTAGCACGCTTGCGTGCGGCAGCGTCGGAAGGAGGTGACGGGGCGGGTGCCCTCACGCTCGATGACCAGATCTCCGATGCTTGGCGTTCGCTGGGCGAGTGGGAGACGGCCCAATGCCCGTTGTGCGGTGGTGAGATGGGGCGCAGCAGCGGGAGGGCCGTCTCTCGTTCAGATGCCGAGGAGGAGGAGCCCTGCGGGGAGTGCGTGGACTGCGGGACGCGTCTGTCCTGAGCAGCGACTGTGTTGTGCGCCACACCTGTGGCGAAGGGTGGCTTCACGACGTGCCCCAGGCGCGCTAAGTTGAGCGGGCAGGTCAAGCAGCCGCGGAGGGACGACCTTCGAGGAAAGTCCGGACATCACAGGGCAAGGTGGTCGATCTATCGACCCGGGGAAACCCGCGGGAAAGTGCCACAGAAACAAACCGCCGACGCCGGCCGTCCCACGTGAACGGCCGGCGGGCAAGGGTGAAATGGTGCGGTAAGAGCGCACCAGCGTCGCGGTGACGCGGCGGCTGGGCAAACCCCACCCGATGCAAGGCCAAACCGGACCGCTTGCAGGCTGCCCGCCAAGGTCCAGGTAGGCCGCTCAGATGGATGGCTGCTCACGACAGAATCCGGCTTATCGACCTGCTAAGGAAAAGCCCCGCTCCGGCGGGGCTTTTCTATAGGCGTTTGCAGCGGAGGTCTCCTCGTGGGATCCTTGCTCTCGACCGATCGCCTCCCGCGCTACTCTGCGCGGACGATGCACTTCGCGGTGAAGTTCCTCGGCTGCAAGGTCTCGCATGCGGACGCAATGCTCGCCCGCCAGGCGCTGCTTAAGGCGGGGCACGTGGAGGCCCCGGAGGAGGAGGCGGAGTTGCACGTGATCAACACATGCTGCATCACCGGCGAGGCGGAGGCGAAGTCCCGCCAGTCGGTGCGCCGCTCATTGAAGGGTGGCGCGCGCGAGGTGTATGTGGGCGGCTGCGCGGTGAACCTGCGCGCGGCTCAGTTCGCGGAGATCGACACGGCGGTGCGCCCGTTCACGGGCACCGCGGAGGATGTGGCGCAGGCGATGGCGGGCGCGCTCGGAGGATGTGTGGATCTGGAGCACCAGCCGCTGGTGGGCCGCGCGCAGCTGGGTTCGCACGTGGGCCGCGCGCGGCGAGGTTCGCCGGTAGGGCGCGCGCAGCACCAGCTAGGGAGCCCCACTCAGCAGCACCCGCTGGAGGACGCCGCGCGGTTCCCTCGGCTGGAGACCCGCTCGGCAGCGGCGCGCACGCGGGGTTTCGTGAAGGTGCAGGACGGGTGCGACTGCCACTGCGCCTACTGCATCATCCCGACCGTGCGTGGAGCGGCACGCTCGCGCCCAGCCGCGGCGGTGCTGGAGGAGGTGAGTGCGCGCGTGCGCCAGGGCCAGCCGGAGGTGGTGATGACGGGAATCAGCGTGGGCGACTACCGCGACCCGCAGGAGGGCTGGGAGCTGGGCGAGCTGATGATGCAGGCCGCCAAAGTCGAGGGCGTGGAGCGGGTAAGGCTCTCCTCGGTGGAGGTGATCCACGTGCGCGACTCGCTGATCGAGGCGCTGCGGGAGGAGCCGAAGGTGTGCCCGCACCTGCACGTGCCGATGCAGTCGGGCGACGACAGGGTGCTCGAGGCGATGGGGCGCCACTACACCGCGCGGGAGTACATGGAGGCGATCGCATCGCTGCGCGAGGCGGTGTCCGAGGTCAACGTGACCACGGACATCATCGTCGGCTTCCCCAACGAGGACGAGGCGGCGTTCGAGCGCACGCTTGAGCTGGTGGGCAAGACAGACATCAGCCGGGTGCACGCCTTCTCCTACTCGCCGCGCCCGGGCACGGTCGCGGAGGGTCTCGGCGACAGGGTTGTGCCAGAGGAGAAGAAGCGCCGCTCGCGGGAGCTGAGGGGCCTCTCGGAGGTGCGCTCGCGCCACCATCGCGTGGAGAAGCTGGGCGGGCAGGAGCGGGTGCTGGTGGACAAGGTGGCGCAGACGCAGTGCTCTGGGTACACGGCCGACTACACGCGCTGTTACCTGCCGGCGGGCGCGGCGTGCGCGGGAGAGCTGGTGGAGGTGAGCGTGGAGGAACTGCACGCGGACGGCCTGCGCGTGACGCCGGTGTGATCCGCGGCTATCCTTGACCCACAGGTGAGCATCGAAGAGCAGCTCAAGGGCGATCTGGCCACTGCCATGAAGGCGGGGGAGAAAGAACGTGTGGGCGCGCTGAGGATGGTGCTCTCGGAGCTGCAGAAGGACGTGAAGCTCGGGGGGGGCGACGAGCTGGCGGTGCTGCGCCGCGAGCGCAAGCGTCGCCTGGAGGCCGCGGATGCCTACCGCGAGGCCGGGCGTGAGGAGCTGGCGGCAGGCGAGCAAGGCGAGGCGGAGCTGATCGCCGGGTACCTGCCGGCGGAGCTGCCCGAAGCCGAGCTGCGGGAGATCGTCGAGCGGGCGGTGAGGGACAGCGGGGCCGAGTCGGTCAGAGACATGGGACGCGCGATGGGGGTGGCGATGGCTGCGGTCGATGGCCGCGCGGACGGCAAGCGCGTCTCGGGATTGGTGCGGGCCGCGCTCGACGGATGAGGACCCAGATCGAGTTGCCGGGCGAAGTGGCGGCGGAGCTGGCGGGCAGCCAGGACGCCGTGTTGAGGGCGCTCGAGGGGCACCTCGAGTGCAGGGTGTTCCTGCGCGGCAACCTTTTGACGCTGGATGGATCGGAGGGCGAGATGCGCGCCGGTGAGCGAGTGGTGAAGGAGCTCTCGGATCTGATCGCGCGTGGGCACGAGATCGGCCCGGGGACGATCTCGGCGGTGACCGGAGCGTTGGATGCGCACGAGTCCCCGGCGAAGGTACTGGAGGACGTGGTGTGGCGCCACCGCTCGCTGCGGGTGGCTCCGAAGACCGTCAACCAGAAGCACTACGTGGACTGCATTCGCGAGCGCACGATCACTTTCGCGGTCGGCCCGGCGGGCACGGGCAAGACCTTCCTGGCGGTGGCGATGGCGGCGGCGGCGCTCTCACGCAACGAGGTCAACCGGATCATCCTGACGCGCCCGGCGGTCGAGGCGGGCGAGCGGTTGGGTTTCCTGCCGGGCGACCTGATGGCGAAGGTCGACCCCTACCTGCGGCCGCTGTTCGATGCGCTGCACGACATGCTCGACCCGGAGAAGGTGACCCAGTACCTGGAGCGGGGGGTGATCGAGATCGCGCCGCTGGCGTTCATGCGTGGGAGAACGCTGAATGACTCCTTCGTGATCCTCGACGAGGCGCAGAACACGACACCCGAGCAGATGAAGATGTTTCTCACGCGCCTGGGCTTCGGCTCGCGGATGGTTGTCACCGGCGATGTCACCCAGGTGGATCTGCCGCCCGAGCAGCAGTCCGGTTTGATCGCGGTGGGGGAGGTGCTGGGCACGGTGGAGGGGATCGAGTTCGTGCGCTTCGGGGGTGAGGACGTCGTGCGCCACAAGCTGGTGCAGCGGATCGTCGAGGCATACGACACGCACTCTCAGCTGGACGCCCGCGAGCTCCGTCCGGCAGATCGCCGCAGGGCGTAGGTAGTGATCGAAGTCGAGGTGTTTGGCGAGCGGGGGCTCACGGGTGATGCGCTGCCCGAGGCACAGGTGCGGCGTCTGTGTGCGTTGGCCGCTGCGTCCGCAGGGGTCGAGGAGGGGCATCTGGCGATCGAGCTCGTCGACGCGGGCCGTATCGCTCAGCTGAATGCGGAGCACCGGGGCAAGAGCGGCCCGACGGACGTGCTGTCGTTTCCGGTGGATGAAGCGGCGCTGATCGATGGGGTGCCGCGAGAGCTGGGGGACGTTGTGATCTGCCCGGAGCACACGGAGGATCTGCGTGAGGCGATCGTCCACGGTGTGCTCCATCTGGTGGGGATGGATCATGAGGTCGATTGCGGGGAGATGTTGGCGGTGCAGGCCGAGCTGTTGCGCTGGGAGAGCCTGCCGGCGAGCACCGGATCGCCCCAGGCGTCGTCGTGAGCTGGGCATCGCCGTGAGCCGAGCCCCCGTCGTGAGCCGGGCCCCGTCGTGACCCGCGCCGGCTTCGTGGCGCTTCTGGGGCGTCCCAACGTGGGCAAGTCGACGCTCGTCAATGCGGTGGTGGGGGGCAAGGTGGCGATCGTCTCCGACCGTGCGCAGACAACCCGCCGCGCGATCCGGGGTGTACGCACCGAGGGCGACTGCCAGATAGTGCTGGTGGATTTGCCCGGGGTGCAGCGCCCGCGCGACGCTTTGACGGCACGCATGTCCCAGCGGGTGCGCGAGGAGCTGCAAGGCGCCGACGCGGCCCTGCTGGTGCTGAGCGGGGAGCAGGGGGTGGGCCCAGGCGATCGCTTCATCGCGCGCACGCTCCAGGGATCGAGGACTCGCCCGCCCGACTTGCCCGACTCGCCTGACGAACCTCGCTCGTCCCGCTCGTCCCTAGTGGCGATCGCGGTCAACAAGGTCGATCGACTGAGCCGAGCCGAGACGCTCGCGGCGTTGCAGGGCGCGGCCGACCTGGGCCTCGACGCAGAGGTGTTCCCGGTGTCGGCTCGCACGGGAGAGGGTGTGGGGCAGCTGGTCGAGTATCTGCGGCAGCTGCTGCCGGAGGGCCCCTTTCTGTTCGAGGCCGATACGCGTTCGGATCAGTCGCCGCAGCTGCTGGTGGCGGAGCTGATCCGGGAGGCGGTGATCAGGCGCACCTTTCATGAGCTGCCCCACGCGGTGGAGGTAGTGGTAGAGGAGATCGAGCATCTGCGCGAGGGGATGACCCGGGTGCGGGCGCTGATCTGGGTGGAGAGCGACTCTCAGCGGGCGATCGCGGTTGGCGCGAGGGGGCGGATGATCAAGGCGATCGGCAGCGCCGCGCGGGGAGAGCTCGAACGGGAGCTCGGGGGCAGGATGCACCTCGACCTGTCGGTGAGAGTACGTCGCGATTGGCGCCGCGACGAGGGCCTGCTCGATCGTCTGGGGATCGGATAGCACCTCTGAGCAAGCGGGGAGAGAGAGTGCCGTGGCGGTGGGGTGAGCCTTCTGGATAGACGCCGCCGAGCGTCCATGCGGGCACCGCAGAGGGGCATTGACGGTACGGTCCGGATGCGGGGATTTATTCTCAAGATATCGGAACCGTTCGTTCAAAAGCTGCATCGTGGCCCGGTTTGGTGTACGGTTTATGTAACGCGTTGTCCGGGGGCGGGAAACGTTGTCCTACGACGTGAGGATCCCAAAGAGCTAGTCGTCAAAGGGGGCCGGCGGGAAATGTCAGCAAAGATTGCAGTGCTGGGGCTGGTGATCGAGGAGCCCGGCCCCGCCCATCGTCTTACGGCTAAGTTACGCCAACGACTCTCCTCGGCGGGTTTTGTCGACTCCAATGTCTACTCGGCCCTCACGCGCTTGGAGCGCGACGGTCTCGTGCGAGCGGTCGGTGAGGATCAGGTGGAGCGGTCACACGGGGTTTCTCAGACGGGGGCGCAATTACCGTCGGAACGAAGGGTCGTTGCAAGGCCGCAGCTGGCCGCGGTGGGCATACGCGGAGTCGCCGCCGTCGCGCCCGCCGAGCAGGTTGGCATGAGGCGCCCGCAGGCCGTCGCGGGACGTCCGCGCTCGGCCTCGCGCCGGGCGCCGGGCTCGCGCTCTGACTCGCGCTCCTTCGAAGCGACACCCGCCGGCGTGCGGCACTTCGAGGAGTGGCTGCTCAGATCCTCCACGGCGCCTCCCCTGCGCGACGAGCTGCACATGAAGGTCGCCCTCTGCCAGCCTCACAACCTGCCGCGACTGGTGGAGCTGGTCTACGGGCAGGAGTTGATTTGCCTGGCGCGTGTGCAGGAGCTCAAGCACACCTTCGAGCGGATGCGTCCCCCGGCGCCCAACCGGTGGTCGGGGCTGGTGCTTGTGCACATCCGCGATGCCGAGCTCTCCTTCTGGGAGGCGCGGCTGACCTGGCTGCAGGGTGTGCGGGAGTCCCTGGAAGGAATGTACGCCGAATACGAGCGCGCGACCAGTCCGCAGATCCACGCCGCACGGGCGACCAGCCCGCAGCTCCACGTGGCACGTTTTCCGGCGGGTTGAGTATGTTGTACGCGAGGTGCTGGCAAAGCGCAGACCATGGGTCCGCGAGCGGGAGCCATTCGCAGAGGTGAGGGTGGGCGCTCTGCTGTCGCTCAAAGGCGTCGGCAAGAGCTACTGGCGGGGCGATACCGAGGTGAGGGTGCTCCGCGACGTAACGCTCGATGTGCGCCCGGGCGAGCTCGCGGCGGTGTGGGGCACGCGCGGGTCGGGCAAGTCGACCCTGCTGAAGCTCGCTGCCCGCCTGGAGACCCCGGACAGCGGCAGCGTGTGCTTCAACGGCGTCGACCTCGCCGGTCTCTCTGAGGGCCAGCACGCGCGGCTGATGTTGGAGTGGATTGGCTGGGTGCGGCGCACGGGGCCCAAGAGCGATCTGCGGATGCTCGACTACGTGGCGCTGCCGTTGCTGGCCGAGCACGGCCGCCGTGATGCCTACGCACGAGCCGAGGAGGCGGTCGAGCGGGTTGGGCTCTTGGCACAATCGCGCCAGCGATGGGGCAGTCTCTGCGACGGGGAGCGGGCACTGATCGGTATCGCCCACGCAATTGCGCGCGCGCCGCGGCTGCTGTTGGTCGACGATCCGACGGCCAACCTCGACGTGCGTGAGCGCGAGCGGGTGACGGAGCTTTTGCACTCGCTCGTGGACGAGGAAGCGATCGCGGTGCTGATGGCGGTGCCGGACATGCCCGCCGCGATGCGCGCCGATCAGATCTTCTCGCTGGGCGGAGGTCGCCTGGGCAGCGCAGCGATGCCGCCGCCGGAGCTGCCGCCGACGGAGCTCGAGCGGGGCAAGGTGATCCATCTGCGCGGACGGCAGCAGCTGGTGTGATGCTGGAGCTGCGCGATCTGGTCAAGCACTACCGAATGGGCGAAGACGAGCCCGTGCGGGCCGTGGACGGAGTGTCGATGTCGGTCGCTGCGGGCGAGCTGGTCGCGCTGTACGGGCCGAGCGGATCGGGTAAGACGACGCTGCTGATGCTGATCGCCGCGCTGCTGCGTCCCGACAGCGGGACGGTGTGCGTGGGCGGGCGTGAGGTGTCGGCGCTCTCAGAGCATGAGGGCGCCGCCTACCGGCTGCGGGAGCTCGGGTTTGTGCGCCAGACGCTCAACCTGATCCCGGGTGTGGGCGCGCTGGACAACGCCGCGTTGAAGCTGTTGGGGACAGACCTCACCCCGCGCGAGGCCCACCGCCGCGTGAGTCCATTGCTGGAGCAACTCGGGCTGGGAGAGCGTTTGCGCCACCGTCCCGACCAGCTCTCGATGGGCGAGCGCCAGCGGGTGATGATCGCGCGGGCGCTCTCGACCGAACCGAAGCTGGTGATCGCCGACGAGCCGACCGGCAGCCTGGACTCGCGCCGCAGCCGCGAGGTGCTCGCGCTGCTGGCCGGCCTCTGCCGTGAGCGTCAGGTGGCGACGGTGCTCGTCACACACGACCCACAGGCGGCTGCGTACGCCGATCGTGTGCACTCCCTGCGCGATGGGCGCCTGTGCGATTACGCGCCCGAACCGGTGCTCGCGGCGATCGATGCCGGCCACCCCTGACTTGCGCGGCGATGCGGCTGCGAAACATCATCCTGCTCTACCGGGTCCGCTTGCGGGCGAGGCTGGCGCACGAGCTGTTCGCGGTGCTCGGGATCGCGGTTGGGGTGGCGCTGCTGTTCGCTTCGCAGATCGTGGGTGCGAGTCCCGACACCTCGATGCGCCAGCTTGTCAGCGGAGTCATCGGGACGATGCGCTTCCAGCTCGCCGCGCGCGGACCAGAGGGATTCGGGCAGGGACTGCTCGGGGATGTGCAACGCCTCCCCGGGGTGCAGGCCACAATCCCGGTGTTCCAGGAGCGCGCCAATCTGATCGGCCCGGCCGGTCAGCAACCGGTGGAACTGCTCAGTACCGACGCGCGCTTCGCGCATCTCGGTGGACCGCTGTTGCGCCGCTTCAGCGCCGCCCAGCTCAACCACCAGCGGGCGCTGGCGCTGCCGCTCGAACTCGCCGACTCGGTCGGCCTCTCCTCGCTGGAGTCGGCGGAGCTCGAGGTTGGCGGCCGCGCCATACGGGTGTTCGTGGGGGCCGTTCTGTTCGAAGGCGGCCTCGGCGTCCTCGCGCACAGCCGCTTCGTGTTTGCTCCGCTCGGCTACGCACAGCAGCTCGCGCGGCTGCCCGGGCGCATCACGGGCGTCCTCGTGCGCCCGCGCGACGGGCATGAACGCCAGGTGCACGCGGAGCTCATGCGCCTCGCCACGGGGCGCCTGAACGTCCAGCCTGCCGACTTCAACACCACGCTCTTCAACCAGGCGGCCGCCCCGAGCAATCAGTCGGCGGAGCTGTTCTCGGTGATTGGTGCGCTGGTTGGGTTCCTGTTTGCCCTCAACGCGCTGATGCTCACGGCCTCTCAGCGCCGCAGCCTTGTCGAAGACCTGCGCCTGGACGGCTACTCCCGCCGGATGATCGTCGAGGTGTTGCTGTTCGACGCGCTCGTGCTCGGCGTGCTCGCCTCGCTGCTCGGGCTGGCGCTCGGGGACCTGCTCTCCGCGGCGCTGTTCAGCTCGAACCCCGGCTACCTCTCGTTCGCCTTCCCGATCGACGCACAGCGCATTGTCAGCTGGCAGAGCATCGTGCTCGCCACGTGTGGGGGGATGGTGGCCGCGTTTGCGGGCGTGTTGATCTCCTTGCGCAGAGCGATTCTCTCGCGCCAACTGCTGGCGGCCACGCCCGCACGCGTGAGATCGAGCTCGGGGCTGCGAGTCGCGCTGGGGGAGGTGGTGTGCTGGACGATAACAGCCCTCACCCTGCTGGTTGCTCCCGGCGCCGCGATCTTGGGGATCATCAGCCTCGTCGTCGCGTTGCTGCTGGCGCTCCCGTGGCTGCTCAGCAGCAGTTTGCGCGTGGCCGACCAGCTGCAGCGCTCGCTCAGCAGCACCGCTGCGCACCTTGCGGTGATCGAGCTCAGATCGACAGCCAACTGGTCGCGCACGCTCGCGATTGCCGCGACCGGCGCCACCGCGGTGTTCGGCAGCGTGGCGGTCGAGGGCGCGCAGAGCAACCTCCAACGCGGGCTCGACCACACCGCGCACGACCTCGCCGCGGGCGCCGACGTCTGGGTGACGGCAGCGGGCACCCAGAACGTGCTGGCGACCACAGCGTTTCCCGCGTCGCAGGCGGGCATGCTCGCGCGCCTACCCGATGTGCGCAGCGTCGGCCTCTTCCATGCCGGCTTCCTGGACGATGGCTCGCGTCGGGTATGGGTGATGGCACCTCCGGCCTCAGCCGAGCAGCCAATTCCACCCAGTCAGCTGCTGAGCGGCGATCTGGCACTGGCGACGGCGAGGCTGCGTCACGGAGGTTGGGCGGTTCTCTCGCAGGGGCTGGCGAACGAACATCACGTGCACATCGGCCAATCCCTAACGCTCCCGGCGCCGCGACCGATCGTCGTGCGTGTGGCGGCGCTGAGCACCAACATCGGCTGGCCGCCCGGCGCGATCGTGATGAGCTCGGGCGACTACACGCGCGCCTGGCCGGGTGGGGAAGTGAGCGCATATGCGATCTCGTTGCGCGTGGGTGTGACACCGTTGCAAGGACGGCGCGAGGTCCAGCGCGCGCTCGCCGCGGGCGGCTCGGGTCTCGCAGTGGAAACCCGCTCACAGCGCGAACAGCGCTTGCGTGCCACCAGCCGCCAGGGGCTCTCGCGCTTGACGCAGATCACGAGTCTCGTACTGATCGCCGCGATCCTCGCGATGGCCACCGCGATGGGCGCGATGATCTGGCAGCGGCGGCCGCTGCTGGCGGATATGAAGGTCGACGGCTTCGGCAAAGGGGTGTTGTGGCGCTCGCTACTGGTGGAGAGCGCGCTGCTGCTCGGCGTGGGATGCTCGATCGGCACCCTGTTCGGGCTCTGCGGCCAGCTGCTGTTGAGCCATGCGCTCGCGGTCGTGACGGGCTTCCCGGTCGTGACCTCGATCGGCGCGCTGGTGGCGCTCGGCAGCCTGCTTGCCGTGACGAGCGTCGCCGTGGCGATCGTCGCCGTGCCCGGATATCTGGCGGCGCGCGTGCGCGCGGCGGTCGTCCTGCAGGATTGAGGCGCGTGTGCGCGGCGGTCGTCCTGCTGGATCGAGGGGCGTGTGCGCGGCGGTCGTCCTGCCGGATTGAGGCGCCTGCGCGCAGCGGTCGTCCTGCTGGATCGAGGGGCGTGCGCGGCGGTCATCCCGCACGATCGAGGGGCGGCTCGAAGCGGCCCTCGGCGTCCGGGCCAGCTCGGCGTGGCGGCTTGGGTGGCTACGCATTGCGTGTACAGTGACGCCAAACCCGAGCACAAACCTGTACACTGATATACATATTGTCCAATCGTGTACAAGCCACAGCTGCGGCCCGAGTTCCGAAAGGGATGGTCGACTTGAAGATTTTCACCTGTGCATTGAGCGCGTCGAAGCGGTCGGGGATGATCGCTCCCGCAATGCGGGACGGAAACGTCAGCCTACGGGTCATGGCTCCTCGGTTGGAAGTGCAGTCGCGTCCTACGCGATGCCCGACTGGGGACGCCAGGGGTGGCGCGATCCGCGCCCGAATCGCTCGACCGCGAGCCGGGCGCTGGATGCGGCGTCCGGCTCGCATCTTCTGCAGTGGGCGCTCGGCTTGCAACTGCAGTAGCGGAGTCCGCGCCCGCGGAGGGGTGGACGCATGAGCAAGCGAACGACATCTCCCGACGCTGCCGAGCACGCGGGCCTGGAGCTGCTCGAGGAGGAGCGCCGCGGGCGATTCTCATCCTCGCTGCAGGCGGGCCTCGCGATCCTCAACTGCTTCAGTGCCCAGAAGCCGGTGCTGGGCATCGCCAAGCTCGCCGACGAGCTCAACATGAGCCGCTCCACCACCCACCGTTACGCCTCGACACTGGTGGCGCTCGGCTACCTCGAGCAGGACCATGCGCGCCGCTATCGCCTGGCGCCGAGAGTTGCCGACATGGGCATGTCGGTGTTGGATTCGATGGCACTGCGCGGCAAGGCCCGCGAGCCCCTACGCGAACTGCGCGAGCAAACCGGCCGCACCGCTTCGCTGGCGGTACTCGACGGTACACAGATCCGCTACGTCGACCGGCGCCGCGGCTGGCGCCGCGGACAGCACGCGGTCGACCTCGACCTCGGGGCGGGAGCGCGCCTGCCGGCTCAGTGCACGGCGATGGGCAAGGTGCTGCTCGCATACCTCCCCGACCGCGAGCGCGAACAGCTGATCGGCGAGCTCGAGCTGACGAAACGCGGACCGAAGAGCATCACCAGTAAGAAGGCGCTGCGCGCGGAGCTGCAGCAGGTGCGCGAGGACGGTGTCGCACTGGGCGACGAAGAGCTCGGCCCCGGGGTGCGAACGATCGCGGCCCCGGTGCACGGTCCCGACGGCGACGTCATCGCCGCGGTCGGAATTCCCGTCCCGGCCGACGACTACGCGCTCGAGGATCTGCGTAAGGCTCTCGGACCCGCGGTGCTCGGCGCCGCCAAGCGCATCTCCGCCGCGCTGCTGGTCTGAGCCCGGCCGCTTGGACCCCAAGGGTACCGCGTGGCAGATCCTCGCTGGGCTTGCCGGCGACGATGACCGATCCGGCCTTGCTTGGATGGCGATAGATGCGATGGCTACCGCGCTGACGCTCGAACTGCCAGCCGTCGCCCTCGATTAGACGGGTCACCTCGCGCACCTTCACACCCTCCTTATCCGGCTGCGTCTTTGTTGGTGGGACAACGCGGTGGCCAGATAGTTGGCGATCTCTTCAACAGCGGCCAGGTCCAGCTTGGATCTGAAGAGGAAAGGCACTCTCAGCACCGGGGGAGCGCCGTCCGCCTGAGTACCGCGACGCAGACGGGCGATCTGGCGCTGCTGTGTATTGGTGCGCTCGTGTAGCGCCCGTGCGGCCCGCGCAGCGGAACGGGTTACTACATCGTTGGCGTCCCTGGCTCCATTTGATGCCGCTCTACGTTGCCCGCTCGCCGGTTCGCCGCTCGCCGGCCCGCCACCCAACGCCGCAATGCGCCGCAGCTCCTCGCCCTCGAAGCGCCGCGGCAGGGTGCCGTTCACGATCACCCCATCCAGCTCTCGACCCAACTCGCGGCGCAGGCCCTCGCGCAGCTCGAGCGTCTCGGTGACACCCATCTCCGTGGCCTGCGTCACCGCCAGGTAGGCGGAGCGGGCGGGGTCCTCCAGCAACTCGCGCACCTGGCCCGCCTGGCGCGCGACCGGACCCACGCGCGCGATCGTCCCGAAAGTGTGCGGCGAGCGCAGCATCGCCAGCGCGTGGCCGGTGGCGGGTGCATCGAACACGATCAGGTCGTAGTCGCGCTTGCCTCGTCCCTGCGCGGACGCGCTCCCGTCTCCTTCGCCCGTGGTCGCGCTCGCGCTGCGCTCGCCCGCGGCTGTGGTCTCCTTGCGCGCTGTCCGGTCACCCGGGCGCCGGCCCTGGGCGAGCTCCCACAGCTTCACCATCGTGATCATCTCGCGCGCGCCGGGGGCCGCCGCGATCAGGTATTGGAAGCTCGAGCTGGAGGTGAGCACGCGCGCCGGCACTCGCCCCCCGATCGCCCGCAGCCATTCGCCAAGCACGCGGTCGCGGTCGATCGCAAGACCCCACAGCCCCTCTTGCAGTGGCGTCTCGACGCCGTGGGGGGGCGGCTCCGGATGGCCGAGCATCGCCGACAGACGGCCCATCCCGGCCGTCTCGCCGCCCGCCTCGCCGCCGGTCACCTCGACCACGATCGTGCGCAGCCCGCGGCGCGCGCCGAGCAGGCCGAGCGCGGCCGACACGGTCGTCTTGCCAACGCCCCCCTTGCCGCTCACCACAATCAGCCTGCGCTCCAGCACCGATGGCATCTCCACAATGATGACGCTCAGACGGCGGGCGCCACTGTGGGGACCCAAGCGCCGCCTACAATCTCCGAGATGAGTATCCCTGCCAAGGAGCCGATCGACGCGCTGGCCGAAACGGAGACCGATTCGGGAGACACTCGCTCCGCCGAAGCCGGGGGACGCTCGGCTGTGGCGAGCATCCCCGAATCGGCCAGCGCCGCAGGCGCGTGTCTCCCGGTTTCGGTCGTGTACGACGAGCGTGGTCTGCTGCCGTGCGTGGTGCAGGATTGGCGCAGCGGCGAGGTGCTGATGCTTGCCTACATGAACGAGGAGGCGCTACGGCGCACGCGCGCCACGGGTGAGCTGCACCTATGGAGCCGCTCGCGCGAGGAGCTGTGGCACAAGGGGGCTACCAGCGGCAACACTCAGGCGGTGCGCGCGCTACGCGTCGACTGCGACGGCGACACGTTGCTCGCGCTGGTCGAGCCCGCCGGGCCGGCTTGCCACACGGGTGAGCGCACCTGTTTTCATCGCGGGGAGCTTGTGCCGCCGGCGCCGCACGAGACGCTGCCCGCGCTCGAGCGCACGCTCACCGCGCGTGCTCAAGAACGGCCCGCCGGCTCCTACACCGTCGCGCTGCTGGACGATCCGCTGCGAATCGGCGCGAAGGTGATGGAGGAGGCCGAGGAGGTTGCACGCGCCGCGCGCGAGGAGTCCGACGAGCGTGTCGACGAAGAGGCCGCCGACGTGCTCTACCACCTGCTCGTGCTGCTGCACAGCCGCGACCGCGCCCTCGCCGACGCCGAGCGGGTGCTCGATGCCCGCCGCCGCTGAGCCGCTGAGCGGGACCGCCGGCCGCTCCCGCCCGGCGGGGGAGCTGGCGATCGAGCCGACGCTGGAGCAGCTGCGCGCGCTCGCAGCGCCTGCCGCCAGCGACGGGGCGGCGTACGAGCTGATCTCGCTGCGCCACAGCTGCATCGCCGACTGCGAGACACCGGTGTCGGCGTTCCTGAAGCTGCGCGCGCTGGCGCCCTCCGAGCCGGCTTTCCTGCTGGAGTCCGCCGATCAGGGCCAGCGCGTGGGGCGCTGGTCGTTCATCGGCGTGCGTCCGCGCTCAGTGCTGCGCTGGTCGCTGGGCGACCCCGGCGACCCGTATGCGCTCGCGGCCGAGCACGTGGCGCGCTTCCGTCAGGCGCCGCTGGTTGATTCGGGCGATGGGGCTCCTTTCACCGGTGGCGCCGTGGGCTTCTTCGGCTACGACCTGGTGCGCACCGTCGAGCCGCTGGGCGCGGGTGGGCCCGACCCGCTGGGACTGCCGGACATGGCGCTAATGCTCTCCGACGTGCTCGTGATCTTCGACCATCTCAAGCACACCGTCACGATCCTTGTGAACGTCGAGGTGGACGCCGGGATGGAGCACACGGACGCGGCGATCGAGCGTCGTTACGCGGATGCCGCGCAAACCATCGCCGAGATCCGCCAGGTGCTCGACGGCCCTGTGCCGCACACCGAGCGGGTGGGTGGGTTCCAATCCCCGCGGGAGACGCCGCGCTTTGAGTCGAACATGCCGCGCGCGCAGTTCGAGGGCATGGTCGAACGGATCGTGCGCTACATCCACGCCGGCGACGCCTTCCAGGTCGTGCCATCCCAGCGCTGGTCGGCGGCGGTGCCGGTTGAGGCCTTCTCGATCTACCGGGGCCTGCGCGCGGTCAACCCCTCGCCGTACATGTACTACCTGGACTTCGGCGACTTCCAGGTGGCGGGCGCCAGCCCCGAGCCGCTGCTCACTGTCAATGGCCGTCACGTCTCGACGCGGCCGATCGCCGGCACCCGCCCGCGGGGTGTCTCCCCCGAGGAGGATCGCCGCATCGCCGCCGAACTACTGGCGGATGAGAAGGAGCGTTCCGAGCACGTGATGCTGGTCGATCTCGGGCGCAACGACCTCGGCCGTGTGTGTGAGTACGGCAGCGTCACCGTCGATGAGCTGATGGAGATCGAGTACTACAGCCACGTGATGCACATCGTCTCCTCCGTCTCGGGCACGCTGCGCCCGGACGTCGGTGCGATGGACGCGCTGCGCTCGGTGCTCCCCGCCGGGACGCTCTCGGGGGCGCCGAAGGTGCGCGCGATGCAGATCATCGACGAGCTCGAGCCCGTCAAGCGGGGCGGGTATGGCGGCGCGATCGGCTATCTCAGCTACCACGGCGACCTCGACACCGCGATCCACATTCGCACCGTGGTAGTCAAGGACGGCGTCGCCCACATCCAGGCCGGCGGCGGCACCGTCGCCGACGCCAAGCCGGCCTACGAGTACGAGGAGTCGGTGGCGAAGTCCACGGCGGCGATGCGCGCGATCGCGCTGGCATGCGAACAGGCCGACTGGGCTTAGCCATGAGCACGCATGGCTGGCGCTGGACGGCGTCCTCGATCGCTCATGTGCAAAGCACATTTCGCTCACTGCGTCCTTGTCCAGCTTGCCATGCGCACTCATGGAGCCGTGTTTCGTATCGTGAACTCCGATGAAGGTACTCGTCATCGACAATTACGACTCGTTCACCTACAACCTCGTGCAGTACCTCGGCGAGCTGGGCGCCGACGTGCACACGGTGCGCAACGACCGTGCGACCGTCGATGAGCTGCTCGCCGGCGGTTACGAGCGCTGCGTGGTGTCGCCCGGGCCATGCACCCCCGACGAGGCGGGGATCACGCTGGAGGCGGTGCGCCGGCTGCCCGAAGCGGGCGTACCCATGCTTGGCGTGTGCCTCGGCCACCAGGCGCTCGCACAGGCGTTCGGGGGCCGCGTGGTGCTGCACCCGCCCGTGCACGGCAAAGCGACCACGATCGAGCACGACGGCCGCACGATCTTCGCCGGCCTCTCCTCGCCGCTGATAGTGGGGCGCTATCACTCGCTGATCGTTGCCCGCGAGCTGCCCGACTGCCTGGAGACCTCGGCCGAGGGCGACGGCGTGCTGATGGCGTTGCGTCACCGCGAGCTGCCGGCCGAGGGCGTGCAGTTTCATCCCGAGTCGGTGCTCACCGAAGAGGGCAAGCAGCTACTGAGCAACTTCCTCAGCTGATGCCCAACCCAATCCTCACGAGCGCGATCGACACGCTCGCATCGCGCAAGGACCTGAGCGAAGCGCAGGCCGCGGAGGTGCTCGCGCAGATCATGCACGGCGAGGTCTCCGAGACCCAGATCGCGGGCTTTCTGATCGCGCTGCGCACCAAGGGGGAGACCGTGCATGAGCTCGCGGGCATGGCGCGCACGATGCGCGAGCTGGCAGCGCACGTACCGAGCACACAGGAAAACCTGCTCGATACCGCGGGCACCGGCGGGGGGCGGCGCACATTCAACGTCTCCACCACCGCCGCGCTGATCGCCGCGGGGGCGGGTTGTGCGGTCGCAAAGCACGGCAACCGCTCCGCCACGGGCCCCTCCGGGTCGGCCGACGTGCTGGAGGCGCTCGGCGCGCGCATCGACCTCGATCCCGAGGGGGTGGCGCGCTGCATCGAGGAGGCCGGCTTCGGCTTCATGTTCGCCCCCGCCCACCACCGGGCGACCCGCTTCGTCGTGCCGGTGCGCCACGAGCTGGGTGTGCGCACGATCTTCAACATGCTTGGACCCCTCACCAACCCTGCGGGCGCCTCGCGGCAGCTGATCGGGGTCTCTGACGCGGGCTTCCTGGAGACGATCGCCGGCGCGCTCGCGCTGCTGGGCTCCCGCCGCGCGCTGGTCGTGCGTGGCGAGGATGGGTTGGACGAGGTGTCGAGCTCGGCACCCACGACGGTGGTGGAGCTCGACGGCTCCGACATTCACCGCTACACGATCACCCCGGAAGAGATGGGGATCCCGCTCACCCCCAGCGAGCCTGCCCCAGTTCCGCTGGAACGACTGCCGCCCGACCGCGTCCAGCCTGCCTCTGAGCCAAGCGCCGCGGGCCACTCCGCGCTTACGGGTGCCACCGCTGGCCACCCCGCGTTGGCGGGCGGTACCCCCGAGGAGAACGCGGCGGTCACGCGTGCGATCCTCGAAGGGGAAACCGGCCCCCGTGCCGATCTCGCGTTGATCAACGCCGGCGCCGCGATTTACGCCGCTGGCGCGGTCGCTTCGATCGCCGAGGGTGTCGAGGCGGCCCGCGCGGCGCTAGCCGACGGGAGCGCCGCGCATGCGCTGCAGAGTTATGTGGAGGCCACCTTTAGGTATGCGCCCGCCGAGGCAACCACATGAGCGCCACCGTCCTGGAGCGCATCCTGCTCGCCACCCGCGAGGAGGTGCAGCGGCGTAAGCGCGAGCTGCCGATCGACCAGCTCGAAGGCGGCGGCGAGACCCCGACCGCGCGCAGGTCCCTCCACGCGGCCCTGGCCGGGCCGGGCATCGCGGTGATCGCCGAGTTCAAGCGCCGCTCTCCCTCCGCGGGGACGTTGCGCGAGCGGCCCGACGTCGCCGAGCTGGTGGGCGCGTACGAGCGCGGCGGTGCCGCCGCCGTCTCGATCCTCACCGAGGGCCCGCACTTCAACGGCTCGCTCGAGGACCTGCGCGAGGCTCGTGCTGCCTGCACGTTGCCGGTGCTGCGCAAGGATTTCGTCGTCGACCTCTACCAGCTGCACGAGGCCCGCGCCGCCGGCGCCGACGCGGTGTTGCTGATCGTTGCGGCGCTCGAGCAGCCAACGCTGCGCGCTCTGCACGAGCAAGCACGGGAGCTGGGTCTCGAAGCGCTCATCGAGGTGCACGACCGCGACGAGCTGGCGCGTGCGAACGAGGTGGGGGCGCGATTGATCGGGATCAACAACCGCGACCTGCGCGACTTCAGCGTCGACGTCGAGCGCACCTTTGCCTTGCTGGAGGAGGTCCCCGACGGTGTCGCCGTGGTTTCGGAGTCGGGGATCGCCACCGCCGAGCAGCTGCGGCGCCTGGAGGAGCGGGGGGTGCAGGCGGTGTTGGTGGGGGAGACGCTGATGCGCTCACCCGACCCCGAGGCCGCACTTGTGGAGCTCGTGAAGTTTTAGAGACACCGTGGCCGACCTTTAGATCGCCTTCATCGCAACCGACCATCCTGTTCCACATGACCCACATGAGCTTGATCTCCACGCCCGACGACGATCGGGCCCCCGCGGCCATCTCGCCGCGATGAAGCGCCTCTTTGCGATCCCCTTCCTCTCCGCCCTCATTGGGGGCGGCGTCGTGGTGGCGGTGCTCGCTGCCAGCGGCAGCCTCAGCTCCTCCAGCAAAACCGTCACCGAGGTGCAGGCGGCGGCTCCGGTGAGCACCTCCGGCAGCGCCTCCTCGTCCACGGCGATCCCCACCAGGAGCGGCGGTGGCGGCGGGTTGAGCGCCCACGAAATCTACGAACGCACAGCGCCGAGCGTGGTGCAGGTGACCTCGACGATCGTGCGCCAGAGCGAATCGCCCTTCGGCTTCGGCGAAAGCGAGCAGCAGGGCACCGCAACCGGCTCCGGGTTCGTGATCGACTCCAATGGCACGTTGCTTACCAACTGGCACGTGGTCGAGAACGCGAGCAAGGTGACCGTCAGCTTCGAACACTCTAAGACCGTCGAAGCGCGCGTGGTCGGCAAGAACCCCTCTCAGGATATTGCCGTCTTGAAGATCCCGACCGAAGGGCTCACCCTGCACCCGCTGACGCTCGGTGACTCCAGTGCGGTCGAGGTCGGCGAACCGGTGGTCGCGATCGGCAACCCCTTCGGCCTCAGCCGCACCCTGACGACCGGCGTGATATCCGCACTGCAGCGCGAAATCACCGCTCCCAACGGCTTCAAAATCGACAACGTCCTACAGACCGATGCGCCGATCAACCCCGGCAACTCGGGTGGGCCGCTGCTCAACGCCAAAGGGCAGGTGATCGGCATCACCTCGCAGATCGAGACCGGTGGTGGCGGCAGCGACGGCAACATTGGGATCGGCTTCGCGGTGCCGATCAACACCGCCAAGACGGAGCTGCCCGAACTCGAGAAGAACGGCTCGGTTCAGACTGCCTACCTCGGCGTGCAGATGATCTCGATCGACGGCTCGCTCGCGAGCCTCAACCTGCCCGTCAAAAGCGGCGCGCTGATCGAGAAAGTCGAAGCCGGCAGCCCCGCCGCCAAGGCTGGCATCCATGCCGGCAACATCGAAGCGAAGGTCGGCGGCAGCGAAATCTCCGTCGGCGGCGACATTGTCATCGGGATGGACGGCAAAAAGGTGACGAGCGACGAAGGCCTCGCGAACTACATCGGCACCAAGAAGCCCGGCGACACGGTCATGCTCGAACTGCTGCGCGAGTCGGGCAACGGCGGCTACACCAAGAAGAGCGTCACCGTCACGCTCGGCCAGCGGCCCAACTCGATTCCCAACCCCAACACGCCGGAATAGCGTGCGCCACACTCGCGGCGGCGAGTGAGCAGACTGTTGACTCATCGAAACGCCCGCACCTGCGGGCGTTTCGGCGTTAAGGCCTTCGGCGGCCGGCCGGGGCCAGCCGCTACCGTTGGGGCATGTACGACACCGCCCCCCAGATTAAGGTCTGCGGCATAACCAACCTGCAGGACGCCGAGCTCGCCGTGGAGCTGGGGGCGTGGGCGGTGGGGATGATCTTCTACGCGAGCAGCCCGCGTGCGTGCTCCACCGAGGAAGCCCTGCGGATCGTCGCGGCGCTGCGACGCAGGGTGGAGCTGTGTGGGGTGTTCGTCAACGCGCCGCTCGACGAGGTGGTGCAGGCCAGCGACGAGTTGGGGCTGACGATGTTGCAGCTGCACGGCGATGAGGGGCCTGCCTACTGCGCTGAAGTGGGGCACCGCACGGGGGCAAAAGTGATCAAGGCGGTGCAGGTTGCGTCGATTGGGGAGGTGCGCGACGTGGAGCGCTTCCACACCGACTTCCACCTGCTCGATGCCCGCTCGACCGTACCGGGCAGGCAGGAGCTGCGCGGGGGAACTGGGGAGGTGTTCGACTGGGGCCTGCTCGCCGCGCGGCGCTCCAAGGTGCCGCTGATCCTCAGTGGCGGCCTCGGACCCGAGAACGCTGCGCAGGCGATCCTTGCGGCCTCCTCGCACGGCCACCGGGCGCGGCCCTTCGCGCTGGACACCGCCAGCGGCACGGAGACGGCCCCGGGGCGCAAGGACCCCGAGCGGCTGCGCGCGTTCTTTGCCGCGGTGCGCGACTCCGCGCCGGTGGGTCCCACGCCGGTGGGTACCACGACGGTGGACGCCCCGACGGTGGATACCGCGCCGGTGGATACCACGCCAGTGGGTCCCACGACGATGGGCACCCCGCCGGTGGGCACCCCGGTGTAGATAACCTCGCCTGCGTGAGCACGATCGAGCACCGCTTCGGACTCTATGGGGGGCAGTACGTCCCCGAGACGCTGATGTCCGCGCTGGCGGAGCTCGAGCAGGCGTGGCAGGAGGCCCGCGACGACGCCGGCTACCGTGCCGAGCTGGACGGGTTGCTGCGCGACTTCGGTGGGCGGCCGACGCCGCTCTACCTTGCGCAGCGGCTGTCGGAGCGCTGCGGGCGGCCGGTGTACCTCAAGCGCGAGGACCTCAACCACACCGGCTCACACAAGCTCAACAACGCGCTCGGGCAAGCATTGCTGGCAAGGCGGATGGGCAAGCGGCGGATCATCGCGGAGACCGGGGCGGGGCAGCACGGCGTGGCGACCGCGACCGTCTGTGCACTGCTGGACATGGAGTGCGAGATCTACATGGGCGCTGAGGACACCCGCCGCCAGCGGCCCAACGTGCAGCGCATGGAGCTGCTGGGCGCGACCGTGCACCAGGTTGACGCGGGCGCGCGCACGCTCAAGGAGGCGACCTCCGCGGCGATCCGCGACTGGGTGACCAATGTGGCTGACACTCACTACGTGATCGGCTCGGTCGTCGGCCCCGCGCCTTACCCGGCGCTGGTGCGCGACCTGCAGCGCGTGATCGGTGACGAGGCGCGCGCGCAGCTGCAGGAGCGGGAGGGGCGCTTGCCCGCGCGTGTGATCGCCTGTGTCGGCGGGGGGTCCAACGCGCTGGGGATCTTCACCGCGTTCCTCGACGACCCCGCCGTCGAGCTGGTCGGGGTGGAGGCCGGGGGGGAGGGGATCGAGACGCCACGCCACGGCGCCCCACTCACGGTTGGCGGTCGCGCGGGGGTGCTGCACGGCGCGCTCTCGGCGGTGATGCAGGACGAGGAGGGCCAGATCGTCGAAGCGCACTCGGTGTCCGCCGGCCTCGACTATCCCGGCACCGGCCCCCAGCACGCGCACCTGCGCGACAGCGGCCGTGCCCGCTACGTGGCCGTCCCCGACCGCGACGCGCTCGCCGCGTTCCGCGAACTGGCGCGCCTGGAGGGGATCATCCCGGCGCTCGAGAGCGCCCACGCGCTCGCCTGGGTTCTCGCCCAGTCCGAGGGCGAGCTCGATCTGGTGTGCCTCTCCGGCCGCGGCGACAAGGATCTCGCCGAGGTGCTGGCCCTCTCATGAGCACGGGGGGTGAGGATGGTGCCTCCGCGCTAAAGCGCTCCGGCGGGCGGGTTGCGCAACGCGATACCGCCGCGCGTGGCATCGACCAGATCGCCGCGGCGTTCGCCGGCGCGGCGAGTGAGGGCCGCGCCGCGCTGATGCCCTACCTGATGGGCGGCTTTCCCACGCTCGCCGACTCGATCCGCATCGGAGAGGCGTGCGTGCAGGGCGGCGCCGACATCCTCGAGTTGGGCGTGCCCTACTCGGACCCGCTCGCGGATGGGCCCGTGATCCATGAGGCTGCCACCCGTGCGCTCGCCGCCGGCGCCGGCCTCGCCGGGGTGCTGGAGGTCGGGCGCGCCCTCTCCCCGAGCGTGCCGGTCGTGCTGATGTGCTACGCCAATATGGTGCTTGCCCCGGGCGCCGGCGCGTTCGTGGAGCGGCTGGCGCTCGCCGGCGCGAGTGGCTTGATCGTTCCCGACCTGCCGTTCGAGGAGGCCGCCGAGGTGCTCGCCGCCTGTGATGCGCATGGTGTGGCGTTCGTGCCGTTGGTGGCGCCGACCACGCCGCCGGGACGCCTCGCGGAGATCGGCGCCCGCGCGCGAGGGTTCCTGTACACCGTCTCGGTGGTGGGGACGACCGGGGAGCGGGCAGCGCTCGCGGAGAGCTTCGCCGAGGTTGTGGCTCACGCCAAGGCTGCCACCGCGGTGCCCGTGGCGCTGGGCTTCGGGATCTCCACCCCCGCGCAGGCCCGCGCCGCCGCCGACGCCGGCGCCGATGGGGTGATCGTCGGCTCGCGGCTGGTACGTGCCGCCGGGGAGTCCGAGGATCCGGCCGGCGCGGTGGGCGCGCTGGTCGCCGAGCTGGCCGCGGGGTTGCGGGATTAGCTTCAGATACCCGTGCGCGAGTACCACGCGGACGGAGGAGTGGTCGGGGCATGGGGTTGGGGGTCGGGGTCGGGGGTTGTATATGTGCTTTTCAGACCCCAACCCTTCATTTTGTGAAGTGGTAGGGGTCGTGTGGTGGTATCTCAGTTTGGGGGCATAACCACCGACTGGACCTGTGGGCAGCAACCAGATCACAGCTATGAGAGGTCCAGTAGCTGGTTGGTCTCCCAATGCGTTCATATATCGCGCAGGCCCCGATCGAGCTGAGACACAGCCGGGCGCGTGAGAGACATCTTCACTCTCCTTGTGTTCCTAAACAGCGACACGCCGCCCGCTCGCCCGGTAGGATGCGCGGACGATGGGATTGATTGCAGCTATCACAGCCGGTCTGGTCGTCTGGATCGTGCTCTGGGCGCTGGGCGCCAAGGGGTTCGACGCATTCATGCTCGCCGCCCTGATCATGCTGGTGGGTGCCTGCGTACGGATCGTCGCCGGCTACCTGCCCGGCCGCCGTCGCAGCGGCGCCTGAGCGGCCCCGTGCGGCTCTGCCGGCTTGGTCTTGCGCGAGCTGGGTTGGCGCTGCCCGTGCGGCTCGGACGGCTTCGTCTTGCGCTAACCGGACTGGCGCAGCCCGTGCAGCTCGGCCGGCCCCCGGGACCCACGTCCCGTCTCGTGCGGGCTGGGCTCGCGCTGCTGGCGCTGCCCGCTCTGCTTGGCATGCTCTCCGGCTGCGGGGGAGTGGGGGTCTCGACCGCCGTCACACTTCCCGGCCAGCTCACCGTCTACTCCAGCCTCCCGCTCCAGGGCCCGCTCGCGGCCGACTCGCTGCAGATCGAAAACGGCGAGAAGCTTGCCCTCGCCAAGGTCGGGGGGCGCGTGGGGCGCTTCAAGATCGACTACGCCTCGCTCGACGACGCCAACTCCATAACCGGGGAAGCCGACCCCGGGATCATCGCCAGCAATGCTCGCGTCGCCACGCAGGACACCTCCACGATCGCCTACATCGGCGAGCTCGACTCAGCCGCCACGGCCGTCTCGCTGTCGTTCGTCAACGGCGCCGGCATCCTCCAGGTGAGCCCCGCGAGCCCCTACGTCGGGCTCACCTCTTCGCTCGACGCCGGCCAGGACGAACCGGAACGCTTCTACCCCAGCGGCCAGCGCACGTTCGCGCGGCTGATGCCTGGCGACCCGGTGCAGGCCGCCGCCCAGGTGCGCCTGATGCGCGTGTTGCATCTCGGGAGCGTGTACGTGATCGACGACCTCGACCCCTTCAACGCGCCGCTTGCGTCGATCTTCGCCGAAGACGCCAAACGGGCCGGGATCGCGGTGCTCGGCGAAGACCAGATCGAAACCACCGCCGGCACGGAATTCTCCGGGGAGGTCCACAAGGTGCTCGAAAGCGGCGCCCGCGCGGTGTTCTTCAGCGGCAACCCCAACGCCGGCGCGGTCGCGCTGTGGCAGCAGCTGCACGCCGCCGACTCCCACCTGCGCCTGCTTGGGCCGAGCAGCCTCGCCGCACCCTCGTTTGCCGCGCAGATCGGCTCGGCGGCGGCGCACACCTACCTCACCACCCCGCTGCTGGCGCTCTCGCTCTACCCGCCGCCCGCGCAGCGCGTGCTCGCCGAATACCGCCGGCGTTTCCACCGCACGGCCGGGCCCTATGCGCTGTATGGGTATGAGGCGATGAGCGCCGTGCTGCTCGCGATCCACCGCGCCGGGCGCCACGGCAACGACCGCGACACGGTGATCCACAAGTTCTTTGGGATTCACGACCGTGACTCGGTGCTCGGGCGCTACTCGGTGCTGCCCAGCGGGGACACGACCTTCTCCCGTTACGGGGTCGACCGCGTGCACGGGGGGCGGCTGGTGTTCTACCGGGCGTTTGCATTGCCGCCCGAAAGCTGAAGCAGCGTTGGCCCAGCGCTCCCGGGCCGGCAGCGGACATGGCGCGCGCGGCTCAGGTGCGGTTCAGTGCTGCCCCCAGGGCCTCATCGAGGTGGGGGTGGCGGAACTCGTAGCCCAACATCAGCGGCTTCGCCGGCAGCACGCGCGCTCCGGTGGTGACGATCTGCGCCATCTCCCCATACAGCAGCGCCAACGCCGCCCCCGGCACCGGCAGCAGCGCGGGGCGGTGCAGCGCGCCCCCCAGCGCGTGTGAGAGCTCCCTGTTGGTGACCGGTTCCGGGGCTGTCCCGTTGACCGGGCCCACCCAGCGCTCGTCACTCAACGCCGCACGTATCACCCCCACGAGGTCGTCCACGTGGATCCACGACACGTACTGCCGCCCGCCCGCCACCGGGCCGCCCACGCCCATCCGGAAGGGGGGCAGCATCTTCGCCAGCGCCCCGCCGCTGGGGTCGAGCACCACGCCTGTGCGCACCTGCACCGCGCGCATCCCCAGCTTCTGCGCCGCGCGAGCCTGCGTCTCCCAGGCGACGCACACCTGCGCAAGGAAGTCGCCCCCGGGCGGCGCCTCCTCGTCGAGCGGCTCTTCGCCGTGGGGGCCGTAGTAGCCGATCGCCGAGGCGCTCACCAGCACCGTCGGCCGGCCGCCTCCCGGGGCGCATGCGCTCAGCCCCTCCACCAGATGGCGCGTGCCGATCGTGCGGCTCTCGCGAATCGCGCGCTTGGCTTTCGCGCTCCAGCGCTGCGCGACGTTCTCGCCGGCGAGGTGCACCACCGCGTCGCGGCCTTCGAGCGCCTGCTTCGGCGCCGGCTCGCTCAGCGGGTCCCAGCCCACCGCCGGCACCCCCAGCCGTGCCGCTGCCCGCTCGGGGTCGCGCGAGAGCACGGTGACATCCGCGCCCTCGTCCACCAGTTGCGCTACCAGCGTGGTGCCGATCAGGCCCGTCGCGCCGGTGAGCGTGACCCGCATCGGCTCACGCCGCTGCGGCGGTGTCGGCCTGCGCGAAGCCGACCTCCTGGCCGGCGAGCGCCATGCCGCTGGCGCGGGCCTGCTCGGCCACGGCCGCCGCCACCGCGGGGGCGACGTCACGGTTGAAGACGGAGGGGATGATGTAGTCCTCGCGCAGCTCCTCCTCGGGGACGATCTCAGCGATCGCGCGCGCGGCGGCCATCTTCATCGCCTCGGTGATCGCCGGCGCGCGCACGTCCAGCGCGCCGCGGAAGATCCCGGGGAAGCACAGCACGTTGTTGATCTGGTTGGGGTAGTCCGAGCGGCCGGTCGCCATGATCCGCACGTACGGCGCCGCCTCCTCGGGGATCACCTCGGGGTTGGGGTTGGCCATCGCGAACACCATCGCGTCGTCGTTCATCTTCGCCAACGCCTCCGCCGGCAGCGCGCGTGCACCGGAGACCCCGATCAACAGGTCGGCGCCGTCGATCACGTCCGCCGGCCTGCCGGCGCGGCACTCGGGGTTGGTCACCTCCGCAAACCACCGCTTCACCGGGTTCATCGTGCCGTCGAGGTAGTCCTCGCGACGCACGTGCAGCGCCCCTTTGGAGTCGGCGCCGATGATATTGCTGACGCCCGCCTCGCGCATGATCTTGGTGACCGCGATCCCGGCCGCGCCGAGGCCGAGCACCAGCACGCGCAGGTCCTCCAGGCGCCGGTTGGTGAGCTTCACGGCGTTCAGCAGCGCAGCCATCACCACCACCGCGGTGCCGTGCTGGTCGTCGTGGAAGACGGGGATGTCGAGCTCCTGCTGCAGGCGCTCCTCGATCTCAAAGCAGCGCGGCGCGGAGATGTCCTCGAGGTTGATCCCTCCGAACCCCGGCGCCATCAGCTTCACGGTGCGCACGATCTCGTCGGGATCCTTGGTGTCGAGGCAGATCGGGAAGGCATCGACGCCCGCGAACTCCTTGAACAGGCACGCCTTGCCCTCCATCACCGGCATCGCCGCCGCCGGGCCGATGTCGCCCAGGCCGAGCACCGCGGTGCCGTCGGAGACGACCGCCACGGTGTTGCGCTTGATCGTGTACTGCGCTGCCTTGGCGGGGTCGTCGCGGATCGCGATGCACACGCGCGCCACGCCCGGCGTGTACACCATCGAGAGATCGTCGCGCGTCTTCAGCGAGTGCTTGTTGCGCTGTTCGATCTTGCCGCCCACGTGCAGCAGGAAGGTGCGGTCGGTCGTGTCCACGACCTCGACGCCGCCGATCGCCTCGATCGCCTCGAGGATCCTGCCCCAGTGTTCGCGGTTGGCGGCGTCCACCACGATGTCTCTGACGCTGGCGTTCGCGTCGGCCTCCACGAGATCGACCCCCACCACCATGCCACCGGCCTCGCCGATCGCGCCGGTGACCTGCCCCACGGCGCCGGGGGTGGTGTCGTCCAGCCGGACGCGGATCGTCAGTCGGTACTGCGCGCTGGGGGTGATGCTCACGGAAAGTGGCTCCTGGATCGAGGGATGCCGCCATGTTATTGCTCGGAGGCGTGCGGCATCCGCCCTGAGGAAGCCGGTGGCGGAGCGGCCTGGCGTAAAGTGCTGGGCGATGAGCGCGGCGGCCAACGGCGACCAGAGGGAGCGGCGCCTCTTCCTGATCGACGGTCCCTCGCTCGTCTACCGCGCCTTCTTTGCGCTGCCCGAGTCGATCGCGACCTCGACTGGGGTGCCGACCAACGCGATCTTTGGGTTCGCCTCGATGCTCGTGAAGATCGTCACCGAGTACGGCGTCTGCCCGACCGTGGTGGCGTGGGACGCCGGCACCTCGGGGCGCACCGAGCTGTTCCCCGAGTACAAGGCGCAGCGGCGCTCGCGCCCCGACCTGCTCAAGCAGCAGTGGCCGGCGATGGAACCGCTGGTCGAGGCGTTCGGCTACAGCAATGTGAAGGTGGAGGGGTATGAGGCCGACGACGTGATTGCCTCGCTCGCCGAGCTTGCCGCGAGCGCCGAGCCGCCCGTCCCGGTGACGATCGTCACGGGCGACCGCGACGTTTTCCAGCTGATCGACGAGCGCGGTCTCGTCGAGGTGATGGCCACGGCGCGCGGGATCACCGACACCAAGTTGTACGACCGCCAGGCGGTGATCGACCGCTACGGCATCCCCCCCGAGCTGATCCCCGACTTCTACGGGCTGAAGGGCGACACCTCCGACAACATCCCGGGGATACCCGGGATCGGCGACAAGACCGCCTCCGACCTGATCCAGCGCTACGGACCTTTGGAGGAGGTGCTCGCGCACATCCCCGACATCAGTGGCGCCAAGCGCAAACAGAATTTGACGGCGCACGCCGAGGACGCGCGCATCTCCAAGCAGCTTGCCACGGTCGATCGCGGCGTCCCGCTCGACTTTGACCCGACCGCCGAGGCCGCGCGCGAGCCCGACCGCTCGCGCCTGCGCGAGGTGTTCCGCGAGTACGAGCTGCGCGACCCCTTGCGCCGGCTGGAGGAGGCGCTCGGCGAGGCGGAACAGGCGGTGCCGGTGGGTGCCACGGAGGTGCGGCTCACCGGGCGCGTGCGTGCCGGCACGGTCGCGGACATTCACCGGATCGGCGAGCGCGAGCTGTGCGTCGCCGTGCGCCAGGCTGAGGTACCCGAGGGAGCGCTGTTCGCGCAAAACGGTAGTTGGCATTTCGCCGTTGCAGCGGGCGAAGATGTGCTCCGCGGCGAGTGCGAGAGCGCCGAGGAGGTCGCCGCCGCCTGTCGGGAGCTGCCGGTGGTAGTGCACGACGCCAAGGCGCTCGGGCTGGTCCCGCCCGGTCTCGTCCACGACACGCTGCTGGGCGCCTACCTGCTGGAGCCCGCGCGGCGCGGCTACCCGTTTGCGGAGCTGTGCGAGGAGCGCGGGCTCGCCGCCGAGGTGGAGGACGTTGCGGCCGGCGAGGCGCTGCTGGTGGGGGCGCTGGCGGCGTGGCAACGCGAGCAGATCGCCGAGCGCGGCCTGGAGGGGCTGATGCGCGACATCGAGCTGCCTTTGGTGGGGGTGCTGCGCGCCGTGGAGCTGATCGGCGTGCGTCTCAACGTGCCGCGCCTGCAGGAGGTGGCGGCGCGCGTGCGCGAGGAGATCGCCGAGCTCGAACAGGAAATCTTCGCGCTCGCCGACGAGGAGTTCCTGATCGCCTCCCCGCAGCAGTTGGGGGAGATCCTGTTCGAGAAGCTCGGCCTCTCGCGCAAGCGGCGCGGGAAGATCGGCTACTCGACCGACGCGCGCGTGCTGCAGGCGATCCGCTCCGAGCACGTGATCGTGCCCAAGATCGAGCGTTGGCGGGAGCTCTCGACGCTGATCAAGACCTACTTCGACGTGCTTCCCGCGCAGACCGACGAGCGCTCGCGGATCCACACGACCTTCCTGCAGGCGGTTGCCCAAACCGGGCGCCTGTCGAGCACCAACCCCAACATGCAGAACGTCCCGATCCGCACCGCTTTGGGCCGCGAGATCCGCGGCTGCTTCGAGGCTGAGGAGGGGCGTGTGCTGATCTCCGCCGACTACTCCCAGATCGAGCTGCGCGTGCTCGCCAACGCCGCCCAGGAGCCAGTGCTGAAGGAGATCTTCGAGCGCGGCGAAGACGTGCATACCGCCACTGCCTCACAGGTCTTCCAGGTCGCCCCCGAGCTGATCGACCCCGGGATGCGCGCCAAGTCGAAGATGATCAACTACGGGATCGTCTACGGGCTCTCCGACTACGGCCTCGCCGACCGCCTCAACATCCCGCGCGAGGAGGCGAAGGAGTTCATCGACGCCTACCTCGCGCGCTTCCCGCGCGTGGCCGAGTTCATGCAGGAGACGATCGAGCGCGCCAAGGAGGAGGGGCACGTCACCACGCTGTGGGGTCGCCGCCGCCAGATCCCAGAGCTGCGTGCGCGCAACTACCAGGTGCGTTCGCTCGGCGAACGGCTCGCCGTCAACACCGTCGTGCAGGGCACCGCCGCCGACATCATCAAGCTCGCGATGGTGCGCTGCCACCGGGCACTCGAAGCGTCCGGCATGGATGCCTGCCTGATCCTCACGATCCACGACGAGCTGCTGTTCGAAGCCTCCCCCGAGGACGTCCCCGCCGCGCGCGAGCTGATCGAACGCGAGATGGTCAGCGTGTGGGACCTGGAGCCGCCGATGGCGGTGGAGATCGGCGTGGGGCGCAACTGGCTGGAGGCGAAGTGAGCCGCGGGCTGGCGGTGGCGCTGACCGCCGGCGCGGGTGTACTGGTGGGGATGCAGGCCCCGATCAACGCCCGCCTGGGACGCTCCGTCGGCAGCCTGCAGGCGGCGAGCTTCTCGTTCATCGTCGGCACGGTCGCGCTCGTTACGATCGCCGCCTTCTCGCGCCAGGGACTCGGCACCCTCGGCAACGTCGCGCACGTACCCTGGTGGGCCCTGATCGGGGGACTGTTGGGAGCGACCTACGTGACCGTGGCGATCCTCACCGTGCGCACGCTCGGCGCCAGCGGACTCACTGCGGCGGTGATCACCGGCCAGCTCGCGGTCTCTGTCGCGATCGATCGCTTCGGCCTGCTGGGGATCGCTCGGCAGCCGGTCGCGCTGCACCGCATCGTCGGGCTGGTGCTGCTCGTGATCGGCGTCGCGCTGGTCGTGCGGCGCTAGTTCAGCGGCCGCCGATCTCTGCGTACGCCTCGCCCAGCAGCCGCACGCCCTGCTCGATTGCCGGCTCGGAGAGGTTGCCGAAGCCGAGCAGCACCCCTGGTGGGCCGCCGGGGGTGAAGCGGTGCCAGGAGAGGCCCTCCATGCCCACGCCACGCGCGGCGGCGGCCTTGATCAGCGCGGGCTCGTCGACGCCGTCGGGCAGCCCCACCAGCTCGAATAGGCCGGCGGCCGCGCCGCTTGCGCACGCCTCGGGCAGGTGGCGGGCGAGCGCCTCCAGCAGCGCTTCGCGCCGGCGCTGGTAGATCGTGCGCATGCGGCGCACGTGCCGGTCGAGCTCGCCACGCACGATGAAGTCGCGCAGCGCCAGCTGTCCCACCACCTCCGAGCCGCCGTCCTGCACGGCCTTGGCGGCGGCGATCTGCCACGCCAACCATGAGGGCGTGAGCATCCAGCCGAGGCGCATGCCCGGGGTCAGGCGCTTGCTGGCGGAGCCGATGTAGAGCACCCGCTCGGGCGCCAACCCCTGCAGTGCGCCCACCGCGACGCGGTCGTAACGGTACTCGGCGTCGAAGTCGTCCTCGACGATCAGCAGCTCCTCGCGCTCGGCCCACTCGACCAGCGCCGCGCGGCGGGAGGGGCTGAGGATCGCCCCGGTGGGGAACTGATGCGCGGGCGTTACGACCACTGCGGCGGCGTCGCTTGCGACCAGCTCGTCCACCTTTAGCCCCTCGGCGTCGACGGGGATCGGCACGATCCGCAGGCCCGCCTCCTCAGCGATCAGCCGGTGTACGTGCCACCCGGGGTCCTCGAGCGCGATCGACTCCACGCCGTGGCCGCGCAGCACACCGCAGGCGAGCGAGAAGCCCTGCATGAAGCCGGTGCAGATCGTCATCTGCTCGGTGTCGGCCGCGGCGCCGCGCACCCGCCCGAGATAGTCGGTGAGCGCCTCGCGCAGCTCGGGCAGCCCGCGCGGGTCGCCGTAGCCGAGCGCGTCCAGCGGCGATTCGCGCAGCGCCGCCCGCAGCGAGCGCACCCAACGCTCGCGGGGGAAGCCGGCGAGGTCGGGCAGGCCCGGGTGGAAGTGGTAGGGGAAGCGCTCTTGCAGCGAGCGGGCGGGGGCGCGCTGGGTGGCGGCGCGCACCGCCGCGCTCACCCTTACCGGCGCGCCCTGGCGGGTGGTGAGATAGCCCTCGGCGGCCAACTGGCTGTACGCCTCGCTCACCACGCCGCGCGAGACGCTCAGCTCGGCCGCCAGACCGCGCGTCGAAGGCAGCGCCGCGTCGGGCGGCAGGCGGCCCGCGCGAATCGCCTCGCGGATGCCGCCGACGAGCTGCTCGCCCAGCGACAGCTCGCCGCCGCGGTCGAGCTCTACCAGCAGCTCAGGGCCGTCGTGGCCCCGGGGTTGCGCGAGCCGGCCCTGTCCGTCCCAGATGCGCCCGTGCCCGCTGGGTTGTGCGAGCCGGCCGTGGCTGTCCCAGATACGTCCGGGCCCGCCCCCGAGCCACTCGTGCCATTCCTGGTCGCTTGCAGGTCGTGGGGGGGGATGTCTCTTTTTAGCTGCCCTACCAGCAACTGGTCTTGTACGGCGGGGCATAACTGGAACTTTACCGTAGGCCAGTTGCTGGTTAGCGTGAACTCAAGCAAAACTCTCGATCCGGAGGACACCATGAGCCAGATAACCGTTGTAGGAGGCGGGCTCGCCGGGCTGACGGCGGCGATCGCGTGCGCGGAAGGGGGCGCCAAGGTGCGGCTGCTGGAGGCGCACGAGCAACTGGGCGGGCGAGCGCGCAGCGCCGACGGCCCCTACAAAGCCAACCTCGGGCCTCACGCCCTCTACAGCGACGGCGCGATGTGGGGGTGGTTGAACGAGCGCGGCCTGCTGCCCAACCACGTCCGCCCGCCGCTCGGCGGCGCTCGCTTTCGCTGGGAGGGGTCGGTGCAGCGCACCCCGCCGCTGGGCGCGATCCCCGCGGTGCTGCGCCTGCGCGGCCGCCAGGCGCCGGTCGATGCGGACTTCCGCAGTTGGGTCGCCGCGCACACCGACGAGCGCATCGCCGCGATGCTCTCATCGATGGCCGGCGTCTACACCTACCACCACGACCCCGGCGAGCTCTCCGCGGCGTTCGTGTGGGAGCGCACCGTGCGCCTGTTCCTCTCCACGCCGCCGCCCTCCACAGTGGTGCGCTACGCCAGCGGCGGCTGGAGCGCGATGGTCGCGCCGCTGGAGCGCCGCCTGCGCGAGCTGGGCGTCGAGGTGCAGACGGGCAGCCGCGTGGAGAGCCTACCCGAGGCGCCGGTGATCCTCGCGACCGAGCTCCACCAGGCGAGCGAGCTACTGGGAGGCGAGCCGCTGCAGTGGCCGAGCGGGCGCACGGTGTGCCTGGATGTGGGCCTTTCCCGCCGCCGTGGCGACCCGTGGATCGTCTCCGATCTCGACGAGTCGGGCTGGATCGGGCGCTACTCCTCCTCCGATCGCACGATCGCCCCGGAGGGACACGAGCTGATCCAGACGCAGATGCCGATCCGTCCGGGCGAGAGCACCGATCAGGCGGGCGCGCGGCTGGAGCGACTGATCGACCAGTCGGTCACAGGCTGGCGCACACGCGAGACGTGGCGCCGCCGGCAGGTGATGGACGCCCGCTCGGGCGCGCTCGACCCGCCGGGCAGCACCTGGCGCGACCGTCCCGCCGTGGATCAGGGCGACGGCGTCTACCTCGCGGGTGACATGGTCGCCGCCCCGGGGCTGCTCGCCGAGGTCTCGTGGGCCAGTGGCCTGGAGGCCAGCCGGCTGGCGCTCGCCACGGTGCAGAACGCACGTCCCCAGTTGCGGCGGGTCGCTTGACCGCGGCCCGCCCCGCAGCGCACCCGCGGCGCGGGCGTAGGCTGCCGGCGGCGGTCTTCAACGCACGGATAACCGCTCGCCTGACGCCGCGGGGCGCGAGGGAGATAGTCGTTGCGCCGCGCACCGGCTCGATCGCCGAGATACGCGACCGCAAGCGCTCGCTGCTGGTCACCTATCGCCGGGATGGAACGCCTGTGCCCACGCCCGTGTGGGCCGCCGAGGCAGACGGCCTGCTGTATGTGCGCACCGAGCGCACGGCTGGCAAGGTGAAGCGCCTGCGCAACGACCCGCGCCTGCTGGTCGCCCCATGTACGGTGCGCGGGCGACCGCTTGGCGCCCCGCTTGAGGCGACTGCCAGGATGCTTGCCTGCGAGGACGAGCCGCTCGCCGAGCGGGTCCTCGCCGCCCGCTACGGGCTCGGGCGGGCGATCTTCGAGTGGGCCATGGACGTTCTGCGTGTGGACATGGGCTATCTGGAGATCGCGCCGAGGGGCTGGGAGTCGGCAGAGCGCGTTACTATCCGACTATGACAATCAGCGTCGGTATGCGCGAGGCCAAGATGACTTTTTCGCGGCTGGTTCAAGCGGCGCAGGCTGGCGAGGAGGTCGTGATCACACGCCGAGGCCAGCCGATTATAAAGCTGGAGCCGGTACCGATGGCACCTGCCGAGCCGCGCGTAGGTCTCTATGGATCGCTCAAAGGCCAGATCAAGATGGCGGACGATTTCGACGAGTTGCCGGAGGAGATTCTGAAAGCCTTCGGGGGCGACGATCCAGACGATCCACTTCACTGAGGGTGCGCATACGACGTGCCGGTTCTTTGGTAGCTCGTCCTTGCGCTGACCTCCTACCGCTTTGGGATCGACCATACGCGACCCCACCCCCGACCCCCCTTGTGGGGGTCCCCATTAAAAATCCTGTTCCGCGCGAGGCGCGCGCTCAAGCGGTCGCGGCCGCCGCTGCCTGCCTGCCCGTCGCCGGCCGCCGCGAACTTGGCCCCACGAACGAGGCGGGGGCGATCCGCATGTAGTGCTCGAACGCCCACTCGCACACGCGCGGGCTTTCAAGGGCGCGCGCGAGCGCCGTGACGGCGGGGGTGGGGGTGAGGCGCCCGACGGCGCGCTGGGTGAAGAGCAGTGAACTGAACTTCCATTTGTGCGCGTCGGAGAAGGCGCTGTAGCGGTTCAGCGCTTGCTCGCGGCTGCTGCGGCTCTCGATCACCGCTCGCAGCTCGCGCCCGCATGCGATCCCGAAGTAGAAGGCGGTGCGAATGCCCTCCGCGGTGAGCGGCAGGCAGTGGCCGGCGGAGTCGCCCACGAAGAACACGCCGTCCTCGACGGCGGGGCGCAGCTGGTGGGGGATCCAGTTGCCCTGATACCCGTCGGGGGGTAGATCGAGGTCGTGAGCAAGACGCACGGTCGGCTCCTTGACGTGATGTGACGGCCAGAACGAGCCCACGCCGATGCGCACCTCATCGCGCGCGGGGAAGCTCCACCCGTAGCCCGAGCGGATGTAGCGGGGGTCGATCCACAGCTCCATCTCCTCGCCGCTGCCGTGCGGGTGCACCTCGAGGCCCCGCGACAGTCTTGCGTTGGGTGGCTGGATCGGGGTGGCGCGCGAGAGCGTCCGCCGCCAGCCGAGCGCGTCGACGATCAGCGGGGCGCGCAGCTCGCCGCGGTCGGTGTACACCGTGCTGCCCTCCCTGCGCTGCACGGTGGCGGTCTCGAAGTGGGTGTCATCCGCCTGCGCCTGCTCCCACAGCAGCGCGCACAGCTCCGGGTAGTCGAAAGTCGAAAACGTCCACGGCAGCCTCCAACGCGAGCTCCTCCAGGGAGTGTGCACCGTGAGCTCCCCGAAGGTCTGGCGCAGTGCGCTGCGCAGCTGCAGGGCGTCCAGCCATGTGGTGGGAACGCCGCAGGCGGAGGTCTGGCGCTCGCCGATCTCATAGCGGTCGATCACCAGCACCCGTGCGCCCGAGCCGGCGAGCTCGCGGGCGACCGTGAGGCCCGCAAAGCTGGCGCCGCACACGAGCACGTCGCAGTCGCCCTCCAGGCGGGTGCGCTCGATTCCCCGCTTGGTCGCGCGTACGGGCATAGCTCGCAATCATACGAGCGCGGCGCCTATGCGACGGTGCCGCCGGTGGGTGCGCGGACGGGTGGGGTCCTCCACCGATCGTGCTGCGCTAGGCTTCGAGCGGTGCAAGCTTTGATCGAGAAACCCGAGGCCCACGTGGTCGAGGGATCAAACGGCCTTCTGCTCGAAATCGACGGGCAGATCGTCCCCAACTACGACGCCACGATGCAGCCCTTCGAGGAGGGCGAGGTCGTGACGGGTCGCGTGGTGCGGATCGACAAGGACGAGGTGCTCGTCGACATCGGCTACAAGTCCGAGGGCGTGATCCCCTCCGGGGAGCTCTCGATCCGCAAGTCGGTTGACCCCCGCGAGGAGGTCGAGCTCGGCGAGGAGGTCGACGCGATCGTCCTCACCAAGGAGGACCAGGACGGCCGCCTGATCATGTCCAAGAAGCGCGCTCGCTTCGAGAAGGCGTGGCGGCGCATCGAGGCCGCCGCGGAGTCGGGGCAGCCGGTCGAGGGCAACGTGATCGAGGTTGTCAAGGGCGGCCTGATCATCGACCTCGGCGTGCGCGGCTTCCTGCCCGCCTCGCTGGTGGACATTCGCCGGGTGCCCAACCTCGACGAATACATGGGCACCAAAATCGAGACGAAGGTGATCGAGCTCAACCGCTCGCGCAACAACGTCGTGCTATCGCGCCGCGCGGTGCTCGAGGAGGAGCGCAAGGAGGTGCGCCAGCAGATCCTCGACCGCCTGCAGCCTGGCCTCGTGGTCGAGGGGCAGATCTCCAACATCGTCGACTTCGGCGCGTTCGTAGACCTCGACGGAATCGACGGCCTGATCCACATCTCCGAGCTCTCGTGGTCGCACGTCAACCACCCCTCCGAGATCCTCAACATCGGCGACACCGTGCAGGTGAAGGTGCTCGACATCGACCGCGACCGCCAGCGCATCTCGCTGGGTCTGAAGCAGACCCAGGAAGACCCGTGGCAGCGGATCGTCGACACCTACAACATCGGCGACGAGCTGGAGGGCACCGTCACCAAGGTCGTCACCTTTGGCGCGTTCGTGGAGATCCTCGACGGGGTCGAGGGGCTCGTGCATATCTCCGAGCTCGCTGCCCACCACGTCGAAAGCCCGCGCGAGGTCGTCCACCCGGGCGATGAGATCCGCGTGAAGATCCTCGAGATCGACTCCGAGCGCCGGCGCCTGTCGCTGTCGGCCAAGCGCGTCGAGGACCAGATCCTGCCGCTGCCACGTCCGGCAGACGCTTCCGGCAAAGAGCCGCAGGATGAGACGACAGCTGCAGTTCAGCCGGAGGCCGAGACGGCCGAGGTCGAGAGTGAGCCCCAAGTAGTGGTCGCGGAGCCCGTTACGGCGGATGAGCCGGCGGCCGAGTCTGTGGCCGTGGTTGAGAGCGAGCCCGAGGCGGCGGTCGCCGAGCCCGTTACGGAGGGTGAGCCGGCAGCCGACGCGGCGGAGCCGGAGAGCGCAGCGGTCGAGGAGGAGCCCACCGCGGCAGTCGCTGCGGAGGAGGCGGAAGCCTCCGCAGAGGAGCCGGAAGCTGCTGCCGAGACCTCGGAGGGCGAGCCGCCCGCGGATCCCGACCTGACGCCCGCCACGAGCGACGCCGCCCAGGACTGATCCGCGCCTCGTGCAGGAGGTGGAGCGGTCGGTCCCACTGGTAGGGCTGACGGGCGGCATCGGCGCGGGCAAGTCCACCGCGCTGGCTGCTTTGGAGCGGTTGGGGGCGGTCGTGCTCTCGACCGACGCGGTTGTGCACGAGTTGTACATGGCCGACGCGCGGGTGCGGGAAGCCGTTGTGGAGCGCTGGGGCCCCGAAGTCGCGCCCGCCGGCGCGGTCGATCGTGCGGCGATCGCGCGACGCGCGTTTGCCGGCGATCAGGAGCGCAGCTGGCTGGAGGGGCTGCTGTGGCCGCTGGTGGGCGAACGGGTGGGGGAGTGGCTGACGCAGGCGCGCGCGCTTTCGCCCGCGCCACCGGCTGCGGTGGTCGAGGTGCCGCTGCTGTTCGAGGCGGGGATGGAGCGGCTGTACGACGCCACGATCGCCGTCGTCGCGCCTGAGCAGCTGCGCCGCGAGCGCGCCGCGGGCCGGGGCCACGAGCTGCTGCAGGAGCGCGCCGCGCGTCAGCTCTCCCAGGAGCAGAAGGCCACGCGCGCCAGTTTCGCGGTGTGCAACGATGGCAGCGAAGCGCAGTTGGCGGAGAAGCTGTCGGAGATACTTGACAAGCTGAAGGGGTGAACACCCAAACTCACGAGCTGTATGCGCGGCGCCCGCCCGCGCGAAGCGGCCGATCGAAGATCGGCCAGCGTCAGCGCTGGCCGATCCCCGATCGGTCGGGTGGGCGGGGGTCGAGAGGGCGCCGGCTGCGGAGCACGCTGCTGGTGCTCGCAGTGGCGATCGGGCTGATCGTGGTGTTCGCCCCGCGCCTGGAGCACGCGGTGCGCGAACTGACGCTGCCGCTGCAGGACGCGAATGTGATCCGCCAGCAGGCCTCCGAAAAGCACCTCGACCCCGCGCTGATCGCGGCCGTCATCTACGCGGAGACCAAGTTCGACCCGCGTCCCTCTTCCGCCGGTGCGCAGGGCCTGATGCAGATCCTCCCCAGCACGGCGCTGTTCCTCGCCCACCTCTCGGGCGGTGTGAGCTTCCAAACCGGCGATCTGGCGTCGCCCTCAGTCAACATCGCGTACGGGAGCTACTACCTGCGCTACCTGCTCAACCACTACGGGGGCAGTGAGATGTTGGCGGTCGCCGCTTACAACGCGGGTTTGACCAATGTTGACGAATGGGTGGCACACGCGCGTGCGGAAGGCAAGGAACTGACGGTCGAAGCGATCCCGTTCGCGCAGACGCGGGAATACGTGCGCAGGGTTCTGAACGCCCAGCGGGCCTACCGGGCTACGTACGCTCAGCAGCTGGGGCTTCGCTAGCGTAGGGGGGCGATGCCTCCCTTCCGCCTCGACTCGGTCTTCACCCCCACCGCCGACCAGCCGCAGGCGATCGCATCGCTTGCGGAGGGGATCGAGCAGAACGAGCGCTTCCAGACGCTGCTGGGGGCGACGGGGACCGGTAAGACGATGACGATGGCTGGCGTGATCGAGGCGGTGCAGCGCCCGGCGCTCGTGATCGCGCACAACAAGACGCTGGCGGCGCAGCTGTGCAACGAGTTCCGCACGTTCTTCCCCGACAACGCGGTCGAGTACTTCGTCTCCTATTACGACTACTACCAACCCGAGGCGTACGTCCCCAGCCGCGACCTGTACATCGAGAAGGACTCGGCGATCAACCAGGAGGTGGACCGCCTGCGCCATGCCGCCACCGCGGCGGTGTTCGCGCGGCGCGACGTGATCGTGGTCGCGTCGGTCTCCTGCATCTACGGTTTGGGCTCGCCCGAGGTGTACGAGATGAACATGCAGATCCTGCGCCGTGGTGAGGAGATCGACCGCGACGGGCTGTTGCGCAAACTTGTGTCGATCCAGTACACCCGCAACGACACGGTGCTCGCGCGAGGGACGTTCCGGGTGCGGGGAGAGACGCTCGAGATCTTTCCTGCATACGCGGAGACCGCGTATCGGGCGACGCTGTTCGGGGATGAGGTCGAGCGCCTGCAGCACTTCGACCCGCTCACCGGGGAGCTGATCGAGGACGACCTCGAGCATGTGGCAATCTGGCCGGCGACGCACTACAACGTCAGGGAGGGCTCAATCGAGAAGGCGGTCGCTGACATCGGTGCCGAGCTGAACGAGCGCTGCGCGCAGCTGGAGAGCGAAGGCAAGCTGCTCGAGAGCCACCGCCTACGCCAGCGCACGCAGTACGACATGGAGATGTTGCGCGAGATGGGCTTCTGCTCGGGGATCGAGAACTACTCGCGGATCCTCGACGGCCGCGGCCCGGGCGACCGGCCGTACTGTCTGATCGACTACTTCCCGAAGGACTTCGTGTGCTTCATCGACGAGTCCCACCAGACCGTGCCGCAACTGGGGGGGATGTACGAGGGCGACCGCTCGCGCAAGCAGACGCTGGTGGACTACGGCTTCAGGCTGCCGAGCGCGATGGACAACCGCCCGCAGCGCTTCGAGGAGTACCTTCTCGATCACCCCGCAGCTGCTGTTCGTCTCGGCGACCCCGGGAGAGTTCGAGCGCACGCGCTCAGGAAGGATCGTGGAGCAGATTGTGCGACCCACGGGGATCGTGGACCCGGAGGTGCAGGTGCGCGCAACGCGCAACCAGATCGACGACCTGATGAACGAGATCCGGGCACGGGTAGAGATTCAGGAGCGCGTGCTGGTCACGACGCTCACGAAGAAAATGAGCGAGGACCTCACGCAATACCTGCTGGAGATGGGTTTCCGCGTGCGTTACCTGCACTCGGAGATCGACACTTTGGAGCGCATCCAGATCATCCGCGACCTGCGCCTCGGCGAGTACGACGTGCTCGTCGGGGTCAACCTGCTGCGCGAGGGCCTCGACCTGCCGGAGGTGTCGCTGGTGGCGATCCTCGACGCCGACAAGGAGGGCTTCCTGCGCGGGGAGACCTCTTTGATCCAGACGATCGGCCGGGCGGCGCGCAACGTCAACGGCGTGGTGCTGATGTACGCAGATAAGGAGACTCGGGCGATGAAGGCGGCGATCGAGGAGACCGACCGCCGCCGCGAAATCCAGGTGGCATACAACGAGGAGCACGGGATCACCGCGGCCTCGATCGTCAAGGGCGTCTCGGACATCGCCGAGTTCCTGCAGAGCGATTCCAAGGTGCCGCGCGGGCGCCGGCAGCGGCGCAGCGGGGCGCGGGGGAAGGGCAAGGCCAAGGAGATGCCCACCCACGAGCTGGAGCGCCTCGCGGTGGAGCTGGAGGAGGAGATGCTCGCGGCGGCGGAGGAGCTGCGCTTCGAGTATGCCGCCCAGTTGCGCGACGAGATCCGCGAGCTGCGCCGTGATCTGCGCGAGGCTCAGGAGCTGGAGGCGCCTGCGGGGGAGTTGGCGTAGGCTTGCCAACACTCGTGCAGCTGGATCGCGAAAGCATCGAACGCAGCGACTTTCCCCTCGTCCGGCGGGGCTACGACCCGGCTGCCGTGGGTGCTCATCTGCAGGCGCTGGCGGCAGCGGCACAGGAGCTCTCCCAGCGGGCGGCGAGCGTTGGCGCCGAACCCTCGCTCGGCACAGCGGCGGCCACTCGGGTGCGGGGCATCCTCGAGGCAGCGCAAACCACCGCCGCGGAGATCGAGCGCGAAGCGCAACGGGACGCGCAACGCACCCGCGAGGAGGCGGCAGGCGAGCTGGAGCGTGCGCGCGCACACGTGGAGACACTCGCGCGTGCCGCCGCGGCGCTACTCACCCAGGTGCAGTCGCTCGATGGCGAGGTCAGCGCGCTCGCGCGGAGCCTACGCGCGGAGAACGCGTCGCAGGGGGAAACATCGCACGGGGGTATATCCCACGAGGACACGCCGCAGCCCGCTCCTGCGGCAGAAGAGGAGCGCGAGACATCGCCGGCCTTGGTCCCTGCGGCTGAGGAGCTTTCTGCCGCCGAGGAGGAGCCCGAGACGTCGCCGGCTTTGGTCCCTGCGGCTGAGGAGCTTTCTGCCGCCGAGGCGGAGCCTGAGGCGGTGCCACAGAGGGCCGAGGATCTTGACGGGGCGCGGCTGGTGGCGCTGAACATGGCGCTCAGCGGCGAGCCCCGCGAGCAAACCGACCGCTACCTCGCCGACAGCTTCCAGCTCTCCGACCGCGCCAAGCTGCTCGACGAGGTGTACGCCGCGGTTGGGGGCTGAGCCCTCCGCTGGCGCCCGGCCCACAGGGCCGTCAACATCCCGACCACACGACGGCGGCTCATCCAACTACAATCCGCGGTCCAGCAACTCATGCGCCTGTAGCTCAGTGGTCAACGGCAACCTACGGGGTGCCAAAGAGCAGCGGCCTTTCAAGCCGCAGGTCGGGGGTTCGATTCCCCCCAGGCGCATCTCTCGAATCCCGCTCAACTGGGCGGGATTCGTGCTTTCGGGAGAACCGCGTGAGCATCGAAAAACCGCCCTAGGGCAACGTTTGGGGCAACACGCCCCGCCGAGGCGTTCCCAATGCGCCAGCTCGTCAGCGGGCGCATCGGTGTTCGATGCCATCAGCCGGGTGGCCGTGGCGGGGTCGCGTGGCGCTTCGGGCCCGGCATTGGGCCGTGCCACCGACTGATCCTCGCGGTGGGTGACGTGGACGTGCGAGTTTGGCGACCGGGTCACGGCTCAGCGCCGACTTAAAATCGGCGCCTCGAAAGGGTTTGTGGGTTCGACTCCCACCCCGGGCATCGCTCGAATCGCGTGCAAACATGCGGGATTTGGCAGGTAGGGTTTGGTAGGTGATGGCCGGCGTCGGGCCGGGTGGGCAACGGAATGGGCAACGCGAGGGGGCTGGATCGCGGTCGGCGACGCCGCCACCTCATTCGACCTGCTCGTCTCCGTCGGGCTCACGCACGCGCTCGAGGACGGCGCCTGCGCGTCGGCGCAGCCCTCGCCCGGCGCTGCGTCGGCGACTCCGGGGCACTGATGCGCCGGGGGGCGACGGTCGCGCCTCACCTGCTGGGGGGAATCCGCCCAGGGCACGTCAGCTACTGCGGTTGGCCGGCTGCGCACGGTCCATGAGGGTGCGCACCACCGGCGCCAATCCTGCCGGCACCTGGCGCTCGGAGAACGACGCCATGCTGGTCCCCTCGCCCCGATCGACCTCAAGGTCGTAGTGAAACGTGTCGGCGGCTCCTGCGGGCCAGTCCTGCTCGGCGCCGACTCGACCGAGATCGGCATTGTCGAGAGCTCCGATTATCTCCTGCGCCTGCGCGGGGGCGAGGTCGCGCGTGTCCAGGGTGGCCTGCATCGGCACACCGGCCAGCCCGCCTGTGCGTCGCAGCGAGAGTCGGGCGTGCTCGCCAGCGGCAGCCATTGTGCCTTGCAGCCTAGCGCGTGCTCACAGCTTGACCTTCACGGCTTCCCACGCCGCGCTCACCGCGGCGGCCTGCTTGCTCTGCGCGCCGAAGCGCTGCTGGGCGGCGCGCAACGTGCCATCCGCGAAGGACTTGAAGTTCGCGCTGGGCAGCACCTTCGGGTCCTGCATCGTGTCGTACCAGATCATCCCGGCGCCTTCCCATGCCTTGCCGCCGAGCGTGGTCGCGACCAGGTAGAAGGCGTGGTTGGGGATGCCCGAGTTCGTGTGCGCGCCGCCGTTGTCTTCGGCTGTGTGCACGTATTCGTCCATCGTCGCCGGCTGGTCGTCGTGCGGGTTGGCCTTGCCGGGTTCCTTCATCGAGCGCAGCGCCGGCTTCAGCTCGGGTCCGACGATGTCCGCGCCGATCAGCCAGCTCGCCGTTTCGGCTGTCTGCCCCTTGGCGTACTGCATCACCAGCGAGCCCATGCAGTCGGAGATCGACTCGTTCAGCGCGCCCGACTGCCCCTGGTAGATGAGTTTCAGGGTGTACTGCGTCACCCCGTGCGTCAGCTCGTGGCCGATCACGTCGATCCCCTTCGTCGTCTGGGTCAGCACCTGGCCGTCGCCGTCGCCGAACCACATGTGGCCCTGGCCATCCCAGAAGGCGTTGTCGTACGCCTTGGCGTAGTGCACGAGGCCGTTGATCGACATGCCCCGGCCGTCGATCGAGTTGCGCTTGAGGATTTCCCAGTAGAACTCGTACGTGTTGCCGAAGCCGTCGTAGGCGTCGTTGATGGCTTCGTCTTTCACGGGCGGCTGGCCCTCGCCGCGGGCCAGCGTGCCGATCTGCTGTGCTTCGCTTTCGTGCTGGTCGTAGATGAAGCGCTGGGGCTTGCCGCCGACCGCAGCGGCAAGCATGCCGCCCAGATCGGCCACGGCCGGGCGGGCTGCCGCCACGGCGCGGCTCTGGCGGAACGTGTGATCCAGCGACAACGCTTGCAGGGCGCTCTTGCGCACGTCCTCGGAGCCCGCCTCTGCCAGTTTGGTCAGCAGTCCGGGGGGCAGGATGCAGTGCAGCGAGCAGCGGTGGTAGTGATGGTGGGTCATTGATTTCTCCTGGCGTGTGGATCTCGGATGGGGGCGTCGATCTCGAATCGGACGTCAACGGGGACGGGGCTTTGAGAGGGGCAGCGGCGGCGATGTCGCGCCCTCATCTGGCGAGCACCTGCCTGAGGGCGTCGATCGAGGGGCTGAAGAAATAGCCGCCGCCGGTGGGGATCACGAAGTCGGCGGGCGCCCACAGTTCGGCGTGCGCTCCGTTCTTGGCGAACACGCCCGCGTTGCGAGCCCGTTTCGCGCCCGGGGTGGGGTTCTGGCCGACCAGCAGGTCGAAGCCACTCGGGCTGCGAGGGTTCGTCGGGCTGTTCATCCAATCGCGGTTCAGGAACTCGAACTGGTCCTCGATCGATGCCTGGTAGGAGACGAACAGCAGGCCGCGCTCGCCCGCCTGGGGGTCCTCGTCGAACGGGTCGGGCAACGGCTCGCCGAACGGCAGGCCGCGACGCAGCAGGCGCCGCTCGAACGACGCCCGCCGCCCGCCGAAGTCGCTCGCCGCCTCGCGCGCGTTGACCTTGCGGATGTGCGCCGACATCGGGCACACCTCGCCCACCGGGTCGGCGGCCGCCTGCGGCCAGCCGTTGCTCTTACCGCCACCCGCCAACGGCACCGCCGACGCGCCCGTCGCGTAGCCGAAGTTGTTGTTCGCGAGACGGTCCACCCCCAGCGCTTCATCGTCACCGTCCGGCAGGCGCGACACCGGCGCGCCGCTCGGCCAGCGCCCGACGACGCGCGCCGCCAGCCACTCCGGTGTGACGCCTTCGAAGCCCGGCTGCTGGGCCAACCCCTGCGCGTAGGCGCTCACCCACCGCCGGAAGCCCGCCACGTCCTGGCGCAGCCGGCGGAACACGACGTAGGAGCCGTTGCGGCTCCACCACGGCCCCGGCAGGTTCACCCGGCCCGCCAGCAGCGGGTCGGCCGCGGACTTGGGGTAGCCGAACACGAACTCGCCCGGCCACACCAGGTACTGGCCGGGCAGGCCGTACAGCCACGCGTCGGGCACCGTCCCGGGGTCGATCGTTCGTGGGGTCACAAAGCTGTCCGGGTCCTGCGAGTAGAAGCCCCGCACGCCGGGCTGGGAGACACCGTCCTGAAAGCCGAAGTGTTCCTTGCCGATCGGGTCGAGCTTGTGCGCCTGCTCTTGGTAGACCACGGCCATCCCGGCGCCGGAGGCCTGCTTGCGCACCTCTGCGAGCAGGCGCACGGCCTCCTCGTCCCGGTCGGCGCCGATCACCACCAGCACGTCGGTGTCGGCCTTGTTGGGTCCGCCCACCACCCAGTTCGCAGGGCTCCCTGCGGCCGTCGCGTCGGTCGGATCTCCAAGCAGCGCCGAGCGCGCGGCCAGCCCCGCCTGGAAGCCCGCGTCGGTAAACGCGGCGAGATCCTCGGCGTACGGTCCGCCCGCCAGCAGCTTTGCCAGACACCCGCGGCTGAGCGCCACGTTCTTCCAGGCGTCGTCCACGCCCTCCGGCACGCTGTTCAACTCGGTCAGGCGCTCGATGCGCTCGGGTCCCACGCCGCGATGCGCGCGCACCCGCACGTGCGACTCCATCGCCCGGGTCAGCGTCGTCACGGTCTCCGCCATCTCCCCGAGCCACGCCTTCGCCCTGGCGACCTCCTCGACCCGCAGCGCCACAACCGTCATGTGTGGCTTCATGAACCCGGGGATCGCGTTGCCCTGGATCTGATCGCCTTCGAGGATCGGCTCTCGGGCCGGCGGCATCGGACTCGCGCTCGCCATCAGCGCGACCTGTGCGGCGACTGTGGTTTCTGCGGCGGCAGGAACTTGAACTTCGGCCGTCGCCTGGCCGCCTCTTTCAGGCGTGCCTGCCTTTCCGCGGTGCGACGCTCGGGGTCAGCCGTTCTCTGCTCTGCCGCCTGGCCGTGCGCCCCGGGCTTGCCGGCGGCGCTCTGCGTCTCCCGCGCCAGCGCCTGGTCGGTCGGCTCGGGGTAGTCGAATGCCGGCACCCTGCCCGGCGGGCACGGCACGCCGAGGCGGCGGTAGTAAAGGAAGGCCGGGTTCGCCGCGTCCGCGCACGCGCCCTTTGCGCAGCCGACCGGGCGGTTGGAGAACCTCCCCGGCTCGGAGGCCAGACCGACGAGCTTCACCGTCATGTGCTCGCCGAGGTGGCCGCCGTAGGCGATCGGCACGCCGCCGATCGTGATGTCGCTCACCGTGAACCCTTCGCGCGGGGGCACCTCGAACACCGCATGCTCGATCATCCCCGGCTGCCCACGCAGAATCCGGAACCACGAGCGATCGATCTGGCTGCCATCGGGCCCCTCCCAGCCGGCCATGTCGAGGTGGTCCATGTACAGGCCCACCGGGTTGCGCAGCGTGATCGCGAAGCCCAGCGCGGCCAGCTCGTTCACGCTCGCGCCGATCGTCGGGTCGCTGGCGCGGTTGAGCCCGCCGTAGGCCGCGCACGCGATCAGGGCGTCGGGGTCCGCCAGCAGGCGCCCGCCGGAGCCCGACGCGCTGCGCAGCACCGTCGCATCGGCTGCCAGTTTGATCTCCGCGCTGAGCGTGTTCGCCGGCTGGGTCAGGTGCATGATCCCGTCGGTCGTGTTCCAGCGGTTGTAGGGGTTGTATGCGCCCTTCGCATAGATCACCGTCGGCGACTGCGGTTCGGAGTAATCGATCAGATCCTCTGCGCAGATTAGATCCTCGTACTCGACCTCGGGGCTCACGTATTCGCGGTACAGGTCGAGCAGCAGCGACGGGTCGCCGACCGTCGGATAGGTCGGCGTTCCATCGAAGCTCGACAACGTGTCGCCGTGCAGCGCCTGCCAGTACTCGGGCGGCTCGGAGGTGAACGTGACGCGACGGATCTTCCCGTCCGGATCGCGCGTCACGTGCCACTCGCAGTACTCGTCAAGCGGCCGGTAGAAGAGTCTCTCCCACTGTCCGCCCACGAAGTATGAGCCGGGCCCGTCGATCCTCTGCGTGAGCGGCACGGGGGTGTCCGCCAACCTCAGCGCCTGCGCGCGCCCGTAACGGTTGCGCAGCGTCCCCGACAGCCCGTTCCAGACGATCTCCTGGGCCAGCGCGGTGCCGTTCGGTGGGGTGCGCAACTGGTTGTAGAACTGGCACGGCTGGCCCTGCAGCGTCGCCAGCTCCATCGCGATGCACTCGTCGAACCACCCCGACACCGCCAGGCTCCACTGCGCGCGCTGGCCAGGAATGCGATCGAAGTCCGTCATGAAGCCCGGCGGGTCGTAAGCGGACGGCGCCACGCACGCGATAATAACCCAACACTCAGAACAATTCTCGGTTGTTTCCGACCCAGAAAACCAGGCGCAAGTCGAGAGAGCGGCCAGCGAGACTGGGCATTGTCTTTCCGTCGGAACTTGCCCGACTGCCCACGTCGGGCTCGCAGAATCACGCACCGACGACAATTGTCCGACCGCTCCGGGTGACAAACTGAACGCATGTTCCTCGACTCCGCCACCCCGTTCGCCGCGGCCGGCCCGCTCGCCGGCGCGATCTGCGTGCTCGGCCTGGTGGCCGTGGCGGGGTGGGTCGCGTGGCGCTTCGGCCGACCTTGGCGCGCGTCACGGGCTGGTGCTCGTGGTGGGTGGCGTGGGCGTGCGGCAGCCAGGGCGGCTACGGCTCCTGCATCGCGTTCCTCGTACTCGGCGCGGCGGCGTGGGGAGGAGGCACGCTCTGGTTCGCCAGGCGCCGCGGCCGCTGGCCCTCGGCGCTCTCAGCACGGCTCTTCACGCGCCTACTCGGCCGCCGCAGCCCGCTCACGCAGCTCGCTATCCCCGCCGTCGTGATCTTCCCGCGCCGGCGCCGCTGACCCCCGCCGCACCCGAGCGCTCGCGACCGCGGCGAGGGAGCGGGCATCGTCGATCCGACACTGGCTGAGCGTGCGATCAATGCGGCTGACCGTCCCCTCACCGCTGAGCAGGCGGCGGCGGTACGCGCCGTGACCGGCTCGGGGCACGGGGTGAGCGTGATCCAGGCGCTCGCGGGAACAGGGAAGACCTACACCGCCGGGGTACTGCGCCAGGTGTATGAGAGCGCGGGCTACACCGTGCTCGGCGTCGCGCCGACCGGCCGCGCGGTACGCGAGCTGGCCGAGGAGGCCTGCATTCCGACCCGCACGCTCGACCGGCTGCTGCTCGACATCGAGCAGCTCGGCGACGAGCTGCCCGAGGGTGGCGTTCTGATCCTCGACGAGGCCGGAATGGCTGCGACGCGCCCCAGCGCACGACTCCTGGAAGCGGCGCAGCGCGCGGGGGCGAAGACGATCGCGATCGGCGACCCGGGGCAGCTCCCCTCGGTGCAGGCCGGCGGCTGGCTCGGCGCGGTCGGCCGTGCGCTCGGTGCGCAGCGGCTCACAGAGGTGATGCGCCAGCGCGACCCCGCGGAGCGCAGGGCGCTCGGCGCGCTGCACGACGGGCACCCACAGCGCTACCTCGACTGGGCCGAGTGCAACCAGCGGATCGAGACATTCAGCGACCCCGCCCGCGCGCGCGAGCAGGCCCTCGCCGAATGGGCGCACGCAGCCGCCGCGGCCGGGCCAGCGCAGACGGTGATGATCGCCAGGGACAACGAGACACGCGACCGTCTGAACCACGGCGCGCGCGAGCTGCGCCGCGATCTCGGCGCTCTCGGCGAGGAGCACGCCTATGGCCCGGTCGAGATCGCCGTCGGTGACCGCGTGATCTGCCGGCGCAACGACGGGCAGCTCGACGTAGACAACGGAATGAGGGGCACCGTGCGCCACCTCAATCCCGACCGGGTCGTGATCGACACCGACGGCGGGCTCGTGCGCGAGCTGCCCGCCGCGTACGTCGCCGCGCACGTTGAGCACGCCTACGCGCTCACTGGCCACGGGATGCAGGGAGGAACGATCGAGAGCGCGATCGTCGTCGCCTCACCCCGGGATCTCACCGCCGGCTGGTCATACACCGCGCTTTCCCGCGCCAGAGAAACCACACGCCTGCTCGTCTACGACGACGACCTCGAGCGGGAGCGCAGCGAGTTCGCACCCACAGACCAAACTCCGACAACAACCCGGCACGAACTGCTCGACCGGGTAGGACGGCGGATGCAGGAGCGCGACGACGAAGACCTCGCGATCGAGCAGCTACCCGGCGCCGGCCGCACAGACGACCCCAACCTCGCCAGCGCCCGGGCACACGCGACCGACCCACCACAGGAGCACGCCGCCGCCCGCGCCGAGCCGACGCCGCCGGCCGCGGCGACCCCAGCGCGGCTGCGGGAACTGCGCGAGCGCATCGATCAGCTGCACGTGCAGCTCGCGGCGCTGCCGACGCGCGAGCTGCGGCGCATCGAGGACCTCGACGCGCGCGCCCTCACCCTCGCCACCCAGCACGAGCAACTCACCCAGCGTCTCGCCGGCCTACCCGAGCGACGTCGGCGCCTCGGCCGCGAACACGACCCCCACACCCTCGACCGCGCCCACCTCATCAGCGCCCTGCAGGCCAACCAGCGCGAACTCGACGCGGTCCTCTCACAGCGCGGCAGCCTTGGGCGCGAGCTTGGCGACGCCGGCGAGACCCGCGCCGAACGCGAAGGCCTCGAGCACGCGATCACCCAGGCCACCCAGGAGCACACGGCGCTGCGCAACGACCTCGCCGAGCGCGAACTACAAACCCCCGGCTCTTGGGTAAAGGCCACCTTCGGCGAGCGGCCCGACCGGCCCGCGCAACGCGAGGCATGGGAGAATGGCGTACGCCACGCCGCCCGTTACCGTGCCCAGTTCGACGTCACCGACCCAGCCGACGCACTCGGGCCGCGGCCCGAGCAGCGCGGCGCCCAGCAGCGCGACTGGGAACGCGCCCGCGAAGCGATCGACCGCGCTGAGCGCCGCCTCGGACGCGAGGCCACCTCGGATCGTGGCGTCGACCTTGGGATCGGGCTTTGAGGTGCGCCGCAGTCGGGCTGATCAGGGGTCGAGCCAGCCTCTCGATCCCTATCTGCATCGGTCGACGATGACCGTACAATACTGTCCAGCAACCCCGAAATATTCGTCGAGATGGTATACCAGGCTGCGTTTTGGCTAGTATCTCGCGATGATGGGCGAGTTGCTTTCGCTGGAGGGTGTCCAGAAGAGCTACCGGCGGGGCGCTCGACGGTTTCCAGTGTTGGTGAACGTGGCGTTGGAGGTGCGTCCTGGGGAGATCGTGGCCGTCGTCGGCCCGCGGCATGCGGGTAAGACGACCCTGTTGAAGATTGCTGCCGGTCTTGAGAAGCCGGATGAGGGACAGGTGTGGTTTGGGGGTCTCGATCTGGCGGGTTGCTCGGATGGCGAGCGCTCGCGGGTTTTGGGGCATGAGATTGCGTGGGTTCATGCTCAGAGCACGAAAGTCAAGTTTGTGGTGCTCGAAGACCTCTCCTTGCCGCTTGTGATGGGGCGCGGGCACGGGTCTCGGGAAGCCCGGGATCGGGCGATGGAGGCGCTGGAGCGGGTGGGGGTGCCAGAGTGTGCCCGGCGGCGTTGGGATGAGCTGTCGAACTGGGAGCGGGTGATGGTTGGGTTCGCGCGGGGGTTCGTATGTCGCCCGCGGTTGATCGTCGTAGACGACGTGATCGACGGTTTTGGGATGACCAGGACGCAGGAGGCCGGAGATCTGCTGCTCTCGTTTGCGCAGGAGACGGGGTGCGGGGTGCTGATGAGCGCGTCGGAGGTGGAACCGGCGTTGGTTGCTGATCGTATGTGGGGCTTCGAGCGTGGACGGCTGAAGTTGATGTCCGACGTGACGCGTGGCAGCGCCACAGTGATCGCTATGCGCGACGGCGCCCGTAAGGACCGTGGTTCGCGTGGCGTGGGCCAGTAAGTGCTTGTGAGATCGCGCAAAATGTTTCTGACTGAGGATCGGCATGCGGCCTAATGGGATTGGCGTTTCCGGTGATGGCTGTACACTCGCGTCCGGCAGAGTCGAAATATTCAGCGAGACGATATGCCGGGTGGTGTTTGGTTAGTATCCCGCAGCGATGGCTCGGCCGGCGAAAAGTGACCTGTCTGGGAGCATGACGATTCTTGGGCTGGTGATCCGGCGGCCCGACAGCGCTTCCGGGGTGGCGCTGCGTCTGACGGAAGAGCTCCCCAGATCGCAATGGTCTAGGTCGATCGCGCACAACACGCTGCCCAGCCTTGCGAAACAGGGGTTTGTGCGTCTGGTCGAGAAGGGCTCGAAGAGTTCTTTGGACCGTTACGAGGCGACCGAAGAGGGTGTGGATGAGTTCCGGGGGTGGCTGCGTGAATCCGTTGCGGTGGCTCCGGCGCTACGTGATGTATTGCACGCCACGCTCACGCTCGTCGGGGATGAGGATCTCCCGTGGCTGGTGGAAGCGATCCAGGACCAGGAGGAGGCGTGTCGTCAGCGGGCCGAACAGGCACTGCGCCGCCATAATGAGGCCAGGCGGAAGAGACTCCTGGGGAGCAGAGCACGCAACGCGATGATGATTTACGAGGTCGTGCTGTGGAACCAGACGGCCAAGCGGCTGGCGCGCCTGCGCAAAGATCTCGAAGGCAGCGAGGATCAGGAGATCGACGACGGTGTGGAACAGTGGGGCAGGTAGTAGCGATGGGCGAGTTGCTTTCGCTGGAGGGCGTCTGCAAGGGTTATCGGCGGGGTGCTCGAAGGTTCTCGGTGCTGGTGGATGTGTCGCTGGAGGTGGGTGCTGGGGAGATCGTGGCGGTCGTCGGTCCGCGGCACGCGGGTAAGACTACGCTGTTGAAGATTGCGGCTGGGCTTGAGGAGCCGGACGATGGAGGGGTGCGGTTTGGGCGTCTCGATCTGGCTGGCTGCTCGGATGAGGAGCACTCACGGGTCTTGGGGCACGAGATCGTGTGGGTTCATGGCCGAAGCACGAAAGTGAAGTTCCTGGTGCTCGACGATCTCGCGTTGCCGTTGGTGCTGGGGCGGGGGCATGGGCGTCGCGAGGCTCAGGATCTCGCGATGGCAGCGCTGGAGCGGGTGGGGGTGCCGGAGTGTGCGCGGCGTTGTTGGGATGATCTGTCCAACTGGGAGCGTGTGCTGGTGGGGTTCGCTCGGGGATTCGCGTGCCATCCACGGCTGATGGTCGTCGACAATCTGATCGAGGGTTTCGGGATGAGCAGGACGCAGGAGGCCGGAGAGTTGCTGCTCTCCTTTGTGCAGGAGACGGGGTGCGGGGTGCTGATGAGCGCCTCGGAGGTGGAGCCGACGCTGGTCGCGGATCGTACGTGGAGTTTTGAACGTGGACGGTTGAAGCTGATGTCCGATCTGACCCGCGGCAACGCCACCGTGATCGCCATGTACGACGGCGCCCGCAGGGACCGCGGTTCGCGCAGTACGGGCCAGTAGTGCTCGAGCTGCGCGATCTCGTCAAGCATTACCGCCTCGGTGGGGGCGAGCCGATCCGCGCGGTCGATGGCGTATCGATGAGGATCGCCGCGGGGGAGTTCGTCGCGTTGTATGGCCCCAGCGGCTCGGGTAAGACGACATTGCTGGAGCTGATCGCTGGGATTCGGGCGCCCGATAGCGGGACGGTGCTGGTCGGTGGCCGAGACGTCTTTGCGATGTCCGACCAGGAGAGCGATGAGTACCGCCTCCGCGAGCTGGGGATCGTCGGGCAGCCTCAGAACCTGATCCCGGGGGCGCGTGCCATTGAGAACGCAGTCTTGAAGCTCCTGTTGACCAACGCGCGCACCGCGAAGCCGACGATCGAGCCGCTGCTTGAGCAGCTGGGGCTCGGGGAGCGGCTGCTGCATCGCACCGAGGAGCTCTCGATGGGCGAGCGCCAGCGAGTTCTGATCGCCCGGGCGCTGTCGCTGAACCCGAAGCTGGTGCTTGCGGATGAGCCGACCGGCAGCCTCGACACCCACCGCACCAAGGATGTCCTGGGGGTTTTGCGCAAACTCTGCCGGGATCGTGACGCGGCTGTCTTGCTCGCGACGCATGACCCGCAGGCGGCGGGGTTCGCGGATCAGGTGCACGAACTGAGGGATGGGTGCCTGGTGCAGTACAGGCCCGAGCGCGAGCCGGCGGAGTCTGGTGCGCTGCAAGAGGGGGCTCTGTGATGACACGTATGAACCTGCCGGAAATCCTCTTCCTCTACCGCGCACGGATGCGAGCGAGGAACGTGCTCATGCAGGAGGGCTTTGCGATCCTCGGGATCGCGGTGGGCGTGGCACTGCTGTTCGCCAGCCAGGTCGCGAGCACGAGCCTCACTCGCTCGGTCACGCAGCTCACCAGCCAGATCGTGGGTAACACCCAGTTCCAGCTCATCGCCCGAGGACCGGACGGCTTCGACGAACGGCTACTGAGCGAGGTGCGGCGTATACCCGGCGTGCAATTTGCGCTGCCGGTCCTTGAGCAGCAGGCGAACGTGATCGGCTCGGACGGGCAGCGCTCAGTGGATCTCGTCGGCACCGATCCTCGTTTCGCGCACATCGGTGGGTCGCTGCTGCGGCGGTTTTCAGCTGCGCAGCTCGCCGCGCAGCGGGCAATTGCGCTGCCGGCTCCGCTCGCGCAGGCGATCGGCGCGGGGTCCCTTGAGACGATCAAGATTCAGATCGGCGCGGACGTCGCTCCCACCCTGCTTGGCGCTGTCTTGCAGCCGGGGGACATCGGTGCGCTGGTCAACAGTCCGGTCGCGCTCGCACCGGTCGCCTATGCACAACATCTCGCGGGAATGAGTGGCCGGATCACCAGGATCTTTGTTCGCGCTCAGCCAGCTCACGAACGCGAGGTACAGACAAAGCTCGCGCAGCTCGCTGCGGCGGCGGAAGTGAACCTCGAGCCCGCCGCCTTCGATTCGAAGCTGTTCAGCGTCGCATCCGAACCAGCGAGCAACAGCGAGACGCTGTTCTCCGCGATTAGCGCACTCGTGGGCTTCATGTTCGCGCTGAACGCGATGCTCGTCACCGTCCCGTCGCGGCGCAACCTGATCGAAGATGTCCGCTTGCAGGGTGCGACCCGCCGTATCACGGTGCAGATCCTGCTGTTCGATGCCGCAGTGATTGGCGTGCTGGCCTGCGTCCTCGGCCTGGTGCTCGGCGAGCTGCTGTCGGTAAGCGTCTTCCACGCTACCCCTGGTTATCTTTCGTTCGCGTTTCCGGTCGGAAACGACCGGGTGGTCACATGGCAGAGCGTCGCACTCGCGGTGGGGGCCGGTTTGACTGCCGCCGTCGTGGGCGTGCTGTGGCCGCTGCGTCACATCCTCGCACGACCCCTCAAAGCCGAGGGAGACTCGCAGGGCACAACGCAGCTCAAGATCGTGGTCCGGTTGACGGGGGGGCTCGCGTTCCTCGCGGTTGCCGCGATCACGCCTTTCATTCATACCCAGGCGGCGATCCTTGGCAACATCGCGCTCGTCCTCGCCCTGATCTGCCTGCTGCCGCTGCTCTTCGATGGGTTCGTGGCGCTCTTTGAGCACGTCCAGCGTCCTTTCAACGGCGCCTCGCCGGTCTTGGCGGTGATGGAGCTGCGGACGCCGCAGACACGGGTCCGTTCGCTCGCGGTCGCCGCGACCGCAGCTATCGCGGTATTCGGCATCGTCGAGTTCCAGGGCATCCAAAGCAACCTCACTCGTGGCCTTGATGCGTCGGCCCACAACATCGACTCGAGCGCAGGCGTTTGGGTCACTCCGGCGGGAGAATCCAACGCGTTCGCGACAACTGCCTTCAGAGACCTGCACTCGCACGCCCTCTCGCAGTTGCCCGGGGTCGATGCGATCGGCCTCTACCGCGGCAGCTTTCTGGATTGGGGTGATCGCCGGCTGTGGATACTTGCGCCGAGCGATGGTGTTGGCCAGTCGATTCCCACCGGCGAGCTGGTAAAGGGTGAGTCTGCGGTAGCAGCCGCGAGGGTCCGCCGGGGAGGCTGGGCGGTACTTTCGCAGGTACTCGCCTCCGAACATCACCTGCGGATCGGCGAGCGGTTCACCTTGCCCTCGCCACAGCCGACAAGCCTGCGGGTTGCCGCACTGAGCACGAATCTCGGATGGCCACCGGGGGCGATGATCCTCAACTCCCAGGACTACGCACACGCCTGGGCGAGCAACGACCCAAGTGCCTATGAGGTGCAGACCAAGCCGGGGGTGTTCCCCGCGGTGGTGCGTCGTCTCGTCCAGCGCGCGCTGGGACCGGAAACGGGGCTCACAGTCGAAACCTCCGGCGAACGCGAGCAGCGCCACTACGCGCTCGCGGCTCAGGGTCTCTCGCGGCTGACGCAGATCAGGCTGCTCGTGTTGATCGCGGCGATCCTCGCTGTGACCGGCGCGATGGGATCGATGATCTGGCAGCGGCGCGATCTCGTGGCGTTCATGAAGGTCGATGGCTACCGTCGAGGTGTATTGTGGCGATGGCTGCTATGCGAGAGCGTGGTCCTGCTCGCGTCCGGCTGCTTGATCGGGGCCGTGCTCGGCCTCTACGCGCAGCTGCTGGGAAGCCATTTCCTGGCAAGCGTCACGGGCTTTCCGATTGCCTTCAACATCGAAGCTCTGGCCGCGATCACGAGTTTCACGCTAGTTAGCCTTATCACCGTTGCGGCTGCTGCGCTGCCGGGGTATCTCGTGGTGCGTGCGCCCGCGAGGACAGTCAGCTCCGCGTACTAGCCTGCGCCCACCTGGCCGCCGCAGGTGTGCCACCAGCTCGGCGCTGCCCGCACTACGGCAGCTCGTCGCTCTCGTCCATGCGACGACGCGTGAGCTGACCTGGGGACTGCCAACGGTAGCCCGCGAGGTGCGCGCCTGGCGCGCACGGGCGAGAGGGATACCCGACGCCGCGGTTCGCTGGGACGCGCTCGGTGCGCTGAAGAGCAAGCGTGGACATAGCGACGGCGCTGGCCTGTTCTGCATCTTCCCGCGTGCCCGCTGCCGCGAGCTGGTGTGCTTGCTCGTCGCCTATGAGATCGTCTGGGACTTCCTCGACAGCGCGAACGAGCGTGGTGCAGCCGCAGGCCAGACAAACGGCCGGCAGTTGCACCTGGCGCTAGTCGAGGCACTCGACCCAAACCGGCCCATCTCTGACTACTATCGCCACCACCCGTGGAGGGAGGACGATGGCTACCTACGCGTGTTGGTCGGCGCTTGCCGTGACGGCAGCGCTCAGATGCCTTCATATGGGCGCGTTCAGCCGTTGCTGGCGCGGGAGGCCACACGGGCTCAGGTGCTTGCCATCAACCACGATCTTGACCCCGCCACTAGGGACACGACCCTCAGAGCATGGGCCGCAACAGAGCTCTCCGAGGAGACACAGGTTGCCTGGTTCGAGCTGAGTGGGGCCGCCAGCGCTTCGCTCACCATCCACGCGCTGCTGACTCTGGCCGCCGAATCGCAATGCAGCGCATCGGACGTGGACCGGACCTTTCGTGCTTACTTTCCGTGGATATCGGCTGCCACCACGATGCTCGACAGCTATGTCGACCAGATCGAAGATGACGCAAGTGGCGACCACAGCTACATAGGTCACTACCCAACGCCGGAGACCGCGACCCGGCGCATGCACCAGCTCATCCAACGCAGCCTCCAAGAGGCAAGTGCCTTGCCTAACGGAGAGCGGCACACCCTTCTTGTCGCGTGCATGACCGCGATGTATCTCAGCAAGGACAGCGCTCGCTCCCCAACGATGCGTGACACCACAAGAAGTCTCGTGAGCGCCGGCGGCGTGCTCACCAAAGTCCTCCTCCCAATCCTACGACTCTGGCGACTGGCTTACAGCCAGCGCTCAACCTAGCAACCCACAAAGGAGATAATCATGTCCCTCGCTCACCCAATGTCACTCACCCGCCTCAAGCGTGAACTTCCACCCACCGCGCCTCTCCCCGCCACACTCCAGACGCTCGCGTGCAGGTGGTGGCCATTTGCCTATCTCGAGCAGTGTCGCGAGCGCCTAGGTGATCGCTTCACCGTATATCCCATCAATATGCCGCCGCTTGTTTTCCTTTCAGACCCAAAGGACATTCGAGCGGTCACCACTGCATCTCCGGAGGTTCTGCATCCCGGGGCCGGCGGCACCATCATGGCTCCACTTTTCGGGGAAAGCTCATTCGTGCTGCGCGAGGAAACCGAGCACTTGACTGGACGCAACGCAATCATGCCCGCATTCCACCGACGGGTAGCCCAAGAGCAGGGCGACATGGTCGCCAGCGTTGTCGCGACCGAGGTCGCCTCGTGGCCGACCAATACGGCCTTTGCTCTTCAGCCATATCTTCGACAGCTGACACTCCACGTGATCCTGAAAGCTGTCCTGGGCCACACGAAAACCGCGCACGATCAGCTGCACCAACGCCTACTGGCCATGCTATCCGTGATGTCCAGCCCGGTTCTGCAGGAGCCGTGCCTGCGTCACCTACCCGGATGGCGTCGAACATGGAGGACGTTCACCCAGCGACGCACGGAGGTGCACGCGACGATCTCCGCGCTAATCATTCAGCGACGCCGCGAAAACGATCACCGTGGAGACATGCTCGACATGCTGATCTCGGCCCAGAACCCAGACGGCTCTTTCCTATCCGATAAGCAGGTACGCGACAGCTTTGCCTCAGTGATCATCGCCGGGCACGAGACCACCGCCGCGCAGCTCGGCTGGGCATTCCAGCTACTGGCTCACAATCAGGGCGCACAAGACCGCCTCGTGGAAGAGATCGACCACGAAAAAGGCGACGAATACATGGTGGCGACGATCCAGGAGACACTACGACATGGGCCAGTCTTTCTGTTCGCTCCGCCTCGAGCGGTCGTCAAGCCGATCGGCGTAGGCGGCTGGACCTACCGCCCACCGGCCCACCTGGTCGGCTGCATCTACCTCATGCATCACAACCCCGCCCTATACCCAGAACCCCACACATTTCGCCCCGAGCGATTCCTCGGCAAACGCCCACAAGCAGGCACGCTACTACCGTGGGGAGCCGGAGGCAAGCACTGCCCTGGACGACACCTTGCTCTCCTCGTGATGCAGACAATCCTCCGCGAGGTGCTATCCAAGCGCCGTGTACTTCCCGCCAACACCCGCATGGAGACCCCACGCTGGCGCAGCGCCATCCTCACACCACAAGCAGGATCGCGCGTCATCCTACAGGTGCGCAATTCGACACGGAACCAGAACTGCACACATAGCTTCTCTCGTCGATAAACCATCTCCACATCTTTCTACCATGCATCGCCGCATGGGGTAGAAGATCCGTTCCGATTTGAACAATCCAGTTCTAACCGTAACGAGTTTCTTTAGATCGGAACGACTTTCCGAGGCTCGCTTCCGCATGGCCTCAAGAACCGGCAATATGAATGAATGGATCACGAGACGCAAGCCGAACGGCGAGGGACCGTGGAGATACCCCAGCTCTCGGGTAGCCCGCGCGGCAGGCGTCTTGATCCAAGACAGATGGGCCGGGCCGTCACCTTCCTTCGGCCCGGCCCGCCACGTAGATGCGGCCTCGGGGGCCGGGCAGTGACCGATGGTACCGCCGCCCTGGCGCGCGAAGGAAAGCGAGCGCGGGTGCCCGCTGTAGGAGAGGCAGCGGGCACCCCACGCCCCCCGGGACGCGATCAAGGCTCGCCAGCGCCTTGTCCGGGGACGCGGCGGAGCATCCTCGGCTGGTCATCTACAGGCCCGTGGCGCCGTGGATGATCTACCCGTATATCTGCGGTTGACCGCCGAGCAGGTGGAGTCGATCGTGCGTACCGCGCAGGGCGGCGATGCGGCGAGCCTCGCAGCCTCGCTGTCCGGGCGTGTGGTGCGCCGAGGGATACCCCCAATCGAGGTTTGGGAAGAGCGCGCCCAAGGCGAGACGGTCGAGTCGCGGTTCTCGTTCTCGCTGGTGAGGGGTCTGCTGCTGTTGGCCTCTCTCGCGGACCGCCAGCCGGCACGCCTCACGGATCTCGCCGCGGAGCTCAACCTCTCGCCCGGCACGGCCCGCACGTATGTGCGGACGCTGCTGATAGCCGGGCTGGTAGCGCAGGACCCGGAAACCCGTTTGTACCGGCTGGCGGGGTAGGCGAGGTCGATGCCGAAGCCACAGAACCGAGTGACTCCGCGGACCGGCCTCAAGTGATGTCCAAGCCACTTGATCCCGAGAACCCGGGCAAGTTCTCATCCTCCCTCGTCGCGGGCCTGATGATGCTCAGGTGCTTTACCCCCGAGCACCCGGTGCGCGGCATCGCCGACATGGCCGACGAGTTGGACGTGGGGCGCTCCAGTTGGGTCGGCGGCGAGGCGCCTGTCAGTCTTGCGACTGATGGTTTCCTCGCCGCCGCCCGCCGAACCGGACTTGCGGGTTCCCTCGCATCCGGCTCTCCACAGGACATGCGCTGTCCGCTGTTGGGTAGTTGGTCAGGTGTCGGTGACCTCTGGCCGATCGGTGAATCGGGGTTCTCCTTCGGTCGTCCACGGCGAGGGTATGCGGTATCCGCGGTAGCGGTACCGTTTGATTTTCACCTCGCCGGGCCAGTAGAGCCTCGTGCCGTCGGGGCTGGTCCAGTCGTGCCCCCAGTACCGTCGCTTGACCTGTGTCCAGGTCAGCCGCTTGTGCTTCTTGCGCAGCCATCTGACTATCCGCCACCACAGGTAGTAGTCGAGATAGTTGAAGCAGCGCGATGCGGCGTTGTGGCGATGGTAGTTGGTCCAACCCCGAAGGATTGGGTTGAGCGTACGGACCAGTTCGTCGAGCGAGAGGCTCGTTGTGTGACGTCCGGTCAACTGCTTGATGCGGTACTTGATGTCCCCGAGTGCTTGCTGGCTTGGGAAGCTGAAGGCGACCAGCGATCGGTTGTTCCAGAGGCGCCGCTGGATGCGGAAGCCGAGGAAGTCGAAGCCGTCGTCAACATGGGTGATCGCTGTCTTCTCGGGCGAGAGTGTGAGCCGCATGTACTCACGCATGAACTCGGCCGTTTGTTCCTTGATGATCTGGGCGTGAGCTTCGGTACCGTGCACCAGGATCACGAAGTCATCCGCGTAGCGGATCATTCGATAGCCGGGCAGGCCCTTGGCTCGATCGTGAGCACGCTGTCCTGCCGTGCGCACGTCCCAGATTCTCTGGAAGTGACGGTCGAGTACCGAAAGGGCGACGTTCGCCAACAGCGGCGAAAGGATCGCTCCTTGCGGTGTGCCCGATGGCGTGGCGGCGAGGGTGCCAAGCTCACACATGACACCAGCGCCGAGGAACTGTCTTATAAGTGCGAGTACGCGTTTATCGGTTACCCGGCGGCGCAGCTCGGCCAGCAGCAGTCCGTGGTGGATGCTGCCGAAGCAGTCCTCGACATCTCCCTCTATCGCCCATTCGTATCCTATGGGCGGGTTGATGAAGTGCCGCACTTCCTCGATGGCGTCCTGTGCTCGTCGCCCGGGTCGGAAGCCGTAGGAGGACGGGCAGAAGTCCGCCTCCATGACCGGCTCCAGCACGAGCTTCACCGCCATCTGGACGATCCTGTCACGCAGGGTTGGGATGCCTAGTTTCCTAGTCTTCCCGGCTGCGCGCTTGGGGATCTCGCGCTCCCGGACCGGCAGCGCCGTGAAGGTCCGGTCCCGCAGCGACTGTCTGAGCTCGCCAAGGAACACCTCCACGCCTACCGCCTCGATCCGCTTGCGTGTCATGCCATCGACACCGGGGGTGCGGGACCCTCGGTTGCGCTTCACCCGCTCCCACGCGACCAGCAGCGTCGCGGGGTCGCAGAGCAAGTTGAACAAGTCACCGAAGCGCTTGTCCTTATCCTGCCCCGCCCAGCGGTGCAGCTTGGTCTGCCATCCCAGTACCCGCTGCTCGGCCTCATCGACCGAGAGCGGCGCGAGCGTATTCACACTCGACCTCCCGAATAGCTTCTCATGCTGCGGTCCTGCTGTCCGCCTTCGCCATGTGGGCGGCTTTCCCGCCCTCGGACTACTACGCGGACTCCGCCACGCCCCATGCGTATCAGCGGACATCGCGCCGTGCCTGCCCCCACCGGGCAGGCACGCACGGGGCGCTTCCCACGTTCACCATGATCCGTTTGACCGGGTCGGCAGCCGACTTTACCCCTGCAAACCATCCGACGGGCAATCGCAGTCTCCCGCCGGCCTCCACCCCAGCTCCGAAGAGGTACGTGGAGCGAGCCGCCAGCGTCGAGAGCGGCATCGTTGTTGCATCCGGCCCATGTCCGCCAGGTTTCGGGCCGGCCTATCGATGAAGGGGCTTCTACCATCGGTTCGCTTTCGCTCTGCCTTTCGGTCTCGCTTGCGCGCACTCGGGTGTCTGGCAGTACCACCCGGCCGCTACGTCATCGGGGCGCTCTCGCCCACGGCGTGCGATTCCACGCCAGGACTGCCCCCAGCTTCGCCGGACCGCTGCATCAGCCCGGGGCCGGCATCACAGCCGACACGGAGAGATGTTGTCCATCAATCGTTCTGCATCTCCTTTCTCATGGCGCCTCGTGGCGCACCCACCCACCGGTACGCTTCGACACTGGTGACGCTCGGCTACCTTGAGCAGGGGCCCTCGCGTAAGTACCGGCTTGCTGCACGCGTCTCGGATGTCGGCCTCTCGATGCTCGATTCGATGGAGATTCGCCGAGTCGCTCGGGAGCCGCTGCGGGAGTTGAGAGCGCGAACAGGGCGCACCGCGAGTCTGGGGGTGCTGTGCGGTACCGAGGTCGTCTACGTCGAACGCCGGCAGGGGTCCCGCGAGGGGCAGCACGCGGTCGACGAAGGCATCGGGCTGGGCAGCTGCCTGCCCGTGCACTGCACCGCCGCGGGTAAGGCGCTCCTGGCGCGCCTGCCCGTGGCGGAGCAGCAAGAATTGATCGCGAAGCTGCGCCTCACACGGCGTACCCGCAAGACGATCGCGACCAAGGCTGCTTTACGCGCTGAGCTTGAGGGCATCGTGAGGGACGGTGGTGTGGCTGTCGAGGACGAGGAGCTCTCGGTCGGCCGGCGAGCAGTAGCGGCGGTGGTGGTGGACGCGGAGGGTCGCCCGGTTGCCGCGGTGGAGCTTGCGGTTCCGGCGGAGGCGTATAGCCGCGAGGAGCTGCTGGCGGAGCTTGGTCCAGAGGTGGGCGTATCGGTTGGCCAGATTGTCCTGGCTTCCGGCGAGCACTCGCTCGGGGCGAAGAGAGGTGGATCTGCAAATGGCTGATCGCCAGTGGCTCGATTTGCGTCCGGCCTCCTCTGGGTCCCATGTTCGAACAGTCAGGCAGAAGCTGCCTACAAAGCTTCTTACGGCGCTGCTGGTGGACCAGAATTGTCCGCATTTTGCGGCAATTTTCTCAATGAAAGCTTCAGTATCTCTTGACTTTTGGCCCATCGGCGTAGAAGGTGCGTGTTGATGAGCCGAACACGACCATTGGTGGACGGCCGGCTTCGTCTGCGCGCGCGCTCGCAAGGCTCCCGTCTTGGCGCCGTTGCGCTTGCGGTGTTGTTGTGCCTGCTGGTCTCGGCGGTGGCGGCGGGCGGGACGCAGCCGTATGAAACGTATGAGAAGCGCGGTCGCGGCGGATGGTCCGGTGGTGCAGTTTCGGTTCGGTGACGCGGTGGGTTCGAGCACGATCGCTGACTCGGTGGGCTCCTACACGGCGAGCAACGATGGGGTCGTGCTGGGCGGGGAAGGCCCGTTCGGTGGCAGCAGCGCGGGGTCGTTCGGGGGCGAAGCGTATGCGTCGCTGCCGTCGAGTCCGCTGGCCGGTGCGAACGCGTTCACCGCGGAGGCGTGGGTGGATTGGGGCGGCGCGACGTTGTACAAGCAGCCGATCTTCGACTTCGGGTCGAGCTCCACCAACTACATGCACTTGACGCCGGCGTCGTCGCTGACCAAACACACGATGCTGTTTGAAATCCGCACGAGCGCGGGCACGGTGTTCCAGGTCACGGCGCCGACGTTGAAATCCAAAGCGTGGGAGTACCTGGCAGTGACGGAGACGAGCTCGGGGACGCTGACGTTGTATCTGAACGGCGAACAGGTCGGTCAGACCACAGGCGTGACGATCTCACCGGCGTCGCTTGGGAGCACCCCCGACGATTACCTCGGCAGGGCGCAGGTTGCGAGCGAACCGCTGTTCAACGGGAGCATGAGCAACGTCGCGTTCTATACGGGAGCGTTGTCGGCGAGCCGGATCAAGGCGCACTACGACGCGGGGGAGTACCCGGTGAACACGGTGGCACCGGTGATCTCCGGGACCGCGAAGGACGGCAGCACGCTGAGCTCGACGAAAGGCACCTGGACGGGCTTGGCGTCGATCACGTTCGCCTACCAGTGGACGCTGTGCAACAGCGCTGGGGGATCGTGCGCGAGCATCCCCGGGGCCAGCGAAGCGAAATACACGCTTGGCCATGAAGACGTCGGCGGCACGCTGCGCGCCGCGGTAACGGGGAGCAACAGCGCCGGTTCGAGCACGGCGACCTCGGCGCAGAGCGCGCTCGTCGCGCCGCTGGCGCCGTCGAACACCGTGCTGCCCGCGATCTCCGGCGCCGCGGAGCAAGGGCAGCTCTTGAGCGTCAGCGAAGGTACGTGGAACGGCACGCCACCGTTCTCCTATGCCTATGAGTGGGAGAGCTGCAACGGCACGGGTGGCAGCTGCAAAAAAATCACCGGGGCGAGCGCCTCAACCTACCGGGTGCTGGGCTCGCAGATCGGGGACACGCTGCGCGCGATCGTGACCGCAGAAAACGCGGCCGGGAGCAAAAGCGCGACCAGCGCAGTGACCGCGGTGATCACGACCGGCCCGCCGGTCAACACCGCGCTGCCCACGGTCTCGGGCACGGCCGAAGACGGGCATACGCTGAGCGCGAGCACGGGCTCGTGGGCGGGTACCGAACCCTTCTCCTACGCCTACCAGTGGGAGCTGTGCAACAGCAGCGGGGAAGGCTGCGCGAACATCTCCGGGGCGACGGCTTCGACGTACGCGCTCGGCCCGGGCGATGTCGGGGACACGCTGCGCGTGGTGGTGACGGCGAAAAACTCCGTCGGGTCGACCGGGGCGACCTCGGCGGCGAGCGGGGTCGTGGCAGCGATCCCACCGTCTAACACCGCGCCGCCGACGATCTCCGGCACCCTGGTGGACGGCCAGACGCTGACCGCCGCCACCGGGTCCTGGAGCGGCTCGCCGCCGCTGAGCTACGCCTACCAGTGGGAGCTGTGCAACAGCAGCGGGGAAGGCTGCGGGAGCATCTCGGGTGCGACGAGCGCCACCTACACGCTTGGGCACGCCGATGTTGGTGGCACGTTGCGGGTCAAGGTCACGGCCAGCAATCCTGGCGGGTCGGCGTCGAGTACCTCGGCGGCGAGCGGGGTGGTGGCGGCGCTCGCCCCGTCGAATACCGCTCTGCCTGTGATCTCGGGTACCGCACGGGACGGGCAGACCTTGAGCGCGAGCACAGGCGAATGGGAGGGCACGCCGTCGTTGAGCTATGCCTACCAGTGGGAATTGTGCAACAGCAGCGGGGAAAGCTGCGCGAGCATCGCTGGCGCGACGAGCGCCACCTACACGCTCGAACACGCCGATGTTGGCGGAACGCTGCGGGTGATGGTCGTGGCGAGCAACGTGGCCGGGTCGGCGCACGCGACCTCCCTCGCCAGCGGTGTGGTGGCGGCGCTCGCCCCGTCGAACACCGCTCCGCCGACTATCTCGGGTACCGCACAGGAAGGACAGACGTTGAGCGCGGGCACGGGGGAATGGGCGGGCACGCCGCCCTTCTCCTATGCGTACCAGTGGGAACGGTGTAACCCGTTTGGTGAAGCTTGCTTGGGGATTGGTGGCGCGACGAGCGCGAGCTACACGGTGGGCGCTGCAGATGTCGGGAGCACGCTGCGGGTCACCGTGACGGCGTCCAATGCCGCTGGGTCGGCGTCGGCGGCGTCGGCTGCCACGGGGGTTGTGGCGAGCGCTGGATCGGGGTTTGTGTTTGCTGGGCAGTTCGGCTCGAGAGGATCGGGCGAAGGCCAGTTCGAGCATCCCGGGGATGTGGCGGTGGCAGCGAATGGGGATCTGTGGGTGCTCGATACGGGCAACGATCGTGTGGAGGAGTTCACCCCCGGCGGGGAATATGTCGGTGGGTTCGGCTCGGCGGGGTCGGGTGATGGTGAGCTGGATGCGCCGTCCGCGCTCGCGCTCGCGCCCGGTGGTGAGGTGTGGGTGGCCGATACGGGGAACAATCGCATCGAGGAGTTCAGCGAAGGCGGCGGGTTCCTGCGCAGCGTTGGCTCCAAAGGCACCCACTCTGGGAAGTTTGAGTCCCCGGAAGGCATCGCTGTTGATGGCGATGGGCTGGTGTGGGTGGCTGACACCGGGAACAATCGGCTTCAGGAGTTCAGTGAAGAAGGCGGCTTCTTGGAAGTGGTCGGTTCTAGGGGTTCGGAACCCGGGCGGTTCGATAAGCCGTCTGGGGTCGCGATCGCTGCCAACGGAAACGTGTGGGTTGCTGACAGGCTCAACGACAGGGTCCAGGAGTTCAGCGAAGCTGGTGCGTATGTCGGGGAGTTCGGGGTGGGTGGCGTTGAAGCGGGGGAGATGTTCGAACCGGATGGTGTTGCGGTCGCCGACGGGTATGTGTGGGTCGGGGAACTCGGCCGCGATCGGGTGCAGGTCTTCAGCGAAGGTGGTGTGTATGCGGTCGGATTTGGCGTTGAAGGGTCCGAAGGCGAAGGTTTGAGTTTGCGCGCGCCGATGGGGCTGGCGGTCGACGCGAGTGGTGATGTGTGGGTTGCGGACTCGGGGAATGATCGTGTTGTGGAGTGGAGGCCGCCGCGGGTGCCGTTGAATGTTGCGTTGCCGGAAGTGAACATGGTGCTGCCGGAATTCTCGGGGTTTGCGCAGGAAGGCCAGGCGTTGAGCGCGACCGCGGGGGGATGGTTGGGGGTGCCACCGATATCTTATGGCTACCAGTGGGAGCGGTGTGGTGTGCTTGGCGGGGAATGCGTGGCGATCTCGGGTGCGACCGGGTCGACGTATACGCCGGTCGCGGCGGATGTTGGGCATACGCTTGTTGTGCAGGTCACGGCGACGGGCGCGGACGGAGGCGGGTCGAGTTCGGCGACCTCGATGGCGACCGGTGAAGTTCTGCCTGCGGTGCCGGTGAACACCGCTGCGCCTTCCCTGTCGAGCTCGACGCCGGCGGAAGGGGTGCTCGAGTCAGCGTCCACCGGGTCGTGGGCGACGCTGCCGACTGGGTACGGCTACCAGTGGGAACGCTGCGAAGAAGGCGGCGTGGAATGCGTTGCGATCGAAGGCGCGACGGAAGCAACGTATGTGCCGGGCCCGGCGGATGTCGGCCATGAGCTGCGTGTGGCGGTGACGGCATCCAGCCCGGGCGGGGCCGCTACGGCGGATTCGCCGGCGAGTGCCGCGGTGAGCACGGTTGTGAGCGCACCGGTAGATTTCTCCTTCCCGGAAATCGTGGGGAGCGCGCGGCAGGGGCAGACGTTGAGCGTGCGGCCCGGGACATGGGCGGGGCCGCCGCCGCTCTCCTACGCCTACCAGTGGGAGCGCTGCGATGCGGCTGGTGAAGCGTGCGCCGCGCTGTCGGGTGCGACCGGGTCTTCCTACACGCCCACTTCGGGTGATGTGGCTGGCACACTGCGGGTGCTCGTGAGCGCGAGCGACACAGCTGGTCGGGCGTCGCAGATATCGCCGCCGAGTGCCCTTGTCGAAGCCTCCGTGGGAAATGATTGCACGGACACGTGGGTCGGGTCCTCGGAAGGGTCGTGGGAAGAAGGCTCGAACTGGTCGAGCGGCAGTCCGCCGGGTGCGGCCGCTATCGCATGCGTCGGCCCGGGCATAAATGTCGAGTTCGATGAGGAAGCGGCACAGGTGGGTGTGCTACACGACGGAGGGGAGCTCGACATGTTGAGTGGCACACTCGAACTCATAGGCGGTGCTGAAGCGTCGAGTGTTGGCACGCTGCGTCTCGCTCAGGATGCCCCCACGCTGACGGGCGCCGGAAGCATCTATGTGACGGGCCGCCTTGAATGGCGGTATGGAACGATGAGGGGGGGTGGACGCACCGTGATTGCTCCGGGCGCGAGCGGCGTTATTGAAGAAGGGTTCACCCCGGCGCAACTCATACGGCGCGAACTGGTCAACGAAGGCACGCTCGCACTGCCGGCGGGGCTGCTGGAAATGTCCGACGGTGCCCTGCTGGAAAACAAGGGTACGCTCGAAGTCAACTCGCAAGCGTGTGCCGGGGCCTGCGCTGAAGGCATCTCCGGCGAAATCTTCGATCGCGAAACGTTGAGCCCGCCTGCGATGGTGCTGAATGCGGGGGTGCTGGAGAAGACGCAGGGGACCGGGACGACCACAGTCGCGGTGCCGTTCACCAACGACGGCACGGTCAGGGCATTGAGTGGAACGCTGCGGTTCAGCGAAGGTGGTATCTCCCAGCAGGCGACGACCGGCATGTGGGGTCTGGAAGGTGGTGCCATCGCGCTTGCGGGTGGCGTCTTCTCGGTCGGTGAAAGCGTCAGCTTGGAAGGGGTGGACGTCGATGGGACCGCGAGCGTGGAACGGGTGCCGGCCCCGGCGTCGACGGTCGCGCCGTCGGTCTCGGGCACCGCGCAGGCCGGGCAGACGCTGAGCGCGCAGCCGGGGAGTTGGTCGGGCGCCCAGCCGATCAGCTACGGCTACCAGTGGCAGCGCTGCAACACCGGCGGGGAGGAATGTGAGCTGATTGCGGGCGCGCAGAGCGAAACGTACACGCTGGCCGCGAGCGACATCGGAGCGAGTGTCCGTGTCGTGGTGACCGCGAGCGACTCCTACGGGCGGGCGCTGGCGCCATCGAGCCCGACAGTGGTGGAACCTCCATCCGCCCCGTCGAACATCGGACCGCCAGCCGTGAGCGGTCTCGCGCAGGACGCGCAGACGCTCACCGCGAGCACCGGCGAATGGAGCACAATTGCGCCGGTGTCCTACGCCTACCAGTGGGAGAGCTGCAACGAACATGGCGCTGAATGCGCTCCCGTGGAAGCGGCCACCGGCAGCGAATATCAGCTCACCAACGGCGACATCGGCACTACGCTGCGTGTCGAGGTCACCGCGACCGACCCCGGCGGGTCCACACACGCAACCTCCGCGACGACCGCGACTGTGCGGGCCGAGCCACCCAGCGAGCTGCAACCCCCCGCGATTGTCGGGGTACCCGACGAGCACCAGGTGCTGCAAGCCGACCCCGGCGCGTGGGTGGGCACCGAAACGCAGTACGGCTACCAGTGGGAAACCTGCAACGAACACGGCGGCGAATGCGCCCCGGTGCCAGGCGCAACCAGCAGCGAATACGACCTCGCTGAAGGCGATGTGGGAACAACATTGCGTATCCGTGTCGGCGTGCACGGTGCTGCCGACTCCGTCAGCGCGCTCTCGCCAACGACACCAGTGATCGCCACCGCCGGTTCATTTGCAAGCGAACCGTCGACGACAATCAGCGGCGCTCCGCAGGCAGGGCAGGTACTCACCGCCGGCACCGGCACGTTGTCGGGTGGCATCGGCGCGATCGGCTACACCTACCAATGGCAGAGCTGCAACCAGACCGGGACAGGCTGCCACGACATCGAAGACGCCACGCTCCCCGCGTACATCCCCGCGTCCACGGATGTCGGGCACCGGCTGCGCGTGACGATCACCGCCGGCGACGAACTGGGCCACCACACAACCATGACCTCCCAAGCGACCCAGCCGATTGCTGGTGCGCTGACGCCGGTGAGCGAGCTGGCACCCTCGATCACCGGGCCCGCGCTCGTCGGGCAGACCCTCACAGCCCGCCCCGGCTCGTTCTCCGGCGAAGGCGCTCTCACCTACACCTACCAGTGGCAGCGCTGCCCCACAGCAGAGGAATGCGAACCGATCGAAGGCGCCACCCACAGCGAATACACCCCCACCGAAGCGGACATCGGAGACGCCATACTTCTGAGCGTGAGCGCGCAGGACGAACACGGAAACACCATGGCAGTATCCCCACCAACCCCCGCGGTCGCCCCCGAACCACTGCAGCAACTCACCCCGCCCTCGATCGCCGGGACGGTGCAGGTGGAAGGCACGCTGAGCGCCGACCCCGGAATCTGGAGCGCCACGGGCCCAGTGAGCTATGCCTACCAGTGGCAGCGCTGCAACCTCGTCGGCGCCGAATGCACCGCCATCGAAGGCGCCACCGAACCCACCTACACCGTCCAGAGCGCCGACCTCGACTCAACGCTACGCATCCAGATCACCGCCACCAGCCCCCAGGGCAGCAAAACCGCGCTCTCCCTCGCAACAAGCGCCCCGCCAACCGGAGAAGTGAGTAGCGAAGAAGCCCAGGAAATCCTCACCCGCACCGACCCCGCCGTGCTCGCACCCTCGAGCACCGCCACCCTCGAAGAACAGAGCCTCACCCCCGCGCTCGCCGAAGCCGAAGAAGAACTCGCCGCGCAAAGCATCCTCACCAGCTCTACCGTCTCGAAGGAAACCACCGGGGAATTCGCCGTGAACACCCCCGCCGGCGAAATCAGCTTCGCTTCAGTCGAAAGCTCACCGCACGCGACCACGCTGCCGACGGTCGTCAACGGCGCCGCGGCACTGTTCGCGAACGTCTGGCCCGCGACCGACGCGATCGTACGCCCACAACCGCTCGGCGTGAGCACCTTGCTGCAGATCCGTTCCCCCGAAGCGACACACTCCTTTTCCTGGCAGGCACGCCTCGGCTCAGGCCAGGAACTCCACCAGCTCCCCAACGGCGCCGTCGCCATCATCGAAGCTCCTGAAGACAAGCCGGCTCCCAGCCCACTGCAGCCCACCAAACCTGTGCCGCTACGCGACACCACCGGCGGCCAGCCCGAAACAAGCGAAGAAAAAGCCGAAGCCCAACAGGCCGAACCCGAATCGGAAAGCGAAGAAGAAGCACCGCTCCCCGAACTCCCCAACGCCCCCCAAACACATGCCCCGGGCGGCGAACCCGCTCCCGGCCTACCCCTGCCGCAGAACACCCAGGCCGCCTACGAAACCGCCAAAAGCGCGATGAGCTACGCCGAAACGCAAACCACCGGCAACGCCCTCGCCGTGATCGCACCCCCCACCGCAGCCGACGCCAACGGCAACACCACACCCGCAACGCTCACGGTCAAAGGCAACACCATCACCCTCACCGTCAAACCGGCCGCCAACGCCACCTACCCCCTCCTCACCAGCACAATGATCGCGGCACCCACCAACAAACAGAGCACCGAACGCGACCCCGTCCACTATGGAATCGCCGACCCCACACCACAAGAACCCGGACACATCGACGAACACTTCGAAGAAAACGGCACCGCCATCCCCGGCGCCGACCCCAACCTCTTCAACGGACCCGCACACACCCCACGCCACATCCGCACCGCCCGCCTAATCGTCCCCTACGACGTCCTCCTGAAGCTACACGGCGAGACACCAAGAGAAACGGAAGAGCTAGAAGGCTACCGCAACGAACAAGAGGAGCGCCTGGAAAAATGGCTTGAAAAGCTCAAGGACATAGAAGCAGCCACTCACCAAGCAATCGAACCATACATCACCATCGGGCAGGACTACGTGACGGATCCATGCAAGATCGAACCCAAAGAACCTGCGGAAGGAAAATGTCCCCAGCCAACACCCGGCGACTACGAAGACGGCGTAACGCGACTTATGGAAGCAGTCATCCACGGGCACGCCACCAACGGTTGGCCACTCGTCAAGCTATGGGGTGCCTGGAACGAGCCCGATTTCGTCGAAGACCCATTGCGAAAGGATGCCCCGCGAGCAGCTCAGTTCTGGGAGATCGCCAACTCCGCTCTCAGCGGACTCGGAGCCGTCCGTGCTTTTCGGTGCCTGGGCTGTGAAATGGTCGCTGGCGAATTCTCGGCGTATCATACGGGCTACACCCCCTGCTATCGCAACGTGATCCTACATGGCTACTGCAGGAAAACAAGCCACACCTACGACTACAAGCGCTACTGGTTCGGGCAACCTCGCGATCCCGTCGACTGGGGCTTCCACGACTACGGAGACCTTCTCAATCATAGAAAAAACGTCGCGAACGATTTTGCACGGTTTGCTCGTAAAAGCCTCGACAACCCAAGGCTCTTCATGAGCGAGGCGGGCGTTGAGTTGCAGAACGGCGAAAAAGAAACCGAACTCGGTGAACTAGAAACCAAAACCGAAGGGGATAAGAACAGCAAGAGGGAACTTCAGCAGGAGGCTGCCGAAACATACCTACATCTATCAGAAGGACTGCCTTACCCAATCGAGCGTATGTACTACTATGAGTACACGTCTCCGACCCTAGTAGAACAAAACAAACATAAGTTCGATAGCGCTCTGCTCGAAGTCGAAGGTAAACACCTCCGTGAACGTCCAGCCTACTGTGTGCTCGCCTACAAAAATCACGTCTGTCCACCTACGACCGAAGTGGAACCAGAGAAATATATCGATGGGGCTGAAGGGCTCTGTATTACACCACCAGCGTCTGTCCAGCTCAAGGGAACAGTGGATCCGCAGGGTGCTAAGACTGGCTCTTACTACTTCGAATATGGCCTGTCATCGAGCTACGGCCAGTCAACCGCCGCCCAGACTCTCCATGAGGAGGCAGGCAGCTGGGTGTCCAACGAAGTACGAGCCACTGTCCCAACAACGATCGGAGGAGGAGGCTGCGCAGACCCGATATTCTTCCGACTGGTCAGCACTAACCCACAGGCGACCAAAAAGAGTATCGGACAAATAGTCGAATTCTATACTCTAAGGGGGAATTGATCTTGGAGGCAAGCATATTGGGCCGCTCGTACAACCGTCCAGCCACCCGCAACTCCCGTGATCCCAGATGGTTCTATAGCTCATGTCACGAGTAGCCCCAATACTGCTCGCCACGGTGGCTCTGCTCGGCGCAACCACAGCGAACGCCTCAAACCATCACAAAAGGACGCCTCCACGGTGCCCTCCCCACCGGGCGCATGCACATGTGCTAAAAGCGAATCGACTGGCCGAGTTGTATACGGCTCCCGAAGATCCTGAATACCCGGAATTCTTAGGTGTTTATGGCTGTACCTACGAGAACAAGCGCTCCTATTTCCTCGGGAATGTACCGGAACCAAATGTCGGGGGACCGGGAAGCGGCACGGGTGTCAGCCTTGAGACGCTCACCGGCACTGTAGTTGCCGACTGGTACGCCGACTCGCCTGGAAGTATTGCTGTTCGTAACCTCGCGAATGGCCGTGTGCTGCATCGAATTTTCGCGCCCGGCAATGAAAATATCGGCCCCGTGTCGGCGCTTGTAGTAAAGAGGGACGGTGCGGTAGCGTGGATCTCGACTCCTCTCGCTAGCGGTCCTCATCAAGTGCACGCGGTGGACAATGCCGGCAGCAGGCTTTTGGCGTCCAGCGAAATCGTAGAACCCAAATCCCTCGTGCTCGTGGGCAGCACCTTGTACTGGGCGGAAGCTGGAAAACGGAGGTCAGCTGTGTTGCACTGACGCTACATTCCGGTGTAGCGCTGAGTCGCGATTGTCGACCTCGGCATTGGGGGGTTGTGGCATGGGCTGAAGGACTCGGTATTGCACCACCAGCGTCCGTCGACTCAGGGGAACTGTGGATCCACAGGGCTGGTTCTTACTACTTCGAATATTGCTTGTCATCGAGCTACGGCCAGTCAACGTCCGCCTAGACTCTGCATGAGGAGGCGGGCAGCTGGGTGTCCAACGAAGTACGAGCCACTGTCCCAACGACGCGCGGAGGAGGAGGTTGCGCAGACCCGATATTCTTCCGATTGGTCAGCACCAACCCACAGGCGACAAAAAGAGCGTCGGACAAGTAGTCGAATTCGATACTCTAAGGGGGAATTGATCTTGGGGGCAAGCATATTGGGCCGCTCATATAAACGTCCAGCCACGCATAACTTCCGTGCTTCCAGATGGTTCGATAGGCTATGTCACGCATAGTCCCAATCATGCTCGTCACGCTGGCTCTACTAGGTGTCACCGCGGCGAACGCCTCGAGCCGGCATAGAAGTGCGCCTCTACGGTGCGCGCCCCGAGGTGCGCATGTACATGTGCTCAAAGCGGGGACGCAGGCGGAGTTGTATACGGCGCCCAAAAACCCCGAATACCCGGAATTTCTATATGTCTATGGCTGCACCTACAAGCACAAGCGCTCCTATCTCCTCGGATCGGTGCCGCCCAAGGTGGCAACTCCCAGTGGTACGGGCGGAGTAGAAAAGGCAACGATGGCTGGTTCATTCGTGGCGTACGAAGAAAGCTCGGGCGGGCCAACAGGGGCTTCCTGGGTAATCACGGTACGCAACCTTGAAAACGGCAAGGTGAAGCACAGTGTGCCTACTGGTACACCTGAGCATCCTGAAGCGCCGAGTGTAGAAAAAGGACTTGTCAAACATTATGTGGGAATCGGCCCGGCGACTGCCGTCGTCGTCACCAAGGATGGATCGGTAGCATGGATCGTAAACGCGGACAAAGAAGAAGGCAGTTATCAGGTGCACGTCTTTGATCAAGCGGGTAATCGGGTGCTTGCTTCCGGCTTGGGCATTGAACCACACTCACTCAGGCTCGCTGGTAGAGTGCTCCACTGGACCGAATACGGCCAACTCAAGTCGGCACCGATAGATTGAGGACGTGGCACGTCACTGAGGCCCGGCGGCACACAGACCGATAACAGCCAGGTCGACGTGGGTGCCGAAAAATGAAGCGCGAGGTGTGCTTGCGTCCCAGTCTCCTACGCGGTGTATCGTTGTTTGGTCGCGAGCGTCGCCCTCAGTATGGGGGGTTGTGGCAGCACCGTGGCAAAAGGGGCTGCCTCGAAGCGGGCGGGGGGTTGCGCGAGGAGTACCGGCTTTTCGTGTCGGGACAGTATTACATGCCCGACGAGCCGGCGCGATACAACGCGCTGGGCTTCGAGTGTCGTCGTCACCACCTTGTGCGACGCTGAGACACGCACGGGCAGTGTGAGACAACTGCACGTCTCAAAGCCCGGCAGGGTGTCGCACGACGTAGGTAGTGCCGTCGCCGAGGTTGGCGAGCGGTTCCGCCCGCCAGCGTGGCCCGGAACCGGCGGGATTGGGCGGTCCGCCGTAGTCGGCGGTGTCGAGTGCGATGCCGGCGATGACGATCCGTGGAACCCAGGGCGGCTCAATACCGGCTACTGCAGGAAAACAAGCCACACCCACTACTACAAGCGCTATTGGTTCGGGCGGCCGCGCGATCCCGTCGATTGGGGCTTCCATGACTACGGGGACCTTCTCAACCACAGTAAAAGCGTTGCGAGCGATTTCGCGCAGTTCGCCCATCAGCGCCTCCACAAGCCGAGACTCTTCATGAGCGAGGCAGGTGTAGATCTCCAAGATGGTTCAACGCACGAAACAGAACTTAGTGAACTCAAAATAAAAACCGAAGGGGAAAGGAACGAAAAGCGAGAACTTCAGCAGGGCGCTGCTGAAACATATCTACACTTGAGCGAAGGACTCAGTTACTCCATCGACCGTATGTACTACTACGAGTACACGGCCCCGACTTTGAAAGCGCAGAGAGAACACGTTTTTGACAGTGCGCTGCTCGAAGTAGAAGGTAAATACCGTCGGGAACGTCCTGCCTATTGCGTTCTCGCCTACGAAAAACACGTCTGTCCCCCCACATCTGAAGCGGAACCAGAGAAATATGTTGATGGGGCTGAAGGACTCTGTATTGCACCACCAGCGTCTGTCGAGCTCAAGGGAACGGTGGATCCACAGGGCGCTAAGACTGGCTCTTACTACTTCGAATATGGCTTGTCACCGAGCTACGGCCAGTCAACCGCCGCCCAGACTCTGCATGACGAGGCAGGCAGCTGGGTGTCCAACGAAGTACGCGCCACCGTCCCAACGACGCGCGGAGGAGGAGGCTGCGCAGACCCGATATACTTCCGACTGGTCAGCACTAACCTACAGGCGACCAAAAAGAGTATCGGACAAATAGTCGAATTCTATACTCTAAGGGGGAATTGATTTTGGGGGCAAGCATATTGGGCCGCTCATATAGACGTCCAGCCACGCGTAACTTCCGTGCTTCCAGATGGTTCGATAGACTACGGGTATGAAATACCGGGTGGGCTTGCTGTCCGGTCGTGTTCGTAGGGTCGTTTGACCAGGACAGGGGCTCTTGTGGGAAGACGCAAATGGTGGGGCAGGCCGCCGTGCATTTGGGCTGCGAGCCCGTCAATGACTATATGGCCGCCCCTGCGACTCACCTGGTTGGGCTGAGAGCCCGAATCCGTATTTGTCGCTGCCCACCGCGCCTTCCAGTTTGAGAGTTCGATGGCTGGTGAAAGGAGTGGAAAGTGCGGTTTTTCGGTATTGATGTTCACTTGGAGTTCTGCGAGGTCGCGGTCGCTGAGGGCGGCAAGGTCTCGCAGGTCGGGCGGATCGCGAGCACACCGGAGGCGATCAGGGAGTTCGCGCGTGGTCTCGGCGGCGAGGATCAGGTCGTCTTGGACGCCAGCGGCAGCGTGATGGCGATCGCGAGGATCCTGCGGGAAAGCAACGTCGGGCGGGTCGTGGTCTCTAACGCGGCGCAGACGCGCGCGATCTCTCACGCGCGCGTGAAGTCCGACCGCTTTGACGCTGCGATGCTCGCCAGGCTGCTCTCAGCAGGGATGCTCAGCGAGGTATGGGTGCCGGACGAGGCGACGCTCGCGCTACGCCGCCGGGTCGCGCGGCGCTCAGCTTTGGTGCGGGCACGCACCCGGATCAAGAACGAGGTGCACGCCGTCGTGATGCGCTGTCTGCTTGGCCGCCCACCGGTCAGCGATCTCTTCGGCCGTAAGGGACGTGTGTGGCTGGCCAAGCAACAACTCCCGGAGGAGGAGGCCGAGACGGTGGCGGGCTGTTTGCGCCAGATCGACTTCCTGGATGGCGAGATCGCTCTGCTTGACCAGAAGATCGCCGAGCAGGCCCTGGCGTGGCCGGGGCTGTGCAGGCTGTTGACGATCCCGGGGGTGGACATCGGCACCGCGGCGGCAGTGATCGCAGCCGTCGGGGACATCACACGCTTTCAGAGCCCTGGCCAGCTGGTTGCCTATCTCGGCTTGGACCCGAAGGTCCGTCAGTCCGGCTCAGAAGCCCGCTCGCTACGGGCATATCTCAAAGCGCGGCAACGCGCAGGCCCGTTCGATGCTGGTCGAGGCGGCATGGATCGCGATCCGCAGCCCCGGCCCGCTCAAGGCGTTCGGCGAGCGCGTCCGTGCTCGCCGCGGCGCCCAGGTCGCGGCAGTCGCTGTCGCACGCAAGCTCGTGGTTCTCTGCTGGCATCTGCTCACCAAGGACGAGGACTACGCGTTCGCCCGCCCCTCGCTGACGCGCCAGAAGACCCGCCGGTTGGAACTCACCGCCGGCGCGTCACGCCGGCCACGCCGCCACGACGGGGCAACCGTCTCGCCGACAGCCGCTCAACGCGCGGCGGAGCGTGAGCTGCAAACCCAGGCAGAGCTCGCCTACCGGCGCCTGGTCAATGATTGGCGCTCAACAGCAGCACCGAAGGGTGGTGCGGGCGCGACACCGGGGCGCGCATCTCAAAAGCCCGTAAAGGGCAAAGCCGCGCGGCAGGCCACAAGCCCCTGACGCCTGCGCTTCGCTCACGTCAGTCACCCGCACCACAACAAATCATCCCACTCCCAAGCACTCGACGCGACCCCAGCCGTCGACGCTGATCTCTGCGCCACGACACGCCCCGGCGCAACAAGAACGGCCGTATAGACCAGATGCACACGCCTCCGGGCGCTGTGCCATCACTGTGCCGGCGGAGCGCACCCTCAAGCGTGGAGCAGCGCCCTCAGCAACCCCGAAGAAAAGTTCGTGCAAGCCCTTGACTTTTCATCCGTATGTCACGCATAGTCCCAAGCATGCTCGTCACGCTGGCTCTACTCGGCGCCACCGCGGCGAACGCCTCGAGCCGTCGTAGAAGCGCGCCTCTACGGTGCCCGCCCCGAGGTGTGCATGTGCACAAGCTAAAAGCAGATGCTCAGGCTGAGTTGTATACAGCGCCTGAAAGTCCAGAATATCTTGAATTCGAGGGTGTCTATGGCTGTACATATAGGAGCAAGCGCTCCTATCTCCTAGGGAATTTGCCGGAAAATGTCGGGGGACCAGGAAGCGGCTCGGGTGTCAGTCGCGAGTCGCTAGCCGGTGCCTTCGTGGCGTACGAAGAGAGTTCGGGCGGGGGCGGGCCAACAGGAGTTTCCTGGATAATCACGGTGCGCAACCTTGAAAACGGTAGGGTGAAGCACAGCGTGCCTACCGGTACACTTAAGCACCCTGAACCTCCCCACGAAGAAAACGGTATCGTCAAGCATACTGTAGGGATCGGTCCGGCGACGGCGATCGTCGTCACAAAAACCGGGGCAGTAGCATGGATCGCAGAAGCAGACGTGGAAGGTGGTTATCAAGTGCATATCTTTGATGAAGCTGGTAATCGGGTGCTTGCCACTGGCGTGGGCGTCGAACCACACTCACTGACACTTGCTGGTCGAATGCTCCACTGGACCGAATACGGTCAACTCAGATCGGCACGGATACATTGAAAATTATGTACTCTGCGCCAGTGAGTGTCGCATGCTGGGTCTCTCGTAACTTCAGTGATGCCTGACTGCCGTGATTCCAGAGAATTTGACTCATGTCACGAATAGCCCCAATACTGCTCGCCACGGTGGCTCTGCTCGGCGCAACCACAGCGAACGCCTCAAACCATCACAAAAAGACGCCTCCACGGTGCTCTCCCCACCGGGCGCATGCACATGTGCTAAAAGCGAATCGACTGGCCGAGTTGTATACGGCTCCCAAAAGCTCTGAATATCCAGAATTTCTATATGTCTATGGCTGCACATATAAGAGCAAGCGCTCCTACGTCCTCGGGAATCTGCCGGAAGCGGGTGGGGGGAGCTCAGGAGGAACCAGTGCGGGTGTGAGCATCGAGGCACTAGCGGGTGTGGCAGTCGCGTACGCATGGCTGGGAGGCCCCGTTGACGTTCGCAACCTACTCACCGGTCATGTGCTGCACCGAATCTTTGCGCCCAACAATGAGAATTTTGGCCCCGTGTCAGCAATTGTTGTAAAGAAGGACGGTGCCGTGGCATGGATATCGGAACCTTTGGCTGGCGGCCCGATCCAGGTTCATGCCGTAGATAGAACCGGCAGCAGGCTTTTAGCGTCTAGCGAAATCGTAGAACCCAAATCGCTTGTGCTGGTGGGCAGCACCTTGTACTGGGCGGAAGCTGGGAAACGAAGGTCAACCGTGTTGCACTAACGCCATATTGGTATAGCCCTACATTCATGGCGTTTGGGGATCAACGACACCCGGCGGGGTGGCGCAAGTTGCGGGTTGTCAGCGACAGGTGGGAGCCGACCGCTACATCTGGGAGTCCAAGCGAATAAGTGTATCGTCTGTAATCGCTATGTCAGCGGGTTTTTGGGTGGGAGGCGATCCGCCAGGTGCGGCCTGCTCCCCGGATGCCGACAGAAGCGGGCAGGAGCACACGATCACTGCGTTCGGGCAGCGACTCCGTGAGCTGCGCACCAAGCACGGTCTTTCGCAAGACGACCTCGCCCGCCGGACAGGCATACACCCCACGGCGATCGGGCGGTTCGAGCACGGCAAGCGCGAACCGCGCCTTATGGTCGATCCTCAATCTCGCACGGGGCCTGAAGGTGGCGCCGGGAGAGCTGCTGAACACGCTACCGGGCGCCGAGAATTGGCACGACATCGGCCCGCAGGGAAGGAGGCGAGGCGTGATGGCCGAACGTGCGGCGCTCGTCGCGTTCGGATGGGCTGTCCCCGAGGTCCGCGAGCAACAGGGCCTGAGCGTGGAGGCGAGCCGAAGGGGCGGGCATCGACCGCCGGCGAGCTCGAAGCGATCGAAGCCGGGCACCTGGACCCCGGCTACAGCGGCTTGCTGCATATACCCGAAGCGCTCGGCATCACCTCGACCGCGCTGCTGCTGCGTATCGAGGAGTTCGACGCCGGCCAGAGGAATGCGTGGTCGCGGCAGCCCGCCAGGGGCTCGTTGAGCTCGGTCGCGATGATCTTGCAAAGGGAGTACGTCGGGTGAGTCTGCTCTCCGACCAGCTCGGCTACGATGTAGTCGCGCCGTGCCCCAGCGGGAACACCCGCCGCCTTGAGGTCAAGGTTGCTGGACGTCGCGTTGATGGCCTAGCTCGATTTTTCCTGAGCAGGAACGAGGCCGAGGTTGGGCTGCGCGACTCGGGCTGGGCACTTGTCTATTGCGAGCAAGTCGGCGAGGGAGACGTTCAGATTGTGGGTTGGTGCCGTGGCCGTACACTCGAGCCTTATCTGCCCGCTGATGCCCAGGGAGGACGCTGGCGCGTAGCCGCCATAACGCTACCGCTGACCACGCTTGTCGTAGGCATCCCGCCAACTCTCTGACGCACGTAGCGACGCCGTACTCGCGTTGTGCGCGGGCGTGGCGGATTGGTGTTGAGCCTATGCGGCTCACTCATCCGGCCGGAGCATTGCGCAGGCGCGTTCCGAGGCGTTGCATGAGTAGTTCGGCTGCGGGCTGGTGCTCGTATCCGCGGAGATCGCGGGCGAGGTTGCGGATGTCGTCGAGGAATTCGGGGGTGGCGAGCTTGTCGGTAAGGTTGGCGTGCAGTTGGCGGTAGCTGTAGATGTCTGAGCCCATGTAGTGGGCGAGGCCGTCGACAATGAGCTGGTCGTCGAGCGTGAGCTCGGTCAGTGCGAGCCAGAGGTCGTAGAGGTCGCGTCCCTTGCGGCGGGTGTAGAGGGCGCGGAGCTTAGTGGCGAGGATCTCCTCGACGTGGAAGGTCCGTACGTCGGCACTTGCGCTCCACCAGCGGGAGTCGACGCGGTAGGGCAGCAGGATGTGGGGTTGGTATGGGGTGGTCTCGTGGACGTTGATCTCGATCTTGATCGAGATCGGCGCGTCGTCTGCCTGTGGGTCTGTGTGAAACCAGATGCGGGCCATGTCGGAGTCGTGACTGGGGAACCTGCGCTTTCGCTCGTGCAGTCCGATGTCCGCAGCGATGCGGCGTAGTGCGGTCAGGCAGTCACCGATCTTGGGCTCATCGGAGGTGCGGGTGTAGTCGAGATCCTCGGAGTACCGCGCGGGCTGGGGTAGGTGCAGCTTGTGCAGGCAGGTGCCGCCGCGGAAGGCCAGCTTGCTGGCCAGCAACTCGTCGTTGGCGATCTCGACGATCAGCCGCGAGAGGAGCAGGTCCTGCTCGATCTGGCTCTCGCTGGGCCACGGCGCGTGGGTAGCCCACGCGGTGATGTAAGGCTGGGGGATCATAGGTCGGGATGAACGTCGGTGTTGATTCGCAGACCCCAGGTGCGGTCGAGCCGGCCGGTGGCTGGGCCGCTGGCGCTCAGCGGTGTGGGTTCGCCCTCGGATGGCCGGGCGACGATCGCCAGCCAATCGAAGTTGACGTCGGGGCGATAGTGTTCGAGCAGCCATCCGAGTCTCCGCGCAGTGGCCTTTCCGCGTGGCGCGGCGATCCGTCCGAGGGTCGCGCCGTCGAGCTTCCCGAGCTCGACTAGGACGGTCGCGACGTTGTTCAGCCCACCGCTGTGACGCGGATGCTGGGCGAGGTCCACGGCGGTGCTCTCACGGGTGGCGAGCTGCAGGTAGCCGGATGGGCCGGTGTGCCGCTCGGTCGCGGTGTCGGAGAGGTGGCGGCTGGTGTAGAAGCGCAGGCGGTTGCGGCCCAGGTCGCGGTCGAGGACGTCCTTGTCGGTGATGACCTGGAAGCTCTGGGGTGCCTGGTGGGCTGCGCCGTGCATTGCGGCGGCGGTGAGGAGCGCAATGTAGTAGCGGCGGCCGAGGTGCGCCATCATCGCGTCGATGAACCACTCCGCAGGCGGCGCGCCCCACGCGCGGTACTGCGGGGCGACCACGGTGTAGAGGCCGCGTGCCGGGGACACGATCGATCGGTCTGTTCGCAGCCGGTGCAGCCCGCTGTGCAGCGCGCGGCGATCGAGCCCGGTCAGCTCCCGCAGTTCGTCGGTACTTGCCGTATGGCGGCCTTCGGCCAGTAGAGCATCGGGTAGCTCATGGATCTTCATGTGCTAAGAATAGGGCAAAGTGACGTTTTTCGTAAGTTTGCCCATACCATCCATGGATTTTGGAGGCAGTTGATCGCCTAAATTGTTGACGATAGTGATTATGCCCTAGCGGTTGTAGGCAGCGCCCAGTCTATCGTCGGACGTGCGGCGCCGGTCGTGGGAGCGGATAGTGGGGATCTGGAGGTCATCGAGAAGAATTGTTGGTCGCATCTTGGTCGCATTTGCGGCCTATATCGCATGGTTGAGCGGGAAACCAGCGGCCTTTCAAGCCGCAGGTCGGGGGTTCGATTCCCCCCAGGCGCATTACGAAAAGGCCCTGTAAATCAGGGCCTTTTTTGATGGTGGCGGTACTCGATCGGTACTCGGTCTTGGCGGAGAGTACCGCTTGCGAGTACCGCACCGGGTCTCGTTTTGCAGGGATTTGGCGCCGCTGCGGCTTGCGGGCCGGAGGTTGCCCTGGGGCAACGCTCGGGCAACACGCCGCGGCCTCGGACTGGCATCCCCGCCCGGTGGGATGATCAGCCGCTGTGCCCAAGGGCCGGATGTGGCGGCGGCGCCTTGCGCCTGATGTCGTGATGGTTGTGGAGCGCTCAAGCGTCCATCCAGTCGAGTACGCGATCGTGCTGCTGGTCGAGCGAGACGGCACGTCCCATGCGGTGCGAACGTTCGACAACGCCCATGACCCGCTGAAGCACCACGAGCACCGCTACATCGGCCCCGAGAAGCAACCTCCGATCGTCACGCATGGCCCGGTCAACGAGGCGATGCACGCTGCCGAGGTCAAGTTGCGGGGTGGCTGGCGCGATATCGTTCGTAGCTGGGAAAGCACCCTATGAGCACCATCTCCGAGAAGGCCGACGAGCTGTTCATGGCCGCGACGCTCAGCGACGACGACCTCGGCTATCCCAATGGAGTCGAGTTCGTTCCCGCTGATGAGGAGTGGGCCGACGAAGTGCTGTGACGCAACCTGATCGAAGGCCAGGCGACCGTCCTTGTGGGCGAGGAGATCGAGCTGCTGTTGACGCCGCTGCGCCGCGGGCCGCTCGACCGGCTGCGGGGGCGCGTGCCCGTCAACGTCGCCCACCGCGTGCATGGGCACGCCACGCCCTACGCGACCGCGAGTCGACTCGGGCGTCATCCGGTGCGGCAGATGCGCGAGCTCGCGCACGCATAGGCCTCTACTGGGCATCGCACCGCTCCGTCCCCGCGGTGTCCTCGGACGGCGTAGATCCTCGAGTAGGAGGGCGGAGACTTCGATGACGTCCGAGACCTTGTGGACACTGGGAGTATGTACGGTACCCCGGCATCAACCGAGCCAGCGTGATTCGCTGTGAATCGCGAAAGTTCGTCGACACATGGCTGGAGGCGACTGAGTGAGCCTCGCCGCGGCGCTCCTTGATGAGCTGACCGACGTGGACCTTGACCTACTCGCCGAGCGCCTAGCGCCACGCTTGGCCGCGATGCAGCCAGCCCCAGCCGACGGGTGGCTGACGGTCCCCGCGGCTGCGGACTACTTGCGCTGCCCCACGAGTCGGATCTACGCGCTGACGTCGGCCGGCCGAATCCCTTACGTCAAGGACGGCAGCAGGACGCTTTTTCGTCGCAGCGAGCTGGATGCCTGGCTACGCGACGGGGGCGGCAAACGCCCATGAGCAATTTTGCGGGGATTTGGCGCCGCTGCGGCTTGTGGGCCGGAGGTTGCCACCGGCGAACGGGTGAGCGCGCCTCACGAAACGTGCCGACAAACCCGCAGAAAGGCAAAGGGTGAGCAGGTGCTACCCGACGCTCTCGCGCTCGCCCGGGCCGATGGCGACGGCGACGCGCTCCTCACCGAAGACGGCGGCGATCTCCAGGTGCCCGCCGAGTGCCTCGACGTAGGAGCGCAGCGTCGAGAGGTAGACGTCGCTGCGGCCCTCCAGCCGTGAGACGTTGCCCTGGGAGATCTCGAGCCGCTCGGCGAGCTGGACCTGAGTGACGTGCCGGGTTTGGCGCAGGTCGGCCAGCGCGAGCGCGTCCTGCATCGCGCGCCGGCGCTCGGCGACATTGGCGTCCCAGTCGGGGTGGCTGCGGCGTGCACGCTGGCGCAGCTCGTTGAAGTTCTTGGTCTTGGTGGCCATCTAGTGCGCTCCTTCGTTGTCAAGTTCTGTGAGGTGCTCGTCGAAGAGGTCGTCGGCGAGTGGGATCATCTGCGCGTAGAACTCCTGCCAGCGGTCGCGCTTGTCGCCGCCGATGAGCAGGAGCGCGGTGCGCTTCGGGTTGAAGGCGAACAGCACGCGGATCGTGCCCGCGCGCAGCTCCTTCATGTTTGCGTGGCGCGAGCCCTTCACGCTGTCGACAAGTGGCCGCCCGAGTCCCGGGCCACGCTGCTCCAGCAGGCCCACTGCGGCGTCGATCGTCTGCTGATCCTCGACGCTCAGCGTGTCCCACCACTGTTCGAATTGGTCGGTGACTTCGACGTCCCACACCCGAGCACCATACCGTACAGCGCATATGCTGTCAACGGTATAGTCCGAGCTGCCTGGCAGGCGTCCGATCGGCAAGCAATGATGCCGGCGTGATCGCTCTGCACGCCGTCTGGTCGCGCGACTCGCGGCTATGCCTGTGGGGAGAGGATTCCTCGCTGCCCGCCCGCGTCCCCGGCCGCCCGCCGCTGAGGCCGAGGCCACGACGCCATCCGTTCGCGTGTTGCGCCGAGGCGCTCGCTGGCGCGCTCGAGCGGCTCGACGTGGCGCTCCCGCCGGCGGTGAGCGATCGAAGCTCGGCCGGTGGGCGCGAGCTGGCGCTGGCGCTGCCCTCTTCGCGGCTCGGCCCGCAGGCTTCGCCGCAGCTCCTGCGTGCCGTGGAAGAGGGGATGAACATCGAGAAGGCCTGCCGGCTCGATGCGTGGGAGGTGCCCGCGATCGAGCTTCCCGCGGGCGGGGAGCTCGGGCTGCTGCTTGCGCTGCCGGTGGGCCCCGTCGCGGGCGTGGCGGTGGGTGAGTCGCTGCGCTTCCTCGGCGAGGCCGGCAAGCTCGCGCTGGAGCTGGTGGCGCGCGGGCGGCTGCTGCCCGATCTCGTGCGCCGCGGGGATCGGTGGGTGGCGCAGTGGCGGCCGATCACGGATGCGCCCGGCGACCGTGAGCGCGTGGCGGTGCTGGTGCACTCGATGCCGGCGCTCCTGCGCGCCGAGCTGGACCCCTCCGGGGAGGGCGATGCGAGCGTCGGGAGTCCACCCGCGATGATCGTGGACGAGGTGCTCCTGGCCGTGGTCGATGCGTGTGCCCGGGAGTTTTTGGGGGATGGCCTGGTCGGCCCGGTTGTCGGTGAGCGCGCCGACGGGGGCACGGTGGATGCCTGGCTGGGGGCGCTCACCGGCGAGGACCCCGTTGTGGACGGAGACGTGTGGGAGCTCGCCGCGCTCGCCGAGCGGCTCGAGGAGTGGCGGCTGGCGGGACGGCGCTACGCGGTGCAGCGGATGTTCCGCACCTGCTTCCGGCTGCGCGCGCCGGGAGAAGCGGACGAACGCGAGGAGCTCGGTGAGGCCGAGGAGGTTGGAGAGGCGGAGGCGTTCGCCGAGGTCAAGGCGCCCCCGGAGCGGACCGAGGAGGAGCCCTGGCGGGTGGAGATCCTGCTGCAGGCCAAGGACGACCCGAGCGTGCTGGTGGCGGCCGAGGAGGTGTGGGCGCGCAGCGAGCGCCTGGAGGCGCTGGGGCACATGCTTGAGAATCCGCAGGAGCGGCTGCTCGGGGGGTTGGGGTACGCGCTGCGGCTGTGGCCGGGCCTGGAGCCCGCGCTGCGCGAAGCCGCCCCGACGGGCGTCGATCTGGACTCCGAGGGGGCCTACGCCTTTCTGCGCGACGCGATGCCGGCGCTGGAGCAGGGGGGCTTCGGCGTGTTGGCACCGGCGTGGCTCGGCGAGCGCATGCGTGTGAAGCTGCGTGCGAAGCCGATGGACGAAGAGGAGTGGGAGGAGGGAAGTGGGCTGTTCGGGATCGACGGCCTGTGTGCGTACGAGTGGCGCGTGGCGGTCGGCGAGGAGACGCTCTCGCTGGATGAGCTGCGGGCGCTGGCGGCGTTGAAGGTGCCGCTGGTGCGCTCGCGCGGGCGCTGGATCGTGCTGCGCGCCGAGGACGTGGAGGCGGCGCTCGGATTCTTCAAGCGCCGCCAGGAGCGGGGCGCGATGTCCGCGGGCGAGCTGCTGCGTGAAGGGCTGGCCCTCGGCGGGGCGGGGGCGGCTGCGGATGGGCTGGACGTCGAGATCGAGGGGGAGGGGTGGCTGGGTGAGCTGTTGCGCGCCGACGGGGAGCACCGGCTGCGGGCGATCCCGACGCCGGCGTCGTTCGTGGGCGAGCTGCGTCCCTACCAGGAGCGCGGGCTGGCGTGGCTGGCGTTCCTTTCGAGCCTCGGGCTGGGGGCGTGCCTGGCCGATGACATGGGCCTCGGCAAGACGATCCAGATGCTCGCGCTGCTGCTCGCCGAGCGCGAGGCCGCCGGGTGGCAGTCGGATGGGCCAACCCGACCAACTGCGACACAGACGCAACGCGGCGGTGGCAGGCGCCGGCGCAAGAAGGTCGGCCCGACGTTGCTGATCTGCCCGATGTCGGTGCTCGGGAACTGGCGCCGTGAGGCGCAGAAGTTCGCCCCCGATCTGCGGGTGCGGATCCATCACGGCCGCGGGCGCCCGAAGGATCGCGCGTTCGCCTCCGCGGCGCGCTCGTGCGACTTCGTCCTGACGACGTACGCGCTCGCGCTGCGCGACCGCGAGACGCTGGGGAAGGTGAAATGGGAGCGGATCGTGCTGGACGAGGCGCAGAACATCAAGTCCGGGGAGGCCAAACAGACACGTGCGATCCGCGCATTGAAGGCGCGCCACCGGGTGGCATTGACGGGGACGCCGGTCGAGAACCGCCTGAGCGAGCTGCATTCGATCATGGACTTCCTCAACCCCGGGCTGCTCGGCTCGGCGGGGAGCTTCCGCGAGCGCTTCGAGACGCCGATCGAACGCTACCGCGACGGGCGTGCGACGGCGCGTCTGCGCCAGGCGACGGGCCCGTTCATCCTGCGCCGGCTGAAGACCGACGGGGAGATCATCAGCGATCTGCCGGAGAAGATCGAGATGCGGGTCGATTGCCACCTGACGCGCGAGCAGGCGACGCTCTATCAGGCGGTCGTCGACGACATGCTGAAGAAAGCCGAGCACGCCGCGGGGATCGAACGCTCGGGGATCATCCTGGCGGCGCTGATGAAGCTCAAGCAGGTGTGCAACCACCCGGTGCACCTGCTCAAGGACCGCTCCTCCCTGGAGGGTCGTTCGGGCAAGCTGGCGCGCCTGGAGGAGATCCTCTCGGAGGCGCTCGCGGAGGGCGATCGGGCGTTGTGCTTCACGCAGTTCGCGGAGCTTGGCCACATGCTGCGCGCGCACCTGCAGGAGCGGTTGGGGCGTGAGGTGCTGTTCCTGCACGGGGGCACCTCGAGGACGGCGCGGGAGGAGATGGTGGAGCGCTTCCAGTCCGAGGACGGGCCGCGGGTGTTCGTGCTCTCACTGAAGGCGGGCGGCACCGGGCTGAACCTGACGGCGGCCAACCACGTGATCCACTTCGACCGCTGGTGGAACCCGGCGGTCGAGGACCAGGCGACCGACCGCGCGTTCCGGATCGGCCAGCACAAGAACGTGCAGGTGCGCAAGCTGACGTGCGTGGGCACGCTCGAGGAGCGGATCGCGCAGCTGATCGCCGAGAAGCGGGATCTGGCGGAGCGCACCGTCGGCAGCGGCGAGGCGTGGATCACGGAGCTCGACACGACGCGGCTGCGCGAGCTGGTCGTGCTCTCCGGCGACGCGGTGGCGGAGGCGGCGTAGTGGCCACCCCTGCTTACCATCCGAAGCTGGAGAGCTCGCTGCCACTGCCGGCCCGGGAGGGCATCGCGGCGCGCGGCCTGCAGGAGGCGAGCGGCGAGAGCTGGTGGTCGCGGCGCTTCATCGAGCTGTTGGAGTCCTTTGGCGTCGGCTCGCGGCTTGAGCGCGGCCACGACTACGCGCGCAGCGGCCAGGTGGCCGAGCTTGAGGTCGAGCCGGGCATCGTGCTGGCGAAGGTGCAGGGCTCGCGCTTCACCCCCTACCGGGTGCGGATCCGCGCCGAGACGCTCTCCGAGCACCAGTGGCGGCGTGCGGAGAAAGCGATGGCGGCGCAGGCGCTCTCGCTCGCGAAGCTGCTCGCGGGGGAGATGCCCCACGACATCGAGGAGCTGTTCGCGGCGTGCAGGCTCACGCTGCTCCCGTCCTCCTACGGCGAGCTGAAGGCGAGCTGCACATGCCCCGACGAGGAGAACCCCTGCAAGCACGTCGCCGCGGCCTACTACATCCTCGCAGAGCGCTTCGAGGAGGATCCCTTCCTGATCTTCACCTGGCGCGGGCGCACCCGGGAGGAGCTCATGGAGAGCCTGCGCGCGCGCCGCGGGAAGACGAGCACGAACGGCGCCGCCGCAACAACTGCCACCATCGCGACCGCGTCCCCCGACGGCGCTGCGTCCGCCGCCGCCGCGCCGCCGCTCTCGGTGCTGCTCGACTGCTTCTGGAGCAGCGGCTCCGAGCTCTCGGAGATGCACGTCAGCCCACTCGCCGGGGAGGCCCCCGACTCGCTGCTGCGCCAGCTCGGGCCCGCGCCGGTGCAGAGCGGCGGGTGCGAGATCGCCGAGCTGCTCGCCCCCGCCTACGCGCGGCTGGCGCTAGCGGCCGAACGGCGGGCGCTCGCGGAATAGCCCGGACGGCCTTGCCCACTACGTCAGCGGTCCGCACCGGAGACCGCCGGTGGTGTTGGCGAAAGCGCGCGAGCAGGTGTGCAGGCTCTCATGCCACGAGGTCGGCGAAAAGGATGCAGGCTTTCAAGCCGCAGGTCGGGGGTTCGATTCCCCCCAGGCGCACTACAAAGGAGCCCTGCAAACGCGGGGCTTTTTGTTGCTAGAGGGCCACGGGTGAGGTTGCCAGAGCGCGGGGTGTAAACGGAAGTGCAAACATGCCGCGTCGAGTAGACCGCCGGTCGTGAAGACCTCGATACGGGCGTCGGTGTGGTCCTTGTCTTGGGTCCAGACCGGGAGGTCGAGCTTGAGCGCGAGCGCGACGGTCGGCCAGTCGTCGGGGTCGCGGTCCGCGATGCGCTGCTCGGCCTCTTCGCGGTGATCCTCGTACTCGCTCCCGGCCTTCCACTCGATCGGCATGACCTGGAGCGCTGCGAACAGCAGCGCGGGGTCGAGGTCGCGCTTTGACGCGAGGCGCGGAATGTGCCGGGCGATCTCTCGGGCTACGGCATCCGCGGCGATGCAACGCGGTCCGAGCTCGGAGGCGATCACCAGGCGGGCACGGCCGCCGACGAGGGCCGAGAGGACGACGTTCGCGTCAGCTACGACTGCGGGAGGCAGCGAAATCGCCGAGCACCTCTGGCTCGCTGATGCCCTTCGTCTTCAGCTCGGCGCCGATCTGCTGTGATAGGCGCAAGAAGACCTCGCGGCGAACCTCGACCGGCAGCTCGGGCGTATCCCACGGAAGGAAGAACCCCGCGGGGGTGCCTTCGCGCGTCACGAGGATCACGTCGTCGGAGCGGAACATCTCTGTCGCGTGGTCGCGGAAGTCGCGCACGGTCACGACCTTCATGTGGGCACCTTGGTGGTCACAGTTTGGATGGTAGCGCCCCGGACAGTGCTTGGGCCGCCTATCAATGTTCGTCGATGTCCCGACGATGGACCTGGGCGCTCAAGGCCTAGCTCCCAGGTGGGCGACGGTCGTTGGCTCGCTGCCTCATGTTGCTTTGCCAGCGTTGCAAGCCACGATACTTTGTAACAAGTGACGGGCGTTCCATGCCCGCTGAAGGTTCTCGGAGTCCAACCGCAGCCGCCGCGACTCGAAGTGGCGCCGTCCCTCACCGCAGTAGAATGACCCAATGCTCGCGGCCCTCGAAGAGTCCGACCCAGACCTCGCCCGCCTGCTGGTCCGCGAGGAGCGCCGCCAGGCCGAGTCGCTCTGCCTGATCCCCTCTGAGAACTACTGCTCGCCGGCCGTGCTTGAGGCGAACGGAACCGTGCTCGTGAACAAGTACGCCGAGGGGTATCCGGGCAAGCGCTACTACGAGGGCAACGAGATCATTGATGAGATCGAGCGGCTGGCGCAGACGCGCGCGCTGGAGCTGTTCGGTGCCGAGCACGTGAACGTGCAGCCTTACTCCGGCTCGCCCGCCAACCTGGCGATCTATCTGGCGTTCGTGCAGCCGGGGGAGACGGTAATGGGCCTCTCGCTGCCCGCCGGGGGCCACCTCACCCACGGCTGGGGGGTGTCGGCCACGGGTATTTGGTTCAACGCCGTGCACTATGGCGTGCGCCGGGACACCGGCCGCGTGGACATGGATGAGGCGCGGGAGCTGGCGCTCGAGCATCGCCCCAAGCTGCTCTTCTGCGGCGGCACGGCGGTGCCGCGCACGATCGACTTCGAGGGCTTCGCGTCGATCGCCAAGGAGATCGACGCGCTGATGGTCGCCGACGTCTCGCACATCGCGGGGCTGATCGCCGGTGGCGCCCACCCCTCGCCGGTGCCGCACGCCGATGTGGTGATGACGACCACGCACAAGACGCTGCGCGGGCCGCGAGGGGCGATCCTGATGTGCCGCGAGCAGCACGCGAAAGCGTTGGACAAAGCGGTCTTCCCGGGCCTGCAGGGCGGGCCTCATCAGCAGCAGACGGCCGCGATCGCCGCCGCGCTCGGCGAAGCCGCGACGCCGGCCTTCGGCGACTACGCGCACGCGGTCGTCGCCAACGCCAAAGTGCTCGCCGCGGCGCTCGCGGAGCGCGGCTTCACGCTGATCTCCGGCGGCACCGACAACCACCTGATCCTGATCGACATGACCTCCAAGGGGGTCAGCGGCAAGGAGGCCTCGAGCGCGTTGAGCCAGGCGGGGATCGTGACCAACGCCAACGCGATCCCGTTCGATCCGCGCAAGCCGTTCGACCCCTCCGGGGTGCGGATCGGTACCCCGGCGGCGACCACCCGCGGGTTGGGCTCCGAGCACATGGGGGAGATCGCGCGCTGGTTCGACGAGGTCGTCGGCGCGGTGCGCGACGGCGAGAGCGAGCTGCTCGCCCGCGTCAAGGCCGAGGTGCAGGATCTGATGGAGCAATATCCCGCTCCCGGCTGCGCCTCCTCGGCTGCGGTGTTGTAGGCGCTGGGCACCGCTCCGCGCTGCTGTTGGGAGGGCAGCGTTGACGAGGCGCGCGGCACCCGGGAGAGTGCTCGCCGCTAGGATCGAGCCGTGATTGCGCTTACGGCAGCTCCCGGTGCCCCCGCGAGTGTGCAACTGCGCGAGGTCCCCGACCCCGTGCCGCTCCCAAACGAGGCGCTCGTGCGAGTGCGCGCCTTCTCACTCAACCGTGGCGAGTCGCGGCGGTTGGCGGATATGGACGACGGTCAGCTCACCGGGTGGGATCTCGCGGGGTTGGTCGAGATCCCGGCGGCCGACGGTTCTGGTCCAGCGGCTGGAGTGCGGGTCGTCGGCCTGGTGTCCGCCGGTGCGTGGGCGCAGCTGGTTGCCGTGCCCACCGAGACGCTGTGCGCGCTGCCCGACGCGGTCACCGACGTACAGGCCGCGGCGCTGCCGGTGGCGGGGCTTACCGCACTGAAATCACTCGACATCGCCGGTTCGGTGCTGGGGCGGCGCGTGCTGGTCACCGGCGCCAGTGGCGGTGTGGGACGGTTTGCGGTGCAGCTGGCCAAGCGCGCCGGCGCCCATGTCACCGCGGTCTCCTCCAGCGCCGAGCGGGCACGGGGCCTGGGCGAGCTCGGCGCAGACGAGATCCTCCCTGAGCTGGAGCCCACCGGCGAGGAGTTCGACGCGATCGTCGAGGCCGTCGGCGGCGCCACGCTTGGGGCGGCGCTGCAACGCGTGGCGCCGTCTGGCACCGTCGTCTCGTTCGCCGCCAGCAACCCCGCGGAGCCAACCACCTTTCCCACTCGAGCCCTCTTCGGCCGTGCACCCGGGGCGCGGCTGTACGGGCTGCTGCTGTTCGCCGAGCTCGCCCGCACCCGCACCGGCGCACGCGACCTCGGTCGACTGGTGGCGCTCGTGGCCGCCGGCAGGCTTGACTGCTCGGTCGGCCACGAGGCGTCTTGGCAGCAGGCGGCCGATGCGATCACCGCGCTGCTGGAGCGGCGGATCGCCGGCAAGGCCGTGCTGCACGTGGATTGAGGCGCGAGTCGATGGGGCTGGTACCTAGCTTCAATCAGAGACCGGCAATGACCTCCGGGCTACTGCAACGCGCTGGGACTGTGACGACGTCCAAAGTGTTCAGGGTTTTCAGCCGCTTCTGATCAGCCGAGTTGCCTAAAGTTCAAACGAAGCCGGGACGTGCATCCCGGTGAGGGCGACGACATAGATCGTATTCGCCTGGCCGTCTAGGCTTCAATGAGGCCGGGATGGTGACATCCGGTGAGACCGTGCCGCTCGTCTTGCCGGCATCAGGAACGCCTGTCCTTAAACGAAGCCGGGATGTCACCATCCCGGTGAGGATCATTTCCAGGTCGAGGGCTATCTAGCTTTCGGGTCTCTGGCGACGCCGGAATGTAGTTACCCGGGAGAGGAGCCCGGCTAGGTGAGGCTCTTCATCGGCGAGCATACTTCAACGAGGCCGGGATATAGTCGCCCCGGTGAGCATCTGGAACCGCGATCGCTTACACACCTGAATTCGCCTAGCTTCAACGAGGCCGGGATGTTGTCATCCCGGTGAGCGGGCCGATCTTGTGGGTCACGAGGATCGCCGGATAGCTGCTTCAACGAGGCCGGGGTGTAGTCACCCGGTGAGGGTTCTACGATGACTGCGGCCTGGATCGCGGCGCGCAGGCTTCAACGGAGCCGGGGTGTCACCCCGGTGAGGCCGGCCGGTCGTTCTTCTTCATCGACGAGGCGTGGCTTCAACGGAGCCGGGATGTCGTCACCCCGGTGAGTCAGGAGCGCTCGCCCCGGTGTCCCCGGCGATCCAGCTTCAACGGAGCAGCCGGGATATTCTCACCCGGTGAGTCGCTGACGAGAGATAGCGGAGTACCGGCGCAGGCTTCAACAGAGCTGGAGATTAACGTCTCCGGTAACTGGCGGCGACGACCCGGACTGCCTGATCCCACTGGAGCGGGGCTTCAAAAGAGCCGGAGATCAACGTCTCCGGTGACGCAAAGTACGGCGGCCGCGCGTTCCTGCTCAACCAGCTTCAACAGAGCCGAGGATCAACGACCCCGGTGACCGCCCCGACCTGTGCGCACGAGTAACTGTTTCTCCTCACGCTTCAACGGAGCCGGGAACAGGCGTCCCGGTGGCGTGGCGAGGATCACAAGCTGCCGAGCTGTCAGCCCACTTCAACAGGGCCGAGAATCACGTCCCGGTGACAGGCTGCTCAGTGCCCTGGTGTTCATCGCCCTATTGTGGATGCTTCAACAGAGCCGGGATCTACCTCCCCGGTGGCCACCGGGGAGCACACAATGCCGTGGCTTCAACGGAGCCGGGGTCTAGTCCCCGGTAACTTGATTTTCGACGTTGGCGGCGGGCATGCCGGCAAACTTCAACAGAGCCGGAACTTATTGTCCCGGTGACTGGCGATGAATGTGGCTGATTGGCTGGCTGAAAACAATGCTTCAACAGGGCCGGGAATTACTCCCCGGTGACAGCGCGGTCGTGATGAGGTGCCAGCGGTTGGTGGTCCTTCAATGGGGCAGGGAAGTGGTTTCCCGGTGTCCGGCGGCGGAGTCATCAGCGATCTCGGCGGCTGGGTCGCCCTTCAATGGAGCCTGGGTAGATTACGTCCCCGGAACACCGTGATCGCGGCTGCGCCGAGCTCTGCTCGTTATGGAGTTGTCAAGGAGCGATGCGCCGCTGGGCCTCGTCCGTTACCAGTCGGCCGAGGACCACCAGCACTGGGACGGAATCTTCATTGTATTCAGCGGAAGGAAATAGTCAAGGCGCAGGGAATTCTTTTATCGGTCGGCCGGGCGCTCACAGGCCGGCTCAACGTGAATGCAACCACTACGGCAATGGAGGCTTGCACATGACCCTGAGCTACAATGATCTCCTCGAGGCAGTGGCGGGAGCTGGCGTCGGCGTGCGGGCGCGTACCCCGCTAGAACCGCTCGGCGGTCCCGACGACAAGGTCTTTCCTCCGACCTACAGCGTGGCGAAAAACGCGGAGACCGTGTACGCGCTCGAACAGCGCCGGGTCGCGGGGGAGACCGTCGAGGCGGCGGTGCTCGATTCGGTGCAATCACAGGCGAATCACTTCGAGGCCGCGCTGCTCGAGGCGCACCGCCGTGGTGAGATGAAGGTCCCGCTGGTGACCGTCGATTTCCGCGAGGCCGACGGCGTCGAGGGGCTCGACCGCATCAGCTCGCTGGAGGCCCCGCACCGCGCTTTCGATGCGATCCTGCGCGACAGCCTGCTCGACGGCATGCGGTTTCCGCTCAGCGACATCGGTAGGTCCCTCACGGAGGCGTCGTCGCGCAACGCCGCGGCGCTGTTTCGCTACGCCCCACACACACTCGTCTTCGGCGGATGGGACTCCACCGGTCCGCGCGGTGGGCGGGGGGCCAAGTACGAGCGCGCGCTCACGTCGGAGATCGTAGCCATCGGGGTGGTCCGGGGAAAGAAGACGTCGTCGCGGATCGACCCGCTTGCGATCGAGAAGCGCGCGGGTCCCGTATACGAGGCCGGAGACGGCACATGGACGCTGGACCCGAACAAGGCGGTGATCGAAAAGGACGAGCCGAAGCTGCTCGCCGGCAATGGCGAGGGTGAGCGCGGTCGGCCCTCTCAGATTAACCACGGCAACATCGCCCCCAGCATCGATGAGCGGGCGGGCGGCGTCACCGCCGATCGGATCCACGCAACCACGATGCTCTCATTCGTGCAACTGCGGCGCCTGCGCTTTCCGCTCACCACGTCCGGCACGCCTGTGCCCGATGCTCGCCGGCGGTCGGTCGAAGCGGCCGGGCACGCGACGCTCGCCGCCCTCAGCCTCGCGGCGATGGTCCTCGCGTTCGAGGAGGGCTTCGACCTGCGCTCGCGCTGCGTGCTGTACGCGAGTGATGATTTGTCGTTCGAGCTGATCTACCGCGGCTCGAAGACCCCGCGCCCGTTCACGCTCGATCGCGCTGGTGCTCTCGCACTGCTCGAGAGCGCGCGTGCAAAGGCTGCCAAGGTCGGGTTGGAGTGGGAGCTCGAGGAGATCGTGCTGCGTCCATGCGACGGCCTCGTTCAGCTCGTCCGCAACAGCCAGGAGATCGCCGCGACCGCGAGCGCATCGTGAGTCTCTCGATCGAGGTCGAGCTGCTCACCGAGCGGTACGTCGCCACGTGCTTCAACGACCGCAATCGCGGGGAGTGGCCGCCGCACCTGGCGCGTCTCTTCTCGGCCGCGGTCGCCGCGTGGGCACAGGAGGACAGAGCCGACTCCACCGAGCGAGAGGTGCTCGAGTGGCTGGAGGGGCTGGCGGCGCCGACGATCGCCTGCAGTCCGAGCGAGGATGTCTCCCAGCGCACGGTGGTCACGCATTTCGTGCCCGTCAACGATCCCCCCGTGGGGTCGAGCATCGGGCGCGCCTATGGCCGCCGGGCGCTGCCCGCGGCCGCGATCGAGGTGCTGCCCGCTGAGCGCGTTCGACAGGGACGCACGTTTCCGAGCGTCACGCCACCCGAGCCCCGCGTGGTGTTCACGTGGCCCGATGCCGAGCCCACGTCGGCGCAGCGCGCAACTCTGGACGGTCTGCTTGCGCGGATTGGGCGTCTCGGGCACTCCTCGTCGCTTGTGAGCTGCGCAGTCACCGAGGATGCACCAACGCCCACGCTCGCGCCTGACGCCGGCGGCGAGCTCGTCATCCGCGTCCCCGGCCCCGGGCAGTTCGAGCTCTTGGAGGAGGAATTCGCCCGCCACAAAGGCGTCGAGCCGCGCACACTGCCCGCCGCGATGCAGCCGTACACGCGGGTATCGTCCGCCGCGGCAGAGGCTCCCGGCCCCGTCTTCTCGCGGCGCTGGATCGTGTTCGTACTCGACAGCGACGCCACCCCGGTCTCGATCCGTGCGAGCCTCCCGCTGGCCCGCGCGCTGCGCGCCGCGTTCATCGAGCACGCCCGCGACGATGCCCCCGAGCTGCTGAGCGGCCGCGGGCCGCGCAGCGATGGCGATCCCGGCAAGCCGAGCTGCCGCCCTCACGCAGCGATCGTGCCGCTTCCGTTCGTCGGCCACCGCTACGCCGACAGCCTCGTGCGCGGCGTCGCGGTCGTCCTGCCCGTGGAGGTCGCGGCCGAGGAGCGCCACGCGCTGCTGCGTGCGATCGCGCGCTGGGAGCAGGAGTCCGACTGTGAGGTCCGCCTCGGCTCGCGGCGCATACAGCTCGCACGTGGCGACGGCCTCGACATGCTGGGAACCTTGCGCCCGCAGACGTGGTGTCTGCAGAGCACCGAGTGGGCAACGGTCACACCGCTCGCGCTCGACCGCTTCCCGGGTGATCTGCGAGCCCGCGATCCGCAGCGGCAATCGGCCGCCGACGGCGCCGCGCGCGCCACGATCGCGCGCGCCTGCGAGCACATCGGGTTGCCCGCGCCGGCGGAAGTCCTCGTGCGGCCCGACGCGGCGGTGAGCGCCGTCCCGCCGGTACGCGCGTTCCCCGTGTTCCAAACGCCCAACGGTGGCCCCCGGCGCGCGCTGGTCCACGCGCACCTGCGCTTCGCCGAGCCGATCGTCGGTCCGCTGCTGCTCGGGGCGGGACGCTACGTCGGCCAGGGGCTGTGCCTGCCGCTACGAGCCTCAGGACCCGATGCCTCAGGACCCGATGGCTGAGCTGCCACCCCTCGCCGTCAGCGACTTCCCCGCGTTCTTCACAGCGCTCTGGGGTGCGGGCGCGCGCGATGACCCCAGCCCGTTCCCGTGGCAGAAACAGCTCGTGGCTCAGCTCGCCAAGGAGCGTCGCTGGCCGGACCTCGTAGACCTCCCGACGGGTACGGGCAAGACCAGCCTGCTCGAGATCGCGATCTTCCTGCAAGCGCTCGACGCCGAGCATCCCCCGCAGGAGCGATGGATGCCGCGGCGGGTCGTCCTCGTGGTGGACAGGCGGGTGGTCGTCGACCAGGCGGACGATCGCGGGAGTCACATTGCGCTGCGTCTCGGGGCCGCGACTGATGGTGTGCTGTGGGCAACCGCCGCGCGTCTGCGGCACCTGTTCGCAGGCGCCGACACCGACCCGCCGCTGGTGAGGAGCGTGTTGCGCGGCGGGATCGTGCGCGAGGAGGTTTGGGCGCGCAGGCCCGACGTGCCCGCCCTGATCTCCTCGACGGTCGACCAGGTGGGCTCGCGGCTGCTGTTCCGCGGCTACGGGGTCAGCGCAGCGATGCGCCCGGTGCATGCGGGGCTGCTCGCGCACGACTGCCTGTTCCTGCTCGACGAGGTGCATCTCGCGCGCCCCTTCGCCGAAACGCTCGCCGCGGTCGGCGACTACCGTGGATGGGCCGCGCACGCCGAGCACTCGCAGGCGATCGGACGCCAGCGCTGGCAGGTCGTCGAGCTGTCCGCCACGCCGACGGGCGCGGCGGGCGCAACGCGCTTCCCACGGCACCCGCTCGATCCCGACTCGCACCCCGTGTTGCGCAGGCGGCTGACCGCGGCGAAGCCGGCCACGCTGGTCGCGGTCGACCTGCCCGCGAATACGGCGAAGGCCGATCGTGCGTTCGCGGAGCGCTGCGTGCGCGAGACGCTCGGACTGCTCGCGCACGAGCAGGTCCGGACGCTCGGGGTCGTCGTGAATCGCGTGAACACCGCTCGGATCGCCGCGGAGCTGCTCGACGCCGCCACGCGCTCGAGGCGAACCGACGCGCTGGACGCCGACATCCTGCTGCTCACCGGGCGTATGCGTCCGTTCGAGCGCGATCGGATCGTGCAGGCGCACCGCGCGCGCCTGAGCATCGGCCGTGAGCGTCGCGCGGAGGACCGCAGGCTGATCGTGGTCGCCACGCAGTGCATCGAGGCGGGAGCCGACTTCGACTTCGACGGGCTCGTGAGCGAGTGCGCGAGCCTCGATGCCCTGCGCCAGCGCTTCGGGCGCGTCGATCGCGATGGGCGCCTGGCCGCCGGCGGCGAGCCGGCGAACAGCGTGATTCTCGCCCGCCGGCCGCTGCTCACCGGGACAGTCGAGGACCCCGTGTACGGGGACGCGCTCGCTGCAACCTGGCGCTGGCTCGAGACCCTCGACGAGGTGAACTTCGGGATCACTGCGCTCGCCGTTCCCGATGGCGAGCAGCTTGTTCGCCTGAGCCCCCCGCGCCGCCGCGCGCCTACGCTGCTTCCCGCACATCTCGACGCCCTGGTTCAGACGAGCCCGGAGCCGGCGATCGAGCCTGAGGTCGGGCTCTGGTTGCACGGCATCGAGGAGCCCGCCGCCGAGGTGCATGTCGTGTGGCGTGCGGACCTCACCGAGAAGCTGCTGCGGGACGCTCCGTCGATCGCGGTGGAGCGCGTCCAGGCGTGCGCGCCCGTGTCGGGCGAGGCGCTAACGCTGTCCCATGCCGTTGTGAGGCGCTGGCTGTCCGGCGGTGCTCCCGGGGACCTCGCGGACGTGGAGGGGGTCGAGGTCGCGGATGGCGAGGAGTCGTTCTTGGACGGCAAGCGGCCCGCGGTGCGCTGGGCGGGGAGTGAGAGCGCGGTCATCCGCGCACGGCAGCTTCGGCCCGGCGACCTCGTCGTCGTGCCGTCCGCCTACGGCGGGCTCGCGCGCGCGTCGTGGGCGCCCGACTCGCACGACCCGGTCGAGGATGTGGCGACCGCTGCGGTGGCCGCGCAGCGCCGGCTCGCGGTGCTCAGGCTCGTGCCCGCGCTGTGGCCGGGCCGTCGCTTTCCGGATCCAGAGGAGTACGCCGCGGCGAGCGCGCGCGAGCGGCAGCGGATCGTTGATGCCTGGCTCGAAGAGCAACTGATGATGTTCGCCCACGGCGAGCACGCATCCTCGCGCGATGGGCTAGCCGTGCTTGAGGGCGGATCGAATGGGCATGTGACGGGATCGGACGATGCCGTGTCCTTGAGTTATGGGTTCGCCGGGCCTGGAGGCGGATCGGATGGGCGTGCGCCGGGGCCGAGCGCGGCGACGTTCGGGCTCAGTGGGCTCCTCAGCGAGGTGCGTGCCTCGCGGGCGCCCGCTCGCAGGGTGCAACTTCTCGGAGGACCGGAGGTGGCCGCGGGAGGCGCGGTCGCGGCGTCGTTCCTCATCACCGCGCCACTCCCCAAGGGGGATGAACCGGGGAGACCGATGGCGGCCGTGGCGCCGCTGCCCCTCGACGCTGAGGGGGACAGCGACGCGGCGTCGTTCACCGGCGCCTGCGAGGAGGTGACCCTCGATCGGCACCTGCTCGGCGTCGAACGGTGGGTGGGCCTGTTCGCCGAACGCGCCGGTCTGCCGCTCGCGCTCGTCGGCGACCTGCGTCTCGCCGCGCGTCTGCACGATCTCGGCAAGGCCGACGCGCGCTTTCAAGCGTGGCTGCGTGGAGGCGACGAAGTTGCGCTCGGAGGATCGAGCGGTGCGCTCGCGAAGTCCGCGACACCGTTTTACGATCGCGGCGCGCGGGCCGCGGCTCGGGAGCGCAGCGGTTATCCGCTGGGGGCCCGACACGAGCTCACGAGCACCGCGATGTGCGAGGGGGCGCTGTGGGTGGCCGCGCTGGCGCACGACTGGGAGCTCGTCTTGCATCTGATCGCAAGCCATCACGGGTTCTGCCGGCCCTTCGCTCCGCTCATGCGCGGCGAGGAGTCACAGCAGGTTGCGCACAAGGTGAAACGCAAAACCCTCCGCGCATCGAGCGATCACCTCCTCGCATGCGTCGACTCCGGCGTCGCCGAGCGCTTCTGGAGGCTCGTTCGCCGCTATGGGTGGTATGGGTTGGCGTGGCTCGAGACGACCCTGCGTCTCGCCGATCACTGTCAGAGCGAGACCGAGTCGCTGCGCGCGGTGGGACGGGGATGAGCGGCGAGGTGAAGCTGCGGGGGACGAGCGGCGAGATCGAGCTGCGCCCGCTGCGCGGGCGCAATCCCCGCGGGCTGTTCGCGGCGCTCGGCGCTCTCGACGTCGTCTCGCGCCAGCTCCCCAAGCAGTGTCCGACCCTGCGCTTCACCGACTCGATCGAGCCCCACGCGGTCCTCACCGGCCCCCGCGACCTCGACCACCTCGTGGCCCTCTGCGATCGAGACCGTGCCCGCTGGGAGCATTCGCCGGTCCTTGCCTGGGGCCCCGAGGGCAGGCCGCTCGACGATCTCAAGCCACGGGCCGAATCCGAGCTTCCCGCCTGGATCGGGGCGGTCGCGGAGCCGATGTCGGTCGACGATCGCGCCGATGTCGACCTGCTCGCGGGGCTCGTGTCGGAGGGGGCGCGCGCGGGCAAGGGCGATGCGAAGCCGACGCACTTCCATTTCACCGCAGGCAACCGAAGGTTCCTCGCGAAGGTGCGTGAGCTGCGATCCGCAATCGGCCCCGAGGATCTGCGCGAGGCGCTCGGCGGACCGTGGCGATACGAGTCGAAGCTGTCCAGCCTCGGATGGGACGTTGGTGGCGAGAAGCTCCACGCCTATCGCGCGATCGCGCCGACGAGGGACAAGACGCCCGCGGGCGTCCCCGGCGCGGATTGGCTCGGGTTCCTCGGGCTGCGCTTCTTCCCGGTGCTCACGAGTCGCGGGCGGCTCCTCACCACGGGCTGTGAGCGGGGTTGGAAGGACAGCGCGTTCACGTGGCCGCTGTGGAATGTGGGGTTGACCGCGGATGTCGTGCGTGCCCTCATCGGCCGCGGGGACCTCGCGGCGATGAGCGATGCAGAGCGGCGGGCGCTCGGCGTCCATCGACTGCTGCGGTCTCCCATCCGCCGCACCGACCAGGGCGGGTACGGGAGCTTCGGGGCCCCCGACCTGATCGTGCGCGAGCGGGTGCGTCGTGGCCGCTGAGCGCATGCCCGTGACCGGCGCGGCGGAGCGCCCGCGGATCCGTGCGCCGCGCTCCGCGGCCACTTCATCCGCAGGCGTGCTTCGCGATCCTGCCCCCGTCCTGTGGCGGCTCGCGGCCGCCGCCGCGGCGCCGCCGCTGGGCGAGGCACTGCGGATCGCCGAGTCGATCCACGTCGCCGTGCTCGCGCTCGCGGGCCGACGGTTCGGCGCCGACGCGATCCCCCCGGTCCTCAGCGGCCGTGGGGAGGGGGGCGCGCCGCTGCGCGGTCCCACGCAGCACCTTCACAAGCACATCCTCGTAGGCTCCTCCGACGGGGGGTCGAGGATCGAGATGATCGCGGTGTGGGCGCCGCTCGGACTCACCGCGGAGGAGCGTGAGGTCGTCTCGCGACTGCACCTGCGCCACCGCGGAGGACACATCCCGTTGCAGCGCACAGAGCGGCATCCGGCATTCGCCCGCGCACGGACGTGGCGGACACTCACGCCGTATCTGCCCTTCAACCATGTCAAGCCGCGCGGTCGCAGCTCCGTCGAGGGGCAGGTTCGCCGCGAGCTGGTGGAGTTCCGCGGGCTGCCGAATCCCGAGAGTGTCCGCTGCATGTCGCGGATCGCCGGCGGCGCTCACCTGCAGCGCAGCAGAGGGCGCGGGCGCGGCGAGCCGCCGCCCCGCCCACACGACCTGCGGATCACCTTCGCCGAGCCGCTCAGCGGGCCGATCGCGCTGGGCCGGCACGCACACTTCTCCCTTGGTGTGCTCGTCCCGGCGGAGTGAGTGGTACTCAACCCCTTCACATCCTGCGATCACGATCTGCGCTACTGTGCCTACCAATGGGCGAGCGCAGCGGTTACACCCCCGGCACCTTCTGCTGGATGGAACTGACCACCACCGACCAGGCGGGGGCGAAGGCGTTCTACGGTGGCCTGCTTGGCTGGGCGGCCGACGATCGCCCGGTCGGCGACGGCGACTACGTCTACTCGATGATGCAGCGCGACGGCAAGCCCGTCGCAGCGATCGCGACGCAACCCGACCAGCAGCGCGAGTCGGGAGTGCCGCCGATGTGGAACTCCTACATCTCCGTGGAGAGCGCCGATGCGACCGCGGAGCGCGCGAAGGAGCTCGGTGCCACGGTGCACGCGCCGCCGTTCGACGTGATGGATGTGGGGCGCATGGCGGTGATCCAGGATCCGCAGGGTGCCCACTTCGAGCTGTGGGAGCCGAAAGCGCACTTCGGCGCGGCGCTCGTGAATGCGCCCGGGGCGCCGGTGTGGAACGAGCTCGGCTCCCCCGACCTCGACGCCTCCAGCGCTTTCTACAGCGGCCTCTTCGGTTGGACGGTGGCGCCCTTCGAGGGCAGCCCCGAACCGTACCTGTCGATCAAAAACGGCGACGCCAACGCAGGTGGAATCCGTGCGGTGACTCCCGGCGCCCCGCCATCGTGGCTGGTGTACTTCGGCGTGGAGGATCTCGACGCCGCGCTCGCCAAGGTGAGTGAGCTAGGCGGCGCCATCCACGCTGGCCCGATCGACATCTCGATCGCAAAAATCGCGGTCGTCGCCGACCCGCAGGGCGCGGTGTTCGCGCTCTATGACGGCGAGCTCGAGCCGTAGCGGCCGATCGCGAATCTTTACTAAAAGAATCCATTTGGCCTACGGTTTTCTGTAGCATCGACCGATGCCATCTTGGGGAAGCGGCAAGCTTCTGATGGGTGGCCTCGTTCCAGCTTCGCGACAACTGGAGGTCCACAGTGAGCAAGCACTTCCGTCTCCGCGGCAGCAGCCGGCCGACCACCCGGGCGATCGAGCCGGTGAAGCCGGGCGAACGGCTGACCGTGACGATCTACGTCCAGCGCGACCCGCAGGGCACACCCGTCACGACCGCGCACGAGCTGGGCCGACTCGCCCCGCGGGCGCGCTCCTACCTGCGCCCCGAGGAGGCGGTGGCGGCGTTCGGCGCCGCCCAGTCCGACCTCGACGCGGTGCTCGCGTTCGCCAAGGAACACAAGCTGAGAGTGGTGGAACAGAGCATCGCCAAGCGCCTGGTGCGGGTGTCGGGCACCGCCAAGCAGCTGGGCGAAGCGTTCGGTGTGGAGCTGCGCCATTACAAACACCCCGAGGGCGGCACCTACCGCTCCTACAAGGGCAAGCTGCTGCTCCCCGCCGAGCTGGCGGGCGTGGTCGAGGGCGTGCTCGGATTGGACAACCGCAAGATGGTGCGCACCCGCCCGCGCGTCGCCAAGCGTGCCGCCGAAGCCGAAGCGGGTGGGGGGGAAGTGCCCGCCAACGCCTACACGCCGCCGATGCTCGCGAAGCTGTTCGATTTCCCCGCCGGCAACGGCGCCGGACAGTGCGTGGCGGTGCTTGCGTTCAACGGCGAATCCACCAAGGGCGGCTACGAACCGAGCGCGCTCGAAGGCTACTTCACCGGAACCCTTAAACAGGCGGCGCCGACGATCACCGACGTGGTCGTGCAGGGCCCCGGCAACCAGCCCGGCAACGGCGAAGGGGACGACGCCACCGGCGAGGTGCTGCTCGACCTCTGCACGGTCGGCGGGGTCCTGCCGGGGGCAGACGTGGCGGTGTACTTCACCGAATTCACCGAAGAGGGGTGGGTGAACGCGATCAAGGCGGCGGTAGCCGACACGACCAACAAGCCGAAAGTGATCTCGTGCTCCTACGGCAACCCCGAGGACGACGAAACGAAGGGCGCGTGGACCGAGCAGGCGGTGAAGCTGGTCAACGGCGCCTTCGAACAGGCCGCCGCCCAGGGGATCACGATCTGCTGCGCCTCGGGCGACGAAGGGTCGGCCGATGAGCCCGGCACCAAAACCCCGCACGTCGACTTCCCCGCCTCGAGCCCGTGGGTGCTGGGATGCGGGGGCATCCGCCTGGAAGCGGACCCAGAGGCCGGGACGATCTCCTCGGAAAAGGTGTGGAACGACCTCGCCAAGAAAGAGGGCGCCACGGGCGGAGGGGTGAGCCGCCTGTTCGCGCTCCCCGAGTGGCAGGCCGCCGCCGACGTCCCCACCAATGCCGACAAAAGCGGCAAGACCGGCCGCGGCGTGCCCGACGTGGCCAGCCTCGCCGACCCCGAGACGCCGATGTGGGTGCTGGGCCCGAACGGCGAGCTCGGCGGGGTCGGGGGTACAAGCGCCTCCGCGCCGCTGTGGTCGGCGCTGATTACGCTACTCAACCAGCTCAGCGGCACTCCGCTGGGGTTCTGCAACCCGCAGCTGTACGCGCACCTGAAGGACAGCCTTGTGGACATCGTCAGCGGCAGCAACGGCAGCTACAAGGCGGGCCCAGGCTGGGACGCGTGCACCGGTTGGGGCCGACCCGACGGCACCCGGCTGCTGCAGGCGCTCGGAGCCCCCGTACCGCCAGCCGAAGCTCCCGCCGCCCCTGCCGAAGCTCCCGCGGCGCCAGCCGAAGCTCCCGTTGCCGGCCCTGGTTCTGGCCCCGCGCCGGGTCCCGCTCCCGGGCCCGCCCCCGCCCCTCCGAAACCGCCCCCGTCGACGACGCCGCCGGTGCCGGGGCTCAGCCAGAACCTGGTGGGGCCGGAAGGGCAGCTGTTCGCCGACCCCCATCCCACCGGCAAAGACGAGAGCGTTTTCCAGGTGGACAACACGAGCGACGCCTACTACAAGTCGCCCTATTACAAGGCTCACGAAGAACAGTTGCAGCCGATACCCGCGCCGCGTGTGAGCCCGCCGCGGATGGAGCTCGCGCAGGTGGTCGGCGCGGGCCCGCTCGCGCCGTACGTGGCGGCGAAGCAGATCAGCTTTCACGCGGCCGGCGACACGGGGCCGTCTGAGACCTCGCGCATCAAGGACGAGGCGAGCGTGGCGGACGCGATGGCGGCCGATCTGAAGCCCGCCGCGGGGCTGGCGCCCGCGTTCCTGTTCCACCTCGGGGACGTGGTGTACAACTTCGGCGAGCACCAGTACTACTACGACCAGTTCTACGAGCCGTTCCGCGCCTACGACGCCCCGATCTTCGCGATTCCCGGCAACCACGACGGGTTTCCCTCCGAAGAGAGCGAAAACGAAGAATCGCTGTTTGGGTTCCTGCGCAACTTCTGCGCTGCCGCTCCCGGTCCCTCGCCCGACTCGGGCGGGCTGGTGCGCAGCGCGATCAACCAGCCGGGCGTGTACTTCACGCTCGACGCGCCGTTCGTGTCGATCATTGGGCTGTACTCCAACGTGCTGGAGGGCCCCGGGGTGATCTCCTCCGAGGGCGGCCGCTATCCCACGCTCAACGACCAGCAGCTGGAATTCCTGACCGCGGAGCTCGAACGCCTGAAGCCTCTGCGGGAAGTGGAAAAAGAAAAACGCGCGGTGATCCTCGCCTGCCACCACCCGCCGCTGTCGGTGGATGAGAAGCATGGCGGCGCGCGGGGGCTCGCGGAAGACATCGACAAGGCATGCGCGGCTGCCGGGTTGCGGCCGGATGCGGTGCTCTCGGGGCACGCCCATCTCTACCAGCGCTATACGCGCACGGTGGAAGGCGACGAAATCCCCTACATCGTGGCGGGCAGCGGCGGGCACAACGTGACCAAGCCCAAGCCCAATGCCGCGGAAGCGAAACTCCCGGACGGGTACGCGCGGACGGTGGAACCGATCCTGGAGTACGGCTATCTGACGCTCACAGTGGACATGTCGGGCAAGGCTCCGACGCTCACCGTGGAGTTCAAGCCGACCAGGGGCAAATCGTCGCCAGGAACCCAGCCGCTGGAAGGCGACACGGTCACAGTCGATCTCTCGACGCGCAAGATCGTCCCGGCCAAATAACCCACAAAGCTGGATCGGTCGCCGGGCTACCCACTCGGATCGACCACGCGCAGCTTGCGGAAGTACCGCCGATAGAACCCGCGATCACGCGTGAGCAGTTGGTCGGCCTGCTCGGCGGCGTGGGCGCCGATCAGGAAGTCGGCGATCACGCGCTCCCGCGTTCCGCCAGCCTTGCGATACAGCTGCCATGCGTGACCGGCCGCGAGTGCGGCGGCGGCTGCGAGGGGGGAGTAGTCCACGCGCAGCCGCGAGAAGGCGCTCTCGGCGGCCTGCGCATCGGGGAACCATGCGCCGGTCTCGGCCCACACGACGTCGCAGGCGACGAGGCCGCCTTCGGCGATGCAGCGTCTGAGCGAGCGGGCCGAGCGCCGGCCGAACTTGGCGTCGTCGCCGAAGACATCGAGCAGGACGCTCGTATCGACGGCGGTGATCACTCGGGGCTGGACTCGCCGCGGAGCGTGCAAATGGCCTCGTCGGTGTTCACGTTGAGGCTCAGGATCCCGTAAACCGCCTCGACGGGGTCGGCGCCGGTGGTCTTGCGAGCGATGAGCTGTCCGTGCTCCTCGCTGAATGCGAGCTGGTCGCCCGCCTTGATGCCAAGACGGTCGCGCAAGGGCTTCGGCACGGTTACCTGGCCCTTCTCGGATACGGTCCTCACACTTGTCATATCAAAAAGTAGGAAGCACTACTCCAAAAATCATACCAAATGGTCCCTACCAATTCGCTCCATCGAGTGTGATTGCCCGCAAGCGAGCCTGGTCGATCGAACGTCTGTTCCCCCTCGTATGATGTGCAGAGCATGCCCTCCAGCAACCAGATCGTCGTCTCAGGCGCCCGCGAGCACAACCTGAAGGACATCTCCCTGACGCTGCCGCGCGACGCGCTGGTCGTGATCACGGGGCTGTCGGGGTCGGGTAAGTCGAGCCTTGCGTTCGACACGATCTACGCCGAGGGCCAGCGCCGCTATGTCGAGTCGCTATCGGCGTACGCGCGGCAGTTCCTCGGGCAGATGGACAAGCCCGACGTGGACTCGATCGAGGGGCTCTCGCCGGCGATCTCGATCGATCAGAAGACGACCTCGCGCAACCCCCGCTCGACGGTTGGCACGGTCACCGAGATCTACGACTACCTGCGGCTGCTGTGGTCGCGCGTGGGTAAGCCGCACTGCCCGATCTGCGGGCGGCCGATCAAGGGGCAGTCCGCGGAGCAGATCATCGACCAGGTGATGGAGCTGCCGGAGGGCGCGCGCTTCATGGTGATGGCGCCCGTGGTGCGCGGGCGCAAGGGCGAGTACGGCAAGCTCTTGGAGGAGCTGCGCGCCGACGGCTTCGCGCGCGTGCGGATCGACGATCGCATCCGCATGCTGGAGGAATCGATCGTGCTCGACAAGCGCTACAAGCACGACATCTCGGTCGTGATCGACCGCCTGATCATGCGCCACGACGTGCGCAAGCGCCTCGCCGACTCGATCGAGACCGCGGTGCGTCTGGCCGACGGGCTGGTGGAGGTGGAGATGATGGGCTTCGCCGGGGGGGCTCGTGCCGCGGAGAGCGGCCTGGAGGAGGAGGCCGCGGCGGGGGATGGTAAGCAGGGGGTGGAAGATGTTGCCCGGTCGCCCGCCCCGGGTGCTCGCGACGAAGCGGGTCAGGCCAGGCACTCCACTGGAGCACTGGGTGCACGCGCGGCGAACGCGCAGATCGTCCCCGGCGAGCGGCCCCCCGAGGGCACGGTGTTCACCTTCTCCGAGCGTTTCGCCTGCCCCGAGCACGGCCCCTCGCTGGTGGAGCTGGAGCCGCGGATCTTCTCGTTCAACTCCCCCCACGGCGCCTGCGAGCGCTGCCACGGGCTGGGCGCGCAGATGGAGATCGACCCCGAGATGCTGGTGCCCGATCCCACGCTGTCGGTGAGCGAGGGGGCGATCGCGCCGTGGAGCCGGGCGGCGGCGTTCTCCAACTACTACGACCAGGTCGCCGAGGCAATCGCCGAGAGCTACGGCGTCGACCTCGACGCGCCGTGGGAGAAGCTTTCCGAGGAGCACCAGAGCCTGTTTCTGCAGGGCACCGCCGAGCCGCTGGCGATCACCTACCGCAACCGCTTCGGCCGGCGGCGCTCCTACTCCACGCGCTTTGCGGGGCTGATCGCCAACCTCGAAAAGCGCTACCGCGAAACCGAGTCCGAGGGCGTGAAGGAGAAACTCGAGGAATACATGTCGCTGCGGCCCTGCCCCGTGTGTGGGGGCGCGCGCCTGCGCGCGGAGTCCCGCGCCGTGCTGGTCGGTGGCACGAGGATCGAGGACTTCTGTGGGCTCTCCGCGCGGCGCGCGATCGAGTGGCTGGACGAGGTGGAGCTCTCCGACACCGACCGCCACGTGGCGCGCCTGATCCTGCGCGAGATCTCCGAGCGGCTGCAGTTCCTGGAGAACGTCGGTATCGGCTACCTCTCGATGGACCGCTCCTCCGCCACGCTCTCCGGCGGCGAGGCCCAGCGGATTCGCCTCGCCACGCAGATCGGCAGCTCGCTGGTCGGCGTGCTGTACATTCTCGATGAGCCCTCGATCGGGCTGCACCAGCGCGACAACTCGAAGCTGATCGCCACCTTGGAGCGGCTGCGCGACCTCGGCAACACCGTGATCGTGGTCGAGCACGACGAGCAGACGATGCGCGCCGCCGACCACCTCGTCGACCTCGGCCCCGGCGCGGGCGAACACGGCGGGCGGATCGTCGCGCAGGGGACGGCGGCGGAGGTGCAGCGCGTGAAGGAGTCCGCTACCGGGCAGTATCTCGCCGGCACCCTGGCGGTGGCGGTGCCCACCAAGCGCCGCACGCCCACCGGTTATGTGAAGGTGGAAGGCGCTTCGCAGCACAACCTGCGCGACATCGATGCCGCCTTCCCGCTCGGCACGCTCACCTGCGTGACGGGCGTCTCCGGCTCGGGCAAGTCCACGCTGGTCAACGAGATTCTCTACAAGGCGCTCTCCGCCCGCCTGCATCGCGCGCGCGCCCGCCCCGGCGCTCATCGCAAGATCAAGGGCCTGGAGCAGCTCGACAAGATCATCGCCGTCGACCAGTCGCCGATCGGGCGCACCCCGCGCTCCAACCCCGCCACCTACACCGGCCTGTTCGACGTGATCCGCGACATGTTCTCCAAAACGCAAGAGGCCCGCGCGCGCGGCTACAAGCCCGGCCGCTTCTCCTTCAACGTCAAGGGCGGGCGCTGCGAGGTGTGCAAGGGCGACGGCCAGATCAAGATCGAGATGCACTTCCTCCCCGACGTGTACGTCCCCTGCGAGCAATGCGGCGGCAAGCGCTACAACCGCGAGACCTTGGAGATCCGCTTCAAGGGCAAGTCGATCGCCGACGTGCTCGACATGCCGATCGAGGAGGCCGTGCATTTCTTCGAGCACATCCCCAAGGTGCGCCGGCGCCTGGAGACGCTCGACGCGGTGGGGCTCGGCTACGTGCGCCTCGGCCAGCCCGCCACCACGCTCTCCGGCGGGGAGGCCCAGCGGGTGAAGCTGGCCACCGAGCTCTCGAAGGTGGCGACGGGGCGCACCCTCTACATCCTGGATGAGCCGACCACGGGGCTGCACTTCGCCGACGTGCAACGTCTGTTGGAGGTTTTGCAGCGCCTCGTCGACGCCGGCAACTCCGTGGTCGTGATCGAGCACAACCTCGACGTGATCAAGTGCGCCGACCGCCTGATCGACATGGGCCCCGAGGGGGGTGAGGAGGGCGGCCTCGTGGTCGCCGCGGGCACGCCCGAGGAGGTGGCGGCCGAGCCGGCCTCCCACACCGGGCAGTTCCTCGCGCCGCTGCTGGCCGAAACGGGGATTCGGGCCGAAGGCGCGTGTCACCCGGCTTCGGTCGCGGGGGCGGGGGCCTCGTCCAACGGCAAGCCGCGCGGGGCCGCCGCGAAAGCGCGCAAACCCGCGGTCAAACGCAAACCGCGCGCGAAGGCCACGGCTTGAGCACTCCCGCCGATCCCCAGTCGCGCGCGGGGATCGACGGGCCTGCCACCTCCCCCCGCGCCGATCCCTTCTCCCGCGCGGGGATCGACCAGCTGGCCCGCCAGGCCCGCCTGTGGGCGCAGAAGTGGAAATGGTACGAGCGCAACACACTCCCCTGGAACCGCGCGCAGATCCACTGGGAGCTGATGCGCCGCGGCGCCTTCGCGCGCTGGCCGCTGCAGGGCAACGTGCTGGAGGCCCTACGCGAGGGGCGCCTTGAGGTGGGGGAGGGGGTGCTGTTCGAGCCGGGCGTCTGGATCACCGCCCCCGGTCGCGCACGCGTGCGAATCGGCGCCGGCACGTTCCTCAACCAGGGTGTGATGGTCGCCGCACAGGAGCTGGTGGAGATCGGCGAGCACTGCATGCTCGCCAACGGCTGCTTCGTCTCCGACGCCTCCCACCGCTACGACGACCCCGACAAGCCGGTCCCGTGGCAGGGCTTCACGTCCAAGGGCCCCACCCGCATCGGTGCCAACTGCTGGCTGGGCGCCCACGTCGTCGTCACGAGCGGCGTCTCCATCGGCGAGCGCTGTGTTGTCGGAGCGGGCAGCGTGGTCACGCATGACATCCCGGCGTTCTCCGTCGCGGCCGGCGCTCCGGCGCGGGTGTTGAAAAGCGTTGAGTACGGGTAGGCTCGTCCAGGGGACGCGCTAGTCTTGCGAACGCGACCCGCTCGGATGGCGAGGCTCGGCGCAGGTGTCCACGACAGATTGGGGAAGCATGTTGGCTTTGATGTCGTTCATGTCAGGGAAGGCCACGTCGCGCCCCGCGCTGCGCCGCGCCACACTGCTCGGTGCTTTCGCGGCCGTTGGGGTGCTCGCGTTCGCTGCCAGCGCGCTCGCGGTCAGCGGCGCGCCGATCAAAATCGCTCAGCCGCAGAAGTTCAGGGCTCCGTCGGTCGCCGTCGACGCCGCTGGCACCGCCTACATCGCATGGGTCAACAACCAGGAACTGGAGAACGTCCACGACGAATCTGAAGGGGAACTGATCGAATATTGCGTGCTCCCGGCGGGAGCTACGGCATGTGCCTACAAAGGTCAGCTGCAACTCGGCGATGGTCCCGGGGGCCTCTTCGGCCCGGTCAAGGTCCTGGTCGACTCCGGCAAAGTCATCATCTTCGCCGACGAAGTGCATGTCAAAGGCTCGGAATACGAAGACGTGCAGGAGTGGCAGGCCCCGGAAGGGTCTGGTACCTTCACCATCCAGCTCGGTGGCAAGTCCGTAGCCTCGAGCTACCTCTCGAACGTCTTTGGTACGGACGACGATCAGCCTGTGATCGTGCCAGGCACAGGCGAGCTCGGTCTCGGCGGCGGCGAACTCAGCGGACCCGCAAAATCCGGCCTTGTCGACCAGCCGTCCTTTCAGGAGTTCCCGTTGACTCCGAGCGTGCCGTGCTCGGAGTCGAGTTGTCCCGCGAATGAGACCCCGGTTCCCCTGGAGGCTCAGTCAAAACGAGAAACGGAAAAAAATGGCCAGAGCGTGGATGGCTACGCATCGGTCACGAGCGGACCGACTGCCGGCATTCTCGGCGTGTACAACGTGAGCTCCTCGCAGAACGAATGCGGCGGTGAAGACTTCTACCAACAGCTGGGCTTCGTGTTCGGTGAAGGGACCAACCCTGCGGCCTACGGCATCGCTGCGGGGAAGTCGGGCACCGCGTGGACAACGCCACTCACGCACGCCGATTGCAACGTCAGCAACATCGCGGTGACCGCCGGGCCGGGCGGTTACGGCGTCGTCGAGAACGAAGGCAACACCAACTACGTCATCTATCACGCGTTCGACCAGGCCGACCGGAGCTTCGACACGCCGATCTCCGTGATCTCAAGGACGGAAACGGAGAGCTACCCGTCGCTCTCCCAGGACGGATCCGGAGGCATCTACCTCACTTACAACGACTTCTACGGAACGGAACTCGCCTACAGCTCAAACGGCGGCGCAAGTTGGACCGGGCCCTCTCAGCTCGTGGCCAACATTGGCGGGCTGTCAAACTCGACCAGCAACGTCGGCTCGAGCGGGCAGGGCTGGCTGGTGTGGACCAACGAAGAATCCGTGTACGCACAGCCGTTCGTGGCAAGCGACGCTGTACCGCCGCCGGTGGCGCCGATTTCGAAATCCACCCCGATCCCGACGCCGACCCCGACCCCCCCCGACAGCAACTACACGATCGAGAGCATCGTGTCCAACTCGAACGGGACGGTCACGATCACGTTCGTCCCGACCCAGTCGGGCGAGGCGACCCTGGTCGTCACGGTGCCGACGGCGTCGATCGCCAGCGCCTCCGCCACGACCGCGAAGGCCAAGAAGTGCAAGCACGGGCAGATCAAGATCAAAGGCAAGTGCCTGCCGTCCACGACGACGGCCGGCAAGACATCCGCCGGCGGTACGGCAGGTGTGCCACTGAAGCTGACGGTCAACCTCTCCAGCAAGATCAAGTCGCAGCTGAAGAAGGGCAAGACGGTCCATCTCACCGCGACCCTGACCTACACCTCATCGCTCGGCGGCACGCCCACGACCCACACGTACAACCTGACGGTCAAGGGCCACAAGCCCAAGCACAAGAAGTAGCGTCCGGGCCCACAACTGAAGAAGACTTAGCCGATGCCGGTGGCGGGCGCCGCCGGCATCGGCTAACCTGGTAGGCATGGGTAGAAGGGTGGTGCCGGGGTCTGTAGTGCTCGTCTTCGCCTGCTTGGCGCTGGCGGCGGCGGCGCCGCAGGCCTCGCTCGCCGCGTCGGCCGCGGACAGGTCCGCCACGCAGGCGCTCTCGCGGGCCGCCAAGGTGCTGCTCCATTCGGCCCTTCCCGACCTCCCCAAGGGGCTCTCGACCGTCAAGCGCTACGCGAACGAAGTCGCCACGCAGTGTCCGAAGGTGGCGGCGGAATCGCCGCAGAACCACGGCTCCGAACAGCTCGACGACGAGGTCATTGGCGCGATGACGGTCGTCGGCTACCGCACCGGCGCCGGCCCGATCAAGGTCTTCTATCGCGCGGTGAAAGGGCTGCACTGGAGTAACCCCAAGCTCACGCGCGCGGTGAAAACCTTCGCGACCAAGCTCGACAAGCTCGTCGGCCTCACGGTGCCGAGCCTGTGCGGCGACGTCAAGGAATGGGTCGCCAGCGGCTACGCGACGCTGAGCGCGAGCACGACCCAGTTCCTCCAGCAGTACAACGCGGTCGATCCCGAAGCCGAAGAAGGCCCGCTGATCATGCGGCTCGCCCGGCCCTATGCATCCGCCAGCGACATCCCCCTCTTCCACAGCATCGAACGCTTCGAATCGGAACTGGCCGAAACGGAAGCCCACGCGGTCTTTGCCTACAAGGACCTCATGAACTCGATCGAACTCAACCAGTAGGACGGGTTCGAGGGCGGTTCGAGCAGCCCCCAGTGGGCGGGTCGTCCTCCTTGCCAAGTAATTTGAGCCATTTCGGACCGGCGCGGGGCGCCGCAGGCGAGCCGCCGAAGCGCGGTGACGCACCTTCGCACATCTGTCCTGACATATGGTACAGTACTCGCGCGGTTTCGAAATCTGACCTCGTCAAGAGGATACGCTTGATGGTTCGACGACTAGGCACTGTGTAGTCAGTTAGTGCCGGCACCATGGCGTTGCCGTTGGAAGCGGCGTCTGGGTACTGGATTACCCACCTCAACCGCAGCACAAGGAAGTCGATAACGCCGATTCCGGGCGTCTCGCCAAGCGGGCGGACGCTGGGGCACGGCCACATTTACCCAAAACACAGCACAGAAGTCGATCGCGCCGGGCGCCGTGGTGACTCGTTGTGAAAAGCGAGCGCTGGGGAACCGGTTCAGTCTACCCAAAATGGAGTTATTGCTATGCAGGACACAAGGAAGTCGATCACGATGGGTTCATTCACAATCAAATCCAAGGAGCACTTAAAATGACCAGTAGGTTCATGAAGATTATGGGGCTCTGCCTCGTGGCCGCGTTTGTTATGAGCGCGGTGGCGGCGAGCGCCGCGCTGGCCGCAGGCGGGCCGTTATGGATTGTTGGGGCTGGGAAAACGTCGCTAGCCGCTGGTGAAACACGGAAGATAACATCGAGAAACGAGGGTATATATAAACTCAAGACGGTTGGGTCGCCGGCCGTCGAATGTGAACCAGTCGAAAATTCCGGGGTGATCTTAGGTGGTAATCCCGGAACGGCCTATACGAGTGTTGTATTCAAGAAATGTCACCTTGAAAAAAAGCCGGGTTGTTTGGCTACAGGTATCAAGCCATTAAAAGCTGCAAACCCAGGCGAAGTTGTTGTAGATGCGTTAGCTGTACTCGCGTACCCTGTAGGGAATAGAGAATCGGCCCTCCTCGCCTTTGCCCCTGAGGGCGAAGCAGCTAATACTGCGCTCTTTGTGGAATTCGAGCTATTTAACGAAAATGACGAAAAAGGAGAAGTCGGTGAATGCGGGAAATTGAACGAAAAGTTTGTAAAAGTCGAATCCAAAACTACTAGCTCGACAATAAAAATCAAAAGCGAGGAAAGAAGGTGCGGTCAGCTGGCAGAAGTCGGTCATACCGTCGAAGGAAGTTTCGTTTTATCCAAACCCGGTGAAGTGGCGTCGGTGGGCTTACTTCGGTTGCCCGCGACTGCCATTACAGAAGCTGAAGTGTGGAATCCGGGAACAGCAAAATTTGAAACAATCAAATGCGAACTGGAAACTAAAGGAGGGATAGCGGGCAAAGCCAACGAGGTAGGTACCTCGATAATCGAAACCGTTCCAGCTGAAGCATTTGGGTGGGATGCGTAGCGGTATTTGAGTAAAAGAGCCGATGTCCTGCGGGATCGCGTCCGAGTGAGGTGGTCCCGCAGGACCCCAAGGTAGTCGACTTGTAAGCGAGCGAGGGAATGGAGACACGAGAGTGGGAGGAACACGGTCGGTTCGAACGGTGTGGAGTGCGGTGGTCGCTTTCGCGATGGTTGCAGGGGTCGGTGCGCTGGCGGCACCGAGCGTGGTTCGGGCTGCCGGCGACGCCAACGAGGCGAGCTGTCCGGCGGAAACGGAAGCCTCGCCGGGGTTCCGGACGTACCTGTCGGACTGCCGGGCGTACGAGCTTGTAACGCCGCCGTACAAGGAGGGGGGGATCGTCATTCAGGAACCGTCGGGGGCGATCTCCGAAGATGGCTCGCACGTGATCGCGGGTGTCGCCGGCGCGTTTGCAGGTGCCGACAACTACCTGGAAGACCCCAGCAGGAATCCAAGCAACGTCATGTATGAGTTCACGCGCAGTGCCAGCGGATGGCAGTCGACAGAGCTGACACCGCCGGCCAGCGAATACCCGGAGAGCGCGCTGATGGCGGTCAGCGCTGATCACTTCGGGGAGACCCTTTGGGGCGCCGAGCGGGCAAACCCGCTTTACCCGGATGTCATTCATCACGAAGACATCTACCTTCGTACCGGTCCCGGCCCGTCGGAATTCCATCCTGTCGGACCGGGTACGCCCCGCAACGAACATGGTAAGGAAGTCTTGGAAAGCGACAAGCTCTCGGTGGGTGAAGAGCTCAGCCTCGTCGGCGCATCTCGCGATCTGACCCGCTCGCTCTATCAGATTGTGGCCGCGTCCAGCGAAACTCCTCGTAATCTATGGGACGGAGACACAACCGAACCGGAAAGGCCATCTCTCTACGAGTATGTGTACACCCCCGGCTCCGAAGATCCCGAACCGACACTCGTCGGCGTCAAGAACGAAGGTCCTCTCCACGGCAACCACCTCAACGAAGGCGCCGAACTGATCAGCAACTGCGGCACCGAACTGGGCTCGGGCGAAGCTGGCTCGGCGTACAATGCGGTCTCCGCCGGCGGGGAAGTGGTGTTCTTCACAGCCCTCGCATGCGAAGGAAGGCCGGTCGTCAACGAACTGTACGCGCGTGTCGCTGGCGAACACACTGTCGCGATCTCGGAGCCATCGCTGCCCCCCGGCGAGTGCAGTTCCGGCGAACCGTGCTTCGGCGCCGAACACAGGGAAGCAATTTTCCAAGGGGCGTCGGAAAATGGGGAACGCATCTTCTTCTTGAGTGAACAGTCACTGGTCAACGGCGCTTCTGCCGAAGGTATGAAGCTCTACGAGGCACGACTGGAAGGCGCCAAGATCGCCGAAATCTTGGATGTCTCGGCCGATCCCGTCGCCGGGCAGTCGCCGGAAGTGCAGGGCGTGGTGCGCGTCTCCGAGGACGGCGAACGGGTCTACTTTGTGGCCGAGGCCAAGCTCACCGGCCCTGACACGGTCGTCGGCCGAAAGCTCGAACAAACGGGACCGGAAGAAGAAGCCTACAACCTCTACGTGTACGAGCCTCAACCGGAACATCCCGGATCCTACCATACGGTGTTTATCGCAACGTTGCTCAGATTGAGCGAAGAAGCAACGCTGAGGTCTGAAGAAAACGCGGAACGAGAAGAGGTTGAAAAACTCGGGAAAGCCGCGGGGGCCAGGGCGAAGGAAGAAGCGCTGAGCCGTGGAGTGGAAGAACCCGAAGCGACCGAAATCGGCGTCGTAGTCGAACGTGAGCAGGAAAGCGCGTTGGGTGGTACGCTCGGCCCGTCCGGCACGAGGTTTACAGACAAATCCGTGTGGAGTGGGAACGAGAACACCCGAGCTGCGCAGGCGACGCGCGACGGACGCTTCCTGGTGTTTCTCAGCTCCGCCGACCTGACCAAAGGCGATACGAGCAAGACGCCGCAGCTGTTCGAGTACGACGCCGGCGGCAACGCGCTGACGCGCGTGTCGATCGGCCAGGGCGGGGCCTCGAGCGGCAACGTCGAAACCTTCGCCGAAGCTCCGAAGATTCCCAAGCAGTTGTTCCGCGGCGTGGATCTCCCGACCGCCGCCGACACCGGCCTGGCGCTGACCGAAGACGGCTCCAGCGTGTTCTTTACCAGTGCGGCACCCCTCGTCACTCAAGTGCAAGCTAATACCACGAACGTCTACGAGTACCGCGCGGGAGACGTGTATCTCGTTTCCGGTGGCAACGCTTCGTCGCCCCCCGGCTCGGTGGCCCTCACGCTGTTTGGCGCCGACCCCTTGGGACGGAACGTTTTCTTCACGACCGTCGAGCAGCTCCTGCCGCAGGACGGCGAAACGGAGAGGGCACTCTACGACGCGCGCGAAGGGGGCGGCTTCCCTGCGCCCGCACTGCAGGCGGGCTGCTTCGGCGAAACGTGTCGCGGGAGTTTGGGCGCCACACCGCCCTCGCAATCGCCTGGCAGCGCCAGCCAGGCGGGAGGCGGCAACCTCGCCCCCTCCGTATCGCCGCCGGCAGTCGTCAAGCCGAAGCCCAAGCAGTGCAAGAAGGGCTTCGTTCGAAAGAAGGGCAAGTGCATAAGAAAGGCCAAATCCAAGAAGGCCAACGCGAAGAGAGCCGGCAACGAGCGGAGGGCGCGCCGATGAGTGCATTTAGGACACTCCAAAAGATCAGCCGGTCGGGCGGCGCGGCTGTGTCGAAGCTCTCTCTGCTGTCTGTGCCCGTCCTGGCTCTGAGCATCCTCGCGCTCAGCGCCGGGCCTGCTTCCGCCGGGACGCCAGGCACGGGCTGGTCGATCCGCTCGGTCGCTCAGCCGACGAGCTTCAGCGCCTCCGACAAGGAAGACCGCTACGCAGTGGCGGCCGTCAACCTCGGCAGCCGTCCCGCCAAAGGCGATGTTTCGATCGCCGATACGCTGCCAGGGGGGGTGATGCCGGTCGAAATGAAAATCGAAGAACCGGCATCAAGTAGCACGGGCGCGTGCTCGCTGGCGGAACTGAAGTGCACCTACACCAACCCGGTCCGCCCCGACCGCGAACTGCTGGTCACGATCTCCGTGAAGGTCTCCTCGCGCTCGCTGTCTGGACCGCTGGTCAACGAAGCGACGCTCTCCGAAGCTGGCGGCGGAGAAGCCTCGGCAAACGCGTCGAACCCTGTGAACGTGAGGTCAGCGCCGTTCGGGATCGCCGGCTTCGCCTTCGAAGCGGACGGCGTAGACGGCATGCCCGATATGCAGGGAGGTGCGCATCCCTACGACGTGACTACGACGATCGATCTCAACACCATTATCGAACCCGTTCTCGAACCTGAACACCAGATCGTTGCGCAGGACGCGAGGGACGTTGCGGTGACCCTGCCACTCGGCTTCGCCGGCGACCCGCTGGCGACAGAACGCTGCCCGGAGGTCGATGTGAACGTCGCGGAGGGCACCATCGGCACGCCCACCTTCCACACCGCATGCCCAGCGGCGAGCGAGGTGGGGACGGCCAGTCTGAGCTTTGGGTTGGGATCGCCGCCCACACCGCCCTATCCGGTTTACAACCTGATCCCCGAGCACGGCTACCCCGCCGAGTTGGGGGTCAACGCGGGGATCAGCCAGCCGGTCTTTCTGTACGCGAGCGTCGTGCACGACGCCTCCGGATACAGGTTGCGGGTCGCCACACCAGGGGTCATACGACTCAAGGGCGATGACGTCGAAAGCGTGCGGCTGACGGTGTTCGGCGACCCGGGCGAAGTAGATGGGACCGGTAACAAGACCGCGTTCGTGCGCAGCCCGACCGGTTGCTCGCACGAACCCTTGAAGGCGAACCTGTACGTCACCTCCTGGGAAGGCCGGGAAGCGACCGCCGAAGCGACCGCGTATCCCGAAGTGACTGGCTGTAACCTGTTGCAGGGTGCGTCGGCATTCGACCCGAGCATCGAAGTGAAACCGGAAACGACCCAGGAGGACACCCCGTCGGGGTATGAAGTCGATCTGAAACTGCCGCAGGCTCCGAACATGTTCGGTGCGCTCGCGACACCCGATTTGAAGAACGCGACCGTCACGCTGCCTGCAGGGGTTTCGCTCTCGCCTTCGGCGGCGAGCGGGCCCGATGCGCTGGCGGGTTGCAATCCGACGGGCTCAGAAGGGATCAATATCGGCAGCACAGATATCGCGGCGGACGGACAGGATCTAGGGGACCCCGAAGCGACCGAGCTCGGCGAAGGCCACCCGGACGGCGACAGCAGCCCTTATGACGACGGTATGTGGCATACCGCGCCTGGGCATTGTCCGGAAAACTCGCGGGTTGGTACTGTTGAAGTGAAGACGCCGTTGCTTGAAGAAGCGTTGCATGGCAATGTCTACCTCGCGCAGCCCGAATGCGGAGGCGCGGGCCAGCACGAATGCTCCGATGCATACGCGGAAGGCAAGGGTGGCCCGTCCGGGGAAGGCAGCCTGTACGGGATCTACCTGGAACTGGCCGGCTCCGGGGTGATCCTCAAGCTGAAGGGCAACATGTCGGTCAACCCGACGACGGGTCAGATCACGACTACGTTCCGGGAAAACCCGCAGTTGCCGTTCGAAGAATTCAAGTTGACGTTCCCCGGCAGGCAGCGCGCGGCGCTGGCGAACCCGCAGACGTGCGGGGCAGCGACGACGACGAGCGACCTGGAACCGTGGTCGCACACGCCCGTGCCGGGTGAAGCGGAAGGCACCCCGAACGCGACGCCCTCGTCGTCGTTTGCGGTCAGCGGCTGCGCGGGGGCGATGCCCTTCAACCCCGGCTTCGACGCGGGCACGGTCACGCCGATCGCCGGCGGCTACAGCCCGTTCGTGCTGCAGCTCTCGCGCCAGGACGGCGAACAGGACCTCTTGGGCTTGGAGGCGACGCTCCCCAAGGGCCTGCTCGCGAAACTCGCGGGCGTCCCGGAGTGCGGGGAAGCGCAGGCGAACGCCGGGACGTGCTCGAGTGAATCGCAGATCGGGACCGTGACGGTCACCGCCGGCGCCGGCTCCGAGCCGCTGCAGGAGAGCGGCAGGATCTACCTGACGGGTCCATACAACGGCGGCCCGTTCGGCGAGTCCGTCGTGATCCCGGCCGTGGCGGGGCCGTTCAACCTCGGCGACGTGGTCGTCCGCGGTTCGATCCGCATCGACCCCAACACCGCACAGGCGAGCATCGTCTCCAACCCGTTCCCGACAGTCGTCGACGGGGTGGCGGTGCGCGTGCGGACGGTCAATGTCGAAGTCAACCGGCCCGCGTTCACGTTCAACCCAACCGACTGCGACTCGCAGGCGGTTACCGCCACGGTGAGCGCAGCCCAAGGGGGCAGCGCGGCGGTCTCCAGCCCGTTTGCCGTCACCGGCTGCGCGACGCTGCCCTTCAAGCCCTCATTCACGGCATCCACGCGGGGCAAGACGAGCAGGATCGACGGGGCCAGCCTGGTCGTGAAGGTCGCCCAGAAACCCGGGGAAGCCAACATCCATCTGGTGCACCTGGCGTTCCCGAAGGTCCTGCCGGCGAGGCTCTCGACTCTACGGGGTGCGTGCACCGAAGCGCAGTTCGCCGCCAACCCGTCGGGCTGCCCGGCCGGGTCGGTGATCGGGACGGGCACGGCTGTCACACCGGTGCTCAGCGCGCCGCTGAGCGGGCCCGCTTACCTAGTCTCGCATGGGGGCGCGGCCTACCCGGACGTGGTGTTCGTGCTCCAGGGCGACGGCGTCACGATCGACCTCACCGGGGTGACCGACATCAAGAAGGGGATCGCCTACTCGACCTTCGAAACGGTCCCCGACGCCCCGGTCACCTCGTTCGAAGCCCGCCTGCCGGAGGGCCCGCACGCGGTATTCGGCGCCAATTTGCCAGCGAAGGCAAAGGGCAGCTTCTGTGGACGGACCCTCACAATCCCCATCACGATCGATGGGCAGAATGGCGCTGTGGTCAAGCAGAGCACCAAGCTCAAGGTCACCAGCTGCCCGAAGAAGAAGAAGCACAGGACGACGGGAAAGGGTGGGAAGCAGAGGAAGTAGGCGGAGCCAGGCTCAGCCCAGCAGCTCGTGCAGCTCGGCCACCTCGGCGGGGTCGATCTTGTAGGTGTGCTCGGGGCCGGGGTAGCGCCGCGCGCGGACGTCCTCCGCATAGGCGAGGACGCCGGCGTTCATCTCCTCCTGGAGGTTGGCGTAGCGCTTGACGAAGCGCGGCCCGAGGCCGTCGCGGATGCCGAGCAGGTCGTGGAACACGAGCACCTGCCCGTCGGTGGCGGGGCCGGCGCCGATGCCGATCACGGGTACCTCCATGCGAGCCATCAGCTCCTCGGTGACCGCGGCGGGGATCGCCTCGAAGACGATCGCAAAGCAGCCGACCTCCTGCAGCGCCAGCGCCTGCTCGCTGATCTTTGCCGCCGCCTGGGCGCTGCGCCCCTGCGCCTTCCAGCCGCCGAGCGAGGTCGAGGTCTGCGGGGTGAGCCCGACGTGGCCCATCGCGGGGATGCCGGCGCCGACGATCGCGCGCGCGCGGCTGGCAGAGGCGGGACCGCCGCCCTCCAGCTTGACCGCGTCGCAGCCGGCCTCCTGCACCATCCTGATTGCGCTGGCGATTGCCTGCTCGTCACTGATCTCATACGAGCCGAACGGCAGGTCGCCGATCAACAGCGGCGTGCGCAGGCCGCGGCGCGCAGCGGCGGCGAGCACGAGCATGTCCTGCAGGCGCACGGGCGTGGTGGCGTTGTAGCCGAGCACGGTGGTTGCGGCGGAGTCGCCGACCAGCACCAGATCGACCCCGGCCGCCTCGGCGGCGCGGGCGGAAGGGTAGTCGTAGGCGGTGACCATCACGATCGGATCGCCGAGCCGCTTCTTCTCCGCCAGCAGCGGCAGGGTCATCGGCAGGCGGCCGGGATCGTGAGGGATCTGAACGCTCGAGGGGTTGGTGGGGCGGGTGGCGGGGTGGCTGGACATGGTGTGTTGGGAGTCCTCTCTGACGTAGGGGTTGGCGCCCTCCGGCTGTCTCTCTTGCGTCAGGCGCGCACCTCGTACGCGCCCTCCGAGGCAGGCTCATGACTGAGCAGGGTCGCCACCGCGTCGTCGACGGTGATGATGCGGTTGGTGTTGGCCTCCACGTGTACGACGCGGGGCTCGTAGCGCTCCATCTCGGCCTGGTCGTACTGGCCGTAGGAGATGACGATGATCGTGTCGCCGCGGTGCACGAGGCGCGCGGCGGCGCCGTTGACCTTCATCGCCCCCGAGCCGCGCTCGCCGGCGATCGTGTACGTCTCGAAGCGGGCCCCGTTGTCGACGTCGACAACGTGCACCTGCTCGTGCTCGAGGATGTCGGCGGCCTCCAACAGGTCGGCGTCGATCGTGATCGACCCCACGTAGTGCAGGTCGCAGTCGGTGACCGTCGCGCGGTGGATCTTGGACTTGAGCATCACGCGCTGCATGGGGTCTCGCCTCTCCTCTCGCCGATGGTGGTGGCTGTCGCCGTGCCCGTTCCATTTACGTTTCGCGCGCCGCGATGCTCACTCCTCGCGCCGTGATTCTCGTTCCTTGTGCCACGCTGCTTATCTCTCGCGCCACGCGGCTCATCCCTCTCGCTGCGCAGGGGCGCGAGCGTGACGTTGTCGATCAGCCGCACTCCCCCGACGTGCGCGGCGATCGCCAGCAGCGCCGGCCGGTCGAGCCGGGTGAGGGGCTCGAGCGTGGCGGGATCGACGAGCGCGACGTAGTCGGCGCGCACCCCGGAGGCCGTGAGCGCGGCGTTGGCGGCGTCGAGCAGCGCGGCGGACGCGCGCTCCCCCGTGGCGGCCAGCTCGTCGGCGGCGCGCAGCGCGGCGTGCAGCGCGAGCGCGCGCCTGCGCGCGGCGGGGTCGAGCAGCGCGTTGCGGCTGGAGAGCGCCAGCCCGTCGTGCTCGCGCACGGTCGGCAGCGCTTCGATCTGCACCGGCAGGTTGAGATCGGCCACGAGACGGCGGATCACCACGACCTGCTGGGCGTCCTTCTGGCCGAGATAGAGCGTGTCGGGCATCGTCATGCACAGCAGCTTCGTGACCACCGTGGTCACCCCACGGAAGTGCGAGGACCCGCGCGCGGCGCCCTCCAAGCGGTCGGTCAGCCCCAGCACTTCCACTGTGGTGGCAAAGCCCGGCGGGTACACCTCTTCGACCGAGGGCGCAAACAGCAGATCGGCGCCCGCTTCCGCGGCCAGCCCCGCGTCGTGGCGCTCGGAGCGGGGGTAGCGCTCCAGGTCGGAGTGCTCGTTGAACTGCGCGGGGTTGACGAACAGCGACACGACCACCACGTCGCACTGCTCTCGAGCCCGCCGAATCAGCGACAGGTGCCCCTCGTGCAGCGCGCCCATCGTGGGTACCAGCCCGATCGTCGAGCCGCCCTCCCGAGCCGGCGCCAGCGCGGCCCGCAGCTCCCCGACGGTGCGCAGCGTTCTCATCGCGCCGCCTGGCCTCCGGTACAGACCCACGAGGCGAGCGGCGTGCTCATGCCGGCGCGTCCTCCGCCGTGGTGCCAGACTCCCGAGGCACGCAGCGTGCTCATGCGCGTGGAGTGAGGCGGTGGTGATGTCGGCTCATGGCCTTCGGTCCAGTTCCTGCGGATACCGGCGCGAGTAAGAAAAAGCTCTGGTGCTTCGGGTCCATCCCGGGCGTGCCCGCTTGACGGCCTGCAAGGAATTATACAGCGCGGTGGGGAGGTTGTGGGGGAGTTTGGCGCTGTGTGCGCAGGTTCACAGATGCTCCAGGCCCAGGATCAAGGCAAGCGTGCGGTCGATCTCTGCAAGTGTCTGGGGCCTAATTGCTCCCATGTAGTGCAGCAGGCGAGGGCGGGCTACGGCTCTGATGCTTCTGCAGATTGCGCGGCTGGGGCGGTCCACCCCCTCGCCGGGCGAGATCTCGGGTCGCAGTGCCGATTGCGCGCGGGAGCTCGAAACCGGAACTATGACGATCAGATCCTCCGCGGCGCTGGTGTTCAGCTCATCAACTGACACGACTACGGCAGGGCGATTCTTGCCGGGCTCTCCGGGTCGGCCTGCCCCAAGGGATACGAGCCATACCTCGCCCCGGCGGGGCTCACTCGAAGCCATCGGCGAGAACGGCCTCCCACGCTCGGTCCTCGTCAGCGACGTCGGGGTTCTCAGCGTCCGCGCGACTGGCTGCTCGCTCCGAGCGCCATATGGCGGCTGTCTGCCGTTCGCGGGCTATCTCGGCGAGCAGAGAGGCCAGTGATACGCCACGATCCTGTGCCTGTGTGGCAAGCAGATCGCGCGTGCTGCGTGCCACCCGGATGGTGGCTGTCTCGGTGGGCATAGTAGCCACAGAATAGCGCCACGGGATAGCGCTGAGCAATGAGTTGTGGGTCGATGGGAGGCGCAAGCCTGGGGAAGGTGGGGCGCGACAGATCTGCGGTTATGCGACGAGAGATACCATCACGCCTCAATGTCTCCCGAGGAGAGCCACTTGCCGGGCTCCGCTGCGGAGCGGCGCGAGGCCCTCAAGGATGTCTTCGCGCAGGCGCAGGGCTGCATGCGCTGCACCGAGCTGGCCGCCACGCGCAAGACGGTGGTGTTCGGAGCGGGCAACGCCGACGCCGACTTGATGTTCGTGGGGGAGGCCCCCGGGGCAAGCGAGGACGAGCAGGGGCTGCCGTTCGTGGGCGCTGCTGGGAAACTGCTGGAGAAGCTGCTGGGGGAGATTGGGATGGCGCGCGCGGACGTGTTTATTGCGAACACATTGAAGTGCCGACCCCCCGGCAACCGCGACCCCCAGCAGGTGGAGATCGAGAACTGCCGGGAGTACCTCTACCGCCAGGTGGAGCTGATCCAGCCGCGGGTGATCTGCACGCTGGGGAACTTCGCCACCAAGCTGCTGCGCGACGATCCGACCGGGATCACGCGGCTGCACGGGCAGCCGGAGGTGCGCGAGGTGGGGCGCCGCGCGGTGCGGCTCTATCCGATCTTCCATCCGGCGGCGGCGCTCTACACGCCGCGGATGCTCCAGACCCTGCGCGAGGACTTCAGCCGCTTGCCGGAGATGTTGGCGCAGCCCGCGCCCGAGCAACCGCAGTGGCTGGAGGTGCCGGAGGCAGCGGAGGAGCCCGAGGAGCTCCCAGCCCCCGGCGGACCAGGCGCCGGCGCGGAGCCGGTGGCCGAGGTCGATCAACTCGGCCTGTTCTGAAGGCGAAGCCCAGCCCTTAAAGACGACCGGCCCACGGGAGAGGGATCGTGGGCCGGTCGCACTGCTAGGGAGGAGGAGGTGTCCAGTATCGGCAGTAACTCCGGCGGGCTTGAGCGATGTTTCTGACAAAGGAGCTTGCAAAACACCTGTTGGGGTTGCGCTCTCCGCGAAACATGATATTCTCGATCTAGTTTATGAGGTATAGGGGTGTGGCGGGTTCGCCCACCAGCCTCCACGACGACGGAGATTCCTTCGAGAACAATGCAGATCGACATTCATCAGCACATCTGGACGGACCCGCTGCTCGACGCACTGGCCGCTCGCCGGACGCTTCCCTTCGTCCGGCGCTCGAACGGCCTGACGGTGCTGCACAGCGCGGGCGAGCAGCCCTACGTGATCGACCGCGAGGCTGAATCGCCCCACCACCGCGTGAGTCTCGTGAATCGGCGACGGTCTCGACCTCGCGGTGGTGGCGCTGTCGAGCGCGATCGGCGTCGAGGCTCTGCCCCGGGAGGAGGCGGATGAGCTGATCGAGGCCCACCTGGCGGGTGTGCTGGCACTGCCCAGCTGGTTTGCCGCGTGGGGGCCGATCGCGCTCGACGACCAGGACCCGAACGATGTCGACCGGCTGCTGGCGCGCGGCTGCATCGGTGTCTGCCTGCCCGCGGGGGCGCTTGCCGGCCCCGGCGCGCTGGCACTGAGCGAGCCACTGCTCGAGCGGATCGAGGCAAGCGGGGCGCCGCTGTTCGTGCACCCCGGCCCCGCGCCCGGCCTGCGCGCGGCAGAGGCCTCGCTGAGCGAGCCGCTGTGGTGGCGGTCGCTGACCGATTATGTCGCCCAGATGCAGGCCGCGTGGCTGACGTTCGCAACGCTCGGCCGGCGCGAGTACCCGCGGCTGCGGGTCGTGTTCGCGATGCTCGCGGGGGGCGCGCCGCTGCTCAGCGAGCGGCTCGCGGCTCGCGGTGGGCCGCACTGCGACCTGCACGATCCGCTCGTCTTCTACGACACCTCCAGCTACGGCCCGGCGGCGGTCGAGGCGATGGCGCGCAGGGTCGGTGGGGAGCAGCTGGTGTACGGCTCCGACCGTCCCGTGGTCGAGCCGATGCCCACCGGCCGCGAGGCGCTGCTGGCGGAGAACGGCGTCCAGCTGCTGGAGCGCGCGGGCGCGATCCGTGCGATTCGGACGGCGCGCTCGGTGCGTGCGGTGCGAGCGGGGGTGGCGTCATGAGCCGTCCCGCACGGCTGGTGTGGTTTGCCGCGGCGCCCGATCCGACACCCTCTGAGCCCCTGAGTCTCGCCGTGGAACGGTTCGAGCGGCTGCTGGCCGCGCCCGAGCCGATCCCCGCTGAGGACCCGGACGCATATCTGAACGGGGAGCAGCTCGAGCGCTTCGCCGCTGTGCTCGCGGCCGATCCGGTGCGCTGGCGCCACCTCGTCCGCCACCGGCACGACGCACGCGTGTACGAGCAGATCTTCTCCGACGAGCGCGTCAATGCCTGGCTGATCTGCTGGAGCGACGGCCACGACACGGGCTTCCACGACCACAACGACTCGGCCGGCGGCATTGCCGTGGTGGCAGGCCGAGTCCGCGAGGAGCGCCTCGCGGTCGGCTCGCCCACGGTGACGCGGGAGCTCTCGGCGGGCGAGTGCTTCAACGTGCCGGCGACCGCGATCCACCGCGTGCTCAACGGCGGCGCGCAGTCGGCGATCACGATTCACGCCTACTCGCCGCCGCTCACGCGCATGGGGGCCTACCGGATCGGGCCCGGCGGCGCGCTGGAGCGCGAGGCGCTCTCCCACGAGCAGGACCGATCGAAGATCGGCCAGCGCGCGGAGGCGCTCGCCGCGTAGCATCGGCTCGCGCTGGGTCACCCGGTGCGGTCACCGCCACGCCGAACACTAAAGTTCTTTCGGTGCTCACCCGCGAAACCTCGGCCCCCGCTGAGACCGAGGCGGTGGGCGCCGAGCTGGCGGTGCAGCTGCAGCCGGGTGACGTCGTGCTGGTGCGTGGAGAGCTGGGCGCCGGCAAGACGACGCTGGTACGAGGCGCCGCGCGGGCGCTGGGGGTGACCGACCCGGTCACCAGCCCCACATTCGGGCTCGGCCACCGCTACCGCGGCTCCCAGGCAACCGTCGCCCACCTCGACCTCTACCGGTTGGCGGGCCTGGAGCAGGAGGTCCCCGGCCTGCTGGAGGACTACCTGACAGCGGACAGCATTGCGTTCGTGGAGTGGCCGGAGGAGGGCAGCCCAGAGCTGGAAGGGGCGCGAGCGCAGGTGACGATCACTCACGGTGGCGGTGACCGCCGAAGGATCGAGGTGTTGGAGGCGCACGAGCTGGAAGCCGGCGCCGAGCGGCAGGGCGAGGGCGAGCCTGGTGAGGGCGGCGTGAAGGACGCCGGGCGATGATCGTGCTGGGCTTCGACACTGCCACACCTGCGACCGCCGTGGGGTTGCGGCTCGCCGACGGAACCACGCTGCGGGCGTACGACCAGCCCGAGGCCGACCGCAGCCGGGAGACACGCGCCTCCGGCGCGAATCCCCGTTTCGGCCAGCGCCCCGGACACACCACGCAGTCGCTGGTGCTGGCGAGCGAGCTGCTGGCGCAGGCTGGCATCGGCTGGGGCGCTCTGGAGCGGATCGCCGTGGGCGTGGGGCCGGGCACGTTCACCGGGCTGCGCGTCGGGGTTGCCACCGCGCGCGGCCTGGCGCAGTCGCTGGGGGTCGAGGTGGTGGGCGTGAGCAGCCTGCGAGTGCTTGCGCAGGCCGCGCTGCGGGAGCCGGGTTCGCAGACGCGCAGAGGCGTGCTTGCGGCGATCGACGCGCGCCGCGGGGAGGCGTTCGCAGCTGCGTATGACGCACAGGGCGAGTTGGCCCCGCCTCGCGCGCTCCCGCCGGAAGAGCTTGCCGCGATCCCGGGAGGGCTCGGCCGGGAGCGCGAGTGGTTGGCGGTCGGCGACGGAGCGCTACGCTTTCGGGGATATCTGGAGGCGATCGCGGTGGCGGTCCCAGTGGACACCTCGCCGCTCCACCGAGTAGACGCCGGGGTGCTGTGCGAGCTGGCCACGAGCGAGCCGGCGGGCGATCCCGAGGCGGTGCTGCCCGACTACCGCCGCCGGCCGGATGCGGAGCTTGCCCTAGAGGGTAAAGGCGCGGCCGGCCGTGAGGCCGGCGAGCCGGGCCCCTCCATCTTTCAATCAAAAAAAAGAGGAACCGGGAAGTGAGCACACCGCTAATCGCCGACGTCGCCGCCGAGCAGCCACACCTGGAGATCCGGCGCCTGGCCTACCCGGACCTGCCGCAGGTGATCGGAATCGAGCGGCGCGCGTTCCCCACGCCGTGGTCGCTGGCGATGTTCGTGCTGGAGCTTTCCAAGCCATCGGGGATCTGTCTGGCGGCGGTGCTTGACACGGGGGGGAGCAGGCGGTTGGTGGGGTACATGATCTGCTCGCGCTACGAGACCGTGTGGCACGTGATGAACGTCGCGGTCGCGCCCGAGCATCGCCGCGAAGGGGTCGCCTCGGCGCTGCTGGGCGAGCTGTATGAGCGCGTCGAAGACGAGCAGGCGCGTTACACCCTGGAGGTGCGCTGCTCCAACGACGTGGCGATCCGGCTCTACGAACGGGAGGGCTTCCGCGCTGCGGGGATGCGCAGGCGTTACTACCAGGACAATGGCGAGGACGCCTTGGTGATGTGGCGCACGCCTGCGACGCTGGTGGGGTCCCTGGAGGATGTGCCCAACCCGGGCTTCCTGTGAGGAGGGTCACTGTCAGGGCCCGTCGGAGGGCCGGGCGGATCGAGGGGCGAGCATGATCTTGGCACTGGAGACCAGCTGCGACGACACGTGTGCGGCGGTACTGGACGAGCAGGGGAGCATCCGCTCTAACGTGATCTCCTCCCAGGAGGTGCACGATCGCTTCGGAGGGGTCGTCCCCGAGATCGCCTCCCGCCGGCACCTGGAGATCGTCAACCTCGTCGTGACCAGCGCGCTGGGACGGGCGGGAGCGACGCTCGATCAGATCGATCTGGTGGCCGCCACCCGCGGCCCGGGTCTGGTGGGGGCGCTGCTGGTGGGCTTCGCCACCGCCAAGGCGCTCGCGGCCGCGCGGGAGCTGCCGTTCGCCGCGGTCGACCACCTGCAGGGCCATGTGGCGGCGAACTTCATCGCCGGCTCGGCCCCGCAGGGCTCGGGCAGTGCGTCTGGCTCGCAGCCGCCGCATACCGCCATATCCGCGGGAGGGGCCCCATTCGAGCCCCCCTTCGTATGCCTGATCGCAAGCGGCGGCCACACGCTGGTGGCGCACGTGCGTGAGCACGAGGGCTTCGAGGTGCTGGGGAGCACGCTCGATGACGCGGCCGGGGAGGCGTTCGACAAGGGCGCTCGCATGCTCGGCCTCGGCTACCCCGGTGGGGTGGCGCTCGAAGGTCTCGCCAAGGGGGGCGATCCGAGCGCCTTCCCCTTCTCCGCGGGAGGGCCCCGCCCGGGGCTGGGCGTGGGTCGCCAGGCGTTCGCGCACGGCCTCGACTTCTCCTTCGCCGGCCTGAAGACCGCGCTGCTGTACAAGGTGCGCGAGCTATCCGAGGACGAGCTCGCAGCGCGGGCGGCCGATCTCGCGGCCTCCTACCAGGCGGCGATCGTCTCGCGCCTGGTGGAACGGGCTGAGCGGGCGCTGGAGCAGACCGGTCTCGAGCGCCTGGCAGTCGGTGGGGGAGTCGCGGCCAACGGCGAACTGCGCCGGCGTCTCGGTGAGCTAGGCGCGAGCGTGCACGTGCCCGAGCGGGTGCTGTGTACCGACAACGCAGCGATGATCGCCAGCGCGGCGCGTTACGCCGAGCGGTTGCCTTACCCGGACTACCTGCCACTCGACGTGTATGCGACCGGAGAACGGCTGCCCAAAGGTCGCTAACGCAGAGGCAACAGGAACCATCTCTATAGTCACGGGCGATGGCATTCGGGGAGCTCACAGAAGCCGGGAGACATGCGCCTTCGGCGCACATCCCCGTTTCTGCCGATGCCGGGGGACACGCGCCTGGGACCGAAGCCGGGAGACGCTCGCCTCCGGCGAGCATCCCCGGTTCGGCCAGCATCCCCGTTTCGACCGAAGCCGGGGGACACGCGCCTGGGGCGCACATCCCCGTTTCGGCCAGCACGGCGGAAGTCGAGCGCAACGGACATGGCGACCCCGCGCACCCGGGCGAGCGGCTCTCGCTGGGGGTGGCGGCGCGGCTGTCGCGCTACCTGCAGGTGCTTACTCAGGCGCGCAAGATGGGCAAGGAGACGATCTCCTCCCAGGAGCTCTCCGACTACACCCACGTCAACTCGACGCAGATCCGCCGCGACCTCTCGGGCTTCGGCAAGTTTGGCAAGCGCGGGGTCGGCTACAACGTCGAGTCGCTGGTGTCGCAGATCCGCAAGATTCTGCGCACCGCCGGGCAGCACAACATCGCGCTGTTCGGAGCGGGTCACCTCGGCAAGGCGATCGCCTCCTCGGACATCTTCGCCGACCATGGCTTCAGGGTGGTGGCGATCTTCGACGTGGACCCCGACAAGGTGGGCACCACCGTCGGCAGCAAGGTTGTGCGCCACACCCGCGAGCTGCGCCAGATGGTCGAAGATGAGGACATCGTCGTCGGCGTGCTGGCGATCCCCGGCGCCGTCGCGCAGGAGCTCGCCGACGAGTTGGTGCAGGCGGGCGTGAAGATCATCTTCAACTACTCCGAGTCGCTGCTGGCGGTGCCCCCGGAGGTCACCGTCCACACCTCCAGCCCCGCCGTCGACCTGCTGTATGCGCTGTACTTCTATCTGACCTGAGGCCGCCCCGCGGAGCCCGCCGTCCCTATGCCCTGCCCTCCAGATCCGAGCCCATCCCGGACCCCACGTCGCTCGCGGAGGGGGGGCGTATGAGTGGCTTGGACCTCGACCGGGCGGCGGAGACCTTCGCGCAGGCGGTGGATGGCACCGTGGGCCTCGAGGAGGAGTTTTCGCTGCTACACCCCACCACCCTCGAGATGGTGCCCTGCTTCGAAGCGCTGCGCGAGGCCGCCCGTGTGTGCGACACGCTGCTCTACGAGCACATCACCGGCGAGCTGATCTCCGCGGAGATCGAGATCGTGTCGGGCCCCGGCGCGGACTTCCACGACGCCGTGGCCCGCCAGCGCGAGCGCCGTAAGCGGCTGTTCGCGCTCGTTGAGGAGCACGGGCTGGCGCTGGGCGCCACCGGGACCCATCCCTGGGCCGACTACCGCGAGCAGCAGATCATCGACACGGAGCACTACCGCCGCGTGGAGGAGGGCCTCAAATACGTGGCGTGGCGCAACAACACCTTCAGCATGCACGCGCACGTGGGGGTGCGCGACGCCGAGCGCGCGGTGTGCGTGTGCGACCGCTTGCGCGGTGTGCTGCCGCTGCTGCTGGCGATCTCCGCCAACTCCCCCTATCTCGACGGCCGCGACGCGGGCCTGCACTCGGCGCGCACGCAGAGCTTCACCCGCAGCTTCCCGCGCTGCGGGGTACCCGACGCGTTTGGCGGGTGGCGCAACTACCGCGAGTACATCGAGCAGCTGATGCACACCAACTCGATCGTGGAGTACACGCAGGTGTGGTGGTCGGTGCGCCCCCACTTCGCGTTCGGCACGGTGGAGGTGCGCATCTGCGACGCCCAGACCACCGCGGCGGAGTCGGAGGCGCTGGCGGGGCTGATCGTCGCCTGCGTGGCGCAGGCCGTGCGCGACATCGACGAAGGCGTGCCGTTCGCCGACCCCGCGCCACGGATGATCGAGGAGAACATGTGGCGCGCGATCCGCTTCGGCCTCGACGGGCGGCTGATCGACCTCGAGCGCGTCGAGGAGTACCCGGCGCGCGAGGCGATCGAGCGGCTGGCAAGTTGGAGCGCCCCGGTGCGCGGCGAGCTCGGCATCGAGCTGGTCTTCCCCGAGCGCAACGGCGCCCAGCGCCAGCGCGCGATGATCGAGCAGGGCGCCACGCGCGAGGAGGTCTTCGCGGCGACGGTGGCGGAGACCAGGCAAACCTACTCAGCGGAGGTGGCGGTGTGAACAGCACGCGGGAGGAGCAACAGGACGAGACCGGTGGCGCGGCCGGGCAGCCGAGCGAAGCGGAGCTCCGCGCGGCGTACGAGGCCGAATTGAGCCGCATCACGAGCGCCGACATGGTGCTGCAGGCGACGGTATCCCTGCTGAACCTCGGCGCCCGTCGCCTCGGCCTGGTCGGCGGGCCGGACTCGGCCGCGCCCGAGCAGGGCGCCCCCGAGCGCGATCTCGAGCAGGTGCGCGACGCGATCGACGCCGTGCGCGGGCTGCTGCCCGTGGTCGAGCGCCGCGCCCCCCAGGAAGCGCGCCCGCTGCGCGACGCGCTGTCGCAGCTGCAGATGGCGTATGCGCGCGAGTCGCAGAGCGCACCCGCGCCCACCCCCCCGCCGGCACAGGCCCCGTCGCAGGCCGGCCCCACCCCATCGCAGGCCGCCCCGGCCCCGCCTCAGCCGCAGCCGGGCGCTACGAAGCCCGACCCGGGCCCAGCGGAGTCCAGCGGCCGGCTGTGGGTGCCGGGGCGCTGAGTCGTTCGTGCGGGGGCATTGGGGAGCGTCCGCGCGCGTGAACGCGGGGAACAGGCGCGTTGGGGGCGGGGGCCTCCATGCCCCGCAACGGCGCTCTGTTCACCAACCTAAACGCCATCCGCCGCGCGGCGCGATAGACTGCGCGCGCTTTTCCGCCGGGTAGGCGCTCAACCGAGCGATCCGGGCGGATGGTGACATTTGTGCGCGCGAACGTTCGCGCGGCACGCCAACCGACCGGAGGATTTCTGTTGAGCAGCTTCCTGACAAACCACGGGGTCGTCGTCGCCCTCGTTTGCGCCGCGTGCGCCGTCGTGTATGGGCTTCTGACGACGCGCTCTCTACTCGCGCTCTCGCCCGGCAACGAGCGCATGCAGAGCATCTCGCTCGCCGTCCAGCAGGGCGCGCGCGCCTACCTGAACCGCCAGTACATCACGATCGCCGCCGTCGGCGTGGTTGTGTTCGTCGCGCTGATCCCCATCCAGAACATCGCCGTCGCCTGCGGCTTTGCGATCGGCGGCATCCTCTCCGGCTCGGCCGGCTACATCGGCATGAACGTCTCCGTGCGCGCCAACGCCCGCGTCGCCGAGGCCGCCCGCGGGGGCGTGTCGCCCGCGCTGAGCGTCGCCTTCCGCGGCGGCGCGATCACCGGCCTGCTGGTCGTCGGCCTCGCCCTGATGGGAGTCGCCGGCTACTACGGGCTGCTCACCGCGGTGTTCAACGACTCCCAGAAGACGGCCGTGGATGCGCTGATCGGGCTCGGCTTCGGAGGCTCGCTGATCTCGATCTTCGCCCGTCTCGGCGGCGGCATCTTCACGAAGGCCGCCGACGTCGGCGCCGATCTCGTGGGCAAGGTGGAGGCCGGCATCCCCGAGGACGACCCCCGCAACCCCGCGACGATCGCCGACAACGTCGGCGACAACGTCGGCGACTGCGCTGGGATGGCGGCCGATCTGTTCGAGACCTACGCGGTCACCGCCGTCGCGGTGATGCTGCTGGGGGTGCTCACCTTCGAACAATCCACCCGCGTCGTGTTGTTCCCGCTGATATTGGGGGGCGTGGCGATCATCGCCTCGATCATTGGCACCTTTGCGGTGCGCACGACCACCGGCAATGTCGAGCGTGCCCTTTACCAGGGCCTGGTCCTCTCCGGCCTGCTGGCCGCCGCCGCGTTCGCGCCGGTCACCTATTGGTTGATGCACGGCGTGGCGTTGAAGAGCACCTCCGAGGCGATCAGCTGGTGGAAACTCTACCTCTGCGCGCTGATTGGGATCGGCGTCACCGCCTGCCTGTTCCTGATCACCGACTACTACACCTCCACGCGCTTCTCGCCGGTGAAGAAGACCGCCAAAGCATCGCTCACCGGCCATGCGACCAACATCATCCAGGGCTTTGGCTCGGGCCTGCAGGCCACCTCGCTGCCGGCCGTGGTAATCGTGCTCGGGATCCTTGGCGCCTGGAAGCTCGCTGGCGGTGGCACTACCGGGATCTACGGCATCGGCGTCGCCGTCATGGGCCAGCTCTCGCTCACCGGGCTGATCGTCGCGCTCGACGCGTTCGGGCCGATCACCGACAACGCCGGTGGAATCGCCGAGATGGCGGACCTGCCCGAGGAGGTGCGCAACGTCACCGACCCGCTCGACGCGGTCGGCAACACCACCAAGGCCGTCACCAAGGGGTACGCGATCGGCTCCGCCGCGCTCGCCGCCGTGGTGCTGTTCGCGGGCTTCCGCCTAGAACTCGAAGCGCACGGCACCACCTTGAGCTTCGGCATCAACGAACCGCCCGTGCTGATCGGCCTGCTGCTCGGCGGGCTGATGGTGTGCCTGTTCGCCTCGCTCTCGATCGAGGCAGTCGGGCGCGCCGGCGGCGCAGTCGTCGAGGAGGTGCGACGCCAGTTCCGCGAGCACCCCGGGATCATGGAGGGCACTGAAGAACCCGAATACGCCACCTGCGTTGACATCGTCACCCGTACCGCCCAGCGCGAGATGATCATCCCCTCGCTGCTGCCGATCGGGATGACCGTGATCGTCGGCCTGATCGACACCCAGGCGCTGGGAGGCATGTTGATCGGCGTGATCGTCGTGGGCTTCTTCTTCGCGGTGATGATGACCGCCGGCGGCGGCGCCTGGGACAATGCCAAGAAGCTGATCGAGGACGGCGCGTTCGGCGGCAAGGGCTCCGACGCCCACGCCGCCTCGGTCACCGGCGACACCGTCGGTGACCCCTTCAAGGACACCGCCGGTCCAGCGATCAACCCGATGATCAAGGTCGCCAACATCGTCGCGATCCTGATCATCCCGCTGATCACCTGAGCCTGCTGACTGGAGCCGCGCGCCTATCTGTCCGCCCACCCGTCCGCTTGTCCACCCGCGGGGGGTAGCGGCGGGGCGGGCGGCCTCCAGTTCATAACCTCAAGTACAGATGAACGATTGGGAGTGGCTGGAGCCCGAGGGCTCGACGGAGCCGGTGCGCGAGCGGCTCACCGCGTGGTCGACGGCGACGCTCGACCGCGCGATCGGCTCCCCGATCCTGTTCGGGATCGTCTACACCTCGCTGGCCAGCGCCGTCTTCTTCTCGCTCGGGGTGGTGGTCGATCACGCGCTCGGGCTCACCCCGCTCGTCTTCCTGATCGCCGCGCTGCTGTTTGGGCTCACCGCGCTCACCTACGTCGAGGGCGCCTCCCTGCACCAGGAGCCCGGGGGCTCCACGGTGTTCGCCCGCTACGCCTTCAACGAGCTCGTCTCGTTCATCGCCGGCTGGGCGATCCTGCTCGACTACATCATCCTGATCGCGGTCTGCGCCTACGCCGCGACGCAGTACCTGAAGGTGTTCTGGGCGCCGCTCGGCCACCACACCGAGGCGCTGCTGCTGGCGCTTGCGATCATCGCGTACGTCGTGCTCTCCAACATCCGCGGCCTCTCCTCGCGCCGTGGGCTGCGCATCGGCGTGCTCGTCGTCGGCGCTTTGGCGCTGGAGCTGTTCGTTATCGCGCTCGGTTTGATCCTCTACTTCAACCCCCACACCCTGTGGTCCTCGATCCATCTCGGCAGCGCACCCACCTGGTCGGGGCTGATCTTCGCGCTGACGATCACCACGATGGCGTTCACCTCGGTCGAGTACGCCTCCGGCCTCGCGGGCGAGGTGATCGCCAGTCGCCGGGCGCTGCGGCGGCTGCTGGTGAGCGGCATCGCCGTGCTCGTCCTCGCCTACGTCGGCGTCGCGCTGCTCGCCGTCACCGCCTTCCCGATCCACGGCACCTACACGGCGCTCGCCCACCGCTATCTCGACGACCCCGTGATCGGGCTGGTCGATCGCCTACGCCCCCACGCGCTCGCGCAGGTGCTGCGCTACGCGATGGGCGCGGTCGTCGCCGTCACGTTGATCGCTGCGGCCAACTCGGCGATGCTGGGGCTCTCGCGCCTGGCGTACTCGCTCTCGACCAACCGCCAGATCCCGAGCGGCCTGGGGCGTCTGCACCAGCGGCGCTCTACCCCCTGGCTGCTGATCCTGCTCGCCGGCCTGCTCGCCGCCGTGCTGGTGATCCCCGAGAACATCGACTTTCTCGTCGGCATCTACGCTTTCGGGGCGGTGCTCTCGTTCACGATCGCCCACCTCTCGGTGGTGCGCCTGCGCTATCGCGAGCCCCACCGCCGCCGCCCCTTCCGCACGCCGCTGTCGGTGCGTTTCCGCGGCGGCGATCTGCCACTGCTGGCGCTGTTCGGGGCGCTGCTCTCCGGCGCCGGGTGGGTCGCGCTGCTGGTCGTCCACCAACCCGCCCGCTACGTCGGGCTCGGTTGGATGGTCGCCGGCATGGTGCTCTACCTCGTCTACCGCCGTCTGGATGAGAGCTCGCCGCTGCGGCGCGTCACCGTGGCGCCCGACATGCTGCGGCCTGAGCAGCCACGCGCGCGCGACTACGGCTCGATCCTCGTGCCGTTGCATGGGGAGGCGCTGGACGACGAGATCGTGCGCACCGCGGCGCTGCTGGTTGCGGGCGAGCCGACCGACGAGGCCGCGATCGACGCCGTCACGATCGAGGCGGTGTGGATCTTTCAGATGCCGATGGCGCTCACGCTCGACGCCCGTCTGCCGGAAGACCGCTTCCGGGGCGCCCGCGCGGCGCTCGCTCGCGCCAAGGCCGTCGGCGAGGAGCACACCGGTGTGCACGTCGCCACGGCAACCGTCCGCACGCGCAGTGTGGGTGCCGCGATCGTCGAGGAGGCCCGCCGCCGCGGCGTGGAGGCAATCGTGCTGGGTGCCGAAGAGCCCTCGCGCATCCTTGGCGGCGCCCGCTTCGGTGGCCGCCGGGGCCTGGAGAGCTATGCCGGGGACGTCGTGCGCTACGTCGTCGCCCGCGCCCCCTGCCGCGTGATCGTCACCGCGCCACCGGTGCCCTCCCAGTCGGCAGGGGAAGGCTCAGATCCCGATCGCCCGGGTGGCCTCAGGCCCACCGCCGGGGCCGGCATCGTCTAACCTGCGGCTCATGGTCGTCTGCCCGCCCGCCCACCTCTCGGGGCTTGTCCCCAACGGCTCATGTTCGTCCTGATCGTGGGCGCCGGGCGCGTCGGCTCGGCCGTCGCCAGATCGGCGCTGGCCGCCGGCCACGAGGTGTCGGTGCTCGACGAGGACCTGCTCTCGCACGAGCGCCTCAACGCCGGCCAGGCCACCAGCTGGGAGGAGGCCGGCGGGCTGTTCACGGTCGGCACCGCGCTCGAGGTCGAAGCGCTGGTGCAGGCAGGTGTGGAGCACGCCGATGTGTTCATCGCCTCCACCAACGGCGATAACACCAACCTGATCATCGCCCAGATCGCCCAGAAGCGCTTCGATGTGCCGAAGGTCATCGCCCGCGTGATGGACCCCGCGCGCGCCGGCTGGTATGGCGAACTGGGACTGCACACGATCTCCCCGACGCAGCACGCGATCGAGATGTTCGAGCGCGCGCTGACCGTTGAGCACGCCGCCTAACCACCAACCGTTCAAGGACTCCGGCCCACCAATCATGTACGCGATCATCGTCGGCGCAGGCAAGGTCGGGCGCAACCTCGCCCGCGAGCTGATCGCCAAGGACCAGGAGGTCACGCTGATCGAGTCCTCCCGCCCCCGCTACCTCTCGATCGAGGAGGAGTTCGAGCACGCTGCGCAGTACGGCGACGCCACGGAGCTATGGGTGCTCGAGCGCGCCGGCATCCAGCGCGCCGACCTCGTGATCGCGGTTACCGGCGACGACGAGGACAACATGCTCGTGTGCCAGGTCGCCAAGGAGAAGTACCTCTGCGACCGCATCATCGCCCGCGTCAACAACCCCCGCAACCACGAGCACTTCAAGCTGCTGGGCATCCAGCCGGCGGTATCCGCCACCGACCTGATTTTGCGCCTGATCGAGCACGAGGTGCCCCGCTACGGCCTCGTCCATCTGCTGGCCCTCGAAGAGGAGCGCTTGGAGATCATCGAGCTGGAGGTCGTCCCGGGCGCCCCCGCGGTGGGCCGGCGCGTTGCCGACATCGAGCTCCCCGAAGGCTCGTTGATCATCTCCGTGCTGCGCGGCGGCGCGGGCTTCGTCCCCAAGGCCGACACCGTGATCGAGGCCGGCGACGAGGTGCTGCTCGTGCTCGACCCTGGCCTCGAGGGCTCGATCACCGGGTTCTTCGCGCCGAATGGTGCCGCGCCGGGGGGGTAGGGGGTTTATCCGTCTCGCACGCGCTTTGGGGGGCGACAGGCGGACGCCTCGTGCCTTGTGCTGGGTTGGGTCAGAGTGAGCTTGGGGTGATGGCCGGCAGTCCCTGTGCCCTTGCGGCTACCAGCAGGCGATGGTCGTAGGCGAGCAGCTCGTCGGCTTCGACGCGCAGCGCACTGGCGAGATGGATCGCATCGAGGGTGCGGACGGTCACGGAGGTGAGCTTGCGGCTGGCACGCAGCAGAGAGGCGCTCACTGCCACGAGCATGCAGGAGGACAACAGCCGGTCGACCTCCGCCTGCACCTCCTCGCTGGGGTTCGCCAGTTTCGTTGCGCGCGCGACCTCGACGATCGCGAGGCGGCTGGTGACCATGACGGCTGGATGATCTGCCAGGTGGCTTTCGAGCGCAGAGGTCTCCGGCTCGTCGATGACGAGCTTTACCAGCGCCGAGGAGTCGGCGTAGAGGAGGCGCCGTTCAGCGCTCAGCGCGATCTTCCTGGAGCGCGTCGCTCGCGGTGATGGCACCTGCCACGGGGTAGCGCCGCAGAGGCCCGTCGAGGGGGATGCCCGGGGTGATGTCGCTTGCCTCGTGCAAACGATCGATCCGATCGACTGGCGCCGGCGCAAGTACCGCCACACGCTCTCGATGGTGGGTGATCTCGATCGTCTCGCCGGCGCGGACGCGACGAATCGTCGCGGTCAGGTTGTCGCGAAGCTCGCGTATCCCAATCTGTTCGGACACTGTGTACACATGCTACCACAACTCGCCAACCCCGGCTCCAGGAGGGCTCCAGCAGTGCGCACTCACGCTCTGACGTGGCCACCCACTATCCTTGAGCTTCCTCGGTCCGGGATGGTGTAATCGGTAACACGCGTGCCTCTGGAGCACGAATTTGGGGTTCGAGTCCCTGTCCCGGAGTTGACCGATTTGGTTTAGGTAAGCCAGATTGAGCGGTGAGGCAACTGTCGTGGGGCAATATTCGGGTCAGTCGCGCGCGCGAGCTGCCCACGCGGTAGCTCGTCTGATGGCGTCTAGGTATGGCGCTACTGTGCGGCCTCATGCCCAAGGACCGGACTCGTGAGCGGTTCGTAGCTCCCGACGTGAGCATCGTCATCGAGCGCTCAAGCGAGCATCCGGTGCAGTACGCGATCATCCTTCGCGTACTGCGCGATGGCCGCTGGCACGCGGTGCGGACCTTCGACAACGCCCACGCGCCCGAGGAGCACCACGAGCATCCCTACGTCGGCTCGGAGAAGCAGCCGCCGACAGTGACGCATGGCCCGATCAACGAGGCGATGCTCGCTGCCGAGGTCAAGCTGATGGATCGCTGGGGCGATATCGTTTATGAATGGGAGCGCACCCGATAAGCACAATCAGCGAGAAGACCGACAGACTGTTCATGGAGGCTTCGCTCGGCGAGGACGACCTTGGCTACCCGGCTGCGGTCGCGTTCGTACCCGCCGATGAGGAGTGGGCGGACGAGGTTGTCTGGCGGACCCTGCTCGAAGGACGCGCGACGGTGCTGGTCGGCGAGGAGATCGAGCTGCTGCTGACGCCGCTGCGCCGCGGGCCGCTCGACCGTCTCCGAGGCCGTGTGCCAGTCAACATCTCCCATCGCGTCCGCGGCCACGCCACGCCATACGCGACCCACAGCCGCCTTGGGCGTCACCCGGTGCGGCAGATGCGCCAGCTCGCGCACGCATAGTCTTCCCTCACACGTCGAGTCCGTGTCCCGGGCTAGCAGGAAGAATGGGGGCTTCCGTGATTCTCGACGATTGGTCGGAAGAGTTCCGGTCGCGCGGCGGTGGGCGCCAGCCTGCTATAGCCTGTCTGCGGTTTTGCCGGTGCGGAGGGGATATGAGACGGTCTTGGCGATCGTGCTTGTCGCTACGGCCGTCTATGCGATGACCGCGGGCGTTGCGTCGGCCGGGTCGCCCCGTGCCGCGGGCACTCCAGCGGACCGCGCTGCCGTGCACGCGTATCTCCTCGATCTCTACGGCTACGCTCGGGCTGTCGCCGAGGCCGCGCCGGCTCTGGTTGGCGCATACGAAGGTGCCGCGAGCAGGATCGCCGGCGAATGTCCAGGTGTGCTCATCGGAGCCCCCCAAGAAGGAAACGAGATCGAAGTCCGTTCGCCCATCCTCCGGCGCACGGCGCGCCAGCGTGGTGAAGCAAAACGGCAGAGCACGCAGCTGAGCGATCTGGAAGAGGAGCTTGCTACGGAGCTTGCCTCCGCGGAGCGGGAAGCACGGCGACCGGCGGTGATGGCCCTCCTGGCCAATCTGAAGGCATTGCCGCAAGGAGGCCCGGCGTTGTCGCGGGTCGTCCATACCCAGACAATCGGATTGGAAGAAGAACAGACGGTGCAAAGCACAGAAGTATGTGCCGACATGGAGGCTTGGGCTGTCGGCGGCTACCGCACACTCTCCCAGGCCAGCAGGGCAATCGCACTGACGCACGAAGCCGAACTTGCGAGGTTCTTGAGGGACTTCGCTGCCCAGCCCGCGAGCGACTCGCTGTCTCTCCCGGAAACTCGCGCTGACAGGGCGCTCGTGCGCAGGACATTGCAGCTGGAGGTGCGGACGGCAAAGACGATTACCAACCCCATCGACACCGCTCGCAAGCGTGTCGAAGCCGCGGTTGGCCTGACGGCCCGCGCAAGAAGTGAAGAAGAAAGACTTAAGTCGATCTCGCACGAATCCAAATCCTCCACCGAGCTCGGTGCGGGACGCACTGCGGCTGGTACCGGCTACACGGTCTGGCTCGACCGCACAAAGGGCGGCTCTGCTGGCACGTGCAAGTCGAGCGTGGAAGTGAGGGGAGCCGACGGAGCCAAGCCGGGAATCTTGGAACTGTTCGTTGGCGGGTCGGAGGTCTGCTTGGTGCCCCACCAGAAGCGCTCGGAAGAGCCCAGCGTCAATTGCCGCGAAGGACTTCTGACAATCGACACTGAGGTGCCGTCAGCCACGCGCATGGTGGACCTGCGTATGAGCGACGGCACTCACGTCGTCTCCCGTCCGGTGTTCGTGCCACGCCGCTTGGGCGGCCCCGACGCCTTCTACTACCAGGCGGTTCGTGGTCCCTCTCCGGTGCCCGTGTCGTTGACCGAGCGTGGCGCTCGCGGACGTCCGCTGCGGGTGCTGAAGCTGCGCCGGATCGTTGGCTGCTCCAAGCACCCCTTGAAATACCTGCCTGGCGGGAAGCACACGCTCGTCCGCGGGAATACGCCCCAGGGTCCAAGCTTTTCGATCGTGGGCGAACGGTACCGGCTCTTCGGTCGGGTCCACACCCAGCTGAAGCTGAGGATGGGGGAAGGGTTGGTGAGCTCTGATGAAGGCGAAGAAGAAGAAGAAGAACCAAGCGTCGCCGACGGTCTAATCGGATCGGTAGTCCTGAGGCGCACGGCGCCGCTGGACTCGGAAATCTCCGCCGGCTGTGATCCGCACGAATACTCGATTTTCTACGGCTTGCTCAAGCAGTCGCGCGATACGGTGCTGGCAAAGGTCGCCGGCAAGCTGGTTCCGGTGCTCCGCGTTCCCATTCCGGGCAGCCTGCACGCTGGCGGGCTGCTGGTCTACCTGGCTTCGACCAGTCGCCCTGAAGAGCTTCTCGTGCGCGCGCCGAGCGGCAAGATCGTCATGAACGAAGATCTCAGCCGCGCGGCGAGAGAAGGCCGCGAAACCTGTGAAGGCGAATCGGAAGGGACCGGCCCGCCGCCGGGTGGCTTTGGCGGGGTCGGCGAAACGAGCAGGATTGTGCTGAACGGCTGACCCTCGGGCCACTTCTGCATTTGCGACGCACCAGGCGAGTGGTCGCCTGATTGTCCGTGTATGGACTCCACTTGCCTGCGCCGGAGAATGCGCGTGGCGGCGCCGCTATGAAAACCTCTCCGACCCCCGTGCTGGCGGGCCGGAGAGGTTCCAACATCTGCTGCTCTACGAGCCGAACCGCTGGCCGTGCCCGGGGCCTCCCTGCCCCCATGGCTGCCACGGCGACCGGAAGCCACCGGGATTCCACGGCAGCAGGTAGGCCCGGTAGGTGTTGACCCCAGCGGGGAGCTCGGCGTTGAAGATCAAGTTGCCCCGCGGGTCGAACTCCGAGAAGTACGGCAGCGCCCCCCAGCCCACGAAGAGATTGCCCTCAGGGGTCGGCTGGGCGTTGCCCTGCGACGCCGCCGACAGCCCCTCGGGCTGATTGTCGGAGGACAGCAGCGTGGCGACGTGCGTCCACGGATTCAGCCTCACCGTGACCGCGCGGCTGTAGGGGAGCAGCGGGGTGCCGGAGGACTCGTTGTCGAAGAACGTGTACTCCCCGTTGCCCAGCGGCTGGGGATCGTGCTGCCAGGCGAAGATCTCGCCTGCGCTGTCCAGCACCTGCCCCGGGGCGGCCTGAAGGGTGAAGCTCGAGTCCTTGCCGCCCAGCTGCCAGACGATGTTTCCTGTGCGGGGGTCCACCTCGTAGGTCGTCCAGGTGTCGCGGGCGTCGATCAGGAAGTCGCCGTTGGTGTCGACCTTCACGGCGTTTATGTGAAACCAGTCCCACGGCGTCCTCGGCGAGGCCGGCAGCGGCTGCTCGCTCTGGCTGTAGGGCACGTGGTCAGCGCTGTTCCACTGGAACAGCACCTTCCCGGTGGCGATGTCGATCTCCTGCACGACGCCGTCGATCACGGTCTGGTCGGCGGGGCCGCCGATCGAGGTGAGGTTGGCGGTGGCGGTGGTGTAGGAGAGGATCAGCGCCGTGTTCCACGGGGTGATCAGGAACTCGTGTCCATCCGCGCTGAGCCCGTTGCCGGCGTTGACTGTGGCGATCTGCTGGTAGTGGTTGTTGTAGATGTAGTCGGTGCCGCTGGCGAGGCCGCCCAGCCCGGTGCCCTGCCACCAGGTGAGGACCGGCTGGCCGTCGTAGGTCTGGGTTCGGAAGTCGCTCGCCTCCTCGCCGGCGGGGACCGCCTTGAACCAGACGACGTTGCCCTGCTGGTCGATGATCTCGGGTCCGTTGGCATAGGTGCTGGTGTCGCCAAACGGAGAGATGAAGATGTCGCCGCGGCCGAGGTTGGGCTATGAGGTGAGAATCGTCACCGGAGGCGGCGCCGTGGGCGTAGTCGCCTCGGCCACGCCGGGAGCACTTGCGGCGGCGCCGAGCACGACAGCGGCGCCGAGGGCCAACCGGCGCCATCGCCGCCAACCGCTCCGGGATGCGGTGGAAGGGGTGATTCGGGGCATGGTGCTTCCTCCTTGCAATAGGGGTCTTGGTACTTGATGGGACCTGGTGATGAGGGGGTTGTGGACCGTCCGGGCGGCCCACGGCGAGCACCTTAGGACATAAATCTCATAAAGTCAACAGAAAAAGTGATCTTTCTGTAAAGCCTGGTGAACACAGGCGATCGAGACGTCGGTGCTCTACTGGCGGGCCGTCCGGGATCCCCACGTGGGGGAGGCGACCATCCGGGGTGGCCCTGTGAGGGAAGCGAGTTGGAAGTGGCGGCGCTGGCGGTCGTCGGGTGAGGTCTACGCCGCGGCCTGCAATGCCCAGTCGCGGTAGAGCTCGAAGTAGCGGCCCTCGGCGGCGATCAGCTCGTCATGGGTTCCCTGCTCGACGATCTGGCCTCCTTCGAGCACCACGATGCGGCCAGCCTGGCGGATCGTCGACAAACGGTGGGCGATCACGATCGCGGTGCGACCGGCAAGCAGGCGGCGCAGGCCGGCCTCGATCCGGCCCTCGGTGTGCAGGTCCACGTTGGAGGTCGCCTCGTCCAGGATCAGGATGCGCGGGTCGGCGATCAGGGCGCGGGCGAAGGCGATCAGCTGGCGCTGGCCCGAGGACAGCTGCGCGCCGCGCTCGCCAACCTCGGTGTCGTAGCCGTGGGGCAGCTCGGCGATGAAGTCCTCCGCGCCGACCGCCGCCGCGGCCTCGCGAACGTGGTTCTCGTCGGCGTCGGGGCGGCCGAAGGCGATGTTCTCTGCGATCGTGCCGGAGAACAGGAACGCCTCCTGCGGCACGATCCCCATCTGCGAGCGCAGCGAGTCGCTGGAGACCTCGCGCAGGTCGTGCCCGTCGATCAGGATCTGACCGCTGCCGGGGTCGTAGAAGCGCGCGAGGAGCTTGGCGATCGTCGACTTGCCCGCTCCGGTGGCGCCCACGAGCGCCACCGTCTGGCCGGGCGGAATCGTCAGCTCGATGTGCTCCAGGACCATCGCGTCGTCCGTGTATGCGAAGGAGACGTCCTCGAAGCGGATTTCGCCGCGGATGCGCTCCAGCGCGAGCGCTCCCTCGCGATCTGTCAGGTTCGGCGTTACGTCTAGCAACTGGAAGATCTTCTCGAGCGCGGCCATACCCGACTGGTAGGTGGTGTAGAGCTGGGAGAGCTGCTGGATCGGTTCGAACAGGAACGACAGGGTCCCGACGAACGCCACGACGGTGCCCGCTGTGATGTGGCCCTCCAGGGCCTGGTAGCCGCCGTACAGGACGATCAGCGCGAGCGCGATGCCGGAGAGCATTTCCACGGTGGGGAAGTAGGCGGCGTTGAGTCGAACCGTGACCATGTTCGCGTCGCAGTTGTCCGTGTTCAGCTCCGCGAACCGCGCTTCGTGGTGGGGCTCCTGGCCGAAGCTGCGCACCACGCGGATCCCCGACAGGGTCTCCTGCAGGTAGGCGGTGATCGCGCCGATCGTCTCCCGCGTGCGCCGGAAGGCGCCGGCCGAGACGAGCCGAAACCAGATCGAGCCGGCGGCCACGAACGGTACGACACAGAACGTCAGCAGCGCCAGCTTCACATCGAGGAACAGCAGCACCGCGACCGCCCCGACGAGCGTGAGGCCGGCCTGGAACAGCGTCACGACGGAGTCGGTCACGAGGCTTTCCAGCGCCTCGACGTCGTTGGTCATGCGCGAGATCAGCACCCCCGCGGGGCGGCTCTCGTAGAAGCCGATCGGCTGGTGCTGCAGGTGGGTGAAGATGCGGATGCGCAGGTCCGCGAGCGCGCGCTGGCCGACCCAGCCGACGAGGTAGGTCTGCGCGTAGGTCATCGCCCACACCAGCAGCGCTGAGATCAGAAACGCGACCACGACCAGCACGAGCGTGCCGGTGTCGTGGCGGTCGATGCCTTCGTCGATTGCGACCTTCGCCAGCAGCGGAGGCGCTAGCGAGGCGGCCGTGCCGAGCACGAGCGCCGTCAGCATCGCGCTCACGCGCAGGCGGTAGGGGCCCAGCAACCGCAACAGGCCGCGCAGGTTGCGCCCGCGTGTGCCCTTTGCGGCGCGTTCACCGTCCCACTGCGCCCCGCCGCGCGCAGATGAGTTCCCACCCACCCCGAGTCCGCGTCCGCCACCGCCGCCACCCATTCCTCGCCCGCCGTGCGCGCTCATATCCCGCTTACCTCGCGTTCGCGCGGCAACTCCCGCGTCAGGAAGACCTGATCGGGGAGACCCTTTTCGACGATCTCGCGATACAGCTCCGAAGCCTCCAGCAGTTCCTCGTGGTTGCCGTGCGCGGTGACCCGGCCGTGATCGAGCACGACGATCTCATCCGCTAGCGCGATCGTCGAGAGGCGATGGGCGACGATGAACGTGGTCCGCCCCTCCATCGCCTCGTCGAGCGCGAGCTTGATCTGACGCTCGGTCGAGGCGTCGACTGAGGAGGTTGCGTCGTCGAGAATCAAGACGCGTGGGTCGGCGAGCAGCGCCCGCGCGATCGCCATGCGCTGGCGCTGGCCGCCGGACAGGGTCAAGCCGCGCTCGCCGACGCGGGTGTCGTAGCCGTCGGGCAGGCGCTCGATGAACTCGTGGGCCTGCGCGCGGCGGGCGGCCTGTTCGATCGCCTCGCGCGGGACCGGAGGCCCGCCCATCCGTGCGTAGGCGATGTTCTCGGCGACTGTCTCCGAGAACAGGAACGGATCGTCGCTGACGATTGCGACGGCCTGGCGCAGTGAGCGCAGGTCCACCTCGCGCACGTCGGCGCCGTCGAGCAGCACGCGCCCGGCGCTCACGTCGTACAACCGCGAGATCAACGAGACGAGGCTGGTCTTGCCGGAGCCGGTGGCGCCGACGAGCGCGATCGTGCGCCCGGCCGGCACGTCCAGGTCGACGTCGCTCAGCACGGCCCGCGCGGTGTGAGCCGGGGAGTCTCCGTTCGCAGCTGCGGCTCCATTCGGGACCGCCGCGGCGCTCGGTGGGATCTGCGCGCCGGGCGCCGAAACGAGCCCGTCAGTTGCTGTCTCCATCGCGCCAGTCGCCGAGTATGCCGCGCCGAACTCGTCGGATTCGTCATAGCGCAGGGTGACGCCCTGCAGTTGCACATGCCCGTTGCCCGCCGGCAGCGGTGGCGCGCCGGGCGGCGAGGTCAGCCGCGGGGGCCGGTCGAGGACCTGGAACAGACGCGCGCCCGAGGCGGTCGCGCGCTGGGCGAGGTTGAGGATCACGCCGAGCGTGCGCATCGGGGCGATCAGCATGTTCAGATACAGGTAGAAGGCGGTGAACTGGCCGAGCGTCAGGTGCGCGTGGATCACGGCGTTGCCCCCGATCAAAAGCACCGCGGCGAGGCCGAGCTGGGGCAGGAAGCCGATCATCGGGTTGAACTTCGCTTCCAGTCGGGTCGCGACCATCGCCTGGCTGAACACGCGCCCAACGCTGCCCTGGAAGCGCTGCAACTGGCGCGGCTCGCGCGCGAAGGCCTTGACGACGCGCACCCCGGAGATGTTCTCCTCGGCGTCTGCGGTCAGCTCGGCGATGCGCTGCTGGGTCTGCTGAATCGCCGGGCGCGCGCGGCGGCCGTAGCGGTAGGAGATCAGTACCACGAATGGCACCGGCGCTAGCGAGATCAGGCCGAGGCGCGGTTCGGTGATAATCATCACGATCCCCGCGAGCACGATCGTGAGGATCGACTGCAGGATGAACACCAGTCCGTAGCCGAGGAAAAACCGCACCGCCTGCAGGTCGACGGTCGCTCGTGACATCAGCTGGCCCGTCTGCTGGCGGTCGAAGAAGCCGAGCTCGAGCTGCTGCAGATGGCCGTAGAGCAGCTTGCGCAGGTCGTATTCGACGCCGAGCGAGAGTCGCCCGGCGACCATCCGCCGCCAGTACATGAACCCCCAACGCATCAGCACGATCAGCGCGATCGTGCCTGCGATCAGCGTCAGTTCGTGGCGTGCGCTCGCTTGCGCTGCGTCGTGGTGATGCTGGGGAGCCGTGCTGATGATCTGCACCGCTCGGCCCGTCAGGGCGGGCAGCGCGACGGTGATCACCATCGCGAGGCTCGCCAGCCCCCAGGAGATGATCATGCCGCGCCTGTAGGGGCGCAGGAAGCCTAGGAGTCGGTAGAAGGTCGCCATAGTTGCTTAGTCAACCATTATTGCAGGGTCGGTCGCTCCACGTCGAAGCCCGGCCGGCGACCCTCGTGGCTCGACTACGCTGCGTCCATGTCCTCCGTGACGGCATCGACCGCGTCACGCCGACAGCCGTCGGCTGGGCTGTGCGATAGCTGCGCCTTCCAGCGCGTGGTGCCCAACACGCGGGGCTCGGTCTTCTCACTGTGCAACCGCTCGCGCGAGGACCCCGCGTACCCGCGCTACCCCCGTCTGCCGGTACTCGACTGTCCGGGGTACGAGCGCCGGGCTGAGTGACCACACGCAGGTATCCCTCGAACCGGCCGTTGGCTGCACACGCAAGGTTGGGAGTGTCCCGTCGCTCACCGACCGCACACGCCAGGCTACCCGACCCCGACCCCGGCCTCGACGCTGACCGGCTCGCGCGCTGGGGCCTCGGCGGCTGGCTCGGCGGAGCTGACGAAGTCGCGGCTGCGCACCAGCACGAAGGCGCACACCGCGCCGGCGAACGCGACGGCGGCGGCGATCAGGAGGATCGTGGTGAAGGCTTCGGTGAAGCCGACGCGGTAGGCGTGCTCCAAGGCGGCTTGGGGGATGGGGGGGAGGGCGTGGAGGACCTTGCCGACTTCGCCGGACTGCAGCAGCGTCGAGAGATGCCCGTGGGCGGCGCTCTGGACGGTCTGGCCCTGCCCGCTCGCAGCGAGCTTCGAGTTGACGGTATGGCTGACCTCATGCGCGAAGATTGCGCCGAGGCCGGCGATCCCGGTGACGATGCCGACCTGGCGGAAGGTGCTGTTGATGCCGGAGGCCATGCCACTACGCGAATAGTGCACGACGCCGATCGCGGTCGAGGCGAGCGGGGGGTTGATCATGCCGATCCCCGCGCCGGCGAGCACGAAGCCGGGGATCAGCACGGTCCACCCGGAGTCGGCTTCCACTGCGGTCATCGCCAGCAGCCCGCCGCTCACCAGCAGTAGGCCCCCGCCGAGCAGCAGGCGCATCGGCACGCGCACTGTCAGCCGCCCGGCGATCGGGGCGACGATGAAGGAGAGCATCGTGATCGGCAGGAAGCGCAGGCCGGCCTGCAGGGCGCCGTAGCCGAGCACGTCCTGGATGTACAGGGTGAGGTAGAGGAACATCGCGAAGATCGAGCTGGAGAGGGCGAACGCCACGATGTTGGCCCCCGTGAAGGCGTGGCGGCGGAAGAGGGTGAGGTCGAGCATCGGCCGCTGCTGGTGCAACTCGGCGATCAGGAACGCGGCGATCAGCAGGGCGGAGGCGATTAGCAGGGCGACGATCTTGGTCGAGCCCCAGCCGGCTTCGTTGCCCTGCTCCAGCGCGTACACGAGCAGGAACAGCGACCCGGAGAAGGTCACCAGGCCGAGCCAGTCCACTCCCCTCGCGTTGGGGTCGTGCGACTCTGTCACGCGCATGAGGGTGAGGGCGACGGCGGCGACGCCGATCGGGACGTTGACGAAGAAGATCCACTGCCAGCCGATGCCGGTCGTGATGATCCCGCCCACGACCGGCCCGACGGCGACGGCGGCGCCGGTGACGGCCCCGAAGACTCCGAAGGCGATCCCGCGATCGCGGCCTTGGAAGGCCTGGGCGATCAGCGCGAGCGAGGTGGCGAACATCATTGCTCCGCCGACCCCCTGAACGGCGCGTGCGAGGTTGAGCGTCAGCGGCGAGTCGGCGAGCCCGCAGACGGCGGACGAGCAGGTGAACACCACGAGGCCGGCGGTGAACACGAGCCGGCGGCCGAACAGGTCGGCGAGCGATCCCGACGTCAGTAGGAAGGCGGCGAGCGTCAGCGCGTAGGCGTTGACGACCCACTGCAGGTCGGCGAAGGAGGAGTGCAGTTCGCGCTGGATCGAGGGCAGCGCGACGTTCACGACGGTGATGTCGAGCAGCAGCATGAAGATTGCGATCGACACCGCGATCAGGGTCCACCACTTGCGATCCATTGGTTCGGGCCTCCTTTACTCGCGAGTCGGACTCCGGTCCCCTCAATGTAGGAGGCCGGAGCGGATGCCCTGCCGGCCGGGCTCTGCCGCTGACGGGTCGATCTTGGATCGTCCACGCTGGCGCAAGGGGTACCGGCTACTGGGGCCACGAGGCTAGGAGCGCGAGGTATCCCGCCTGTGTGGCTACTGTAGGGCTCACCGTCGCGGAAGGCTCGAACGCTTCACCGACGGCCTGCGCGCATGACCTCGCCCGACACACACCGCACGCATCCGACCCTGATCCTCGCCGTGCTCTGCCTCGCGGGCCTGGCCTACGCGATGCTGAGCTCCTCGGTGATCCCGGCGCTGCCGACGATGCAGCGCGCGCTGCACACGAGCGAGACGGGGATCGCGTGGCTGCTGACCGCCTATTTGCTCTCCGCCTCGGTTGGCACAGCGATTATCGGTCGTCTCGGCGACATGCACGGCAAGGAGCGTCTGCTGCTGTGGACGCTCGTGATCCTCGCGGCCGGCACGCTGCTCGCGGCGGTGTCGAGCTCGCTGGGGGTGCTGATCGTGGCGCGTTTCATCCAGGGCGCCAGCGGTGGGATCTTCCCGCTGGCGTTCGGGATCGTCCGCGACGAGTTCCCGCGCGAGAAGGTCGCTGGGAGCATCGGCTTGCTCTCCGCGATCCTCGGGGTGGGTGCTGGCGTGGGCATCGTGCTCTCGGGGGTGATAGTCGAGCATCTCAACTACCACTGGCTCTTCTGGCTTCCGCTCGTCGCGGTGGTGCTTGCCGCGGTCGCGACGTGGCGCTTCATCCCCGAGTCGCCGATCCGCGTTCCCGGGCGGATCAACTGGCTGGCGGGGGCGCTGATGACGATCGGCATCTCACTGGTGCTGCTGGCGATCAGCGAGACGACGACGTGGGGCTGGGGATCGGCGCGGACGCTCGGTCTGATCCTGCTCGGGCTCCTCTTCTCGGCCGCCTGGATCGCGGTGGAGGTGCGCAGCGACAATCCTCTGATCGACATGACGATGATGCGGGTAAGAGGCGTGTGGACGACCAACCTCGCGGCGTTCCTGCTGGGAGCGGGCATGTACGCCTCGTTCATCGTCTTTCCCCAGTTCGCGCAGCTGCCGACGAGCACCGGTTTCGGGTTCGGCGCCTCGGTGGTCGTCTCCGGTCTGTATCTGCTGCCCTCGACGGTGGGGATGACGATTCTCGGCATGTACGCCGGACGGATCTCCGCCCGCTTCGGCTCGCGTGCGGCGCTGTTGACGGGCACGGCCTTCACCACCGCCTCGTTCGCGCTGCTCGCCGTGGCCCACAGCCATCCCTACGACCTGTTGATCGCCGCGGCGCTGCTCGGCGTCGGGATCGGCCTTGCCTTCGCGGCTCTCGGCAACCTGATCGTGCAGGCGGTCTCCCCCCACCAAACCGGGGTGGCGAGCGGCATGAACACGGTCATGCGAACGCTCGGCGGCGCGCTCGGCGGGCAGCTATCCGCGACTTTCATCGCCGCCAACGTGGCGCACGGACAGCCGACGGTGACGGGCTTCACTGAGACGTTCGCGATGGCCACCGGATTCCTGGTCGTGGCCTTCCTCGCCGGGCTGTTGGTGCCGAAAGTGCAGACGCAGACGCAGCCGCAGAGTGAGGAGCTGGCGGGGGATGCCGCTCACGGCGAGGCCGCTGCCGCGGCGCTCGAAATCGCGTAGGCACGGGGTACTAAACGGCGTGGGACGAGCGGCTGGAGAACAAGCCGCCAATGGGCGCTTGACGGTGGGTCTCAGGCAGGACGGTGCGCGAGATGGGTCTCAGGCGGGGAGCGCCTCTGCCGGCGTGCGGTCGAGCTCGCGCAGCTTGCGGCGCACTCGCGCGCGTGTCTGGGTGAGCTCGTCCTTGAGCTTGGCGAGCTCGGCGGAGCGGTGCTCCACCAGTTCCAGCTGGCGGTCGATATGGCCGAGTGCCTCCTGCAGCAGCTCGTGACGGCGCTCGGGGTGGACGTCGTCGCGGCGCAGCTGCGCGCGCACCTCCGCGCGGGCCTCCTCGGCGGAGAGCAGGGTCTTGAGCTCCTCGAGCGTCACCCCGAGCAGGCTCTTGAGGCGCATCACCTCACGTAGGCGCTCGACCTCAGCCTCCGTGTAGGTGCGGTGCTGCCCCGAGGGCCGCGCGGGTGTATCGGCGAGCAGCCCGATCTCCTCGTAGTAGCGGATCGTGCGTGGTGTGGTGCCCACCAGTCGTGCGACATCGCCGATGCGCAGCGGGGTGCTCATGAGTGCGCTCCGCAGACAGCCGGCTGCTGCTCGACCTTGCCAATGTCCAGGAGGGAGCTCACGAGCGTGCTCCAACCGTGGCCGGCCGATCTGCGAGCACTCGCTCCTCGGAGTGCGCCTCCACGTGACGGGGGCGCATCAGGCAGACGCCTGCGCCCACCAGCGAAGTGGCGGCGAGCACCCACAGCGCCGTGTGCATGTTGTCGATGAAGGGCGCGAGCTTCTGCGGAGAAAGGCCTTTGGCGAGACCGGAGAAGACGGCGAACAGCGTGGAGCGGGGGACCGCGGAGGTGACGATCGCCATCACGAACGCGATCGACAGCACCGCGCCGGTGTTCTGCAGCAGGGTGCGTGCGCCCGCGGCGATGCCGCGCCGCTTGGCGGGCACGGTACCCATCATCGCGGCGGTGTTGGGGCTGTTGAACATCCCCGAGCCCACGCCCACGAGCAACAGCCACAGCGTGCTCTGCCAGTAGGGGGTGGCCACCTGCAGCGTGGTCATCGCGGCGAGGCCCACTGCGCTCACCAGCATCCCCAGCGCTGCCAGCCCGCGCGAGCCGTGGCGGTCGGCGTAGATGCCCGCCAGCGGCGAGGACACCAGCATCCCCAGCGCGAGCGGGATCAGCTTCACCCCGGCGGTGATCGGGCTGTTGCCCTGGGCGCCCTGGAAGTAGAAGACGAACAGGAACATCAGCGCGAAGCGCGCCAACCCGTTGATAAAGGCCGCCGCCGTGGCGGCCGCGAACAGACGGTTCTTGAACAGCGTCAGGTCGAGCATCGGGGCGCGCGAGCGGCTCTCGATCAGCACCCATAGCGGCAGCAGCACGAGCGCTGCGAGCAGTCCGCCGATCACGATCGGGTCGTCCCAGCCGCTCAGCCCGCCGCGGGAGACGCCGAGCACGAGGCCGGTGAGGCCGAGAATGAAGGTGAGGTTGCCGAGCACGTCATACCCGCGGATCTCATCGGGCTTTGAGAGCTCGCGTAGGATCAGCGCGCCCCACGCGGCGCCGGCGAGGCCGAGTGGCACGTTGAACCAGAAGACCCAGTGCCAGGAGATGCCGACCAGCACGCCGCCGAGCACCGGCCCGATTGCCAGGCCGATCGCGGCGACCATCGTGTTGGTGCCCATCGCCAGGCCCAGCTCGTCGTGGGGGAAGGCGTCGGTGACGAGCGCGGCGGCGTTGGCGAAGAGGAAGGCCGAGCCGATCCCCTGCAGCACGCGCCACACGATCAGCACTTCGGCATTGGGCGAGAAGCCGGCCCCCAGCGAGGCGAGCGCGAACACGATGAAACCGCCAACGTAGGCGCGCTTGCGCCCGAACAGATCCGACAGCCTCCCCGCCATCAGCACCAGCACGGTCGCGGCGATCAGGTAGGCGAGGATCACCCACACCAGCGCCAGCAGCGAGGCGTGCAGGGAGCGCTCCAGGTCTGGAAGCGCGATGATCAGTGTCCCCGAGTTGGTGGCGGCCAGCAGCATCCCGAGGCTGGTGCAGGAGAGCGCCCACCACTTGTAGTGGGCGTGGCCTTCCGCCACTCCGAGCCGGCGACGGGGGGTGGCGGTCTTCAGCGCTGCGCGGGCCAAGTGTCTGCCTTTCCGGAGGTGCGTGTGAGGCGTCTCTCACAACTTGACGTGAACGTAAGGATCACGATAGCAGGCAGCTACACCCCCTCCGGGGTCGGGCCGCCGACGATCGCGGCCTGCGCCAAGATCTCCTCCACGCGCGCCATTGCGCCCTCGTCGAGATGCACCTCCGCGGCGGGCGCTGCGCCCTCGATGTGCGCGGGGCGGCGGGCGCCCACGATCGCGACGTGCACCGCGGGGTGGGCGAGCGTCCACACGATCGCCAGCTGCGCGACGGTGATGTCGAGCTCCCCCGCCAGCTCCTGCAGGCGCTCGACGATCTCCAGATTACGCTGGTAGGCCTCGCCGCTGAACAGATCGCTGCCCGCGCGCCAGTCGTCGCGCTCCAGGTGGGTCTCGCGCGTGAAGTGCCCGCTCAGCAGACCGTGCGCGAGCGGGCCGTAGATCAGCACGCCGATATCCTGCTCGCGACAGTAGGGCAGCACGGTTTGCTCGATCTCGCGGCGCAGCATGTGGTAGGGCGGCTGCAGCGTCTCCAGCCCACGTGTGCGCCCGAACTCGGCGATCTGTGGTGCGTCGTAGTTGGAGGCTCCCACGTGGCGCACCTTGCCCTCCCGCACCAGTTCCTCCAGCGCCGCCGCCGTCTGCGCGAAGGGGGTGTGCGGGTCTGGCCAGTGCACCTGGTAGATGTCGATGTAGTCGGTGCCCAGGTGGCGCAGGCTCTCCTCCACGCCTTTGCGCAGCCATGCGGGGCTGGAGTCGCGCAACAGCTCCCCGCCCTCCTGGCGCAGGCCGCCCTTGGTGGCGATCACCACCTGCTCGCGCGGCACCCCCGCAAGCGCCTGTGCGAGCAGTTTCTCCGAGGCTCCCCACCCGTACGCCTGCGCGGTGTCGAAGAAGTTGATGCCCAGTTCCCGTGCGCGTGCGACGGTCGCCACTGCCTCGTCGTGGTCGATCTGGCCCCATTCTCCGCCGAACTGCCACGTCCCCAGGCAGATGCGAGAGACGACGAGGTCGGTGCGCCCCAGCTTGATCGTCTCCATATCACTCCCTCCTCGTCTCGAGACTGGCATGGCTCATGGATGATTTCCTTCCGAGGCTATCTACCCGTGGGCGGCGCGACGAATGCGCGTGGTGGTGCTAAAAAGAGGATATGAGCGAGACGCCGCAGGCCAAGTCCGAGCAGGAGTGGCGCGAGCAGCTGACGCCGGAGCAGTACGACGTGCTGCGGCGTGCTGGTACCGAGGCGCCGTTCACGGGGGCGCTGCTGCACAACAAGCAGACTGGCTCCTACACCTGTGCCGGCTGCGGGGCCGAGCTGTTTGGGTCCGACACCAAATTCGACTCCGGCACTGGGTGGCCATCCTTCACTGAGCCGGCGGTCGCCGAGGCGGTCGAGCTGCGACCCGACAACAGCCTCTTCATGCGCCGCACAGAGGTGCGCTGCCGCCGCTGCGGAGGGCACCTCGGGCACGTCTTCGACGATGGCCCCGGCCCCACCGGCCAGCGCTACTGCATCAATTCCGCTGCGCTCGCCTTCAAAGCCGGCGAGTAGCCTTCCCGATCCGATGATCATGATGGACCAGTCTCGGCGGCTCTCCGAGCCGCTGCGGTGGGGTCGGCGCGAGCGCACCGTCGCCGCTGTGCTGCTCGCGTGCGTGGCGCTGGCCGTTGTTGGGCTTGGCGTCTTCGCCCTGACGAGCGGTGCGCCCGCGCGCAAGGACTGCATCGAAGTGACGTTCGCCTCCACCCTCGGCGGTGCCGTCGAGCACGCCTGCGGAGAGCAGGCACGTACGGTGTGCGCCACGCCTGGCGCGGCCAAGAGTATCGGCGAAGAGCTGCGCGCTGCCTGTGTACGGGCCGGCTTCCCGTTCGATCCGCGCCGCTGACGCCAGCCAGCCTGATACTCCTCGGCAGCGCCGCGAATCGACCAGCACGATCGTCGGGTTCCTTCGGCACGTCTATACAAATGTCGAAAGACCTCCCCAAAGTGTTGGCCACGGTGTCCCTGGCCAGCGCCCTGCAAGACGGATTTCATAAGAAATCGCAATTGGCGCACTTCGCCCGGGGGCGGGGTTGGCGCTGTCAACCGATCCACAACGACAGGGAATGGAGGCACATGACCTGGCTGTCATACCCAAGTTGGCTGAACGCAGGTGACAACGCCTGGCAGATGACCGCCGCCACGTTCGTCGGGCTGATGAGCTTGCCCGGCCTGGCGGTTCTGTACGGCGGCGTGATGCAGAAGCGCTGGTCGGTCAACAGCATGATGCTCACGTTCGTCGCGTTCTGCGTGACGCTCATCGTGTGGTGCCTGTGGGCGTTCAAGATGGGCTTCGGCTCTCCGATCGCCCATAGCGGCGGGGGCATCTTCGGCACGAAAGGGTTCTTCGGGACGGCCCTCGGCGAACCGGGCAGCGTGCTCAGCCACACCGCCGAGGAGGGTCAGGCGCTGATCCCGTCGATCACCACCGGCCCGCCGTTCCACTTCCCGGAGTCCTCGCTCGTCTACTTCCAGTTCGTGTTTGCCGCGATCACCCCGATCCTGGCGCTCGGCTCGGTGCTCGGACGGGTCAACTTCAAGGCGTGGATTCCATATGTGGCGCTGTGGATCACGTTCGTGTACACGGTCAACGCCTTCCTCATCTGGGGCGGCGGCTACTTCGCGGCGCACGGAGCCTTGGACTATTCCGGTGGCTACGTCATCCACCTCTCGGCCGGCATCTCAGGGTTCGTGTTCGCCTGGGTGATCGGACCGCGATTGCAGCGAGATCGCGAGGTCGACGCGCCCAACAACCTGCTGATGCTGGCGTGTGGGGCGGGGCTGCTGTGGCTGGGCTGGAACGGCTTCAACGGCGGGGACTCCTACTACGCCGGCGCCGATGCCTCTGCGGCGGTGCTCAACACCAACCTCTGCACCGCGGTAGCGATGATGGTGTGGATCGGCTGGGACTACATCTACCGCGACAAGCCGTCGATGATCGGGGCGATCAACGGCATGATCACCGGGCTCGTCGGGATCACGCCCGCCGCCGGGTTCGTCAACGGGTGGGGTGCGATGATCATTGGCGTCGTCGACGCGACGATCGTGTGGATGGCGATCCGCTACCTCAGCCGGACGCGCCCGTTCAGGAACGTCGACGACACGCTCGGGGTGATCTACACCCACGGGATCGCGGGGTTGTGCGGGGGCCTGCTGGTCGGGCTGCTCGCCGACCCGGCGATCGTCGAGTACGCGGGCTCCGGCGGTGGGGCCACGAACCTGCCGGGGTTCTCTGGGTTGCTGCTCGGCGGCGGCTGGACGCTGCTGCGCTGGCAGGCCGAGGCCGCCCTGTGGGTGATCTGCTACACCGCGGTGGCGACGTTCATCATCCTCAAGGTCGTCGGGCTCGTGTTCCCGTTGCGCCTCTCCGACGAGGAGCTGGAGATCGGCGATCACGCGATCCACGGCAACGAGGTATACCCCTCGGATGTGCCCACCCTCGGGGGTCCGCATCCGCCGACATGGCAGCCCACACCGGCTGCGGTGGGCGGAGCGACGTAGGGCAGAGGACGTCTCCGGCGGAGCGCGCCATCCTCTGGGCGCGACTTCTCCACGACGCGATGCACTGCGGCCCCGCTTCGGCGGGGCCGCAGTTGTTGTAGAGCAGTGCTGATCGCGGCTCGGGGTATGGGTGAGCCACGCCCACCAACCCAACGTTCGGCCGGCGCGGTGTAGCGGCAGTGAGGAAGCGCGGCCTCAGCCGGTGGTCAAGCCCACCGGGCAGCTGACTCCTGTGCCGCCCAACCCGCAGTAGCCACCGGGGTTCTTGGCGAGGTACTGCTGGTGGTAGGACTCGGCGTAATAGAAAGGGTGCGCCGGCGGGCCTGGGATCAGCTCGGTGGCGATCTCCCCGTGGCCTGCCGCGGTGAGCATCCGCTGGTAGGTCGCCCGCGAGGCCTCTGCCTGCGCGCGCTGGGACTCGCTCTGCCAGAGGATCGCCGAGCGGTACTGCGTGCCCACATCGGCTCCCTGGCGCATGCTCTGGGTCGGGTCGTGGCCCTCCCAAAAGAGCTTCAGCATCTCCTCGTAGCTGGTCGCGGTCGAGTCGAACACGACCAGCACGACCTCCGCGTGGCCGGTGCGCCCCGAGCACACCTCCTCGTAGGTGGGGTTGGGCGTGAAGCCGCCCGCGTAGCCGACCGCCGTGGTGTACACCCCCAGGGCCTGCCAGAAGATCCGCTCGGCGCCCCAAAAGCAGCCCATCCCGAAGACGGCCTGCTCGAGGTCCTCCGGTATCTGTCCCGTGTCGACCCGCAGTGGGGTGCCGAGCACCTCGTGACGCGCGGGCACCTCGAGTGTCTCACTGCGTCCCGGCAGCGCTGAGGCGGGGTCCACCATGGTGGGGGTGCGGCGTTCGAAGAGCATCCACCCAGGCTAGCGCTCAAGCTGACGGCGGGGCGATCCGAAGATACGAGCAGATGTTCCGTCTGCGTTCCCCGAGCGTCTTCCGCGGTGGATTCGGGTCGCTGCTCGACAGGCGCCCGCCGATGGTGTGGGCCGCCGCGCTGCTGTACGGGTGCCGTGGCGTGGAGTGCTTCGCCGCGGTGGCCTTCCCGCTCAACGCCCACCAGCCCGTGCGTCTGGAGCTCTCCGTTGGGCTGCTCGCCCTGCTGGTCGGAGCCGGGCTGTGGATCTTCGCGCGTAACCCCTCGATGCTCTTCATGCAACTGCTGATGGCGCTGAGCGCGGTGACGCTGAGCGTGATGGTCGCCAACGCGCGTACCACCGGGGGGGTGATGCTGGCGGCGTTCGCCTACCCGTGGACGGCGATGTACGTGGCCCACTTCTTTTCCCGCCGCGCGCTCTTCGCGCAGGCGCTACTGATCTCGGTCGGCTTCGCGGTGGGTTTGATCGCGAGCGGGCTGCCCCACATGGGGATCGTGTGGGTGGTCGTCACCGGCACCGCATGGTCCACCGGTCTGGTGCTCGGCAACCTCAGCGAAAGCCTGCGCCAGCGTGCCGACACCGACCCGCTCACCGGGCTGCTCAACCGCAGCGGCTTCCTCGCGCTCGCCGCCCGCGAGCGCGGGATCGCCGACCGCACGCGCACGCCGCTGACCGTTGCGGTGCTCGACCTCAACGGCTTTAAGCAGATCAACGACCGTTTGGGGCACGCCGCCGGGGATCGGGTGCTCGCCGAGCTGGGGCGGGAGTGGCACGCTCGCCTGCGTGCGGGCGACATCCTTGCGCGTCACGGGGGCGATGAGTTCGTGCTGCTGCTGCCGGCCACCTCGCAGCCGGAGGCCGGTGGGGTGCTCGAGCGCCTGCGCTGGGAGGGTCTTCCGGTTGATTGGTCGGTTGGAATCAGTGGCTGGGAGTCTGGCGAGGACCTCGACGCCTGCCTCGCTCGCGCCGACCGCAGCCTCTACAGCGTCAAGCAGTCGCGCGTCCCCTCTGCGCTTGGGGCGCTTCCCGTCGAGGGCCGCCGCGCGCCGTCGCTGCTGCCCTCCACGTAAGGGCCCTCGTGGCTGCGGGCGGTGTCGCGGCTGGGGCGGCGTGGCGGCTGTGCTGCCTCCTTTCGAGGTAAGTCTATTCCAACAACTCCAAACTGGACAAATCCGTGTTTGGGTTTGAGACATCCGGGCAACATACGCACGAGGAGCATCCCTCCCTCATTCCCTCCCTGATCGGCCCGCTGCCCCCGGCGGGCCGATCCCGTTAAGGGCCTCCGTGTGCCGCACGCCGGTGGCACCGAGGCAGTGGACGAGTGCGCGGCGGCGGCGGTGGTCCGCCGGAGATTCGCTACCGCTGGCGCGAGGAGGGCAGGCCCAGCCAGCTCTCCAGCGGCGCGGGTGGGCCGAGGTGGAAGCCTTGGGCGTAGTCCACGCCCAGCTTGCCGAGGATCGTGAACGTGGCCTCGTCACCGACGAACTCGGCGATCGTGCGCTTGCCCATGCCCCGCGCGAGCTCGACCACGGCGCGGATCACCAGTCGGTCGGTCGGGTCGGAGGTGCAGTTGCGCACGAACTCCCCGTCGATCTTGATGTAGTCGAAGGGGAGGTGCTTGAGGTAGTAGAAGGAGCCGAAGCCAGCGCCGAAGTCGTCCAGCGCGAAGCGACAGCCCAGCTCGCCGAGGCGCTCGGCGAAGGTGCGCGCGGCGGCGATGTTGCCGATCGCGGTCGTCTCGGTCACCTCGAAGATCAGTTGCGTCGCCGCCACCCCCGCGGCGCGCAGCTCACGCCCGATGTGCAGCGCCAGTTGCGCGTCCCCGAGCGAATGGGCGGAGAGGTTGATCTCGACGATCGGCCGGCGGCCCTCCGTGCAGTGTTCGCCGAGCATCCGGATCGCGCGGGTCACCACCCAGCGGTCGATCTCGCGGATCAGCCCGAAGCGCTCTGCTACCGGCAGGAAGCTGCCGGGCGGTATCAGGTCGCCGTGGACGTCCACCATCCGCACCAGTAGCTCGTGCTGGGTGGTGAGCCCGGTGGCGGTTTCCACCACCGGCTGGGCGTGTAGCACCAGACGGTCCTCGTCGAGTGCCGCGCGGATGCGCTCGGCCCATTCGAGGCGCGCCTCGATGTGCGCCTGCCCGCGGCCGGCGCCGCCGTAGGTGACGCTGCAGTCGCGGCCGGCCTCCTTGGCGTCGTACATCGCCAGGTCGGCGTTGATCAGCGCCTCCTCGGCGCTCAGCTCCTCGGCGCCCTCCAGCGGCGCTACGCCGATCGAGGCGGTGATCGGCCGCTCGCGGCCACCCGGCCCGCGCGGGGCGCGCTCCTGGCGCACGACCTCCAGCAGCGAGTCGGCGAGACTCTCCGCCTCCTCGCATTCCCCGTTGGGGGTGAGGATCGCGAACTCGTCGCCCCCGAGGCGCGCCAGCGTGTCGCTCTCGCGCAGGCGGCTCGCCAAGGCGCCCGCGACGCGCACGATCAGCTCGTCGCCGGCGCTGTGGCCGAGGGTGTCGTTGACCTCCTTGAAGGAGTCGAGGTCCAACACCATCACCGCGCCGGCGTGGCCGTAGCGCTCGCCGCGCGCCAGGTGCTCCTCGAGGCTGCGCTCGTAGGCACGGCGGTTGAGCAGGCCGGTCAGCGGGTCGTGGTCGGCCATGTGCTTCAGTTCGGCCTCGTAGCGGCTGCGGGCGACCGCTTCCTCGCTGCGGGCCTGCTCGAGCGCCCGCTCGGCCTGATCGCGCTCGGCCAGGCGGCGGGCGACGAGCGCCTCTGCGTAGCGCTCCCTGCGACGCGCCTGCACGCCGAGGGTGCCCACCATCAGCGTCAGCATGGCGCCCACCAGCAGGATCGCCGCCGGCAGTGAGAGGGCGGGCGAGGGCTCGCCGACGGCCAGCGTCCAGATGCTTCCCGCCACCATGATCCGCGAATCGGTGGCGTTCACGGGGGAGCCCTTTGCCATCAGCCGTACGCCGCCCTCCTTCAGCGAGAAGGCCGTGCCCGGCGGGATCGTTCGCAGCAGCGCTGGCCGTAGCAGCGTGTAGCTGTAGCCGATCGACGCAAACCCGCGTAACGCTCTGAGACGCTGCGCCGGTGTGCCCGTCGGAGAGGAGGGGCGGTACACCGGCACGTACAGCACCGTCCCCAGCCGGCCGCTGCTCATCAGCCGCACCGGCGGCGTCGCGCGTGGCCGTCCCGACCTCGCCGCCGCCAGCAGCGTCGCCAGGCGCGTGCGCTGCGCGCCGATGTCCAACCCCACGTTGCTGGGGCCTCCGTCGCTGCGGGCGCTGTCCAGCACGACGAAGTAGGTGCTCATCGCCGGCGCGGCGCGCAGCGCGCCCCCCGGGCCGCTCGTCTCGATCGGGGCGACCCGGCGTTCGAAGTTGCTGCGCTGAGTGGCGCCCACGACTTCCATCAGCCCCACGCCGTTGATCCCCGGTTCGCGCTCCAGCCCGCGGGCGACGGCGGCGAAGATCGCGGTGTGCGCATTCCAGTCCGCGCCGGCGCTCGCCGCGAGCTCGCTGGTACGGCGGATCGCGGCATCCACCGTATCCACCGCCTGCGTGCGGATGTTGGTCGCGAGGGTGGCGCGCTGCGCTTGCGCGTTGTGTTGGGCCTGCCTGTACGTCACGTAGGCGCCCACAAGCGTGAGCACCGCAACGCACACGGTCACGGCGGCAGGCAGCCATGCTCGCTGTCGCTCTCCCCGGGACACGTTGTACATATCGGCGCATCCGGGACGGACCTGAATATCGAAAGAGTCGAGCCGGCTGAAGCGCTCTTGCGGGTCCGGTGAAGCGGGCTGCGGCCGAAGTTGGCTGGGGAGGGAGGGTGGGGTTGGAGGCTTTGTTTGGGTCCCTACCCTTCATTTGTGAAGTAGGTTGGGTGCGTGGTGGTGTCTCAGTTTGGGGGCATACCACCGACTGGACCTGTGGGGCAGCGACCGGGTGGCAGTTATGAGAGGTCCAGTTGCTGGTTGGTTCGCCATGCACTCATGACGCCTCGCCAGGGCTGGGGGTCCCGACCCAACTGAGGCACTGCCGGGTGTCGGAAGTGCAGGGGGGCGAGCCGCCGGTTTGTGCTACGAAGAGCCCGAAATGCAAGCACAGGGAGTGGCCGGGAAGAGCCAGGGGGAAGCGACGACCGCCGCCGGTTGGCGTGTGGTCGCGGCGTACGGGTTGGTGGCGGCCGCAACCCAGATGCTATGGCTGACCTACGCGGCGATCACGACCGAATCCGCCCATCGCTACGGGGTGTCGGTTGGCGCGGTGGGGTGGCTGGCGGAGATCTTCCCGCTGCTGTACGTCGTGCTGGCGATCCCCGCGGGCGCGCTGCTCGATCGCTGGTTTCGCCCCTCGCTCGCGCTTGGGGGGGCGCTGGTGGCCGCCGGCGGGCTGGTGCGCCTCGGCGGGCTGACGTTCGCGTGGGCGCTGGTGGGGCAGTCGCTGGTGGCGCTCGCCCAGCCGGTGGTGATGAGCGCGGTGGCGAAGCTCCCTGGCGAATACCTCCCCACCCACTCGCGCGCGCTTGGGATCTCGCTAGCGTCCGCCGCCGGCTTCGTCGGGATGCTCGCCGCGCTGCTGCTCGGCCCGCTGCTGGGCGCCTCGCGCCTGGAGCTGCTGCTGGAGATCCAGGCCGCGCTCGCCGTGCTCGCGGCCGGTGCGCTCGCGCTCGCGTTGCGCCGGCACGGCAGCGGCGAGGGGGAGCAGACAGCGATCGAAGGGGGCGTCGCGCGCGCGCTGTGGGCGCGCCCCGAGATCCGCGTGATCTCGGGCCTCGCGTTCCTTGGCTTCGGCGTGTTCGTCGCGCTCTCCACGTGGCTGCAGACGCTGCTGCAGCCCTCCGGAATCTCCGAAACAGCCGCGGGGGCGCTGCTGGTGGGGATGATCGTCGCGGGTGTGGTCGGATGCGCGGTGCTGCCCCCGGCGATCGCGGCGCGCGGCGCAGAGCGCCGGTTCATGGGGGCGGTGATCGTCGCCGGCTGCCTCGGCAGCGTCGCCTTGGGGGTGTTGCCCGGGATCGCCGGGCGGGCGGTGGTGATGGTGGCGATGGGCGCGGTTCTGCTCCCCGCGCTGCCGGTGCTGATGACCGTCGCCGAGCGACTCGCCGGCCCCGCGGCGGGCACCGCGGGGGCGATCGTGTGGATGGCGGGCAACCTCGGGGGACTGGTGGTGGCGCTGCTGGTGCAGGCGCTAGTCCACCACCCGCTTGCCGCCTTCCTGGCGATGGCGGTCGTCGTGCTGTTCGCCGTCCCGCTTGCCACGCGGATGGTGACGCTGCGGGGGCTTGCCGCCGCAGCGTCTGGGACGGGGGCGTCGGTGGACGACGGGGAGCCGGATCGGGCGCCGGAGCCGGGAGAGCTCGCCGCGGCGCGGTCGGCGGGCTCCTAGATGGGCTGATCCCCGACCCGGTTGGGGAATATGACGAGGAGGTCCTGCATCGGCTGATCCTGGCCAGTCGAGCCGCGGCGGGCTTCTATATCGGCTGATCCGCCAGCCAGTCGAGCACGTCGGCGGGGTTGCGGTGCGGAGGGAATACCGGGTAGAACACCTTCGCGATGCGCCGTTGGTGGGCGATCAGGGTCAGGCGCCGGTAGTAGCTCCTGCCGGCGGCCTCGAAGGTGGGAAGTCCAAGGATGTGCGCCAACTGCATGTCGGGATCGCTCAGCAGTGGGTAGGGGATGTGCTCGCGGCCGGCGAACTCCCGCTGCTCCTCGTGCGGCTGGGCGCTCAGGCCGAGCACCGAGGCACCGTAGGCCGCGAGCTCGAGCACATGGTCGCGAAAGGCGCAGCTCTGCGGCGTGCAGCCGCGGGCGCCCGGGATCTCGTCCCACCCCTCGGGCAGCGGCTCGCCCGGCACCCCCGTGCGCGGGTAGACATACACCACGGCCAGGCGCTCGGTGGCGCCCGCCAGGTCGAGTGCTTCGCCGAGGGTCGAGCTCAGCGTCACGCTCGGCACCTCCATCCCTCGCAAGTGGTCGGCGGCCCCGTCGTCGATCGGTACCGGGATGTCGGCGGGGAGGTATCGGTAGCTCTCTGTCATCTTTTCGTCATTCTTCCAAAGGGCGGCTGGCTTTTGCTTCCTGGAGCTTGGGTTCTGTTCCATCCATCGCTATTAGTGTGGGCAGAATGAATCTTCGCAGGCATCGGATGATTGAAATATAAGCTTGAGCTTTGTGCCGAGCGCCCGCAAGTGTTCTACCCGCCAATCCGCACGCCTGCGCTCGACTTGCCGGGCCGCCCGCGGGACGTGGCCGGAACTGCACGCACGTGCTTCCCAAACTTTCGTGGCTGTGCGCTCAGATCATGCAGGCTCGACTGCGCCCGACCAGGCGATTGCCCGCCGGCCGGCAGCACCGCCGGCCTACCCGCCGGTGCTGCCGAAGCCTCCGCGGCTGTGCTCCGCGGGATCGTGCACGCTCCACTGTGCCCTGCCGGCGCGCACGAACACCCCCTGCGCGATCCTGCTGCCCGCGGGGATCGTGGTGGGGGAGGCGGTGAAGTTCAGCAGCTGCAGCCTCACCTCGTCCGCGGGGCCGCGGTAGTCCTCGTCGATGATTCCCACCGCGTGCGGCTGGATCACGCCGAACTTCCGCGGCGTGGAGGAGCGTAGGCACACGAGCAGGCACCAGCCGGGCGGTGTGGCGAACACCAACCCCGTGCCCACCAGCACGATCTCCCCGGGTGCGATCTCCGCCGCTTCGGCGGTGCACAGGTCGAAGCCGTGGGAGCCGAGCGTTGCATAGTGCGGCGGCTGCGCGTCGTCGTGCAGCAGGTGGATCGGCACGTCCATCGGTGGCTCCCGGGGTCAGGCGCGGCGGGGCGCCGCAGCATTCGCCGGAGCCTACCGGTGGGGGAGGACTGCGGCGGCTACTGCCCCTCCCCGTCGGCTGGGGGCCGACGGGGAGAGCGATCGCTCGCGCCCGGTCCGGAGCGCCGCGCAACGCTGGCCAGTCTGTAGCGCCGTATCCGCGGCCCCCGTCCGGGGGTGGCGAGCGATTCCTCGGGGAGCAGTAGGAACCGTCGTGGAGTGCTGGGCATCGAGTGGGAGAGGGAGCGGGTCATGGGATCGATATTGGCCCATCGCGCCCTTCATGCCTTTGGACTGCGGTCCAAAATGTGCCGCTGGTGGGCGTCGCTGATGACCCGTCTACGATGGCGGGAAGTCCCCACCGACCACGATGACCCGTATCCGATTGACGTATGTTGGAAGTACCCACCGACCTTGCCGGTCACGAGTTCGTGCGAGAGGGGCTTGCGCCCATCGAGCCACTCCTACGCTCGGGCTCGGCGGGCGCCACCCGAAGCTGAGGACGTCCACGGCGCTTCCCAGCATCCAACGACCCTCCAATCGGAGCGCCCGAATTTGAGCCGGAACTGATCAACGCTAGAGCCAGTCTCGCCTGGCTCTAGCTCAGAGAGCCGCTAGTGCCGGAGCCAGATCCTCTGCGGTGGTCTCAACGGTCTCGGGAACCGTGACCGCCAAATGGCCGTCGCGCTCCAGCAGATGACGCGCACCAAGCACCGTGAGACCGACGACCCGGTTCGTTCCCGGCGCGTACCGAACGACGTGGCCCTCGGGGGTCTCCTCGCCCTCGCCCGACTGGGGCTCGCCGACGTGCAGATAGAGCACGTCGTTCTCGGCGTCGTAATCGGCGTGGTCGAAGTGCAGCGACCCGATCGTGATGTTCACGCGCTCCATGACTTTGGGTCCTTCCGGTTGGCGAACGCCGAGACGATGCGTGCCGGCGTCTGCTCATAGCTTACGACCACCAGCAGCCAGCGGCTCGGGCCCAAGCCGCGCGCGTAGTAACGCGTGCGGCGCTCGAAGTTCGGATCGCGCGCCACATGATCGGGCGCGGACACCGCTTGCAGGACCTCGGCCCTATACGCGGCGATCTCCGCGTGGTCCCGAACGATCTTCTCGCACCAGAGGGTGTCGTTCAGAAGGACTCGCGCGCCGTTTGGGTCGATGGTCTCGTCGGGCGGCTTGCTCTCCACGGCGGTCAGCATTGCTCCCCAACCGGACGCAACATGAGCGATCCCCACCGCTCGCGACCCCTCCAAGTACGTGCACGAACGACACCGGTATGGTGCCCGCGGCCCTTCGCGCGAGCCTCAAACGCTCCAAGCAGCAGAAAACCCGGCGATTAGCAGGACCTTCCCGAGAGCGGATGATGGGACTCGAACCCACGACCTTCTGCATGGCAAGCAGACGCTCTAGCCAACTGAGCTACATCCGCGCAAGGCGAGAACTATAACCGCCCCAGGCCCGAGCAAGGCCGCGATGTCCACTCTCGCCCCGAAGCGATCCGAACCGCGGTGGACGCCAGCCCGGCCCTTCAAAACTCAAACCGAGCCAACCGCAGCCCGCCGCGGGTCTCGGCGGCGCTCATTGCGCTCACGGCCGGGACCATCTCGCTGGTGACGAGGCCGTGCTCGGCGGTGAGCTCGTCGATGATCGCGAAGTCGTGGGCGATCCGCTCGGGGGTGTCGATGACAATCGTCATGACCGGGACGTGGCGGCGGATCCGCAGGAGGCGGTCGCCGTGCGGGACGTGGTCGCCGTGGAAGCCCCAGATGCCGCGCAGGCTGGTGGCGCCGGCGGCGTCGGATTCGCGCAGGCGGCGGATCAGCTGGAGGTGCAGCGGGCGGCCCTCGTGGGTGGCGCTCTGGGAGGAGTACACGGTCAGCTTCTGCCACAGGTTCAACCCGTGCTCGTCGCTCGCGGGCAGCTCGTGGGGGGTGGCGAGCAGCTTCCCGTCGCGCTTGCACACGCGCACGCGCTCGAGCGTCAGCAGCGGCTCGCTCAGCAGGCTCCCGAGCTCGGGCATCGCCGCGGCGATGCGCTCACCGGAGCCGACCGCGACGATCACCGTCGGCACGTCGGCGTTGCGGCTGAAGAAGCCCGCGCGGAAGCGGCGGCCGCCGCGGGTGCCGTCGACGCCCAGCAGCACGGTGGCGCCGGCGATCCTGTGGCGGTGCAGCAACTCGCAGACCGCGGCGAACGCGGGCGTGCCGTTGACGCGCTCGCGGCGGCCGACATAGATCGTCAGCTTGGTCGCCTCCTGGAGCTGCTCGGGCAGTTGCACCGGCCCGATCTCGCCGGTGAGCAGGCGGGTGCGCTCGAGCGTCACCAACCCACGGCGCTTGACCTGTAACAGCGGCTCGAGCATCGCTTCGATCCGCTCGCGCCGGTCGACCGCGATCGAGACGACGGGCAGGTCTTCGGAGAGGCTCAGCAGCCTGTCGGTACGCAGGTGGTGCAGGCCCCCGAAGCCCTCGGTTCCGCGCAGCAGCACGCTCGCCGCGAGGCGGTGCCCGCCGTAGATTTCGAGCAGCTCGTCCGCGAGCAGACCATCGGGCGTGCGGTCGCGCTCGCCGAAGTAGGTGGTGAGGGTCAGGCAGTCCTCGTTCACAGCTGTACCCCGATCGCGTGTCCGAGCGCGGCCGCACCGACGCCAACGGCGAGGCTGAGCAGGAGGTTGAGCGCTGCCCCGGTGAGCTCGGCGTCCTCCGCCATGCGTTGGGACTCGAGCATCCAAGTGGAGAAGGTGGTGTAGGAGCCGAGCGTCGCGGTGCCCGCCAGCACCAGCGCGTCGCCGGTGAGCGCCGCTCCGCTGAGCACACCCAACAGCAGTGCGCCGCTGGCGTTGACCGCGAAGGTGCCGAGCGGAAAGCCGCCCCTCGCCACGCGCGCGCCGATCGTGCCGTCGAGCATGAAGCGCGCTAGGGCCCCGCCGCCGCCGAGCAGCGCCACACTGATCCACACCCACGCGCTCACGCGATCACCCGCACCCGTCGCACGCTCGCCGTGGCCACCCAGATCGCCAGGTAGCCGGCCGCGATGCTCGCTCCGGCGTAGCCCGCGGCGAGCCCGTAGCGGTTGTGTTCGACCATCGCGAGGATCTCAACCTGCATCGTCGAGAACGTGGTGTATGCGCCGCAGAAGCCCGTGCCGAGCAGCGGGCGCCGGTAGGTCGAGAGCGGCAGGCGCTCCTGCAGGCGGGTGGCAAGGTAGCCGAGCAGGAACGAGCCGCTGATGTTGATCGCGAACGTCGCCCACGGCCACTGCGTGGCGGTGCTCGTGAACGTCTCGCCGAGCCACACCCGCAACAGGCCCCCGGCTGCCCCGCCGATGAAGATCGCCGCGAGCTCGCGTCTATCTGGATTGGGCATTCGGGAAGGGCGCAATGCTGGATGGTCCTCTCGCGGATGGTTTTTTCGAGTTCGCGAAAGGAGCCATCAGCCCTTGTCCGAAAAGTGGGCGGTCAGGAAGGCCGGTGTCGGGCCTTCACGTCAGGGCTCCATCTGACTTCGCGCAAGATACCGCACCGCCGCACTGCTGAGCGACTTATTGCAAACGCGGACGACTGGCGGTTTCCGCTCGGCTGTAGCGTCAGCTGTGGACGGGCTCTGCGCGCAGGATGCGTGTACTGCCGTCGGCGGAGACGAGGACTATCGCGTAGTCATTATCGATAGCCCGCTTGATCTCTGCTCCCACTGATGGCGCATCAGCATCGATGAATGCGGCCTTCTCGGGGTAAGGAGAGCGTTCTTCGATTGCCAACTCGATCGCCTTGTCCATCACCCGAGCGGCAGGGGATTCCTCTTTGCTTGTGTTCATTGCCTGTGCCATGACTCGATCATAGCCTTGTAGCCGTGCGTCATCTCTTCGATCGCGGCACGCATTCCCGAACCAAGGCGACCGTGATGGACAACCTCGGCGGGCTGCTTCCCGCCTTCTCGTGTGTATCGATGCATCTCGTTCTCGCCATGAGCGCCGTCGTACAGACGCACCGTTTGCATCTCCCCCTCCACCGCAACCAGCAGAACGATCGAGTAGTTGACGACCTCGCGCCGGTCGGTCATGAACTCAACGTGCATGAAGATCCCAAGTGGACGATCTAGCAGGCGGGTATAACGGGCGCTCACTGCCGGCTTGCCTCACAAGCACACCACATACCGCCCCCCGTCCCCGCGCGTGACGGCGCCGCCCAACTCGAGCTCGGCGAGCGCCACGAGCACCTCGTGCGCAGGAGCGCCTTCGAGCGCGTCTCCCGCGGTGAGCTTGGCCACCGTGTCGTTACCCGAGCCCACCTGATCCAGTACGGCCTGCAGGCGGCCCCCCTGCGCGGGGCGCGACACGGTGGCTCGGTGTACGCCTACCCCGTACAGCACATCCAACACATCCTGGGGGTCACGCACCAGCAACGCGCCCTCGCGCAGCAGTTGGTGGGGGCCACGCGCGGCGGGGGCGCTCACGCGTCCGGGGACGGCTGCGATAGTTGCGCCTGCGGTGGCCGCCAGCCGCGCGTGCAGCAGTTCGGTGGGGCACTCGTGCGCCTCCACCACGATCACGATGCGCGCGAGCGTCGCCATGATCCGCGCGCGGGCGATGTGGCACCAGCCCCGCGCGACGGCGCCGCACGGCAGCTCCGCCAGCGCGCAGCCCTCCGCGGCGATGCGCCGGTGGAGGCCGCGCCAGCTCGCGGGGTTGGCGACGTCCACGCCGCCCGCCATCACCGTCACCGTGCGCGCGCCCGCCTGCAGCGCGCCCTGGTGGGCCGCCGCCGCGATGCCCTCCGCGAGGCCGCTCACCACCGTGATCCCACTCGCCGCCAAACCGCGCGCGAGGCCGTAGGCGACCTCCATGCCGTAGTCGCTCGCGCGGCGCGTCCCCACGATCGCCACCGCCGGCTCTGCCAGCAGCGCGTGCATGCGCTCGACGCCGCCCGCCACGTGCAGCACCTGCGGCGCGTCTGCTCCCCGCTGTGCCAGAGGGTAACGGGGATCGTGACGACAGATCCGCTGCACCCCCTCGGTCGGTGGCAGCTGGTCGCGCTGAAATTGTGCGTGGCGCGCCAGCAGCTCCTCTCTGCGCCTGCCGCCGAGCGCTTTGATCAGCTGCTCGTCGGGAAGCGCCAACGTCTGCAACAGACGCTCGGGCTCGCGCGCGCGATAGGCCAGCCGCGCGCTCAACGTCTCCAGCAGCCAGGCGCGGCGCAGGCATGCAAGGCAGGCGTCCCGGGGCGCGCCCATTACGCTGCCCGCCTTCCCTTGCCGGGCTCCTGTGCGCGCAGCGAGAGCACCAGCGCGACGTCCTGCTCGCGCGTGCTCGCGCTGCCGTCAAGGTCGGCGGCGGTGCGGGCCACACGCAGCACGCGGGCGATGCCGCGGGCGCTCATCGTGCCCCGCTCCTGTGCGCTGCGCAGCAACCGTTCGGCCCCCTCGCTCAGTGCCACGTGGCGGCGCAGCATGGGGGCGTCCATGTGGGCGTTGGCGCTCACCCCCTCTTCGCGCAGGCGCGAGATCTGGCGCTCGCGGGCGTTGACCACCCGCTCGCGGGCCTCAGCGGAGGAGATCGCCGGCGCGTCGGCCTGGTCGCGCTCGCCCAGCCGCGTAGAGACTCGGTTCTCGCCTGTGTTCCCGGCCCGAGCGGAGAATCGGTCTTCGCGCGCACCACCCGTCCGCACGGGTCGCCGCGCGGCGGGCCGCTGCAGGTGGGCGATCAGGTCGATGCGATCCAGCAGCGGCCCGCTGAGGCGCCGCTTATGGCGGGCGATGTCGGCTTCGCCGCATTTGCAGTTCTCGCCGTCGCCGAGGTAGCCGCAGGGGCAGGGGTTGGTCGCGGCGATCAGCGCAAACCGCGCGGGGTACACCGCCGAGTGGCGGGCGCGCACGATCGCCACGCGCCCGTCCTCCAGTGGCTGGCGCAGCGCCTCGAGCGTGGGGCGCGCGAACTCGGAGAGCTCGTCGAGGAACAGCACTCCGCGGTGGGCGAGCACCACCTCGCCCACCCATCCGCGCCGTGCGCCGCCAACCAGGCCGGCGGTGGTGATCGAATGGTGTGGGGCGCGGAAGGGACGGCGGCGGATCAGCTCCCCATCTTCCAGGCGGCCGGTGATGCTTTGGATGCGGGTTACCTCGATCGCCTCCGCGCGGGTGAGCGGCGGCAGGATCGTCGGCAGCCGCTGCGCCAGCATCGTCTTGCCGGTGCCCGGGTGGCCGCTGAGCAGCAGGTTGTGCTCGCCCGCGGCGGCCAATATCAGTGCCTCGACAGCCTGTGGCTGACCGCGCACGTCGCAGAGATCCAGATGCCCCGACCCGCCGCTCCACCCCGCCACCTCGCCAACGCGCTCGGACTCCTCATCCTGCGGGCGGGGCACCGGCAGCGGATCGCCAGGCCCGCCGCTCAGCACGCGCGCGGCGCTGGCGAGACGCTCGGCAACCGCCACGTGCAGGCCCTCCACCAGCGCCGCCTCGCGTGCCCGCGCCCCCGCCAGCACGAGCGCGTGCAAGCCTTCCTCATGCACAGCCTGTGCGATCGCCAGGGTGCCGTGGCAGGGGCGCACCTCGCCGTCGAGCGAGAGCTCGCCGAACAGCGCATGGCTCGCCAGGCGCTTGGGCGGGAGCTGGTCGGAGGCCGCCAGCACCGCGCAGGCGAGCGCGAGATCCAGCCCGGGGCCGACCTTGGGAATGTCGCCGGGGGCGAGGTTGGCGGTGATCCGCCGCTCGGGGAACTCATACCCGGAGTTGAGGATCGCCGCGCGCACGCGATCGCGCGCCTCGCGCACCGCGGCGTCGGCAAGACCGACGATCGTGAACGATGGCAGCCCGGCGCGGATGTCCACCTCCACGGTCACCGCGCGCGTCTGCAGCCCCTCGATCGTGAACGTACGCGCTCGCGCTAGCATGGCCGCCTCCTTTGTCGGACGTATTCTGGGTCGCCTGATCAGACGACTGTCCGCAAGTTAGGCCGCGCTTGGGACGGTACGCTCGCTCGGGCTGGAATTGCGCAACACTTTCTGTTGCGCTACGATACGGCTATGCCCGTGAGCACCGCCGAGAAGGTGGTGGCCTTGAGCCACGATTTCCGCTCGCAACGTCGATTTGCCGAGCTGCTAGGGGTGAGTCCCGCGCAGGTGACGCGTTGGCGCCGGGGGAAGGGGATCGACGAGGCCAATGCACAGCGGGTGGATCTGCTCGAGCTCGTGATGTCGAGCCTGCTGCGGCTGTACTCGCCGGAAGCGGCGGAGCAGTGGCTGCACGGCGTCAATCCGCACCTTGGCGACCGCCGGCCGATCGACCTCGTGCGTGCCGGGCGCTCTCGCGAGCTGCTGGATGCGATCGCTCAGGAGCGCGCGGGCAGCTTCGCGTGATCCTCTGGCGCCTGGTGCCGTGGCGGGCGCAGGCGTCTCCGGCGCAGCCCGGCGGCGCGCTGTGGTTCCCTCGCGAGTTGCAGGGCTTCGGCCGCCATGACAACCCCGATCGCTATGGCTGCCTGTATGTCTCGCACGATCCCGTCTCGGCGGTCGCCGAGGCGCTCGCACCGTTCCGCGCGAGCGGGACGCTCTCCCAGGGGATGTTGGAAAGGGCGGGCTTGCCGTTGGCGCTGGCACGTTTGGAGCTCGACGACCGCGCGCGGCTCGTGGACCTCGACGACCCGCGCGTGCTGGTGAGCAGCGGACTGCGCCCATCTCTGGTCGCGACGCGCGCACGGGCGGTCACGCAGGCGTACGCGGCGCGCCTATTCGACGGGACTCCCGATGCCGTTGGCCTACGTTGGTGGTCGACGCTCGAGGCGAGCCTGATCAACTTCACGCTCTTCGATCGCGTGGCGCCTCATTTGAGCGTCGGCGATGTCGACCAGCTCACGCTTGCGCACCCCACTGTCGTGGAGGCTGCCGAGCTGCTCGGTCTTGCAGTTGGTCGTCGCTCCTGATGGGAATGGAAGGAGTGCAGATGTCTAGCAAACGGCCCGGTAGTGCCTCAGTTTGGTCGGGACCCGCAGACCCGGCGAGACGCCATATAAGTGCATTTGGGCGAACCAACCAGCTACTGGACCTCTCATAACGTCATCTGGTTGCTGCTCCACAGGTCCAGTCGGTGGTTATATCCCCAAACTGAGACACCACCAACGGCCCCTACCACTTCACAAAATGAAGGGTTTGGGTCTAAAACGAAAGCATCCAAATCCGCCTGGCCACTTCACAAAATGAAGGGTAGGGGTCTGAAAATGACATACATAACCCCTCCCGCCGCCCCCGCAAACCAGGCGATTCATCTCATCCACCTGCGGCTGCCAGACGAAGACGGCATAAACTAACCCCTACAACAAGCAGGATGATGCTCCGTGCTACAACCCGTCCGGGTGGCGCTCCACGAAGCCGCCGCCATCGTCGGAGGGCCCGCCCCAGCGGGAGCCGTCTTCGGCCAAGGCGACCGTGTCGTAGCGGCGGCCGTCGATCGTCATCCAGGCGTGTTCGGCGTTGGCGTAGATCGTGATGTAGCGGCCGGGGCCGGCTTCGCCGTAGGACTCAAGGCCGGTCGAGTCCTCCGGTGCGGAGAGCAGGCCGCCGCCGTGCAGCGCGTAGGAGACCGAGCCGGAGCAGTCGTAGCCGTCGGAGATGAACGAGCCGTGGCCGCCGCCGTAGACGTAGGGGCGGGTGGCGATTTCGTCGGCGGCGGCGATCACGCGCGCGACGGTCCCTTCGGCACTCGAGGAGCTGGCGCCCGGGGCGCCGGCGCCGCCGGCGGTGGAGGACGAGCTGCCGCCACCTGCTCCGGCGAGCGCCCAGTGCGGCGGGTGCAGTTCGGGCAGGCCGGCATCGCCGAGCGCGCTCCACGTGGCGGGACCGACGACGCCGTCGACCGTGAGGCCGTGCTCAGCCTGGAAGTGGCGGATCGCGGCCTCGGTGGCGGGGCCGAATTCGCCGTCCACGGAGACGTGCAGGGCTTCCTGCAGGCGGCGCACCGCCCCCCCGCGGCCGATCCCTGCGGCGGGGTGCGGCGCGACGTCCGCGACATCGCTGGTGGCGCCGGTGCCGCCGATCTGGCCGCCGGCCTGTCGGTGGCCCCCGCCGTGCGGGTGGGGCGCTGGCAGTGCGGAGGGGGGAGGAGTCAGCTCGGGCTGGCTGTGCGCACCGAGCGCCTGCCAGGTGGCGGGCCCGGCGACGCCGTCGACCGTGAGGCCGTGGGCGGCCTGGAAGCTGCGGATCGCGCGCTCGGTGGCAGGGCCGAATTCGCCGTCCACAGCGACGTGCAGCGAGGCCTGCAGGCGCATCACCGCGTCGGTCGTGGCGTGCGCGGAGGCGACGGCGTGTTCGGAGTCTGCGCCCGCGGCACCAACGCCGGTGCCAGCGCCGCCCGTGGCTTCTTCGCCGGCGCCGACCACGCCCGCGGCTTCTTCGCCGGCCGCACCGGTTTCCCCGGGCGAAGTGGTGCCGCCCGAGCTTTCGAGGATCGCGGGCGCCGCGTAGTTGCCGGTGGGGCCGGCGCCGGCGGGGATCGCGGTGCCGCCCGTTTCGTCGCTGCCCGCGCCTTCGGCGGGAGCGGTCGCTTCGGGGGTGGTGGCTGCGCTGGATGAGCTGGCGCCTTCGAGTGCGACGGTGCCGCCGTTGCCGCTGCCCGCGGTTTCGCTGCCGCTAGCGGTTTCCCCGCCGCCGGCGGTGCCTTCACCGCCCGCGGGAGCGCCCACCGCGGAGCCCGCGCCTTCGAGCGTGCCGGCGACCGCGAGCGTGCCGGTGGTACCGGGGGCGGAGACCGCTTCGCGCACTTCCCCGGGCGCCGGTTCGCTGGTTTCCCCGGCGAGGTCGCGCAGCACGGCGGCGCCGGAGAGCACCGGCGGCGCGTGCACGGCGAGCGCGTGCGAGGTGCGGGCGCCCACGATGCCGTCGACGGTGAGCCCGCGCGTGGCCTGGAAGCGGCGCACCGCCGCTTCGGTTTCGGGCCCGTAGACACCGTCGATCGCGAGCCCGAGCGCGCGCTGCAGCAGGCGCACCTGGCGGCCTTCGCTGCCGGCGCTGAGCGTGATGTGGTGGGTGGTCGTCGTGATCGGGTCGAGCTCGGCGGGCGCCGCCCCCGCGGCGGCGACGCTGCCACCGGAGTCGAGTAGCGCCGCGGCGGGCCCGGCGGTGAGCGCCACGAGGGCGCCCAAAGAGAGCCGCTTGGCGCGCGAGGAGGCGGGCACGAAGCGCAGCTGCGCAGCGCGCCGGCGGGCACGGGAGCGCCCCAGCGAGAGGTCCCACGGCTCATGTTCGGCCAGATCGCGCGCCGCTTCGCGGCGGGCGTCAAGCAGAGCGGCGAGGGATACCGGCGACACCAGGGCAAGCTTCGAGTTACCACTGCGTCGGGCGGTGCGGGCGCCGTCACGGCGGCGGCGCGCACGCGATCGAGCGAGCGAGGCCTCCCAGGGCTCGAGGGTGGCGAGGTCACGACGGGCGGATCCCGGCATAGGGCGCAGCACATCCTTTCGACGTTGCGGTGGCGCCTACGGGGTTAGCTGTCGGGCTCGCGCAATGCGCTACGCCACACAAACGTGGCGATTCGCCCCCGCGGCCCTATGCGGACCGCACTGGTTCCCCCGCTCGCCCTTCCCGTGGGAAGGAGGATTCGGCACGAACGGGGGGCACCGTATCAGGTTCGAATGCAATTTGCATCGCATGGGAAGGGCTGCAAGCGATGTTGCCGACGGACCCGACCAGGATGCTCGCAGCGAGCCCCCTCATCGGACATCCTGCCCGGGGGGGTGTCCTGCGATGTTCAGGGATCGTCCGCGCGCCGCCCGGCAAAGTGCCATCCGCCTGGGCGCGGGGCCTCCATGCCCCGCGACCGCCGCTGCGAGCCGGCACGGATCGGTGATCTGGTCGGCGCAGCGCACGCAGACAACACACCGTACCCGCGAAGGTCCTCGCCGTAGGGACTTGACAGCAAGAGTTCCCCATGGTACGGTTTCGTCGTTGTTGGCCACCCCCGGGTGGTCGATCCAAGACATAAGACCGGGTTTGGGTCAACCGACCTGTGGTTGACTGGAACGCGCGAGCAGGGATAGTTTGGGAGAGGGCCTGGGTCGCGAAGCGTTATGAGGGAGATTGTTTAGCGTGGTTTCGAGAGGGAGAAACGTGACAGGGGTCTTCGCACCCCGCGAAATAAGTGATGCTAGATGCGCCAGCTTGGCGCTGTCGCATCTCTCTCTCTCTCTCTCTCTCTTGCCTTAGGGGAACCAAGGCAAGGCGCACTGATCGCCCGGCCTTAACGGGACTGCCTTCCCACCCCGCGCGGGGCGGGATTTGCACGCTCTGCTTGACTCCCGCGCGGAGCGGGTTGCGCGCGCGTCCGATGGGAAGCGTGGCGTGATGCCCGCGCGTGCGCCGGCTCGGCGTGGTGGCAAGGTTGCGGCGCGACCTGCAAGGGGTGATGGTGCAGGTGGGCGTGAGCGGTCGCAGGTTGGCCAGCACGAGCGCTTCGTGGAGATCCAGCGCGCGCGGCTGCTGGCGGCGGCGGTACGGGCGGTCGACGAGTTGGGGTACCCGGATACCTCGGTGGCGGACATAACCTCGCGTGCGCGGGTTTCGCGGCGCACGTTCTATGAGCTGTTCCCCGACCGCGAAGCGTGTCTGGCGACGGGGATCGAGGACATCCTCGGTCTGCTGGTCGCGGAGTTTTCCGCGGCGGGCCTCGAGGGTTTGGCGTGGCGAGAGCGGGTGCGCGGAGGGCTGCTCACGATCCTCGCGTTTCTCGATCGCGAGCCGGTGCTCGCGCGGGTATTGGTGGTGCAGGCGTTGCGTGGCGGCCCGCGGGTGTTGGAGCGTCGCGAAGCGGTTCTCTCGCAGCTGGCGGGTGTGGTCGACGAGGGGCGTCTGCTGAGCGTGCGCGCGGAACGGTGCACGCCGCTGACGGCCGAGGGCTTGGTGGGGGCGGCCTTCTCGATTGTGTATGCGCGGCTGTTGCGGGGTGAGCGCCGGCCGTTGACGAGTCTGGTTGGGGAGTTGATGGGAATGATCGTGCTGCCTTACCAGGGCACCTCGGCGGCGCGACGTGAGCTGGTACGCCCGGCGCTGGCTCCCCCCACGCGCTCGGCGCGTGCTGCTCGCGGGGCCGCGGAGGGCGTGCTCGACCCGCTGGGCGGTGTCTCGATGCGCTTGACCTATCGCACGGCGCGAGTGCTCGAAGGGATCGCGGAGCATCCGGGGTCCAGCAACCGCGAGGCGGGTGAGCGGGCTGGGATCTCCGACCCGGGGCAGGTCTCGAAGCTTTTGGCGCGGTTGGAGCGCCTTGGGTTGCTCGCGAACACGGGTCCGGGGCGTGTGAAGGGTGAGCCCAACGCATGGGCGCTCACCGCGAAGGGGGAGATGGTTGCTAGGAGCATCCGGATACATACCCCCGCTGTTGATGAGTCTTGTGCCGGTGCGCCGTTGGGCGCGTCGTTGTTCACCGATCGAGGGGGTCTCCCCTCAGCTCTTGAGGAGGAGATGGCTAGATGAGGTTCTCTGCATATCCCGCAGTATGGCCTGCTCGAGCGTCGGCTCGCGCATGTATTCGCGCGATGGTCGTGCTCTGCGCAGCGCTGGGGTGCCAGCTGCTGTGCAGCGCTCCGGCGCTGGCGGTGGGGGCGCCCGAAGTCGAACGGGAGTCGTTCTCCGATGTTGGTTCCTCCAGTGCGCGTGTGAGTGCGCAGATCGACCTCGAGGGTGTCGCTGGCACTTACTACTTCGAATATGGTCCGACTGTCGCGTATGGCTCCTCCACGCCCGTCATGAGCGCCGGGGGGGCGGAAGGCGCCGTGAGCGTCCCGGCGCAGCTCGAAGGCCTGACACCGGGGACGACCTACCACTTCCGAGTCGTGGTCGTCGGCGAAGACGGCACTACGCGCGGCGCCGACGACACCTTCACCACGCTGCCCACCGGGATCCTCGGGCTACCGGACGGACGGGTCTACGAAATGGTGACGCCACCCGAAAACCAGAACGCGGATGTCTACGAACCCGCCTTGGGTAAAGATGAGCGGGGAGAACTAGGATCAAGCACAACACTCAAGCAAGGAGATGGGGTGGCCACCGAACTTCCGTCCGAGGCCGCGGCCGATGGTGAAGCGGTGGCGTACGTTGGGTCACCCACGTCCGGTGGAAACGGGAACAGTGGCGGTGGCCCGGAGGGCAACGAGTACATGGCTACCCGCTCGCCGGAAGGCGGGTGGCAGCAGGTCGTCATTCAACCCCCCGGGTATCCGGAAGTTGCCTACCAGGCCTTTTCGAGTGACCTCTCGATAGGGATCCTCAGCACGCGGCTAGGGGAATCCTTGGAGCCGTTGGCCGAAGGACCCCCAATAAAGCACAAAGCCCTCTATGCGCGCTTGACGAGCGATGGCAGCTATCATGCGCTGTTTACCAATATCGGCCCCGATAGTCCAGATCAGGAGCCCGAAACCTATCCTTATAACGAACTCTTGTATGCGGGTTCGTCTTCGAACCTCGAACATCTTCTGTTTGTTGCTAACGAAGCGTTGACCGCGAATGCCGAAGCGGATCCGCCTTCGGGGGAAGAAAACGATCTCTACGATTCGGTCGATGGCCAGCCGCACCTGGTCAACGTGCTGCCGAGCGGGGCGACGGAAACGGACGCAATCTTCGGAGCGCAGGCAGGTACACCCGATTTCAGTCATGTGATCTCGGCAAACGGATCGCGTATCTTCTGGACAGATCTGCACCCCGGCTCGAACGATGAGCGCATCTTCGTGCGGGAGAATGACATCCAGCCGCAGAGTCCGCTTGGCGGAAAGGGCGAATGCCTTGTGCCGGCGGATGCCTGCACGGTCGCCGTATCAAACGGGTCGGCTCAATTCTGGACCGCCACATCGGATGGTGAATACGTCTTCTACATCGAAGGCGATCGGCTCTACAGGGCCGATATCGGAAGCGGAGCGAGGGAACAGCTTGCCGCGAATGCCATCGCTGTGCTTGGGGCGAGCGAACAGACTGGAGAATATGTCTACTATGTAGATGAAAACGATCATCTCTTCCTATGGCATGAAGGCGTAAGCACACCGATTGCCACGCTCTCCGGACAGGATGGTGGCAAAGTCGCTCCCTATCAGGGATCAGGCGTACTCGGCGAAACGTATGGTAGGGCCGGTGACTGGCAGCCATATTTGGCGCGTCGTACTGCAGAGACCACGCCCGACGGCAAGCAGCTCGTGTTCATGTCTCAACTCGGCTTGACCGGCTATCCAAACGAAGGTCTAGCAGAGGTGTACATCTACGACGCGGAAACGCGGAGCCTGGTATGTGCCTCGTGCAGTCGTAGTGGGGAACCGCCGCAACTTGCCGCGGGCTCCACCGAAGGTGACGCGGCAGGATTTCTACCACTCAGCTTTAATGCCACATACATTCCCAGGTGGATCTCCGAAGATGGCAGCAGGGTGTTCTTCGACAGCGCGGTTTCGCTTGTGCCGCGGGACACCAATGGTGAGCGGGATGTGTATGAGTGGGAGCGCGACGGGACGGGGAGCTGCCATGAAAGCCCGGGCTGTCAGTATCTGCTGTCGAGCGGAGCGAGCACGTCCTCGTCGTTCCTGCTGGACGCGGGCGCGACCGGGGACGATGTGTTCATCGGCACGCGTGGGCAGCTGGTCCCGCAGGATAGGAGCGAAGGCTTCAATCTTTTCGATGTGCGTGTCGGCGGGGAGCAGCCAGTATCTGCGCCCGTGTGCACGGGAAGCGGCTGTCAGGGCATACCGGCCGCGCCACCGGTCTTCGCGACGCCGGCGAGCGTGACGTTCGACGGCGTCGGCAACTATCCGCTCTCGGCGCCACCGCGGCCGAAGAGAGCCACGAGACCAAAGAAAGCCACTCGCGGGGGGTCCGCACACGGTCGGTGTCAAAGAGCCGGAAAGCCGAACCGCGGTAAATGCTCCCGGGCGAGCACCAAACGTAAGAAGCATGCAGCGAAGCCCAGAACACGCTCCGAGCAGGGGAGGGAGTCATGACCGTGTGTCCGGATCGCTCGTCTCGTGCGAGCCGTGATGTCCGCTGTCGTATGCACGCGATGGTCCTGTCTGTTCTCATCGCAGTCTGCGCCACGGGTGCGCTAGGTGCCAGTGCCTCGGCGGAATCGCTCGCTCCGGGATGGCAGGCGACGGTACGGCCATTGCCCTCCTACCTGCGGCCGGGAGGCAAAGGGGTGATTCAGATCGATCTTTACAATGTGGGGGCGGCGCCTAGCACCGGGACCGCCACGGTGACGGATGTATTGCCGGCGGGGATCGAATCGACGGGGCCTGCCGGTAGGGGCGGGGAATGCACCGGTACAAAGGTCGTTACCTGCCAGGTCGGCCCCGTCGGGGTTGGGGTCTATGTGCCGGTCGGATTTGGTGTGAAAGTCGGCGTAGCCGGTACTGGGATCAACCATGTCACCGTTTCCGGAGGGGGCGCGCTGAGCCCGGCATCGATCTCCGATCGGATCACGGTCAGTTCGGCCAAGCCGCCTTTTGGGTTCTCCGACTTCTATGGGTGGTTCAGCAACGCGGATGGCACTCTCGATACTCAAGCGGGCTCGCACCCGTACGAGTTCACCGTCGCGTTCGATCTCGATACATTCGCGACCCTCGAAGAAGAAAGCAGTGAAGCTTTCTCCTTGACCGGGGGTGAAGCAAAGAACTTTACCCTCGAAGCTGCCGCCGGGCTTCGTGGGTGATCAGACCGCGGCTCCTCAGTGCTCTCGCCAGCAGTTCGACACCGAAAACTGCTCTGACTCCGCCCAGATTGGAGTGGATCACTTCGCTTTCGCTGGTGGCCAAAACGGCCGGTATAGTCTGGAATCAAGGCTCTACAACCGGCCGGTATTCAATTTGGTGCCGCCGCCCGGGGTGCCGGCGCTTTTTGCATTCACGCTGTTTGGGAACCAGGTCTTCTTGGAACCGGACGTTCGCAGTGGGAGCGACTATGGGATCACCGTGCACGCCGACAATCTGCCGCAGGGGCGCGAAATCGAGTTCAATTCGACGACGATCTGGGGAGTTCCCGCGGATCCCAGTCACGACGGGCAGCGCGGCAAGTGCCTCCATGCAGCAGAAGGGGGGGAATGTCCGAGCGGCGCGGCGATGACGCCCTTGCTCACGATGCCGACGGCGTGCGAAGGGCCGCAGCCGCTCACTGCCGAAGTGAATGCGTGGGAAGACCCAAGCACGCGCAGCGAAGCAAGTTTCCTCTCGCATGGGAGCGGAGAGGAACCACTAGGGTTCACCGGCTGCGATCTCCTCAAGTTTGGCCCGTTCGTGTCGATTGCGCCCGATACGACTTGGGCGGACACCCCGGCGGGGTTGACGACCGATATCAAAGTGCCCGAGGAAGGATTGTTGGCCCCGGAAGGGATCGCGCCCTCGAACATCAAGGATGGGACCGTCGTGCTGCCGGAAGGCGTCGTGATCAACCCGGGTCGTGCGACGGGTCTGCTGACGTGTCCGTTGGAACAGGACGGTGTGGGCAAGGAAGACACCCCGCCGGCGTGCCCACCGGCCTCGCAGGTGGGAACCGCGCAGGTCACCACCCCGCTGGTCCCCGATCCGATCGAAGGCAAGGTGTACGTGCTGCAGTCCAATCCGCCCGAGATCAAACTGCTGGTGGCCTTGGCCGGGGAGGGCGTCGAAGTCAAGTTGGTGGGCAACGTCTCGCTGGATCCGGTGACGGGTCGCTTGACGACGACCTTCGATGGAACCCCGGAGCTGCCGTTCACGGACTTCAAGCTCTCCTTCAGCGGTGGCGCGCAGGCGGCGCTGTTGACGCCGACGGGGTGCGGATTGTATACCTCGAGCTCCGATTTCTCGCCTTGGAGCAGCCCGTTCGTGGAAGATGTCTTTCCCTCGAGCGAGTTCGCGATCGCGAACGGGTCGAATGGGAGCGCGTGCGCTTCGCCGTTGCCGTTCACGCCGAGCATGACCGCCGGTGCGACGACCGACCAGGCTGGTGGGTACACCGACTTCTCGCTGCTGCTCACGAGGGCGGACGATCAGCAGCGGATCTCCAAACTGCAGTTCAAGACGCCACCTGGCCTGTTGGGGATGATCAGCCACGTTCAGCTATGTGAGGAACCGCAGGCCGCCAAGGGCGAATGCCCGGCGGGCTCGCAGATCGGGCACACCGTGGTCGGCGCGGGCGCGGGCCCCTATCAGCTGTATGTGCCCGAGGAAGGCAAGCCGGAAGCGCCGATCTACATCGGTGGCCCCTACGAGGGCGCCCCGTACAGCCTGATCATCGCGGTGCCGGTGATCGCGGGCCCATTCGACTTGGGAGCGACGGTTGTTCGGGGCAAGATCGAAGTCGACCCCGAGACTTCGCAGCTGACGATCACGACCGATCCGTTGCCGACGATCCTCGATGGGGTGCCTGTCGATATGCGCACGATCAACGCGGTGATCGACCGCAAGGAATTCATGTTCAACCCCACCAACTGCAACCCACAGTCCTTCTCGGGGACGGCGACTAGCGTCGAAGGCGCGACGGCATCCCTGTCGAGCCCCTTCCGGGTCGGGTCGTGCCGCAGCCTCGGGTTCAAGCCGACGTTCAAGGTCGCGACCAGCGCGAAGACCTCACGGACGGAAGGCGCGAGCCTGCATGTAACCCTGACGCTGCCGGACGAAGGTGGGTTGAGCAGCATCGCGAACGTGCAGCGGGTGAAGGTCTCGCTGCCCAAACAGCTGCCTTCGCCGTTGAAAACGCTGCAGAAGGCCTGCCTTGAAAAGGTGTTTGCTGAAAACCCGGCGAGCTGCCCGGTCGCCTCGCAGGTCGGCCAGGTCAAGGTCTCAACCCCGGTGCTCCCGGGCGGCCTGACGGGCACCGCGTACTTCGTCTCCCACGGGGGCGCGAAGTACCCCGAACTGATCCTCGTCCTCACCGGGCAGAACGGCGTGACGGTGCAGGTGCATGGGGAAACGTTCATCAGCAAAGCGGGGATCACGACCGCGACGTTCGGGACGGTGCCCGACGTGCCGTTCTCGAACTTCGAACTGACGCTCCCGCAAAGGGAATACCCGGCGCTCACAGCGAACGGGAACCTCTGCAAGGGCACGCTGATCATGCCGACGGAAATGGTCGGTCAGAACGGGCTCGTGATCAAACAGAGCACGAAGATCTCGGTAACCGGCTGCCCGAAGGTAAAGAAGGCCACGCATAAGCGCAAGAAGACCCATCACAAGGCCGCAAAGGGCAAGCGGAAGAAGAAGCGGTAGGCCGCGTCCGGCGGCGCGCTCGGGTGGTGGGGCAGGGAGGCCCCACGCGGTGCGGCTCAATGCCCGTGCGCCGCGCGGCCGAGGTGACGGCGCGGCGTGAGCGTGACCACGGCGGCGCTGCTGGGGGCGATCTGGAGCGATAGTGAGCCCGCGCGGCCGTATACCGCGGGCAGCGCCGTTGGGGTGGTCCACGTGCCGTTGGCTGCCACCGCGTTGCCACCGAGGCGGGTGCCCGTGGTGGCGGCCGGCGAGGGGGCCGTCAGGCGCAGGATGCTGCCGCCGGCCAGCGAGCGGGGGACGCGCAGGTGGACCGCGAGCGGCTCGGAGCCGGGCGGGTCGTAGTCCACGAGGACGAGGCTCACCTTGCCGTCGAGGGCCCTTACTGCGCTGGCGTTGAGCTCGCCCGGGGTGGTGCCCGCAATGGTTGTGGCGAGGGGGTGGCTGGCTGGGTGGGCCCCCATGAAAATGTGTGCGGCCAGCAGCGCATACCACTCCGGGGCCGGCTGCAGGTCGCCTGCGTTCAGCGCGCTTTCGCCGTGGGCTGCGAGGGCGCTGTAGGTGCGGGGCTGGTCGATCAAGTCGTGGAAGTTCACGCCCACCACGCCCGCTGTCATCGCTCGCGCGGTGTAGTCGAGCGCCCACAGCGCCGAGGCGAACGCGTTGCTTACGCCGGGCTCCCCTTCGCAGGAGATGTCGTTGGTCTCGTCCATCCGCAGCGGCGTTTCGTACGTGTGGGCGAGCTTGAGCATTTTCGTGAGCATTTCGCTCTCTTTGCGGCGCACGTTCGGGCTCAGCAGTTCGGAGATTGTGGGGTGTTCGCCGCAGCTGCTCAGCGGGTAGTAGTGGTCGGTCAGCAGTTGCGGATGCACCGTCGCCGCCTCGTCGCGCACCCATGTGAGGCCCTGCGTGCCGGTCGAGGGGTCTGGCCCGGCGATCGGCGTGCCCGGTGCGGCCGCCTCAATCGCCGCCCGGTATTCATCCGCTTGGGGGAGGTACGCCTTCACGCCTGTGCCCGGGGGGCGTAAGTGCTTGCGCGGGAAGAGGTCCGGCTCATTGCCGATCTCGATGCCCGCGAGGTATGAGCCCAGCTGCGCCTTCGCCGCGGCCGCCTCCTGCGCGGCGGCCTTCAGTTCGTAGTGGCCGAGGTTCACGGTCAGCAGCACCTTCCAGCCGGTCTCCTTGGCGAGCGCCGCGAGGCCGGCGAGGTCTTGTTCGTCGATCGCCGTGTTCGCCCACGCCGGTTTGCTCGCGCCCGCTGCCACCCACGCGGCCTGTTCGTCGGCGCTGATCCCGCCGAAGCGCATCACCCCCGGGCCCAGCGAGCGCAGCAGCGTCGCGAAGTTGCCTTTGCTCGCGTACGTCGCGATCGTTGGCAGACTGCGCACCTCGAAGGAGAGGCCCATGAAGTCCGTTGGCACCGCTGGCCCCATTGGGTGGCTCGCGATGCCCACGCTCACCGGCCGGCCGCGCGGCGGCGGCGTTGCCAGCAGCGTCGGTTCTGTCGCGGGGCTGGTGCTTGCGGGGGGGTCGCTTGCGCCTGCACTGCTCCGGTTCCCCGGGGGATCGGCCCCGCCTGGGCCTGCCGGCGGATCCGCGCTTGCGCCGGCGTGAGGGTCCGCCGCCGCGCGCGCGGTGTTGTGGGCGGGGTTGGTAGGGGCGGAGGAGTTGGTGGCCGCTGCGACCACGACGACGACCACCACCACCAACCCAACCGCGACCGCGATCGCGATCGGCAGCCTGGATCTCAGGGTGGTGGGCACGCGCATTGGAGCATTCCTCCGGTGGCCGTGGCGCGTGGGTCCGCGCAATCCACGACCATAGGGACTGTGCCACACCGCCCCGAGGGCCTTCAACCGATCCCGTCACGAGCGCGATCGCACACGCCACCGCCGCCGGTCGCGACGACACCGACCCCTGCGGCTCGTGCGCCGGGCGTATGGTCGCGCACGCCAGCCCCGCCGTCGCCGCGGTGCGTGCCCATCCCTATCCCACCCCCTACGATCGCGCTCGTGCTGCTGCTGGCAGTGATCTTCGCGCTCGCGGGGTGTGGCGGCACTACCCAGCCGCTTGGCGCGGCCCCGCGCAGCCTGCGAGTGCCGGGCTGTCCAGGGGCCGTGAGCAGGGTCTGTCCGTACACGCGCGTGGCTTCGATTGGTCGGCGTGGGGCGGGGGTGATGCGCTGTCCCGAGGCGCTTGCGTTTGCGCCCGACGGCGATCTTTTCGTTGCCGACCAGTTCAGCCACGTCGTGCAGCGCTTTTCGCCCACCGGGCGTTTTCTGGGGCAGTGGGGCACCTATGGCTCCGGTCCCGGGCAGTTCGGCGCCGTCGATGGGCTCGCGGTCGATGGGCGGGGCGATGTGTACGTGCTCGACTCCACGCATGCGCGGGTCGAGCGCTTCACTGCATCGGGGCGCCTGCTCGGCGAATGGGGGCATCCCGGCCGTGCGCTCGGCGAGTTTGACTTCGGTCCCGGCTTTGGCCCCGACAAGCCACCCGGCGGGGGGATCGCCGTGGGTGGGGGTTATGTCTACGTCTCCGACTCCGCTTCCAACCGGATCGTCCGCTTCCGCCTCGACGGCTCGCACCCGGTGCTGTGGGGGCCTCCCGGCAGCGCGCCCGGGGAGTTCTCCTCGCCGCGTGGGCTCGCCGTCGCGGGGGGCGTCGTGTACGTCGCCGACGAGGGCAACCACCGCATCCAGGCGCTCTCGCTGCAGGGGCGCCCGCTGTATGCGGAGGGCACCTTCGGCAAAGAACCGGGCGAGTTCGTCAATCCGTTTGGCGTCGCCGTCGACGGCGCGCGGGTGTATGCGGTCGATGACAACAACAACCGCATCGTCGTGCTCACGCGCACTTTGCACTACGTGGAAGAGTGGAGCGGGGAGGGCTCCTTTCAGCTCAGCTACATCCGCGCCGCCGCCGTCTCCCCGTCGGGGCACGTCTACGTCGCCGACACCGGCGACGAACGGGTCGTCGCGTTCACGCCCACCGGGCAGGGTCTGCTCGCGTTCGGCACGCCCGGCATCTCGCCTGGGCAGCTGATCGCGCCGCTGGGGGTCGCCGCCGACGGGGACGGCGCGTTCGTGGTCGAGACCTACGGCTCGCGCAGCCCGATCTACCAGTTCGGCGCCTCGCTGCGCGTTCGCGGCGAGTGGCAGCGGGGTGGGGGGGCGATCGTGGGCAGCCACTGGTTCGGGCCCACCGCGGCCGTGGTTGCGCCCGACGGGTCGCTGTGGGTGACCGACCCCCGCAACGGGCTTGTCCGCCACCTCAGCTCCGCGGGGGACTACCTCGGCGCGCTCGGCGACCCCTCGCCGGCCCCGTCGGGTGAACCCGTCGCATCGAGCGGCGCGCCCTCGGGGGCCGGTGGTGTGGGGAGGGGGGGAGAAGGGGGGAGCAGTTCCGGGGCTCTCAACGCACTGTTCGAACCGCTCGGGGTTGCGCTCTCGCCCTCGGGGGAGGTGGTCTATGTCGCCGACACCGGTGCGGGGCGCATCCTGCGCTTCAGCTCCTCCTACCAGCCGTTGGGGCGGCTCGGCTCGGTCGCGCTCGACCGGCCGGTTGCGGTTGCCGTAGCGCCGAATGGGGCTGTTTATGTCGCCGACGCCGGTCTTGATCGGGTGTTCGAGCTCAGCCCCGTCGGGGCCCTGCTGGGCTCGTGGGGTGGCCCCGGGCGCGGCCCCGGCCGCTTCGAAGAACCATCGGGGATCGCGGTCGATTCCGCTGGCCGCGTGTTCGTCTCCGACCGGCGCCTCGACCGCGTGCAGAAGTTCTCTGCCAGCGGCCGTCTGCTCGCCGCGTGGGGCGCTCCCGGCGGCGGCCTCGGCCAGCTGTCGAGCCCCGGCGGCCTTGCCGTGAACTGCCGTGGCGCGGTGCTGGTAGCCGATACGGCCAACAACCGCGTCCAGGTCTTCGCCGGCGCCGCTTCGCGGGGGGCGTGCATGCCTGCCGCATAAGGGTCCCAGCCAGGTCCTGCCTGCCTACCGCGGTAGGGGTCCTAGGCGTATCCAACCCGTCAAGCGCGACCGACGAAATGCCGATGGTTTGGTTGTGTCCTCCTCACAGCCCACCCCGCTGGACGGCCCCGCCGGTGGTGAGGTCGCGCTCTCGGCGCTGCGCCAGGCGCAGGAGCGCTTCGAGCTGGTCTTCGAGCAGGCGCCGATCGGGATGGCGCTGCTCACCCCGGAGGGCCGTCTCGTGCGCGTCAACCAGGCGCTGCTGGCGATCACCGGCTACTCCAACGACGAGCTGCTCGCCAAAAGCCTCGACGACATCACCTACCCCGACGACATCTCCAGCGATCTCGAGCACGTCCGCCGCCTGCTCGCGGGGGAGATCCGCAACTACGAGCTCGAGCGCCGCTACTTCCACGCCCGCGGCCACGTGATCTCGACGATGCTGTCGGTCTCGCTGATGACCGACCGCGATGGCCGCCCGCAGCACTTCATCGCGCAGATCCAGGACATCACCGAGCGCAAGCTGATCGAGGAGCGTCTGCGCCACCTCGCCGAACACGACTCTTTGACAGGTCTCTTCAACCGCCGCCTGCTCGAGCGCCAGCTGGCGATGCAGGTCGCGCGCTGCCGGCGCTATGGCGAGATCGGGGCGCTGCTGGTAATCGACCTCGACTCTTTCAAGCTGGTCAACGACACCTACGGCCACAAGGTCGGCGACGAACTGCTGACAGTGATCGCCACCGAGCTGCAGCACCGCCTGCGCGGCACCGACGTCGTCGCGCGGCTCGGCGGCGACGAGTTCGCCGTGCTGCTCCCCGGCACCACGGTCGAGGACGCGCGCAAAGTCGCCTCGATACTCAGCGAGGCGATCGCCTCGTGCGGTGTCGCCGTGGAGGGTGTCGAGCGCATCTCGGTCGACGCCTCGGTCGGTGTCGCCGCGCTCGATGCCACTACCCAGGGCGGGGAAGCGGCCTTGATGGAGGCCGACCGCGCGATGTATTCCGCCAAGGGGCCGCGCGTGCGTGCGGTCGAGGGCTAGCGCGCGGGGGAGCTCAAAACCGTTGCGGGTGCCTGAGGGCGACTATCGCAGCGAGCCCCGTGGGGCGAGCCAGACGGACTCGAATGTCATGACCTCTGCGAGTGTGTCGTAGTCGCGATCGTAGTGGATCACCGCAGCGCCGAGCTCTTGTGCGGCGGCGGCGAGGAGATAGTCGGCTATCGGGATGCGCTGGGCGCCGGCGGAGCGATGGGCGAGTGTGTGCATCGCATTCTCGGCGGCGCGGGCGACCGTGGTTGTGAGCGGCGCGGCGCGCACCACCGAGAGCTCATCGGCAAGGTCGTCGAATGCCTCTCCGCTACGAGCGCTGAACAGCATCTCCAGCCGTGCGATCGGAGAGATGCGGAGGCGATCTGACCGCAGCGCGCGCTTCCAGTCCTCGCGGACCTGGGGACGCGCGGCGCGTGACCACGCGGAGTTGTCCACGACGAGCGGCAGGTCTCCCCAACGTCGGCCATTATCTTGTTGGCCAGGCATGGCGCTTGACCTCGCTTAGTAGATTCCAGTCCCACGGGGCCGTCTCGGGGCGGTCGAAGTATCCCGCCAGCTTCTGAAGCGCGGCCTGGCGCTCCTCGTCCGTTCGCGTCCCTCCGAAATGCTGCTCGAGCTTCTCGGGGGTCAGTTTGCGCTCCCCGTAGCGAGCGAGCATCGCCTCCACGCTCAGGTCGGGGCGCAGCACGACACGGCCGTCGGGACGGTGATCCTCGACCACGTAGTCCCCGGTCAGATCGCCGCTGAGTGTGACATGGACTGGCTCCACGTCTGCAAGTGTCGCATGCGTGGAGGACCAATCAAGGCCATGTGGCTGAGCAATGGCGAAGAGAGTCTGGCGCCGATCAGCGGCGGCCGGAGGGCCGGGAGTGGCGGAACGTCGGGGAGAGCGGGATATAGAATTGAATCGCTTTGTCTGCAACATCGAACGAACATATCACGTCCCCAGTCTTGACGCAACCAGTGCTAGGACAATCAGCGTGGAGACTGCAAAAGGTCCGCGCAGGCTCCCGGTCATGAGTCGCGGGCAGCCGCCGCCCGAGGCGCCGAAGGTCGCCGAAGACCCCTACAAGGCGGAGCGTGCGCGGCTGCTGCTCGCATTCGGAGAGAAACTGCGCGCTGAGCGCGAGCGCCGCAACCTCTCGCAGGAAACGCTCGCGGAGATCGTCAACGTACACCGCACTCATCTCGGCGCGCTCGAGCTGGGGCTGCGGGATCCCCACATAACGATGCTGCTCATCCTTGCCGACGGGCTGGGAATTCCGCCGGGCACCTTGCTGGAAGGTCTGATCGTGCCGAGAGAGCGCAAGGCCCCAACCCATTCCAAGGACGGGCGAGTGGGCTGAGGATCCATGCCCCTCCCCGGGGACGCGACCTGCTCGAAGCCTTGAGTGCCACCACCGCGGCGGAGCTCACTGTCCGGCTGCGATCCCCGACCCGATGAGCTACCGGTGGGGTGATCGCGGCGACTGCCCCCGGTCCCGCGCGATGCGGGCGCGGTGGCGCGGCCCCCGCAGGAGTTGGGGAGCGACGGTCGAAGGTGGTGCGTGTGAGACGACGGCACGCGGCGATTGGGATGCGCATTTTGCTCGCGGCCGCGCTGATCGCGGGGATCCTGGCTGGGGCACCGGGTGGAGCGAGCCCGGCCTGGGCGGCGGTGTCCTCACCGTTCTTCACCGCGCTCACCGAAGCGGGCCCCACCGAGCTGCAGACGGCCCGCTTCGACGCTGTGGCGGCGCCGTTGCCGGATGGGCGGGTGCTGATCGCGGGCGGCTCCAGCTCCAACGGCAGCGGCCCGCTGCGCAGCGCGGAGCTGTTCAGCCCCGCCACCGACGCCTTCACCGCGCTCCCCGAATCGGGCGCCACCGAGCTGCAGACCGCCCGCGAAGGCGCCGCGGCGGTGCCCTTGCCAGACGGGCAGGTGCTGATCGCCGGTGGCTGGAACAACGGCGACCTACAGAGCGCGGAGTTGTTCAGCCCCGCCACCGACGCCTTCACCGCGCTCCCCGAATCGGGCGCCACCGAGCTGCAGACCACCCGCTACGGCGCCGTGGCGGTGCCCTTGCCGGACGGGCAGGTGCTGATCGCCGGTGGCTACAACGAAAGCAGCGGCCCCTTGCAGAGCGCGGAACTGTTCAACCCGGCCGACGACACCTTCACCGCGCTCACCGCCGCGGGCGCCACCGAGCTGCAGACCGCCCGCTTCGACGCTGTGGCGGCGCCGTTGCCGGATAGTCAGGTGCTGATCGCCGGCGGCCAGAACAGCGGCGGCTCCTTGCAGAGCGCGGAGCTGTTCGACCCTGCGGACGACACCTTCACCGCGCTCACGGCCGCGGGCGCCACCGAGCTGCAGACCGCCCGCCTCGGGGCGGTTGCCACGCCGTTGCCCGATGGACAGGTGCTGATCGCCGGCGGCTTCAAGGCAAGCGGCGGCCCCCTGTTGTCGGCGGAACTGTTCGACCCCGCCAGCGAAACCTTCACCGCGCTTCCCGAAGCGGGCGAAACCGAGTTGCCGATCCCCCGGGCTGGCGCCGTGGCAGCGCCGTTGCCGGACGGGCAGGTGCTGATCGCCGGTGGGATCAGCGGCCTCAGCTACCTGCAGAGCGCAGAGCTGTACTACTCCGCGCCCGAGGTGGCGGCGGCTGGCGGTGAATTCGGCGATCAGACGGTCGGTGAGCCCTCGCCGGTATCGGTGCTGGTTGTGAGCAACGTGGGCGCCCAGGCACTCTCGATCGCCACCGCGTCGCTCGAGGGCGTCGACTCCGCGGACTTCGCGATCACGGCTGACTCCTGCTCGGGGCGTACGCTGGCCTTCGAGCAGAGCTGCACGATCGCGGCGCGCTTCACCCCGGCTACGACCGGCGCTATGACGGCGAGCATCGCGCTGTCTGACAACGAGCCGTCCGCGACCGCCATTGCGCTGAGCGGGACCGGGGTGGCCGCCAACTCAGGGCCAGCGGGACCGACGGGACCGACGGGGCCAGCCGGACCAACCGGGCAAACGGGAGCCACAGGGCCGAGCGGCCCAACTGGAGCCACCGGACCCACCGGAGCCACGGGCCAGGCCGGGAGCAACGGCACAAACGGAGCCAACGGGATGGACGGCACCAACGGCACGCAGGGACCCGCCGGGCAGATCGAGCTCGTCACCTGCAAACCGGTCGCGACGGGCCGGGGCAAGCACAGGAAGACCGTCCAGAAGTGCGCGACCAAGCTGATGGGCTCTCCGATCACCTTCACGACTACCGAGGCGCGGGTCGTGGCAGTGCTCTCGCGTGAGCGCGTCGTGTACGCCACCGGAGTAGCCATCAGCTCGGGCAAGCAGACTCAACTGCTGCTCAGCCCGCGCCAACACATCGGCAGGGGCAGCTACACGCTGACGCTCACGCACGAGCGAAAGCAACAACACGAGACGCTCACGATCGGCTGAGCAGCCAACAGAGGCGACGAGGATCGGAATCGAGGTTTCGTGTCCGGACTGGTTGGCGTTCGTGACCGCCGCCGATGGTGGAAGCTCAGGCGTGCATGACGACCACGCCGGTGACTGTCGCCGCCGCGCCGTGTTGTGGTGTGAGCGTGATCTTCACCGTCAGTGCCAGGCGCCGGTGGCGGCGTAGCGCGGCCTTGCCTTTGGCGCTCAGGGGCACCGAGAAGGACACGCGGCCCGCTTTCAGCGACGAGCGCACCAGTCGCCCGACGCGCACCTGGGCAGGGTGCCCCGCCTTGGCTAGCGAGGCGTTGGTGGCAAACAGGCCGACTTCCAGCCGTCCGCCGGAGCCGGCCTGGGACACCTTGATCGACCCGTGCACTGTCGATCCGTGTTGGCTGCCGGCGAGCTTGAGCGCTTTGGATCCTCCTACCAAGGGCGAGCCGTGGCTGGGTGCGCTCGGCGTCGTAGGGGTGGTCGTTGTTGGGGTCGTCGGTGTGGTTGTGGTCGTCGTGGTGGGGGTTGTGCCGGTGGTCGTGCCTTCCACGACGATTTCGTATTTGGTGTATTCGGGCCACAGCGTCGAGCTTTCGAACTTGTAGGTCCCTGGTTGTTCGAACTTGCACGTGCCTTCCCATTTGGTCATGGCGCTTGTGGGCACGCCGGAGCACGCAGGCGCAGAGCCTGTCCATACAACGGCCGCCGCTGTCGCGTTGTCAGCGAACTTGACTTCGCCGCCTGTGGCGATCGTGATCTTGCTCGCGGGTTTCGGGTTCGTCCCCGAGTCGGGGACTGCCCAGCATGGCCAGTCGTTCTCGACGCAGTTTTCGTTGACTTCGAGCTTCGCTTCGGACGGGGCGGCGAGCGCGGGCAGCACGGCCACCGTCGCGCCGATCAGCGCAGCAAAGGCGAAAAGCAAAAGCATGCGTGGTCTCAAAAGCGTGCGCGGCCTCATCGTACGACCACGCTTCGCGTGAGGGTCATAGCCGCGCCGTGTTTGGGTGTGAGCACTATCTTCACGGTGAGCGCCAGCTTATGGTGGCGGTGCAGCGCGCGCTTGGCCTGAGCGTCTAGCGAGACCGTGAAGGACACTGGGCCGGCGGGCGCCGAGGAGCGGACAAGCCGCCCGACACGGGAGCTGCTGGGTCGTTTGACCTTTGCTAGCGAGGCGCCCTGAGCGAGCAGTTCGACTTCCAGGCGCGCGCCACCGTCGGCGCTGGGGATCTGGACCGTCCCATGCACGGCGTCACCATGCTGGCGGTTCGCCAGCGCGAGCGCCGCGAGGGGGCTGCTCCCGCCCGGCGAGGGAGTCGTTTCCGTCGAGGCGGGTGTCGTGGTCGTGGTGCCCCCGCCGCCGTAGGGCTGGGTGGAGGTCGTGGCCGTCGGCGTTGTAGTCGTCGGTGTCGTTGTGGTCGGTGTCGTTGTGGTGGGTGTGGTTGTGGTCGGTGTTGTAGTCGTCGGCGTCGTGGTTGTGGTCGTCGTGGTGGAGGTGGTGGTGCCCCCGGGTTGTTCGACGATCACCTTGTACTGGGTGTAGTTGAACCCGTCTTCGTCGAACAGGCCTTGGCTTTCGAATTCGTACTCACCCGCGTTGGCGAAGGTGCAGGTGCCACTCCAGCTGGTTTTCGACGTGGACGGCACTCCGGATGTGCAGCTTGGCGCGGCACCCTTCCAGAGTACGTCGGTGGGATAGCTGGCTTCGTTGTCTTCGAAGGAGATCGTGCCGCCCTGCGCGATCGTGAACGGTTGGATCTGGCGGATGTCTGCCGGGTTGTTCCCCTTGACGTTCCAGCACGGCCATTTTTCGAAGTAGCAGTGTTCGGCGACTTCGAGCTTGACTTCGGACGGTGCGGGCGGGCCGGCAGCGAGCGCGGGCAGCACGGCCACCGCCGCTCCCATCAGCCCAGCGAGGGCGAAAAGCAACAGCGTGCGCGGTCTCATCGTGAATCCACCTTTCTCGTGCTGGATGTTCATATGGCTATCGCTGGGCGCCATGCGTGGCACAGCGGCATCCCGGCCGTCATCCCCTAAAGACTCCGGTGCGCTGAGATCCTTCCCGCGGCGCCGCGGCGCCTCCGGCGCTACGCTGCTACGGCTGGCGAGCTGGAGCGATCACGACGCGACCGCCTCCTGAGCGCGCACAACCGCCAGCCTGACAGCAGCGAGGAGGATCACCGCCAGGCCGGTGCCGGGAAGGTTCGCGGCGTGGCGGTGTCTATAGGAAGAGATGACAGTCACGCGCCCGAGCACCCGACATTCGGAGGAACCATGAAGCGAACCTACGTTTTCTTGGCCGTCGCCGCGGCGACCGCGGCGAGCGCCGCGACGGTCGCCAGCGCACAGAGCAACGATCCGGCTGCCCGGTCGAGCCGCGCGGCCACCGTGCAGCTACGCCACACTAGCCTCGGCAGCATCCTCGTCAGCAGCTCGGGCCGCACGCTGTACGAGTTCAGCAGGGATCACGGCCACAAGAACAGCTGCGCGGCGGTCAGCGGATGCTCAGCAGTATGGCCGTCGCTGAAGGCAAGCGGTCGCCCGACGGCCGGCTCGGGCGTCAAGGCTTCGCTGCTGTCCACGACCAGCGGCAATCAGGTCACCTATGCCGGTCACCCGCTCTACACCTACAGTGGCGATAGCGGTTCAGGGCAGACCTCCTACGTTGGCGCCAAATCGTTCGGCGGCACGTGGTATGCAATCAACGCCTCTGGAGGCACGGTCAAGTAGCGCGGGAAGTTCCTGGGCCATCCGAGCTGGGTCAGGCGCTTGAGAAGCTTTGCCACAGCCCGCGCGGGCTCAAAAACGTCGCGGCGGGTGGGTTCGTGTCACGTCCTAGCTGCCGTTGGGAGACGGTGCGATCTCACCGCGGCCTGCTTGTTGGAGGTCTGCGGGCAGCGGCGCGTGGGCGGCGCGGGCGAGGACGGTCAGGCCGATGCGCCAGCGGATGATCGCCGCGCGCTGGGCTGCCTGCGTGTTGGGCTGCCTGCGTGTTGGGCAGGTCGGTGAGCTCGCCGTCGCTGCGCCGCGCATCCGCCGGAGGGCTCAGTAGGCGTAGCCGCCGCCGCTGGAGCTGCCGCCGCTGGACTTTTCCGGTTCCGAGGAGCTACTCGTGCCTGGCGGGGTGCTGCTGGAGCTGGTCGTGATGACGCTCCAGGTGCCTACGTCTTTGATGCCCTGACCCTTGGTTTCACCAGGCTGCTGGTCTCCCGTGAATGTGTAGAGCGGCGTGCCCTTGTAGGTGACCTGCACAGTCCCTTCGGGGCGCTTCACGGTGCCGAGCGAGCCGACTTCGCCGCTGGGAGTGCCGCTGGATGGTGCGATCAGCGGGTGCCACACGGCCAGGCAGGCGGAGCCGGTGCAGATGAACTTGCCGTTCTGCTCGCCGCTGAGGTGATACAGCGTCATGCCCTGGCTATCGATGAGGATCGTGCCGAGCGAGTTGGAGGCGCTCTTCACGACGACCGCGCTTGACGAGCTGCTGGTTGTCTGCGCGGCGGGCTGTGTGCTGGCGGCGGAGCTGGTCGTGTTGCTGGATGAGCTGCTGCCGCACGCGGCAATCAGGAGCGACGCGGCGAGTGCTGGTAGGGACAGCTTCAGTAGATGGCGCATGTGTTCACTCCTATGGAAAGTCGGGGCACCGCACTGTCGCGCGGGCCTCCTGTACTGGGAGACTCCGCGCAGGCGTGTTACCTTCCCTTCCGCTCGATGGCATCGGCGTCGCCGGCTAGCCTTCATGCAGCAGGTTGAGCGTGTTTTCGCCGTCGTCCACGAAGTAGACGCCCTTGCCTTCCGGCGTAATGACGAAGCCGAACAACGACCCCGCGCCCGTCGTCTTGTCGGCAGTCTGCACGGCTACCTGCTGGCCGGCGGGTGTAATTTCGACCATGTTGCCGTCACCACCGTTGCTCGTGATGATGTTGCCGTTCGGTGCGAGCACCATGCCAAGCGGTTCCTTGAGGTGGCCGCCTTCGGTGAGGACGGTGCCACCTTTCACGGCAGGCGTAGTGCGCGTCATCGCTTCAGAGATCGCGAAGATCTTGTTGCCGTCGGTCGAGGCCACATACAGCGTCCCGTCGGAGGCGAGTGCAAGTCCGGTCGGACCGAGCACGAGGGCTTCCGCTGAATCAACCCAGGGGATGCCATTGGCGATCACCGTTTCGCCCAGCACCTTCGGCATCTGTCCTGCGCCGGATTCCAGTTCGATCCGCAGCACGGTCGAGTTGTCGATCGTGTGGATGCCCTTCGCGGCGCCGCCATTGAGCGCGTTGCTGATGAATAGCGTGGTCTTTGAGCCTTCGCTCTTAGCGGTCGAGTCCCAGGGACCCTGGATGTTCTTGCTGGCGATCGTCTCGACCGCCTTACCTTCGCTGTCGAGCACAATCAGGCAGCCGTACTTCGCGGTCGCTGACATGCCGTTGGTCGTCGGCAGGCTGCCCACGACGACGTAGCCGCCCGGCAGGACGTTCAGCGCCGTCGTCAGCCCGACGCCGCCAGGGCATGAGCCGGGGAGCGTCTTAGCATCGATCGTCGCAAACGGCGAGACCTTCCCGATCTTCGAGACCTGCACGATCGTCGTGCCGGTGCCCTGACCGCTCTCCTTTGCGCCTTCTTTGGCGTTGAAGTTGCTGATCAGCATCTGGCCCGCCTGGAGCTTGCCCACGCTGGTGGGAACGAACACGATGCCGTACGGATTGATATCGCCGTTGGCCGGGACCGTCGAGGCGACCTTGCTGACGCTGGTGAACTTGGCCAGGAACGGGCCGGAGCTTGGTGTCGATTCAGCAGGCGTGCCGGCGCTCGCTGCGGAGTTGGTGCTGGACGCGCTGTTGGTGCTGCTGGAGCTGCCACAGCCGGCGATAGCGAGTGCTACACCTACGAGGGCAAGAATTGACGATCTGGGCACTGGTGACTACTCCTGTCTTTCGAGATCGGGGGAAGACGGCTGCAGGGCAGCGGCCAGCGCTATAGCCGCATCGCGCGCTGCCTCCATTGACTCCGGCATGACGGGATTCCTTCCCGGCGAGCTTCCCAATCTTTTCCGCGCCAGCCTGGCCTTCTGCTCCGAGCACCCTCACCGCTCGCGCTTGCGTGCCGCGAGGCGTCGAGCCACAGCCCGCCCACGCCTGAAGACCCCGGGCCCTTAGGCTCTGCCGATGGTGCAGCCCGCCAGCAACGAGCAGGTGGCCGTGCAGCGACGGACAACGCTCGCGTCGATCGCCGCGGCTGGCCTGTTGGTGATCCTCAAGCTCGGAGTTGGCTTGATAGCGGGCAGCCTGGCGTTGATCTCGGCCGGGATCGAGTCAAGCGGAGATGTCCTCGCCGCGATCCTGACATTCTTCGCTGTGCGGTTGGGCCGCCAGCCGGCGGACCCCGAGCACCCCTACGGGCATGGTCGCGCCGAGAACCTCGGGGCGCTCGGCGAGGCAGGCATCCTGCTGGCAGGCGGACTGGTCGTGGCAGTCGAGGCGATCAGACACCTCATCAGTCCCAGCGGCACGCCTGACACCCATTGGTATGTGTTCGTGGTCATCGCGATCGCGCTGGCGGTGGACCTCACACGCACTATCGTCTCTTTGCGCACCGCACGGCGCTACGGGAGTCCCGCCCTGCGCGCGAACGGGTTTCACTTCGCCGGGGACATGGCTGGCTCGGTAGCTGTCCTGATCGGGTTGCTGCTCGTGCGTGCCGGGTTCGCTCAAGGCGACGCGAGCGCGGCGCTCGTGATAGCCGCGATCATCCTTGCCGCCGCGGCACGGCTGATCGCGGAGAACGCAAATGTGCTGATGGACCGCACGCCGGCCGAGGCCAGAGAGGCAGCCGAGCGTGCGCTCGCGCGCCTTGAACCCGGCATCGAACTGGTGCGGCTGCGCCTGCGTGAGTCCGCCGGACGCTACTTCGCGGATGTCATCGCCGCCGTCGCGCCCGGAGCGGCGGTGGTCGAGGGCCACCAGGCCGCGAACCTGATCGAGGCGGCGATCGAGACCGAGCTGCCCGGCAGCGATGTCGTAGTCCACGTCGAGCCTCGCCGCAGCGGCCTGGACCTCCGCGACCGGGTACTCGCAATCACGCTAGCCGAGCCGCTGGTCAAGGAAGTACACGACATCAGGATCTTCGAGAACGGCGGGTCAGCCAGCGTCTCCTTGCATCTGAAGTTCCCCGCCGATCTCGCCCTACACGACGCGCTCGCGGTCACTGAGCGCATCGAGCAAGCGATCCGCGCCCGCCCCGGCGTCAGCGAGGTACAGACACACCTGGAGCCCCTGGAGCGCCCGCTGAGCGCTCGTCCAGCCACCACGAGTACCGACCTCGACGCGATACGGGAGATCAAGCGCATCGTCCTTGGACGGACGGGCGAGGAGCCGCGCGGGACAAGGCTGCTTCGCATCGAGGCCGGCCGCGTCATCTTCCTCACGCTCGGCGTCAGCGCCGAGACCTCCTTGGTCGACGCTCACCAGCTAGGCAGCGAGCTCGAGGAGGAACTGCGCCAACAAGTTCCCGACATCGCTGATGTCATCGTCCACACCGCAACCTAAGATCAAGATGATCGGGTGGTTGGGAGAACGGCGGGGGTCGTTGTCCCAACCGCCCTGCGGCCGGGCAACCACGCCCTCAACGTTGAGGCGCAGGGGTGCTGCGTCGCGCCGTGATAAGTGCAGCGACCGTGCTCGCCCGGATTGGCCGCCCCAGGCGCTCGTGGAGAGCGTGATTCTCGTTTACGAGGGCGTCACGCTCCTCGGGTGAAGTCGTGCCCAGAACGACATCGTGCCGAGCAGGGCGTTGAGCTCAGCGGCGGTGTGCTCGATCAGGGTCGGCACGGTTGCGAGCTGTAGATCCTCGAAGAGATCGGCTGCGTAGTCACGTCCTATGTCGTAGCTCCCCAGCCAGCCCCAGGCGTCCGCGACGTTCCGACGGCGCTCCTGCACGCCCGCAATCGTGCAATCGAGGTCGCGGTAGGTGGGCCAGGTCGCGGCGATCTCCCGCGCGTGCCTGCGCAGGGCCGACAGTAGAGCCTCCTGATCATCGACGCTGCGCTGCTCCTGAAGGCCGAAGTACTGGATAAGGGCGAGTGTCCCGTTGGGAGCGAGCGCGTCGGCGATCTTCCGCCAGCTTAGATCAGGGTCAACCCAGTGGATTGCGGACGCCGAGAACACCGCCTCGTAGCTCTCGCGGGGCAACTGCATGTCCTCAAGCCGCACGTGGACGAACTCCACATCGCCCGCATCTTTCAGGTTCTCCTCGGCGACACAGATCAGTTGATCTCCCGGCTCGAGCGCGGTCACGCGCAGCCCTCGTGCGAGGAGGCTGCGCGTCAGCTGCCCGGTCCCGCACCCGATCTCGAGCACCCGGTCGCCATCCCTGATGCCTGCCACCTCGCATGCTTGGTCGACGAGCGCATCGGGGTAGGCCGGGCGGTTGCGGTCGTACTCGACCGCAACCTCGTTGAAGACCTTGCCGTAGCTCCGCGCGAGCGTCCCGTCGCTCATGCCCGAAACGTACACACTCGCCTGGATGGGCGACGGATCCGCGTCTCGCTAACGTGGGTTCTGGCCAGCCCTGGCTACGGGGTCAGGTCGCTGACTATTTGCGCCGCTGGGCGGATGTCGGATATCTGGGTCACGTTCGCGCCCGCATACAGCGGCCCGGAGTCCAGAAGGCTGCGCGGTCCATCGTCGAGTGCCATCGGCGGGCCAAGCAAGGGCAGCGACGGTCGCTGGAGCGCAAGCCCGCGATCCTGGAGCCCTTCCGGGACGCGCAGCACGACTGGCGAGGCAAGCCGGTTGACGAGCCTGATCCAGCCCGGTCCCCGCGAGTCGTGGCCAAGCCAGCGGCGCGTCGCAGCGTTCGGGATCACCCGATGCGGCGCGTCCGCCCACCCGAACCCAAACAGCTCGGTCAGCACTGTACTGTCGGCCTCCAGGCAGCGCCGCTTGTAATCAGGATGCGCGCGGCTCTCGTCGCTGAGGAGGAAGCGTGTGCCCATGACGGCAGCGACCGCGCCCGCATTGAGTGCCTGCTCCACACCTTCCCGGTCAACGATCCCTCCGGCCGCCAGAACCGGGACCTTGACCGCGGCGCCAACGCGCTCGATCAATTCGAGCAGCGGCGTCGTACCGCGAACGTGCCCGCCGGCCTCGACGCCTTGGGCTATCACCGCGTCGGCTCCCGCCGCCTCCGCGGCCCTGGCCTCATCGACTGAGCCACACTGATGGACCCACGTCCCCTGAGCAAGCCGGCGCGGCTTCCCCCAAAAGGTGACGATCACGTCGGCAGCCGCTGCCGCCTGCACATCGCCTGGTCGAAGGAGCGGCAGTACGAGGTTCACCGCGATTGGTCGGTCGGTGAGCCTCCGGGCGGCAGCCAACTCGTCAGCTATCGGCGCGCGGGCGCCCCCGATTGTCCCCAGCCCGCCGGCCTCAGATACAGCCGCAGCGAGCTCATGGCGCGCTACAGCGCCCATCCCGGCCTGAACAATCGGCGCCGTCAAACCATGCAAGTCGACCACTGTAGTCATCCGCGAGCAGCCTACCGCGTTGTGCGTATCGCCGCCCGTGTGAATCGTCATGCGCGCTCAGTATCTCGCTCGCCCGCGTGTCGGTGAGGAGGCGGAGTTCGCTGTCGACCTAGCGGTCACTCGTCGATGTTCTGCCGACCGGCGGAATCAGCGGCTCGGCCAGCTCCCACAGCTCATCGCCGACCTCCAATACGCTCGCCATGCTCGACCTCCCCACGCTGGTTGAATGTCTCCCAGCCAAGATTCGCCGGCACAGCCACCGACCCTTCCGTGAAACAGCTTCTAAAGCACTCAGCCGTGCGTCAAACGGTATCCACTCCATGCTGCGCATACCACTTTAGAAACTCTATTGTCACCGTTTTCGGGATGCCTGCTGTTTCGAGTTCGGCAATTGCTTGTTCTCCTAGTGACCCTGTCTGTTCGAGTTCGTGCTCGAACACGCTCGGGTCGAGATGCAAGGCGGCTAGCAGCCTCCGCGCGGCGGGCACATCGAATGAGCCAGCATCGCGGAAGTAGGGCATATGACGGGGCTCGGGATTGGACACCAGCGGCGGCGGATTACCCTTCGTCTGGCTTGAGCGCCTTGCGCCTTGCGTCCGATTGAGTGCCACAATCGTACTAACGACCTGGCTGTCCCACACGTCAAAGAAGTCAACGACGAATATGTTCATACCAGCCCGGAGATCAGGGTTAACACTCCACTGGCCAAGCCAAGAGCTGAGTGCCGGATTCGTCCACTCTTTGGCAGCGTCCAAGAGGTTGACGGTCCAGATCATGCAAGAGGCGTAGAGAAAACGTTCGGGCGGACTCTTGAGCGCCTTTTCGACATGCGGTTTCAGCCATTCAAGCTTTTCGGTAGGAGTTGGTTTGCATTCAGACTGAAATTCTTCCCATGTGTCCACAAAAATGCTGCTGCCAGCACTCCAGAAGAGATTTTCCTTTCCTTTTTGTGCACCTATTTTGGAAATGAGAATGATGCTCCGCCCTGTGGACTGGATGCTGGAGAGCGTAAAGGAAGAGTTTGCATTCCACGACACAAGATAGCTTGCAAGCTTTTCGAGAACCTTTTCCCTCAATGCTTCGTATTCAGATTCGCCTATGTTGCTACCGTAGCCCGTTTCAAGGCGAACAATGAAGATCTCATGATCGTGTTCTTTGGCAAACGACGCCATTTCTTCAAGCGCCGGGAGCAACGCTTGCGATTCGCCCGCCGGGTAGTTGCCGTCGTGGTGCATCAAATAGACGCCCCCCCGTTTTGTGACGCGAATGTCGAAGCAGCGTATGCCGCCGTTGAGCTGTTCGCCGATTGTCTTGTCCTGAGTCCGGACGCCGATCGTGTTCAGTGCCGAGAAACATCCGGAGGCGTGGGTTCCCGGCAACAAGACGTCCCAGATTTCGCGGGCACTCAAGTTGCTCCAGAGATCACGCATCCAGTTAGCCGTATCCATCTCATGCCTCCCATCCGAGCTATGTTCTGATCATACGGACGATACACGAGTCAAGACTATCAGGGCGCGCGCGAGAACCGGGTAAGGATGCCGCCGTCTCGCGGAGTAAGAGGCTGCTTCACGGAAGGGTTGGTGGCTGTACGGCGAATCTTGGCTGGGAGACATCAAACCCAGCTGGCGGTCAGAGCTTGGCTTCCTCACGCGCCGCTGCGCCAGATGGCGGCATGGAAGCACTCGCCTTGAACGGAAGCCGCAGGCCGGCTAGGCGACGAGCGCAGGGCGACGGCAGCGGCGAGGAGCGCCGCGGATCCGAGCGCGAGCGAAAATCCATCGGTCCCTCGCGGGTGGCGAGGTGAACTAACGTCCAAAGCAGTGGTTGCAGACTGCTCGAAGCTATAGAGTGCCCTCCTAGTGAGCCTGCCCCCTCATGTCATCGTTCGTCGCCTATGTATGTCAGCCTTCGTCCTCGCGGCGTTGGCGCTGCCGAGCGTCGCCCAGGCGATAGGGGAACCGCAAACGTGGGTGTCGGGCGTGGGCAATGACGCGAACCCGTGCTCGCGCACCGCGCCGTGCAAGACGTTCGCCGGGGCGATCAGCAAGACCGAAGCGGGTGGCCTGATCAGTGTCCTTGACCCCGGTGGGTTTGGCGCAGTCACGATCACCAAGTCCGTGACGATTGACGCCAACGGCGGGTTCGCCGGCGTCCTGGTTGCCGGCACGAACGGCATCGTCGTAGACGCGCCAGGGGCGAACGTAACCCTGCGCGGCCTGACGATCGAGTACGAGGCGCCATGCACCAGCGCCGCTCCGTCCTTCGACGGAATCGAGCTCTTGGGCGGCGGGCTGCACGTCGAAGATGTCAGCATCCACGGTTTCCCTGAGGATGCCGTCAACGCGAAGCTCGAAGCCGCCGGCGGCTCGTTGAGCGTTGAGGACTCAGACCTGCGCGACAACTGCACGGGTGGGGTCGCGGCGACGACCACGACGGGTCAGCTGCCCGTGACGCTGACCAGCAATTTCATCAGCAACGACGGGGTCGCCGTCTCGGCTGGACCGTCCTCGCAGGTGTCGATCAACGACAACACGATCGTCGATAACGCGACGGGTCTGGCGACCGCGGCTGGCGCCACGCTGTCGAGCCTCGACAACAACCGGCTCGCCGGCAACGGCACGAACGGCGCGACGCCGATCGAGCTCACCTCGCCGTTTACGCCACCGATGCCTACACCGGTCGTGACCCCGACGCTTACTCCGACGACGAAAACAACGAGTACGCCGACGACAATAACGCCGAGTCCCCCGACCTGTCGCGTGCCGAACCTGTCCTCGAGCACGCTCGCGAAGGCGCGTAAGACGCTCACGAAAGCGCGTTGCGTGCTCGGCGTTGCGAGCTATCACACCGTCAAGCACAAGCGGCGAGGGCTGATCTACGCGCAACGGCCGAAACCGGGCACGCTGCAGTTCGAAGGCGCGATCGTCAACGTGACGCTCGACGGGCATCCCGCCCCAGCGAAGAAGCCGCGCGCTCGCCGTGCGCTCGGCGGTGGCGCGAGCCGCACCTGGGTGTCCGGGGTGGGTGACGACGCAAACCCGTGTTCGCGGACTGCGCCGTGCAAGACGTTCGCTGGCGCGCTCGCGAAGACCGCGGCTGGCGGTACCGTCGACGCGCTCGACTCGGGCAACTTCGGACCGATCACCCTGAACGCCGCGACCAGCAACATTGGGACCGTCACGATCCAGGGCAATCCGCAGGGCACGACGATCCAGGTGCCCGCCGGCGCCACCGGCATCACCGTCGATTCCGGCGCCGGCGCCAACGTGATCCTGCGCGACCTGACGATCATCAGCAGTCCGGGCTGCTCGGCAAGCGGCGCGGGGAGCGGGATCGAAGTGCTCTCCGGCGGCATGCTGCACCTCGAGGACGTCCAGGTCAGCGGCTTCGCTGACTCGGCGATCAAGGTCAAGTCAGCGAACAACATGTCGATCACGCTGCACAACTCGACGCTCTACGACAACTGCACGGACGGCATCTCGGCGCAGGATCCAGCCGGCAGCGTAGACGCCACCCTTGATGGCGCACAGCTGCTGAACAACCCGACCGGCGTGCTGGCCGGGACAGGCGCCGTAGTGCGGCTCGCCAACACGACCGTCTCCGGTGGGGTCACGGCATTGACCACGAGCGGCACGGGTGTCATCCAGGGTTGGCCGGACAACGACCTCGCCAACAACACCACCGCTGGCGTCACCCCGGTGTCGCTGGGTTTCAGCTGACCGCGGTCGGTGGCCACTTCTGTCCCAGGGTTTCTCGTGGCGTTGCGTCGATTTCGCCGTTCGGCCAGGGGAGCCTTTGGGGAGCCGGAGGCGCTGATCCACATGCTTCCATAGAGCGCCCGTGCTCTTCACTGGCTTCTTGCTAGTGATTCATCCAGAGGCGACGACCGGAATCGAACCGGTGTAGACGGCTTTGCAGGCCGCTGCGTAGCCACTCCGCCACGTCGCCGAGATTGCTCCACAAGCGTATCGGGTGCAGGCGAGCGTCGAGCGAAGCGGCGGCCGATTGTGAGCCCAGGCGCAGCCGGGCGGCCTGCTGCGGCCGGCGGACGCTTAACGGGCGGTTTGCGGGGCGTTATGAACTCCTTCGTCCTCCGTTAGCCGCGCTTTCGCACATTGTTAGCGGCTGCACAGCAGTCCCCCCGATCATCGTCTCATCCCCACGAACCGGAGGTGACCCATGAGGCGACTATTTCTACCCATGCTGTTGGCAGGACTGAGTGGAGCCGTTGCCGCAAGCGCGGCGGCGCTGCTTGTCGGTGGGGGGGCGTCGAGCGCGACACCGAAGCCGCGTACGACCACGGCGTCGGTGCGGGTCTCCTCCGCCGCGGGAAGCCGCAACGATGTCGCCTCGACGTCGCTGTCGGCGACCCAGATCTATAAACGAGACTCGAAGGGAGTCGTCGCGATCAAGGTAGTCACCGCCGAAGGCGAGGACGAGGGCACCGGCGTCGTCCTGAACGAAAAGGGCCTGATCCTCACGAACGATCACGTAGTGAAGGGCGCGACGAGCATTACGATCGATGCCAGCGGATCCTCGAACACCACCCGTAGCGCGACGCTTGTCGGCGAAGAAGCCAACAAGGATCTGGCGCTGATCCGCGTCGACCCGTCGGGCCTTGGCCTGAAGCCTCTGACGCTCGCGAGTTCCAGCTCGGTGCAGGTTGGCGACACCGTGTACGCGATCGGCACTCCGTACGGCCTCGAAGAGACCTTCACCAAAGGCATCGTGTCGGCCCTCAACCGCGAAATCTCAGCCCCCGACGGCGCCAAGATCGTGGGCGCGATTCAGACCGACGCGGCACTCAACCCCGGCAACTCCGGCGGGCCGCTGCTCAACGAAGAGGGCGAAGTGGTCGGCGTCAACTCGCAGATTGCCAGCGACGCGGCGAGCGTCGACGGCTCGCAGCCGGGGAGCACGGGCGTGGGCTTCGCGATCGCCTCCGACACGTTGGTCTCGGCGGTGCGCACGATTGAAGCTGGCAAAGGCGTCACCTACGCCTCGGCTGTCGGGCAGAGCACTGGCGAAGGCGGCTACGGGACGCAGAGCCCCGAAGGTGGCTATGGGATGCAGAGCCCGTATGGCGAAGCCGAACCCGGGGGCTCCGAAGCCGGCGAAGAAGCCGGCGAATCCGGTTCCAGCGGCGTGGAAGGCGGCGGCGAAGCGACGTCCGGCGAATACGGAGTGGTCGGCGGCGAGGGAGGGCGCGTGGTGATCGTGCCGTGATCCTCAGGCGCTGCGGTGTACGGGTGCATTGGCATCGGATCGGCAGAAGTGGGGCAGACTCGATCGGCTGCGACCCGTTGATACGCTTGCAGCCGATCCTGGGCGATTAGCTCAGCTGGGAGAGCGCCGCCTCGACAAGGCGGAGGTCATTGGTTCGAGCCCAATATCGCCCATCACCCGGATAGACCCTGACAGGAGCGGAAATGCCTGGAAAAGCACGGATTTTCGTAAGCGTTCAGTGGGTCGGGGGGACATAATGGCGCGCTGTCGAATTTGGGGATGTGGAGCGCGCTGAGGCAGAAGCGATCTATGGCCAGGGCCGTGAGGTGGTGGTCGAGGTGTTGTTGCGGATGGATCGCCAGATCCAGCAGCTCTCCGAGCGGGTCACCAGGCAGGACGAGCGGATCGCGCAGCTTGAGCGCCGTTTGAGCCGCAGCTCGCGTAACAGCTCGCAGCCTCCGAGCGCCGATCCGCCGAGTGTGCCGCCGCGGCGGACGAAGGATTCCTCCGGTCGAGCGCAGGGCGCCCAGGGCGGACATGAGGGCAAGGGCCGGCCTTTGTTGCCGATATGGATGGTCGATGAGGTCGTCGAGCACTGGCCTGCCGATTGCGAGTGCGGGCATGTCTTTGCTGAGCATGAGCGCGTCGCGGTGGGCGAGCCGGTGCGCCACCAGGTCGAAGAGCTGCCGGCGATTCAGGTGAAGGTGATCGAGCATCGCTCTCAGCGGACGCGGTGTCCGGGCTGCGGGCGACGCCGGCGTGCTGAGCTGCCCGCCGAGGTCGCCGCGAGCGCGTTTGGCCCCAGGTTTCAGGGGGCGGTCGCGACGCTCTCGATCCGCAACCGCATCAGCCGCCGTGACGTTGTGGAGCTCTGCGAGCAGCTCTTCGCGGCCCGCATCAGCACCGGGACGGTCGATGCGATCCTCGCCCGTGCCGCCGAGGCGCTCCGCGAGCCCTACGCCGATCTGTTGGAGCAGGTACGTGGAGCCCCGGCGCTCAACATGGACGAGACGGGCTGGCGGCTGAAAGGCGCCCAGCGTGCACTGTGGGGCATGTTCACCGACACTCACGCCGTGCTGCATGTCGCCCCCGACCGCCACGAAGACCACGCCAAGGATCTGCTCGGCGGCACCCGGGCGGTCGTGACCTCGGATCGCTGGTGGGCCTACTCGCACCTCCCGCTCCCCCGCCGCCAAATCTGCTGGTCGCATCTGCAGCGCGACTTCATCGCGATGACTGACGGTCTCGCGGCCGAGAAAGAGCTCGGCGAGCACGGCCTCGCCCTCTGCGAGCGCGTCTTCTGGGCCTGGGAGTGCTACCAGAACACAAGCGACCGGCAAGCCCTGGAGCGACGTATCCGGGCGCTTCGCCGCCAGTACAAGCCGATCCTGCGCCGTTACGGCGCCAAGGCAGCGCGCTACCGCCTCACCCGACGGCGGGCACGCAACCTCCTGAAGGTCTGGCCAGCGCTCTGGACCTTCGCCTCACACCAGGGCGTAGAGCCGACCAACAACCACGCCGAGCGTGGCCTGAGAGGCGCGGTCATCCACCGCAAGATCAACCTCGGAAACCAATCCGAGGTAGGCGAGCAACGCACCGCCCGGCTGCTCTCCGCGCACACCACCTGCCGCCTACAGCGTCGCTCGCTCTTCCTCTACCTCACCGACGCAATCACCGCCCACGCCCGCGGCGACCCCGTTCCCCTGCTCACCTGAGAGCACCGACCCACTGAACGCTTACGGATTTTCGACTCCTTCGTTGGGGTTCGCCGCCTCGGACAAAGGCGGACAATCGAGAACAAATGATACACCCGGTTGCGGCGAACTTGCGGTAAAAGGGCTGGGGTCGCGGACGGCGGATGACGTCCCCGGCTTTTGCTCGGAGGATGCAGGAATCGCCGCTTGCCTGGTCTTGCGCGTGGAACGCCTCGCCGGCTTTAGCCGGAGTGATGCGGCAGTCTCAGGGCCTTTAGGCGTTCGTGCTGGTGCTCGTCCCACTCAGGGCGGTCATCCCCACGCCACGCACACGCGCGCCCTGCCGCGCAGCATCCTGCGCAAGGCCGTAACCGGGGCCGCAGCCTGCGGTATAACGGTCTGGTGCACGTCCACTTCTACAGGGTCAAGTTGGAGCCGTTGCTGTGGCACCCGGCCGCGCTGACGCCGGAGGCGCTGGCTGCGCGCTTGGCGGGCGACGCGGTGATCCACGAGTTCGTCCCGCACCCGTCGGGGTCGCACCTCGTGACCATTGGGCTTGAACGCGACCGCGACTCGCACGTGGAAGCGCTGAACGAGTTGCTGCTTGCGGCGCAGGAACTCGGCTACACGTTCGCCGAAGGCGTGATCACGCGCGTCGCGGACCGCGCGATCGAAATGGCGGTGGGGTTCGGCGTCGGCGGACTCGGCGCGGGCTCCACGACGGAGAACGGCGAAATTGCCGTGATCGGTGCCGCGCTCGGCTGGGTCGTCGGCCTCTTCGTCGGCGCGAACATGAAAAAGGTCGAGATCCTCTACCGCGTGCAGCTCACGAACGCCGGCTGGCAGCTCACCCACGTGACCACGCAGCCGGCGCCGTTGCGCCCGGCTCTGCAAGCTGGCTAGACCCGCGGACCCTACGCGGCGCGCACCTTCGGCTTGTCCGCCGCGACGAGCACGGTCGGCTTCGACTCGAACCGCGCGCCCGTGGACAGGTTCACCCATCCCACGAGCGGGCGCTCGGTCGCGTTGAGCCCTTGGTCTTCAGCGGCGGCGCGCTCAACCCAGGTCTGCGCGGAGTCGCGCGGCGCGATCGTCGCGGGTAGCGCGCCCGGATAGGGCGGATGCATGATGACGAGGGTGTCCTTGCCGTTCGGCATGAGGAACCCGGCGGACGTGACGTGCACGGGGTGCTCGCCGCGGTTGATCGCCGTGACCAACAGGCACCACTCGCCAAGCCGTTCGTTGTTCGGGCCGTAGGTCGGGAACCCGTTGGAGATCTTGACCTCCACGTGAGGGGTCCGTCCGTGACGCCACGTATAAATACGCCATCCAAGCCAACCGGCGGTCGCGAGGGCGCCGATCGCAGCGAAGATGTCGCGGGCAACTATGAATGCTTCGGCTGTCGCCACCACGAGTCGACTCCTTCCGTTTACGGTCTGCGGGACCACATGGCATACCACGCGCCCCGGCGGAGTTGGCCTGACCCCCTGAGTTCGGTCCACGTGGCGTCTCCGGGGCGGCGTACCCTTTTGGGGTGCGCTACTTGCAACGCCTAGCTGCGACGGCATTTGTCCTCACCGCGGCCACCCTGATCGTCTTCTGGACGATCAAGGGCACGAAGCCGTCGGGTGCCGCGGTCCTGCCCATCTTGTACTCGATCCTCGGTGTGTCGGCCCTGATCTGGGTGGTAGCGGAGGGGCTGAACCTGCGCGCAGACCGCCGCTCCCGGCGCTCTGGAAACGACGAGATGAACAGCCTCATGCGTCGTCAGTTCCGCAGCCTGAAGCGGCAGCGTCGGCTACGCCGCCTCCTGGGCCACGCGGCCCCCGAGGAGCAGCCCCTTCCGCCACCCGCGACGCCACGCGAGCGAGCCCAAGGGGACGGCAAGCCGCAGGGGCTGGCCGTGGAGTACGCGCCGATCCGATGGGATCAGATCAACGAGCGTCCGCAGGCTGGCGAGGAGCCCATCCCGCTGGAGCCTTGGCTGGAAGACCGGATCGCCGGGCACGCGGGACTGGTGCGCCAGCGCTCGGCGCGCGGAGACAAGTGGTTCTTCGCGGCCCTCGCCCAATGGGACGTGCGGAACACCCACGAGCTACTGACGAGGGTCGCGCCCGACCAGGTTGACGGCTACTACCGTGGCGACGGCGTTCCGGGATACCGGCCGGGACAAGAGGAGGCGTATTACGAGCGGCAGCACACGTGGCTCGTAGACAAGCTGCGTGCGCTCCGAGGCGGCGAGGCTACGCCTTCTTCCGGGCGGGATCTCGTCGCTTGCGGCGACGAACTCCTGCGCAAGGTCCAAATGGAAAGACGCGAAATCGAACGCTATGGTGCCCGTCCCACCGCCGACCACATGGCGCACCAGTTCACCGACGCCGCTCGTCGTTGGGGGGCAGACGCCGGGTTTCCTGACGAACCACCCCCGCTCGGCGGCATCCAGATTGCGCCGGCAGCCCGACTCCGCCGACTCGAAACCTGGCTGGAGCCTCATTTGACCGCTATGGCGCGCCGCGCGAGCTAGGTTCAGAAGCCCTCGGGTTGCTTTCGCCCGACGCATTCTCGCCCCGGCATGAGGGCGGCTCCTGAACACGCGCGAAACCCGGCGGCTCGTGTAAAATGCGACGCTATATCCACCGCTGGCTGCGCATACGACGCGGCCCGAAAGCGAGGTCATAGAAATGAGCAACGGTTCTGCTGGAACGCAGGGTTGGTACTCGTGCGAGCCGCTGTCAAAGCGGCGCATGGGAATCCCCGGGCCGGACCCGGCCCAGCCACTGGAGGACTCGCCGTACTACGTGGCGCTGAAGCTGCGCACGGCAGGCAAACACGAGCGCTACAGATCGCTGTGGGAGTGGGACGGGGAGGTGTCCTCGTGGATGCTCCTCGTCTTGGACAGGCGCCGCAACATCGTCGGCCAGGTCATCGGGCGTACGCAGGAGGCGTGCACCCGGCGGATGAACGCGTTATTCGCCGCGAAGGATCTCGGCGTGTACGATGGCCGGTACGCCGACGCCCCGCCCACAAGCACGCAGGCGGCTTAGGTTCTGTGTCGGACTCGCCAACAGCCGGCAACAGCGAGAGGCGAGAGAGCCGCTTCGACGCGGGCATCATGACATCCGGCGAAGTAGAGGTGAGGCTCGGCAGCTGGTCGGAGTTCGTTGGCGAGTTCGCACTTGACGACGCTGCCGGTTGGGTGTTTCGGGGCCAGGCCGATTTTGACTGCCGCCGAGCGGTCACGCCCGGTGCAATCGGGCTGCCCTGGGACCACCTCGGCGTCTTTGAGGAGGTCTACGAAGATCCGGACACGGGCGAGCAGCAGGCGATCGTCCCGTCGCTGATCACGACCCAAGCGGAAAAAGAGAACGAAACACTGCGCGAAGCGATTCGCAGCGGCGGCCGATGGCCGCTGCCAATGCTCCCGTTCAACGTCGACGCACGGATGGCAGCCCAACAAGCAGCGTTCCTCGTGGCCACGGCGATCGACTTCCCGATTGACGCGCTACGTGACAAGGCTAGATGGCCGCCGCAAGCGAAAGCAGACAGATTCGCGGCCGACCTCGCGAGGCGCGCCGCGGTCACGCCGCTCTCGGAGCCCCACCAACTCATCAAGCGTGTCAAGCTCCCGCGCGCCTGGCGTGAACAAGCCCTGCACAGCCTGCGTCGCATGGGCATCACGGAGGACACCGTGTTCCCCGGCGTGGACGGCGCTGGCCGTGCAACGAAACAGCAGATCGCCGCAGGCGAGCTGGCCCTGCGGGACATACTCAACACCACGACTTGACCTATTAGGGCGAAATCGGGACTTTCAGATCGAGAAGACCGCCATCTCTGCACTCGTTTACAAGACTGGTCCTAAACACGATTTTGCCCCGACCAAGGAGATGTCCGCCGCGCGCGTCCGGGGCGTCGTGCCGCTCTACATGGGGACGCCGGACGGGTCGGCCACTCGCAAGTCGTCGGAACCGTCGGAGGTTCGGCGGGGCGAGCGCTCCCGCTTCGCCGGACGGGCTCGACATCCATCTGAGTGCGACCCACGGTCCGCGATCGTGCCCCAGATAGCGCACGGGGCAGGAAGATGGCGCGGGCGACCCGGGAGCAACGAGACGCTACGCGTCCAGAGCGCCTCAGCGAGCACACCGAGCGCACGATCGCGGCGAGGTAGAAATCGGAACTGGCACGGACGCCGATAGCCTTAAGGGTATGGTGGTAGTAGCGGGAGATGGCGACGACGAGGCAGCTGAGGCCGCGCGCCGGGTAGCTGAAGCTCTGCAGCCAAGCCAGGAAGCCATTCGGCGAGTGGTCGAATCTGTGCAAGTCGATCAGGATGCGATCCGCAAAGTGGCCGAGTCGATCCAGCCGAACCAGGACGCGCTCAGGCGTATCGCAGAGTCGATCCAGCCCAATCACGATGCCTTGCAGCGGATCGCCGAATCCATCCAGCCGGACCGGGATGCACTTTTCCGGATCGCTGAGTCGATCCAGCCCAATCAGGAGGCCATACGGCGCCTGGCTGAGTCGATCCAGCCCAATCAGGACACGATCCGACGCTTGGCCGAGTCGATATGTATTGATTCGGCCACCATTACGGCCGTCAACCAAAAACTGACCAGTGGTCTCGACTGGCAAGCGCCCGCCCTAGCGATGTCGGGACCACAGGTCGCCACCTTCACCCGCATGGCGGCGGAATCAGCTCCCGGCGAGGCCGCCGACGCACTTGCCGAGTTTGACTCCATTCTCAGCGATGAGGATGGCGAGCGGAGCCGGACGCTCTATGACTGGCTATACGACCTCGCCCCTCTCGCACAGGATCGCGTGGCCCTTGTAGCGATCAAGTCGCTCGCCGCCCTCGTCCTCGCGGGGTACGCCGAAGCGGATGCACACCCCCCGTTCCATATTGGAGTCGTGATCCTCCTACTCGTCGCGATTGCCGAAATATGGAACGCGAAAAACGGAGCGGGCTAGCCGGGCTCAAGTGTCGCGGCGGCGGCATGGGCGTCCATTTCGTCCAAGATCGTCGCGGACTCAATCATCAAGAACATCGTCAGCGATACGACGCGCCGGCCGTCGTTCACCCCCAAAGGTTTACCAGCACGCTCGTTGGCGTGAGTCTGCCGCTGAATCAAATCGACGTTGGCATCCCATAGCTCCAACATGGCGTCGAGCACCGCCGAGCGGCGGTCGCCGAGACGCGGCTTGTACGTCGTGATGACAGCCTTGAGCCGGTTCTTGGTCTTGGTTGCATCTGGCTCCGGCGTCTCCGGCGGATAACGCTCTTGCAGTTCCTCAGCAAACGCCTGCACAGCGTGCCTGCAGCTAAAGCCGATCTGCGCTAGCTCTGCGTCTGGTTGATCACCGAGAAGGCGTCCAGCCGCGTCCGCCCACGGCGCGTACGACCCTGGATACGCTTTCTCGAACAGCTCGGAGCCGAGCAGCCGCCGCGCATCTGACCAAACATCCTCGGCAGGGTCGCCGTGTTCGCGGGCTACCTCCCGACCTTGTGGAGTCAGTTCCACTAGCACGACGCCGTTGCCGCCGGTTCGTGTCGTCGCTTGGCCCAGGTAGCCTTCGTCGCGAAGCTGAAGGAACAGCCGCTCATAAGGCATGACCGGCGGCAACTCGAAGCCCATAGCCTTCAGCTCGTCACCGACTTGCTCGCTATCGGTGTCGTTGTACGTGTCGCGCGTCAGGCGGTCGATGGAGACCAAGATCGCTTTTTCAAGGGGCTGCAACACACCACAAGGCTGCCACATCGCCCCGACATGTGTGCCGAAGATGTCCCATGGCCCGGCTGAAAGGTGTCCATTGGCGGGATAGAGTGCGCCGCCAAGTCCCGCGACAGTGATGTCACTAGCCCGAGCGCGACACAGACGGAGGCTCCTGATCGACGCCTGCGCCCAGCTCGTCGGGAACGGCGGTGAGCGCCGGGCCGCGCGCCGCGGTCACATCGTCGGTCGGATCGAGCGCCTTCAGCTTCGGCGCGGTCGACCCGCCACCGGTACGGCGGAGGTCCTTCACCCTGTCGAGCAATTCGCAGTACACGTCAACGCCTTTACGTAGCTCGGCCGGTGTAGGTGGGTCCACGCCGTCAGGGAGCGGCTGGTCATGAGCCCACGGTGAACAGTCATCGACCCCTTGGTCAACCAGCGCGCACAGCTCACGATCCAAAACAATCTTGTGCAGGTCTTCGTGTGGATCGTGTCGTCGCGGCGGATCACGGTCCCCCCGAGGAGGTCTTCTTCTACGGCTCGCTCGAAAGAGGAGCGCAGCATCCAGCAGAAGTCCGTGACGTCGCGCCGGTAAGCGTCGAGGTCGCCCGCGTCGTGGTGGGCGCGCAGTTCTCCGAGCCTGTCGAACAGGGCCTGGCGGCGCTGCTTGGTTGTCTGGCCCTCCCAAGGCAAGCCCGCGCGCACATGTCCGACCCGGCGACCATGCCTGCAGACGTGCTGGAAATGAGCCGGGACGCCGCCGTGCGCCTGACGGCGCAGCTCGTGCACGAAAGAAAGCTCGTGCGTAAAGACGATCACCTGGCGGTCGCGCGCAAGCTCGCACAAGGTACGCGCGATATGGCGACGTCCCTCCTGGTCGATCGAGCTGACAGGGTCATCGAGGACGATCGGGTTCGACTCGCCGAGCACGTCCATCTCCGCGAGAAACATCGCGAGGGCCAAACGACGTTGCTCACCCTGGCTGAGAACGCTGCTCAACGGCACATCCGCGACCGTCTTGAAACGCAGCGAGAACATCGGCTTCCCTTTGACGGTCTTCGACTTCACGGCGACCTTGAGCCCCTGGAAATTTAGCGCCTGAAGATGGCGGTTCAGCGAGCCCTGTAGATCTGCCTCGACGAGCTGACGGGAGAGACGGGTGATCAGCGAGCTGAGCGTGGTCGTACCGACCTTGCCTTTCGCCGCTGCGAGACGCTCGATCTCACGCAAGGCGGCAACGTGGGCTAGCACCTCGCCGATGCGGCTCTTGAGCTCATCGCGCGCCTCCAGCTCGGCGAGCGCAGCCTGCACCCGCTGGCGTCCGCTCGCATCCTGGAGCGCTGCGTGCCCGACAGCCTCCGTGGTACTCGCGGCGCGCCACGTCTCGAGCGCCTTCAATGGCGCTTGCTCCACAGGCCCCAGTCCGTCAAGATCGCCGGTGCGCAAGCCGCCCGCGATGGTCTCGGCCTCCGCCAGCCAGCGTTCAACGCCCGTGCCGATCCCATCAGGATCGTCGGCGAGCAGGCTCAATACCTCGGCGTTGCGCGCCCGCACTGCGGCGATGTCTGGCAGGGCGTCGCGTGCGCGGACGATCGCCTGCTCGGCACTCTCGACCTGCACGCTGATCTCGGCCTTCACGAACCCATCGAAGCGGGTGAGTCTCGCGCGCGCGTCGGGAGCGAGCTCCTGCATGCAGAGCGGGCATGAAGCAGGCTCGTGCGTCGGCGGCATCTGCTGGTCGTGGTGCTCGGCGAACGCGCGCGCCGCCTGCCACAGTCGCCGCCACGTCTCGGACCCGACCCCGGGCAACGGCTCGGCGGAGAAGGTCGTGGCCGCGAGGTCCGCGGCCCGCCGGGCGCTCAGCAGGGCGTCGCGGCGGGTACAAGCGTCCTTGACGGCGACGGCGCCCAGCGCCGTCTCGATCAGGCGGAAGTCGGCCATAAGCTGCTCGGCGTTCGTCGCTGAGCGTTCGGCGGCCTTGCGGAGCGTTGGTGCCTGCATCGCGTCAATCTCCCCGCACTTGCGACGCAGGTCCGTCATGCGCTCGAGCTCCTTGGCGTCGAGTGTCGCGAGGACCGTGATCGAGTCGTCGGTCGTCGCAGCCGACAGCGAGCCGAGCACGCACGAGACGCCAGTGCCCTCCCCGAAAGGCCTCAGGTCCAACGGCTTCGGCTGGGCCGCGGCGAGCCGCTCCGCCAGCTCCATGCCGACCGCCTTTAAGCCGGTCGCGAGACGGGTCAGGCTGGCGAGCGCCGCGGGCGCGTAGTCGACCTCCGTGTCGGTGGTCAGGTACTGGTCACCGCCGAGGCTGTCAGCAACACAGATGCGGGCGAGCAGAGCCGGCGCCGGGGCCTCGAGATCGAGAGGTATCGGGTGCTCGGCCGCACCGATCGCAACCGTGATCGTGGCGCTCGGCGGCGGCCCGCCGGGCTCAGCCGGGTTCGTGAGTACCGTCTCGCGGCGGAGAGTTCGCCCGGCGTGCTTGACAATCCGGGCGTAGCCTGTCTTGCCGGCTCCGTTCTTGCCGTACACCACGTTCAAACCCGTACGCTCGAAAGCGAGCGTCTCGCCGTCGGCGAGCAGGTTCACGCCGTGAGCATCCGAAAGTGAGCAGATGCACATCGGATCACCGGCGCCGTCGGCACCCGGGAGATCCTCGCGACAGACAAGGCGCGGGCCAGGACTACTCACAGCCTCACCGAGCAACATGGCGGTGACCTCGCGAACATCCTCGGGGCTGAGCTCGGGCGAGACGGCAGCACGCAGGTAGAGCTCCTGCTTCCACGGTGGCGTGTTCCGCACGGACGCGAAGATGTCGTCCTGGAGGCTCACGCGAGCACGCTCCGGTCGTTCAGGGAGGTGGCGCGGCCGGCGATGGCGAGCGGCTCGACCGCCCTGGCGATGTAGACATCGAGGTTCTCGAGCGAGATGACATCGCGGGGATCAGTGCCGAGGCGCGTGCGCTGGAACTCGGCCCACCAGGCGTCCATCCGTCGACGCTCCGCGGCGCGAGCAGCTCTTTCGTCTTGTCGTGCTGCACGGACCCTTCGGCGGTAGGAACCCGCCCGATAGTCCGGCCGGCAAGACGAGCGGGCAACACGGAGCGCCCAGCCCGACAGAGGGTGGCCGGAGCCAGGGATCGGGGCGAGCAGCACCTTCAGCTCGGCCTCAAGAGCCCGCCAGCCGTTTATCCGGCTCGCATACAGCCGGGTACCCGAACGAGGCGGTGTCGAGCTCCTCCACCGCCGGGCGCGTTCAGCCAGTTCGCAGGCCCGGGCAATCTCACTAGGGCGCAGTCCTACGTGAGCGGTGATGAGCCGGCAGAGGTGATCAACGCTGAGTCCCACCGTCCTGGCCGCGCTTGCACACGAAGCGCCCGACATCAGACGGCCGAGTGCGATGCTGACGGCAGCTTGCCTGCGAACATCCGTAAAGCTCATGCCGCACGCGGCGAGCCTGCGCTGCAATGTGCTGCGGCTCATGAACACGGCGGCAGCAGCGTCGTCGATCGGCGCGGCGGCGGAACTGAGCAGCAGCGCGACCGTGGCCTCGCGGACCTTGCTCGTGAACTCTGGCTCGCACACCATGATCGACTGGTTTAGCGCATACGCCGGTCAGCACGGCCGCGATCCTGTGGGCAAGCTGGCTTCGCAAGCTTGCCATAGTCGAGGCGAGATCTCGCCTCAAAATGTGCGGTTGGATTCAATGGCCTACGAACCCAGACTCGACGTTCTGAGCCATCCTGTATTTGGCGGAGGCTTTGATCTGGCCCGAGTTTCTTGGAGTTGGTGGTCTGGAATCAGGCGGCGATCACGCCTGCTGCGCCAGCGAAGCGGTCATCGGTAACGACGCCGTCAACAGTGCTCCTTTGGACGATGAGCAGCAGCGAGGCTCTGCGCCCGACGCTGCGCTCGCTCTCCAAGTGAAGCAGCAACTGGTTCTGCGAGCCTCGGGCTCGAGGGCGACGGGACGACCTCCCGCCGTGATAGCCGGCTGGGTGTCCGGTGCGTCCTCTCAAATGTTCGGTCATGCCCGATCGCGACGATCTCATCAAGCGCTTGGCGGCGGCGCTGGTCATCTCGGATGCCCGCCGGTTGGGTGATCCGCAGACGCGAGTGCGTCTCGATCACTACATGCCGTCCACGAGCGGCCTCGGGAGCGCTGTGCGCTGGCGTTTGTATACCCCGCGGCACAGACTGATCGGCGTCCCCAGCCCTGAGCCGGCTCGGTCGGCCTGGCACCATGCCGACGCGGCGAAGGGACGACGGTTGATCGCGGTGGACGTCCGCAACTCAAACCGCGTGGCTGTCTTCCTGTCCTGGCACTTCGAGGACCCGGCTATCAAACCGCCACGAGCGAAGGCCGGGCGCCGTCGCCCCCACCTGATCACGTCCGTGTGCGTCCGCGAGGACGCCACGGGCAGGCTCCGAGGTGAGTACATGACCGCCGCTTTGCTTCTGACCCTCGTGGTGTCGGCGATCGACGTGGTGACCATCGCGCACGGCCGTGTCGGTGTGATCGAGGACGCTGGGATTGTGCTTACGCCTGGGGAGCTCGATGAGTTTGGGTTCACGCCTGGCTTGGGCGAGCCCAACGGCGGCTGGGCCGATCGTGGGTATCGCGAAAGGCGTCACGTCGTCTGATCAGTCGAGGTGGCGGCGGTAGATCGCCTCCGCCCGGTCGGCCCACTCTCGCGGCAGCTCGCTGCGCAGCTCAGCGAGGAATGCCTCGCTCTGCTCAGGCTGGGGTGCTGGTAGCGAGGCGAGGAATCGCTCCGCCTCGCTCGCCACCCACCCTGCGAGCTCGGGGTCGTGATCTTCGGCCAGCTCGACCAGCCCGCCGGCGACCTCCTCGACGGCGTTGCGTCGTGCGTGTGCGGCGATCAGGAGCACGTCGGCGATCTGCAGGTAGCGCTCGCGTCGTCCCCACTCGACAGGCGTGATCCCGAGGTCGCGCACGGCGCGGGTGATGAACGATGGGTGCACGTCGATCAGCGCAGCTGCCTGGCGGAAGCTGGGGAGCGCCCGCCGCAGGTCTGTACGAGGAATCGTCGGTGACGTTGCCATGAGGGCCCGACGATAGCATGTCTCTGCAACGATTACAACGGTCGCATAGGTAGCAACCCTATGCTCGCCTCTTGCGCTCGCGCCGAGTCGAGAATCGGGCGAAGAGGCCGCGGTGTTGTTCTCGCTCTCGCTCACGTTGTTCGCTCAGGGCGGCGCGTGCGGCGCGCCACTCGACGTCCGCGGGTCGCAGCTCGTGGTGTCGCAGGTCCTCGATCGGGAACGAGTAGTGGTCGCTGAGCATCTTCAGGCTGGTGCCGCACTCGCTGGCGACGATTTGCGGGTCCTCGGTGCGCAGGCGCAGGGAGATGCCGCCGCGGCGTAGCGCGTAGGGGGTGGCGCCGAGGATGCTCGCGAACTCCGTGCGCGTTGCGAGGGTTCGCACCGCGGGCCTGAAGCGTGTTTGGACCCAGTTTTTCGCCTGCGCCCGGCTGAGATGAACCGCGCCCGTCGCCGGGTCGCGTACTCCCTGCTCAGCGCCGGTGAGGTCCCCAGGAATGATGAAGTCCACGTCGCGGGCGGAGTGTCCGCCGTCCACGAGAGCTTGGCGCCACTGTTGGAGGTCTTCGCGCAGGATGCCGGGTATCGCGGTGTGCCTGCGTGTGCTCATCGCGGTCTTGCCCCAGTGTTCGAGCCGTCCGTAGCTGATCACTTCCGTTACCCACGCGAAGTGCCCGTCGATCGATGACCAGCGCAGTCCCCAGACCTCCTGGTTGCGAGTGGCGAGCCCGTATTGCAAGCTGACGATCGCCGCGTCCCGGTGGGCGAGCAGCGCGTCGCCCGGCTCGCCGCCGCGGAGCATCTGAGCGCGGATCGCCTCCACGGCCTGCGGGGAGAGCGCCCAGCTGGCCAACGGGCGCGGGGGTACCCCGGGGCCCGTAGCCGGTCCCGCCGCGCCGCGCGGATCGGCGGGGGCTGATAACGGGCTCTTTGGCCAGCCGGCACCCGTTCGTCTCGATCTCGGGCACTGACGCCGAGGCGGACGCCCAGCTCAGCGCGGATGAGAGTGCGCGCCATGCCCGCACGCGAGTCGAGCGCGGCACGCGCGCCTGGCGCATCTGCTCCCGTCAAGCCCTGGGCGTCTGCGGTCGGTTGAACCGCTCCGCGGGGGTCGCCGCGATCGCGACGGCGTAGCGCGCCGCTGGCACTATGCGCCTGCTCCCCCGCGTCCTTCGCGGCTTTCCGAGCAGATGGCTGTTCAGCACCAAGGCGTAGTCCGCGTAGGTGGCGGGTGCGAGTCCTTCCTCGTTGCGTGGGTGCGCGTCGGTCTCCAGGAACAGCTCGACGACCTCGGCGATCGTGCGGCCTTCCGCTTCGTTGGCCTCTTTGGCGTCGAGATCCAAGAGGAAGCGTCGCAGGCTGTGACGCCCGCGACGCTCGGCCGTGACGTAGTCGTACATCCACGCGCGGGCGTGGCGCGCCGACGGGAAGCTCTTGGTGCGCTCGCGCTTGTCGTGGTCGTAAAAAGCCGACCCGGTAGGCGCGCTTGCCGCTCTTGGCGACATACGGCCATGCAGAGCGCTTGCGCCACGGTCTAGCCACCGCTCCAGCGCTCCGCGCACGATCCAACAGGGCTCCCGGTCTCGTCCACGACCGAAACATCGGCGGTCGCCTGGAACGCAACCTCAGTTGTCCTCCGAGCACGTTTTGCGCAGAACCGCGGTCCTGCTGCGGTAGCGGTACCTCGACGCGCCACGAAGGTGCTCATTTGCAGGGAAACTCCTGCCGGGGCATCCGTCTCGACAAGGCGGAGGTCACTGGTTCGAGCCCAGTATCGCCCATAGCAGCTCAGGTGCAGGCAAAGCCCCGGCAAACGCTGGGGTTTTGTCGTTCTGTGGGGCTGTCACGAGTAGGTCTCGTTCAGGCATCAGAAAGTGCTTGGCGAACATCTGGCGAACATCTCGTCGCTTCGCGAGCGCTACGAATCACGTCGGCGGCCGGCGACCGCGGCCGATCTTCGAGCTCGCGCAGGACACCGGCGTAGTGGCTGGCAAGCGTCGCGACGGAGTGGCCGGCCTGGTCGGCGACATAGGTCAGAGAGCGACCCTCCCACAGCAGCAGCGAGACGAACGACGAGCGCAGCCGGTACGGCCGCATGTCGCCGGTCACACCGGCGGCCACGGCGGCAGGCTGGTAGATACGACGCCGCCAGTTCTGCCAGTCGTGGAGCTGCCACTCGTGGCCGCCGGCGCGCGGGAAGACGAGGGTGCTCGTGGGCGGACGGCCCAAGGCAAGTCGCCATTCGGCGAGATCCTGGGCAAGCGGAGCCAGCAGGTCGACGACGCGCGCCCTTCCGGTCTTTCCGGCGTAAACGTGCAGGATGCGCTCGCCGAGGTCCGCCCAACGCGCACCGGTTGCCTCGGCGGGACGGAGCCCTGCGTAGGCGAGCACCGACACGAGCGTTGCGTCGCGCTGGCCGAGGCGGGCGCGGATGGCCTCGATCGTAAGCGGCTCAAACGGCTGCGGGCGCCTGGTCGGCGGCTGGCGTGGCTTGTCCACGACGCTGACCGGGTTGGCGGGAATCAGCCCCCGTACGACGGCGCGGCGCAGGATGCCCTGCAGGAGCATGACGGCCTTGCGCTGGGTCTGTACGCCGACCCCCGCGGCGCGAAACTGGCCGCACAGATCCTCGACCAAGGCGGGCGTGATCTCCCGCAGCTGGTAGTCGCCGATGCGCGGCAGAAGGTGCGTGCCCCACACCTCCAGGTAGCGGCGTCGCGTCGAGGGCTTCAGGTTCGGCACGGCGTACCGCGGCCACCATTCGTCGCTCACGAACTCGGCCAACGTCAGGCGGCTCTGGAGCACTCCGGCGGCAAGCGGGCCGAGCTGTCGGCGGCGCTTGACGTCGAGCTCGAATGCCTGGGCGTCGCCCTTCTTCGCGAACGATCGCGAGCGCTGCCGCCCGCCCTCGCGCCAGCGGACCTCGTATCGCCCGTCCCGTCCCTCGCGCCTGTGAACGCTCATCTCACACCGCCTTTCGTTCAATCTCTCGGAGATCAGCAACGCTACCGGGCCGTTGGGACCCCAGGGTCGAGCGTCGGCGAACCGGGGCAGACCGTAGGCTGGGAGCCGAGCCGGCCATTGCGGCGGGCCGGCCTTCGATCCAGGCGTGGGCGTCGTCCTCCCGGATCAGCAGCTTGTTCGCGGGCTGAAACGCCCGCAGCCTGCCGGCGGCGATGGCCCGCCGGACGGACTTGTGCTCGCAGCGGGCCATCATGGCCACCTCGCGCACGGTCAGGTAGACAGTCATGCCATAAGTGACCACGAGGAGGCGTCCGCGGCCAACGAATTTGCCGAGCGGCGTCTGGACAGCCATCAGGCGCCGGTCACGGCGCAGCGCAGATCAGCCCACGCCGTCGCTTGTCACTGCGTCCTCGTCTGCGCCCGAGTCGCGTACCGACGTTGCCCCTCGTTCCCAAATCTCACAGACGCCCTCGACGTCAAGCGCAGGGGGGTTCTCTTCGACCCAACGCGCATAGAACTTGGGGTCGCGACTGCGCGGCACCGGCCGCGCCTCGCGGATGCGCACGAGCGCCGGCGCCCGCACGCACTCGCCGAGTACAAGTGCGGTTTGCGGTGCAAGCGCGGGTAGCTGGTCGAGCAGCGGGGCGAACAGGCCGGGCACAATCTCGCGGAAGTAGCGCAGGTCGTCCGGATTCTGAAGGCGGTGCACGATGAAGCTGCTGCACTGCGATAGGACGGTCTTTGAGAGCTCGCTGGGGCGCTGTGAAGCGACCACCAGTCCGAGCCCATACTTGCGGCCCTCTCGGGCGATCCGCTCGAAGGTACCTCGCGAGATCGACTCTTCGTCGCCGAAACGTGGCTCGCGGATGTAGTTTTGAGCCTCCTCCAGGACGAGGATCACCGGGAACGATCCGCGTGCCTCCGATCCGCCGACCTCTCCGAGGCGCTGGAGGAATTCGAGGATGAGGCGCCCGATCAGCGCGGTGACGTTCTCCAGGACCTCGGAGGCAAGCAGGCTCAGGTCCAGAATTACCACATCATGGCCGGGGCTGGTCCTACGCTGCCGGTCGTAGAACGGGAGCGCCCCTTGTGGCACGTCGGTGGTGCTCGAGAGCAACGAATCTGCCGACTCCACGCTGGCGGCACCGAGGACGTCGCGCAGGAACGTCGCGAGTGAGTGGACCGCATCCGGCAACTGCCCGCCCTCCGGCCCGAAGATAAAGTCGAAGCGCCGGTCAGAGAGCAGTTGATCGATCCGCAAGAGCATCGTCCCGGAGTAATCACGAGCGCGGGCTCCGCCAGACTCCTCGCGCCTCAGCACCTGCTCGATGTGCTGACTGCGGAATCGTCGCTTGTCAAAGAAGGCGGGGCGATCAGCTGAAGCCTCAAGACTCCCCCCGGAATCCGCGACCGAACCTGCGGACAGGGCACTCAAGATCGGGTCGATGGCTTGCCGTATGACGTCGCGCGCATCGGCGGGGATCTGCTTGGGGTATGTCCCGTTATCGATGTGTTTGGCCGCCTCGGTGCCGACCGTGGTGATCGCGGCCTCCAGTGTTGGCAAGTCAACAGTCGGCAATGCGGCGGTCAGCTGCTGCCAGGCGTCTCCTCGCTCCGGACTGCGTGCGTACGTCAAGAGGCCCACGGCAAGGTCGCGGAGATCCTTGGAAACCTTGCTCTCTTCTCCCGAGAGCGACCACAGGCGATTGAGCTCCCGTAGTAGTTCCTCGCGCAGAACTGCCGCTGCACCCCGCTCGGCACCTTCGTTGCGGGCCAGCCGCAGCGCCTCAAGAAGTACTGGCCGCTGAACGCCCTTTGATGCCTGAAAGAGGCGGACGAAATCCTCGGCGTTCATAAACCAATAGGGCACTCTCAGCCGCTCTGCCGCAGCCACCGGGTCGGAGGGGATGTAGAGCGTCCGATGATTCTCCGATCCCGGGAACGCGGTGCTGTACTCGCCGTTGGTATCGAGAATCACGATGGTCGTGCGCTTGACCAACGGATCTTCAAGTACGGCCTGCAGGAGGCTCGTGATCGTGCAGGACTTGCCCGAGCCGGTGCTGCCCAGGATCGCCGCGTGCTTGCCGAACAGTGCGTCCGGGTCTACATGGATCGGGAAACCCTTGAAGATCGCCGACTCCCCTATACAAACGCAGAAGCCAGGGGTGTCAGGGTCGGGGTGACTGGAGCCATCGCCCGTATCGAAGATGACCGAGAGGTCTCCCTCGTTGACGAGCGACACCGGATTGTCCAGTACAGGGAAGACGGCGACGCCCTGCGTGAATGAGTCGCCATCGATCGTCCCGATCAGCGTCGCCTTCATCAGTCGCCGCGCAGAAGGTAGGGAGACGGTTGTACGATCGGCGTTCAGCTCTGCCTCCTCGGTGAGTACAACTCGCGTGATCATCGCTACCAGGCGGCGCCCTCCGACAGGGAGGATCACATAGGAGTTGATGCGCCCAATCTCCTCCGTGCTCTCGTAGGTCGTCCGAGTGAGACCGCGCAAGTCGGCGTTCAACTCGATCGTGACCTGGGCCGTATCGACGGCGACAACGCGGCCTATCTCGAAGTCGCTCGTCATGGACCCGAACTCGCCGACGTCGATGGGGGCGTTCCCAGTGCATTGTAGGTACCGACGACCTTGCGCAGGATCTCCTCGTCGCGCAAGTCAGGTAGCACCCGCGAGACGAATCCCTCGATCGTGCCGAGCGTGCGTCCTCCAACAAACCAAACGCGCAGATCCGACTGATTGCGAAGAGTCTGCACGAAGTTGCTCGTTGGCTCCGGATCAACGATGACCAGCGAAAAGCTCGGCACGCCGAGGGCTTGGCGGATGATTGAGTTGACGTGCTCATCGCCGAACCCGTAACCGACAACGATCAAGGTCGACTGGGGGCGGACGATGGTATTTGCGAAGCGTCGAAAGAGTTCTGCGTATGGCATCCCGAGCGTAGCCCCGTACTTCGCTGGAGTTGGATATATAACGGCCGAATCTGCTCGGTCCAGCGTGCCCTCGGTTGCTTGCAGGCCGTACGGATCGCTCCAGCTCGGAGTACTTGACCGCCACGACACCGAACCGTGCAACTTATACAGGTGGATCACACGATCGAGGCGGTGGACACGGCCCTCCGTCGTCTCGGCGGGGAAATAGAGATCGTGGTCATAGGACTCCGGTCGGAACACCCGCCGCATCGTTCCGATGAAGCCGTCAAGCAAGACTGCACCCTCCGCATCGGCCGCTTGCTCGACAAGAGTGTCGTAGTTCAGCGTGAAGATGTTGACCCGCTTGAGCGTGAGAGGGCGCGTCAACAGTCTCTTAAGCAGGTCACGATGGTGAACGAGCGAATCCACAGAGGCTGTTGCGCTCGGAAGCACGCACTGCGCCACAAGGGCCTCCGTAAGCTGACGCATACAGTCACGTACATCAGACTGTCGCAGTGCGGGCCTGTTTGGCCCGGCCAGGGCTAGTTGTGTCGTCTCGGAAGGGAATGCTTGGCTCCACGCGTACAGACTTGAGAGAACGAGCTCGCAGTTGGCCGGTAGCGGTTGAGCTGATCCAAGATTGGTACTGCGTTCCAGGATTTGGTCTTGACCTACCGGCGCGAGCGATGGCTCTTGTACCACCACGGCAACGGCGCCGTAAAACACGTCAAGCCACTCACGAACCCGCTCGTTCTCGATCCCCTTATCCAGAAGGCTCTTCTCAAGTGCCAGGGGCACGCTGCCTAGAAGTGGGCCGCCTGCGGGCTTGGACGCGCCGGCCCCGAGAAGCAGGGATACGTTGTCGACCTTCAGCAGCGTGCCAAGGCGGATGCGGATGTCCTTCAGGAAGTCGGCCCAGCCCTTCTCGAATCGTTCGACGTCGGACTGGTCGCCGGGGCTGTCCGGGAATTCGTTCCGCAACGCGCCTAGCTGGTCGCGATCGCCGATCTCGAACTTTGCCGCTGAGAACAGATCAAAAGAGCCGGTGATGCACCTCAGACTAATCAAGAACGTCCGTTCGCGCATAGCGGTCGCCAAAGGCCAAGGATCGCTCCACTTCCAGGGCCGTGCACGTCAAGGGCTGACGCTCCTCGTGCCCGTCTGTCGTCGGTAGCGGCTCGGCTCGGAGTTCGGGAGCCGCGACTCCCGTGCGAGGCCATGCCCGCGCCATTTTCGCACGCCCCAAAGGGCGTGCGGCGCATGGGGCATTGGCCCTGCACGGGGTGGGGCCCTTGCGAAAGGACGCCCATGTCTCAGTCGGTTGCGGTCGCGAGTCCCGTTGAGGACGGCAAGCGCGGCGAGTTGTTCGGTGGTGCGCTCACCGAGGAAGCGCTGGATTCCTCCCGGAGCGTGCTCGGCGTTCATCGAGGCTTCGGCCTGCGGGGCTTGCAGCAGTTCTACACGCCACGGGAGGCGGCCCGGTTCATCAAGGAGGCGATCGACCCGCTGGGGCGCTCGCCGGTGCTCGACCCGACGGCGGGCAACGGGGCGCTGTTGGCGCCGTGGCCGCGGGAGCAGCGCTTCGGGGTGGAGATCGACGGCGATCAGGTGCAGCGCGGCGCTTACCAGGCGATCCAGGGCGACATGCAGCGTGCATTTCCGATGCTGCGCAAGCTCGGCGTGCAGTTCCCACGGATTGTCGCCAACCCGCCGTTCGGCCTGACGTGGACCGATGGCACAGGGCGGCCGGAGAACAGCACGGTCGCGGTGTGGCGCATGAGCCTCGCGCTGCTGGCCCCCGAGGGCGTCGGTGCGTTCATCTGTGGACGTGATCGTTTCCGCCGGGAGGTTCTCTCTCGCGAGGACGCGGCGGGCGTGTTCGCGACCGTTGAGTGCAACGACCTGTTCGAGGGCACGGTCCTGCCCTGCTTGATCGCGTTCTTCCTCGGCGCGGAGGACCGCATCGGCGAGGGCTTGGTGGTCGAGGCCGAGTCTTCCAAGGAGGAGTTCGGCGAGCGCGCCCTTAGCCACGAGGTCAAGGATGCGCTGCGTCAGGCGGGCCACTACGACAGTGCGTTTTCCCGTCCGCTTGTCGGCCCGGTCTCACCGTGGAAGCTCGTGGAGCGTGAGCTTGAGCGCCGTCGCCGCGAGCAGGCCAGCGCGCGGCCCACCTACGACATCGAACTCGGCGCCGGTGATCGGCTGTCGATCCGGCCGGGGCCGTTCGTGCGCCAGGCGCTCGCGAAGGCCGGGCGGCTCAAGCTGGTCGAGACGCTGCACAACCAGCCCGTCGGGCACTTCGCGCTGAACGCACTGGACTGGCGGATGCTCGGCGAGCTGGAGCTGGAGTGCGACCTGAGCATCGCGCCGGCGGTGCGCGAGGCGGTCACGAATGTCGCCTCGGCCGCGGAGCTGGAGGTGATCCCGCTGTACGAGGTCCGCCCGCAGATGCGCCTTGGGTATCTCACCGACCTGGACTCGATCCTCTGCACGAGCTCAGATCCCGAGCGCGGCTTTCGGGAGGGCACGCGCTACCCGCTGCGCACAGACTCGCGGATCAACGTGAAGAGGGGAGAGAAGGTCACGCGCAACAAGGACGGCGAGCCCGTCGTGCGCAAGTACGAGGAGGAGGCCAAGGTCCTCGTCATCAAGATTGCAGACCAGGAGTTCACGGAGTCCACCGAGGACATCCAGTACCTCCTTGAGCACTTCGAGATCCCCAACCCCGGAGACATCGCGACGCGGTTCCCCGAGGAGGTGCAGCGCCAGCGCGAGTTGCTCGATGAGATCGCCGCCGACGGTCGCGCGAGCGGGAACACCACCGGGTTTGAGTGGAAGCGCTTTCAGCGCGAGGACCTGGCTCGCGCGCTGACCAAGACCAAGGACGGCGGCGGGTTCATCCTCAGCTGGGAGCAGGGGGGCGGCAAGACCCTCGGCGCCGCCGGCTACGCGCAGGGCGCGGTGCGCAACGGCGCACGCAACCAAGTCCTGTTCATCGTCCCACAGGATCTCATCCCGCAGTACCGCCAGGACATCTCCGAGAAGCTCGGGATCCAGGTCGAGCACATCACCACGCCCGCCGACGCCCGCCGCGTCGCAAAGCACCTGCGCGCCGGCGGGGAGGGCTGGTATATCACCCACTACGAGGTGCTCTCGCTGCTCGGCGTCAAGAACGAGCCGCTGCCCGTCAAGGAGATACGGACTCGCGGCGCGAGTGGCGAGAAGGTGCTGCTGGACTCCTCAGAGTTCTGCCCAGCCTGCCGTGTCTCCCACCACGGCGGCTGGCAGAAGCACAGCCCGCTGGTCTGCGCCGCGGTCCACACCGAGGAGGTCAAAGGCGAGGTCCGCAGCCGGACGTGCGGCTACGTCCACAAGCGCCTGCGGATCAAGAGCGCCGCACACCACCTCGCCGGCGCGTTCGCGGACGGCGTGATCTGCATAGACGAGGGGACCCTCATCAAGGGCGATGGGTCGCAGCGCAGCAAGGCGATCCGCGGCCTGAAGGCGCGCAACAGGCTGCTGGCGACCGGCACGCCTATCTCCAACTACGTCAACCAGATCTACTGGCTGATGTGGTGGTGCCTGGGCGACAGCAGCCTGCGCTTCCCCTACAGCTACGACGGCGGGCTCGCCGCGTTCGAGGCCGACTTCTGCGTCATCGAGTACACCTACGGCCGCAAGGGATCGCAGACGGCGCACCGGCGCGAGAAGCGCAAGGTGCTCCCGCAGATCACGAACGTCAGCCGCTTCTGGAGGCTGAGCGCCGCGGCGATGATCCGTCGGCGCAAGCGCGACTTCGGCGAGCCGATCGTCCCCTGCACCTTGAAGACCGTCAGGACACCGATGGGCGTCGCCCAGCACGCGCTCTACAAGTACTGGCTCAGCAAGGCCAGATTCGCGTCGTTCTTCGAATGGAAGTACCCCGACCACAAGCTCGTCTCCAGCGGCCAGATCGAGCGGTTCGCCGCCGGCTGCGGGCAGCTCACGAAGCTCGAGTACGCGACCACCGCGCCGGAGGCCGCGACCGACCGCGAGTGGCCCGGACTGGCCGGGCTGGAGCACTCCAACTGGACGCCGAAGAACATGAAGACCCTGGAGCTGATCCTTCAGCACACGAGGGCAGGCGAGAAGATCCTCGTTGGCTCGGACCTCATCGAGACCGGCCGCTGGCTGTGTGACCGTCTCCTGGAAAAGGGCGTGCGTGCCGGGCACATCGTCGAGGAGCGCAACGGCAAGCCCGCGACCGTCAACCCCAAGAAGCGCGCGGTCGTCATGCGCGACTTCCGCCACGGCGACCTGCAGGTGCTGCTCTGCGGCATCCCCGCTATCCGCCTCGGGCACAACCTCGACACCGCCTCGGTCGTCGTAGTCGACGGGCTCGTGTTCAGCTATGAGATGTTCGACCAGTTCATCGCCCGCGCCCACCGGCTGTCCTCCCGCAAGCCCGTCACCGTGTACGTGATGCTCACCAAGGGCTCCCTGGACGAGAAGAAGTGGGAGCTTCTCTCCGCCAAGGCAGCCGCCGCGGACCTCGCCCTCGACGGGCAGCTCATGGACGAGCGCGAGGAGCCCATCTCCCTGGAGCAAGTTCTCAAGGATCTCCAGGCCCAGGGCGTGCCCCTCACCGGCGAAGAGATCGCCGAGGCAGAGCTGCGCGCAGCATGGGAGGCCGCGACGAACGTCATCCCCCTCGTGCCACGCCCCAGGCCGATCGAGCCCATCAAGCCGCTCGGGGAAACCGTGCAGCTGGAGCTGTTCGCGGCGTAGCCACGGCGACCGGCGAGCGGAACTGGCGTCCGAAAGACGCAGGGGTACCCCCTCGCGGGGGTTGAAGCTCGGCGCCGCGAACGATCGCGTCCGACGTCTAGTGCAGCATTCCGACACCCGTCATGCCGCTAATCATCCATACAGCCGACATCCATCTCGACAGTCCGCTCGCGGGGTTGCCGGAATACGAGGGAGCGCCGCATAACGCGGTGCACCTCGCGACGCGCCGCGCGCTGACGAACATCGTTGACCTCGCGATCGACAAGAACGCCGACATGCTGATTGTCGCCGGGGACCTCTACGACGGAGAGCTCCGGGATATCAACACGGCTCTGTTCCTGTGCTCCGAGCTGGCGCGGTTACGACGCGCGGAAGTCGAGGTGGTGATCGCGTACGGCAACCACGACGCCGAGTCGGTGATCACGCGCCGCCTGCCGCTTCCCGATGGAGTCAGGACGCTCCCCACCAGGAAGCCGGGCACGGAGATGTTCGCTGGCCTCGGCATCGCCGTACACGGCCAGGGCTACCCGAGTAGAGAGGTCTTGACGGATCTCTCTGCCGCCTACCCGGAGCCCATCGACGGGCTGCTGAACATCGGGGTGCTCCACACCGCGCTCACGGGCCGTGACGGGCACGCGCCGTACGCACCGTGCTCACAAGGCATACTCGCTGCCCGCGGATACGACTACTGGGCTCTCGGACACGTACACACGGCCGATGTGATCGGGGAAGACCCGTGGATTGTGTTCCCCGGCTGCCCTCAGGGTCGCGGCCTGCGCGAGTGCGGGCCGAAGGGCGTGATGATGATCGAGACCGACGGAGATCACGTGATCTCCGTCGAGGCGCATCCGGTCGACGTCGTGAGATGGGCCAATCTCACGGTCGACGTGACCGGCGCGGACGACCGCGACGAGGCGCTCGCACATGTACGTAGGGCCCTCACGGACGTCCTGCACACCGCGGACGGCCGGATCCTCGCGTGCGGGGTGCGCATCGAGGGAGCGTGCGACGCCCACCGCTCGCTCGGGGCGTATCCCGCGAGACTGGCCGAGGAGATTCGCGCGCTCGCGCTCGACGTCGGTGCCGAAGAGATCTGGGTCGCCAGCGTGCAGTGCGCGACCCGACCCGGCGTCGTCGCGGGTGATCTGAACTCCCGCCGCGACCCGATCGCGCGCCTGCTCGTGGATGCGCGGACAGCCGCCGCGGACACCGAGCAGCTGTCGAAGCGGATTCCAACCATCACCGAAATCGCGGCGCTGATGCCCGCAGGAACCCTTGGCGAGGGACACCTCGGGCCGACGGACCCGCAATGGGTGGCCGATCGTGTCGCCGGCGCCGAGCGCCTGTTGGTCGGACGGCTCGCCGGCAGTGAGACGCCATGAGAATCGCCACACTCGAACTCGCCCCCTACGGACACCTGACGAAACTCCCGCTCGATTTCCGTGCACCCGGGGGTGGCCCCGGCCTGCACGTGCTGATAGGCCGCAACGGCGCCGGCAAGTCGACGTCGCTGCGGGCACTCGACGGCGCGCTGTTCGGCATCAACCGTCGCACTCCGGACGCACACACCCACCCCGGGCCCGCGCTGAAGATCGCGATGCGCCTAGAATCACCCGACGGCCAACCGCTGAATCTCGAGCGACGCAAGAAAGACTCTCAGTCGCTCTCCGCGCCCGACGGGACCGTCGTGGAGGAGGCGGTACTGCGCGAGTTCCTCGGCGGCCTGCCGCCGGAGGAGTTCAGAGCGATGTTCCTGCTCGACTGCGAGAAGCTCGAGAAGGGCAGCGAGGACCTGGTGGCCGGCCGTGGGCTGCTCGGCGAGGCGCTCTTCGGCGCCGCGCTCGGACTCGGAGGAGTCCACAAAGTCCTCGAGGAGCTCGACGCCGAAGCTGACGCGCTCTGGGTCAAGGGCGGCCAGCGAGCCCTCAACCGGGAGTTGAAGGCGCTTGGCGAGGCACGGAAAGCCCTCCGCGCAGGACGGCTCGCTCCCGAGGCGTGGACGAAGATGCAGCGCGAGCTGCAAGAGGCCGAGGAGCACCTGGCCACGGTGAAGGACGCACTACGGGAGCACAGCGAAACGATCATCCGCAGCGAGCGCCACGAACGGTGCCTGGCCCCGCTGGGCCGCCGCCGGCTCACGCTCGAGCGTCTCGAGGCACTCCCCGCCGTTGCCGAGGTCCCGGCGTCGTTCCCGCAAGAAGCACGCGACAGCGCCAGCGCGCTGAAGAGCGCCGAGCAGGACGCCCTTGATGTGCGCGAGGAACTGGAGGCGGTCGAGCTCAAGCTCGAGGAGAACCCCGACCCCGGCGCGATCGCCGAGGACGAGGACGCTGTCAACGCGCTGTACCAGCGGGCCGGCGAGATCCGCAAGGCGAGCCGTGATCTACCGCGCCGACAGACAGAGCTCGACACCCACGAGGAGAACATTCGCGTCCTCCATGCGCGAGCCCGCCCGAGTGGCGAGCAGAGCGAGCTCGAGACGCTCCGGGTCAGCGACGCCGAGCGTGCGCTGGTGGATGAGTACGCCTCCCAACGACCCGCACTCGACCGAGCCCACACCGACGCGGCGAAGGCCGTCAAGAGACTCGAACGACAGGTCGAGGAACACCGGAAACTCGCGCCCGCGGCGGCGAGCACGACCGCGGCGGCACAAGCCTCGCTCGCCGCCCTCGTGGAAACCGCGGGCGCCGCCGGCAACCTCGACTCCGCGATTCTCGACGGTCGCGGACAGGTGAGCGCCCTTCAGGCCGCCGCCGAGCGCGAAAACGCCGCGCTGAATCACTGGGACGGCACCGTCATGCAGCTGGAGCGTCTGAAGGTGCCATCTGAGGCGACGATCGAGCGGTTCGCGAAACAGTTCACGGAGCTCGAACGCACCGCAGAGCGACTCGACGAACGGGACGTCGAGCTCTCAGCGCAAGCGCGGGCACTCTCCGAAGAGGACGCACGGCTCAAGGACGGGCCCGCCGCGCCACTGCGAAGCGAGGTCACAGCGGCACGACGGGTCCGTGACGACGCGCTGAACGCCCTGATCGAGTCCCCTTCACCCGAGTCGGGAGATGCCGACGTCGTGCGCGACGCCGTCCGGGGCGCCGACGATCTGGCCGACAGCAGAGCGGACCACGGCGAAGCCGCCGCCGCGCGAGAGCGGCTCGAGCGCGACCGTGCCGCGCTCGAGCAGACCCGCGAGCAGGTGCGTCTTGACCGAGAAGGACACGCGAGTCAGACGGCTGACGCGAACGCAAAGTGGGCGAAAGCCTGGGCAAAGCTTCAAGGCGAGCCGGGAAGCGCCGAGGAGATGCGCCTCTGGATCACGGCTCGCGAGGCGATCCTCGCCAACGTTGACGGTGCCCGCGAGCAGGAAGGCATGGTGAAGCGCAGCGAACAAGCCGTGCAGATGCACATCTCCGCGATGGCGGAGGCGAGCGACGTCTCGCTGGTGGAGACGACGACGCTCGCCGCGACGTTGCGGGCCGCTCGGGCGCTCGTCGGCGAGCTCGCGGATGCCGCCCGCGACCGGGAAGAGCACGACCGGGAGCAAATGAGGCTTGAGGAGGAGCTCACGGCGGCAAACGAGGACGCGGCCGAGGCGCTGGAGGCCAACGCTGCCTGGAAGACCGGCTGGAAGCGTGCGACCGACGCGCTGGGGCTCCCCGAAGACGCAACGCCGCCGCAGGCGAAGGCGCAGCTGGCCTGTATCGATGAGCTCGTTGGCGCGCACGACGCCGCCGAGATACTCCGTCGACGGATCGGCACGATCGAGAAGGACCAAGAGGACTTCGCGCGCGACGCGCAGGAGCTTGCCCGCGAACTCGCGCCCGCGCTGAGCGAGCCAGACGCCATCGCGATCGCCGAGCGCCTCCACGCCGACGCTTCGACAGCCCGCGGCGTTCGTGCGACCCGGGCTCAGCTCGAGCCGCGCACGCGGGAGCTCTCGAGTCGACTGCGGTCGATAGAGGACCGCGCCGAGGCGGCGCGAGAGGAGCTCGGGCGGCTCGCCATGCGAGCCGGCGTCGAGGCCGCGGAGATCGAGGAGTTCTGTGCGACCGCGGAGGCTCGCATCGAGCTGCAGGCGGAACTCGAACACGCCGTCACCGAGATCGAGGCGGCCGGCGCGGAGTCCGTCGCGGCGCTTGAAAGCACGCTCGCCGACGTGACGCCGGAGGCACTTGCCGCGAGCAAGGCCGAGGTCGAAGGTGAAGCGGCGGCGCTTGAGCTGCAACGCAACGAGCTCGAGCAGACGATCGGCCGGCTGCGCAACCAGCTCGAGCAGTCCGGCAGCGAGGAGGCGGCGCTCGCCGCCGAGCGCGTGTCGCAGGCGCGCGCCGAAGCCGTCGAGAACTTCGAGCGCTACAGCGAGGTGCGGCTCGCCGCGCACGCCCTCCGCACAGCGATGGAGCGTCACCGCCGCGAGCATCAAGGGCCGCTTCTCGAGCGGGCGGGCGAGTTGTTCGCGGCGCTCAGCGCAAACAAGATGACGGGGTTGAGGGCGATCACCACCGAGCGCGAGCCCTACCTGATGGGTGTGCTTCCGGACGACCGGGAGGTGCCCGTCGACGGTATGAGCGCCGGGCAGCGCCACCAGCTATTCCTGGCGCTGCGCCTCGCCAGTCTCGAGCGCCACTTCGTGACCGGTGAGCCGATGCCACTCGTCCTGGACGATCTCCTCGTGCAGCTCGATGACACCAGCGCCCGTGCGGCGTTGGTGATCCTGTCGAACATAGCCCGCACGACCCAGGTGCTGTTCTTCACCCACCACCATCATCTGCTGGAGATGGCCCGCGAAACCGTCCCCGGAGACCTCCTCGTCGAGCATCAGATCGGCGGCGAGAGCCGCTCGACCCTGCGGGCCGCCTGAGCCTCAACAACCTCGTCCACACGCGAAGCCCAAGCTCGGCTTCAGCGGCCGGGTCTCGATCGGATCGCGGCGCTGCCCCCAGGGCGCGCCACTACCTGGTCCAGGTGTACTTGATCGGGTTGGCGGCGCCGCGCTTTCGGTACTCGTCCGGGACGCGCTTCCCCACGTACTCCGCTCGCAGCTCGGCTGGAGCCTGCTGCCCGACGAATGCAAAGCGTCCAGGCGCGTCCTCGTGGCCGGGGAAGTCGGCGGCCGTGGCGGGAAGCCAGTCCTCCGCGACGAACGCGTCAACGATGAGCCCTCGGAGCGTGGCGAGGATTACTTCAGCCTGCATTGCCTTCCGCCGGCTGATCTTCCAGGCGTAGCGCGTAGCCTCGTAGAGCGATGTCTCGGCCGCGCTGCGGTTGACGCTGATGAGGATGGCCTTGTGCCGAAAGTCCGCTGGCGGCGCCGAGTAGCGGCGTATGATCTCGCGGGCATGCATGGCGCCATAGTCGCTGGAGGCCGTCCCGCCGGCAATGTTTGAGAGGCCGGGGTAGGCATCCATAAGCGCGGCCTCGACATCGAGCGCGGTCGCCCCATCCATTCCATGCCGGTGGATGACGTGGGCGACCTCGAAGCCAGCGACGCGGATTTCACGGATGCGCTTGAGCTTGTCACTGAGATCGTCGCCCTCTTGGCTCAGCTCGTCGTGGATGTGCGCAAAGACGCGGTTGCCCTGGCCCTTGCCGACGTAGAACGTCTCGCCGTTGCGCGGATCAATCAGCCGGTAAACGTAGGTCTTGAGCTTGGGCACCACGTCCGGCGGGAACACTTCAGCCTTCGCCATTGACCGCGAACGGTATCCGTGGTGACGGACGGCCGGGTCCGTGAGCCGACCTATGAGGAGCGGCCACCGCGAGCACTCCCGCCGAGGGCGGCATTGGACACCGAGAGCCGCTACATTGTTGGCGGGCCGTACACCTATTCTGGTGAGCCTACGGTTCGTCTTGAGACAAGCCCTGGGAGACCGGGGCTTGTGTTGTTTCGGGTCGTGCTCGCTCAGGGACGGTTGCCGTCGAGAGCGCGAACGTCGCTGCTCGCCGAAATGTATTGCGCGATGGATGGATCAAGCCGCGCGGCAACCCATAGGAGATCGTCGAGTCCAGCGAGAATGTTGGTGCTCAGAAGCGGCTCGTGATGTGCCACGCGGTTGCGCAGACCGTGAAGGCGCCCGACCCGGGCATCGACGTCGCCGCGGTTGGTCTTCGGCGAGAATGCGGCGTGAAGATATGGCACCCAAAGGCTCTTCTCGTGAGCCTTCGAGGACAGATACCGCCAGAAGCCGAACGACAGATTGGCGATGACCTTGCCGGGAGACGTGGAGCTTCCTCCGGCCGTCGCCACGGCCGCATCGAGAATCTCGCGTGGCTTGCGATTGATGTCCGCGTGTTGGGTTGCGCCGCCCCGTATGCGCTTCGTTCGATAGAGAGGCGGGAACACCGCCGCCGAGGCGAAGGTCCAGTGGGAGGACCCGGATGGCGTCGCGGCGATGAGTGCACCGTCGTAGGCGTTGCGCAGCGCGACCTCGAAGTGCGCGAGATCACGCAAGAGCGCGGAACTGATGCGGGCATTCCAGTCGTAGAGGCGCAACGCGCGCGCACGATCGCCGCCGGTGGCCCGTAGGTAGCGTTCCAGGCGAGGAGCGCTGAGCCAGCGTTCAAGCCACGGCCCATCGTCGGGCTGCTGCGTCGGGCTGAGATCAGCGGTCATTGCGCTCCACCGGGCATCGAGTTATACTTCGTGGTGGAAAGCCCCGGTGGACCGCTGACTTCGGTCATGTCGCCGGGGCTAAGTTGTCCTCTAAGCACCTGTGGGCTACCAAGCGCGGCGGCGATGACGGCCGAGGGTGCTCGTCACCGCAGCCTCGTGGTCGAGCTTCGCGCTGACGCGGATCAGCGCGTGCGCTGCAGTTTGAGGCCCGAGCCGGAACGTCACCGTCAGCCTTCCGTGTTTCAGGGCGCCAGCCCTCGCGCCGGAGGCGACGATCCTTCCCCTCAACCGGCCGATGAAGCCGACGCGGACCCTTCCGTGCCCAGGCCCGGTCACATGCACGATCAGCTCGCGTCCGTGCAGCGTCTCCGTGACACGAATCTTCGATGTCGTCGCACTCGTGCTGTGGCCCGCGCCCGAGCCGCCCGAGTTCGAGGACGGCACGACGACATTCGTGCGCGCGGCATTCGCTGGGCTCGCGTTGCCTGCCGCGTTGGTCAGCCACACGGCGAGGCTCCAGCTTCCAGGGCCGGGCACCGTAACCGTCGCCGGTCCAGCCGCGGGCGCCGCTACAGGCGCGCTACAAGACCCCGAGCCGCTTGCGGGACAGACCTGATAGGTCGCGGCCGTGATCGGCGCGACCTGCCCTGACGGATCGGTCCAGGTCGCGATGAACGTGGAGCCGCCGACCTGCGTGGCCGTCGCCACGAGGCCGACGGGCGGCGGCGGCGGGTTGTTGTCGACCGTGATCTGTTCGGAGGCGATCGTTGACTGATTGCCCGCCGCGTCGGTGGCGACGAGCGTGAGCGTGTGCGTGCCGTCGGAGAGCTCGGTGGTCGGCAGCGTCAACGTCTGTGCTCCCGTGGACGAGGGGCAGGGTTGGGCCAACGTGAAGTTGCACGAGGCGTCGTATGTCTCGACGGGCTGCCCGTCGGCGGCCAAGACGATGCTCTGCACCCCGCCGCCGACATCCTGCGCCGAGGCCGTGACGCTCTCTGTGCCCTTGTGGAAGCCGCCGGCTTCGCCCGGTCCCCACAAGGCGCCCGAGGGTGCGCTGAGAGTTGGCGGCGTCGGGTCGGAAAGCGTCACCCTCGCGCCATACATCGCTGCCCACACTTCATGCAATGTGGCGCCGGTGACGCATTCCTCCCCCGTGGGCGCCTGGCATACGATGCCGAGAGAGAGTTGGTGTGCTGAGAGACCGGTGATACTCCGTGGTTCGCCTCCCTCGCCGGGTGGCCCGCCCACGAAGCAGGTCTCGCCGTTTTGCACGGAGTCCAGGCAGGTTTCTCCGGGCACGATGGTCCCGTCGGCACGGAGCGCGGGGGACCAGTAATTGTCGGGGTCCGATTGGTGGCCGATGTAGCGTTCGTAGGTGATGCCGGTGATCGTCGTCCCGGTTGGCGCCGTGAAAGTCCAGCCGGCGCTTGTCCCCGGTGGGGCGCCGCTTGAGAGTCCGAGCGCGTCGGTCGTGGACAGGCCACCTTCTTGGTCGACGCTACCGCCGGTGCTCCCGTGTTCATAGGGACAGTTGGCGTGCTCGGCGAAGTGCGAGGGCTGCGATGCATCGGTCGTTGCCCAGGTCCATGAGTTGTTGACGGCTTCGGGCGCGTAGTTGCAGGCGCTTACCTCGTAGCTGCCCGTCGTTGCCAGGGCGCTCGACGGCGGCGGGCTCAAGAAGCTCACAAGGACGAACGCGAGCACGGCGCCTCGACGCCTCATCGGCTGTGCCTGCCCTTCGCGGTCTTCGCCGTCGTCGGTGGCAGCTTCAGCGTTGTCCAAGGGCTCGCACGCTGTATGTCATACGGGTCGGTGTAGCGCACGGAGACCTCGACGACCCCCGACGCCGGCAGGGTGAGATCCGTGAACGCGCCGTGAAGCGTGCGTAGGACGCTCAGATGCCGGGCACGGCCCCGGTGCCCGAGGTAGCGCACTTGGGTTTGGGCTTCGCTGGGGCGACCCGTCAGCACGAGCACGAGCCGTCCTTTGAGCCGCTTGAGCTGTGCCCTCGGCCGTCGGAATGGAGCGGTGAGCATCATCGAGCCTGATGGTGTCATGCGCTGCGGAGGTGTCGCTGGATTCGAGCTCCCGGCAGGTTGCGCGCCGGGCTCTGCGGCTTCCCCCGCTGCCACGATTGCTCCAAGGCCCGCGTTGCGAAATGCCTGCGCGATGTCCAGCACGCCACCGTCAGCTCCGGTCAACTCTTCCTCCGCGGCCTGGGGTGCGAGTTCTGGCCGGTAGGACTCCAGGGCGGTGAGCGCAGACGCCGCGATGACCGAGGACTCGCTGGTGCCCTGCCAGTAGTTGTAGTCGGGTTCGCCATTGGTCGGGTCGGCTCCGTCGAGATCGCATCCGGGCGCGATCAGGCGCAGACCTTCTCCGCGGTTGGAGAACGAGCAGAACGCGCCGGCCTGAGTGTCGGTGGCACCGACCGACAGCACAGCTGGGTACGCCGCCGGGTACTCCACCGGGCCACCGTCATCGTTGCCCGCCGCCGCCACCACCGCAACGCCGCGGTTGTTGGCCTTTTCAACGGCATTAACGAGCGCTTCGTAGTCCTCGCCCGAAGGTACTTCAGAATCACCAAGCGAGAGGTTGATGACCTTGATGTCGTATCGCTGGCGTAGCTGCAGACATTCGGTGATTCCCGCTGCGTAGGAGCTGAAGGGAAATGTCGTCTGCCCCGGCTCGAGGATTCGCACCGAGACGATCTGGATGGACCTCGGCGCGGTCCCGACCATCCCCCAGCCGTTCGCGGGCGCTCCGGCCATCATCGCGAGCACTGTGCCGTGCAGGGTGGGAGATACGTCATCGCCCGAGCCGCCGTCGATCGCGATCCGACCGACCACGATGCCTTCGGTGTCGGGGTTGACGTTCACGCCCGTATCAACCAAGCAGAGGCCGCCGAGCTGCGCCGGCGGAGGGGCGTAGGGAAGGAACGCGCCGTCGTCGGCCACCGCCTGCGCCGTGATCGCCACCTCCGCGTGGACTGCCGTCGGAAGGAACCCGAGGACGATGAGGACCGCCGCGACGGAGCTGCACGATCGAAGCGCGCGCCGCGGCCGACGCAGGGCAGTCGGCCTAACTTGTGGCGACATCGACCACCTTGCTGTATCCGCTGGCGAACGGGAAGCCTGCCTGACCGGCGGGGACTTCGGCGCGGAACGGGAAGTGTCCGACGCCGCCCTCGAACTGATACACCACCCGAAAGCGTCCGTGGGCGTTCGTCCGTGGCGTTCGGAAGGGCTCCCACCGGCCCCGATAATGCACGAGTAGGTCGACGATCGTGCCTCGCTTGGGGATCGGTCCTTGCACCGTGCCGCTGAGCGTGATGGCGCCTTGGGAGCTTGTCCGGCGGGGAGTGATGTTGAGCTGGATACCTGCAGCGACCGACTCCTCGATCTTTGCCTGGGCGGCGTAGCCGGTGTCGGCGGAGAACGCGCGGTAGGCGACCTCGATCAGCCGCGATGGTCCCGCCGGCACGCGCACCGCGAAAGCCCCGTTCGAGCGGGTCCGGGCGTAGGCAATAACCTGTGTTCCGCTGTTGCCGGCGATCTGCTGCACGATCGCCAGGGTGGCATTACCGATCGGGTCTCCCAGGTCATCCAGCAGTCGCCCAGTGAGTCGCAGCGCGCGGTGCGCGAACGAGCGCGAGATCGTCTGTGGCACTCCCAGGCGCAGCTGTGCGGACTCGCTCGCGCCGATCCCGTTCGGCGCTCCAAGTCCAACGGTGGAGGGGTTTGTCGCTGCATCGCTGCTTGTGCCGGGTCCGGGCAGTGCGCCAAGCGATGAGACGATCGTGGCCGCGTTATGTGTGGTGATCGTGCCCAGCGAATCACCTACAACGTTGCCCGCCGCGTCTGTGACGGCCAGATTGACTGTGTAGCTGTCGTCTTTGAGAGCGGCGGTGTTCAGCGCAAATTCGCTGACCGACTCTGTGAGGGGACAGGCGTTCCACGAGTCATAGGAGCACTGTTTGGAGAAGTCAAACGTGTGGGTATAGGGCGTTTCGCCGTCCTGGGGAGTCAACGTCAACGTGGCGGAGCGAACGCCGCTGTCTGCGTCGCTGCCCTCGAAGCTGAGCGTCTGTGATCCGGTGACTGTCGACTTATCTGCTGCTGCTGTAGCGAGCGTGCCGGAGACGCTTGTGATGGCCGGCGGGGTGCTGTCTGTGAGGGTGAGGGTGATGTAGGTCAGCGCCGGGACGCTGACCGAGTCCGCGAAGTCGCATGTTGGGGAGCTGTCGTCCGTCGTGCAGTTGACATGCGCCTCGAAGTCCCGGGCGCCCTGGGGCAGTGTCCAGCTATCGGTGGCCGTGTAGTTGCTCCCGCCGTAGGGAAGCTCGACTTCACCGGGAAGTACCTGCCCGGCGGAGGTGAAGCCCATGAAAGCGTCGTCGCCTGTCACCGAGGAGCCGATGACCTCTGCAGTAATGGACTGGATGGTCACGTCTGGGACGCTGCCCGGCACGTCGATCTGCAGCCCGACTTGGCTGCCGCTGTGCCCGTTCTCGGTCACTGCTCCAGCCTGTTCATTACTGGAAACATAGTCACCAATCGCGCCGCCGGTTGAGCAGGTGTTCCACAAGACGGTGCTCGCGTTGGTGTTAATGCCAAACACCGACCATCCAGGCGACACCGCCGGAGTACCGGGAGCGCACTGGTACATCGGGTAGGTGCCTGCATTGGCTGGTGAAGCGCCCGCCAGGGCAATCGTGCTTGCGGCCAGCACCAAAAGCCCCGATGGCCGTAGCAGAGACGCTGCGCTCCGCACGACGCGGATGCGTGCCAAGCGTCGAAGGTAGGATCGGCATGTGGTGGTCATGTCAGTTTGTAGTGACATCGACCAACCTACTTTCGCCGTGTACGAAGGGGAACCCGGACTGCCCCCCGAAGACCAGCGCCCGGAATGGGAATCGTCCGACGCCGCCTTGGAACTGATAGACGACGTGAAAGCGCCCGCGCGAGCCTGTGCGTGGGGCGCGGAATGGCTCCCAACGTCCTCGATAATGGACAAGCAGCTCGACCACCACTCCCTGTGCAGGGACGGGGCCGAACACTCGGCCGCTGAGCGTGATCGTGCCTTGGGAGCCCGTGTGGCGCGGGGTGATGTTGAGCTGCACGCCTGCGCCGACTGACTCCTGCACCTTTGCGACCGCGGCATAGCCGGCGTCCGCGGAGAACGCGCGATAGGCGACCTCGATCGTCCGTGAAGGCCCGGCCGGCACGCTGGCGACGAAGGTGCCCTCCGAGCTGGTCGTCGCGTGCGCGATAACGGTGGGCGCCGGCGAGCCGCTGATCTGTTGCAGCACTTCCAGCGTCGCGCCGCCGATCGGCTGGCCCTGGGCGGTGAGCAAGCGCCCGGTAACTCGCACCGCGCGCCGAGCGTAGCTTCGGGTGATCCGCGACCGCACCCCGAGGTGCAGTTGCGCCGTCCTGCTCGCGACGGTCCCGTTCGGGACACTCGCGGGCGCGACTGCGCCCGCAGCGCCAGTGCCAGGGCCAGGTTGCGCGCCAAGCGAGTTGTTCGACGGCTGCTTTGTCGTGATCGTGCCGTCGTAGACGACTGCGGAGTTTCCGGCCGCGTCCTGCACAACGATCTTCAAGGTGTGCTGGCCGTCAGCGAGGTTGGTCGTGTTGATTGGGAGGCCAACCGACTCGCTCGCCGGGCAAGGCTGGTTGTAGTCGAACATCAGCGCGCCGTCGCTGGTGCCAACCGGGACGCACTTGCCGCCGTTGTTGTTCGGTGTGCCGGCGTAGGCGTTTTTACCGTCGATCTGAACGGTCACGAGATATACGCCGGGGCCGCCGGGGTCGGTGGCGGTGAGCGTCAGTTCGGCGGTGCCTTCGGCGCTCGGGCTCAGCAGGGTCCCGCCGATCCCGCTGCCTGTCGGTGTCGCTTCGTTTGCGAGCAGGAAGTTCGCCCAGTGCACTTCGACATCGGACCATGCGCCGTCGCTTTCGCCTGAATCGCATGAGTATCCGGGTGCGCCGCCGCAACCGGCCCCTATGTAGAAGCCGCCGCCCGCATCAGCAGGCAACGAGATAACGGTCGAGAAGCTATAGCTGCCCGGCGAGCAGGTACCCAACCCCTCAGCGCACTGAAAAATGACATCGCCGGGGTACACGAATTCCGGGGTGTAGGCCACGACGGTCCCCGAGGCGTTGTATCCGCCTCCACCTGCGTAACCGCTGACAGCGACAGAGCCGCCAGTGAGCGTCGAGCCTGCAGGCGGCAGGTATCTGAGATTCTCGCCGTTGCCGTTCTCCTCGGGTGCCGCCGAACTCAGAAGACCAAACATTGGGCACCTCGCGCTGCCGGCCGACCCGTAGCCGGGAGCGCCGCTGGCGAACTGCGACCAGCCTTCGCTCGGCGCCGCCGAGAGGTTCGGGTTCTCACAGCTGACCTCCATCCACTCCCCGGCGTAGGCGCTGCTCGTGCCCAGCGGGCCGGCGCCGGCTATCAGCGCGAGCGCCCATGCAAGCAGCAGGGCGATCTTGATGTGTTCGGTGCGGTGCTTGTTCATCGTCGTGTCCATCTCCTGTTCAGGCCCCCTTCTGGTGGGGGCTTCCGGGATCTATGACCGCGACGGCCACACACCGGCCAACGCATTTTCTGGAGCTCATGGGCTGAACGGACCTCCGCTGCTGTGGGCGGCCGTATGCGCCTGTTCAGGGGCGCTTGCGGGAGCGCTTGTCCCCGTGGGCACCCCGAGGTAGGCGAACCCGCCCGGTTCGCGCTGCCCGGCAGCGCTCGGCCTGCTCGCCGGGTGGGTGGCGGCGAGCACACGGCCGGGGCTGGAAGGGCGCTGGCGGGGGCGCGCGGGGATATGCACGGTTCGGTGGACGCTCGCGCTCAGCGACGGCCCGGGCGATGCTCCGACCAGCTTCGCCTGAACCGATGTCGCGCTGGGTGTCGCGGCTGCGCCGGGCGTGGCGTGGTGGGGGTGATGCGCTGGCGGATGGTCGAGCACATGCGTGGCGACCGCTCCTCCCGCGATCACCGCGACGGTCAAGACTCCGGCGGCGACCTTGGCGCCGATGCCACCGCCCGCCAGCAGCGCGGCGGCGCGTTCGCGTACCCCGCCCTGCCCGAGCGGCAAGCCATCCGCCGCGAGGCGATGCTGAAGCGTCCTCGCTCGCACGCCGAGCCTCGCCAGCCAACCGAGATGGCCGACGAACACAGGTGGCAGCAGCGCCGCGGCCTGGTCGCGGAAGCTGCGCCGCAGCCGGTTGGCGTTCGTCTTGTGCTCGGCGCGGCAGTGCGCGCAGCTGTCAAGGTGCGCGAAGGCGCGCTCGGCCAGTTCCTCGTTGGTGGCCTCGCCGTTTTGCAGCGCCTGGATTGTCCGCGCCCTGTAGCCGCACAGCCGGCCGGTGTCGTAGAGCAGTTGGAAGCGCTCGCGCTTGCGTGCGCATGAACGGGCGGTGTTACGCGCCTGGTTGACCGAGATTCCGAGCACCGGGGCGATGGCGCGGTACTGCATGTTCTCCGAGAGCAGCCAGAAGACGCGCTGCTCGACCGCGTTCAGTTCGGTCAGGAACTCCGAGATGATCAGGCGGTCCTCGTGGGCGAGCGCGGCGGGCTCGGGGGCGCTCTGAACCTCGCTCGCCTGGGCCATCAGATGCAGGCCGGGAGCGCTGCGGGCAAGGATCTGGCCGCGTCGGCGTTCGTCGCGGTACATCCGCAGGGCACGGTGCTTCAGTCCGGTCCGTAGAGCGTTGCGAAGGTGCTCCTCGCTGTCGTACGACCGGCTGTAGAGAGCCAGCGCCGTCTCCTGGTAGATGTCCTCGAGTTGCTCGGTGCTCAGTCCCCTGCACTCCGCAAAGCCGCGGGCGACTCGCAGCTCGCGGGACTGCCATTCCCCGAGGATCTGACCGATCCGCTCCGAGCTGAATGCCCGCTCCGTACCCGAACCCGGCGCGACAGTGACCGCTCCCCCTGGTGCGCCACCGGGCCGCTTGGCTCCTGATCCCTGCGCTCGAATATCCATACCCACTATCTCCAGGTCAGCCCTGACCCAAGCGAAACGTTGCAGCAATACAGAACGATTCCGTTGAGCACCACTTTACTTGCAATTTTTCTTGCAAGCGCAATAGATGGTCGGGAGGGCCGTCTGATTCCGCAGGCAAAACTCATCCAGCGTGGTTGTCTCAGCGCTAGCGGTCTCATCGGTGGGGCACCGCGACGGTCTCCAGAACCGCGGCGCAGAGCAGAACGCCCGCGGTCAGCGCGAGCAGCCCGAGCCCTTCGAGCACGCTGAGCGCCCGGCGTCGCTGTACGAGCCAGGCGCTCGCGCCAAGCGCGAGCCCTGCCCACTCCAACGGCAGTTGGGAGATATAGGGCAGCAGCGATGCGCCGTAGGCGCCCAGCGCGGCACCGGCGGGCAGGGTGTTGAGGATGATGCACGCCAGCAGAACACCGTCCGCGACATGCGTGGCGAGGCGGTGGCGGTGGGCTCCAATGAGGCCGAGCAGCAGCGGCCACGCGGCGATCGGGATGTTGTGAGCCGCCAAGGCCAGGATGTGCCCGACACGGGGCGGTGGATTGCGGTGCGCCGTGAGCGCGAGCCCGAGCAGGTGTCGGACGGGAAGCGCCAGTGCTCGCCCGGCGAGCGCGAGGAGCGCGGCGGGAACCAGCGTGGCTGTCCAGACCGCCGTGTAGGCGTACAGCCATGCCACGGGGAGATCCGCCGGGAGCCATCGGCGACCCGCATCTGCCGCGATAACCGTGGCTTTGCTCAGCTCTGTGGCAGCCATTGGCTTACGGCGTAGCCGCCGGGGACGCGGGCGAGGTGCGCGAGGGTGACGTGGTAGGCGGCCGGCAGCCCTTCGTACCGCGTGTCGCCGCCGGTCTGCTCGCGAGTGACGATCGCCCACGTCTCCGGCCGGGCGAGGTCGGGAGCGATGCTGACGATCTGGCCGCTGTTCCAAATCTGCCCGCGAGTGATCGTCGTGTCCGCCTGACTGCTCGCGGCGGCCTGCTGCTCGGCCAGGCGGGCGGCGCCGACGGACATCGCGGCGAGCGTCCGCTGGTCGGCGCTCAGCGTGCGGTAGCTCCAGTTGACGTAGAGCTCGGCGAACGCCGCGAGGGCCTTGGAGGGCGTCGGCTGTACTCCGGCGGGCGCCTGCGCTGCGGGTGATGGGGGTGCGGGAGCGGGCGGCTCGCCGGGGTTCTGCGGCGAAGCGGTTGAGGTCGTGCCCTGCGCGGCGCTGGGCGCGTCGGGGTTGGTGCAGCCCGCGAGCGCCACGGCGGCGAGCAGCAGGCAGGCGGGGATGAGTCCTTTCAAGGCGTGCCTGCTCATAGGCCGGGTGGGTGACGGACGGTCCAGGAGGCCCAGCCAGGAACCGTGGCGGAGACGCGCCACTTCGGGCCGGGCTTGCCCGAGTTCGGGCCGCTGTCATACGCGGGGTCTTCCACGGTGTCGAAGCGCAGCCCGCCGACGTACATGAAGGCGTGCGCCGCGTTGGCGTAGATCGAGACGTAGCGGCCGGGGCCGGGGTCGCCGTAGGACTCGAGTTCGGTCGAGTCCTCGGCGTCTTCGCCGAACACGCCGCCCGCGTGCAGCAGGTAGGACACCGCCGACGAGCAGTCATACGCCGGCTGCAGCGTGTTCAGCGATGTGCCGTGCGCGCCGCCGTACAGGTAGCTGGCGCCGAACAGGCGGTTGCCGGCGGCGACCATCCGCTTGACCGCGGCGGGGGCTTCCTGCCCGGCGGCGGCCAGGCCGCTCGGCAAGATCTTCGTCTGCGTGCCCGGTGTGAGCGGCAGCGGAATGTTGCCGGCGGCTTCGGAGGCGGGGCAGCCGCTTGAGGCGATCGGGGTGCCACCGGGCCCGGTTTCGCTTGAGCCGGGGAGCGCTCCAAGTGTCCCGGCTGCGCCGGTGGCTGGTGCGAGCTGCACCTGTACCGCGCTCTTGGTGATCTGGAGCGGCTGGGCGGCCTGCCACCAGACATCCAGGCGGTAGGGCTGCCCGTTTTCGATGAACTGGCCGGGCCCCAGGCCGTAGCCGACGTCGCGCTTTGCCAAGATCGCTTGGCGTCCGTCGTGTGCGACCCGCAGCGCGGTGAGGTACGGGAGGTTGTCAAGGGCGTTGGCGTCCTGGAAAGTGAACGTCCCACCGTCTGCCGGGTTGCTGTCGAGGACGGACAGCTCGGCGAACGTGTCGGGGTGCGCGGGGAGGTAGGACTCGCTGGGGTCCGGGATCGACCCGTAGTCGCTGGCGCTCGGGTCGCCCGGCCCGCCGTACTCGGTCGCGCCGACCTGATACCAGCGGCCTGCCTGGAGTTGGAGTGGCACGGCGTACATGCCCTGCGCGAGCGGCCCACCGCCGGCGGGCTGGTTGAGCGTGCCGACGCTCGCGCCTTCGCAGGAGGCTTCTGCCTGCTGGGCGAACAGGCCGACGACACCGGCCGTGACGATCACAGGCATCAGGACAATGAGGAGGGCGGCTATCACCAGCGCGTTGCGGACGTGGCGGTTGCGCAGTAGCTCCAGGGCGATCTTGGCCTGCATCACGTCGCCACCTCCAAGGCGGCGACGGCTTGCTGCCACTCATCGTCGATGAGCAGCTGCAGCGCCGGCCAGCCCTGCTCGCCTGTCTCGCGCAGCGCGCGGCGGCGGACGTGCTCGTCGCGGGCCGGGTCGGAGCTCGCGATCCAATACTCAAGCGGCCCGACACCGATCTGAAGCGTTCCCTGTCCGCGCGAGCCGTTCATCAGGTACGCCGTGGAGAACTGCCCGCGAATGGTCTTCAGCGAGGAGATCGCGTCGATCGCCTCGTCGGTGAGCGCCAGCGTCCCCTTGACGTAGGCCAGCTCGCGGGCCTCCTGGCGCAGGAACAGCCGCATCGCGGCGTTCGCCAAGAGCGCCTTGCCGTACTCGTTGTCGAAGTCCGAGAGCTGCTGGCTGATCGCGATGAGCCAGAGCGCGTAGTGGCGTGATCGGCGGCAGAACTCGTTGAACCAGCGGCCCGTGGAGGGGCGCTCGATCAGCTTCCATGCCTCGTCGATCACAAGGAAGCTGCGGCCTGCCCAGGTGTGTTTGGGTCCCTCGCCTGAGAGATGCTCGCGGCGGGTGCGTGCGATCCGGCAGCGGACGTGCTCGCAGATCACGAACAGCGCCGCCGCGGCCTTCGCGTCGGGGATCAAGCGGGTGTCGAAGACGATCAGCGGCGCGTCCTGCGGGATCGTGGTCGGCCGGTCGGTGAGGTAGGCGTAGGGGCCGTCGAGCACGTAGTTGTTCAGGCGCATCGAGAGGTTCCGCAAGCTCTCAGCGATCCCGACGGACCCCTCGGCCCGCTCCTGGTGGTAGCGGCGCTCAAGCTCCTCCTGGAGCAGCAGCTCGCGGGGTTCCTCGCCGGTCAGCGCGCAGCGCTCATACACCTCGGCTATCGCCAGGCCCAGCAGGTTGCTCTCGAGGTCGGTGAGGCCGTAGGAGTCCTGTGCGGCGTGGTGCTCGCCCAGCAGCAGCGCGTGCAGCGCGAGCAGGTAGTCGACCTTCTCCGCGCCTACCCTCGCGGGGTCCTCGACATCCCAGGAGTTGATCGCGTGCTGCTCGCCACCGATCTCAACCGACGTGGCGCCGGGGATCAGCGAGGCGAGGAACGCGAAGTGCCCGGCGCGGTCGATGATGAACCCGCTCGCGCCCTGCGCGAGCGCGCGGATCAAGAGGATGATCGCGGCCATCGTCTTGCCCGCGCCTGACATGCCGTTGATGAGCAGCAGGTGGTTGGGGTGCGCCGGGTCGAACGGGTCCAGGCGCTCCAGGGTGCGGCCGGGCAGCGCGTAGCCGAGCGGGATTCCCTGCGGGCTCCCGCAGCTCGTGCCGCACAGTGGGAAGGTGTCCCCGACGTTGCGGCTAACGTACTTGCGCCGTCGGTGTGCGACATCGCGCCCCAGCGGGAGCGTTGATTGCCAGAGCGGGCGCTGGGCGAACAGGCCGTGTTGGATGCGGGCGTCGCAGGCCATCGTGACCTCCCGAGCGGTGGCCTGGCATTGCTCGTGAAGGGCCTCGGGGTCCGGGTCGCCGCCGGGCTCCTGGAGTGCGGCGTAGATGCTCACGCGGTAGATCCCGGCGCCTGCGCTGGTGGCGAGCTCGTCGACGAGCTCGGCTGCCTCCTCCTCCTGCACCCTGGCGTCGGGGTCGAGTGGGCGTCCGCGCTGCTCGATACCGCGGTTGACGCCGTAGAGGCGCTTGTAGCGGCGCTTCTGCGCCATCCGCTCGCGGTAGCGCTCGGTCGCCTGGACATGCACGCTCACGGTGAACGGGCGCGGGGCTCCCATCATGTGAAGCAGCCATCCGAGCCACGTCTGCTCCGGCGCAAGCGAAACGTAGAAGACCTCCTCCAGCGACTCCCCGACCTGTAGGCGGCCACGATCGGCGAGGCTCACCGGCGCGGTGCAGATCGCCTCTGCGAGCGCCTGCGCGCGCTCGCCGGCGTGCTGGGCGGGCTCACCGGGTATCAGCGGCGCCACGACCTCCGGGCACATGAAGCTGGCGGGCAGCCCGCCCGCCGCCTGCGCGTCGGGGTCAAACCGGCCGTGCAGCAGGTCGAGCACCTCACAGCCCTCCAACGGCCGGGCCGGGAGACCCATCGCCTCGATGTCCGCGCGGACTCCTTCGAGGTGGCGCAGACAGTCGCGGATCGCCCGCTCGTGAACCTCGGCCTTGACCCGCAGCGCTCCACGCGAGCGCCGCGCCGCGAACAGTGCGTTACGGCCCGCGGGCTGCCAGGGGCACACCACGAGGTAGCGCACCCGCAGCGGGGCCACCGTCTGCGCGGTGACGCGGATCGACTGCTCCTGGGCGATCCCCAGCCTGCGGATCGCCGTGGCGCGCTCGTGCTCGCCGATGTCCTGCGCCGCCCCGGCCGCCTGCTCGCAGCGGTGCGTCTCATCCGCGAGGATCTCCTCAAGCGCGAGCGGCGTGCCCTGCACATAGAGCTGGATCGACTGGCGGTCGGGCAGCCGCGCGGCGATCTGCCCAAATGCGGCGGAGATCCGCTCACCCTCGGCCTGGTCGAGGACGAGCGGGTTCACGGCGCCGACCTCCAGGTAGCGGACGTAGGTGCCGTCCTCGGCGATCAGCAGCCCGTCCGGGTCGATCGCGGCGACACCCAACAGGTCCGCGACACAGCGCTTGCGTGCCATCAGCCCCAGCGCTCCCACAGGGCCACGTCCTCTACTCCCGCCTCCTGCCCCTGACCGGGATGCTCCTCAAGAGACTCCCCGGCAGTCGCGAGGACGAGCAGCCCTCGCGCACGCCGCTCTCGCGGCGAGGCGGCCGTGAGCGTGTGTGCGCTCCAGCGCCAGCGCCACATATCTCCCAGCAGTACGCCGAGCTGCAGGCCGCCGCTCTCAGACACATACGTCAGCGCCGCAGGCAGGCCGATGATGAACACGCAGAGCGTGATCGCGGGCTTCGTCGGCAGGTGCGTGACGTAGACCACGCCGAGGACCGCGCTCGCGCCCACGATCAGCGCCGCCCACTGCTTGATGGTGAACCCGACCAGCTTCGGCGCCTGGTCCAGTGACCTGAAGGTGCGGTGGATCACGGCCCGCTCCGAGGACGCGGCCTACGCTTCTTCACCGGCGGCGGGGTAGCAGGCCCGGCGGGCTTGGAGCGCTGCTGGGGGCGGGCTTGGCGCCCGCCGGGAGCCTTGGGGTTCGTGTTCGCTGGCTTGGCGGGGTGCGCGTTCGTCGTGACCTTTCGCCCAGGGTGCGCGCCACTCGTTGGACCCGGCGTCGCCTTGGCGGCTCGCGCCTGCCCGCCCGGTGGCGGCCCGGTACGCGGCTTGGGCGCCACCTTCGGCCCCATTCGTGCAGAAGGACCTCCCGTGGATCGCGGGCTGCCTGCCGGCGCTCGCGGCGCTCGCGCACCAGCACGCCCGCCCCGTGTCCCTGCGGCGCCCACGCTCGCGGGCGTCTTGCCGGTGGCGTTGCTCCTCGCCCGCGCGCGCTTGCGGCGCTGCGCGCAGGCCCTCGTCCCCTGCGAGAGCTGGCCGCCATCGCCGCGCGCGCGTCACGCGGGGCGCTTGCGAGGATCGTCCCGGCGCGGGACATCCGTTCGCGCAGGCCACCACGCCCACGCTTGACCGTGCCCGCGCCACGCCGGGCTGCCGCCGCGCCCGCGAGCGAGCCTCCCGCGGCGCCCGCGGCCGTGCCGGGCAGGACGCCGCTACGGCGTGCCGCGCCGGCCAGTCCCCGGCGGGCAGCACCGACCGGCCCTCCAGCCGGGGCGCCCATCGCGCCCGCAGCGCGCCCAGCGCTGCGTCCAAGCGACGGACCTCCCACAAACGCCGCGCTACGCAGCCGGGCGTGCGCCGCCTGCATCCGCTGAGCGCCCGGCATCGTGCTCTGTCCCTGAGCGCCTCCCCCGCCGCCTCCCCGCAAGCTCGCTGCGCTGAAGAGTTGGCGCATCTCGCCGAGCAGCATCAGCGGCAGCTTCACGGCGAGGACGAAGGTGATCAGCCCGGCGAACGCCGCCGCGATATGACCCGGCAGGCCGCCAGCGCCGCCTGTGAAGCTCGTCGCGTCCAACGTCAGCGCGCCCGCGGTCGCGAACAGCACCGTCCAGCCGAGCGGGATGAGCACAATCACCATGAGCGCGTGCGCCCACGCGCGGGCGAGGTGCGAGAGCTCGGGGATCGCCGAGAGCGCGATCAGCGGCGGGCCCGCCACGATCAACAACGCCAACACGACGGTCAACAGGACCTGCAACGCGAACAGGCCCGCCGCGAACAGGACACCGACGATCACGAGGAACGCCCCGAAGACGCCGCCGGCGCCCACCAGCAGCGCCCCGCCGAACAGGACGCTGATGATGCTCGCCAGACCGTTCGCGACAACGGGGAACCCGAGGATCGCGTGCGTCAGGGTGTTCGTCGCGGCGACGACCTCCTCCACGATCCAGCGGTAGGCGACGAGCACGCCGGTCGCGCCGACGCAGCGCCCGATCGCTCCCGCCGGATGCGCCGAGCCGGTCAGGCCCATCATCCAGTAGCGCAACGTGCCGACCGCCAGGGTGACGGGCAGCAGCGACGCACCGAGGTAGGTCATGTCTTCTTGCAACTGGCCGACGTGACCCCAGCTCGCGGGGTCGGGCAGCGCGACGAGATGCTGGATCGTGGCGACCGTGCCGTGCTTGAGAAACCCGGGGACCAGCGCGCCCGCCAACGCCCCGAAGAACCCTTCGGCGATCGCGTCGATGATGCTGTGCAACGACGGGAGTTCGATGCCGAGGAACGCGAACGGCACGATCGACCCCGGACCGGACGCGGCTAACGCCGCTGGCGCGAGAACGAGCCCACACGCGAGCGCGCCCGCCGTAGCGGCCGGTAGCGTCCACGCGGTGCGGAGGCGCAACACCACGACCCCTACGCCACGATTCCGCTGATCGACGCCAGGATCGCAAGGCCCACGATCGTCTTGATCGCGACATCGTGGGCCCGGCTGTGACCGGCCATGAACATGATCCCCACGACCGCGATCACGAGGCCCATCGCCGTGCCGCCGAGCCATACGAGGCTGCCCTTCAGCTTTTCAACGAAGTTCTGCACCCCGCTGATGGGGGTTCCTTTAAATGCCCCAGCCGCGTTCAGGGCGTGCGAGTGCGCGTCGGGGAACGCCTCTACGACCGCGACTCCGATGAGCAGCCCCATCAGGGCACCGACGGCGACTACGACATGCCCTTTCTTTCTGCCTCGGCGGGCCTCTGCTCGTCTGAATGTGAGCGCCATCACTGGCCTCACCTCCTTTGTGTTGATTTGCAAGCTCACGGCGAGAACGGCCCCCCTTGCGTCTGTTCCGGTGCCGGCCGGGGCGGTGCGCTCGTCGCAGTCGGAGCAGCAGTAGGCGGTGGTGGTGGTCCTGGGGTCGCCCGCACGCTCGCTCCTTCGGGGCGCGCGGCAGCCTCGCTCGCGGGCGCCGGTGCCCGACGGCGACGCGGCACCCCGCTGTGCTCGGGATGGACGTGAGGCCGTGGCGATCGGGCCGCAGGGCGGACAGTCCTCACGCGCCGCGCAGACGCCCGGTCGCGCGCCACGGCCGTGCGCGTCCCGGCACGCCGGTTGTCGCCTGAGATGACGCTCGCGGTAGGGGCACGCCCGTGGTGGCCGTCGAGCGCCGCGGCGAGCCCGACGACGGCCCATACGGCGAACGCCGTGCCCACGGCCTTGACCAGCCGTGGATGCTCAGCCAGCCACGCACGGACACCCCGGTCTCCATCGAGTGTCCCAGCCATGCGCCTGCGGGGATATACCCTGCGCCACGCACGCGGCCAGCCGGCCCGCCCGGCGAGCACGTCGCCCATATGCACCACGAACTCGTCGTGCGAGAACTCGTCCTCGCCTCGCTCGTCAAAGACTTCCTCGTCGAGCTCCTTGCCATCCAACGCGTAGGTGTCGCCCGGCGACCCCCACGTCTCCCCGGGCGGAAGCTGTGCGACGGGTGTTGCAGGCGCATCGTCCGCTGGTCCTCGGTCAGGGGGTACAGGAGCTGGCGGAGGATCAAAGACCTGCGCCGCGCGCCCGGCAAGGCCCGGCTTGCGCGGCCGGCGCGCTCTCGCCGGCGCGCTCAGAGTCTCGGCCTGTGCTACGTCAGCCAGGGCCGGTGCGGCTGGCGCTGACCCTGGAGGGTCACCTATGGTCTCGGGAGCGTCGGTGCTCTCGTCCACCGGCGCGTTCCCGGGCGCCGCAATATACAGCGTCACCATCCCGTTGCGCGCCAGGTCGCTGCCCGCCGGCGGCTCCTGAGCGACGACCAGCCCAATCAACTCGGCCTCGCAGCCGAACGAACGATCCAGGCCAGGGCGCAGCCCGGCACGACGGACGGCCTGGGCGGCCTCCCCCGCCACTTGGCCCACGTATTTGCCCACCACCAGGCGGCCCGAAAGGCCGCCCCGGCGGGCGGTTTTCGCGCGCTGGGTCCCGCGCGCTGGCGTTGCGGTTCTGTCGCTCATCGTGGTTGCTGACCACGACCAGTCCAGACCGGCCAACGAATTTTTCCAGCCGCCTACCGTGGCCGCAGCAGCACCCGAACAAAGCGCCCGCGAGCGCTCAGGCCACCGCGCGCTCAGCGACAGGCCGGCAAGGCCCGATCACGTCCCTCTACGGCTCCTGCATCGGCGCGACGCCCTGCTTCACCGCTCGTAGCGTGCGTCTCCAAGGTGGATGGACGGCAGTTTCGAAGTCTCGGGCGGAGGCGGTGGATCGAGGACACCAGCCGGGATGTGCTCGGGACAAAGGATCTGATACCAGGGCGGGAAGTCGCACGCTTCGACTACGCCTTCTTGGGCACGTACCTCCGCTTTGCAGACGCTGCAGCGGCCAGAGTACGGGTTCCGTTTCGCCATCGCTCTCGAAGAATCGTACCGGCCCAGCCCCTCTCCTACATGGAGGGTTGCTTGTCCTGTCCGGCATAGCGTCACGATCCCGTTGCGCGCCAACTCGCTGCCCGCCCGGCGGCTCCTGAGCGACGACCAGCCCGGTCAGCTCGGCCTCGCAGCCGAACGAACGATCCAGGCCAGGGCGCGGCACGGCACGGCGGACGGCCTGGGCGGCGTCCCCCCGGCCTGGCCCATGTATTCGCCCACGACCAGGTAGCCGGAACAGTCGGCTGTGCTATAAGGTTCCGCTCTTGGCAAAGGGGAAGACAAAGGGGTGCCAAGGAAGCCGGTCGACGCTGGGCGCGATGGATGCCCGCGGGACCGCGGGTCCGCACGATGAGCGGAGGATGTCGGTGGGCCGCGCGAGGCCCCCGAGCACGGTTGACCTGCGGTACGGTTTGAATGCGTGGTTTGGATGCGTCACTGAGTTCAAGCAGGCAAAGCTCGGCCCAACGTTCGCTGTGCTCGCTGCAGTCGGTATTCTGCTTGCCTTCGCGCCAAGCGCTCTTGCTGCCGAAGGTGGTCAGATCACGGGCAAGGTGACGGCTGCGTCGAGCAAAGCCGCGATAGCAGGGATCGAAGTCTGTGCCGCGGAAAGTCTGTTCGAAGGGGAGCTGTACGGGCACTGCGCCACAGCCAATTCGAGCGGCGAATACTCGATCTCCGGCCTGCCCGCTGGCAGCTACGGCGTCGGCTTCTTTGCTCCCGAAGGAAGCGGCCTGAACTACATGCCCCAGTTCTACAATGGTAAGAGTTCGGTTTCCGAAGCTGAACTGCTGGCCGTCGAAGCAGGCCATACGGTGTCGGGGATCAACGCCGCCATGCAGGTCGGCGGGCAGATCACCGGCAAAGTGACAGGCGCGTCGAGCAAAGTCGCCGTCGGCGGGATCCAAGCGTGCGCGTCACAGAACGGCGGAGAAGCCTTTGCTTGCGCCAAGGCTAACTCGAGCGGGGAATACACGGTGTCTGGTCTGGCGACGGGCAGCTACACGGTCTCCTTCTCTAGTCCGGAAGGCAGCGGCCTGAACTACATTTCTCAGTATTACAACGCTCAGTCGACATACGGTGAAGCGAACCCAGTGTCGGTGACTGCGGGGAGCACTACCTCGGGGATCGACGCCGCAATGGCGGCGGGTGGGCAGATCACGGGAAAGGTTACGAGTGCTGCGGGTAGCACAGCTGTGGCAAACGTCCAGGTTAGCGTGTATGAAGCGAGTGGTACTTACGCAACCACGTATGCCACAACCAACTCAAGCGGCGAATACACGGTCTCGGGACTACATACCGGCGAATACAAGGTGCAATTCACGCCGGAGTATGGTTCAGGTAACTATCTAGGGCAGTACTACAAGGGTCAGTCATCGCTGGAAGCCGCAGAAGCCATAGGAGTGACGGTAGAAAAAACGACTTCGGAAATCAACGCAAAACTGCAGACAGGGGGCCAGATCACCGGCAAGGTCACAAACGCATCGACCAAAGCGGACCTCGAAGGCATCGAGGTCTGTCCATCGGCAACCAGCGGCATCTTGTACGCACAATGCGTGACCACGAACCCCAGCGGCGAATACACTATCATCGGTTTGCCCACGAGTGAATATAAGGTCGAGTTCTACACGGGCGCTAACTTCGTCACCCAGTACTACAACGCCAAGCCAACCCCCACCGAAGCAAACGCGATCTCTGTAATCGCCGGAGCGACGACCTCTGGGATTGACGCCGCGATGGTCGTGGGCGGCCAGATGACTGGAAAGGTGACTTCCGCGACCACAAAAAGCGGTCTTGGAACCGTCAACGTGTGCGCGTCGTCTACTGGCGGAGGACTTGGCGCGTGCGCCACGACGAATGCCAACGGGGAATACGCGATCGTTGGACTCGCCGCAGGCGAATACAGGGTCGAGTTTTCGCTGGGCTACTCATGCGGGTCAAGCGGCTGTACACCGCCGAACTATCTTGCCCAATACTACAGTGCAAGATCATCCTTGTCCGAAGCGGATTCCGTCTCCGTAGCCACAGGAGCGACCACCTCGGGCATCGACGCTGCGATGGTCGAAGCCGGGAAGGTCACCGGGAAAGTCACCAATTCAGCAAGCAAAGCTGTCGTAAGCGGCATCGAGGTGTGTCCTCAGACGGTCAGTGGCGGGTATGTCGAGCAGTGCACCACGACGAACTCCAACGGCGAATACACAATCACCGGACTTTCGCCGGGCGAATACAAGATTGAGTTCTATTCGAACAGCGGCGCGTACTTCACGCAGTACTACAACGGAAAGACATCTGTCTCGGAAGCATCGGTTATCGCAGTCTCTGCCGCGAGCACAACATCGGGCATCGACGCCGCGATGGTCGAAGGCGGAAAGATCACCGGCAAGGTCACGTCGGCAGCAAGCAAAGCGGGGATAGAAGGCGTACAGATCTGCGCTGAAACACAAACATTCTTTGGGCAGTGCGCCACTACTAACGCCGCTGGTGAATACACGCTCAGCGGACTGTCGAGCGGCGAATACTCGGTCAGATTTGAACCCAATAGCGGCAACTACCTTTCCCAGTACTACAACGACAAGTCCGCCAAGTCGGAAGCGACGCTCGTGGCGGTGGCTGACAGCACTACAACCTCGGGGATCAACGCGGCACTCGCGGCGGGCGGGCAGATCAAGGGAACCGTGACATCAGCGGCCACCAAAGCAGCGGTCGCGGACATCGAAGTCTGCGCAGAATCACATAGTGGAGAATTCTTCCAGCGGTGCGCGACCACTACTGAAACCGGCGAATACGACATTGAAGGACTGCCCACGGGCGAATACGTCGTGAGCTTCTTCCTGCCTACGAAAGTGATCTCAACTATCTGCGGCAGTTCTACAACGACAAGGCTCTATCCTCGGAAGCGACACCAGTGGCGGTGACGGCTGGCTCCGCTACTTCGAGCGTCAACGCCTCAATGGCCGTCGGTGGCCAAATCACTGGGAAGGTCACTGACGCTTCCAGCAAAGCGGCCATTAAAGGCATCCAGGTGTGTGCGACGGCGAAGGGTGGAGGCGAAGGCCCTGTATGCACCACGACCGGCTCCAGCGGCGAATACACCCTCATGGGGCTCGCCACCGGCGAATACACAGTCGAGTTCTCCGTGCCGTACGGCAGTACCCTCGAGTACGCAGAACGGTATTACAACGGGCAGTCCTTGTTCTCTGAAGCGACCCCGGTCACGGTCACCGCGGGCGCCACAAAATCAGGTATCAATGCAGCGATGCTCTTGAAGGGACAAATCACAGGCAAGGTCACAGACGCATCCACCAAAGCGTCGCTGGCCGGAATTCAAGTCACCATCTACCAGGCAAGCAACTCCTTCCTAGTCGCGTCCACGACGACGAACGCGAGCGGCGAATATACCGTCGTCGGGTTGGCTGCGGGCGAATACAAGGTCGAGTTCTCGGTACCGTACGGAAGCACCCTCAACTATCTGCCGCAGTACTACAACAATAAGGAATCGCTTGCAGCCGCGGGCGCAATCTCGGTCTCCATCGGCGCAGTCACGAAGGAAATCAATGCCGCCATGGCCGCCGGTGGGCAGATCACTGGCAAGGTTACGAACGCGTCAACCAAATCACCTGTCGGTGGCATCGAGGTCTGCCCATCGGCGACGAGTGGCCTCTTCTACGGGCAGTGCGTGACCACGAATCCCAGCGGCGACTACACCCTCGTAGCGTTGCCGACAGGCGAATACAAGGTTGAGTTCTACTCAAACACAGGCGCTAACTTCGTCACCCAGTATTACAACGCCAAGCCAGCCTCCACCGAAGCAAATGCGGTCTCGGTCACGGTAGGGACGACGACCTCCGGCATTAATGCGGCAATGATTGTCGGCGGGAAGATCACGGGCAAGGTCACAGACGTCTCGACAAGCGCTGCTCTTTCGGGTATCCAGGTCTGCGCACAGCCGACCAGCGGCTCCTCTTCTGGAGCCTGCGCCACGACGAACTCGAAGGGCGAATACACGATCGTGGCGGTGGGCACGGGCGAATACAGAGTCCAGTTCTCCGTGCCGTACGGAGGCACCCTCAACTACTTGGCGCAGTACTACGACAACAAGGAATCCTCCGCCGAAGCAAACCTGGTAACAGCCACCGCAGGCAGCACCACGGCAGGGATCAACGCGGCGATGGTCCCCGGTGGGAAGATCACCGGCAAGGTCACAGACGCCGCCACAAAAGAAGGACTAGACAATGTCGAGGTGTGTCTCGAGCCGCCCAGCTCGACATTCTTCAACAATTGCAGATACACAAACACGGATGGGGAATACACGTTCCCGGGACTCGCGACAGGCGAATACAAGGTCGAGTTCGAGCCGTTCTTCGGCGAATACTCCCTGCAGTACTACAACAACAAGGGCTCGGCCTCCGAAGCAGACCCAGTCTCCGTGACCGCCGGAGCAACGACGTCCGGGATAAACGCCGCGATGGTCAAGGGCAGTGAGATCTCCGGAGCGGTGACCTCAGCGTCCAGCAGCAAAGCGATCGGCGGGGTACAGGTCTGCGCCGAAGAAGCCGGAACAGGGCACTTCAGGCGATGCGCAACCACTAACTCCAGCGGCGAATACACCATCATCGGATTGACAACGGGCGAATACAAGGTCGAATTCGCCCCATACACCAGCGGCCTCAACTATCTGCCTCAGTATTACAACAGCAAGAAACTCCGCGACGGAAGCCAACTTGGTCAGCGCGACATCCGGGTCGATAACAACCGGCATCAACGCCAAACTACAAACGGGCGGTCAGATCACCGGCAAGGTGACAAGCGCATCCACCAAAGCGGCTCTCGGCGGAATCACCGTCTGTCCCGAGGAGACCGGTGGTGGCACAGCTGGGCCGTGCGCGACCACCAGCCTGAGCGGGGAATACACGATCGTCGGTCTCGCCACAGGCGAATACAAGGTCGAGTTCTATTCGAGCAGCGGCGCCAACTACGTGCCCCAGCTGTACAACGCTAAGTCGACGTTCTCCGAAGCGACCTCCGTGTCCGTGACCGCTGGTTCCACGACCTCGGGGATCAATGCCGAAATGGTGGTCGGCGGTCAGATCAGCGGCAAAGTGACGAACGCAACCACAAAAGCTGCGGCCAGCAGCATCGAGGCCTGCTCGCAAGCCACCGAATCAACGTTCTTCTCCGGCCAATGTGCGACGACGAACTCTAAAGGTGAATACAACATCGTTGCCCTCGGAACAGGCAAATACACGGTCTATTTCTACCCCAACGGCGGCCAGAACTACCTCAGCCAGTACTACAACGACAAGCCAGTCTCTTCTGAAGCGACCGCGATCTCGGTGACCGCTGGCTCTACGACCTCTGGTATCGACGCCGCGATGATCGTCGGAGGCCAGATCGCCGGCAAGGTGACCGAAGCCTCGACTAAAGCGGCGATCGCGGGAATCGAAGTGTGCTCGTCTGCAGTTGAAGCTTTCAGCTTCTTCAACCGCTGCACGACTACTAACGCGGCTGGCGAATACACCATCGTCGCTCTTACCACCGGCGAATACGACGTCCGATTCCTGTCGACCAGCAACAGTTACGCCACCCAGTACTACAACATCAAGACCTCGCTGGCGCTCGCAAACGCTGTCTCGGTGACCACAGACACCACCACCAGTGCTATCGACGCGGAACTAGCCAACCTGCCAACATCGATAACTGCGCCGACGATCGCCGGGACCGCCCAGCAAGGACACACACTGACGGAGACGCATGGGTCATGGACGAATAGTCCGACCAAATACAGCGAGCAGTGGGAGCGGTGCAATAGCACGGGCAACGAATGCGTAGAACTCTCGGAAGCGACGAAGCAGACGTACGTGCCAGTCCCAGCGGACGTCGGTCACACGGTTAGAGTCGCGGAGACAGCAAGCAACCCCGCAGGATCGAGTACCCCGGTCGTATCCGGCCCAACCGCGGTAGTACTGCCCCTCCCACCAGTGAGCACCCAACCCCCGTTGATTTCTGGTGTGGTGCAGCAGGGTAAGACACTCAAAGAGGAACACGGAACCTGGGAAAACAACCCGACCAAATATGAATACCAGTGGATGCGCTGCGATACGGAAGGCCAAAACTGCACCACGATCGCTGCCGCAACAGGACAGTCATACGTGCCTGTTGCGGCTGATGTTGGCCATACGCTCCAGGTGAGGGAGACCGCGAGCAACGCCGGCGGGGCGGGCAGCCCGGCAGCGTCGGGGACAACAACCGTTGTTGTCCCACCCGTCCCGGTGAACACCAAAGTACCGACGGTGTCCGGCAGCGCTATGCAAGGCCAGACACTGACCGAGGAACACGGAACCTGGGAAAACAACCCGACCGAATACGAATACCAGTGGCAGCTATGCAACGCCTCGGGCGGCGAATGCGCGCCGATCTCGGGTGCAGCCGAACAAAGCTACGTGCTGCCCGGCGCGAATGTCGGGCACACGATCCGTGTCCAAGAGACAGCGAGGAATGCCGGCGGGTCCAGCACCCCGGCTGTCTCGGCAGCGACCGCGAAGGTCGCTGCCGCCCCGCCCGTCGATATCGAACCTCCCTCAATCTCCGGGACAGTGCAGCAAGGCCAGACGCTTACCGAGGCCCACGGCACGTGGACCAACGAACCGACCGAATACACATACCAGTGGCTGCGCTGCGACGAAGAAGCAAAGAGCTGTGCGTCCATCCCTGGGGCAACCAATCAGTCCTACGCGCCGATAGCCGCTGACGTGGGGCATACCCTCAAGGTGCAGGAGATTGCCCACAACGCCGGCGGTCCGAGCAGCCCCGCGACGTCATCGCCGACCAGCACCGTATTGCCCGCTGCGCCTGTGAGCACCAAACCACCAACCATCATCGGCGGTGCGGTGCAGGGACAGACGTTGACCGAGGTGCATGGCGCTTGGGAAAACAACCCCACGAATTACGAATACCAGTGGCTGCGGTGCGACAGCGAAGGCAAAAACTGCACCGCCATCGCTAGCGCGACTGAACAGACCTACCGACTTGTAACTGCCGATGTAGGCCACACCCTAGAGGTGCAAGAGACAGCCATCAACGCAGGCGGTGTGGGGCAGCCTGCGGTGTCTGCGAAGACAGCGACGGTCGCGGCCGCTAAGCCAACAATGATCACGCCGCCGTCCATCTCTGGCACCGCGCAGCAGGGTCAAATGCTGACCGAGGAACACGGCACCTGGACAAACGAACCGACGAGCTACGAATACCAGTGGCTGCGTTGCAATGAAGAAGGCAAGACTTGCACAGCGATATCTGGTGCCACCGGCCAGACCTACCAGCTGGCCGTGGCCGACGTCGGTCACACCCTCGAGGTCAGTGAAACAGCCCGCAACGCGGCGGGTGCGAGCTCTCCCGTGACATCACAGGCCAGCTCAGTGGTCCTCCCGGCCGTGCCGGTCAACGTAACGTCTCCCACGGTCTCCGGTATTGCGCAGCAGGGACAGACCCTGACCGAGCACCACGGCACGTGGGAAAACTCACCGACGGGCTACGCCGTGACGTGGGAGCAGTGCGACAGTCTCGGAGAAGGTTGCCTCCCGATCACCGGCGCTGAAGGCGAAACCTACAAGCCCACGGCCCTTGACGTTGGCCACACCATCCGCGCAGTTGAGGTAGCGAGCAATGCCGGAGGCTCCGGCGAACCCGCGAGCTCGGAACTGACCGCGCTGATCACTTCGGCGCCGCCGGTCGACGTCACGCCGCCGACCATCATCGGAACGCCACAACAAGGCGAAGTTCTCGCCGACCAGCACGGCACCTGGACCAACGAACCGACGCACTTCGCGTACCAGTGGCTGCTTTGTAGCCACGAAGCCACCGAATGCGTGCCGATCGCAGGCGCGGTCGACCCCACACACTCCGTGGTGCCGACCGAGGTCGGCCACACGCTCGAGCTGCAGGAGACGGCGAGCAACGAAGGCGGCGAAAGCACGCCGGCGACGTCGGCACCCACGGCGGTCGTGACGCCCATTCCGCTCAACGCGGTTGCAGGCGAAGCCGTCACCGTTGTTGCTGGGACTGGCGTGTCCTTCGACGGCAGCGGCAGTACGCCCGCCGCGGAAATCGGCAAATATGCATGGGACTTCGGCGATTCCTCGACTGGCGAAGGCGCCAGCGTCGCGCACGCATACGCGAGCCCGGGCACCTACACCGCAACGCTGACGATCACGCGTGGCACCGAAACCGCAACGGCGTCAGAGAGCATTACTGTCACGCCGGCTCCCGTCCACGCGCCGGTCGTCGAAGTCACTGACAGCTCCCACAGTCCGCTCCCCGAAGCAACGGTCCTCTACATCGGACCCGGTGGCACACGCATCCAGGGGGCGACCGGAGGCGATGGCAAGACGACGCTGCCCGGCCTCCCGGACGGCACCGACACCGTCTACGCGTATAAGAGTGGCTTCCAGCCCGCCGTGGGCCATGTAGTCGTCAGTGGCGGTGGCGGCGAAACATCGATCGCTCTGTCGAGCGGCGAAGTTGCCACGAGCACGCTCAAGGACCACGAAATGACGCTCAAAGAAATCGAAGAAGCCGGCATCGACACGCACGACCCCAACAACCAGAACGTCTACGAATTCGAAGTGCGACTCGCGTTCATCGAAACGCCAGAAATGCCCCAGCCGGTCCAGCTCCACTGCTTTATCAACAAAGCTGGGGAATTCGTCGGCAAATGCGTTGGTAGCGGCGGCTGCTGCGGCGGCGGCGGAGGCTGGGGTGGCTTCGGTGGCGGAGGCGGCGGTGGAGGAGGAGGCGGTCCGGCGTGTTCCCCGCACGCGTGCGTCGGCGGCGGTATCGTCGCGATCCCGCACATTGTCGACGGTCACCCGATGATTCAGTGGCTCATTCTCCGGGGCAAGGTCACCGTGCTCAAGCAGTTCTTCGAGGTGACCCAGGTGATTCAGAACCTCTCGCCCGAACCTTTCAAGTTGGCCCCAGGACATACGACCCTCAATATCCCATCGGGCATGAGCCTGGCACCCACCGCGACGCCGCAGACGGCTACTCAAGCGGTGCCTGAAATCCCTGGCAACGGCAGCGCTGAAGCCAACTGGATCGTGCGCGGAGACGAGCCCGGCTTCTACCTGCTCTCCGCCAACTACGAATCCAAGCTGGAACCGTTCGAAGCACCGGTTGATCTCGAAGCACAGCTCGCCTCGCCTCTGCACATCTGGGGTGTCGAAGCGCTTTCGCTGAGTGTGCAAGCCGAAAAAGGCTTCCTTGCCGAAGGTCAGCCATACCACGTGAGTGTCAGCGTCACCAACAAGGCCGACATCACGCTCAACAACGTCGAAATCGCGATTTTCTCGAATGTCCACGCTCGCTTCATCTTCCAGCCCGATCAGCGGTTCAGCGAAAAAATCGCCGAACTCAAGCCCGGCGAAACGATCTCGGCGCCCCTCGACATTCTCGTTCCGGATGCGCCGAGCGAAGCCGAATTCAACCCAGCCCTATCTAGCGTGCACTTCGTCGGTGAAGAAATCCATCCCGGCGTCGGCATCGAAACGTCGCCAAAGACGCCTCTATACAGCCTCGTCGTCAACGATGAATCGGCATCGAAGCGCGTACATCTCGCCTGGCAGGCCGACCCCAACGCCGAAGGCTACGAGGTCTTCTCGACACCGACGCTCGACACGCCGTTTTCGGGTACTCCCGAACAAGTCAAGGCGGACCCCAATGGCTCAGCAACCACCGAGCTTCCGGCTAACGCCACCGAAGCCTACGCGCCGTTCAATAGCGACGAACCGTCCAAGTACTACGCAGTCGCGAGCCTCGTCCACGGCAAACTGACGCTCGATCACGACGTCATGCTCTCCTCGTTTGGAACAGGCGCCGAAGACTGGGGCTACTGCTTCTCCGCGAACGCGGGCATCGCCTACGGTGCCGGCACCGTCGACGGTTCGCTGTGTCTGGTGCAAAGCGGCAACGGCGCACACGACTACCTGATGACACACAGCGCCGCCGACATCACGATTCCAACGAGTTTGGACACATTGACAACGTACCTGCAGGGAATCGTCAGCTCATCATGCCTAGCAGACGGCGGGGCGTCGATCGGTGCGATAGCGTTCGAAGGTCCGGCAGAAGAAGACCCCGGTAACAAGACGTTTGGGGGGGTCTCGGCGTCGGTCAACGCCGACATACCGGGTACGCACTTTGGCGTCAACATCAAGGGCGCAGCGTTCCAGAGCCGCGACCTCTCGACCTTCGGGATCTATTACGGATATGAACTATCGTACGGAATTGGCTGCCTGCCCGAGCCGCTCCAAGCACAGGCGGAACCGGACTTCACTTTCCATTCACACGAACTCACCGGTGCCCTCAAGGTCTCGGCAGCTCAATTCCTGCAAGGTCTCTCGCTCGGCTGGCACGACCCCTTGAGCCCGTTCGCGGCCTTGGGCTACGTCAAAACGATTGGACCACCAGTCATCAATATTGTGAAGAAAGAATTTCCAGGCTGGTATGTGGCGCTCAGCGGCGCAACCGCGCCGCCATCTGAGCCAACTGGCATCGCCAACTGGACCGTGCAATCCTCCAGCAGCGACACCGAAGTGGTGGCTCCGAGCACGCCGGATCAGTCAGTGTTGGCGACAGGGAGGGGCATCGGATCGTTGGGCGTCGGCGAGTACGACGTCGTTCCGAACGAAGTTGGCGCTCTGCAAGCCGGCAGCACCTATTTCGACGTCAGGACATCGAAGGGTAGCCTCTTTGACCCAGTGACGATCACTGCTTGCAACGTGTCGGCGACGGACATTCCGCAGTGGTGGACAGGCAAAACGTGGGAAAAGGTCTCGACGTACTCGTACGAACCCACGACGCAATGTGACACGATCGCGCTCGGCGAAAACACGAAACCCAGTATCTCCCAGCTGGGCGGGACGGTCTTCGCCATCCCGCCCACACCTACACCCGTCTGTGCTGCCTCTCCGGTGATCGGAGAACAACCCGCAAACCAGACACTCACCGCCCCCGTCGAAGCGACCTTCAAGGTCAAGGAGGGCATCGTACCGGTCAGCTGCTCACCGGCCTCCATCCAGTGGCAGATATCAACCGACGGCGGCTCGAGCTGGACCGCCGTCTCCGGCACCAACTTCGAGGGCTCTACATCGCCAACGCTAGATATCAACTCCACCGCAACGAGCGAATCGGGCCACCAGTTCCGTGCGGTGCTCTCGAACACCCACGGCGAAACCGACTCTGTAGCCGCCACACTGACCGTCAACGAATCCCCAGTTGTCAACCAACCGACTGGTGGCAATAGTGGCGGCTCCACCGGCACCTCCCCAGCCAATAGCGGCTCGTCGCAGTCGTCGAGCGCAGGTAACCGATCTCATGCTGCCGGCGAAGTCAAGGGCTTCAAAGCAAATGGATCGACTAAGCCGCTCACTCAAACGCAGAAGCTCACAAAAGCACTGACGGCATGCAAGAAGCTAAAGAAGAGTAAGAGAGCTAAATGCGAAAAGAGGGCACGAACGCTCTACGCGCCGAAGCCCAAGCATAGGAAGAAACACTAGGAGTCGTTCACCTCGCGCTACGCGATTCGTCACCAAGCGGTCGGTCGGGGGTGCGATGTAGGGGGTAGTCGAGTGGTCGAAGAGGGTGTGGCGGCGGATCAACAGCACGATCCCGTGGGCTCAGGCTGTCGCCTTGCGGCAGGGCTGCGTGCTGCGAGCAGCCGCGCGTAGCGCGAGAACCTGGGGTCCTCGAACCATCCTGGGGCGCGCACGATCGCGGGCGGCAGGTCGCGGTAGACCAGCACCGCGCGTCCGCGGCCGATCTGCCTCAGCCACGGCGAGGGCCCGGCCTTCTGATGGCCGACGCTCAGCGTGTGCCGTGAGAGTCCAGTGGAGGTGGAGGCGTTGGCGACCGGCTCCTCGCCGAGCAGCTCGGTCAGATACCCGGCGCTCGTCGGCTCGGCCAGGGGCGGGATGAAGACCTGGGCGGTGGACGCAGCGCAGATCGCGTCGCGGGCGGCGCGGCCGTAGCGCTGGTCGATCTGCGCGATCGACTGCCAGATCGTCGCGATCACGATGCCGTGATCCCCGCACTGCGACAGCCAGGACGCGAGGTTGCGCAGCGGCGCGATGTTCGCGGCCTCGTCCATCAGGATGAACAGGCGGGGGTCCAATACGCCGTGGCGGCGTGCCTTGACGATCGCCGACTCATACATCGCGGCGAGCAGCGCCAGGATCACGGGCCGCAGCGCCTCCTGGTCGTGGCCGGCGGCCACCACATAGATCGTGTTCGACCTGCCGTCCAGAAACCTCTCGGGGGTGAGATCCCCGGTGGCACGCTTGGCGACCTGGGGGTAACGGTAGGCGCGCAGCAGGTTCAATGCGGACATGACGGTCGTCTCGCGGTTGCGCTCGTCGCGGCGGCCGACGCCCTCGAGCTGGTCGGCGGCCGGTGAGGCCCCTGAGTGCTTCAGGACCCCGATGGCCTCGGCGAAGTCGCGGGCGTCGAGCCAGCGCACCAGCTCGCTCATGCACTGCCCGCTGAGCGCAGCGGCGTGCAGCAGCGGCGCCAACATGCTCGCCGCCTCCTTGTCCCAGAACTCGTTCGCGGCGTTGGCCTGGTCGGGGTGCGCTGCTGAGGCAAGCGCCTCCCCGGCCCGGATTGCGCCCGGCCAGGTCCGCGCTGGGACGAGCGGCGTGAACCCGGCGCTCCTGCGATCACCGAACGGGTCATATACCCACACGCGGCCGAGACTCCGCCGGTAGGGCGCCGTCGCGTCGTAGATGTCGCGCTTGGTCGAGAGGACCAGCGCTGGCCCGTCGTGATCCAAGAGCCACGGCACGACGAACCCGCTGGACTTCCCGGAGCGCGGCGGCGCGACCACCATCGGCTGCACCTCGGGCTCGGCCGCCAGCGTGCGCGCCGGCACCCTGCCGATCACGCCCAGGTATGGGCGGCCTGAGACGGGGCCTGGCACCCACAGGCGCCGCAGGTCTGCCGGTAGCGCCCAGGTGCGTTGGCGCACCCAGCCTCGGTCGACCGCCCGGCGGCCAACGGTGCGCTGATCCTTTCCCAAAGGCGACCCGGCCCGCCACGCGCGCACCCGACGATAGAGACGCCATCCTCCCCGACCCAGGAGCGCGAGCAAGCAGACCGCGACGATCACATACGCCGGTGCTCCGGGGGCCGTGGCCCGCTCGGCTGCTGTCGGGAATGCTCGGTAGGGCGTGCTCCAGCCGCCGCGCATGAGCAGTTGCCACATCGCGTGCGCGGCGTCGCCGGCCGGCAGGCGCATCGGCGCGTGCAGGGAGAGCAGGCACGCGGCCTGTGTCCAGCACCACGCCACGGCACCGCTGACGAGCCCTGCGAGAGCGAGCACGCCCAGCGCGCAGAGGAGCAGCCTCGTGACGGGACGGCGCCCGACGGCGTGAACCCTCATGGGGTCCCCGCGGTCGCTGGCAGAGTACGCCGGGCGCTGGGCGCCCGAGCGATCGGTGCTGTGCCTTTCATCGCTGATCCTGACCATCAGCGACTCAGACCGGCCAACGACTTGTCCGCCCCTCGGTCCTCGGTCCTCGGGCTACACGCGCGAGCGCTCACTTGCCTGATCTGCCGCCGATCTCGGATACCCCGGGAGCCGTCGTGAGCCCCTTGCGCGAATTCGTTGGCCGCCGTGGAGCGGTGGTGGTCAGTAACCCAGGAAAGCCGCGGAAGAACCGTGGCCAGGACATGCAAGGAGACGCAGACGATGCTCCCCATACGGCGACCGGGAACGGGTCAGGGCCAGACCAGAGCAGGTGAGCTGACTGGCTGTTCAAGCAGTCCCCGTGGTCGGCGGCGCGTCGTGTCTTGCCCCATTTTGGACACCGCCGGACTGGCGCTTCGGCCCCCCTGCGGGGGGCTCCCCTGCGCCCTGACGGGCTCCGGCTCCGCGCGCCGGTCGGCGTCTTTTTTGGGCTGCGTCACTAGCACCACCAACCACCAAAGGAGACAGCAATGAGCAAGGTCAACATCAACCGAGTGGTCATCACCGGGAACCTGACCAAGGACCCCGAGCTGCGCGCACTGCCGAGCGGCACCGCGGTCTGCGACCTGCGGGTCGCGTGCAACACCCGCCGCAAGAACAGCGACGGCGAGTGGGCTGACAAGCCCAACTTCTTCAACGTCACCGTCTTCGGCGCGCAGGGCGAAAACGCCGCCCAGTACCTCTCCAAGGGCCGCCCGGTCGCGGTCGACGGGCGCCTGGAGTGGCGCGAGTGGGAGACCCAGGACGGGGGCAAGCGCCAGGCGGTGGACATCATCGCCGACTCGGTGCAGTTCCTCAACAACGGCAACGGGGGCGGCACATCCAGCGAGGACGGCGGCTCCGAGGCCGTGGCGGTGGGTGTCGGCGCCGAGGAGGACATCCAGTTCTAGGGCTCAAGGGGCCCGCGCCCCAGCCAGGGCGCGGGCCACCAGCCCGACGGCGGAGTGACCCATGAGCCAGAACCTCCTCATCGACCAGATCCTCCAAGACCTGAGCGCGCGGGACGCGCGGCTCCGCGCGCTGTGGCAGATGACCCCGGCCCACCGCGTCGCGGCGATGCGCCGCGGGGAGCTGACCTTGGAGCAGTGCTCGGCGTGGGCCGCACGCCACCCCGATCAGGTGCCGCTGCTCAACGGCGAGTTTGAGTACATCGCCGCGTTCACACCCGAGGTATGCGAGTGAGCACCGAGCCCGAGCATCCCGCCAGGGATCTGCTCGTCTACCTGCGGATGCTGGCGGGCGACCCACAGCGCGGCCAGTTCTTCGACATGCGCTATGTCACGCCGGACGGCGGGATGCGCCAACGCTTCATCTCCGCGCTGCGCATCCACGAGACGGCGCGGCGAATCACCCGCTTGGCCCGCCGGACGGACGTGTACGTCGGCGTTGCGCTGCGCGACCGCGCCTACGGCGGCAAGAGCGCGATCAGCGGCTCTCACCTGCTCTACATCGAGTGCGACGACCCGGACGCCGCGGGGCGCCTGCACGACTTCGCCTACTCGCCGTCGATGATCGTCGCCTCCGGTTCACCTGGGCATCTGCACATCTACTGGTGCCTGCACGAGCGCGCGAGCAGCACTCAGGTCGAGAGCGCCAACCGCAGCCTCGCGCTCGCCCTGCAAGGAGATCCGGCCTCCGTGGACATCTCACGGGTGCTGCGCCCCCCGGCCAGCATGAATCACAAGCACAGCCCGCCGCTCGCGGTCAGGCTCCTGCAGCACAACGCCGGCGTCCGCTACGGCCTGCGCGAGCTGACCGGCGGCCTGCCCAAAGACTCTCACCACGGCCGCGTCCTCGGCGCAGCCGCGGTGCCCAGGCAGACCGGGCGCACCGCGCTTGACAGCGAGTTGCTCGCGATCCCGGCCGCCGAGTACGTCCGGGTCCTCGCCGGCCGGGAGCCCAACAGGGCCGGCAAGGTGCTCTGCCCATTCCACCCTGAGACCGATCCCAGTCTGCAGATCTACTCCGACGGGAGCTTCTACTGCTTTGGCTCGGGGTGCAGACGGGGCGGCACGATCTTCGACTTCGCCGCCGCCAGGTGGGGAGTCGGCACCCGCAACGGGGACTTCCTTGAGCTCCGCCGGCGTCTCGCAGCGACGTTCGCAATCACACCACAACCCAAAGGAGGACCCTAATGCCAACCGGACCGAGGACAATCGAGGAGGCGAGCATGTTGGCCGAGGCGGCCACCGCAAAGCTGATGACGCAATGCGTGTTGAACAATGGCCCCGAGTCCCATTACGCGACCGAGAAGCTGATGCGCGCGCATCGTGCACTCGTCCGCGCGCTCGTGCTCGACCTACATCTCGACCCTCAGCAGCTGATAGACACGATCGAACGGGAGAACGGAGCCCGCGGATGACGAGGTGTGCAGGCTTCTTTCCACTCGCCGGGATGCTCTTCATCCTCGCTGGCTGTGCCTCGCCTGCGGCCAGCGAAGAACAGTCGTCCAATGCTGGATGGCGTGCAGCGCACGTCCGCTGCGTCGAGCATGACGGGCTGCCCGATTCTCGCTGCACGCCGGGAGCGATCCGTCCAGGGGTGTCGCTGGCCACGGTCTGTGCCTTCGGCTACAGCCCCTCCGTGCGTCCCCCCGAGAGCTACACCGAGCCCTTGAAGCTCAAGCAGATGCGTACCTACAACCTGTCAGGCTCCCCAAGCGCCTACGAGGAGGATCACCTCGTGCCCCTGTCGATCGGCGGCGCACCGAGGAACCCCGCGAACCTTTGGCCCGAGCCGCGCAGCGGCCCCTACAACGCGCTGCAGAAGGACCGTCTCGAGACGTGGGCCGCACGGATGGCCTGCGCCCATCGCATACCCCTGGGCCGCCTACAGCACGGGATGGCCACGGACTGGATCGCGCTCTACCGCGCCGCCGGCGGCGAGCGCGTCCTGCGCGGCTACCCGCCCGGCGGATAGACGCTCACGCAGGCGCGCTACGGTGAGAGGCCGTGAGCGACCTGCGGACGATCGCACTTGATGTCACCCTCGACGGCCGCCGGGCCGACAGCGAGACGACCTGCATGTGGGCGGGACCCTACGTCCTGGTGATCGCCACCGTGCTGCCCGAATCCGGGCTCGCGTTCGAGGTTCACTCCACCTTCGTCGGTCACGAGGGCGTGCCGACCTGTGCAACCCACCTCACGCTGGGGCCCGTTGGGCACGACCCGGTGATTGTCCTCGTCGAGCACGAGCGCGCGAACCTCGACCCGACGATCAAGGCGCGAGAGTGCGCCTACGAGCACGCGAGGGTCGTGCTTGAGACCCTGAAGCGCCTGGGCTACGAGGTCGGGATCGACGTGCCCGACGACGCCTTCGAGGAGATGGAGCGCGTCGAGCGCTGAGCCGCATCGGGTCGGCCAGACCAGCGCTTCTTTGCTCTGGCGGCCAGCCCGCCTGGTCGCGGTTGACGCCAGGCGCCCGGGCTCTACACGCGCGCAACTGCCATCAGGTGCTCGGCGCCGATCTGACAAGCCCCGTGCGCTTCGTGCTGTGCTGGACGCCCGACGGAAGCCTCGACGGCCGTGGTCGACGTGTCGGCGGGACCGGCCAGAGGCGCTGCGCATCGCCCACCACCACGAAATCGCCATCTTCAACCTCGCCCGGCCCGAGCACGTCGAACCACTCTCACGGCGCTGCCTCGGCGCGACACGCTGACGCTGGCGGGCGACCCCCAACCCCAGAGCCACACATTCACCGCTGAGAAAGAGTGGACCGTCGGGCGCCGGCAGCCCAATTGTCGCACCCCTGCGGGGCGCGGAGGGCTGCCACCGGCGCCCGCATCGGAGCGGGAGTCAGAAGACAGAAAGGACACTCGCGATGCACGAGTCCTACAACGCAACTCTTATCCTTTGGCCCGCCACGCCGCTGCCAGCGAGCGTGGCACACCAGCTGCGCGGTGTGGGAGTTGATCTCTCGGCGCTGAAGGTGAAGGACGGGTGGTTCACCGCCTACCACACCGCCGATGACACTGCGGTTCTCGAACTCTCGTTCGGTGACTGCCCTTGCGGGCTCACCGACCTCGAAGCGGTCCTCGCCACGGCGCGGCTGGCGGGCCTGAGCTACGTCGCATGGGGTATCAAGAAGACCGAGATCGCAGGTCCCGCGCGCTCCTATGACCCCGACAGTGGCCTGGAGCGAGAGTTTACCATAATGGCCGACGGGGAGCCGGTACTCACCTCAAGCGACCTCGACGCCTTCGAGCACTTCGGCACGGCCGAGGCGCTGCTCTGTGAGGTGCGGAAATGGCTGCGCCTACCCACGCCTGAGACAGTTGGGGAGCTGGAGCCCGACACGCTGACCATCGTCGTCGAGGACGACGAATCCGAGGAACCCGTCCTACCGGCGGAGAACGAGCGTTGTAGTGAATCGGGCGAGGCGCAGCGATGAGCAGTTCGGGAACCGTGTATCTGCTGCATGTCGCCCAGACGTCTAGCACGAGGGTCCTATCACACCCCTCCCTGAGAGATCGGCTTACGCCTTCAAGCAATTGAGAATCTCCCCCTGGCGGGGGAGCACTGATTTCACATTATCAATTGCTTGACTCTCTTTCCGGGGTGTGATGAGCAGAGGGCAAGTTCGCAAGCTCACAACAACGGAAAGGCACAACACACCATGAGCCCTCACACGTCAACGCGCAGCACGGCGACCCCAAGGCAGTTCTCGCGGTGCTTCAGTGGTCTGCTTGTCCCAGGGCATGTGCAGCTCGGGGCGCCACGCGCGGTTCACTGCAAGCGCGAGCGCCACCACGTATATGTTGGGCGCAACCCGAAGTGGTTGCCCCCCTCGAAGTGGGGCAACCCGTTCGTGGTCGGCAAGCACGGCGCGCGAGGGGAGTGCGTCAAGCTCTATGAGCGCTGGCTGCTCGAAAACGAGGAGCTGATGGCGGCGCTGGGCGAACTGCGCGGGAAGGTGCTCGGATGTTGGTGCGCGCCGCAGTCCTGCCACGGCGATGTGCTGGTGCGGTTGGCGAACGCGAGTAGGTGAAGGCAGATGAACGATCACACGAACGTCGTTTGTATGTACTGCGGGTACATACAGCCCGTGCAGCGTGACCAGATTCCATCACGCTGCGAGGACTGCCGCGAATCCTTCACCGCCCACGGCTACTTCCTTCACGACGACGACACAGATGCGGAGGAAGCCTCCCAGGACGTTTTGGACGCAAGAGCTGACGCGGGGATGGTGGGGCGCAGAGGCGGTCTCGCGCTCGGACGGTGAGGGGCGAAAGACGATGATCCAGGAGGTCACAGGGCGGCTGGCCTCTCGTTGCCTGCCTGCTCTTTTGGCGTCTAGCACGAGGGTCCTATCACACCCCTCCCTGAGAGATCGGCTTACGCCTTCAAGCAATTGAGAATCTCCCCCTGGCGGGGGAGCACTGATTTCACATTATCAATTGCTTGACTCTCCTTCCGGGGCGTGATGAGCAGAGGGCAAGTTCGCAAGCTCACAACCACAGAAAGGCACAGCACACCATGAGCCCTCACGCATCGGCACCCAGCACAGCGACCCCCAGGCAGCTTTCATACATCAGGCAGCTCGCTCTGCAGACCGGCACCACGTTTACCCCTCCCAAGACACGACGCCAGGCCAGCTACGAAATCGAGCGGTTGAAGGGACTGAAGGCAGATCGGGGCACGTACTTGGAAGTCCCCCGGCAGCAGCTTGACCCAGCCGAGCAGCCCTACGCGACCGAGCAGAAGCCTGGCGAGGTCTCAGGCTACGGGTCAAGCGCGAGGCGTGGGGACCCAGCCCCACAGCGCTCAGCGCCGGCACAGGCGCGGCGGCGAGCGGAGGGCGAGCCGGTGGAGCTCGGGCGCTATGAGACCAGCGCCGGGGAGCAGCGGGCGCTCTACGGCATCCGCATTGATGGCAAGCCGCGGATCATCGACGCAGCGGCCGAGGGCCGGGGGCGCATCTACACAGTCGAGGAGGACCTGTGCGAAAAGGGCGGCGCCGGCGAAGTCAAGGGCCTCGTCGCGAACTACATCGCGGAGGCTGAGCAACTCGGGCGCATCCCGATGGCAAAGAACCCTCGCCATGAGCGTGAGCGGGTCGCCGTGGATGCGTAGCGTTCGAGGCGCGCCTTGCGGGCCTGGCCCTCCCGATGATCGCACGCTGCGCGTGCGGGGCCGGTCGGGTAGAGCCCGCGAGGAACGGAGGCCGTTGATCCGGGCGCCGCGGGAGGGAACCGTGTGGGTAGCTCACGCGGTTGCCCGCCAGGCACATCGTCGGTGTGTCTGGCAACACGTCAATTGGCCTCGACGCGGCGGTATCCGCGCCGAGGCCCTACACGGAAAGAAAGGTTGGTTCTTCCCATGCCCGACCATAGTAAGTCAGACCACCGTAGGGTCGCCAAGCGCGCGATCGTGTTGCAGCTGTTGCGAGATGACCACTCCCCGGAGTGGTCGCGCGCAGAGCTCCAGAACGAGATACACAACATCGATGCGCAGGTGCTGAGCGACGCGGTCGACGAACTGGCGCAGCGTGGCGTCGCCGTGCGCGACGGCGAGACGGTATGCGCGTCCAGTGCCGCTCGTTGCCTGGACGAGCTGGAGCTGCTGACGATATAGCCCGCTGGTGCCCTGGGTCGGGGTCGCTGGCCTGCCCGAGTGTGGCACGCCCCAAAGGGGGCGTGCGTCGGGCGGCGTTCAGCGACCCCGCACCGGGCGGGGCCCGACTCCTGATTGGAGGCCCTGCAATGAGACGTAGCCCCGCCGTGCTTCTCGTCGTTGGCGAGGGGCACGAGAACGACTCGCTTGCCGAGGAGCTCGCGCTCGACGGCTACCAGCCGCGTCGCGCCGGCGACTCACCGGAACTTCGGGCGCGCTTCACACCTGGCGACGTCGACCTCATCGTCATGGGTCCCGCGCCCCACCAGGGCGAGAGACTCCATGCCCTGCGCGCGCTGCGCGCGGGCGAGCTCGCCCCCGAGGTCAACCCGGGCGCGCGTGTCCTATGGGTCAACGCGACCGGCGAGGTGGCCGAGGTGCTGCGCGCGTTCGAGGCCGGCGCCGACGATGTGATCCGATCGCCATTCGTTTACGCGGAGCTGCTCGCCCGCGTGCGGGCGCTGCTGCGCCGCAACATGCTCGACCCCTCGGGCGTGATTCAGTTCGGGGCGCTGCGGATCGACACGGCGGCTCACCAGGTGACATTCGCCTCGACGCCGCTTCAGCTGCGGCGCCTGGAATACGCGCTGCTGGTTCATCTCGCGCGTGACCCGGGCCGCGTCTACACCAAGGACGAGCTGCTGCGGGCAGTGTGGGGCATCGGCTCGGGAATCGTGACGAGGACCCTGGACTCGCACGCCTCGCGGCTGCGATGCAAGCTCGCCCACGTCGGCGCCGAGGGCTGGGTGACCGCCACCCGCGGCGTCGGATACCGCCTCGCACCTGACGGGCACGGCGAGCTGCGCGTGCTGGCCGGTGGACGCAGCGCCCGAGCGGCGGCTGCCGGGCCTCGCCCCTCCCGATGATCGCACGCTGCGCGTGCGCGGGAGTGGGGCAACGGCCCGCACCCGGCGGGCTCGCCCTCTCAAAGGAGAGCTATGAGCACCACCACAGCACCCGATCCCCACACCTGCCAAGCAGCCGCGCGACCCGCAGACGCAAGCGCGCAACGCGACCTGAGCCTCGGCAGGTACGTCGCGCCCGACACCGGGCAGGCGCGCGAGATCGTCAGCCTCCCACGGCCCGACAGGAGCACCTTCGTCGTGGACTATCTCGCGAGCACCCTCGGCGATGGGCGCGTGGTCGCGCACCTCGCGCCCGACGAGCCACCCGAGAACGCTCGCATCGTCACGGCGATGTACCTCGCCGACGACACGAGGGGCCGCTGCCGCCCGCTGACTGCGCAAGACCTCGAGCTGACCCGCCATGCGGCGCCTGCGCCTCCGAACACCGGCGGCACGACATCGCCGGCCACGCCGCTGCGCGACGCCGGGGGCCACCTCTACCGCATACGGGAGGTCACGGGCGACGGAACGGTGCCCGAGCTGCGCTGGACACGCTCGTGCCACCCCGGCCGAGGAGAACCGTTCGAGGCTCTGACCCTGCGCGATGTCGTCGCCCGCCTGGAGGACTACGAGCCGGCGCGAACCATCACCACCGACGTGCTTGCCGTTCACCGCCACGATGGTCGCCCGTCTACCCGCCGGCTGCGCGAGGAGTTGGAGCGCCTGGCCGCCAGCAGCATCGTGCTCAACCGGGGCCTACGCGAAGTCGTCCAGCGCGTCGTCGCGCGTGGCGAGGTGAGCATGAGCGAGATCGCGATGCGCTGCGGACGGATTAAGCGCGACGGGCGCGGCAACTCCAGCGGCGAGACCAGTTGGCTGGCACGCCGCATCGGCCGGCTCCCGGAGGGAGGCGAGGACGAGCCGACACCGTGGGTTCAGAGCGATGTGCTGGCCCTCATCGTCCGCACTGGCCTCGGTGCCAGCCCTCACGAGGTCGAACTGTGACCGGCTGCGCCCGCGGACACGAGCAGTTGACGCTGGAGGCCATCTGATGCTGCTGCTGGCAACGCAGGCCGAGCCGCAGATGATCGAGCACGCCCACCCGAACCTCGGGCGCCTGGTTCAGCCACGGCACTACAACGCCCTGCCGGCGACGATCGCACGCGGAGTGCCGTGGGCAGCGGACAACGATTGCTACCAGCACCTCGACAAGCACGCCTACTACGCCATGCTCGACCACCTGCATCACATCGGCGGCCGGTGCCTGTTCGTCGCCGTGCCCGACGTGGTGGCCGACGCTTACGAGACGGCACGTCAGTTCGAGCGGTGGTGGACCGGACCCGCACGCCGCGGCCTACCTGTCGCCCTGGTCGCGCAGGACGGCCTTGAGCACCTGAACCGCTGGATGAACACGGTGTGGCCGCGCATCGCCGCCGTGTTCATCGGCGGCTCGACCACCTGGAAGCTCGGACCGGAGGCGCGCGCACTCGTCCGGGAGGCCAAGCGCAGGGGCCGGTGGGTCCACATGGGCCGCGTCAACAGCATCAAGCGCATCTCCTACGCCGCGGAGATTGGCTGCGACAGCATCGACGGGACCGGCTGGATGCGCTGGCGCAACATCCGGCTCCCCGAAGGTCTCCAGGCGGTGAGCGCTCCGCCCAGGGTCGCGCTCCCTGGCCTCGATCGGGATGCAGCCGGCGAAGCGCAGGAGGCTGACGAGCTTCTGGGCAGCTCCCTGATCCGAGCCTGAGTCGACCTCGTAAGCCGATCAGTTCGAGGCGCGTCGAGGCGACGAGCGCACGGCGAGCGGATGGCCCTCCCGTGGGCTTGCGCCCGGCCAACGGGCCCCCCGACTCACCTGTCGACCGAGCGCGACGTGGCCCCCGCCCCGACCAAGCGGCACACGACCAGATAGCGGACGCGGGCTTCGCCCGCTGTAACCGAGCCTCCTACGTCGGCTCTCTTTCCGACCCCGGCGCCGCGCGCCTCACGGCCTACGGTCTGCTCGCTGGCTGCCGGCTTACGCCCGCAGCCAGCGCGGCTCGCCGCTTCGCGGCTGCCGACACAGTCCTTCGGCCTGCGCGCACGACCCGCCGGCTTGCCTGACGGCTGCGCCCGAGGCTCGCGCGCCCGGCGCACAGCACCAAGCCCGGACAGACTAGATGCTCACCTGAGCGAGCGCTGTGTACGCGCTGTGCAAATTCGTTGGCCGGTCTCGGGGGGTCGTGGTCTGTATCGGGTGTGATGACCGCAGCCAGCATCGGCGCCGCCAAGGGCGGCGGGTACGCGCGCTACCTGGAGTCAAAGACCGTGGAGCCAGAGCGCGGGGACTACTACCTGAGCCCCGACGGGGAGCCCACCCAGGCCCCCGGCCAGTGGCTCGCGAGCCCTGAGACGCTCGCGCGGCTGGGGATCGAGGGCAGCTCGATCGAGGGCCCGGACTTCATTGCGCTGATGGAAGGCCGCCATCCCCGAAGTGGGGCGTGGCTTCGCCGGGCGGGCGCCACCGGCGGCCGCGGCGGCGGGATCGACCTGACCTTCAGTGCGCCGAAGTCGGTGTCTGCGGTGTGGGCGCTCGGGGACCCGGCCCAGCGTCGTGAGATGGAGGCCGCGCACGCAGCGGCGGTGAGCGAAGCGATGGCGCATCTCACCGAGACGGTGCCGACCGTGCGCCGCCGCTACGGCGGGCAGCAGGTCGAGGAGCACGCACGGGAGGTGGTTGCCGCCGAGTACCGCCACACCACTTCTCGGGGTGTCCTTGAAGGGGACGCGCCGGACCCGCAGCTGCACAGCCATGTCGTTATCACGAACGCGATCCGCGAGGACGGGCGGATCGTGGCGGTCGCTTCGCGGCCGATCTTCCGCTCGGCGCGGGAGGTTGGCGCGTACTATCGCTCAGCGCTCGCGCACCAGCTCCAGCAGCGTGGGTATGCGATCGAGCAGGGCACTGGCAGACATGGGCGCTACTTCGAGATCGCCGGGGTGCCCCGCGGTCTGCTGGACGCCTTCTCGGCGCGCAGCCGCGAGGTCGCCCGTGCGGCGGAGCGCTTCCGTGCGCAGTGGGGCCGGGCGCCTGAGCGCGGGGAGCTGCGCCAGCTCAAGTTGGAGAACCGCAAGGCGAAGGTGCTCGTCACGCGCGCTGACCTGCAGGTGGTCTGGAACGAGACCGCGGCGCGCTTTGACTTTGTGGATGGTGCGTCTGCGCGGCTGCTCGGCGCGGAGCGTGGGCCGCGGCCGGAGCGTGCGCTTGAGGATAGGGTCGAGGAGCGCCTGACCGAGCGCGCCGCGACGTTCGAGCCCGGCGAGTTCCGGGCGGTCCTGCTTGAGCAGTCCGTCGGCGAGCTCTCACCGCGCGAGGCGCTTGACTTCTCGCGGGCGATGATCGCCGAACGCCGCGTGCTCCCGCTGGAGGGCGGGTTGATGACGACGTTGGCGGTGCGCGCTCGCGAGCAGGCGATCGAGCGCCGGTTCGCCGGGCTCGCCGGCGGTGCCGGCCGCGACGTGGGGGAGAGGGCCCGGGCGGCGGCGGGGGATCAGGTGGCCGAGCGGATCGGCGGTCGCCTGAGCGACGAGCAGGCCCACGCGCTACAGGTCATCACCGGCCCCGAGCGCGGCGCGATCCTCGTTGGGCCTGCGGGGACCGGCAAGGGGGTGGTGATCGACGCTGCCGCCCGCGCCGAGCAGTCCACCGGCCATCAGACCTTGGGGATCGCCGTGTCGGGGTCCACCGCGCAGCGCCTCGGGCAGGACAGCCCCGCGCTCGCCGGTCAGACGCTCACGCTCGACGCGCTCGTCTCGCGCGTGGACCGCGGGCAGCTCGCCATCGGTGAGCACACGACGATCTACTTCGACGAGGCTGGCATGGCTGATAGCGACCGTTTCGACCGCCTTACCGAGGTCGTGGAGCGCACCGGCTCCAAGCTCGTCGCGATCGGCGACGCTGCGCAGCTGCCCTCGATCGGCGCTGGCGGCATGTTCGACCGGCTCGCCGACATCGCACCGAGCGCCGAGCTGTCAAACATCCGCCGGACCTTGGACCCCGATGAACAGCGCGCGTGGGCGGACCTGCGCGCTGGGCGCTCTGATCGCGCGATGGCGCACTACCAATCCCGCGGGCAGTTGCACATGGCGGACACCCGCGATGAGGCCGTCGAGCAGGCCGTAGAGAACTGGGCTGCACTCACCGAGACCTACGACCCAAGTGAGGTGGCGCTGATCTCCGATGCCTCCAACAAGGAGATCGCCCGCTTGAACGCCCGCGCACAGCACTACCGCGCCGAGCGCGGCGAACTCGGCGAGCTGGAGGTCGAGGTGCCCGGCGTCCACTACGGCGTCCGCCAGGGCGACCGGGTAGCGATGATCGACCAGCACCACGAGCCGGGCGTGGAGCGCATCGAGAACGGCAGCCAAGGCGAAGTCCTCGACATCACCCCGGCCGGGGAGGTGCTGATCGAGTTCGACGTGACCGGCCGGCAGCGAACATTGGCCGGCGAGGACCTCGCCCGCGTTCGTCTGGGATACGCGCAGCACATCCACCGCGCGCAGGGCGCGACCGTCACCCGCACCCTGGTCGTCTCGGGTGGCTGGCAGGCGAGCAAGGAGTCCGCCTACGTCGAGGCGTCCCGCGCCCGCCAGGGCACCGACTGGTTCGTCTCACGCGAGGATCTCGGCGTCGAAGGGCACGACACCGACCGCATCCAGCGCCTCGCTCAGAACATGCGCCGCAGCCACGCACAGACGCCATCGCTCGCGCACCCCGAGCTACCCGACCGCGACTACGGGCCGCGCTTTCACCACTCGATCGCGCCCAGCCGCACCAGCCGGATACCGGGCCTCGTCCGCACCATCAACCGCATCGTCCAACCACCAGCACAGGAGCGAACACGATGAGCCAACGACTGCAGATCGTCCTCCCCGACCCCGTAGCCACCCAGCTTCACGAGCTCGCGGCCGGCGCCGATACACCACCCTCCACGCTCGCCGGGCAGATGGTCCGCAACTGCGTGGCGCTCGCCGCCAAAGACGGCAAGGTGCGCCCGCTCAAGCCCGCGCCCGTGCTCGTCGGCGGCAACGGCAGCGAACGAGCGCCGTGGCTTGAGCCCTACGGCGGAGACCCCGAATGGCGCCAGGAGATGTGGGGCGCGGTCGTCGCGCTGCACGGCCGCTACCCCGTGCAGCTTCAGGCGCTCAAGGACAAATGGTGGACCGACGAATCGCAGACCGAGACGCTCTGCGCGCTGGCCGTCTGGCGAGCAGAGCTCGACGACGCAGGCCAGGACCCCCGCGAGGAGCTTGCTTTCCAGAACCAGCTCGCCGACTACGCCCACGTCCTGCGCCAGCAGGGCGGCGGCGTCACGAAGGCATGGAAGCCAGGGGCGCCGCCCGCGGAGTGGGCGAGGGAGTAGTTGCCCACGCTGGCTTCCCATTTTGAAGCGCAGTTGGACCCCGCTGGTTGCGGTTGAACCGCACGGCTGCTGCTTCGAGGCGGCCAGGAGGAGCGCCCCAAGCTGCCGCACACACGCCCTCGTCGCCCAGAGCAGGCGCGCGGTCGCGTGCCAGCGAGCCGGATTTGTCCGTAGAGCGCTAGCCGCCTTGCCTTGGTGGGGCTGGAATGCCGCCCTGCGGTGGATCTCCGTCGGGCGCCTTCGGGAGCTGACGATCGATTCCCGCCGCTCCAGCTTCGATACGCTTGCGCAGGTCGGTAAAGAAGTGGTCGTACCGCTTGGGACTCAGCACGTACAAGCCAGCCGATCCCAGAATGAGAAGCGCACCCACGGCCAGTGCGGCCGATACCGCCCCGGGCGAGTCGGTAAGGGTGGCATTTCCTACTCCGGCCACGACCAAGACGATCAAACCCAGGCCGACCAGCGGTGGCGCGACGAGGGGGGCCAGCCAGGCGCCAACGGGCGACGCTCCACGTTCCGCCGCTTGGACCGCGCCCTCGAGCTGCTCCTCCTCCAACGGCACGCGGTCTGCAGGGAGGCCGCGCGCAGGTGTCGGGAGTGGGGGATCGTTGGAGGACATCGCGGTAGCGCCGCTTTCGCGCGCCTTCGTCTAGTTCGCGATACGGTTCGTACTTCCTGCATGCACCCGAGGGCTCCTCCGACCAAGCCGTGCGTCTACGAAACCGTCCAAACCAACGTCCCCGCCAAGCGACGGCACCGATGGCGCACGATGAACGCCAGGTCCTCGAAGCTCTCATCTCCGCCGGCGATCACTGTCTTGCCGCGCTGGGTGACGACGGCGACATCGGTGGTGCCGCCCTTGAAGCGGAGGAAGAGCTATCTCGCGCGCGGGAACGGGCCCAAGGTCTCCAACAGAGCGACCTGAGCACGCTAGCTGATCGCCTCTCGAATGCCGCCCAGCGACATGACCGTCGAACGCTGCAAGCTGTTCTCGCTACGCTCAATCAGCGCCTCGCCGACGACCGTGCCGCGGCGGTCGTCCAACCGCCGAGCCGCGCTCGTCGTTTGTTCAACCAGCTGCGGCCCAGTACCACCTTGGGAAACCTCTTCGCCTTGGTTGTGAGCGGTCTGATCGTGGCGGTGATGGTCTATCTCCTTGGGCTTTATGGCGGCGGGGGCTCCACGAAAACGGAAACGCAAACGACCGCCAGCACGGCTCGTTCAACGACACCGACAAAGACGGCCTCGGGTTCACGATCGGTCGATGAACCCGAAGCAAAGAAGTCCGGCTGCTCTCCACGCGCGGAAGACGTACACGGTAAAAAGGTCGAACTGCCCGTGGACGGCCGTACCACGACAGTTGTACTGCATTACTCCTCTAGGTGTAATACGACGTTGGGCGTGGTCACAGGTCTAGGCCTCAACGAGAAACTGCGGCTCGTCACTCCCACGGACCGATCGTCCGATCAGGCGACACCGATGTACGTGCACCTGCATCACTCCAACAGCGAAGATGACGAAACCTTTGAAGTGCATGGCTGCGTGCTTTCTCTCGCAGCGACTGCGTACAGCGGCAAAACGCTCGCTCGCGCACGAAACACCTGCGAATAGCTCGTCGAGGTCGCGGGGTGTCGGGTCGCTTGTGGTCGCCGAGTGTGCCTCTTGCCAAGGTCTAACCCCCCGCCACCATGTGAACCGCCCCGGCTGCTTTGGAGGCCACTCAGCTTGGCCAGCGAACCGACCCGGCCGTGACAGTCCACGCAAACACGTCAGACAGGTGCGCACTGCTGTTTCCGGTGAGCAAAGCGGGCGTCGTTACCTCCAGGCGGCTGGTCGAAATGGACCAGCGGCGTGTGCGGCAGCTTGGGGCGCTCTCCCTCCTGGCCTTGAAGCAGCAGCCGTGCGGTTCAACGGCAACCAGCGGGGTCCAACTGCACTCAAATGGGGACTAGCATGGACGGCTACACACAGGGGAGTAGCTACCCGCCAGTCCCGGTCGTGACACGTTGCGCTGTCTCTGTGTCAACTTCGTGTCACGCGCCCACAACGCGCCAGAGACCATGTACGGTCGATCTTCAATCTGAAAACCAGATGGCGCCGGCGACAGCTGTAACTGCCCCGGCGCCGTGACACAGGAGCTACTACCTCCCATGCGCCCACACCGTACCCCAGAAGGGTTGGAGGAGCACGCCTGCATCGACCGGGCGGTCCTCAACCTCATGCTCGACATCGACCGGCAGCGGCCGTGGTCTGAAGATGAGATCGCCCGCGCCATCAGCACCCCCGGCAATGTTCGCGACAGCCTCCGGCGACTGCGCGCCTACATGCTCATCCACCGCTGGAACGACCTCGCGGTTGCCTCGCATCCCGCCGTGCGCTTCTACGAGATCACCCAGGGCGGGGACCCGGACTCCGCCAAGGAGCGCCACGACGACAAAGCCGTCCTCGAAGGTCTGCTCGTGCGCAGCGCAGACGGCGAAGGCCCGCGCTCCGAGGAACAGATTTACGAGGCGTTCGGCGCGAGAAAGCGCAAGCAGCGCCTCGCGATCACCGACGCGCTGAACCGACTGGACGGAGCCGGTCTGATCGAGCGTCGCGGCGGGCGCGCGATCCCCTCAGAGGTCGCGCGTCGCCTCGATGAACTGATGACGCTTTGACGCGCGGGGGTCGGCCATGCGCGTCACCGAACTGGCCTTGAGCCAGGCTGCCTCCCCCAGCCTGGCCAGGGCCGGCATAGATGAAGTGGAGCAGCTCGCCGAGCACACAACCGGCGAGCTGCTACGCCGCCCCGAGCTCAGCAGCGGAGTGGAGTTGTACGAGCTCATCTGCGAGCTTCACCGCCACGGCCTGACGCCGTTCTCCGGTCACGGCGGGCACATCCAGACCGCCCGCGAGCGCGAGATGTTCCGTCTGCGCGCAGTCGAGGGGCTGACCCAGGACGAGATCGGCGAACGGTTCGGCGTCAATCGCGAGCGGGTGCGCCAGCTTCTGCACCTGCACTTCCGACTGGATGGAGTGCCACCCGCCGCGAAAGCGCCCCGACCGCGTGCGAGGCCGCGGAGCGACCCCTCACTGGAAGCGATGCGTCCTCAGACCTTCCGGGAGCGCCGTCGCCTGTATCTGCTCGCGCGGGTGGTCATCATGCGCTACTACCGCACGTCCCTGACGATCGAGGCGGTCGCCAAGTCGCTCGCGAGCTCTCCTCGCCAGTTGCAGCGCGCCTTCGCTCAGTTCGGCAATAGCACCTTCCGTGAGGATCTGCGGGCGCGACGGATGGCCGCCGCCGCCGAGCTGCTATCCCAGCCCGCGATCCAGGTGAGCGACGTAGCGCGACTGGTCGGCTACCGCCAGCCATCCCACTTCGCCCGTGCTTTCCGGTGCCTATACGGAGTGCCACCGACGGTCTTCCGCGACGAACTGCACCAGGCAACGTGCCGCGAGGCGCCAGGAATGATCGCGGGATGAGCCTACGAGGCACCACAGTCAGTCGACGGGAGCGCACGACTGCGGTGCCCACCCGTTCGTGAGCCCCGCCCTCCGGTATCGTCGCCGCCGTGCGGCCAAACAGAGTCACGCTCATCGCCTTCCGACCCGCTGAGGTCCCTACGCAATCCATTGTGGCGCCGCACGTAGCTGCCACCGCCTGACCAACGCAACCACCGACGGCATGGCACAGAGAACCTCACGGCGTCCTATGCGCGATCTACAGCTGGTCATCTTCGACTGCGATGGCGTTCTCGTCGACAGCGAGGTGATCTCCAACGACGTACTCGCTCACGCGTTGACAGCCGAGGGACTACCGACGACGCTGGCCGAGGCCCGCCGCGACTACCAGGGCTTGCTACTGGCCGATATCGTCCTGCGTGCGCAGGCGAAGCTCGGTCGGGCGCTGCCCGAGGACTGGCTTGAGCGATATGAGCATGATCGCGCCGAGGCGTTTCACCGGGAACTGCGACCCGTGCCTGGCGCCGCCGAGGCGGTAGAACGCATCAGCGCTGCGGGAGTAGCCGTATGCGTCGCCTCGCAGGGCAAGGTTTCCAAGACGAGGCTCTCGCTCGGGCTGACCGGCCTGCGTCATCTCTTCCGCGGCGAGGCGCTGTTCTCGGCGTATTCCGTGCCACGGGGCAAGCCGGCACCCGACCTTTTTCTACACGCCGCAGCGACGATGGAAGCCAAGCCTTCCCGCTGCGCAGTTGTGGAGGACACGGCCTCCGGGATCACCGCGGCGGTATCGGCCGGGATGCGGGCGCTGGGCTACGTCGCCGACAGCGACGAGGCGGCTCTGCGTCAGGCCGGCGCGGAGGTAGTGCGTTCGCTGGGGGAGCTGCCAGCGCTGCTGGGGATCGGCTGACTCGCCGGTATGGTTCGTACTCAGCGAACTACCACAGGCCATAACCGATTGATCGCTTGATCGAAATGAAAGCTAGCCACCACGAGGAAGAGACGATCCGCGCCTACGTTGAAGGACAGGGCCACGAGTCAGTGGCTCACCTGGAGAAGGTGGCCTCTGAACTCGTAGGGCCGGTGCGCCACGATATATGGGACGTACACTGTCCCGAAAGTCGCTGGTGGGTCGTCACGAACCCCACAAACCTCTACAGCCAGGTGGACTTCAAGAGCCGCGACGTGGTGTTGACCTTCCACATTGGCCTGGCCCTGCGCATGGAGTACCTTCGAGAGCGAGACGTACCCGTCGCCCCTGAGCCGGCGAGCCTCCTGCCCGGCTCGTGGCGGCGGTGGCAGCAGGCATTTGAGGCATACGATAGCGGCGACGAGGCAGAGAACTTCCAAGCTGTCGGCGTCCGCCTGCGCGAGTGCATGGTGTCGTTCGTCGGTGAGACGTGCAGCGATGACCTCATACCTGATGGTCGGGTGCCGCCCAAGAGCGCCGACTTCAAGGGCTGGGCAGATTTGCTGACCAACCGTCTCGCGGAAGGTGAGAGTGCGTACAGGCTACGGTCCTATCTGAAGAAGCTGGCGATCGAAACCTGGGAATACGTGAATTGGCTTACCCACGCCAAGAACGCTGTCCGGATGGACGCCGAGATCGGACTCAAGGCCGTGGAGCATATGCTGGGAATGTTCACAGCCGCACGGCTCCGCCTGAACGCCATCAACGCTCGCTGCGATGATTGCGGCTCGTATCGCTTGGTGGCCGGCAGATGTGAGCACTGCGGATGGCTCGATCCTACATACGAACCACCCACTCGCCCGGCCATCAGCGAGGAGGAGCGCGCACGGCGCCTAGCAGAGCCATGTACGCCCAGTTCGGACATCTCAACCTTTCTCAGTCCGAAAGACTTGCTGTAGGTGCACATGGCTTGGTGGCTGAAGCGCATCTATTGGACCGACGAGCGCGAAGACGCAGACTTTTGGCGGAGCCTGGCAGTCATAACAGATCCACCAGGCCGCAACTCAAAATCGTTGAAGGGTCGAGAGCAGCCAAAGGCCGATCAAGTAAGACCTCCGCACGCTCCGCGCTATGAGATCGGGGACTACTTGCTCGTATGCGTTGCGAACTCACCCGGATGCCCTCCCGACCTTGTGCGCAGGTGTCCAGCGATTCTCAAAGTTATCGATCAGCCCCGCTGGAACCCGGATCTAGTTGATCGCGGAGGATCGCGGCCGAAAGAGGGTGATCGCTGGGGCGTCGCGACCAACGTATCGTGCATCCACGCAGTCGATCCCCACGAGGCCCCCCGAGCCAAACGCATTGGTCTTGAACGGCTCAATCAGGCGCCGCACAGCAAATTGGATAACGCACTCGGACAAGAGGCGCAACGGCTTCTCGAACAAATCGAACAGCGATCGACCAAGAGTAGCGATTCTGACTCACATGGTTGGTCTGTGGGTCAGGTTACGCTGATACCCGTCGAGCAAGGCGAAGTCGAAGGTTATGACGTGGAACGCAAGGATGCGGTAAGACGCGCCCGTCGTCACGAGTACCAGCTTGTCGCCAACTATGTTCAGTACATGCGCGATCAAGGCGACACCGTTGTCCGACACAAGATCAAGGTACCTGGCGCGAAAGCCCCGGTTTTCAGTGACGTTTTCAATGAGACTCGTGGGCAGCTCATCGAGGCCAAGGCCCACGTCTCACGAGGTAACGTGCGCATGGCTATAGGACAACTGGCTGACTATGCGCGGTTCGTGGAGCCGCCGCCCCGGCGCGCTGTTCTACTGGACTCGCGACCACCCGGCGACCTCAGCGATCTTCTGAGCAGTCAAGGCGTGGCGGTCATCTGGCCTGACGGGCATAGGTTCACTGACGATGCTGGAGGCGAGTTCACCTGAATTGACGCGCCGCCACCCGGGCCGGGAGCGCCCGCGGCGATGGTGGGCTTTCGCGTGGCGTGGGCCGAGCGACCGTCGCTGATCGCGCTGGAGGGCGAGCATCGCGTCTCGCGCTACACGTTCACCCTCCGGATCGAGCCCGCCGAAGGTTCTTCGTGCATCGTGACTGCCGAAACCAGGGCGGTGTTCCGGGCCGCGCCGGCTGCCTGTACCGAAAAGCCGTGATCGGCACCGGCGCACACGTTAGAGTCGTCCGTCGCCTGTTGTCGTCGATCGAGCGCCGGGCTGAGCGGAGCTGATATGCCGCAGGCGACCGACCCTTGGGAGGAAGCGACCGACCCGGGCAGCATAGACGGCGTATTGCTCGCCGTGCACCCCTGAGAGGTATGGCTCCTCGATGAGCCGCGTTTGCAGCTCGAGGGCCACCATCAGAAGGATCGCTCCGGTGAGTGTCACGGCGTTTGGCGCGAGTAGGGTGATGCCGATGAAGGAGGGGATCATCGCTGCGTAGATCGGGTTGCGCACGAGCGAGAAGGGGCCGTGGATGACCAGCTCGGTGCGCTCGGCGGGATCGACGCCGATCCGCCAGGCATCGCCCATCACAAACTGGGCGACCGAGGTGATCGCGATTCCCAGAGAGGCGAGCACAACCCCGAGGATGCTTGCGCCCTCGCCGTCGAGCGCTTCGACGGAGTTCAGTGGGCCCGCCAACTGGAGCGCCGGGCCCGCGATGCAGAGCACGACAGCCAACGCGAACAGCACCCCGCCTATCCGCTCGAACCCCGAGGCGCCGCGCAAGCCCTTGAAGCCCGTTGAGCCCGTCCGGCGAACCTGAACGACCATGCGCACCCCGAAGGCGAGCAGGCCGTAGAGAGCAAGGAGAGCAAGTCCGAGGGCAGGCATACCTATATACTGAGCAATTACTCGCATGTCGTCAACTCGCATTCTCGACCGGCGGCTTGAGCCGCGAAAGCTCCCCAAGCAGGCGCGCTCCGGGGCGACCGTCGAGGCCATCCTCGAAGCGGCTGCTCAGGTTTTCGAGCGGCAGGGCTACGCCGCCGGGACCACCAACCGGATCGCCGAGCGAGCTGGGGTATCGATCGGCTCGCTCTACCAGTACTTCCCCAACAAGGACGCGATCCTCGTTGGGCTCGTGCACCGGCACCTCGCCGAAGGGACGGCGGCGCTCGAACCGCACCTGCAACGGTTGAGCTGTGGTGCGCACTTCGACGACGTTCTCCCGGAGATCGTTCATGCGATGGTCGCACTGCACGCGCTCGCGCCGGGCCTTCACCGTGTGCTCTTCGAGGAAACCCAGCTCCCACCGACGCTCCGCGCGGAGCTCGATGAACTGGAAGATCGGCTTGTCGATCTGGCAGCAGATGCGCTCGCGGCCGATCCGCACTCACGTCCTGTCGATCCCCGGTTGTCGGCTCGCATGGTGATCAACGCGATCGAGGGCCTCACGCATCGTCTCGTGCTGCGCCCGCCGCCAGGCGCCACCCCGGCGGCGATTGCCAGCGAGATCACGGTGCTTGTGCGCGCCTACACCCAGGCTCGACACGCGCCGCACCGCATGTCGGCAGCTACCGCACAGGCAGCTCGGCGATGAGCGAGCAGCATGAGCGGCTGTTGCGCCGCTCCTACGAGGCGTTCAACGCTCGCGACATCGAGGGGGCTCTCACGACGATGCACCCCGAGGTCGACTGGCCGAACGCGATGGAGGGTGGGCGCGTTCACGGCCACGCGGAGGTGCGGGAGTATTGGGAGCGGCAGTGGGGATCGTTCGACTCACGGGCGCAGCCGTTGCATATCGAGCAGGGCCTCAGCGGCCGTATGATCGCGACGGTCCACCAGCTTGTGCGAGACCTCGCGGGAGGCGTGGTCTCCGATGAGACGGTCGAGCATCGCTTCTCGATCGCCGACGGGCTGATCGAGCGCATGGACGTCCTCGACTACTGGACGATCCGCAGCTCCGGCGAGAAGGACATCCCGGCCGTGCTCGACCTGTGGGTCGTGGCGGGTAGCGTGCCGAGTGTCAGCGACTCTCCCGAGGGACTCGCTCGGCTGGTGGGCGCCGATCCCCGAGCGCTGCTGGTCGCTGAGTTCGATGGCGTCCTGGTTGGTTCGCTGATCGCCGCGTGGGACGGGTGGCGTGGGAGCTTCTACCGGCTGGCGGTCTCGCCAGAGCATCGGCGCAAGGGACTCGCGACGATGATGCTCAGGGAGGGCGAGCGGCGCCTGCGCGAGCGCGGCGCGCTCAGGCTCACGGCGATCGTCGCCGACGACGAGGAGGGCGCGATGGCCTTCTGGGAGGCTGCGGGATACCAGCGTCAGCCCCAGCGGGCGCGGTTCGTTCGGCACACCGATCTTGCGCTCGGCGAAGACGAGACGGGCGACGCGCCCGGCCGTTGGATGTCAACGAGGCGCGTACACGATTAGACCGACGCCGACGAGACAGACGACCGCTCCCGCGAGATCGTAGAGGTCGGGTGTAAACCCGTCGAAGGCAATGCCCCATAGCAGCGAGCCGACGACGAACACGCCGCCGTAGGCGGCGAGCACCTGGCCGAAGCTGTTGCTTGGCTGCCGTGTGGCGAGCACGCCGTAGAGGACGAGTGCGACCGCGCCACCGGCGAGGGCAAGTGGGCCCTTGCCCTCCCGAAGCGAGGCCCAGATCAGGTAGACCCCCGCGATCTCCGCCAACGCGGCGGCGGCAAACAACATGATCGATCGGCTTGTCATCGCTGCTGCGAGGGCTGGTGGGGCCGCTCTGTACTCAGCAGCAGGGCGTAGCGATCGGAGCAGCGGGGTCTACCCATGAGTCGATGCTTTGCCAGAGTTCACAGTTGGTCTTCACTTCTCGCCCGAGCATCACGCTTGGGATCGCGCCGATCTCTGGGCAGCCGTGGTAGCCGGTCACGCCCGCGACGAGGTGGGAGATCCCGAACCATGTGGGAACGAGCGAGGTGGGCCACAGTGCGATCCTCCCCGGTAGTCGGCGTGTCCCGAGCGCGCCTGCGAGCAGGAGAAACCCCACGCCGGCAAGCGCGCGGGACCATCGTGCGGTTCGGCCCATCGGTGCGCGGGACTCCACCGACACTGTGTCCTCAGAGCAGCAACCGCCGCTGAGCAGTCCCGCGACACCAGGGCGTCGGCTTCCGCGATCTCCGTCAGCCGGGATGGTGCAGCTTGCGCCGTCGGCTGGCGCGTCGGTGGAGTTGGGTGGCATTTCGGGCATTTGTCTTCCTTTCGTTGCTGGCTTCCACATGGTCTACAACCTCAAGTAGGCTTTAAGTCAAGGACATGGCATCAGACGACTCCGAATTGACGATCGGCGAGACCGCTCGCCGCACCGGTGTGCCCGCTTCGACTCTCCGCTATTGGGAAGCGGCCGGGCTGCTCGCCGCTTCGGAACGTGTTGGCGGCAAGCGTCGCTACGAGCCACAGACCCTGCGGCAGATATCACTGATCGTGCTGATGAAGCGCGGCGGATTCACGCTTGCCGAGATAGGCATTGTGCTCGCGGGCCTATCCGATAGAACACCGCCACCGGGGATCTGGCGCGAGCTGGCCGAGCGCAAGCTGCCCGAGGTCAATCGAACCCTCGCCCAGGCAACCGCTGTGAAGAAGATCCTCGAACAAGGACTTCGCTGCGACTGCCTGAGCGTCGATGACTGTCTACACCAAATCGACGCCGGCCACGCGACGGTGAATCGTGATGGATGGGACTGACCAACCCCGGACACCGCCGCGCACTCGGTCTAAATCGCCCGCCTTCTGGAAGGCTCGTGCCAGGCGATCCCTACTTCCGCCCGTGGGACGATCTCGCTACCTATGGGCGGGTTGCAACTGAGCGCTTCCTGCTGGGTCTCTACTATGTCTGCACAGTCCTGAAGACGGCGGAGCGTTGAACCAGGGGGACCGCCCGAAGCCCTACTGCCGAGGCTGCTCAGCGAGCCAGTCGTCGAGCAAGGGGCGCGTGAACCGAATGTGTCGGCCTACGCGATGGCAAGGCAGGCGGCCAGCCCTCACGGCCTCGTAGACCCAGCTCGTCTTGACGTTGAGATACCAAGCGGCCTGCTCCGGGCGCAGGAGCCGATCCTCGGTCAATGCGGCCGGGGAGTTTGCTGTCGATGGTGCTTGCATACCCCTTACAGACCGCGACCCGCCAGAAGCGGCCAACGGATTTGCACCGAGCCCAAGGCGCCCAGGATCAGCTCCTCGACCGTTCGCCTTCCCCGGAGGACAACCGCTCAGCCTGGACTCGCTCATCGAGCTCGGCCTGCTCGGCTGCATCCAGCGCACGACTGTGACCATCCTGGCTCGCTACACGGCAGCCGCGTGATACCCGAGCGTCCAATGTCCACGCTGCTGCTCGACGAAGCAGCTCTCCCCGACTAGCCAGCCACGCGCCTGCGTGGCCTGCCTACCCGTGTCGTCGAAGCGGTAGCCGTGTTCCATCAGCCGTCTCGCGATGTCCGCCGTGCTGAGGATCGTCTGTCTCGTCGCGAGGATCTTTGCGACGAACCTCAGCGCTGAGTCTGGGGGCGAGGGCGGGTCGATCGCGAGAGCGCTCATTTCGTCGCTCAGCACGAGTGCTCTTGTAGCCGCCGTGGCCAGAGGCGGCCCGATCTCGCGTGCGAGCTTCTTCGCTCCTTCCCGCATCTGTCCGCCAGGCTCGCTGAGCCAGAGCGCCACACCGGCGCCGATCAGAAGCAGCGCGACCACTATGGCCGCCTCCTGCCCGATTGTGGAGATCACCTTCCTTGACCCTTCGACTGCCATCGCGCCCGTCACCGTTGGAACCAGTGCCATCGCGTTCATGCCGCCGTAGTAGCGCGCCAGCTCGTTCGCGTTCACCGCGATCTGGTCCGTGCGGGTGTCCGGGATTTTCAGTGGAGTGAAGTGCTTGCGGTTGTCGGTCAGAACAACGCATGGCGCGAGCATGACCGCGAGCGCGGCGGTCGGCGCGTCGGCGTCGTGCAGCTCCCCGACGTCTTCGACGCGCGGATCGTCGATGTTGTCCTCGTTGATCTGGACGAACCGGACGCGCGGAACGAAGACCTCGTTCCAGACCCTCCTGACGTCCGCAATAGGGACATCCCGTCGCGTTGCGATCTCTGCGAGCTGGCGTTCCACCTCTTGCTGGACTCGGCTCGTAGCGAACACGACGACACCGGTGACGAGGGTGTAGCTTCGACTGGCGCCTTCCAGCAGCCTGGGCGTGAAGCCCGTTCGCAAACAGTAGTCGACGTTGCGGTGCAGCACGTCGGCATCAACGACGATCGGCAACGGCATCATCTCTGTTCGGGTCCGGGCGATCAGAGCTTCGGTGTCAGTCATCCGCTCTCGTCTTCGCGCCGGTCAGTTCTCGATCTCTCGCAACGAGCGCGCCAACAGGTCTCGCCGCAGGTTCTCGCGGCCGCGTAGCGTGCCGCCCATCGCGAGCGTGAACGCGTGTTCGCTCGTGTCGCCGCGCGCTCTGGCGAGCAGGTAGATGTCCCATCCCAACGCGTCCAGTCTCTCGTCGGACGCCATCTGCGACTCGTCGGCAATGCGTCCCTCGACGGCCTCTCGATCGCCGGTGGAACTGTAGACGCTCATGCGCCTCGCGAGCCCGATGAAGGGCTCTGCACCTCGCTGGCCGATCACGTGCGCCGCAGGCGCAACGTTCGCACTCCACGGCTGGGTCGGGGGGTCGAGGTCGACCGACCCTGCGTGCGCCACCTGCAGCACGTAAATGAACCCGTTGATCGCGGCGGTGTTCCACGACTGCTGCTCCCACCAACCCAGGCCGCTCGCCTCAGCGGCCGCCTCGACGGCGGCGGCCATTCGCCGTGCGGCGGGCAGCATGTAGCGCACCCGCATGGCAGGGGACATGGCGGCGTGGGTGATCAGCGGCTGGATCGCAGCGAGCGGCTCGACAAGCTCATCGGCGTCCTGCCAGCCCGTGAGCGCCGCGAGCTGCTCAGCGTAGAGCCCACCAAACCGGCACTGCGCCGCAATCTGCTCAGGAACATCTGCATCGGTCAGACGCGCCATCTCCCTTTGCAGTCCGGGACGGGTCACGAAGATCCTTGGCAAGCCAGGAGACAGACTTTGCGATCTCCCTCCGGTCGTACTCATCGAGTGCGCCGGCGGCCCAGCGCTTCTTGGCCTCGCTCCACCACGCCTGCAACGGGAAGGACTCCTCGTCATCGGTGGGCACCTCGGTCAGGAGCTGCCAGCGGCCGAGCGATGCGATCTTCCCTACACCGACCGCGACCAGCTCATCGTCAGAGAGAGGTTTGCTCTCCCGCGGAAGCAAAGGCTCGATAATCGGGGAATGACGCCGCGGCGAGCGCTCGGCGGCGACACCGAGCGCGCCGGTCAGCGCGACATCAACCGCGGCGGCGAAGTCCTCGCCCACTTCCAGCGGCGCGTCGATCACGAAGCGCCCGTGCCCGGCCGGGCGGTGATCGTCTGGCCCGGTGGTGAAGCGGAGATCGTCCAGCGACTTGATGACCTCGGAGTCGTGGCTCCGCAAAGCGCCGAGGATGTCCACGATCGAGCGATGCTCTGAGCGCGCGAGCGCCGCGTCGAAGGACTCGCCCTTGCGCAGCACCACCGGCAGAACGATCGTGCCGAACGCCTTGCCTGGTGCCGGCCGGACAGCGCGACCGACCGCCTGGATGATCGAGCCTTGCCCGCGGTGCGTGTCCACGAACGCGATTGCGTCGATACCCGGAACGTCAACGCCCTCGGTCAAAAGCCGAACGTTCGACAACAGCCGGTGCTCGCCGGCTCCGTCGCTCTCGAAGCGCTCAAGCAGACGTGCGCGCGTAGCGTGCGGCATGGCGGCGCCGTCCACGTGCTGTGACCACACCGGCCCGTCGGGTCGCTCATCCTCGGCCAGTAGCTCGACCGCGACGGGGAAGTGCTCGCTGAACCGCTTGGACTCCGCGATCGACGGGTGGAACGCGACGATCCGCCGGCACCCAAAGCGGCGCATTGCGCGGGCGCAAGCGATCTGCGTGGCCAGCCCTGCCGCCTCGAGCTTGTGCTCGCCATCCGCGGTGACGATCCGCCGCCGCTTGATCAGGTCGTGTACCTCCTCGTCGTCGATCGGGATGACCGCCACCTGATACGGGCAGAGCAGACCCTTCGAAATCGCGTCTGCAAACGAGAGGTGGTGGATCACACGCCCGAACAGCGTGTGGTCATCCATCGAGGCCAGGCGAACGTTCTTGTTCGCCGCCCGTCCCTTGTCGCGCGTTCCATAGACGGTTGGCGTCGCCGTGAAGAACAGCCGGCGCTTTGCGCGGATCGCACCCTCGTCAAGGATCGTCTTGCGCTTCGACCCTTCAAGCCCAGCGCATCTGTGCGCCTCATCGGCGATCGCAAGGTCGAACGAGAAGTCCGCCACCGCGCGCATCGCCTCCGCGAGCGCGGGCGAGGAGTCGTAAGTGCAGATCGCAAGCAGCGGCGATCCGTCGCGGAGTCTCCCGGCGATCTCCTCGGGGTCGGTCGTGCGCGCCGCGCCGAGTTCGTCACCCCGGATGATGTCCTCTGCATCTGCGGCCGCCTTGTCGCTGCAGATGCGCAACAGCCCACGCTGCGTCGCGGCATGACGGGGCCACTCGCGCGCGCACTGGCGAAGCAGCGGGATCGTCGGCACCAGTACCAACACGTGCTGCGCCTGCAGCCGCTCGGCGGCCCAAACCTCGATCAGGCTCTTGCCGGTGCCGCACGCCATGATCACCTGGCCGCGCGACCCGCCGCCGCGAGCCCATCGGTCGATCGCATCGAGCGCTTCCAGCTGGTGCTCTCGGGGCTGTGCCGCGGCCGGCGCAGCCGGAACCAGCTCGGTGATGCTCGTGGGCCACTCCACTGCGCTCGCGCGCATCCGCGCAAGCAGGCAGGTGCTCACCGGCTTTTCCTGCTCGGCCATCACTTCTCGCGCCGAACCGGCGAGCTTGTCCGTCGAAGCGATCAGCAGACGCGAGCCGATCGCCGGGCGGTTGGACTCGCTCAGGAACGTGTCGATGTCCCGCTTTGTGACCGTGTGCTCTGAACCGTAGTGCTTCGCCTGCACAGCGTCGACACGACCCGCGTGCGTTACGGCTACGAGGTCGATACCCCGGTCAGGCCCCCAACGCCCTGGCCACTCCGACCACAGCCACACCTGCTCATACTCAGCCCGGAACTCGGGATCGCTCTGCAAGAACCAGCGGCAGAGCAGCTCGAATCCCCGCCCGCCGCTGTCGAGCGAACCAAGAAGATGATCGAGTGACGACAACTCCAGCACCGTGCTCATAGATCGAACACTAGTTCGCTGTCATGACGGGTCCTCTGCTGCCGATAGACCTTCTAGCTTGAGATTTCGCAAGCTCGACATTGCCCTCCGCCCAACCGGCCGCCGACCCCCGGTGGGTGCGTCTCCCGAGCCGCCACGCCCCCGCGACGCCCCCTGGGGAAATCAGTGGGGAAATTAAGACGCCCCGTCCGCGACCCGTGATACAGTCAAAACCGCTTGGTTAGGCGTGTTTCGGCGATGCCGGAGGAGGGACTCGAACCCCCGACACGCGGATTATGATTCGCGTGCCTCCACCTTGATTTGGCTCTAGTTAGGGCTTGTAGATAAATAACGTTGCAGGATGCGTGTCACGTGTGTGGAACAGTGAGGCGTGGTCTATGAGGATGCGATTGGCGAGCGGTTTAGGGCGCTGGCGGGTGAGCTGAATGAGCGTCAGCGCCGCCTGTTTGTGGCGGCCGAGGCGCGAGCGGCGGGACGGGGTGGTGTCGCAACGGTCTCGCGGCAGACCGGGGTGAGCGTACCGACGATTCGCAAGGGGATTGCGGAACTGGAGTTCGGCGAGCATCTGGAGCGTGGGCGTGTCAGACGGCGGGGCGGTGGCCGCAAGGCACTGACTGAGGTTGACCTGACGCTGGCTGGTGATCTCGAGCGGCTCGTGGAGGAGAGTTCGCGTGGTGATCCGGAGTCACTTTTGTGTTGGACCTCCAAGAGCGTGCGCAACCTGGCCGAGGGGCTGCGTGAGATGGGGCACGAGGTTCACTTCACTTCTGTGGCGACGCTCCTGCGCTCCCCCGGGTACAGCCTGCAAGCGAACGTCAAGACGAGGGAGGGCCGCCAGCACCCCGACCGCGATCTGCAGTTCCGCCACATCAACCAGGCCGCGAAGGCGGCCGTGGCCGCGGGCTGGCCGGTGATCAGCGTAGACACGAAGAAGAAGGAGCTGGTCGGAGACTTCAAGAACGCAGGGCGTGAGTGGCATCTGAAGGGCAAGCCCGAGCTGGTGCGCGTGCACGACTTCAAGGACAAGCAGCTGGGCAAGGCGATCCCTTACGGCGTCTATGACCTGCGCCTGGACGAGGGCTACGTCAACGTCGGCATCGACCACGACACCGCCCAGTTCGCCGCGAACTCGATCCGCAGCTGGTGGGAGCACCTCGGAGCCGAGCGCTACCCGCACGCCACGCAGCTGCAGATCACCGCCGACTGCGGCGGCTCCAACGGCAACCGGACGAAGCTGTGGAAGCTCGAGCTGGGAAAGCTCGCAGACGAGATCGGCCTTGAGATCGCTGTCTGCCATTTCCCGCCCGGCACTAGCAAGTGGAACCGGATCGAGCACCGCCTGTTCAGCTTCATCACCATGAACTGGCGCGGCAAGCCGCTGACCTCCTTGGAGACGATCATCAACCTGATAGGCGCGACCACGACCAGCAGCGGGCTTGAGGTCTACGCCCGTCTCGATCAAGGCACCTACCCCGACAAGATCCGCGTCACAGACGCCGAGCTGCAGACCGTCAACATTCACGGTGAAGACTTCCACCCCGAGTGGAACTACACGATCGTGCCCCGCGGGTGAAGACCAGCATCCATCAGCACGCCGTAATGAAACGTTATTTATCTACAAGCCCTAAGCGGGTTTTCGCCGTAGATACAGGCCCTATTTCAGCCTGGGCGCGGCCCTCTCTAGAAATCCTAGAGAAATCTGCCTCTCGGATCGAACCTCACTGGCCGGTTCGATCCGATGGAGGTCTACAGCAACATGAGCGGCGTATCTCGCCCCACGGGGCACCTACAGGTCAAGCCAGACAAGAACGGCGGCGGACGGTCCTATTGGGCCTTCTGGTACGACCAGAATGGCGCGCGCGGCGGACGACGGCTCGGCCCGGCGCACGTTCGCGACTCAGGTCGAAGGTCATCGCGGGGAGCGATCATCTGGAGGGCAGGCAACGGACCCCGCCCGACGCCCGAGCACCTGACGCCAAAGGACGCGGAGGCACTGCTGGACACGATCCTGCGCGAGCTGGAGGCCGCAGTCGAGCTCCCCGAGACCGACGAGCAGCAGGCCACGCTCGCAGACGCCCTCCACGGCTCGATCGCCGAGCGCGAACGCGACAAGGGCCTCAAGCGTTCAACGCTCGCCGGCTACAACGCCATGACCGAGCGCATGTACCGCGATCTCGGCGCCGACACGCCGCTCCGCGACTTCGCCGACGGCCGTCTGCGCGCCTACTTCGATGATTTCAAGTGCTACAGGGTGCGCGGCGAGAAAGCAGCGAAGAAGGCCCGCACCGAAGGCAAGGAGGTCCGCCGGGTCGAGGTCGCACGCTGGACGGCGCAGCCGCCCGGCAGCCAGGCGATCGAGGTTGCCACCAAAGACGAGGCCGTGCAACTCGCGGACGAAATGCCGAGCACCTGGAAGCACCGGCGCCGCGGCGCCTACCGCGTGGTGCCGCTAAACGCCCAGCGCCCCAAATGCGTCACGTTCGCAAAGGCCAAGGCCCTCGAAGCTGAGGACTGGATCATCGCTCGTCGCAAAACGAAGGTATGGATGCTCGTGGAACCCGCCGCCGCGCAGACCCGCAACGAGTACCGCGATGTCCTCTCTGCCGCGTTCGACTACGCCGTGCGCAAGCGCTGGCTCGACGTGAACCCGCTCGCCGAGGTCAAGCGTGCGAACAAGCGCGAGGAGCGCGAACGCATCTTGCGCCGCGAGGACTTCTACGACACCGACGAGGTTGGCCGTCTCATGGGGCACGCCCCCGGTGTCTTGGAGGAAGCCTTCTGGCTCTGCGGCGGCCACGCCGGTCTACGCCTTCCCGGCGAGGCCCTTGGCATGAAGTGGGGCGCCGTTGACTTCCAGGCCGGCGTGCTCCGGCCCTACGACAATTGGGTGCTAGGCCAGCTCGACACGACCAAGACCGGGGACTCCGAGGCCATTCCCATGACGCCCCGGTTGGCTCGTGCTCTGGCGAAGCTCAAGCAGCGGGGCTACGCGACCAGCGATGAGGACTTCGTGTTCGCCTGTGAGCTCAAACCCGAGCGGCCCGTGCCAGAGCGCCCGCTGCGCGAAGCGTTCAAGCTCGCGCTCCAGACGGCCGGATTGAAGCCGATCAAGATGTATAACCTGCGCCACTCATTCGGCACGAGCCTGGCCGCCAAGGGCGTAGACGTGAGGACGATTCAGGCGCTCATGCGGCACAAGCGCATGAACACGACCGAACAGTACATGGCCTACGCGCCGCGGCCGGAGCTCGCGAATCAGATCACGCGGGCGCTCGATCCTCGCAGCCTGCCCGAGAACGTCGTGCCGCTCCGCCCGGTGTCCGGGGACGCGGCGGCGACGTTCCTTGAGCGCTTGGAGGAGGAGATACCCGCGAAGTGGCTCGCTGAGGTCCGCCGACTCTACGCCGAGACGGGAGCGCCGCAAACCGCGTAGCGATGGGCCGGCTCCGCGTTTGCCTGGAGCGTACTGTTCAGCCGTGCGTTGGCCTCCAACCTATGAAGACAGAGCAGCGTGGAGTGCCGTGGGTGGCGTCCTTTGCACGGTCGCCGTTGGCCTTGGCGTGGCAGCGGTTTCGTGGCCGCTTGTTGCCGCTCTCGCCATCGTTGGAGTTGGCCTTATGCTGGCGCCTCTGCTGCGGCTCGGCCCGTGGCATCAGGAGGATACGCAGGCGCTACCTCCAGGGGTGAGGGCTGGTCACGCCATCAGAGCCGGGGGCGATATCGATGCCGCCGGCCCAATTGAGGCTGGCCACGAGATCGCGGCTGGCGGCAACATCCGCTCATCTACCCGAGCTGAGCCGCCACACGCCGCCAGTATCGCTCAACGCAAAGCCAGTTTGGTAGCGCTGGGCCAGGTGAATCCACTCGTTGGCCACTTCCGACTTGAGCAGTTCGCGACGCCATTGGAGCACGATGAACGCGGGTGCGTTTTTCGGGTCGTCATTGCTCCTGATTGTCGGCCAGTCACCGGCGAACTCCGAACCGATATCAAGGACACACTCAAGGACGCTCTACTCACATCAAGCCTGGAGACCTGGGCCTCCGGCCAAGTCGGGAGGACTCAAGCATCGGCATCCACCAGTTGGCTGCGTTCCGACCCTAACTCGGGCCAGATAGTTACCTTCAAGCGTGACTGGGGCGCATCTCTTGATACCGGCTTCATGCTGCGGGCAAAGGCGACCCTTCAACTTCCCCCAGGATTTCAGTGCGGTACGCGCGTCGTATGCGTCCTTGACGTTATCGAGAGCGCCGCGGGAACGGACAGCCAGGCTTCCAGGCTCCGCCTGTCACTCTCGCAACTGCATGGACTTCTACACACTCTCGCAACAACGGTTATAGAGGAGGTTGGCACAGTGGTCTTCCCGCTTGTTTGCGAGGACGCTGTGCCAACAATTCTCGGTCCGAATTATCAGATCAACTTCGGCGATCGTTCCCTGGAGACCTGTGTCGATATTCCTGAGAGTTTCGACCGACCCCAAGACACGCCCAATATACCTTGGGCTGAAATCAACACGCCTGACGATCGTGATTCACGCGACCTTGTTGTTCGAGATACAATCATCCGCGAAGGGATACAAAAGGTTCTCCGCAATAATGGGTATGATTGCATCGAGAATGAGATCGCGAAACTGCCCCGCCCATCATGAGCTACTTTCGCCCTCTCTTGATGCGGCGCTACGTACCTGAAACGACCGATCTTCGAGTGCGCTGGTGAGCAGTCTGCTCGCTTGAGTATCGAGCTCGGACGACATGAGACCCTTCTTCACCGCGGTCACCACTGCTGCCCTCAGTCTGCGACTTCCTTTCTCAAAGAGCGTCACCAACCGCTCACCGATCGCGAGCCGAACCGCAGACGTTCTCAGGGCGACGACGTCTGCTGCGCCAATCGCCATGCGGACAGTAGCCTCATCCGGGTCAAAGAGGGCGCTGGCGATAGCGCCCTCTAGGACCTCAGACTGCCGGTCGCGCAGTGCCAGAGCCGCAGCCTCGATAGCGACCTGGCGCACGCAGAGGCTCCTCGTCCCTGACGAGTGTGAGTATCTCGGCATCGAAGTTCTCGTTCTGCGTCGCGACCATCAGGGCGATACGTGCCACGTGAAGCAGTCGCGGCGTCACGAACTCAAATAGCGGTCCGGCACCGCCCTCCGATGTGTCCTTGATCCTCGCCGAGACATCGGCCGGAAGACCTGCGTGGTGCGCGATGGCGGTAAGCCCTCTGATCGCCTCGAATCGTATGTCGGCGGACACGCGAACGTCAGTGGCCGCCTCGACGAAGGCGGCGAGCGCATCTGGTGTCGGCCCACCTGCGCGCACTGTGCAACCGATCGCCAACATCGCGAACGGCTCATAGCTGCCCATGCCACGACTGCCCTTCCGTGAATCGTCCATAACCACTCGGCACTCGGCTACGAGCGCTCCAAGCGCGCGATCGAGCAGATCGCCCTTTACGAGCGATGGCGCGTCGCGTCCAAGCAACACGATCGCTACAGCCGGTGCCACGGACAGATCCACGTCGCCTTGTCGATCGACGCGACTTGCGAGCACACCGACAACGTGGGCATCGTGAATGTCTCCCTCCGGCCTCGGGTTGTCCTGAACGAGCCGCAGCGCAGCCTCGATCGGCAAGCGCTCTGCAACCGGAACGGACAACCCTCGCAAGAGTTGTCGGCGCTGGGTCTCATCAAGCCGCACGAACTTTTCGTTCCACCTCTCCGGCGCTCGCAAGGATGCGAGCGCCCAGAGTGACGCCACTTTTACGACATAGGGATGATCCGAGAAAAATAGCGGTAGTCGCTCCATTAGCTCAATCGTCGTCCCCTCGCTGAGCAGGTCCCACATAGACAGTGCGAGGTCGATCAGGGGACCATCGCTCCAGTGACGCAGCGGCTCCCCGCGATTCACCTGCGCGATGATCTCCTCCGCAGAGTCGTGATCGAAACGCGCCTCCGCGAGTTCGACCACGCCATCGATGGTACTTGCGTTCGGCGCGCTGAGCGCCCACAGCGACACTGCTACGGCAGCCTGCCGGGGCTGCGTTGTCTCATCGAGCAGGATGTGGGCTGCAAGTTGCTGGCTGATCTCACGTCGGAGCCAGATCGCGCCTGCCCACTCGGCCTGCATGTACGCAGCGATGGCATCGTCGGTCTCGCTGAATCCGGCCCCGATCGTGATAGTCCAAGGCGAGTGCGCGCGCTCGGTGAGCTGTCCGACGAAACTCTTCGCGGTGGCGCTCCAGGCCAGTTCCCTGATCCAATCGTAGCTTGTCAGTTCGTCGGGCTCGTAGCCCCAATCCCGAGGCCAACGGGCTCCAAGGAGGTTGTACGCCTCCATCATCAACATCGCGGCGATCATGCTTCCCTCTGGCGCCCACGCCTGCGCGCGAGAGAGGAGGTCAGGAAGCGCGTCGTCCCAGCGGTGGGCGAAAGCCGCTGCAATCAGCTTGCAGCACAGACGCGCTTGAAGGAGAGACTGACCCTCGAACGCCTCAATCGCACGAAGCGGCGCCGTCAACGTCTCAGGATCGTCGCTCGTCACCGACCATGCCGAGAGGAACATGCCCAGCATTCCGGCGTGCTCTGGCTCCGCCGAGAGAGCCGCGTACATCTCGCGTGCACGCACGGCGTCTCCCTGGATGTCCGCGGCTACGCCAACGGCCGCGATGTCGAGCGGCCGACGCGGTTCCGGTATCGAGTTAGGATCGAGCCGTCGGCTGAACGCGTTAATGAAATGGTTGACATCCTCGCCGGCGTTGCGACGCAGCCGCGGGAGATTCCACAGCGCTGCGTCGATGAAGAGGCTGCCATTCTCAGACTCGGGCGACATACGGCCTCCGACCGGTGCTTCGCAGGGCCATCAGGAGCACGTCGATCACGTTTGCGGCCAGCGCCTGCCACGCGAGTTCGCTGTTGGGGTGAACAATGCGGTTGTAAAAAACGTTGCTGGCTTCGCTGGTGAGAAAGCTCTCAACCTCACTAGCCGGCCAGAAGCGTGGGCGATGACGCGGGAACCACAGGACCTTCAGCTCAACTTCTTCGTCGTCCTTCACCGCCATCAGCTCTTCTCTGGTCCCAGACCGCAGCTTGTCTCGTAGCAGGACGATCGTCACGCTGCTTTCACGAGCCATCTGGACGAAGAGATCGTTAGCGTTGCCGCCGGAGGGGGCTGTCGTTGAAGCACGCTCCTCCCAACGCCAGACCGCGAAATGCTCAGGCCGTCGGTTACGAGAGAGCTGGCTATTGAGGGACTTCTCGACTAGGTTCTGGACTCGGTCACGAATCGGCAACGCCTCGTTTGCTGAGGAGATGAACACGGGGAAGGTCAAGCCGCCGGTGGTATACGGACGAAGCGACCCAATGGGTGGATGGCCAGCCATAAAGCGTTAGGGGGCGGATCAAGTCCCGCGCGAGAACGCTACTGGAGCCGGAGCGACGGAGGCAGCAAGCCCGTGGTCGGCGTCTCAGCGGCTCGCAGCAGAAGCCGGAACTCAGCTCACCGCATAGTCACGCACGCCTCGATGTGCGGGAGCCGGCTTGCCCGGCCATTCTCGCACCCCCTTCGGGGATGCGGCCGGGGCTGCGACCGGCCCCGCACCGGGCGGGGCCACCCATACCCAAAGGAGGGCGCTATGCCCACGCGCACCCACTGGCCTGGACAGGACGGAGACGACCGCATGATGTTCGCGCAGTGCATCGGCTGGGAGGCGGTCCCGAGCTGGGGGCTCAACGGCTGGGACCTCGGCTGCTGGCCGTTCGTCGTTTTATGCCACTTCCGCTATAATCTGGCTATGCGTAGTTCTGATCTTCTTGTGTCCGGCCGCCGGCGGGCGGGGCTTTCTCAGGAACACCTCGCTGAGCGCTTGGGGCGCCCGCAGTCAACCATCGCCCGCTGGGAGACAGGGCAGCAGCACCCGCCGCTTGAGAGCGTCATCGAGGCGCTGCGAGCCTGCAACCTTGAGCTCACCGTCGGCATCGCGCGCTACGACGACTCCTACGAGGCGCAGATCGCGCGGCAGCTGTGCCTCGACCCGGCCGAGCGCGTGCGGCGCATGACGCCGACGTGGGCCACGGAGGGCTTTGATCCGATCGGCACCCTCGCCGAGCTGGCGGGACAGGCACGCTTTGTCGTGATCGGCGATGTCGCTGGCGCCCTGCACGGCTCTCCGGTCATGCTCGGCGCCCGCACACTGCATGTCGTACCAGCAGAGACCGCGCTGCGCCGCATCGAGCAGACCGCCCGACGCCTCGGTGCCAAGTCGATCGCCGAGGGCACATCTCAGACCCAGCGTTGGACGCTACCCGCCGGCGGTGAGCTGCACGCCACGTCGCTGCCGCCAGGCACGCGCGGCTACCGCGACCTCGCGCGCGACGCCGAGACCATGCAGATCACCCCGCACACGTCCGTCAGGGTCGCCTCGCTGCTCGACCTCATCCGCATCGCCGAGGCGTCCCCGGACACCGGCGCCCGCGCCTCCGTCCCCGCGCTATGGGCCACCCTCGAAATGCACCGACGCCAAGCGGCGGAACCAACGCCGGCAACGACATGACCGACGACCACTGGATATAGACCCAGGGCCGCCAGGCCATTCTTGACGCGCTTGAGCGCCATCAAGTGCGCTACGTCGTGATCGGTGGCGCCGCCACCCAGGCACGCGGATGGCCGGAACCGACCGATGACATCGACGTGACGCCTACTATGGATGGTCAAGGAGCCGATTCACGCGACCGACTCCTCCAAGGAGCTTCCCAATGGCTACCCGAACTGACAATCAAATCCGTGAGCTGAACCCCGAGGAATGGGTGCAGCGAGTCGATGAAGAGGCACGCAAGTACCTGGGCATGAGCGGCGAGGAGTTCGAGGGACGCCTGCGTGCGGGTGAGATCGAAATAGACGACAGCCCCGCCGTCACGCGCCTTGCAATGATGCTCCCGCCTAATGGCACCCAGAAGTAGACACCCGCCGAAGCCATCGAGGGCAATGCGAAAACAGAGCGAGACTCCGGCAAGAAGCTGCGCAACACGGCGCTCGATCCACTCTTTGGTGCGCGAATCAAGCTCGAAGGTGGTGAAGTTGACTTGGATCATGGAGGGTCTCTTCAGGGCAACAGGGTTGAGAGGGCATCGAGCACCAACCCTTGCGCCTTTGCGAAGGATGGCGCGTCCGGCGCGAGTCCGGGAACAGTCTGCTCATAGGCCCCGCGCAACTGCTCCACGTTCGCTTCGATTCGCGCTCGCCGGTCGCCCTGCTTGACCAGCTCGAACTTCGCGCGTGCGAGTTGACGGACGTGGGCGCGGTTCAGTCGATCGTCGTGCTGGCCGAGGATCAACGCGAGGTCGGACAGGTCGGTCGGCCGCTGTCGCTGGAGCAACGTCCGCAGCTTCTCAGCCACGGTCTCGGCAAGGGTCAGAACGGGGATCTGGAACCGCGCGTAGTAGGGCGGTCCGATGGCGGTCCATTCGGGCTCGTCGGCCACCGCCTCCCGGTAGCTGATCTCGACAGCGATCTGCCCGTTGTGATGCGGCGTGTGAAAGGCGATCTGGTCGAAGTCGAGACTGTGCTGGGAGTCGGTGGCGGGCACGCCCGGCTCGATGCGCAGCATTGGCTCGTCGGTCGCGCGCCTCATCGTGTCGGCTATGTCGGCGGCGGCGATCTTGTGCTTCGGAGGGTTGGTGCGGGTGGCGTCGAGGTCGGCTGAGAAGCGGCTGAACCCGCGGACGTGGCGCAGCACGAAACCCCCCTTGAAGCAGAGCTGGCCGGGGAATTGATCGGCGAGATGCGCAGCGACGGTCACCAGCGCGAAATCGCGCTCGACCAGCTCGACCGGTCTGTCCAGTTGTTCGGCGAGCTCCTGCAGGTCGTACTCGTTGTGGATGAGGCGGCGAGGAAGTGTCATCCGACCAGCCTGTGCGCGAGCAAGGCGTCGGGATCGACGTTGATCCGCAGACCCCATCGTGGACTGCTCGGCCCGCGATCCGGCGCGGAGGCCGAGAGCAGAACGTGGGCATGGCTGCGCCCTCGCAGCGCCAACAACGGCTCAGCGGCGACCGGGCCATGCAGACGCTCAAGCAGATAGCCGAGTCGCCGCGCCACCGCGGCGCTCCCATAACGTTCCGCCGCCTGAGCGAGGCGCTCGGAGCTCGTGCGGCCGGGCACGGCGCGATCGACCGCCTCTGCCGTCTGCGCCACGCTCACTCCCCAGCGTGGGTTTGCCAGGCAGTCGAGGATCGCCCTCTCGGGCGAGGCAATCGAGGGACCATTCGGTGTGTATAGGCCCCATATCCGCTCCGGGGCCAGTACCGCGTAGCGGACCTGATCGCCCTGCCAGCTCCAGTCGTTCAGGCGGTGGGAGGTCAAGACGATCACCCGAAAGAAGTGCTGGTCGCTGAGGTTGAACTCCGTCAGCACTCGACCCGCAGTAATGAGATATGGCTTCGGCGTAACCGCGTCGATGAGATCCAGCAGACGAACGTCGGTCGATCCAGTCGGTGCCACCAGGAGGTAGACGCCTCGCCGTACGCGCCGCAAGCGGCCGTCATGGTTGAGCTGACGCAGCGCATCCTGGCTGCGTCGCCGAGAGCCCGCAGTTGCGTCCAGCGCCTCGATGTCCTCGTCCAGGCGAACGACCGGATGGCGCCGGGCGTCCATTGCTCTACGACTCAGCGCGACGAACGCCCGCTCGCTGAGCGGCCGCTCGGACAGGGGGATAGCGGGAGAAGCCATGTCGATCCTTGTTGCATGAGTGATCTTACAACATTCTTGTTGTTTAGCTCAAGCAAACGGGAAGCACGATCGACGCGCCGATACCGCGCCTCCCGACTCGATCTGCAGGGCTGTCTTTGCGGCCCCACGCCCCCAGCGCGGCCCTCCAGGGAAATCACAGGGAAATCCACACCTGGCCACCGCACCCGCGAAAATGGCTTGAACACAGGCTTTACGCCATGCCGGAGGAGGGACTCGAACCCCCGACACACGGATTATGATCCTTCCGCCGGCACCCCTGATTGCCCGAGTTTAGGCGGTTTTGGGCCATCTAGCAGGGCCTTTTTCAGCCCCCGCTCGGCCCTCTAGGGAAATCGTAGGGAAATCGCTCTGGCCCTCCACACAACTCGTTGGCCGTTTCGAGTTCGTGGAGGTCTTAAGCATCATGAGCGATACAGCACGCCCCACGGGGCATCTACAGGTCAAGCTCGACTGGAACGACCGCACCCGGTCGTTCTATGCGTTCTGGCGCGACCAGAATGACCAGAAGGGCGGATGTCGCCTCGGTCCGGCGCATGTCCGCGACTCTGGCCGCAAGACGCCGCGCGGGGCGACCATCTGGCGCGCGGGCAATGGACCGTGCCCGACACCGGAGCATCTGACCCCAAAGGACGCCGAGGCCCAGCTCACGGAGATCCTGCGTGACTTGGAGACCAAGGCGCAGGCCGAGGATGCTCAGGCCCTTGAAGGCTCGCTCAGGCAGTCCGCCGAGGGATGGCTCGCTGAGCGCCAGAGCGAGAAGGGCCTCAAGCGCTCCACCGTCGCGGGCTACGAGGACATCTTCGAGCGGCTGTACCGCGACCACGGCGCCGACACTCCTGTCCGCGACTTTGCCGACGGTCGCTTGCGCGCCTACTTCGCGGACTTCAAGTCCTGTCGCGTCTTGGGCGAGCAGGCCGCGCAAGCGGCCAAGGCCGAAGGCAAGGATGTCCGCAGGGTGCAGATCACGCGCTGGACGGCTCAGCCACCCGGCAGCGCCGCCGTGGAGGTCACGACCAAGGCCGAGGCCGAGCGCCTGGCCGACGAGATGCCCGGCACCTGGAAGCACCGGCGCCGAGGCGCCTACCGCGTGGTCCCCCTGAACGCACAGCGCCCAAAGCGGGTCTCGCACGCGACCGCAAAGGCGCGCGAAGCCGAAGGCTGGATCATCGCGCGTCGCACGACGAAGCCGTGGATGCTCGTCGCTCCCGCAGCGGCGCAGACGCGCAACACATACCGCGACATCTTCGGCGCGATCCTCGACTACGCCGTGCGTAGGCGCTGGCTGCCTACGAACCCTCTCGATGAGGTCAAGCGCACGAGCAAGAGGCACGAGCGGGAGCGCATCCTGCGCCGCGACGACTTCTACGACCCCGATGAAATCGACCGGCTGCTCCAACACGCGCCGAGCGTCCTCGAGGAAGCCTTCTGGCTGCTCGGCGCGCACGCCGGCCTGCGCCTACCGGGCGAGGCCCAAGGCCTCACGCGGGGCGCGGTCGACTTCCAGGCCGGGGTGATCCGCGTCCACGACAACTGGGTGCGCAACGCCCTCGACACGACCAAGACCTCAGACTCAGAAGCGATCCCGATGCCGCCCCGACTGGCTCACGCGCTGGAGAAGGTCATGGACCGCGATTATGCGACCGAGAACGGGGACTTGGTGTTCGCAAGCGAGGACCGTGACGGCCCGTCAGCGAGCGCTCGATACGCAACGCGTTCAAGCTCGCCCAGGAGAAGGCCGGGCTGCAGCCGATCAGGATGTACAACCTGCGCCACTCCTTCGGCACGACGCTGGCCCGCGGCGGAGTGGATGTCAGGACGATTCAGGCGCTCATGCGCCACGCCCGCCTGACCACGACCGAACAGTACATGGCCTACAGGCCGCAGCCTGAGCTCGCGAATCAGATCACGCGGGTGCTCGATCCGCGCAGCCTTCCCGAGGACGTGACGCCGACCCCTCCACGCTTGGCGGATGCGGGAGCGGACTTGCTCCAGCGCTTGGAGGAGGAGATTCCCGCCAAGTGGCTGCGGGAGGTCCAGCGTCTCTGCGCAGAGACCGGCGCGCAGCTCTTGGCGTAGCTGTCGTCGAGCCCTACGCGTGGACGGTGGCGGCTTGCAGCGCCTCGCGCAGGGCGAGGGCCTCGATCGCATCGCGCGTGTTCTGCGGGGTGTCTTCGATCTTGCCTTCCCGCCAAGCGTCGGCGAAGTCTGCCGGCGAGCGCCCGGTGCGAGCCTGGAAGTCTCCCGTGCGTGCCGGCAGGTCGTGGGGCTGCTCGCGGGGCTCTACGAAGCTGTCAAGCACGCGCTGGACCTCCTCGGTGGGGATGCGCAGCGCCGTCTTGCCGATGCGGATGGCGCGGATCTCGCCCCGCTCGATCTGGTTGTAGACGGTGCTCTTGTCCAAGCCGAAGTGCTCGGCGAAGTCCTTGATCTTCCAGTACTGCTTATCGAAATCAGCCATTGCGCACCTCCAGCCAGCGACGTTGAGGAATCCAGATTATCAGAGATATCCTCTAAATCTATAAAATCGACACAAAGGAAACCCGTATTGCAAAGGTCGTCTCAGCGGGCCTCTGGTAGAAACGCTCGGTGTCGCACATCAGCACGTTCGTCTCGCGCCGCTTCGAGGAGCTCCACGCGATCCTCAACGCCTCGGGCTATCTGCTGGACTTCAGCGGACGCGAGCACCCACGCTGGGAAGACGATCCACCACTCGGCCTCATCCACATGCGAGCCGTGCTCCTGCCCAACGCCGATCAGGACGAGGACGCCGAGCCCGACGAGCGGATCACCTTCACGCTCCTCGAGCGCTGGTCAGAGCATCCCCTACCTGACGCGCAACAGCGCGAGGGCCTCTACCTACACGGCTACTCCTACCACGGACAGGCCGGCGACGCCCGTCTTCGCTACGAGTTCGACCCCGACGGGCACCCCGAGTCCCCCTACCACCTACACCCGCCGGGCGCACCCGACCACATCCGCCAACCAGCCCAAGCAACCCCACCCGAGACCGCGCTCAGCGACCTTGCCGCGTTGATCGCCACCGAGCGCGCAGCCGGACGCCTCTGAGCCCAAAGCCGCCCGAGCAGCGCTCACGACTCCCGCTGCCGGCGCACAGCATCAAAACAGACTACCGGTATGAAATACCGGGTGGGCTTGCTGTCCGGTCGTGTTCGTAGGGTCGTTTGACCAGGACAGGGGCTCTTGTGGGAAGACGCAATGGTGGGGCAGGCCGCCGTGCATTTGGGCTGCGAGCCCGTCAATGACTATATGGCCGCCCCTGCGACTCACCTGGTTGGGCTGAGAGCCCGAATCCGTATTTGTCGCTGCCCACCGCGCCTTCCAGTTTGAGAGTTAGATGGCTGGTGAAAGGAGTGGAAAGTGCGGTTTTTCGGTATTGATGTTCACTTGGAGTTCTGCGAGGTCGCGGTCGCTGAGGGCGGCAAGGTCTCGCAGGTCGGGCGGATCGCGAGCACACCGGAGGCGATCAGGGAGTTCGCGCGTGGTCTCGGCGGCGAGGATCAGGTCGTCTTGGACGCCAGCGGCAGCGTGATGGCGATCGCGAGGATCCTGCGGGAAAGCAACGTCGGGCGGGTCGTGGTCTCTAACGCGGCGCAGACGCGCGCGATCTCTCACGCGCGGGTGAAGTCTGACCGCTTTGACGCTGCGATGCTCGCCAGGCTGCTCTCAGCAGGGATGCTCAGCGAGGTATGGGTGCCGGACGAGGCGACGCTCGCGCTACGCCGCCGGGTCGCGCGGCGCTCAGCTTTGGTGCGGGCACGCACCCGGATCAAGAACGAGGTGCACGCCGTCGTGATGCGCTGTCTGCTTGGCTGCCCACCGGTCAGCGATCTCTTCGGCCGTAAGGGACGTGTGTGGCTGGCCAAGCAACAACTCCCGGAGGAGGAGGCCGAGACGGTGGCGGGCTGTTTGCGCCAGATCGACTTCCTGGATGGCGAGATCGCTCTGCTTGACCAGAAGATCGCCGAGCAGGCCCTGGCGTGGCCGGGGCTGTGCAGGCTGTTGACGATCCCGGGGGTGGACATCGGCACCGCGGCGGCAGTGATCGCGGCCGTCGGGGACATCACACGCTTTCAGAGCCCTGGCCAGCTGGTTGCCTATCTCGGCTTGGACCCGAAGGTCCGTCAGTCCGGCTCAGAGCCCGCACGCTACGGGCATATCTCAAAGCGCGGCAACGCGCAGGCCCGTTCGATGCTGGTCGAGGCGGCATGGATCGCGATCCGCAGCCCCGGCCCGCTCAAGGCGTTCGGCGAGCGCGTCCGTGCTCGCCGCGGCGCCCAGGTCGCGGCAGTCGCTGTCGCACGCAAGCTCGTGGTTCTCTGCTGGCATCTGCTCACCAAGGACGAGGACTACGCGTTCGCCCGCCCCTCGCTGACGCGCCAGAAGACCCGCCGGTTGGAACTCACCGCCGGCGCGTCACGACGGCCACGCCGCCACGACGGGGCAACCGTCTCGCCGACAGCGGCTCAACGCGCGGCGGAGCGTGAGCTGCAAACCCAGGCAGAGCTCGCCTACCGGCGCCTGGTCAATGATTGGCGCTCAACAGCAGCACCAAAGGGTGGTGCGGGCGCGACACCGGGGCGCGCATCTCAAAAGCCCGTAAAGGGCAAAGCCGCGCGGCAGGCCACAAGCCCCTGACGCCTGCGCTTCGCTCACGTCAGTCACCCGCACCACAACAAATCATCCCACTCCGAAGCACTCGACGCGACCCCACCGTCGAAGTGTCTCCCTGCACCACGACACCCCCCTGGCGCAACAAGAACGGCCGTACAGACTACGGGTATGAAATACCGGGTGGGCTGTTGTCCGGTCGTGTTCGTAGGGTCGTTTGACCGGGACAGGGGCTCTTGTGGGAAGACGCAATGGTGGGGCAGGCCGCCGTGCATTTGGGCTGAGAGCCCGTCAATGACTAGATGGCCGCCCCTGCGACTCACCCGGTTGGGCTGAGAGCCCGAATCCGTAGTTGTCGCTGCCCGCGGTGCCTTCCATTTCATATGTCCAGTTCGTGAAGGGAGGCGGTTTCTCGTGCGGTTCTTTGGTTTGGATGTTCACCTCGATTTCTGCGAGGTCGCGGTCGCCGAGGGCGGCCGGGTCTCGCGGGTCGGTCGGATCGCGAGTACCCCAGAGGCGATCCGGGAGTTCGCGGCCGGTCTGCAGAGTGATGACCAGGTGGTGTTGGAGGCCAGCTGCGGCGCGATGATGATCGCCCGGCTGCTGGAAGAGGGCGATGTCGGCCGGGTCGTGGTATGCAATGCGGCGGAGACGCGAGCGATCTCTCATGCGCGCGTGAAGTCCGATCGCTTTGACGCGGCGATGCTGGCCAAGCTGCTGTCGGCCGGGATGCTCAAAGCGGTGTGGGTGCCCGACGAGGCGACGAGCTCCTTGCGTCGGCGTGTCGCTCGCCGGGCGGGGCTCGTGCGGGCACGCACACGAGTGAAGAACGAGGTGCATGCGGTCCTCGCAAGGTGTCTGATCGGCCGTCCCCCGGTGAGCGACCTCTTCGGGAAGAAGGGACGTGTGTGGCTGCTCGAGCAGCAGCTACCCGAGGAGGAGGCCGAGACGGTGAGGAGCTGTCTGCGCCACATCGATTTCCTGGGCGGCGAGATCACCGGACTTGACCAGCGGATCGCTCAACAGGCCCTCGTGTTCCCCGGGTTTCAGCGGCTGCTGACGATCCCCGGGGTCGACGTCGGGACCGCGGCGGCAGTGATCGCGGCGATCGGGGATATCACGCGCTTCCAGAGCCCAGGGCAGCTCGTTGCCTATCTCGGCCTGGACCCGAAGGTTCGCCAGTCCGGGTCAGAGCCGGCGCGCTATGGGCACATCTCAAAGCGCGGTGACCCGCAGGCCCGCTCGATGCTGGTCGAGGCTGCCTGGATCTCGATCCGAAGCCCCGGCCCACTCAGGGCATTCGGTGAGCGCGTCCGCGCCCGCCGCGGCGCGCAGATCGCGGCGGTCGCCGTCGCACGCAAGCTCGTCGTGCTCTGCTGGCATCTGCTCACAAAGGACCAGGACTACGCGTTCGCGCGGCCGTCGCTGACCCGGCAGAAGACGCGTCGGCTGGAACTCTTGGCCGGCGCTCCGCCGCTACCGCGCCGCCACGGCGGGCCGCCAGTCAGCCCGACCAGCAGCCAGCGCGCAGCCGAGCGCGAACTGCAAGCTCAGGCAGAGCTCGCCTACCGGCGCCTCATCGACGACTGGCGCACAACGGCACCGAAGGGTGGTGCGGGTGCGACACCGGGGCGCGCATCCAACAGGCCCTCGAAGGGCAAAGCCGCGCGGCAGGCCACAAGCCCCTGACGCCTGCGCTTCGCTACGTCAGTCACCCGCACCACCCACAAATCATCGCACCCCACAGCCCCCGACGCGACGACCCCGCCGTCGACGCGTCTCCCTGCGCCACGAGCAGGCCCCGACGCAACAGAACGGCCGTATAGACCAGATGCACTGTGAGTGTGTGCACAGCGATTGCTGTGTCGTGAAGGTGCGTTCGGCGGTTGCGTTGTAGTCGACGTTTCCCCGGCTGGGGGAACGTCGGGTCTGGTGTTCAGGCTGGCCCCGGTGGCGATGGACGTGACCCTCATATGCACTGGCCCTGCGCTCGGCGTGGGTGCTTTTGGCCTGATCTGTCCGTCTGTTGCTGCCGGTCCCGGCCTGGCCTCCGCTTGTGGCCTGATCAGAAGCCTGTCCGCCCCGGAGTGTGGGGCGTGACTCATCACAGTCTTGCCCTTCGCGGTTCCTATTGCCCAGGCCGAGTACCGACAGACAAACCCCCAGAAACAGGAGGTCGTATTCATGCTGGCAGACCAGGCCGACCATGTGCTCGGCATCGACACGCACCGCGACTCCCACAGCGCGGCGATCCTCGCCGCGGACACGGCGGTCCCCTCTCTGCCAATGTCGTGTGAGACGCTCATGATCAAGGAATTACTGACCCTTGGGGGCGAGAACGGAGCACGACACGATGTTGGAGATGGAGCACGATGGAGCCGACGACCCCGGAGTGGAGGGAGCCGTAGGCGACCGGAACGGAGGGGCCGTCGGGCGCGCCGCGCCGGCGGGGGTCCCCGACCCTGAGCTGGTCGAGCAGGCTCGGCGGCGGCGGTTCACGGCTGAGTACAAGCTGGCGGTCCTGCGCGAGGCCGACGGGTGCGCGCAGCCGGGTCAGCTCGGGGCGCTGTTGCGCCGCGAGGGCTTGTATTCCTCGCATCTGGCGACGTGGCGTAAGCAGCGCGAGGCTGGATCGATCAAGGCGCTCTCTCGGCCGCGGGGACGCAAGCCCGGTGATCCGCGTGACGCGCAGATCGCGGCCCTGGAGCGGCGTGCGGAGCGCGCGGAGGCGGAGCTCGCGAAGGCGCGCAAGGTGATCGAGGTGCAGGGAAACGTCTCTGCGCTCTTGGGGGAGTTGCTCGAGCCCAGGGGCGCGACCGAGCACGGGAGCACCGAGCGATGATCGAGCAGACCGTGCAGGAACTCACCCCGATCGTCGGGACCCGCCCGGCGTGCCGCGCGCTCGGCGCGGCACCGGCGACGATCTACCGCCGGCGGCGTCCATCCGAGCCCAGGCCGGCGCGGGCGCGGGCCGTCCCGGCCAGGGCGCTATCAGAGGCCGAGCGCCAGGCCGTCCTCGCCGAGCTTCACTGCGAGCGGTTCGTCGACTGCTCCCCTGTGCAAGTCTGGGCGACGCTGCTGGACGAGGGCCGTTACCTGGCCTCGGAGCGCACGATGTACCGGCTGCTCGCCGCTCAAAATGGCGGGGTGAGGGAGCGACGCGACCAGCGCACGCACCCCGGTTACGCCAAGCCGGAGCTGCTCGCCGAGCACCCGAACGAGGTGTGGTCTTGGGACATCACGAAGTTGAAGGGTCCAGCGAAGTGGACGTACTTCTACCTCTACGTGATCCTCGACGTGTTCAGCCGCTACGCCGTCGCCTGGACCGTCCAGCACCGCGAGGGCGCACAGCTCGCCAAGGCGCTGATCGCCCAGGCCGCCGCGCAGCAGAAGATCCGGCGCGAGCAGCTGACCGTGCACGCCGACCGCGGCAGCTCGATGACCAGCAAGCCGGTCGCGTTCCTCCTGGCCGACCTCGGCGTGATCCGCTCGCACAACCGGCCCTACACCTCGACGGACAACCCCTACTCCGAGGCGCACTTCAAGACGCTGAAGTACCGGCCGGAGTTCCCCCGGCGCTTCGAGAACATCGAGGGAGCCCGCGCGTTCTGCCGCACGTTCTTCGACTGGTACAACCACCAGCACCGCCACTCCGGGATCGCCCTGATGACCCCCGCCGCGGTCCACCACGGCCGCGCCCAAGAACTCCACGACCAGCGCCAGCGCGTCCTCACCGCCGCCTACACCGCGACGCCCGAGCGGTTCGTCCGCCGCCCGCCCCAGCCACCAGCGCTACCGACCGCCGCCTGGATCAACAAGCCCACGACAGAGGAGGCCGCTCACTAAATTCGACGACCAAGTGTCTCATTCGACTTGACAGGCTCCGGTCGTGCAAGGACAGATCACTGTCGCCGCGAACGAGCGCGGGTATCGGCGCCTCTTGCGCTTCGCGCGTGAGAGCGCCCCAGGCCGCAGAGCCTGGGCAGTCGAGGGAACGGGCAGCTACGGCGCGGGACTGACCGTGTTTCTTCAGCGAGAGGGCGAGATGGTGCTCGAGGTCGACCGTCCTCGCCGCCCAGCGCGTCGTGACCGCGCGAAGTCTGATGAGCTCGACGCGATCCGTGCAGCTCGCGAAGCGCTCACACGCGAGCATCTAGCGCGACCCCGCCAGCGCGGCGAGCGCGAGGCACTGCGTGTCCTGTTGGCCACGCGCGATAGCGCGGTGCGCTCCAAGCGAGCAGCGATCACATTGATGAAGGGGCTGCTCGTCTCAGCAGCGCCAGCCCTGCGCGAAGGACTGCGCTCTCTGCCCACAAACGAGCAGCTCACGCATTGTGCGCGTCTGCGCGTCAGTCCCGCACAAGACTCAGAACAGCGCGCGACGACGATCGCGATCCGCGCGAGCGCCCGTCGAGCGCTCGCACTTGCAGAAGAAGCACAGGAACTCGAAGCGGAGATCAAGCCGATCGTTGCTCGCTTGGCGCCCTTCCTGCTCGCAGAGATGGGCGTCGGCGCGATCGTCGCAGCGCAGATCCTCTGCGCCTACTCCCACCACGGACGCATCCGCTCCGAGGCCGCGTTCGCCTCACTCGCCGGCGTCGCACCAATACCGGCGTCCTCCGGGCAAACCGTGCGTCACCGCCTGAACCGTTCAGGCGACCGTCAGCTCAACCGGGCACTGCACACGATCGTGCTCTGCCGCATGCGTGACGACGCTCGCACACGCGCCTACACAGCACGCCGCCAAGCCGAAGGACGCAGCACCCGAGAAATCAAGCGATGCCTCAAGCGCTACACCGCCAGACACCTCTACCGCCTCCTCAACACCACACACTCAAATCCCGCAAACAGCGAAACTTGACAAACATAGAAGCATCAACCCTCCGGGCGCTGTGCGATCACTGTGCCACCCACGACCCGACCAGCGCCCAAGACGAGGGGGCGGCAACGCTCCCGCGCATACAAAGGGCGCCAACGATCAAAGCGCCGCACCCAAGGCCGCCCGATGGGCGGCCAATCCCCATTATCTGCCGCAAAGAGTCAAGCGCCGCCGGGGTCAAGGCCAAGCCCTACGGGCGGCCTCCGGCCGGCCTTGACCCCGGCTCCCACCATCACCTTCAGCGCAGCCACACCACCCCCAACGAAAAAAGGTTCCCCCCCAGCCCTTGACTTTTCATCCGTATGTACTGTCGTCCACAACTACACATTTGGCGCCGGCGGACAGCAGTAACTGCCCCCGACGCCATGGCACAAGGAGCAGTAACTCCCCATGCACGCACACCGTACCCCAGAGGGGTTGAAGGAGCACGCGCTCCTCGACCGAGCCGTACTCAACCTCATGCTGGACTCCGAGCGCCAGCGACCGTGGGCCGAAGACGAGATCGCCCGCGCACTGAAGGTCCCAGGCGATGTCCGCGAAAGCCTGCGGCGACTGCGCGCCTGCAAACTCATCCAGCGCTGGAACGACCTCGCCGTCGCAGCGCACGCCGCCGTGCGCTACTGCGAGATCACCGAAGGCGGCGCTGAGAATCCAACGACGCCGACGAGCGCCACCACGAGAAAGCCGTACTCGAAGGACTGCTCGTGCGCGCCGCAGACGGCGAAGGGCCGCGGACGGAGGAGCAGATCTTCGACGCCCACGGCGCGCGCAAGCGCAAGCAGCGACTGGCGATCACCGACGCGCTCGATCGTCTGGACGCGGCCGGGCTGATCGAACGTCGCGCAGGCCGCTCGATCGCCTCGGAGGTCGCGCTGCGCCTTGACGAACTGATGACCGTCTGACGCGCGAGCTCATTCCCCCACATGCGCGTCAACGAGCTGGCCTTGAGCCAGGCTTTCCTCCCGAGCCTGGCCAAGGCCGGCATCCACACGGTAGAGCAGCTCGCCGAGCACGACCTCGGCGAGCTGCTCCGCCAGCCCGAGTTCAGAAGCGGCGTCGAGCTGTACGAGCTGATCCGCGAGCTTCACCGCCGCGGCCCGGCACCGTTCGCCGCCCGCGGCAGTCACGTCCAGACCGAGCGTGAGCTGGAGATGTTCCGTCTGCGCGCGGTCGAGGGGCTGACCCTCGCGCAGATCGGCGCGCAGTTCGACATCAAGGGCGAGCGGGTGCGCCAACTGCTCAAACTGCACTTCGGCCTCGGCGGCGTACCGCCCGCCGCAAAAAGACGACCGCCCGTCAAGCCCCGGCCACTGACAACCAGCGAACGGCGCCGCATGTACCGGCTCGCGCGGCTGACGGTCATGCGCAGCTACCACCGGCCCTTGACCTTGGAGGAAGTCGCCAGGACTGTCGCCGCTTCCCCTCGCCAGGTACAGCGCGCCTACGCCGAGTTCGGCAAAAGCACCTTCCACGACGACCTCACCCGCAGGCGCCTTGACGCCGCTGCGCGACTTCTGCAGGGAACTTCGATCCCCGTGTCCGACGTGGCGCGAAGGGTCGGCTACCGCCAGTCCGGCCACTTCGCTCGCGCCTTCCGGCGCCGCTACCGGGTCTCACCCTCGACGTACCGCGCCCGATCCCGCCAGGCAGGATGCCAGGAGCCAAGGGAGGCGATCACCGCATGATCGCCTCGCTGCTCACCGTCAACAACGTCATCGACGCCCTAGCAGTGGGTGTGCTCGCCGGTCTGCGGGCCGTGCTCGTGGTCATTCGCATCCGTAAACGCCGCCTCGAAAAGCTCCTGCAACGACTCGAACGAGAAGACCGCGAATGCAGGAGCAGCGATGCCCTACGCTGACATCAACCGCGTCGTCCTCGTAGGACGCCTGACACGAGACCCCCAGCTACGGGCGCTGCCCTCCGGCGCCAAAGTCTGCGGACTGCGCATCGCCTGCAACGGCGTCCGCAGGGACGGAGATGTCTACAAGGAGCGTCCCCACTACTTCGACGTACACGTTTTCGGCGCTCGTGGAGAAAGCGTCGAGCGCAATCTGCGCAAAAGCTCCCGCGTGGCCCTCGCAGGCAGATTGGATTGGCGCGAGTGGAAAACCACCGACGGCAACAAGCGCCAGGCCGTCAGCATCGTTGCCGACTCCGTGCAGTTCCTCGACACCCCCGGCGGCCCCAAGGGCGACGGACAGGATGAGGACGGCACGCTTGACGAGAGACATCGAAGGTGAGCACGACGAGCAGCAGCCGCGAGCCGATCCTCGTCGTCGAGGCCGACACAGACCTGGGACAGGTGCTAGTCGCACAGCTCGCCGCCGACGGTCATCCAACAGAGCTTGCCCGCACCGCAGGTCACGCCTGTTGGATGGCCCAAGCACGCCCGCCGCGGCTGCTGGTGCTCGGAGAACTCGACGGGCCAAGAGGCACGATCGACCTGCTGGAGAGCATCCGCGCCGACCCATCGGAGCGTGACAATGGGCAGATGCCCTCGCCGTGGCCGGACAGGCTGCCGGTGATCGTCCTCAGTGCTCAAACCACGCAGGCCGACCTGCTGCGAGCGTTCAAGGCGGGCGCCGATGACTTCCTGCGACGCAGCGCCGGCTACCTGGAGTTGCGAGCGCGTCTGCGGGCGCTGCTGCGCCGCGCCGAGAGCACGCCAGAAGACGAGCCGCTACGCATAGGTGCTCTGACGATCGACCCGGCCGCCCACGCAGCGAGCCTCCACGGCAAGCCCGTTGAGCTGCGTCGCCTGGAGTACGAGCTGCTGGTGCATCTAGCCCGCGATCCACGACGGGTGTTCAACAAGCACGAGCTACTCAAAACAGTATGGGGATTCCGCTCGCCAGGGACGACACGGACGCTCGACAGCCACGCCAGCCGTCTACGCCGCAAGCTGGGCGTCGCAGGCGAACGCTGGATCATCAACGTGCGCGGCGTCGGCTACCGCTTGGTCTGAAGCACCGCGTCGATCGGGTTCATCAGCTAGCTCACACTCGCTGACCGAGCGCGCCATCGGTGCTCGCCTGCTGCTCGTGGTGGGGCAGGACGACCTCGGCCGCCTCCTCCGGGGTCACGTCCGGGTAGAGCACCCTGACCGCGAGGATCGCGCAGCCACAGCCGACGAGCTGCGCCACGACGAAGCCGGGCACCGACGCGGGTGCGATCCCGGCGAACGTGTTGGAGAACATGCGTCCGACGCTGATCGCGGGGTTGGCGAAGCTGGCGGAGCTGGTGAAGAAGTAGGCGGCGCCGATGTACGCGCCGACCGCCGCCGGAGCGACGTTCAGCCGTCTCGTGCGGGCGAGCGAGAAGATCACGAGCAGCAGGCCGGCGGTGGCGATCACCTCGCTGAACAGGTGCGCCGGGGAGGCGCGGTGGTGCGTGGAGATGCTGACGGCGGCGAGCGAGAACATGCCGTTGGCGACGATCGCGCCGAGCACGCAGCCGGCGATTTGGGCTGGTATGTAGGCGAGCGCGTCTCGCCAGCGGATGCCGCCGAATGTCGCGTCGGCGATCGAGACGACCGGGTTGAAGTGCGCGCCCGAGACGGGGCCGAACATGAGGATGATCGCCGCGAGCCCCATCGCGGTCGCGGCGGCGTTCTCGAACAGCTCAAGACCAACGTCGCCGGGCGAGAGGGTCTGCGCGGCGATGCCTGAGCCGATCACGAGCGCGGCGAGGAACGCCGAGCCCAATAGCTCGGCGAACAGGCGGCGGGCGAGTGGCGGTGTGTCGGTCATGCGGCCACCAGGAGCTTGTCTGCGAACTCGCCGGGCAAGCCCGCCTCGCGGACCTCGGCGGCTACCGCGTCGGCGTCGTAGGCGATCCGCTCGATACTCACGTCCACGCTCTCCGCGCTCGGTGTCAGGACGGCGAACGCGCCGCGCGGGTCGCCGTCCTTCGGCTTTCCGACCGAGCCGCAGTTGACGAACAGCACCCCGCCGTACTCATGGACCCAGGGCTTGTGCGTGTGCCCAAACACGAGCACTGGATCACTCTCAGCCGCCGCGAGCCGTTCGTACAGGCTCGCGGGCTTGTCCTCGAACAGATACTCGTTGACCTTCCGCGGCGAGCCGTGGACGAGATGAACGTCAACGCTGCCGACCGGGAAGTGCAGATCGAACGGCAGGCCGAGCATGAACTCCTTGGACTCCCGACTCGTGTGCGCGAGCGTCCAGTCCACCGAGCGCTGTCCAAGCTCGCGGTCGTGCTGCGTCACGTAAGCGCAGCCACAGTCCTCGAGGTCGCGGGCGATGGCGTAGTCGTAGTTTCCGTAGATCGTCGGTATGTCGCGCTCGGCGATCAGCGCGCAGACCTCGTTTGGATGCGGCCCGTAGCCAACGAGGTCGCCACCGCAGAACACACTCTCGATCCCTAGTTCCCCGATCCTCGTGAGCGCCGCTTGTAGGGCCGGCAGGTTGCCGTGGATGTCGGTGATGACCGCAACGGAGTCCTGGCCGGCGCTCACGGTGTCTCCCCGGTGGCGATCAGGTCGCACGTCTCGCGGCGTAGGCAGTCGCGGGCTTGGCGGTGGGCGAGCGCGAGAACGTGGGAGCGGATTCGCGCGCCGCTGAAAGTGGCAAGCACGGCCTCCGCGCAGGCGCGTATTTCGTCGGGGGGCTTGACGCTGCCGAACTCGCCATCGAGCATCGTTACGAGCATCCCGAGACGCTGATCGTGCGCGGTCCGGTCGGTGCGTATCTCGCTGAGTCGCGTGGCGATCAACTCGCGCACACGCGCCTGGATGCCGTCGCGGATCGCTCGGACCTCCTCGATCGGCCGGCCAGCGGGGTCGGGTATGTCCCACTCTTCGACGGTGGCCGGCACGTACGGGCAGGTGTCTCCGCAGCCCATCGTGATCGCCCAATCGGCGTGTAGCTGCATCTCGACCGTGAGTTTCTTCGGCTTGCGTCCGGTGAGGTCAATCCCAATCTCGCCCATCGCCTCGATGACCGTCGGCCATATCTCCGCTGCCGGCTCGTTGCCCGCGGACTCGGCACGCACGTCCTCGGGGCCGTAGCGCTCAAAGAACGCTTGGGCCATCTGCGAGCGGCCCGCGTTGTGGTTGCAGACGAACAGCACGTAGCGGATCGGTTTCTCGTCGGCGGGTTGCTCGGTGCTCATGCCCGCGATCATATTGCATTGACATTCATCGCTTCAATAGGTATATGTAGATTGATGACCGTCGATTTGGAGCTTGCCCCGAAGACCAAGCGCCCCGCCGGGGAGCGCTGCTGCGAGCCAGTCGTCTACCCCGACGTGGAACGCGAGCAGGCGATCCGCATGGCCGAGGTCGCCAAGGCGCTCGGCGACCCGATCCGCTTGCAGCTCGTGGACGTGCTGCGCAAGCACGCCGGGAAGGTCTGCGTCTGCGAGCTGGTGCCGCTGTTTGACATCTCTCAGCCCACGCTCTCCCACCATCTCGGCAAGCTGCGCGCCGCCGGGATCGTGGACTCCGAGCGCAAGGGCCTGTGGGCCTACTACTACGTGATCCCCGACGCACTCAAGGAGCTATCCGCATGGCTGAGCTGACCACCCCCGCCGAGACGACCGCGAACTCCTGTTGCGCGCCCGAGGCGCAGACGACGTGTTGTGAGCCGAGCGCCAAGGCCGAGTGCTGCGACCCCAGCCACGGCGAGGGCTGCGGCTGCGCTGCCGACACCACCACGAAAAGCCGGCGACGTGCGCGAGCAGGTGCGCGAGCGCTACGCCGCCGCCGCCGTGCAGGTCACGACGACCGATCCCGGCGCCGGCTGCTGCGCACCGAGCGAGACGTTCGACGGCGGCAGCGAGGTATTCGGCGCCGCCCTCTATGCGATGGGTGATCGTGAGCAGATTCCCGACACCGCAGCGCTCGCGTCTCTCGGTTGCGGCAACCCCACCGCCGTCGCCGAACTGCACGAGGGCGAGACGGTCCTCGACCTCGGCTCAGGTGGCGGGATCGACGTGCTGCTCTCCGCCAAGCGCGTCGGCCCGACCGGCAAAGCACACGGCCTCGATATGACCGACGAGATGCTTGCTCTCGCCCGCGAGAACGCGCAGAAGGCCGGCGTCGAGAACGTCGAGTTCCACAAGGGCTATATCGAGGAGATACCACTCCCCGACGCGAGCGTGGACGTGGTTATCTCAAACTGCGTAATCAACCTCTCAGGCGACAAGCCGAAGGTGCTGCGCGAGGTCGCGCGAGTCCTGCGGCCAGGCGGACGCTTCGCCGTCTCCGACGTGATCGCGGACGAGGACATGGACGACGCAACCCGCGCGGACATGCAGGCTTACACCGGCTGCATCGCCGGAGCACTCACACACCGGGAGTTCACACAAGCGCTCACAGATGCCGGGCTCGCCGACGTTGAGATACGCGAGACTCACCGCGTCCATGCACAGGCCGCCTCGGCGATCGTTCGCGCACGTAAGCCGACCGAGCAGGCGGTATGAGCGAAGCGTCGCACGAGGTTCACCTGCACGATCCGCAGACGCTCTACCGCCATTGGGAGGAGAGCCAGTGGAACCCCTGGGACATCGACCTGTCCACCGACCGAGAGCAATGGGCAGCGATGGAGGACCGCTCGCTCGTGTCGTTCGTCCTGGGTTCACTGATGGTGGCTGAGGAGCGGATCACGACGAAGTTCTCCGGGCTCGTCGGTGCAGACGGCAGCGAGGAGGAGATCACGTTCCTGGCGACCCAGCAGGTCGATGAGGCCAGGCACATGCAGTTCTACGCGCGCGTTCAGGATGAGGTTGTCTCAGAGCCGGCGGTCATCGCTGCACACGTCCAGCGCGCCCGCGAGCAGGTCTCCCCGGCCTTCCAGACGATCTTCGACGACAAGCTCGTCGCCGCCCACGAACGGCTTGTCGCCAACCGTGGAGATCGTGCCGCGAAGGTCGCGTTCGTGACCATCTACCACCTGATCCTCGAGGCGACACTCGGGCTGACGACGTTCGAGTTCTCGACGCGGTTCATGGCGCGCGAGGGGCTGCTGCCGGGATTCGTGGAGGGCTACACCAAGATTCACCATGACGAGCATCGCCACATCGGCTACGGCATCTGGTTCCTGCGCCAAGCCATCAACGAGGACGAGGGAATGGGCGATGTCGTGCGCGGGAACCTGCGCGAGCTGCTTCCCGCCGTCGCCGAGTCCCTGACGCCGCCTGCAGGTGCCGACGCATCCGTCCTGGGCGCCTCGGCCGACGATCTGCGCGCCTTCGCCCTGGACGGCCTGACACGCAGGTTGAAGATCATCGGCGTGCCCCTCGACACTCTCTGAGCTAGGCATCGCCTGTCCGGCGAGCGCCGCTCGATAGCGTTTCAGATATGAGTTTGCACGCCCCTCCGCTGCCCGTACTCCAGCCAGCCGGCAGGACTCGCTCGCGGCTGATCCAGCGCGCGAAGACACTCTCGCTGCTGAGCATCGCCTGGATGACCGTGGAGGCCGGTGTAGCCATATTCGCCGCCATGGTCGCCGGGTCGGTTGCGTTGCTCGCCTTCGGCTTGGACTCGCTAATCGAGCTGGTCTCGGCGAGCACGATCCTGTGGCTCTACACGGGTAGCCGCAGCGGCTCGGAGGCGGCAGAGCGCCGAGCGCAGCAGCTCGTCGCCGTCTGCTTCGGAGTCCTCGCGCTGTACGTGACGGTCGATGCGGTCAACACGCTCGCGGGGGGATCGCATCCTGAGACGAGCTGGCCCGGCGTGGTGGTGTCGGCCGCGGCGATCCTCGTGATGCCGTTGCTCGCCCGCGCCAAGGGCCGCGTCGCGGCGCAGCTCTCCTCCGCGGCGACAGCGGGCGACGCGGCGCAGTCGTGGCTCTGCGCGATCAGCGCCGCAGCGGTGCTCGTCAGCGTCCTCGCAAACGCCGTGCTCGGCTGGTGGTGGCTTGACCCGATCACCGGGCTTGGGATCGCCGGCCTTGCCGTGCGTGAGGGACGCGAGGCATGGGCTGGAGAGGTATGCGCCGACTGTGCGCCCGCCATCGACCGCTACGAGGCGTAGCTGGCGCTCGTGCCACGCGGCTATGTCGAGCATCGGGGCGATGTCGCGCCGCCCGCGCTCGCTCAACGGTCCACCGTAGGCGCCTGCTACAGGCACAAGGTAATGTCCGGCAGGGCGGCGGACGAGGGTAAGCGGCATACGCAAGCGGTCAACGTCAACCAGGCATGTACCGGAAGCTACTCCTGCGGGACTCGGCGTTCAAGTCCCGTCGGCCGGTGGGAGGGGGTGTCGCTGTAAGACTGCTGTTGTGCTGACAGTCTTCGGTGCCTGCGCTGTCACGTTCATGGTGCTGATGTACGCCCTTGAACGAGAGGATGTCCCGGCCGGCGTGGAACTTTGATGATGGCGGCCCGGGTGAATCTCTTAGACGGTGATGAGCGTAGCGGCCTCCTCGGCGACGTGTGTGGTGGTGGGCTGGGTGATCTCGCGTTCGACAGCAAGGGCGAGCTTGGCGAGGCCGTCGTAGCCGATGATCCGTCGGAACTGCTGCTCAGCCTCGATCATCCCGGCGGCAGTCCAGCGTAGGGACATCTCCCCGGACTGCCAGCGCTTGACGTTCCGCGAGCTGCGACGAACGCACTCGATCATCGACTCGCATGGGTTCGTGCTCTGCAGCGTGCGCTTCAGCGCGCCCTTCACGCCGAGACGGGTAACGGTGAGCGTCTCCTCCATGCCCTCCCGTAGGGACGCTGCGGCACCGGGGTGAGAACGCTCGAGCTCAGCGGCGAGCGCCTGGAGTTCCCCGAGGGCCTGTTTGTGATCCTCACGCGCCCACGCTCGGCGGAGCCGGCGCTTGACCTCTGGCCGGTCGCGCTCGGGCAGGTGCTCGAGCACGTTGCGCTCCTTGTGGCGGACACACCGATGGACCGGGGTACGCGGCCCCAGGACCGCGTTCACTGCGGCTCCGAGGGCCTTGGAGCCGTCGAGCACGACGAGCACGCCCTGCTCGACGTCAAGGCCACGGTCCACGAGATCAGCCAGCAGCGCGGTCGCGATCGTCTTGTTCTCTGTGGAACCCTCCCACAACCCGAGCGGAACCTTCACACCGTCAGTCGTGATCCCGAGCGCGACAATGTTGGTGTGGTCCTTCAAGACGACCCCGTCGAGCATCAGCACCGCCAACCGCACGTCATCCAGGCGACGACTCATCAGCTCCTTCAGCGTCTGCGCGGTTCGGGCAACGAAGGTGCGCGAGACCGCCGACTTCGACGTCGAGCGCGCCTGCGCCTCCACCTCCTCACCGACCGGCTCCTGGGTACGCACGAACCGGCGGGTGGAGACGCCCGCGAGCATCCGCTCCAGCACGACCGCGCTCAACACGTCACGGGCGGCGAAGTGCTCGTAGGTCTCGACCGACACCTCGCCGCTGCCGTCCTTGGCGCGCATCCGCGGCCGGCGCACCCCCACCCGGCGGGCACCGAGCGTGACCTCGCCCTCGTCGCTGCCGTGCCGGTAGGCGACCCGCGCAGGGTCGTGCTTGCCGCGTGGCCCGCACACCTCCTGCACCTCCTCGGCCATCAGCTCGTGCATCACACCAAGCCCGACACCCACGCTCAACGCGAGCAGCCCCTCCCTAGCCGCCCCGGCGAGCTCCCCGAGCGCGGCCTGCACCCGCGCAGGCAGCACAGGCACCTCCGTCGACGCGTCCTCGCTCGTGACCTGCCCAGCATGTACCTTCTTCATGGCGGCTCCTCCTGTCTCGAATGGACCGATTTCGCACTCGCCACGGTCGCAACACGACCGGACGAGGCGGGAGGACCGCCACTTCAAGTTCTACGCCACGCGGGACATCCTCCCACGCCCTGACGGGCCCAGCTACACGACGGCCAGCCCGCCCACAACAGGGCCCCAGCAGGCCCCACAGAAACTACATGGCCGTTTCGGGCGAGTCAGGGTCATTAACACCGATGGCCCACTACCAACAGACCCAACCACCCGAAAGCTCGCTCAAGGTAGGCGTCAAGGTCTCCGAGCTGGCCTCGCTCGCAGAGGAGATCGAAGCCAATAGCGACCGGCACCCCACGCTGCGGCGGGAACAAACCTCGGGCGTGCTGACTGCCCTCCACGAGCCTTCGATGCGTCCAGGGCTGTAAAGACCCGGTGGGCCGTTTACGGCCGGTCCACGTCCGCGCTGGCCCGTACGCTCGTGCGATGCCTGTCTGGGCCTCGGTTTCTCGTAACGGTGGTTGCCGCTGTCGGCGCCGGGGCCTGCGGTGCTGGACTAGCTGTGTGGAACGACCGCCATGAGCGGTTCCGGGACAGAATGATCGAGGCGGCTGACGGGTTCAATGTCGCTGCCGCTGATGCGCTCGTGAGGCTGCGTGACGCTGTAGGAGCAGTTCGAGAAGCGAACGATCCCGCGTTGATGAAGTCAACGACAGAGCTTGCATGGCAGGCTCACGACGGTGCGCTGCGCACCAGTGCTCGCGTGGATCTTCTGTTTGGGCCGAACAGCGAGACTACCGAGGCAGCAAGCACCTTCTTGAACCGTCTTGCCATGGCACAGAACACGGTCAGACCGCCCAATCCCAACGCGGATGGAGCCGAATCCGCGCTCGTTGAAGCAACGTCCGACTTGCAGCGTTTCCACCGTGCTGCGTTCAATGGGATTCGGCGTGCCGCGCCTCCGTCTGCAACCGTCCGTGAGAGTGTCCGGGGAACGCTCAGGCGTGGTGGTTGAGGCCCGCAAATTGCGCTACCTCAGGAGAGTGACCGCCACAAGCACGACGTTGGCGAGCGTCAGACCGGCGATGGCCCACGTCAGATTGCGTATTGATCGCGCGGTCGCCTGCCCTTCGACCTGGATCTTCTGAGCCCTACCCAAGTAGCCCCCAGTTCTTCGGCGAACTTGGTCAGGTCCCCCTTGATCTGCTCGTGGTTGCGTCGCCGCTCCCGGAGCACCCAGATACCCCACGGCGAGAAGCCCCACCGGAAGGCTTCAACTGCGACTCTCGACACGCGGATGTCGGCAAGCCGGATGGTCCAGCGATCTGCGTTCCCGTCCACGACTGGCACCGTAGGCGTAAAGGCGGACGCCACTCTGCCGACACCGGGACGCCCTGATGGCGCGCCTTTAGTGCCCTGTGGCGTTTCCATAGCGTTTCCATGTGTTCTGCTTGGGAGTCGCGCAGCCACCGAAAACGCCGTAGACTCGGGCTCCTGGGGCCATAGCTCAGCTGGGAGAGCGCCTGCTTTGCAAGCAGGAGGTCGCCGGTTCGATCCCGGCTGGCTCCATTGGAGGAAGTGGCTGCAAATAGCGAGTTTTGTGGGCCGGATGGTATTTGATTGGTACTCGGGTTTAGCGGAGAGTACCGCAGGTGAGTACCATATCGGGAATAGTTTTTGCGGGGACTTGGGATTTGGTGGTTGTCAGGCAGGAGGTTGCTGGTTCGATACCAGCTGGGTAAGCCAACCGAAGTCAACGCGAACCACTCGATCCGGTTGCCGGGGCAGGCTGCGCTTGGATGCCCCGCTGGAGCGCATTCAGGAGGGTCGGCTTAGCGGACACCTCGGAGCAAGCTGGCTGGCGTCACGCCCAGGGCGCGAGCGAGCCGCAGCAGCGTCCGAAACTCCGGCGCGCGTTCGCACGTCTCCAGGCGGGAGAGCGCGGTACGGTGCATACCGGCCTCTGCCGCGAGAGCTTCTTGGCTCAGTTTGGCGGCCAGCCGGGCACGCCGCAGGTTGGCGGCGAAGCGCGATAGAGGCGCCGTAAGCTCGTCGGCTGGGGTTGGGGGCACTGGGCCATCGTCTTGACCTGTAGCCGCTTAGGCAACCGCCATAACAGCACGTGCGTAGCCAGAACAGCACGCCTGGGGATAGACCTGGTAGAGTCTTCGCAAGTCCACGACGTGGAAATAGCCCGATGACAGGACGATATGCTAGTCTGGCCTCGTAGAGCGGGGGAAAGGTCCAAGTTTTTGTTGCGGAGCCGCGACAGTTCAGCCCAATTACGCGGAGGGGAAAGCACAGTGCGCATTACGACTAAGACGTGCATAGGTTGGGACATCGTTCCCATAGGCCGTGCTGTTTTGTTGCTGGCACTCGTGCTTGGGGCACTTGTGGTTCGTGCGGTTAGTGCTTTCCCTGCCTACGCCGCTGAATCTCAATCGCCGGCGGCCGAAATCTCCAAGGAGGCGCTGGCCACGGTGGCATCACGGGCAGGACAGATAGGCACTATCGACAGCATCGAAGCCGTGGCAAGCACGGCAGGCGCAGCGGCGGTGGCGCTCAACCCGCATACCGTGGCCGTACCGGAACGCGGGGCAAACGTTCCGGTTACGATGTGGGTCGTGCACGGCGAGTTTGATGATACGCTCGCGAAAACGCCACCGGGTGTGAACCCGCCAACTGGCGCTGTGGTTGCGTTTATTCTCAACCAAGAAGAACGAGTTGCGGCACTCTACGTCGGTAACACCGCGCCTGCATTGAGTTCGCTCGGCAGTCCGGAGAGCTTCATCTCACCGACAGATAGTGCGATTGTCGCTCGTGCTGCGCACGCACTACCGAAGCCGCCAAAAGATAGGGCGACTCTTGCTCGTACCGCGCATGGGCTACCAAGGCCATCCAGGGTTAGGGCGCGCGCCGCGACGTGGGGCAATAACTGCAAAGTGGCCGAACTGCATCACTGCTATTTCCAATCGGGATGGTACGGGGGCAGTAGCGAAGAGATTGAGGGCTCGTGGGAGCAACAGGACACAACAGCCCTGGATGTTCCTGACTCCTCGGCCGGGGACTTTGTTGATATGGAGCAGTGGGTATGGATGGACTCCAATGGCACAAAGTGGATGGAGTCGGGGCAACAGGGCGGCGAATACAAAGGGTGCTGCTCGCTCTGGTGGTTCTGGGCGATGGATTATGGTGGACCAGAAAAATATTATCAGTATGTGGACGCACCCTACGTCTGGGAAGTCGCAAAAAACCACTATAACAACTACACGCTGAAGTCAACTACCCCTACAGAAGGCATATGGTGCAACTACGTTGGGGAAGCCGACCCGGGCACCGAACAGCACTACTGCTACAACGGCTGGCCAGTCTATTCCAAAAATGTAGTGGCGGGCGGGGAGGTGGCAGACGAAGAAATGCCCAGCTTCTCGGCCAAGCAGTTAATGGCGCAACAGCATGTAGGCTACGACGGCCTTGAGGAAGGCTGGTTCGGTTGGCCCTACAGCGAACGCTACAATTCAAGCCCGCCCGAGCTGTGCGGCGGGTACATGGGGCCGACACCTGGCGACATATACTATGGAACCTGCTGAGATCCTATTATGCTAGCTACCCTCGTAACATTTCTCGTAACGTTCGGTGGCGTTGGCCTACCTGGGCGCCATGGGCACCGCGCACATACCACTCCAAGCGGGATATCTGATAGTACGCTCAACGTGTATCGTTACGTTGGAGCTGAACGTCGTCCTTACGCAACCCTCTACGAAGGTGGCGAACTCGTCCTACGCCTTGAACCCGGCACATACCAGGCCGAAGCCTTTTTTAACGGCTCTATCGGCGCTGGCCCGGTTCCCTGCGGGGGTCCGAAGACGCTGCACGTGAGCCGTCACGAGCGCAGCACGCGCGTATGGTTGGAATGTAGCCGCAAATAACCGCGTCATGGGGGGCCACAAGAGTTCGCTCAACGCCCGCGGCCCACACGGCGGTCGGGCGTGTCGCGGTTGAGTGCGCGGGTCAGCCAGTGTGTTGGTGAGAGCACGGAGCGAAGCCGCGGGGGATTGCGGCTCGGCTCCCAGCCGCGCTTGGGTCGTTCCAGGTATGCGAGGGATGGGGTGCGCGCGCGGCTGTTGGTCATTTTTTGGGCAAGGCGTGCGATGCGCTGGGGGTCTTGCCCTTCGAGGCCGAGGTCGTCGCGAGCAATGAACCACGCGGTGCCGTGGCGTGCTCTGGTGGCCTCGACGTAGGCGGTCTCCTTGCTGGTTTGCCAGCCTCCGGTCAGCACGACGGCGCGATCGACGGTCGCGCCCTGCTGGCGGTAGACGTGTTGCGCGTAGGCGAGCCTCAGCGAGTCCAGATCGTCGCCGGCGAGCTGCAGCCGGCGGTGTGACCCGTCGAGCTTGACCGTGACTCCCTGCTCGTGGATGGCGCTGACCTGTCCGCGGGTGCCGTTCTCGACCCGCGGTTGTCCTGGCGGGCGGTGTTGTGCGGTGAATGCGATGAGGTCGCCTTCGCGTAGGCCGTAGTGAACGCCTGGCAAGGGGATCTCGTGGTGTCCGAGTTCTCCTCGTTGTGTGCGGAGGTGTTGGGCGCGGGCGTTGAGCCGGTCGATCTCCTGGTTGGAGGCGTCGGCGATCAGCGCGACCTCGCGGATATCGCGCCCCTCGGTGAGCGAGGCCCATGTTTGTACGGCCCGCTCTGCTGCTTGGTCGCGGGTGTCTGTGAGGTGCAGTTGGCCGCGTGAGGCGTAGTGCGCCATTGCGCGCTCGGGTTCTCCCGCGCGTAGCGCTTGCCACGCGCGCTGGTCGGCTGGGTCCTTCGTGCGGTGGATGTCCGCGAGCTCGGCGGTGGGCGCGTGATTGGTGAGCCGGTCGAACATGCCGCCGGGGCCGATCGCGGGGAGCTGCTTGCCATCCCCGACCGCGATCAGCTTCGCCCCGGAGCGCTCCACGAGGGCGGTCAGCGCGTCGAGGCGCTTGTGATCGACCATTCCCGCCTCGTCAAGGATGACCGTGGTATCCCTGTCCACGTGGAGGGTGCCCGTGTTTGCGCTGGCGACCAGCGAGTCGAGGGTGAGTGTCTGCCCGGTGAGCGCGGGGCTGTTGGCGCCGAGGCGCTCTGCTGTGGACCCGGACACGGCGACGCCGATCGTCTCCCGCCCGGCGTGCTGCTCCGCGCGGGCGGCGGCGTCGATCACCACGCCCTTGCCGGTGCCGGCGGGACCGACAAGGACCGCGGCGCGCTCGGGGCCGGTGAGGACTTCGAGCGCGTGACGCTGCTCGGCGCCCAACGGCGCGCCGATTCGCTCGCTGACCTCGCGGGCGGCTTGTTCGCGAGTGCCGCCGCCGACATCCCGGCCTGCTGGCTGGGAGAGCTGGGCGGCGCGGCGCTCGATCGCCTGCTCCTGGGCGCGGACCGCCAGCGTGGTCATCCGCCCGCCCTCCAGGGTCAGCACTCGCCGGTCGCGGATCATCCCTCGCGCGACGGCGAGCGCCTGATCCGGCGCCAGCTCGCCGGCGGCCTGCTCCAGCACGACCGCGCGCAGATCGCGCTCCTGGAAGACGGCGTGCTGCTCGGTCAGCTTCGCCTCGACGCGATCCTCGATCGCGCGGTCGGCTGCAGGGCGCTCCGATGTGCCGACCAGACGCACGGCCTCGTCCGGCCCGAACCCGTAGTCACTTCCAGTCTCTGCCCATACTCGTTGTAGGTCCGAGCGTGTGGTCAGCTCCTTGGACCGGCGGTTCTCGAGCGCGAGGTTGCGAAGCTCCCCGCGCTCGGGCGCGCGGCCGTAGCGGGCACGGAAGCGCTCCGCCGCGCGAGCGACCTCACGCGAGCGACCGGAGAACGCATCGCACAACTCCCGGCGAACACCCGCGATCTCGAAGTACCGGCCGTCCTTGCCGGTGCCATGCTCGATCGCGTACCCCTCCCGCACCAGCTCCTCGGCGAGCGCAGCGCGATAGAACGCTCCCAGTTCTCGTGCGCTGCGGAAGATCGGCCGCGACGCGACGGCCACGATTCGGTCGTCCTCGCGGACGGCGCCGGTGATGACGACGTGGCTGTGTAGCTGGGGGTCGGGGGCCTGTGCGCCGGAGACTCCGCGGGCGGTGGTATGCCGGTACTCGGTTGCGATCACGTCCTTGGCGTGCTCTTCGACGACTTGGCCGCTGTAGCGGCGTCGCACGACGGGCACCTGCTCTCGGAGGTGGCGGATCGTCTGCTCGACCGCTCTGGCGTGGGCCTGCTCGATCTGCTCGCGCTGCCAAGGATCCCCGAGCGCCCAGACCGTCGAGACGGACTTTGGTGCGCTGAATGTCGCGTCAATTCCGCCGCCCCGTCCACCGCCGGCGCCCTCCGGGCGAAGGCACCGGCCGGTGCCTGGGTGGCGGCCCTCCATCAGGGCGATAAAGTCCGCGCCGTCCACTGGGCCGCCGGCCTCGATCCCCAATCTCTCCAGGGTCTTGGCGTCGGCAAGCCACCTGCCGGGGGCCTGCGTCATCTCCCCGTCGGGGGTCAGGTAGTAGTCGCCGCGCTCGGGCTGGACGGTCTTGCTCTCCAGGTAGCGGGCGTACCCGCCGCCCCTGGCGGCACCGATGCTGGCTGCGGTCATCACATGGTTATTGACCGCGAGCGCGCTCAACCGGCCAACGACTTCGTCACACAGCGATCACACAGCGCTCGCTTTGGCGTGCATGTTCGGATGAAAAGTCAAGGGCTTGCGCGAACTTTTCTTCGGGGTTGCTGAGGGCGCTGCTCCACGCTTGAGGGTGCGCTTCGGCAGCACAGCGATCGCACAGCGCCGGGAGGCGTGTGCATCTGCGGATGAAAAGTCAAGGGCTTGCGCGAACTTTTCTTCGGGGTTGCTGAGGGCGCTGCTCCACGCTTGAGGGTGCGCTTCGGCAGCACAGCGATCGCGCAGCGCCGGGAGGCGTGTGCATCTGCGGATGAAAAGTCAAGGGCTGGGGGGGAACCTTTTTTCGTTGGGGGTGGTGTGGCTGCGCTGAAGGTGATGGTGGGAGCCGGGGTCAAGGCCGGCCGCGCCCCGGTGTCGCACCCGCACCACCCTTCGGTGCTGCTGTTGAGCGCCAATCGTCGACCAGGCGCCGGTAGGCGAGCTCTGCCTGGGTTTGTAGTTCGCGCTCCGCCGCGCGTTGAGCCGCCGTCGGCGAGAGGGTTGCCCCGTCGTGGCGGCGTGGCCGTCGTGACGCGCCGGCGGTGAGTTCTAACCGGCGGGTCTTCTGGCGCGTCAGCGAGGGGCGGGCGAACGCGTAGTCCTCGTCCTTGGTGAGTAGATGCCAGCAGAGAACCACGAGCTTGCGTGCGACAGCGACTGCCGCGACCTGGGCGCCGCGGCGAGCACGGACGCGCTCGCCGAACGCCTTGAGCGGGCCGGGGCTGCGGATCGCGATCCATGCCGCCTCGACCAGCATCGAACGGGCCTGCGCGTTGCCGCGCTTTGAGATATGCCCGTAGCGTGCGGGCTCTGAGCCGGACTGACGGACCTTCGGGTCCAAGCCGAGATAGGCAACCAGCTGCCCAGGGCTCTGAAAGCGTGTGATGTCCCCGACGGCCGCGATCACCGCCGCCGCGGTCCCGATATCCACGCCGGGGATCGTCAACAGCCTGCACAGCCCCGGCCACGCCAGGGCCTGCTCGGCGATCTTCTGGTCAAGCAAAGCGATCTCGCCATCCAGGAAGTCGATCTGGCGCAAACAGCCCGCCACCGTCTCGGCCTCCTCCTCCGGGAGTTGTTGCTTGGCCAGCCACACACGTCCCTTACGGCCGAAGAGATCGCTGACCGGTGGGCGGCCAAGCAGGCAGCGCATCACGACGGCGTGCACCTCGTTCTTGATCCGGGTGCGTGCCCGCACCAAAGCTGAGCGCCGCGCGACCCGGCGGCGTAGCGCGAGCGTCGCCTCGTCCGGCACCCATACCTCGCTGAGCATCCCTGCTGAGAGCAGCCTGGCGAGCATCGCAGCGTCAAAGCGGTCAGACTTCACCCGCGCGTGAGAGATCGCGCGCGTCTGCGCCGCGTTAGAGACCACGACCCGCCCGACGTTGCTTTCCCGCAGGATCCTCGCGATCGCCATCACGCTGCCGCTGGCGTCCAAGACGATCTGATCCTCGCCGCCGAGACCACGCGCGAACTCCCTGATCGCCTCCGGTGTGCTCGCGATCCGCCCGACCTGCGAGACCTTGCCGCCCTCAGCGACCGCGACCTCGCAGAACTCCAAGTGAACATCAATACCGAAAAACCGCACTTTCCACTCCTTTCACCAGCCATCTAACTCTCAAACTGGAAGGCGCGGTGGGCAGCGACAAATACGGATTCGGGCTCTCAGCCCAACCAGGTGAGTCGCAGGGGCGGCCATATAGTCATTGACGGGCTCGCAGCCCAAATGCACGGCGGCCTGCCCCACCATTTGCGTCTTCCCACAAGAGCCCCTGTCCTGGTCAAACGACCCTACGAACACGACCGGACAGCAAGCCCACCCGGTATTTCATACCCGTTGTCTGTGCTGGAGGCGGAGCGAAGCGACCCGAGGCACGCGGAAGGTCCGCCGTCACCGATTTGGAGGCGCGTGGCTGGACGGCGCCCGGCGGGGTTGCCGGGACAGGTCGGGGTGTCAGCGTGCGTCGCTGGAGTTGGAAAAAGGCCGGGGTGTCGGTCGGACGTCGCCGGGCGTTCGCAAATTACGTGGCCGTTTTGGGCCGCTCAGGGTCAATAACACAAAAGCCCGCTTCTCTGCCCACCTCTATGAGCACCATTCCCACATCCATCCCAACCCGTCCTCGGCTGACGCGCGAGGATGTCCTCGACGGCCGCGACGTCGCCGAGCTGCTGCACCTGCCGATCTCGACCGTGCTCGAATACGCCCGGCGCGAGGTCCTCCCCGGGCGTAAGCTCGGCCGCCGCTGGATCTTCCTGCGCGACGAGATCGAGACGGCTGTACGGAGCGGGCCGGCGGACGGTCGGTGGCGTGAGCGGTAGCCACCAGACCCCGATCACCGCGTTACACCGCCAAGCACCGCCACCGTGTGCGCATGCTCGCCTTGGAGGTGAGCGCCTTCTCGATCGTGGGCCGACGGCCAGGTTCAGGAGGGTTGTGGCTCTGATGGCGGGGCGCTCCACGGCTCATAGTCGCGGTCGCGAACCTGCGAGTCGGCGTGCAGGCGATCGAAGAACACGGCCAAAACGGCTCCTTCGCCGGTCGCCGATGGCGCGAGTATGCCCTCCAGGCCGAGGTGGTGAGCGGATTCTCCGATCTGCTGGCACTTGGCGGCATCGTTGGAGCGCAGCTCGAGGTCGTCGAGCTGCAGAGCCGCGCGGATGGCGGGGTCACGGAGGTCGAGGAGAGCGGCGAGGGCAATGTCATAGCGATACAGGCGCCTCGGCAAGAAGTCCTCCGGGTCACGGCCCTGCCGTTTGGCGAGTCGGTAGAACTCGCGGATCGTGGTCTCGCGGTCGAGCGCGAGGTAGAGGGTGGAGAAGCTCTCTGGTGGATTCCACCGCCCGCCGTGGATTTGGGCGCCTATGCCTGAAAGCGGGTGGTGGTCGTGAGCGAGGTGCCGGAACGCCTCACCGGCGAAGGGGGCCGGCTCGATCGCGTCGATTCGAGCGAGGAGCTTCTGGTCGATCACGCGCAATTAGACGAAGACGCCCTCGGACATCGCGTCTATTGCCCCCAGCACGCGTCGGAACTCTCCTGTGCGCAGCAGGTCAACCGGCTTGTGATGGTCGAGCGAGTCGTTAGGTGTGAACAGCCAGTCGTGGGCTGGTTCGGGCCGTAGCACGCCCGACAGCTTCTCAAGCACCACGATCAGCTCCAGCAGGCGCTCGCGAGCGTCGGGGCGGGGCGCGGTCTGCCGTGAGAGCCAGCGCGACACGGTGCGTGGATTCGTCCCGAGCACGCGTGCGAGTTCCGCTTGGTCAAGCTCTATCTGCCCTGTCGCCCTGCCGAGTCGCTCCGCCAAGTCCGCCATTCAAATACCTTCTCTGTCGTCTATCGTGTCGCCCATTATGGCAGCTCAATGACGAGCCGTGGGAAAACGTTGGCGCTCCACCACAGGCCAGCCTTCACTCCCCCAAGTGGGATGTCAGCGCCACACAGCGCCATTCAGCGCCACATGGCGCCTTACACCGCCAACCTCTGCCACGGTGCCCAGCCGACAAAAGCTGAGGCCCGGCGCTGGGGCCGGGCCTCGCGCCCGGCCAGCGAAGTGGCTGGGGATATCGTGCCCTCAGTACACACCGCGTAGTTACTTGTCTGTCGCGGGATTCGACTGCGGGAACCCCTGGTCGTTGGATGACCTCGCCGCGAACGCCAGATTGACCCGTTCCAGATCCTCTGGCCTCGCCTTGGCATGCATGTAGCGCTCGGTGGTCGTGATCCGCGAGTGTCCGAGGAACTCCTGTACGAAGCGCGCGTCAGCGTGCCGGGCGATGAGGCTGCCGGCGGCATGGCGTAGCGCGTGGAAGCGCAGCGGGCGCAGACCGGCGGCGTCGCGTGCCGCCTTGAAGCGGCGGCGGATGGCGGAGGGGTCGAGCCGCCGGCCCAAGCGCGAGCAGAAGATGTAGTCCTCGCGCGACGTGTAGTCGCCGCGGCCCTGTAGACGCTCCAAGGCTTCGACGGCGGGGTCGGCGAGCGGCAGGAACCGTGCCTGCCAGCTCTTGGTCGGCCCCTCCACACCGGCGGACACGGCGCGATGGACGACCATCCGCTGGGCATCGAAGTCGACATCCTCCCAGCGCAGCGCGACCAGCTCGCCGAGGCGCAGGCCGGTGTAGGCGGCAAGACGGAACAGCTCGCCGTCCTGTGCGTCCTCGCGTGCGCGCCAGGCGATCTCATCGACGCTCAGGTTGGCCGGCTGTGCGCCGCGATGCGATCCGTTGGCGGCTGCGGAGGCGATCGTCTCCACCTCCTCGGGCTCGTAGAAGTCGAGTACCGCCGGTGGTGGTTCGCGGCGTTTGGTGGTCGCCGCCACGGGATTGGACGGCAGGTTGTGTGTGTCCGCGCGGCAGGCGAAGCCGAAGATGGCGGAGAGCACCTGCCGGTTCTTGTTGACCGAACGGGGCGAGACGCCTTGGCGGTCCAGCCCACGCAGGAACGCCGACACCTCCCGCGTGGTGATCTTCGCCGCGGGCCGATCGCCGAACGCGGCCATGAGCACTCCGGGGCTCTTGCCCTTGCCGCGGCGGTGCGGCGCTCCGGGCTCGGCGAGCATGTAGCGGTAGTCGCTGAGCGTGGACGGCTTCGCGCCGCGCTCGTGCCGCAGGTGCTCCAGCCACTCCGCCGCCAGCTCGCGGAAGGTTACGCCGCGCTCGCGGCGCTCACGCTCGCTGGCTTCGATCGCGCGCTCCTCCTCGTCGTGCTCGGCGATCAGCTCAGCCATTCGCACCGTCGCGCGCTTCTCGTCGAAGTAGCCCTCCGGCACTCGCCCGCGCCGCATCACCCAACCGCTGTCATCGGCTGCCCGCTCAAGCCAAGCGGGTCCTATGCGGCGCTTCACCTGCCTCCCAGCGCGCCGCCACTTGGCCTCGTAGGAGGGCCTGTTCGCGCGGCCTGCAACCACGAGCGCGCCGGTTGGATCACTGCCGCTTTGCTTACCTTCAGCCGCCATTTTAAATACAGAGTACCACGTGAGTACCACATGGCAGCGAGTACCGCTTTGAGTACCGCACTGGTCAGTTTTGCTAGCTATAACGCCATACTGGCCGATGCAAATCCCCATATCCGTTGGCTCCAGCACGCCCGCCCCTGCTTTGCAAGCAGGAGGTCGCCGGTTCGATCCCGGTTGGCTCCACCAAAACGTCGCTAATCGAACCAACGTCAAAGGACCCCCGTTCCCGCCAGGGCGCGGGGGTCTTGGCGTCTTGGGGGTGCGTGCTGGTGGTGGTGGCGGGCGTGGGGTGGGGCGTGGTGCTGGGGGTGCCGTGGATGGTGTTGCGCAGGGTGCGTAGCTCGGCGAAGGGCTCGGCCAGTTCGGCTTGGGTGATGGTTTCGTCGCTGACGTAGAGGGATTTGAAGAGGGCTTGGTTGAGTAGGCGCCTGATGGTGTTGTCGGCTCGTTGGTAGAGGTCGTGGAGGTCTTCGCCGATGATCTCCAGGGCGAGGTCGAGGGTGTCGGCGATGTCTTGGTAGCTGAGGTTCAGGCGGGTGATGAGTGCCTCGGCGTCTTCGCGGAGGATGTCCCGGCCGGCGTGGAACTTTGATGATGGCGGCCCGGGTGAATCTCTTAGACGGTGATGAGCGTAGCGGCCTCCTCGGCGACGTGTGTGGTGGTGGGCTGGGTGATCTCGCGTTCGACAGCAAGGGCGAGCTTGGCGAGGCCGTCGTAGCCGATGATCCGTCGGAACTGCTGCTCAGCCTCGATCATCCCGGCGGCAGTCCAGCGTAGGGACATCTCCCCGGACTGCCAGCGCTTGACGTTCCGCGAGCTGCGACGAACGCACTCGATCATCGACTCGCATGGGTTCGTGCTCTGCAGCGTGCGCTTCAGCGCGCCCTTCACGCCGAGACGGGTAACGGTGAGCGTCTCCTCCATGCCCTCCCGTAGGGACGCTGCGGCACCGGGGTGAGAACGCTCGAGCTCAGCGGCGAGCGCCTGGAGTTCCCCGAGGGCCTGTTTGTGATCCTCACGCGCCCACGCTCGGCGGAGCCGGCGCTTGACCTCTGGCCGGTCGCGCTCGGGCAGGTGCTCGAGCACGTTGCGCTCCTTGTGGCGGACACACCGATGGACCGGGGTACGCGGCCCCAGGACCGCGTTCACTGCGGCTCCGAGGGCCTTGGAGCCGTCGAGCACGACGAGCACGCCCTGCTCGACGTCAAGGCCACGGTCCACGAGATCAGCCAGCAGCGCGGTCGCGATCGTCTTGTTCTCTGTGGAACCCTCCCACAACCCGAGCGGAACCTTCACACCGTCAGTCGTGATCCCGAGCGCGACAATGTTGGTGTGGTCCTTCAAGACGACCCCGTCGAGCATCAGCACCGCCAACCGCACGTCATCCAGGCGACGACTCATCAGCTCCTTCAGCGTCTGCGCGGTTCGGGCAACGAAGGTGCGCGAGACCGCCGACTTCGACGTCGAGCGCGCCTGCGCCTCCACCTCCTCACCGACCGGCTCCTGGGTACGCACGAACCGGCGGGTGGAGACGCCCGCGAGCATCCGCTCCAGCACGACCGCGCTCAACACGTCACGGGCGGCGAAGTGCTCGTAGGTCTCGACCGACACCTCGCCGCTGCCGTCCTTGGCGCGCATCCGCGGCCGGCGCACCCCCACCCGGCGGGCACCGAGCGTGACCTCGCCCTCGTCGCTGCCGTGCCGGTAGGCGACCCGCGCAGGGTCGTGCTTGCCGCGTGGCCCGCACACCTCCTGCACCTCCTCGGCCATCAGCTCGTGCATCACACCAAGCCCGACACCCACGCTCAACGCGAGCAGCCCCTCCCTAGCCGCCCCGGCGAGCTCCCCGAGCGCGGCCTGCACCCGCGCAGGCAGCACAGGCACCTCCGTCGACGCGTCCTCGCTCGTGACCTGCCCAGCATGTACCTTCTTCATGGCGGCTCCTCCTGTCTCGAATGGACCGATTTCGCACTCGCCACGGTCGCAACACGACCGGACGAGGCGGGAGGACCGCCACTTCAAGTTCTACGCCACGCGGGACATCCTCTTGAACGACGCGGCCGTGGCTTCATCCTCGCTTTCGCCTGCGGCTGCGCCCTGTCAAGCGTCTATGGGTTCCTCGCCGGGACCTGGCCCTTCGGCGTCGTCGAGGCACTGTGGGCTCTGATCGCCGTCAACCGCTATCGCTCCCAGCTGACGGCGCCGGACGAGGCATGAAGGTCGAACTGCTCTATGCGACAACCCTTCTGGCTTGGATGTCCAGGGCCGGGCCACGGCGCCAAGCACAGAACGAGTTGGCACTCGCTGATCGCGCGTACCTCGTGGCGCTCGCCGGGATCGAAATGGATCAGGCTCGGCGCGGACAACGTTCGCTCGCTCGCGCCCGCGCTCACCAACAGCTCGCCGCGTAGGACGAACACAAGCGCGTGCTCATGGACTTGGTGCTCCTGCAGAGCCTCACCCTGCGGCAATAGCAGCGCGATCACGCGATTCGCGTCCTCGTCGGAGCGAAGGATCTGCGGATGGTGCGCCGCGACACGCAGACGATCTAGCTCCCAAACCTGCACCCGCCCAATTCTAAGCGGAGGCGGAGTCCAGGGGATAGCTTGTGCGGCCAGATGGCCGACACGGCAATTGAGATCGAGGATCTGCATGTCGTGCGCGGCGGGCGCCCCGTGCTCCACGGTCTCACCCTGCAGGTCGCCAGCGGGTCGGTGACGGGTCTGCTCGGCCCGAGCGGCTGCGGCAAGACCACGCTGATGCGTGCGATCGTCGGTGTGCAGATCATCCACGCCGGTCGGGTGAACGTGCTCGGCGAACACGCCGGCTCCCCAAAGCTGCGCCGGCGCGTCGGGTATGTCACACAGGCCCCATCGGTCTACGGCGATCTCAGCATCGGCGAGAACCTGCGCTACTTCGCCGCGATCCTCGATGTCGGCGAGCAGCGGATCGGCGAGGTCGTCCAGACGGTCGGCCTGGCAGGTCGTGAGCACCAGGTCGTCGCCTCCCTCTCGGGCGGGGAGCGCTCGCGGGTGTCACTCGCCACCGCGCTGCTTGGCGACCCCGAGCTGCTGGTGCTCGACGAGCCGACCGTCGGCCTGGACCCTGTGCTGCGCGCCGAACTGTGGGGCACCTTCCGCGAGCTCGCCCAGGCGGGCAGCACTTTGCTGATCTCAAGTCATGTGATGGACGAGGCCAGCGAGTGCGACGAGCTGCTGCTGATGCGCGAAGGGGCTCTGCTTGAGCAGACCACGCCCGAGCGGCTGCGCGAGCGCACCGGCGAGCAGGACCTCGGGCGGGCGTTCCTTGCGATCATCGGGCAGGCGTCCAGGTGAGCCCCCGGATCACGCTGGCGACCGCCCGCCGCGTGCTGTGGCAGATTCGCCGCGACCCGCGCACGGTGGCGCTGCTGCTCGTGGTGCCCGTTGGGCTGCTCACTCTGCTGCGCTACATCTTCGACGGGCAGCCCGCAACGTTCCAGGCGATCGGGGCGCCGATGTGCGGCCTGTTCCCGTTCAGCATCATGTTCCTGGTCACGTCGATTGCGATGCTGCGCGAGCGCACCAGCGGCACGCTGGAGCGGCTGATGAGCCTGCCGCTCGCCAAGGCCGACCTGCTCGCCGGCTACGGGATCGCGTTCGGGCTGCTCGCCGCGCTGCAGGCGCTCGTGGTCTGCCTCGTCGGGTTCGTGCTGCTCGGCCTGCACGCCCCGCACGGCGCATGGCTGATCGGGCTGCTCGCCATCGGCAATGCCGTGCTCGGCATGGCGCTCGGCCTGTTCGTCAGCGCCTTCGCGCGCACCGAGTTCCAGGCCGTGCAGTTCATGCCCGCGATCATCTTCCCCCAACTGCTGCTGTGCGGGCTGTTCGTGAACCGGCACGAGATGGCCAGTGCGCTCTACGACCTCTCAAGCGCGCTGCCGCTGACCTACGCCTACGACGCGCTGGCACGCGCCACCCACCCAGGCCCGCTCGGCGGCCGGATCGCTCTCGACATCGCAGTGATCGTCGGCGCGACGCTGATCGCGCTCGCGCTCGGCGCGCTCACTCTGCGGCGGCGGACTGCATGAGCGGGCGGCCGGCGGCCGGCGCGCTCGACGGCACCGTGATCACCGGCACCGGCGCACTCTGAAGCAGCTCCGTCGTCACCGTGCCCAGCGCCTCGTGCAACCGCGAGTGCGGCTTTGAGCCGAGCACGATCGCGCGAGCATCATGGCGCTGGGCGGCCTCGATCAGCGCCGCGGCGGGGTCCTGGTCTGCGACGTGGGTCTCCAGTTCGATGTCGAACAGTGCGTCATCGCCGTCGAGCATCAGCTCATCGAGGATCGCGCGGCCCTGCTCGTGGCGCTCGCCCGCGTTGCTGAGCGGGCTTGGCGGCATGTGCTGTGCCCGGCAGGCATACACGATCACGAGCTTGCCGCCGCCGGCCAGCTCGTTCGCCGCCCAGCGCGCGGCGTGACGCGAGCTCTCGCTGCGGTCATAGCCGAGCACCATGCAGGGTCGGGCCGCCCCGCCAATATCGCTGCTTGGGCGTGTCATGTCGGTGTCGTCTCGCGGTCCAGGGTGTCGAGGTAGGGCGCCAGGTACTTGGTGGCGATCTTGCTCGGCGGCGACCAGCTCGGCGTGTCGGCCAGCTCCGAGCTGAACCCATGCCCGCCCGTGATCTTCGCCGTCAGATACAGCGGCTTACCGCCGTTGAGCAGCATCCCGTGGATCACAGGGTGAAACGGCTCCGGAGTGACATCCGCGCCGGCGGCTGCCGCGATCGACAAGGCGACCACATCGGCCTGCTGGGAGCCGACGCCCCCGTGCTTGACCGGAAACTCGGTGCAGTCACCGGCCGCGTAGACGCCCTCAGCGTCCAGCACGCGCCCGTAGCGGTCCACGCGCAAGAAGCCGTGTTCGCTCAAGGGGATGCCGCGCACGCTGGGGCCGTAGAGCTCGGGCAGCGCGATCACCCGATCGACGTGTAGCCGCCGGTCGCCGGGGTTGATGACCACCTCGCCCTCCTCGTGGACTTCAGCGTAGGCCGAGTGGATCGTCTGCACGTTCGACCGCGCAAGCAACTCTGAGACTGCGCCGCTCACGTTCTGTCCGAAGATCGCCAGTGGGCCGTCCTCCGGGGTAACGAGCGTGATCGCCACATCCATGTTCATGTCGTAGGCGCGGCCGGCGGTCAGCAGCGCAAGCTCATACAGCGGCAGCGGCCACGCCATCCGGCCGGGCGCGACGAACGCGAGGCTCTTGATGTAGCCGCCCTCGACATCCTGGATGATGCCGTGCAGGATCTCGTCCATACGGGCGGCGTCGATCGTGACCGCGTGCCGGTAGCGGGGGGTGGCCTTCGCTCCGAGCGCCAGCACGAGCGCGTCGTACTCCAGCTGCTCATCGCCCCTGGTGTGGGCGATCCGGTTATCGGGGTCCACCCACGCCAGCTCGTCGCAGATCAGCCTCGCGCCGGCGTCGCTGACGATCGGCGCAAGCGGGTAGCGGCGGGCCTGTCCCTGCGCAAACGGCTCGCGCACGGTCATCGGGCGGTAATGGAAGTCAGGGTTGGGTGCGATCACTGTCACGTCGGTCAGCTCAGGTGCGAGGTCGTGCAGCGCCAAGACCGTCTCAAGCGCCGCCACGCCGCCGCCGGCGATTACTACGCGCTGCGGGGTATTGGGGGTCTCTGTGTTCATGCTCAGCACCTTACGGTCGCGTTTTGGCTTTGGTAGTCGAGTAGATCCGTGTTCGTCGTAGGTGGAAACTACGGAGCTGGCACCTTGCTCGCCGGTCGCACTCCCCACACCAGCGCGCGGGCAACATCCAGGCTTGAGAGCACGCCGACCGGGCGGCCCGAGTCGCGGTCGACCACAATCAGGTGCGAGCACTCGTGCTCGGCCATCAGCTGCGCGGCACGCTGAACCTCCTCGCCGCGCTCGATCGTGACGATCTCGGTCGCGGCAATCTCGCCCGCTTCGCCATCCATCCTGCCGCTGGCCGCGGCGCGCATCAGGTCGATGTCTGAGATGACGCCCCACACAAACCGCTCGCTGTGATGGGGGCCACGCGCGAGGCCATCCACGACCACGCAGTGGACAGTGTTCTCGGCCATCAACGATGTGACCTCGGTCAGCGGTGTCTGTGGCGGACAGTCGATGATCCCTGGGTTCATCACATCAACGACAGCTATTTCACTGCAATGGGCTGGCAACGACATCCGGTCCTCCTTATGAGTGAGCTTGGTGTGAGGTTGAGGCTCCCACCAGGCGCGCGCTGCTACATCCGCAGTAGCCGCGCGCAGCAGGTGCGGGTTTCCTCGGATGCCCGTCGGTGGCGCGACGGCCTCTACGGCCAGAAGCAGGCCGCGTGGTAGCACTTGACGGCCCGCAGATCCCTGCCTAGCTCGGCGGAGGGCGAGGTGTTGCGTGGCTTGCCGTCCTCGATGATGGTCATCGGCTCATAGGCGCCGATCACATCGCCGCAGCGCGCGCAACGCGGCTTCTCTGGAATCGGGTCGGGTCTCTCAGGAGGGCTCAAGGGCTGGGGCATAACGTGCTCGGATGGCGCCCTTCGGTCTGATCGACGCCGACGCTGAGCGTAGGTCGCGCGCAGCCTGCTCTATCAGGGGATTCCCGCAGTCCAGTGAGGCGGACTACGGCTAATCTCTGCCCCAAGATGATCGAGGATTCCGATGAGCGATGGCATCGACAGCTGCTCGACGTAGGGCAGGCACTCGTCACCGAGCTCGACCAGCAGGCCGTGCTCGATCGTGTCCTTGAGGCCGCAAGGGAGATCACCGGAGCGCGCTACGCCGCGATCGGCGTCCTCAACGAGGATCGCTCCGAGCTTGAGCAGTTCCTGACCGTTGGAATCGACGAGGCGACCCGCCGCTCGATCGGGGCTCTGCCTCGCGGGCGCGGCGTGCTCGGGACACTGATCGAACACCCCGAGCCGCTACGCCTGGCCGATGTCGGCCAGCACCCCTCAAGCTACGGGTTCCCAGCAGGGCATCCACCCATGCGCTCTTTTCTTGGCGTGCCCGTCCTCGTTCGCGGGCAGGCATGGGGCAACCTGTACCTCGCCGACAAGCAGGACGGCGAGTTCACCGAGACCGACGAACAGGCAGTCGTGATGCTCGCACGGTGGGCAGCCGTGGCGATGGAGAACGCCCGGCTGTATGAGGTCAGCGAGCGACGCCGCCACGAGCTCGAGAAGGCGATCCGCGGGCTGGAGGCCACGCGCGACATCGCCATCGCGGTCGGCGGCGAGGTATCGCTCGGGCGCGTGCTTGAGCTGATCGTCAAGCGGGGCCGCGCGCTCGTCGGCGCCCGCAGCCTCGTGATCATGCTGCGCGAGGCAGAGGAGCTGGTAGTGCACGCCAGCGCCGGGCACGCCGAGGACATGCGAGGGGTACGCCTGCCTGTCGCCGGCTCGACCTCCGGGCAGGTACTCAGGCGCGGTCAGCCCGAGCGGATCACGGACGTGGCCGCCCGCCTGCGGATCGCCCCACGCGAGTTCGGGGTGCCCGACGCGCAGACCGCGCTGCTCGTGCCGATGGTTCACCGCGGCGAGGCGCTCGGCATCCTCGCCGCCTTCGATCACGGCGCAGACCAAGACGTGTTCAGCGAGGACGACGAGCAGATGCTGCGCACGTTCGCGCTCAGCGCCGCAACGGCGGTGGCGCTCGCGCAGAGCGTGCAGGCCGACCGGCTGCGCAGCTCGCTGGCCGCCGCCGACGCCGAGCGGCGCCGCTGGGCGCGGGAGCTGCACGACGAGACGCTGCAGAGCCTCGGAGGGCTACGGCTACTCGTCGCCTCTGTTCTCATCCAGGATGACCTCAACCCGACGCGGGGTGCGATCGAGGAAGCAGCCGAGCACATCGAACAGGAGATCGAAAACCTCCGCGCGATCATCACCGAGCTGCGACCCGCCGCCCTGGATGAGCTCGGTCTCAGAGCAGCGATCGAGGCGCTGCTCGACCGCCACCGCGAGCAGAGCGGAGCCACCATCGACAGCGACCTCGACCTACCCGCCCGCGCCACCGAGCACGAGAACATTGACGGGGAGATGCAGACCACCGTCTACCGGCTGCTGCAGGAGGCGCTCACGAACATCACCAAGCACGCCCGCGCCAACACCGTCCGCGTAGTGCTCAAACAGAGCGAGGGCGAGCTGTCGATCGAAGTGCAGGACGACGGTCAAGGATTCGACACCAGCGCTCAGAGCAGCGGCTTCGGGCTGGAAGGGATGCACGAGCGAGTCGGCCTCGCCGGCGGGACGCTCAGCATCAGCTCGGACTCGGCTGGCACGCTCCTGGCAGCACGTCTACCGCTTAGCGCCGCTGCCCCTGTGGGAATCTCAGGTGCTCAGCAGGCCGCGTCGTAGCGCGTAGCGCACCAGCTCCGCGCGGGTGCGGACCCCGAGCTTGCTGTGGATGTGCGCCCGGTGGGTCTCGATCGTGCGCGGCGAGACATGCAGTTTGCGGGCGATCTCCACGGTGGTGTAGCCGAGCACGATCAGCCTGAGCACTTCGACCTCGCGGACCGTCAAATCCTCGCCGGTCAGCGAGCGGTGAAGCGCAGCCAGGCGAGCGGCGACGCTGGGGCTCAGATATTCCTCGCCGCGGGCCGCGGCACGCACGGCCTCGAGCAGGTCGGTATCGGCGCGATCCTTCCACACGAACCCGAGCGCGCCGGCTGTAATCGCACGCTGCGCGAAGGCGGGGTTCTCCTCCATCGTGACGACCACGATCTGCGTGTCAGGGACGCGCTCTCGCAGCTGGCTGATCGTCTGCAGGCTCGACATGCCGGACATACTCAGGTCGAGCACCAGCACGTGCGGCTGCTGGCCATGAACGTGGTGAGCGGCGCCCGTCAGGTCGTCGGCTTCGGCGACCACCTCGATGTTCTGCTCGCTCTCCAGCAGCCGTCGCAGGCTGCGGCGCATCAAGGCGTGATCGTCAGCCACCACAACCCGGATCGGGCTGGCCTGCGGCTGCGGCGGTGGCAACGTTGCTGAAGGGGCGGGAGCCAGCTGCAGGTGTCCTGACATGCCCCAACCCTATGTGCGCCAAGATGCCGTGCCCAGCGGGGAAACGCCCTACACATGGCGGGAAAGCACGGACTCAGAGCCAGTGCTCCAAGCACACCCGCCGTCCGTGCGTAGAGCAATCTGCCGGTCAATGGCGCGCGTCAGCGCCGCCGCCTGTGCCTCAACGCTCTGCTCGCAGTCGACCGCGAGCACGCACTCCTCGGGTAGCTCATCCAACGCCTGGAAACGATCAAACTGCGCAGCGACAACCTCGGGCGTAGCGTCTGAGACCCGCTCGGGGCTCTGCATCCGACTGGTCGCCCGCGCGAGCGCCGTTTCTAGTGTCACCTGGCACTGGACAGCCAGGAAGCTCACACCGTCGGGGCGCAGCAGAGCAAAGAGCGCCGCACGCTCGCGGCGGGCGTGGCAGGTGGCATCGACGATCACCCCACCGTGGCCCTCCAGACGCGCGAGCGCCTCGCGCGCCAACGACAGGTAGACGGCGCGAGTGAAGTCCTGGGTGTAGTGCTCGGGTCGCGCGCGCTCGCTGAGCGCCACCCCCGCGAGACGCTTGCGCAGCACATCCGAGGAGACGACCGGCAGTCGCGAGCGACGCGCGAGGTGAGCGGCCAGCGTCGACTTCCCGCTCGCCGCCGGCCCACAGACCACGATTACGACCGGGCCGCGAGCCCGCCAGCACAACCGCTCCGCCAACCCCCACAGACGCTCGGCCCGCGCCCGCTCCCGGCGACGAAGCGCGCCGTGATGCGTGCCGGCCGCGATCAACGCCACCTTGGAGCGCACGAGCGCCCAATGGGCGCCATAAAACGCGCGTAGCCGGGCGCTGCCCGGATCGCCGCCCGCGTGACGGTAGGCGCGCGCCAGCTCCTGCGCGGCCAAGCGCCGGCCATGAGCTTCCAGGTCCATCGCAAGGAACGCCAGATCGCGGGCAACGTCCATCCGGCGCAGCGCCGGGTCAAACTCGATCCGGTCAACGACACGGATCGGCGGGCCGAGCAGCACGTGCTCGCAGCGCAGGTCCCCATGCCCGTCCCGCACGAGCCCCCGCTGTACGCGCTGCTCAAGCTCACGGGCATGAGCAGCCACGAACGTCTCACCGAACCCGCGCATCGTCTCCACCCGCCAGCGGGAAGGGAACGGCAGGCGTTCGATCTCCTGCATGTTCACCCTCCAACTGTCCAGCAGCTGCTCTGGCCTGTCCGCGGCAAGCACAGGTGAGCGCTGGTGAAAATCCGCCAGGCGCCCGGCGACCTGCTGGATATGCGTGCGGGTCAGGGAACGTGCGTGGATCGCTCCCAGCAGCGTGTTTGTCTCCTCGAAGCGGCGCATCACGATCGCGTACTCCACCGCGCCGGGAGTCTCCTCAGAGGCGAAGTGAAACCCTCCGGGGCCATTGACGATCGCTCGCACCCCGAGATAGATCCCGGGCGCCAGCTCGCGGTTGACCCGCACCTCCTCCCAGCAGGCGGCGTGCCGGCGCGCGAGCGTGTCGTAGTCGAGGAAGGCGAGCCGCACAGGCTTCTTGATCTTGTACGCGCGATCGCCGGCCAAGAACACCCAAGAGGCATGGGTCTCGTGCACCTGCACCACCGGGTGCCCTGGATACATCGCCGGATCGCCCAGGGCTTGCACGACCGACAGGCCGGCCGCTCCCTTGCGCTCCACGCCAGCATCCTGCTCGTGGTGGAGGTCTGACATTCAGCCCGAACGGTAGATGCGCGCCGATATAACCTCCATCGGTAATCCCATGCGTCCGTTACACGGCCTTCCACGGACCCGGCCAGAGGCATCCGTGGTGGTGCGGTGCTCCCGCCGATACGTCAGGGAAAACCCCGGATGCCCAGCCCACGCGAACACCAGATCCTTGCTGCATGTCCGTGATCGCCCTTGAACCCAACCAGCCAGCAGCCCTTGCGCAGCAAGGCTCACCCGACCCAGCAATCCATACCAAGCAGCTCTCCAAGCGCTACGGGAGCACCCTCGCGCTGGACGCGCTTGACCTGACCGTCGGCAGGGGAGAGGTGTATGGGTATCTCGGCCCCAACGGGTCGGGCAAGACCACCACGATCCGGCTGCTGCTCGGTCTGCACCGGCCCAGCGCAGGGCAAGCGCAACTGTTTGGCCACGACGCCTGGCGCGATCCGGTGG
>CAWEXC010000005.1:0-657683 GCA_963812955.1 uncultured Solirubrobacterales bacterium
AAGAATTGGAGAAATTGACTGTGGAAAAGTCGGATGATCTGACAAATCAACAAGAATTAAAAAAGGCAGTGACTACTGCTATAGCTTCAAAACAATTTGGAAGCGAAGATATCTTGGCCGAACTTGTTTCTGAAGCTGTTTCTCACGTCTTGCCAAAAAAGAATCCTAATCAATTTAATGTTGACAATGTTCGAGTAGTAAAGATTATGGGAAGCAGTTTAGAAAACAGTCAAGTTATTAAGGGTATGGTGTTTGGCAGAGAACCAGAAGGTACTGTCAAAAAGGTCAACAAGTCAAAGTTGGAGTGTTTACTTGTCTATTGAACTTCCGCGAACTGAAACTAAAGGAACTGTGTTATTACATAATGCGAAAGAAATGCTTGATTTTACAAAAGGTGAAGAAGTTCAATTAGAAGGTATCGTGAAGGAATTAGCAGATACTGGATTGAGAGTAGTTGTTGCAGGTGCCGGAATTGGAGAATTAGCATTACATTATATGAACAAATATGGTATATTAGTATTCAAAGTTGGTAGCAAATTTGACCTACGACGAGTTTGTCGAGTGGTTGGAGCTACGCCTTTACCAAGACTAGGAGCGCCAATGCCAGAAGAATTGGGTGTTATTGATGTTGTCGAAACTATTGAAATTGGTGGAGACCGAGTAACTGTATTTAAACAGGAAAGTGAAAGGACTCGAACAGCTACCATTGTTGTACGGGGAGCTACTCAAAATAGTTTAGATGACATTGAACGAGCTATTGATGATGGAGTCAATGTGATTAAAGGACTTACCAAAGACTCTCGATTAGTTGCAGGAGCAGGTGCAATTGAAATTGAATTAGCTAGTAAAGTTGTAGCATATGGAGAACGAACTCCTGGATTATTACAACATGCAATCAAGAAATATGGAGAAGCATTTGAAGTAATTCCCAGAACCTTGGCAGAAAATGCGGGATTAGATGCAACTGATATCTTGTCAAAATTATATGCCAACCATAGTAAGCCCGAAGGACAGACTCAAGGAGTCGATGTTTCGGATGAAAGTAGTAGTGGTACGATCGATGCAATTGAATATGGAATTTTTGATTTATTATCTGCAAAGAAATCGGCTATTCAATTAGCGACAGATGCTGCTGCAACTGTATTATCAGTTGATCAAATAATAATGGCAAAAAGAGCAGGTGGACCAGTTATGCCAAAACAGCAGCAGCCTGGTAATTGGGACCAGGATGACTAAACAAAGTGTTTCCGTAATTCGAATAATATTATGTACCGTATTTTATTATATATACAAATTTGCCTGCTTTTTTTGTTATTTTCTGTGCTTGTATATTTGCAGCGTGCTCTGGGCATTTTGAATTTTCCGCCGTGAAAATCGAACAAGAAAATTTGATTTTATTTTAGTCTCCCAAGTTTTTCTTGGCAAGTATTTTTGCGCTAGATTACATCATCTCATCGATCGCGTTTTGTTGATCGGGATTAGTCAATCGCCGACTTTTCTTCTTCCCTTTATGCTAACGAACAAATACTAATTTAGAACAGAAAATAACTAGAGTACATTATATTCTTCAATTGAGCCAGAACCAACACCTCCGCCACCCGGAATAAAAGGTTGCACGACGGGATCGTTTGTGCAAGTTACCACCTTGGCACCCATGATGCCAGGCGACGGACCGGGCCCATCGCCCGTACAGTCCCATCCATCGTCTTCCCTGACCTTGAAGATTCGGTTTTCCCCAGCTTCGGTTGCTGTGATTCCCGGCGGCAGCGTATCGGTAACGGTTACCGGCCCTTCGCTATTGGCGGCACCGACGTTGTAGACGCTGACCATGAGCCGTCCCGTTCCGCCCGGAGCGATGTTCGTGGGAAGAGTCGTCGCAGTGACCTCCCAGCCGGCACGGGCATTATACTTAGTATGTATCGACGACGCTAATGCAGAGGAGGCGCTAAGCGCCGCGAAGGCGCACACGATAGCTAGCGCGGAAGCATGTCGTACAGACATGTCAGTTACCCTCCTTGTTGGCCGATTTCGTTGCCCGCTTGACTGATTGATAGCGTTTTCTTGCCGATCTTTTGCAGGTCGCACGTGGTACGTGCCCGCGCTTGGCTTTACACGCTTTCAGTGCGCGGGCAAGCTTCTCAGCCGTCGTCAAGGACTTCGTCTTTTGCTTGTGATCCACCACGCTCGGTGCCGTGAAGTTGCCGACCCCGGCAAATGTCACAGAGGACGGAGTCGCAAAGACCGGTGGCGCCGCCGGCACGCCCTGACAACCCGTGCCGGTGCACTGCGGCGGCGAGACGGGAGCACCGACGCCGTCGACGCGTGCGTCATAGAGCGCGAGACTTTCCCCGCGAACCTGCGGCACCAAGCGTTCACGCGTCACGAAGAACACATCGTCACCACTCGCACTTGCGTCGATGAAGCTCGAGATGTCCGAACTGGTCCCGCCCGAGATCAAATACGTACAGCCAGCGCTGAGCCGGCAGCTACCAGCTCCATCCACCTCCCACTCATAGACGTCCTGCTGATGGTTGGTGTCCGTAGAGACCAGCGGCTGCGGCGTCGCGAAAAACACTCGACTACCATCTTCGGAAATCCACCGCGACTGGTAATTATTGTTATTGCTGAGAGACAGAAAAGGTTCACCAGCCGTACGCGGAAGAGCGTCGACATTTTCGTCGACTATCTGCGGTGGCACGCCCGTAGGGTTGCATGATGCGCACGCTATGTCCCCAGTATCCAGACTATAGGTGAATATCTCCTGAGACGGCGCCATCGAGACCGGACCGTTTTCTTCCTTAACACCAAGCTCGTTATTGTAGCCAGTAAGCCGTCGTTCCGACATGAAGACAAGATGACGCCCATCGGGCGTGACCTCGGCCGTGCGGCTTGCCAGGCCCGGCTGCCAGTCACCGTACGCTAGGCGTTCCGGTCCCCAAATACCGTTGTCGACCGGAGAAAGAGTAGCGATGAATTTTGTAGGTTCGCCTACGTGAAGGACATACAGATTATCTTCACCCGCGGTAGCTTCATTGCCGCGACTGTTCTTATTACCGGCGAGAACACCTTGGGCGACGAAATACACGATCGAACCGTCGTCGCTTGTGCCGACGACACCCTGTACGTCGGCTCCGTCACCTGCGAGATCGTCGCGTTCGTGGCCGGCTTCGCCTTCGAGGTCAAACCGCCACAACGTTTCTGCTTCGGTATAGAACACATAGCGACCGTCCGTGCTCGCATCCCAGTAACTGGCCGATCCGACCGAGATCGGGATCGTCTTTTCCTCGTTCTCACGAGCAAAGATGTGGCCCAGCAGAGCACCGGGTTCGAGGTCTGTCCAGAAGATACGCGACCCGTTCGCGGAGATCGCGTGATCAAAATCGGGACGTTCCATATTTTCCGGCCCGCCTAGCACCGCGTTATCGACAGCCACTCCGTTGGGCAACACGTCAACGAGATACGGTTGCCCACCGACGGACTCGTACAAATCATCCTGGTTTTGTTCTTCACGTGGCAGATTCGTCTCGGCGAGCGGCGTCAATGGTTCGTTGGACTCGAACAACAAGTGACTAAACGAAGGAGTCGCGCCCGTCCCCGCGTTGCCGCCGACGAACTCCAGGCCCTGGTTAGCGATTTCCGGGGCACGGGCGGGCCTGCCCGTGTCTAACGGCTGAAACTGCCCCGTAGCCGTGTCACGCGTGTAAAGGTAATCGTACTTGGCTGATATTCCAGGCGCCAATGGCAATTCGTCTTCTTCATTCTTCGACTCGAGCACTGCCACCGAGAGATCGCTCGAAAACGCCTGGTAAGGAGCTTTAATGTTGTAGTTGGTCGAGGGAACTTCGATATCGCTTGCACTCCAACCGCCGCCCGGAGCACGCGTGGCGATGTACGTGTTGCCTCCAGCTTTTACGCCGACACGACCATTCCCGCCAGTCGGGTGAGGTTCGGCGACATACGCCACCGCGTTTCCATCAGCCGCAGCCTGAAATGGTTGCTCAACGGTATCGTTTTCTGCATCGCCAAGAGCGCGTTCCGTGTTGGGAATATCCAGGCTCGCGTCCGGATCGTCCGCAGGTGACACCAATTCATAGCTCCTGTCGTCCGGGAGCGTTGATTTCGAGCCCGTACCGCCAAATGCCAGGCTCGTAGTGAACGCCTGATCACCACCCAGCGTAGTGCCCAGCGAGTTGCTCACCACGAAACGGAAATGGTATTCGACGCCCGGCTGGAGGTCGCTCAATTCGACGAGCACACCCACGGCGCTCGCCGGGTCACCGACAGATACTTCAGGTGTCTGCGAACCATACGCTTCGGTCGTCCCATATTCGACACGATACGCCGTCGGTGATCCATGAGAAACGATTTGGGCAGCCACCACAGCGCTCGAGGGGCCCGCGTTGGAGAGCGACTCACCTTCCGCCAGTGGCGGCCCCGGAGTGGTGAACGTAACATCCGATCCGCTGGTCGCGCCGCTAGCGTTTGATGCGGTGACGCGCACGTGATATTCCGTGTTGGGCTGCAGGCCCGTTACCTCGGCACTAACAGGAGTGGGGCTTGTTCCTGCGGGCTCCGGCGAGCAGGTCGCCGTCTGACCGTAGGAGGTGCTGGTTCCGTATTCAAACTCGCAGGAGGTAACTGGAATTCCATCGGCGTTGACGGAGCCGTTGAGCGTGACACCAGTGCCCGTGGTGTTCTGCGATACCGCTCCTGTGGTTACGTCGGGCAAGATTGCGGGGGCGAAACTATCAACTTTATCGGTGGCCGCTTCGGCTACGTAGACGACGTTACTTGAAGAGTCGACCCCGACACCGGCGCCGGCCTGCAGGTTACCGAAAGAGTCGGCCGCCGTACAAGGGCCGTTCGCCGGTTCGCACGAGGGGAGATAGTGGCGAATTGTGGAGCCTTCGTCGACATAGAGATCACCGGTGAAGGGATCAACGCCGATGCCGGTGGGGACACTGTTCTCCTCGACAAGTCCGCTCGGCGTCCCGGACCGGCTAAACTTGGCCACGCCTGGAAAGAAACTACCGATATAGAGGTTCGTGGAAGGATCGACCGCGATACCAACGGCGTCGATAGTGCTTTCCGAGTTCCATTCCGTGATAAATCCACCGCCTGGGGCGAACTCGAACATGTTGCCCGTGCGGCCTGTCGAGGCATAGACCCATAGGTCGCCGCCTGAGTCGACCGCGACCCCGCCGAGTTCCCCGAACGGGCCATGGGGGGCAGTCGAGCCGTTGTTGGACGAGAGAAAGACCCCGGTGGATGAGAACTTCGACACCAGATTGGTGCCACTATCGCCGACATACACATCATTCGCTGAAGACCCCGTAGAATTATCTACAGCGATAAACGTCGGCGTAGTGAACTGCCCGGTCCCCGTGCCAGAGATGCCTTTCTCGCAAAACAAAGCGCATGTCTCAAACATCGGCAGCCCGTCAGCTACGCCCCAGCCCCACGCTCGGACAAACGTTCCCGACGACGAGAACTCGTCCACCCGGGCATTGCCTGTATCCGCCACGTACACATCATGAGAGGTCGAATTGACTGCAATACCACTCCCCATAGTGCCTCCTAAACCTGCTTGCTGCGATGGAACGTGCAGCGACAGCTGACCCGCGCCCGAACCGGGTTCCCCGAATGTCGAGGAAAGCACGTGGCCATTCAGCGCGAGCGCAGGAACAGCCGCAAACGACAAGCCAGCGATTAGAACAGACAGCGATACAAGACCTGCCGAAGTCAGCCTACGAGCAATCATCGAGACATCTCCTCCTCCAACACAGAGGGGAGCACCCCTCGATCGGTGAACAACGACGCACCCAACGGCGCATCGGCACAAGACTCATCATCAGCAGGAGCGTGCATCCGGATGCTCCGCGCGACCGTCTCCCCCCTTGCGGTGAGCGACCATGCATTCGGCTCACCCTTCACACGCCCCGGGCCGCGGTTGGCGAGTAGACCCAAACGCTCGAGGCGGGCGAGCAGCTTCGAGACCTGCCCGGCGTCGGCGATCCCCGCGCGCTGCGCCGCCTCGCGGTTGCTGGAGCCCGGGTGCTCGGCGATCCCTTCGAGGATCCGGGCGGTGCGATATGTCAGGCGCATCTCCACACCATCGAGCGGGTCGAGCACGCTCTCCGCGGATACGCGACCCGCGCCGGCAGACCGCGTGGACACGGCCGGCGCCGGGCGCGCCTCCTCCCGGCGTGCGGCGGAGGCGCCCTGGTAGGGCAGCACGATCATTCCCATCAACTCCCCCAACAGCCCCACCAGCGGCCGGCGCTCGCCTCGCAGCAGCCGTGCGTACACGATCGAGAAGGCCGCACCCACCAAGCCCTCCGCGGTCAGCGAAGTGCACCTTTCGGCCCGCGCGCTCGAGCGGCGACCCTCGTCGACCACCGAGGCCAGCTGCGACAGGATCGCTTCCCGGCGCTCCAGAACCTGCGCGCCGCCGCGCAGCGCCTGCACCACGCAGACCCGCGCCAACACCGGCTCACGGTCGAGGAATGAGAGAATCGTGAACAGGCCGGTGCGGACCCGCTCGCGCCATGCTAGGCCGTCGAGGTTCGCGGCGGCCAGCTCCGCCGCGATCAACCCGAGCGCGTCCTCCAATACCGCGGCCAGGCACGCTTCGCGATCGGCGAACAGCTCGTAGAAGGTGCGTCTTGAGACCCGGGCTCGGCTGGTTATGTCCGCGACCGTGGTATCGGCGTAGCCGAGTTCGTCCACCGCGCGGATCGCCGCCGCGAGGAGACGAACGCGCTGGATCTCAGTTAGACGTGCATGTGAGAATGCCCCGCCAGACCCGCGAGAGGCGCCACCTGACCCGCGGGATGCGCCGGAAGCGGAACGCCTCGTAGCCGGGGGCCGCGGTGCTGGGGCGCCACGCCTTGCCGTTGCGCGCGCGGGCATCACACCGTCCCCCAGGCTGCCGGGCGGCGACGGAGGTTATTGGCCGCGAGAACCCCAGCCCCGCAAACGGGAGCGGGTTGGCCTGTTACGGGCGGGCGATCAGCGCACTTCGCCTGGGGTGCCCCAGACGAAGAGAGAGAGAGAGAGAGAGAGATGCGACAGCGCCATGCTGGCGCATCTAGCATCACATCTTCGGCGACGCGCTGCGACTCCTGTCACGTTTCTCCCTCTCGAAACCACGCTAAACCATCTCCCTCATAACGCTTCGCGACCCAGGCCCTCTTCCCAATCGATCCCCTGCTCGCGCGTCGAGTCAACCACACGGTCGGTTGACCCCAACCCGGTCTTATGTCTACGTCCAGCCACCCGGGGGTGGCCAACAGCAACGCCATTGTAACCACACCTGCGTCTTGCTGTCAAGTCCCAACTCCGCAACACGCCCTCCAGGAGGTCGAGGGGCAAGCATGGCAAGGACGCAGGAAGCGAAATGTGCCCTGGCACATGAGCGACTGAGGACGCCGCCAGGCGCCGCCCATCGACCTACTGGAGGTTCGCCATCACGTGCTTTACGACTGTGTAGTCCTCCAGCGAGTAGACGCTCAGATCCTTGCCATACCCCGACTCCTTGAACCCCCCGTGGGGCATCTCCGAGACGAGCGGGATGTGGTCGTTGATCCACACGCAGCCGAAGCGCAGCGCCTTGGAGACGCGCAGTGCGCGGCCGACGTCGCGCGTCCAGACCGATGAGGCGAGGCCGTATTTGGTGGCGTTCGCCCAGGCGATCGCCTCGGCCTCGTCGCTGAAGCGCTGCACCGTGATGACCGGGCCGAAGATCTCTCGCTGGATCATCTCGTCGTCCTGGCGCAGGCCGGCGACGACCGTCGGCTCGATGTAGAAGCCCGGCCGCTCTGGCTGTGCGCCGCCGGTCACGATCTCCGCATTCGCGGGCTTGCGCTCGAGGAAGCCGGCGACACGCTCGCGCTGACGAGCCGAGTTGACTGGGCCGAGCGTCGTCTCTGGTGCGAGCGTATCCCCGATCACGAGCCCCTGGGCCTGGCCCGCGAGGCCCGAGACGACGTCGTCGTAGACGCCGCCGGCGGCGAGCACGCGGGTCGCCGCCGTGCAGTCCTGCCCGGCGTTGTAGTAGCCGGTGCCGGCGATCGTCTCCAGCGCGCTCTCGAGGCTGACGTCGTCGAAGACGACCACCGGGGCCTTGCCTCCGAGCTCGAGGTGCACACGCTTGAGCGAGTCGGCGGCCGTGCGGGCGAAGTGCTTGCCCGTGTCCACCGAGCCCGTCAGCGCGAGCATGTCGACATCCGGGTGGTTGATCAGGGCCTCACCGGTCGGACGACCGGGGCCGGTGACGATGTTGAGCACACCCTTCGGGAGGACGTCCGCGGCGAGCTCCGCCAGCCTGATCGTCGTCATCGGGGTGGTCTCCGCGGGCTTCAACACCACCGTGTTGCCGGCCGCGAGCGCCGGTCCGAATTTCCAGATCGCCATCATCAGCGGGTAGTTCCACGGCGTGACCTGCCCGATCACCCCGACGGCTTCGCGGCGGGTGAACGACGTGTAGCCCTCCATGTACTCGCCCGCGGCCCTGCCCTCCAGGCAGCGTGCGGCGCCGGCGAAGAAGCGCAGGTTGTCGGCCATCACCGGCAGCTCGTCGTTCGTGACCGCTTCGATCGGCTTGCCCGCGTTCAACGCCTCGAGCCGCGCGATCTCCCCGCCGTGCTCCTCGACCAGGTCCGCGATCGCAAGCAGCGCCTGCGCGCGCTGCGCCGGTGTCGTGTTCGACCAGCCCCCGAACGCGGCGCGCGCGGCCCTCACCGCGCGGTCGACCTCCTCCGGGCTCGAGATCGGCGCGCGTGCCAGCTCCTCACCGGTCGCCGGGTTGAGAATCGCTTCGGTGTCGCCGTCGGAGGGGGCTCGCTCACCGTCGATGAAGTTGCTCAGGGTCTCGATCTGGGTGGCCATCGGTTCTCCTCGGGGATTGCAGTTAACTCATGGTGGAGTTTTGATGGGGACCCCCACAAGGGGGGTCAGGGGATGGGCTCGTGGTCGTGTGAACGTCCACGACTCAGCTTCCCTGTCCGACTGCGGCACCGAGCGCCTCCGCCACCGCTGGGTGAGTTATCTCCCCGTCTCTGACATTCAGCCCGAGGCGCAGACCGGGGTCACGATCGAGGGCCTCATCGATGCCGTGATCGGCGAGCGAGAGGACGTAGGGGAGCGTGGCGTTCGTGAGCGCGTACGTCGAGGTGATCGGCACGGCGCCCGGCATGTTGGCTACGCAGTAGTGGGTGATCCCGTCCACCTCGAAGGTGGGGTTGGAGTGGGTCGTCGGGTGCGAGGTCTCGAAGCAACCGCCTTGGTCGATCGAGACGTCGACCAGTACCGCGTGGCGGCGCATCAGGCCGAGCTGCTCGCGGCTGATCACGTGCGGGGCGCGGCCGCCGTGGATCAATACCGCGCCGATCACGAGGTCGGCCGACGGCAGCATCTGCTCGATCGCGAGCGTGGAGGAGTACACGGTCGAGGCGCGGCCCCCGAACGCCACTTCGAGCTCGCGCAGGCGGTCGATCGAGCGGTCGAACACGAACACGTCGGCCTGCATCCCGATCGCGATGATCGCTGCGTTCATCCCCACCACGCCGCCGCCGATCACCAGCACGGTGGCAGCTGCCACGCCTGGCACGCCGCCGAGCAGGATGCCGCGGCCACCGAGCGGCTTCTCGAGCATGAAGGCGCCCGCCTGCGTGGCGAGCTTGCCCGCTACCTCGCTCATTGGGGCGAGCAGGGGGAGGTTGCCGCGCGCGTCCTCGACCGTCTCGTAGGCGATGCAGGTCGCGCCCGAGGCCTGCAGGCCTCGCGTCAGGCTCGGCTCGGCCGCCAAGTGCAAATAGGTGAAGAGCGTCTGTCCCTCGCGCAGCAGAGACACCTCGCCCGGCTGGGGCTCCTTCACCTTCAGCACCAGCTCGGCCTCCTCGAACACCGCGCGCGCGTCGGGGAGGATGCGCGCGCCCTGCGCGACGAAGTCCTCGTCGGCCAGCGCGCTGCCCTCGCCGGCGCCAGCCTGCACCACCACCTCGTGGCCGCGCGCACTCAGCTCGCGCACGCCCGCGGGGGTGAGCGCCACGCGGTACTCGTCGAGCTTGATCTCGCTGGGGACCCCGATCTTCATCTGGCCAACTCCCTGCCCCGCAGCGCCAGCCAGAACTCGATCCGATCGCGCGCGGTCGAGAAGTCGCGGCCTGTCAGCTGCTCCACGCGGCGGATGCGGTAGCGCAGCGTGTGGCGGTGGCAGTACAGCGCGTTCGCGGCCTTCTCCCAGTGGCCGTTGTGCTCGATGAACACGTCCAGCGAGCGCAGCAGCTCGTCGCCGTACTCGCCCTCGCCCGCCTCCACCGGGCCGAGCACACCGCGGCAGTAGGTGAGCAGCGCGTCGTCGTCCTGCAGCGAGAGCAGCAGCTGGAAGGCGCCGAGGTCAGCGTAGGAGGCGACCACCTCGCTGCCGGCGCCGTTCTGCAGGCGTAGCGCCTCCAGCGCGCAGCGGGCCTCGTGGAAGCTGAGGCGCAGCGAGTGGGTCGGGGCGACGCGGCTGGCGCTTGCGCGCACCTCCCCCCCAAGGCGGGTGGTGAGGTCGGCGCGGATCCGGCGGGCGAGCGCGATCGGGTCGACTTCGCCGGGGGCGTGGTGCTCGGCGGCGTGTGCGCTGTTCGCCAGCGGGGGCGGGCCGCCGTCGATCACCGCGCACAACAGCCCGGCGCGGATCGCCACGAGGCTGCCGAGGGGCCGGCCGCCGGCGCCATTTTTTTGGGGCCCACCCGCCCGCTCGCCGAGCAGGTCATCGCGCGCGAGGATCCGTTCCACCAGTGGGGCAGCCACCGCGGGGTCCGGGGGAGCGAACGCCAACACCGCCGCGCGCTCGCCGATCCCGAAGGGGCGCAGCCTGGCCTGCAGCTCGTCGGGATACAGGCGTCCCGTCAGCGCCTCCGCGAGCACGTCGCCCGCCATGCTGCGCTGCAGCATCTCGTAGCGCTCGTCTAGCAGCTGCGCGAACACGCGCTCCGTAATTGCGATGAACGGCAGCTCGTAGGGCACCTCGAACAGGGGGAAGTCGCGCTTGCGCGCCTCGTCGGCCAGCGCGGGCGGCAGGCGCTTGTGCGCGAAGCCGGTGCCGAAGCCGAGGCCGCCGATCTCGTGCGCGGCGAGGCGCACGATCAGCTCGCGCTGGGTCTTCGCGCTCTGCAACTGCAGCCCCGTGGTCAGCAGCAGCTCGCCCCCGCGCAGCCACGGGGTCGGGTCCGGCAGCTCGGTCGAATGCACCCAGCGGACGTGCCCCTGCGCCGCCTCCTCGCCGCTGATCAGCTTGAGACCGAGCTCCGTGACAAGGCCCTCGACGGTCAGCATCTCCCCTGGGTCCCCCGCGTATTCATCGGTCGCGCCCCTACCGCCTCCCGATCCGCTCCCACGCCTCGCTCAGCACCGGACGCAGGATCGCCTCGATTTCCTCGAACTGTTCGCGGTCGGCGATCAGCGGCGGCGAGAGCTGGACGATCGGCTCGCCGCGGTCGTCGGTGCGGCAGATCAGCCCGCGGCGGTACAGCTCGCCGGAGAGGAAGCCGCGCAGCAGGTACTCCGCCTCCTCGTCGTCGAACGTCTGCTTGGTCTCCTTGTCCTTGACCAGCTCGATCGCGTGGAAGTAGCCGGCGCCGCGCACGTCGCCGACGATCGGTAGGTCGCGCAGGCTGTCGAGCATCGCCCGGAACTCGTGCTCGCGCGCGCGCACGTGCTCGCACAGCTGCTCGCGCTCGATCACGTCGATGTTCGCCAGTGCTACCGCGCACGACATCGGGTGACCGCCGAAGGTGAAGCCGTGGTTGAAGATCGCGTCCCCGTGCAGAAACGGCTCGATCACGCGGTCGGAGGCGATCACCGCGCCGAGCGGGGCGTATGCCGAGGTGATGCCCTTCGCGGTGGTGATCATGTCCGGCTGGTAGCCGAAGCGCTCGCACCCAAACCAGTACCCGAGGCGACCCCACGAGCAGATCACCTCGTCGGAGATCAACAGCACCCCGTGGCGGTCGCAGATCTCGCGCACCCTTTGGAAGTAGCCCTCCTGCGGGACGAAGCAGCCGCCGCCGTTCTGCACCGGCTCGAGGATCACCGCCGCGACCGTGTTGGGGCCCTCGAACAGGATCGCCTCCTCGATCGCATCCGCCGCCCACAGCGGATCGCGATCTTCCTTCCAGCGGTAGGAGTTGGTGTTGGCGACGTGGTGGCCCCCCGGTGTCAGCGGCTCGAACGGCTCGCGCAGCGGCGGCAAACCGGTGGCGGTGAGGGCGCCCATCGAGGTGCCGTGGTAGGCGAGGTTGCGGGCGACGAGCTTGTGCCTGCGGGGCTCGCCGCGGGCGGCGTGGTAGGCCTTCGCGAGCTTCCATGCGCTCTCGACCGCCTCCGAGCCGCCGGAGGTGAAGAACACGCGGTTGAGGTCCCCGGGCGTCAGGCTCGCGATCCGCGCCGCCAGCTCGATCGAGCGGGGGTGCGCGTAGCTCCAGTTGGTGTAGAAGCCCAGCTCCTTCGCCTGCTTCGCGGCGGCCTCCCCGAGCTCGGCACGGCCGTGGCCGATGTTGACGCAGTACAGCGCCGACAGCCCGTCGAGGTAGCGCTTGCCGTGCTGGTCGTACACGTAGCAGCCCTCGCCGCGCATGATCACCGGCACCTCGTGCTCGGCGTAGGAGCCCATCCGCGTGAAGTGCATCCACAGGTGACGCTTCGCCAGCTCCTGGAGGTCGCCTCCGCCGGTGGGCGGAGCACTGCTCGATGGCATGGAGATAGACACTTAGAACAACGGTACTCTCGGTTTGCTCGTGCATCAATGCGCTACTCGTTCAAGACCTGTTGCCCTGATTGTACGTGATGTATAAAGAGGTTGGGTATCTTTGGGGATTACGCACCTTGTCCGTCGCCCGTCGAGGTCGTAGCGTCTGTCACTATGGCCACCGTAGGCGTCGCGGAATCCGGCACACCCGATCCATCGGGGGTGATGGACAAGGGCCTGAAGAAAAACGCGATCGGCTACGTCTCCAACATCGTGATCGGCGTGGCCTCGACCGCGCCCGCGTACTCGCTGGCGGCGACGTTGGGGTTCATCGTCGTGGTGAAGGGTGTCGGCGTGCACGCGCCCGCAGTGATGCTGGTGGCGTTCCTGCCGATGCTGTTGGTCGCCTCGGCCTACAAATACTTCAACCGCGCCGACCCCGACGCGGGTACGACATTCGCGTGGACCACGCGCACGTTCGGGCCCTCCACGGGCTGGCTAAACGGCTGGGCGATCTTCCTCTCGGACGTGATCGTGATGGCCTCGCTGGCGGACATCGCGGCGATCTACACCTTCCAGCTCTTCGGCTTCACCGAACTCGGCGAATCCAAAGCGGCGATCATCATCGCCGCAGTCGCGTGGATCGCGATCATGACCTGGATCTGCTACCGCGGCATCGAGCTCTCCGCGCGCATCCAGCAGGTGCTGCTCAGCGCCGAGGTCCTGATCCTCGGGGCGTTCGCGGTGGTCGCCTTCGCCAAGGTCTACGGCAGCCACCCACCGGCCGGCTCGATCAAGCCCTCGCTCGATTGGATCAACCCATTCGCGATGAGCTTCGGCGACTTGGTGGTCGCGCTGCTGCTCGCGGTCTTCATCTACTGGGGGTGGGATTCCGGTGTCGCGGTCAACGAGGAGTCCGAGGATCCCGCCGAGGGCCCGGGCAAGGCCGCGGTCATGTCCACGATCCTGCTCGTGCTGATCTACGTCGTCGTCTCCGCCGCCGCCCAGTCCTTCCACGGAGTCGGCTTCCTCTCCAACGAAGCCAACCAGGAAGACATCCTCAAGGCGCTCGGAGCGGGCGTGTTCGGCGAACCCCTGAACAAGCTGCTGATCATCGCAGTGCTCACCTCGGCGTCGGCTTCGACGCAGACGACGATCCTGCCGACCGCCCGCACCACGCTCTCGATGGCGCACTGGAAAGCGGTCACCAGCCTTCTTGCGCGGGTCCACAAACGCTACCTCACGCCAACCGTCTCGACGCTCGGCTTCGGCATCCTGTCGATCATGATCACGATCGCCCTGCTGCTGCTCTCCGCAAGCGTGCTGTCCGACTCGCTCACCGCGATCGGCTTCCCGATCTGCTTCTACTACGGCTTCACCGGCGTGGCCTGCGCCTGGTACTTCCGTCGCGAGCTGCGCGAAAGCACGCGCAACCTGCTGCTGCTCGGTATCGGCCCGCTCTTGGGCGGCCTGATGCTGTTCGGCATCGGCATCAAGGCGGCGTTCTACTACTCGCACACGGCCAACGTCGAATCCAAGCCGATCCTCGGCATCACGCTGCCGCTGTGGATGGGCATCGGCGGGATGGTCCTCGGCGCGGTGATCATGCTGATCTCGCGTCCGTACTTCAAGGCGTTCTTCTCGCGCAAGACCGAAACCGCGCGGCCGGGGCTGCTTGAGCAGCCGCCGCCGACCGGGCCGGTTCCCGAGCGCGTGGATTTCTGAGGGTTCACAGCTGCCCTTGCCGCATCCACGACCTAACTGACACCGAACGTAACCGACAGTCGATGTCGGTAACACTCGGTGTGTCGGAATGCCTACACCGCTTCGTCGCGCTGACCGTGCGGTGAGCCGAACGCCGCCAGGCGCTCGAGGAACGGGCCGGGTGAAAACGCCTCGGGGCCGAGCACGCCCGTGCCGCGCCAGGTGCCGTCGTCGAGCAGCTCCAGCGCGACCACCGGGTTGATCGCGGTCTGCCAGACGACCGCCTGGTTGCCGTACTCGCGCATCGTGTGCTCGTTGTCCACCACGTGATAGAGGTAAGTCGAGCGGGGGGCGCCGTCGCGTCCGGTGCCGGTCACCCAGGTGCCGGCGCAGGTGCGCCCGCTCATCCGCTCGCCGAGCGTTGCCGGGTCTGGCAGCGCCGCAGCGACCACGTCGCGTGGGGACACCTCCACGCCGCGCACCGAGACCGGCTCGGTCGAGTCGAGGCCTAGCTTGTGCAGCGTATTCAGCACACCGATAAACTCTTCCCCCAGCCCGTACTTGAACGTGACCCGCTCGCACGCCACCCAGCGGGGGATCAGCACGACCTCCTCGTGCTCCACGTTCACACACTCCACGGGGCCAATCCCCTCGGGGAACTCGAACACCTCGGGCTCGGAGAAAGGCGGCGTGGTATAGAAGCCGCGCTCGCGCTCCCAGATCAACGGCGGATTCAGGCACTCCTCGATCGTCGTCCAGATCGAGAAGGTCGGCGCGAAGTCATACCCCTCGACCACCAGGTCGGCGCCATCGCGCACCCCCACCTGCTCGACCTGCGAGAAGAGCTCGTCGGCGGCGTAGCGCGCGAAGATGTCCGACAGCCCCGGCTCGACGCCGATCCCCACCAGCGCCAGCAGCCCAGCCTGCTCCCACTGCTCGTGCTGGGCTAGCTGGTGCTCGCCGAGCATGACGCCCGGCAGCTCGTACGGCCGCTGCATGTGGGGCTTCGAGAGCGTCATCGCCATGTCGAGGTACGTCACCCGCGCCTCGAAGCAGGCGCCGAAGATCGGCTCGTTGAAGCGGGGGTCGCAGGCGTTCAGCACCGCGTCGGGCTTGAGCTTGCCAATCAGCGCCACCAGCTGCTCCTGGCTGGATGCATCCACCTGCTCGGCGGTGAAGCGGTCGGCTTCGCCGAGGCGCGCGGCCGCGTCGTTGGCACGCTGCGGGGAGACGTCAGCCAACACCACGTGCTCGAACGCCGGCCGGCGCTGCGCGATCGCCGCGAACGCCGCGCCCACACCTCCGGCTCCAACCACCAGGACTCGCATCTCCTCGGGTGATCGTAGCGCGGTGGTCTTGCTGCGCCGCCGTGCGTTTCGCCGCACACCCGGAGGTGAGGGTGTTACCGATGCCGTGGCGATACGCCCAGGGCGCAGTTGGTTGGGTGAAAGAGCGCATACGCGCCAACTTCGGGAGTAGAAGGCCTGTAAACATGGGCGATTGAGAATTGGGCAGCCCTCCGCCCCAGAATTACCTCCCAAGCCGTGCGTACGGTAGGTCGCATGAACCGGCCCGGCCACCAGCGGTGAGCACCAGGGCGCCCACGGTGGGCGAGCTGCTTCCGCGCGGCGCGGAGGCGTTCGGGGTGCGCTATAAGCTCGAGACCTACTCGCTGGACGTCACAAACGAGATCGGCGCCCCAAAGGCACACGGATTCAACCTGATCCTCGGCATCACGATCGACGCAATCGAGTACCTGGAAGCCCAGATCATGGCCCGCGTCCTCGACACTCCGGTCTGCGAAGTACGCAAGAACCCGCCTTGGGGCGTCAACTGTGTCGTCGACATGACCATCCCGGGAATCGGCGCAAGGGCGGACCGCGTCGCGAACGTCAGGACCGCTTGGATCATCAGCACCCAAGGCGCCCCACCGCGCCTTGTATCCGCCTACATCGACGACTAGACTTGGGATAAACATGGCCACCGTCAAGCAAGCCATCCATGAGAACGATGTCGTCGAGCTGACCCAAGCCGTCAACAAGGACGAGACGCTGACCCAACCGCCCGACAAGGACAGAGGGATCGGCCAGTGGCCGTTAGGCACCATTGGTGCAGTCGTCAGCGACTTCGGGGACCACAAGATGGTCGAGATCGCCGATGACCGGGGCGTGGCCCTGGACTTCGTCACGGTCCCCGTTGAGCAGATCAGGCTCGTCGCCAAACACAGCTGAGCCAGCGGCCGCGCCTGAGGTGGTTTGCCGGCCGTTCCGTCCCGGGCACGTATATATCCTCAGGCGATCGTCGCGGAGCATCCAACGGCTCGGAGGAGGAACCGGCGCCTCGCGCTTGCCGCGGTGCTGCTCGTGGGCCTCTCCTACGCGACGGTGATCCAGAACTTCTCCTGGAACCAGACCTCGCACATCGACCTGCTGCAGGCGCTTTACCACGAACAGACCACGATCGACCCGTACGAGCAGAACACGGGTGACAAGGTTCGCTACCACGGGCACTTCTACTCGGCGCGCGCTCCCGGGCTGGCGCTGTTCGTGATGCCGTGGTACACCGTCCTGAACGGGGTAGACGCCGCGCGGTGGGCTGAAGAATCCCCGGCCCAGCCCGGCCCGGATGAGCTGGTGTACCTCGTCGGGCTGTGGGGCAACGTGCTGCCCGGCCTGCTGCTGCTGCTGCTCGTGTGGAGCGTCGCCGAACGCCTGCAGCCCGGGTTCGGGGCCGCGACCGCGGTCACACTCGGCCTCGGCACGATGGCGCTGAGCCTCTCCACGCTGCTGTTTTCGCACATCTTCACCGCGTTCCTCGGCTTCGCCGCGTTCACGATGCTGATGCGTGAGCGCGACGGTCCCCCGCGCGCGTGGCTGTGCGGAGCGGCTGGCCTTACGCTCGGTTATGCGATCTCCTCGGAGTACCCGCTCGCGCTGCTCGCCGGCGTGCTCGGGCTGTATCTGCTCTCACGCCGCGACACGCTCACGCCCCTCGGGGTACTGCGCCGCGGCGGCGCCTTCGCGGTGGGGGCGCTCGTGGGCCTGGTGCCGCTCGCGCTCTACAACCTCGCCGCCTTCCACTCGCTCACGCACGTCGCCTACGCCAACGTGCCCCAGCAGCACAAAGGCTTCTTCGGGATCACCGCCCCCTCCCTGCGCGTGGCCGCCACGCTGCTCGGCGACTCGCGTGGCCTGGCTACGCTCTCTCCGGTGCTGGTGATGGGAGCGCTCGGCACGGTCGCGCTGTACCGCCGCGGCCGCCGCGCGGAGGCGCTCGTGATCGGCGGCATGTGCCTGCTGTACCTCACCTACAACTCCGGCTACTACCTGCCCTTCGGTGGCGGCTCGCCCGGCCCCCGCTTCCTCGCCACGACACTGCCGTTCCTCGCACTGCCGCTGGCGATCGCCTTCGAGCGCTGGCCCGGCCCCACGATCGCGCTGGCGGCGGTCTCGATCACCTGCTCGGTGCTCGCGGCGATCACGCACCCCCTGATCGGCTACGAGACCGAGACCGTCAGCTGGATGCGCCACCTCTTCAACGGTTATTTCCAGCCCACGATCGCCACCGCCTACGGCCTCGGCCGCGGCTGGGGGGAGATCTGGGTCTTCCTGCTTCCCGTCCTCGGCGCGATCGGGCTCGCCGCGGCCGCTACTCCCCGCATGCGCCTCTCCGGTCGCTCGCTGCGCGCCGGCCTGCTGGCGCTCGGCGCCTGGGCGCTGTACGCGGCGCTTGCCCCCACGCTGCTCGGCATCGACCACCAGGGCCTGCTCGACATCCTGCACTCCGGGGACCCGAAGGCGCTTACCAAGGGCGCCTACTTCGGCTCCTACCCGCTGCGGGCGCTCGTCCCGCTGGCCTGCGGCTTCGCGCTGGTCGCGCTGGTAGGGGCGCGGGTTTGGCGCTACGACGGGGGTCTACGTCCTGGTGCATCGGCGCGACCCCCTCGTGATGAGCGCCGCCGCGCGCTGGTCACATGACGTAGCTCGCGCCACTCGCGCTCGTCGGCCTCGACCTCACGGCGATGATCGGCCTCGAATTCTGCGAGAAGATCACGCGCGCCCGCCAGTGACCCACGCAGACCAGCGAGTATTTTCCGGCGCTCGATCGGATCGGTCACCGGCTTCACGGTCTTCATCAGTTATCGACCGTCTTGACGTTGCAGCGCGCAGCGTGCAGCTGCTTGCAGACCACGACGTAGCCCAGACGGGGCTTGTAGTGGGCGTTGGTCAGGCCCGCGTCGAAGCGGGTCGAGGCCGTGCCGCCCGTCCAGTCGTAGATGTAGAGGCGCTTGATCCGCGGGTTGGAGGCCGCCACGCCGAACGTGAACTGCAGCACTTTCGCCGCGCGCCTGAGACCCGAGCCGTGATTGTTCGGGAAGGCGCCGCCGAACTTCACGATCCCGCCAGTCTCGGTCAGCCACACTTCGCCGCCGAGGTCCGCCTCGAGGTCGCGCGTGCGCCAGCTTTCGTAGCGGTTGACGTCCGAGTAGTCGTGCAGGCCCCAGGTCGTCGGCATCACCGTTCGCAGGCGGCCGATCTCGCGCTTGAATTCGGCGATGTAGTCGATCGTCGGGTAGATGTCGTCCTGGTCGAGGACGTCCAATCCGACCACCGTGCAGGGGATGCAGTCGCGCTTGAGGGCCTGGTAGTACTGCGCGTCCTGCACCGCGCTAGGGCTTCTGAAGTAGCCGGGCACATACCCGCGGTTGGCCTCGTCCCACGCCTGGTATTCGCGGATGTGCGGGAATTTCTTGATGAACTTCGCCACGTCGCGCTTGTAGGTCGCGACGCTCGGCATTTTCATCGGCGTGTACTCGGAGTGGTAGAAGGCAAGGAGGATTTTCTGGTGGCGCGCTTCCGCGGCGTGGATCCACGCTTCCGCCTGCTCCAGGTCGTACGGGCGCACGGCCACGTCGTAGGGCACCGTCAGGCGCGCGATCTGCGTGTGCAGCTGCTGCCACAGCTTGTTGGCGAACATCTCGTCATGCGAGTCGCTGAGGCCGGTGATGTACGAGGGCCCGCGATGGCTTGTGTTCTTCGCGGCGGAGCTGCCAGCGAGCGTCCAGGCAAGCGCCAGGGCGCCGATCAGCGCCGCGCACAGCAGGGCGGCGCTCGGCTTACGGGGGAGGGTTCCGAGCATGTTCATCGCAACAGGCTAGGCGCCCGGAGGTTGCGGCAGCGCCGCTTCCCCGGGCTGCAACAAAGTCTGCGGGGCCGCGCTCGCGGGGCGCAGCACGATCACCTCGCCGGGGACGTTGGTCAGCAGCCAGGCGACCGCCTCGGGCGTGAAGCCCTCGCCCGAGCTGTCGGCGCCGGCCGCAACCACGATCCGCTCGAATTGCTCGTGCGCGATCAGCTCGCGCAGCGCGTGGCGCACCGTGCGCCCCCGCTCGATGCGCGAATCGACCGGCACTCCCGCGCGCGCCGCGGTCCGCTCGATCGTCTCCAGCATCGGCAGCGCCACGTCGCATTCGCTGCGCAGCGGCACGTCCACCGACAGGCGCAGCGGCACCAGCGCTAGGTACACCGGCATCAGCGTGGCGCCCTCCGCGCGCGCCAGCCGCAGCGCGGCCGCCAGCGCCCGCTCGGAGAGCCCCTCGCCGGTGAACGGGAACGCGATCCGGCGCACCCGCTCGCGGCCCTCGCAGCGCGCGCTCGCGCCGCCGGCGCTCGAGGGCCAGCGCGGCGCCGAATCCAACTGCCAGCGCCACCACGATCAGTCCCGCCGCGAGCGGGGTCATCGTCGCGCCCCCCCAGCTGCGCGCGCCCATGCGCCTGCCGTTGCGACTTGGTGTCTCACAGCGCCGCCCCCTCTTCTTCCGCGACCTCTCCTGTGGGCAGCAGCGTGCGGTCGGCGACGATCCGCAGGTCCACCCCCGGCAGGCCTTTCAGCAGCTGGAACGGCAGCGCCGGCTGGCTGAGACGCCGCCACGCGTTGCGGGGCTTGGGCGTTCCCATCAGCAGGTACGTGGTGCCCCGCCCCCGCGCCACCCGGATCGCGGTCTGCGCCACCTCGTCGGCCTCCTCGATCAACAGATGTGCGCCGAGCACCGACGCCAGCCGCCGCAGCGCCTCCAGCTGTTCGCGCTCCTCCCTGCTCGGCGTCGCCCCCGGAGGGCGCACCACGAGCAGGTCGAGCTCCGCCCCCAGCCGCTGCGCCGAGCGCCAGGCGCGGCGCACCACGCGCTGCGAGCGTGGGGTCGGCGTCACCAGCGCCAGCAGCCGCTCGGAGATCACCTGCGGGGTCACATTCGCGACCAGGCTGTCGTCGCGCCGACGCACCACCGGCGCCTCGCGGCCGCGGCGCTCGAGCTCGACCCCCTCCGCCACCTGGCGCAGCGCCGTCTCGCGCAGCGCCGCGAGGTTCTCGATCTTGAAGAAGTTGCTGAGCGCCGCCGCCACCCGCTCGGGGGGATACACCTTGCCGGCGCGCAGCCTGCCGATCAGCGCCTCCGGCGTGACGTCCACGAGCACCGTCTCGTCCGCCGCCGAGAGCACCGCGTCGGGGATCGTCTCGCGCACCCGCACCCCCGTCAGCTGCGTCACCTGGTCGTTGAGGCTCTCCAGGTGCTGCACGTTGACGGTCGAGAAGACGTCGATGCCGGCGTCCAGCACGGTGCGCACGTCTTCGTAGCGCTTCTCGTGCTCCACCCCGGGCGCGTTGGTGTGCGCCAGCTCGTCGATCAAGCACAGCTCCGGCGCGCGCGCCAGCACCCCCGGCAGGTCCATCTCCTCGATCTCGGTATCGCGGTAGCGCACCCTGCGGCGCGGCACCATCTCCAGGCCCTCCGCCTGGGCGACCGTCTCCATCCTCCCGTGCGGCTCCAGATAGCCAACCACGGCGTCGCGGCCCGCCTCGGCCTCGGCCTGGCCCTCCTGCAACATGCGGAACGTCTTGCCCACGCCCGCGGCCATGCCGATGAAGACCTTCAGGTGTCCGCGATCGGATGGCATCGCAGGGCATTGTGCTGCACTTGGGCGTCGGATAGCCTGCGGAGCTTGTCCGACACGCTGCTGGGCGCAATCTTCCTAGTCGGCGTAATCGTCAGCCTCGGCGCGTCCTGGGCGCTGGTCGTGCGGCTCGAGCGCGTGGGCGCGCGGCTGGGCCTCTCCGAGGCGCTGCTGGGGATGCTCGCCGCGCTGGCCGCCGACGCACCCGAGATCACCGCCGCGGTGACGGCGCTCGCCCGGCACGACACGCACATCGGCACCGGCGTCGTGATCGGCTCCAACGTCTTCAACCTGGCGGCGCTGCTGGGCCTGGCGGCGGTCGTCGCCGGGCGGATCTCGCTGCACCGGCGCGTGATCGAGCTTAGCGGGGCAGTAAGCCTGTGGATCGCCGGGATCTGCGTGCTGGTGGTGGTGGGGACGCTAGCGCCGGCGGTGGGGCTGCTCGCTGCGCTGGCGCTGCTGGTGCCCTATCTGGCGATCCTCGGCATGGGCCGCGAGCGGCTAGCGCGTCTGGCGCTCCCCAAAGCGTGGGCGAGCTGGCTGGCGGAGGCGGTCAGGGAGGAGGAGCAGGAGCTCGAAGTGGCGATCCACCCCGACCGCGGGGGCGCGTGCGACGGCGCGCTGGCGGCGCTTGCGGTGCTCGTCGTGGTCGGCGCCTCGATCGCGATGGAGCGCACCGGCTCGGAGCTCGGCGCGCGTCACGCGATCCCCGGGATCGTGGTCGGCGGCCTGGTCCTCGCCGCCGTCACCAGCCTGCCCAATGCTGTCGCCGCCGTCTACCTCGCCTCCCGCGGCCGGGGCGCGGCGACGCTCAGCACCGCGCTCAACAGCAACGCGCTCAACGTCGTCGCGGGCCTCCTGATCCCGGGGGCGATCGTCGGCCTCGGCGCCCCGTCCGGGCCCACCACGTTCGTCGCCGTCAGCTATCTCGGCCTGACCGCCGCCGCACTCGCGATCGCCTACCTCGACCGCGGCCTGCGCCGCCTCCCCGGCGCGCTGATCATCGCCGCCTACGTGGCGTTCGCGCTGGTGCTGGTGAATGGGACCTAGCGAGCGGGTCAGGTCGGGCCGTTACTCTCCAGGTCGAGTCATTTGAGCGCCGTCACGACACAGCCGCCGCCTCCGCTGGGGGCGCCGCCGCCCGGCCCGATCCCTCCGGAGCCCCCGCGCCGTCCCTGGTGGATGGCAAAGCGCGTGCTGCTCGGAGGAGTCGGAGTCGTGCTGCTCTCGGGCGCGGCGAGCGCGGTGCTGGCGCGCAACGAGGTCAGCAAGGTGGTGGCGGCGCTGCGTCAGAACAAGCCGGTGAAGGTCGCCGCGAGCATCCTGCCGCAGGCGGCGAGCGGCGCACCGGAGACGCTGCTGCTGGTCGGCAACGACGAACGGCCGCCCCCCAAGGGCAACCCCGGCGGGGCCGTGCTGCCGCACTCCAACGAGATGCTGCTGGTGCGCGTCGACCCGAGCAAGCCGACGATCTCGATGCTCTCGATCCCGCGCGAGCTGCGCGTGCCGTTCACCCGGCTGAACGGGCAGCTGGAAGAAAACCGCATCAACTCCGCCTACACCTTCGGGTATGAGGAAAGCGGCGAAACCACCTCCGGCGGGGTGAAGCTGATGGTGGAAACGCTCAAGCAGGTGATCGGCATCACCCCCAACCTCGTGTTCGTCACCAACTTCAAACGCTTCAAGCGCGCCGTGGATGAAATGGGCTGTGTGTACATGACCGTCGACAAGCCCTACCACCACGTCAACGAACCGGGCGGCGAACAGTACTTCGAAATCAACCTCCAACCCGGCTACCAGCGCCTGTGCGGGCAGGAAGCGCTCGAATTCGTCGCCAACCGCCACGAAAGCACCTCGCTGATCCGCGACGCCCGCGACCAGCGCTTCCTGCTCGACGTCAAGGCCCAGTACGGGCCGACGCTCTTTGAAAACCGTGAAAAGTTCGAGCGCATCGTCGGCAAGGCCGTCGAAACCGACCTGCGCAGCGAAGCGCAGGTGCTGCAGCTGCTCGAGCTACTGGTCGAATCGGCCGGCAAGCCGGTGCGCCAGGTGCCCTTCCACGTCGAGTTGCACAGCACCTACGACACCGCCACGCCGCAGCAGATCGAAGAAGCGGCCCACTCCTTTCTCAGCGGCACCGCCGCGATCGCCGCGCATCGGCTGCACGGGTCCGGCGGCGGGCGAGCCCACACGGCGCACAGGCACCCCGCGGCGCCGGCCCCCGCGCTCTCGCTGTCGCCCACCCCGGGTTCCACGCTCGCGGAAGCGCGCACGATCGCCCCGCACCTGCCGTTCGCCGTGGAGGTGCCGCGCTACCAGGAAACCACTGCTGAATCCGAACCGGATGTGGTGCGCTGGTACGACATCGCGGGCTCCGGCCGGCGGCTGTACCCCGCCTATGTGGTCGTGGTCGACAAGGGCGAACTGGGCCAGTATTACGACATCCAGGGCAGCACCTGGACCGACTCGCCGCTGCTCAGCGACCCCAACCAGGAAATCCAAGTCGGGTCGCGCACGTACAGCCTCTTCTACGACGGCGAACACCTCAAGACGATCGCCTGGCGCGAAGGAGAAGCCGCCTACTGGATCGAAAACACGCTCACCAACGACCTCTCGCCACAGCAGATGCTGGCGATCGCCGAGGGGACCCATCCGGTGATCGGCACGGCCACCGCCGGCGCGCACGCGCCGGCGAGCCTTCGCAGCTTCAAACTGCCCCCGCCCGCGGCCCACCAGGCGAGCACGCTCGCCAAAGTCGGCGCGCTGCTCGGCTTCGTGGGACTGATCGTCGTCGCGCTGCTGGGGCTGTGGGTGATCCTGCGCCAGCGCGAGCTGCGGGCGCTGCGCGAACAGGTTGCACAGGCGATGGCGCTGGAAGCCCGGCAGCGTACGCGGGCGCGGTGACGGCCACGCGGCGCAGGGTGCAGGCCGACACGGTCGAGGGCAGCAGTCGAGGGGGCTGAGATCCGGGCGACGCCCAGGCGGACCGGGGCTGACCCGGAGGCGCTACGCCCCCAGCAGGTTGTGCACGACCAAGTCGATCAGCTTGATCCCGATGAACGGGGCGATCAGGCCGCCGAGGCCGTAGATCCAGAGGTTGCGCCGCAGCAGCGCGCTCGCGCCGATCGGGCGGTAGCGCACGCCGCGCAGCGACAGCGGGATCAAGAGCGGGATCACGAGCGCATTGAAGATGATCGCCGAGACGATCGCCGATTCGGGCGTGCCCAGGTCCATGATGTTGAGCACGTGCAGCGGGCCCTTGCCGCCGGCGGTGGTCGCATACGTGCTGATGAACACGGCCGGCAGGATCGCGAAGTACTTGGCGACGTCGTTGGCGATCGAGAACGTGGTCAGCGCGCCGCGCGTGATCAGCAGCTGCTTGCCCACCTCGACGATCTCGATCAGCTTCGTCGGGTTGGAGTCGAGGTCGACCATGTTGCCCGCCTCGCGCGCCGCCTGTGTGCCGGTGTTCATCGCCACGCCCACGTCGGCCTGCGCGAGCGCCGGGGCGTCGTTGGTGCCGTCGCCCGTCATCGCGACCAGGCGACCCTCCTGCTGCTGCTCGCGGATCAGCGCGAGCTTCGCCTCGGGGGTGGCTTCCGCGAGGAAGTCGTCGACGCCCGACTCCTCGGCAATCTTGGCCGCCGTCAGGCGGTTGTCGCCGGTCACCATCACGGTCTTGATGCCCATCGCGCGGAGGTGGTCGAAGCGGACCTTCATCCCCTCCTTGATCGTGTCCTTGAGGTAGATCACGCCCAGCACCTGGCTGTCGCGCGCGACGGCCAGCGGGGTGCCGCCCTCGCGGCCGATCCGCTCGAGCTGCGCCTGCAGCTCCGGCGGCGGCGAGCCGCCCTCCTGCTTGACGAACTCGACGATCGCGTCGCCCGCGCCCTTGCGCAATTGCTGACCGTCGTAGTCGACGCCGCTCATCCTGGTCTGCGCGGTGAACGGCACGAAGGTCGCGTTCAGCGTGCTCATGTCGTGCTCGCGCAGCCCGTACTGCTTGGCGAGCACCACGATCGAGCGGCCCTCCGGCGTCTCATCCGCCAGCGAGGAGAGCTGCGCCGCCTCCGCGAGGTCGGACTCGGCCACGCCCGGCATCGGGATGAACTCCGAGGCGAGGCGATTGCCGATCGTGATCGTGCCGGTCTTGTCGAGCAGCAGCACGTCCACGTCGCCCGAGGCCTCCACCGCGCGACCGGAGAGGGCAAGCACGTTGCGGCGCACGAGGCGGTCCATGCCCGCGATCCCGATCGCCGAGAGGAGTGCGCCGATCGTCGTCGGGATCAGCGCGACCAGCAGCGCGATCAGCGTCGTCTCGGAGATCGCCGTGCCGGCGAACAGCCCGAACGGGCGCAGCGTCGCGACCACGATCATGAAGATCAGCGTCAAAGCGGCCAGCAGGATGTTGAGCGCGATCTCGTTCGGCGTCTTGCGCCGCTCTGCCCCCTCCACCAGCGCGATCATGCGATCGAGGAAGGAGTGCCCCGCCTCCTGGGTGATTTCCACGACGATTCGGTCCGACGTCACGCGCGTGCCGCCGGTGACGGCGCTGCGATCGCCGCCGGACTCGCGGATCACCGGCGCCGACTCGCCCGTGATGGCAGACTCGTCGACCGTCGCGATCCCCTGGGTGACGGTGCCGTCGCCGGGGATCAGCTCGCCCGCCTCGACCACCACCATGTCACCACGGGTCAGCTCCGAGGCGGCCTTGGTGGTGCCGTCGCGCATCGTCGCCACGGTCTCCTTGCGCATCGAGCGCAGCGTGTCGGCCTGCGCGCGGCCGCGTCCCTCGGCGAACGCCTCCGCCATGTTGGCGAAGATCACCGTCAGCCACAGCCATATGGCGATCGTCAACGTGTACCACGCCGGCTGGTGCCCGCCACCGAGCGGCTTGCCGCCGAATGCCTGGATCAACCACGTCACGGTCGTGATCACCGAGCCGATCTCAACGACGAACATCACGGGGTTGCGGACCTGCACGCGCGGGTCGAGCTTCTTGAGGCTGTCGATCAGCGCGTGCACCACGATGTCGCGCTGGAACAGCGACACCGCCTGGCGTTCGGTGGCTGCCGGAATCGTTGACATCAGCCCGTTCCTCCATTCAGGCGGTCGAGGGCAAGGTTCAGCTCGAGCACGTTCACTCCCGGCTCGCCGGAGAAGCCGAGGCCCCGGCCCGATGTGTACTTGGAGATCAGATCGTTCACGGTGACGAGCGGCAGGCGGCGCACGGCCGCAATGCGGTGTGCCTGGATCCAGGCGTTGGCCTGTGAGATTTCGGGGTCGAGACCCGAGGCCGAGCTGTTGACCGCGTCGACGGGGATCTTCGCCACCGTCAGCCCGGGGTCGTATTCGGCCTTGGTTATCGGGTTCTTGTTCAGTTCGAGGTAGGCCTTGATGTTTTCTTCGTTGGCTTCCCTGGTCTTCACGCTGTTGGGCCCGTGATTGGAGAAGGTGCTGGCGGCGGCGTTATATGCACCGCCTTCGGTGGCGGAGGGACGCGACTGGAAGTAGCGCGGGTCGGGTTCGGTGACGAGTCTCTTCTTCCTTTTCCTCAGGCTTGCCGTTCTTGCCGATCACCGGGCTGGCAAAGCTCTGGCCGATGATCTTCGAGCCGACGACCTTGCCATCCACCTTGATCTGCTGCCCGTTGGCGTCGCCGGGGAACGCGACCTGGCTGATGCCGGTGATCGCCAGCGGGTAGATCAGCCCGAGCAGGATCGTGAACACGACGATGCCGATTGCGGAAGTGACGATGTCGCGTTTCATCGTGCTCGTGTCAGGTGGCGGTTGTCGTTTCGCATCTCAATACAGATGTCCGGTTAGACCCTGCACGATCGGTCCGAGCAGCAGGGCGGGGAAGAAGGTGAGTGCGCCAACGAGCACGATCACGCCGATCAGCAGCACCGCGAACGTGCCGTTGTCGGTGCGCATCGTGCCGAGTCCTGCGGGCGTGATGCGCTTGCCCGCCAGCGCGCCGGCGACCGCGAGCGCGAACAGGATCGGCGCATAGCGTGCGAACATCATGTCGAAACCGCCGAGCAGGTCGGCGAAGGTGATGCCGTGCGCGCCGAGGTTGCCAGCGTTAGGCTGGATGTAACCGGTGTAGCCGGCGAACGCCGAGCCGTTGTTGTTGGCCTGCGAGAGGTAGGCGTAGAAGGTCTCGGAGAAGGCCTGCGGCGTGTGAGTACCGAGCTTGGCGGAGGTCGCCACTTCGGAGATCGACGCACGCCCGGATTTGCTCGCGGTCGCCAGCGCCGTGGCGAGGAGCGCCGCCAGCGGCGTGACCAGGATGGCGAGGCCGGCGAGCTTGATTTCGCGCGCCTCGAGCTTCTTGCCCAGCCACTCCGGCGTACGCCCAACCATCAGCCCGCCGATGAACACCGCGAGCAGCACGTACAACAGGATCGAGTACAGCCCGGTGCCGACGCCGCCGAAGATCACCTCGCTGGCCGACAGATTGGCGAACGGCACAGCTCCGCCGATACCGGTGAACGACTCGATCGCGCTGTTGACGGCGCCACATGAAGTGACTGTCGTCACCACATCGAACAGAGCAGAGCCGGCGATCCCGAAGCGCTGCTCCTTGCCTTCCATGTTGCCGCCGCCCGAGCCGCTGATCACACCCGTGTGCAGGCCGGCCGCGTGCTGGGCAGGCGAACCGTGGGCCTCGGCGATGTAGGCAACGCACACGGCGCCGAGGAACATGAACATCATCACGCCGTAGATCGCGAATCCCTGGCGACGGTTGTCGGTCATCCGCCCGTACATGAACACGAGCGCCGCCGGGATGATCAGCACGCACAGCATCTCGAAGAAGTTGGTGAACTGCGTCGGGTTTTCAAACGGGTGAGCCGAGTTGGTGTTGAAGAAGCCACCGCCGTTGGTGCCCAGCAGCATGATCGCGTGCTGGGAGGCGACCGGTCCCATCGCGATCGTCTGCTGCAGGCCCGTGATCGTGTGAACGATCAGGTAGTTGGAGAAGTTGGCAATCACCCCCTGGGAGGCAAGCACCAGCGCCACGAGCACGGAGAGCGGCGCGAGCACATACAGGATCGTGCGCACGATGTCCTGCCAGAAGTTGCCGAGGCTCTTGCCCGTGCGTCCGACCAGCCCGCGCACCAGCGCCACCGCGACGACGATCCCTACGCCAGCCGACAGCCAGTTCTGGACGGTCAGCCCCGCCATCTGGGTGAGGTAGCTCATCGTCGTCTCGCCGCTGTAGTACTGCCAGTTGGTGTTCGTCATGAACGACGAGGCGATGTTGAAGCTCACGTTCCACGACGGTGAGTGGTAGCCGAGCGGGTTGAGCGCATGGGGCACCCAGAAGGCGTCCTGCGTGCGCAGGATCAAGTACAGCAGCAGCCACCCCGCGAGCGAGAAAACGATCAGGCTTTTCGCGTACGCCTTCCAGTCCTGCTCGCGCTTTGGATTGACCCGCAGGACGCGGTAGAGAATCCGCTCCGGCCAGGCAAACAGCGGCGTCAGGAAAACCCGCTGGCCAGTGTACACCCTCGCCAGGTAGCTGCCCAGCGGCAGGGCGAGCACCGTCAGGATGATCGCAAACAGCACGATCGTCAGCCAGCCGTAGAAGGTCATCGCTAAAGATTCTCTCCGCGGATCAATGCGTAAAAGAGGTAGGCGATGATCAGCACAGTGACGACCAAGCCGAAGAAGTCGGCGCCGCTCATATGCGCGATGAATGCGCCCAACGGAGGCGTGCTCATATCCTGTCGATCCCCTCGATTATCGCGAGCAGGATCGCGAACATCGCGATCCCGATCACCACCGCCACAACGTCCATACGTGCACTATTCTCGCTCCGCCATCACGGGGGTGTGACGATTTCGCTCCCCCGTATAACGATTTCGTTACGGCGCCGCCATGGCCGGCCGTACAGCGCCGCGGGGCGGTTATTCACCCACCCTGCCAGCGTCCTATTACGCGGTGGCGGGCACCGACGGCAGGCGCTCACTCAGCGGGCCGGCACCAGCGGAGCAGGGCGACCGTGCTCCCGGTAAGCGGCGTTCAACGCGGCGGCTGTCCGCGCGTAGGATTGCGCCGGACGGCGACCGCCGAACGTCACGGTGAGCGAGCCCGAGTCGCCGTGCAGCGCGATCACCCCACCGCTCACCGGCCCACTCGCAGTGCGTGCGTCCCGCGCCCACGACGGCAGCGTCCAGCTCAGCGGCGTGCCGGCGGCCAGAGCGCCGTGCCAGGTGAGGGTCTCCCCGCCCCGCGTGGAGCGCTCGGTTAAGGAGATCACCCCGTGGTCGGTGGGCGCCGCAGTCACAGTTATGCGCTGCCCCGGCCCCAACCACGCGGGGCTGGCCCCGGCGAGCAGTTGCACGCCGCCGGCGGGCGTGTCCGCCACCAGCATGTTGCGCAGCAGCGCCACGTATTCGGCGGCGAACGTGCCGTGCGGGGCGAGGTTGGTGGCCGAGGCGCGGCCGCGGTAGGGCCCGATGCCGGTCTCCCAGCCGCCATCGGTGGCGGTGGTGTGCGCCAGCTCCGCGTACAGCCCGGCGATCGCGTCCGCGGCATCCCCGGCGGCCAGCTCTGTCTGGAAGATCCGGAAGCCCAGGTAGTCGTGTAGCTGGCTGCCCCCCAGGTAGGTGGCCAGACCCTCGGCCATATGCGCCCGCGCCCATCGCAACGTCGCCGTGACGGCGGGGGAGCGGACGCCGAGTACCTGCACGGGGAAGGCCGCCCAGTAGTTGCCCCAATCCTGGCCGCCCTTCGCGTCGAGCACTGGAGGGATGTGGCCTTCGCGGGCCACCGCCGCGGCGATCGCGTGGTTGAGCGCTGCCTCGAAGCGGATGTCCACAGCAGTCCACGCGGCAGCGGCGGCACTCGCTTCCGCCGGCGCGGCAGCAGCGGCATGCGCTTCGCCAGCAGCGGCAGCGCTCTGTCCCACCGGGGCAGCAGTCGTGTCCCCCACCTGCCCCGCCAGCGTGGCGGCGGCGATCGCCGAGCGCAGCCCAGCAGCCGCCCACAGGTTGTCGCCGGTGATGTGCCCGTACGCCAGCTCGTTGTCGTCGGGGTTGCTCGCAGGCAACAGCCCCAGCGGATCGGCCGCGCTGGCCGCCGTCAGCCAATCAATCGCAGCGCCGATCCGCCCGAGCTGCGCGGCGGCGTAGGCCGGTTCCCCGGAGAGCTCGGCGTGCTGGGCGAGCGCCCACAGCGCCTCGCCCCACTCGTCGTACTGCCCGGCCTGGCTGATGAAGAGGCCGTCGGCCTGCTGGAAGGCGTCGACGAAGCTCAGGTTCTGCGCCGCCGCGGCGTGCAGCCCCGCGAGGTCAAGCGCCTGCGTCTCGATCGCCGCGTCACGAATCCAAAAGGCGCGGTACTGCAGGCGGTTGGGGGCCTGCTCCCAGCCGTTGGGCGTCAGGATGCGCGATTCGAGCATCTCCGCGATCGCCGCCTCGTAGGTCGCGTCCACCTTCTCCTCGGGTACTTCGATCCGCATCATCCCCGCCTCCTGGGAGGCCCACAGCGAGCGCAGAGCGGCGCGCGCGGCACCCAAGGGCGCAGCGTCGAGCACGCGGTCGGCGCCGGCGCCTGCCGGGGACGGGTCGAGCGGGATCTGCCAGGTGAAGGTCACGCTGCCGTGGGCCGCCAGGCGCGCGCCGAACACCCTGCCGTCGTGAGGCGCGTTGGGCATGCTCAGCGCGGAGGTTGCGCCGGGGCTCCGAGCGGGCGTCGCGCGGGGACCCCGAGGGGACGTCGCACCGGGACTCCGCGGGGGCTTTACGAGCGGGCCTCGAGCGGAGGTGGCGAGCGGCCGGCTGGGAGCGGCCGGGCCTCGCGCCAGCAACAGGCCGGAGCGGTCGAGATCGCGGCCCGCGACGGTGTAGTTGAACGTGCTGGAGAACTGCTGTCCGGGCTGTTCGTAGGCGCCAGTGGCACTGGAGCTCACCGGACGCTCGTAGCGGTACGCGCCGATCAGCACGCCGTGCGGACCGCGGATCTGGCGGCCGCGGGTGTAGGCGAGCACCATCGCCACCCTGGCCTCCTCCGGTCTGCCGGAGCCGTTGGTGGCCGTCACCGTCTCGTACGCCACCGGCTTGCCACCTACCGGGACGACGAACAGCGTCACCGTGTAACGCACCTGCCCGTCGGCGAGCGCGCTGGAGAGCAGCGGCACCCCCGGGTCGGGCAGCGTGCGGGTCGGCTGGTTCCATTCTCGGAGGCGCCTGCCGAAACGCAGCTCGTACTCGGCCCAGCCGGTGTACAGATCGCCCTCAGGCGTCACCTCGGCGCCGGCCGCCAGCCCTGGGACGGCCAGTTGCTCGGTAGGGGCGGCTAGGTAGCCGGTGGTGGGGACGGCGATCGCGGTGTCGGCGACGGACAGAACCAGAGCTCCAAGCGCAGCCAGCAGGGCAATGGGTACCGCGGTCGGGAGTCTCGTCACCGGCTCAGCGTATTCGCGCTCTATGCCCTACACAATGCCCTACAATGGGGGTCATGCACAAGACCAGCGTATATCTCGACGACGAGCTGACCGCGCGGCTTGCGCGGCTCGCGCGCGAAGAGGGAACCTCGCAGGCGGAGATCCTACGCGAGGCAGTGGCGGCCTACCAGCCCAAGCCATCGCGGGATCGCAACTTCGCGCTGGCGGGCTCTGGCTTTCGTCGTATCGACGATGACCCGCGCTCGATCTCAGAAATACCCGACGAGGAGCTGTTCGAGGGCTTCGGGGAGTGACACTCATCCTCGACGCCGCTCCCGTGGTGGCGCTCGCCGAACATGACGACCCACGGAGGGCGGAGATTCTCGAGATTATGCAGGGTGAGCCGGGCGAGCTCATCATGCCAGCACCAGTAACAGCCGAGGTCGATTACCTCCTCGGCCGTCGCTACGGTCGCCCCGCCCGCGTCGCTTTCCTGCAAGATCTGGCCGCGGGAAGGTACATGGTCGCCTGCTTGGAGCGCGAGGACTACGCGACTGTCGGCGAGCTGGAGGCCCGCTATGCCGACCTCGAGCTAGGACTCGCCGACTGCGCGACCGTCGTGCTCGCCAACCGTTACGACACCACGCAGATCGTCACCTTCGACGAACGGCACTTCCGCGCCGTGACACCCCTGCAGGGGGGAGCATTCACGATCCTGCCGGCGGACCGCTGATCACGTCCCGCCGGCGCCAGCCGCGGCCGCGCCCGTGAGTGCCAGCACAGCAACTCCCGCAGCGAAGCTGCTCATCCAGAAAACCTGTACCCCACGCCCGGGTCGGTGAGGATATAGCGGGGGCGCTCGCCCTGCGGCTCGATCTTGCCCCGCAGCCTGGCGATGTGGGTGCGCAGCGCCTGCATGTCGTCCACGTATCCCGGGCCCCACACCTCCGCGAGCAGCGCCTTGTGGGTCATCAGCCGGCCGCGGTTTTGCGCCAGCACGCGCAGCAGCTCGAACTCGATCGGGGTGAGGTGCACCGGCTCGCCGTCGCGTCTCACCGCATGCGCGGCGAGGTCGATCTCGAGGCCCTCAGCGGCGATCGTCGGCTGCTCCTCGCCCGCGCCTTCGGAGCGGCGCAGCGCCGCACGCAGGCGCGCGACCAGCTCGCGCGTGCCGAACGGCTTGGTGATGTAGTCGTCCGCCCCTGCCTCCAGCGCGCGCACCTTCTGCTCCTCCTCGCCCACCGCCGAGAGCACGAGGATCGGCATCTCGCTCCACTCGCGCAGGCTGCGCGTCACTTCCACCCCGTCCCCGCCGGGCAGCACGAGGTCGATGATCGCCGCGCGCGGCGCCTTCACCGCCGCGAGGTCCAGCGCCTCCGGGGCGCTCTGGGCGGCGATCACCTCGAAGCCGGCCTCGCGCAGCACCACGCGCAGGGCTCGGAGGATCTGCAACTCGTCGTCGACGACCAGCACCCGCGGCTTCGCCGCCGATGCCTCAATCGAAGAAGAGGGGCCCGGCTCACCGGCGTCCGGCCGGCTGCGCGACCCTCTAGTTGCCATCCGCCCCTGAGATCCCAGCGGCCGGCGCCGCCGTTGTCGCATCCGATCCCCGTGCGGCCCCGGTCGCTGACCCACGTGCCGCCACGGCCGCGACCGCCTCTGGACCACTCCGCTCCAGCGGCAGTTCGAACACGAACGTCGCCCCCTGCCCCGGCAGCGACTCGACGTGCAGCGAACCTCCGTTGGCTTCGATGAAGCCGCGCGCGATCGCCAGCCCGAGGCCCGAGCCGCGGCGCCCGCCGCGCGCCGTGCCGGCGCTGTAGAACGGCTCGAACACGCGCTCCAGCTGCGCCGGCGGGATGCCGGGGCCGCGATCGACCACGCGCACGATCAGACGGTCGCCCTCGCCCGCCATCGTCCGCACGACGCGCGCCCTTACCGACACCGGGTGGCCCCCCGAGTGCCGCCGCGCGTTCTCCAGCACGTTCACGAATGCCCGCTCCAGCTGCGTGGAGTCGGCGCGCACCAGCGGCAGGTCACGGTCGATCGTGACGTGGAACTCCTCTTGCGGGGATTGGGATGGGAAGGAGGAGGGGGGGGTGTTGCTGTGGTTGAAGGACGGGGGCGGCGCGATGTCCTCCAGCGCGATCCCGAGGATCTCCTCCACCGACAGCCACTCCCGCCGCGGCTCCGCGGCGCCAGCCTCCAGCTTGGAGAGGTCCAGCAGGTTGTCCACCAGCCGCGACAGCCTGCGCGTCTCCGCCAGGATCGCGCTCGCCAGCTCCTCGCGCTCGGGCGCGGAGACGCCCGGCAGCGCGATCGCCTCCGCCGCCGTCGAGATCGCCGTCAGCGGGCTGCGCAGGTCGTGCGACACGGCCCGCAGCAGCGCCGTCTTGACGACGTCCGCCTGACGCAGCGCCGCCGTCTCGACCACGCCGCCCTGCAGCGTTTCGCGCTCCAACGCCGCGCTCAGCAGCGCCTCCAGCGCCGGCACCACGCGCTCCTGCAGGCGGTAGAGGCTGCGCTCGGAACTATCGGCCCCCACCACCACGGTGCCCAGCCGGCGGTCGCCCTCGCGCAGCGGGAACGCCACGCTGCGCGCGTCCGGCTCCACCGCCTCCATCACGATCGCCGCCGACTGCAGTTCCAACGCCTGCGCCATTCTCGCCGCCGCCGTCGGCAGCACCTGCGCGAGGTTCTCGCCCTTCAGCAGCAGCCGCGCCATCTCCAGCACCAGGCTCGCCTCGCGACGGCGCTCCAGCGCCTCCTGGCGCGAGCGCGAGTTTGGGACCGGGACGATGCCGAGCTTGCGCGACATTACGGCCTCAGCGTAGAGGGTGGCGCAGTCGGCCGTTAGGCCGGCTGGCCGAAACGGGGACCGATTTAGGGCGACACTCACTGCGCTCGCTTCCCAGAATCGGCCAGCACCGGAAGCGCGTGTCTCCCGGCTTCGGTCGGGCCCCTCGTTCTTTATTCGATGAAAGGCCGGGCGTGGACATTCGTCCGTCCGTCGAGCGTGGGGTCGCTCATACTTTGACCCGCTACCGTCGATCATTGCGAGGTGGACCCGATCGAGGTGTAGCGCTCAGGATGCTCAAAACGCACATTCGCCCAGCCGTGTTGGCGGCAGCCGGGATGCTGCTCGCGCTCGCGCTGCCCACTACCGCAGCCGGCTCGGTCGCGCCGCTGCCCGCGTCGGACTACCTGACGCGCCCGGCCTGCCCCGCGCCTGCGCCCGGCCACGCGGGCTGCCTCGCAGTCGAGCTGGTGCCGCAGAGCGGCGAAGCCCGTGCCCGCACTCACCCGCTGGGAATGACCCGCGGCGGCCCGCTCGAAGCCCCAAGCCCCAAAAACGGCGCCTATGGCCTACGCCCGGTGGACCTGCGCGCGGCCTACTTCCCGGGGGAATACGCGGAAGTGCCGGCGTCCATGCCACAGACGATCGCGCTCGTGGACGCCTACAACGACCCCGAGGCCGAAACCGACCTAGGGGTGTACGACAAAGAATTCGGTATTGAAGCGTGCACCGAAGCCAACAGCTGCTTCGAGAAGGTCAACCAGCGCGGCGAACGCGGCAACCTGCCGTTCCCCAAGAGCGAAACCGAACGCAGGGAAGAGCTCAAGGTCTGCGAAAACGCCAAAGAGAGCAGGGCCAAAAGAGAAGTGGCCTGTAACAAGGTCGAGGAAGCCGAGGGTTGGGCGGTCGAGATCTCGACCGACATCGAGACCGCCCACGCGATCTGCCAACGCCACTGCCACATCATGCTCGTGGAGGCCAACTCCGACTCCTACGAAGACCTCGAAGCCGCCGAGGAAACGGCCGTGAGACTCGGCGGCGAAAAAACCACTGCCGCGGACACCGAGGTGTCCAACTCCTGGGGCGGATCCGAACCAGTGCTCGACGGCGCGGCCTTCGACCACCCCGGCACCGTGATCACCGCCGCCGCGGGCGACGATGGCTACCTGAATTGGACCAACGCCGCGGAAGCCAAAGAAGCCAACGAAGAATATTACGAAGGCGCCGACTACCCGGCAGCATCGCCTCACGTGGTCGCCGTCGGCGGTACCCACCTCGAACTCTCGGCCTCGGGCGCCTGGAAGGAAGAGACGGTCTGGAACGATGATCCCCGCGGCGGCAAAGAAAACTACGGTGCCGGCGGCGGCGGCTGCAGCACGCAGTTCGAAGCCCAGAAATGGCAGCGCGAAGTCAAAGACTGGGCGAACGTGGGCTGCGAAGATCGACGTGCCGTGGCTGACATCTCAGCCGACGCCGACCCCTACACCGGCGTCGCCGTCTACGACTCGGTCCCCGACGTCCACGAAGAAGTGATGGGCGAAGAAATCGAAGTCGTCAACACGCCGCTCTACTGGTGGCCGATCGGCGGCACCAGCGTCGCCTCGCCGATCGTCGCCTCGATCTTCGCGCTCGCCGGCGGCTCGCACGGCGTCGAATATCCGGCGCAGACGCTCTACGAACACCTCGAAACCGGCCTGCTGCACCCCGTCACCAAAGGCGGCAACGGCGAATGCGAAGATGCATACGCCTCCTGCAGCGGCTCGATGAATCCGCTCTCCTCGCGCTTTGCCTTCGACTGCGGCGAAGGCGTCCTGATCTGCAATGCGGGCCCCGGCTACAACGGTCCCGCGGGCGTCGGCACCCCCAAAGGAGTCGGGGCGTTGCAGCCCGGCAGCGAAGCAGAAGTCAGGAAACTGAGAGCCGAAGAAGAAGCCGTGCTGCAAGCTGAAGCGGAAGCCCGCGAGAAAGCCGAAACGGAAGCAGAAGCGGAAGCCAAACTGAAGCAGAAAACCGAAGAAGAAGCGAAGCAGAAGCGGAAAGCCGAAGAAGAAGCGGCCGCCAAGAGCGCCGGTGAAGCAAGGGAAGCCACGGAAGCCGAATCCCGGAAAGCGAGGGAAGCCACGGAAGCAAAACAGGCCCAGGAAAAAGCAGCGCAGGCCGAAGCAGAAAAACTGGCCGCCAAGGAGATCGAAGAAGAAGAGCGGGTCGGTGGAGGCCTCGACGGAGGGCCGAACGGCTCGGCGAGCAACGCCAAAGGCGGGGCTGGCAACGGCTCCGAGGGCGGCACATCCAACGGCTCCTCATCGGGCTCAAGCGCCGGCGGGACAGGCTCCGGCCATGGCACCGTCCGCCTCTCACACCTTGTACTCACAGCGCGCACGAGCGCGGTGTTCGCGCGCGGACTACCCACCGTCTCCCAGGTCGCCTTCGCCTTCACGCTCAGCGGCCGCGCGCGAGTGCGGGTCACGCTCTCGCGGCTCGTTCGCGTCGGCGGGCGCCTGCGTTGGGGCTCGACGCCCGGCGGGTTCACGCTCACCGCCGCCCGCGGCCACGACCGCACGCATCTGCGAGGCCGCGGCACGCTCCCGGCAGGGCGCTACCGGCTCACGCTGACCCCTGCGCACGGGGCCGCGCGGTCGCTGGCGTTCCGGCTCGCGTAGCGCCTACCGCCGCCCCGAGCGCTCGGGGGTCGCGGCCGGGTGCGCGATCGTATGCTGGATCTGCTCGCCGCGGAGCGTGAGCTCCCACGCATTGGGGGCACCGCGTAGGCCGCCGCCACCGACGTTGGCGATCAGGCCCTGGGCCTCCAAACGATTGAGCAGCTTGGAAATCTGACCCTGATCGACGACCTCGGCACGGTTGGCGACTTCGCGATTGCTCGATCCGGGCCGCTCGGCGATCGCCGTCAGGACGCGCGCGGTGCGGTAGGTGAGCCTCGGGCCCATGCCCTCCATCACCGCGCGCCCGCTGCGCGGAGGCCGCGTGCGCCGACCGCTCGGAGAGCGGCCAGCGGGCCGGGTCAGCTCGCGCTTCGCCGCGGCGCTGCCCAGATAGGGGAGCAGGATCAGGCTCATCAGCTCGCCGCGCAGCGCGCTGGGCGACTCGGGCTTGGACGCCAGCAGACGCGTCTGCAGGACCACGAGCAGCGCGCCCACCACTCCCTCGGCCGTGATCGCGGGAGGCTCGGTGCGAACCCTCGATTCCAGCCGCCCGCGATCGACGTACTCCGCCAGCGTGGCGATCGCCGTGGCGCGGCTGCGCAGCACGCGCGGCCCCCCACCGAGTGCGTAGACGATCCACAGCCGCGCCAAGTCGGGCTCCTGCTCGATCAACTCGAGCGCGGCAGCTAAAGCAGATCTGACCGCTTCGACCCACCCGTGCTCGCCAGCGTAGGCCTGCGCCATTGCGGCACCGGCGCGCTCCGAGCAGCACTCGAAGGCGGCGAAGAAGCACGCTTCGACGTCATCGAACTGCCCGCGGAGCCTGCGCGGCGAGACCCCGGCTCGCGCGGCGATGTCCGTGAGGGTGATCCCCCCGCCCTGCACGGAGACGGCCGCGGCGATCGCCCTGAAGATGCGTGTGCGCTCGTCGTCCTCCATCGAACCCCCTGGCTCCTGCACCCTGACGTCTTCCTCTCCTCGACGGCAAGCTTGATCTTTGCCTTCGACAGTATCTTCTCAATGTCCAGCCTATAGCGCCAGCTGTAGGCGGGTGTTTCCCAGATCTCGAGCCGGGTTTTGCAACCTGCCAGCCCCGTTGTTTCCCACTATTCGGGCTCCTGCCGCCTACTGTCACTGCTCCGAATTTCCGGTGTATGCAGGGAAAACGCGGGTGCCAGCGAGGTGGCGACGAGCGGCGGTCCGACGCTCCTCGCAATTTGCGTTGCGGGATCCCCACACCGGGCTTACCCTCGATCGCAATGATCAAATCAGCCCATGCGCCCGTAGCTCAACTGGCTAACGGCCACGACAACAGTGGCGCCGAATCTCCAGGTGTAGTCACTCAACCGGCGACGAGCCGCGGGTCACGTGCCCGCGAAGCTCGCCGGCCGGCGGCTATCTGCCGCGTCGCGGTCGCTTGGTATGAGAAAGCCCTCGCGAGTCGCCGGTCTAAGAGCAGCGGCCTTCTAAGCCGCCGATGTGGGTTCGAGCCCCGCCGGGCGTACCTCCTGACTCGGCCCAAACGCCGTCCCCGGCGGGATCCTCACGAAGCGCGGGAGCCCCGCCGGGCATACCTCCTCCGTCACGGCCTCTGAAGTGATCGATCGGCTCTTACAGGCGCTGATCGCGCTTGCGCCGCAGACCAACTTCTCGGTGATCCCCCTCCACAACCCGCGCAGGGGGGCCGACGCGCAGATCTTCCGCGGCAGCGCTCGCGACCTCGAGTCTCGCGCCGCTGGCCCCGTCCAGCTGGCCGCGGCTTGCGAAGCGCTCGCCGCGCTTCCAGACGTGGCGGCCGTGAGCACCCGCGCCGACTCGCTGACGGTGCGCTTTGCCGATACGGCAATCGCGCAGGTCGGCGCGCGCCTGGAGGCCGGCGAGGAGGGCATGCTGGACGCGCGCGATCTGCTGGGGGGAGCCGAGGTGCTGGTCAACTTCTGCGACGCCAACCCCACCAAGGCACTGCACATCGGCCACCTGCGCAACATCGCGCTCGGCCAGGCGCTGGCGGGCGCGCTGGCGGCGGCGGGGGCGCGCGTGACGCGTCAGAGCCAGGTGAGCGACTACTGCCGCAGCATGGGCGAAGCGCTGGCGGGCTACATGGAGCTGCCCGAGCACACCACGCCGCGCAGCCTCGGGGTCAAGAGCGACCACTTCGTCGGCGAATGCTTCGGGCGCTACGCCACGCGACTAGCGGACGGCGCCGGCATGGCCACCGATCGCGCCCCCAAACCAACCCGCCGACCGGGCACTGAGGACCACGCGCGCCAACCCGGGCGAACCGGGGCGCTCCCCCAAACCGCCGAGGGGACCGATGACCCGGCGCTGAGCGCCGAGGCAGCCGTCCGCAACGACCTCGCCGACAAGCTGCTGGAACGGATGAGCGCGGGCGATCCGGAGATCGTCGAGCGCTGGCAGCAGCTGCGCGGGTGGGCGCTGGCGGGCCAGGAGGAAACGTTGGCTGCGCTCGGCGTGCGCCTCGACCGGCTGGTGTACGAGTCGGATTCACGCCCGCTCACGCAATGGATCCTCGACCGCGGCGTGGCCGGTGCCGTGCTGACGCGAACGGAGAGCGGAGCGGTCGTGTACGAGACGCGGGAGGCGGAGTACCCGCGCCTGCTGCTGGCGCGCGCCGACGGCTTTCCGACCCAGCACCTGCGCACGATCGCGCTGTGGCGCTCCCTGCACGAGACGCTCGCGGAGATCCGCACGATCGAGCTGGTGGGCGAGGAGTGGCAGGCGTACGTGCGCTACCACGAGCGAATGATGCACGGCGAGCGGTCGGCGCCAACGGATGCAGATGATCCACCCGACGCCAACGGACATCCGCCCAGCGCTGAACTGCCCCGCCGCGAGCGGCGCCGGCCGATGCACCATCCGAGCAGCAATGTGATCTACGGAATGGTCACCGTCGCGGGCGACGCGGTGAAGTCGAGCAACGGCAGGCCGCCGCTGGTGGACGGGATGCTCGAGCGGCTCGCCGCCTCGCGGGCGCTGAAGGAGCTCGCCGCGCGGAGCGAGGGACGCTTCGGAGCGCGCGGCCTCGCGGCACTCGTGACCCTGGGGTTCTACCTCGGCCGCCCGACGCGTAAGCCTGTGGATCTCACGCTTACGGAGATGCTTGAGCTCACGGGCGGAGTGGGGTGGGAGCTCGCGCGCGCCGTGGTGAGCGCCTGGGACCCGCGCCACGACGGGCCGCCCGACCCGGCGCCCGAGGATGCCGAGTACCGCCACGCGGTGATGCAGTCCGAGGTCCACCGCCGCCTGCTGGCGCGCGCGGTGGAGCAGCTGGACGTGTATGAGCTTGCTCGCTTCTACGGGCACCTGAGCCGCCGCCACCTCGCCAGCGATGTGGATGCGCGCACCGCCCGCGCGATGCGCACGCTGCTCGCCGCCGGGATCGGCGCGCTGGGATTGCCGTGCGCGGTACCCGAGGTCGACGGCGTGCGATGACGGCCGTGGCAAATCCATGTGCGTCACCCGGGCGCGAGGGCGCGCGATGACGGCCGTGGCAAATCCCTGCGTAGAGAGCCAGGTGGTACAGCTCGATCGCAACGAGGCGCTGCGCGGGCCCCCGCCCGGTGCGGTGGAGCGCGTGCATGCGGCGATCGCCCGGGGGCACATCTATCCGCACGAGGCGCTGGCACGCGCGACGGCCGCCGCCGCCAACCACCTCGGTGTGGACCCGCAACAGCTGATCCTCACCACCGGCGTGGACGAGGCGGCGGACCTGTGCATCCTCGAGCTCGGCGACCCCTACACGATCACCCCGGGCTTCGACGGGTATGGCGACCGGGCGACGGCGCTCAACCACCGCTGCCGGGCGTTCGCACTGACCGCCGAGCACGCGCTCCCACGCGAGCTGCTCGGGGCGGTCACGGCCGGCCGGTTGGTGATGCTGGCGAGCCCCAACAACCCGACCGCGAATGCCTTCCCGCCCCAGTCGCTGCGCACGCTGCTGTGGCGCTCGGCGTACATGCTGCTGGATGAGACCTACGCGGACTTCTGCGCGCACGCCCCCGGGTTGGACTGGCTGGCGGAGCACCCCAACCTACTGGTGTTCCGCTCCTTCTCGAAGGCCTACGGCCTGGCGGGGCTGCGGATCGGCTGCCTCGTCGGCGAGCAGCGTCTGATCGGGCGACTGCGCGCGCGGCAGGCGTATCTGACCACGAGCGCGCTGGCGGCGGAAGCGCTAATCGGCGCGCTGGAGAGCGACGCCGACTTCCCCCGCCGCCACGCACGCGAGGTGGGCACGCTGCGCGCCGAGCTGATCGTGCGCCTGCGCGCGGTGGAGCTGTTCGAGCGGGTGCACGACAGTGAGACCAACTTCGTGTTCGTCACCTGCGCGTCGCCCGCCGAGGCGGCGTCGATCCGGGAGACGCTGGCGGCGCGGTGGGATGTGATCGTCGCCTCGACCGCCGCGCTCGGAGCGCCGGCGGGGCTGCGGATCGGCGTGAGCCTGCGGGGGCACGCCGACCGTCTGATCTGCGGGTTGACAGCAATCGCTCAGCTGCGAACGCCTGTCTCGGGCGAGTTGGCGAGTGGGAGGAGATCGTGGAGGGGTGGGGTGTATATGTAACTTTTCAAAGGCCGTATAACAAATGCACACGCCTTCTGGATTTTTCATACAACAACAGCCCCCTCCCCCTTCCTTTCCCCCTTCTCCCATTATATATACTATCGTGATACCATCACACCAGGAGCTGCCTCCCATGAGCACCCAGACCATCGCCCAGGCAACCCCCGAGGCAATCGACCGCGCGGCCTTCCGCCCGACGCTGCTGAGAGCGCTCGACTACCTCGCCGGGTGGGCGACGGCGGAGCTGTTGATGGCGATCCTCGAAGACGAGCCACTGCTGAGCGCGCTGGAGCAGGGCGTCAGCGCCGAGGAGCTGGCGCAGCGGCTGGGCTCACCCGGCAGCGCGATCACAGGCGCATCCGCGAGCGAGCTGACCGGCGCGCTGCTGCAGGCGCTGCACTCCGAGGGCGCGCTGGTGCAGGAGGCCGGAACCTACCGCCTCGCCGAAGATCTCTCGGAGCTGCGCGCGGTGCATGGCTGGTTGGAGCTGTTGATGGAGGGCTACCGCGAGCTCTTCAAAGGCGTGAGCCGGCTGCTGCGCGAGGGCGACGGGAGCATCGAGCGCAACCACCTGCGCGTGGCGACCGGCAGCGCGCGAATCGCGATCTACGACGCCGTACCGCTGACGCTGCGGCTGATCGAGCGCCTCGGCGCCTCCGAGGGGGTGGTGCTGGACTACGGTTGCGGCAGCGCGCTCTACCTGATCACGCTGTGCGCCCAGCACCCCGGTTTGCGCGCGATCGGCGTGGAGCTCGCGCAGGAGACGGTGGCGGCCGCGCGGGCGCACGTGCGCGAAGCGGGGATGGAGGATCGCATCGCGATCGAGCACGCCTCGGCGCCCGACTACGTGCCGAGCGAGGAGGTGGACTTCGTCGTCTCAGCGTTCGTGCTGCATGAGATCGTCGGCCAGCGCGGGGTCGAGGGGACGGTCGAGTTCCTGCGCTCCTTCGGCACGCGCTTCCCCAACGCCAAGCTGCTGATCATCGAGGTGTCCAACCCCTACGAGGAAGGCCGCGGTGAGCTGGTCGGCTCAAACCGCCAGGGGAAGGGCTATTACAACTATTACATCTGGCTGCACTCGGTCACAACCCAGCGACTGCTCCCGCACGCGCAGTGGCTGGAGCTGTTCTCGCAGGCCGGCTACCGCGTGCTGCACGAAGAGCGCGTTGACGACATCGTCGACTCCACGGGCCTGGAGATCGGCTACGCGCTGGAGAAGATGTAGAGGGGTGGACTTCCACTTGGATGCCTCACCCGTTTCGCCGACACACACCGCGCGCTCGGCTCTCCGGCTCTTCCCGGCGGTGCCTGCCTCTGCTGAATCCCGATGAACGAAAAATCCCGGGGGACGTAAACACTCGCTGTCGAAGTTGCCAGCGCCCATCCCACCTGACGGTTTGACTATGTTGTATAGTTGCGTCGTTTCCTGGTTCTGGAACCGTCTCCCGGCGATGATCGATCTCATCAGGCTACTGGCGCTGTCCGGCGCCCTTCATGATCTGAGGCTCTTGTGGGGTCGCTGATCGACTACGCGGTGCTGTCGCTTCTGATCGAGCGCCCGAGCTACGGCTATGAGCTGTATGAGCGGTTTGAGCGCCGGTTCGGGGAGTTCCTGCCGACCAGCCGGAGCAACCTGTACGACGCGCTGAAACGACTGGAACGGGAGGGGTGCATCGAGCTGGCGAGTCCCGGGGGTTCGCGGGGGCGTCCGCGGATCAACCACCGCCCGACCGAGGAGGGTCTGGAGGCGTCGTGGTCATGGCTGGCGGACTGTCTGCAGGATGATCCGCGCCGTCTTGAGCTCTTCAGCCGGCTGGCGTCGGTGGGCGTGCGCAACATGGAGGACATGCAGAAGGTGCTGGACCGCTTCGAGGAGCAATCCACTCGAGAGGCGCGCCAGGTCGAGCTTCCGAATCCTGACCCGACGTCCATCGATCCACTGAGCGATCTCTTGTGGGAGATGCTGATCGAGCAGCGGCGTCGGATCGTGGCGGCGCAGCTGGAGTGGGTTCCGTACGCGCGCAGCAGGGTCCAGGCTTGGGCGGAAGGTAGACCGACGGGGGAGGACACGGGTTGAGCCTGCTCGAACTGAAGGACGTCAACAAGCGCCACCACCGCGGGCGTGTCGAGCGCCTGGTGCTCAGCAAGGTGTCGTTGGAGTTGCAGACGGGCGAGCTGGTCGCGGTGTTGGGCCTGCGTCGCTCAGGGCGCACGACGCTCTTGCGAGTCGCCGCCGGCATGGAGCGTCCCGACGAGGGCAGCGTCCATTTCGACGGACGGGATCTCGCTCGTGATCGGGACAAGATATTGGGCAGAGAGATCGGCTTCGTTCAACCGCACTTTTCTGCTGGTGAGGGCGGGTCGGTGCTCGAGCAGGTCGCGGGCGGACTGCTCGCTGAGCGGATCACATTCGCCGCTAGGCGTCGCCGCGCACTGGAGGTGCTCGCGGATGTAGGAGTCGAGTCCTGCAAGGCGCTCTACCCGAAGGATCTCGATGCTGGAGAGACGATGCGGGTAGCTGTCGCTCGTGCGCTGGTCTCATCCCCTCGGCTGTTGGTGGTCGATGAGCCGACCAACGGCGTGGACATCACCGATCGCGACCCGATCCTGCGGCTGCTGCGCGGCGTCGCGAACCGGGGGGTCGCGGTGCTGATGAGCACGGGCGATGGCGCCGCGCTCGCGGGTGTGGATCGCGTCTTCACGCTCGACCACGGACAGCTGCGCGGCGGTGTCGCCGACCCGCTGGCGCCGGTCGTCCCGCTGCATCGCCCAGCGCGGCCCGCGGCCGGAGAGTCCGGGCGCGCGGGGTGAGATCGGCGAGCGCACTGGAGCTGCATCGCGTCGTCAAGCACTACCGCGGCCCGAGCGAGGTGGTGCGCGCGGTCGATGGCGTGACGCTCGCCGTCGAGCCGGGGCAGATCGTCGTGCTGTTCGGTCCTTCCGGGTCGGGGAAGAGCACGTTGTTGATGCTCGCCGCTGGGCTGCTGGCGCCCGATGCTGGTACGGTGCGCTTCGACGGGCGGGACCTGTCGGTCCGCTCGGCGGGCGAGCTTGCCAACTATCAGCGCCGTGAGGTTGGGTTCATCTACCAGTCGGCGCATCTGATGCTGCATCCGAACGCGCAGGCGACGGGATTCTTCGCGCTGGTCAGTGGGCTCGTCGGGCTGATGCTCGCGTTCAATGCGATGCTGCTTACAGCCCCTGAGCGCAGGCGGATGATCGCGGATCTGCGCATACAGGGCGTGCGGCGCTGGCAGCTCGTGCAGATGCTGCTCTTCCAAGCCCTATGCCTTGGTGTGCTCGCCTCCATCGCGGGGCTGCTTACGGGTGATCTGCTCGCTCGTGAGGTATTCCATGAGACGCCGAGCTATCTCGCGACCGCGTTCCCGCTCGGCTCTCAGACAATGATCGGTCTGCGGCCATTGGCGATCTCCTTCGCCGGCGGTGTCGTGGCGACGTGTCTGGCGGCGGCACCGCCCTTGCTCGATCTGCGCCGAGGCCGCGCTGTGGACGCGGTTTACTTCGACGAAGGGGAGCCCGGCCACGCGATGAACAGACGCACGCGACTGTCGCTGCTGGCAGCCGGGGTGACGCTGATGGTGGGCACGAGCGGCCTCTTGCTTGCTGAGCCTGGGGCAGCGATCGTGGCGACGGTCGGGCTCGCGGTCGCACTACTGCTGGCGATCCCGGCGACTTTCTCGGCGGTCGTTTGGGCGGCAGAACGCCTGGCGGCACGCACCTACAGGCTCAACATGCTGCTTGTCGCAGGCCGTGCGCTTCGCGCAACTACGGTGCGGTCCCTGGCGCTTGCCGCGACCGGCGCGATTGCGGTGTTCGGCAGCGTTGTCGCTGAGGGCAGCCACCAGGATCTGCTGAATGGGTTGTACCACGACTACGCCGGCTATGTCGCCTCAGCGAACCTGTGGGTAACGAATGACAACGACGACCTGGCCACGATGGATTTTCCGGCGCGAGGTCTGCCGGCGCGGATCGCTTCACTGCCGGGCGTCGCGGAAGTCCGCTCCTACCAGGGCGGCTACCTTGACATCGACGGTCGCCGCGTGTGGATCATCGCGCGCCCCACCGGGGCCAAAAGCGTGATCCCCTCCGGCCAGATCATTGAAGGAAACCCAACCACCGCAGCTGGGCGGCTGCGAGCCGGCGGGTGGATCACAGTCTCCGCTCAGCTCGCTGCCGCCTACCACGTCAAACCGGGAGGCTCGATCACGCTTCCCACCCCGACCGGGTCTGTCTCGTTTCATGTTGCGGCGACGACGACCAACCTCGGATGGAGCGCAGGCGCGATCGTCATGAACGACTCCGACTATCGCCATGCTTGGCTCAGCGCCGACCCGAGTGCCCTCGAAGTCGACGTTCGCAAAGGCGCTGACCCCTTGACCGTCAGAGGGGAGATCCAGCGCGCACTCGGCCCAGGTACTGCGCTGCAGGTGCAGACCAGCGCCCAACGGGCCGCGACAGCGGACGCGCTCGCCAGGCAGGGCCTGGAGCGGCTCACCCAGATATCCCTGCTGCTGATCATGGTCGCGGCGCTCGCGATGGCCGCTGCTATGGGCGCCGCGATCTGGCAACGTCGCCCCTCGCTCGCATCGCTGCGAATCCAGAGCTTCCAACCACGGCAGCTACGCAGTGTGCTCATCTACGAGTCAGGGCTCGTGCTCGGTGTGGGGTGCCTCGCGGGCGCTCTCGCTGGCCTCTACGGACACGTGCTCGGCGACCGCTATCTGAAGGTCGCGACGGGATTCCCAACCTCCCTCTCAGCGCAGGGGCTCCAGACGATCGAGGTCGTCGTGCTCGTGCTGGCCGCGGCGCTGATTGCGCTCGCCGGCCCGGGCTACGTCGCCTCGCGGACCCCTCCCGCGCTCGCGCTGGAAACGCAGTAGCAGCAGTTCGGCACGAGCGACTCATGCAGGGAGTAGTAGTAATCCACATATCCGGTGAGCATTGCCGGCATGCAATCTCTACGCCTCTCCCACACTCGCGACACCCTCGCGCTCGTTGCGACGGGTGCGACCCATTGGTTGAAGATCGCTCCCAGCGCACGCAGCGAGCTGCGCCGCTGGAAGCGCACCGCACGATCCACTCCTGACCCCGTGCTGCGCGCCCACGCGCTGCAGAAGCTCACAAGCGAGGCGCTGAACCCCGAAGCGGCAGCGTTTTTCGCGATCCTCGCTCCTCGCGCGAACCGCTGGGCGCTGGTCCGCCTGATCGTCGCCTACCAGGTGCTATACGACTATCTCGACGCCGTAAACGAGCCAGGCGACGCCGCACCGCTGCGCAACGGGCTACAGCTGCACCGCGCCCTTACACACGCGATACGCCCCACCGTCGCCCGCATCGACTACTACGCCGACAATCCCCAGCATGATGACGGGGGCTACCTGGACACACTCAAACGCACCTGCCGCGAAACGCTGACGAGCTTTCCCTCAACCCTCACGCTCGATCCCGCGCTGGACACCGCAGCAAAACGATGCGGCGAGGCCCAGGCCCGAAACCACGCGATCCTCCTCGAGGGCCGCGAGCAGCTGGCCCGCTGGTCGCAGAGGCAGGCCCCGCACAGCGGCTACCTGTGGTGGGAGCTGGCCGCCGCAGGTATCTCGTGCCTGGCGATTCACGCACTGTTCGCCGCCGCCGCGACGCCCTCGATCACCGCCAGCGAGGTGCAGCGCATTCAAGATGCCTACTTCCCGCCCGTATGCGCAATCAGCGCGCTGTTGGACAGCCTCATCGACCTCCCCCACGACGCCGACACAACCAACCACAGCTTCGCCGCGCACTACTCATCAAGCGAACTCGCCGCCGTACGCTACGCCGCGATCATCACAGACGCCGAGCACAAGCTTCGCACGCTACGCGGCGCTCGACGCCACAGGATCATCCTTGCCGGCATCACCGGCTACTACCTCTCGGCACCCGAGGCCACCAGCAGCTTCGCCCAGCCTGCAACCAAACGGGCGCTCGACGCATCGGGGTCGATGATCCAGCCAATCCTTGCCCTCATGCGGATCCGGCGACGGGGACACAGCGCCGCGCTGTCGAGAATCACCTCTCATCATCGCGGTGCACGAGAATAAATCTAATCAAGTGCTGGACTTTTTCCAGCCACCGAATATTCGGTGGCCGTCTTATCACGCGCGCTGCGCGGGTGTATAGATGCCGGGATGAGACAACGAGATCGCGTCCCGTGGGCAGACCCCGCCACCCGCAAGTACCGGCTGGCGAGATAGAGGGCCATGCCACGACAACGAACCATCGCCCACAGGACCGACGGCAACGGCGAACCGCCGCGCACCGTCCCAACCTTGACCGAGCCGCGCTTCTCGCAGTCGCTGGAGCGCGGCCTTGCGATCCTCGAATGCTTCACCCCAGAGCGCCCAGTCTGGGGGATCGCCGAGCTTGCCAACGAGCTGGGGATGAGCCACAGCACCACCCACCGTTACGTGCTGACACTGACGGCATTGGGCTACCTGACGCAGAACACCAAGAAAAAGTACCGGCTCACGTTGAAAGTCACCGACCTGGGGATGTCCGCGCTGAACAGCACAAGCCTACGGGAGCACGCCCGGCCCCACCTGGATGATCTACGCAGGCGGACCAGATTCACAGTCGCCCTGGCAGTACTCGATGGACCCCAGGTCCTGCTCGTCGATCGCCTGCGCGGCAATAGACTCGGGCAGCAGTTGATCGAGCCCGACCGGGCAAGCGGCTCGACCCTGCCAGCGCACTGCACCGCGCTCGGCAAGCTGCTGCTCGCGCATCTGCCCGAGCAAGAGCAGCGCAGCGTAATCGCGGAAATAACGCTCACCCGGCACACGTCAAACACCATCACCCAGAAGAACGCACTGCGGGCGGACCTTCGAAGCATCCGCGAGCAACCCATTGCGGCTGCGGAGGAAGAGTTCGCCTCGAGTCTCTATTCCATCGCGACGCCGATCCGCTCGGATTCCCGCGAGACGGTGGCAGCCATTGGCATGGACGCCCATCGCTCGATGATCCCACTCGCGGACCTGGTAGACGCCCTCGGCCCGCACCTGATCTCCACTGCCGACAGGATCTCCGCCCTCCTGGGCTACCGTCGCGACGACGAGCTTCCCAGCCAGCCCGTCAACGGATCGAACCCGACGAAGCGAGGGGAATGATCATGGCCCCGGGAAAGCTGAACTATGAGGTTCTACTCGTCAACAAAGGCCGCCAGGTGATCGCGCGCCTCGATGAGCTGGACATCACCGTATCCGGCAAAAACATCCCGGAAGCACTCGACGCAGCGTACGACAAGGCGCTCAAACGGCTAAAGGCATACGCGCGGGACGATTTCCCGATTCCGGCGACCGCCGACAAGCGGCTCGTCACTATCGAGCTGCCGGACTCGCGAGCGTCGGCACGCCGCTTCCGTCGTGGTGGCCGCCGGCATCTGCATGTGGTGAGGGACATGAAGGCGGGACGCTGGTAGCAATGCAGGAGGAAGCGGTATGAGCGACAACCGCGTGTCGATCGAGCTCTCGGCCGAGCAGGTGGGCGCGGTCCTGCAAGCTTCTCTACCAGATGACAGTCGTCGGTGGGCAAGTGGCCCCGAGCGCAAGGCGCTGCTGCGAACCGTAGGCAATTTGCCTAGAGACAGCGCGAACGGAAGCGACCTGTCGCGCTCGTTACGCCGGGGGCTAAAGGTGTGGGTAGCGTTTCCGGTGGATGGAGCAGCGCGAGGCGTCGGCGAGGTCGCGCGGGAGCTCGGGATGTCGAGAACGACTGTGCATCGTTACATCGTGGCACTCGTCGAGGTGGGGTTGCTGGAGCCTGATCGTGCTACCCGCCGGTATAGAATTTCTGGCAATTTGCGGGGTTAGTGTTCCGTATTCCGGATAGCTGTTCCGTATTGCGGATTTCTTCTTGACATACCATAGTTCGATTGAGTAGGGTTGTCCCAGAGCTGCACCGTGGCCGTCACGGGCCGGTGTTCGACTTCGGTTAGGGGCAGATTCCCATGTCCGTCTCTTGGCCTTGAGTCGCTCAAATCCTGCAACGACATAAGGGAGCAACCATGAAGAGTTATCCGTCGATACGCGATCGTAGTGCGGGCGGCTTGGCTAGCCTGGTGCTTTTCTTCGCTGTCGCCCTGCTCGGGTTTGTGATTCCGCAGGCGGCATATGGTGCTGAATCCTACGCACTCTCCAAGGTCGCCGAACCTTACCCTGTCTGTCCCGAAGCCGCCTCAGGACATGCTGCATGTATGGCGATACGTGTCCCGACTATGCCCGCCGGCTCCGCCGATGCGGTCGGACCGGACCTCGAAGGCGGTGGCGAATTGGGAGGCTTTGATTCAAAAGACCTGCGTGAAGCGTACAAGCTGCCCGAAACGGGCGGGTCGAGCCAGACCGTTGCGCTGGTTGACGCTTACAACGATCCCTACGCGGAATCTGATCTACAAAAATACCGCGAAAAGTATAAAGACTATTTCACAGGTACTGAAACCGCCTGCACCGAAGCAAACGGCTGCTTCAAGAAGGTCAACCAAAGCGGGGAAACCAAAAATTACCCGGAAAACGAATCAGGATGGAGCGGAGAGATATCTCTCGATGTGGACATGGTCTCTTCGGCCTGTCCACAATGTCACATCCTGCTCGTTGAGGCAAGCAATGAAGAAGTCTCCAACCTGATCGCGGCCAACGAGGAGGCCGTCAAACTGAAAGCGACGGAGGTCAGCAACAGCTGGGGCGCGCTGGAGTTCTCCGGAGAGACCTCCGATGATAAAGACTTGGACCACCCAGGTGTACCAATCCTGGCTGCCGCTGGCGATGTCAAGTACGACGGCTGTGACCACAAACTTGGAGCCGGTGTTTGCTATCCGGCTGATTCCCGGTACGTGATCGCGGTTGGTGGAACCAAGCTGACGAAGGAATCAACAGCCTCTCGCAAATGGAAAGAGGTAGTATGGCAGGAAGTCGCGAGGGAAAGGGGCACCGGAAGCGGTTGCAGCAAATATGAGACCAAGCCACCTTGGCAGACCGACAAAGGCTGCACCAAGCGGACCGACAACGATGTCGCGGCGGATGCCAGCGTCGAATCACCGGTGTCGGTCTGTGACTCCTACATATCAGGCTGTTGGGAAGACTTCGGTGGGACGAGCGCATCCTCGCCATTCGTCGCTGGGGTAGACGCCCTTGCGACCAGCGCCACAAAACTATTGGCCGCCGATGCTTTCTACAAGAAACCGAGCATGTTGTTTCATGTCAGCGAAGGAAGCAACGGGGAATGTGGCTCTGAATCTTCTGAAACATATTATCTTTGCCACGCTACCAAAGAAGGATACAACGGCCCGACGGGCGAGGGCACGCCTGACGGCGTGTTTGAATCCGTTGCGGCCGCGGCAGCTACTGGTCTGGCAACAAAAGTAAAAGTAACAGAAGCAACCCTAAGTGGCCTTGTGAATCCCAACGGACTCGCAACCAAATATTACCTTGAATACGGCACCACGGAATCGTACGGGAAAAAAACAGAAGAAGTAAGTGCTGGCCCAGGCACGAGTAACCTGGAAGAGAGCAAGGCCATTACCGGACTGACGGGAAATACTACATATCACTTCCGGGCTGTCGCCACCAATAGCAATGGAACGACGTACGGGTTAGACGAAGTGTTTACGACTTCGACGGGGTGGTCAATCCAGGAAACTCCTACTCTCAGTAATAGCGCCTTCCTCTACGGGGTTTCGTGCACCTCTTCCGCAGCGTGCACTGCGGTTGGTACGGGTGGGCTGGCTGAGCGGTGGAACGGGACGGAATGGAAAGTCCAGACGACCCCGAATACAGATTCTTTGCATGCCGTCTCGTGCGTTTCGTCCACGGCTTGCACGGCAGTTGGGAGCCAGGCATCCGGCACTCTAGCCGAGAGCTGGAATGGGACGGAATGGAAAGTCCAGACCACCCCAGATCCAAGTGAAGCGACGCACAGCTATCTCGAAGCGGTGTCGTGCACATCGTCTACGGAATGCACTGCGACGGGTTGGTATGAGAAGAGTTCAGGAAAACGGTACACGCTGGCGGAGCGGTGGAACGGGACGGAATGGAAAATCCAAGTAACTCTGAGTCCAGGTGAAGGCGAACCCACAGTTTTGACAGGCGTGTCGTGCACGTCGTCTACGTCGTGCGAGGCCAGTGGCTTCTACTACAAAGTCAGTGAAATCAATCCGATGGCGGAGCGCTGGAACGGAACGGAATGGACGCTCCAAAAAGTACCAAAGCCAATCGAAAAAAATGAAGCAATGCTCGAAGCGATTTCGTGTACCTCCTCTACGGCCTGTACGGCGACGGGACGCTACGGCAACCCCGGCTATACAACCCTGGCCGAGCGTTTTAACGGCACAGAATGGGCCAGCCAGTCGATCCCAAACCCGACCGGTGAGAATCTCCTTTACGGCGTATCGTGTGCATCATCAGTGGCGTGTATGACAGCTGGAGTGACCTATCTGTCGGAAGAACTAGTCACGTTGGCAGAGGGATGGAACGGCACGGAATGGGCGATCCAGACGACTCCTAATCCCACCGAAGCTAAGGAAAACGTCCTCTATGGGGTATCGTGTACTTCGTCGACGGTCTGCGTGGCCGTTGGCTATTATCGAAAAATCAGGGGCACGGGCGCTGCAATCCCACTAGTGGAGCTCTACTCGTGACAGATAGGCACGACGGCTGAAGACCATTGAGGCCAAGCCTCCGGAAGTCGAGCTCCCGGAGGCTTGGCCTTCCTATTAGTGGCCCGCGACTCACAAGATTCGATATAGTTGCGATCGTGGGACTTTTTGCTGCGGTTGAGCAAGTAAGGGATAGCGATGTCCAGATGTTCTGCCACCGCAGGGTGTCGCAGGGAAAGCCGAGAGCGTTGTGGCTTGCCGGGCTTTTGGCGCTTGTGCTTGCAGGCAGCCTTCTGGCTGCCGTAGAGCCGGCGCTGGCCGCCTCGCCGCTGACCTGGTCCTCGCCGACGCTGATCGACAGTCAGCCGCCATACCCGGAGCTCGATGGCGTGTCGTGCCCGGGCGCTGGCTTGTGCGTGGCCGTCGATGCCTTCGGTAACGTGGTCACCTCGTCCGATCCGACGGACGGCGCGGGCACATGGGTCCTGGCCAACGTGGATGGTGCCAACCGTGTCTGGAGCGTGTCGTGTACGTCGGAGCCGCTGTGCGTGGCCGTTGATGGCGCCGGGGATGTCGTCACCTCGACCGACCCGACGGGTGGCACAGGGCAATGGAGTGTGGCTCATGTGGACAGCGGCCATGAACTTCTGGGTGTCTCTTGTGTGTCGGGGACGCTGTGCGTAGCCGTCGACGGCGTGGGGGACGTCGTCACTTCGACCGACCCGTCCGGCGGCGAACACGTCTGGACCGTCACCCATGTGGACGAACACCTGCTGCGGGACGTATCGTGCGCATCGACATCGCTGTGCGTCGCGGTCGATGCCAACGGGAATGTGGTCACCTCGACCGACCCGACCGGTGGCAGTAGCGCTTGGACGGTCAGCAATGTTGACAGCGACAACTACATTCTTGGCATTTCCTGCCCGTCTGTGGGGTTGTGTGTTGCGGCGGACGGGGTGGGGAACGTTCTCACCTCGACCGACCCGGCGGGCGGGGTGGGCGTGTGGAGCACGACACAGGTCGAGGAACGGGCGCTCGGCGGCGTCTCGTGCTCCTCGGAAGCATTGTGTGTGGCGTTCAATGGCAACGGCAACGTCCTCACCTCGACCGAACCGGCCAAGGGCAAGAGCGCATGGAGCCAGGCGCATGTGGACTCCACCAACTTCCTGTGGGGCGTTTCCTGCACGACCGGCTTGTGTGTAGCCGTAAACGGCTATGGCAACGCGCTCACCTCGACAAACCCCGCCCAAGGGATGGGCAGCTGGGCGACGACGCGCGTGGACAGCAGCAACCCCGCCGGGCTGACAAGCGTTTCGTGCGCCTCGATGTCGTTGTGCGTAGCCGTTGACGGCGGAGGGGATGAAGTGGAAGACGTGGTGACCTCCACCGACCCCACAGGGGGAGGCGCCGCTTGGACCACGACCCCGCTCGAAACGGGGCCTCTCGCCAGCGTGTCCTGCCCATCGACGATCCTGTGCGTCGCGGGGGACTCTGGCAAGGCGCTGTTCACCTCGACCGATCCGACGGGCGGAGCGAGCGCTTGGACACCACAGACGAGTTACGCATATCCGGAACTGGAAAGTCCAAACGCAGAATACTTTGGCCCGCTTGCCAGCGTGTCCTGTGGGTCTGTGTCGTTCTGCCTGGCCGACCTCGACTCTTATAACGACTTCGACACCCTGGCGACGTCGATCGATCCGACAGGCGGTGAAAGCGCCTGGTCTTCCACAACGCCTTATATTGTGGGTGACTGGAGTGGTAAGCCGGTCCTGGGTGTGTCGTGCGCGTCGATGTCGCTGTGTGTGGCAGTGGATGGCGCTGGAAATGTGCTGACCTCGACCGACCCGGCGAGCAGCGAAAGCTCTTGGACGATCACGCCGGTGGATGCCCACCCGTTGTGGGGAGTGTCGTGTCCCTCGACCCTGCTTTGCGTCGCCGTCGACGATGCCGGCAACGTGGCTACCTCCACTGACCCGGCGGGGAGCACCCCTGCATGGACGATTACCAACGTGGACGCAGGCAACCATCTCACGGGTGTCTCATGCGCCTCGGAATCGCTGTGCGTAGCCGTCGACGTCGCCGGGAACGTGTGGGTCTCAACCGACCCGGCGGGCGGCGCCGGTGCTTGGAGCGTCGTTCCCGCGGACCGAGGCCACGGTCTCACCAGCGTGTCATGTACGCCCGCGGGTTTGTGCGTTGCCGTCGATAACGCCGGCTACGCCATAACGAGCACGTTTTCCCCATCGACCGAAGGCGAAGGGGGGCGCGGCGGCGGGGAGTCAAAGGGCGGCCAGAGCGGAGGGATTACCACTTCGACAGGACCTTCGCCACCGCCGCCGACTGTTGTCTCCGGTGTGTTCAGCGTCTTGGGCGTAAAGGTCGGACGCGATGGTCAGATCGAACTCACGCTCAAGGCTCCCGCCGCCGGGTCAATTGACGCCCGAGCGACTGTGTCAGTCCGAAAGGCGACAGCCGGATCACGCAAACGCAGGAGTAAGCGTGCTCGTAAGATCACATATGGGACGGGCTCGGGCACTGCGCTCGGGGCGTACACCATGACGGTCACGATCAAGCCGACCAAGAGCGCCCTCAGCGCTCTGAAGAGCTCACTGACGCTACGCGTGCCGGTCACGATCGTCTTCCACCCGCGCAGAGGCTCGCCGACGACCGTGAGCGAGACCGTGACCATTCGCTACTACCCATCGCCCCGACGGTCCGGTGCGTGCTCTTTGTCAAAGAGCGCCTGTCGTGGTAAGCGATGACTGGGACGCTGCGTTCGCTTTCGCTGGCGGTCATCGCTCTCGGACTATCAGTGCTTGGATGTGGCGCCTCGAACGGTTCCCTCCACGCCAAGCACGCGGCGGCACACGTCGACGTGCGCTTGCCCTCGTAGCACTCGACCACGCCGCTGACGGAGGCGGAGGCGGACATCGGATTGGCGCGTACAGTCGTGGGCATCGCGTCCTCCTGGTCGAAGATCCTGTCGGCACCGAACGACCACAGGATACTCCGTCGACCGGATACTTTGTCACGGAACGGCCCGGATCAGCCCAATCGAGGTCGGGCAGATAGCCAGAATCCATGGGGTTTCGATGGCAGCTAGATAAGTGCTCTCCAGTTGCAGTCAGAGGGTCGTCATCGGGGATCGTCCCTGCAGGCGATCATTTCTTCTTCCCTTTCGGGGCCTTTTGCAGATGGACGGTTGCCGTGCTGATCGTCTGACCACCGGAGCTGACGGTGACGATCGCCGTGAGTTTGCCGTACTTCGCCAGCAGCGCTTTTCCAGGTCCGTTGAGTGCGAGCTCGAGCGTCTTGGAGGTGCCAGCCGCCAGCGCTGCGCTCCCTGATGCAATCACCACCTGCTTCTTCTTCACGGCCGCTTTCTTCTTGCCCTTGCGCGCGGTGACGGCGATGACCTTGCCACCCTTCAGATGCTCGGTGACGGTGACCCGAACGCTCACGACCTGACACGTGGCGCCGCCGGCCGGACAGGAGAGTGTCACCGTGGGCTTACCCTGCTTGCGGGAGATCGAGCCAATGTGGACGACCGGAGCCTTTGGCTTCGGCGCCGCGCCACCACCCGCCGACGCGCCGTAAACAACACCGACGAAGGCGGGTGTAGAGGTCTCGTGCGCGTAGTCGGCGGTGAAACCGCTGCCGAGCGCCGCGAAGGCGCCTTCGAACTTGCCGCCGTCCAGCTCGAAGAGGTCGAACTCCTGCCCCGCGGCAGGCACAAACCCACCGATCAGAGCCGGGGCGAGCGTCCCCCCGGCGGTGAACTTGCCCGGTCCGTTGCAGCAGGGGCCGGTCAGCTGGACGGCGCCGAAGCTCGCAGCGCCGGCGATCTCGGGCGATAGCGTGCCGTCGTTGACGAACGACGCGGCCTCCTGAAGCTGATAGACCGCACCCGGCGCAATCGTGACAAGCCCTTCATTGGTGGTGACGGAGCCATTGTTGCCCTGGAAGATCCCGCCGTTGACTTCGAGCTTGCCCGACGGGCCGTTGGTCAGGCTGTCGAGGAGCTGGGTGACCCTGGTGGCGGTTTCGGTTTGATCGTCGATCAGGCCACTGTTGTGAATCGAGCCGGCTTCGACGGTGACCCCGCCACCGCTGACTTCGCCGCTTCCCGTTGGGTTGAGCACGAGCGTCCCGTCGTTGACCAGTTCTTTGCCCCCACCACTCAGGGTCGTGCTGTAGGAGGTCTCTCCACCAGAGCTGAATGGCTCGCCGCGCACCGTCACCGTCTGACCCGCGGGGATCGTGCCGGTGATCGTCAGCGTGCCGTAGTTATCCAGGAACTTCCCGGTTCCAGCCGTATCGGCGAGCGTCGAGCTGCTCTGCAGCATCACTTCATTGCCCGACACCGCACCGGCTTGCTGTGTCCATTCAGCGCCGTGGGTCGTGATCGAGCCGTTATTGACGACCGTCGCCTCATTGATGAACCCCGCTTTACCGGAAAAGCTCGGCTGCATTTCCACCGATGCTCCAGCGGCAACCGTGAACGTCCCTTCATTCGTCACCGACCACGGATAGGCACCTTCGCCTTCCTTGAGGAACAGCAGCGTCCCCGACGCGTCGAGCATGCTCGCGCCGGGCTCGATCTGCAGATTGGCAAGCTTGATCCGATTCGCCCACGGGGCGCCACTGTTCACCGCTTCGATCTGGCCCGCCTCCATCACGCTTCCGCCTACCAACCCCGCGCCCGCGCCATGCGGTTCCACTTTGGGTTCGGTGGTCGCGTTGGTCGATTCCAGAACCAGCTTCGTATTCGCCGCAAACGACGCAGTTTCCACCACATCCAGATCCGTCTCGTTCGAGGTGTTGCCAGCATTGTCGTAGCTCTCGCCGGCCACATCGATCGTCACCTCACCGGATCCACCACCCACAGTCAAAGTCTTTGCCACCCCGCCATTGGCAGGCAGAGTCACCGTAGCCGGCGCCGCGATACACACGCTGTCCGAGCTGTCGGGAACAACTTCCGGGCTCCAATCGCTCGCCGTCCCCCAGTTTCCGTTCCCGCCCTTCCACGTCTTCGTGCATGCCGCCTGCGCGCTGGCCACCGATACCGCCAGGCAGCCGAGGGTCAAGATACATAGGAGTAGCGAGCGGGTACGGGTCACGATGAAGAATCCTTTCGGTTGGGTACAAGCTACACGCCGGAGCGCGTGTGGGAGTGGCGCTTGGCTTCGGGCAGGCGCAGCGTCACCGCTGCCTGTGTGGTGAGTGCAGCGCCCGCGGAATCGTGCGCGACGACCGTCGCTTGCGCGTGCAGCACGCGGGTCCGCGAGAGTAGCCTACGCCCCCTGCTCGACAGATGCAGCCTGACGGTGCTCAGAGCTCTTCCAGGGGGAACCACAAACGATCCTACCGCGAGCGTCAGCAATCTGACCTTACGCTTCCCGGCTTGGCGACGGGTCGCGTTGGCAACGACGGCGGTGGGCACACGTAGCGTCACCGTGCCGGCGCAGCCTTCCTCGGCCGGACAGTCGACGTTGATGCTGACCGTGCCTGAGGCGGTGGGCACCAGAGAAGCACCTGCAATATCGGCGCCAAGGAAGGGTGGCGTCGTGAGTCCCTGGAGCGGTACCTGCGCAGCCGGTGCGTGACTGTCATCGGTGAGGCCGTCTTCGACTCCTACGGTGGCGGGAAAGCCGTCGGCTTCCAGCTCGGCTTGGTCGATTTCGGCTACGTTGCCAACGTTGTCTGTCAACCTTACTTGAGCTTTCCATGTCCCCGCCTCGCTAAATTGCGCAAAAGGCACCTGGGCTTCATACACGCCTTCCGTGTCCGTACCAGAGACCAACGTAAAGTTTATGTTTTCGCCCTGCCGCCCTTCGGGAGAAAAGAAAACCACGTTCGCAAAGCGAACACCCGACAAGTTATCGGCGATGTGCGCCGTCACGGTAACCATCTGAGCGGAGGAAGCCGTATCCACCGACGACGGAGAGATCGACAGGCCAGTGAGCACCGGCGGTTCGGTGTCCTGCGTGAGACCTTCGACTTCCAGGGTCGAGGGAAAACCGCCGGCTTCCAATTCGGGCTGGTTGAGTTCACTCACATTGCCAGCAAAATCCGTCAATCGTATCCGGGCCTTCCAAGTCCCCGGTTCGACGAATTGCGGAATCGGCACCTGCGCTTCATAGACCCCGTCGGTATCGCTCCCAGAAACCAACACAAAATTCGGTTCTTCGCCCTGCTGCCCTTTCGGCGAAAAGAAAGCCACCGTCGCAAAACGAACACCCGACAAGTTATCGGTGATATGAGCCGTCACGGTAACCACTTGAGCAGAGGAAGCCGTATCCACCAACAACGGAGAGATCGACAGGCCAGTGAGCACCGGCGGTTCGGTGTCCTGCGTGAGACCTTCGACTTCCAGGGTCGAGGGAAAACCGCCGGCTTCCAATTCGGGCTGGTTGAGTTCACTCACATTGCCAGCAAAATCCGTCAATCGTATCCGGGCCTTCCAAGTCCCCGGTTCGACGAATTGCGGAATCGGCACCTGCGCTTCATAGACCCCGTCGGTATCGCTCCCAGAAACCAACACAAAATTCGGTTCTTCGCCCTGCTGCCCTTTCGGCGAAAAGAAAGCCACCGTCGCAAAACGAACACCCGACAAGTTATCGGTGATATGAGCCGTCACGGTAACCACTTGAGCAGAGGAAGCCGTATCCACCAACAACGGAGAAATCGACAAGCTGGTGAGCACCGGCGGTTCGATGTCTTCGGCGGCGGCCGCGCGCGACACACCGACGAGGAACGCGAGCAGCAGCACACATCCACAGAGCAGGCTTGATCGCAATGGATGCGGGGGTATGGTCACTGAGATGGCCCTTGTACTCCTCCTCCCAGCATAGCCGCGTGCATCCCCGCCCGTTGAAGCTAGGCGGGAGCGCGCAACCCTGAGGGCGCCCCGTACGGCCCCAGGCACTCCGGCAGCACGACCGAGCCATCCTCGCGCTGGCCGTTCTCGAGCAAGGCGATGATCGTGCGCCCGACGGCGACCGCGGTGCCGTTGAGCGTGTGGAGCGTCTCGACGCGCTGGCCGAAACGGGGATGCTCGCCGGAGGCGAGTGTCTCCCGGCTTCGGTCGCGGCGCACACGGATGTTCAGGCGCCGCGCCTGGTAGTCGGTGGTGTTGGAGCATGAGGTGAGCTCGCGGTAGCGGCCCTGGCTGGGCAGCCACGCCTCGCAGTCGTACTTCTTGGCGGCGGGGGCGCCGAGGTCGTTGACGGCGATGTTGACCACCCGGTAGGGCAAGCCCAGCTCGCCGAGAATCTCCTCCTCGATGGAGAGGATCCGCTCGTGCTCCGCGCCCGAGGCGGAAGGCTCGACGAAGCTGAACATCTCCACCTTGTCGAACTGGTGTACGCGAAAGATCCCACGGGTATCTTTCCCGGCGGCGCCGGCCTCGCGACGAAAGCAAGGGGAGAAGCCGGCGTAATGCAGCGGCAGGCGCTCGGTGTCGAGGATCTCTTCGTCGTGCAGCGAGGCGAGCGCAACCTCGGAGGTGCCCACCAGGAAGAGCTCATCCGCCGGGAGGCTATAGATCTGCTGCTCGGTGTCGGGCAGGAAGCCGGTGCCGTACAGCGCCCGCTCGCGCACCAGCACCGGCGGAATCACCGGTTCGAAGCCGTGCCCACGCAGCTTCTCGAGGACCCACCGCACCAGCGCTAGCTCGAGCATCACAAGGTCGCCTTTGAGGTAGGCGAAGCGCGCACCCGAGAGCTTGGCGGCGTGGTCCATGTCGATCAGCGACCCAGCCAGCTCCAGATGGTCGCGGGGGGGGAATTGAGGCCCGCCCGCGCCCCCGCCAGAGCTGCCCGCGCCAAGCCCGCCCGCGCCAGAGCCGCCCACGCCAGGGCCGCCCGCGCCCGCACCGGGGACTCCCACGGCAAGCCCACCCAGCCCGGCCTCTCCCACGACCCGCACCAGCTCGTCATCCGGACCCGGGGCGGCGGTCGGGTCGGGGAGGTTGGGCAGCGGCAGCAGCGCCGCGTCGAGCTCCGCCTCCACGGCGGCGAGCCCCTGCGCCAATTCCTTCTCGCGCCCGCCCAACTCGCGCTGCTCGGCGATCGCCGCGGCAGCGTCCTCCCCGGAGCGCTTGGCCTGGGCGATCGCATCGGCGGCGGCGTTGCGGCGCGCGCGCAGCTCCTCCAGCTGGGGGATCAGCGCGCGGCGGCGCGCGTCAAGCTCGATCACGCGGTCGAGACCTGCCGCCACGCCCGCGCCACGCCGCGCGAGCGCCGCCCGCACCTTCTCGGGCTGCTGGCGGATCAGCTTGATGTCGAGCACGCGACCAAGCCTCGAGGCGCGCCCTATTTGGTGGCGGTCGTCGAGCTTTCGGAGGAGCCCGGGATCGCGGTGTTTTCGATCGACGGCACCTTCGGGGCCTGCAGGCCCGCGTACTTGGCAAGGAACGTAGCGACTTCCTGGGCCTGGACGCCGAGCACGATGTTCTGCGGCATGATCGCGCCGGAGAAGCCACCGTTGCGGATCGCATAGAGGACCTGGTTGTACTGCTCTTTGCGGAAGTCGAAGTTGGGGCCGTTGGTGCGCAGGCGATCCTTGATGCTGGTTGCCGAGCCCTCCGCGCCGACGGTCGAGAGCGTATGGCAGCCCGAGCAGCGCTGCAGGAACAGCGCCGCCCCCTTGTAGTAGGGGCTGGATTTGGAGAGCTGAATGCCCTGCGTGCCGCACGCGCTGACGCCCACGGCCGTGACGGCAGCCGCGGCCAGCGTGGCGGCGAGCTTCAATGGGGCGCTCATGCGAGGCTTCAGTCGGGCGCTCATGCGAGGCGGAATATATAGGCTCGCCGGATGCGACCACGGTCCCTCGTGGCGGCGCCGCCCCGACTCCTCGTGGCGGCGCTGCTCGCCGCGCTCCCGCTGGCGGGCTGTGGGGCCGGGCGGACGGTGCACCTGGCGGGCCACCGCCTGGCACTCACGCTCGAGGAGTACCGCATCCTGCCGCAGACGGTGAGCGTACCGGCGGGGGCACTGACGATCACGGCGTGCAACCGCGGCATCCTCACCCACAATGTGGCGCTGCAGCGGGGGACCCTCGACTCCGGCGAACGCACGACGCTGACCGACATCCCCACGCTGCTGCCGGGTAGGTGCGGGTCGGTGCTCACCTCCCCGCTGGCGGCCGGCCACTACCTGCTGACGAGCACCGTCGGCAACCAGGCCGTGCTGGGGATGGCCGCCACGCTGATCGTGCGGTGAGCCGCAGTGCCCGCCAATCGATGCAGGCGGGCATTGGTGCCATGTGGTGCTATGATGGCACTCCAATGGTGGTGCGCACTCAGATCACCCTCGACGCCGACGCGCACAGGCGCGCTAAGCGCCGCGCCGCGGACCTGGGAATCTCCTTTGCGGAATACGTGCGCAGAACGCTCGATCGCGATCTCGGCGACGAGCCAAAGGGCGACATCAGCGAGATCTTCGGCCTTTTCGACTCAGGCGTGTCCGACGTATCCAGCAACGTCGACAAGTACCTGGGCAAAGCTGCCCGGAGCGAGTACCTGCGTGAGACGGGCCAGTCAGGTCGTTGAGCCTGTTCGTCGACACTTCGGCGTTCTACGCCGCCACCGATTCCTGCGATCGACATCACGCGCGCGCCGCCGAACTGCTGCGCGACGCAGATAGCCTCACTACGACAGACCACGTGCTCGTCGAGTCGTGGCGATTGATACGCGATTTCGGCGGGTTTGCAAACGCGGAGCGCTTCTGGGCCGCGATCCGCAAAGGTCTGGCCACCGTCGAGACGGTCCTGCCTGGCGACCTCGACACGGCGTGGCGGATCGGAGAGGCGTTCCCTGACCAGGACTTCTCGATCGTCGACCGCACCAGCTTCGCCGTGATGGAGCGTCTGGGTATCACAAGCGCCGCCAGCTTCGACGCGCACTTCTCGATCTACCGCTTCGGGCCACGCCGCGAGCGGGCGTTCGAGGTGCGGCGCTGAGCCCCACTGGCAGGTCCAAGTTTCCTCGGCCTTCGGACCTGCCGAGGTCTCGTGCCGGCAGTCACGATCCCGCTCAAACCCCATGTGCCGTTTCCGCCGCGCGCAGCAGCAGGAACACGACCACCAGGGCAGAGAGGGCCATGATCCCCTGCTCGCGGCGGACGATCGCCGCTACCACGGCCTGCTGCTCGGCCTCCGGAAGCCGGCCGACCTCCTGGGCGCTCTCCAGGCCGCGCTGGTCGAGGATTGTCTGGGCAGAGGCGATGCGCAACTGCTCGGCGACGAAGGCGACCGCTAGGGGGAGCAAGGCGTATAGGTAGAAGAGGTGTTCGCTGGAGGTGTGGCCGGCGGCGGCGAGCACGCCCACGGCGAACGCGTAGACCACGGCAGCGCCCTGGCCGATGCGCAGCAGTACCCAGAATGCGCGGCTTGCCTGCCAGCGGTACCAGCTCCAGCCGCCCACCGCCATCGGGATCGCGTTGATCGCGGCGGCCACCAGCGCGCCTACGACCACCGCTTCGTTCACCTCGGGTGCCCCCGTGGGGCGGGGCGGCGATGAGGGATGAGCGCGGAGTGCCAGACCGCGCGACGCAGGCCCAAGGCGACGCAACTGCCACCGCCCGATATCGAGCCGATCGTCACTATGTAACACTCTCGCACAAGCATCGGCGTGCGGTGGTATAACAGCCGCGGTGCTCCGTTCCTATCTCCCCGCGCTCGTGTTCCTGATCCTCGGCGGCGCCGTGGGCGGGGCGTTCACGCTACTCAATGGAGTGCTGGGGCCGCGCCGGTCGATCAAACAGAAGCAGGACCCCTACGAGTGCGGCCTGCCGTCGGAGGTCAAACAGGGGCTGCGCTTCGGGATCAGCTTCTACCTGATCGCGATGCTGTTCATCCTGTTCGACATCGAGGTGATCTTTCTCTACCCGATCGCGGTGGAGCTGCGGGCGTTCGGGAGCTATGCGCTGAGCGAGACCGCCGTGTTCATCGTGCTGCTGGTCGTGGCGTTTGTCTATGTGTGGCGGAGGGGGGCGTTGGAGTGGAGGTGAGGCGCACCCCGATCTCCGGTCCCCTCGCCGGCGGCGCCCGGGTCGATGCGGATCGCCTGCAAGTGCGCAAACTGAACGCGCCGCAGCTGCTGCGCGGCGGCGAGATGGACGGCCTCAACCTGCCCGCCCACCTGGAGGGCGCGGAGCTCGAACGCCACGTCGAAGAGCGCGTGCTAACCACGACGCTCGACCGCGCGGTCGCGTGGGCGCGCTCCAACTCGTTCTTCCCGCTCGGCTTCGGGCTGGCGTGCTGCGCGATGGAGCAGTTCCACACCGCCGGCCCGCGCATGGACATCGCGCGCTTCGGCTTCGAGGCGTTCCGCGCCTCCCCCCGTCAGGCCGACCTGATCATCCTCGCGGGACGCGTGTCGATCAAGATGGCGCCGATCATCCGCCGCCTGTACGACCAGATGCTGGAGCCCAAGTGGGCGATCTCGATGGGCGCCTGCTGCAGCTCGATGGGAGTCTTCAACAACTACGCGCTGGTGCCCGCCGACAAGTTCATGCCGATTGACGTGCACGTCCCCGGCTGCCCGCCGCGCCCGGAGGCGCTGATGCACGGCATCCTCAAGCTGCGCAAGCTGGTGCAGGACGACCCGGATGCAGGCTGGCGCGAGCGCTACCAGGCCGTCGGCACGGAGGAGAACGTTGTAGCGGGAGGGGGGCAGGCCCCCCTCCCGACCTCCCCCCGAGCGGAGCGCGATGCCTGACGCCACTGGCCTCGAGCTCCTCGCGCGCGGGCTGCGGGATGAGATCGGCGACGGGGCGGTGCTCGACACGGTCTTTTTTCGCGAACGGGCGACGGTCGAGATCGATCCGGCCAGCGTGCGCGCCGTGCTCGCCCACCTGCGCGGGCAGGGCTACGCGTTCCTGGCGAGCCTGCACGGCGTGGACTACTACCCGCAGGAGCCGCGCTTGGGCGTGCACTACGAGCTGCTGGACATGAGCCGCGTCGATCGCCTCACGGTGCTGCTGCGAGTGCCGACCGATGCGCCGGAAGTCGACTCGGTGACGTTGGAATGGCCGACAGCCGACCACCAGGAGCGCGAGGTGTACGACATGTTCGGGGTCGTCTTCGAGGGGCACCCCGACCTGCGCCGGATCCTGATGCCCGAGGATTACGAGGGCCACCCCCAGCGGCGCGACTTCCCCACCGGCGGCGAGCCGGTGCGCTTCACCTACAACGACAACCCCACGCTCGGGGCGCCGCGGTGAGCACCCTCTCCGACTACCGCCGCCGGGAGCAGAGCTTCACGCTCGACCAGTCGGGAGTGGGCGGCGCCGCCGGGGTCAGCGCCGACGCGATCGCCACCAGCGACGAGGCCACGCACGAGCTGCTGACGCTCAACTTCGGCCCCCACCACCCCGCCACGCACGGCGTGCTGCGGCTCTTGGTGACGCTCCAGGGAGAGGTCGCGCGCGACCTCAAACCGATTATCGGCTACGTGCACACGGGGATCGAAAAGACCGCCGAGGACAAGGCCTACTGGAAGGTGATCCCGGTCATCGAGCGGATGGACTACCTCTCCTACTACTTCAACGCGATGGCCTACTGCGGCGCCGTCGAGCGCCTGCTCGAGGTCGAGGTGCCAAAGCGCGCGCAGTACCTGCGCGTGATCCACCTGGAGCTCAACCGCATCGCCTCGCACCTGATCTGGCTGGGCACCTCCGTGCTCGACCTCGGCGCCACCTCGATCTTCCTGTACTGCCTGCGTGAGCGCGAGCTGATCCTCGACCTGTTCGAGATGTCCTCCGGCGCACGCATGCACACGCGCTACTTCCAGGTGGGGGGCGTGATGGAGGACATCCCCCGCGGCTTCGAGGCCAAGGTGCGCGAGTTCCTGAAGATCATGCCCAAGCGCGCCGACGAGTACGGCGCGATCCTCAACGCCAACGAGATCGTGTTGCAGCGGTTGCGGGATGTGTGCCCGCTCGATGCCGACACGCTGCTGGCGCTCGGCGTCACGGGTCCCCTGCTGCGCGCCGCCGGCAACCCGTGGGATCTGCGCAAGGCCGACCCCTACTCCTCCTACGACGACTTCTCCTTCAAGATCCCGGTCGGCACGGTCGGCGACAACTACGACCGCTTCGCCGTGCGCATGGCGGAGATCTACGAGTCGGTGCACATCATCGAACAGGCACTCGACGGCCTGCCCGAGGGGCCGCACATCACCGAGGATCGCAAGGTCGCACTGCCGCCCCGGCATGAGCTCGCGACCTCGATGGAGGCTTTGATCCACCACTTCAAGCTCGTCACCGAGGGCTTCCGCGTGCCGCCCGGGGAGATCTACAACCCGATCGAGTCCCCCGGGGAGAGCTGGGCTGCTACGTGCGCTCCGACGGCTCCTCCAAGCCCGCGCGGGTACATATGCGCGACCCCTCGTTCGTCAATCTCCAGGCGCTCGCGCACATGACCCGCGACGCGTACATCGCCGACCTGATCGCCACCACGGCGATGCTCGACCCGATCCTCGGAGGGATCGATCGATGATGATGGTTGGCCGTCCGCCGCATTGTCAAGGATGGTGGGCTCGATGAGCGCCTGCCAGTCCGCAACTCATCAAGGGTGGCTGGCTCGATGAGCGCGGTCCCCCGCTATGCCCACGGCTCGCGCGTGCCCGGCTGGGACATGGCCGCCGACCTCGACAAGGACCCGGCGCTGATCCCCGGGGTGGGCGGGTCCCCATCCCCGGAGGTGCCGGAGGGGCTGCGCGCGGACATCGAGGCACACATGGCGCTCTACCCCGACCCCCGCTCCGCGATCCTGCCCGCACTCGAGGCCGCCCAGCGGGTGCACGGCTGGTGCTCGCCCGAGGCGATCGACCAGGTCGCGTGCGTGATGCGGCTGACTCCCGCCGAGCTGGTCGCCGTCGCGACTTTCTACGACATGCTCAAGACCACGCCCGTCGGGCGCCACTCCGTGTATGTGTGCACCAACATCTCCTGCTCGCTCTGTGGGGCCGACGAGCTGTACGAGGCGATCAGCGCCGCCGCGGGCGACGATCCGGAGTTCAACGTGCGCTCCTTCGAGTGCCTCGGTGCCTGCGACATCGCGCCGATGGCCTCCGTGGATGGCGCGTACGTTGGGCCACTCACGCTCGACGACGTGCCAGCGCTGCTCGACGACATCCGCGCCGGGCGTGAGGTGCTGCCCGCGAAGCAGCTTTCGCGCCGGCCCTGCGCCGACCCGGGGGCCGGCTCGTGAGTACTACTCCTCTCCCGCTCGTTTTGCGGTGCATGGAAGCACCGCGCCCCACAGGCTGGGATGCAAGTTGCGCGCGCGGATGCCCCCCAACCCCCCCGACCGTATGACCGACAGACTCCTCTTCGACCGCATCGACGAGCCCGGGCTAAACACCCTGGAGGTCTACCAGCGCCGCGGCGGCTACGAGTCGCTGCGCAAGGCGCTCGCGATGCCACCCGAAGCCGTGCTGCACGAGCTCGAAGCCTCCGCCCTGCGCGGGCGCGGGGGGGCCGGCTTTCAGATGGGCAAGAAGGTCTCATTCCTGCCCAAGGGCGGGATGGACAAGTATCTGGTCTGCAACGCCGACGAGTCCGAGCCCGGGACGTTCAAGGACCGCGAGCTGATGCAGAAGTCCCCGCACATGCTGCTCGAGGGGATCGTGATCGCCGCCCACGCCGCCGGCGCCACGCGCTCGTTCATCTACATCCGCGGCGAGTACGTGCTGCAGGCCGACATCCTCGACGCCGCGCTCGCCGAAGCGCGCGCCGCCGGGTTCGTGGGCGAGCGGATCCTCGGCTCCGACACCTCCCTCTCGCTGGTCGTCCACCGCGGCGCCGGCGCCTACATCTGCGGCGAGGAGACCGGCCTGCTCGACTCGCTGGAGGGCAAGCGCGGCAACCCGCGCCTGAAGCCGCCCTTCCCCGCCAACCAGGGCCTCTACCAGGGGCCGACGTTGATCAACAACGTCGAGACGCTCTGCACCGTGCCGACGATTCTCCGCATGGGTGGCGACGCGTACGCCAAGCTCGGTGTCGACACGTCCACCGGCACCAAGCTCGTGTCGGTCTCCGGGCACGTGCAGCGGCCCGGCAACTACGAGATCGAGCTCGGAATCCCCTCGCGCGAGATCATCTACGGCCTCGCCGGCGGGCCGCCCGAGGGGCGCAAGGTCAAGTGCTGGTTCCCCGGCGGCTCCTCCTCCCCCGTGCTCACCGGCGACGATCTCGACATCCCCTACGACTTCGACTCGATGGCCAAGGCCGGCTCGATGCTCGGCTCGGGGGCGATCATCGTCGTCGACGACTCCACGCCGATCCTCGACGTGGCGTTGAAGGTCGCGAAGTTCTACCGCCACGAGTCCTGCGGCAAGTGCACCCCCTGCCGCGAGGGCACCAACTGGACGGTCACGATGCTCGAGCGGATCGACGCCGGCGAGGCCACGCCGATGGACCTCGAGATCATGGCCTCCGTGCAGGAGCACATCATCGGCAACTGCCTCTGCGTGCTCGGCGACGCGATGGCGATGCCGATCGGCTCGATGATCGCCAAGTTCAAAGACGAGTTCGAAGCGCACATGGCGAGCAAGCGACTGGTGGCAGCCTGATGCCCCGGCCCGCCCCGCGCACGATCACCTTCACGATCGACGGCCTCGAGGTGCAGGCGCCCGAGAACTCGATGCTGGTCGACGCCGCCAAACACGGCGACGTCGAGATCCCCGTCTTCTGTTACGAGCCCAAGCTGGGGAATCCGGTCGGCGCCTGCCGCATGTGCCTGGTGGAAATCGAGGGCATCCCCAAGTTGCAAACCGGCTGCTCCACGCCGGTCAAGGACGGCATGGTCGTGCACACGCAGTCCGAGCGCGTCAAGATCGCCCAGAACTCGGTCGTCGAGTTCCTGCTGATCAACCACCCGCTCGACTGCCCCGTCTGCGACAAGGGCGGCGAGTGTCCGCTGCAGGACATCACCTTCGGCTGGGGTCGCGGGATCTCGCGCTACATCGATCCCAAGCGCCACTTCGTGAAGCCGCTCGCGCTCTCCCCTCTGATTGCGATCGACCGCGAGCGCTGCATCCTCTGCTACCGCTGCGTGCGCTTCTCCCAGGAGATCTCCGAAGACCACCAGCTCGTGCTGGAGGAGCGCGGCGCCCACTCCTACGTCTCGACGTTCGACAGCCATCCCTACGTCGCCCCCTTCTCCGGCAACATCGTCGAGCTGTGCCCCGTCGGCGCGCTCACCTCACAGCCCTACCGCTTTCGCGCGCGGCCGTGGGACATCGAGGACGCCGGCTCGGTGTGCACGCTGTGCCCCGCCCAGTGCAACGTCACGCTCACCGTGCGCGACGAGCGCGTGCTGCGCGTGCTCTCCCGTCAGAACCCCGAGGTCGACGACGGCTGGCTGTGCGACCGCGGCCGCTTCGCCTACCCCGTGCTCGGCGGTGACGCGCGCGTCACCACGCCGTTGGTGCGCGACGGCGGCGAGCTGCGTCCTGTCTCGTGGGAGCGCGCTTTGGAGGAGGCCGCCGCCGGGCTGCGCCGTGCGGGGGAGCGCGTCGGCGCGCTCGCGGGTGGCGGCGCCACCAACGAGGAGGGCCTGCTGCTCGCGCGCCTCGTGCGCGAGGTGCTGGGCTCCCCGCATCTGGACTCGCGCGTCGCGGGCGCGCTGCCGCTGGAGCTGCTGCGGGCACTTGACGAGCCCGGCCTGCAGGCGACGGTGAGCGACCTCGAGTTCGCCCACGCCGTGCTGCTACTCGATTGCGAACCGATCGCCGACGCCGCGATCCTCGACCTGCGGCTGCGCAAGGGGGTGCGCCGCCACGGGCTGCGGCTGGTGCCCGCCGGGCGGGAGCAGCTGCTCGACAAGCGCGCGCGCAAGGAGCTGCTCGAGACGCTGCGCGCCGCCGGCGAGGAGGTCGTTGTGCTGTGGCACGAGCGCTTGGGCGCCGGCACCGACGGCGAGCCGGCCGTGCGTGCCCTGCTCGATCTCGCCGCCACGCTGGGGCTCGCCGGGATCGACGGCGCCGGGCTGCTCGAAATCCCCGCGCACGCCAACGGCCGCGGCCTGCGCGAGGCGGGCGTGCTCCCCAACGCCGGGCCGGAGCTCGGTGATCTCGACGAGGACGGGCTCGACGCGCACGGGATCGCCGCGGCGCTTGCCGCTGGGGAGCTGAGCGCGCTTTACCTGTTGGATGTCGACCCGCTCGCGGGCCCCTCCCCCCTGCCATCCTCCGAGCACCTCCGCTCGCCATGGGTGGAGCCGGAACTGTGGGAGCGCGCGCTGGAGCGGGCCTCCACCGTGATCGCGCACGCCACGTTCCTCACCGAGGGTGTCCGTGCGCACGCCAACGTCATCTTTCCGGCGCTCGCCTACGCCGAGAAGGAGGGCACGATCGTGCACCCTGACGGCCGCGTGCAGCGGCTGCGGCCCGGCGTGGCGCGTCCGGGTGAGACGCGGGACGAGCGCAGGGTGCTGGACGAGCTGGCCACACTCCTCGCGCCAGTGGCGGTGGCCTCATGATGCTCGCCATGAACACGTATGGCGGCGCTGGACCGAAGCCGGGTGACACGCGCCTTCGGCGCGAGTCCCCGTTTCGGCCAGCATCCTCGATCGCTCGCGGTTTGGAGGGACACGCATGAGTGTGCTCGCCACCGTCGGCTTCTACGAAGAATGGTGGATCCAGATCATCAAGGCCGTCGTGATCTTCGCCGTCGGCCTGCAACTCGTGCCGGTGGTGCTGCTCGCCGAGCGCAAGCTGCTGGGCCGCTTCCAGAGCCGCTACGGCCCCAACCGTGTGGGTCCGTACGGCGCGCTGCAGCCGCTCGCCGACATCCTCAAGCTGCTCACCAAGGAGCAGTTCCGCCCCACGACGTCGATCGGCTTCCTGTTCGCGTTCGCCCCCGTCATCTCGATCCTCACCGCGGTCGCCGCGTTTGCGCTGATCCCGTTCGGCAACGTCCAGCACATCTTCGGCAAGCCCGTCGGGCTGTATGGGGTGGACGTCTCGATCGGGCCGCTCTACCTGTTCGCGTTCGGTGCGATCGCCTTCTACGGCGTGATGCTCGGCGGCTGGGCCTCGGGCTCGAAGTACTCGTTCCTCGGCGCGATGCGCGGCGCCGCCCAGCTGATCTCCTACGAGGTCTCGCAGGGTCTGGCGCTGGTCGGCGTGGTCATGACCGCGCAGACGCTCTCGCTAACGGGCATCGTCTATGCGCAGGAGGGGATGTGGTTCATCGTGCCGCAGTTCTTCGGCTTCCTGATCTTCCTCACCGCCTCCTTCGCGGAGATCAACCGGGCCCCGTTCGATTTGACGGAGGCCGACGCCGAGCTGGTCGGCGGCTACAACACCGAGTTCGGCGGCGGTCGCTTCGCCTCCTACTACTTCGCCGAGTACCTGAACGTGCTGGTCGTCTCCGGCATCGTGACCACCGTGTTCCTCGGCGGCTGGCTGCTGCCGTTCGGCATCCACCCGCCGGGGTGGGTCGATCCGTTCGTGGTGCTGTTCAAGATGGGCCTCTTCACCTTCTTCTTCATCTGGATCCGCGCCACTTTGCCGCGCCTGCGCTACGACCAGCTGATGAGCTTCGGCTGGAAGGTGTTGCTGCCGCTCGCCACGCTCAACGCCTTGGTGACCGCTGTGCTCGTGGTGGTGACGCACTGATGGCCACGCCCGCCACCCCCCCGACGCCTCCGCAGACGCCCGGCACCCCGCCCACGCCTCCGCAGGATTCGCCGCCCTCCGCCGCGGCCGCCACCGCCAGCCTCAACGTCACGGCGTGGAGCCCGGGCGACGATGTGATCGAGGTCAAGCGCACCCCGGCGCCCGGCCCCGCGCGCAGCACCTGGCGCACGTTTGGCGAGACCGTGCGCGGCCTCTTCACGACGCTTGGGCGTATGCGCGAACCGGTTGTCACGGTGCAGTACCCCGAGGAGAAGACCCCCGTCTACCCGCGCTTCCGCGGCCGCCACAAGCTGCACAAGTTCGAGGACACGGGCCTGGAGAAGTGTGTCGGCTGCTCTCTCTGCGCCGCGGCCTGCCCAGCCGACTGCATCCGCGTCGTGGCGGCCGAGAACACGCCCGAGAATCGCGTTTCCGCCGGCGAGCGCTACGCCGCGGTGTATGAGATCAATATGTCGCGCTGCATCTTCTGCGGCTACTGCGAGGTCGCCTGCCCGTTCGACGCGATCACGATGGGCCACGACTACGAGCTCTCCGATTACTCGCGCTCCGACCTGATCTTCACCAAGGAGATGCTGCTCGCCGAGCCGCTGGAACGCACGCCCTTGCGGAACGAGGGCGAGTAAGGAGGAGGAGGGGATATGAGCTCGATCTTCTTTTTCCTCGCAGCCTTTGGTGCGATCGCCGGCGCGATCGGCGTGATCGCGCTGCGCGACCCCTTCTTCTCCGTGCTCGCGCTCGTCGCCCACCTGCTCTCGCTGGCGATCCTGTTCCTGCTATTGCGCGCCGAATTCGTCGCCGCCGCCCAGGTCGTCGTGTACGCCGGCGCGGTGATGGTGCTGTACGTGTTCGTCGTCGCCTATGTCGGCGAGGCCGATGAAGCGATCGGCGCCCGGCTGCGGCGATCGGGTTCCCACCCGCCCGGCGCCAACATGCGACTCGCCGCGGCGGTGCTCGGCGGCGCGCTGCTGGTCGAGTTGTTGATCGCGCTGCTCGGCTCCGGCCTGAAGGCGATCGAAGGGTACGGCGCGGGCTACACGCCGGGGCCACGCGCCTACGGCACCCCCGCCTACATCGGCAACCTCTTGCTCACCCGCTTCCTGCTTGCCTTCGAGATAGCGTCATTCCTGCTGCTGATCGCCGCCGTCGGCGGTGTCGTGCTCGCCCGCCGCCGTGGCGGTTTGGAGGAGGAGCCCGCGGCCGGCGAGCGCGAGCTCACACCGTTCGAGCTCTTGCGCCCGCAGGGCACCGGCACGATGGCCGAGGGGGTCACCGGGCTCGCCTTCGCGGCCGCGCACTCGGGCAGCGCCGAAGAGGAAGCGAAAGGCGTCACCAAGAGCCCTCGCACGCCGGTCGCCGTCGGCGCTCCCGAGGGTGACGAGCATGACTCGGAGGGTGAGGGCGGCTGATGAGCATCGCCTGGTACCTCGCCGTCTCGGCGATCATCTTCGCGCTCGGCGCGGTCGGTGTGATCGTGCGGCGCAACCCGCTCGTGGTGCTGCTGTGCCTGGAGCTGATGCTCAACGGCGCCAACCTCTCGCTGATCGCGTTCGCGCGCATGTGGGGCAACGGCGACGGACAGGTGCTCGCGCTGATCGTGATGACCGTCGCCGCTTGCGAGGTCTGCATCGGCTTGGGCATGATCGTCGCGATCTACCGTCGCCGACTGCCGATCGACGTGGATGAGATGAGAGAGCTGCAGGGATGACTTTCGCCCAGCACATTTCAGCCGGCCGGGTGGCTCGGCGTGGAGATGTTGTTGTTCTTTTTGAGCCCCTACCAGAAAGTGGTCCAGTGGCTTCGCCCGAAATCGATGCCACCAGATGGTCCAGTTGTGGTTTGGGGGTCGTTGGCAGATGAGCGCGACGACGTTCGGCTGGCTGGTGCTGCTGTTCCCGCTGCTCGGGACGCTCGTGATCGGCTTCGGTTTCCGCGTGCTGCCAGGCCGCACGGCAGGATGGATTGCCACGGCGGCGATCGGCCTTGCCTTCCTCGCCGCGCTCGGGGCGTTGATCAAGCTGCAGGGCCACGCCCCCTCCGGCCGTGAGCTGAACTCCTCGCTGTGGAGCTACGCGGTGACCGTTGGGATCGACGCGCACGTCTCGATCCTCGTCGACCCGCTGTCGGTCTACATGATCCTGGTCGTCACCGGGATCTCGACGATGATCCACCTCTACTCGGTCTCCTACCTGGAAGAGGATCGCGGCTTCGCGCGCTACTTCGCCTACCTCAACTTCTTCGTCTTCTCGATGCTGCTGCTGGTGCTCGCCGGCAACTTCCTGCTGCTGATCGTCGGCTGGGCGTTCGTCGGCGCCGCCTCCTACCTGTTGATCTCCTTCTGGTATCGCCGCACCACCGCCACGCGCGCAGGGATCAAGGCGTTCGTGATCAATGTGGTCGGCGACGTCGGGCTGGTGCTCGGCACCTACTTCATCTTCAAGCACACCGGCACCCTGGAATTCACGAAGGTGTTCGCCGCCGCTCCGCACGTCTTCCACTCCGGCGAAGCCGACATCACCGCCGGCTGCCTGCTGCTGCTGGTAGGCGCCGCCGCCAAGTCCGCGCAGATCCCGCTGCACACCTGGCTGCCCGACGCGATGGAGGGTCCCACCCCGGTCTCCGCGCTGATCCACGCAGCGACGATGGTCACGGCCGGCGTGTACCTGATCGCGCGCATGCACACTCTGTTCGAACTGGCGCCCGCCGCGCAGGACACCGGCGCCATCATCGGCGCGCTCACGCTGCTGATCGCCGGCACGATCGCGCTCGTGCAGACCGACATCAAGCGCGTGATCGCCTACTCCACGATGTCGCAGATCGGCTACATGATCATGGGCGTCTCCGTCGGCGCCTACGCCGCCGGGATGTTCCACCTGATGACCCACGCCTTCTTCAAGGCGCTGCTGTTCATGGGCGCCGGCTCGATCATCGGCGCGATGTCCGGCGAGCAGTCGCTTGAGAAGATGGGCGGCTTCCGCAAGGCGCTGCCGTTTACGTTCGCCTGCTTCGTGATCGGCGGCCTCGCGCTCTCCGGCATCCCCCCCTTCTCCGGCTTCTTTTCCAAGGACGAGATCCTGCTCGTCACCGGCGAGCTCGGCGGCTGGCACTGGGCGCTGTACGTGATGGGCTACCTCGGCGCCTTCCTCACCGCGATCTACACCTTCCGCATGATCTTCCGCGCCTTCTACGGCGACCCCGTCGCCGAGGCGCGCGAGCTGGAAGGCGGCCACCTGCACCATGCTGAGGTGCCCACCAATCCGGCCAACGGCGAAGTCGAGGACACCGACGTCGGCTTCCCCGGGCCTCACCACACGATCGCCGAGCGCGCCCTTCCGATGCGCGTCGCGATGAGTGTGCTCGCAATTGGGGCGATCGGTGCCGGGCTCGTGCAGGTCCCCGGCGTGGATGATGTGATCGTCGACTTCCTGCGGCCCACGTTCGCCAGCTCGCCGCTGTACGAACCCCACACCCGCGACGGCCTCTTGATCTTCGGTCTGTGCCTCGGCACCGTGCTCGGCCTCACCGGCATCGCGATCGCCTACCGCATCTGGGTCAAGGAGCCGGCCATCGCGGTCCGCGCGCGCGAGCGGTTCGGTGCCGTGTACGAGCTGCTGTGGCACAAGTGGTACTTCGACGAGGCGATCGACCTGTTGATCGTGCGCCCCGCCGCCGCCGCCGGGAGCTGGGCGCGCGGCACCTTCGAGCGCGTGTTCGTCGACGGCACGCTAATCGGCGGCACCACTGGCGTCGTGCGCGCCGGCTCGGCCGCGGTGCGCGCCGTGCAGAGCGGCTTCCTGCGCTACTACGCCGCGCTGCTCTTGCTCGGCGTCGGCGCGGTCGGCCTCTACTTCCTGTTGCAGTCATGAACTTTTCGGACGCCAACCAGGCCACCGGGGCATCTGTTGCATTGAACTTTTTGCACCCTAACCACCAACTGGCCCTCCTGTCGCGTGAGTTTTTGGGATGCCAACCGGACCAGTTGGTGGTTGGCATGAACTTTTTGCATATCAACCACCTCACCCCCGACATCGACTGAGCCGCCGCGATGCCACCACTCTCGATCCTCATCTGGCTGCCACTCGCGTGTGGAGTGGTTGGTGCTCTCTTCGCCGGCGTCAACCAACGTGCGCCCGCCAGGATTGCGCTGCTCGGCTCGCTCGCCGCGCTCGGCCTCTCGATCGGCTACATCGCCGACTATGGCGGGGGCGGGGCGGGTGGGACCGGATCGGGCCTGCAGCACGTCACCGACGTGGTGTGGATCGCCGCGCTCGGCATCCACTACAAGCTCGGCGCCAGCGGCCTCAACGTCTTCCTCGTGGGGCTGACCACGCTGCTGTTCGCGGCGTCGATCCTCTCGCTGAACGTGCGCAAGGGCGCCTTGAAACCAGAGCGGCCGGCGCTCTTCTTCTTCCTCTTCACGCTCTCCGAGTCAGCCGTGCTGGGTACGTTCCTCGCGCAGGACCTTGCGCTGTTCGTCGCCTTCTTCGACCTGATGCTGATCCCCTTCTACTTCCTGATCGGGATCGACTGGCAGCCCTCCGCGACGGCGGCAGGTCGGGCGGGCGACGGTAGTGCGGGCGAGAGTCGAGCGGGCGACGGCGGGGCCGGCGTGGGCCATACGGGTGAGCGGCCGGATCGCGTGAAAGCGACAATCAAGCTCGTGATCTACACGCTCGTCGGCTCGCTACTGATGCTGGCCGCGGCGATCGCCGCCGGCGTGCTCACCTCCGAACAGCACGGCACCCCGCTCACGTTCGCGCTCTCCTCGCTGCGCGCGCTGCCGCTCAGCACCGGCTCGCAGGAGTGGATCTTCCTCTGCTTCGCCGCCGCGTTCCTTGTGAAGATGCCCGCCTTCCCGCTGCACGGCTGGATGCCCGACGGCTACCGCGCGATGCCGATCGAGGTGCTGATGGTCTTCTCCGGCGTGCTCTCCAAGGTCGGCGCCTACGGCTTCCTGGCGATCGCGCTGCCGCTCTTTCCGCGCGCCGCCGTGCACTGGCAGACGCTGATGCTGCTGATCGCGCTCGCGTCGATTCTGTACGGCTCGGTGATGGCCTTCACGCAGACCGACGTGCGGCTGATCGCCGGCTTCTCCTCGGTCGCGCAGCTCGGCTTCATCACGCTCGGGATCTTCGCCCTGAACCCCCAGGGCGCGCAGGGAGCGCTGCTGCAGATGGTCAACCACGGCCTCGTGGTCGCGCCGCTGTTCTTCATCATCGCCCTACTCGCCCAACGCGCCGGGGGCTCAGAGGACCTGCGCGACCTCGGCGGCCTCGCCTTCCGCGCGCCGGTGCTCGCCACGCTCTTCCTGATCGTCGCCTTCGCCACGCTGGCGATGCCCGGCTCAGCCAACTTCGTAGGCGAGTTCCTGATCCTGCTAGGCGTCTTCAAAGCGAAGCTCGCGATCGCGATCATCGCCTTCAGCGGCGTCGTAATGGCAAGCGTCTACGCGCTGCGCCTCTTCATCCGCGCGATGCACAACCGCGTCCGCGACGGCGTCGACTCCCGTGAGATCGCGCTGCTCGACTCCGCCGTGCTGGTGCCGCTCGTCGCCGTGATCATCTTCTTCGCGGTCTACCCGCAGCTTGCGCTGAGCCGCAGCGAAGGGTCGGTGAAGGCCTCCGTGGCCTCCGCGCAGGCCGCACAGCGCTCTAGCTCATCCGTGATCGCGAGCACCACGCCATGACCTTGCTCGCCACCGCCCACCTCAAAGGCCCGCCCGTCAACTTCGCCGGGCTCTCTCCGCTGATGGGCTTGCTCGGCGGCGCCGCGGTGGTGCTGCTCGTCGGCCTGCTCCGCTCCCGGCGCGTGCGCGAGCAGCTGGTGCCTGCGCTCGCCCTCGTCGCGCTCGGCGCGGCGGCGGGTCTGACGATCTGGCAATGGAACGAAGGGAAGTCGATCCTCTCCGGCGCGCTGCGGATCGACGATCTCGCGCTGATGCTCAACCTGATCCTGATCGCCGGCGGCGCCGCCACCGTGCTGCTCGCATGGTGCTCGCTCGCCTCCAAAGAAGCCGGCCACGGTGAGTTCCATGCGCTGCTGCTCACCTCGATCGCGGGGATGTCGCTGCTGGCGGCGGCGCAGAACACCGTCGCGCTGTTCATCGGCCTGGAGCTGCTCTCGATCCCGCTGTACGTGCTGTGCGCCACGGAAATGAAACGGGAGCACTCGCTGGAGTCGGGGCTGAAGTACCTGATCATCGGCTCCGTCGGCTCGGCGACGCTGCTGTACGGGATCGCGCTGATCTACGGCGCGACCGGCGCCACCGACTTCGGCGCGATCGCCGCGGCGATCTCAAGCAAGGGGCTCGCCACCAACGTGCTGCTGCTGACCGGCATCGCGCTATCGGTCGCCGGTCTCGCGTTCAAGGCCTCGGTCGCACCCTTCCACCAGTGGACCCCCGACGTCTACGAGGGTGCGCCGACGCCGATCACAGCGTTCATGGCAGTCGCCACGAAGGTCGCCGCGCTCGGGGTCTTCCTGCGCTTCTTCGACGTCGCCTTGATCGAAGCCCAGAGCAGCTGGGGGCCCGCGGTCGCCGCGCTCGCGGCGGTCACGATCATCGTCGGCAACGTCGGCGCGCTCGGGCAGTCCTCGCTGAAGCGGATGCTCGCCTACTCCTCCGTCGCGCAGGCCGGCTACATGCTCGCCGGCGTCGTCGTCGCCTCCCAGTTGGGGGTGCGCGCCACCGTCTTCTACCTCACCGTCTACCTGTTCATGAACATGGCTGCGTTCACGGTGATCATTGCGCGCGAGCGCACCACCGACCTCGGCGACAGCACCAGCGCGCTGGCGGGGCTGGGGCGCGAGCAGCCCTGGCTGGCGTGGCCGATGACGCTTGCGATGCTCGGGCTCGCCGGGATCCCCGCCACCGCGGGCTTCATGGGGAAGTTCTACCTGATCGACGCCGCCGTCTCCGGCGGCTACACCTGGCTGGGCATCGTGATCGTGATCGGCTCGATGATCTCGCTCGGCTACTACCTGCCGGTGATCGCCGCGATCTGGATGCGGGAGGCGCCCGGGGACGAGGCCGCAACCGATGAAGCAGCGCTGCCTCCAACCGGCCCGCTGCCCGCGATCGCCGGCGCCTCCGCGGAGCTCGACCCCCCAGTCGCGCCGGCCGAACCCCCACTCCCACGCCCGGCCAGACCCCAGCCAGAGGTCGCCTTCGTCGCGATCCTAGCCGGCACCGCCACGCTCTTCTTCGGGATCCTCCCGCAGCCGCTGTTTGACCTCGTGCGCCACGTGGGCAGCGGGCTCGGGCTGTTCTGAGGCTATTCGCTCAGCCGCACAGCTTCCGCGGCCGCCAGCTCGAGCGTGCCCGCGCTGAGGATCGCGGTGTTGCGCCCGGCGACGGCGGGGAGACCGATCTGAGCGTCGATGACAGGGTCGACCACGCTCGAGAACGCACCGCCACAGCCGCTGGCGACAGGCGCAGCCCAGGCGTTGTCGACGAGCACGGTGCCTCCGAGCGTGATGATCGAGGCCCCTTCAAAGATGCCCAAGGTGCGCCAGCCGCCCTTGATCGGCTTGTTCGGCGGCGGGGGGCTCGTGGTGCCGGTCGTGAGATTGAGGACGATCGGATTCGCTTCCGAGCCGATGAAGCAGTTGCCTCCCAGGAAGGGGTTGCCCAGCCTGACCCTCACCGGGAGCTGCAGAGCGGTCTCTTCCCTATCGATCAGGTTGGAGGCGCTCAACCTGATGTCGGTGGCCGGCGCCGCAAGTTCGAGCGTGGCGGTGACCGCGCTCGATCCACCGTGAATCAGGCTCTCGATGCTCCTCTGCAGCACGCCGGGTAGCAGCGTCGGCGTGAGGATGCCCAGCAGGCCTCCCGGCACCGGGAGCGCGACGCTTGTCAGTGTGTTGCCGCCTTCCGCGCCGAAAAATTCAATTTCGCCGCTTTCGGAGTTGGTGTTCAATCCGCCCTGCAGCTTGATCGTCTTGCCGATCGGCACCACCTTCCTGCCGACCGCCACCTCGCCGCCGGTCACGTCGCTCACGATGCAGAGATTGGCCGTGGCGTCATTCAGCGGGCATTCGGCAAAGGGCACGAAGGCGCCAGTGGGGTGGTTGGCGCTCGCCCACGCCGGCGGGGCGAGGGCCAGCCCCATCATCATGATCAACGCTGCCAGCAATCCGTGAGGCGCGCCGCGACGACCTCTGTCTCCTCGCTGCTGGGTCATACCGCACCACTCCTCTTTCCACGCGACCTGTCCTTTGATTTCGTCATGTGCGCGAGTGCCCGCTTCTTGGCGTCCTTGGAGCATCCGCTCACTTTGACCTTTGTCCCTCCCTGAATCTCGGCTCCGTTCTGCGCGGTGAGCGTGTAGGGCAACCCCAGCGCCTTGGCGCAGAGCTTGCCGGTCGCGCCGAGCACCGAGTGCGGGCCCTCCGGCAGATCTAGGCTCAGCGACGTGATGGGCACATCCGGCAATTCCCTGAACGCGCTGGACGTCACCCCCTTGGAGATCTTGATCACACCTTCCAGTTCCACGGTGACCCCCGCGCCATGCAGCGCCATCGCCAAGCTCGGCAGCGCGCTCTGGCCGTGCGACACCAGATAGATGTTCCCGGTCAGCGGCGCGGAGAGCATCGGCGTCTGCGCGCTCCCCGCCCCGACGAGCGAGGCGGCCGGGCACGATGACGGCTGCGCCGCGAACGTCGCCGCGGAGCATGCCTGCTGGATCGTGCTGAGACGCGACTGCAGGCGCACGGGCAGCTGCACGATCACCGAGCGCAGATTTGCCTGGCCGGAGCCGGAGGCGATATCCACATCCAGCGACGCGCCCTCACCCACCCCGCTTGCGCCGGCCCGGGTGCTCGCGGTCACCTTCGGTGCAAACGGCAGCCCCGGGCAACCCCCCACCTGGAAGGGGCTCGTGACGAGCGCGCTTACTCCCGTGGTCGAGCCGATCGTCGCCGTGATCGTCTGCGGGGCGCAATCGGTCGGGTTGAAGATGAATCCTTCCCGGCTCACGGTCATGTTGAGCGTCCGCAGCCGCAGCGGAATGCCGGCCACGATCTGGGGCAGAGGGTCGGAGGCGATCGTCAGCCGCAGAGTCTTCGGGTCCACGAGGATTCGCGCCCTGATCAGGATCGTGCCCAGGTTGAACGGTCCCGCGACCACCGGCACCACGATCGACAGGCCGAACGGAGCTCCCTCGTATGGCCCGGTCAGGTACACCGGCCCCGACAGGTAGAGCGGTTGCGGGCCGGCGCCGACACCTACCGTCGTTGACCCCACCACCGAGCTCTGCGGGCAGGAGCCGCTCGACGCAGCCGGTTCTCCGCACAGCGGCACCTTCGAGAGCAGCGCCAGCAGTCCCGCTGGCAGTTGGGCGGCGACTGTCGAGATGCTCGGCTGAGCGTCTTCACGGGAGACCGTTAGCGTGAACGCGCTGAAGCCGCCGGCGAGCGCTGAGACCGTACCGGCGCTGAAGCTCGGGCTGAACGGCTGGCTCGCCGGGCACGCGCCGCCGTGGCCATCCGCGTCGACGACGAACGTCGCGGAGGTGCTCGCCACCGGCCCACCGTAGGAGCTCAGCAGCGCGCTGGTCCTCGCCGGACCACAGGTCGCCGGGTTGGCCAGCACCGCGGAGGGCCCTCCGAAGAAGCTCAGCACGAGTTCTTCGAACGGCAGCTGTGGAATCTGTTCGAACACCACTTCGAGCTGGCCGGTACTCCCGTTGGCTTCGGCGCGGCCGATGAGGGCGACCGCCACGTTGCCGCCCGACACCGTCAGCAGGATCGGGAACATCTGCGTCGGCGTGGGCGCGCCCAGGTAGAGCGATCCGATGAGCGGTTCGCCCAGCAGCGGCGAGTGCAGCGTCGCCGTCCCGATCTTCGACGCGTTGGGGCAGGTTGACGTCGAGAACTGCGCTTCCGAGCAGCCTTCCAGGCCGTTCGCCGCCGCCGAGGACAGCGAGACCCCCAGCGGCAACGTCACCGCGATCTTCTGCAGATCGGCTGTCGCCAGCCCATATGGTTCTTCGTTCTGTGGAATTTTCAGGCCGAATTCATACCCCGCGGGAGAATCCACCTGCGTGGTGCCGGGCACGACGAAGCTCGTCGTGGACAACTGCAGCCGTTCACATCCGGTGGGCTCCGGCATGGTGGCCGTCTGTTCCACCGGTTCGCCCGGGTCTTCCCACGATTCCGCGCTGATCGTACTCGTCAACGGGCCGCTTTCACAGTCACTGGAGTTGGTCATGAACGGCACCACCGGTACGGTCGCCGGCCTGGGTTCGATCTCCCCCAGCTCATCGACGCGGAGCGCTTCGTGGCTGGGATCGCCGGGCACCCCCCACAGGTCGAGCGATGCGGCCGCAATCGGGATATATGTCGGGATATTGTTGATTTCCGCGGTCAGCCCATAACTGCCACCGTGGTGGGTCACGTCCAGCTGAATCAGCATCGAGAAGAACAGCACCGATACGCCGAACGTCGCGACATGCCCGGCCGAGGGGGTGAGGTTGTAGATCGGGATCGGCCCTTTGTCGATTTCTCCCTGGAGCACGAACGACGTCACCATCACGCCTACCTCGGAGGAGGGCTTACACTCGACCTCCACAAATTCATGCGGCGTGCACTTGGGGATGGCCTGCGGATTGCCGACCACCCCGGGCGGCAGATCGACCTTTACCCTCCTGAGCTGGCCGCTCGGGTTGCCTGCGTCTTCGGCGTCGGTGTCGAGCGCGAACGACACCGTGACGTTGGGGTGCGCACCCGCCTGGGTGTCGGACAGTTCGGTGCCGAAGGAGGAGAGCCCGAACGAGCCCTGCGCACGAGCGGTGCCGGCGGATAGGCCCAGGATGCAGGCCGCAGCCACCACGAACAGTGCCACCCAGTGCCGGAGCTCCGTGAGTGTGATCCTCATCGTCATCCCACCTTCCCGTGCGTGCCGCCGTGCGTATCGCCGCCGTTGTGCATGCCGCCGTGCGTATCGCCGCCGTGCGCTGCCCGCGGCGGCCGCTTGCCGTTCTTGGCGAACCTACCCCGCTTCCGTTTCTTCTTATGCCGCTTCGACTCGTCGGCCCGCTTGCGCGCGGCCCGTTTGCCGGCGGTGGCTTTCGGCGCCGTCGGCGTGACGTTGCTCGCCCCCTGCAGCGAGGCGCTGGCGGGTGGCAGGAACGAGGGGACAGGTGCGCTCGGGCCGCGGCATTCCGGGCCGCTGCACGGCGCCGGGGAGCTCGCTTCACCCGCGGACGGCGGCGCTTCGCCCGGTTTCAGCACACGCGCGTCGTAAATGTTGAAATAGCCGGGGTTGACATCCTCAGGCACCAGGCTGGCGGGCGTCGTGAAGAACACGTCGTTGCCGCTCGGCGTGGTGCCGTCGAGACCCGAGGCGACCGCGGCGTGCCCATCGGAGATCAGCGATACCTGCCCGTTCTCCCACTCATATACCTCCGTCTCTTCCCGTGTCGAGGATTCGGGCGGCCGCTCGGGGTTGGTGTCTTCGGCGACCAGCGGGTCGGGGCTTTCGAAGAAGATGCGCGACGCGTTTTCGCTCATCGACACCGCCTGCGAGGGGGGAGCGTAGCTGCCACCGCCGGCGTCGCCCAGCGTCGCGTCCCCACTGGGGATCACCCCCGCCGGCGTACACGAGATGCAGATCAGCACGCCATTTTCCGCGTCGTAGCGGTAGATCTCGAAGTATTCGCTGGTGTTTTGACCGGTGAGATCGGCGTCCGACTCGAACACGAGCATCTCGCCGTTGGGCGTCGGGTAGGCCGAGCGGTCGATGTCCGGCTCGGCCACCAGCGGTTCGACCCCAAGTTCGGGTTCCGCTCCGGAGGTGCTCAAATTGGCAATGAACGTCGTCTGGCCATTGTCTGTGTCATACACATAGAGGTCGGGGGCACCTTCGAGCGCGACCTCGCCGTCTTCGCTCATATTCGACGCCAGCACGCCCCGCGCCACGAAGTACACGTGCGAGCCGTCGTTGGCGATCGCGCTCACCCCAACCACATCTCCGTCCACGGTGCCGTTGCTGGCACCCGAGATCGCCGTCAGTACCTGCGTCTGCGTGTCGAACTCGTAGATCTCCTTGTCGGTGTTGGGGTCGCCCGCGAGCCCCTCGTCGCTGGTGAAGAACACCCGCGAGCCGTTTTCGGCGGCGCCCTCGTACTGTGCCGAGCCGGAGGATTCGGGGTTGTCGATCGCCACCGTGCGGCTGTTGTCTTCGCGCATGTACAGATGTGTGGCGTCTTCCGCGCCCGGGGGCGGACTCTCGAAGAAGATCTTCGAGCCGTCGTCGGAGATCGCGTTGGTGGTGGTGCCGCTGTAGTCGGCCGGCAGGTAGGTGTAGGAGGGCGGTTCCCCGAAGGCGAGGGTGGAGCCGTTGCCGAGGATCGCACCTTCGAGATCGAGCAGTTCCCCGCTGTTGTTGACGTCCACCAGGTGGGTTTCGCCGGCATGGACGTCTCGCATATAGAGGTAGTCGCGATCTGAGCCTGTGAGCCCCACCGCTTCGGGGGTAAGCGACTCTTCGGTGCTGAACGCCACCTGGCCGGCGTCTGGCGTCGCGCCGTCGAAGGTGACCTCGTCGGGGGCGCTGCCGCCCTGCGGACCCTGGGAGATCCACGTCACCTGACCGCCCGTGGATGCCAGATAGAGATCCAGCGCGCCATCGTCGTCGTCGCCTGACGCATACGGCGCGGGCGTCAGAAAGATGGTCTGGCTGAGGTCGGGACTCCAGAACATCGGCGCCTGCGATTCCAACGCACCAAGGGGCTTGGGTGCGCGAGGGGTCAGCGACGTCGTCTGCCAGCCGCTGCTCGTCCTGCGCGACTGAAAGAAGTTGATGCCCCCCGACGTCGCGTCGCCGAGGCCGCCAATCCCCTCCCAGTTGACCGCCGCCCCATCGCGGGAGCTGTACCCGCCCACCGGGGTCAGGCTGCCCTCTTCCGCGACGGGAGTCACCACTTCGTAGATGCGGTTGTCGGGGAGCGCACCGGCGCTCGCCGAGACACACACCGCACTTCCCAGCGCCAGCGCCAGCATGATGCCTGCTTTAGTCATCCTCATCGCCGCGCACCTCCTGGAGTGTTCGCTGATGTCCTGTGGCCGTTGCGAGCTCGGCGAGCAGCCGCTCGTGGGCAGGCGACCGTGCTCGTGGCAGAAGTGTGAGCTCCGTCCTGAAAGCCGAATTCGGCGGAGAACACAAAGCCGCCCCGCGGGCAGGTGGGGGGCACCGACATGCCGGTCGGCCGATAGCCCACGACGCGTCCGTCGACGTGCCTGTGGTAGGTGAGATTGTCCGGGCCGATGTTCGCGCGCATGCTCAGGATCGCCACGTCGGGCGCACCCGGCAGCGTCGGGATCAGTGGTATTTCGGTGTCGAATTCGGAGGTGAGAGAGTTGGCGACCGACAGCACCTCGCTGGGAAAGACAAGCGGCGCAATGACTGGCGCCTTGCCTTCGAAGTAGTACAGCATCGTGGTGTGGCCGCCGATCGAACGGCCCATCAAGATCGAGATGCGAGCCGACTCGTTCACGGTCTGCGAGCCAAGCGCAACCTTGGCCGAGGCGCTGCCAAACCCCATCCGGGATTCCGCGGAGCAGTCGGTCGACCCGCCGAGCAGGAGAGCTTTGGGCGAGCACGTGGCCAGGCCGAGTGTTGTGGCGGCAAGGCCCATGCCGGCCGGCAGGCGCACATCGAACTCGGTCAGCGGCGAGGGCAGCTGCCCCGCTTCGGCCTCGATCTGAAAGCCGATCGAGACGGTGGTGCTTTCATCCAACCGCTCCGGGCGGAGCGCCGCGTGGAGCGTGACCGCGGGTGCGGCCGGGGGGAGGCCCGCCGGCTTCACCGGCGCCCCCAGCGTGAGCGGGGCTCCCGCCGGCTTGGCCGAGGCCCCAAGCGGCCCGGAGGACGCTCCCGCCGGCCCTGCGACGCCGGCCAGCACGCAAAGTGTCCCGATCAGTCCGACGGCGCCCGCCGGAGCGCCCACAAGGCGCCTGCTACGCATGCCATTTGCCGGTCATCGTCATCGACATTTCAAACGTCTTGCGGTTGACGACCCCGCTGATCTTGATGCCGAGATTGGAGACTCCCGCGAAGCGACCGCTGCCGTGCATGCTCGTCGCGCTTCCCGAGAAGTACGACATCGGTCCCGCAACGCGATAGCTCCCCGTGCCCACGCCCGTCATCGAGCCGCCCGAGTTGGTGCCGGTGAAGTTGGCCGTCGCTCGGGATGCGGTAACGAGGGTCAGGTCAAACGTCGCTGCCCCCGTGATCGTGCCCGTGCCTTTGCCCTGGGCATAGATTTTGCTGCCCTTCACCTTCGTTAGGTGGAGGTGAAAGCTCTCATTCAGTGTTTCCGTCTTCGCCGCTTTCGCGCCTCGAGCACCCACCGTCGTGCGGTTACGCGCGTGCGCCCCCCCGGCATGTGACGGTTCCGCCGCAAACAGCACGACGGCCAGGGCAGCACTCGCGAGAATGAGCCAAGCGATCGGCAGAGCGCGCGCAGGGTGCGAGTTGGGTATGGAATTAATTCGCATAAGTGCTCCTTGTCATTGTTGAATCGCCGGCGGTGTCAGCGGGGGCAGGGCAGGGTTGGGTTGCGGGTGGGGAGCCGGGTGCTCGGCACCTCGCTCCAGGTGCCAGCGGCCGATCAGCCGATCCAGCCACGCGGGTATCCACCACGCTCGCGGACCGAGCAGTCGAATGATCGTCGGGAGCAGCACGAGGCGCACAACCGTCGCGTCGAGCAGCACAGCAACCGTGAGGCCGACGCCGAACTCGCGCAGGTTGATCAGGTCGGCCCTCGCGAACGCCAGGAAGATCCCGCACATGATCAGCGCCGCTCCCGTGATGATCCCGGCGGTCCTGTTCAGCGCGTAGCGGAGTCCCAGATCGGTATCACCGGTGATGGCGATGCCCTCGCGAACCCGAGCCAGCAGAAACACCTCGTAGTCGATCGCCAGCCCGAATGCGACCGAGATCACCGCCGGGGTGATGATCGCGTCGAGCGGCCCGGCGCGTCCAAACACGCTCGAGCGCTGAAAGACCAACACGAGCACACCGAGCGCCGCGCACACGGTGAGGACGTTGAGCGCGACGGCGGCCAGCGCCACCGGAACCGAGCGCATCACCACCAGCAGGATCAGGAAGGTCACCAGACTGAGCACCGCGATCAGCAGCGCCAGGCGCTGCTGGCTGGCGGTCGTGAAGTCCTGCAGGTCGGCCGCGGGACCGCCGATGAAGATCTGCGTCGCGGTCTTCGACGCGATCCCGCTCGCCCCCTGAGTCAGGCGGTGGCGCAGCGGGTCACCGGGGATCGCCGCGCTGTCGCCAGCCAGCGCCGCGCTGGGCTTCGTCCGCTCGATCACCTCCATGCGCAGCGCGGTTCCGCCGCGATCCAGGTTGACGGCGATGCTCGCCGCCCCCCGCTGTGCGGGCGGGGCGTCGCGCAAGAGTTCCAGGCCGATTTCGGCCCGGGAGGCCAACGAGCCCTGCCCGCTCGGCGGGCCTTCCCCGCCGTAGACCGCCTGCGGACCGATCACCGCGGCGACCGACCGATTCTTTTCGAGGCTCCCCTCCCACGCCGCCAGCGCGGAGAGGGTGCGGGGATCGGTGATCAGGCCGTGGCGGGCGTGGATGATGACTTCATACGGCGTGATCCACCCACCCCCGAGGTGCTCGCCCAGCGCCTGCAGGTCCACGAGCTCTGGACTGTGGGGAGGGAGCGACGCGTCGCTCGGCGGGCTGACTTTGACCGAGAGAGCCTGGCCGGCGAGCGCCAGCAGCACGATCGCGATCGCTCCCGAGGCGAGCACCGGATGCCGGATCATGCGCCATGCGAACGACGCCAGGCCGTCGCCGGCCAGGCCGGGCCCGAACTGCCAGCGATTCACACGGTCGCCCAGCAGCGTGAGCAGCGCGGGCACCGCCGTCATCGCGCCGAGCACGCTCACCAACACAGCGACCAGGCCCCCAACGCTTCCCGAGGAGAGAATCCGGCCCGGCGCGACGAAGTACCCGGCGATCATCCCGGCGCCGAGGGCGCAGCCCGCGACCAGGACAGTGCGCCCAGCCAAGGTGCCAGACGTGCGCGCGGCCTCCGCCGGCGCGAGGCCCTCGGCGAGCTGCTCGCGAAAGCGCGACACCAGCAGGAGCGAGTAGTCCACCCCCAGCGCGAGGCCGAACATGCTCGCCAGGCTGAGCGCGGAGGAGTCGAGCGCGAGCACGCTCCCGTTGATCACCGCGAGAATCCCCCGCGCGGCGCCGACGCCGCCGAAGCCGAGCAGCAGCGGCACGCCAGCGGCGATCGGGCTGCGAAACACGAGCAGCAGCAGGATGAACAGTAGCGGAGCGGCGATCAGCTCCGCCTGTTTGAGCGCCTTGTAGCTTTCCCGTGCGATGCCGGCCGCGATGTCGGCGTATCCGGTGAGGTGGTGGCTGATGGATGGCGGGGTGAGGCGCGCGAGCGTCGAGCGGATCACCGGCACCGTCTGCTTGCCCACGTTTTCGAAGGACTGCTTGACCCCGAGCATCAACACCGCGTCCTGCTTGGTTGGATGCAGGCTCTTCGGCATGCCCGGGATCCACGGCGAGACGACCGACACGTGCGGAATGCGCGCGAGCGCGGCGGCTATGCGCGGACCGCTCGCATTCAATTGCCCTGCGGGACCGCTCAGCAGCACCACCAGCGCCGCTTCGTTGCCGAACAGCCGCGTCGCCTGGCTCTGCGTGGTGGCAGCTGCGGTGCCGGGCACGATCGGGTTGGTGAGATGCAGCTGCTGTTCGATCTTCAGCCCGGCAAGCCCAAGGCCCCCCACCAGCACGAGCCAGATTGCAAGCGTCGCGCGGGGGCGCCGCACCGAGAGATTGACGAGCGCCCTCATGCTGTCCCCAGTGGCTCGTGCGTCGTCTCGACGTCGCTGGCCGGCGGTTTATCCGCGCCCGCACCATCACTCCCCGACCGGGCGCCAACCGCGCCGTTGCCAACCTCCGGGAGTTCACCCGCACCCCCACCATCCGCCGCCGACTGCGCGCCAACCGCGCCGTTGCCAACCTCCAGGAGTTCACCCGCACCCCCACCATCGGCCGCCGACTGCGCGCCAACCGACGCGGCGTCGGGCATGCGACCCAACTCGCCCGCCATCAGCCAGCGGGTGACCGGGATCGCGATCCGGCGTGGGGCGGAGCGAGTGGGAACGTAGAAGGCGCGCACCCACCACCCGCCCGGCACGACCCACAGCTTGCCGCGTTCGGCCGCCCGCAGTCCGTCACGCGCGACCCGCTCGGGGCTGCACCAGAAAAGCCGCGGGATCCGGTGGACGACGAGCGGATGGCCGACCTCGAAGAACTCGGTGGGCACCGGGCCGGGGCAGACCGCCGTCACGGTCACGCCCGTGCCTCGCAACTCCTCCCCAAGGGCCTCACTGTGAGCCAGGACGAAGGCCTTGCTCGCGGAGTAGTTGGCGTTGCCAGGCAGTGGCTGGAAACCTGCAGACGACGCCAGGTGGATGATCGTCCCACGGCCGCTCTGCGCCATGGCAGGCAGGAAGCGGGCATTCAGGTCGACGACGGCCTCGACCAGAAGATGGATCTGTTCGAGCTCACGCATATGGTCGCTGGTGAGGAAGGGCTCGTAGATGCCAAACCCGGCGGAGTGAACGAGCACCTGCACAGGGCGCCCCAGGGTGAGCACGTCGGCATGCAGTCGCTGACGCTGCCGGGCATCGGCGAGATCGGCCGCCAACCAATCGACGTGAACACCGTACGCGCCGGAGAGCTCCGCGGCCAGCGCCCGCAGGCGCTCGGCGCGGCGCGCGACGAGCGTGAGCGAGTGGCCGCGTTGCGCAAGCTGGCGCGCGAACTGGGCGCCGATCCCCGAGGAGGCGCCGGTGATGAGCGCCGTCGCGTCCGTCGCCGGCTTGGGGAATGTCCTGGACTGTTGCATCGGTTGCGCCCGGTTCATCGCACTCCCTCGCGTCTGCCTGATCGAGCTCATGTCGCTGACGCCCCCCCGTTGGTGGCGAGCCCGAAATGCTCGTCTCCGTGGCCGGCTACTGGTACGGGTACGGCGAGGCAGACGACGACGTTGTGCCCGCCGAAACCGAAGGCGTTGGAGAGCGCGATGGCCTGCCGGCCCTTGCGCTCATAAGAGCGGGCGTGCGGCACGTAGTCGAGATCCAGGCCCTCCTCCTGCTCCTCATAGCCGACGGTCGGTGGGATCACGCCGCGGCGCAGCGCGTGTACTGTCGCGATCGCCTCCACCAAACCGGCGGCGCCGAGGAGATGGCCGATCACCGACTTGGTGGAGGACACCGGCACTCGATCGGCGGCGGCGCCGAACGCCTGCTTGATCGCGATCGTCTCGGAGCGGTCGTTCAGTTCGGTGGCGGTGCCATGAGCGTTGATGTAGTCGACATCCTCCGGCCCCAGCCCGGCGTCCTCGAGCGCCCGTTCGATCGCGCATGTCGCACCGCGGGCCTTGGGATCTGGCGCGGTGATGTGATATGCGTCCGTGGTCGTCGCATAACCAAGGATCTCGGCGAGGATCGGCGCCCCCCGCGCTTCGGCGTGCGACGCTCGCTCGAGCACGACCACGCCAGCGCCCTCGCCCATGATGAAGCCATCGCGACGAGCGTCGAAGGGAAGCGAGCGACCGGTCGGCGACAACGCGGCCATCGCCTCGAAGCAGCCCTGCCCCACTGATGTGACGGCCGCCTCGGATGCCCCGGCGACGACGGCGTCCGCGTCGCCGCACTGGATCATGCGCGTCGCAGTGCCGATCGCATGTCCTCCGGTCGCGCACGCCGAGCCAACCGAGAAGCTCGGGCCGCGCAGCCCATACCGCAGCGCGAGGTAGCCGGCCGCCGAATTGCTCATCATCATCGGCACCGTGAGCGGCGATATCCCCGATACCTTCAGCGGCGCTCCCCCTTCGAGGTTCTGCGGCGCGCCCCCCTCAAGGTTTTTCATCGCGAACTTCCCAACCTGGGCTTCGAGCGTCGAGATGCCGCCCACGCCTGTGCCGACGATGCAGCCCACGCGCTCAGACTCGTAGGGAAGACCATTCTCCAACCATCCGGCCTCCCTCAGCGCCTCCTCGCCGGCGCCGATCGAAAGGTGTGTGAAACGATCCGAACGCCGCACCTCCTTGCGGTCCAGCACGCTGAGTGGATCGAAGTCGAGGCACTGTGAGCAAGAGTCGGCGATACCGCTTTCGCCGGCGATCCACCGCTCGACCAGCATCCGCGAGCCGACTCCGAGCGACGTGATTGCACCTGTTCCGGTTATAACAACTCGCTCATTCATCGATAACACTCCTCCACGCGGGCGGTCCCGCTGTCAATTGCCGAATTGGGTCCAATCTTCGTGCCCAACCTCCTCCGATGGCAACTGCGGGGGTGCTCAGGGCTCTCCTCGCAATAGATGCCGGCTCTGGGGTGGTGGATCCGTGGATTGGATGCGACGCACGCGAGCGCAGACCGGCAGATATTGGGACGTGAGCCCCTACTGCCCATTTTCGGTCCCCGGTGCGAGGTGTGTCACGGGCACGAACAGGGCCGAGGAATCGTCGATCGCATAGCGCCAACTCCCATCCGACTGGCGGCGAGCCACCCCGTAGGTGGTGCCCTCGAGCTTGATTGCGTCGTCGTCAGTCGGGCCGAATGCCATCTGCCAGCGGCTGGAGAGCAACGCCAGGCCATCGGCCGTCACGACGTTGCTGCTGGTGGGAGTCAATCGAGGAGCCAACGCCAGCAGACTGCCAAGGCTCCCGCGAATGTCCCCGGCGCCGCGTGTGTGCGCGCCCTTGCGACTGACGAGCGTGGCATCGCGCTCGTACAGTGCGATCAGGCCCTCCAGGTCCCCCACGTTGGTGCGCTCGGCAAAGAGTCGGTATAGATCGGCGGGGTTGCGAGCAAAGCTATGCATACGAGCCGCACCCCGCGGACCCCTCGTACACGGCCTGAGGTGGCCGTTGGGCGCTTGCGATAACCTGTCCAGCATCCGACATTATGGTTTCCAATCGCTATCCATATTGATTCGATATCCGTATCAGAACGCTATCCGTATCGAAACGATACCATGAGTGGGGAGGATAATCAAGAGCGCGGGGTCGAGGATTCCGTTGCCGCCGCCGCTGAGCTGCTCGGCGATCGCTGGACCTTCCTGATCCTGCGAGAGGCCTTCTTCGGGACGCAGCGATTCAACGAGTTCGCCAACAATCTCGGGCTCTCGCGCAACATCCTCAGCAGCCGGTTGAAGACGCTCGTGGCGAAAGGGATCTTCGAACTGCGCCCATACGGCCCCGCCGAGACGCGCAACGAATATCGCCTGGCGCAGCCCGGACGCGACATCTTCCCGATCGTCGTCGCGCTCCTGCAGTGGGGCGACAAGTACCTCATGGGGCCAGGCGGCCCGTCGATCATCCTCAAGCACACGCGCTGCGGCAACGACGCCGATCCGCACCTGATCTGTGGATCCTGCGGCGAGCCGATCGAGATCGGCGAAATCCTGCCGACCCCGGGGCCCGGCGCCTCGGAGTGGGTTCGCAGCCGGCTGTCTGGGCTGACTGAAGATAGTTTCTCCCAGGCCGGGCAGCCCGGCGGGGACGAGGCAGCCCTCGCCCCGGAGAGCGCCTCCGCCGCAACTAAAAAACGCTGACGACGACTACCCGAGCGACAGCACCTCCTCCTCGAGCTCGGCGCTTGCGTTGCGGATGATCCTGCGACCGTCCTGCCTGACGACGAGGCTCAGGGACAACCGCGTGCCGGAGATCTCCCGCACCGCGCCGCTGACCTCGATCGCCTCGCCTGGGAACCCCGGCGCGCGGAAGTCCACCGCCAGCCGTCGCAGCTGCCGGCGTCCGCCCGCGTGGCGCGCGCAGCGGGCGACGAGCGCCATCGTGTACATACCGTGCAGGATTGGCCTGGGCAGACCGGCGGCAAGCGCTACCTCGGGGTCGAGATGGATCGGGTTGCTGTCGCCAGAGGCATCCGCATAGCGCCTCGCCACGTCAGGCGCCGGCGTGAGGAGCAGCGGCGCAATCGCATCACCCGGCTTCAGCGCGATCACATCACCCGGCTTCATGAGCTGCCTTCGGGCACCAGCACCGTCCAGCGTGCCTGCGAAACGAGTTGGCGCTCGTGGTTGTGCGAGATCGAGCAGAAGCACAGCGACCGATACCCCGCGCGTGCAGCCGTCTCCTCCAAGCGCACGCGCGTCGCGATCCGGTCCCCAGCGTGCACCGGAGCGTGCCATTCGAGCTCCTGAGCAGCGTGGATCAGCGGTCCGCGCCCGGCGAGCGTCTCGAGCAGCACCCCGCGGATCACCGGAGCGGCGTAGACGGCGGCGAACATCTCGGGCGCCGGCGCCCCTCGAGAGAACTGCCGATCGTCCTCCCCCACAGCGGCCGCATAATCGGCGATCATCCGCGCCGTGACGCTCACCTCTCGCTCGCGCGACCACGGCCCGGGAGCCGCGGGAGGCCAGCGCCGGTCAGATTCAGTGGACAGCACGGGCCTCCCCGTCGACGCCCACCGGACGTGCCCGCGCAGGAGACTCAATCCCCTGAGCCGGCCGATCGGAGGGAGGCTCGATCCTCGCCACCGCCTGCTCCGCCGCAGCAAAGCACGCCTCGATCGAGCAGCCGCGCAGGTAGTCGCCCGTCAGCGCCAGGCCGGGGAGGCCGGCCACCTCAGCACCAACGCGCTCAAGGAAGCCGGCCTGATTCTGGTGATACGCGCACAGCCCGGGCGAGATTCGGCGAGCGCTCAGCGCACGATGGCGATTGTCCCGCACCGACGCGAACGGCGCGAGGGTCCCCTCAGCCAGCTCCGCGAGCAGCTCGGGGTCGGGCTCACGATCGGCGAGCGGGCGGGCTCGGCGACCACTGAATGTGTACCTGACGACGTTGAGGTCATCGAGGCCATAGGCGCCGGCATTGCTAAGCGCCGACTCCGATCCGAAGACGACGGCCCGTACCTTGGGGTCGAACACCGGATGCTCGTACTCCGCCAGTAGCACCACCACCGGGAAATATCGAACCTCTCCGAGCATCGCCCCGAGCGACTGTGCGATGGGCTCGAGCAGCCGTCCCGCGGCGTGCGCATGGGCCGCCAACACGACGCCGTCGAAGTCCTCCGTGACACGCTCACCCTCTGGCGTGCACATCTCCACACCACACACCCTGCCGCGATCGACGAGGAGCCGCTGCACCTCGGTTCCCACACGCACCGAAGAGCTGCGCGCGGCAGCCGCGACGACTTCGTGCATCCCGCCGGTGAGCTGATCGTAGGTATCGGTGATCATGCCGACGTAGGGCAGCACGTTGGCCATCGGTACCTCGTCGGGCTCGGCGGCGCTGACACGCACGGTCAGCGAGCGCATCAGCAGCTCTCGCAGGCGTGGGCCAAAGGCATCCTCGACGCTCTTGCCGCGATATCGCCGGGCAAGGCGATCGCAGCTCTCCTCACTCAAATAGCGCACCTCGGGATCGCGTTTGACCATCGCCGCCAGCCGGACCAGTCGCGCGACGTCACGCCCGGGGATGCCACGCAGATTGCGCACCGTCCTGGCGCGATGCTGGGAGTCGAATGTGAGCACCTTCCCGTCGACCACGCGCGAGCTGTTGATGCCGAAGTATTCAAAGGGGTGCTCCCCGAGGGTCGCGACGAACTCGCGGAAGCGCGTGTAGCTGCGGCCGATGTTCTTCCCGCCGAGCGTCACCACGCGGTCACCGAGCTGTCCCGATCCGGCCCGTCCTCCCAACGTGCCGTCACGCTCGATGATGTGAGTCTCTGCGCCGCGGCGCTGGAGGTACCACGCCGCCGCCAAACCCGACAGCCCGCCACCGACGATCGCGTAGCGGCATCCGCTCAGATCGCGCGCCACGCCCGGTGTGGCCGCCAGTGGCGCCTCACCTTCACCGCGCGGCACCTGACTTGTCGTGCTCATGCGCCCACGCGACGTAGGCGCAGATCGACATAACCGTTGTCCTGGCCATTCTGCTCGAAGTGCGCGCGCACGCTCTGCGCGAGCACCTCCTCGGCATGGCTCGGCGCCGCTTCGGCAGGGCCTGCCTCCGCGCCGGCACTGCTCGACTCGGCCTCAGCAGCCGCCGCGCCGGGCCGGCTCGACTCCGCGACGCCCGGCGCCGGCTCCAGCGCGACGATGCGACACAACCCCGGCGGCCACAGCGCCGTGTACTGCGTGAAGTGCGCGCTGCAGCGATCGACCACCGTCTCCTGGGGCAGCCACCCCCGCGCGCCGACGTAGAGCACCGCGGCCTGCCGGGCAACCTCGAGCGTCAACATTGCCGGCACGTGATCGAGCGGATGGTCGAAGAACGATGGATGCGTGGGGTCGGTGACGATCGCGCATTGAAGCTCGTGCTCAGAGCTCACAACATCACCTACGACGACGTTCCTCGGCGCCAGCCGTCCGACCCGCGAGGGCGCGACCGCGACGGGCGCCGAACCGTCTTCGGGCACACCCACCACGGCTGCGCCGCGGGCGCGGTCGTAGAGGGCGCTGGGTATCAGCAGCGCCTCACCGGAGAACGCGATCGCCGGGATGCCATCGATCTCTCCGATCGCGCTGAGGGCGTAACCGCGGACACGCCCCTTGGCGCTGCGCCGCTCTTTGGCGAACGGCACCCGGATGACGATCGTCGAGGGCTCGTCGCGCTTGCGCGTCGCCTCCAAGTCGGTCGCCTCGGTTTCGTTGGTGGTCATCACAAATGCGGTTCCGCCGGGGACATCGAGAATCCCATGCCCGTACATCTCCATCCCCTGACGACCGATCTCGACCATCAGCAGAAGGTCGTGAAAGCCATTCGCGAGCTCGCTGTACAGCGCATGGCTGCGCGGGAGCTGAGCAGTTGCGACCAATTCTGGACCATCCTCGCCGTCGCACATGGACAGCTCCGTGAAGAACACCTCCTCGATCGCACGCTTGTGTGTGAGCTCAAGCGCCAACCCGGTCGCCCTGCCCAGCAGCGGCAGCTCGACACCTAGCGATATCGTCGTGTGGTCGGTGTGAAGCGAGGCCACGGCTGCACCTACACGGCCACGGACACACACCGGTTGACAATCGCATCCATTGCGCTTCCAATCGTGGTGACATCTAGGAAATCACTGCGTTCGAGCCTCACCTCGTAACGTTCCTCGATGATCTGCGCGAGCTCGACGAGATCCAGCGAGTCGATGTCAAGATCCTCCAGAGTCGCGTCTGGCATGATCTCCTCCGGTTTGACGCCGGCGAGCTCGCTCAGCTCGTCGGTGATCAGCTGCCGTACCTCTTCTGCGGTTGGATGATTGGACAAGGCTCCTCCTTGGGTGGATGTTGTGGGTGAAGTTGCGCTGCGGTCGGGAGGCATCAGATGGCGGAGAAGGACATCCGCAGAAGCTCCATCTGACCGAGCACGAAGTAACGGGCGACGCCGGTGAGGAAGCGTTCGTGGGTGTCCACGACCTCCTCGCCGACGAGCTCGACGGCACGCTCGCGATTGGCACGCAGGTTACGGTGCCAGGCCATCATCGTGCGCGTGTAGTCCATACGGTCGTTGCGCAGGGAGACGATCTCGAAGAGACCGTCGCAGCCCACGACGAGCTCGCGCAGCGACGGGGGGCCGGCATTTGGATAGATCTTCGTGAGGACGAGCCGCATGTCGCGCCAGGCACGGCGGTCGAGCGGCGCGTGTCCCTGGGCCATCGTCTGCACGACGAGCCTACCCCCGCGCGCAAGCCAGGAATGGCAGCGCTCGAAGAACTCGCGGTAGGTCTGCGCGCGCACCTCCTCGGAGGCGCCGAGGCTCACGAAGTGCTCGATCGTCCCGAGCGAGACGATCGCGTCGAAGGGCTCCTCGGGCTCGAACGTACGCCAATCCTGCAGGTGCGCCTCGACGCGGGGGTCGCGCCCGGCATTGATATGGGCGACCTGGGCTTCGCTGAGCGTGATGCCGATCGCCCGCTGGACGCCGTGCTCGTCCACGAGCCGGCGCAGCGCGCTGCCCCAACCGCAGCCGATGTCGAGTGCGCGCCGGACGCCGGCGGCGCGGGCGTGCTCGGCGGCGTAGTCGAGCTTGCGCAGCTGGGCGGTGAGTAGGTCTTCCTCCCCCTCCCACATGGCGCCGGAGTACGTCATCGTGGAGCCGAGCCAGAGTGCGAAGAACTCGTCGCCCTGGTCGTAGTGAAACTTGATTGAGGCCGGTCCCGATCCCACATAACCGTCGGCCTCGATGACTGCTTCTCTCACATCAACCTCGCTTTACTCGGTAACCGCTTCGATGGATTCACGGTAGGTGTTCACTGGGAGCCATGTCAAGAAATGGCCCCCGGATCAAAAAACGGCGAGTGCCGGAGATGGCGCATATCCGCGCCACCCGCCGGCCCGCTCGTCTGCGCCGCCCACCGGCCCTGCCCATTTGCTCTGCCCACCGGCGCCGCCCATTTGCTCTGCCCACCGGCCCCGCCCATTTGCCCTGCCCATTTGCCCTACCCACCGGCCCTGCCCACGCGCCCCCGCCCACCGGCGCTACCCACGCGCCCCCGCCCACCGGTGCTGCCCATTTGTCTCTCCGCAATCGATCGATCACGGGGCTGAATCAGGGCAACATCACGGCAGCATTCAGGCCTCCGTCGATCACGAGCACCGTTCCCGTGACATAGCTCGCCAGCGGCGAGGCGAGGAAGTCGACGCACGCCGCCACCTCCTGTACGTCGCCCGCACGCTGAGCGGGAACCCGCGGAGCGATGCTGGCGATCATCTCGCTCGTCAAGTCCGTCGCGATCAAGCCGGGGGCTACGGCGTTCACTGTGATACCGCGGCGTGCCACCTCGACCGCGACCGTCTTTGTGAACCCTATGAGTCCCGCCTTCGCGGCTCCATAGTTGGCCTGTCCGGGGATCGCGCGTATCCCGCTCAGCGAGGTGACGTTGACGATGCGTCCGAAACGGGCTCGCAGCATCGGCCGCAGCGCCCGGCGCGTTGTCCTGAATGCGCCGTTGAGATTTGTGTCGAGCACGCGCTGCCACTCCTCGTCGCGCAATTGCATGACAAGCGCGTCAGCCGTGACACCGGCGTTGTTGACGAGCACGAGCACGGGTCCGTGCTTTGCCTCGAGGCGCGCGAACATGGCATCGACGTGAACCTGATCGCTCACATCCCCGCCCACCGCCACCGCCCGGCCGCCGTCGGCTTCGATCGCCGAGACCGTCTCGAGGGCCATGGTTTCATTTGTGCGGAAGTTCACCCCCACGGTCCAGCCGCTGGCGGCCAGGCGCTTGGCGCAGGCCGCGCCGATGCCGCGGGACGCACCTGTCACCAGGGCGCACCCCTGCTCCGTGGGGGCGATGGTACCCGCGCCTGACGCTCTCCGGCTCATATCAACAACTCCGCCTCGGGCAGTGGGAGTGGATCGATCCACAGCCGCTCGCGATCCCAGCAGTAGGTGGGCAGTGGGGCGGCGGGACAGTGGGGTCCGTACAGCACCGACCAACGCAGCGCACAGCCGGCCGCAAAGAGCGACGCTGCGAGATCGCGCAGTGAACGCTCCGCTTCGCACCCCGCGTCCGCCAGCGCGAGGTGGGTGCGCTGCGCAGCGCGCTCGCCACTCGCGGTGACCCGCGCTGCGAGATCCGACGGCGGCCCGAGCTCGACCAGAATGTCCCACGGCTCGCGCGCGGCCGCAGTGGGGTTGACCTCCTGCTCGAACGCGCAGATCGGTTCCACTCCCCATTCGCGCAGGCGATGCGTGAGCCTGCCGCGCTGCTCGCTTGTGTGGGAGGCGAGGAAGAGGAGGGCCACCCCTGGAGGCGACGCGATGCCGCGTGGGAGCTCCTCGCTCCTACCCGGCGCGCTTACGGAGAAGCGCCTCAGCGCCGCCGCGAGCTCATCCGCGGTTTCCCCCACCACCGCTATGCGGCACGCGTGATGCGTGCGGCGCAAAGCCGCGGCTGCGCACATGGAACGCAGCGGAATCGCCCCCTCCTCGATGTCGTCGAGGCGTCCCACGTAGGCAGTGGCGAGCCTGCGCAGGGCAAGGCTGCTGCGGGCCGACAGAGGCAGGATCAGCGGGCCCTCACAGCTGGGCATAGCGACGACGGCGGACGCCGGCGCCTGCTCCAGCACGATGTGTGCGTTCCCGCCCCCCAGTGAGAGGCCGCTCACCCCAGCACGCCAAGCACGCGAGCGCGACGGCCAGGCACGCCCTGCGGCGACGAGCTCGACCGTGACGCCCACGGGCACGATGTCGGGGTGAAGCTCCCGATGGTTGATCGTCGCGGGAATCCGGCGACGATGCAGCGCGAGCGCCACCTTGATCAGCGAAGCCACGCCGGCCGCGGACTCGCAGTGGCCGATATTGGTCTTCACCGACCCCACCAGGCAGGGGTCGCCCCAAGGTCGATCGCCGATCGCCTCCGCGAGCGCGCGAGCCTCGATCGGATCCCCCTTCTGCGTCCCGGTGCCATGCAGCTCGACATAATCAAGCTCGTGTGGCTCGATGCCCGCCGTCGCGCAGGCATGGCGCACAAGTTCGACCTGACTCTGATGCGAGGGAGCGGTGAGGGGGGCACGACGCCCGTCGTGGTTGCAGGCCGTACCGCGGATCACCGCGAGCACCCGGTCGCAGTCTGCGTGGGCCCGCGCTAGGGGCTTGAGCACCACCACCCCCGCGCCTTCGCCGCGCACAAAACCGTCCGCGCCCGCATCGAAGGTCATACAGCTGCCGCTCGGGGAGAGAATCCCAGCGCGGGACATCATCAAGTCGGAGTCGGGAGTGAGGATCAAATTCACCCCACCCGCCAGCGCGAGCTCGGCATCGCCGCTCCAAATCGAGGCGGCGGCAAGGTGCACAGCCACGAGCGAGGAGGCGCACTGAACGTCGAGCGAGACGCTCGGGCCGCGCAGATCGAAAGCGTGGGAGATCCGGTTCGCCGCCAGCGCAAACCCCACGCCCGAGGTCGCATAGCCGACGATCAGCGCCGGGTTTTCGGCGAGCAGCTTGGCGTAGTCGGGCCACATGATTCCCATGAACACCGCAGTGCGGGTACCCGCCACCGCCTCGAACGGCAATCCCGCGTCTTCCAGCGCCTCCCAAGCGATCTCGAGCAGCAGACGCTGCTGTGGATCGACATACTTGCTCTCTCGCGGAGACATGCGAAAGGCACGCCAGTCAAAGCCGTCGACGTCCCCGAGCCAGCCCCGGCGATTCACACCCCGGCGGGTCTCGCGCGGATCGAGGCCCGCGCCGGTGCCCGCACGATAGGGAGGTGTGTCGACAATCTCCTCACGTTCCGCCACCAGCGTCGCCCAGAACTCCTCCGGCCCGTGGCTGCCCGGGAAGCGACAGCCGGCGCCGACGATCGCGATCGGTGGCCGGCCGGCACTCATGAGGGGATCCGGGGGTCCACTCGGCACGCATCTCGAGGAAGGGACGCGAGCATGGACGCAATTGCGCCGAGGGTGCGGAAGTTCGCAGGGATGATCGCCTCGAGCGGAACGCGCATGGCGAAACTCTGTTCGATGAAGAGCATGAGGTCGGCCATCGCCAGCGAGTCGATGATGCCCCAATCCAACAGCGGCGACTCATCGGCGAGCGTCGCGCGACCATCGAGGTGGCGCTCTTCGATGAACGTCCGCAACGGCTCGATGAAGGGGTCGAGCTCGCTCATAGCTCATCCTCTGTTTGCCTCGGCCGCCGCCGGCGGAACAGTTCGCTCATAGCCTGTGCGCCTCCTGCAGCTGCGCATCCAGTGCGCGACGATCGAGCTTGCCGTTGCGACTCCGCGGCAGGGCCTCGACGATGTTGGTCTCGTGCACGATCATGTAGCGGGGCAACCGCTCGGCGCACCACCGCTTCACATCGAGCAGGCCGGGCGCGGCGTTGTCGCGAGGCACGATCGCCGCCGCCAGGCGACTGTCCGGCCCTGTGCCGAGCACCGCAACCGCTACTTCACTCACATCCGGGTGGCCCGCGATCGCAGCTTCGACCTCACCGAGCTCGACGCGATTGCCGCGGACCTTCACCATCGCGTCCCGACGGCCCACGTAGCGATAGCTGTACTCGGAGATTCGCTCGACTATGTCGCCAGTGCGATAGGGGCCGGTATGAGGCGGCTTGCCCCAATAGCCCAACATCACCGTGGGCCCCTCGACGACCAACTCGCCCCGCTCACCGATGCGCGATCGCCGTCCGGCGGCGCTCTCTGCCCACACACGGTCACCCGAGCACGCACGGCCGATAGGGACGGGACGATCGACATCCTCGCCGAGCTCGCCAACCTCATAGTAGGTGCAGACATTGGTCTCTGTCGGGCCATAGAGGTTCAACAGACGCGCCGCCGGCAGCGCACGGCGCAGGCTGCGCAACGACTCGATCGGAAAGGGCTCGCCCGCGAACAGCACGGTGTGCAGCTCGCGGGGCGGGGCATCTGAGAGCCCCGCCCGCAGCATCAGCGTCAGAGCAGTGGGGACCGAATACCAGATCGATATGCACTCACGGTCGATGAAGTCGACGAGCCGCGTGGGGATGAACGACATCGCCTCGGGAATGAGGCACACGGTCGCTCCGGCGAGAAAGGCGACGTAGATGTCGAGCACCGATAGATCGAAGTGCAGGGGCGCATGGCTGGCAAAGCGATCCCCGCTGCAGGGCCCAATCTCAGTATGAGCCCATTCGATGAACGACAGGGCATTGCGGTGCGAGATACACACACCCTTGGGCGTGCCGGTGGAGCCTGACGTATAGAGGATGTAGGCCAGTGCGTCGCCCGCCGTCGGGGGTCCCTCGCTCGATGGGAGTCCCTTACGTGGCAGGGGCCCCCTCCGCAATGAGCGTCCCTCAGGCAACGAGCGTCCCTCAGGCAATGAGCGTTCCTCACGCAACGAGCGTCCCTCATGCGGCCGGTGCCCCTCAGGCAACGAGTGTCCCTCAGGCAATGGGCGTCCCTCAGGCAATGGGCGTCCCTCAGGCAATGGGCGTCCCTCAGGCAATGGGCGTCCCTCACGCAAAGAGCGTCCCTCACGCGGCCGGAGCCCCTCACGCAGCTGCCAATCATCTCCCAACCGCGGTGTCGTAATCCACGCGATATCCATCAGCTCATGGCTGAGCGCCTCCGCGGCGCCCTGCGCAAGCGCAATACAGGCGGCGGGCCGGCTGTCGGTGAGCACGCGGCGCACCCGCTCGGCGGGACTGAGCGGATCCACCGGGATATAGGCCGCCCCGACCCCCAGCGCAGCCTGCATCGCGGCAACGGCCTCGATCGACTTCGGCAGCCACACAGCCACGCGCTGGCCGGCGCCGACACCAAGCTCAGACAGCCCCCCCGCAAGTGTGGCCACGATTCCATCGAGCTGCTCGTAGGTCACCTCACGCCCGGGTTCGCACACGGCCACACCCGTGGGGTTCTCTGCGCGCGCGCGGAGGAGCACGTCGGCCAGCGAGGCGAGCGCAGGAGGATGCGTCGTGAGCGCGCTCACAACCCGAGCCCCGCCGCGACGATGTTGCGCTGGATCTCCGAAGTCCCCGACGCAACCGTCGCGGGTAGGGCATCGTGCAGGAGCCTGTCGACGCCGGTCTCGGATATCACCCCCGACCCACCGTAAATGCGGATCGCGTCGAGGCCCGATTGCACAGCCGCCTCGCTGGCCGCGAGCTTGGCCAGGGACACCTCGATCATCGCCTCGGATCCGCGGTCGAGCAGCCAGCAGGCGCGATAGAGGAGCAACCGGGCGGACTCCAACCGCAACTTCATATCGACGATGCGATGCGAGATCGCCTGGTTCTTGCCGATCGCTCGCCCGAACTGATGCCGCGTGTTGGCAAACTCGACGACCTGCGCGAGCTGGCCGGCCATCGCCCCAAGATAGGCGGCGAACAGGCACGCCCGCTCGACCTGCATCGCCGCCCTGAAGATGAGCGCACCCTGACCCTCGGCGCCAATCAGGTTCTCGCGCGCAACAGGGCTTTCCTGCAGATAGATGCTGCCCGTCGGCGAATCCCGCAGACCGCTCTTCGCGAACGGTCGGCCGGCGAGCAGCCCGGGCGTGTCGCGCTCGACCGCGAACGCGCTCAGCGAAAGGTATCCGCCGCTCGGGTCGGTGCTTGCGTACACGACGGTCACATCGGCGATCGGCCCATTGGTGACGAGCGTCTTCTCACCGCTTATCCTGTATCCATCCCCATCGCGGCCGGCGCGCGTCCGCACCGCCATGATGTCCGAGCCGGCCTCGGACTCGGTGATCGCATTCGCGCCGATCAACTCTCCCTTCGCGAGCCGCGGCAGCAGACGCTCACGCAGCGCGCCGCTGCCGCACTTCACAATCGGTCCGCAACAGGCGAATAGGTGCGCCGACACCGAGAACAGCAGCCCAAGCCGGGAGCCGCCCTCGCCAAACCCCTCCAGCACCCGCGCCGTGGTGAGACAATCCAAGCCGAGACCCTCATACTCCAGCGGCACATCGAGACCGGCCAGTCCGAACTCGCACGCCACACGCCACGCCTGCGCACTGAAGTCTCCAGCATCGGGGCTGTCCCGTGGTGAGGCATTGCCGAGCTCACCGACACGCGCGCCGACTTCGACCGCAGCGCGGTGAAGCTCCTGCTGCTGAGGCGACCACTCGAAGTCCATCAAGGGGCCTCCCCCTGCACTCGCCTCGCTCGCTGAGATGCCGACCTGCGCGCACACGGAGAACCCTGCGGGTGACGCGAGCACCCAAAGCCCATCACGGCGCCCCCCGCCAAGCGAAGGCCACATGCCGGGCCGCAGGCTTTCCACCATGCACGTCGCGCCGAGGCATACCCCCGCTGAAGCTTGCGAGGGCAAGGCACAGGCGCGCGCGTGTCTCCGCCGGGAGGATCACCTCGTCCAAGAACCCACCGTGTGCGGCCGCCTGCGCAGTACAGTGCTCGCGTTCATACTCGACAGCCAGCGAGTGCAGCAGCTCCTCCGAGTCACTCACGCCTGCCAGCGCCGAGCGGTGGATCAGGCCGATCGCGCTGCGGGCATCCATGACGCCGATCCTGGCATCCGGCCACGCATAGGTGAGCGTCGCGCCGAGGTCGAGGGAGTTCATCGCGATGTAACCCCCGCCATAGGCCTTGCGCAGAACGACTGTGAAGCGAGGCACCTGCGCGGCGGCAAACGCGCGCACAAGGCTCGCGCCTCGCCGGATGATGCCCTCGCGCTCCTGACGGGTGCCGGGCATGAAGCCGGGGGTGTCCACGAGCACGACGATCGGGAGCGAGTACGCATCGCACAATTCGACGAAGCGCGCCGCCTTCTCGGAGGCATGCGTGTCGATGACCCCACCCATGAACCGCGGCTGGTTGGCGACGACCCCAATCGCATGCCCACCGATGCGGCTGAACCCAGTGACCATATTGCGTGCCCACCGCGCGTCCAGCTCGAAGAAGTGACCCGCATCGGCAAGCGTGCATATCACCTCGCGCATGTCATACGGTGCACTCGCTCGAGCGGGCAGCAACGGCCCCGGATTAGAGTGTCGCTGCTCCTCGAAGGGCGCCGGCACAGTGCGCTCGCGGGCGTTCTGTGGAAGAAACCGCAGTAGTGTGCGCGCCTTGTGCACGGCATCGAGATCGTCGACCGCCACCACGTGGCACACGCCGTTGCCACAATGCACGCCGGCTCCGCCCAGCTCGCCTGCCGTGGACTCCTCGCCACACGCTTCCTGCAAGATCCGGGGTCCGGTGAGGAACATCGCCGCCTGCTCGGTCATAATCACGAAGTCGCCGAGCGCCGGGGCGTAGGCGCCGCCACCGGCACACATTCCGGTGACAATCGAGATTTGGGGCACAAAGCGCGAGAGCGAGACGATCTCCCGGAAGATGCGAGCGTATCCGGCCAGCGCGGCGACCGCCTCCTGGATGCGCGCCCCCGACGATTCGATGAATGACACCACCGGCATGCCCGCATCCCGTGCCAGGCAGAGAATCCGCACGATCGCCTCCGCCTGCGCTTCCCCCAACGAGCCGGCCGATATGAGCGAATCCTGCGCATAGCACGCGATCGGACGTCCGTCCACGGTGCCCAATCCGGTGAGCACCCCATCGCTCTCATATGCCGCGTCGCCCATACGGCGAGACTTGATGCGAGTCCCTATGAGCTGCAGCGAGTCGCGATCGACCAAGTGCTCCAAACGCTTGCGCGGAAGTGACGATGACTCGAAAGCAAGCCCACGCCGATTCCGAGGTTGAGCCAGCTCGAGCGTCATCTCACGCCGGCGCGTCGGTGTGAGGGCGTGGTGGGTTTGTGATGATGAACATGGCTTGCGGGGTGAATATAGCCTGCGGATTGAACATAGCCTGCGCACCGAGCGTACTCGCCCCACGCCACACTGACAACCTCACAGCCGCCGCCGGCTCGACACTTGCGCGCGGGATTGCGAGTGTGTCACTAGAACGTCTTGCAAAAAGATTGGCACGCCTAGTTTAAAAGACGTTATTACCTGTGAGACCGAGGAGGACAGTGCAAGCGCAGACAGTCAATCCCAACGTAAACCACACGGGTAGCGAGCTCACCGCACTGCTATTCCCTGGCCAGGGAAGCCAGGATCGGGCGATGCACGAACTTGCCCGCACGCACTGCCCGGAGCTGCTCGAACACGCAGCCCGCCACCTCGGGGTCGATCCATTCGATCGCGTCGACGATGGAACCGCCTACCTGCAGCCGGCCGTCTACTGCGGAGCGCTGGCGCACTGGCGCGCCGCCGGAGAACCCGCGGCGGACTTCGCCGCAGGTCACTCTGTGGGCGAGCTGGCGGCGCTCACGGCAGCTGGCTGCATTAACTCTCACGAGGGCATGCGCCTTGTGCTGGCACGTGCCACGGCGATGCACCACGCCGCCGACGCCGGCGAGCCGGGGGGCATGCTGGCCATCATCGGATCGCGTGAACACGCGCTCGATCTCGCCGATCGGCACGGGCTTGCTGTGGCGGCCGACAACGAGCCGGCACAGCTCGTCCTTTCCGGCCCGCTCTCGCGCCTGCAGGTGGCGCGCGCCGATGCTCGCGGCCGCCGCGTGAAGGCGGTGCGGCTGCGCGTGCCGGCCGCGCTGCACTCCACAGCGATGGCATCGGCGGTGGCGGCGTTCCGCGTGGCGCTCGATGCCACCGAGTTCCGTTCGCCCCACATGGTCGTGTTCGCGAATGTGACGGCCGCTCCCTTCACCGATATCCCCGCGGAGCTCGCCCGAGCCCTCACTTCGCGCGTGCGGTGGCGCGAGAGTGTTTTGTCGATGCACCATGCGGGTGCCCGCACCTACCGTGAAATGGGCACCCAGGGAATCCTCTCAGGGCTCGTAGAGCGCACCCTCGCCGTCCGCTGAGGGCGCCTCCGCGGTGCGCTGCTTCCACGGCATGGCGGCAGCATGCATGCCACCATCGACGTGGAGAATCTCGCCAGTGATTCCCTGCGCCCAATCGCTCAACAGAAAACAGGCCGCGCGGGCAACTGGCGTCGGATCGCGGCTGTCCCATCCCAGCGGCGCGTGTTTGGCCCAGTAATCGGAGATGCCGGCGAAATGGGCAATGCCATTTGCCGTCGGCGTCCTGATCGGCCCGGCAGCCACGAGGTTCACGCGGATGCCTGCATCGCCGAGGTAGCAGGCCAGGTAGCGAGAGATCGACTCCAGCGCCGCCTTGCAGACACCCATCCAATCATAAATCGGCCACGCCCGTCGCGCATCGAAGTCGAGCGCGACCAGGCTCCCCCCCTGCCCGGGGGTGAAGGTCGGCACCAGTGCCTGAGCGAACGTCTTGAACGAGAATGCGCTCGTCGTGAACGCGTCGACGACGCTCGCGGCAGACGTCTCCACGAAGTTGCCACTGAGCGCGTCCGGGGGCGCCCAGGCAATTGCGTGAACGGCGCCGTCGATCGAGCCGAGCTCGCTGACGATGCGCTCCTGGAGGGCGTCGAACTGCTCAGGCTGCGTTACATCCAACTCAAACACCAGCGCCGGCTTTGGCAGCTGCCGCGCGGAGCGCTCCGTGAGCGATTTGATGCGTCCAAAGCTCGTCAGGATCACTTCCGCGCCACATTCCTGAGCCTCCCTGGCGATCGCGTAAGCGATGCTGTGGTTGGTCGCCACACCGGTTACCAGCAGGCGTCTGCCCGCAAGCATGGTGTTGGCCTCCCTCCCGGAGGATCGGTTCGATGCGATCGCGCTGGACACGCCACTCACGTCGATCGCTTGCCATCCCCGAAGCGCGGAAGCAGCCCCGCGCCGGAGGCATTGATTGCGTTGCGGAAGTCTTCGGTGGTGCACGCCTCCACGAACAGAGCCGTCTCGCGCTGCAGATGCTCGGCGAGCGAACGCTGCCAGGTGCCCGACACAAGCTCCTTGATCGCGGCGATCGAGTGCGGCGCGCACCTGGCCAAACGGCGCAGCCGTCGCAATGCCGCCGCTTCGAGCATGCCCGCCTCGACGACCTCGCTGACGATGCCAAGCGTATGCGCCTGCTCCGCGCGAACGACCTCTTCGCCCAGGATGATCGTCTTCGCCCGAGCCTCCCCCACGAGCCGGGGGAGCATGTATGAGAGCGCGCTGTCGGGCGAAAGCCCAATTTTTCCAAAGGCCGCCACAAACGCAGCCCGCGGCGAGGCGACACGGTCGTCACAGGCGAGCGCCAATCCAAATCCCCCTCCCGCGGCGAGGCCGTTCACCGCGGCGACGACGGGGAAGCGCATCCGCCGCATGTTCAGGATCGCTCGCTGCAGCGGGTCCACCAGCCGGCGACCGCTCGCCATCAGTTGATCCGCGGGCCCCTCGAGGATCGCCTGCGCCTCGGCGAGATCGCCGCCCAACGAAAACGTCTCTCCCGAGCCGATCACCAGAAGCCCGCTCACACCGCCCCGATCCGCGAGATAGTCGGTCGCCTCGCGAAGCTCCGTGAGCATCTTCAGTGTCATCGCGTTGCGCTGCTCCGGGCGATCGAGCGTTAGCTTTGCCCAACCCTCCTCAATCGTGACGCGCAGCGTCTCCCATTCAGGAGCGCCGCCCCGGCCGTCAGCCGCGGAAAGGAGCTGCGATTCTCGCGACTCGACGCTCATCGCTCACCAGCCAGCACGCGCGACTCACGCGCCGTCGTCGATCGAGGTGGATCGCTGTCGACGCGTACGCGCTCAGCACCTGCCCGCCCAACTTGGGGCCACGAGGTGCAGCCGATCGCGCGGCAGCCGCCATCGACATGGAGGGTCTGCGCGGTCATGCCCCGCGACCAGTCCGAGAGGAGAAAGCACACCGCGCCCGCGACCGGCCCGGCATCGAAGCGGTCCCATCCGAGCGGGGCGCGGGCCGAGTAGGTGTCGGCGATCTCGCAGAAGGCGGGGATCTCACCCGCCGCCACCGTCGCGATCGGACCGGCCGACACGGTATTGACACGGATGCCCTCCGACCCCAGATCGCGGGCGAGGTAGCGCGACACCGCCTCCAGCGCCGCCTTGCTCACGCCCATCCAATCGTAGGAGGGCCACGCCATCGAGGACTCGAAGCTGAGTCCCACGAGACTGCTCTGCTCCCCCGAATCGCCCATCAGGTCGCGCAGCGCCGCGGCCAGCCTCGCCATCGAGACGGCGCTCGCATTGAATGTGCGGCACGCCGCGTCACTGGAGGTCGAGAGCATCCAGCCGCTCATCGCCTCCGGCGGCGCGTAGGCAATTGCGTGCACCACGCCATCCAGTGAGCCCCAACCGCGCCTGATCTCATCGGCGACCCGCGCAAGGTCGCGCTCGCTGGTGACATCCAGCTCGAGCACCTCCACGGGTTGGGGCAACTGACGGGCTGTGCGCACCGCGATCGGGTGCATGCGCCCAAAGCTGCTCAGCACGATCTCGGCGCCCGCCTCCTGGGCCTCACGCGCAATCGCATACCCGATCCCCGTCGTGGTCGACACCCCGGTGATGAGAATGCGCTTGTCGGTAAGCAACGACATCGTGGACGCAACCTACTCACCGAGCTGACCCAAGCGCAACACGTGCTCGGGTGGACCTAACTCGCGACGTAGCCGCACTGCGGGCAGGTGAAGCCCTTCGGGACCGCGGCGTCGCCGACCGTCCGCTTGCTCTCCACGTCCTCGGCGCCTCGCTTGCCTCGACTGTTGCGAAACGCGACGCGCAGGTCGCCCAGCGACCACCGCTCCCGTTCGGCCAGCGTCAACCACTGCTCCTGCTCGACCTGGTCCAGCGCCGCCAACTCGGCGTGATGCGACCAGGACAGGCACTCCCTGCGCCGCGAAACCCCGAACCGCGACGCGACGTGCACCATGTTCATCAGCGTCTGCGGGTCATATCCCGTCGTCTTCGACGCCCGTGAATAGCGTTCGCCGAAGCGCGCGTTCCCATACCTCAGCCAGTCCCCGAGCCACCATCCAGAGCTTCGCCCCGAAACTCCTATCCGCCGCCCATATGCCACCCACTCCGCCAGGTCCAGCTCGCCCTGCGCGATCCACGCCACCGGATTCATGGCGACCTGTCGCACTCCATTCGATGCGCTTACCGCAGACATCTCACACCTCCATGCGTCGCAATGAACCTGGTGTCGCGACACCGATCACAGTTGTGAGTAGGGTGATCGCGCGTACTGGCGATCCACCCGACGCTCAGGTATGAACACAGCGGCGTTGATCAGGTATGCACACAGCAGCGTCGAGGCAAGCTTGCCACTCTCACCATCGACACCAAGCAGCCTCGAGGCCGCTCGGCTCCGGTGAATCTACCGGCGCCGGTAGATCCTCCGTGTCCCGGGCCTCGGGCGCATTCACATCGCGACGCGAGACCCACCCGCGAGCGGTCGCGCGCCTTCAAGATTGGATGCTTGTGAGTTTCACCAAAAGTTGGAAACATAAAACGATCCTACTCTGAAAGGATCACTGGATATTTGTACCAGCTATCGGACACGCGACCGATGCCAATGTGGCGCAAAGGACCGTACCGGCTCGCCGGTATGGCTCATCAGGGCTCCGATGGAGCTTGATGGGCATCGTGCGCAGAGGAACTGCTGAGCGGCAGATACGTCGCCGCCTCGCTTTCGGCTCCGAGCAGCTCCTCCAAGCGCAGCGCAACCTCCAGCTCCGCCAGACGGGTGCTCAGCCTGCATCTGAGCAGCTCCTCGATCTTGCGTAGACGGTATGTGACCGTGCGGCGCTCGACCCCCAGCGCCGATGCGGCCGCGGATGCCTGGCGACCGGCGGCGAAGTAGGCGCGCAGGGTCTGACGGAGCTCCGTGCCCTCCCCGTTGTCGTTCAACGGCGACAGATAGAGCTCCACCAGCGAGCCCGCCATCGCCCCGTTCTGTAGCACAAGCGACTCCAGCGCGACGTCCTCGAAGCGGGTTATACGGCGCTGCGCGCTGTGGGCAATCCGCAGCGCCGCCTGCGCCTGCTGGTGGGTGAGTCGAAAGCCAACGACTCCCGACCCTTGCGCGCCCACCGCCACCCTGACATCTGCGTAGGCCTCCTCGCCCAGGATCGTCTCGACGCGTGTGAGCGCCAGCCCCCGGCCCCCGCCCAGCCACGCCCACACGGTCCCATCCACGCGCGGCACTTTCAAGAGCTGGCGATCGAGCTCTCTGGCCACGGCTCGCACGGCCTCCGCGGCGCCCGTGCCCGCGGCGAGGATCGCGATGTGCTCGGTCTTCAGCTCGTAGCCGAGCTCGCCGGAGTCGACCCACTCGCCGGCCAGCAGACGCTGCACCAGTTCGCCCCGGCGCTGCTCACGCGAGCGCGTCTTACGTGCGATCTCATGCATGTAGGTCTCGGTGATCGACGTTTGCAGCCGGCCGAGCAGGGTCGACAGCGCCGTCGAGGTCTGGAGCAGCAGCGCGGCTCGCTGCTCATTCGAGGGGTTGCCGAGCTCAATCTCCTCCAGCACGTAGGAGGACAGGCGCTGGTGCCCGACGACGTAGCGGCGCAGCACGGTCGTGAGGCTGACGCCGGCGTTCGCGGCGCGGAGCGCCTGGCTCACGGTTGCCCGCGGGATCGCCGTTGACCACTCCTCCCCTCGCTCGACGCTTACCAGGCCGTAGTCGATCGCCCCGGCAACCGCGTCGTGCAGGCCGGCCAGGAGCTCTGGATCCTCATTCCCGGCAGGATCGGGGACGAGATCGCGGACGCAGTCGAAGATCGCTTCCACGATCTCGGGGCGACGCGCTCGCAACCGCTCGGCGACCTCCGCGCGGATCTCATCGAGCGAGTGCCCCGGATCGCGTGCGTCCCAACTCATCGGCTACCGCAGTGCAGTCGCCATCAAGATCGCGGAGTCGGATGAGTGTAATGACCATCAGAAATCGGGATACCCCCCATGGCCGCTTGCATAATACTGTATTGGCAGTCGAAATCCTATCGCTTGATGCCAGCGAAACCCACCTGATGCCGGCCACCCAATGGGCTGCTCCGGCGTCGATCGGGCGGTGACCGCGAAACCGATCTCTGAGCCTCGTCCCGTGGCTTCGGCGATCACGCCTTGCGCGCGTCCCAAGCCCGATCCAGCTGCTACATACCCGCTGCGGCGCGCACCCCTAAACGGAGCGACGCGAAGTTGATGGGACGGGTCGATTTTCAGGAGTAGTACGCCAGCCAGGCAAACAGGCTGGTGGTGCCCGCCATCGTGCGGAACATACCCGGCAGCGTCTGCGAGTCCTTGATCGGGCCACCCCACCAGCTGCCCAGCCACAACCCGTCCCCGATCGTCGCGTGCTGGGCGGCCGCGGCGGCGTTCGCTTGCGCCACTTCCAGCCAGTGGGTGTCGCCCACAGCCCTGCCGTACGCCATCATCCACTCGAAGAAGATCGAGTCGTACAGCGGCGCGAAGTTGTACTTCACCCCGTAGATCTCGGTCAGCGAGCGCGCCTGTTCTTCGGAGTGGGTGCAGTAGCCGTTGCTGCCGGTTGCCTGGCAGAGCAGGTATTGGGCGTAGATCAGCGGCGCCTCCACGTAGTCGATTACGGTGCTGCCCGGGCCGCCGCTCAGGTAAAGGCCGTGGAAGCCGATGTCGTGGCTGTTGCCCCAGTCGATGAACATCCGCACCTCGTCGAGCTGGTGGGTCTGATGGTCGATCCCGTACAGCAGCATCCCCAGCAGGCTGTTGGAGGCGAGCGCCTCGCCTGCGTGGTAGGGGTGCTCGATGTTCCACCACATGCCGCCCCCGCCCGCCGCGTCCCAGCCCTGTGAGGCAGCGAAGTTGAAGGCCCGCTGCGCGTCGCGCAGGTAGCGGCGCTCGCCGGTCGCCTTGTATGCCTCGACGAACGCCACGCCCAGCCAGCCATTGTCGTCGAACCATGCCTCCGCGCCACGGTAGCGGTCGTCCGGGTAGGGGGCATACCCGTTCAGGTATGGATTCCAGTAGCGCTCGGAGGCGTGTCCGAAGCGGTCCACCTCGGCGCGGTGCGCGGGGGAGGGCGCCGTGAGCTCCAGCGCATCCACCGACTCGAACATCCGCACATCGCCCCAAATCGTCAGCAGCGGGTATGCGCCCGTACAGCCCAGGTACTCGCAGTACCAGTCACCCGAGCGCCAACTAGCGCTCTGCCTCAACCCCTGTTCGGCCAGCGCACTGTAGTTCAGCGGCTGCGCAGCAGCCAACGACGGCGCGATGGTCGCGGCCGCGACAAGCGTCAGCGTCACGGTGAGGGCGAGCAGCGCGCGAGCGATCACATCACCGTATCGACAGGTTCCCCCGCCGGGCTTAGAGCGTCTTTCACCTGGCTCGGTCACCGGCACCGGACGCTCAGCCCGTTATCGGTAGATCCAGGCTTAGGTTGACGCGGCCCGAGCGGCCGTTTCGGCCAGCTCCAACTGGCGCTCCACGAGGTCAAGGCCCGCGTCCCAGAAGCCCGGGTCGGTGAGGTCCACCTCGACGATCCGCCCCAGCTCCTCGGGGCTGCGCGAGCCACCCGCCGCCAGCAACTCCAGGTAGCGCGGCACGAAGTCCGGGCCCTGCTGCTCGTAGCGCTCATAGACCGACAGCGCCAGCAACTGGCCGTAGGCGTATGCGTACACATAGCCGGGGGTGTTTATGAAGTGGGGGATGTACGACCACCAGCTGCGATACCCGTCGGTGATCTCCACCGAGTCGCCCAACAGCTCCGCCTGGCTCTGCTCCCACAACTCGCCGATGCGCTGCACCGAGAGCTCACCCTGCTCGCGGCGGCCGGTGTGGGCGAGCTCCTCGAAGCGGTTCATCGCCACCTGACGGAACACAGTGGCGATGATGTCCTCGAGGTGCTCGGCCAGCAGCGCCAGACGCGATTGCGGCGTGGTGTCCTGCGCCAACAGACGCCCGAACACAACCGTCTCGCCGAATACCGAAGCGGTCTCCGCCAGGGTCAGCGGCGTGCCCTGGTGAAAGACGCCCTGGCGTGCCGCCAGCGCGAAATGCAACCCGTGGCCCAGCTCGTGCGCGAGCGTCAGCACGTCGCGCCGTCGCGCGGTGTAGTTGAGCAGCACATACGGGTGCGCCGAGGGCACCGCCGAGGCGCAGAACGCGCCCCCGCGCTTGGCCGGGCGTATGGGCGCGTCGATCCAGCGCTCGGCGAAGAAGCGACCCGCGAGTGCCCCCAGCTCGGGGGAGAAGGATGAGTAGCAGTCGAGCACCAGCTCGCGCGCCTGCGCGTAGGTGAAGCTCACCTCGTCCTGTGTCACCGCCGCCATGCGGTCGTAGTCGGCGAGACGGTCGATCCCCAGCAGGCCTGCCTTCAGCCGGTACCAGCGGCGCGCCAGCTCGTAACGACCACGCACCGCCTCGATCAGCGCCTGCACAGACTCGTCGCTCGCCTCGTTGGCGAGGTTGCGCGCCGCCAGCCAGTTGGGGTAGCGCCGCAGGCGGTCGTCCACCGACTTGTCCGCCAGCAACGTGTTGAGCACATACCCGCGCGTGCGCAGCCCGGGCGCGAGCGCAGCGGTTACCGCCTCGGCGGCCGTGCGCCTCGCTTCGCGGTCGGGCAGCGCCAGGCGGCTGAGCGCCACGTCAAGGGCGACGCGCTCGGTCCTACCCTTTCCGCCGCCGCCGACGCTCGCCCCGTCGCTAGGCCCACCGGCGCTCGACCCATCGCCGGTCCCGGCGATTCGCCCCGCGGCGTCGCCGTCCTTGGGCGGGTGGACCACACTCGGCAGCTCCACCTCGATCGCCGAGGTCAGCTCCTCGAACAGCCGCGCCCACGCGGTCGCGCCCGTGAGCGACTTCTCGGAGAGGATCTTCTCCTCGGGTTCTGTGAGCAGGTGCTCGCGGTAGCGGCGCACGTTGCGCAGGTGGTGGCGGCAGAAGTCGAGGCCTTCCTCCGCCAGCAGCTGCTCGGCGCGCTCCTGTGGCAGCGCCGCCCACTCCAGCTCGAAGAACAGCAGCGTCGTCTCGAGCGCGGTCTCGCGCTCCTGCACCATCTGCAGCAGCGCCCCATTCGCAGGGTTGGCCGTGTCGGTGGAGAAGCGCAGTCCTGCGTATGTACCGGCGCGGCCCACCAGCTCGTAGATCGCCGCCAGCTCCTGCATCGCCTCCCGCAGGCGAGCGCCGTCGAACTCGCCGAGCTTGCCTGCGTAGCGCTCGGCGAACGCCTGCGCGCGGGTCAGAGCCTCGTCGAGCCTGCTCTCCACCCCGACCTCGCCCTCGCCACCAACCAGCGGCTCGAGGTCCCACGCGGCCTGGTCGAGCTCGGGGTCGGTTGGTTGGGCGGCGACTGTGGACACGGTGGCTCAGCTTAGTGGGTGGCGCAGTCAGCAGAAGGCGGGCGAGCGGACCCTCTTCATTCAGATCAAAGTGGCACAGCCGGCCCCTCTCTTCCTGTCAGCTGCAGCTCACGCACGCGCAGCCGCCACGGTTCCCCGTCGGCAACCACGGCGCCGACGACGCCCGGTCGCGGTCGCAGGCGCCGCACCTGCCACTCTCCCGCGACACCGTCGGCAAGTTCGAGGCGTGGCCGCTCGGCGCGGCCCTTGACGGCGACGTCGCGGAAGTCGAACGCGAGGCCCACGCCGAGCGCCTTTGCGTAGGCCTCCTTGATCGTCCAACACCGCAGGAACGCCTCGGTGCGCTCCTGCCCGCCCGCCCGCATCACCCGCGCCGACTCCCCGGGGTTGAGAGCCCTTTCGATCAGCCCCACCGATGGGGGACGTCGCTCGAGCGCCTCGATATCCACACCGATCGCGCGCCCGCGCCCGATCGCGAAGACCGCCAGATCCGCGGTGTGGGAGAGGTTGAAGCTCAGCCCGTGGTCCCCCGCCAGCTCGGGGCGCCCGTTGGGACCGTACGCGATCTCCACCGCGCGTGGGTCGATGCCCAGATAAGACCCCAGCAGCACGCGCATCCCCAGACGCGCTGTCATCCGACGGACGCGGGCGGTCGGCGCGAGGATGCGTTCGAACCGCGCCAGCTCCTGGCGCGTGAGTAGCCTCCTCGCATCCGCAACCGTGTCGGTGGGCACGTCGAGCGAGAGCTTCCACACGTGCAGCTCGTTCGCGCTCAGCTGCAACGCGGCGTCCGAACGAGGGCCTACCATCGCTCGCCCAAATGCACGAGACCACCCCCAGCGTGTTCTTGATCGCCCGCCCCTCGATCGACCTCGATGGGATGCGGGGCTACCTTGGCGATGTCGGCGGCGAGTCGTGGCTGGAGCTCCGTCTCGGCGAAGCGGAGGAGGACGCCACAGGCGCCAGGGCCGCTGCGCCTCGTGCAGGCGAAACCGGCGGCGCCGGCGCCGGCGCGTCTCATGCAGGCGAAACCGACAGCGCTGGAGCGAGCACGCCTCACGTAAGCGACACCCGGAGCGCCGGAGCGGGCGCGCTTGGCGCCGTCAACGCCGGCGAGCTGCTGGTCGAGTTCGGCGGACGCGCCTGCTATCGCAGCTGGGAGCCTGGCCTGAATCCGAATGTCTCAAGGATACGCACCGACCGGCAGGCTTACTTCGCCAACATCCTGCGCTCCGGCCACGGCAGCGTGCTCGAGCACGCCAACTACTCGTTCGCGCTGCGCGGCGTCTCGCGCGTGTTCACGCACGAGCTCGTCCGCCACCGCGCCGGCTCGGCCTTCAGTCAGGAGAGCCTGCGCTACGTGCGCCTCACCGACATCGGCTTTCGCGTGCCGCCGGTGCTCGAGCCGGTGCGCGAGCAGGTGCTTTCGATCGTGGAGCAGCTGGAGGAGTTTCAGCTCAGCGCCGCCGCCACGCTCGGAATTGACGAGCAGGGGGTGCCCTTCCACGTCAAGAAGGAGGTCACCTCGGCGCTGCGCCGCCTCGCGCCGATCGGCCTCTCCACCGATATCGTCTGGACCGCCAACGCGCGCACGCTGCGCCACGTGATCGAGATGCGCACGGCCGAGGGCGCCGAGGAGGAGCTGCGGCTCGTGTTCGACAAAGTCGCCCGCCTCATGCTCGCCGAGGCCCCCAACCTCTTCCAGGACTTCGTCCGCCAGGACGATGGGACGTGGGTGCCCGAGTGTCGTAAGGTTTGAGCCCCATACGCTCGATCCTGTCTGCCAAGCTACCCTTTGCCTCCACCTGGGGCGCCAGCCGCCAGCACCCGCGGGGGTGGCTGCGCCACTACGCTAGCTTCCTCTCCCCCGACGCCGCCGCCGCGATGCCGCTGCTGCTCGAACGCAACCGCCCCCAGCGCATGCGGCGGCTGGCCGCCACCGTCGGCGACAACGCCGTCCAGCGCCGGCGCCCCACGCGCCCGCGGATGCGTGTCCTCACCGCCGCACCCTGTGCGCAGCTACGCTGGCGCGAGGCGCCGGCCCCGCCTGCGCCGGGGCCCGACGGGGCAGTCGTGCACCCAATCGCCGCCGCCACCTGCGACATCGACTGCCCGCTCGTGCTCGGCGTCACCCAGCTCGCCCTGCCCCTGCACCTTGGACACGAATGCGTCGCCGAAGTGCTTTCGGTGGGCGAGCGCGTCGCCACCGTGCGGCCGGGCGACCGCGTAGTCGTCCCCTTCCAGATCAGCTGCGGCGCCTGCGTACCCTGCCGCGCCGGGCACCCCGGCAGCTGCCTGGCCGTGCCGCCGCTCTCCGCCTACGGCATGGGCCTCGCCACCGGGCACTTCGGCGGTGCCTTCTCCGATCAGCTCGCCGTCCCCTACGCCGAGGCGATGCTCGTGCCCCTACCCGCGGGCGTCGATCCCGCCGCCGCCGCGAGCGTCTCCGACAACATCTGCGACGCCTACCGCCATGTCGGACCCCATCTCCCCGCACTGCTTGCCGCCGACCCCGACGCCGAGGTCCTGATCCTCGCCTGCCTCTCCCGGCACCCCACTTTCACCGCCAGCACCCCGCTCTACACCGGCCTGATCGCGCGTGCGCTCGGCGCTCGCAACGTCACCCTCGTGGACTCCCGCCCCCACGTCCGCGCGCACGCCGAGCGGCTCGGCTTGAACGCGCTGCGCCCCCGCGCGCTGCGCCGGTCCGCCCCTGCGCCACTGGTGGCACACATCAGCGCCGACCCCATCGCCACCGCCCTCGCCCACACCGCTCCCGACGGCATCTGCACAAGCTCCGGCGGCCTGCACCGCGGCGCCCGCCTGCCCCTCCTGCGGATGTACGTCCGCCGCGCCACCCTCCACGTTGGAATCCCCCACACGCGCCCTTTGATGCCCGCCGTGCTCCAGCTGATGGCCGACGGCCGCCTGCGCCCGGAGCTAGTCACCACCAACGTCGCCCCCCTCGACGACGCCCCCAGGGCGCTGCGCGAGCACTGCCTTTGCGGCGGGGTCAAGACGGTACTTACGGCGTAGGCCGACCGCGCGACCGCAGCCCACTCAGGGCGCTAGGCGCGAAGTGCGCCACCCCTCCTCGGCGCGCTCGTACAGCAGACGGTCATGCATGCGATCCGGCGCTTGGCGCCAGAACTCGACGGTCTCCGGCACCACCCGGAGCGCCCCCCAGCCCGGGGGGCAGTCGGGCGGGCTCTCCATCACCTCCATCAAGTGAGCATGTCGCGCGCGCAGTGGCTCGATGTCCTCGATCGGCTCACCCTGACGCGAGACAAGCGTCTGCACCCGGTGTGCGAGATCGCGCTGGTCGAACAGTTCCACCGCGAGCTCCCGCTCGGCGACGGCCGCACGGCCGGTGATGTGAACCTGGCGCCCCACCGGCGGCCAGTAGAAGAGCAGCGCCACGCTCGGGTTGGTCTCGACCTCTCGCGCCTTGCGCGTCCACAGCGCCGAGGTGAACACCAGCGCATCGTCCTCCAGGCGCTTGAGCAGCACCGTCCGCGCCGACGGCCGTCCATCGCCGCCCGCCGTCACGAACGCCACAGCCTCCGGCTCCGGCACCCCGGCCGCGCGCGCCTCGGCCAGCCAGCGCTCCAGCAGGCGCAGCGGCGCTTTCTCGTGCCCATCGAGCTCCATTGCCGTCCGGAGACTATCCCGCCGCCGTCGCGCACCTACGGGAGGGCGTGGGGGTGAGTATTCAATCTTTACTCGCTGTATAACAATCGCTATACGGCGCAAAGAAATCTATGTCCTCCACACCCCCACTCTCTGGGCTCAGGGGCCGCAGGCCTATCAGAGCGGATGATCGAGAATGAACATCTCCGCGGCGATGTCGGGGTCGATGTGATTGCCGCTGATGAAGGCGCGCACGCGGCGGCCCGTGAGCCGCTCGACGGCGGCGCAGAAATCCTTCTCCATCGTTTCCTGGAAGAGGTGGCGGATGTTGCTCACGGCTTCGGTCTGATGGCTGCGGGTGAGCGACTTCTCCGCGTGCGTGAGAACGTCATGCATCAGCGTCACCAGCACGTTGCCGTAGTGGAACGTCGAGGCCGTTTTCGGCCCGCGCCCCAGGTACTCGGTGTGGATCCCGACCAGCGCGCTGGTGACGGCGGCGTTCAGTTCGCCGCCCCGCAGATTCTCGGATTCAGCCATGGCGGAAACTACGCTACTCCCTCTCGGGGCGTCGAGCAAGGGAGCTTGGTCGTGAGGCGCGCGGCTCAGGCCACGCCGTCGAGGATGAAGATCTCCGCCCCAACATCCTGATCCAACTGACTGGCGCCGACGAAGGCCACCACGCTACGGCCAGTAAGCCGTTCGACTGCCGCGCGGAAGTCGCCTTCCATCTCCCGCCTGTAGAGCTCTCGCGCTTGGCGCACCTCCGCCCTGTTGCCGTTCTGCGCCAAGAGCCTCTCTGCCTTGGACAGCACATCCTGCATCAGCGTCACCACGACGTTGTCGTGCTGGAACGTCGCGGCGCTCGTCGGGCCATAGCCGAGGTATCTCGTCTGGATTCCCACAAGCGCGCCGGTGATCTCCTCATGCAGCACGTCGCCGTCGTGGCGACCGTTATCTGCCATTACGTCAATCTCCTCTCGGGCACCCTCGGCCAATTTGGTCCGCGCACAGGATTGAAGAGCCCAGAAGATCCCCGCCGCAGGTGAGGTACTCAGCCTAGATCATTGGCCACACGGCGAGCACCGTAGTTTTCAAGGGACTTGAGAGCCGGCCGTAAGCGAGGCCACTGCACCCCCCTCCTCCCCCTATGCACCTCCAGCCGGCGGTTTGCGATCCGTCGTCGAGCGAATCACGTACACGGTGGCACACGAAAAGCGATACACCGCGCTCGTGATCGGTTCGAGCGTCGCGGCCAGGTTCTTCGCGCGACAGTCGCCGAGCACAAACCGCGCGCCGGTGTGCTGCACGAAACTGAGCGCCTGCGGCGATGACAGCTTGCCGGCAAGCAGTTCTTCGGCGGTGACACTGCGGTAGCGGCAGTTGGGCTCCGACCAATAGCAGTTACCTGTGTAGGTTTGGCGACCGGTTTGCGCCGGCACGACCATGCCGAGATAGAAACGCGTGAGGACTCCCCCCGGCTGCGGGTCGTGCGCCAGGTAGGAGAGCGCCGCGCTCTCACCGGGGGCGATGAAGTTGGGGTTGCCCTGACGTGGCTTAACAGCTCTATACGAGTATTTGAGCATGTAGATCGTGCCGGGAATCGTCAGCACGGAGATCACAACCACCGCGAGCACGGGCAGCGACACCGCGGGGCGGGGCAGACGCTGGGCGAGCGCCTGCCGGGGCAGCGTGCGGACCCCCTCCACCGCGAGCACGCCCAGCGGAACCGTGGCGCCGAGCAGGGCGTGGGTGGAGCCGCTGCCCTGCCACTCCGAGAGCGCGAAGATCGCGACGATCGCAAATGGCCACACGCGCGCGGTCAACGCGATGAAGCTCGCCGCGCGCACGCGGTAGGCCAGCGCCGCGGGTAGCACCAGCAGCACGAACGCCTTCACCACCAGCCACACCGGGTAGGTGCTGAGAGCCACTTCCCGCTCCCGCTGCCAGACGGCGTCGAAGTGCACGAGCAGCGCGAAGTACACGAGCGGCAGCGCTGTGAGCGCCACGGTCAGCGCCAGCGCCGCCACGGCGACCCGCTCGCGGCGCGCCAACAGAACGAGCTCCGACCCGATCAGGATCAGGATCAGCGTCTCCCCCTGCCACGGGTGCAGCCAGCTCGCCAGCGCCCCGAGCAGCGGCGCGAGCAGGCCGACGCGTCCGGCCGCGCGGTCGCGTGCGTAGGCGAGCAGCGCGCCGATCGCACACGCCAGCGCGATCAGGGCAAACGGGTAGCCCCACGACCAGAAGACGATCCAGGAGTCCCCGATCACCGCGCCCCACCCGAAGAACAGCGCGAGCGTCAGTGCCGCGCGCCGCGGCCAGTCACCGCGCACAGTGCGGTGGACGTAAGCGCGCACCACGAAGAAGATCGCGACGATCGCCACCGGCTTCCACAGCAGCAGCGCCAGGTAGGGCGCGACCCCGAGCGCCGCGACCCCCGCGGAGACGCCGAGCAGGGGCTGGAAGAAGTCGGCAGGCGTGCGTCCCAACACATACAGGTCGGGGCTCGCGCCGTGTTTGAGGATACCCTCGATCCACATCAGCGACTGCATCCCGTCCTCCTGGTACACCGCTTCGGTGCCGGTCCAGATGTGGCCGTGCACCACCACCTGCCACAGGTCGAGCCCAAGGGTCCACAGCGAGAGCGCCACCAGCGCCCCCAACAGGCAGGCATCGAAGCGGTCGAGGCGCGGGCGGCGAAGCCATGGCGCCCGCGCAGCGGCTGGACGCGCGGGCAGCGAAGCGCGTGGGCGGCTCTCCACGCTCCCTACTCCAGCCACTGCCTCACCCGCACCACTCGCCTCGTCTCAGCCCCACACGCCAGCTACGTGGTGAACTTCCTGCTGCGCACCAGCCCGCGCCGGTGCAGTTCCAAGCGCAGCAGGGCTCGGAGCGTCTTCAGCCCGTACACGGTCGAGGCCCGCGCCCCAACCGAGGAGGCCTCCTGGGAGTAGATCGTGCGCACCGGCACCTCGGCGATGCGAAAGCCGAAGTGCACCACCTGCATCAACAGCTCCGAGTCGAAGGAGAAGTCCAGCGAATTGCGCAGGAACGGGATCCCCATCAACAGCTCGCGCGAGTAGGCGCGGTACCCGGTGTGCAGCTCCGAGAGGGAGGTCCCGAGCGCGCGGTTCTCGATCGTCGTCAGCGCGCGGTTGGCGAGGTACTTGTACATCGGCATGCCGCCCGCCAGCGCGCCGCCCCTCTCCAGCAGCCGCGACCCGAGCACCAGGTCGGCTTCGCCGGCGAGGATCGGCTTGACGAGCTCGGGGATCAGCGTCGGCTCGTACTGGCCGTCGGGGTGCAGCATCACCACCACATCCGCCTCGTCCTGCAGCGCCTGCAGGTAGCAGGTCTTCTGGTTGCCGCCATACCCGACGTTGTGCGGGTGGGGGATCACCCGCAGCGGCAGTGTACGCGCCAGCTCGACGGTGCCATCGCGCGAGCCATCGTCGACCAGGATGATCTCGTCGACCCACTCGCGGGGGATGCCCGACACGGTTGCTGCCAGCGTGCGCGCGGCGTTGAGCGCCGGCATCACCACGATCACCTTGGCCGTCCCCTTCTCGGCGGGCGCCGCGGATGCCTCCTCGCCGCCCGAGTCGGGCGCCATTGTCCGCGCTGGGGAGCTCACAGTGATGCCGTGCTCCCACTCAAGACGGCCACCGGCGATTGGCCGGGCGCGGCGCGGTGGGCCGCGGGGTGGCGGGAGTTGTGGTGCAGCAGTGCGACCCCCACCACGATGAACGGCAGGAAGTTCACGAGATGGAGCACCAGCGCATACGGGAGCGCGGCCGTGTGCGAGAGCCCGTAAGCCTTCATGCCGATCAGCGCCGCCCCCTCGTAGACGCCCAACGCCGCGGGTGGCGAGGGCAAGATCATCGCGAGGCCGACCGCCACCGTCACGAGTATGCCGCACGCGAACGGCACATGCAGAGGGAAAGCGAGGCTCACCAGGTAGGCAACCAAAGCGGTGAGCATCCACGCGACGATCGTCCAAAAGCCACCGAGGAACGCGACGCCGGGGTTGCGCAGGCCGCTCAGGCCGTTGGTCAACTCCGCCACGGTACGCCCCATACGCTCCTCCGTGAAGCGCGGCAGCCGGCGCAGCGGGCGCAGCAGCAGCCGTACCGGGCGTTCCCCGCCGAGCACCAGTACAAGCACGGTTACGGCGATCGCAACAGCCAGTACGCCGGCGGCGATCGCCGCCGTTTCCAGCCAGCTCACCGGCGGCAGCCACGGCGCGGCGACGAAGAAGATCACGAGGATCCCGACGACGTCGTAGAGGCGCTCGAGCACGACGGTCCCGGCGATCTCCAGCGGCTGCGCGCTGCTGCGCTTGTTGAGCACAACCACGCGCGCGACTTCGCCCGGGCGCGCCGGCAGGATGTTGTTGTAGAGATAGCCGATCATCATCGCGTTGGACACCGCGCCCAGCGGCGGACGCCGCCCCGGCGCAAACAGCGCGCGCCAGCGCAGCGCGCGGGCGCCCATCGACAGGCCGAGCGCCACCAGCGCGGGCACCAGCCACAGAAAGTCGCTGGTGCGCAGCGCCCGCCACGCCTCGCCGAAGTTCACGCCGCTGAGCGCCACGTAAGAGAAGAGCACCGTCATGGCGAGCGTTGCCAGGACGATCAGCGAGCGCGATGGGCGTGGTATGCGCCAACCGGGCGGCACGATGCGAGGCATGGGGTCCATCATAAGAGTGAGTCTTGTTCTCATTTGGTTAGGGCTTCAAAAAGCAAACTATGCCACCGACCCCCGCGGCGGCGTCTCAGCGCAGAGGTGTGGCGCTCTCGCCGGCTGCGCCCGCACGATTGGGCCCACCCACCTCGCCAGCTCCGCCCACCCCGACAGCACCGCCCGCAAGGTTGTATTCGGCGGCAGCCTCGCGCAGCCCTTCGCCGCGATCGGGGCACAGCGTCGCGGTGACGTGGCGCCAGTAGCGGCGGGGGGAGCGGCCGGGCAGCAGGAGGGCGGCGAGGGCGCGCACGGCATACGACCAGGCGGTCAGCCAGCGCACGGCGCGCGCGGCGGCGGGCGAGTGGTGCTTGCGCATGTAGCGGTCGCGGTTGCGCGCCATTTCGACGATCCGCCGCTCGGGCACGGCGCCGGTGGAGAGCTGCTCGTGGTGGATCGCGCGCGCCCCCGGCACGTACAAGCTGCGCCAGCCGGCATCGCGCAGGCGCCGCGCGAAGTCGACCTCGTCGGAGTAGACGAAGAAGTTGGGGTCCATGTAGCCGACCTGCATCGCCGCCTCACGCCGCACGAGCAGCGCCGAGGACTGGCACCAATCCACCTCACGTGTCCGCTCGCCCTTGCTCTGCACCGTGTACAACCGATGGGCGAACACAGCCCCGGCGAGCGCCGTCGCGACCGTCGGAAAGCGCCACGCGCACGCCTGAGCCTCGGGATTCACAGCCATGGCGGCCGAGTCGGCAGCCGCGACACCGGGGCTCACAGCTGGGGGCGCCGAGTCAGCAGCCGCGACACCAGGGCTCACAGCTGGGGGTGCCGGGTCGGCAGCCGTGAGCTTACTCTGCAACCGGTCGCCACCCGGCCGCAGCAGCTGCGACCCCGCGCAGGCGGCGTCCGGGCGCGCCTGCAGCGCCTGCCACAGCGCGAGGGTCGCCCCGGGGAGCAGCTCGGAGTCCTCGTTCAGCAGCAGCGCATACCTCCCCCGCGCGCGTTGCATCAGCTCCGAGTCATTCAGCGCCTTGCCACGCCGTTCGCCGAGCGCGATCGCCTCGTCCACCGCGGGGTGCGCGCGCGCCGCCTCCGCGGAGCCGTCGCGCGAGCCGTTGTCGAGCACCAGCACCTCGGTGGCGAACGGCAGCGCGGCCCGCTCGCGCGCGATCGCGTCCAACCCGCGCAGCAACAGCTCGCGCTGGGAGGTGTTGACCACGCAGAAGGAAACCTCTACTTCCGGCACCCGCCGGACCCTACTGCGCGCGCTTCATGCCGCCGCAGCGCGCGCCACGTAGACCCCGGGGCCGCATGGCTCAGGGATTGCTTCCCCGTACTCGCGCATGAGCTCGAAATGACTCGCCAACGCTGCGCGCATCTCAGTGACGCACTTCTCGATCGTGTCGCCGGTCGCCACGCAACCAAGCACTTCCGGCGACCACGCAGAGTAGTTCGACGGCGGCCCGCCTTCGACCAGAACCAGATAACGCTCACTCTCAGTCATCGCTTCAAACCTGCCTGTTTAAGGATGCTCGCCTTGGCCTTGGGGTGCAGGTCCTCGTTTGGGTGGCCGGTGACAGTCACGTTACCAGGCTTGGTCGGATGGTGAAACTGGCGGTGGCTCCCCCTCTGGCGCACCTGTTGCCAACCATCCCATTCGAGGCGTTTGATGATTGCCCGTACCTTCACCCTATTGCTTGATCCGACAGGGGTCGCTGGGCGGGACGGCCCGCGGGATCTATCGTCTGCGCCGATGCGAGTCCACGTCGTCGACCCCTCGGCCTACACGCCGCCGTACGACCACGCGTTGTGCCGCGCGCTGGCGGCGGCCGGCGCCGAGGTGGAGCTGTTCACGAGCCGCTTCGCCTACGGGGCGGTACCGGCGCCCGCGGGGTATGAGCGGCGCGAGCTCTTCTATCGGCTCGCCCACCGCGAGGCCGCGTCGGGCAGGCGCTCGCGCTCCAACCAGGCGCTGAAGCTGGTTGAGCACGTGCCCGACATGCTGCGCTACCGGCGCGCCGCGCGCTCTGCCGATGTGGTGCACTTCCAATGGCTGACGGTGCAGCCGCTCGATGTGCACCTACTCCCACGACGGCAGCTCACCGCGAGAGGTACGCGCCCAAAGCTCGTGCTCACCGCCCACGACGTGTTGCCGCGCGAGCCGCGGCCGGGGCAGCTGGCCGCCCAGCGGCGGTTGTACGAGCACTTCGACGCGGTGGTTGTGCACTCCGAGCACGGGCGCATACGACTGCTGGAGCTGGGCGTGGATCCCAGCCGCGTGCACGTGATCCCGCACGGAGCCCTCACGCACCTTGCCGAGCTGCCGGCCGGGCCTCCCGTGGGCGGGCTTCCGGTGGCCGGGCCTCCGGTGGGAGGCCTTCCTGGCGATACTGACGGGCCGGTGGTGCTGTTCTTCGGGCTGCTGCGACCCTACAAGGGCCTCGACGTGCTGCTGCGTGCATGGCGGGAAATCCGCGGGAACGGGGACGGTGAGAGCCGAGGCAATGGAGATAGAACTACTCGGGAACCGAGCGGGAATGGGTTCCTGGGCGCGGAGCTGTGGATCGCCGGCATGCCGCGTATGGATGTCGCGGCGCTGCTGGCGGACCCGCCGCCAGGCGTCCGCTTCGTGCCGCGCTTCATCCCAGACGCCGAGCTGCCCGCGTATTTCACGCGCGCCGACCTCGTGGTGCTGCCCTACCTAGAGGCCGACCAGTCGGGCGTGCTGTTCACCGCGCTCGCGTTCGGCAAGCCGCTGCTGTTGAGCGACGTCGGCGGCTTCCCCGAGGTGGCCGCCACCGGCGCGGCCCGTACGGTCCCGGCCGGGGATTCCGCGGCACTCGGAGAGACGCTGCGGAAGCTACTGTCCGATCCCGGCGCCCTCGCCGCGATGGCCGAGCGCGCGCGCGCCGTCGCAGCGGGACCGTACTCATGGGACGCAATCGCCCACCGCACGCTTCGAGCTGTACCGCTCGCTGACGGCCACCCTGTGAAACTCCCGAGGAATGCACACCGCTCTGGAGATCGTCTTTTGGGTATGCGCCGGTCTGATCGTGTGGACGCAGATCGGCTACGCAGCGGCGTTGGCAGTCCTGGCGCGCCTGTTCGCACATCCACCGGCTCCCGCACGCAAACCCGCACGGGCTCCCGAGGATGAGAGCCGGCCCACCACGCCGCTGCCCTCGCTGTCGCTGATCGTCGCCGCGCACGACGAGGAGTCGGTGATCGCCGCGAAGGTTGTCAACGCGCTTGCGCTGGATTATCCGCGGGAGCTGCTGGAGGTGATCGTCACCTGCGACGGCTGCACCGACGCGACGGCGGAGCATGCGCGGGAGGTGGGCGCCAACCTCGTGCTGGAGCTGGCTCGGGGCGGCAAGATCCGCGCGCAGGATGCGGCCGTCGAACGCTCGCGGGGAGAGATCGTGGCGTTCTCCGACGCCAACGCGCTGTGGGAGCCGGACGCCGCCCGGGTCCTCGTCGGCGCATTCGCCGATCCCCTCGTCGGCTATGCCTGCGGGCAGGTGCGCTTCACGCGAGCCGCGGGCGCCGGGGCAACCAACCAGGAGGGGGTGTACTGGCGCTATGAGATGGCGGTGCGAGGGATGGAGTCGCGGCTGTCCTCGATCACCGCGGGCAACGGCGCGATCTACGCGACCCGCCGCGCAACCTATCTCGTGGTCGATCCAGTCATGGGCCACGACCTCTCGTTCCCGTTCAACATGGTGAAGCGCGGCCGGCGCGCGGTGTACGTGCCGGGGGCTCGCGCCACCGAGCGGATGGTGCCCTCGCTCGAGGGTGAGCTGGCGCGCAAGCGGCGCATGATGAGCCACACCTGGCCGATCGTGCTGCGCGGGGGGATGCTCTCGCCGCGCGGCTATCCGCCAGGGTATGCGCTGATGATCCTCTCCCACCGCCTGCTGCGCTACCTGACTCCGTTCCTGCACGCGCTGGCGCTGGCCGCCAACATCGCGCTGGTGACGAGCGATGCCGGGGTGGGTGGCGTCCAAATCCTCTATGTCGCCACGCTTGCCGTGCAGCTCGCCCTGCTCGCCGCCGCCGGGCTGGGCGGGGTCGTCCACGTTCGCGTGCTGCTGGTGGCCCGCTACTACGTGCTCACCACCGCAGCGCTCGCGCTCGGCCTGTGGGACTGGCTGCGCCACGGCACGGCCGCCACTTGGGAGGCAGCGGAGGGAACACGCCCGTCCGGGCTCCCGTCGCAGGGGACAGCCCAATGATCCTCCCGCACGGCCAGGACAGCCCAATGATCCTCCGCGCGGCCGGGACAGCCCAATGATCCTCCGCGCGGCCATCGTGGTTTCGGCCGTGTCCTGTCTGCCCTTCGAACCCTGCCTGCCCGTCGCGCGTCGGGGGACCGGCTCGTGATCCGCCGCGCGGTGGACATCGTGGTGTCGGGCACTCTGCTCGTGCTGAGCGCGCCTGTGGTCGTCGCGGCGATGGCGGCGATCCGGCTGGAGTCCCGCGGCCCCGCGCTCTACCGCCAGCGGCGCATCGGGCGCGACGCGCAGTCGTTCGACGTACTGAAGCTGCGCACGATGGTGGACGGCGCGGAGCACATCGGCGCCGGTTTGGCAATTGACGCGAACGACTCGCGCATCACCCGCGTGGGAGCCTTCCTGCGGCGCACCTCGCTCGATGAGCTACCCAACCTGCTCAACGTGCTGCGCGGCGAGATGTCGCTGATCGGCCCCCGCCCCACGGTGCCGGTACAGGTGGAGCGCTACACCCCCCGCCAGCGCGGGCGCCTGGCGATCCGGCCGGGAATCACCGGCTGGGCGCAGGTCAACGGCCGCGCCTCGCTGCCCTGGAGCGAGCGGATCGAGCTCGACCTCTACTACATCGAGCACCGCTCGCTGGCGCTTGATCTGCGCATCCTGTGGCGCACCCCGGCGATGGTCTTGGGGGGCTCGGGTCTGTACAAGGGCAACACCGGTGGTTGGGAGGGGGGATTGGGGGATGGTTGAGCGGCGGTGCCAACCGGGACATGGACTGGAGATTGGCGAGGTGGTCGGCGATGGTTGAGCGGCGGTGCCAACCGGGGCATGGACTGTGGATTGGCGAGGTGGTCAGCGATGGTTGAGCGGCGGTGCCAACCGGGACATGGACCGGGGATTGGCGAGGTGGTCAGCGATGGTTGAGCGGCCCGCGATCATGCTGACCGGGGTGGGCAAGCGCTACGACATCGTCGCCTGCTTCGCGCAGCTGACGACCACGATCGCGGTCGATCCCAACCCACTCGCACCCGCGCAATACGCAGCGCAGGTGCGCGCCGCCCCACCGCCGATCGCCGACCCCGGCTACGTGCTCTTCCTGCGGGAGCTGTGCGAGCGCCATCGCGTGGGTGCGGTGATCCCGCTCACCGACCTCGACATCGAGGTGCTCGCGCAGGCGCGCGCCGATGGCCTGCTACCGGCGCTCGTGCCCTCCCCCGAGGTCGCGCGCGCCACCTACGACAAGTACGAGGCCCACCTGCTGCTCTCACGGCTGGGGCTGCCCTCGCCGCCCACGGTGCTGCCCGAGGAGGAGCCCGACTCCTACCCGGTGATGGTCAAGCCCCGCCGCGGCTCGGGGGCGCGCTCGATCCACCTGGCGCACGACCGCGCGGAGAAGGACTTCTTTGTGCGTTACGTCGCCGAGGGCCGGGGGGGGTGGATCCCAGGTGGAGAGGTCTCGGGCGGGTGGATCCCAGGTGGGGAAGTCTCAGGTGGGGAGATCCCAGGTGGGCAGGTCCCGAGCGGGGAGGTCCCAGGCGGGCAGGTCCCGAGCGGGCAGGCCCCGGGCGGGCAGGTCCGTATCCCTGAGGGCGAGCCGGTAATGGTGCAGCGCGCGATGGGCGGGCCCGAGCTCTCGATTGACTGCCTCGGCGACCTGGAGGGCCGCTGCCTGAACGCGATCCCGCGCACGATGCTCGAGTCTCGCGGCGGGGAGTCGATCAAGGGCGGGGCGATCCACGACCCCGAGCTGATCGAGCTGGGGCGACGCACGATGGAGGCACTCGAGGTACGGGGGCCCGCCACGATCCAGGTCTTCCGCGATCCCGAGGTGGGGCTGGGAATCACCGACGTCAACACCCGCTTCGGCGGCGCCTTCCCCGCCCCCGCGTATGCCGCGCTGCCCGGCCGCACCTACCCGGAGCTGATCGTGCGCATGGCCGCTGGTGAGACGATTGCCCCGCACATCGGCGAGTTCCAGGAGGGGCGCACGTTCACGCGCTACTACTGGCAGCTCGAGCTGGATGAGGCGCTGCGGCCCACCGGCCGGGAGATCGTCCCCGGGGGCCCACCGGCGCCGCGGCCGTAGAACCTACATGGCCCGGTGGGGTCAGCGAGGTCGGAGATCGTCCCCGGCCCACCGGCGCCGCGGCCGTAGAACCTGCATGATCGGGTGGGGTCAGCGAGCGTGCCGAGTCCCCCCGCGTAGGGGTGCAGCGCCGCATTGGTGGGTCACGGTTAGAATCGGTGTGCAGTGAACACGTTGCTCGCCGACCCACCGGCCGCGCACAGCTCTGAGCAGCCGACCGCCCCCTCGACTCCGGCGGTCCCGCCCGAGGGGGGGTCGGGCGGCTCCGACGGGGCAGACCGCTCCGATTCTCACGCGCAAGAGCACGTCTGCGCGCACTGCGGCACGCCTCTGCAGGACGGCCAGCAGTGGTGCCTCCACTGCGGCGCCTGCGAGTCGGGCAGCCTTGGCGAGCGGCCCAATCTGCGCCCGCTCACGGTGCTGGCGCTCACCGCCGCGATCCTCGCGCTCGGCGCTGCGGTGGCGGTGGCGGCCGCCATCAACGAACACAACGCGCCGCCCTCCCACACGGTGGCGCTGGTACCCACCACGACGCCCGCCACCACGACACCCACCACGCCCGCGCCCGCGGCGACGACGCCCAGCACCGGGGGCACCACCACCCCCCACAGCTCCTCCAAGGGCTCCAACCTGCTGTTCCCACCGTCCTCAACCACCAAACCGCCGAAGGTCGCCGCGCCCACGCCCACCCCCCAAGCGAGCGGCGAACCGAGCGGCTCGTCCGGCGAATCGAGCGGCTCGGGGAGCGGCTCGCAGACAACACCCTCAAAAGCCACAACCACCGAACCCAGCACCGGCACCTCAACCAGCGAATCGAAATCGAACGAAGGCTCCTCGGGCAAAAGCGAACAGCCCACCCCGATCCTGCTGGACACCAACGCCGCCACCACCTACAACCCCTACAACTATCCCGAATCCGGCTTCGGCGATGCCGCGCTGGCGATCGACGGGGAACTCTCCACCGCGTGGACGGCACAGGTGCAGCCGCACTCCTTCCCCAACATGGCGGAGGGTCTGCTGATCAACATGCGCGAACCCACCAAGCTCGGGAGCATCGAACTGCGCACCCCTACCAAGGGGATGACCGTGCAGATCTACGGTGCCAATGGCGCCAAGGCGCCCACCACGATCACCGAACCAGGCTGGGTGCTGCTCAGCGGATCGCACAAGCTGAAGAAGACGGTCACACACCTGAAGAAGCTCCGCACCGAAAGCCGCTCCTTCCGTTGGGTGGTCGTGTGGCTCGTCAAGGCGCCCGCCTCCGCGCAGGGCACCCCCACCGCGCCGGGCCACGTGGAACTCAGCGAAGTGGCGCTCTACCCGCCCTCCCCCTGAGGACAAGGCGCCGACACCCCCCCCACATAGAGGGAGAGGCGACGGCGGGAGAGGCACAGGAAGAGGCGGCAGGAGGGGCCGGGGAACGGAGACTACGCCGGCGTTGTTCCCCTCGACTGGCGAGCCGGGCGCTTGGCCTGAGCCCTGCCCTCCCACACCTCGTCCAGGAAGGCCGCGATCTCTCCCGTCAGCCGCTCCGGGCTGAGGCGCAGCTCAACCAGCGAGTCGGCCTCCAGCAGGCGCGCGTTGGGCAGCTCCTCGGCGAGCATCCCGGCGTCGGAGAATGGGTGCACGGGGTCGCGCCGGTGGCCGATCACCAGCGCCGGCGTCTGGAACTTGCGCCGCTCGTTGCGATGCGGCGCGACGCGGCCGAAGAAGAGGCCCTGCAGCACCGCGGCGCCCGGACCAGGCTCCTGGCGGATCGTGTCCAGCAGCACGTTGCCGTAGTGGGGCAGCAGCCCGCGTGGGATCGCACGGGCACCGCGCGCCACAAGCTTCATCACCGGCTCCCCGAACGTTAGCGCCACCAAGATCGGGGTGAAGGTGAGCGCGCTCGACAGCAGCGCGTTGTCGAGCACCGGCATCTCGATCACCATCCCCTGCAGGCGCTGCGGCTCTTCCAGGGCGATCCCCAGAGCCGTGTTGGCCCCCAGCGAGGTGCCCATCACGACCGCGCGCTCGACCTCCAGGTGATCCATCAGCGCCACCACCTGGTCGGCGAAGAAGCGCATCGAGTAGCGCCACATGTCGCGCGGGCGGTCCGACTCGCCGTGGCCCAGCAGGTCGATCGTCACCACGCGGTTACCGCGCGCCGCGAGCGCACGCGCCAGCGGCACGTGCATCGTCTGCGCCAGCAGCAGCCCGTGCACCAGGATCAGCGTCCGCTCCTCCGGCCCCGGTCGCTTGGCCGCAGGTGCGGCGCGTTTGCGCGCGGCGCTTCTGATCGGCGTGACGGCAGCCGCCCCGGGGGGGTCGGGATGGTACACCGTGTAGGCGATCCGCTGACCCTCAAACATGAAGTGCGCCATCCCCTCAGGGTATCGAGCATCCGCCGATAGTGTTCTCAGTTTGGTCGGGACCCGCGGCTCGGCAAGACGCCATATATGAGTGCATTTGGGCGAACCAACTAGCTACTGGACCTCTCATAGCTGTCATCTGGCCGCTGTCCACAGGTCCAGTTGGTGGTTCTTCCCCCAAACTGAAACGCCACCATCCGCCGGTCGCTGGGCACGGAGGCCCAGCGCCCCACAGGCTGGGACGTGAGGCCGCGCGCGCGGACGATCCCCCACCCCCACCGAGCCGCGCCTCTGACTGCACACGCTCGGGCGATGCCGTGGATCGCCCGAGCAGTGCGTGCCCCTCTCCTCTGGCGCCCCACCGGGTTTTCACTCCCAAGATCCCGGCGGGTCGTCCGCCAGTTCAAACCCGGCTGTCGCGTGAAAGGTGCGCTGATAGATTGCAGCGATGGCGAAGTCCCCCCGCCTCATCGCCGGTCAGAACGCCGCGATCACCGGCGCCGCGCGCGGCATCGGCCGTGCGACCGCGCAGGCCTTCCTGGCGGCCGGGATGCGGGTCGCGATCGGGGACGTCGATCTCGCCACCGCCGAGCAGACTGCCGCGGAGCTCGGCCCGCGCACGGTCGCGCTGCCGCTGGACGTCACCGACCGCGACTCCTTCGCCCACTTCCTCGATGCCTCCGAAGAACAGCTCGGGCCGCTGGACGTTTTGGTCAACAACGCCGGGATCATGCCCGTCGGGCGGTTCCTCGACGAGGACGACCTCTCGGCGCGGCGCACCGTTGACATCAACCTGCACGGGGTAATTCTGGGGATGAAGCTGGGGCTCGCCCGGATGATTCCACGTGATCGTGGGCACATTGTCAACATCGCCTCGCAGGCGGGCAAGCTCGGCACCGCGGGCATCGCCACCTACTCGGCTACCAAGCACGCCGTCGTTGGCCTCAGCGAGTCGGTCCGCAGCGAGCTGCGCCTGATGGGCTCCCACATCGATCTGAGCTACGTGATGCCCTACATCGTCAACACCGAGCTGGGCGGCGGGTTGGGGCACGCACGCGGCTTCTCCAACGTCGAGCCCTCAGAAGTCGCCGACGCGATCGTTGAGGCGCTGCATCACGGCACCGTCGAAGTGTGGGTGCCCCGTTCCACCAAGCGCCCCTACCAGCTCGGCACGCTGCTGCCGCGCGCGATCGCCGAGGGCATCGGCCACCTGGCTGGAGTGGACCGTGTGATCGCCGACGCCGATGTCGAGGCGCGTCGCGCGTACGAGCTGCGCGCCGCGCGCTCCGAGCCGGCGCTGGCGGCCGCGCCGGAGCAGGCGCAGATCACTGAGTAAGCCACTCCGCGACGATCGCGCCGATCTCGGGGCCTTTGTCCTCCTGCAGGAAGTGGCCCGCGTCCGCGATCGCGCGCGGGGGCGGCTTGCCGATCGCGCCGGCGAAGCTCTCCGCCACCGACATCGGCAGCACCGGGTCGGAGTCGCCCCACAGGATCAGCGTCGGGCGGGTGTCCTCGCGCAGCGCGTGCAGCGTGCGCCGTCCCTCGGCCGCGCCGGGGGCGTCGGGCGCGAACGGGATCAGCGTCGGGAAGGCGCGCGCGCCGGCCTTCGAGGCGGCGTTCGGGTACGGCGCCTCGTAGGCGGCGATCACCTCCTCGCCGGGGTCGTTCTTGCAGGCCCCCCTCACCAGCATGCCCACCGGCAGGTCCTCGGTGCGCGCGGTGAAGTCGCGGAACGCCAGCCACGCGTCGCGTCATCCGCTGGTTGCCGGTGAAGATGCCGCTGTCGGTGATCACCAGCCGGTCGATCCGCTCGGCGTGCTCGACGGCGAGGCGCAGCCCGATCGGCCCGCCCCAGTCGTGCACCACCATCGTCGCGCCGCGCACGTCGAGTTCCTCCAGCAGCTTCGCCCCCAGCGCGACGTGGCGGTCGTAGGAGTACCAGCCGATGTCGGTCGGCTTGTCCGAGCGCCCAAACCCGGCGTAGTCGGGGGCGATGCAGCGAAAGCCGGCGTCGCGCACCGGCGGGATCACCTTGCGCCACAGAAACGACCACGTCGGCTCGCCGTGCATGAAGATCACCGGCTTGCCCTCGCCCTCGTCGAGGTGCGCGAGGCGCAGGCCCTCCACCTCGCGGTAGTGCGCCTCGAAGGGGAAGTCCGGCAGGCCCTCGAAGCGCTCCTCGGGTGTGCGCACCATGTCGGTCATCTCGCTGGGAGCATATCTGCGTTGCCCGTGTTAGGCTCATCGGCGATGCACGTGGCGGTCATGCAGCTTGCGCCGATCCTCGCGGAGAAGAGCAGAACGCCCTTCTACATCGCCGGCGGCCTGCTGGTCGTCTGGGCGGTCGTGGTCTCGCTCGGCCTTGGACTGCGCAAACCGGACTTCCCCGGTGGCCTTTCGGGACAGCGCGCGGTGATCGCGGTCACGGCGGTGCTGGTGGCGCTCACGATGACGATGGCGGTCGTCACCTCCGGCGCACCCGGGTAGCTCCTCGCCGAGCCAGACGATCCTCATCGTTGGATCAGACAATCCTCAGCGGGCGAGGTGTTCTCACCCTCCCGAGCGCTCGAATTGAGCGTGTAGCAAATGACGCAAGCGGGAAACCTTAAGGGGGAATCCCCATGCGCTGTGCTGAGTCCGCACGACAAGGAGGAGGATGAGATGTCCGACAGCGATCTGGTGCTCGATGCAGTTGAGCGCCTGGAGCACTCCGACCCGCCCAGAATCGATCGGGCCCCTGGATTCGACCGACGCTCATTTCTGCGTCGCACCGCGCTGACAGGCGCGGCGGTTGGCTCGGTGAGCGCATTGCTGGAGGCGTGCGGCTCGAGCGCCAGCTCCTCGGGCGGCAACTCCGCCGCCGTGTTCGGCTCGCACCCCGAATACAAATTCGTGTTCGTCAATCACGTCACGACCAACTCTTTCTTCACGCCCACCCAGTACGGCATCGCCGACGCCTGCAAACTGCTGGGCAGCAGCTACGAGTGGACGGGTTCCGAAAGCGAAAACATCAACCAGATGGTCAACGCCATCAACACCGCCGTCTCATCCGGAGCCAAGGGGATCGCGGTGTCGTTGATCAGCAAGACCGCGTTCAACGTGCCGATCGAAAACGCGCTGAAGGCGGGCATCCCGGTCGTCGCCTACAACGCCGACGCCCCCTCGCCCCCCAACAAGCGCCTGGCCTACATCGGCCAGGACCTGAAACTGGCCGGCGAACTGATGGGCAAGCGGATCGTCGCCGCCGTGGGCTCGGGCGACGTGGTCCTCTTCACCGCCAATGCGGGCTCGGCCAACCTGCAGCCGCGCCTGGAAGGAGCGGAAAAGGCAATCAAGGACTCGGGCGCGCCGATCAAACTGCACACGATCGTGACCGGCTCCCTGGAATCGGGGGAGAAATCGGCGATCGAAGCCTACTGGACCGGCCATCCGACCACGAAGGGGATGTACGCCGTCGACGGCGGCGACACCGCGGAACTGGCCGGCGTGATGCAGAAGCTCGGGCTCACCGCCAAAGGCGTCCACGCTGGCGGCTTCGATTTGACCGAAAAGACCCAGAAACTGCTGCACGAAGGCTTTATCGAATTCACGATCGACCAGCAGCCCTACCTGCAGGGGTTCCTGCCGGCCTTGCAACTGTTCCTGTGGCAGGTTTCCGGGTCCCTGACGGGTCCGGCAGAAGTCGACACGGGCCTGAAATTCATCAACAAAGAAACCGTCGCTCCGTACATCAACTCCAAAAGCCGCTTCGAGGGGACTTCCTCCGAACCGAAGGTCGTCCCGATCCCGGCGGGCACCGCCGCCTAGAGGGGGTCAGCGGCCGTGGACAGCGGCTCACAAGGGGGTCCAGCGCAGGCTTCGGCGCCGGACCCTCCCGGAGTGCCGCGCCCGCCGGCGGCCGAGCCGGGCGGGGCGCGCGCGCCCGAGATCCCTCCCTCCAGGGGACAGCAACTGCTCGAGCGAGTGCTCTCCCTGCGCGAGGGCAGCATCATCGTCGTCACGCTGCTGGTGGCGATCTACTTCTCGCTGACCACCAGCACCTTCCTCACCAGCTCCAGCTTCAAGACGTTGCTGCCGTTCTTCGCCCCGTTCGCGATCCTCGGCGCGGGCGAGGTGTTCGTGATGATCCTGGGCGAGATCGACCTGTCGATCGGGGCGACATACTTGCTCGCGCCGTTCCTCTACTACAAGCTGGCGAAGGCCGGGATCCCGTACGTGCCGTGCGTGCTGATCGCGCTGGCCGGCTGCATGGTGGTCGGCTTCATCAACGGGTTCTTCACGGCGATCGTCGGCATCAGCTCGTTCGTGGCCACGCTCGGCATGCTGTTCACGCTGGAGGGGCTGACGCTGATCATCTCGCACGGCGTGCCGGTACCGATGCCGGGGGCAGAAGTGACGAGCACGACCGTCAACGTCCACCACGTGATCAACGGGGCGCACATCGTGCTCACCGAAACGGTCAACCACGTCTCGACGTTCGCGAAAGTCCTCGGCGAGGGCACCTACTCGGAGCTGATCTGGGCGATCGTGATCGTGGTGGTGGGGCAGATCGTGCTGACGTTCACCCGCTGGGGCCTGTACACGGTGGCTGTGGGCTCCAACAAGCTGGCCGCCTCCGAGGCCGGGGTGCGGGTGCGCCTGGTGATGATCCGCAACTTCATCCTCTGCGCCGCCGCCGGGGGCTTCGCCGGCATCCTCGAGGCGGTGCGGGCCTCCTCAGTTCAGCCAGACGTGGCCGGGGCCAACGAAATCCTGTTCAAGGGGATCTCGGCGGCGGTGATCGGCGGCACGCTGCTTGCGGGTGGGTCGGGGACCGTCGTAGGCGCGCTGATCGGAGCGCTGTTCCTGGGCATCCTCAACGACGGGCTGATCCTCAAGGGCGTCAACGCCGACTATCAGCTCTTCTACCTGGGCCTGGCGATCATCCTCGCGATGACCGTCAACGTGTACGTGCAGCGCGTGCGCAGGGGTTCCCGCAGTGGCTGATCAGCCCCTACCGGTGGAGCCGATCGTCGGGCCGGTCTCGGCTGCGGATGACGTGCTGCGCGTCGAACACATCGCCAAGCGCTTCGGGCCGGTAACGGCCCTGCGCGACGTCAACCTGCACCTGCGCAAGGGCGAGGTGCTGGGCCTGCTCGGCGACAACGGCGCCGGCAAGTCGACGCTGATCAAGATCATCTGCGGCTTTCAGAAGCAGGACACAGGGCAGATGTTCCTGCACGGAGCGCCCTATCAGCCCAAAAGCGTCGACGACGCGCGCGCGAAAGGCATCGATACGGTCTACCAGGACCTCGCGCTGATCGACGAACTGTCGGTCTACCACAACCTGGCGCTGCGCCGCGAGAAGGTGCACCGTCCGATCCCGTTCCTGGCCAACCGTGAGATGAAGCGCGAAGCCCGCGCCGCGCTGGATGAGATCGGCATCAACATCCCGCGCATCGACGTCTCCGTGGCACGTCTCTCCGGTGGCCAGCGCCAGGCGATCGCGGTCGCGCGCACGGTCAACTCCGACGCGGACATCGTCCTGCTGGACGAGCCGCTGGCGGCGATGGGCGCCAAAGAGGGCGCGCAGATCCTCGACCTGGTCGCACGCCTGAAGGCGGAGGGCAAGGTCTCGGTGATCATGATCCTCCACAACTACGTGCATGTGTTCGAAGCATGCGACCGCGTGAGCTTGATCCAGGACGGCGCGATCGCGCTCGACAAGCCGACGGCGGAGACCTCCGTGGAGGAGCTGACCGAGATCGTCGTCAACGAGTACCGCCGCGCCCGCGAAGCCACGCGAGCCGCGAGCGCTTGAGCGCGCCCGACGGCGGGGAGCGCCCCTACGATTGCCGGATGCTTGTCCGGTTTTTGCAGATGCAATCTCGCGACGCCCGTGCGGCGTTGATCGCGGCGCTCCTCCTCGTGCCCCTGTGCGTGGCGCCCACCGCGGCCGCTCGCTGGTCTGCCCCGGCGCGGCCGGCCGGCTGCTCAGCAGCGCTCGCTGCCGCCGTGGCACCGTCGGTCGTATTCCCAGACGCCGACCCAACCGCGCGCAGCGGGTCGGGGATGTTGCTGTGGACCGCGCCGCGAGGTTGTGCCTCTGGCGCCTCGGCGGGAGAGGCGTTCGGTGCGACGTTGGCCGGGGACGACCTCCCCGGCATGGGTCGGTCGCTCACAACCAACGCCGGGGGACTCGCGGAAGTCGCGACCGCCGCCGGGGCGGCGACGGGGCAGGTCGTGGCGGTCGGTTCCACGCAGAGCGCAACGGTGGCCGGTGGGAGCACGGGTGTGGACACGGGCGCGCTCGCAAAGGGCCAAACAGCGAGCGCGCTCGCAGAGGGTCGAACAGCGGGCGCGTTCGGGGCGGCACGGCCACTGGACGGGCCGGCGGCGCCGGTGACGGCGTCCAGCGCCTACCTCGGCGACGTGGCGATCGCCTCCCCGGTGCGAACACGTGCGGGGTGGGCGATCGCGGTGCGCGTGCAGCGCCACTACAGCGAAACGCCCGGACGCGCGCGTCTGGTGCCCGCTGGTTCCAGCCCGGTCGATGCAGTGGCCGCGACAATGGACTACCGCGCCGAAGTCCTGCTGGTGTGGGCCAGTGGCGGGGCGGTCAACGCGCGTGAGCTCTCCCCCGCGGGCGCGCTCGGGACGGTACAGCGGCTGGGGAACCTCGCGGCCGGGTCGCCCGACCCGGAACTGCGGGCGCTGGTCAGCGACGACGGTCACGCAATCGTGGCGTGGCGCAGCCAGTCGGTGGCGCCCGGCGGCGCGCCAACCACGACGATCGAACTGAGTATCTCCGGCAGCGGACTCGCCTTCGGAGCGCCGCGGGTGCTTGAACGCTTCCGCGACCTCGGCCGCTTCGTTCCCCCGGCCGGCTCGCTGCGTCTGCTGCGGCTCTCCAGCGAGGCGGTGATGATCGCGTGGACCGGCGTCGACGCCAGCCACTACGTCGTGCGCGCCTCGCCGGTGTCGCTGCGCCGGGGCGCCTGGGCGCCGGTGGTGATCTCAGGTTTCGCCAGCCACGCGCCCGCGACTGACGCGGTACTGGCCGATCTCGCCGCGGGGCCCGGCGCGGAAGCGTTTGCGCTCTGGCGAATAGCGCCGAGTTCGGCAGGCGGCTCAGCCGGGCGGGCGGGCTCCGATTCTTGGGCGATTCGCGCCTCGCGTGGCCACTACGCGGGGCAGGGTGAAGTCTCCTTCACCACGCCCGAACTCGTCGCCGCGCCCGGGCCCAACGGGCCGCCGGCAGTCGCAGTTGACCCAGGCACCGATAGGGCGCTGGCCGCTTGGGTCACGCTCGTCACGCTCGCGGGCGGGGGCGACGTGGGGCGCATTGAGTACGCACTGCGCGCTCCCGGGTCACCGTCCGCGCCACCGCCGGCCGTTGTTTCGGTGACACACACCGGGCGCCGGACCGCAGACCACCGCGGCATCGCGCTGGTCGTGGGCCTCTCCGTGCTCGCCGCACTCGCAGGTGTGCTTCTGCTCGGCGTCCCTGGCCATCCGGGGCACATGCGCGCGCGGCGAGGTTGATGCCTCGACTTCCGGCGTCTACTCGGCCTCTCCGCAGCGCGTTAGACTAGGTTGCCCTCGACCAGGACGGAGTTCTCCTTGTTCCTAGCTGTGAGCACAGCCGGATACGCAGGCATCGGCGTCTTGGCGTTCATCCTCTACGTTTTTCTGCTGATCTACTTCGGTCTCAGGACGATCAGGGGCGGACACTGGGTGATGTTCATCCTCGGGTTCTTCTTCTTCCCGTTCTGGATCGTCGGCGGGATTATCCCGCCGAAGGGTATGTCGCGCATGGACGCCATGTACGCGGAGAAAAATCAACTGCCTTAACGAGGGCGTCGTGACTGGCAGCCGCCGGAGCCTTGACGGTGAAGGCAAGTGGCTGTGCCAAACGAGGGTTCAACCCACCTACGCCAGCATCGACAGCAGCGCCATCCGGATCGGGACGCCGTTGGCAGCCTGCTTGAAGTAGAGCGCCTCCGGTAGATCGTCCACCTCGTGGGCGATCTCGTGGATGCGTGGGAGGGGGTCGAGCAGCAGCTTGATCTCGGAGCTTCGCACGTCATTGGCGGCGATGCAGTAACGCTCGCGGTAGGTCGCCGCCAGCTGCTGGTCGGCGATGCGCTCGACCTGGAAGCGGTTGACGTACACGATCTCGCGCGCCAGCAGCTGCTGCATGTCGCTGCTCTGCTCCACCCTCAGCCCCTGCGCTCGTAGGTCGCTCAGTTCCCGCTCGTCCAGCCACAGCTCCTCGGGGCCAACCAGCAGCACGTCGTTGTCGGGGTAGTGCGAGAGGCCGCGGCAGAGTGAGTGGATCGAGCGCGAGTGGCGAGGGTCGAAGCCCATCCCCACCCGCAGCGAGTGCAGCCGCCCGAGCTCGCGCTCGATCGTGTACATGTCGATCAGTGCCTGCGTGGGGTGCTCGTTGGGGCCGTCGCCGCCGTTGATCAGCGGCACCGGGCTCACCTCGGACGCACGCTGGGCGACACCCGCCGCCTCGTGGCGCAGGACGATCAAGTCGGCGTAGCTGCCCACCACGCGGACCGTGTCCTCGATCGACTCGCCCTTCGAGATCGAGGAGGACTCGACTCCGCGGTGGGAGATCACCGCCGCGCCCAGCCGCGCCGCGGCGGCGCTGAAGCTGAGGATCGTGCGCGATGAGGGCTCGAAGAACAGCAGCGCCACCACTCTGCCGGTGAGGCTGGAGAGGCGCGTGGGGATCCGCAGCGCGGCGGCCATGTCGTCGGCCGTCGCAAAGATCTCACGGGCCAGCTTGTCGTCGACCTGGTCGATCGAGATCAGGTGACGGGGCATCGCCTCAAGAATATATGCGTCTTAGGCCAGCATCAGCGCCCCAGTCTCCAGCGCCAGCAGCCGCTGCTTACGTGGCAGCCCTCCGCCGTAGCCGGTGAGCGTGCCGTTCGCGCCGATCACGCGGTGGCAGGGAATGACGATCGCGATCGGGTTGCGATTGTTGGCGCCACCAACCGCGCGCGCCGCGCCTGGCTGGCCGACGGCGGCGGCGATCTCGCCGTAAGAGGCGGTCTCGCCGTAGGGGATCGCCTGCAACTCGCGCCACACGCTGAGCTGAAACGGCGAGCCGCTGGGTGCGAGGTCGAGGTCGAACTCGCGGCGCTCGCCCGCGAAGTACTCCTCCAGCTGGCGGCACAGCGGCGCGAGCGCTTGGTCGTCACGCACCCAGTTGGAGTCTCGTGCTGGTATGCGATGGCCGTCGAGGAAATGCAGGCCGGTGATCCGTCCCGCCGTGTCGGCGCTGGCCAGCAACTCTCCGATCGGGCTGTCAATCGTTGTGTAGTTCATGCCCTCACTCTGACACCGGCCAGCGCCGGATGCTGGCGGAAATCGGACGGGGTAGGCGTGGAGAGTGTCGGCGTCCGATTTCCGCTAGCCGGTGGGTGCATACTGGAGCTGTGCCACGCATAACCACCCGACCAGCCACCAAGCCGACCGGTAAGACGCATCCCACCAAGCAGACCATTGAGCCGCGTGCCGCCACGCGGGCCACTGAGCCGCATACCACCAAGTCGACCACGCTCGAACTCAGCACGGCCCCGCGAGCCGAGGACTTCGACGCGCGCTACCGCGTGCTCGGCAGCCGCGACCACCGCTTCGACGGATGCTTCTTCGTGGCGGTCACCTCCACCGGGATCTACTGCCGCCCCAGCTGCCCCGCGATCGTTCCCAAGCGCCGCAACGTGCGCTTCTACCCCACCGCCGCCGCTGCGCAGAGCGCGGGCTTTCGCGCCTGCCTGCGCTGCCACCCGCACGCCGCGCCCGGCTCACCGGAGTGGAACCGCCGCGGGGATCTGGCAGCGCGCGCGATGGGTCTGATCGCCGACGGAGTCGTCGATCGCGAGGGGGTGAGCGGACTTGCGCAACGGCTGGCCTACAGCGAACGCCATCTCACGCGCCAGCTGACGGCCGAGCTTGGAGCGGGCCCGCTCGCGCTCGCCCGCGCGCAGCGGGCACAGACGGCGCGCATCCTGATCGAGACGACCACCTTGAGCCTGATCGACGTCGCCCACGCGGCGGGCTTCGCGAGCGTGCGCCAGTTCAACGACACGATCCGCACGCTGTTCGGGCGCACCCCCACGGAGCTGCGGCGCAAAGCGCCGAGGCATCGCAACGGCTCGGAGGTGCTGGCCGGCAGCGGGCCAATCCCGCTCACCGTGCGTCTCGCCTACCGCGAGCCGCTCGATTGGGGACGGCTGCTGAACTTCCTCGGCATGCGCGCCGTGCCCGGCGTGGAGGAGGTCGTGGGTGGGTGCTACCGGCGCACGCTGAGTCTGCCTCACGGGCATGGTGTCGTCGCACTCACCCCCGTGGACGGGGCGATCGAGTGTCGTCTGCGCCTCGCCGACCTGCGTGACCTGACAGCCGCCGTGCAGCGCTGCCGGCGGCTGCTCGACCTCGACGCCGACCCGACCGCGCCGGCCGAGCACCTCGCCGGCGATCCGCTACTAGCGCCGCTGGTGCGCGCCGCCCCCGGGCTGCGCCTGCCCGGGGCCGTGGACGGCGCCGAGCTCGCAGTGCGCGCCGTGCTCGGGCAGCAGATCTCCGTGCCCGCCGCCCGCACCGCCGCCACACGCCTCACCCAGGCGCTGGGGGAGTCGCTGCCCGCGGCCGACGGCACGCTCACGCACCTCTTTCCTGCCCCCGCCGCGATCGCCGCCGCCGCACCCGGGGAGCTGCCGGGCGGCCCCGCGCGCCGGCGCCACACACTGCAGGCGCTGGCGGGATTGCTCGCCACAGGGGAGCTCGCGATCGATCCTGGCAGCGACCGCGAGGAGCTGCGCGCACGCCTGCTCGCGCTCCCCGGGGTTGGGCCGTGGACGGTGGAGTACATCGCGATGCGCGCGCTCGCCGACCCCGACGCGTTCCTGCCCACTGACCTCGGCGTGCGCCACGCATTGGCAGCGCTCGGGTGCTCCGATTCCGCGCTGCGCGGCGGGTACTCACCTCGCGAAGCTGCCTCGCGTGGCGGGTGCTCACCTCGCGAAGCCGCCTCGCGTGGCGGGTGCTCAGCGCGCGAGGCAGCGCGCTTGGCGGAGCGCTGGCGGCCGTGGCGTGCCTACGCGCTGCATCACCTGTGGGGCACGCTCGCCGCGACAGCTCCACCGATCAAGCCGGCGCGAGCGCGGGCCGCGCGGACGGCGACGGTGAGCGTGTCGATGTCGTAGGCGCCGTGGTGGCGGCGTCCGTTGATGAAGAAGCTGGGCGTGCCCGACACCCCGCTCGCGTCGGCGCTGGTGACGTCCTCCGCCACGCGCGGCGCGTACTCGTGATGGCGCAGCTCCTCCCAGAAGCGCTCCACGTCGAGCTGCAGCTCCTCCGCGTGGTGGCGCAGCCCAAGCGGTGTCAGCGCCCCCTGGTGGGCCAGCAGCGCGTCATAGAACTCCCAGAAGCTGCCCTGCGCCGCGGCGGCCTCGGACGCCTCGGACGCCAGCTGCGCGTCGACGTGGACGTCATTGAGCGGCAGGTGACGCCACACGTAGCGCAGCTCGTCGTCGAACGACGCCAGCAGTTCGCGTATCACGGGCTCCGCCCGGCCGCAATAGGGGCACTCGAAGTCGCCATACTCCACCAGCGTGACCAGCGCGTCGTGCGCTCCACGGACGTGGTCGCGCTCCGGGTCGACGTCGTCGGAGAGGTCGAGGATGTCCTCGGCGGTGGCGAGCAGCTGACGCGCCCGAACCCTCTTGGGCAGTCGCCTCGCCAGTGAGAACACACACCACGCAACCGCCGGCGCCACGATCGCCGAAGCCAGCACCCCGAGCTTCGCCTCCTCCAGGCGCTCGCCGTGGAAGGCTAGGCTCGAGATCAACAATGCGACGGTGAAGCCGATGCCCGCGACGGCGCCGCCCCCGGCAAGCACCGGCCAGCTCAGCGTCGGGCGCACCCCCCGCAGTGCCGGCCGTGATGCCAGCCATGAGGCGCCGAGAATACCGAGCGGCTTGCCGACGACATAGCCGAGCAGGATCCCGAGCACGATCGGGGAGGTGGCCGCGTTCGCGAGCAGGCCGCCGGTCACGTGGATGCCCGCGTTGGCGAACGCAAACAGGGGTACGACGACGTAGCTCGTCCAGGGGTGCAGTCCGTACTGGAGCCGCTCATTCGGGGAGATCGCCCCCAGTACGCCCAGCTGAGCGGAGCGGGCGAGCTCCGGCGTCGGCTGCTCGCGGAACGAGCGCGTGAGCGCGGTTGCACGCTCAAGATCCTCACGCGAGGGCGGGTAGGCGCTCGTCACTAGCCCGATCGCAAGACCCGCGATCACCGGGTCGATGCCCGACTTGAACAGCGCCACCCACAGCGCCACGCCGACCACCACCGACAGCTGCAGCCGCCACGCGGGCGCGTAGCGAAGCGCCACCAGCAGGGCGAACAGCCCGATCGCCACTGCCAGTGCCACGATCGAAACGTGCGTGCTGTAGGCGATCGCGATCACCCCCAGCCCGCCGAGGTCATCCACCACCGCGAGCGTCAGCAGGAACACCCGCAGCCGCGTCGCGCCGCGCGGGGCGATCAGCGCCAGCGCGCCTAGCGCGAACGCCGTATCGGTCGACATCGCAGCGCCCCAGCCGTGCGCGCCCGCGCCGCCCGCGTTCAGCGCGAGGTAGATCGCGATCGGCACCGTCATCCCGCCGGCCGCCGCGAACACGGGGATCGCCAGGCGCCGGCGCTCGCGCAGCTCCCCCATGTCGAGCTCGCGCTTTGCCTCCAGGCCGACGACGAGGAAGAAGAACGTCATCAGCCCCTCATTCACCCAGTGGCGCAGGTCGGTGCTCACCCCGCCACCGCCGATCGTGATCGACAGTTTCGTGCTCCACAGCGACTCATATGCGTCCCGCCACGGCGAGCTCGCCCACACCAGCGCCACCACCGCTGCCCCCAGCAGCACGATCGCGCTGCCGGTCTCCGTGCTCAGGAAGTCGCGCACCGGCGCCGCGAGGTTCCGGGCCCACGCCGTGCGTGCGCTGTATGGGGTGGCTTGCGCCTCCTCGGCCATTGCCGACGATTATCGCGGGGCGCGCGTAGTGTCTCAGTTTGGTCGGGACTCGCAGGCCCGGCAAGACGTCATATGCAGGCCCGGCAAGACGTCATATGCAGGCCCGGCAAGACGTCATATAAGTGTGTGTTAATGGGCGAACCAACCAGCTACTGGACCTCTCTTAGCTGTCATCTGGTCGCTGCCCACAGGTCCAGTCGGTGGTATACCCCCCAAACTGAGACATCACCGGGCGCCCGCTGCATGTGCATGCCTGCCCTGCCGGCGCATAACATGGCAGCATGCCAACCGGCCAACCGTTGACATCGTCCGACAACGGCTCGCGGGTGATCGTGCAGGCGCGCGATCTGCGCCGCCGCTACGGCGAGGGCGAGGCGATGGTCGACGCGCTGGCGGGGGTCAGCGTGGACTTCCCGGCCGGGCGCTTCGCGGCGATCATGGGCCCGTCAGGCAGCGGCAAGTCAACGCTCATGCACCTGCTCGCGGGGCTCGACCGCCCGACCGCGGGCACGGTCAGTGTCGGCGGCGTGGAGCTCACCGAGCTGGACGACCGCGCGCTCACACAGCTGCGCCGCGATCGCATCGGCTTCATCTTTCAGACGTTCAACCTGCTGCCGGTGTTGAGCGCCGAGGAGAACATCCTGCTGCCGTTGTCGATCGCCGGGCGCGAGGTCGACCGCGAGTGGTTCGATCGGTTGATCGACACGGTCGGCATCCGCGATCGGCTCAGCCATCGCCCCGCGGAGCTCTCCGGCGGCCAGCAGCAGCGTGTGGCGGTGGCCCGGGCGCTGATCTCGCGCCCCGCGGTCGTGTTCGCCGACGAGCCCTCCGGCAACCTCGACTCCAAATCCTCCGGCGACGTCCTGCAGCTGCTTCGCCACGCCGTCGACGACTTCTCCCAGACGGTCGTGATGGTCACCCACGACGCCCACGCGGCGTCGTTCGCCGACCGGCTGCTGGTGCTCGCCGACGGGCGGATCGTGCACGACGGTGAGGCGGGGAGCGCCGAGCAGGCGCTGGATTTGATGAAGGCCGTGGGCTGATGGCCCGGGACGGTGCCGGGTCGACCGTCCGGCGCCGCTGCGCGGGGATGGCCCGAGGCCGCGGTGGGCCAGTGCGCCGAGGTCGCGGCTGATGCTCACGCTGGTGCTGCGCGGATTCGTGCAGCGCAAGCTGCGCGTGCTGCTGACGGCGATCGCGATCGCGCTGGGCGTGGCGCTGATGGCCGGCACCTACATCCTCACCGACACGATCAACCGTGCCTTCGCGGAAGTCTTCACCACGGCCTACGCCAACAAGGCGGTGGTCGTCACCGAAAAGGAAACGCTCGGCGGCTCACAGGCGTCCGCGCTCAATGAAGGGACGCTCGCCCGCGTGCGCGCGGTGCCCGGGGTGGCAGCGGCCTCAGGCAGCATCTCCAGCCAGGCGGCACTGTTCACCACAAGCGGCAAACGGCTCACCAGCGGCGGCGCGCCGGGGCGCGTCGATGCCGAGCAGCCGCCGCGCTTCGAGGCCTTCACCGCGGCGCAAGGCCATCTGCCGCGCGGCGCCGACGAGGTCGCGATCGACCAGGCGAGCGCCAAGCGCAACCACCTGCGGCTCGACCAGCAGATCGTGATCGCGGGCCGCTCTCCGGCGCGGCGCTACACGATCGCCGGGATCGCGAAGTTCGCGGGCAGCGAATCTTTCGGCGGCACGACCGTCGCGATCCTGATCCCCAGCCAGGCACAGTACGTCGCGGGCGAACCGGGCGTATACGACAGCATCAACGTCGCCGCAGAATCAAATCCCGCCCACCCCATCGCACCCGAACAGCTTGCCGCTCGCGTCCGCGCCGCCCTGCCGGCGACGCTGAAGGTGCGCACCGGCGCCCAAGAAGCGGCCAATCAGACCTCTGAACTCGAAGGAGAGCTCGGCTTCCTGCGCACCTTCCTGCTGATCTTCGCGTACGTCGCGCTGGTCGTCGGCGCGTTCATCATCTTCAACACCATCTCGATCACCGTCGCCCAGCGCACGCGCGAGTTCGGCCTGCTGCGCACGCTCGGCGCCTCGCGCGGACAGATCATGCGCGCGGTCATCGAGGAAGGCCTCCTGCTGGGTGTCGTGGGAGCGGTGATCGGACTGTTTGGCGGGATCGGCCTGGCGCCGGCGCTCGACGGCCTGTTCAAGGCGTTCGGCGCCGATCTGCCGGACAACGGCACGGTGCTGGAGGCGCGCACCGTGATCGTCTCGCTTGGCGTGGGCATCGTCGTCACGGTGCTCGCGGGCTTCCTCCCGGCTCTACGCGCGACGCGCGTGCCGCCGATCGCGGCGATGCGCGAGGGCGTGCAGCTCGAACGCCGCCGCCGACGGCTGTTCCGCCGCCACCACCGCGTGGTGCCTGCGCTCGCCGGCGCGATCGGCTGGCTGGTTAGTTGGCGCGGGATCACCGCGCGCCTCGCGCGCGAGAACTCGGTGCGCCAGCCCGGCCGCACGCTCGTGACCGCGCTCGCGCTGACCGTGGGGCTGGGGCTGGTCGCCTTCATCTCGGTGCTCGCCGCCGGCACCAACGCGACGATCGACCGTGCGGTCAGCCGCTCCTTTGCCGGCAACCTGATCGTGCAGAACTCCCAGAGCGGGCAGGGCCTCCCGGCAGCGGTGGCGCCGGCGCTCAGGACAGTCCACGGCGTGGGCACCGTCACTGCGATCGCCTTCACGCAGGGGAGGGTGCGCGATCTCGCGCAACCGGGGGCGCCGGTGATCGACGAAGAAAGCCGTGTCACCGCGATCGAACCTGAATCGTTCGGGAAGATGTACAAGATCGAATGGGAACACGGCTCGGCGGCAACGCTCGCGGCGCTCGGGCAGGGGGGCACGATCGTCAGCGAGAAGTTCGCGAGCGCCCACCACCTGCACGTGGGGCAGCGCATGTCGGTGCTGACGCCCTCCAGGCACAGGGTGACGTTGACGATCGCAGGCGTGGTGCAAGAAGAAGTGATCGGCCTGCTCTCCAACCTCACGATCTCGCGCTCGCTGGCGCGCGCGGCGTTTGGGCAGCGCGAAGACGGGGTGGACTTCGTCGCCTACGCCCCCGGCGCACACGGCCCCGCGGTGAACAGCGGCATCGATGCGCTACTGCACCACAGCTTCCCGCAGGCTCACGCCCAGACGGCGGCGCAGTACACAAACGAACAGAACAGCAAAGTCAACCAGTTCCTGCTGCTCGTCTATGTGCTGCTCGCGCTGTCGGTGATCGTGTCGCTGTTCGGCATCGTCAACACGCTCGTGCTCTCGATCTACGAGCGCACCCGCGAGCTGGGAATGATGCGCGCGATCGGCACCTCCCGTCGCCAGATCCGCCAGCTGATCCGCTACGAGTCGCTGATCACCGCAATGATCGGCGGCATCCTCGGGCTGGTGATCGGGGTGGTGGGTGCGATCCTCGTCACCACGTTCGCGTTGTCGGGCTCGGGCTATGTGTTCTCGATCCCGGTGGGCACGCTGATCCTGCTGCTAATCGCCGCCGCGCTCGCCGGCCTGCTCGCCGCCCTGGCCCCCGCGCGGCGCGCGGCGCGGCTGGACGTGCTGAGCGCGCTGGCCAGCGAGTAGACATGTCTGACGAGCGTCCCATCGTGATTCTCACCGGAACCCCAGACTCGGGCAAGACCACCGGGCCCGGCTCCTCGCCGCCAAAGCAGAGTGCGCCGTGCATCTCGAGTCGGACCAGTTTTCCATTTCAATCCAATCCGGCTACATCGCGCCGTGGAAGCCCGAGACTGCTGAATATCAACCGGTTGGTTGTTTGATCGGGTCATCAGACATCCCGTCCGCCTAGCAAGATCCCGCCCCACTCCTCGGGGGCGACGTCGCGGAGCGTCTGCGAGAACGTCCACTGGTGGCCAGCGAAGTCCTCCGCGGTGTACTGGCGCTCGCCGTACTCGAAGTCAGTTGGCTCCATCACGATGCGCGCGTCCTGTAGGCGCGCCCGCTCGCAGTGTGCGCGCGCGTCCTGCACCCGCACCATCACCGAATGGGTGACCTCGCCCGTCCGCGGCGGCCGACGATCGCCGCGGACGTCACCGACGATCACCGCGCCCTCGCCGAAGCTCAGCTGCGCGCGGTGGTTCTCGCCGATGCGCACTCGCTCGATGAACCCGAAGGCTCGCCCGAGCCAGTCAACCGCCTCGCGAACCTCCGGGTAGATCAGCACCGGGATGACGGTTGCCTGCGGAATCGAGCGGTTGGGCTGCACCGCGCGCCAGCCTACTCCCACCTCGCGCGCTTCGCGATAGCGCCGCCACGGGCGTGGCGTGTGAGGCCCGTGCAGTCACGATGTCCTCGCTACCGATCTCGCGAAACGCGAAAGCTTTGGGCAGCTCGCTCACGCGCTAGCTACTCGCACGTCGCGATCGGAGTGCTCGCGATCGTCACCGCGTTCGATCCGCCTGGCGATCCCGTTGGAGTACTAGAGTTGTCCGGTGGCCACCGGCGAGCTTCGCGCGCAGCGATGGAGGCGGCTGTTTGTCCGTGCGGGTAACTTGGCGGGCCTGTCAGCCTCCCTGGCGCTCATCGCAGCGTCCTCGGCCGCGGGCTCTGTCCTCTACTACCAGAACGGAGGCTCGATCGACCGCCTCGATCTGAGCGCCAACCACCGCTCCAGCCAGATCGTCGGCTCTCGCGCCGTCGGCGACGGCGTCTCCGCCATGACCGTCAGCGGACCGTATCTGTACTGGAGCGAGGTCGATGGCCTGAATCGCAGCTCGATCTGGCGGGCACGGCTGGACGGCGGCAATGCACGAGCACTGATCCACATGCGTTCATCGGGACCACACGGACCCGTGATCGCGGGTGGGCACATCTACTGGAGTGAAACGAACGCCATCGCCCGTGCCAACCTGGACGGGTCTCACGTACAGCGAGCGTTCAAGCGGCTACCCCTCCAGAGCAGTGGCGAAGCCACCAACGGGCTCGCAACCGACGGCCGTTACATTTACTTCAGCCGCTGCCAGGCCGCCACGATCGGGCGCGTCGCACTCAACGGCAGCGAAGCCAACCCCGATTTTATCGCCCTTTCGCGCGGGCAGTGTCCCCAGGGCATCGCCGTGGCCGGAGGGCAGATCTACTGGACCAACCTCGACTTGGAAGGGCCGGGGACGATCGGACGGGCGAATCTCGATGGCAGCGAAGCAAAGGACGGGTGGCTTGCGATGCCATCCACACCCGCCGGAGGCCCATGGTCCCTCGCCGCTGACGACGGCCAGCTGTACTTCAGTTGGGGCGGCACCCCCGAATCGGCTCCCACCTTCATCGGGACGGCCGCCCTGGAAGGACCGCCGCGTATCTCCGCTCACCTGATACGGGTTGAGCGCGGCGGATCGGCAATCGCGATCGCGCCCTGAAGTGGGCGCCCGGAGAGCCAAACGGCACACACCCGCTTGGGCTAGCTGCCCCTGTCGAGCGCGCAACCCTACGGCGTCGACTGTAGTGGCCACACCTCGACGACACCGTGTGCGACCGCACAAGGGGTCTTAGAGACGAGGCTGATCGCCTCTTGGAGAGTAGCCGCTTCAATAACCATGAACCCAGCGATCGGAAGGTCGGAGCGCAGGAACGGCCCTTCGCTGGTGTCCACGCCTGCCCCGCCGTGATTGCGTACTTGCACGGGCTCGCCTGCAATACCCATCAAGGCTCCTTCCGCGAGTAGGCTCTCATCGTGTTGATGGGCCGCATCGCGGATTGCAGGGTCAGTCCTGTCGTACCCTGCGCGATCTCCATATCCGATGGTCAAAAATCTTGGCACGAATACCTACCTCCTCAACCGTCGACTTTTGCTACCCCTGCGGCTCGCCAGCCTAACGACGACTCGGCACTGACCCCGGCAAGCCGCAACTTCCGGCTCCTATCGTTACCAACGCTCCAACCCTTCAGACACGAAAGGTAGCCCAACCATGACCACCGACCAGAATGCAGGCCGCGTTGCAGTCATTACCGGCGCGTCCTCAGGCATTGGCGAGGCCACCGCACGTGCGCTGGCGGCGGGCGGCCACCGGCTCGCTCTGCTGGCCCGCCGCACCAACCGCATCCAGGCTCTGGCTGCTGAGCTCGGCGACAGCGCGATCGCGATCGAGGCTGATGTCACCGACCGAGACTCGATCGTCGCGGCCGCCGAACAAGTGCAAAGCGCGTTCGGTGGGGCGGACATCCTCGTCAACAACGCTGGGGTGATGCTGCTCGCGCCGTTCACCTCCGATCAGCGAGCCGAGCATCGCCAGATGGTGGAGGTCAACCTGCTGGGCGCAATGACCGCGACCGAGGTGTTCCTCGACCAGCTACGCGACGGCGGCGGCGACCTCGTCAACATCTCCTCGGTCGCCGGGCGCACCGCCAGGGCAGGGAACGCGGTCTACGCCGCAACCAAGTGGGGGATCAACGGCTGGTCGGAGGCGCTGCGCCAGGAGCTGCAGCCCGACGTCCGCGTGACGGTCATCGAGCCCGGCGCCGTGGCAACCGAGCTGACCGACCACATCACGCACGTCGAGACCAAGCGCGCCATACAGCAGTTCGTCAAAGACCTTGCCATCACTCCCCAGGACATCGCCGAGGTCATCGCCTTCGCCGTCACGCGCCCGCGGCGCATGACGCTCAACGAGATCCTCGTCCGGCCAACGGCACAGGTCGGCTGATGGCACGCACGGAGGTAACGAGCCCATGCCCGCTGTTCGCCGCATGGGCGCCCGGGTCCGCAGGCCGACGATGACGAGGTCGAACATGTCGTCGATCCGCTCCTGCAGAGCGGCCAGCTTGTTGGCACGGCTACCGTCCCGGGCGCTGAGCCGTCCCACCAACACACCGAGGAGACGACATGCAAATCACCAGAAACTCCCTCCCGACGGCGACCGGCCCCAGCGACTGGTTCACCGGCACTGTCTACATCGACACCGTGGCCACGGCATCGGAGCCGTCCCGCCTGCAAGCGGCCAGCGTCCACTGCACCCCGGGTGCCCACACCGCATGGCACACCCATCCCTTCGGACAGACCATCTATGTCATCGAGGGCCTTGGCCGCTGCCAGCGCCGCGGCGGCCCGATCGAGGTCATCCAGCCCGGTGACCGCGTGTACTTCGAGCCGGGCGAGGATCACTGGCACGGCGCCGCTCCCGACCGGTTCATGACCCACATCGCGATGCATGAGGTTGACGAGACGGGCAGCCCCGTTACGTGGGGTGAGCACGTCACCGACGAGGAGTACAACGCAGCGCCGGGGTCATAGCCGCCCCGAATTGAGTGACTAGGCCGTGGCGTACTCCTTCTCTGCCTCGTCGAGTTCGCGCTTGAACTCCTTGCGCTCGACGTCGATTTCCTTCTCGATCGACTTTTCGGCGCGCGTGAGCACCTTGTCGAGCTGCTCTTCAAGGCGCGACTCACCGATCACCAGTAGCGTCGCCTGTCCCGCTTCGATAAGGTCGCCCAGCTCCTTGGCGTCACCTTTTGAGATGCCCCTTTTGAAGTGTCCACCGAGGCCGCCGATGACACCGCCGACCAATGCCGCCGGGATGATCGCCGGAGCAGCCAAAACCCCGACAGCCGCTCCGACGGCGATACCTCCCCAGGCGCCATGCTGTGTCGGCTTCTCATGCTTTTTGACGTGGACCTTGCCGTCGGCGTCCTTGGTGACCAAGGCGACGTCATAGGTGCCCACGAGCTTCGCCGCATGCAGCTCAACGAGGGTGTCGTAGTCTCCTTGAGCACCGGCGGGGTCGGCATAGGTTGCGGCATAGATGAAAACGGGTCTGTCACTCATTTGATCTCCAGTTCAGCGCTTGGACGAGTCTTGAAGTCCGCTGCTGGGCGGACCCGGGTACAGGGTACCCACGCTGGCGTAGTCTCCCTTCCGCTCGACCTCCCGGCATCAGCCAAAGCCCGCGGTCGCGATCCGGACTTTCCCGCAGGCAGACAAGTTGCCCGCGAAGCACCCAGTGAAGTGCGAAGCGCTCAGTGGTACGATCAGATCAGGCGAGCTGCACGGGTTTTCGGCGACGCCCTCGGGCCCTTTTCGCCGCGCTGCGAGCTGGGACTCGTCGTAATGCCGAGAAGATGAGCGCCCGCAACTCAGAATGGCTTATCCAACAGTTCGATCTTGCCCTCCGGCCAGCTTGCCGCGCGGGCGAGCGGCCTCCACATGGCGCACAGGGGGATCTTGACCAAGCCTCCGGGTTGTGGCGCCCAGACGGGCTCCTCGATGAGTTGGAATCCGAACTTGGCGTACAGCCCGATGTTTGCCGGCAGGCAGAAGAGCATTGCCCGCTCGGAGCCTAGCTCGTGGGCGATCTGGAGCAGTCGCTCGATCAACACGCGCGCAAAGCCGTGTCCGCGGGCGGCGCGAGTGACGATCACACCGCCGATCCCAGCTACCCGAAGCCGCGCATCGGCCACCCGGACCTCCGCGCGGACGAGCCCGGCGAGCGCCACGAGGTTGTCCGTGTCATCCCACAGCCCGAGGTTGTGGCTCTTCTCCCGCCATTGCAGCTCTTCGCCGATGGCGCCGAATGGCTGGGGCTCGCCAGCGATAACCTGCTGCCAATCGTCGTCGGTGACCCTATCCAGCTCGACCAATCGCACCTGCACACGGTAGTGGCGCGCGGGATCGAGCAGCGGATCGCCGAGCTGGAACGCCTGAAGGAGGGGCTCACCGAGCGCATAGGTTGCGGCTGCCTGTCGCTCGATCGCTGCAAGCTCGCGAACCCCGAGGATCGCGCGGCGCGCCGGCTCTCCCGCGAGCAACTGCGCCGTGAAGCGCTTGGCGAGCATCGCTGCCAGTATGGCGGCGCATGAACTCGCTCCAGGCGCTACCGCCCAAGCGTGCCATCACGATCCTTCACGTCGCCGGGCAACCCGCGCGGACTACGACGGACCAACGCCGACGGCGGTGTGCTCGCCCAGCGCATGACGCTGCATGGCAGTCTCGTGTACCCGCAGGGCACTCGGCTCGAGCGTCGCCTCGAGGATCAACACCGTCGCGCACAGCAGTGCCCAGGCCTGGGCGACGAGCGCCCACAGACGCTCTTCGAGTCCCTGGGAGCCGGCGAACGAATTGTGCAACACAAACGTGACGATCCCCGCAGCCAGGAGCACAAGAGCGCCGCCCAACACGAGTCGCGCGAGCCGGCTCGGCCACGCTGAGCGGGCAAAAGCGAAGCCGGTCAGCAGGAGCGAGACCTTGATGCCCAGGCTCACCCACTCATGCGCGTAATGGTGCCAGGAGAGCGCGCCCGCGGCTTCGCGTGACCTGCACACGGCGCTCACCGTCGGTGAGCAGTCCATTTGCAGCTGTCCGACGAGCATCGCGCACAGGCCGGCGAGCACGAAAAACAACGGCATCGCCAGCGGCCACGGCCGCGTACGCAACGCCGGTACGATCGCGACCGCGAGCGCGATGAAGCCCAATCCCCAGATCCCTACGAAAATCGTGAAGATCCAGGGGTTCGCCGCGCCCCGCCGGCCGAGCTCGCTTATGTACTGGCGAACCGGCGAGTAGTGGGGTTCGAGAGCGCCGGCGAGCACCCACCCGCCGACGAACACCACCTGTGCGAGGATCGCAGCCCACGCCAGCAGCAACGTCCGGCGGCGCACCGCATCGGGCAGAGGCGGCCACCCTGCCGGTCTGAGCCAAAGCGCGACGTTGCGTAGCACGGTCCCTTTTGGATGCTAACCCATGCTGCATTGTCCGCACCGCCGACCGACACTCACGGTTGGGAGTGCGCCAGCGCGATCGTCCTCACCCGGCCTTGAATGTGCGGCGAACGGGGAGTAGCCTCCGGTGCGTGCCCGGTTGACGTTGACCACTCCCGTACGCCGCCTATCCTCGCCCGCCTCCCTGACGGTGCGTTAGGCCTTGCCTCGATCATTCCCGCCTCCTTGAGCACCCGAAGGTGCTTTGACACGGCCGGTCTCAAACTAGCCGCTCCGCGCCGGCAGGGGCAGCTTGCTGTTTTGCCACACATGAGACGCGCGGCTCAGTCCGGGTATTCGTCCTTGCGCCAAGCTCGCGGCTCCTCGGGCGGGTCCTTTGGCGTTCGCTCGAGCAAGAACGAGTTATACGGTGCGACAAACCGATCGGGCGCCGTGACCGTGTAGGTGTGGAACACCGTTCCGTTCTCGCGCGCGAAGGCGATGAAGCTCGGGGCCTCGCGTAGGCCGTCCTCGAGCTTGGCTCCGACCTGCCGCCCCCAGTCTTCGAGCCACCCGGGAGGGTTGTCGACCATCGCTTTGACCTCGGGGATCTCCTGCGCCTGCTCGGGCGTGAGGACCAGTCCGAAGTCGAGCGGAAACTCGGTTTCATACGTCGAGACATAAGGAAACTGCCAACCCATCCGCTCCTTGTAGGCGATGAGCCGATCGATCGGTGCGCGCGAAAAGCAGATCAGAGTCACGTCGCGGTGATTCAAATGCACGCGCGTAGCGTCGAGCTCATCCCCCAGGTTTGAACACCCTGGGCAGGCACCGAGCTCGTAGTCGGGCCCGAACATGATGTTGTAGGCCAGGAGCTGGGAGCGCCCGTCAAAGAGCTCGGCGAGCGTCTTCTTCCCGTCCTCGGTGTCGAATCGGTACTCCTTCTCCACCGGAACCCAAGGAAGCTGACGCCGCCGCTCGGTCGCCTTCTGGCCGAGCTTGGTGTGCTCGGCCTCGAGCTTGGCAAGCTCATCGCGGGCCGCCTGCCATTCCTCGCGGGTTCCTGCTTTGTGGCTAGGCATCGCATTGCCTCCTTGTGTGCGTCGTCAGTGATCCCCATTGGTGGGGCCAGTCAAACATAAAGATCTCCTAGTGACTGAAAAACTCATCGCTGCTCGCAACATCTTGATTCTCCGGCTTCTACGGGTTGAACGCAACTTGAGTTGTCCGGCCGACACGATTGCGTTACGGTCGATCGTGTAATGGCATCTATCATGCAACGTCCTATCGCGCAACGTCCGGCTGCGCGATTTCGGGCTGGTGTCCTCGCGTCGCTACTCGGGCTGGCAGGCCTTGCCTGGCACCTGACGCACGAACGCATGCTTGGCATGGATGCCGGTCCCGGCACCGACCCGGGAACCCTCGGCTTCTACGTCGTGTCATGGGTCGTGATGATGAGCGCGATGATGTTCCCTTCGATCGTGCCGATGGTGCTCGCGTTCGGCTTCGTCCAGCACCGCCGGCGTGATCGCGGGATGGTCGATCGCGTTGTCTCCTCGTTGGTGTTCGTGGCCGGATATCTCCTGACATGGACGGCCTTTGGGTTGCTGGCGTACGGCTTGTACGTGGGTATACGCTCGCTCTCGATCCCCGTCCTGTCATGGCACCGCGGCGGACCCTACCTCGCCGGCGGGGTGCTCCTTGCGGCAGCGATCTACCAGCTCACGCCCACAAAGGACGCCTGCCTACGCCGCTGCCGCTCGCCGCTTGACTTCGTGCTCGCCCACTGGCTTGACGGGCCCGCGGGAGCACTCCGTATGGGAGTCATACACGGCGCGTGGTGCGTCGGCTGCTGCTGGGGGTTGATGGTCGCGCTGTTTGCCCTCGGATTGATGAGCCTGACCTGGATGGTCGCTATCGCCGGCCTGATCGCAATCGAGAAGCTGCTGCCCCGCAAGGAGTTCGCCAACCACCTCGTCGCTATCACCCTGGTCGTGCTCGCGCTAGGGGTCTCGCTCGCGCCGCAGCACGTCCCGGGTCTCACACTGCCCGACTCCCCGCAAGCCAAAGCGGCAATGCACACTATGCCTGGGATGCCCTCGCCCTCCGTCGGTGGAGCTATGCCGAGGCATGCAATGCCACCGATGAAGCGGAAATAAGTCATCATGGAGTCATGGCCGAACACAGGATTGGGACGCAGGAGGAGTGGCAGGCCGAGCGCGACGAGTTGCTGAAGGAGGAGAAGGAGCTCACGCGCCGCGGCGACGAGCTAGCCAAGAAGCGGCGCGAGCTACCCTGGGTCCCAGTTGAGAAGAACTACCAGTTCGAGACCGAGGACGGCACAAAGACCCTTGCCGATCTCTTCGACGGCCGCTCCCAGCTACTCGTCTACCACTTCATGTTCGGGCCGCCTTATGAGACTGGCTGCCCGGTCTGCTCCTCGATCGCGGACACGCTCGCAGCACAGGTAGCCCACTTGAAGGCTAGGGACACCACTCTGCTGCTCGCCTCCCGTGCACCGCTGGAGAAGCTCCTGGCCTTCAGGAAGCGGATGGGCTGGGGAATCAAGTGGGTCTCGAGCGACGGCAGTGACTTCAACCGCGACCTCAACTTCCTGCACACAAAGGAGGAGCTGAAGCCATTTCTGGAGCGCGACATCCCGGCCACCGTCGAGCAGAACGCGCGCATGTGCGGGACGGACGTGGCTGGGTACGTCTCCGAGAGACCAGGCCTGAGCGTGTACGCGTTATCGGACAGGACCGTTTACCGGACCTACGTGACGACCGCCCGCGGTCTCGAGCCCGCAATGGCCTACTACGGCCTGCTGGACCGAACACCAAAGGGTCGCGAGGAGAGCACCACCGACCCGTTGTGGATCCGCCGCCACGACGAGTACTAGGCGACACGCAAAAGAGCTTCTGTGGTCCTTTTGCCGTCGTGATTCACGAGCCGTCCCGCACGCGGGGCGGCGCGCCAGTGCTTGGCGAGCGGTAGAAATATTGCGTCGCACGCAAACCGACCCTTCGCCGCGAATTTCCAGCAGAACCAAGCCCTGATGACGGACAAGGAGGACCGAAGTGACCCAGGCAAATGCCGCCCAACTGAAAGCCGAGCTCGACGCCGGGGAGGAGATCCTGCGTACGGCAACGCTTGCCCGCCTGGCCTACGCGGGAGTCGACGGCACGCCGCGCGTGATCCCGATTGGCTTCCTCTGGACCGGCCAGGCGGTGGTCGTCGCCACGCACCCGACCGCGCCGAAGTTCGAGGCGCTCCGTGCCCGGCCGCGGGTGGCACTGACGATCGACACTCCGAGTCCGGCGCGCTCTCTGCTGCTGCGCGGCGAGGCCGTGATCGAGGTCGTCGACGGCCCGGTACCGGAGTACCTCGAGGCAGCGGCGAAGTCGATGGAGGGCGAGGAGCTTGCCGCCTTCGAAGAGGCCTGCCGCGAAACCTATGACCGGATGGCGCGGATCAGCATCGTCCCCGACTGGGCGCGTTACTTCGACTTCGGCGCCGGCCGCTTCCCTGGCTTCCTCCGCGAGCTGACATCCAAGGACTGAGGCGCGAGCCATCGAGCGACGGGCGCGGGCACCTGGACGGACTCCAGGGCCTTCCCGGTCTCGCTGGCTACCTCCACGAGGACCACGTCGCCGTAGTCGCTGACAACCGCGCCGGCGGTTCCCGCAGGCCAGCCGTGGACAGCCTTACGAAACCGATCTGCTGCCGATTCGGCACTCGCTGCTACCGCTTCGCTACTGAGATGTCAGCGAAAGCCTGCAAACACAGGCGAAACGACCGACACCGATCCCCCGTGTTTTTGGGGGTTTCGCCCATCTTTGCTGGCCTTCGCCAAACACTAACCAATCGGGGCGAACGGTTCAGATCGGCTTTGTTATGCGGTTTTTCGGCGTTCTGCGGTCGTCCTGCGGTCTGCAATCAAAGGCCTTCCCAAGGGTTCGCGGCTCGGCGCGACTTGGACTGGCACGCTGCGGTCCTCTGCGGTCGCCCGAAGACCACCCCCAGCATAGGGCAAACGGTCGCGGCTGAAGGGTGTCTGCCCGCACCGGATCAAGCACCTCCGTGACCTACGAGTAGCGCTCGGCGATTGTGGCGTTGCCATTCTCTTCGCGTCCGAAGGCCATGCAAGCTGTGCTCGACGTGCAGGAGATTCCCGCGAGAGCGCTATTGCCGCTTGGGTGGGGAGTCGTCTGCACTGCCCATTCTTTGCCGGCCCAATGCTCAGCCAGCGTGACACGTTCCGCTTTGTTTTCATACCAACCCACCGCGGTGCATTCTTCCGCCGCCACACATGACACCGCTTCAAATGCGCTATTTTTTTCTTCGCTCGGTACGGCAGCTTTTTGAAGCGACCATTTCGTGCCGTTCCACCGCTCGACCAACGCATGGCTAGAAGTGCCAACATCATAGTCACCGACGGCAGTGCAAGCCGTCGCCGAGGTACAAGACACACCTAACAACGCGGTATCTTCCGCGCCTTCCGGAGAGGGCACGGTCTGCAAAACCCATTCCGTTCCATTCCACCGCTCCACCAACGCATCGTTAACAGTAACTTTGCCAGTGGAATAGTCGCCCACCGCAGTACATTCACTAGCAGCCGAGCACGACACCCCGTACAGGTGAGGATGTTCACCTTCGGACGGCGTGGGTACCGTATGCGCAGACCATTCCGTCCCATTCCAGCTCTCAGCCAGAGCTGTACCGGTTTCATTACTTCCGACTGCCGTACACGCTTTCGAAGATGGACACGACACAGCTGTGAAATAACTATCGCTCGTCGGACTCACCGTCGTCTGGACGGACCAGGTGCCGAGTAGTTCGCTCGGGCCACGCTCAGCCAAAGTGTGCGTTTCCCCAGCACCATTGATGAAACTACCGACAACAGTACATTCATGGGCGGCCGAGCACGATACCCCACCCAAATGACTCCTCGTGGCACCGCTAGGAGCAAGCCCAACCGGAGAAGCCCACGACGTCCCATTCCAGCTATATACGAAGCCAAACCCCGGAGAAACACCACCACCAACACCTACACACGAACTAGACGACACACACGACACAGCATCGCCCGAAATCGCCACACCAGGCACCGACCCAAGCGACCACGTACCAGCGCTCATGCGCTCGGCGATTGTGGCGTTGCCATTCTCTTCGCGTCCGAAGGCCATGCAAGCTGTGCTCGACGTGCAGGAGATTCCCGCGAGAGCGCTATTGCCGCTTGGGTGGGGAGTCGTCTGCACTGCCCATTCTTTGCCGGCCCAATGCTCAGCCAGCGTGACACGTTCCGCTTTGTTTTCATACCAACCCACCGCGGTGCATTCTTCCGCCGCCACACATGACACCGCTTCAAATGCGCTATTTTTTTTCTTCGCTCGGTACGGCAGCTTTTTGAAGCGACCATTTCGTGCCGTTCCACCGCTCGACCAACGCATGGCTAGAAGTGCCAACATCATAGTCACCGACGGCAGTGCAAGCCGTCGCCGAGGTACAAGACACACCTAACAACGCGGTATCTTCCGCGCCTTCCGGAGAGGGCACGGTCTGCAAAACCCATTCCGTTCCATTCCACCGCTCCACCAACGCATCGTTAACAGTAACTTTGCCAGTGGAATAGTCGCCCACCGCAGTACATTCACTAGCAGCCGAGCACGACACCCCGTACAGGTGAGGATGTTCACCTTCGGACGGCGTGGGTACCGTATGCGCAGACCATTCCGTCCCATTCCAGCTCTCAGCCAGAGCTGTACCGGTTTCATTACTTCCGACTGCCGTACACGCTTTCGAAGATGGACACGACACAGCTGTGAAATAACTATCGCTCGTCGGACTCACCGTCGTCTGGACGGACCAGGTGCCGAGTAGTTCGCTCGGGCCACGCTCAGCCAAAGTGTGCGTTTCCCCAGCACCATTGATGAAACTACCGACAACAGTACATTCATGGGCGGCCGAGCACGATACCCCACCCAAATTACTCCTCGTGGCACCGCTAGGAGCAAGCCCAACCGGAGAAGCCCACGACGTCCCATTCCAGCTATATACGAAGCCAAACCCCGGAGAAACACCACCACCAACACCTACACACGAACTAGACGACACACACGACACAGCATCGCCCGAAATCGCCACACCAGGCACCGACCCAAGCGACCACATAGAGGCCGAGGAGGACGGTGCAGTCGCTGCCAGTGTCGATGCACCAAGTATGAGGCTGACGAGCACGAGCCGGACTCGTATTCCCATGTGGACGGTTCCTTTCAGACTGTTGAGGACCACACGACCAGAAAATCCCGAGATCCAGAATTATTGCATAATGGGACGCAAAGCGAGCGAACGAGCGAGCCGGGGATGGAGCTCTCCTGATCGTCGTTCAGCGCCCGCTCGACGTCGCTGGCCGCTACGACTCCCAGCAGGTGACTGTCGGCGTCGATCACGGGAAGCGTCTCAGAGCGCTCTGCCGCCAGACGGGCGACCACGATATCGAGTAGTTCCGTAGGCGAAAGCGGGCGAGGTAGCGCGCCCAGCGCCTTGTCGACGGCTATCTGTGCCACGCAGCTGGGCTGGTCGATGTCGATTCCGCGCGGCGGCCCTGCGGCCGGCAAACCGGCCGCAACGCCTGTCTCTGTGGCCATTTTGCGGTCACCGAGCCCATCGAAGCCGCGATACACAGGCAGAACGGCATCCCGCGAGGCCCAGTGTTTTCGCGGCCCTTTCGCCCGCGGGAGTGACCCGTGCTCGGCAGGCTCGAAGCCTGGCAGACACACGATCCGCGCAACGGGGAGATTCCGGTCGCCATCGCCAATGCCGACATGCGGCGCGCGTGTGTAGCTCTGATGCACGCTCAGCTCTACTCGCCGTATAGGCGCTCCACCCGATTCCACCCGCACCGGGCTCAACTACGACTTGGCGGTCGTGTTGCCTTCAATCATGCCGCAAGTCAAGTTCGAGGTCGTCGCAGAGAGACCAGGGAGGCACTTCGACGGGCGGACATTCGAGCGCGCGTCGTCGGCATCGACGTTCCCTGAGCAGCCACGAACGGCTGCGGTCCTTTTGCGGTCCCTTTTCGCGCCCGCTGCGGTCCTTTTGCGGGCTCCAGACCAACGAACAGCCACGAACACAAGCGAACACGCTCCCCCGATGTCCAGCGTTTTCGGGGATATTCGCCCGTGTTCGCTGCTGTTCGTGGTTCTCTAGCCAATCGGGGCGAACGGTTCGAGTTGGCTTGGATAAAGGGAGTCAAGCCCCTCTGCGTCCCATTTACGTCCCGCCGACCGCCCCCCTACCAAGGCTTTCGCCGGCCGAAACCCGGCCCATGCCAGCCCCGAAGTCCCGGCGGCAGCGCCGCCGACGCCCGCGACTCGCCCGACGCGACGGCCGCGCGTTCTTGATCCGTCAGATACGGCTTGTCGCGCAGCGCGAACATCATCATTCCCGCGCCAGCTACGCGCCCGCAGCAGCCACAACCGTCACGCCGTCGATCGCGCTACCGCCTCGGCTTTGCGAGCCGGACATGACCATGTTCGACGCGCTCCGACGAGCCGTTTCGCCGAGGCCGACCCACAAGCGCTCATCCCGATCCGTGGCGCGATATTCCGCAGGGCGGGAGTCGGCCTCCAAGTGCAGCCGATTGTCTCTTGCGACTTCGCGGGAGCTCTGCTCTGCTCCCCCGCCCAAAGACATCGTGATGGCCGGGCGAGTGTTGACGCACCCGCCCGGCCTGCGGACAACCGAAGAGGCACTTCGGATGCCACGCTCGACACCGTAGCTCTCGCAGCCTGCGGGGTCTGGTCATGGCTGCGCCGGGCGGTTTCTTCGGCCGACCGAACGGAGCGACCCATGCACATCGTCATCCCTGACGAGCTTGTCCCGCTGTTGCGCGACGGGCTCTACTTCGACCTGCACGGCCAACTGGCAGAGGCCGACACCTTGATCGAGCCTCGCGGTCGAGCGGATATCCGGGCCGCGGTCGATGGCTGTTTAAGCCGAGCGAACGACACTCGGGCGCTGCTCGATGTCGTGGGCTGGGTCGAGCCCGTCGATCCCCCGTCCGTCGTGGAGGTTGACGTACGCGAGCACAAGACGGCGCTGCTGCGGACGTTCCTGACACGCATCGAGTCCGAGCACGGTGTCGAGGAAGACCCGGAAGTCAGCGACGAGGCTCACGCGATTGCAAACGCGCGCATCGGCCAGCTCGCGGACCTCATCGTCCAAGCGGAGGGCAGCGAGGTATGAGCACGGCCGACAGCAACAGCGCCGCGACCACCGAGCAGCCCACGCACTTCCCTGTCATGGAGGCCAGCGCGTCACAGCCGCGCCGGACGGTTGAAGTGCGCCCCGGCGACGTGCCTGAGCGGCGATCCCGGCGAGGATCACAGGCCGAACACAAGTGCGCCCGTGTGCGCATCTTCGCGTCGCTGGCCGGCGAACACCAGCGCAAACGCGCGCCAAGTGCCTTCGGCCGGGCCGACGCTGGCGCAACGGGCAACATTCGGATTCCACACCTTGGCCTTGAGATCGGGCGCGCACTCTGCTCTGATCTTTGGTCGAGACAACAAATCAAGCGGCCGAGCGAGTTGGGCAGTGGGTCGCTCGGTGGCGGATCAAGGAGAGATGACGCGATGATGGGCATGGTCGTCACCCGCAGGACCATATTCAGGGCTATCCTTCTGCGCGGGCTTATCGGTCTGCTCGCAGCAGCAAGTACGCTGGCGCTTGCGGGGCCAACATTGGCCGCCTCCGCCAATTCTCCAACCATCGCCAGCGTCACGCCCAATCACGGCCCACCGTCGGGCGGCACCAAGGTGACGATTACCGGCACCAACTTGATCGGCGCAACGGCAGTCAAGTTCGGCTCAAGCGAGGCCACGAGCTTCAAGGTGGAATCCGAAACCGAAATCACAGCTATATCACCGGCGTTTACTGGCGGAGAAGATGATGCGATGCCGGTGTTCGTCACAACCCCCGACGGCACCAACGAATACGAATGCGGTGAAGAACAGGTGGGATACATCTACGAACCGACCGTCGCCAGCGTCGGGCCACACTCCGGCCCATCGACCGGCGGCACCGAAGTCACAATAAGAGGTACCGCCTTCGAGGGCATACTCTGGGGCAAAGGACCATTGTGCACTCTGGCAAGGCCGGTCGTTCAATGGGTTAGCTTCGGCTCAACGCCAGCAAAGAGCGTCAATATTGTGTCGGAATCGGAAATCACCGCGATTGCCCCGCCAGGGACGGGCACGGTGGACGTGACCATAAAAGATGCACACCCGCTTGGCAGTAGCCCCATAACCCTGAGTGATCGATTTCGCTATGGCTATACGCCGCCGCCTGCGATCGAGAGCGAGTCCGTGGCAGGCATCACCGAACACGGCGCCACACTCGAAGCCACGATCAACCCCGAAGGTCAGGCCGTGAGGTATCAGTTCCAGGTAGCGACTAATCCGACCGAATATCCACCCGAAATAATTTGCCCCCCTGAACAGGATTGGACGCCACTAGATGGATGTATCGGCAGTACCCCGACAACAAATGCTCTCCCGATCGGCTTGATCGGCAACGGATCGGAATATCACTCTGCGACGCTTGATCTGGCCGGCGCCGGAATGGTCTTGCAACCGAATACCACTTACTACTATCGAATAATCGCTGCGAGATCAGTACAGAGCGAAGATACGATCGAGTGGGAAGGCCCGCCGGTCTACGGCCCTAGCCAGACGTTTACAACATCCGGGTTGCAGTCGAGCACGGGCGCCGGCAAGGGTAGCGAAATCGTGGGTGAACTGACGGGCCAGCCCGAGGTGCTCCCGAAGCTACCAGCCGGAAACCCCGCGCCCAAACGGCTCACCCGCGCCCAAAAGCTAACCAAAGCACTCAAGCAGTGCAAGGAGGACAAATCCAAGCGCACGCGAGCGACATGCGAGAAGCGAGCGCACAAAAGATACGGCCCCAAGCAAAAGGGACCATCAGGACCCAACGGCAACCCAAGGCGAGGATGAGATCACGAAGCTTCGCACGGGCACTTGCTGGGCCGGCGACGCTTGGTGGGCACACCGCCGCCTAATGCCCGCTGGCTGGGCACAGCACAAGCAGTCGCCTCCAATTCGAGACGGAACGAGCTTGCGATCCTCAACAAGATACGAGGCCCATATGGCATCGTGCCGCGCCGATCTATAGAATGTCGGGCTTAGCTATGGGCTTCTTGAGCAAACGACGGTCGCGGACAACCTCAGACCCAACGACCGATATGGATTCCGCACTCCGAGAAGAGATCGAGCAGCCGCCTGCATGGATGTATGCGTGGGAACTCGGGGAAGGCATCACGACGCCTGTACTCGGTCCTGAGCTTTCCGACGTTCATCGCACGAGGCTTGAGTTGCTGGAGGCCCCCGTGCGCGAGGCGCTATCGGCAGCGGGGCCCAATGCCAGAGTGATCGACCTAGCGTGCAACGAGGGTTGGTTCTCCCACCGGCTGCTTGAGTGGGGAGCCTCCTACGTGCTCGGGGTCGATATCCGTCCTCGGGTGATCCGACGAGCCGAACTTATCCGTGCACACGTTGGTATCTCACAGGATCGCCTTGAGTTGCGCTGTGTCGATGTGTTTGACCTGAATCTCTCGGAGTTGGGCACGTTCGATGTAGTCCTGTGTCTTGGGCTTGTTTACCACCTTGAGAATCCGGTCGGAGCAATGCGCATAGCCCGAGCGCTCACCCGTGACATATGCGTCATTGAGGCTCAGCTTACCAGGCAAAACGAGTCGATCATGCTCGGTAATGGCCAGAGCGATATATACGAAGAGAGCCCGGCCAGCTACGCCGCGCGTGTCGAGACCGACTGGGAAGACAACATGCTTGCCTCGGCAGGAGGTGTGGTTTCTCTGACGCCCAATCGCGCAGCCTTGTTGCAGGCGGCTGAGGCCGCCGGCTTTGCCGAGCTTGAAGTGGCTCAACCCGCTCCGACGCACAATCGCCAGTATGTGCTCGGCGATCGTGCCGTCTTGCTCGCTTGGCCGACCAACTCTCGCACGAGGCGTTAAGACGGGATAGAGTTCACCGCACTACGCGATCTACCGACACCTCTTTAGTGACCAATTGATGCGCAAAGGCTCCATTTCTTAGCTGCTGGCGCTCGCTGGTATCCAAGCCGGCACGTGCCAGCGCATGGTCATAGACAAGTAGGTCAGCCGTGCTGCGCCTCTGAATCAGATCCAGGGTCTCGCTTGTGAGTCGTTCTTTGGGTTCAATGGCAGTTGACCGTTCCAGATCCTCGGTTATGTTGAGCTTGACCGGATCGAGCTTGACGTTGAATAGTCGTGCTACCCCCTGCCACATATTACCAAGCTCTAAGATACCGACGAAGCCAAGCGCGTCGAGCTGCGCAATGGCGTCAGCCGCGATCGACTCGATATCCGATTCGGCGGTGAAACTCGACTCAGGAAGACGCTTATCTCCATATAGCAGCATCCGGCAAATCTGGTTATCGATAACCGGAGCAAGGCGCGGCTCAGACAAAAACTCACCTAGAGGTCGCTGCGCATGGTCAGCGGTATGGTATGGAATCCAGAGTTCGTCAGTGCCAGATGCGCGCCAGTAGGCGTAGAGCGAGAGAAGACGAGTGCGGGGCTCGCGTAACACCGTGGAAATCGATGAGCGGTCGGTGATCTGTAGGAGTGTGGGCAAAGAGAAATGGCCGCTGACCGCGCTGAACTTGCCAAGGGCTTGCGTCTCGGAGCGATCAACTGCAATCAAGTTGCGAGCCTCACTACGCAACAGCTCGAAAGCGTGAAAATCCGCAAAGACTGACCTATCGAAGCGACGAGGGGCCAATGATCCTGCAGGCAGCGCCGCCTCAAGCGCAGCATGAATGCTCATACCCGCGCTCTTGGGTATATGAAGGAAGCACTTCGGTGTCTCGAAGGGATACCTGGGTAGGGGTCTGGTTACGCTCATAACCTGGCCCGGTGTTTTAGCAGACCGAGCAGACCACGGCAACGTCACGTCCAAGCGAACCATCCCCATCCTGCGGCCCCGGGCGGGCACGGGCCTCCCCGTCGAGACCCGTTGCCCCCGATGACCACGTGAGGACTCTCCGACGTCCCAACCCTCGCGGGGCCAATCTCGCGGGGGCCAATGGGTCCGCCTTCCGCACCAGACCAACGGTCTACACTGAGGGGAGTTCACGACGGCTTGTCGTGACTCCCCTCGACCAATTGACCTTCGTCAGATACCCTCAACCAGATTGGTCGTTGTGCCTTGGTTGTTCATGTACCAGCCGACAGAAGTGCATACCGTTGAGGAGGTGCATGACACCCCCCTGAGCGCACTTCCTTCGGCTCCGGTCGGGTTGGATGGGAGTTGTAGTGACCATTCGGTCCCATTCCATCGTTGGGCCAGGGTCACTGTTATCCCAGAGCTGTTGACGTATTCCCCGGTCGCTGTGCATGAGGTGGATGTTGCGCAAGAGACCTTTTGGAGGTAGCTTCCTTTTGCTCCGCTCGGATTTTTCATGCTCTGGATTGTCCATTCTGTCCCGTTCCACCGCTCCGGGAAGGTTGCGTAGACTCCGACGCCCGTCGCATAGTAATACCCGACTGCGGTGCAAGCCGTTGACGAGGTGCAAGACACACCCCGGAAAAACGTCTCTCCCGACCCGCTCGGCGTCGGCGTGGACTGGACAGACCATTCGGTCCCGTTCCACCGCTCCGCCAGCTGATACCAAACACCACCCGAGCCATCGTAGTCGCCAACCGCCGTACAGGCCGACGACGAGGTACACGACACCGACTGGAGACTGCTCGCAGTGGCGCCACTTGGATTCGGTGTGGACTGGATCGACCATTCAGTGCCGTTCCACCGCTCCGCCAACGTCACCGTCGTCCCAGAACTATTGATATATTCTCCGGTTGCCACACACGAAGTCGATGAGGCACAAGAAACGCCCCACAGATCACTGCTAGTAGCACCGCTCGGATTCGGTGTGGACTGGATCGACCATTCAGTGCCGTTCCACCGCTCCGCCAACGTCACCGTCGTCCCAGAACTATTTATATAGTGACCAACTCCGGTACATGCAGTCGATGAGCTGCACGACACGCTCACCAACGAACTCAACGTCGCCCCGCTCGGAGCCGGCGGATTATGAATGGCCCATTCCGCGCCATTCCACGTATCTGCGGCAACGGTATAAATCCCCGAATTATTCACATACCACCCAACCGAAACGCAACTCGTAGAAGAACTACACGACACGTCATTCAGCAGATTCTTCGCCAAACCAGACTGATTAGACGTCGTTTGGATTGACCATTCGGTCCCGTTCCATCGTTGAACTTGACTGGTAGTTATGCCCTGATTATTGAGGTAATGGCCGACAGAAGTGCAGGCGGTGGCGGACGTACATGATACTCCTTTGAGCGTGCTTTCTTGAGCGCCGCTGGGGTTTGCCGGGAGTTGTAGTGACCATTCAGTACCGTTCCATTTCTGGGCCAGGGTCACTGTCGTCCCAGAGCTGTTGACGTATTCCCCGGTCGCTGTGCATGAGGTGGATGTTGCGCAAGAGACCTTTTGGAGGTAGCTTCCTTTTGCTCCGCTCGGATTTTTCATGCTCTGGATTGTCCATTCTGTCCCGTTCCACCGCTCCGGGAAGGTTGCGTAGACTCCGACGCCCGTCGCATAGTAATACCCGACTGCGGTGCAAGCCGTTGACGAGGTGCAAGACACACCCCGGAAAAACGTCTCTCCCGACCCGCTCGGCGTCGGCGTGGACTGGACAGACCATTCGGTCCCGTTCCACCGCTCCGCCAGCTGATACCAAACACCACCCGAGCCATCGTAGTCGCCAACCGCCGTACAGGCCGACGACGAGGTACACGACACCGACTGGAGACTGCTCGCAGTGGCGCCACTTGGATTCGGTGTGGACTGGATCGACCATTCAGTGCCGTTCCACCGCTCCGCCAACGTCACCGTCGTCCCAGAACTATTGATATATTCTCCGGTTGCCACACACGAAGTCGATGAGGCACAAGAAACGCCCCACAGATCACTGCTAGTAGCACCGCTCGGATTCGGTGTGGACTGGATCGACCATTCAGTGCCGTTCCACCGCTCCGCCAACGTCACCGTCGTCCCAGAACTATTTATATAGTGACCAACTCCGGTACATGCAGTCGATGAGCTGCACGACACGCTCACCAACGAACTCAACGTCGCCCCGCTCGGAGCCGGCGGATTATGAATGGCCCATTCCGCGCCATTCCACGTATCTGCGGCAACGGTATAAATCCCCGAATTATTCACATACCACCCAACCGAAACGCAACTCGTAGAAGAACTACACGACACGTCATTCAGCAGATTCTTCGCCAAACCAGACTGATTAGGCGTCGATGAAATTGCCCATCCTGATGTTGTGAAGGTATGATCCGACCCATATGTACTGCCATCGCTGTTTGTGGCGACCAAACGATAGTGATATATCGTTTCCGACGATAGGCCAGAGGCCGTCTGACTGACTTCCAGCTTGCTTGCGCCCGATCCAATATTTGCTTCAGGAGTGCTGGTCCCGTAAGACGTAGTTGTCCCGTATTCATAATGGTAGTACGTTTCCAGGCTCTCCGGATTGACCGTGCCGTGCAGCGTAGCTTCATCGCTCGTGATAGCTGACGCCGATTCGGTGATAACGGACGGTCGAGACGGTGGTTCGGGCAGGCCGTCCGGTGTGCCCCAGCCGGTGGGACCGTCGTACCCTACCTCGGCCACGCACAGTTCGTTTCCGCAGCTTCCATTACTCCCTTCCGTGACATCGTATAGCGCGCCTGAGTCTTCGTAGAACGCCTTTGCACCGAGAGACCTAGTTGAGCTTGACGTATGGGCTACGATCGCCGCTACGAGTGGCGAGCTGGCACTCGTCCCACATACGTTTTCCCAGCCACCAAAGGCAGTGACGTAAATTGACACGGGCGTTTCACATGCTCCTACCGCCGCTACGTCGTCGTCTGTTCTTTTTGTGCAGCCTGCGTTTGTTTGCCAGGTCGGCTTTGGCTCAAAGCCGCTGCATCCGCTGCCCGTTCCAAGGCTCCTTCCGGATTCGTACCATACTTTCTCCGACCAACCTCGTGAGTTTGAGGCTTTATGTAGGCTCGTCCCTCCAACGGCAGTCACATACTGGGACGTCCCGGGAAAAGAGGGCAGTGACACACCACCGAAGAACTCGTTGTCATATCCGTAGTCTCCGGCGGACGCGCTTATAAAGACGCCGGGGTGATCGTAGTCAGAGTCGTACTGCGAGCAGCCCGTAGATCCGCACCACGGTTCGTAATCCTCGGGAGCGCCGTAGCTGTTGCTTACCTCCGTCGCACCAAGTTCAACAGCCTCGTTCACCGATGCTCCGAGGTTAGACATTCCTTCAGCTGTCGCCTCGACCAAGAGGATATGACAGTGGGGACATGCAGCCGAAACCATATCTACATCTAGCGAGGTCTCTAGCTCCCAGTCCGCTGAACTAGCTTCCGGGTAGTTCCCTTCTTCTCCTGTCTGATTTACCTTCTTGAAGCACCCATTAGCTTTTGTGCAGGCTGGAAGTCCGTATTTTTCGCGGTATTTTGCAAGGTCCGATTCAACCGTCGTGTCGCCATACGCATCGACAAGGGCTACGGTCTGTCCTTCGCCCCCGGACGTAGGAATGTTGTAAGCGGACTGAAGGTCTTTTGGATCGTATCCGCCTTCTTCGCCGCTGCCTTCGAGCAGCGGACCCCCGTCGGGCAGTTCGTACCCAGCCTTTGTCTTGATGACTGGAGGATCAATAACGGCATCACACAATCCATGCGGACAGGCGTAGTAAGGCTCCGTTGTGGATGGAGTATCGGACACCCCCGGGCCAAGCGCAGCGGCACTTTGCGCGACTGTACTGCTCACGAGCAGTACAGCAAAAGCTACCAGGCAAGCCGTTATGTGGATGCATCGATGCGCTGCCGCTTGATGCGTACTGCACCTGGCTGTTATGAACCGGATGGCCCTCACGCCTTCTCCCTTCGCCGATGATCGATGTTGCTGCCACAAAGATACATGGAGCGGGCGGAACAGTATCAAGGAACGGACGACCCAGACTAGCGAGCGGATGTCCGGCTACTCAAATGAAGATAAACATTCATTTATGAAGTTGTCCTACGTTGCGTGGCAGCCCAAGAGCCCTTCCCCGACCAACGAGCGATGGATGCTCGGTAGCCTGTAGCCAGGGTGATGGCTACGCTGGGAGGTCGTGGTGGGTGAGTTGGTGTTGGAGCTGGCGGGGGTGTGGAAGGGCTTTGACCGTGGGAGCCAGCGCGTGCCGGTGCTCGAGGACGTGTCGCTGACGGTCGCGGCCGGCGAGATCGTCGCGGTGGTCGGCACGCGCGATCAGGGCAAGACGACGCTCTTGAAGCTCGCCTCCGGTGTCGAGCGACCGGATCGCGGCTCGGTTCGCATCGGTGGCCTCGAGCTGAAAGGCTTGAAGGACCGGGAGCTTGCACGGGTGTTGCGAACCGAGATCGGCCTTGCCGCCCGGGACGGACCCGGAATGCGGGCACGGATGCGGGAGTACGTCGGCTTGCAGTTGGCGGCGGGGCGACGATTGCGGAAGCGGGAGCGGCGCCTGCGAGTCGCGGAGTCCCTTGAGCGGCTGGGGGTAGCGGATTGCGCGGACTCGCGGTGGGGCGAACTCTCGGACTGGCAGCGGGCGCGTGTCGAGCTTGCGCAGGCAATCGCCGCCCAGCCCCGGCTGCTGCTGGTCGATGACCTCCTCCACGGGCTCGGCCTCGGCAAGACCCAGGAAGCCAACCAGCTCCTGCGCGAACTCGCCGACGAGATCAGGTGCGGGGTGTTGATGGCCGTCTCCGATCACACGAGCGCAGCGCCCTCTGACCGCGTCTGGCACTTCGACCGACGCAAACTCCTATTGATGGCCGACCACACGATCCCCCAACTCACCCACATCCACCAGCCACGGCAGGCTCGGCGAGCGTCCTAGAGTTCGCGCGATGCTTGAGACGCGCGACCTCATCAAGCACTATCGGGTCGGTGACGGCGAGCCTATCCGCGCTGTCGATGGTGTTTCGCTGGCGATAGCGCCGGGGGAGTTCGTGGCCCTGTACGGCCCCAGCGGATCGGGCAAGTCAACGCTGGTCGATCTCATCGCCGGGTTCCAGCCGCCGGACAGCGGGACCGTGCGAATCGACGGCCGCGACATTGCTGGCCTAAGCGAAAAGGAGCACGCCGAGGTTCTGCTGCGGGTGCTCGGGATCGTTGGAGGCCCCGATGAACTGCTGCCGGGCGCCAGCGCGATAGAGAACGCCGCGCTGAAGCTCCTGCGAGCCGACGCCCGGCGCGCAACCACTCTCGTGCGGCCTTTGCTCGAAGAACTCGGGCTCACGGCACGGATGAACCACCCGACCGGCAAGCTCTCGATGGGCGAGCGCCAGCGGGTGTTGATCGCGCAGGCGCTCGCTCTCGACCCCAAGCTCGTGCTCGCCGACGAGCCGACAGCGCATCTCGACACGCTGCACAGCCGGGAAGTTCTCGGGCTGCTGCGCGACCTCTGCCGCAAACGCGGAGCGGCGATCCTGCTTACAACACACGACCCGCAGGCGGTCGGCTTCGCCGACCGAGCGCATGAACTCCGCGATGGGCACCTGCAGGACTACCAGCCTGACGAGCTGTTCCTAGACCCTGGGGTCTTGGCGGGACGGACCCCATGATGTCGCTCGGCGAGATTCTGTTCGTCTATCGGGCGCGTATGCGGGAAAGCTCCCTGCTCTTGCAGGAGGCTCTAGCGGTCCTCGGGATCGCGGTCGGCGTTGCCCTGCTGTTCGCAAGCCAGGTCGCATCCACAAGCCTCGACGGCTCCGTTCGAGCCCTCGCCAGCCAGGTAGTCGGCTCCACTCAATTCCAACTCGACTCGCGCGGCACCGAAGGCTTTAACGCACAGCTCGCTCGCACAGTTGAACGTTTGCCGGGCGTGGAGACGGCGCTGCCCTTGCTCGACCAGCAGGCGACCATCGTCGGCCCACGGGGCTCGGTTTCGATTTATCTTCTTGGCGCCGATCCACGGTTCGCGCGCTCCAGCGGGGCGCTACTGCGGCGCTTCACTTCCAAGCAGCTTGAACACCAGCAGGCGCTCGCGGTGCCCGCACCCCTCGCCGCGCAGATCGGCGCCGGAGCACTGCAGACCGTCAAACTCCAGATCGGCGCGCGGGTGACCGAAAGCCTGATCGGCACGACGCTCGGAGAACCCGAAATCGGTGGGCTCATCAACAGCCAGATCGCGCTCGCGCCAATCTCCTACATGCAGACCCTCGCCGGTATGCGCGGTCGGATCAACCGGGTCTTCATCCGGGTACGCCCCGGGCATGAGACGCAGGTCCGGGTAGCCCTCGCGGCGCTTGCCTCAAGGGAACATCTGGACCTCGCCCCGGCCGACTTCGACGCCCAGCTATTCAGCGTCGCCTCGGCCCCAGCACAGCAGGCAGAGGGACTATTCTCAGCGCTCTCCGCGTTCGTGGGGTTCCTCTTTGCCTTCAACGCGATGTTGCTCACCGTCCCAGAGCGCCGAAAGCTCATCGAGGCCATGCGCCGGCGCGGCACGACCCGGACCATGACTATCCAGTTGCTCAGCTTTGACGCGCTCATCCTCGGAGGGCTCGCTTGCGCGCTCGGCATCGGGCTCGGCGAGCTTCTATCCGTCCAGGTCTTCCATGCCCAACCAGGATATCTCGCGTTCGCCTTCCCAGTCGGCGCTCAGCGGATCGTGACGTGGCAGACGATCGCCCTCGCGGTCGGTGTAGGGATGGTCGCCGCGCTCGTTGGAGTGCTCGCCCCTGTGCGAGCGATCCTAGCTCGGCCTCTGCGGTCCTCGATTGCCGCGGAGCGATCCCCGCGCGGGTGGGCGCCGCTGCTGATTGTGCTTGGCGTTGGCTGTCTTGCGATCACGACTCTGATTCTCGTTTTCCGACCGCATGTTGCGATAGCACGAAATTACACTCTGATAATCGTCTCGATGTGTGTCGCTTTGATGTGTCTGCTGCCATTCCTCTATCAGGCGGTAGTCGCCGCATTTGCTTTCATCCAGCGACCATTCGAGGCATCCTCCACACGGCTCGCGCTGATCGAGCTACGCGACCCACTCACCAGGGTCCGCTCACTCGCCGTCGCGGCGACAGGAGCGATCGCTGTGTTCGGCAGCGTCGCCATGCAAGGCGCTCAGCACAACCTTCAGACCGGGTTGAACCAGACCGCCGCGGAATGGAACCGGGTCACTGACCTTTGGGTGTCTCCCGGCGGCGCCGCAAACACGCTGGGCACGACCCCGTTCCCCAGCTCACTCGCGGGCAAACTCACCCGGCTTGCAAGCGTTCAAGCGGTCCACGTCTACCGTGGAGGATTCCTGACCTTCGGTGATCGAAGGCTATGGATCATCGCTCCACCACGGACAGCCTCGATGCCAATGCCATCCGGTCAGTTGATCTCGGGCACCCTGGCCGTTGTCAACGCACGGCTCCACGGCCGTGGCTGGGCGGTCATCTCCGAAGCCCTCGCCAACGAATTGCATCTACACCTGGGCAGCTCCTTCACGCTGCCCTCCCCCGTTCCGACCAGCTTTCGTGTGGCTGGCCTGAGCACGAACGGAGGATGGCCTCCCGGCACGGTCATCATCAACGCCGACGACTACGCGCGTGCGTGGGGGTCCTCGGCCGCGAGCGCACTTCAGATCACGCTCCGCCCCGGAATCGCACCAACCTTGGGCCGCCATGAAGCCCAGCGGGTGCTCGGCTCAGACCCCGGCTTGGTCGTCCAAACCGCCGGGGAACGAGAACGGCAGTGGGAGACGATCAGTCGCCAAGGGCTCGCACGGCTTACCGAGATCGCCAAGCTGGTTCTCGTCGCCGCGATCCTTGCGATGGCCGGGGTAATGGGCTCGATGATCCTCCAGCGGCGTGACCAGCTCGCCTATATCAAGCGACAGGGATTCACTCGTGGACTTCTTTGGCGAGCCGTCTTCGTCCAGAGTGCGATCCTGCTGGGCGCAGGGTGCTCAATCGGCGCCGCATTCGGAGTCTATGGTCAGCTTGTTATCTCTCACGCCCTAGCCACCGTCACGGGGTTCCCCATTGCTATCAGCGCAGGAGCGACTATCGCGCTCGGTAGCTTCGGTGTGGTCTCGATCGCAGCGCTTGCGATCGTTGCGATACCCGGATATCTCGCAGTCCGGGTCCGCGCGAGCACCATCAAGCCCGCATAGCTCGCCCGACAGCCGAGCGGACCTCTCACCGCCCCAGCTCGCCGCCCTCGCCACGGCAGGCACCCGCGAGTTGCTTTGGGGGCTCCGAGCAGTCGCCCGCGAGGTAGCCCGATGGCGCCAGCTCGCAGCTGCCATCCCAAACGACACGCTCCGACACGACGCGCTGCAAGCGATCGACCACAAGCGCGCAAACATCGACGGAGCTGCCCTGTTCTGGATTCTGCCGCGACGCCGTAACCGGAACCTTCTGCGACTGCTCGTCGCCTACGAGATTCTGGCCGACTTTCTTGATTGCACAAGCGAGCACGGCGCACACGCTGGGGTCGCCAACGGCCTACGCCTGCACAGCGCGCTACGCGACGCACTAGACCCCGCCGCCCCTATAACCGACTACTACCGATATCACCCGTGGGCACACGATGGCGGGTATCTCCACCGGCTTATAGCGACCTGCCAGCGCAAGTGCGAGCTCCTGCCCTCCTTTCACGTCGCCCGCCCGTTCCTGGATCACGCGGCGAGCTTGACGGAAGTCCTAGCACTCAACCATGAGCCAGACCCGTCATCCCGTGACGCCGCGCTTGCCGCTTGGGCCAGGCAGCGATTTCCGGGCCAGTCTGAAGTGGCATGGTTCGAGTGGTGCGGTGGTGCTAGTGCTTGGTTGACAATTTTCGCGCTGCTCGCGCTCGCTACCAACCCGGTAAGCAAAGCAGCAGAGGCCAAAGAAGTATACGACGCATATTTACCCTGGGTATCGCTCACGGGAACAATGCTCGACAGCTATGTCGATATGACCGACGATGCGGCAAACGACGCACACAGTTACATCACTCACTACCCAGACCAGGAGTTAGCAACCGAGCGGGTCATCGAGATCATCGGACGATCACTACAGGAGGTTAATCGCCTACACGACAGACACCGCCATCTTGTGATCGTCGGCTGCATGGTTGCCATGTATCTGTCAAAGGACAGCGCGCGTACCCCCGCCATGCGCGCCAATACCGCCAAGATCACACGGGTCAACGGGAACCTCGGCCACCTGCTTTCTCTTGTGCTTCGCGCATGGCGCATCCTCTATAGGCAGCAGTCGGGGTAGGAGATTTAAGGTGCTCAGCCTCAATCCTTTCCGTCGCACCAAACTCTCGGGGAGCGTGTCATGGCCGCCAACCTCCAGGCTACCTTCGCTCGTGCAGACTTACTTGTTCTGGCGGTGGCCTCACCGTTACCTGGAGTGGCGCCGCAGTCGGCAGGGCAGTCGCTTCACTATGAACCCAGTTGGACTTCCGCCGAGCGTGTTCTTCTCGAACGAGGCGGACATTAGGGCAATCCTCACTGCACCGGCCGATATCCTTTACCCCGGCGCAGGCGCGGCAGTTATTACACCATTGGTCGGCGAGCGATCCTTCATACTCTTGGAGGAAGCTGAGCACATGGCAGGCCGCAAGGCTATAACGCCAGCGTTTTACCATCAGGCCGTGGCCGACCACGCGGCGGCAGTCTATCACGTAGTAGAGCGCGAGATTGATTCATGGCCGTCCGATGAGCCTTTTGCGATTCATCCCCATCTTCGCTCACTGACGCTTAGGGTAATTCTCACAACCCTCTTTAGAGACGAGAATGATCTCGTATTAGAGCTTCATAGCAGGCTACTTGCCATGCTATCGGTTACGGATAGTCTCGTATTGCAGGAGCCACAGTTGCGCGGACTACCGGGGTGGCACGGTATATGGAAGCGGTTCTCTATCGAGAGTGCCTCAGTTGACAAGCTAGTCTTTAGTTTGATCCACAACAATACTGCCGAGACGCATGGGGTGTTGGCGCTCCTGTTGGGAGCCATTAACCCTGACTCTACTAGGTTTACGACACAGCAGGTACGTGATGCTGGCCGGCCCCCGTTTGTCGGTCCACCGCGTGTGAGAGTGGGTGGAATGGTGACACGGGGAGCGTAACGGGCCTGGCGGTCGGCGGGTGTGGTGGTCGTGCCGGTGGGCATGTGGGCAACCCCGCAGGGGTTGTCCAAGCGCTGTGGTCAGCTTGCTGTCCACAGCGCGTCATGTCCACGGGCAGGAGCTCGCGGGTGGGCTTTTGCGAACGCGGCTGGGGTCTGCATTCCGAGCGCTGAGTGTGGGCGGCGCTGGTTGTAGTCCTCATGCCAGTCGCCGATCACGACCCTGGCCTCGCCGAGGCATGAGAACTCCTCGACGTTGAGCAGCTCGTCACGCACGCGGGAGTGGAAGGACTCCACGAACGCGTTCTGCCAAGGCGCCCCTGGGTCGATGTAGCTCGTCGCCGTGTGGGTGAAACGGCACCAGTCTTTGAGGGCGTGCGCGGTCAGCTCCGGGCCATTGTCGCAGCGGATGTACTCGGGTGCGCCGCGCTCGGCGGCGAGCTTCTCGAGCACGCTGACAGTCGTGTCTGCGTCGATGCTGCGCGCGACCAGCATCTGGAGCGCCTCGCGGGTGAACTCATCGATGATGTTCAGCAGCCGCAGCGCCCGGCCGTCGGCCGTCTGATCGTGCTGGAAGTCCAGCGCCCACACCTGGTTGGCGCGTTCAGCGCGCAGCCGCCTGGCCGGGACCGTCGAATCTCCCAGGCGGCGACGCTTACGCCGCCGGACGGGCACCCGTAGGCCCTCCTCGCGCCACAGGCGCTGCACCCGCTTACGGTTGATCCCAGCCCTCCTCACACAGCCTGTGGTGCGCACGCCGGTAACCCCAGCGCGGGCGCTCCTCGGAGATCTCGCGCAGCCTCCCGCGCACCACGGCATCGCCGCCGGCGCGCGTGAGCTCGTGGCGCTGCGTAGAGCGATGCTGCCCCACCACCTTGCACGCCCAGCGCTCGCTGACACCGAGGCGGCCGCGAAGCATCGCGACCGCCTGACGCCGACGGGCCGGGCTCACCAGTTTCCCTTGGCGATCTCCTTCAACGCCTGGTTCTCGAGCGCCTGGTCAGCGACGATCCGCTTCAACCGGCCGTTCTCGCGCTCCAACTCCTTCAAGCGCTTGACGTCATCGGCCTTCATCCCTCCGTACTGGTTACGCCAGCAATGGAAGGTCGCCTCAGAGACCTCCAGCGCCTTGGCGACCTCCGGGACCGCCTTGCCCTCTCCGAGCATCCTCTCCGCCTCGCGCAACTTGCGGATCACCTGCTCCGGGGTATGCCTGCGTCGCTTCATCAGAGTTCCTTCCTCGTCCATTCTCACGGACGGGTAGAACTCTCATACGCACCGGACCGAACTCAGGGGGTCAGGCCAATGCCATTATGTCGCTTGTGCTTGCGGGCCATGAGACCACGGCGTCTCAGCTCGCGTGGGCGTTCCAGTTGATAGCCCATCATCCGAGGGTCCTATTCGAGCTGCTTAGCGCGAGGGACCGCGACGACGACACGTATCTAATTGCAACGATTCAGGAGGCCATGCGTCATCGGCCTGTCTTTTTGTCAACTATTCCGCGAGTTCTCCAGCGGGATTTCGAGATCTCCGGCACTACTTTTCGGCCACCCGCTCAGTTGTTGGGTTGTATTCATCTTATGCACCATGACCCGCAGCTATACAGCGACCCCCAGTCCTTCATCCCTGAGCGGTTTCTCGATGATCCGCCGCGATCACATTTGTGGCTACCTTGGGGGGGCGGTCGCAAGCGCTGTCCCGGCCACCACCTTGCCATGTTTGAGATGCGAGCCGTGCTACGCGAGGTCCTCTGGAAATGGGAAGTCTTGCCCGCCTCCCGCAATATCGAGGCGGCGCGGTGGCGAAGCGTGATCGTGACCCCCAGCCGCGGCTCACGGATCATCCTCAGAACACGACATCGTACACGACCGTTCGTTGGATGTCCTACAATCGGGGCTCGGGCAACGACGGGCAGGGGTACGTGCCCATCAGCCGTCGGTGATGGTCCGGGCAGTCCGACGAGCAATCCCAACACCCCCAGCGGGGTGCCCAAATTGAGGTTTCCACCCCATTCTAAAGGGGGGTAAGTTCATAAATGAATGTTTATTTTCACGCGAGAAAAGAGCCCTACTAAACCCGGTTGGAAGCCGTCATTATTGGAGGCGTGGCGCAACCAGATACGGCCCACACGGTCAACACCACGAGGCGGAGAGGGAGGGCCGTAGCCCCCGAGTCGCTCCAGCCCGACAACCCGCTGAACCGGCGGTGCCGTTCGGGGCATCCGCCAGGCGATACGGGCCGCGTCTCTGGGCGAGCCGACCGCGACGGCCGTCGTCCCTGGCCGGCGGCGCCGGCTCGCCTATGTGCCACGACCGTCACGGGCTGGCGGGGTATACCCCAGGTCCTCGCCGGCCCGTCGCGGAACTCATCGCCGTGGAATCGTGACGGCGGTTCAGTGGCTAGACGACCGAAAGCGGGTAGCTCATCGCTTCAGATAGGCAGGTAAGGGATGTCAAAACCGTTGGACCCTGAGCATCCTGGTAGATTCTCGTCCTCGTTGCTTGCGGGGCTGCGAATGCTCACCTGTTTTACCGCTGAGCATCCCGTCCGCGGTATCGCCGATATGGCGGAGGAGCTCGATTTGGGTCGCTCCAGTTGGGTCGGCGGCGAGGCGCCTGTCAGTCTTGCGACTGATGGTTTCCTCGCCGCCGCCCGCCGAACCGGACTTGCGGGTTCCCTCGCATCCGGCTCTCCACAGGACATGCGCTGTCCGCTGTTGGGTAGTTGGTCAGGTGTCGGTGACCTCTGGCCGATCGGTGAATCGGGGTTCTCCTTCGGTCGTCCACGGCGAGGGTATGCGGTATCCGCGGTAGCGGTACCGTTTGATTTTCACCTCGCCGGGCCAGTAGAGCCTCGTGCCGTCGGGGCTGGTCCAGTCGTGCCCCCAGTACCGTCGCTTGACCTGTGTCCAGGTCAGCCGCTTGTGCTTCTTGCGCAGCCATCTGACTATCCGCCACCACAGGTAGTAGTCGAGATAGTTGAAGCAGCGCGATGCGGCGTTGTGGCGATGGTAGTTGGTCCAACCCCGAAGGATTGGGTTGAGCGTACGGACCAGTTCGTCGAGCGAGAGGCTCGTTGTGTGACGTCCGGTCAACTGCTTGATGCGGTACTTGATGTCCCCGAGTGCTTGCTGGCTTGGGAAGCTGAAGGCGACCAGCGATCGGTTGTTCCAGAGGCGCCGCTGGATGCGGAAGCCGAGGAAGTCGAAGCCGTCGTCAACATGGGTGATCGCTGTCTTCTCGGGCGAGAGTGTGAGCCGCATGTACTCACGCATGAACTCGGCCGTTTGTTCCTTGATGATCTGGGCGTGAGCTTCGGTACCGTGCACCAGGATCACGAAGTCATCCGCGTAGCGGATCATTCGATAGCCGGGCAGGCCCTTGGCTCGATCGTGAGCACGCTGTCCTGCCGTGCGCACGTCCCAGATTCTCTGGAAGTGACGGTCGAGTACCGAAAGGGCGACGTTCGCCAACAGCGGCGAAAGGATCGCTCCTTGCGGTGTGCCCGATGGCGTGGCGGCGAGGGTGCCAAGCTCACACATGACACCAGCGCCGAGGAACTGTCTTATAAGTGCGAGTACGCGTTTATCGGTTACCCGGCGGCGCAGCTCGGCCAGCAGCAGTCCGTGGTGGATGCTGCCGAAGCAGTCCTCGACATCTCCCTCTATCGCCCATTCGTATCCTATGGGCGGGTTGATGAAGTGCCGCACTTCCTCGATGGCGTCCTGTGCTCGTCGCCCGGGTCGGAAGCCGTAGGAGGACGGGCAGAAGTCCGCCTCCATGACCGGCTCCAGCACGAGCTTCACCGCCATCTGGACGATCCTGTCACGCAGGGTTGGGATGCCTAGTTTCCTAGTCTTCCCGGCTGCGCGCTTGGGGATCTCGCGCTCCCGGACCGGCAGCGCCGTGAAGGTCCGGTCCCGCAGCGACTGTCTGAGCTCGCCAAGGAACACCTCCACGCCTACCGCCTCGATCCGCTTGCGTGTCATGCCATCGACACCGGGGGTGCGGGACCCTCGGTTGCGCTTCACCCGCTCCCACGCGACCAGCAGCGTCGCGGGGTCGCAGAGCAAGTTGAACAAGTCACCGAAGCGCTTGTCCTTATCCTGCCCCGCCCAGCGGTGCAGCTTGGTCTGCCATCCCAGTACCCGCTGCTCGGCCTCATCGACCGAGAGCGGCGCGAGCGTATTCACACTCGACCTCCCGAATAGCTTCTCATGCTGCGGTCCTGCTGTCCGCCTTCGCCATGTGGGCGGCTTTCCCGCCCTCGGACTACTACGCGGACTCCGCCACGCCCCCCCTCTCTGCCAATGTCGTGTGAGACGCTCATGATCAAGGAATTACTGACCCTTGGGGGCGAGAACGGAGCACGACACGATGTTGGAGATGGAGCACGATGGAGCCGACGACCCCGGAGTGGAGGGAGCCGTAGGCGACCGGAACGGAGGGGCCGTCGGGCGCGCCGCGCCGGCGGGGGTCCCCGACCCTGAGCTGGTCGAGCAGGCTCGGCGGCGGCGGTTCACGGCTGAGTACAAGCTGGCGGTCCTGCGCGAGGCCGACGGGTGCGCGCAGCCGGGTCAGCTCGGGGCGCTGTTGCGCCGCGAGGGCTTGTATTCCTCGCATCTGGCGACGTGGCGTAAGCAGCGCGAGGCTGGATCGATCAAGGCGCTCTCTCGGCCGCGGGGACGCAAGCCCGGTGATCCGCGTGACGCGCAGATCGCGGCCCTGGAGCGGCGTGCGGAGCGCGCGGAGGCGGAGCTCGCGAAGGCGCGCAAGGTGATCGAGGTGCAGGGAAACGTCTCTGCGCTCTTGGGGGAGTTGCTCGAGCCCAGGGGCGCGACCGAGCACGGGAGCACCGAGCGATGATCGAGCAGACCGTGCAGGAACTCACCCCGATCGTCGGGACCCGCCCGGCGTGCCGCGCGCTCGGCGCGGCACCGGCGACGATCTACCGCCGGCGGCGTCCATCCGAGCCCAGGCCGGCGCGGGCGCGGGCCGTCCCGGCCAGGGCGCTATCAGAGGCCGAGCGCCAGGCCGTCCTCGCCGAGCTTCACTGCGAGCGGTTCGTCGACTGCTCCCCTGTGCAAGTCTGGGCGACGCTGCTGGACGAGGGCCGTTACCTGGCCTCGGAGCGCACGATGTACCGGCTGCTCGCCGCTCAAAATGGCGGGGTGAGGGAGCGACGCGACCAGCGCACGCACCCCGGTTACGCCAAGCCGGAGCTGCTCGCCGAGCACCCGAACGAGGTGTGGTCTTGGGACATCACGAAGTTGAAGGGTCCAGCGAAGTGGACGTACTTCTACCTCTACGTGATCCTCGACGTGTTCAGCCGCTACGCCGTCGCCTGGACCGTCCAGCACCGCGAGGGCGCACAGCTCGCCAAGGCGCTGATCGCCCAGGCCGCCGCGCAGCAGAAGATCCGGCGCGAGCAGCTGACCGTGCACGCCGACCGCGGCAGCTCGATGACCAGCAAGCCGGTCGCGTTCCTCCTGGCCGACCTCGGCGTGATCCGCTCGCACAACCGGCCCTACACCTCGACGGACAACCCCTACTCCGAGGCGCACTTCAAGACGCTGAAGTACCGGCCGGAGTTCCCCCGGCGCTTCGAGAACATCGAGGGAGCCCGCGCGTTCTGCCGCACGTTCTTCGACTGGTACAACCACCAGCACCGCCACTCCGGGATCGCCCTGATGACCCCCGCCGCGGTCCACCACGGCCGCGCCCAAGAACTCCACGACCAGCGCCAGCGCGTCCTCACCGCCGCCTACACCGCGACGCCCGAGCGGTTCGTCCGCCGCCCGCCCCAGCCACCAGCGCTACCGACCGCCGCCTGGATCAACAAGCCCACGACAGAGGAGGCCGCTCACTAAATTCGACGACCAAGTGTCTCATTCGACTTGACAGGCTCCGCCCATGCGTATCAGCGGACATCGCGCCGTGCCTGCCCCCACCGGGCAGGCACGCACGGGGCGCTTCCCACGTTCACCATGATCCGTTTGACCGGGTCGGCAGCCGACTTTACCCCTGCAAACCATCCGACGGGCAATCGCAGTCTCCCGCCGGCCTCCACCCCAGCTCCGAAGAGGTACGTGGAGCGAGCCGCCAGCGTCGAGAGCGGCATCGTTGTTGCATCCGGCCCATGTCCGCCAGGTTTCGGGCCGGCCTATCGATGAAGGGGCTTCTACCATCGGTTCGCTTTCGCTCTGCCTTTCGGTCTCGCTTGCGCGCACTCGGGTGTCTGGCAGTACCACCCGGCCGCTACGTCATCGGGGCGCTCTCGCCCACGGCGTGCGATTCCACGCCAGGACTGCCCCCAGCTTCGCCGGACCGCTGCATCAGCCCGGGGCCGGCATCACAGCCGACACGGAGAGATGTTGTCCATCAATCGTTCTGCATCTCCTTTCTCATGGCGCCTCGTGGCGCACCCACACATCGCTATGCAACCACCTTGGTAACACTCGGCTACCTTGAGCAAGGGCCTTCACGCAAGTACCGTCTGTCTTCGCGCGTCTCCGACGTAGGGCTTTCCCTACTGGATTCGATAGTGGTCCGCCGGGTGGCCCGCGAGCACTTGCGGGAGCTGCGGACGCGAACCGGCCGCACTACAAAGCTAGGGGTCCTCGGGGGGACCGATGTTGTCTACATCGACCGTTGGCATGGTTCTCGCCAAGGGCAATACGCGGTCGATGCAGGCACTGGGCTGGGCACGCGCTCGCCAGTCCATTGCACCGCTGCGGGCAAGGCGCTCCTGGCGCGCCTGCCCGCAGCGGAGCAGCATGAGATCATCGTCGATCTGCACCTCACCAAACACGGTCCTAAAACGATCACGGGAAAGACCGCCCTGCGTGCTGAGCTTGAGCGGATCGTGGCGGAGGGCATGGCGATAGACGATGAGGAGTCGCTTGCCGGCAGGCGTGCGGTCGCTGCTGTAGTGATGGACGCGGAGGGTCGGGTAGCAGCCGCGGTCGAGTTGGCGATACCGGCGGACGCTTGCACCCGTGAGGAACTGAAGCAACTCGGCTCCAAAGTGGCGTCCACGGCCCAGCGAATTGTCCTAAACTGAAACGCTGGAAGAATTGCGCTTGTGATTGCAGCCGCTCCTTCGGCAAATGAAATGATTTCGACTCATGCGCAAAGGTGAACCAATCGACACGATGCTAACAGTGCCGCCCGATATAGTTCCACATCTTCGGCGTGGCCTATTTGGCGAGTGGGGCTTTGCCGCAGAGGATATATCGAACATGGCTCTCCAGTTTGGAAGTGGTGCGAGTAGTAATGCTTACCACAAACCACTTGAGGCGTTCGATGCCGGTCGCGCCCTAATTGACGAAATTGGTTGGCGTGACAAAAAGAGGTCACGAACAGACGCCAAAATTAATCTCAGCTTGCATCCCCAACTGGTTCTTAGAGCACTCAGAAAGGAGTATCTAATCCTAACCGACCAACTTGCGGAAATGCCACGGACGACAGATAAGCAGGCTCGTGATTCTCTGAGTGCTCGCGTCGAGGCACTTGGCGAGTTCGTCAAGCAAGTCAATGCACAAGCCCGACGTCTCGGCCTTCCTGAGCCGCAAGCGGCCTCGTCAATGATAATCCCTCCCCGAGTAGGGTCGCCACGAGTCCGCCAACGGCGGCGCTAACGACCAGTCTGCTACCCACCAACGGTTTATGGAGATTGGGCAAAAGATGTCACCGGCGGCTACCATAGTTAGTGCGGCCAACGAGCGTAAGGAACTGGCGCAACTGTTTGGCACTCGCGTCAGATTTCACCGACTAGCCGCTGGGATACCTACCTCAGAGTTGGCAAGAAGATGTCGCCTAAGCCCCAACACCGTTGCAAGGGCTGAACGCGGTCGCAGTGAGCCACGCATTTCCATTATTCTTATTCTCTGTGATGGACTTGGCGTCCCGCCCGGCGATGTCCTTGGTGATTTGCCCGTGCCTCAAAAACGCGATAGGCGCGACAGATGGACCGTCTAACCCAATGCGCTAACAATGACCGCATTTTGGCACGCGGGATGAGGCTGAGCGAGCCGAGCTTCAGCGACTCGATACGCACGCGATATCCCCGACGGAAATCGATCCTACAAAGATTCGTCTGACTAGAGAGGCACGAGCCCGTTACTATGAACGTAACAAGCTCCCCGCCGAGAACCATGAACGCGCCTTCCATCCTGAGCGAGAGGAGCGGGCTGCCTCGGATCGGGAGCTGCGTCGAAGACTACGAACCGCAGTTATAGAGTCACAGCCACCACCATTAGTCGAAGCACGTCAAGGCAGGCGCCGTGCAGTTGCTTATTTGATAATTGACAATGAGATCGTATTGCCGCTTGTGTGGGACAAATACGGCGACGGCGTGCTGACAGCAGTAACGTGTCTCTGGACGCCAGGCAATCCTTGAAAAAGGTCACTGCTTCGGTTCTTGCCACGCCAGGTCATACTTAGTTCTGTCCGAGTAGCTGTCGATAGATTTTCCTTGTCTCGCGTGTCGGCTCTAGCCCAAGTTGCTCGTCGAGCGAGCGCGTGAGTTCGTCGTAGCGACGGGTGATCGACTCGCGCAGCCCGAGCGCATGTTCGGCTTGGAGAGCGAGGCGCCAGCTTTCCTCGTGGAACTGGTCGAGCGTGATTGCCTGCTCCGCTATTTCAAGGGCGCCGCGAGCGTCGCCGCTTTGGAGGCGTGAGCGTCCGGCGCGCTCCAGTAGTTCGAGCAGGGTGGCGCGGAGGCGGCGTATATGTCCGTCGGCCCAGCCGTAGTCGGTGCCTTCAAGTGGCTCGCCGCGCCATAGTCCGATCGCGGTTTCGAGGGCTTGGGGGTCATCGTGTTCGGGGTCTGTGGATGCTAGAAGCTGCTCTAGCTGGTCGAGGTCGATGTTGGCCTTCGCGCGGTCGAGTTGGTAGCGCTCGCCGTCGTGGACCCATGCGTCGGCGAGTGCGCCTCGCGCATCGGTTACGGACTGCCAGAAGCGGGGGCGGGTGCGCTCGGGATCTTGTGCGGGCCATAGCGCCTCGATCAACTCGTCACGGCTGGCGCCCTTGGGTTGCAGCGCGAGATACGCAATCAGCTCGCGTGTCGCCGCTCGTTTGAGTGCTCGCTTGGCTCCGGTGACCCTGAACGGGCCGAGAACGGAGATCGAGAGGGCAGGTCGGTCCTGCGTCGCGGTTGGAGCGGGTGTCGCTGACGCATCGGACGATGAGGCCGTGGGCGGTGGGGCAAGCGCGACCCGTGAGACAGGCGCGTCGGCGGCGGTCGGCGCGAGTCGCGGGGCAAAGGTGAGAGGGAATCGAGGGGTAGTCCGGGGTGCCGCTGCTCGTGGCCTGGGTGGCGGCGCGCTCGGTATCACCCCCGGCAGGACCATCGTGCGGCGGGAGGGGGAGCTGTGGACGGTGGCCTGCGCGGCGCGGATGAAGACTGAGAGCGCAATGTAAGCGGCGAGCAGCCATACGATGCAGACGAAGCCCTGCTGGATAATCGCCGTGGTCAGTGGCGCCGTGATGGAGCTGATTTGCGGCAATCCGGGCCTGAGCTGCCACAGCATTATCAGCGCCGAGAGGGATACGACCGCGGCACCTGCTGAGCCAACGCGGGCGATGAGCGGGTGGCGTCTCATAGCAGGAGGACGATCAGGCACGCCGCGGCGGTGATCGGCGCGAGCGGCAACGAGATTTTGAGTGCGGCGCGTCCGCGACGGCTGAGGAGGTACAGCGCAATCAGCGCGTACAACTCCAGGGTGATGAGCAGTGCGAGCGGCGCGAAGGCATCGAGGGCGCAGAGGATTAGCAGCGCGAGCTTCACGTCGCCCATGCCGAGCATTGCCGGCGCGGCGAGACTGACCGCGAGCAACAGGGCGACGAGCACCGCACCGACGTAGAGCCCGTAGACGCTGACCTCGCACGAGAAGCGGTAGGCCGCTCGCTTCCGGTGCGGCCCACCGTAGGCGTAGCCAACGATGCACTCGTCATCTTCGAGCACGATCCAAGCGTGCGTGCGCAATGCCGCTGCGATGCGTTCGGCCATCTGTGCGGGCGTCGGCGGCTCGCCCTCGAAGCTGACGGCCGTCTCGCGCACGTAGGGCGCGTAGATCGCCGCGCACACCGGCGCGTCGTCCTCCCTCGCATCTCGTACCGTCGCACCGGACACGTCGCCCGCAGCATACGCGGGCGCGTGCGAGACATTCGTCCCAGAGCAGCCGGCCGGTTGGCCTTGCGTCCCGTTTGCGTCCCATTTGGCCGGCTCCTGCGTCCCATCTGCGTCCCACAGGCCACCGAACAGCCGCGAACACCGGCAAACGAGCCTCCACGAAAGCCAGTATTTGAGCGGATTTTCGCCCGTGTTCGCTGACCTTCGCAGAACTTGAACTTATCGGGGCGCCCAGATTCGAACTGGGGACCTCACCGACCCGAACGGTGCGCGCTACCAGGCTGCGCCACGCCCCGACGCAGGCTCCAGTATCCCACACGTGCGGCCTCGTCGGGTCGAGCGTGGTCGCCGCGCCATCGCCGCCGCGCACTCCAGCGGACCCCACACCGCACCGCGCAAGCCGGCCCACGCGCACCACCCTGAGCCCCAAGCCCACTATCCTCGCCCGGTGCCCACCCGCCTGCAGGACATCGTGGCCGACCTCGACCGCCTGCTGCAGCCCGAGCGCTTCGCGGACTACGGCCCCAACGGCCTGCAGGTGCCCGGCGCGGAGGAAGTGACCACGGTCGCCACCGGCGTGAGCGCCCAGCTGGAGCTGTTCGAGCGCGCCCACGCAGAGGGGGCCGAGCTGGTTCTAGCCCATCACGGGCTTTTCTGGGGACCGGGCCCGGGACCGATCGACACCGCGCTGGCGCGACGGCTGCGGGCGCTGTTCGCCGCCGACATCTCACTGCTGGCCTACCACCTGCCGCTCGATGCCCACCCCGAGGTCGGGAACAATGCGCTGCTGGCACGCGCACTGCAGGCCGAGCCGCTGGCGCCGTTCGCGCCTCACCGCGGCACGCCAATTGGGTGCCTCGCACAGTTCCCCGGCGCGGGACTGCCCGTGGCGGAGTTGCTGACCCGCGTCGAGCAGGTCACCGCGCGTGCGCCGCTCGCATTCGACTGCGGCCCCCCGCTGGTGAGGCGGTTGGGGATCGTCAGCGGCGGCGGCGCCGACCATCTTGCGGACGCTATCGCCGCCGGCGCCGACGCCTTCCTCACCGGGGAACCGGTCGAGCGTGTGATGGCGCAGGCGCGCGAGGCGGGGGTGCACTTCATCGCCGCCGGCCACTACGCCACCGAGACGTTCGGGGTGAGGCGCCTGGGGGAGCACCTGAGCGAGCGCTTCGGCGTGCGTCACGTCTTTGTGGACATCCCCAACCCCGTGTGAGCGCCCCCGCTGAACGCCCTCGCTGAGCGCCCCTCGCTGAGCACCCCTCGCCGTGGGCATCCCCCTGCCTTGGGTGCTCTGACATCTCGATCCGTCCCTCCGCCATGATCGTCCCAATCTGAGACCCTCCGAGAACCCCCCCTCGTCGAGGCCCCACCCTGCGGCAAAACTGGGGTTGCCGACGTCCGCCGGCGGCGCTATAAGTAGACATACCCCCTCCCCCCTCCCCAAGGAGATGCCGATGGCGAATCATCTGACGCCCACTGAGCTTGCCCATGAGGCCGGACTGGGACGCAAGGAGGTCCTCGCGAAATGCATGGAGCTGGGGGTCCCGATCTTCAAGGGCCGGATCGACAAGAGCCTCTTCCTCGCCAGCCTCCGCCAAGGACCTTCCTCGGCACAGCGCTCCGTGCAGGCCAGCGGCTGAACTTCCACCCCCGCGCCACACCGGCCAGCGGCCGAGCTTTCAACGCGCCACACCGGCCACCAGCTAACCCTGCCGACCTCGGACGACCCCTACCCAGCCTCCGGCTGAGTGGCCTCCGTCACATAGAGCGCCCATAGCGCTTATCCTTGGGCTGTAATGTCAGCAGGGGTCGTTCAGGACCCCCTGGCCCACCCGAGGAGGAGAGCGCCATGGAGGCAGGCACCGCAGAGCAGGCCACAGCGGGATCGACGGTCGAGCACGATCCGCGGCCGCCCACCACGCCGGCCCCCACAGGGAGCACGATCGCCGATCTCCTCCCTCGCGCCATCGGGTCGTTCGGCGAGCAGGTGGCGATCCGCCACAAGCAGGATGGCGCCTGGCTGGACGTCACCTACATCGAGCTCGGCGAGATCGTGCGTGAGATCGCGCTCGGCCTGATCGACCTCGGCATCCAGCCGGGCGATCGGGTGTGCATTCTCGCGGGCACGCGGCCGGAGTGGACGTACGCCGACCTGGCGATCACCGCCGCCGGCGCGGTGGTGGTGCCGATCTACCAGACCAACTCCCCCGAGGAGTGCCACTGGGTGATCTCCGACTCCGGCGCCTGCGCGATCGTGTGCGAGGACGCCGAACAGCTTGCGAAGGTCGCCGCCGTGCGCGACCGCCTGCCGGAGCTGCACACCGTGATCGCGATCGACGCGGATGGGTCTGGTCCCGAAAAGAACACAACAACCCACCCCCCCGCCGCGATCCCGCTGGCGGAGCTGCGTGCCCGTGGGCGCGAGGGCTCCGAGGAGCTCCAGCGCCGCCGCGATGCCCTCACCCCCGAGGACCCCTATACCTTCATCTACACCTCCGGCACCACCGGCCCGCCGAAGGGCTGCGTGCTCTCCCACGGCAACTACTGCGCCACGCTCGACATGGTGCGCGAGGTCGGGCAGATCCACGACGACGAGGTCACCTACCTGTTCCTACCGCTCGCGCACGCGTTCGCGCTGCTGATCCAGCTGGGGGCGATCGACCGGGGCACGACGATCGCCTACTTCGGGGGCGACGTCAAGCAGATCGTCGGCGAGCTGCAGGAGGTCAAACCGACCTTCCTGCCGTCGGTGCCGAGGATCTTCGAGAAGATCTACACGCTCGCACACGGCGCGATCGAGGCGCAGCCGCCGGAGGAACGCGCCCGCACCGAGGCGGCGATCGAACTGGGTAAGCGCGTGCGCGACATCCTCGCCCGCGAAGAGGAGATCCCCAAGGAGCTGCGCGCGCCCTTCGAGGAGGCCGATGAGGGCCTTTTCAAAAACGTGCGCGCGATCTTTGGCGGGCGCCTGCGCCAGGCCGCCACCGGCGCCGCTCCGATCGCGCATGAGATCCTCGAGTTCTTCTGGGCCGCAGGGGTGCCCGTGCTGGAGGGGTATGGGATGACCGAGACGTCGACGATCTCGACCGCCTCCACGATCGAGGACCACCGCTTTGGCACCGTGGGGCGCGCGTTGCCGGGCGTGCAGCTGCGAATCGCCGACGACGGTGAGATTTTGATCAAGGGCGCCAACATCTTCCAGGGCTACCACCACAACGCCGACGCCTCCTTCGGCGCCGTGGAGGACGGTTGGCTGCACACCGGCGACCTCGGCTCGCTCGACGAGGACGGCTACCTCTCGATCACGGGGCGCAAGAAGGACATCATCATCACCGCCGGCGGCAAGAACCTGACGCCCGCCAACATCGAGAACGACCTCAAGCAGTGCCGCTGGATCTCCCAGGCGGTGATGCACGGCGACAGGCGCCCCTACCCGGTAGTGCTGATCACGCTCGATGAGGAAGAGATCGCCGGCTACGCGCGCGAGCACGACCTCCCACAGGAGCCTGCGCTGCTGGCCCGCGAGCCCGCGATCCGCGAGCTGATCGGCGGCGAAGTGGAGCGCGTGAACGCGGGCTACGCCAACGTGGAGCAGGTTAAGAAGTTCGCGATCCTCGAGTGCGATCTCTCGCAGGCCGGCGGCGAGCTGACGCCGACGCTGAAGGTCAAGCGCAACATCGTTGAAGAAAAGTACGCCGAGATTCTCGATTCGCTGTACGCGAGCCGATAGGGTGTATTCGAGATGGCACCGCGATCCAGCCACGCCATACAGAGTGCTAGTGATATAACACACGTAGGCAAGTGGTGATATATGCGTAGCGATCCCAGCGATACAGGCGGACTCTTCGTAGGCCGGCGACCGGGCACCGCTCCGGTCCGTTACCGGGCGTTGCCGAAGCTCGGCAGCGCCGGACGCCAGCGCGTCGACCGTCGCCTCGCCGATGCGATGCTGGCGATGATGACGGTGCTCAGCCTCTGCTGCTGGGGGCCGATCCCGATCGCCTGCCTGTGGATCGGCGCGCAGGTCAACTACCTCTCCGGCAGCGTCAGCCTCGGCATCCTGTCCTCGCTCGTCGGGCTGTTGGTGCTGCTGTTCGGAGCGTTGAAGATCATGCGCAACCTCGACGAGGCGTGGATCCTCGTGCGGCGCGCCGCAGGCATCGACCAGCGCAGCGGGGCGCTCGGCCGCGTGTTCGCGACCACCGCCGCGATCTGCGCGGGGGTGTTCGCGATCTGGTTTGTGCTGTTCAACGGCACCGGCAGCATGGTCACCCCCGGCAACGGCGTCTGAGCCCGGACTAGCCGCGAGCCGCCGCCATGGGTCTGCTCGACTACTACCGCCAGTTCGAGGGCGTACCCGAGGAGGAGGTCAACCGCGGGCTGCGCGAGGACGCGGCGGAGCGCAGGCGCAAGGCGCTCACGCGCGTCACTACGCTCGATCTCTCGCAGACGACGTGGCCGGAACTGCCGCACGCGAACATCGTCAACGCGATCACGTTCACCGCGCGCGCCGGGCTGCAGCGCTACCCCCACCTGCGCGGCTCGCGGCTGCGCAGCGAGCTGGCCGAGCGCCACGACATCCCGGCGGGACGCCTGATCGTCGGCAACGGCGCCGCCCAGTTGCTGAGCGCCGCCACCAGGGCGCTGATGGAGCCCGGACAGGAGCTGCTCACCTCGTGGCCCTCCTACCCGCTGTACCCGATCATGGCGCGCCGTGCCCACGGCCGCGCGGTGCCGGTCGGTGGTAGAGAGGCGCCGCTGGTAGACGCACTGCTGGCGGCCGCCGCCGAACACAACACGCGCGTGGTTGCGCTCGCCAGCCCCAACGACCCGACCGGCGAGCTGCTGGCCACGGCGGAGCTCGAGCGCCTGCTGCAAGGTTTGCCCGAGGGGATCGCGGTGCTGCTGGACGAGGCGCTGGTCGACTTCGCCGACGCCCAGCCAACCGACGCATCGCTGCGGCTGCTGGAGAAGCACCCGCGGCTGCTCGTGTTCCGCAGCTTCTCCAAGGCGTGGGGCTTGGCGGGGCTGCGCGTCGGCTACGCGGTGGGGGGACCGGGCTCGGAGGAGCTGCTCGCCGAGCTCGAGCCCGACCTCGGCGTCAGCGAGCTCTCACAGGCGGGCGCGCTGGAGGCGCTGCGCTCCGGCGCCAAACCGCTCACGCGCCACGTGCAGAGCGTCTGCGAGGAGCGCCCGCGGCTGACCGCCGAGCTGCGCGAGCGCGGCTTCGAGGTGACCGACAGCCAGGCCAACTTCCTGTGGGTCGCCCACCAGAAGCTCGACGGCACGGAGCTGGCCACGCGGATGGAACGCGCGGGCGTGTTGGTCGCCGCCGGCGCGGGGCTTGACGAGCCACGTCACGTGCGCATCGCGCTGCGCAACGCCGCGGCCACCGCCCGCGTGCTGAACGCGGTCGACAAGGCGCTCGGCTGACTCAGGCGCCGGCTGACTCAGGCGCCGGCGGACTCCGCCGGCTGACTCAGGCGCCGGCGGACTCCGCCGGCTGACTCTGGCGCAGCAGCGCGCCGGTCGTGCCCTCGAGGATCCGCCGCCACGCGCTCGTGTCGTGCTCGTGCTCCTCGGCGGCGGTTTCGGCCTCGAAATGCTCGACCACGGTGCGCAGCCGCTCAGGGGATATGTCGATCCCGTGCCGCTTGGTGACTTCGCGGTAGTGCGGGTACTCGCCCGCGAGGTGGTGGGCGATCGACTGGAAGCCATGCCGCGCGATCGCGATGCGCGAGGCGAAGTTCATGATCGACGTCTGGAACATCAGCTCGTCGGTGGCGTCGGGCTCGATCAGCACGATGTCCACCCCGGGGTAGCGTTCCTCCCAGCGAGTGGCCATCTCGTGCAGCCGCTGGTGGGCGAGCAGCTTGAACGCCTGATAGCCGATCTGCGGGAAGCCCATGTCCGAGACGCGCCGCGGGCGGCGTCCGCGCAGCGTGCGCACCTCGGTGGCGAAATCGTTTACGTACGGCACCACGGGGTTGATCACGACCACGAGCTTGGCGCCGGCCTCGACAGCGATGTCGAGGTTGGTGGTGGAGATCAGCCCCCCGTCCACCAGCTCGCGGCCGTCGAGCCGCACGGGGGCATAGACCATCGGCAGCGCACCGGAGGCGCGCACAGCGGTGGAGATCGGGTGGTGCTGGAAGCCCTCGGCCCCGAACACGACCCGCTCGCAGGTGTCGAGGTCAGTGGCGGCGATGTACAGCTCCCTGCCTCCGCGCAGCTCGCGGAAGTCGTCGGTGCGGCCGGGCTCGCCGAGCACCTTGTGCAGGTAGCCCTCGATGCCGGCGCCGGTGTACAGCCCGGAGGGCAGCGCCTGGGCGAGCCCGAGCGCGAGGTCCAGCACCGAGACCTGCCCCGGCTGGGAGACGATCTGGCGCGCGAGCGAGGCGATCCGCAGCGGCAGCCGCACGCCCCCACGCAGCAGCTCGCCAAGGTTGGGGCGCAGCAGATCGCCGAGGTCGATGTCGCGGAACGGCTGGGGGGCCTCGCTGGTGGCGACGCGCATCATCTCGTCGGGGGTCACCCCGTTGGCGCAGAGCGCGGCGATGAACGCCCCGGCGGAGGTGCCCACGTAGATGTCGAAGTCGTTGACGCTGCTGTTGACCGCCAGCAGGTCGAGCGCGCGCAGCGCCCCAACCTCGTACACCCCCCCCGTGAAGCCCCCACCGCCGAGCACCAAGGCGGTCTTGCTGGGCCGCCGTCGCGCGCGACGGGTCCGCGCGCGACCGGTCGTCTCCCCCAGCTTGACAACGCTACCCATACCACCCTTTATTCTACTGGTGCGTGCCCCGGCTCCGGCTTGCACTGGTACCGATCGTCCTCTGCGCACTCGTCGTCGCGGGCGCGCTCGTGCCTGGGACGACCGCCACGGCCGACCTCCACATGACGGCCGCGGTGCGCGCGGCGGTCGCCAGGGCGGAGCATCCCGACCTGCGGGCGATCCCCGGCGTGCCGACGACGCGCCTTTCTCCAAAGCCGCTGCTGGCAGCCCGTCACCCGGCGCGCGGGGGAGCCGCCACGGCGGCAGGCACCGCGGCGCTGCAGCAACATATGGCGCACGAGCTCGACCTCGCGGGCACGCAGTCGGGGGCGTACGTGTACGACATGACGAGCGGCAAGCCGCTGTTCGCCGAGCGCGCCACGCAGCGCCACCCACCGGCGTCGGTGGAGAAGCTGTACACGGCGGTGAGCGCGCTGGAGCGGATAGGGCCGACGGCGCAGCTGGAAACCAGCGTGCTCGGTGTCGGCCACCTCGCGCCGGGAGGCATGTGGCAGGGCGACCTGTACCTGCGCGGCGGCGGCGACCCGACGTTCGGCAGCAGCGCCTTCATCCGCGGCCACTACGGCGGCGTGGGCACCTCGGTGTCGACGCTCGCGGCACAGCTGAAGGCGCAAGGCATCCGGCGCGTCACCGGGAAGGTGTGGGGGGACGAATCGCTCTTCGACTCGCTGCGCGGCGAGCCCTCCAGCGACTACGCGTGGGACCCCTTCCTCGAAGGCGACCTCAGCGCGCTGGCGTTCAACCGCGGGGAAACGGGTAACGAAAAGGGCGCACACGCGCCGGCTGCTTACGCAGCTCGCCAGCTGCGCGCGGGGCTGCGGAAGGCCGGCGTGGTCGTCGAGCAGGGCGGCGGCACGACGAGCACCCCGGCGGGAGCGGTGAAGCTGGCGGGGGCGCTGTCACCAACGATCGAGCAGCTGCTGGGGCTGACGCTGCCGCCGTCGGACAACTTCTTCGCCGAGATGCTGTTGAAGGGCCTTGGCGCGCGCTTCGGGGGCGCCGGCACCACGGCGGCGGGAGCCAGGGTGGCGCGCGAAACGATCGCGGAGCTGGGTGTGCACCCCAAAGTGGTGGACGGGTCGGGGCTCTCAGAAGAGGACCAGACCTCCCCCTACGAAGTGGTGGGACTGCTGAATGAGATAGCGCACACCGAACTGGGGACGATCCTGCGCGGGGACCTGGCCGTGGCGGGCCACACGGGCACGCTCTCCGAACGGATGCGCGGCACCGCCGCGGCGGGCCGCTGCGAGGCGAAGACAGGCACGCTCACGGGCGTGTCCAACCTCGCGGGCTACTGCGCGGCGGCCGACGGGGACGAGCTGGCGTTTGCGTTCTTCAACGACGGCATCTCGACCGCTGCGGCGCACACGCTGCAGGACAACATGGCGATCACGCTCGCCGACTACTGATCGCCCTCGTCGTCACCCAGCAGCCGGCGCAAACCGTCCTCGTTGAGCACGGGGATCTGCAGGCGGCGGGCCTTTTCGAGCTTCGAGCCGGCGGACTCACCCGCGACGAGGTAGTGGGTCTTGCGTGAGACCGAGGTGGTGACGCGCCCGCCTGCGGCCTGGATCCGTTCGGTGGCGTACTCGCGCGTCCAGTGGGGGAGCGTGCCGGTGAGCACCACCGTGAGACCCGCGAACACGCCCTCTGAGGGCGGGGGACCGGCCTGCGCGAAGCGCAGCCCGAGCCGGCGCAGGTCGGCGATCACGTCGCGCATGTGCTGCTCGTCCAGCTGGTCGCGGATCGAGCGGGCCATCTTCTCGCCGATCCCCGGCGTCTGCGCGATCTGCTCCTCGGAGGCGCCCAGCAGCGCGTCGATGTCACGAAAGCGCTGGGCGATGTTGCGCCCGGTCACCTCCCCCACCTCCTCGATCCCCAGCGCGAACAGCACCCGCGCGAACGGCCGCCGCTTTGATTCCTCGATCGCCGCGAGCAGGTTGCGCACCGAGACCTCGGCAAAGCCCTCCAGCTCCAGCAGCTCTGACTGACGCTCTCCCAGGCGGTAGTAGTCGCCGGGCATCTTGACGAGGCCCTCCTGCTGCAGCAAGCGCACCTGCTTCTCGCCGAGCCCCTCAATATCCATCGCACCGCGCGAGACGAAGTGCTTTAGCAGCTGCCAGGCGCGCTCGGGGCAGGCGCGGTTGGGGCAGGTGGTGTAGACCGAGTCGCGCGGCTTGACGGTGCGCGTCCCGCAGAAGGGGCAGCGCGTGGGCGGGCGCGGGAGCGGCGGGCGGCGCTCGTGCTCGACGACGTGCGGCGCGGGGGAGATCACCTGCGGGATCACGTCGCCGGCGCGCAACACGATCACATCCTCCCCATCGCGGATGTCCTTGCGGCGCAGGTCCTCCTCGTTGTGCAGCGTGGCGAGCTTGATCGTGACGCCGCCGACAGCGACCGGCGCGAGCATCGCAAACGGCCGCATGTCGCCAAACTTGCCCACGTTCCAGCCGATCTGCTCCAGCCGTGTCACGGCCGTGGTGGGCGGGAACTTCCAGGCGACCGCCCACCGCGGGTCGCGCCCCACCGAGCCGAGACGGCGCTGGAGGTCGAGGTTGGAGACCTTCACGACGACGCCGTCGATCTCGAAGTCCAGCTCTCCCCGGCGGCGCTGCCAGGCGAGACACTGGGCGATCACCTCGTCCTCGCCATGTAGCTGAAGGATGTCGCTGTTGACACGGAAGCCGTGCTCGCGCAACCACTCCAGCGCCTGCCAATGCGTCGTAAACGTAAGCCCCTCGGTCACCCCCACCTGGTAGCACCAGATCGACAGCGGCCGTTCGGCGGCGAGCGCGGGGTCGAGCTGGCGGACTGTGCCGGCGGCGGAGTTGCGTGGGTTCATGAAGGTCGAAAGGCCCTGCTCGGCGCGGCGCTCGTTGAGCGCGGTGAAGTCCTTCAGCGACATGTACAGCTCGCCGCGCACCTCCAGCAGCGGCGGCGCGTCCTCGATGTGCAAAGGGATCGCGCGGATCGTGCGCAGGTTGTGGGTGATGTCCTCGCCGATCTCCCCGTCGCCGCGGGTGACGCCGCGCTCGAGCACGCCGTCGCGGTAGATCAGCGAGATCGCCAAACCATCGACCTTCGGCTCGACCACATACTGAAAGCGCGGCTGGGAGATGCCCTCGCGCGCGAGGTGGTTGCGCATCCGCTCGACCCACGCGCGGAACTCGTCCTCGGAGCGGGCGTTGGAGAGCGACAGCATCGGCTCCAGGTGCGCGACCTTCTCCAGCCGCCCCACCGGGGTGCCCCCCACGCGCTGCGTGGGCGAGTCGGGCGTGAGCAGCGCAGGGTGCGCGGCCTCCAGCGCCCGCAGTTCATCGAACAGCGCGTCGTACTCGTCATCCCCGATGATGGGATCGTCGAGCACGTAGTAGCGGTGGGAGTGGTACTCGACCATCCGCCGCAGCTCGGCGATGTGTTGTGCAGGGTCGGGCATTTGGGGGGCGTCCGCGCGCGTCATCGGAGCATCCCACCCGCATGGGGGCGGGGCGTCGTGCCCCGCCACGGCCGCTGTCTCCCGCGATCCCCGGCGGTCACGCCCACACCTCCCTGGCCACCTCCACCACCTGCGCTGTCACGCCTACCAGCCTATCGAGGTGCGCGAACTGCCACGAACGAGGCGCCGGACCTACCCCAGCGCCGTTCGGAACGTTCCTGGGCACGTCAGCAACGGCGGGTGCTGGGCGGCCGAGAGTCGAACGCCCCGCGACGCTTTGAGCCTGTTTAGCGCCTTGCTTACGACCCGTACCCACCGTTCGCGGCGACCGCCTCAACCCGATAGGCGGCTCCGGGCCATCCTGCCTGTCGGGCCAGCATTTCGAGGGTCCGTACAGCGATCCCGGCGACGGCTCGTGGCTCGCGGAGCTCGCCGCACAGCATTTTCTCGAGTGTCCGCCATCCCAATGGGCTGACAGCCGCACCGAGGGCGAGTCGCGGGAAATGGTCAACTGCGATTTTTGCGTTCCACGCAAAGGCGAACAACCGCCCGAGCTCGGACACGACCGACCGTGCGTAGGGCTCGAGATCCGAGACTCGGCCGGAGAGGAGATCCAGTGCGGCTTCGGTGGCCAGCCTGGAGCTGAAGAACGCCGCATACATACCGTCGCCCGCGAGCGGATCGACGAGCCCTGCCGCATCTCCGACCAGCAGTGCTCGTCCCCGCGCGAGGGCGGCGCCGGGACGGCGCACTGGGAGTCGATAACCCCTCAGATCCTGGAGCTTGGAGTAATCAAATCCTCGTCGGTTGCAGAACTCCTGCAGATGCTTGCGCAGCATGGGACCGGTGCTTTCCCAACCACCCACCCCGATGTTGAGGTGGTCGCCCTTGGGAAAGATCCAGCAGTAGCCGCCCGGGATCGTGCCAAGCTCAATTACGACCGTGCTTCGCCAACGACCCAGATCGAAATGAGTGAAAGGCAGGTTGCCCTCGAAGGCAACAGCATAGACACGCTTATCCGCAAGATCGAGTGACCGCGCCGCTGACCCGTTGACGCCGTCGGCCCCGACCAAGAGCTCGCTGTCGATCCACCTACCGTCAACACGTGCACCACGTTCGGAGACCTCCGAAACGGCAACGCCATCTCGAAACTCAGCACCGGCACCCACTGCCTGCTCGACAAGAAAGTGGTCCAGTCGCCGCCGTCGTGTCATCGATGCCAACGGCTTGCCCCCACCACGAAGGAATGGCCGACGACCACAGAAACTCCACTCCAGCGTGTCCACGACGCACTCCACGACCGGCTGTGGATCCAACGGCAGCTCCCGCATCGCCCGGCCGGATATACCGCCCCCGCACGGCTTATCTCGCGGGAACCGCGCCTTGTCCAAGAGCAGCACCCGGGCACCCTCGCGCGCCAAGCGATATGCCGTGGTTGAACCCGCGGGCCCGGCCCCAATGACGATTACATCAAACTGCTCCATGACTGGCAAATCCTTGCCCAGACCCGCAGCAAACTACGCGCTGGGCGCTCGATCGTTTAGCCTGGATCTCAATGAGATCCAGGCTTAGGTCTATGGCGTTTTGAGCGTCTTGCTGTTGCCGTCGCTCGTGCCGGACGGGTTGGTGGCGACGATCCGGAAGTGGTAGGTGCTTCTCATGACCAGTCGCGCGACCCTTGCGGACACCGCGATCGGACTCGTCCCCGACCCAGGCAGCGAAGCGCACCGCGCGCTGTGCCCATAGGAGGTGGTTGACCCGTATTCGAATGTGCAAGCGCTCACGGCGTCGCCGTTGGGGTTGACGGTGGCGTTCAGCACTGCCGATCTCGCCTTGATCGAGCTTGCCGCGCCGGTCACGACAGTCGGCGGGAGCTGGGGGGCTCCGGCGAACGAGCCCAGCCCGCTGGGCGCGCCGACACCGGCGGGCCCGTCGAAGCCCGGCGCCGCGTCGCACGCCGTCGTGCCTTGGCAGTCGATGTCCCCGATCTCTTCGTTGATCGCCGGCTCGCCGCACGGACCGGCCGCTTCGCCGTCGCAGTATCCATTTCCCCCGGCGGTGACGTCATACAGCGCGGACGCTTCGCCGAGATGCGCGTAGAGCGTCGCCGCCGGGTAACCGACCCCGTGGCTGCCGCCGGCGAGGCCGTAGAGCGCGCTGATCAGCGGCGCCGAGAGCGAGGTGCCGCCAAGCGTCAGCCAGCCGGGCGTGAATTCCGGTTCGTAGACATAACTGTCGTAGACGTCGAGGCCGGTGTAGGGGTCTGCTACCGCGGAGATGTCGTTGTCAAGGCGTTTGGTCCCGCAGGCGGCGCTCGCCCAGCCCGGCGCGCTTAGCTGCCACGAAGGGGCGGCGAACAGCGTGCTGCACCCACCCCCCGTTGCACTGAACTTTTTGAATTCTTCGTAGGAAGGGCGACCGCTGTCGTTCCATACCGACTCGCTTGCGCGCGTGCCGTTCGCTTTGAGCTTGAGCGAGGTCCCTCCAACCGCCACCACCGACGGCAACGACGCGGGCGCGTTCGGCATCCCGGGCGCCGGCAGGAAGGCGGCGACCTGGTCCCAGCTGAGGTAGCCGGAGTCGCCCGCGGAGGCCGCGATCACCACTCCGGGGTGGTGGTAGGCGGCCTGTTCGGATTCCCCCATTTCGCTCTCCAGGGCGCCATACGAATTGGAGACCTCACTCGCTTTCAGCTTCACTGCTTCGTTCACTGCCGCCGCGAGGTCGGCAAGGCTCTCCGATTCGGCCTCGACCAGCAGGATCTTGCAACTCTCGCACACGCTGTGCACGGTCTCCACGTCGAGTGAGACCTTGAGCGACCAACCGGTTGTGTCGGCCGCGGGCAGCGAGGTGGTGCTCCCCGTCTGGCCGACCTTCTTGAAGCAGCCGTTCGCGGCGGTGCAGGCCGGGAGCCCGTACTGCGCGTCGAACGTGCCGAGGTCCGTTTCGATGTCCGGGTCGTCGTAGGCATCGACGATCGCAACCGTCTGCCCGGCTCCACCGGCCGCAGGTGAGAAGCCGTACGCGCTCGCAAGGTCCGCGGGGGTGAGCCCGCCCGCCGGCCCTTTGGAGGACGAGCCGGCGCCAACCGCGTAGGGCTGTACGCCGGCGGCGCCCGCCGGAGCGGGGACGAGCGCCAGCGCAAAGCAACTCGCGTCGCCCGGCTTTGGCGCGGGGCACACCTGCCGAATCTTCGCGTAGCGCGTTTCAGTCGGTGGGGTCAGAAGGCTCGCTTGGGCACGCGACACACCGCCGCCCACAAGCAGGCCCATCGCGACTATAGCCGCAAATGCAAGGTCGATGATTTTGATGCGTCGCATGGATAATCCGCCCCTCTCCGGTCGTCTCTCTGTCTCCAATGTCCTAACCGATATCTCCCGGATCGGGCCAGCACATCGGCCGATCGCGCGCTTTTTGCGGTTGTCTCCCCAATGGCAACTCAACGTCCCCCAGGTCGAATCGGCACAGCGGCCGATCGCGTACCCCAAGGTGCCGCCCGCCAGCACGTCCACAAGATGGTGGGCGCGTCTGCGAACCCTCACATATCCGACGGTCGCGGCGAGCAGGTGCAACCAGTTGCGCCGGCGCGAGCGCCGCAGCCACCCGGCGATCGCGAATCCACAGGCGGCGTGCGTGCTGGGGAAACTGCTCGCCAGGCCCAATCGCCCGATCGGGGGAGCGCCGTAGCCCGCGCTTGGACGCGGACGGCGGATTGTCGCCTTGCCAGACGTCGAGACCAGGGCGGTGAACGCGACCAAACCCGGCACACACAGCCAGCGCCCGCGCGAGCCCCGATCTCCGAGCAGCCCCGTCGCCGTGAGCGGTAGCCACCACAGGCGCGATGCCAGCCAGGCTTTCATCGCTCCCCACCCCCTCTCAGGCTGGTGGATGCCCGCCACACTTTCACCGTTCTTCACCACTCGTACCCGCGGACATCAGCGACACGTTCATCCCTTCACCTGTCGCGCCGGTAGACGCCATCCGTGATTTCCCGCAACGCCTGGACGGAGCCAGACGCGCTCGAAGCAATCTCGTCGAGACTCGCGTTGCAGCGCTCGTGGAGGGTCATCGCCGTCCCCCGGGCATGGTCGAGGCCGAACATCGTGATGTTGGTCAGCTTTCCCGCGCGCCGGTCACTGCGCGGGATCTTCCCGAGCCAGCGCGCCTTGCCGGTCTCGTCGAGGATGTCGTCGACGACCTGGAAGAGCGCTCCCAGATCGTGCGCAAACGTGGCGAACGCGCGGCTCATCTGCTTGTCCGCGAGCAGTGTCCCGCAGCGCACGCACGCCACGATCAGCGTCCCGGTCTTGAGCATCTGCATGCGCTCGAGGTCACCCGCATCACTGGGGCGGTAGCCGGTCACATCGAGAAACTGGCCGGAGACCATGCCCATGGTGCCAGTGGCCTGCAGCACGATCCTCAGCAGACGATTGCGCAGCGTGGCAGAGCCGCGCTGCTGCTCGAGGATCAGGCGCTGGGCTTCGCTGAGCAGCGCGCAGCCGGCGAGGATCGCGATGTTCTCGCCGTACACCCGGTGCAGCGTGGGCCGGCCGCGCCGGCGCGCATGGTTGTCCATCGCCGGCAGGTCGTCGACGATCAACGAGTTGGTGTGCAGGCACTCGATCGCACACGCCGTCGGCAGCACGTCGTCGATCGTCAGGCCCAGCGCCTGGGCGGTGGCCAGCACCAACACCGGCCGCACCCGCTTGCCGCCGGCCAGGAGCGCGTAGCGAGCGGCCTCGACGAGCCGGTCGGCTCCGGCGGGCATCTCGAACTCGATCTCCGCCAGAGCGCGTTCGACCCGCTCGTGCAGGTCGCCGAGCAACAGCGTCGCAGTGGCCGAGTCGCCATTCGCACTCTGCGCTCGGACTTCGTTCCCGACACTACGCTCGAACCCGTCGCGCCGGGGGTGGACCAGCCGCAACGCCGAGGACGCCGTCCGATCGTCGGCGGCCGCCTGCTCATCGACGACCGCTCTGCCGTTGCTGGCCACGACTCCGCCTTCCTCGCTCGGGCTTCACCTGTCTCAGCGGGCTCATTCCGGCTCGAACGCAGTGACTTCGCCGGTTGTGTCGCCCGCGAGGCAGAGTGCTCTCGCCGAACACGACACGGAGGTCAGGTTGGTGCCGAGCGCCTGCTCGTTGCGCCATGTTTCACCGCCGTTGTCCGACGCGAAGACGTTACCGGCGCTGTCCACGGCGACGCACGTCAGTGCTTCCGTGCAGGTGATCGCGGTTAGTTTGTTGGTGCCGTCGATGTCTTCTTTGGTCATTGTTGCTTCACCGCTGCCGTTGATCGTGAGGTCATAGACGTTGCCGGTGTCGGCGATCGCGACGCACGATGTCCTCGCGGCGCAGGCGATGCCGTTAAACGCCGGTGAGCCTTCGATCGCTGTGGACTTCCAGCCGGACGCTTCCTTGATTTTCGCTTCCGTGGTGGCGACGTGGACGTGCCCCGTGCCGTCCGCGACCGCGCAGAACGACGAGGAGAAGCAGTCGACGGCGTTCATCGCACCCGACCCAATCGTCACCGTGGTCCATTCGCTCGACGCCGGTTTGGTCGAGTAGCGGATGTAGCCTTCCCCTTCCTGCCCATCGACGCAGAGGGACGCGCTGGGACAGGAGACCGCCACCACACCATAGGCCGGGCTGAACGCTTCTGTCCAGGCGCCGCCCAGCGACGTCGCGTAGTACATGTTGCCGCCGGTGGCGCCCGGTTCGATCGGGCCATCGGCGAACGCGCACAGCGAACTCGTCGGGCACGCGATCGCCTCGCTCGAACTGGTTCCGGCCGGACCGGTCCACGTGGTCCAGGTGACCGGCGAGACCACCGTCGCGCTCACCGCCGTCGAGTACAGCGCCTTCCCCGTGCTGTCGGCGACCACACAGTCGGCCATCAATGGCACGCACGAGACGGCCTTCACGCTGTTGCTCGAGTCGATCTTCTGCGTGTAGCTCGTCGGCACCACAGCCGGGTCGAACGCCGTGGCGTTGCCCGATTTGTCGGCGGCGACACACAGCGTACCCGACGCGCACGAGACGCTGGTCAGTTCCGTGCCGAGCGCGTGCTGCTTGTCCCACGTCGCGCCGGCGCTGCTCGACGCGAGGATGTTGCCACTGAGGTCGACGGCGGCACATGTGGATTCTCCCGCGCAGGAGACCGCGGTCAGGTCGTTTGTGCCGTCGACGTCGTGCTTGGCGGGTTCTTTGGCTTCGCCGCTGCTGTTGATCGTCAGGTATATGACGTTGCCCGCTCCGTCGACGGCAACGCACGATGTCGTCGACGTGCAGGCCACGCCGTGCAGCGCGGTCGAGCCGTCGATGTCCGTCAGCTTCCAGCCTGACGCTTCCTTGACGTGCGCTTCGGTGTTGGCGACGTAGAGGTCGCCCGAGCCGTTCACGGCTGCACAGAAGGACGAGGAGAGGCAAGCGACGCCGTTGATCGCGCTCGAGCCGATTCCCGTCACTTCCGTCCATTCGCTCGACGCCGGTTTAGCCGTGTACCTGATGCGGCCGGCTTCCTGCCCATCGACACAGAAGGACGAGGTGGGGCAGGAGACTGCCAGGACGCCGTGCGCCGGTTTGAACGCTTCGCTCCACGCGCCGCCCAACGAGGTCGCGTAGTACATGTTGCCGCCGCCTTCGGTGGCTTTGCCGTCGCCGAGCGCGCACAGCGAGGTCGTCGGACACGCGATCGCCTCACCGGGAGTGGCGCCGCTCGGCCCGGTCCACGACGTCCACGTGGCCGCCGCGGTCGCGCTCACGTTCGTGGAGTACAGCGCCTTGCCTGTACTGTCGGTCACCACGCAGTCGGTCGATTCCGGCACGCATGACACGGCGCTCACAGAGTTGGGGCTGTCGATCGCCTGTTTGTGCATCTCTTCACCCCAGTACACGCAGTGCTGCGTCGTGAGTGACGTTTCTTTCGCCGAGTTTGTTATGTGTGCGTCGTAGCGACCGTATTTCGTAGTGCAGCCCGGCTGGCTTTCGCTCCCGTTCTTGTGAACCCAGGGCGCCGACGTACCGGTGCCACAGATGTCTGTGCCGGATTTACCGGCACGGGCGCACAGTTCCACAGCGAACTGGCCGAAGCTCACCGGAACATTTTCGAGCCGTTCGCCCCCCTCTTCCACCGTGTCCTTCACGCTACCGGTGGTGAACACCAGATGTTCGCCTTCTTTGACCAGCCAACCATAGCCATGACCTTCGCCGTGAATCGAACCTTCTTCGAACGTGCTCCGTATCTCATAACACGCGGTGGCCGCGGTCGGGCATTCTTCCGCTCCCCAACTTTTGATGGATGTGATGCCCGTTATGCCGTAGACGACTTTGCTGTGTGAACCGGCACAGGCGATGACCCGTCCCGAGATCTTGCCGATATACGATCCTGCTTCCATTTCTTTGGTGGACTGAATTTCATCGCCCGGGGGCAGTTCGAGACTCAGGCTTTCATTGAGCGCACCGGCTTTATCAAAGCATTTTGTGCCTTCGTCCAGTTCGACCGCCGCCCCACACGCGACGCCAGAGGCTACTATCGGCGACACTTCGCCGGGCTTGTGACGCCCCGGCGTGTCGATCGTGAAGCCGTTGATCTGGAATTCGTTGTGGTAGGGCGTTCCGCTGCAGTTGGGATCGACGAGCGTGCTGACCGTCAACGGTTTCACTTCCGCGTTCAGGTGCGCGAAGCCCTTCGCGTAGGTCATGCCGGCGTAGCTCTGCAGGCGCAGCCATTTGAGTTCGCGTTCGATCATCTCGGCGAGCGTGCCGCCGCCGCTGATCAGGCGATCGTCCTGCGCCAGCCGCTTGAACCCCGCTTCGATCTGCGCCATCTCCGATGCCGACAGCTTGTACTTCTGTCCCTGACCTTCCGACAGGGCGTTGAGCGCGGGCGCGATCTGTTGCAAGCCGTTCACGCCCATTTCCTGGAGCCCGGGATCGCGCGAGACCAGTTCGGTGATCCTGCCCATATTCTCTTCATAGAGCGGCAGAAAGTGACGGCCGGCCGCCGAGCCCTGCGCGAGCTCGCCCCGAGCGCGGTACAGCGTCGCGAGCATGCTCACCGTCGCGGTGGTGCCGTGCGCGGGCTCCTGGGCCTGCAGCGCGTCCTCGAACGAGCATTCGACTTTACAACCGACCGCGGTCGTGATCGGCGTGGGCGCGAGCCCGTTGAGCCCGACTTCTTCGAAGGCTTTTTCGGCGTCTTTGCCGTCGGTTTCTGACAATTTGTATGCCGCTACCACTGCGGCATCGCGGAACTGCTCAAAAGTCGCGAACGGTTGGGGCAGCCCAAGGACCATCAGGTAATGGGTCTGCGCGAGGAAGAATATCTTTGAGGCCGTTTCGACGGTCGTTTTCTTCGCGAGCAGATAGAAAGCATGACTGATGATCGTGCTGTTCTCGTGGATGCCGTGGCTGTCCAGACAGGTATTGAGGTATTTCGTCACCGTTTCGGGATCGGGGTATTCTTTCCCTTCAATCGTGATTCCGCGGTCTTTTGGTTCCTTGAGGTTGCGGAACGGGCCTTCTGGTGCCAACTTCCCGAATTCCCAGGTCGGTTCTTCTGATTCACTGTGCTGAACTTTCTCGTAGGATTCGAGCCCCTGACCCATCGCGTCGGCCCAACCCTCGGCCAGCGCCCCAGGTTCGCCTTCGTCCACCTCGTCGGCGCTGTTTTCGGTGATCGCCTCGGCATACTCGTGTCCGACGACGTCCATCGCCTTTGGAAAGCCGTCGCCGAAGACGATCTCATGGCCGGCCCCGTCCCATTCGGCTTTCTTGTATTCGGTCCCGTAGTGAACCGTCGCGAGCTCGGGCTTTTCGCCTTTGCCGCTTCCGCTTGTGCTGGGTTTGCCGTTGTAGCCAGTCCATTTGGGTTCGTGCTTGAATGCATAGAAGAAGTCGTATGCATCGCCTATGTAGTTATAGGCGTCTTTGACATCTTCATCGGTCCCTTTGTATTCTTCGGGATCTTTGACCACATTTTCTCCCGGCAGTTTGTTGACTTCATGTTTGGCGCTGTCTATTTCGCGATCCGGTTCGGCCGGCGCGGCGCCGAACGACTTGACGAAGACATGCAGGATGCTTCCGGTGGCCGCGTCCACCACGTATTCGTTGGACGCGTTCGACGGGCCGGCCGTCAGCCATACGAACCATGCCAGTCGGGCGGTCGGACCGAATGGATGCGAAGTCGCCCCGGCGTAGACCTGGAGGCTCGGCTGGTGCACGAGCTTGCCGTGCGGCAACGCTGCCTTGGCGACCGCGAGCGCGCGCGCGCTGTCGATCGTCGCCCTGCTGTCGGCGGGCGTCACTTCGGGAATGAACGAGCCGTTCACGAATTCGACGTCCTTCCCGTTGGTCGAGAGGTCGACGCCGATGCCGCCGCCGAACACGGGCACGCCGTCGACCATCTGCGGGAAGTACACGTCCGACCTGGTTTTCGTGATCGGATCGGTCGCCACTTCGGGCTTGCCAAGTTCGTCGGGCCTGCCGGACAGCCCGAAGAGATCGCCGTAGCGGGCGAGCATCGCCTTCGCCTTGACGATCGGCGACTGGCCGGGGGAGACGCCCAGCGCGTCGAGCGGTATGCGGACAATCGCGGCATTTGCCACACGCGTGCTCGGATCGACGGCCACCGAGAGGCGCGAGCCCGGCACGGCGTCCCCGCGCAGCCGCTGTTCGGCCGCCCGGCTGATCGGCGCGAGCGAGATCGCGGCAGGGACGGCCGCGGTCGTGGCGCCCGCGGATCCGATCCCGACGAGCATCGCCGGCAGCGACAGGAAGCCCAATCCCAGCGCGGCGCGCGTGGCCAGCCCCTCGCGCCATGACGCTGACGCCAGCGGGCGGTGGAGCGGCTGCGGCATGGCGGACGGGCGTGTGACAGCCAGCAGCGCCGCCACGAGCTGGCGGCGGGACGCCGCGCCCCGCGTCGCGAGATATGCCACGCTCCCCGTGGCCGACCCGAGGAAGCACAACAGCGGCACACGCCACAGCAGCGACGCGGCGTCGGCCTGGAAATGAAGCCCCAGTAGCCCGCCCGCCTGTGCGTCGACGCGCGCGACGAGCGCAAAGAGCCAGCAGATCAGCGTCAACAGCGCACCGGTGCGCAGCGCATTGGCCATGCTCAGCCGCACGTCCTCCCGGCTGCGCCGCGCTGTCAGCCAACCGGCGAAGAAGACGGTCCCCGCCGCGAGCGCAAGCAGCAGAACGAGCGCGGCGGGCACTCCGTGAGCGGCGCCCGTGCCGCTGTTCGGCAGCGTGCCGCCGAGGATCGAACCCGATCCCTGCGTACGGCCGAGCGCCTCCACCTGCCAGTCGAACGACACGCCGAAGCAGGCCAGGAACAGGCTGAGCACGAGCGTCGGCAGCGCGATCAACGCCGCGGCGACGCCGGTCAGGGCGTGGCCGAAGCCGCCGCCGAGCAGCGAACGGACATCGCCGCTGCGGCCGATCAACACCGCGCCGCCCACGAGCACGGCGACGGTACTCAGCGCCAAGCCCGCCGCCAGCGCGCGCAGCGAGCATCGCAACGGCGTCGCCCATGCCCCCAGCAGCCGCGCGGTCTCACGCCGCCAGCTCCTGCCGAACACCCCCACTAGCCCTCCCACCGGCGCGAACAACAGCCCCCAGGCGAGCGGCAGCAGGAACGCCTCGATCGTCGACGGCAGCACCGTGACGTCACTGCCGATGCCCGGGGCTGTGAAACGTAGCGGCACGTAGCGCGCGCCCAACCCCGAGAGCAGCGCGTACGGAACGGCGATCGACGTGGCGAGGAGCATCCGCCTGCGCACTGACCCCCGGGTGCTTCTCGCTGCCACCATCGCCGCGACCGCGATCGCGAGCCCGACGAGGGCGAGACCAGGCAGCGCGGCAAAGCGCAGTCCGGCCGTGTGGCTAAAGAAGGAGACGCTTACTAGCTGCGCCAGATAGAACGCGACCGCCCCGTCCTGGACCGCGACGTGCAGGGCCCGCCCCGCCGGAGCGGCTCCGGCGGCATCGCCGGCGCCGGCCGCCAACGCGATCGCGCTCAGCGCGATCAGCGACAGGCCGATGGCGAGAATCGCCGCACCCGCGGACACCGCGCAGCGGGCGAGATGGGCACCGAGCCGCGTGGCGAGACCAGCTCGTGGAGCGGGTTTCGCGGCCTTGGGAGCAGGTCGTGCAGCTCCGCGCCTATACATGCGACCACCGGGCCGCGCGGCCCACCCCGTACTTGGCTGTCAACTGGCAAGGCATCATCGTCGGCCCTCCCTCGGCGTGCAGGTCGGCATTCTCATCAGATCCCTGTAAACGGATTTAGGACTGGGTACGATTTCACCAATGCGGGGCGGACTGCGCTACACCAATGTGTTGCATCGAACGGTGCGAAATGCGACATATGTTGCGTTGCGGAGACGACGAGAGCGTCGGGAAGTCGCGTCAGCCTGCGACGTGCGCCATCCGCCCACCGGAGACCCGCGTCAGCCTGCGACGTGCGCCATCCGCCCACCGGAGACTCGCCTCAGCCTGCGACGTGCGCCATCCGCGCGTCGCGATGCCTGCGCAAATCCTCGATGCGCAGCGCGACCTCGATCTCGCCTTGGTGCATGCGCAGCTGGCAACCCAACAGCCGCTCGATCTCGTTGCGTTGCCGGTGCACGGTGCTGCGATCGACTTTCAGCGCGGACGCGGCCGAGGAGACGTTGTGTCCTGTTTGAAAGAGGGCGCGCAGCGTCCGGCGGGCCGCCTGGCCACCGATGCGCATCTCGTCGAGCGGCGACAGGTAAGTCTCGATCATCGACTCCGCGAACGCCTCGTCCTGCAGGGCGGCCGCCTCCTGCGCAACAACCCGATACCGCGTAAGCCTGCAGGGCCGGCAGCGCGCGACCAGCAGTGCGCCCTCGGCCTCGCCATGTGTCTGACGCCACCCGTCGGCTCCTCTCCGCGGCTCGCCGATCGCAAAGGACACGTCCACGTCCTCGTGGGCTCGCAGCACACGCTCGACATCCGCGAACGCCAGCTGGCGCTGCCCGCCGAGCCACGCCCGCACCGTCTCCCTGCCGTGCGCCACCGCGAGCAGGTCACGACCGAGCCCGGCCGCCAGACCGCGCACGGCCTTGCCGGCCTCCGCGCCGGTCGCGATCACGCCGAGGTGCCACGCCTTCGAGCTCATACTCGAGGTCGGCGAGCTCGCCGGCGCCTACGGGCTCACCGGCGAGCAGCTTGTGCACGATCTCGGCGCGGCGCTGCTCCTGCGAGCGCGCCCCACGCCTGATCTCGATCGCGTGCGCATCCCCGATCTCGGCCTGCACGCACACAAGCAGCGAGCCCATCACGGCCAACGCCTGGAGCAGCAGCGCATACCTCTGCTCGTCTGGGAGATCCTGGAGGACCACCTCGCCCAGCACGATGCTCCACAACAGCGTGGAGCCGGCGGCACAACGGCGTAAGGCCGTCGCCAAGGTCATACCCCGAGACGCCGCGCGGCGCGCTTGCGCGGCCACCGCCGGCGGGGCCGGCCCGGGCCACTGCTCCCCCTGCTCGATGCCCGCAAGACCGCAATTCACACACGCCGCGATCATCTCGCGCAGGCCCGAGGCAAGCTGCGCGTCCTCGTCGGTGACGCCATCCGGTACAACGCCGCGCACATGCGCGAAGACGGCCTCCTGAAGCTCCGCCTGGTGCGATCGCAACCGGCAGACCAGCGCCCTGCGAGCCGGCCCGAGCGGATCCACATCGCCGGTGGGCAACCGCTCGATCTCCTGGACCCCGGCGTAGGCAGACCTGCGCGTGTCACGCTCAAGCGGTCGCGCGCCCCCTCCCGGACTGGCGTGCAGCTCAATCGAACCGCCGTCTCCAACCATGCTTTGCAAGACTACAGCAATCCAATTCTCAGGAGTATTTTGACCTAGGCTCGATATCGCTTCCCGCCTTTTCGCGCATCCGTCCTCCTAGTTGAAATGCTACCCACAGTACGTGGGACACGAGCGCCGGCGGCCCCGCCCGTTTGCCATTTAGGATGCAACGTCTATTGATCAGACAGATCTGTCTGATAGAATCCTTATGGGCGAACCAAGGAGACCGACTGTGCGCGGCCATATTGGAGCGATTCCGAGGATTGGCAGTTTTTGCGGGCGCAGCGCTGTGTCCGCGGCAACCCTCGTGCTCTTGCTTCTCGGGGCCGCCGCGCTGCCCGCCCGGGGGAGCGCGGCGGCCTACGGTCAGCTCTACGGCTTCGGGGACAACCGCTACGGCCAGCTCGGCAACACGACCGACGACGAAACCTCCAAACCGAACCCGACACCGACGCTCGTGACGCTGCCCGGCGAGGTCGGCCCCGTCACCCAGGCCGCCACCGGCAGCGTCAGCTTCGCGCTCACCGCCACCGGCCAGCTCTATGCCTTCGGCGAGAACGAGGATGGCCAGCTCGGCAACACCACCAACAACCTGGAATACACGCCGAACCCCACACCGACGCCGGTGACGCTGCCAGGAGCGACTGGCCCCGTCACCCAGGCCGCCGGCGGCGGGGGCTTCAGCCTGGTGGTCACCTCCACAGGCCAGCTCTTTGCCTTCGGCAACAACTGGTGGGGCCAACTCGGCAACGCGACCAACAACGGGATCTACGCCTACGAAGCCAACCCCACGCCGACGCCGGTAACGCTGCCGGGCGAGGTCGGCCCGGTAATTCAGGCCGCCGCCGGCGGCGGCCACAGCCTCGTGGTCACTGCCAGCGGCCAGCTCTACGCCTTCGGCGAAAACTTCTGGGGCCAACTGGGCACGGCGACCAACGACAGCGAAAACTACAAGAGCGAAGCCAACCCCACACCGACGCTCGTGACGCTGCCTGGCGAGGTCGGCTCGGTCACCCAGGTCGCCGCCGGGGGGGCGTTCAGCCTCGCGGTCACCGAAAGCGGCCAGCTCTACGCCTTCGGCGAAAACATCAACGGCGAGCTCGGCAACACGACCAACAACCTCGCCAAAGAATTGAAGCCGAACCCGACGCCGACGCTCGTGACGCTGCCAGGCGAGGCCGGCTCCGTCGCCCAGGTGGCGGCCGGCCCCAACTTCACGCTCGCGCTCACCTCCGGCAACCAGCTCTACGCCTTCGGCGACAACCGATGCGGCGAGCTCGGCAACACCACCAACAACAGGACCTGGGCAGCGAACCCCACGCCCATGCGCGTGTCGCTGCCGGGCGCAAGTGGCCGCATCACGCGCATCGCGGCCGGCGACGAGTACAGCCTCGCACTCACCTCCACGGGCGAACTCTATGCGTTCGGCTGCGACGCGTTCGGCGAACTCGGCAGCCCGCCCGGCAAAGAACTGCTGGAAGCGCGTCCGACGCCGCGGCAGGTGGCGATGCCCGGGGGGGCGCGGGTCGAGACGATGGTAGCCGGATCCTCCGACACGCTCGTGGTGCTAGACGATCTCTCAGTCGCCAACCCCTCCCTGCCCACCGGCGAAATCGGCCTCCCCTACAGCGGGCAGGCGCAGGGGACCGGCGGAGCGGCACCGTACACCTGGGCGGCCAGCGACCTGCCGCCGGGCCTGTCGATCGATCCGCAAAGCGGTGCCATCTCCGGCACGCCGATCGCCGGGGGCAGCTACACCGCCACGATAACGCCCACCGACAGCGACGGCATCGAAGCTCCCACGCCGCTGACACTCAAGATCAAAGCGCCAAACGAACCGCCACCGAGCGAACCGCCGCCCCCGCACGAAACACCGCCGCCTTCGGTGCCAATCGAAACGCCGCTGCCTTCGGTGCCGCAGCCACTGCGGCCTTTGACACCGAGCGGGACCTGATCGCAACCCTCTCTGCAAAACGCGCGTGAGTCAGCGGCCAGATGGCGCGAGGGCAACCCGCTCACCCATCGCGGCCACGCGAAAGCGCCGGCTGGAACGACCTTCTCGTTCTCGCTCAACGAATCGGCGACGGTGAGCCTCAGCTTCGCCCAACTCCCCCGAAGGCGCCGGGGCGCTTACGGCTGCATCGCCGAGACCCGCATGCGCGCACAGCGCAGGAGCTGCGGGGAGGCCGTCACGAGAGGAACGCTCTCCGTCAGCGGTCACAGCGGCGCCAACAACGTGCTCTTCACGGGCCGGATCTCGCACGCCGACATGCTGAAGCCCGGTCGATACGAGCTCACCATCACCGCCACCAACTCCGCCGGCTGGCGCTCGGCGCCGGTGTCGCTGAGCTTCACGATCGCGAAGTAGCTGCTCAATGAGCGAGGCCACCGGGGGCTGCGAGGCCACTCCCGCGCTTTTTTACCCGCCTCGCCTCACGCGAGAGAGCAGGGAAGAGCGTCTATGGCATTGGCGCCAACGCTACCTCAACGTGAACGACTCGCTGCTGATCCGCTCATGCCGCCCCGTACCGCTGAGCAGCGTGAGCGTGTACCTGCCAGGTCGCAGCCGGCGCACAGGGAGCAGTCGCAGGCTCGTGCGCCCGCGCACGACGCGGGCCGCCCCGGTTGCATACACCACACCGTGGCATGAGAGCGTTGCCCGTGCGGCCTGCCCCGTGGTCGTGAACCTGGCAGTGCCCGAGACGAGCTTGGCCGTGCAGTGCTGGTTGCCTTTGACCGTCCTGCACGTCACCAGCTCAACCTTGCCCGCGGGACCGGTGGGACCCTGGGGACCGGTCGGACCAGCGGGACCTTTTTCGCCGTGCGCGCCGGTGGCGCCCTTTTCGCCTGGCAAACCGGTGGCGCCGGTCCTGCCTTCACTGCCGGATGGTCCTTCTTTACCGGCTGGGCCTTCTTGACCCCCCGGGCCTTCTTCAGCTGCTTTCAAGAACACGGCTGTGACTTCGCTCGCTGCGGTCACATCCACGGTACAGGTTGTCGCGGAGGTTTTCCTGCAGCCGATCCAACCGGCGAATTCATAGTCCGCGCCGGCTTTGGCCACCGTCAACGTCACTTCGCCTGCGAACGTGTACGCGCATTCTTCGGTTGAGCATTTGATCCCGGCGGGCGTCAGGGTGACTTCCCCTTCGCCGGTCATGAACACGGTGAACGGGAACAGCGGCGGGGCGAACGCCGTGACGCTGCCCGCCGTGTCGGCAGTGACGCACAGTGAACTCGACGCGCACGAGATACTCGTGAGGTCGCCGCCGAGCGCGAGTTGCTCGTTCCACGTCGTGCCGCCGTCGCTCGACACGAACACGTTTCCCTTGCTATCCACGGCGACGCACATGAAGCCTTCGATGCAGGCGATCGCGGTCAGGTCGTTGGTGCCGTCGATATCGTGCTTGGAGACCGTCGCTTCGCCGCCGCCGTTGATCGTGAGGTCGAGGACGTTGCCTTCGCCGTCGACGGCGAAGCAGGATGTCGTCGAGGTGCAGGCGATACCGTGCAACGCAGCCGAGCCGTCGATGTCAGTGGAGGTCCAACCCGTCTCTTGATCGGTCTTCGTCTCTTGCTTGATCCGTTCCGCCGTGTCGGCGACGTAAACGTTCCCACTGTCGCCCACGACCGCGCAGAACGACGAGGAGAGACAGTCGACGCCGTTGATCGCGCCCGACCCGATTCCGTCCACCGTGAACCATTCTGAGGAGGCGGGGGTTGTCGCGTAACGGACGGCGCCTTCGCCTTCCTCGCCGGCGAGGCAGAAGGACGAGGAGGGACAGGAGATAGCCAAGACTCCGAATGCCGGTCCGAACGCTTCTTTCCAGGCGCCGCCCAGCGAGGTCGCGTAGTACGCGTTGCCGCCGACGCCGTCTTCGACATGGCCGTCGGCGAGCACGCACAGCAAGCGCGTCGGGCACGCGACGGCCTCGCTGGGGCTTTCGCCGACGGGCCCGCTCCACGGTGTCCATGTGGCCGAGGTGCTCACGCTCACGTTCGTGGAGTAGAGCGCGTTGCCTTTGCTGTCGGCGACCACGCAGTCGGTGGTCTGCGGCACGCATGAGACTGCGTTCAGCCCGTTGGGAGAATCAATCGATTGCGTATGGCTCGGCGGGGGCGAGGCCCATGCGCTGGGGATGCCCAGCGCGAGCGACGTCAGCGCTGCGCACAACAGCGTAACCGTGGCAAACATCGGACGACGTGAGGCGACCACTCCAGTCGACACTGCGCGACCCCCTGTGACACAATTCATATGGCTCGGAAGATATCAGGAAAAAGCCATTCCGCGGAGCGGGAGGCTCCCAACCGTCCCCCCAGCCGGCCTTCCCCAACCGCCAGCCGACGGGGCAGCCGTAGGCTACCAGCTTTGTAGACAGTTGTCAGCTAGCCTCGACCTCGGCCGCGTCGAGCAGGCCGTTCAGGTCGTAGCCGCCCAGCGCCGCGATGCCCGGGAGGTAGGTGAGGTCGAAGTGCATGGGTGTAACCGCGATACGGCCCGCGGCCACGGCGGCGAGGTCGGTGCCGGGCTCGTCGTGGAAGCCGGGGTCGTCGCCATAGATCCAGTAGCGCCGCCGCGCGGGGGGACCGGCGTCCTCGCGCTCGAGCTTCAGCTCGTCGCGGTAGATGCGCTTGCCGAGGCGGGCGACCTCCACGCCGTCGGGGTGCCCGGCGGGGACGTTGACGTTGAGCAGGGTGTTAGGGGGCAGCGGCAGCGACTCCAGGCGTCCCACCAGGCGCGCGACGAAGCCGGCGGCCACGTCGAACTGGAAGCCACCGTGGAAGCGATAGTCGAGGGAGCGCGCGCCGGACTGCTGAGAGACCGCGATCGAGGGCAGCCCCAGCACCACGCCCTCCAGCGCCGCCGCGACGGTGCCCGAGTAGGTGATGTCGTCGCCGAGGTTGGCGCCGTGATTGATGCCCGCGACCACGACGTCGGCGTCGAAGCCCTCCACCACGCCGAGGCGGGCGAGGCGCACACAGTCCACGGGGGTGCCGTCGGTTGCATACCCCCGGCTGCCGTCGGGGAACTCGACCTCTTCGACCCACAGCGGCCGGCGCGTGGTGATCGAGCGGGCCATCGCCGAGCGGTTGCCGTCGGGGGCGATCACCGCGAGGCGCACGTCGGGCAGCGCGGCGAGTGCGGCGTGCATCGCACGCAGCCCCTCGGCCTCGATCCCGTCGTCGTTGGTCAGCAGTACGTTGAGCATCTCATCTCCAGCATAGGGACCGTCGCCGATGGTCGATGTGGCCTACCTGTAGGCAACCGACGCGAGCGCCAGCCCGTGCGCGGGTGCGGTGGGGCCTGCCTCGGGGCGGGGCCGGCCCTCAAGCAGGCGCGTGAACTCCTCCACCGTGTACCGCCCGGCGGCGACCTCCAGCATCGTGCCCACCAGCACGCGGTTCATGTGGCGCATGAAGGTATCGGCCTCGATCCAGAACTCCAGCAGGTCGCCCTCGATACTCCACTCGGCCGCCCACACGTCGCGCTGGAAACGCACGTGGTCGGTCTCGGTGGGGGTAAACGCTGTGAAGTCGTGGCTGCCCATGAGCGCACTGGCGCACGCGTCGAGCGCGTCGCGGTCGATCGGCTGCGGCCACCACAGCGCGCCGGCGCGCGTGAACACCCCGCGCGTGCGGCGGGCCAGCACGCGGTAGCAGTAGGTGCGGCTGCGTGCGTCGCGGCGCGCGTCGAAGCCCTCGGGGGCAGGTTCGGACGCGAGCACCGCCACGTCATAGGGAAGTAGCGTGTTCAGGCGCGCGGGGTCCACCGCCTCGTGCTCGTAACTTGCGACCTGCCCCCACGCGTGCACGCCGCGGTCGGTGCGCCCCGCCACCGTCAGCGCCAGCGACTCACCGTCGGTGCCGCGCTCGCCGAGGATCGCGCGCAGGGCGTTCTCCAGCTCCTCCTGCACGGTGCGCAACCCCGGCTGGCGCGCCCATCCGGCGAACTCGCCGCCGTCGTACTCCAGCGTCAGCCTGGTAACCATCTTCGTCGGCATGCTACGCACACGCTGGTCGCTGAGCGTGGCATGTCGCCGGCATGCGGTGCACGCGACGGTCGCTGAGCGTGGAGGCCCAGCGCCCGGGCGGCTGTGGACCAGGCGCCGCGCGCGGATGATCCCCTCCCCCGCTTCGGGCGCGCCGCCCGTGGTGGAACTGGTTTACACCAGCTCGAGGAACACCATCTCGGTTGAGTCCGAGCGGCGCGGGCCGAGCTTGAGGATGCGCGTGTAGCCGCCGGGACGATCAACGTAGCGGGGGGCAACCTCGACGAACAGGCGGTGCACCGCGAACTTGTCCTGCGCCAGTGCCGAGAGGGCCTGGCGGCGGTTGTGCAGGTCGTCGCGCTTGGCGAGCGTGATCAGTTTCTCGATCTCCGGCTTGACGGCCTTCGCCTTCGCTTCGGTCGTTTTGATCCGCTCGTGCTCCAGCACCTCCTTGGTGAGGTTCATGAGCAGCGCCTTGCGGTGCGCCGAGTCGCGGCTGAGCTTATTACGGGTCTTTTGGTGTCGCATGGTGGTGTGGTGTGGAGTCTAACCAGTCGAGTTCGGTGTGGGAGGGGCTGGTGGTGTGATGCTCTTTTTAAAGGCCGATAGCTATTGCGCACACCTTTTGGATTTTTTATAACAACATCTCCGCCCTTGCTCCGGGCGCCGGGGGCTGTATCGCAATAGCTATACGACTCGCGTGTGGGTAGGTGCTCAATCCTGGCGCAGGTGCAGCCCGCGCCCTTCCAGTGTCTCGATCACCTCGTCGATCGACTTCTTGCCGAAGTTGGGGATCGCGTTCAGCTCCGCCTCCGACTTCGAGATCAGGTCGCCCACGGTTTGGATGCCCGCGCGCTTGAGGCAGTTGTAGGAGCGCACCCCCAGCTCCAGCTCCTCGATCAGGATGCCCCACTCCTCGCCCTGCAGCGCCGCCTGGCCGCCGGCGCCCGCCACCGCGAGGCCATGCCCGTCCAGCTGGCCGCCGGGGGAGGCGCGCAGCTCCTGAATGCGGTCGGCGTCGGTGAAGATCGCCAGCTGTGAGATCAGCAGCTCCGCGGCCTCGCGCAGCGCCGCTTGCGGCTCGATCGAGCCGTCGGTCTCGATGTCCAGCGTGAGCTTGTCGAAGTCGGTCTTCTGGCCCACGCGCGCCTGCTCGACGGCGTAGGCGACGCGCCTCACCGGCGAGAAGATCGAGTCGATCGGGATCACCCCGATCGGCTGGTCGGGCGACTTGTTCTCCTCGGCGGGCCTATACCCGCGGCCGCGGCCGATCGTCATGTACAGCTCGAGCTTGGTCTTTTTCTCGAGCGTCGCGATGTGCACGTCGGGGTTGAGGATCTCCACGCCCGCCGGCAGATCGATGTCCTTGGCGGTGATCTCACCGGGGCCGGTGACAACCAGCGGGGCCTCCACCTCGGAGGCGTCGGAGTGCATCCGGCACACGATCCCCTTGAGGTTCAGCACGATGTCAGTCACGTCCTCCTTGACGCCGGGGATCGTCGAGAACTCATGGGCCACCCCCTCGATGCGCACGCTGGTGACGGCGGCGCCCGCCAGCGAGGAGAGCAGCACGCGGCGCAGCGAGTTGCCGAAGGTGTAGCCGAACCCGCGGTCGAGCGGCTCGATCGTGAAGGTGCCGCGGTTCTGCTCCACGGACTCGCTTGTGATCCGGGGGATTTGGAAGTCGAGCATCAGCGTCCTAACGTCGTGGTGTTCTGACTAATAGAAGAGGGGCCCGGCTCGCCGGCTTCCGGCCGGCTGCGCCACCCTCTTTGACCGGCGCCTATTGGGCACCGCTCCAAGGCATCGCACCCGCGAGTGGGACGATGCCGGCAAAGCCCTTACTTCGAGTACAGCTCGACGATGAGCTGCTCCTGCACCGGCGCCGCCACCTCGCGCCGCTCCGGCCTGCGCAGCACCTTCGCGGTCAGCGACTCATGATCGGCCTGCAGCCACGCCGGGATCTGCCCGGTGAGCTCGGTCGCGTCCCTGATGACCTGGGTGGCGGGCGTGTCGGCCTTGATCGCGATCACCTCACCCGGGCGCACCTGATAGCTAGGGATGTTCACGCGCCTGCCGTTGATTGTCCAGTGGCCGTGGAGGATCAGCTGGCGCGCTTGGCGGCGGGAAGCGGCGAAGCCGAGGCGCACGAGCACGTTGTCGAAGCGGCACTCCAGCAGTGCCAGCAGGTTCTCGCCGGTGATCCCCGGCTGGCGCGAGGCCTTCTCGTAGTAGCCGTGGAACTGCTTCTCCAGCACCCCGTAGTAGCGGCGGGCCTTCTGCTTCTCGCGCAGCTGCAAGCGGTACTCACTCTGTTTCTGGCGCCCCCTGCCGTGCTCGCCCGGCGGGTAGGAGCGGCGCTCGACGCCGCATTTGTCGGTCAGGCAGCGCTCCCCCTTGAGGAACAGCTTCTGTCCCTCCCGGCGGCACTGCTTGCACTGGGGGCTTGAGTCCCTTGCCATTAGCTAGCCCTCCTGAGATGGTCGTGAGTCGAGCCAGACAAGGACGCAGGGAGCGTGACGTGCTTAGCACGCGAGCGACCGAGGACGCAGTCTGGCGAAGTGCTCACGGCCATCTCAGACCCTCCTGCGCTTGCGGGGGCGACATCCGTTGTGAGCCTGGGGGGTCACGTCCTTGACGCCTGTCACTTCGAGACCCGCCGCGGAGAGCGAGCGGATCGCGGTCTCGCGGCCGCTGCCGGGACCCTTGACGTACACCTCCACCTTCTGCAACCCCTGCTCGAGGCCCTTGCGTGCGGCGGCGTCGGCGGTCACCTGGGCGGCGAACGGGGTCGACTTGCGCGAGCCCTTGAAGCCCGCGCCGCCCGCAGACTCCCAGGCGATCACGTTGCCCTGCACGTCCGTGAGGGAGACGATCGTGTTGTTGAACGACGTCTTGATGTGGGCCTGGCCCACGGGGATGTTCTTCTTCGGCTTGCGTTTGCCGCGTGCGCGCTTGGGAGCAGCCATTACTTCTTGCCGGCCTTCTTCTTGCCGGCGACCTGCATCCGCTTGGGACCCTTGCGGGTACGCGCGTTGGTCTTCGTCTTCTGTCCCCTCACCGGCAGGCCGCGGCGGTGGCGCAGGCCGCGATAGCAGGCGATCTCCTGCAGGCGCTTGATGTCCTGGGAGCGCTCCCGGCGCAGGTCGCCCTCGACCGTGAGGTCGGCGTCGATCGCGTCGCGCAGGCGCGACACCTCGTCCTCGGTCAGGTCGCGCACGTAGGTGTCGGGGCCCACCCCGACCTCGGACAGCAGCTTGTTGGCGGTCGAGCGCCCAATGCCGAAGATGTACGTCAGCCCGATCTCCGAGCGCTTGTTCAGGGGCAGGTTGACCCCGGCGATGCGTGCCACTGTCTAGCCCTGTCTCTGCTTATGCCGCTTGTTCTGGCAAATGACCAGCACCGCGCCATGGCGGCGGATGATCTTGCATTTTTCGCACATCGGCTTTACCGACGGTCGTACCTTCATGATCCCTTTCGGCTGGTCCGGCAACCGGGCTCTGGCTGCCGGGACGGCCGCCGCTACCTGGTCGAGGATAAGTTCGCAGCACGGAACGCTTTCGCGTGCGCGCGGACAGTCGATAGTAGCAGCTAGCTTCAGCCTGCGCTGGCGACCTGTTCGCCCACCGGCGAGGTGGCGGCGTGGCCATTCGGCGTCGGCTCGCCGGCGCTCTCGCTCAGGTGCCACGGCGTGAGCACCCGCGGGCCGTTCGCGGTGATCGCGACCGTGAACTCGAAGTGCGCCGCCGGCGAGTCGTCCTGGGAGAACACCCCCCACCCGTCGCCCCCCACGCGCACCGCGGGGCGGCCCGCGGTCGTCATCGGCTCGATCGCCAGCACCATCCCCTCCTCCAGCAGCGGGCCCTTGCCCGGCCGGCCGTAGTTGGGGACCTGCGGGTCCTCGTGCATGCTGCGACCCACACCGTGCCCCACCAGCGAGCGGACGACCGACAGTCCGGCGGTCTCCACCACGCGCTCGATCGCGTGCGAGACGTCGCCCATGCGGGCACCGGCGCGACACTGCTCCACCCCGGCGAACAGCGCCTCGCGGGTGGCGCGCAGCAGGTTCTGCTCGACGGCGCCGATCTCGCCGACAGGGAAGGTGCGCGCGGCGTCCGCCACCCAGCCATCGAGCGTGACACCTACGTCGACCGAGATGATGTTGCCCTGCTCGAGGCGGTAGCGCCCAGGGATGCCGTGCACAACCATCGCGTTCGGGGAGGCGCAGATCGAGCCCGGGAAACCGCGAAAGCCCTTGAAGGTGGGGGTCGCCCCGTGCGAGCGGATGAAGCGCTCAGCGGCGCCATCCAGCTCCTCGGTGCGCACGCCGGGGCGGATCATGCGCTCCACCAGTTGCAGCGTCTGCACGAGGATCTCGCCCGCCGCCGCCATCTTCTCGATCTCCGCGTGGGTCTTCTTGATGATCATGCAGTCAAGGTTATCTAGAGCTTGTCCTCAAACCGCAACGCTAAAGCTCGTCCTCTAACCGCAGTGTTGCCAGCGTCGCGCGGATATGGGCGTGCACCTCGTTCGGAGTCCGGCTCCCGTCGAAGCGGCGCAGCAGGCCCTGCTCCTCGTAGTAGCCGATCAGCGGCTTCGTCTGGGCGTGGTACACCTCCAGGCGCGTGCGGATCGTCTGCTCCTTGTCGTCATCGCGCTGGATCAGCCGCGAGCCATCCTGATCGCAGACGCCCTCGCGCTTGGGCGGGTCGAACTCCACGTGGTAGATGTGGGCGGGGTTCTTCACGCACACCCTGCGGCCCCCGAGGCGGCGCACCACCTCCAGGTCTGGCACCTCGATCAGTAGTGCCGCGCTCAGCCTCCGCTGCAGGCCCTCGATAGCCTCCCCGAGCGCCTGTGCCTGCGCCTCGTTGCGCGGGAAGCCGTCCAGCAGGAACCCGTCACGCGCGTCGTCTGCGCCGATCCGCTTGGTGATCATGCCCACGATCACCTCGTCAGGCACCAGCTTGCCGGCCGTCATGTACTGCTGCGCCTCCCTGCCCAGCTCGGTGCCCTGTGCCACTTGCGCGCGCAGCATGTCCCCCGTGGAGATATGCGCCAGGGCGAAGTCGCTTTGCAGACGGTCCGCCTGGGTGCCCTTGCCCGCGCCGGGCGGGCCAAGGAGGATCAGGTTCAGCTCTGACACTCCCTCCCAGCCTAACTGCTCGCGCGAGATTCGGACTCCCGGGCCATCCATCCTCCTCACCACTAAAGAGGCGCTACTTCAAGAACCCCTCGTAACTCCGCATCATCAGCTGCGCCTCGAGCTGCTTCATCTCTCAACGGGAAGGGGGCGGGCCCCCCTCCCGACCTCCCCCCGCACGAAGAGGAGCGTTACTTCAAGAATCCCTCGTAACTTCGCATCATCAGCTGCGCCTCGAGCTGCTTCATTGTTTCCAGCGCGACCCCGATCACGATCAGGATCGACGTGCCCCCCAGCTGCAGTTCTACGTGGGTGCGGTCGAACAGGATCGTCGGCAGCGCCGCCACCGCCGCGAGGAACAGCGCGCCGGGGAACGTCAGGCGGGCGAGGATGCGGTCGAGGAATTCGGCCGTCGGGCGCCCGGGGCGCACGCCGGGGATGAAGCCACCGTACTTCTTCAGGTTGTCCGCCTGATCCACCGGGTTGAAGGTCACCGCCGTGTAGAAGTACGTGAAGATCACGATGAAGATCGACTCCCCCACGATGTAGTGCCAGCCTTTGGGGTTGAAGAAGTCGGACACTTCCTGGCCCGTATGGCTTTTGATCAGCTGCCCGATCGTCGGCGGAAAGGCCATGATGCTGGCCGCGAAGATCACCGGGATCACCCCCGCCATGTTCACGCGCAGCGGCAGGTAGGTCTGGCCGCCCTCGCTCATCCGCCGCCCGATCACGCGCTTGGCGTACTGCACCGGGATCCGGCGCTGGCCCTCCATCACGAACACGACGGCCGCGACGACCACCAGCACAAGGAACGGCATCATCACCTTGAACACCTGGTTCTGGGTCGTCCACCATGCCTGGATCCCCGTCGGCAGGCGCGAGACGATCGAGGCGAAGATCAGCAACGAGATGCCGTTGCTGATGCCTTTCTGGGTGATCAGCTCGCCGATCCACATCAGCAGCACGCAGCCCGCCGTCAGGCACACGACGATCAGGAAGATGTGGGGGAAGTCGAACTTCGTGATGACCGATTCCCCGGCGCTCGCCTGCAGCGAGTGGAACAGGAAGACGTAGCCCACCGACTGCGCGAACGCCAGGCCCACGGTCAGGTAGCGGGTGTACTGCGTGATCCGCGCCTGCCCCACTTCGCCTTCCTTGGAGAGCTTCTCCAGGGAGGGCACAACCACCTGCAGTAGCTGCAGGATGATCGAGGCCGTGATGTACGGCATGATCCCCAACGCGAAGATCGCGATCCGCGAGAGGCTCCCGCCCGAGAAGAGGTTCAACAGCCCCAGGATGTTGGAGCCGCCCAGCTGCTTCTGGATGCTGTTGACCGCGGTCAGGTTGACCCCCGGCACCGGCAGGTGCGAGCCCAGGCGGTAGATCAGCAGCATCGCCGCCGTGAAGCCGATCTTCTTCCGGATGTCCGGCACCTGGAAGGCGTTCAGGATCGTCGAAAGCATCGCAGGCGATTCTAGACCCCAAGCGCGGCTGGCGCGCGGGTCTTCTCAGAATTATCTCTACTGGCCGGGGGTCTCATCGAGCACGACGCAGCTTCCGCCGGCCGCCTCGATGCGCTCGCGGGCGCTGGCGCTGAAGGCGTGCGCGTGGACCGTCAGCGCCTTGCCGAGCTCGCCCTTCGCCAGCACCTTCACCGGCACCGCCTTGCGGGTACCGAGGCCCTTGCCGCGCATCAGCTCCAGCGTGACCTCAGCCCCCGCCTCGAAGCGCGCGTCGAGATCGCCGATGTTGACCGCCTGCGTGTGGGTGCGGAATGGCTCGAACGGCATCGACTTCTTCATGTGCGGGCCCCTGAGCTTGCGCATCCGCATATGGATCGGCATCTGTCCGCCCTCGAAGCGCGCCCTGCTCTTGGCGCCCGAGCGCGACCCGTACCCCTTCTGGCCTCGGCCGGCGGTCTTGCCTGTGCCCGAGCCTTCGCCGCGCCCCACGCGCTTGCGCGGCCGGCGGCTTCCCGGGGCCGGGGAGAGGCTGTGCAGGCCGATGCGGGGTTCCTCGTCGCTCACTTGCTCTCCTTCACCTCGACGAGGTGTCGCACCGCGTGCAGCATCCCGCGGGCTTGGGGGCAATCGTCAACCTCTACCGAGTGACCAATTCGACGCAGGCCCAGCGAGCGCAGCGTGTCCAACTGACGCTTGTTCGAGCCGTTGCTCGACCGCCTTTGAATGACAGTGAAGGCAGCCATCAGGCCGATCCCTCCTCGGCGGACTCAGCGACCGGCGATGTCTCCGTCTCGACCTCCGGCGTGGCCACGGGCTCGCTCGCCTCGGGGGATGGGTCTGCCACCTTCTGCTTGGCGGACCTGGAGGCATCGGCGGACGGGCTCTCTGTCGCGGCGGCACCCTCGGTGGCAGCACCCTCGGCAGGCGCCCCATCCGGTGAGGCGGCCTCCAACGTCTCCCCCTCCGGGGGCTTGTCCGCGAGACCCAGCACCTGGTTGATCGTCAGTCCGCGCAGGCGCGCGACCTCCTCGGGGGTGTTCAGCCCCCGCAGGCCGGTGATCGTGGCCTTCACAAGGTTGATCGGGTTCTGGGTGCCGAGGCTCTTGGAGAGGATGTCGTGGATCCCCGCCAGCTCCAGCACCGCGCGCACGCCTCCGCCCGCGATTACGCCGGTGCCTGGGGCAGCGGGCTTCAACAGCACGCGGCCGGCGCCGAAGATCCCGGTGGTCTGGTGGGTGATCGTGCTCCCATGCTTGGGCACGCGGAAGAGGTCCTTCTTGGCGCGCTCCACGCCCTTCTGGATCGCCAGCGGCACCTCGGTCGCCTTGCCATAGCCGACGCCCACCACTTCCCGTTCATCGCCCACCACCACCAGGGCGGTGAAGGAGAAGCGCCTCCCGCCCTTGACAACCTTGGCGACGCGGTTGATCTCGACGACCCGCTCCTGGAGGTCCAGGCCGGCGGCGTTGACGGAGCGATCTGTGGGGATGGTGGACATGGTGGAGTCGAGAGGGTAGCCGTTAGACGACTATGCCCGCCTCGCGCAGCGCCTCTGCGAAGTTCTTGACGTGTCCGTGATAGCGGTAGCCGCCGCGGTCGAACACCGCTTCGGTGGCCCCCACCGCTTTGACGCGCTCGGCCAGCAGGGCGCCCTCGCGGGCGGTGCGCTCGGCCTTGGCGAGCGACTTCAGCTCCGGCTCATACCAGTTGACCGCCGCCAGCGTGCGGCCGGTGAGGTCGTCGACCGCCTGCGCCGAGAGGCCCTTGTTGGAGCGGAACACCGAGATCCGCGGCCGGGTCGCCGTGCCGGCGATCTTCGCGCGCACCCGGCGGCGCCGTTTCAGCCTCCGCTCGGGCTTGGTCATGAGGCTCATGTCAGGCCCCCAGAAAACCGACCCCGCTCGCATGAGCCCGCAGAGCAAGCTGGGCAAGGACGCAGTGAGCGAAGTGTGCTGAGCACACGAGCGATCGAGGACGCCGATCCAGCGCAGCTATGCGGGCTCATGCGCGCTTGCCCACCTTGCGTGCCACGTACTCGCCCTCGTAGCGGATGCCCTTGCCCTTGTAGGGCTCCGGCGGGCGCTGCTTGCGGATGATCGCGGCGGTCTCGCCCACCAGCTGCTTGGAGATGCCCTTCACGACGATCCTCGTGGGCTGGGGCACTTCGAACTCGATCCCGCTCGGCGCCGGGATCGGAACGGGATGGGAGTAGCCGACGGCGAGCTCGAGGTCCTTGCCCTTCAGCTGTGCGCGGTAGCCCACGCCCTGGATCTCCAGGCGCTTTTCGTAGCCCGCAGTGACGCCCTGCACCATGTTGGCCACCAGCGTGCGGGTGAGCCCGTGCAGCGCGCGATGCTCGCCACGGTTGGTGGGGCGGGTGACGAGCAGCTGCTCGCCTTCCTGGACAACCTGGATGTCGCGGTGCACGCGCTCCTGCAGCTCGCCTTTGGGCCCGCTTACTCGCACCGTCTCCGGCTCGATCGCGACGGTCACGCCGCTCGGCACGGCGATTGGTTGTCTTCCGATCCTGGACATCGTGGTGTTGGTCTCCCGCTCTCTCTCTCTCTTCTCTCGCCCGCGCGCTTGCGCTACCAGACCTGCGCCAGAACCTCGCCGCCGACGCCCGCCGCGCGTGCGTCGTGGCCGGTCATCACGCCCTGCGAGGTCGAGACGATCGACGTCCCCATCCCGCCCAGCACCTTCGGGATCCCGCCGGCCTGCACGTAGGTGCGCTGACCAGGTCGCGATACGCGCTTGAGGCCCGCAATCGCCGAGCGGCGGTCGGCCGTGTACTTGAGACGGATCTCGATCACCTGCCCGGCGGCGCCATCCGGCGCCGGTGCGACCGACCAGCTATCGATGTAGCCCTGCTCGACGAGGATCCTCGCAAGCTCGGTCTTCAATTTGGACGCGGGGATCTGCACCGTCTCGTGGGCGGCGTGGATAGCGTTGCGGATCCTCGTGAGGAAGTCCGCTATTGGGTCGGTCATGGGCATAGAAGCGTCAGCGAGGGGTTGGGGGGTGTCGGGTTGTTGTAGTCACTTTTTAAAGGGTGTGCGCTATTGCGCACGGCTTTCGAAAAGGGAATGCTAATAGTCCAGCCCTACCAGGAGGACTTGGTCATCCCCGGGATCTGACCGTTGTGGGCGAGCTCGCGCAGACAGATGCGGCAGAGCCCAAACTTGCGGTACACCGCCTTGGGCCGTCCGCAGCGGTTGCAACGAGTATAGGCACGCGTCTTGTACTTCGGCGTCCGCGCCTGCTTGACGCGCAGCGAGGTCTTAGCCATCAGTCTGTCGTCTCCTGGTCGGTGGTGCTCTCCGAGTCGGCGGTGTTGACGCTCTCCGGGCCGGCGCTGTCAGCGCTCTCCGAGTCGGCTGTGTCGGCGCTCTCCAAGTTGGCGCTGTCAGCGCTCTCCGAGTCGGCGGTATCGGCACTCTCCGGGGCTGCAGTGTCAATGCCCTCCGAGTCGGCTGTGTCGGCGCTCTCCGAGTTGGCGCTGTCAACGCCAACGCCCTCCGAGGCAGCGGTGCCGGCGCTCTCTGAGGCAACGCTGTCAGCGCTCTCCGAGCCGGCGCTGTCAGCGCTCTCCCCGAGGACCTGCGCGAACTCCGCCGGGCGACCGTAGGTCGAGAAGGGCATCCCCAGCGCGGAGAGCAGCGCAAATGCCTCGACATCCGTGCGAGCGCTGGTCGTGATCGTGATGTCCAACCCGCGCACATGGTCGATCGTGTCGTAGTCGATCTCGGGGAAGATGATCTGTTCGCGCACGCCCATCGAGTAGTTGCCGCGGCCGTCGAACGACCGGGCACGCAGGCCGCGAAAGTCGCGGATTCGGGGGATCGCGATCGAGATCAGCCGGTCGAGGAACTCGTAGGAGCGCTCCCGGCGCAGCGTCACCGACACGCCCACCGGCATCCCCTCGCGCAGTTTGAACGCGGCGATCGACTTGCGTGCGCGGCGCACGCTCGGCTGCTGACCGGCGATCGTGGCAAGCTGGTCCTGGGCGGCCTTCAGCGCCTTGGAGTCCTGCTTGGCGTCGCCCACGCCCATGTTGAGCGTGACCTTCTCCAGGTGCGGCGTCTGCATCGAGGAGCTGTAGCCGAAGCGCTCGATCAGCTGCGGACGGATCTCCTCCATGTAGCGGACCTTCAGGCGTGCGGGGGCTTCCGTGCTCATCAGTCGATCCTCGCTCCCGAACGACGGGCAACACGGAAGGGTTTGCCATTCTCCCGCTCGACTCCCACGCGCGTAGGCTTGCCGCCTTTGGGGTCCAGCAGCATCACGTTCGAGACGTGGATCGGTCCCTCGCGCTCGATCACACCGCCCACGGTCTGCCCACGCATGGTGTCCGCCACCTGCTGGGGGCGGGTGTGGCGCTTGATCATGTTCAGACCCTCCACGTACACGCGCTCCTTGCCCGGCTCCACGCGCAGCACGCGGCCGCTCTTGCCGCGGTCCTTGCCCGCGATCACCTGCACGCGATCGTCGGAGCGGATTCGCAGCGTGCGCCGTGCGGCCTTCACCGGCGCGCTCGAGCGCTTCGTGCCACGGCGCTTCGTGCCCGTGCTCTTGCTGCCGCTCGCCCGCGATCCCCCCTTGCTCGATCCACCGGTCTGTGCGCGCGCGCGTGCCATCTCAGATGACCTCCGGGGCGAGCGAGACGATCTTCATGAAGTTGCGCTCGCGCAATTCCCGCGCGACGGGTCCAAACACGCGCGTCCCGCGGGGGTTGTTCTGCTCGTCGATGATCACCGCGGCGTTCTCGTCGAAGGAGATGTAAGTGCCATCGTCGCGGCCAAACGGCTTCTTCGTGCGCACCACCACGGCCGTCACCACGTCGCCCTTTTTGACGGTGCCGTGGGGGGTGGCCTGCTTGACGGTGGCGGTGATCACGTCGCCCACGTGGGCGTACCGGCGGCGCGAGCCGCCCTTGACGCGGATGCAGAGGATCTCGCGCGCCCCGGTGTTGTCGGCCACGCGCAGCCTTGTCTCGTTCTGAATCATGCCGCTGCCCTCTCGCTCATCGTGCCCTCTCCAAGACATCCACCAGCCGCCAGCGCTTGGTGCGCGACAGGGGGCGGCTCTCGACCACGCGCACCACGTCACCCTCGTGCGCGTCGTTGTTCTCGTCGTGCGCGTGCAGCGTAGAGGAGCTGCGCACGATCTTTTCGTAGCGCCGATGCCGACGAGCGACGTCAATGCGCACGGTGATCGTTTTGTCGGCCTTGTTCGACACCACCACGCCCTGGCGCACGCGGCCCGCACCCTCGCGTGGGGGATGCACGGGCGCAAGTGGTTGCGCGGCGGGCGTCGAGGCGCGATGCTCGGCGCGTTTGGTGCGTTCCTGCAAGCGCCGCGTGCGGCGCTTGATCGCCTTTGCGCGACGGACGGCATCGCGCTCGGCCTGGCGCTCCTCAGGCGAGCGCTGCTTGCCTGCGCTGCCCACGTGCATCGAGCGCGATTTGCGCCGGCGCTCCTTGGGGGAGAGCTGCTCGACGGGCTCAGTGGGCGTGGCGGCCCGTGCGGCCGGCTGCGCGGGCGGTGCCTCTGGCTCGGGCGCCTGCTCGGCCTGCGTCTCGGGCTCAGATGCCTCAGCCACCGGCTCCGGGGTGGACTCCGTAACCGGCTCAGGGGCAGCCTCCACCGGCTCAGGTGTCTGCTCGGGCGCCGCGGCCTGCTCGGCCTGCGCCTCCACGGACTGCTGCTCGTCGGTCATCTCTTTGTCCTGTTCGTCGGCCATCGTCACACCTCAAGCTCCCGCTCGCGCCGCACGGTGAGGGCACGTGCGAGGTCGCGGCGGGCGCGGCTCACGCCGGCGGTGTTCTCGAGCTCGCCGGTCGCATTCGCGAAGCGCAGTCCGAAGAGGTCCTTGCGCAGCGTGCCGATCTGCTCCGCCAGCTCATCGGCTGGCATGTCGCGCATCTCCTTGGCCCTCATCGCACAGTCTCCCCAGCACTCGCTCGGGCGCAGCTGCGCTGATTCTCATTCTCAAACCTCGCGCTCACCCTCACTCCTCCCGCATCACGAACTTGGACTTGACGGGAAGCTTGTGCGCGGCCAGCCGGATCGCGTCGCGGGCGAGCGGCTCGGGCACCCCGGCGAGCTCGAACATCACGCGCCCGGGCTTGACCACGGCGACCCAGCCCTCGGGCGAACCCTTGCCCGAGCCCATGCGGGTCTCGGCCGGCTTCTTGGTGACCGGCTTGTCGGGGAAGACGTTGATCCACACCTTGCCGCCACGCTTGATCTTGCGCGTCATCGCGATACGAGCGGCCTCGATCTGGCGGTTGGTGAGCCAGCCCTGCTCGAGCGACTTCAGGCCGTACTCGCCGAACTGGACCTTCACCTGGCCGCGCGACATTCCGCCACGGCGACCACGGTGCTGCTTGCGATGCTTGACGCGCTTGGGGGAGAGCATCAGCGGGTCACCTCGGGACTGCCGCCGCCACGGCCACCGCCACCGCCCGGTCCACGACCGCCACCCGGACCGCCGGGACCACCTGGGCCACGCCCACCACCGAAGCCTCCACGACCACCACCGGGGCCACCCGGGCCACGGCCACCGCCCCCCGGACCACCGGGACCACGTCCGCCACCAGGGCCACCTGGGCCACGTCCGCCACCGGAGCCTCCACGGCCACCTCCCGGACCACCGGGACCACGGCCACCGCCACCACCCGGCCCGCGGCCACCACCTGGACCGCCGGGCCCACGTCCGCCACCACGGCCACCGCCACCGGAGCCGCCTGGGCCTCCGCGGCCCCGGCCGCCGCCACCGCGCCCTTCGCGGCCGTCGCGTCCACCCCCGCGGCCGTCGCGGCCATCGCTCGGAGGAGGCGGAGCGGTCATGTCGGTGAGGTCGGCGCCCGTATAGCCCTCGGGCATGATCTCGCCCTTGTTGACCCAGCACTTCACGCCGATGCGCCCGAAGGTGGTTGCCGCCTCGTGGAAGCCGTAGTCGATGTCGGCGCGCATCGTGTGCAGCGGCACGCGCCCATCGGAGTAGCTCTCGGTGCGCGCCATCTCGGCGCCGCCGAGGCGCCCGGCGACCTGCACCTTGACGCCCTTGGCACCCGAGCGCATCGCGCTGGTGAGCGCGCGCTTCATCGCGCGGCGGAAGGCGACGCGGTTCTGCAGCTGCTCGGCGATCGACTGCGCAACCAGCTTCGCGTCGAGCTCGGGGCGCTTGATCTCGAGAATGTTGACCTTGATCTGCTTCTGGGTCATGCGGTGCAGGTCGCGCCGCAGAGCGTCCACTTCGGTGCCCGACTTGCCGATCACGATGCCGGGGCGAGCGGTGTGGATGTTGACCTCCAGTTCACCGGAGTCCTTGCGGATCGTGATGTCGGAGAGACCCGCGTGGGCGAGGCGGTCGGTGATGTGCCGGCGGATGCGGATGTCCTCCGCGAGATACTCGGCGAAGTGGCGCTCGTTGAACCAGTTGGACTTCCAGTCGTGGATGTAGCCCACGCGCATTGCCTCTGGGTGAACCTTCTGTCCCATCTTCTTTCTCTCTCTCGATTCCTTTTTTGAAGTTCTGTCTCTCGCCTCTACGACCGCGGGGTGAGCGTGATCGTGAGATGACTGGTGCGCTTGCGGATCGGCGTCGCCCTACCCATGGCGCGCGGCCGAAAGCGCTTGATCGTGGGCCCCTCGTCGGCGTAAGCCTCGCGGACGATTAGGTCGTCCTCGAGCAGCTCGTGGTTGTTCTCCGCGTTGGCCACCGCGGACTCGAGCAGCTTGCTCCAGTCGCGCGCCGCGTCGCGGGGCGTGAAGGCGAGGATAGCGCGTGCCTCCGGCACGGACTTCCCCCGGATGTGCCCGCACACCATGCGAGCCTTGCGCGCCGAGGTCCGGACATAGCGCGCCCGGGCGCGCACCACCTGCCGGCGCTCGGCCGGTTTGCGTTTGGTGGCCTCTGCCGGTTTGGGCTCCGGGGCGGCATCCTTGGTGGGGTCCTTCTCGGCAACCGCCTCCGCAGCGGACTGCTCATCCCCGGAAGACGCGGCTTTTTTGATGCGCCTCGCTTTGGCCGGTTTCTTCGCCGGCGCCTCGGCCTCGGCGGTGGGCTCCGCAGTGCCCACACTCGACTCCTCGGCCTCAGGGGCCGGCTTCTTAGCCTCGGCGGCGGGCTGTTCGGACTCAGCCGGCTTCTCGACCTCGGCGGCGGGCTGCTCAACCTCGGCCGGCTTCTCGACCTCGGCGGCGGGCTGTTCGGCCTCAGCCAGCTTCTCGGCCTCGGCGGCGGGCTGCTCGACCTCGGCGGACTTCTCAGCTTGAGCAGCCGGTTTTTTCGCGGCAGGCTTTTTGGCCGCTGGTTTTTTCGCGGCGGGCTCTTGGGCCGCCGGCTCAGCCGGAGTCTCCCCCGGCGTCTCGTTCTCTTTCTCGTCCTCGGCGCTCATCAACGGACCTTCCCGGACCCCGCATGCCCGCGGAAGTGGCGGGTGGGGGCAAACTCGCCGAGCTTGTGGCCAACCATCGACTCCGAGACGAACACGGGGACGTGCTTCTTGCCGTCGTGCACGGCGATCGTGTGGCCGACCATGTCGGGGAAGATCGTGGAGGCGCGCGACCACGTGCGGATCATCTGTTTGCGGTTCTCGGCGTTGAGCGCCTCAATGCGCTTCATCAGCCGCTCTTCCACCCACGGCCCCTTCTTGCTGGAGCGACTCATCGCTGCTTGCCCTTTCCGCGCCTGCGCCCGCGCACGATGTAGCGGTTGGAAGGCTTGTTCTTCTTGCGCGTGCGATACCCGAGCGTCGGCACGCCCCACGGGGTGACGGGGTGCCGGCCTGCCGTGGTCGAGCCCTCGCCGCCGCCATGCGGGTGGTCCACCGGGTTCATGGCGACGCCGCGCGTCTGGGGGCGCACGCCCATGTGGCGCTTGCGCCCGGCCTTGCCGACCTTGACGTTCTGGTGGTCTGAGTTGCCGATCGTGCCCACGGTGGCGCGGCACTCGGCGCGCACCAAGCGCATCTCCCCCGAAGGTAGGCGCAGCGTGGCCATCTCACCGTCCTTCGCCATCAGCTGCACACCGGCTCCGGCGGAGCGCGCCATCTGCCCGCCACGGCCGGGGTGGAGCTCAACGTTGTGGATGACCGTCCCGACCGGCATGCGCGCGAGCGGGAGGCAGTTGCCCACGGCGATGTCGGCCTCCTCACCGGAGCTGACGGTCATGCCGACGGTCAGCCGCTGGGGCGCGAGGATGTAGCGCTTCTCGCCGTCGAGGTAGTGCAGCAGCGCGATATAGGAGGAGCGGTTGGGGTCGTACTCGATCGCGGCAACCTTGGCGGGCACGCCGTCCTTGCGCCGCTTGAAGTCGATCCGGCGGTACAGCCGCTTGGCGCCGCCGCCGCGATGACGGGCAGTCTTGCGCCCGTGGGCGTTGCGCCCACCGCTCTTCTTCAGACCCTCGACGAGCGTCTTCTCGGGCTCGCTCTTGGTGATCTCCGCGAAGTCGGGGTAAGAGGTGAAGCGGCGGCCGGGGGAGGTTGGCTTTGGTTTACGAATCGGCATGGTCGGTTGCTCTACACGCTTTCGGTTTTGGCTATACGCCCTCGAGCGCCTGGAAGACGGGGATGGTTTCGCCCTCGCGCACCTGCACGATCGCCTTCTTCCAGGTGCGGGTACGCCCGCTGATCGCGCCGCGGCGCTTGGGCTTGGACTTCACGCTCTGGGTGCGCACATTGACGACATGCACGTCGAACAGCGACTCCACCGCCTGGCGGATCATGGTCTTATGCGCATCGGGGTGCACGCGGAAGGTGTAGCGGCCGAACGCCGAGAGTGCGTAGCTCTTCTCGGAGATGACCGGGCGGATGATGACCTGGTAGTGCTCCATCACTCCTCACCTCCCTCGGGGGTGCCCTGTGCGGCCTCAGCGGGCGACTCGGGCGCATCCACAGCAGTCTTGGCGGGGGCGACTTTCGCAGTGCCTTTGGATTCCGGCGCCTTGACAGACGTTGCGCTCGTTGCGCTTCCCGAGCCAGATCCACCGCCGGCGCGCGCGGTGAGCGCGTCGAGCGCGGCTTGGGAGAGCACCAGCGAAGCTGCGCCTACAAGGTCGGCAACGCCCACATCCTCGTGGGTGAGCACCGCCACGCGCGCGAGGTTGCGGAACGACAGCGCCGCGTCCGACTCCTCGGCCGCAAGCGCGACGAGCGTAGGACGAGGCTGATCCCAATCATCCAGCAGATCCATCGCCTGGCTGGTCTTGGGCGCGGTGAACACCGTTGCGTCCAAGACCGCGAGCGACCCGCGCGAGGCGTGCAGCGAGAGCGCGCTGCGCAGTGCGGCGCGCTGCTCCTTGCGGTTGACCTTGAAGGTGTAGGAGCGCGGATGGGGCCCGAACACGATGCCGCCGCCGGTCCAGATCGGCGAGCGGCTGGAGCCGGCGCGGGCGCGCCCGGTGCCCTTCTGGCGCCATGGCTTGGCCGAGCCGCCGGACACCATTGCGCGGGTCTTGGTAGCGGCGGTTCCGCGGCGGCGGGCGGCCTGCTCGGCGCGCACGCTCTGGTGCACAAGCGGCATGTGGAAGCCGGCGGAGAAGGCGGCTCCGTCCAACCCGACGGTCTTGCTGGCGGCGCCCCCCAACACAGGAGCTTTGAGGGCGGCGTCAGCCATCGGCGCGCACCTCCGGCGCATGGCCGTCAGCGGTCGCGGGGGGACGGAGCACCGAGCAACTCACAGTCTCAGCCATCTGCGCGCACCTCCACAACCCCGCCGCGCGGGCCGGGCACCGAGCCGCGCACCATCAGCAGGTTCTGAGCGGTGTCAACGGCGATAACCTCCAGCCCGGGCTGGGTGGCGCGGCGGTTGCCCATCTGACCGGGCCCGCGGATGCCCTTCATCACGCGCGCGGGTGTGGCTGAGGCGCCGATCGAGCCGGGGGCGCGGACATTGTGCGAGCCGTGGGACTTGGGACCGCTCTTGAAGCCGTGGCGGCGGATCGTGCCCTGAAAGCCCTTGCCCTTGGAGATCCCGGCGATCTTCACGCGGGCGCCGACCTCGAAGGAGGCGACGGTGACGCTCTCTCCCAGTTTTAGCTCGCCGGCCTCATCGCGAAACTCCACCAGGTGGCGCATGGGCGGGGCGTCGGCCTTCTTGAGGTGTCCCAGCTCGGCTTTGGTCAGGTGCTTCTCACGGGCGGCGCCGAACGCCAGCTGCACCGCGTCATACCCATCGCGCTCAGCGCTGCGCACGGCTGTAACGGGGCAGGGCCCGGCCTCCAGCACGGTGACGCGCGCCACCGAGCCGTCCTCCTTGAACAGCTGAGTCATTCCGAGCTTCTTGGCGAGGATCGCGGGCATATTGACCTGGAGGGGATGGTGGTGATGGGGTGGTTGTCGGTCGTGGGAAAAAGGGAGGGGAGATGGGATGTCCCGCTCACGTGGCGAGGCGGATCTCGATGTCGACGCCCGCGGGCAGATGGTCGAGGCGCTGCAGCGAGTCGACGGTCTTCGGGGTGGGCTGGTAGATGTCGATCAAGCGCTTGTGCGTGCGGATCTCGAAGTGCTCGCGCGAGTCCTTGTCCTTGAAGGGCGAGCGGATCACGCAGTACACGTTCTTCTCGGTCGGCAGCGGCACTGGCCCGGAGACGGTGGCGCCAGTGCGCGTGGCGGTCTCGACGATCTCCTTCGCGGCCGACTCGATCGCGGAGGTGTCGTACGCCTTCAGGCGGATACGGATCTTGTTTTGGGCGGCTGGTGCCATGGTTTCTTGGTGTTGGTGAGTCGGTTTTCCTAGTGGTGGTTGCGAACGTTCTTCAGCGCACCGCGCGACGGCGGAGCTGCATCGTCGTATCTGTCTGGCAATAAAAAAAGCGCCCCCGGATTGGTCCCGGGAGCGCCTTTTGGTACTACTCGATGATCTCGCTGACCACGCCCGAGCCCACCGTGCGACCGCCCTCTCGGATCGCGAAGCGCAGGCCCTGGTCCATCGCGATCGGCTGGATCAGCTCGATCTCCATCTGGACGTTGTCTCCGGGCATCACCATCTCGACGCCCTCGGGCAGCTTGGCCACGCCGGTTACGTCTGTGGTACGGAAGTAGAACTGCGGCCGGTACCCGGAGAAGAACGGGGTATGGCGCCCGCCCTCCTCCTTCTTGAGCACGTAGACCTCTGACTTGAACTTGGTGTGTGGGGTGATCGAGCCGGGCTTGCACAGCACCTGCCCACGCTCGATCTCCTCGCGCTTGGTACCGCGTAGCAGGCAACCGACGTTGTCGCCAGCGCGGCCCTCATCGAGGATCTTGCGGAACATCTCGACGCCCGTCACCACGGTGGAGGTGGAGTCGTGGACGCCCACGATTTCGACGGTGTCGCCGGTTTTGACGATTCCCTGCTCGATGCGCCCAGTCGCGACGGTGCCGCGGCCGGTGATCGAGAAGACGTCCTCGACCGGCATCAAAAACGGCTTGTCGAGCTCGCGCACCGGCTCGGGGATGTAGTCGTCGAGCGCCGCGGCGAGGTCGAGGATCTTCTGCTTGTAGGTCTCATCGCCTTCCAGCGCCTTCAGCGCCGAACCAATCACGAACGGGATGTCGTCACCGGGGAAGTCGTATTCGGAGAGCAGCTCGCGCACCTCCACCTCGACCAGTTCGAGCAGCTCCTCGTCGTCGACCATGTCGGCCTTGTTGAGGAACACCACGATGTAGGGGACGCCCACCTGGCGGGCGAGCAGGATGTGCTCGCGCGTCTGGGGCATCGGGCCATCGGCGGCGCTGACCACCAGGATCGCGCCGTCCATCTGCGCGGCGCCGGTGATCATGTTCTTGACGTAGTCGGCGTGACCCGGGCAGTCCACGTGCGCGTAGTGGCGCTTGTCGGTCTGATACTCCACGTGCGAGGTCGCGATCGTGATCCCGCGTTCCTTCTCCTCGGGAGCGTTGTCGATCTCCTCGAAGCTGCGGGCTTCGGCGCCTCCCTTCTCGGCCAGCACCGTGGTGATGGCAGCGGTCAGCGTCGTCTTGCCATGGTCGATGTGACCGATTGTGCCGACGTTGACGTGCGGCTTGTCGCGCTCGAACTTCTCCTTCGCCACTTTGCTCTGCTCCTCTGGAATCGACTGGTTGTGTTCGCCGCGGAAGGCGAACCCGAGAAATCTATCTGAATGGGGATCGTTGTGTCGTGATCTAAGAGCGAGGGGCCCGGCTTGGCGGCCTTCGGCCGCCTGCGCCACCCTCTTTAGGCCGGAACAGGCTCCCCCGTACGCTGTTCGATGATCTTCTCCGCGATGTTCGGGGGTACCTCCTCGTAGCCCTCAAACTGCATCGTGTAGGTGGCGCGACCCTGCGTATTGGAGCGCAGGTCGGTCGCATACCCGAACATCTCGCTGAGCGGCACCAGCGCATGGATCGCCTGCGCGTTGCCCTGCTGCTCAGAGCCGTGCAGATGTCCCCGCCGGCGCGAGAGGTCGCCCATCACATCACCCATGAACTCCTCAGGGGTGACGACCTCCACCGCAAAGATCGGCTCCAGCAGCACCGGCTTGGCGCGCCGCGCAGCCTCCTTGAAGGCGAGCGAGCCGGCCACCTTGTAAGCAATCTCCGAGGAGTCCACCTCGTGGTACTTGCCGTCCACGAGCGTGACGCGCACGTCCACCATCGGGTAGCCCGCCTTGACGCCGTTCTCCAGCGCCTCCTCGACGCCCTTCTCAACGGCGGGAATGAACTCCGAGGGGATCGCGCCGCCCTTGATCTTGTTGACGAAGTCGAAGCCCTCGCCGGGCGCTGGCTCGATGTTGATGTAGACCACACCGTACTGGCCCGAGCCGCCGGTCTGGCGCACGAACTTGCCTTCGACCTTCTCGGCGGTGCCGCGCACGGTCTCGCGGTAGGAGACCTGGGGGCGCCCGACGTTGGCCTCCACGCCGAACTCGCGCTTCATGCGGTCCACGAGCACTTCCAGGTGCAACTCGCCCATCCCGGAGATCTCGATCTGGCCGGTCTCTTCGTTGGTGCGGACCTGGAAGGTGGGGTCCTCTTCCGCGAGGCGCCCCAGCGCGACCGACATCTTCTCCTGATCGACCTTCGTCTTGGGCTCGACCGCGACCTTGATGACTGGCTCGGGGAACACGATCGTCTCCAGGCGCACAGGAGCGTCGGGGGCGGCGAGCGTGTCGCCGGTCATAACCTGCTTGATCCCCACTGCGGCGGCGATGTCCCCGGAGTAGACCTCGGGGACCTCCTCGCGGTCGTTGGCGTGCATCATCAGGATCCGCCCGATCCGCTCGGTGCGACCGCTGTTGACGTTGAGCACGCGCGAGCCGGCTTCCACGCGCCCAGAGTAGACGCGGAAATAGGTGAGCTTTCCCACGTAGGGGTCGGCCATGATCTTGAAGGCGAGCGCGGTGAAGGGTTCTGAGTCATCGGGCTTACGCTCGACCTCGCGCTCGCCCTCCTCGCCCTTGACAAGTTCGGTGCCGGTCATTGGGGGCACGTCCAGCGGCGAGGGGAGGTAGTCGATCACCGCGTCGAGCAAAGGCTGCACGCCCTTGTTCTTGAACGACGAGCCGCACAGCACCGGCGTCAGCTTGGTCGAGAGCGTCGCCTTGCGGATCGCCCGCTTGAGCTGCTCTTCGGAGATCTCAGCCTCCTCGAGGATCAACTCGACGAGGTCGTCGTCGTAATGGGAGACCTCCTCCAGCAGGTACTCGCGCGCGGTGGCGGCGGCGTCGGCGAGCGCGGCGGGGATCTCGATGATGTCCTGCTCCTTGCCGAGCTCGTCCTTGTAGACGATCGCCTTCATACGCACGAGATCGACCACGCCCTCGAAGTCCGCCTCGGCGCCAATCGGCAGCTGGATCGGGACGGGGTGCGCCGCGAGGCGGTCGATCATCGTCTGCACGCCGCGCTCGAAGTCGGCGCCGATGCGATCCATCTTGTTGATGTAGGCGATCCGCGGGACGTGGTACTTGTCAGCCTGGCGCCACACGGTCTCCGACTGGGGCTCGACGCCGGCGACGGAGTCGAACAGCGCGATCGCCCCGTCCAGCACGCGCAGCGAGCGCTCGACCTCGACGGTGAAGTCGACGTGCCCGGGCGTGTCGATGATGTTGATGCGGTTGCCCTTCCACTCCGCGGTAGTCGCGGCCGAGGTGATCGTGATGCCCCGCTCCTGCTCCTGTTCCATCCAGTCCATCGTGGCGGCGCCGTCGTGGACCTCGCCGATCTTGTAGGTGCGCCCCGTGTAGTAGAGGATGCGCTCGGTCGTGGTCGTCTTGCCCGCGTCGATGTGGGCCATGATCCCGATGTTGCGGGTGTTCTCGAGTGTGAACTTACGTGGCATGGCTTGGTCTTGGAGGGGGAGTCGTGGGGGAGTGGGTGGCGGCGTGGTGGCGCGGTATGGAGTGGAGTGCTGCGCTGCTGTGTGATGGTCGTCGCTGCGGGTGCGTCGTCGAGATCGAGCCAGGGATGTGGCGCTGCGTTGGTCGTCGGGTGCGTCAGAGCAAAAAAATCGGGCCCCCTGGGCCCGCGCGCGCTACTACGGTGAGGCCGGTTCGCGTCGCTATGTGCTCAGAGTCTTCATGTTGTCGTTCCGCCCCACGGCCGGCGCTGTTCGCACACCTAAGCCGCCCGCCGAGCGGAGGCCGACTATAGCAGAGGATTCGATGCCTGCTCGCCGGCTGAAGCAGCCTCTGCAACGCCGTCCTGCCCCCCGGCCGAGGCACGCCCTGAATCGACCTCTGCAACGCCGTCCTCGAAGACGGCCTGAAGGCGGGTCAGCACGCGCGTGGCAGCGCGCAGCTCGTCGGCATCGACATCCGCGAGCGCCTGCTCCCAGCGGCCCTGCCACTTCGCGCGCTTGGCTTCGATCTCGCGCCGGCCCAGAGTGGTGAGGCGGGAGACGACCACGCGCCGGTCGCGCTCCAGGCGCGCGCGCTCCACATGGCCGCCGTCGGCGAGGTGGTCGAGCATCTGCGTGACCGTCGCCGGCGTCAGCTGCGCCGCGCACGCCAGCTCGCCGGCGGAGAGCTCGCCGCGCTCCTCCAGCTCGAACAGCAGCTCGCACTGCGCGTGGCTGAGCTCGCCGGCGCCGAGGTGGGTGTCGCGCCCGCGCAGGCGGCTGAGGCTGCGGAAGGTCCGACGAAACGCCTTGCCGAGCTCCAGCAGCTCCGCCGCCCACTCCTCCTGCGAGACCTTCACCGAGACCGCCATCTCCGCTCTCCTCACACTCCGACCGGCTCGGCGGCCCGCTCGGGGTGGGTCGCGGCGCTCTCCGCGTCGAGGTGGGTGGGGGCCGAGTCACCCGCCCGGGGACGCTCGGCGCGCAGCAGCATCGTGCAGGGAATCAGCGTCAGTGCCGCGATCCCCAGTGCCCACCAGTAGGCGGTGTCGAACGCACTCGCTCGCGCCTCCGCCGTGAGGGCGTCCACGCCGGCGCGCTGCAGCACAACCGCCAGCACCGCCGTGCCGATCGCCCCGCCGGTGCGCTGCAGCACGGTGAGCTGAGGCGTCGCGTCGGACACCTGCTCGGGGCGCATCGACGCGAAGGCGGCGGTCATCGCGGGCATGAAGCACAGCCCGATGCTGAGGCCGCGCACGACCAGCACCGCCGAGATCACCACAATCGACGTGTGCGCGCCGATGAACGTGAGCGGGATCGTGCTGAGGCACAGCAGCGAGACACCCGTGAGCGCCACGCGCCCGCCGCCGAAGCGTTCGGTCAGGCGGCTCGCCAGCGGCATCGCCACCAGCGCCCCAATCCCCTGCGGCCCGGTGAGCAACCCCGTGCTGATCACGTCCTGCCCACGCACCACCTGGTAGTAGTACGGCACCAGGATCATCGCTCCAAACAGCGCCGCCCCGAGGCCGAAGTTCACGAACGCTGCCCCTGCGAACACGCGGTTGGAGTACATGCGGATGTCGAGCAGCGGACGCTCCACGCGCAGCGCGTGCCGGCAGAAGAGCACGATCAACGCTGCCCCCGCGACCGCCGGCACGATCACCTTGCCCGAGCCAAACGCCTCGCCCGAGCCGAGCTCGCTGATGCCGTAGATGAGCGCCGCGCACCCCGCCGGCAGCAGCGCCAAGCCCACCAGGTCCAGACGCTCCGCCTCCCCCGCGTTCGTACGAGGCAGCATCCGCCAGCCGAGTGCGAACGCGATCGCCCCGATCGGGACGTTCACGAAGAAGATCCACGACCAGTGCAGGTGCTGCAGGATCAGGCCCCCCACCACCGGGCCCAGGATCGGAGCGATCATCGCCGGCATCGAGACGATCCCCATCACCTTGCCCATCTGCTGAGGACCCGCCACCTGGGCCATGATCATCATCGCCACCGGCATGATCATCCCGCCGCCCGCACCCTGCAGCACGCGGAACACCACCAGCGAGGTGAGCGAGCCCGCCAGGCCGCACAGCGCCGAGCCGGCGGTGAACAGCACCAGCGAGACCATGTACACCTGCTTGGCACCGAAGCGCCGCGCCGCCCAGCCCGTCACCGGGATCACCGCCGCCAGCGAGAGCAGGTAGCCCGTGATCACCCACTGCACCTGCGAGAGCGGGCTGTGCAGATCCTTGGAAAGCGTGTCCAGCGCCACGTTGACGATCGTGGTGTCGAGGATCGACATCATCATCCCCAGGATCACCACGCCGCACACCACCCACACGTGGCGCGGGATGTGCCCGGCCTCGTAGCTCATGCGGCCGTCGGCTGTCTGTGTCGATCCGGGCGAAGACATTCGGTACCTAAAGGTTAGGTACCGAACTTTTGCTTGTCAAGGCCTACCAGCGATAGTGCGCGAAGGCCTTGTTGGCCTGCGCCATGCGGAAGATGTCGTCCTTGCGCTTGTAGGCGCCACCCTGCTGGGACTGGGCATCGAGCAGCTCGTGCGCGAGGCGCTGCGCCATCGTCTTCTCGCGGCGCTGGCGCGCGAACTCGACCAGCCAGCGCACTGCGAGCGTGCGTGCGCGGCGTGGGGCGACCTCGACGGGCACCTGGTAGGTGGCGCCACCTACGCGGCGCGATTTGACCTCGAGGTTGGGCGTCAGCGCCTTGATCGACGCCTCCAGCGTCTCCAGCGGGTCTTTCTCGCTGCGCTCCCCAAGGATCGCCAGCGCGTCGTAGACGATCCGCTCGGCGACCGACTTCTTGCCGTCCAGCATCACCTTGTTGATGACCTGCTGCACCAGTTTCGAGCGGTGCACGGGGTCGGGCTCGACCGGGCGTACGTGGGCAGCTGCGCGGCGGGGCATCAGTGGTTCCGTTCGTGGGCGCAGTGCGCTATCCGACGGATGACTCGTCGTTCCTGGCAAGGACGCAGGGCGAAGCCCTTGCTGGAGGCAAGGGCAAGCCCGAGGACGCCGCCAGGGGCGGCGAGGCGCCGTCGGGAGCGTGCTGTGTCCGCGAACGGGGCCACAGTCACTTTTTCTTCACGCCGTACTGCGAGCGCGCCTTTTTGCGGTCGTTGACGCCGGCCGCATCGAGCGTGCCGCGCACGACCTTGTAGCGCACGCCCGGGAGGTCCTTCACGCGGCCCCCCCTCACCAGCACCACGGAGTGCTCCTGCAGGTTGTGGCCCTCGCCCGGGATGTATGCGGTCACTTCGATCGAGCCGGAGATGCGCACGCGCGCGACCTTGCGCAGTGCGGAGTTCGGCTTCTTCGGGGTCGTCGTGTACACGCGCGTGCACACCCCGCGTCGCTGCGGCGCGACGACCTTCTTCTTGCGGCCCTTCCCCGACTTCAGTCCCGGGGTGGCCAGCTTCTTCTTCGGGGCTTCGCGGCCCTTGCGTACGAGCTGGGAGGTGGTTGGCATTCGGTCCGGGATGGTAGCAGCGCGAGCGCGCTTGGAGGGCAGCGCCCGCCGATGGTCGGCGCGCGCCGGATTGGTTGGGCCCATCGGGAACAACACAGCAAGGTCGGCGGATCGGGTGTGATCGGGCCGCATTGGGTGCGGCCCGGCGGAACGGGTCAGGCCACATTGGGTGCGGCCCAGCGGAACGGTCAGGCCGCTTCGGGCGCGATGCCCGCCGCGCGCACCGGCGCGGGCATCAATGCCGCGGCCACGATCACCAGCACGAACGCCAGCGCCTGCAAGACGATGCCCACCGCGCTGCCCGGCATCGGGTCGCCGAACACGATGATCCCGCCGGCGATCCCGGCGATGTTGGCGGCCGTCCCCGTGATCGCAATCACCGGCACCGCCTCGCCATCCTGCAGGCCGCGTGCGGAGGCGTAGAAGGCGACGACCGACGCCGCCAGCGCGACCGCCAGCCACGGGCTGAGCAGCACGCCGAGCACGCCGTGCGCGCCGACGATCCCCGTCAGCGCCTTGATCGATGTGTCCGACACGCCGAACAGGATCCCCGCTGCGGCGCCCAGCATCACGCCGTGGTGCTCGGTGCGGCCGCCCATGCGGGGGCCCATGATCAACAGGCCGCCGACGCCGAACAGGCCGGCCTCGAAGGAGATCATCGCCGGGTCCGAAAAGCGCGCGTCCGCCCCGTGCATCGCCGGCAGCGTCAAACCCAGCATCACCAGGCCCGCCGCCATCAGCCACAGCCCCGCCCACTGCCGCGGGCCAACCTTGAAGCCAAACATGCGGTCGGCCATCACCGCGATCAGCACCACGCCGCCCGCGAGCGACACCTGCACGACCGACATCGGCGCCAGCGCCAGCGCCGCCACGTGCAGCAACCATGAGGCAACCGCCACGAGCATCCCCACCGCAAACCACTTCGAGGAGAACAGCACCTTCGCCGAGCGCAGCGGGTGGCGCACGTTCACCGCGCCCACCTCGTTGGCGCCCCGGTACTTGTAGAAGAAGCCTAGGTTCGCCACGAAGGCGCAGGCGAGCGAGAGCAGGATGCCGAGATCAAGAGTCATAGAGATTGGGGGAGACGGTGGGGGACAAGGTGCAGCTCCATCGGCACCCGCTGGTGGATGCTTTACTGCGCCGAGTCGATCCCCGCAGATTAGTCGTGGCAACCTGTGCGCAACCTAAAGAGGACCCCATGCACAAGCCCTTGCTGATGGTGGACATCGACGGGGTGCTCTCGCTATTCGGCTTCCCCGTCCACGATCCCCCCGAGGGGTCCTGGCATTCGATCGACGGCATACCCCACTTCCTTTCGGCCACCGCCGCCCGGAACCTGCTCGCGCTGGTGTCTCTGTTTGAGCTGGTGTGGTGCAGCGGCTGGGAGGAGAAGGCCGACGAGTACCTACCGCACCTGCTGGGGCTCCCTCGGGGGCTGACCCACCTGAGCTTCGAGCGCGGTGCGGCGGCGGGCGAATCCTTGCACGGCCACTGGAAGCTCGCCGCGATCGATGCCTACGCCGGCGTGCGCTCGCTGGCCTGGATCGACGACTGCCTCGACGCCGCCTGCCACAGCTGGGCCAGCGCGCGGCAGGCGCCGACGCTGCTCGTGCAGACTTCCCCCGCGCTGGGGCTCACCGAGCGCGAGGCCGCACAGCTGCGCGCGTGGACTGAATGAGGAGGGGCCCGCAGCTCGGCCGGCGTCCGGCCGGCTGCGCTTCACCCTCCAGGCTTTTTTACTCCTCGACCGCGTCGGGCACCACGTCAGGCACTTCGAGCTCGGCCAGTTCCTCGACGAACCCGGGGTCGGAGTCGCCGGCGCCGATCCGCTCCAGTGAGGCGAGGTCGGCGTCGAACTCCTGGCCGTAGGTGCCGCCGAGCGGGTCGCCGCTCTGCAGGCCCAGCTCCGCGGCGATCTCCTCGTGGTCGAGCAAACCGACCTCGTCGATCGCGCGCGGGAGCGGTTCGGAGGGCTCGATCTCGATCCGCCGGTAGCGCTTGAGGCCGGTCGCCGCCGGGATCAGCTTGCCGATGATCACGTTCTCCTTGAGCCCCACCAGGCGGTCGGTCTTGCCCTCCAGCGACGCATCGGTGAGCACCTTCGTGGTCTCCTGGAAGGAGGCCGCGGAGAGGAAGGAGTCGGTGTTCAGCGACGCCTTCGTGATCCCGAGGATGATGTCCTCGAACTGCGCCGTCTCCTTCTTGGCGGCGTCGAGCTCGTTGTTGACGCGCGCGAATTCGAAGCGGTCCACGAACTGGCCCGGCAGGTAGTCGGTGTCGCCCTTCTGGTCGACCCTCACCTTCTTCAGCATCTGGCGCACGATCAGCTCGATGTGCTTGTCGTTGATGTCCACGCCCTGGGACACGTAGACCTCCTGCACCTCGTTGACGAGGTAGCGCTCGGTCTCGGTACGCCCGCGTAGTTTGAGCAGGTCGTGCGGGTACAGCGAGCCCTCGTTGAGCTGCTTGCCCGCCGCGATCTGCTCGCCCTGGCGCACGAACAGGCGCGTGCGCCGCGGGAACGCGTGGCGGTGCTCCTCACCCGCCGCGTCGATGATCACCACGGTGAGCGCCTTCTCGGACTCTTCGATCCCGACCGTCCCGTCCTGCTCGGCGATCTGCGCGAGGCCCTTCGGCTTGCGCGCCTCGAACAGCTCCACCACGCGCGGCAGACCGTGCGTGATGTCGGCGCCCGCGACGCCCCCGGTGTGGAAGGTACGCATCGTCAGCTGCGTGCCCGGCTCGCCAATCGACTGCGCCGCGATGATCCCCACGGCGTCGCCGATCTGGGCGGTCTGGCCGGTCGCCATCGCGCGGCCGTAGCAAGCCTGGCAGACCCCGCTCGTGCGCGGCACTTGAGCACCGAGCGCACCGGCACCGTCACCTGGGTGCCACGGTCGTGGTCGTCCTGGTTGGCCTTGACGATCTCGGCAAACTCCGCGCGGCCGATTTCGATGCCCTGCTCGGCCAGCACACGGCCCCGCTTGGTGGCGATCTCCTGGGCGGCGACGCGCCCCACGAGGTTGTCGTTGGGGTCGCCTCCATCCTTGAAGATCGCCATCTCGATGTGCTCCTCCGTGCCGCAGTCCGGCTCGCGGATGATCACGTCCTGGGCGACGTCCACCAGACGGCGCGTCAGGTAGCCAGAGTCAGCGGTGCGCAGCGCGGTGTCGGCGAGGCCCTTTCGCGCCCCGTGGGTGGAGATGAAGTACTCGAGCACCGACAGGCCCTCCATGAAGTTGGCCTTGATCGGGCGCTCGATGATTTCACCCTTCGGGTTGGCCATCAGGCCGCGCATCCCCGCCAGCTGGCGGATCTGCTTGAACGAGCCACGCGCCCCGGAGTTGGCCATCATGAAGATCGGGTTGAGCGTGTCGAGGTTCTCGATCATCGCGTCCGCAACCTCGTCGGTGGCGGCGTTCCACTTCTCCACCACGGCCTCGTGGCGCTCCTCCTGAGTGATCAAACCGTCGTCGTACTGACCCGTGAGATCTCCCACGAGCTTGTCGTACTTGTCCAGGATCGACTGCTTCTCGGGCGGGATCACCACGTCGTTCTTGGAGATCGTGATGCCCGCCTGCGTGGAGTACTTGAAGCCGAGGTCCTTGAAGGCGTCGAGCACCAACGAGATCGTGGTCGCGCCGTAGGCCTGCACGAGCGCGTCCACGAGGCGCGTGGTGTCGCGCTTCTTCATCGACTGGTTGACGAACGTGTACTTGGAGGCGTCAAACCCATCGCCCAGCGCCTCCGCCAGCGCGCGCTCGATGCGGTCGTTGTAGACGATCCGCCCAACCGTGGTGAGCAGGTGCCCGCCCTCGCGGCCGAAGGGCCGGAACTCGGCCACGTCGTGCAGCGTTACCACGCCCGCCTCGTAGGAGAGCTCGGCCTCCTGCGCGGTACGGAAGACGTGCGGGCGCGGCTCGTTCGCGGGCCATTTGCCCCCGGCGAGCAGCTCCTGCTTGGCAGAGAGCTCGTCGGCTTCGGGCCCGTAGGTGAGGTAGTAGGCACCGAGGATCATGTCCTGCGTGGGCGTCGCCAGCGGCGCGCCGTGGGCGGGAGAGAGGATGTTGTTGGAGGAGAGCATCAGGATCCGCGCCTCCGCCTGCGCCTCCGCGGAGAGCGGCAGGTGCACCGCCATCTGGTCGCCGTCGAAGTCGGCGTTGAAGGCGTGGCACACCAGCGGATGCACCTGAATCGCCTTGCCCTCCACGAGCAGCGGTTCGAACGCCTGGATGCCCAGACGGTGCAGCGTCGGCGCGCGGTTGAGCAGCACCGGGTGCTCGTGGATGACCTCCTCGAGCACGTCCCACACCTCGCCGATCATCGAGTCCACCATCTTCTTGGCGGCCTTGATGTTCTGCGCGGACTTGCGCTCCACGAGGCGCGCCATGATGAACGGCTTGAACAGCTCCAGCGCCATGATCTTCGGCAGCCCGCACTGGTGCAGCTTCAGGTAGGGACCAGCGACGATCACCGAGCGCCCGGAGTAGTCCACGCGCTTGCCCAGCAGGTTCTGGCGGAAGCGGCCCTGCTTGCCCTTGAGCATGTCGGACAGGCTCTTCAGCGGGCGGTTGCCCGGACCGGTGACGGGCCGGCCGCGGCGGCCGTTGTCGAACAGTGCGTCGACGGCCTCCTGCAGCATCCGCTTCTCGTTGTTGACGATGATCTCGGGCGCGCCGAGGTCCAGCAGCCGCTTGAGGCGGTTGTTGCGGTTGATCACGCGCCGGTAGAGGTCGTTGAGGTCGGAGGTCGCGAAGCGTCCGCCGTCGAGCTGCACCATCGGCCGCAGCTCCGGCGGGATCACCGGGACGGCATCCAGCACCATCTGCTCCGGCCTGTTGCCCGACTGCAGGAAGGCGCTGACGACCTTCAGGCGCTTGACCGCGCGCGCCTGCTTCTGACCTTTGGCGGTCTTCACCTGATCCTCGAGCTCGACCCGTTCGGCCTCGAGGTCCACCTGCTGGAGCAGGTCGCGGATCGCTTCCGCGCCCATCCCGCCGCGGAAGTACTCGCCGAAGCCGTAGGGCGAGCCGAAGCGCTCCTTGAGCTCGCGGAAGGTGGTCTCGTCGTGCTCGATCTGCTTGGGTTCCATCGTCTTGAACAGCTCCCACACGCTGCGCATCCGCTCGGCGGCATCCTCGATGTAGGCTTCGGTGTCGGCGATGTCCGCCTCGAAGGCCTTGCGCAGCTCCTTGAGCAGCTTCTCGCGCTCCTCGTCGGAGAGCTTGTTGAGGTTGAGGTCCAGCGAGTCGGCCCACATGTGGTCTTCGTCGGAGAAGCCGGTCTGCTTGCCGTTCTCCAGGTACTTCTCGCGGCGCTCCAGCGACTCGCGCAGCTCGAGCACCCGCTCCTCGCGCTCGGCGGTGTAGGAGTCCAGCACCTTATTGACCTCCACCTCGAGCGTCTCGAGGTCCTTCATACGCGCCTCGTCATCGACCCACGTGACGATCGAGGCGGCGAAGTACAGCACCTTCTCGAGCTCCTTCGGAGCCATGTCGAGCAGGTAGCCGATGCGCGAGGGGACGCCCTTGAAGAACCAGATGTGGCTGACCGGCGCGGCCAGGTCGACGTGGCCCATGCGCTCGCGGCGCACCTTCGAGCGCGTGACCTCCACGCCGCAGCGCTCGCACACGATGCCCTTGTAGCGCACGCGCTTGTACTTGCCGCAGTAGCACTCCCAGTCCTTGGTCGGGCCGAAGATGCGCTCGCAGAAGAGTCCATCCTTCTCAGGCTTGAGCGTGCGGTAGTTGATCGTCTCGGGCTTGGTCACCTCGCCGGAGCTCCAACCGCGAATCTGCTTGGAGGAGGCGAGGCCGATCTCGATGGCGTCGAAATTGTTGATGTCGATCATGCTTTAGCGCTTTCGCTCGCGGGTGTAACTACTGCGTTCTCTACTACTTGTCGCTCGCTGCTTGAGGCCCGTCGCTCGCTGCTCAACTCTCCTCGACCTCCTCGACCGCCTCGGCCTCGACCTCCTCGACGAGGTCGACCTCGAGCGCTCCGTCGCCCAGCACCGCTGCAAGGTCGATGCCGGCCCCGTCGGCAAGCAGCTCCTCGACGCCGAGCTCCTCCTCGACCTCCTCCAGCTCATCGGCGGAATCGGCATCCCCAACCTCCACGCCGTCCTCCACCGCGGGCTGAGCAGCCGCTTCGCCGTCGCTGACGTCGGCGTCGGCGTCGTCCTCGCCCTCGACCGCCTCATCGGCGGCGTCGGGGGCCGGCGCGCGCACCCCGGAGAGGTCGATGCCGAGCTCCTCGGCAGCGCGCAGCAGGTCGTCGTCCTCGTCGCGCATCTCCGCGCGCTGGCCCTCTTCGGAGACGACGTTGACGTCGAGCGCCAGCGACTGCATCTCCTTGAGCAGCACCTTGAAGGACTCGGGGATCGAGGGCTCGGCGATGTTCTCGCCCTTGACGATCGCCTCGTACGCCTTCACGCGCCCGACGGTGTCGTCGGACTTGATCGTGAGCATCTCCTGCAGCGTGTACGCGGCGCCGAACGCCTCCAGCGCCCACACCTCCATCTCGCCGAAGCGCTGGCCGCCGAACTGCGCCTTGCCGCCCAGCGGCTGCTGGGTGACCAGCGAGTAAGGACCGGTCGAGCGCGCGTGGATCTTGTCGTCGACGAGGTGCAGCAGCTTCAGGATGTACATGTAGCCGACCGTCACCTGCTGGGCGAACGGCTCCCCGGAGCGCCCGTTGAAGAGCGTCATCTTGCCCGAGGCCTGCTCGCCCGCACGGCGGCTCTTGTCCACGTCCATGCGGATCCGGCCGGTGTGCTCGTCCTGCCATTTGACGAGCGCCTGGTCGACGTCTTCCACGGTGGCGCCGTCGAACACGGGCGTGGATACATACACGCGCGCGGGATCGCCGTTCTTGCGTTCACCGCTGGCTTCCTGGTAGGCAGGGGTGCCGTCGTCATACCAGCCCTTGGCGGCCACCCAGCCGAGGTGGGTCTCGAGGATCTGACCAACGTTCATGCGGCTCGGCACGCCGAGCGGGTTGAGGATCACGTCCACGGGCGTGCCGTCCTCCAGGAACGGCATGTCCTGGACGTCCACGATCTTGGAGATCACACCCTTGTTGCCGTGACGGCCCGCGAGCTTGTCGCCCTCGGAGATCTTGCGCTTCTTGGCGACAAACACGCGCACGAGGTCGTTGACCCCCGGCGGCAGGTCGTCGCCGGCGTCGCGGCTAAAGGTCTTGACGTCGATCACCACGCCGCCCTCGCCGTGGGGCACCTTCAGCGAAGTGTCCCTCACCTCGCGCGCCTTCTCCTTGAAGATCGCGCGGATCAGCTTCTCCTCGGCGGTCAGCTCGGTCTCGCCCTTGGGTGTGACCTTGCCGACCAGCAGGTCACCGGAGAGCACCTCGGCGCCGACGCGCACGATGCCGCGGTCGTCGAGGTTGCGCAGCGACTCCTCCGAACGGTTGGGGATGTCGCGGGTGATCTCCTCCTCGCCGAGCTTCGTGGTACGGGCGTCGATCTCGTACTCCTCGATGTGAATCGAGGTGAGCTCGTCATCCTGCACGAGGCGCTTGGAGAGGATGATCGCGTCCTCGAAGTTGTACCCCTCCCAGGACATGAAAGCGACCATCAGGTTCTTGCCGAGAGCCATCTCGCCCTTGTCGGTGGAGGACCCGTCGGCGAGCACGTCGCCCGCCTTGATCTTCTGGCCGGTGGTCACGCGCGGCTTGTGGTGGATCAGGGTGCCCTGGTTGGAGCGCATGAACTTCTGCAGCTCGTACTCGTCCTTCTTGCCGTCGGTCGTCTCCACCGCGATCTGGTTGGCGTCGACGAACTCGATCGTGCCGGCGTTCTTGGCCAGCAGCACATCGCCTGTGTCGAGGGCTGCGCGGCGCTCCATCCCGGTGCCAACCAGCGGGGCATCGGCCTTCAACAGCGGCACCGCCTGGCGCTGCATGTTGGAGCCCATCAGCGCGCGGTTGGCGTCGTCGTGCTCGAGGAACGGGATCATCGCCGTGGCGACCGACCAGATCTGCTCGGGCGAGACGTCGACGAGATCGACGTCCTTGGGACCGACCGTGACGTACTGGCCGGCCTGCGTGCGGCAGAGGATTTCGGTGCCCTTGAGCTTGCCCGACTTCTCGTCCACGGGCGTGTTGGCCTGGGCGATCACCCGCTCCTCCTCCTGGGTGGCGTCGAGATGCACGACCTCCTCGGTGACGACGCCGTCCTTGACGACCCGATAGGGAGTCGTGACGAAGCCGTGCTCGGAGACCTCGGCGAACGAGGAGAGCGAGCCGATCAGGCCGATGTTCGGCCCCTCGGGGGTCTCGATCGGACACATGCGCCCGTAGTGGGTGGGGTGCACGTCGCGCACCTCGATCGGCGCGCGCTCGCGCGTCAGACCGCCCGCCCCCAGCGCGGAGAGGCGCCGGCGGTGGGTGAGGCCGGCGAGCGAGTTGGTCTGGTCCATGAACTGCGAGAGCTGGGAGGAGCCGAAGAACTCCTTCAGCGCGGCGACGACGGGGCGGATGTTAATGATCGTCTGCGGCGTGATCGTGTCGGCGTCCTCGGTCGTGAGGCGCTCGCGCACGACGCGCTCCATGCGGTACAGACCGATGCGGAAGGCCTCCTGGATCAACTCGCCGACGGTGCGCAGACGGCGGTTGCCGAAGTGCTCGTACTCATCGAGATGATCAGCGACCGGCTCGCGCGGCATCGACAGCGCCTCGGCGGCGTAGTCCTTGATCTCGACTTCCGGTTTCTCGGGCAGGCCGAGGCGCTTGGGCAGCGACACGAGCTCCTTGATCAGGGCGACGATGTCGTCCTTGGTGAGCGTCCGCACATCGAGGTCGGTCTGCTGGTTCAGACGCGAGTTGAGCTTGTAACGCCCCACGCGCGTGAGGTCGTAGCGCTTGGGGTCGAAGAACAGCTGGTTGAGCAGCGCCTTGGCGTTCTCGACGCTGGGCGGCTCGCCCGGGCGCTGCTTCTTGAAGAGCTCGATCAGCGCGCCCTCTTCGGTGCGCGTCACCTCCGTGTCGGAGTCGAGCGTGTTGGCGATGTAGTGCGAGTTCTCGAAGATCCGCATGATCTCCTCGTCCGCGGCGTAGCCCATCGCGCGCAGCAGCACCGTGACGGGGAGCTTGCGCTTGCGGTCGATGCGGACGTAGACCTTGCCCTTCTTGTCGATCTCCAGCTCCAGCCACGAGCCGCGAGCGGGCATCAGGTTGGCGATGAACACCTGCTTCTCGCGGTCCTTGGGCTCCATCAGGTAGGCCCCGGGGGAGCGCACCAGCTGCGTGACGACCACGCGCTCGGTGCCGTTGATCACGAACGTGCCGCGCTCGGTCATCCACGGGAAGTCGCCCATGAACACCGACTGCTCGCGGATCTCACCCGTCTCGCGGTTGATGAAGGCAACCGTGACCGTCAGCGGGCGCGCGAACGTCAGGTCCTTCTCACGGCACTGTTCGAGCGAGGCCACAGGCTCGTCGAAGGAGATCTCGCCGAACTGGACGGCGAGGTTGCCGGTGTAATCCTCGATCGGCGAAATGTCGTCGATCGTCTCCCGCAGACCACCCTTCTGCGGGTCGGTGAGCCACTCGAACGAGCGGCGCTGGATATCGATCAGGTTGGGTACGTCGCACGACTTGTTCAGACGCGCGAAAGTCCGGCGCGTCCGGAGGGCATCAGCAGCAGCCAAGGAAGACTCCTTCGAGGAGAGAGACGACACAACGAGTGCAGAACAGCGCAAGGCGAGCGCGACCCGTAAAGATAGCACACACCACCGCCACCCTCAAGTGGGCACCCAGCTCTCACGGACCCCGCCTCCGGAGAACCGCGTATGTAAGCGCGGTCTCCATGCCTCCGAGGCGGCTTCGACTATCGGCCAGCGAGCGCGATTCTACCGGAAAATCCGCCGATTTGTTAGGCGCGGGTAAAGATGCCCCAGGCTACTTCAGCTCGACCGACGCCCCGGCCTCCTCCAGTTCCTGCTTGAGCTTGTCGGCCTCGTCCTTCTCAATGCCCTCCTTGACCGGCTTGGGGGCCTCGTCGACCAGCGCCTTGGCCTCCTTGAGGCCGAGGCCCGTGGCGGCGCGCACGACCTTGATCACCTGGATCTTCTTGTCGCCGGCGCCGGTGAGCAGAACGTCTACGGTGCTGGGGCCTTCCTCCTCGGCGGCCGCCTCGCCGCCGCCGCCGCCGGCAGCTGCCGCGACGGGCGCGGCCACAGCCGCGGCGGAGACGCCGAACTCCTCCTCGAGCGCCTTGATGCGCTCGGCGAGCTCGAGCACGGAGATGCCCTTGAGCTCCTCGATCCAGTCCTGTGTGCTGGTTGCCATTTCGATCAATCCTCCTTGGGATTCGCCTCGGCGGTGTCGGCCTCAGCCGAGGCGTCCGCCTGGTTGTCATCTGTTGCCGCCTCGGGAGCCGGCTCAGCTTGGTTCTCGGTATCCGCCTCGGGGGCGGGGGCCTCTGGCTCTGGAGCGGGCGTCTCCTCCGCGGCCGTGGCGGGGGGCTCGCCCGCGGGTAGCTCCCCGGACTCCTTCTTCTCGCGCACCTGGCCGAGCGCCACGGCGAGACCGCCGACGAGCGCCCCGAGGGTGCGTACAAGTCCTGACACCGGCGAGGCGACGACGCCCACGAGCTGCCCGTAGAGCACTTCGCGCGAGGGCAGGCGCGAGATCGCCCGCAGCTGGTCGGGGTCGAGCGTGGCGCCGTCCATCAGGCCGCCCTTGAAGGGGAGCAGCTGCGTGGCGCGCGCGTAGTCGGCGATCGCTTTCGCGGCCAAAGCGGCGTCGCCGCGCACGAACGTCAGCGCCGTGGGGCCCTTCAGCATCGGCTTGAGCTGCTCCGCGCCGGTCTGGTCGGCGGCCCGCTCGGTGAGCGAGTTCTTGACGACGCGGAAGACCGCGTCGGCTTCGCGCAACTTGGCGCGCAGCTCGGCGGCCTGGGGCACGGAGATGCCGCGGTAGTCGACGGCGAATACCGCCTGGGAACTCTCGATGTCGGCGGCGATCTCGGCGATCGCCGCGGCCTTTTGGTCTCGGTTCACTGTGGCTCCTGTCCCGGGCTTCTGCTGCTACAGCGGCCGGGGGTCTTAGGTTGCCGTTGGGGAGAACTCGCTCAGGCGGCAACTGCCGCGGGCGAAGCCTCCTCAACGATATCGCGGGTACGGGAGGGGTCGACTTTTACGCCGGGGCCCATTGTCGAGGCGAGCGTGATCGTTCGCAGGTAGCGGCCTTTGGCGACAGAGGGCTTGGCGCGGATCAGCTCTTCGACAACGGCGGCGTAGTTCTCGAGCAGCTGGCGCTCATCGAAGGAGGCCTTGCCGATCACGAGGTGGACGATCGCGGTGCGGTCGGTGCGGTACTCGATCTTGCCGGACTTCGACTCCTGCACCGCTTTGGCGACATCCATCGTGACCGTGCCGACTTTCGGGTTGGGCATCTTGCCGGCGGGTCCGAGGATCCGCCCGAGTCGCCCGACGACCGCCATCAGGTCGGGGGTGGCGATCGCCACGTCGAACTCGTCGAAGCCCTCCTGGATCCGCTGCGCAAGGTCCTCGCCGCCGACCACGTCGGCGCCGGCAGCTTCGGCCTCGACGGCCTTCGCGCCCTGGGCGAAGACGGCGACCTTGACGTCGCGGCCGAGCCCGTTGGGCAGCGCGATCGTGCCGCGTAGCTGCTCGTCGGCGTGGCGGACGTTGAGGCCCGTGCGGACATGCACCTCGACCGACTCGTCGAACTTCGCGGAGGAGAGACCCTTGACGAGCGCAATCGCCTCGGCCGGCTGGTAGTCGCGCTCGCGATCAACCTTCGTGCGGGCCTCGGCGTGGCGGCGGGAGTGGTGGGTGCTCATCGCGACCCTCCTTCCACACGTCGCCGGCATGGGCGAGAAGTCATGCCTTCCACACGGCGCCGGCACGAGGGAGAAGTCATGCCTCCACCTCGACACCCATAGACCTTGCCGTCCCGGCGATGATCCGCGAGGCGTGCTCGACGTCGTGGGCGTTCAGATCGGGCAGCTTGCGCTCGGCGATCGCCTCCAGCTGCGCGCGGGTCAGCTTGCCGACCTTCGTGCGGTGGGGCTCGCCCGAGCCCTTCTCGATCCGCAGCGCTTCGCGGATCAGCACGGCGGCGGGGGGCGTCTTCGTGACAAACGTGAACGAGCGATCCTCGTAGACGGTGATCACGACCGGCACGATCGTGCCCGTTTCGCTCTGCGTCTGCGCGTTGAAGGCCTTGCAGAACTCCATGATGTTGATGCCGTGCTGGCCCAGGGCAGGGCCGACCGGCGGGGCGGGGGATGCCTGCCCGGCGCGCGCCTGCAGCTTGATCGTTGTCAGAACCTTCTTGGCCATTTTGTGATTATTCCTATCGCTGTTGCCCACGGCGCATGCGCCGTGGGCCGGATGGGCGCATGCGCCCATCCGCGGGTCGGCACATGTGCCGACCCGGTCTTACAACTTTTTGACTTGGTCGAAGCCTACCTCCACCGGGGTCTCCCGGCCGAAGATTGATACCAGGACCTTGAGCTTGGCGGCGTCGTCGTTGATCTCGGAGATCTCGCCGGAGAAGTCCGAGAGCGGCCCGGAGACCACCTTGACGGTCTCGCCGATCGCGAACTGGGCGCGTGTGCGCGGCGCCGTGGCGACCTCCTTGTGCAGCAGCCGATCGACCTCGACCTGGGTCAAGGGCACGGGCTCCTGGGCAGCACCGACAAAGCCGGTGACGCCGGGGGTGCCCTTGACGACGCCCCAAGAATCCTCGTTGAGCTCCATGTTGACGAGCACGTAGCCGGGCATCGTGCGCTTCTCGACCGTGATTTTCTGGTTGTCCTTCATCTCCGAAACGGCTTCGGTGGGGACGACCACATTGCGCACGGCGCGCTGCTGGCCAAGCGAGACGATCCGATGTTCAAGGTTGTGCTTGACCTTGTTCTCGTGACCGGAGTATGTATTGACGACGTACCAGCGAAACATTCAGAGGGCTCCTCAGCAGGGCCTTTCAGAGGGGTTGATGTATATGGGCGCTAGAGAATGAAGTTGATTATCTTCTGAGCGACCCAGTCGGCGGCACCAAGATAGACGCCGGCGACTGCGACGAAGCCGAGCACGACCGCCGTGGCCTGCGAGACCTGGGGGCGGTCGGGCCACTGTACGCGCTGCAGCTCCGCCCAGGAGGCGCGCAGGAAGGCGACCCCGCGGGCTGGCAGCGAGCGGCGGTGTTCGCGGCGCTCGGCGACCCGCTCGATCTCGTCCCCACCGCTGCCTTCGCCGGCCGGCTCCAGCGCAACCCCGCCACCACGGCCAGAGCCCCCGCCGCCTCCGCCAGGGGCGCTCTCGATGTGGGCGCCGCCGAGGAACATCTCGGGCAGCGCCCGCTCGGGCTCGATGTTGGCTGCGGCCTCGGCCTCGGTGACGAGCGCCTTGGGTTCCCCGGGGCCGGAGCCGTTCCCGTCGTCGGCGTCCTCGGGCACCCCGTCGGCGGGCATCGGCACGCCGCCGGCGCCGGCGATGAGCGCCGCGTCGAACTCGTCGACCTCACCCGAGGCGTGCTCGAGCGCACCGGGCAGATCGGCGCGGTGGATCTCGGCATGCGCAGCCGTGGGCGCGCCCCGTGGGGCACGCCGCTCCCGGCGCTGCTTGGCGCGTTTACGGTCACGGGCCACAGCGCGCTCCCGCGCTAGCGGGTCTCCCGGTGCCCGGTGTGCCGGCGACACCAGCGGCAGTACTTGCGCAGGGCGATCCGGTCGGGGTTGTTGCGCTTGCTCTTGTTGGTTTGGTAGTTACGCTGCTTGCATTCCTCGCAAGCGAGCGTGACTGCGATGCGTACGTCTCCGCGGGCCATGTGGGTCCCAGTCTTCCAAGCGTGGTGGTGTACAAAAGGTTTGCCCCAGGCGAAGAAAAACCCCGCCTGGCGCGAGGTCCAGCAAGTCTAGCGCGGTTTGCGTCTCGCGGTCGCGTTCCCGCCGCTTCTTTACACGCGGAGGGCGTGGGCAGAGGGGCCGGAGTCCTCGGGCGCTGTCTCTGACGGTGGCAACTACAATCCGACCCATGACGACCAAGGAGCGCCTGCACAAGCTTGTGGACGAGCTCAGCGAGGCGGAGGCCGACGATGCCCTGCGGTATGTCGCTTCGCGACGCGAGGGCGAGGCAACAGACAGCTTTGCGCGCTGGCTCGACTCACGTCCCGAGGACGACGAGCCGCTGACAGCGGAGGACGAAGAGGCGATCGCGGAAGGACTCGCCGACAAGGCCGCCGGACGCCTTACATCCCTCGAGGAGATCAAGCGCGAGCTCGGATACGAGTCCGCGTGAACGGCGGCCCGCGAAGGGTTGTCCTCACCCGCCGCGGTGGCAAGGAGCTGCGCCGCCTCGACCCTCAGACCCAGCGGCGCGTCATCGCCGCGCTCGACCGTCTCGCCAACGGGGATCCCTCGCTCGACGTCAAGCACCTCGCCGGCTCTCGTCAGTCGCGTGTCCGGGTGGGCGACATGCGCGTGATCTTCGAACTCGACCGCGAGGCCGGCGAAATCCTCGTCCACCGCGTGGTGCCACGGGGACGCGCCTACCGATAGCGTCCAGCCTCGGTCTCAGCCAGCATCGTGTCGATGTCGACTTCACGCCCGCTGGTCTCGTAGCTCGCCGCCTTGCGAATGACGGCAAGCTTGGCCTCGATGTCGCCGCTCGAAGCCTCAGGCTCGACGGTCTCCTCAGAAACCAGATGCGAAACGGGCTCGTCATGCGCCAGGCTATCGAGCCATTCGCGCATGCTCGGCACCAGCAGGTCGCGTTCAAGCACGTCGCGCACGTAAGCGCTCAGGTTCCTTCCCTCCGCGCAAGCGCGTGCGCGCAGACGCTCGTGCAGCTCGGGTGGGACGTTCTTGACCTGTATTGTGCCCAAGGGATAAGGGTAGCGTGCTCTGTCAACGGAGTTTGGTAGCCCAATCATGCGCCGACGACCCTGTGCCGGTGCTGTTCGCGGTGCTACACTTGTCCGATGCCGACCCGCCATGCTCGCCATTCGGTCACCGAGACACCACCCGTGCGCGAAGCGCTCGACGCGCTGCGCCTGCGCGGCGAGCGCGTCCGCATGAACGACCTCGTGATCCGCGGTGCGCGCGAGCGGCTGCGAGAGCTGGAAGCCGAGCGTGACGACGAGGCTCGCAGGGCCGAGCTGCGCCGCCAGCTGGTGGAGCAGCTGCACACCGGGGAGGGCCTCGACGCCGAGGCCGCGTACGAGGTGCGCGAGCACGGCTGGATCCATCGTTGATCGGCTACGGCCAAGCGCTGCTGATCGACAACTCGGCCTGGGCCAGAGCGATCGACGGGAGGCTCACCGGCCCGCCCCGCAAGCGCTTTGACGCCGCGCTCACCGCCGGCGAGCTTTGGACCTGTCCGCCCACGCTGCTGGAGATGCTCTACAGCGCGCAAGACGAGAGCGGTTTCACGCTCACCAGAGGACGCCTGGGCTCGCTGATGCACACCCCGCTCACCGCAAACGCCGCCGCGCAGGCCCTCACCGCCCAAGCCCAGCTCGCCGCCGCGGCCGGCGTCTCCCACCGCGTCAAGCCGGTCGACCTGCTGATCGCCGCCGTGGCGGCCGGGGCCAAGCTGGGCGTGCTGCACTACGACCGCGACTACGACACAATCGCCGGGCACACCCCACTCGCCTTCCCAAGCGTGTGGGTTGCGCCACGCGGAAGCATCGATTGAGGCGCGGCCCCGCCTCACCGCCCCGTCTGGGCGCTGATCGCCCTTTGCACCTGCTCGCCTCTGGGGGTGAGCGACCAGGCGTTGGGCTCGCCGCGGCCGTGGCCCTCGGCGCCGTTGGCGATCAGGCCGAGGTGGTCCAGGCGCCAGAGGAGCTTTGACATCTGGCCCTGGTCGCTGATGTCGGAGGCGTCGGCGACCTCGCGGCTGGAGGCTCCCGGCTGCTCGCCGATCGCGAGCAGGACGCGGACCGTGCGGTAGGTGAGGCGCATGCCGAGCTGGCGCAGCGGGTCCGGCGGCGGCGGCGGGAGGCGCTTGCGCGGTCTCGGCACTGGGCGCTTGCACTCGCGCGCGGCCGCCTCTGTCCCGCGATAGGGGAGCACGATCATCCCCATCAGTTGGTTGAGCAGCCCCACGAGCGGCTTGGGGTCGCGGGCGCTCAGCCGGGCGTGGACGATCGCGAGGACCGCGCCGACCGTGCCTTCGGCGACGATCCGTGCGGGACGGCGCCCCGGGCCGCTGCGGGGGTGCGCTCTCCCGTGGGCTCCCCCCTGGTGGACCGCGTCGATTAGCGCCTCGACCACTCGCGCACGCCGTTCGAGCACCGGCCGCTCGGCGGCGAGCGCGTTGACGACCAGCAGGCCGCCGTTGGCCGGCTCCTCGTCGATGAAGCCCAGCAGCGCGGCGAGGCCCGCACGGATCTGGGCCTCCCACGGGCCGCCGGCGCCGCCGGCCTGCGCACCCCGAACCTCGGCGCCCAAGGCCGCGGCGCCCTTGGCCTCAGCGCCCCGGACCGCCCCTCCCCTGGCCTCCCGACCGGCCGCCTCGTACGCCGGCAGCACGACCGCGGTGGCGCGCTCCAGCGCCCGCTCGAACGCGGCGAGCAGGCAGTCATCGCGGTCGGTGAAGAGGTCGTAGAAGGTGCGGCGCGAGACGCACGAGCGCCCGACGATGTGCGCGACGGTGATCCCCGCGACGCCCTGCTCGCGCACGAGCTCGGTGATCGCCGCGAGGATCCGCGCGCGCTGGATCTCGACCACGCCCCCGGAGGGCAGGGCGGCGCCGTTGGGCGCACCTGCCTTCCGGGCTGAGGCCGCGCGAGCCCGGGCGTCCGCGCGAGCGCGCCCGGGCATCACACGGTCCTCCGGCCGCGCGCGTGGCCCCCCACCGGGCCTACCCCTTCTTACGCCCGCCTTTGCGCTTCTTGGTCTTGTGCTTCTTCTTGTGGGACACCTTCTTGGTCTTGGGGCAGCCCGTGACAGAGATCTTCGTGCTCTGGTTGACTTTCGCCCCGTTCTGGCCGACTATTTCCGTCGGCATCAGCAGCTTCCCGGCCACCTGAGCCTGGCACAGGTTCCCGTTCGCGCTCAACGCCGGGAATGCCCGTTTCGGCAACGTCAGTTCGAACGTGGAGAACGGCACGTCGGGGACCGTGTTGAACGTCGCGCTCGTGATCCCCTGTCTGCTGATGAACGTTTCGCCACGCACATCCACCGTCACGCCGTCCTCTCCGACGAGGACCATGATCAGTTCCGGGTACTTCGCACCACCATGCGACACGAAATACGCCGGACCGGACAGGGGGCCTTCCAGGACCGGGGTGCTGACCGTCGCCTCCCCAACCCTCGACGCCACAGGACAGCTCGAGGGGTTTTCCGCGAAGACCTTTTCGGTGCAGGCCTTCTGCAGCGTTTTCAACGGCGAGGGCAGCTGTTTGGGCAAGGACACCTTGACCTTCGCTACGTTCGCTTTGGTGCCCTGTGCACTTGCCGGCAGTGTCAACGCGACATGCAGCGTTGCGCCTTCGGTGCGTGAGGTCTTCGCTTCGGTGCTCACCTTGAATTCCGGTTTGAACGCCAGCGACCCACAGTTCGTGACCTGGAACGGCGTCGCCACATCGGCTTTGGCGCCTTCGGTGCTTTCAAGCTCCCCGGTCAGCTTCATCGGTTCGCAACTGGTCGGGTTGAACACGAACCCTGGACGATCGATCGTCACGTTGACGTGCTGCAACTGCAACGGGATCCCATCCAGGATCGTCGGAAACGGATCACTCACAACCGTCAGATGGGCATCCGTTGGGTCCACGTCCACCTTGGCGCGGACGATCTCGGTCCCCAGGTTGAACGGGCCCGCGATCGCCGGGACCACGATCTCGACGCCGAACGGGTCGCCCTCGTAGGGGCCGGTGATGTACGCCTTGCCGGTTTCCACCGAGTATGGGTCCCCGCCCAGGCCGGCGCTTGCGACGACCTTCCCGATCTGGCTTTCCGCGGGGCACTGCCCAGCCGCGGCCTGCGGTTCCTCACACAGCTTCGTGCCCCGCAGACCAGCCGACACGCCCGGCGGGAACACCACGGAGAGTTTTCCGAGTGTCTGGTCGGCGTCCGGGCGGGTCATCGTCAGCGTCAACGGCGTATACGCACCCGCCTGCAGGTTCAACGTGCCCGCCTCGAATCCCGGGTTGAACGGCCTTGGGCTCGAGCACGGCGACCCTTGCGGGCCGGTGGTGATGTTGAACGTCGAGGACGCTTCCACCGGCGCGTTCCCGGACCACGGCGTAAACGACGCCGTCGTGGTATACGCCCCACACGACGGCGGGGTACTCAACGGCGCCCGCGCCGACCCAAAGAAGTTCAGGCTCAGTTCGCTAAAGGGCACCTGCGGGTTTTCGCTGAACACCGCCGTCACACGACCGGTCACCGGATCAAGCTCCACCTGGCCCGCCTGCTTGACAAGAACACCCGACACGGGGTCTTCCGCGACGATGTAGAGCGCGACCAGGCTCCCGAAGGGATTCTGATCCTGCTCCGCCAAGTACGCCGCTCCCGTCAGCTTGTTCGGCAGCAGCGGGGTTGTAATTTCCACCGTCCCGACCTTCGACGCATCGGGGCACGTCGGCTTAGTCGCGCTTTCGAGCCCGACCTCTTCAAGCGAGCAGGACAGCAATCCGTCCGCCGCCGCTGGGGAGAGCTGCATGCCTTCCGGGAGCACGAACTTCGTGTCACGCAGCGCGGAGCTTCCCAGCCCTTCTGGGTTCAGCACTCCTTCCTGGCCGATATGCAGCCCGAATGTGAGTCCCGTCGGGGTGCTCGCCGCCGTGCCATCCGGCGCGACAGTGATCGACGGATCGAACGGCAGCTTGTTGCAGCCATCCACACCCAGCGCGCGGCCGGTGCCATCGCGTAGCACCGTGCGGTTTTCGGGCGCGAAAACCCCCGGTTCGTTCCACGAGTCGGCGGACAGCCCCGATTCGAACGCGCCTCCGCACAAGGTCGGCATCGTGATGAACGGCACGTGCGATGGTGCTCCCGATGGCACCGAGCACGGCAGAACAGCGTAGCCCGCTAGGCATTCCCACCCGCGAGAATTATTGTGGCGGGGATCGCTCGGCACATCCCACAACGTCAGCAGCGCACCATGAAACTGAAGGGCCTGGGTGATGTTGTTCACGCTGACGACTGCCGCATAGTTCCCGCCCGTCCGCACCGACGTATCGAGATAAACAAAGACCCCCTCGACATCGAACCCAAAGCGCGCCGGCTCGCCCACAGACGGCACCAGATTGAAAAGCGGCACCGTGTATGTCACGCCATCCGCTTCACCCGCCGCTACCGACGCGGCCCCGATCGCCGTGCTCGCCGGACACGCATTTCCTGCGTAGGTGGTAGTCGCGAACTGCTGTTCGGTGCACTGCGGGATCACAGTCGGATTGGCCACGAGCCCCGGAGGCAATTCGACGCGCAGATCCTTGCCCTGGCCGATCGGCACGCGTTCATAGGGCACCACGCCTCCGGGTCTCGTCTTTACGAGTTCTTCATTGTAGTTGAACATAGACGTCAACTCGAACGGATGCGAACCGGCCTGCGTGTCGAGCGAGCCGTCCTCATTGGTGGGAATCAGTTCAGCCTGTTCTACGCCGAACCCGGCCGGCGTCGCGCTCACCACCAACGGGCGGCTCAACGACGCAGCGGCCGCATCGCCCCCCGCAATCGTCACCCGGTCCTCAGAGCCAGACACCGCGCTCCCGACCGCTACCCGGATCGCGATTTCAATCGGTTCATACGGCAAGACCGGCCTCCGGATCGTACAGCTCAACGAGCCAAGCGAACAGCCGAGCACGTTTTCCGAGGAGAACTCAGCTCCGCCTTCTATTGCGGTCGCGGTCATCCCCGCGGGCAGCACGTCGTCGATCGTGATCGGTTCGGCTTCGCCGTTCGCCGGAGCATCCCCAAGGTCGACCACTTGCACATGGATCGCCCCTATTCCGCCCGGAGGAAGGTGCGCCGGCGCCTCCGTCACCGTGATATGCCACCACGGGACCGCCGCCGCCGCCGACCCCACCGAGGCCAGCCCCACCAGAAGCAGCGCCGCCACGAGCACGCCACCGGCGCCCTTCCTTCCCTTCACGAGCTTGCCCAGCATCATCGCTCTCCCCTTCCCAGACGCCCAGCCCTGCCGGACAAGCTCCCGCGGGCCCTCGATTTCCGCGCCCCACTCCCGCGCCCCACCTTCCTGCCATTCGCCTTCCTTCTCCCTTTCTTCTTCCTCTTCGTCTTGTGCTTGGTCTTGCCGTGACCCACGGGCGCGGCAGGCGGTTTGGAGACGGTCAGATCGGGGTTACCTGCGCCGACGAACGTAGCGCCCGCCGGAGCGCCGAACAACGCCGGTTGCGGCGTCGGCGGCGGTTTACACTGATCTACATTCGTACACTCGGGCACACTCACCGCCGGCGCTGGGAAACACGGAGCCCCACCTGTGCACACGTGGGCATCGTAGATATCGAACGCGTGATCAAAGTCCTGCGGCAGCAGCTGCGCGCTGGTATTGAAGAACACATCGTCACCGCTTGCACTGGCATCCACAAACGCGGAATCAGCCAAGCCGATGCCGCTGGAAATCAGATCAACACAGCCACTCCCAAGCACGCAGCTGCCGATTCCTTCCGGCTCATACTCGTACACATCCTGCTTACCATTGACATCCTGCGGCACGAGCGCTTCACCGGTATCGAAGAACAACCGCCCCTGATCGGAAAGATACCGCGACTGATAAACTGCCCCATTCACTTCAAAGGGGGTGAAGCCCGGTACACCCGCCGACGCTACCGGACGCGCCCCCGTCGGACTACACGAAGCACACGTCAACCCCCCAGTGGCCGCATCGTAAACATAGACCTCCACATCGGGCTGGCCCGTATTCGCGTCGCGGTTGTCATAGCTCGTAAGATCCGCCAGCGACTCGAATGCTACGAAACGACCGTTGGGAGACACCCGCGCCTCGTGTTTCGGGGCTTCCCCATCCGTCGTAAGTGACCAATCTTCGTCATCGCCGAGACTGAACTGACCACCTTTAGAAGCCAGGGTCACGATGAGCTTCGTCGACCACGCAACGCCATCATAGTGAGCCACATAAAGATTAGGTTCACCGCTCACGGCACCCGTTGCGAGCACGCCCCTCGCGACGAAATACACATAAGAAGCATCTTCGCTTGCCCCAAGCACACCCATAACTTCCGCACCATCGATGTCTGCGGCATTATGGTCAATAGTAAGATCAACCAACGTACGGGTATTGAGGTCATACTCGTACAGGTCTCCGGTTTCTGGCCTTCCGCTCGAGAAACCGCAGCGGCATGTGCGCGCTTCTGCAGTCAGATCGACGGGGCTGTTAAAGAAGATCAGCGAGCCGTCTCCACTCGAAGCCTGATACCCACTTTCACCGCTTGCGTCAGGCCCACCCTGTGACAAATTCAGTTGAACGGTTTCTCCCGTCGCCGGATCAGTCGCATAGAGTTGTCCGTCGACACTCCATACAACCTGGTTACCGTCGCTAGAAATGGCGTCAAACGAAGCCCCTCCCGTCGAAGCTTCGCCGTTGGGCAAAATGCTGACCAGCTTAATCCCACCACCAGACCACTCGTACAAATTTTCCGATGCGCCCGCCAGTACTTCAGGAGAAGGCGCCCCAGTGCTAAGCACGCCTCGAGAGGTGAAAACGAGGTGACTTAAGTCCCGCGTAGCCCCAACATAGTGCAGAAAAACAAATTCAGGTGAACCAGGGAGCAGATTTGCGTTTGTGGCCACAGGCGTATAAGTGTCGCCCACATCGTCGCGCAGAAAGAGATCCCTCACGTCTGCGGGTACTTCGGGAGAAAGCAGTGCACTCGCCACATTCGGAAAAGGAGCGACAACCCCATGCGAAAGGTCGGGCGAGAAACCCTTATATTCGGTACCTCCACCGACGGAGGGGTCTGAGACCCCAGCGTAGCGAAGGGATATATTCTGAGTATCCCAACCGTCAACGCCTCGCACCGAAAAAAGCTGGGCCGCGTTTACGTTATTCGGCGGATCCAATTCAGGCGGCTGGCCTGTGATATACGTGATCTTCTCGCCGTTTTCGGAGGACTGCACGATCCCGCCGCCGGAGTAGCCTCTTATCCCAAGCGTTTCCGTGCCATTCTTCTGCGGCGGGGAGACCATCTCATACTGACGGTCGTCCGGCAGAACAAACGCCGTCCCCACCGACTGCGTAGTAAAGACCTGATCCGGCCCATCGACGGTTTCAACGCCGTTGACGGCCACAACCCGGAAGTGGTAGCCCGTATCAGGCGACAACGTCTGAGTATGAATACTCACCGCCACGCCAGCCGCACCGAACCCCACTTCTCCATCCGGGACAGGAAGACTCGTACCGTACGAGGCAGTCGTGCCGTATTCGAAGCGGTACGTCGTGCTCGCCCCGCCGGGGTTGATGACGGCCTGCAGCGTCGCGCTGGTCGACGCCACGTCCGTGACGGACTCGCTTTCGACCTTGGGCGCCACCGCCGGCGTCGTGAACGTTGCCGGTGGCCCCACCGCTTCTTCAGCCGCCCCGTTGACGGCGCGCAGGCAGACCGTGTATTCGGCGCCCGGCGCCAGGCCCGACACGGGCTGCGTGACGACTTCCATCCCACCCCCCAAGGAGAGACCCGCCGGTTCCGGGGCCCGGCTTCCCCCTTCACACGTCGAAGGGGACTTTGAGTAGAGGAATTCGTACGTGCCCAATTCGAAGGTTCCGGCCGGGCCGGTTTTACCGGTGTTCAACTCACCGCTGAACCCCGCCGAGGTCCCAGTCACCGATTCGACCGTCACGGGCCCCGGCGCTTCCGGCGCCGCCGCCAGCGCCGGGGCGCTCACGTAGGCCAGCACACCAAACACCACCGCAAGAGCCGACAGCATCACACCGCGAGCATTCATCGAAAAACCCCCTCCTGTGGAAACCCGGGAGGGGAAGCTTTGCGGCGCCCCTCGATTGTGAGTCCTGCGATGAAACGCGATCGCAGCTGTTTGGGCAGACGCCCGCTTTGCGGCATGCAACATCCCTCGTGTACTCACGCCAAGACCACTCCCTCGTAGAACGGGGCCCTCTCCCTTGCGGAGACCCTGTCATTGCTGCCGGAGCTGGCCGGCCACTTGCGGGCCGGGCTCCAACTAGACCCTATGTTTGCTTGAAACGCACCCGGCTCCAATAGGCTTGAAACCAGGGTGGGACTACTATAAGCAGAGTGCGGGGTAGTTGTCAAGTCCCCTGGCGCAGGGGAGAGCTACCCCCAGGCGCGAAATGCGCGGAGGCCACGGCCGCACCCCGGTCTCGAACCCAAGGGTTTCGGCTGCGCCAGAGCGGGTTGGCGACGGGTGTTGCCCGCGCGGCCTGGTGCCCTGAGGGGTTGGCTCAGGTTCCTGTTTGCGAGCGGATCGTCCGCTCCATCTCCATGCCTTTGGGGGTCAGGCTCCAGGCGTTTGGTTCGCCGCGGCCGTGATGACGCACGGCGGTGTCGATCAGCCCGAGGTGCTCCAGGCGCCACAGCAGCTTCGACATCTGGCCCTGGTCGGAGATACCCGACGCATCCGCGACCTCACGACTCGAGGCCCCCGGGTGCTCGGCGATCGCCAGCAGGACCCGCACCGTGCGATAGGTGAGACGCATGCCAAGCTCCCGCAGCGGGTCTGCCGGGGCAGCCGGGGTCGGGCGCCGGCGGGGTTTTGGCGCTTGGCGGCCCAGCTCGCGCTCGGCTGCCTCCGGTCCGCGGTAGGGGAGCACGATCATCCCCATCAGTTGGTTGAGCAGCCCCGCGAGCGGCTTCGGGTCGCGGGCGCTCAAACGAGCGTGGATCACCGCGAGGACCGCGCCGACCGCGCCTTCAGCGACGATCCTGGTGGGGCGCCGTCCAGGTCCGCCGCGGGGGCGGGTCCCGCCCTGGTGGACCGCGTTGATCAGCACCTCCACCACTTTGGCGCGGCGTTCGAGCACCGGGCGCTCCGCCGCGAGCGCGTCCACAACCAGCAGGCCACCCATCGCCGGCTCCTCGTCGAAGAACCCCAACAGGGCGGCGAGACCGGCCCGGATCCGGGCCTCCCACGGGCCGGCCGCTTCGTACACGGGGAGCACCACCGCCGCGGCGCGCTCCAGCGCCTGGTCGGACGCGGCGAGCAGGCAATCGTCACGATCGCTGAAGAGCTCATAGAACGTGCGCCGCGAGACGCCCGAGCGACCCACGACATGCCCGACGTTGATCGCGGCGACGCCCTGCTCGCGGACCAGCTCGGTCATTGCGGTCACGATCCGCGCTCGCTGAATCTCCCCCACCCGCTCCGGACCCAACACCGCTCCGTTGGCGCCCCCGCCCGGACGGGCGGGGGCACTGCGGGTACGCGGGGACGTGACAGCCATCGGGGTCCTACCTCTTCTTGCTCCCGCGCTTGGTCTTCTTCTTGGTCTTGTGCTTCTTCTTGTGGGAGTCCTTCTTTGCCTTGGGGCACCCCGTGACCGTGATCTTCGTGTTCTGCTGGATTACGAGGCCGTTCTGGCCGACCATTTCGGTCGGCATGATCAGCGTGCCCTTGCAGAGGTTCCCGTTCGCGGTCAACGCTGGGAATTCCCTTTGCGGGAGCGTCAGTTCGAAGTTCGAGAACGGCACATCCGGCACCGTCGCGAACGTCGCGGTCGTGATCCCCGCTTTACTGATGAACGTTTCGCCATGCACCTGCACCGTCACACCGTTCTGGCCGGTGAGGACAAGGATCAGTTCCGGGTACTTCGCGCCACCATGGGAGACGAAGTACGCCGTCCCCGTCAGGCCACCCGGCAGGACCGGTGTTGAGACCTTCACCGTGCCGACCTGCGAGGCGACCGGGCAACCCGTGGGGTTTTCCGCGAACACCTTTTCCAAACACGCCTTCTGCAGCGTTTTCAACGGGGAGGGCAGCTGTTTGGGTAGCGACACCTTGACCCGCTGAACGTTCGCGATACTGCTCAGGCCGCCTTCGTCGGGGAGCGTGAGGCTCACGTGCAGGCTGGCGCCCTGCGTACGCGAGGTCTTCGCGGACGTCGAGACCTTGAACGTCGGCTTGAACCCGAGACTGCGACACGACCCTACCTGGAACGGGCTCGAGAGGGCCGCCGTGGCGCCTTCGGTGCTGGTCGCGGTCCCTGAGAACGAGCTCGGGTCGCAGTTGGTTGGGTTGAACATGAATTCCTTGCGGTCGATCACCGCGTCGATCGTGCGCGTGTCGACCGGCACTCCGTCGAGGATCGTCGGCAGGGGGTCGGTCGTGATCGTCAACTGCGAGGTCTGCGGGTCCACTTCGATCTTCCCGCGCACCACCGTCGTCCCCAGGTTGAACGGGCCCGCGATCACGGGCACAGCGATCGACAGCCCATATGGGGCACCGTGATAGGAGCCGGTCACGTAGATCGGCGCTTCGGGCTCCCCCGCCTCCGGCACATACAACGGGTCCGGGCCCGGACCAGCCCCAACAACCGTATGCCCAATCTGCGAGCTCACGGGGCATTCCCCCTGCGACGCCTGCGGTTCCCCACACAACGTCACATGGCTGATCATCCCCAGCAAACCTGGTGGAGTCTTGAACTGCAACCACGAGATCCGCTGCTGCCCATCCGCCCGCTGCAACAGCATCGTGAAACTCGTGTACCCACCGGCCTGGTCAGTCGTCGCACCCGCCGTCATACTCGGAGAGAACGGCAACGGCGACGCGCACGCGCTCCCATTCGCGCCAGTCGTGATCTGGAAGTTGCTCGACGGGAACACGTCTTCGAGGAACGGCGAGGCCCACGGCGTGAAGTCTGAGGTGCTCGTGAACACCCCACAACCCGTCGGGGTGGTTAGAGCGGCCTGCGAGCCCCCGCTGAAGGACAGCTTGAAGTCGGTGAACGGCAACGCCGGGGCTTCCTCGAACGTCGTCGTCAACCGCCCCGTCACCGGATCCAATTTCACATCCCCAACCAGCTTAATGTACACCCCATCACCAGAGGGCGCGACCAGCAGCTTAATGTCCGGCGGCTCAGATTGCAACAAGTACACCCCGCCTTCCAACCGGTCCGGAAGGAGGGGCGTCGAGACCTGCGCCGTCCCAACCTGCGAGGCCGCCGGACACGACACCGGGCCTTCCGCTTCCAGCGCCGCCGGTTCGACCTGACAGGCCTGCAACCCGGTCGCGCGACCCGGATTGATCACCACGCCTTCCGGTGTCAAGACTGTCACGTGCTTGAGATCCGAGGTCACCAGGCCTTCAGGGTTGGTCAGTTGTTCCTGGGGAACGCTCACTTCGCTAGTCAACCCCGCCGGAGTATCGGCCGCGCTTGTATCCGGTGCGATTGCCAACGACGGGCCGAACGTCAAACGTTCACAACCCGTGAACCCCACAGGTGTGCCGCTCTCATCGTGCGTCACGATGCCAGCTTCTGCGGTGGCGCCCTCGTTTTCCCAGGTGTCGAGCGCTCGGATCCCGATTGGCTGCGGCCCCATACAGGACGCCGGCAGCGTCAGAAACGGCTTCGGCACGAGACCAGAAGCGCACCCTTCACGGCAGCCTTCAGCGTTGCGTTCCTTGTCGTGGCTCGCTTCCGCCGGGACACCCCACAGAGTCACCGAAGCATAGGTAAGGCTCACTGTTGGAATATTGTCGATGTGCACGAGGAGTCGGTCGCCGTGACCGCTATGTACCCCAACGTCGAAAATCCCATGTTTGCCAAGGATCGAAAAGGCGAACTCAGCTGGGACACCCGGTGGTGGAACCATGTTGTACAGCGCTTCGGGACTAAGAAAATCAGGTATCTTTTTTCCCTGAATAGTAGGGCTGATAAGGCCGACCTGAGTCTGGGCAGGGCAGTCCTGGGCGTCCAGCTGCTGGCGCGTGCACTGCGGCACCGCGTTGGGGTCCCCGACAAATCCTGATGGCAGTTCTACTTCCAAACTCCTGACTTCCCCGCCAGCAGGCACCACAAACCCATTTTCATTCAAAGCTGTGTTGAGGTCCAAGCTGAAGGTCGCCTCGTAGGGATGCGATCCGGCCTGCGTGTCGGGCGTTCCGTCGGCGTTCGAGAACCACGCATCCCAATCAGCGATCCCAAACCCTGCCGGCGCCGAACCGATCTTCACCTGATTGAACACTGTCGCCGGGCTCGCCGCCCCACCACCAGCGACCGTCACCCGATTGGCTAATGTACCTTCTTTCACTCCCGGCGCAATTTCGACCGCGATCACTATCCTTTTCACCGCGTCAAGCAACAGACTGCCCTCGCCAAAGGGCGGAAATTCAGTGAATGCCGGATTGCTGATGCACGTCACAACTGCCCCTATCGTGCATCCGTCCCACCGTGGGACTCCAAAATAGTATTCTTCATATGCTTCAAATTCCTCACCTTCAAATTCAAATCCAGCCGCACCTCTTCCCCCCGCGGTTGTCGCGGTAACTCCTGGCGGCAGCGTGTCGGACACCGTCACGCTGCCGCTGCTCGGCGCCGCTCCGGTATCGTAGACTTCGACCACGATCCTGCCTTTGCCACCAGGGGAGAGGTTCGTCGGATATGCCTGACTGGTGACCTCCCATCCTGGGCGCGCCGTGACAGCTGACGCGGACGCCCCGAGCGCACCCATCGCACACACGCAGAACAGCGCGAGCACAACCATCGTCCGCGCCCCTGAACACATCGGGCGCCCGAGAGAACCCCTGCTCATGACCGTCCCGCCTTTCCACCCGTATGGCTATGATCGCTCGCACGCTTCGCACGAGGATGCTTGCGTCTCTTCCCGATCTTCTTGGATCTCTTCCGCTTCGGTTTCGGTTTCGCCTTCTCCCTGCTGCTAGACGGGGCCGCGAAGTTCCCGATACCAGCGAACGTTGCGCTCGCCGGCGTCGCAAAAAATGGCGGCGCCGCGGGCACGCCCTGGCAGCCCGAGCCCGTGCACGCCGGGGGGGTGAGCGGCTGCACGCCACCTACGCGCGCGTCGTACAGGTCGTCGTCGCCGTTGCGGTCCTGCGCCACCAGCTGTGCGCGAGTCACGACGAATACGTCAGCGCCGCTTTCGCCAGCGCCGATCAGATAGGAGTTATCCGTGCTCGTACCACCCGATAGCAGATAGAGGCAGCCGGCGCTCCTTTGGCAGCTGCCCGAGCCGCTGCGCTCCCACTCATACACGTCGAGCTGCCCGTTGGTGTCGTTGGAGACCAGTGGCTCCGGGCTGTCGAAGAACACGCGACTTCCGTCTCTGGAAATCAACCGCGGCTGATAGGTGGCGTGCCAACTGACCGGCAGCAACCCACCAATTCGGTAGTCACGGATCAACCCTGTGCCGGGCGGAACCTCCCCGCTCGGATCGCACGAGACACAGGTGAGCCGTCCCTGTTCGACGTCGTAGTCGAACACCTCCTCCATTCCTTGGTTGTCATAGCCGGTGAGGCTGTTGGTGGACATGAAGACCACGCTGCGCCCGTCGGGTGCGACCTCCGCCGTACGCTGACCAACTTCTTCCTGCCAGTCACCTCCAGTCCGGATCCCGCTCCCGACATACGGTTCGACGCTGTCATCGCCTGGCAGCGCGGCAATCGTGGTTGTGACGCCGGCGTGCCAAAGCTCGAGGTTGCTGCTTTCGTCGGCGTAGTAGACATATTCGCCGTCTTCGCCGGCGCCGACCACTCCCGCAACGTCGACGCCGGGGCTGAGATCGGTCGTCTGCCCGCTTTCCAAGTCGTACTCGTAAAGTTCGCCCTTCGTGAAGAAGACCTTCGACCCATCCGTGCTCGCCGTCCAGAACTGGCCCGCCCCGGCGACCAACACCGTGCACGCATCGGTAGGTACAGTGCACCTGCCTTCCACGACCGGGCTCTGCGGCTGGGTGTCGTTCTCGCGCACATACAGAGCGCCGGTGTTCGTATCGGTCCAGAAGATCCGCGATCCATCCGCCGAGACCACCCGATCCAGGCCGGTCGACCCGAACGACGCGCCCGCCTCGGTTGCGCCGTCGGGCAGCACGTTGACCAGATACAGGACCCCACCGGCCAGGTCGTAGAGGTTGTACTGACCGCTGCCGCCATCCACCGCGCCCGTGCCCGGCAACGCGTCGTTGGCCGCAAACAGCACATGACCGAGATCCGATGACCCAGCCGCATAGGTGAGCTGGAATTCTTCAGGGCTCCGATGCAGCACCGTACCGGCAAATGGTTGACTGCTTTCGCCGTCGAGCGGATGCACATAAAGTTGTTCGGCGAACCACGGCCCCGTAAACCCGACCTTCGGGGGTTGGTGGGCCAGTATTCCCACCGAAAGTTCGCTCGAAAACGCCAAATATTCTGGCTTACGATAGCCCGGTGGTTCGATGTCGGTCGCCGTCCAACCGCCCTCCGGCGAGCGCGTCGCCACGAAGTCATTACCAACCCCCTGGCCAATACTACCATTCCCACCTATGGACGGCGGGTCGCCCACGTAGGCCACCGCATCGCCACTTGGCGCCACGTCGAAAGGCCGCTGTGTCGGCACGCCGGCTTCAGAGTTCCCGGATATCTGTGGGGTATACGGCACGTAGACGTTCCCGTCCTGGTTGGTGGACGGGCTGACCATTTCAAAAACACGGCCGTCCGGCAGCCCGACGAGCGACGATGGGAACGTCCTGAACGTGCGGTCTTCCCCCCGGGTCGTGCCTGCTTCGTTCACCGCCACAATCCGGAAGTGGTATTCGGTTTCCGATGCCAGGCCGCTCAAATCCGCGAGCGCACCGGCGGGTTCGCTCCCCAAGCCGGCACTCGCCACCGGCGTCGTCGAGCCATACGCTTCGCTCGGACCATATTCGAACTCGTAGGTGGTCGCGAGTCCGCCGGGGTTGACCTGTGCGCTCAGCGTCGCGCTCGCCGAGCCGACTTCAGAGAACGACTCGCTGGCGACTTCGGGAGCCGCGGCGAGCGCCGAAGCGCTCCAGCACAGAGCGCCGAGCGTCACGGCACACAACACAGCCAGCCGCGGCGCGATCGCGCCGTGAACGGAAAACCTCATAGACACATCCCCTCCTCGAATACGGAGGGGATGTGAACCCCTCGCCAGGTCACACCACCACTACCCGCGCGCACACGCGCGCGTAAGAACGAACGACGCGCGCGTGCGGTACGACGCGCGAGGCCGCGGGAATCCTTGCCCCCCGCGGGGGCTACGGCGAACGGGCGCGACGGCGCCCGACGAGGGGGCTCGGGGTCTAGCCCCTTAGACGAAGAGAGAGAGAGAGAGAGAGATGCGACAGCGCCATGCTGGCGCATCTAGCATCAGTCTCTTGGTGGGGTGCGATGACCCCTGTCACGTTGATCCCTCTCATACTCACGCGGAAAACAGCTCCTTCATTTGAAGCGAACCTGGTGCCCTCTCCCTAAGAAGGTCCCCTGCCAATGCATCACTTTTTGGTGGTCGACCGCAGAAGGCCGGACCCGACCAGACCCCTATGTTTGCTTGGAACAATCCCTGTGGCCCGTCTGTGGGCGGCAGGTGAAGACCACTATACGCACAGTGCGGGGTAGTTGTCAAGTCCCCTAGCGTAGGGGCCAGCCACCCCCAGGCGCGAAACGCGCGGAGGCCACGGCCAACCCTGGCCCGAAGGCACCGGGGAAAGTGGCTCAGGTGCCTGTCTGCGAGCGGATCGTCCGCTCGACCTCCCAGCCTTTGGGGGTCAGGCTCCAGGCGTTTGGTTCGCCGCGGCCGTGATGACGCACGGCGGTGTCGATCAGGCCGAGGTGCTCCAGGCGCCACAGCAGCTTCGACATCTGACCCTGGTCGGAGATACCCGAGGCGTCCGCGACCTCGCGGCTCGAGGAGCCCGGATGCTCAGCGATCGCGAGCAACACCCGCACCGTGCGGTACGTGAGACGCATCCCCAACTCACGCAACGGGTTCGCCGCTGTCGCCACGGCGGGACGGCGACGCGGCTTCGGCGTCTGGCGGCCCAGCTCCCGCTCGACCGCGTCTGGTCCCTGGTAGGGGAGCACGATCATCCCCATCAACTGGTTGAGCAGGCCCGCGAGCGGCTTGGGGTCGCGCGCGCTCAACCGGGCGTGGATCACCGCGAGGACCGCGCCGACCGCGCCTTCGGCGACGATCCGCGGGGGGCGCGCCGACGCGCCGCGGCCACCGGCGGTGGTATCCACCGACGCGTTCCTGCCCGCGGTCGAGCCCCCGGGGCGCGCTCCACTCCGGTGCACAGCGTCGATCAGCACCGCGACCACCTTGGCACGGCGATCGAGGACCGAGCGCTCTGCCGCCAGCGCATCCACCACCAGCAGCCCACCCATCGCCGGCTCCTCGTCCAGGAACCTCAACAGACCGGCGAGGCCAGCGCGGATCCGGGCCTCCCACGGGCCGGCCGGCTCGTACGCCGGTAGCACCACCGCTACGGCGCGCTCCAGCGAATGATCGAACGCGGCGAGCAGGCAATCGTCGCGATCGCGGAATAGCTCGTAGAACGTGCGCCGCGAGACACCCGAGCGGCCCACCACGTGCCCGACGCTGATCGCCGCGACGCCCCGCTCGCGCACGAGCTCAGTGATCGCCGTGACGATCCGCGCCCGCTGGATCTCCCCCACACGCTCCGGACCCAAGACCCCGTTGGGGCCCCCGCCCGGGCGGGCGGGGGCGCTGCGGGTACGTGGAGACGTGACGGCCATTGGGTCGCTACCCCTGCTTGCTCCTGCGCCTGGCCTTCTTCTTGGCCTTGTGCTTCTTCTTGTGGGAGACCTTCTTGGCTTTGGGGCAGCCCGTGACGGCGATCTTCGTGCTCTGGTTGATTTTCAGGCCGTTCTGGCCGACCATTTCGGTCGGCATCAACAGCGTGCCCTTGCAGAGGTTCCCGTTCGCGCTGAGCGCCGGGTATTCCCGTTTCGGCAGCGTCAGTTCGAACGTCGAGAACGGCACATCCGGGACTGTGTCGAACGTCGCGCTCGTGATCCCCTGTTTGCTGATGAACGTTTCCCCGTGCACCTGGACGGTCACGCCGTCCTCGCCGACGAGCACCATGATCAGTTCCGGGTACTTCGCGCCACCGTGGGAGACGAAGTACGCCGGGCCCGAGAGGGGGCCTTCCAGTACAGGGGTGCTGACCGTCGCCTCGCCGACTCTCGAGGCTGTGGGGCAGTTCGAGGGGTTTTCCGCGAACACCTTTTCCGTGCACGCCTTCTGCAGCGTTTTCAACGGGGAGGGCAGCTGTTTGGGCAGGCTGACCTTGACCTTCGCGACGTTCGCTTTGGTGCCCTGCGCACCCGCCGGCAACGTCAACGCCACATGCAGACTCGCGCCTTCAGTCCGCGACGTCTTCGCGCTGGTGGACACCTTGAATTCCGGTTTGAACGACAACGCCGCACAGTTCGTGACCTGGAACGGTGTTGAGACGTTCGCGGTCGCGCCTTCTGAGCTTTCGAGCTCCCCCGTCAGCTTCATCGGTTCGCAGCTGTTCGGGTTGAACACGAACCCCGGCCTGTCGATCGTCACGTTCACGTGCTGCAACTGCAACGGGATCCCATCCAACATCGTCGGGAACCGGTCCGTCACGACCGTCAGATGCGCATCGGTCGGGTCCACGTCAACCTTGGAGCGCACGACCTCAGTCCCCAGGTCGAACGGGCCCGCGACCGCCGGGACCACCACATCGACCCCGAACGGGTCGCCCTTGTACGGGCCGGTGATGTACGCCTTCCCCGTTTCCACCGAGAAGGGGTCCCCCGCCAAGCCGGCGCTCACGATGACCTTCCCGATCTGGCTTTCCGCTGGACAATCCCCCTGTGCGGCCTGCGGTTCCTCACACAGCTTCACGCCCCGCAACCCCGCCGACACCCCCGGGGGCAGTACAACCGAGAGCTTCCCCAGCGGCTGGCTTGAGTCCGGACGGCTCATCGTCAACGTCAACGGGCTATACCCACCCGCCTGCACACTCGTCGTCCCCGCCTCAAACCCCGGCTGGAACGGCCGCGGGCTCGCACACGGCGACCCATTCGGGCCGCTCGTGATGTCAAACGTCGAAGTAGGCGCGACGGGCGCGTTACCAGACCACGGCACGATCGACGCCGTACTCGTATACGCCCCACACGACGGCGGTGTACTGAGCGGCGCACGGTCTGAACCGAAGAAATGCAGCCTCGCGTCTTCGAAGGGCAGCTGCGGGCTGTTCGGGAAGACCGTCACGATCTGCCCCGTCGCTTCGTTGAGCTTCACTTCACCGGCGAGCTTCACGACCACCCCCGCCGTCGGATCTTCCGCCTCAATGTACAGGCCGATCAGGCTCCCGAACGGGTTCTCGTTCTGCGCCGCCAGGTACACCCCGCCGACGAGCGGGTCGGGCAGCAGCGGCGACTCGATTTCCACCGTGCCGACCTTCGAGGCATCCGGGCATTCCCCATAGCCCGCCGTGAACAAGTTCGTCCCCATCCCCGGTTCGACACCCGTGAACCCAACCTGGGTCGTCGAGCACGACAACAAGCCGTCCGCCGCCGCCGGGCTGATCTGCAGCCCTTCAGGCAAAGTCACCGTCGTATCCTTCACATCCGCCTGCGCCAACCCAGTCGGGTTCAAGATCGACTGCTGCGGCACATGGATCCCGACCGTCAGCCCCGTCGGCGTACTCGCAGCCTGCCCATCCGGCGCGACACTAATCGACGGTTCAAACCCCAGCCGGTTACAACCATCCAACGCCAACGGCGCACCCGACCCATCGTGCCACCGATACACCGACGGCGCCGTAACCGCCGACGGATCCGCCCACGAATCCGCCGACACCGACGACGTCAACGGTTCACTCAACGGATCCCCACACGACGCCGGCAACGACAAGAACGGCGCACCCACCGAGCTTCCCGGGGAAGTGCAACCCAAGGTGAAGCGCCCAAGACCGACGCATCCGTTTCCGCGTGAGTTATCGTGCCGCGGGTCGCCCGGCACACCCCACAACGTCACTTCACTGGAATAAAGGGCGGGTATCTCGCTGAGGTTGTTGACGCTGACCGTCACCCCATAGTCCCCCCCCGTACGCACAGAGGTATCGAGGATCACCGGGACGACAATCGCGATGAACCCGAACCGCGCCGGCTCCCCCAGAGCAGGCTTGAGCGCGAACACGGGCTCAGGGATCGTAACCTGCCCAATACTACCAACGCCGGGGTCGAAAATGTTCACCGTGGCCACCCCGACCTGTGTATCCGCTGGACATTCATTCACTGCAACTCTTTTCACTGCGGCGAGCTGCGTGTCCGAGCACACCGGAAACGGGCTGGGGTTGCCGACCAGCCCCGGCGGCAGCGCGAACCTCAGATCCTTCGGCAGCGCCGGCTGCTGCACTCTTATGTGGGCCCCGCCTGCCGATACTTGGGCGCCGCCGTTCAGGTATATCGTGCTCGTCAACTGGAACGGGTGCGACCCCGCCTGTGTCGCCGGCGAACCACCCACTTCTTCCGGCGCGAATTCATACGATTCAACACCAAACGGCGTCGGCGAGGAATCCACCGTGATCGGCTGGCTCGTCGAGGCGCTCGGCGCGCCACCACCCGTCACACCCACCCTATTCAACTCACCCGACGACGCGCCCGCACCCACACTCACATGGATCCTGATTTCCAGCTGCTCATACGGAGGCAGAGTCTTGGAGAAAGTGCACACCACGACCGCCGACGCCGAGCATTCCGCCCGGCCGTAGTTGCTGACGATGGACGTTTCGCTTTCCACGGAGGTCGCGCTCACCCCAGCCGGCAGCGTGTCTGTCACCGTCACCGGGGCACCAGCGCCTTCCACCGGGCCGTCCCCGACGTTGCTCGCGACGACGACCAGCACGCCTTCGCCTCCCGGCGGCAGATGCGTCGGGTGAGAGCCCAGATGCAGATGCCACCACGGACTGCCCCCTTCCGCGAACGCCACGGACACACCCACACCCATCACCGCCGCCAGCGCACCCACCGCCAGCACACCAGCGACCCCTACGATCCGCTTGAGCTTATCCGCAATCATCACTCAGCTCCCTTTTGACGCCTCGCCCTCGCGGACAAGCTCTTCTTCGCCGTAGACCTCTTCGCCTTCCTGTGCTTCCTATGCGTCCTGTGCCTCCCCGCCCGCCGTTTCGGCTTCGTCTTCGTCTGTTTCGGTGGCGCCGGCTTGACCGCGGACACCGTGGGATTGCCCGACCCGGAGAACGTGGCGCTCGCCGGCGCCCCGAACACCGCCGGCTGAAGCGCGGGCGCCGCCCGGCACGAATCCGCTGTCGTGCACGCCGGCGGCACAGTCGCCGAGGTAGAGCACGGCACCGCCGCCGAGCAGACATGCGCGTCATACACATCAAACGCGGTATCGAGATCCTGCGGCGTCAGCCGCCCATCCGTATAGAAGAAGACATCTTCGCCGCTCGCGCTCGCGTCCAGGAACGTCGATTCGCGGTCGGAGGTCCCCGAGGAGATCAACCCCACACAGCCACCCGACGCTTCGCTGAACATCGCACTCGACCCCGTGCAGCTCCCGACCCCAGCCGGCTCGTACTCGTACACGTCCGTTTGCCCGTTCGTGTCCTGCGCCACCAGCGCTTCGGGGCTGCCGATGAACAGCCGGCCGCTGTTAGAGAGAGCACGCGAGGTGTAGCGTGATTCAAGTCCGCGGCTTATGACATACCCCGGGAGGGCCGCCGGTCCGATCGGGCGCGCACCGGTCGGGTTGCAGGATCCGCACACCAGACGGCCTGATTCGGCGTCGTAGAGATAGACCTCCTCGTCGAGTTCGCCGCTGTTCGCGTCCCGGCTGTCATACCCCGTCAGATCCTGTTCTGATGTGAACGCCAGATAGCGGCCGTTCGGCGATACCTGCGCGGTTGTTCCCGGTGAGGCAACGCCGATGAAACTGGTCGTCCCGTCGTGGTGGACATAGACGTTCTGCCCGCCAACGACACCGGGTGCGTTGTGCGCGAGCACACCCTTAGCGGTGAAGTAGACATACGAGCCATCTTCGCTGGCGCCCATCGCGTCCAGCGGACCACCGCTTTCGCCCGCGTTTTCGCTGACCGTCAGATCGGTCAGCTTGCACGTCAGCTTACCCGCGACTTCGATCATCTCGCATTCATAGAAATCGTCTTCTCCTGTAGACGCATTGGCCGTCAAAAGGTGATTAGAGATGAAAAACACCCTCGAACCACTGGTGGCAGCCAACACGAATCCACCTGGCGTGTCCGCTTCACTGATGGCTCCCGACCCGCCCTGCACGACATCGAGCCTGACCGTTTCCTCTTTCGCCACGTCACGCATGTAAAGATGGCCTTCGGGTCCTCCAGCCCAAACGATCCGTGAGCCATCGTTGGAGACCGCACCCCTGGCGAGGGAATGGAAGCCCCCTTCGCCCAATTCACCAGCGACCGGTCCGCCGCCTTCGCTTACCGGCAGCACACTCACGGCCTGCAGACTCCCTCCCGCCCACTCGTAAAGCGCGCCTTCCCCTGGGCCTACGAAAACCGGCGGCGGCGAGGTCAACGGCTGTCCAGAACTGAGAACGACATGGCTCAGATCCGGTGTCGCACCCACGAATCCAGCGGACGCCCCATACCTTTCAGTCCCGGACAGAACATCCGCGGCCGTGATCAGCGGCGTGTAGCCACCACCCCCCACGTTATCGCGGATATACACATCGCTATGCACCGCCGGGTCGGAGGCCGCCGGCGGCAGCAACACATTCCGAGAGAACGGTTCCACAATCGCACGCGACAGATCCGACGAGAAGAAAGCGTATTCATCCCCCCCCACGCCAATCCCGGTCGGTTCGGTCGCCGGCAGCGAGATATCCCGCGAAGACCAGCCACCCGCGACACGCGTAGAGAGAACCTGCGTAAGAACCGGGTTCCCCAGCGGGTTAGCTTCAATCGGAGCAGTAGCCACATACTACTCTGGTCTACTAAACGTCCGACTGGGCTGGTAGGTTTTGGTGTGTGAGGGGACGGGATGCGAGGCGGTTGGCGCCAGCGGCTCAGGAGGAGCTTCGTCGGCGTGCAGTGGCGTTGGTGGGTGAGGGTCGTTCGCAGACGGAAGCGGCCGCTCTTTTGGATGTGAGCCGTCAGTCGGTCAGTGAGTGGGTTCGCGCGCAGCGGCTGGGGGGCGATGAAGCGTTGCGGGCGCGGACACGCGGGCGGCGTGTGGGTGAAAAGACGGTGTTGGCGCCGTGGCAGCAGGCGCAGATCGTCAAGGCGATCCGGGAGAAGAACCCCGACCAGTTGCAGCTGCCGGGGTTTCTGTGGACGCGAGCGCTGGTGTGCGAGTTGATCGAGCGGCGTTTTCGCATTCGTATCGCGGAGAAGACCGCGGGGCGCTACCTGCGCTCGTGGGGGTTCAGCCCGCAGAAGCCCGCTAGGCGAGCTCTGGAGCAGAACCCGCAGGCGGTCACGCGCTGGCTGGCCGGGCGTTACCCGGAGATCAAAGCGCGTGCCCACCGCGAAAAGTCGCTGATCTTGTGGGCGGATGAGATGGGATTGCGCTCCGACCACACCGCCGGCAGGTCTTGGAGCCCGGTCGGGCGGACTCCGGTGATCGAGGGCACAGGTCAGCGCTTCGGCGCGAACGTGATCTCGGCGATCTCCAACAAGGGGCATCTGCAGTTTCGCGTATTCAAGGAGAAATTTGTGGCTGCGGTGTTCGTCGACTTCCTGGCGAGATTGGTCCGCCAGAGCAAAGGACAGAAGATCATCCTGATCCTCGATGGCCATCCCGTTCACCGCTCGAAAAAGGTCAAAGCATGGGCCGATGCTCACGCCGATCAGATCGAGCTTCAGTTTCTGCCCGGCTACAGCCCCGAGCTCAACCCCACCGAGTTGCTCAACCAAGATGTGAAGACCAACGCCCTCGGCCGCCGGCGTCCCCGTACCCAGGACGAGCTGATCAACGACACTCGCTCCTATCTGCGCTCAACCCAACGACAACCCAAGATCGTCGCGAGCTACTTCGAGGAGAAACACGTCACCTACGCCAAAGCCGCAGCCGCATGACGGCTATTTACTGGTCCCCCGTAGTAAGTGACCGCGTCACCGTTTTCAGCGGCCTCGACCAACTCCGTTTCGATACGATTGATGTCTGCGCCGTCCTTGACGGGTGGCGAGACCATTTCCCACTGGCGGCCGTCGAGCAGCGTCAGCTCTTCGCCCGTCGGCTGTGTCGTGAACGTCTGATCCGGCCCGGTGACAGTTTCAACGGCATTGGTAACCAGTACACGGTAGTGGTAGACGGTGTGCGGTTTGAGGTTCTGGGGATGGGCCAGCACGCCGACGGTGCTCGTGCCCAGCCCGGCGTCCCCTTCCGGGGTGGGGATACTCTCCCCGTACGCGGTGCTGGTGCCGTACTGGAAGTGGTAGGTGGTGTCGGCGCCCTCCGGGTTGACCCGTGCTTCGAGGGTCGCGCTGCCCGCGGCGACGTTCGAGACGGACTCTTCGCCGAGGACCGGTGCCGTCAGCTGTGTTTTGAATGTCACCGGGGGGCTGAGCGCCGTTTCGCCCACTTCGTTGCGTGCCAGTACGCAGAGCGTGTACTGGCGGTTGGGCAACAGGCCGCTCACCGCCACCGAGACCGCTTCGGCCTGGCCTCCCAGCGCGCTGCCGCCGGTGGCTTTGCCGCCCTGGCATTCGCTCGCTGACTGCCGGTAGAGGAATTCATAGGAGCCCGCTTCACCCGGCGCGTGAGGATTCAAAACACCGCGCAGCGTCGCTGTGCTCACAGCGAGCGGGTTCGCTTCGACATGTTCGGGGGTTTCGGGGGGGATCGCGGTCGTGAACGTGACGGGCGCGCTCAACGCTTCCCCGCCCACCGTCTGTACCAGCAGACAGACCGTGTAGACAGTTCCCGGCGTCAACCCCGAGAGTACTTCAGTGACCTGTTCCTGTTCTAGTCCGAGTGCGATACCGGCGGGCGCGGGCGCACTGCTTTCACCCTTGCATTCGCTGCCCGAGCGCCGGTACAAGAATTCGTAGGAGCCCGCTTCGCCGGGCGCCAGTGCTTTCGGGGCGAGCACCCCCTGCAAGACCGCTTCGCTCCCATGCACCGGTGTCTGCACCGACACTTCAGGGGTTTCCGGGGCCGCCGCCAACGCCGGCCCAGCCGTCAGACCCAAGACACCGAGCACCGTGCAGAGCACCGCAACCAGCAAGCCACGAGCACGCATCAGACGATCGCCTCCTCCAAGACAGAGGGGACGACCCCTCGGATTTCATGACGACGCGCCGAGGGGCGCGCACTCACCAAGCCCGCGGACTCACCCACGCGCGAAAGACCGCGGGAAACCCTGCCCCCCGCGGGGGCTGCTGCTTGCGGGCGCGACAGCGCCCGATGAGGGGTCTCGGCGGTTACGCCTCTAGACGAAGAGAGAGAGAGAGAGAGAGAGAGAGATGCGACAGCGCCATGCTGGCGCATCTAGCATCCCCTTCTTGGTGGGGTGCGATGACCCCTGTCACGTTGATCCCTCTCATACTCACGCGGAAAACAGCTCCCTCATTGAGGCAAACCCGGCGCCCTCTCCCTAAGAAGGTCCCCTGCCAATGCATCCGTTGGTGGTCGACCGCAGAAGGCCGGACCCAACCAGACCCTATTTTGTGCTTTGAACAGCTCCTGTGGCCCGTCTGCGGGCGGCAGGTGAAGACCACTATACGCACAGTGCGGGGTAGTTGTCAAGTCCCCTCGCGCAGGGACCAGCCACCCCCAGGCGCTAAACGCGCGGAGGTCGCGGCCACGCCCCCGCCCGATCGGGCGGTTTGTCAGCGCCGGAGCTGGTTTCGCGGCGGACGTTTGCCCGCGCGGCCCCAGCGTTCGGGGGTTGGCTCAGGTCCCTGTCTGTGAGCGGATCGTCCGCTCGACCTCCCGGCCTTTGGGGGTTAGGCTCCAGGCGTTTGGTTCGCCGCGACCGTGATGGCGCACGGCGGTGTCGATCAGGCCGAGGTGCTCGAGGCGCCATAGCAGCTTCGACATCTGGCCCTGGTCGGAGATGCCCGAGGCGTCGGCCACCTCACGGCTCGAGGCCCCCGGCTGCTCGGCGATCGCGAGCAGGACCCTCACCGTGCGGTAGGTGAGGCGCATGCCAAGCTCGCGCAGCGGGTCCGCCGGGGCAGCCGGAGTCGGGCGCCGGCGGGGTTTTGGCGCCTGGCGGCCCAGCTCGCGCTCGGCTGCCTCCGGTCCGCGGTAGGGGAGCACGATCATCCCCATCAGCTGGTTCAGCAGACCCGCGAGCGGCTTGGGGTCGCGGGCGCTCAGCCGGACGTGGATCACCGCGAGGACCGCGCCGACCGCGCCTTCGGCGACGATCCTGGTCGGGCGCCGCCCCGGTCCGCCGCGGGGACGGGCTCCGCCCTGGTGGACGATGTTGATCAGCGCCTCCACCACCTTGGCGCGGCGTTCGAGCACCGGGCGCTCGGCCGCGAGCGCGTCCACGACCAGCAGGCCGCCCATCGCCGGCTCCTCGTCGAGGAACTCCAACAGGGCGGCGAGACCAGCGCGGATCTTTGCCTCCCACGGACCGACAGCGCCACTGGCCTTCGCTCCCCGGGACGCCAGGCCCACGGCCACCGCACCCCGAACAGCGTAGTCCTCGCCCTTCGTCCCAGCCGCCGCCTGTTCGTACGCCGGGAGCACGACCGCCGTAGCGCGCTCCAGCGCCTGGCCGAACGCGGCGAGCAGGCAGTCGTCACGGTCGCTGAAGAGCTCGTAGAACGTGCGCCGCGATACGCCCGAGCGACCCACGACATGCCCGACGTTGATCGCGGCTACCCCCTGTTCGCGCACCAGCTCGGTCATCGCCGTGACGATCCGCGCCCGTTGGATCTCACCCACCCGCTCGGGGCCGAGGACCCCGTCCCCGTTGGAGCCCCCGCCCGGGCGGGCGGGGGCGCGGCGGGCACGGGGGGCGGTGGCGGCCATCGGGGCCGCTACCCTTTCTTGCTCCCGCGCCTGGCCTTCTTCCCGCCCTTGTGCTTCTTCTTATGGGAGACCTTCTTCGCCTTCGGGCAGCCCGTGACCGCGATCTTCGTGTTCTGCTGGATCACGAGGCCGTTCTGGCCGACCATTTCGGTCGGCATGATCAGCGTGCCCTTGCAGAGGTTCCCGTTCGCGGTCAGCGCCGGGTATTCCCTTTGCGGGAGCGTCAGTTCGAAGTTCGAGAACGGCACATCCGGCACCGTCGCGAACGTCGCGGTCGTGATCCCCGCTTTGCTGATGAACGTTTCGCCATGCACCTGCACCGTCACGCCATTCTGGCCGGTCAGGACGAGGATCAGTTCGGGGTACTTCGCGCCACCGTGGGAGACGAAGTACGCCGTGCCCGTCAGGCCACCCGGAAGCACCGGCGTTGAGACCTTCACCGTGCCGACCTGCGAGGCAACCGGGCATCCGGCGGGGTTTTCCGCGAACACCTTTTCCAAGCACGCCTTCTGCAGCGTTTTCAGTGGGGAGGGCAGCTGTTTGGGCAGCGACACCTTGACCCGCTGAACGTTCGCGATACTGCTCAGGCCGCCTTCGTCAGGGAGCGTAAGGCTCACGTGCAGGCTCGCGCCCTGCGTACGCGAGGTCTTCGCGGACGTCGAGACCTTAAACGTCGGCTTGAACCCCAGGCTGCGACACGACCCGACCTGGAACGGGCTCGACAGGGCCGCCGTGGCGCCTTCGGTGCTGGTCGCGGTCCCTGAGAACGAGCTCGGGTCGCAGTTGGTCGGGTTGAACATGAATTCCTTGCGGTCGATCACCGCGTCGATCGTGCGCAGGTCCACCGGCACTCCGTCGAGAATCGTCGGCAGGGGGTCTGTCGTGATCGTCAACTGCGAAGTCTGCGGGTCAACTTCGATCCTCCCCCGCACCACCGTCATCCCCAGGTTGAATGGGCCCGCGATCACAGGCACGGCGATCGACAGCCCATATGGGGCACCGTGGTAGGGGCCGGTCACATAGATCGGCGCTTCGGGCTCCCCCGCCTCCGGCACATACAACGGGTCCGGGCCCGGACCAGCCCCGACAACCGTGTGCCCGATCTGCGAGCTCACGGGGCATTCCCCCTGCGACGCCGACGGTTCCCCACACAACGTCACGTGGCTGATCATCCCCAGCAAACCAGGTGGAGTCTTGAACTGCAACCGGGAGATCCGCTGCTGCCCATCCGCCCGCTGCAACAGCATCGTGAAATTCGTGTAGCCGCCGGCCTGGTCGGTCGTCGCACCCGCCGTCATGCTCGGCGAGAACGGCAACGGCGATGCGCACGCGCTCCCGTTCGGGCCAGTCGTGATCTGGAAGCTGCTCGACGGGAACACGTCTTCCAGGAACGGCGAGGCCCACGGCGTGAAGTCTGAGGTGCTCGTGAACACCCCACAACCCGTCGGGGTGGTTAGAGCGGCTTGCGAGCCCCCGCTGAAGGACAGCTTGAAGTCCGTGAACGGCAACGCCGGCGCTTCCTCGAACGTCGTGGTCAACCGCCCCGTCACCGGATCCAATTTCACATCCCCGACCAGCTTGATGTAGACCCCATCACCGGAGGGCGCGACCAGGAGCTTGATGTCCGGCGGCTCAGATTGCAACAGGTACACCCCGCCTTCCAACCGGTCCGGCAGGAGGGGTGTCGAGACCTGCGCAGTCCCAACCTGCGAGGCCGCCGGACACGACACCGGGCCTTCCGCTTCGAGCGCCGCCGGTTCGACCTGACAGGTCTGCAGCCCGGTCGCGCGACCCGGGTTGATCACCACACCTTCCGGTAGCGTGACCGTCACATTCTTCAGCGTCGAGGCCGACAGCCCTTCAGGGTTCGTGAGCTGTTCCTGCGGAACGCTCACCTCGCTGGTCAACCCCGCCGGGGTATCAGCCGCGCTCGTATCCGGCGCGATCGCCAACGACGGGCCGAACGTCAAACGTTCACAGCCCGTGAACCCCACGGGCGTGCCGCTGTTGTCGTGCGTGACGACACTGGTTTCCGCCGTGGTGTTTTCGTCCTCCCACGTGCCGAGCGCACGAAGCGGGATCGACTGCGGCCCCCCACATGACGCCGGCAGCGTCAGAAACGGCTTCGAGATGATCCCCGACGCGCACCCATCACGGCAACCTTCGGCGTTACGTTCCATGTCATGGCTCCCTTCCGCCGGGACACCCCACAAGACAACAGAAGCGTAGGCAAGCCCTACCTGTGGAATGTTGTCGATGTGCACCACGACATGATCGCCGTGACCGCTGCGCACCCCGGCATCGAAGATCGCGTGTTTACCAAGGATGGAGAAGGCAAACTCGTCGGGTACGCCTGGCGGCGGAACCATGTTATACACCGGGAAGCTCCCCACGAAATCAGGCATCTTACTTCCCTGGATATTGGGTTCGATGACGCCGATCTGGGACTGGGCGGGACAGTACTGGGCATCCAACTGCTGACGGGTGCACTGCGGCACCGCCTTGGGTTCCCCAACAAAACCAGACGGCAGCTGCACTTCCAAGTTCCTGACTTCTCCACCAGCCGGGTCCCCATTTTCAACCGTGTTGAGATCCAGGCTGAACGTCGCCTCGTAGGGGTGCGATCCGGCCTGCGTGTCCGGTGTCCCATCGGCGTTTGAGAACCACGCGTCCCAGCCCGCGAACCCGAACGTCGCCGGCGCAGCGCCGACCGTTACAGGGTCGGACACGCTTGCGACGCTCGCCGCGCCGCCACCCGCGACCGTAACCATGTTGGGAAACGTCCCTTCCGCTTTCGGCGCGACTTCGACTTCGATGACGATCTTGCTCAGCTGCCTAAATCCGTTACCTTGGCCGTAGGGCAATTTAGGCATGAATGCCGGGTTGCTGGCGCACGTCACGACACTCCCGACGGCGCATTCCCACTGCGGACCACCAAACCAATATTCTTCATATTCCTCAAATTCTTCAAATTCCACACTACCGAACGGGCTCGTGCCGCTGGCGACGGTGGCAGTCACCCCAGGCGGCAGCGTATCGGTCACGGTCACGCTGCCGCTGCTCGGCGCCGCACCCGCGTTGTAGACATCGACAACAATCCTGCCCTTGCCACCCGGAGGCAGATGCGTCGGATACGCCCGACTCGTAGCCTCCCACCCCGGTCTCGCCACGACCGCCGAAGCCGACCCGACAAGCGCCCCCATCGCGCACACGGCAAGCAGCGCGAGCACAACCACCATCCACACACCCGACCAACCCGTGTGCCTGAGAGAACCGCCGCTCATGACCGCCCCGCCTTTCCACGCATGTGGGTATGACCACTCGCACGCCTCGCGCGAGCACGCTTACGCCGCTTCCCCCTCTTCTTCGACTTCTTCGGCTTCGGCGTCGGCTTCGCCTTCGTGCTCAAGGGAGCCGCGAAGTTCCCCACACCCGCGAACGTCACGCTCGCCGGCGTCGCGAAGAACGGCGCCGACGCAGGCACTCCCTGGCAGCCCGAGCCCGTGCACGCCGGGGCGGTCAGCGGTTGCACACCGCCGACACGCGCGTCATACATGTCGTCATCGCCATTCTGATCCCGCGCGACCAGTTGCGCACGCGTGACGATGAACACGCCATCACCGCTTTCGCTCGCGCCGACCAGGTAGGAGTTGTCGGTGCTCGTCCCGCCCGACAGCAGGTAGACACAACCCGAGCTGCGCCGGCAGCCGCCCGCGCCATCTTGCTCCCACTCATACACATCCACCTTCCCATTGGTGTCGTTCGACACCAGCGACTCGGCGCTGTCGAAGAACACACGACTCCCATCCCGCGAGAGCAACCGCGGCTGATAGGTAGCTTTCCAGCTGATCGGTAAGAATGCACCGAGTCGATAACCGCCGAATAGCGACGTGGCGGGGGGCGTCTCGCCGCTCGGGTCGCACGAGATACACGCGAGGCGTCCCCGTTCGGTGTTGTAATCGAACACCTCGTACAGCCCTCCGCTGTCGTAGCCGGTGAGGCTGAGCATTGACATGAAGACCACGCTGTGCCCATCGGGCGCCACCTCGGCGGTGCGCTGCCCGATTTCAGGCCGCCAGTCACCAGTCGGCGCATTCCCGCTGAGATCATACGGTTCAACCTCGTCATCTTCGGGTGAGAGCTTCGCGATTTTCGTCGTGACGCCCGCATGCCGGAGCATGAGGTTCTCACCCGCATCGACGTAGTAGACGTATTCCCCGTCCTCACTCGAACCGATCACCCCAGCCACTTCGACGCCGGGGCTCAGATCGGTCGTCTGCCCACTCTGGAGGTCGTACTCGTACAGTTCGCCGTTCGTGAAGAAGGCCTTCGACCCGTCCGTGCTCGCCGCCCAGAACTGGCCCGCCCCTGCGACCAACACCGTGCACGCATCGGCTGGCACGGTGCACCTGCCTTCCGCGATCGGACTCTGGGGATGGGTGTCGTTCTCGCGCACATACAGAGCGCCCGTGTTCGTGTCGCTCCAGAAGACCCGCGACCCATCTGCTGAGATCACCCGGTCCAAGCCGGTCAACCCGAACGATGCGCCCGCTTCGGTTTCGCCATCCGGCAACACGTTGACCAGGTGCAGAACCCCACCAGACAGGTCATAGAGGTTGTACCGCCCGCTGCCGCCATCGACCGCGCCCGTACCCGGAAACGCGTCGTTGGCGGCGAACAGCACATCGCCGAAATCCGCAGACCCAGCCGCATAGACGACTTTGAATTCGTTCGGAGTCCGGTTCGGAATCGCGTTGGCAAACGGCTGATATTCCCTGCCCGCGATCGAGTGAGTGTAAAGAAGGTTGTACAAGCTCGGCGCCTGCGTCGATAGAGGCTGAAACGATTCGACGATCCCCACTGAAAGGCCGCTGGAGAAAGCCAAATATTCTGGTCTCCGAAAGCCCTCCGGCTCGACATCCGTCGCCAGCCAGCCGCCCGCCACCGAGCGCGTCGCCACAAACTCGTTGCCGAAACCCTGGCCAGAGTTGCCGTTCCCACCCGAGGTCGGCGGATCGCCCGGGTAGGCGACAGCATCGCCGCCGGGCGCGACATCAAACGGTAGACGTGTCGGAACGCCCGCTTCGGAGTTACCTGTCGCCCGCACCGCGGCGGGTACGTAGACGTTCCCGTCCTCGTTGGTCGCGGGGCTCACCATTTCAAAGACGCGGCCGTCCGGCAACCCGACGAGCGGCGGCGGGAACGTCCTGAAGGTGGTATCTTCGCCCCGGGTCGTGCCTTCTTCGTTGGTCGCCACGACTCGGAAGTGGTATTCGGTTTCCGGCAGCAAACCGCTCAAATCCGCAAGCGAGCCGGCGGGTTCGCTCCCTGAGCCGGCGCTCGTCACCTGCGTCGTCGAGCCATACGCTTCGCTCGTGCCATACTCGAACTCGTAGGTGGTCGCGAGTCCGCCGGGGTTAACCTGCGCGCTCAGCGTCGCGCTTGCCGAGCCGACTTCAGAGAACGACTCGCCGGCGACTTCGGGACCCACGGCGAGCGCCGAAGCGCTCCACCACAGAGCGCCGAGCGCCACGGCACACAACACAGCCAGCCGCGGCGCGATCGCGCCGTGAACGGAAAACCTCATGGATACATCCCCTCCTCGAATACGGAGGGGATGTGAACCCCTCGCCAGGTCACACCACCACTACCCGCGCGCACACGCGCGCGTAAGAACGAACGACGCGCGCGTGCAGTACGACGCGTGAGGCCGCGGCAATCCTTACCCCCAGCAGGGGTTACTGCGAGCGGGCGCGACGGCGCCCGACGAGGGGTCTCGGCGGTTAGACGCCTAGACGAAGAGAGAGAGAGAGAGAGAGAGATGCGACAGCGCCATGCTGGCGCATCTAGCATCCCCTTCTTGGTGGGGTGCGATGACCCCTGTCACGTTGATCCCTCTCATACTCACGCGGAAAACAGCTCCCTCATTGAGGCGAACCCGGTGCCCTCTCCCTAAGAAGGTCCCCTGCCAATGCATCCGTTTGGTGGTCGACCGCAGAAGGCCGGACCCAACCAGACCCTATGTTTGCTTGAAACAACTCCCGTGGCCCGTCTATGGGCGGCAGGTGAAGACCACTATACGCACAGTGCGGGGTAGTTGTCAAGTCCCCCTCGGTTTGCGCACCCGCTCGCCCACGCGCCAAGGCCCCATGCGACGCGCCCCGTACACGCACACCGGGCGTCCACGCAGAGACAGCCCCCTCCTGACCCGCCCGCTTGGCGGGCGGGGTCCTCATCCAAACCTGCCTTGCAGCCGATACATCAATCCAGCCGGGGGCCGCGCCATCATTGACGCGCGCCCTACCGCCACTTTTCACGCCAGCCCGAGGAGGTCCCACGATGCAGCTGCCCGAGCCGATTCCGACGATGATCCGCGACGAGAGCTTTGCGGATGTGACCTACCACATCCGTGGGGAGCTCGTGCCCGAGCTGCAGGTCGTGCTCGGGCCGGGTGGGGTGATGTTCGAGCACCATGTGCTGCTGTGGAAGGAAACGCGCGTGGAGATCGAGCTGAAGAAGCTGCCGGGCGGGGTCAAACGAAAGATCGCGGGGCTCGACTACTTCGTCACGCGCACCTTCGGCGCCGGGCACATCGCCTTCTCGCGCGACGCGCCCGGGCAGTGCATCCCGATGCACCTGAAGATCGGCGAAGGGCTGGACGTGCGCGAGCACCAGTTCATCGCCGCCACCGACAACCTCGACTACAGCTACGAACGGGTGAAGGGCATCCAGAACATGCTGCTCGGCGGGACGGGCTTCTTCATCGACAAGTTCCGGGCGACGACCGGCGATGCGATCGTGTGGCTGCACGGCAACGGCAACGTGTTCCTCGTCGAGCTCGGCGCCGGCGAGCAGCTCGACGTCGAGGCCGGCGCCTGGCTGTACAAGGACCCGACGGTCACGATGGAGTCGGTCACGATGGGGCTCAAGACGGGGCTGATGGGCGGCGGCGGCAAGCTCACCTGGAACCGCTTCACCGGCCCCGGGCGCCTCGCGATCCAGACGATGTTCATCTCGCCCGCCGAGGCGGTTGATGGCGGCAACGTGCAGGCCGCCACGGCCGGGGGGCTCGCGGGGGCTTTGATCGGGGGGCTGACTCGGGGGTAGGGACTACTGATACGCCGCCACCACCGCCACGATCACGTAGATCGCCGCCAGCGCCCAACCCTCGAACGCGGCCGCCTCGCCGTCGGCCGTGACCTGCCACACCGCGATCGTCATCAGGCCGAGCGCGCCGATGTAGATCGGCTGCAGCGCGAAGGTCAGCTGGGTCGGAAGCACGAGCGAGATCAGCACCAGCGCCGGGTAGAGGAAGGCGGCGATCTGCGCGACGGAGCTCTTGACGACCGCGATCGCGAGGTCCGCCTTGCCGCGTGCGGCCAGCGTGATGCCCGCGAAGTGCTCCACGGCGTTGCCGGCGATCGCCACGATCACGAGGCCCGCGAACGCTGTGGAGATGTGCAGGATCTCGATCGCCGGGCGCAATGCGGTGACAAACCACTCCGAGACGAAGCCCGCGCCGACGCCCGCCGCCACTAGCAGCACGAGTGCCGCGCGCAGCGAGATGCGCGCCTGCTCTGTCGGCGGCTGCGGCGCGCGAGCACCCGTGGCGGAGGCTTTGGGCCGCAGGTAGGGCACCAGCCACGTCGCGTACACCCCCAGCAGGCAGCAGGCCCCGACGATCGAGATCGTGTGCACGTGGGCGCCCGCGGAGCTGCCCGAGCTGAGCGCGAGGCCGATCAGCACGATCAGGAAGACCGTGACCAGCAGCAGCGTCGTCGCGTCGTTGGGCAGGCGCGAGGAGAAGCGCATGATCCCGTCCGGGGCCTGCCGTGCGCCCGCCACGATCGTCAGCCCCAGCACCAGTAGCGCGCTCGCCAGCAGCGAGCCGACCAGTGCGGTCTGGGCGACCACGAGGTCGCCCGCTTTCAGCGCGAAGATCACAACCAGCAGCTCGGGCAGGTTGCCGAGCGTCGCCTGCAGCACCCCGGTCGCCGCCGCGCCGATGTGCTCGCCCAGCTGCTCGGTTCCCAACGCCACCGCCCACGCCAAGCCCGCCAGCGCCACCGTCGCCAGCGCGAAGCGGGGCACCGCGGCCCACGCGCCGTAGTTCGCCGCGCCCGCCAGCACCACCGCCACGGCCACCGCCGCCAGCAGGAGGCGCTCCAGTTTGCTCAGGCCGGCCATGGGGCTGGGCGAGCATAAACCCCGAGGTGGCGGCATCGCGGCTACGCCCACCTGCGCCTGCCGAGCGAGAGGGTGAGTCGCCACCGTACGGGCCCCGGGTTGAGCGGGTACGCTGCCCCGGTGCGCCTGGCGACATTCAAGCCTCCGGGGAGCGAGGCCCCGCGGGCGGGCATGGTCGCGGACGGCCACGTCACCGCGTTCGCCGACGAGCGCCTCACCGTGCTCGACGTGCTGGGCAGCCCCGCGCTCGCCCAGAGCGCCGCTGCGATGGGCGGGGCCGACGGGCCCGGGCCCACCTGGCCGCTGGAGGAGGTGACGCTGCTCGCGCCCGTGCCCACCCCACGGGCGATCTTCGGGATCGGGCTCAACTACGCCGACCACGTCGCCGAGACCGGCGGCGAGCGGCCCGCGCAGCCGCTCGTGTTCATGAAGCTGCCCGCCTCCGCCGCCCCACCGAACGCGCCGGTGCGCTGCCCCGCGGTCGTGCGCCGCCTCGACTACGAGGGCGAGCTCGCCGTGGTGATGGGCGCCGGCGGGCGCGTCGCCGGGTACGCGGTCGCCGACGACGTCAGCGCGCGCGATCTGCAGGGCCGCGAGCCGCAATGGACGCGCGCCAAGGGGGCCGACGGCTTCTGCCCCTACGGCCCCTGGATCACCACCGCCGAGGAGGTGCCCAACCCGCATGCGCTGCGCCTGCGCACGTGGGTCAACGGCGATCTGCGCCAGGACTCCAATACATCCAACCTGATCTTCACCGTCCCCGAGCTGGTCGCCTTCATCGCGGAGACCTGCACGCTGTTCCCCGGCGATCTGATCCTCACGGGCACGCCCTCGGGCGTCGGGCTGGGACAGAACCCGCCGGTCTTCCTGTCAGCGGGGGATGTCGTGCGGATTGAGATCGAGGGGCTTGGGGTTATTGAGCACGGGGTGAGTTGAGTATTAACTTTTCGCGCCCCAACCCTTCATTTTGTGAAGTGGTTGGCCGCGCTCATTCGAACAGGCGCTCCTCGGTTTCGGGGTAGTAGCGGTAGAGAGACTTGGCCTGCTCGAGCACGAGCTGGGTGTAGTGGTTGAGGTCGTGCGCGGCGTCTGAGCCCGCGAGCGTGGTCGACCTGTATTCGTGTTTGCGCAACAGGCCCCTGATCTTGCGCCGGATCGCGGCCTCCGTGGATCGGCGGTCGGCCCAGTCGACGGCCAGGTCAGCACGGATAGCTTTGACGAGCTCGCGCGCGATCGCCGCAAGCTTGGGATCTGCAGCGAACTCATCCCCGCGACCGGCGAGCGCATCGTAGAAGGCGGCCTCCTCGCGCGAGAGGCCGAGCCGCTCGTGGCGGCGGCCCGCTTCGCGGAGGTCCCTGGCGAGCTCGACGAGGCGCTGCATCACTTCGGCGCCCGATATCTGGCGCAGCTCGTAGCGACGTAGGACATCCTCCAGCTGGTCTCCAAAGAGTGTGGCCTGGGTACGGCTGACGCGGCTGCGGCTCTTGACCTCACTCTTCAGCAGCTTCTCCAGCAGTCGCAGATGGATGTTCTGGTGTTCGGTCTTAGCGGCGAGCGAGTCCAGGAACTCGTCGGAGAGCACCGAGATATCGGCGCGATCCTCGCCAGCGATCGCGAGCACGTCGGCGATCTCCCCCGCGGCGAGGCCCTCAGACATGAACTTGCGCACCGCCTGCTCGGCCGTGGGGCTCACGTGGAGCGTCGGCGCGGCGATCTTGCGCACCTCGACCGCGATCGCCTTGAGGAAGTCGAACTCCTCGCGCAACTCGATCGCTGCCTCCTGCGTGCCCACCAGCGAAACCCATTTCGCCAGTGCGAGCTGCGAGTCGAGGAATTCGCGGGTGCTCTGCTCGCTGGAGAGGACGTGGTCGACGCAGGCGGGGAACAGCTCGGAGACGTTCGCGAGGGCGAGCTCGCTGCGCCGGTAGCCTGCGGGGTAGAGCAGTGCGCAGAGCACCTCGTACTTCTCCCATAGCCCCGCGATCGCCTGCGCGATCGGGACCACGGGATCTTCGAGCTCCGCCTTGTCGTAGGCGCGCAGCGATGCCCGCAGATCCTCGCCGATCCCGATGTAGTCGACCACGAGCCCACCCTGCTTGTCGCGGAAGACGCGGTTGACCCGCGCGATTGCCTGCAGCAGGCCATGGTCGCGCATCGGCTTGTCGATGTAGAGCGTGTGCAGCACCGGCGCATCGAAGCCGGTCAGCCACATGTCCTTGACGACCACGATCCGCAGCTCGTCGTCGGGGTCGCGGAACCTCTTCGCGAGCTGCTTCAGCTGGGCCTTGGTGCGCCTGAAGCACGAGATCTCGAGCTCGTCGGTTGCGGACGCCGAGATCACGCAGTCCACCGCCGCCTCGCCGAAGCGCTCACGCAACAGACCTGTCAGCTCGGCGGCGATCCGCCTGGAGTAGCCGACAACCATCGCCTTGCCCGGCAGCTCCTGGCAGCGCCTCGTGAAGTGGCTGTGGATGTCCTCGGTGAGCTCCTCCAGGCGCTCGGGCGCCCCTACCACCTTCTCGAGCTTCGCCCAGTTGGTGACCAGCTCGGTGGCGGCCTCCTGCTCCTCCTCTTCGAGGATCTCCTCCACCTCTGCAAGCCGCTCGCGATCCTCGATCTCCATCCGGATCGGGCGCGACTCGTAATAGATCGGCACCGTCGCGCGGTCTTCCTGGGCCCGGCGCATCCGGTAGACCGAGACATAGTCGCCGAACACCAAGCGCGTTGAGCGGTCGGCGCTTTCCACGGGGGTCCCGGTGAACCCGATCCGCGTCGCCGCAGGCAGCGCCTTGGTGATGTTCTGAGCGAATTTTGCGTACTGCGAGCGGTGCGCCTCGTCGGCCATCACGATGATATTGCGCCGCTCCGAAAGCACCGGCATCGGCTCACCCTTGGGGGCAGCGAACTTCTGGATCGTCGTGAACACGATCCCGCCAGCGGGCACATTCAACAATGCCCGTAGGCTTTTCTCCCCCTTGGAGATCGCCTCGGCCTGCTCGCAGTGAGGCTCGATGTGTGTCGCGGTGAAGGTGCCGATCAACTGGTTGTCGAGGTCAGTCCGATCTGTCACCGCGACGATCGTCGGGTTGGCGAAGCGCACATCCCGCCGCAGCTTGTTGGCGAAGAACACCATCGTGTAGCTCTTGCCGGCGCCCTGGGTGTGCCACACGATCCCTCCGCGGCGCTCGCCCTTCATCGCCACGGCCACCGACTCGACAGCAGCGTGCACGGCATGCACCTGGTTGTACTTGGCCATAATCTTCCACGTCTGCGCGCCGTCGCTCACGAACAGGATGAAGTCGCGGATCAGCTCAAGGAAGCGAGCGGGCGCGAAGACGCCTTCCAGCATCGTCTGCAGCTGCGTGCGCCCCCTGACATCCTCACCGGGCATCGCCTTCCACTCGGCGAAGTGCTCCGCCGGGGTGCTCGACGTGCCGACACGCGCGCTCATCAGGTCCGAGACACCGACGATCTCCACGTAACGGTAGAGGCCGGGGATCGTCTCGGTGTAGTGGCGAACCTGGTTCACCGCCTCCCGCTCGGAGTTCACGCGCCCGGGCGCCTTCACCTCGATCTGCCCGAGCGGCAACCCATTGACGAACAGCAGGATGTCCGGACGGCGGTTGCGCTCGTCCTCGACAATCGTGAACTGGTTCACCGCGAGCATCTCGTTGCGGGCAGGGTCATCGAAGTCGATCAGCCGCACCCACTCGCTCTGCGCCTCCCCGTCGTCGCCCACGTAGGGGATCACCACCCCCGAGACCAGCAGCTCGTGAAAGTCGCGGTGGTTCTCGATCGCCACGGGGGAGGTGCCGGTCAGGACAAGGTCGCATGCCTGCTGCGCGGCATCCGCGGACAGCTGCGGGTTGATCCGCGCCACGGCCCCGCGGAGGCGGTCGATCAGCACGACGTCCGACCACAGTGTGCGCTCCGCGCCAGCAGCCCCGGGCGCCAGCTCAGGCCCATGGACGATCTGCCAGCCGGCCTCTCGCAGCCACTCCAGCGCCGGCTGCTCGGCCAGCGCCTCCTCGCCGGAGAGCGAGGTCATCTTCTCGCCTCCGCAAGTTGCTCGGCCGCCAGACCGATCACCTCCTCGGGGTCGGTGGTGTCGGGAACGCGGATTTCGCCGGAGATCAGCTTGGGGAGGAGGGCGTCTCGAAGCTCACGGAGAGTTCGCGATTCACGCCATATGGCTCGGGTCTTACTCATGACCTCACGCATCAATGAAGCATCATCCGCCCACGAGTCCATGTCAGGGGGAACCGCTAGCTTCAAATCTGCAAGAGCCGCCGCTACTACCCGTTGGCGACCGGATGACCCGGTCATGCTTGCGATCGCATGGTTGCGCACTCGCTCTGTGCGACTCAGGAGGAATACGGCCTCCGGCGTCAGCGGCGGACGAGCGCGAAGTACTAGGAACTCCGTTGAACCTGCCCCTGCCGTATCTATGAAGTCCACAAAGGCGCCCTTGCCGTGCTCGATGCAACCCGTAATTCGTGCCATCAGGGTATCTCCGGGCTCGAAGCGAGCACCCCCTGCATAGACGCGACGCCCGATGACCGTCGGACGGGTAGACCAGGGATCGACACCAGCCATTTCTATGAAGGGAACAGACGAGCCTTTCTTGACCGTGACTCGGGGGTTGATTGTGACAGCGTCCGAAAACGCCACCACCTCCCAGCCCCGAGGGATTGGCCCAATCTCGCTCTCCTCAAGTTCGTCCACACCGATGAATTCAACGAATCGTCCACGGAACACGGTTTCAGCAACTTCCTCCAGCAGTGCTGCGAATCGCCTATTGCTATCGATCTTGCCATCGAGAGTGGCAAGAACGGACGCAATGGCCTTCTGTTCAATTGGTAAAGGAAGGGTGAGCTCAATCGCATGCTGATCACGAAGACTCACGTAGTCGGCCATATCGGTCTGGCCCTTCAAAGCATTAAACTGGCGATGACACTCATCTCCGTGCATCCAGAAATACAGGAAGCGAGGATCTATCTCGCACCCGCTTTGAACTCGCCAAAAGCATAGCTGGGGCGAGTAGACAAACTCTGGAGTCGTAGATATCACAAGCCCAAAACGACCGACCGTCCCCTTTGAGGTGAAGACGACATCTCCCGGCCGAGATACCTTACGACCTACATACACCATTCTCTCCGGTAGCAACCGATCGGCACCATCAAACGCAAAGCCGGCACGAACATTGCCGGCCCTCGCGAATGGGATGCCCACCTCCCCCAGCTCGACGTTCTTTGCACGGTAGCCGTCGCCAATGACAAGACGCCCCGCCTCAATCAGTTCCCCGACGGTGATTGTTTGCCAGTCGCCGTGGCGCTCAGGCCTCATACCCCACCCGCCCCAACGTGCGCCGCACCTCTTCAGCCAGCCGCTCGTTCTCGGCCATCTCGTCCGCCAACCTATCCACCAATGTAGCCATCCGCTCCTCGAACGCAACCGCGTCCTCCTCGCTCGCCGGCGCCCCGACAAACCTCCCCGGCGAGAGTGTGAAGCCTGCGGCCTCTATCTCTTTCAGGTCGCTGCCCCGGCAGAAACCGGGCTCGTCGTCATAGTCATCCTCGGTCGTACCCCGCCACGCGTGGTAGACCGAGGCAATCCGCTCAATCTCCTCGTCGCTCAGCTCGATCTGGGTGCGGCTGATCTTGCTGCCGAGCTGGCGGGCATCGATGAACAGAGTCTCTTCGCGCCGATCGCGGTCGGTGGAGGAAGCCTTGTTGCGATCGAGGAACCACAGGCAGACCGGGATGGCCGTGGTGTAGAAGAGCTGCGCGGGCAGCGCCACAATGCAATCGACCACATCCGCCCGAATCAGGCTCTCGCGGATAGCGCCCTCGCCGCTGGTCATCGTAGTGAGCGAGCCGTTGGCCATCACGAAGCCCGCACGGCCGCGCGGGGCGAGGTGGTGCAGGAAGTGCTGGATCCAGGCGTAGTTGGCATTGCCCGTCGGCGGGGTACCGTGCGCCCAGCGGACGTCGTCGAGGATCGCCGGCGTAGACCACTCCTTCTGGTTGAAGGGCGGGTTGGCCAGCACGAAGTCGGCTCGCAGCGACGGGAAGGCGTCGGTGAGCAGCGAGCCGCCCTCGTTGTATTCGACCTCCCCCGAGAGGCCGTGGATCGCGAGGTTCATGGCGCCGATGCGCCACGTCGCCTGGTTGCGCTCCTGGCCGTAGATCGAGATCTTCTCCGGGCGCCCGCCGTGGGCCTCGACGAAGCGCGCGGACTGGACAAACAACCCGCACGAGCCGCACGCCGGGTCGAGCACCCGGCCTGCGTAGGGCTCGAGCATCTCGACCAACAGGCGCGCGACCGGCGCCGGCGTGAAGAACTCGCCGCCGCGGTGGCCCTCGGCGCGGGCGAACTCCTTGATGAAGTACTCGTAGGTACGTCCGAGGATGTCACGTGCCTCGCGAGGATCGCTGCCGAAGCCGATCTTCGCGATCGTCTCCACCAGCGAGCCCAGCAGCTCCGCGGAGATCGCCGCGCGCGAGTAGACCCGCGGCAGCATCTGGCGTAGCTCGCGATTGTCGCTTTCGATCGCACCCAGCGCGTCGTCGAGCCGCTTGGCGATGCCCGCGTGCGAGGCGCCAGCGAGGATCGCCGGCCAGCGCGCCTCGCGCGGTACCCAGAAGACGTTCTTCTCGGTGTAGGCGTCGCGGCTCTCCAGCTCCTCCTCCCGTTCGGCAGCGTCCGCGAGGTAATCGGCGACCCGCGGGTTGGCGAGTTCGGCCTCCAGTTCCCCGCGGCGCTGTTCGAACGCGTCCGAGACATACTTCAGGAAGAGCAGCCCCAGAACCAGGTGCTTGTACTCGGAGGACTCGACCGAGCCGCGCAGCTTGTTGGCCGCCTCGAACAGCGCCGCGCCGTTGGGACCATCTCCGTTTTTGGGCCTTGCCACCGCCGGAACGGTAGCGGCGACGGCGGGCGGCTGCCCGCGCGAGCGTACCGTCGCGGTCGAGCCGTACGATCGGCTGCATGGCTATGAACACGAAGGCAGCCGGGGCGGCAGACCGCACCTGGCCGGAGTTCGGCTTAAGCACCCGAATGGGGCTTGCCCGCGTCGGCGGTCGCAGATCCAGAGTATTGCCAACTAGCTATACTCGAGCGGTGGCCAAGGTGATGATCTCGATTCCCGACAACCTGCTCGACGCGCTCGACGCCGAGGCGCGGCGACGCGGAACGAGCCGCAGCGCCCTGCTGCAGGCCGGGGCGCGTCGCGAGGTCGGCCTGCTGCGCCGCAAGCCCAGTGCGGTGCTCTCCGACCTCGATGAGCTCAGCCGCGCCTGGGAGGGGCCGGTCGGCGCCGCGGAGCTCGTGCGCGCCGAGCGGCTGCGCGACGGATGACCTCGCCGCAGGAGCAGGCTGAGGCGCTCACAACCGCGTGGATCGTCGACGCCAGTGTCGCGCTGAAGTGGTTCCTGCCCGTCGATCGCGAGCCCGACGGCGAGCTTGCGCGCTCGGCGATCGGAAAGCTTGCGATGCGCACCACCGCTCTGGCGGTGTACGAGGTCGGCAACATCCTGATACGTCACTCGGGATGGACGGCCGACCGGGTCGCGGCGGCACTGCAGCTCATGCTCAAGATCTGCGGCGACCCGATTGAGCTCGCGCCGGAGGACCATCACCCTGCCGCGCGGCTCGCGCTCGAGCACGAGCTGACCTTCTACGACGCCTCATACGCCGCGATCGCCAGCCGCACGAAGCGCAGACTGCTATCGGCAGATGGGGACCTGCTGACGCCGGGGCTGGCGCTCCCACTTCAGAACGCGCTGGCCTGAACTCGACCCCCTGCGTGAGGGCAACCCGCGAACCCCGGTTCTCGCGGGGAGCGCCCTCAGTGGCTCTCCAACACCCGGTCGATCATTCCGTACTCCAAGGCCTGCTCGGCGGTGAAGAAGCGGTCGCGCTCCATGTCGTGGCGGACCTCCTCCTCAGAGCGGCCGGTGTGGAGGGCGTAGATCTGGTCGATGCGCGCGCGCACCTTGAGGATCTCGCGGGCGTGGATCTCGATGTCGGTCGACTGGCCTTCGAAACCGGCGGAGGGCTGGTGGATCAGGATGCGGCTGTTGGGCAAGCAAGCCCGCTTGCCCTTGGTGCCGCCGGCCAGCAGCAGCGAGCCCATCGACATCGCCACGCCGACGCACATCGTCGCGATGTCGGGCTTGACGAAGTTCATCGTGTCGTAGATCGCGAGACCCGAGTAGATCGAGCCGCCGGGCGAATTGATGTAGATCGAGATGTCCTTCTCGGGATCCTCGGCCTCGAGGTGCAGCAGCTGCGCCACCACGAGGTTGGCGACCTGGTCTTCGATCGGCGTGCCAAGGAAGATGATGCGCTCGTTGAGCAGCCGCGAGTAGATGTCGAATTCGCGTTCGCCGCGCGCGGTGCGCTCGACGACCATCGGCACCAGTTGCATGTCCATGGGCGCCACCCTAGCGGTTCACCGTCGTCATCCCCTGCGCGTCATACCGATCGCCCGTCGCCGCCGGCACCGCGGCGGCCACCCGCTCGGACTCCTCGGGACTCAACCGCACAGCAGCAGCGGCGAGGTTGTCTTCGAGGTAGGAGCGCCGCTTGGTGCCCGGGATCGGGACGATGTGCTCGCCCCGCGAGAGCACCCACGCCAATGCGAGCTGCGCCGGGGAGACGTCCTTCTCGGCGGCAAGCTCGCGGACGCGCTCGGTGAGAGCGAGGTTGCGCTCGAAGTTCTCCTCGCTGAAGCGGGGGCCGTAGCGGCGGAAGTCGCCCTCTTCGATCTCCTCGCGCGAGGAGAAGCGCCCGGCGAGAAAGCCGCGCCCGAGCGGCGAGTAGGCGACCAGCGCGATCCCGAGCTCGTCGAGCGTCGGCAGGATCTGATCCTCGAGGTCGCGGGTCCACAGCGAGTACTCGCTCTGCACCGCGGCGATCGGGTGCACCGCGTGCGCACGCCGGATCGTGGCGGCGCTCGCCTCGGAGAGACCGAGGTGGCGAACCTTGCCCTGCTGCACGAGCTCGGCCATCGCCCCGACGGTGTCCTCGATCGGGGTGGAGGGGTCGACGCGGTGCTGGTAGTAGAGGTCGATGTGATCGACGCCCAGGCGCCGCAGCGAGCCCTCGCACGCTTCGCGCACGTACGCCGGGCTGCCGTCCACCGAGCGTCGGGGCGTCGGCGTCAGCTCCAGCTTGATTCCGAACTTGGTGGCCAGGAACACCTCGTCGCGACGGCCGGCGATCGCGCGGCCGACCAGTTCCTCGTTGGTGTGCGGCCCATACATGTCGGAGGTGTCGAGGAAGTTGCACCCCAGCTCCAGCGCGCGGTGGATCGTCGCCGTGGACTCATCCGCGTCGGTTGCTCCGTAGAACGCCGACATCCCCATGCACCCCAGCCCGATCTCCGAGACCTCGGAGCCGGCGGGCCCCAGCGTGCGCCTGTTCATGTGCGATTCCTCCTTGCCGACATAATGCTGCGTAGCCCCACCATGTGTATCGCGCTGCGCCTCCCGCCTCGTACCCTCAACCACCGTACTCCCGCAAATGTTTCCCCTGAACCTACCGAACGTCCTGACCGTACTGCGGATCATGCTGGTCCCAGTACTGGTTGTCGCCTTGCTGGGCAACACTCCGTCGGGCGACGTGCTCGCAGCGGTGGTGTTCGCGCTGGCCTCGCTGACGGACTTCGCCGACGGCTACCTCGCGCGCACGCGCGGATCGATCACGACCTTCGGCAAGCTGATGGACCCGCTCGCCGACAAGCTGCTGATCATCGCGGCGCTGCTCTCGCTCGTCTCGCTCGGACGGCTGGCGGCGTGGGTGGCGATGGTGATCATCACCCGCGAGCTCGCGGTTACGGTGCTGCGCCTCGGCGCCACCCAGGCCGGCGTGGTGATGGCCGCCAGCATGTTCGGCAAGGTCAAGACCTGCATGCAGATCGCGGCGATCCTCGCGGTGATCGCGGTGCCCGGTCAGCCGCTGTGGGTGGCGCTACTGCTGTACGCGACCGTGCTCGTGACGGTGCTCTCGGGCCTCGACTTCTTCTTCGGCCTGCGCCGGCGGATGCAGGCTCAGACGCACCAGTCAGGCTGAGCCGCCACCCAGCCACTCACGGCTCATCGTTAAAGGGAGGGGGTTTGAACGCCCACCCACCCGGGCCTGCCCTCCCCCAGCTCAAGCCACTCCTCCAGAGTGGTCTGATGCGCGGTGGGAATCCCGGAGTCGAACTCACCCCGCAGCTCCGCGAGCAGGCCGTGGCGTTCGGCGACGACGTTGTGCTGGTGGATCGTCTCGAGGTTCTCCTGGCGCGCGGAGATGAAGCTGGCACCGTCTAGCCCGGGGAAGGTCGGCCACGACGCCCGCGACCATCTCGCGCACGCAGTCCTCGACGAAGCGCGGGCGACGGTGGGCCTTCTCGACGACCTCGACCTCGTCGGAGCGCTTCATCAGCTCGTAGATCTCCGAGGACATCGAGCCCTCGACGATCTCCAGCAGCGTCTTGGCGTCGATCTCCGCCTCGCACCCCTCCAGGCAGCCGATCTGCAGCGTGCCGAGGCCGCGCTGGTTGTGGGTGGCCACCGGGACCTGGGCGAGGATGCGCTCGATCTGCTCGTCCGAGAAGCCCTCCTGCTCGGACAGGCGCTCACGCGCGCGTGCCGCAACGAGCTCCTGCGCGCAGGGGCAGGCGGTGATCCCCGTCGCGGAGACCCCCACCATGTGGCGCGTGCCGCCCTCGAGCGCCACGGCGCGGCCGTGGAGCGTGTAGATCTCCTGCGTGGACACACCGGAGACGGGGGCGGGCTTGTGCTCGGGGTAGCGCGCCTGCACCGTCACCTCCGCCCGCGCGGCCCCCTGGCGGGTGCGCACGAGCTCGGCGATGTTGCGCGCGAGCGTCTCCGCGCGGAACTGCGACTGGGTGAGCACCACCTCCCCGATCGCCTCGTTGACGACCTCCTCGAAGCGCGACATGTGCGCGCCCTTCTGGTCGTGGCTCAAGTCGACAAAGCACTCCAGTCGCGCGAAGAACAGCTCGTCGCGGATGCGCACCACCTTCTCCACGCCGGTCACCCCCACACGCGAGAGGCCGATGCGCACGGCGGGCACGCGAGCCTGCACGTCCTCGGGGGCCGGCTGGCCCTCGGGCGCCGGCTGATGAAGCGAGGGTGTCACGCGCATCGTTGTCGGCACCGCCATCAAGCGTAGTACACCCGATCCCAGCCGGCCGGGGGATGCCAATCGGTGGAAGCTGCGCACGGGGGCCTTGATATCTGGTATCACTCCGCAGGTCATTTGGGGCAAGTGCCGCAACGTCAAGGGTCGTCGCGGGTTTGGGCAGGCAGAGCCAGCACGAGCAATCAGGCTGGGGAGAAGGAGTAGAGCCGGTGGCAGTCATCACCGAAGGGACGCGTAGGAGGCGCGGACGAGCAGGCTGGTAGGGGAGGCGCGACGGGTGCAGCTCGCCGCGATGGGTGCAGCATGGATCCCGGGGGTCCACTGAGTTGAGCGAGAAGGTGTTTGAGTTCGCAGGGTTGGAGGGTAGGGGGATGGTGCGCGCTCCAGTTGAGCCGGCCGTCGCCGGGGCGGAGGTCGCGGTGGTCGAAATCGAGGAGCTGCAGACGCTGATCGCCGACGGTCAGGAACGCGGGTTCGTGGCCTCCGACGCGCTGGCAACAGCGCTCGAGGAGGCGGAGGTCGCGCTCGAGCAGGTGCAAGACCTGCTGAGCTACCTTGAGGAGCATGGCATCGAGATCGTGGGTGAGCCCGTCGCGCCGGAGCGGCTGGAGCGCGAGCTGAGCGAGGAGCCAGACGAACCCCGGCCGATCCCACTGCACCGCGCGGACGCACCCGAGCAGGACGACGATGCGTCGGAGGAGTCCGTGGACCTCGACCAGGTCGTCGAGCTGCGCCCCGCCGAGCTCGAGCTCGAGAGCGCGGAGTCGAGCCTCGACTCGCTGCGCCTGTACCTGCGCTCGATCGGGCGCGTGCCGCTGTTGAGCGCCGCCGAGGAGGTGGGCCTGGCCAAGCGCATCGAGCGCGGGGACGTGGCGGCCAAGCAGCAGATGGTCGAGGCCAACCTGCGCCTCGTGGTGTCGATCGCCAAGGGCTACATGGGCCGCGGCCTCACCTTCCTCGACCTGATCCAAGAGGGCTCGCTGGGGTTGATCAGGGCGGTGGAGAAGTTCGACTACAGGCGCGGCTACAAGTTCTCGACCTACGCCACCTGGTGGATCCGCCAGGCGGTGACGCGCGCGATCGCCGACAAGGGCCGCACGATCCGGATCCCCGTGCACATGGCGGAAAAGCTCAACAAGGTGCTGCACGCCGAGCGCCTGCTGATCCAGTCGCTGGGGCGCGACCCCAGCGCCGCGGAGCTCGCCACCGAGCTCGACTACCCGATCGCGGAGGTGCGCGAGATCCTGCGCATGGCTCAGCAGCCGATCTCCCTGGAGAAGCCGGTGGGCGAGGAGGACGACTCCGCGCTGGCGGACTTCATCGAGGACATCGCCGCCGAATCTCCATTCGAGACCGCCTCGGAGTCGCTGCGCCGCGAGACCGTGGTGCGCGTGCTGGCGGTGCTGCCCCGCCGTGAGCGGGAGGTGCTGGAGATGCGCTACGGCATCACCGGCGGGCGCTCCCGCACCCTGGAGGAGGTCGGCCGCGCCTTCAACATCACCCGCGAGCGCGTCCGCCAGATCGAGAACCGCACGCTCAAGAAGCTGCAGACGCTGCCCGAGGCGCAGCTGCTGCGCGAGGCGTCGTAGGCTCTAAACTGCGTCGGCACCCACGGCGGGGTGTCCGAGTGGTTAAAGGAGACCGGCTGTAAACCGGTTGGCTCAGCCTACGCAGGTTCGAATCCTGCCCCCGCCATGCTTCGATGCGTCTTTTCGCGCCAGCTTAGACGATTGTCTGAAGGGTCTGGGCGTCACAGCGCGAAGATTGCGACATGCCCGAGGAGCAGGTCGATCCGTTGGAGCAGGACGGCACGCAGTGCCTGGTCGCACTGCAGCTGCTGCGCGACGATCACGCACTGCGCTGGACGCGCGGGGAGCTCGAGCGCGAGCTCTATGACGTCGATGCGGGGGCGATCGGCGTCGCCCTCGAGCGGCTGTGCGAACAGGGCGTCGTGCATCGCGAGGGAGAGCGGGTGTGGGCATCCGCGTGCATCCGGCACCTGGACGCCCTCGGCTTTATCTGCATTTGAGCCGCACATCGAGCTCATCTGCATCTGAGCCTCACACCCAGCTCCTCTGCATCTGAGTTCGCACACCGAGCTCCTCGAGGCCCGCGCCCGAGAGAACCTAAGGTCAAGCGTCCTCCGCGCGCGGCCGGTGGAATGGCCGTACCCCAGACAACGCAGGCAAATCATGGCTTGGCGATAAGCTGGGCCAAGATGTTTATAACTCAGCTGCGCGGAGGAGGGCACGCGATGCCGACACGATGCAGACAAAGAGCTGTAGACCTTTGTCTACAGAGGCGCCACAGTTAGCGGGTGTCCGTGGAGCAGATACGCAGCCAATTCGCCAAGAACCTGCGCGCGCACCGGGAGCGCTCGGGGCTCTCGCAGGAGGCGCTCGCCGAAGCGTGCAACCTGCACCGCACCGAGATCAGCCTCCTGGAGCGGTGCAAGCGCTCGCCGCGCCTGGAGACGCTCGTGATCCTCGCCAGAGGCCTCGGGCTCTCCTCGCCCGCCGAGTTGCTCGACGGCATTCGCTGAGCGGTTCAGAGCCTCGACGGCATTCGCTGAGCGGCTCAGAGCCTCGACGGCATTCGCTGAGCGGCTCAGAGCCTCGACGGCATTCGCTGGGCGGTTCAGAGCCTCGACAACCTTCGCTGAGCGGTTCAGAGGCCGGTTTGGGCGATGATCTTGCCCGCCTTGACGGCCTTGGCGAGGGCCTTGTAGTCGCGATCGTTCTGCTCGGCGTAGGCGGCGGAGAACTCGACGATCGCGCGGTCGAAGCTGGGCCCGCGGCCGAGGTAGGCCGCGATCGCGATGCGGTCGCCGCTGCGGGCGTGGGCCCGCGCGAGCGTCCACCCGCACAGCCGCCCGTAGGCGGACAGGCCCGAGGGGACCATCTGCTCGATTTCGGCCGAGCCCTTCCAGTCCTTCAGCTGGCGTCCGTAGAAGTCCCGCTCCTGGCCGTCGAGCGCGGACTTGACGTGCAGCCAGCCGAGGAAGATGTCGCTCGAGGCCTGCATCAGTCGCTGACCAGTGACGACTCGCTCGCCGTGGTTGTCGAACTCGCTCGGGCCGAGGAACTCCTCGAGCACCGATTCCTCGGCCTCCTTCATCTGCAGGAACAGCGGGTCCTGGCCGTCGCGCCCCAGCATCAGCGCGATCCAGGCTCGCGTGCCGACGCTGCCCACGCCGACGACCTTGCGCGCGAAGTCGGTGAGGCGGAACTCCTGGAGCAGCACGCGCCGGTCGTGCTCCAGCGTGGCGCGGAAGGAGCGCACCAGCTGGTGCAGGCCCTCGAACATTTCGTCGCGTTCGGAGCCGGCGACGAGGTCGTCGATCGGGACGATCAGCGGCGGTTCGGCGACGATCCGCGCTTCGCCGTCCACGACGTGCGTCAGCTTGGAGAAGGCCGACATGCTGTCCTTGGTGCGGGCCTTGGCGAGCGCCTTCTCGGTGCGCTTGTACTGCCTCGGCTTGAGCTGAGGCCCCAGCTCCTTGAGGGTGTTCTCGATGTCCAGGCGGGCATACCACACGTCGAGGTTCTTCATCGCCGCGAAGCTCGTCATCGCGATGCGGTACTCCTCGACCGTATCCAGCACGACCTGCTCCTGATCCTTCACCGGGAAGCCGTTGAAGCGCGCGGCGATCAGCATGCTCGCGGCGAGGCGCTTGACGTCCCACTCCCACGGGCCGGGGAGCGTCTCGTCGAAGTCGTTGACGTCGAACATCAGCCGCCGCTCGGGCGAGGCGAACACGCCGAAGTTCGACAGGTGCGCGTCGCCGCAGCACTGCACCGTCAGCCCCGAGCGCGGCGTCGCCGCCAGGTCGCTGGCCATGATCAGCGCCGCCCCCCGGTAGAACGTGAACGGCGACACCAACATGCGGCCGTAGCGGATCGGCACCAGCTCCGGCACCCGCGTCTGCGCCTGGCGCTGCAGCAGCCCGATCGGGTCGCGGTGGGCGCCCGGCTCGAAGACTGCGTGGCTGGAGCGCGGCACCTCCGAGCGTGCCGCCTTGCCGCGCGCCGCGCGCTCGGCCACCGTCAGGTGCGCCACTGTGGGCAGCGCCTGCCTCGTGCTCGCCGGTCGAGAGCCCCGCGTAGCGTCGCTTGAATTCGTGCTCGTGGTCTTGGACACGGTTGGCACGAGCGCCTCGATTCTCTCGGCTCTATCGTCAGACGCGGGGACATGAGCAGAGGAGAAGCCCGGCGCGTCGTCTGTGCCCTCACTATACGCTTGGCGAGCCTTCGTGGTCCGATCGTGGCCGGGCTCGTGGTTGTGCTCTTCGCCGGCTGCTCTGAGACGCAAAAGCACAACAAGGCGGCAGAGGCCCCGAGCTGCGACGGCGCCGCGGCGCTGTGCGGGCGGCACCTCGACGAAGTCGTGTTCCCGGGCACGCACAATTCGTTCGCCGCCTCCGCCGAGCCGGGGTGGCACTTCGCCAATCAGCGCTACGGCATCGCCCGCCAGCTCGACGACGGCATCCGGGCGCTGCTGCTCGACATTCACTTCGGGGTGTACGACCCGGCGACGGGCCGGGTGCGGACCGACCTGGGCGCCGAGGGCTCCGATCGCAACAAGGTCGCCGCACAGGTCCCCGCGCGCGCCCTGCGCGTCGCCGACCGGGTCGCCGGTCGCGTGGGGGTAGGGACGTTGAACGGCACGCCCGAGCCCTACCTGTGCCATACCCTGTGCGAGCTTGGCGCCGAGCCGCTGAACCGGGAACTGGAGGTGATCAGGAGCTTCCTGGAGCACCATCCCAATCAGGTGGTGGTCGTGATCGTCGAGGATTACGTCCCCCCCGCCACGATCGAGCGGGCGTTCGAGCAGACCGGGCTCACGCGCTACGTCGCCACGCTCGACCACCGGACGCCGCTCCCAACCCTAGGGGAGTTGATCGCGCGCGGGCAGCGCCTCGTGGTGTTCGCCGAGGAGAAGGGTGGGTCGCCCGCCTGGTATATGCCCGCGTTCTCGTTCGTCCAAGACACGCCGCTCGGCGCCACACGACCGGATCAGCTGAGCTGCAAGCGCTACCGGGGCGAAACGGACAGCCCGTTGCTGCTGATCAACTACTGGATCCCACCGTTTCCGCCGAGCCCCACCCTGAATGCGGCCATTGGCCGGGCACCGTTCCTGCGTGGTCGCATCGAGCGCTGCCTGCAGAAGCGCGGGTTCAAGGGCGCTATCGTCGCAGTCGACTTCTACCAGCGCACCGCCGTGGTAGACATCGCCAAGGAACTCAACCGCCGTGACCGCTGAACCCGCTCCGCGTTACTCACAGCTGCGGTCCGGGGAGTCCGCGGAGCGCGGTCGAGCAGCCCGCCAGGCCACGCCCCGGTCGGCGCACGGCGAGTGGGCGCCGGCGCCCGACCGGCCCGACCCGATCGCGGTGCTCGCGGCCCAGGCGGCCTCGCGCGTACAGGAGCTCGTGCCGATCCGCTACGGGCGGATGCTCGTCTCGCCATTCACGTTCTACCGCGGCGCGGCCGCGGTGATGGCGGCGGATCTGGCGGCGACGCCGGACTCGGGGATCGTGGTGCAGGCGTGCGGGGACGCCCACATCTCCAACTTCGGCGGGTTTGCGGCCCCCGATCGCCGCGTGGTGTTCAGCCCCAACGACTTCGACGAGACGCTTCCCGGTCCATGGGAGTGGGACATTAAGCGAATGGCGGCCAGCGCCGAGATTGCCGGCCGCGATGTGGACCTCCCCGCGGACCGCCGGCGGTGGATCGTCGAGGAGTGCGTGCGCGAGTACCGCGAGGCGATGCGCGACTTCGCCGGGCGCAGCCACCTCGACGTCTGGTATGAGCGCCTGACGGCGAGCGAGCTCGTCGATCGCTTCGGTGGGAGGTTGAAGGGCAGGGGGCGGATCGAGTTCGCGCAACCGTTCGCCCGGGCACGCCGCAAGACGAGCCTGCGGGCAGTAAAGAAGCTGACCGAGCGCGCCGATGGCAAGCTGCGCTTCAGCCACGTCCCACCGCTGCTCGTCCCGATCCGCGAGCTGGTCGGTCCAGTCGATGCGCGCGAGCAGTCGGCGTTCGTGCAGAAGGTGCTGGATCAGTATGCCGAGAGCCTCGACGCCGACCGCGAGTACCTGTTTCGCACCCACCGCTTCGTCGATATGGCGCGCAAGGTCGTCGGCGTCGGCAGCGTCGGCACACGCGCCTGGGTGTTCCTGCTCGTCGGCCGCGACGGGCAGGATCCGCTCGTGCTGCAGGCCAAGGAGGCGCAGCCCTCGGTGCTCGAGCCATACCTCGGTGCCAGCGAGTTCGCCAACCACGGCGAGCGGGTCGTGCGCGGCCAGCGCATCTCCCAGGCCGCCAGCGACATCTTCCTCGGCTGGCAGCGCAGCGTCGGGTTGGACGGCAACGAACACGACTTCTACGTCCGCCAGCTGTGGGACTGGAAGGCCTCCGCCGACCTCTCGACGCTGAGCGAGTCGGGCCTGCACGCATACACGCGCGCGTGCGGGTGGTCGCTGGCCCGCGCGCACGCCCGCTCGGGCGACCGGCTCGCGATCGCCGCCTACCTGGGTGCCGGCTCGGCATTCGACCGGGCGATCGCCCGCTTCGCCACCGCCTACGCGGATCAGAACGAGCGCGACCACCGGCGGCTCGCCGACGCCGTCGCCGCGGGGGAGGTCGTCGCCGAAGCCGGCGTCTGAGTCCCTGAAGCCGGCGTCTGAGCTCGCCACGGGTGAGATCTCGCTCGATCCGGCGCCTGAGCTCGCCTATGCCAAGGGGACTCGAAGGGCGCCGCTCCTCAGTAGTACAGCTTGCCGTCGGCCTGCACCGTCAGCGCATACGTCTTGCGGTTGATCTCGCCCGAAAGGGTGCCGGTGCCGTGAGCATGTGCGTAGCGGCCCGACCCGCCGGTCACCTTGAGCGACCCTCCGAAGCTGGAGTACACGCTGGTCGAGTGCAGGGCGCCCCCACCGCTGCCTTTGATTGAGCCTCCGCCGTTGGCGTAGATCGTGAACTTCGCGGAGATTGTAGCCCCGATGTTGAAGCTCACCTTCACCTTCCCCGGGATCGTCCCCGACACCGGTCCTTCCTCGACCAGTTCCGCGCCGGAGCTGCTCACCGAGTGCAGATGCCCTTCGTCCTTCACGTTCATCACGTGCGCGGCGTTCGCGGTGGGGGGCGTGCGTGCGGCGGCGAGGATCGCGGCCGATCGCACTGGGCCTGCGGGCGGCGGGAAGCTCGTCGCCGCGACACCGGCGGCACCTGCGCAGCCCATGACGCCCACCGTCAGCAGCGTGACGCCGAGCGCATGCTTTGCGCCCCGTCGATGCAGCAGGCCGCTGCGGTCAGGTTGGTGCTTCATAGGACCTCGCATTCCTCCAACGTGGGCTTTAAACACGGTACCCCGCCCGGTGATTCTGTAGCGCAAAGTCTACATGCTCTCGTGATGCCGTATATCAGTGGACCTTCCCCATTAGGCTCGTCAGCCAGCCGCGACGAGGTCCGCTTGACGCGCATCGATGACCGGGTCGCTTCCCAAACCGGCGATGTCGTCAGCGAAGCCCATGACGAGATGGGTCTCGAGCGCATCCGCTAGCCTTCGCAGCGTTTGGACCGTTGTCGCGTGCTGACCGCTCTCGATGCGCGAGATCGCAGAATGGCTGGTTCCCATCCGCTGGGCCAGCTCTGCCTGGCTGAGCCCGAGTTGGCCCCGGCGGCGAATGACGATCCGCGCCAGCGCCTCATAGGGAGCCAGTCTTGCGAGCTCGGCGCGGTACTCCGGGTTGCGAGCACGGCGACGCATCGACTCCCTATGAGAAGTCCCGACCGGAGAGATTGCCTGTGCCTGCCGCTCCATCTGTGGGGTCTCCCTGCTCAAGCTAGTAGATGCTTGGAGCGTAGTTTACCAAAATCGATAAGCAAGGGGTTGCCTCATGGAGCGTCCCCGCCTGCCGCACGAGGAGGCCGCCTGGGCTGGGAGTCCATGCGCGCCGTGAAGTCCTCCCACCGTGCCCCCGCGATCTCGATGTCCGCCTGCGGGATCTTCCCGCTGTTCTTGCGCAGAATGTGCAGCAGGACGAATAGGTTCCTGGATCGCCGGTAGAGCACGCGGTAGAGCACCGGACCGTAGTGGCAACGCAGCTCCCGCAGCCCCCCGATGACTTGGGAGGTCGCCGGAAACGCCAGTGGCGGCTCGTTCGGATGCAGACCGTTGAGGCGATCGATCGCAAGGTCCACCACCACCTGATGCCTGGGCGGTAGCCCATCGATGAACTCCTCGACAGGCTGGCGCCCTCGCCTGTCACGGTAATAGATGGCTTGGGTATCCGGCATCGGCTCAGGAGCTGGCTTGGAATGCTTCAGCGACGAGCCGCGCGTCCTCCTCACGTGGCGCGTAGTGCAAGTAGCGCATCGTCGTCTGGATGTCGGCGTGGCCCATCCACTCCTGCACCCGCCGAATGTCCGCCTTGGCGATCATCCGCGTGCCGAACGTATGGCGTAGATCGTGGAAGCGCAACTGCCGCAGGCCGGCGCGTTTGAGCGCCGCCTTGTAGCGGCGGCGCAGCGCCGAGCCGTCGAGGAACTCGCCCATCTCGCCGGGGAACACCAGGTCATCCTCATCTGTGAACAACTCGCGGTCGGCCAGTCGCGCGAGCGCCTGCGCCACGTCCGGGGCGAGCGGCACCGAGCGCACCTTCCCCGACTTCGGTGTCGTCAACGCCCCGCCTGCATAGCTCGCGCGCACGCGCAGCAGCGAGCCCCCAAAGTCCACGTCGCGCCAATGCAGCGCGAGCAACTCGCCCATCCGCAGACCCGTGAGGGCCGCCGTCAGGAAGATCGCCCGGTCACGCTCGCTAGCCGCGGCGCGCGCCAGCGCCCACACCTCCTCCGGGTTGAACACCTCGATGTCGCCGCTGCGCGTCTGCGGCGGCTTCTCCACGTCCGACACCGGGTTGATTGGCAGGCCGTACACCCTCGTGGCCCGCTGGAAGATGCCGTGCAGCAGCACCAGCGCCTTCCTGCGCGTGCTCGGCTTGCGCTCGAGCGCGGCGATCCACGCTTCGACATGCGCGCCCGTCACGTCCTCCACGCGCAGATCCCCCAGGGCCGGCGCGATCCACGCTTTGATGCCCCACCGGTAGCCTTGCACCGTCGAGGGCTTGCGGCCTCGGTCGTGCTCGATGTAGCGCAGGTACTCCTCCGCCGCCTGCGCCACCGTCACCCCCGGACGCGCCATGCCGGGAAGCGCGCCGTTCCGCACCTGGTCGGTCGGCGACTGGGCGAGAGTAGTTGGCAGCGCGGCCATCTCACGAAGCTAGCGCCGATCTCCGGCCATATGCGAGACACGGACCGAACCTGGCGGGATCGGGTCCATAGAAAGGCCCCGATCACGGGCCGGCGAACGAGCTCGGTGCGGTACTCCTAGTTGCGGGGGCAGCGACGTGGCGCACGAGGCTCCGCGCCCGCTCGCCTGGTAGCTGCCACTTCGTCGCGTGGACGATCTCAGGGCAAGCCAAGGCCCTCGCCGCCGAATGCGGACGTTGTGACGAAGGGCGTTGAACTTGACTTGTCCGTATCTTTGCCCATCCGCGGCCCCCAGTACGGTTAAATCGCAATGGCCACCCCCTACGAACGGCTGTACGAGATTGCACTCGGCGCGATCGACGAGCAGCGGCGTCAGATCTCTGATGCACGCAGCGGTATCCCAGCCGTCGGGGCGGCCGCAGCGGTAATCGGGGCGCTCACCAAGACTGCCTTCAACGCGCCAGGCACCGCCAACACCGTCTTTGCCGCGCTGGGAGCATTTGGCATCGGCATCGTGCTGGTGTGCGGGGTGCAGACTCTCCGTACGCCGGACCGGCTCGCGCTCAGCTTCAACGCCGAAGCACTGCGCGAGGCTACCACCAGCATGCTCGATAACTCCGACGTCTTCCACAGCGCTGTTGCCCGGCTCATCAACGACCGACAGCACCGCAACGAGGGCGGTGTGCGGCGCATAAAGCGCTGGTACGCCGGTGCGCTCGCCGGACTGATCCTCGAGGCCATCGGCCTCGTAGTAGCGGCCGTCGTACACTTTTAGAGATGGCACTTCGACAGATCAGCACGGACGAGCTCGTCGAGCTGGCCGCTAAGCACACCGCACTCGGCTCGCCAGAAGCCAACAATGCCGTTCGCGCTGTTTGTGACGTGATCACCGAGCTCGGCGACGAGGTCCAGGTCATCGACGTCCAACCGGGGGCCAGTTCGGACGAGGGCGTCGTCGTGCATAGGGCTAAGCTCGATCCGGCTAATCCTCCCAAGCTCGACCTCGACGGCATCGCGATCGCCGACGAGGGGATGATCGGGCTCGGCCTATTTCGTAGCCACTGAACCCGCCGCGCCGCCCAGTGTTTCCTTGGAGGCGGAGTTGACAGCGGCATCGCGCACTCCGCAAAATGCAGAGCGGGCCTCACCAGTGGTAGATACGGCGCGAGGGAAGATCGGATCGTGCCACCGATCAAGCCAGGCGTTACAAGGGCGCGTTAGCTGAGCTCGCGAACGTCGATCCCAGGTCGCGCCCCTGGAGCTGCACGACTTCGCGTGGGAGGTCCTCAGCCGTGGGAACACGCCCCTAGCCGAGCGCGTCGCCCGTGTGCACGAGGCACTACGCAGCGCAGCGCATCCTGAGTCGTGGGAATGAACACCCCAGCGGGCGAAGCGATCAAGGTAGGCGAGCTGCCCCGCGGAGTCCGGACCTGACGCCTGAGCTGCCAGCGCGGGACGCGGTGATCGAGCCCGCTACGCGACGAAGGCCCTGCGCAAGCTCCCTCGCAAGGGAGCAGGAGCGCATCCTCGCAACGATTCGGCGCCTGCCCGCCGGGGACGTACGACGCCTCCACGGCTGACGAGACGAGTGGCGCCTGCGTGTCGGGACTGGCGAGCGCTCATCCGCCTCGACCAGGACGCCCACCCGATCCTCGTTAGGGACGTCAAGTCCCGCGGCAGTGCTTACGACCGCTGAATGCCTATAGCGCGGACCTCATCAGCGCCGTCGGCAAGCCTGGGAGAGCGGAGATGCCGTCCTGCGCGAACAGGTGCAGAGCAGCGCGATGGAACCCTGAATCGCATCAGGTCCATGGTCTGCTACGGACCGTTGCAAAGAGACCTGAATGTGGCCGCACCCTTCATCCGTGGACCTCTTGGCGGCGACGGGCTGCGCGCCCTCTGGGAGGTGCCCGACTGGGGAATCAAGGTGGTCTCATTTGGCTACGCGATCGACGCTTCCTCGGTCGGTGGCGACTTCCAGCCGCGGCGAGCGCCCTGTGCTCTCTCCCGCAGCAAATTTGTGCCCCGTCCCGTCCTTCCCCGGCCCCTCGTGGCCACTCGCCCACCGCACCACGATCCCACCAATCCCCAGCAACCAAACCAAAACCAGGGCGAAGACGGGAAAGCCGACGCGGGGACTCGAACCCCGGACCCCTTCATTACGAGTGAAGTGCTCTACCAGCTGAGCTACGTCGGCGTGGGGTGGATGCTAGCGCGGCCGGTGCGCCGGGGACCGCCCCCGGGTGACGGCGCCGATCGCCGGCGTTGGGGGAGCCCGCGCGCACCAGGGCCGCCGGCCGACCCGCGGAGGGGACGGCGGATCGGTGTAGGATTGTGTCAATGACAGGCGATCCGTATCCGCTTCCTTGGCTATGGCCGCGCTGCGGCCCTTCGGGGCAGCTGAGGCCGATGCGGCGGTCGCCGGTGCAGCGGTTGGGACGTTCAAGCGGGTAGATCTGTCCCAGCGGCACGACTTCTCGCCAGCTAGGATATTGATGGCTAATGGGATGAGAGGGGTATGGCGATGACATAGCGGGAGGATGGTCGTTCTGAGCCTGGATCCACCGACTTCCGGTCGGGGACTGGCGGGCATGACACCCGCGACCGGCCGTCGCCGGCGGATCCACGCCACGGACCCGAGGAACCTCGGGTCCGCACGCGCCGCGGACGACAGTTCGTCCGGGCGCCGTATCGCTAACGACGAAAGGCGAACATGATTTCACGGATTGTCCGACACATACATGCGAGCACGGCGATTGCATTCGCCGCGTTGATTCTTTCAATGGCAGGTGGAGCTTTTGCATTTGGGGGCCAGGGTGGTGGCTCCGGCCCCAAGGTAGCCCCGGGGGCCGCCTTGGGTAGGCCCACGACCGCGGTTGCTGTCGCGACCGCGAGCAAGAAGAAGAGCAAGGTCAAGGTTGGGCCCCGAGGGCCTGCCGGCCCCGCTGGTAAAAATGGCACCAACGGAGCACAGGGCCCGCAGGGCGAAAAGGGTCCGTCCGGATCCAACGGAACGAATGGTGCCAACGGAATAAACGGAGCTCCTGGTGAAAATGTAACGGTGTCTACGCCTTCAGGCAGCGAATGTAACGACGAAGGTGGCGCCAAGGTCTCGAACGCGAGTGGTAGCGCCGTCGCTTGTAACGGCAAAACCGGGTACGTCGAAACACTTCCGGCGGGCAAGATGGAGAAGGGCACCTGGGCTTTTGTTGCCACTGAGGCAGAAGGAGAAGTTCACGCATTCGTTCCTCTCTCCTTTACGATCCCGCTACCAGCCGGGGCGCCCGGGAGCGTCGTGATCGACGAAAACCATATTCACTTCTTCAACGAAGGCGAAAGCACGACACTTGGTGATGGTTGTGGTAAAGGCACGGCGGAAAGCCCGGAAGCCGAACCGGGTAATCTATGTGTATATACCAACTACGCTCCCGCGTTCGACTCGGCAGATGTTGAAATCATCGATCCAGAGGTCTCTGGTCGTCCAATCGGAGCTGGCACCACCGGCGCGAACCTAAAGGTCGGCATAGGATCACCGTCGAGCGAAAGCGTACGAGGCGAAGGGACATGGGCCGTCAGCGCCGAATAGCAGCACAGTCAATCCGCGGCAAAGAAGCCTCATGCGTAACCCAGAGTGAGTAGTGGAGCCCGCCACCCCGTGGCGGGCTCCACCCATCTACCTCAGATCAATCGGATTTATGCTAATAGGCCCCAATCCACTTATTTGCTTTCACATACCCCGGTTCTTTGCGCCTGTAAAACCACGCTGTGCCTTTAATCGTCGTGGGTTCCGAAAGGTTTCTAGTCAAAAGCTCACCTCTTTCCATTCTCCTTTCTTGATTAACCAGACTTTGTGATCGGATTGACGGGCATTAAGAAACCAAGACGTGGCTTCCACCTGGATCGTTTCTAACATTGATGATGTTCCGAGTCTCCCATTTTTTGGTGAACATCTGCAGGGGCCACCGAGCCTAGCACGGCGGTCTGACGTACTGTGCATCTTGATCCAGTAACGCCATAGCTAGGGATTCGGCACCTTTTTCCGGGAAGAACTCCGTCAAAAACGGGGTCTCTTCCCTTTTTCAAACTCCATCAGCTCCGATTTGACATTTTTGGTCACGATTGGTTCCGCGATCGCACAGGGACTGCCGTTGCTTCGATCGTGCAGTTGCCGTAGAATTCAACCACCTCGGTGCTTGCGCCAGGATTGGTTCACTCATTCCTGACAGCACTCCTTCCTTCAGTCTCGCCGGCACAACAGGAGATAGTCCTTCCGGCAGCCTTGAGCGTAAATTTAGGGGGTTGGCTTTGGCTGTCGGCAGTAGAGATCTCGGAGAAAACGAAACCCCATTACATCACTGCTAAAGTATATACGCGAATGCGCCGAGCGGTACGACTCGTATGGTTCATACCCGACTTGACTGCATTAGTTACGCTCCTTTTGTCGTATCTCGCTCTGGGGTGCGCTCTTCGTCACATGCCCCGGACTGGTCTAATAAACAAGGGGGGGGCCGCCGCTTGCGCAGCGCCCCCCCTTTATGTGCTGTGGTCCTTTTATTGCTGTGCTTTGCTACGAGTTGTGTGTGACTATTCTTCTTCGCTTTCTCGGACGAATGCGGCGTTGGATACTTCGAGTGTGCTGTTGAGGATCGCGGTGTTTGTTCCCGCGGACGCTGGGAGCCCGAGTTTTGCATTGATGATTGGGTCGAGCAGGAATGAGAAAAAGCCGCCGCAGCCGGTTACTCCAGGGGCGGTAAACGTGTTATTGACGAGTCTGCTGTTGGCAACCTTTAGGATGCGACCTTCGGCTGGTGTGGTGATTGTTCCGAGTTTACCTTTTAGAGAGCCGGACGTTCCGGTTGTCAGTTCGAGGATGATCGGGTGTTCGTTGGAGCCGATGTAGCATTCTTCACCGAGCAACGGGTTTTCTAGTTTGACCTTGATCGGTAGGATCAGCGCAGGCCCGGTTTCGAGTTCGGCCTCGGCGAGACTTAGGATCACCGAGCTGGCCGGTGCGGCGAGTTCGGTTGTGGCGTTCACACCGGTGAATTTGTTTTCGAAGATCGCTTCGCAGCCGGCCCGCTCGAGTTTTTCGAAGAAGCCTTCGCCTTTGATTTCGTTGCATTTGATCAGGTCGAGCAGCCCACCGGGGACTTTCTGCGGTGTTTTCGACAGTGTGTCACCGTTCGCCGCCGCAACGAGTTTTTTGACGCCGGGCTCAACGTTTTCCAACCCGCCCTGCAGCGTCTGTGTGTTCACGATTGGCACTTCCTGTTTCCCGATCGTGATCTCGCCGCTTTCCGTACGCGACACGACACAACCACTGATTTCTTCATTACCGAGTGGGCACTGCGCGAACACGGCAAATTCGCCTTTCGGTGCCGCGAGTGCCGACGAGGCGCCGAGCACCGCGAGCGCCGCCGCGAGCACGCTCGCCACGACTAGCATATGACAGATACGATTTCGCAACATTCCTTTCCTTCCTTTCGAGCTACGGACACCACACGCCATGGCCGGGTGAATGTCTGTTCATTGATGAGTTGCTGCTACTCACTACTCCTTCTTCTTCTTTGTTTTCTTTGTTTTGGTTTTTCGCGTGAGCTTGGTTTTTATCTTGGGACAGCCAATGACCTTGATTTTTGTGTTCTGTTTGATCACAGCGCCATCCTGCGCGGTAAGTTCGGTTGGTATGGTCAGCGAGCCTTTGCAGAGGTTCGCGCTGTTCGCAGTGAGCGCTGAGTAGGGGCCCTCGGGGAGGTTCAGTTCGAAGCTCGAGAACGGCGCGTCCGGAACCTGATTGAATGTGGATGTGAGGACGCCCTTTTTGGAGATTGCTGTTTCGCCGTGCAGGTAGATTGTGACGTTGCCGCCTTTGAGTTCGATGACCAGTTCGGGGTATTTCGCTCCTCCGTGAGAGACGAAGAACGCCGGGCCGCTCAATGGTGTAGGCAGCACCGGCGTCTTCGTCGTTGCCTCGCCGATCCTGGCAGCGGCGGGGCAGCTCGCGGGGTTTTCCGCGAATATTTTTTCCGGGCACGCCTTCTGTAGGGTCGTCAGGCGTGCTGGCAGCTTCGCGGGTAGGCTGACCTTAACTTTGGCGATGTCCGCCTCGGTGCCTAGCGGGGTGCTGGGGTAGGTCACGGTCGTCTTGAGGCTGGCGCCACCGGTGCGGGTGTTGTGCGCCGCGGTGGAGGCGGCGAAGACGGGTTTGAACGCGAGCGCCGCGCAGTCGGTCACCTGGAAGGGGACGGGCAGCGACGCGGAGGCGCCTTCGGCGCTTGAGAGGCTGCCTTCGATCTGCAGCGGGTCGCAGTTGGTCGGGTTGAACGTGAACCCCGCGCGGTCGATCGTCACATTCACGTGCTTGATCTGCAGCGGAATCCCTTCGAGGATCGTCGGGATCGCAAACCCTTCCGATCCCGAGTTCGCGATCGCCGTCAACGCCGAGGTGATCGAGTTCACCTCGACCCTCGCGCGAACGACCAGGCAATCGCACGCCGGGTGATGCGCAGCCGTGTGCTCGAGGTCGAACGGCCCGGCCTTCGCGGGGTTGACGATCGACAGCCCGTACGGTGCACCGTGGTAAGCGCCCGTGATATACACCCTGCCGCCCGTGACGGTGTACGGGTCACCGCCGAGACCGACGCTGACCGTCGTTTTGCCGATCAGGCTCGCCGAGCCGCACGTCCCTTCGCCTGCCTGCGGTTCTTCGCAGGGTATCACGCTGGAGAGCATCCCCAGTAGCCCCGGCGGCAAGTGCAGTTGGATGCCCTGCAGCTGCTGGTCGCCGTCTTCGCGGCTCATCGTCATTGTAAACGGGGTGAACGTCCCCGCCTGGACGTTCGCCGTGCCGGCCGTCAACGACGGGCTGAACGGCGGCGGGTCGCTGCACGAGCTCCCGCCGGGACCCGAGGTGATCTGGAAGCTGGACGACGGAGCCTTCGTCGACTCCGGCCCCGACCACGGCGTAAGCGACGTCGTGGTCATATAGGTGCCACACAACGTGGGTGTCGCGAGCGGCGCACGTTCGGTGCCAAAGAATTCGACCCTTACTTCGCTGACGGGGAACTGCGGGACATTTTCGAACATCGTCATCAACTGGCCCGTTTCCAGGTTCGGGGTGACGCTGCCTGCGAGCTTGACGACCACACCCGTCGCCGGTTCCTCAGCGACCAGATACAGCGCGATCAAGCTCCCGAACGGGTTTTCGAGCGGCGCCCCAAAGCTCTGCGGAGCAGCGAGATAAATGGCGCCTTCCAGTTCGTGTTCCAGCAGCGGCGTCCTTACCCACACTGTCGCTACCTTCGATGCGTTAGGGCAATTAGCGGGCGCAGCCGATTCGAGGTTGATCCCTACTTCCCTCCCCTCGCGTTCTCGTTCTTCTTGCCCCGGTTCTCTACCGTGAAGCTGTGGGCACGCCTGTAGGCCATCAGCCGCACTAGGACTGATCTGCACCCCGGGGGGCAGCATCACAGTCGTATCCCTCATATCAGCCTCACCGAGCCCCACCGGGTTCGTCGTCGATTCCTGCGGCACATGCACGCCAATGCTCAACCCCGTCGGCGTGCTCCCTTCCGTGCTGTCCGGCGCCACGTCGATCGTCGGACTGAAGTCGAGCTTATCGCAACCCGTCAACTCGGGCAACATCGCGTTCTTTGAGATTATGTTTTCCCCGGTCGCGAAGTTCCCAGGGTCATTCCAGCCATCGACGCTCAGCTTCACTTCCCGCGATTCCCCACACGAAGTAGGGTTCGTCAGGAACGGCTGCACCGGGATACCCGCCGGACAATCCCCGAGCGATTCTTCTTCGTTGTGTGGGGTGCCGCTTTCTTCTTCCTTTTCATTGGTGCTCGCGTCCTGGCCGAGGCATTTTCCGCGGACCAGATCATGACTTGGATCCGCCGGCACACCCCACACCGTAACCTTAACGCTGGCGACCACCGCGGCCTCAGTGACATTAGGACTGCTCGCTGTGATCCCGTAATCCTGACCCGTACGAACGGACGCATCCACGAGAACCGGGTGAATTTTATCTACCAGTACGCCAAGCTCGGCCGCAACCCCACCCGGTGGTTCCACGTTATACACGGAATCAGTATAATATGCGACCTTATCGACACGCTTGTGTCTCCGCGCGCTTACATAGCCTTCCGTTTCGCCAAGACCAGCTGTCGCCTCGCCCACCGCCGTGTCATCCGGGCACGATTTTTCAAGGAATTCACGATACGAGCACCGCGGCACTGCAGTCGGATTGCCCACAAAGCCAGGGGGCAATTCGACCACGACATCCTTCACCCCCCCACCAGTCGCCATGAACGTCCCTTCCTTCTCTTCCGATTCGTTCATTATAATACTGCTCGTCAACGCGTACGGATGCGAGCCAGCCTGCGCATCAGGCGTCCCGTTCCTGTTGACAACCGACACTTCGAAGTTCTGCACTCCAAAGCCCGCAGCGACCGCCCTTGGTGCACCCGCAATCATCACCCCGCCAACGGCGAGCAAGGCCAGAACCACACGGCGACCCGTCATCGTCTCCCCCTCAATCCGGAACGCCTACTGGATCTCTTCGCCCCCGACCGTCCATGGGATCTCTTTGCCTTACCCTTGATTGACCTCTTCGCCTTACGCTTGACACACTTGTCGTGCTCTCTGACGAGACCCTTCCTACATTTCGGCAGAACCACCGGGGATGAGGCAGGCGGCACAGGGTTCCCCGCACCCACAAACGTCGCGCTCGCCGGCGCCCCAAATACTCCAGGCTGCCCCGAAGTAGGCGGTTTACACGAGTCCGCGTTCCTGCACATCGGAGGGGCCGCCACAACCGGAAAACCACCCCCGACCCTCACGTCATACACGTCTTCACGAGAATCCGTATCCGACGGCACCAACTGATCGGCCGCTGCTATGAACACATCGTTCCCATTAACGCTTGCGTCCATGAAATGCGACCCAAAAGCCCCCGCCACATCAGAAACGGGAACTACACAACCACCACTAACCGCACTGAAACCAGGCGACGACGCAGCACACGAGTTTTCCCCTTTTGCCGCTTCCACCGCCGTCGCCACTTGCTCCCACTCGTACACATCTAGGCGACCATTGCTGTCATACGGTACCAACGTATCCAAACTCTGGAAAAACACCCGTCCACCATTTTCGGACAAATTTCGCTGAAGATAAAAGGGCGTAGTTTCATCCACGCTGCCTTTCTCTTGGAATTCGTGCCCGCCGAGATTGGAAGGACCCACAGGCTGAGCACCCGAGGGATTACACGACACACACACAAGCGCCCCCGTCACCGCATCATACAGGTACACCTCGTGACAGGGCGAAGAACTGGCGACTCCACTCACGGGATTAGTTTCTTCGCAATCCTCCGGTTCGACAGGCATGTTATCATACTTTGTGAGTTCTCTCTCCGATTCAAAGACTAGATGCGTCCCGTCGGACGTCACTCGAGCCGTATGTTGGCCCGGACCAAAGTCATGATTTTTATCTTCGTTGCCCGCCCAGTCGGCTTCATCGCCGTTGGTATTGTCTTCAGCCGTAAGCTGTATTCGAAAAGACTCGGCGCTCCCGGCGAGCGCTGCGATGAATCTCGGGGGTTGCCAACCAGCGGTACCGCGATGCTCGACATAGAGGTTACAAGTCGGTTGACTCGGGACCGCTTCGCTTTCTTCCTTTTTACAATTGCCGGGAGCAGCTTTCGCGCCCTGGCTGTTTGCCGTCTCGGTAAGCACTCCGTTTGCAACAAAGTAGACATATGACCCATCTTCGCTGGCCGTGATCAAACCGACGACCGCGCCTCCTTCACTGTTTTCCTTCGTCAGATCACTCAACGATCCCGTTTCCAGATCATATTCGTAGAGGTTCGCCGCATCGTCTTCTACACCGGTGTTCGCGTCATTCGTCAGCTCCACCTTGCTCGTGAAGAACACCCGGGACCCGTCCGTGCTCGCATCGCGGTAATACGCAAACGGCCATTTCGACGAATTTGGGTCCGTGCCCATCGGACCACTGCCGTTCGTCTTCTGCGACGCCGACACCTCTACCGTACACGCGTCCCCCGCCACCGCGCAATCTTCAACCGAGCTCGTCGGATTCTCACGCACATACACCTGTCCTTCCAGACCCGCGCTTAGGCCACCCCCTTCTGCGCCGGTGAAGAACACCCGCAACCCGTCTGAGGAAACAGCGTGCCACGGATTCCCGTAAGACACGGGCGTGCCTCCGTTTGCAGATGATCCGACGCTATCGACATGTTCAAGCGTCGTCCCTTTGGGCGGGACGTCGACTAGGTACAGCTTGCCGTCCGCCCACTCGTACACATGTCCGTGTGTGTGTCCAGGCGATGCTCCACAGCATAGGCTCGCTTCCTGCTGAAAGACGACGTGGGTAAGATCGGTCGAGGCTCCCTCGGCCTGAGGAACTTCATCGTCCTGCGCTTTTGCAAAAGGTGCATATTCCTCGGTGGAGGGCGTGACGACGGTAACGGTCTTGTAGGAGCCGTCTTCCGTGTCGGCCACATAGAGATTTGTGTATCCCGGGGGTTCGCCATTCAAAGAGTTATATGGGGTTTCCAGGATTCCGCTGGAAAGATCGGGCGTGAACAGGAGTTCCCCAAACGCGGGATTTTTCAGAAGGATCGCATTATAGTCGGTGAAAGGTGGCGAGATGTTCCGCGTCGACCAGTCGTCCGCACCACGCCGCGAAAGATACCTGCCTTCCAACAGCGCGGACTTAGGATCTGCAAACGAGCCCAACGAGTAATACGTGATCGCTTCGCCAGAAACTGAGGCCCGGCTCTCGATGTATGTGACGCCGTTATCGTCCTTTGCAAGCGGCGAGACCATCTCATACGCACGGCAATCCGGAAGCACGTGCCCATAGGGCTGTTCGGCGCGAAACTGTTCGTTCGGACAAGGTGCTCCTTCCGCCGACGCCGAGCTTCCCGCCAATCCGCCTCCGGACATCACCATTACGACTACCGATATCAATGCAGGGTACGCAAAGCCATGAATGTCCAAGAAGTTCGTCCGTCTCATAATCCCCCAGTCCCTCTCCCACATGTTGTGTCCCTCTCCCGCGTGTCACACATATTTTAGTGTCTAGCTATTTCTCATGGCATGTGTGGGGCGTAAGGGGGTACCAAGCCCAAGCCTGGGCCCGGTACCCCGCGCAATTCAGTTCCAAATCAACTTCAATTTATGCTAATGGGCTCCAATCTATTTCTTCGCTTTCAAACACGCCATTTTTCTTTTTCGCCAGTAATACTAACGCCGTGCCTTCAAGTGTTGCGGGTTCTGAGAATGCAGTTAGACCAACCGTTGCCGTTTTGCCTTCTCCGCCTTTTATTAACCAGACTTTTGTGATCGCCGACGAAGGGGCATTGAGCAACCAGGATGTAGCTTCTATCTGGGTAGATTCTAATGTTAATAATGTTCCGAGTTCACCATTTTTGGGATCGGTTAGTACCTGGGCGGCTACCGAGCCCGACACGGCAGTAGTTGCCACCGTACACCCTGATCCAGTGAAATGCAGAGTCACGAATTCGGCACCTTTTTCCGGGAAGAACTCCGTCAAAAGCGAGCCTTTTGCCCCTTTTTCAGACTCGACCAGCTCTGATTTCACATTGGCTGTTACGATTGGTTCCGTGACTGCACAAGGGCTACCATTGCCTTCCACCGTGCAGTTTCCGTAGAATTCAATCACCTCGTCATTTGTGCCGGGATTGGTTGCGCTGGAGCCTAACAGCACACCTGGGTTGAGTCTTGCCGCTAAGCAGGAAATGGTCCTACCGGCGGCCCTAAGCGTAAATCTAGGGTTGGCTTTGGTTGTATATATTTTTGCGGTGATGTAGTGGGTTTCGTTTTCTCCGAGGTCTCTACCGCCGATGCTCCATCTCGGCGCGTTTTCCGCCTGTGCCGCCGCCGCAGTGATCGCTCCGAATGCAAACACCGCCAGAAGGGCGAGCAGCAGGCTGCCCATCCGGGTTAATCGATATGACTGCATTTGCTATGCTCCTTTTGTCGTATCTGGCCCTGGGGCGCTCTTCGTTCACATGTAGAGGCGTCCTGGGGCCTGTATGTCTCTGCTCCCTGCTCTGGCACGCAGAGGATTGGTTCGACCTCTGAAAACCAGCTTCACCGAACTGTGGCGACGCCGGTCCCTTCGAGGCCTCGGGGACCAGCCCGATCACGATCCGGGCGGGTCTGCCAGAGTAAGCTTGTCGTGATGTGCGGTTCTCGCCTTCCTTGCGGTCGCCTGCGGTGCCCACCCCGCCCTTGCGGCGGAGCTCGAACGATTCCGCCGTGAGGGCAGTCGGGCTCTTGGCGAGTCCGCTCTCTTGGTACGGATCGCATCGATATTTAGCACCCCTGCCCGGGGGCGTAGGGGGCGTCGTCGCGGGTGGCAGAGGGCCGCATGAGCCCTCGGGCGGGGGAAAGGCAGCGATTTGCAGGGATTTTGATAACCTGTAGTGGTTGCATGCACGGAACAGCGGGATAGCCGCATATGTTTCTGATGGCCCGTAACCCAACCCATCGGTGGCGCCGATGACGCCCGGGTATTCCCAGCGCCCGATCTCTCGCCCACGGTCGGGGGCACAGCAGAGTGCGTCCCACGCGAGAGGCAGAACGAGCGACTGGCGACCCGTTGGCATATGTCAATGCTAGTTTATTTGGTAGGACTATGTCAAGCTCCCGACCAAACAACTTGCGAATTGCTGGCGGACCAAGCCGTAGAACGTACTGCGAGCCGATTGGCGGGCTGTCGCCCTGGCCGCAGCGCCTCCCGCGAAGGGCCCTACAGCCCCGCCAGCGCCTGCAGCAGCGAGTCGCCGTGCTTGGCGCAGAACGCGGGACCGATGCCGCGGATCTCGACCATCTCCTCGAGATTCGACGGGCGACGACGCAGGATCTCCTCCAGCACCGTGTTCGCGGCGACCGTGAACGCCGGCTTGCCCTCCGCCTGGCCGAGGCGCCACTCCCTGAGCTTCTCGTACTGCGCCTCGTCCACGGGGTCGGGCAGCTGCGATGGCGGGGCGGGAGACTCCGGGGAGCCGTTGAGCGTTGATCCAGCCGCCCGCGCGCGCTTCGTGCCGTGCGCCCCCGCGGCCAGTGCACGCTCCAGCTCCGGGTCGGGGTCGCACACGCTGCAGCAGCGGCCCTCCCGCGCGCCTTCCTGGGAGTCGCCGAAGTGCTCGAGGATCTGCCGGCGGCGGCACTCCTCGGCGTTGGCGATGAACCGCTCGATCGCGCGGTAGGACTCCCATCCGCGGTCCTTAGCCGCCTTGATCGCGGCATATGCGGCGCGGCCGTCCAGCTGGCCGGTGAGGCGCACCCGCAGCACCCCGCGCGCGCCCGGCTGCAGCTCGGCCGCGCCCGCGCGCTCGGCGATCGACAGCAGCACCCGCTCGGTGTCGTCCAGCTCCCGCGGCGCGATCTCCGCCACCCCCTGCTGCGCGCGGCGGCTCAGACGATTGACGTATGCGCGTACGTCCTCCACGCTCGACTGACGCTCGGTGTTGAAGCGGATCAACCTACCGAGATCCATCCGCGAGGCCAGCAGCAACGCCCGTGCGGGCTTTCCGTCGCGTCCCCCGCGGCCCGCCTCCTGGTAGTAAGCCTCCAGGCTGGTCGGGATCGCCCAGTGCGCGACGGTGCGCACATCCGCCTTGTCCACGCCCATCCCGAACGCGTTGGTCGCGACCACGACCTCGGCCCCGCCGTCCATAAACGCCTCCTGCGCGCGGCGGCGCTGCGCCGGGGAGAGACCGGCGTGGTAGGCGACCGTGGCAATCCCCTTCCCTGCGATCAGCTCCGCCACCTCCTCGGTGTCTTTGCGCGTCCCGCAGTACACGATCGCCGGGCGCGCGTCGGCGCTCTGGAGCGCGTGCAGCAGCGCCGCGCGCTTGCGCGCCACCGCTCCCTTGCCTTCGACCCTTACCACGTCGAAAGCGAGGTTGGGCCGGTCGAAGCCCGAGCTCACCGACACCCACTCCCGCAGCCCAAGCTTCGCCGCGATCTCAGCTGCCACCCGCGGAGTGGCGGTGGCCGTGGCCGCCATCACCGGGGGCCGCCCCAATGCGGCGATCGCACCGTGCAGGCGCAGGTAGTCGGGGCGGAAATCGTGGCCCCACTCCGCCACGCAGTGCGCCTCGTCCACCACGAACAGCCCCACCTTGCGGGTTCCCAGCGCCTCTCTGAAGGCACGCGAGGCGAAGCGCTCCGGCGCCGCCAGCACCAGCTGCGCCCAGCCCGACTCGATGTCCAGCAACGCGCGCGCGTTGTGGCCCTCTTCCATCCCCGACGCCAGCATCACCGCCTTCACGCCCGTCTCCTCCAGTCGCTTCCACTGGTCGTTCATCAGCGCGATCAGCGGGCTCACAACTACCACCAACCCTCTCCCCGCAAGGGCGGGCAGCTGGTAGCACAAGGACTTCCCCGCACCCGTCGGCATCACCACCAGCGTGTCCCGCCCCTCGAGCGCCGCCGCCACCGCCTCGCGCTGGCCCGCGCGGAACGTCGCCAGACCAAAGCGCGCCAGCAGCTCCTCTGGAGGCGGCGGCGGGGCGGCGTCCTGCGACTGGGCGTCGACCAGCTCCTTGAGCTGGCGCGCGGCAGCGCCCAGCGTCGCGCGCTGCTCGGTGTTGAGCGTGCCCCACAGCTCCCGTGCCTGGGCGAGCACCCCGCGCGCGCGGGCACACGCCAGCGGGTCGCCCGGAGGCTGTTCGAGCTCCCGCCCCGCGGCTTCGATCGCCTGCAATATCTCCTTCATGCCCCGACCGTAGCGCTCGCTCCGGCCGGTACGCTCGCCCGACGCCGGCAATCAGCGGCGGGCGGCCTTCTTGCCCTTGGCTGGTTTCTTGTGCTTCTTATGCCGCTTGCGCTTGTGCGTCTTGCGCGTGACCTTCGCTTTGGGCGGGCAGCCGGTGATCGCGACCTTCGTCGTCTGCTTGACCTCCGCCCCGTTCTGCCCGATGATCGTCGTCGGCATCGAGAGGCTGCTGGACCCGCACAGTCCGCCTTTCGGCTTGAGCGTCGCGAGCGCCGAGTTGGGCTTCTCGGGCAGGTTGGCTTCGAAGCTCGAGATCGGCGCGTCCGGCACCGTCCCAAACGTGCTGGAGGTGATTTTCGTTTTCGCGTTGATGTGCGTTTCGCCGGCCAGGTCGATCGTCACGCCGTCGCCCTGCAGCACGAACACTAGTTCCGGGTATTCCTTCCCGCCATGAGACACGAAGTACGCCGGGCCTTCCAGCGGCACCGGTAGTACGGGCGTGTGGGCGATCCCCGTACCCACGTCGGATGACGATGGGCAGTTCGCCGGGTTCGCGTCGAACGTCGCTTCCGTGCACGCTTTCTGCAGCGTGCTCAGCCGTGCCGGGAGCTTTTCCGGCAGTTCCAGGTGCACCGAGCGGATCCCCGCTTCACCGGTGCGCTGGGTGACTTTGACGTTCAGCGACGCCCCATTGCCGATCTCGCTGGCGTTGCCTTGCGTCGTCCCCACGAGGGAAGGCTTGAACGGGAGGGCCGCGCAGTTGGCCGCTTGAAAGCGGCTGGACGGCGAGGCGGTTGTGCCTTCAGTGCTCGTGATCGACGACGTCACGTGGAATTCTTCGCAATTGGTCGGGTTGAACGTGAATTCGCCGCGGTTGATGTCCATGTTGACCGTCCGGACATCGAGCGGTACGCCTTCGAGGATGGTCGGGAGCTGCCCGCTGGCGACCGTCAGGGCGCCTGTCTTTGGGTTCACGGCGATCGACGCGCGAACGATCTCACGGCCCGGCCCACCGTTCCCGGTGAGCGTGAATGGCCCGGCGACCGTTGGAACCACGATCGAGAGGCCGAACGGCTGGTTGCTGTAAGGGCCGGTCAGGTAGACCTTGCCGCCTTTGACCCAGTACGGATCTTCGCCGGGACCCACCGCCACGGTCGTTTCGCCGATGCTGCTTGCTTCGCCGCAGGTACCCTGGCTCGCCTGTGGTTCCTGGCAGAGCGGGACCTTGGATAGCATGCCCAGGAGGCCCGGGGGGGTCGTTATCGTGACACCGCTTAGATTCTGCTCGCCGTTGTTGCGGTCAATCGTCACGGTCTCGGGGCTGAAGCCTCCCGCCTGGGGATTCGTGGTGCCGGCCGTCAGCGTGGGGGAGAAGCCGCGGGGGCCACAGCCTGAAGAGACGGAGAAACTACTACCCGGTTCGGCTGCCGGGTTGCCGTCCCATGGGGTCATTCGCGACGTCGTGGCGTAAGTCCCGCACGAGGGGCCTGTCATCAGCGACGCACGCGCCCCGCCGAAGAGGCGCATCCGCAATTCGCTGAACGGCAGCTGCGGCAAATAGAACCCGGTCGTGGGATCCTTGCCGAACCGCGCGTCGATCTGGCCCGTGACCGGATCCAGGCGCACTTCGCCCGGGAGCTTCACAAGCGCCCCGCTGCCTTCCGCTACCAAATACAGTGCGAACAACGACCCAAACGGGTTGGAGCCCACGCCCGCGAGGTTGCCCTGCTGCGCCAGATACATCGCACCCTTCAGCGGCGCTTCCAAGAGCGGCGTGAGCACTTCGACCGTGCCAAGCTTGGAGTCGTCCGGGCACGACGGTACATCGGCATTGTTCAACCCAATCTGCGCTTCCGAGCACGCACCGAGGCCGTTCGCCGCCGAGGGAGAAACCGTCAGGCCAGCGGGCAACGTCACCACCGCTTCCTTCAAGTCAGACTCGGCCAGCCCCGCCAGGCCTTCTTCCTGTGGAATCTTCAGGTTGACTTCCAGGCCCGCCGGGGATTCCGCCGCCGGTGAGGCCGGTTCCACCGGCTTCGCCGAGAGAGTCGGGGAGAACCCGAGCTTTTCGCATTCGACGAGTGCGGGCAATTCCGCCACCGGTCCTTCGACGAACTGCGGTTCCTGCCACGAGTCGGCGCTCACAGTCGCTGTCAACGGCGTGCCCGTGCATGTCGTTGGCATCGTTAGGAATGGCCTTTCAGTCACTTCTTCCAGGGGACAGAAACCGCCGTGTTCGGCGCACGCGCCGCGCTGTTCGTCGTGACTTGTAGCAGCAGGGTCACCCCACAGGGTCACGGTCACACTCGACGCACCTACCTTCTGGGTGATTTCAGCTACATCGGCCGACAGTCCGTAGTCGCCGCCCGTGCGTACTTCGCCGAACAGGTTAATAAAATAACCCGGCAGCCCGAGCGCATCGAATGCGAACTCGGCCGGCCGGCCGGGCGGCGGAACCATGTTGTATAGAGCATTTGTGCCTTCGGCTCCTTCCAGCAAGTCCGATTTCACCGTGACGACACCCACCGCCGACGCTGCCGGACAGCCGGCTTCGCTCTCGAGCTGCCCCTCGGTGCACTTGCGACTCGTCGCTGCGGGATTTACGACGATGCCGGCCGGCAGGTTGACCTTTACCTCTCGCGTGTCGCCGTTGGGGACCAGACCGCCAAACCCGTATCCTTCCTGCGCAGCCGTCACCGGTTCGCTCTTGAAGACGATCGTCGTGGTCATCGCATAGGGGTGCCCGCCCGCCCCCGTGGCGGGTACGAGTTCTTCAGCGTCGTTCATGGTCGTGATCGTGTTTTCGAACTTTTCGATCCCAAACGGCTCGCTTGCCCACACAGCGCCAGCGAATAGAAGCCCAATCAGCAGTGCCACCATTGCAGTCGCAAAAAGAGCCTTGATCGCAGATACCTTCGACATCACTTGCCCTCCCCGTTGCTCTTCTTCGCTGTCGTGCCATACTTCCTCTGCGCCTGCGCCCTGCATCTGGCGCGCTTACTCTTCGGCTTCCGCTTACACGCCTTCTGTGCCCCTGCGAGCTTCTGCGCGCGTGTCAAGACCTTTGTTTTCGGTTTGACCGCCTGCGATTCCGCTGACAGCGTGAGGTTGCCGTTCCCCGACAGTGTCACGCTCGACGGCACGCCGAACACGGGCGCGGTCGTCGACTCGTCGTGACACGTTTCGCTTTCGCACGAGCCCGGCGGAGCCGCGTTCTGGCTTTCGAACCCTCCACCCACTCGCGCGTCGTAGATGTCCGCGTTGTCGTCGCGGTCCTGAGCGACCAGCGACTGTCTCGCGAAGAAGAAGACGTTGCTCCCGGTCGCGCTGGCGTCGCCGAAGTAGGATTCTTCCGGACTGCTTCCTGTCGAGATCAGATACAGGCAGCCACCACTCTCCTGCACTTCGCCGGCGGCGCAGCCGCCTTCGCCTTCGCCCTCCCACTCATACACGTCCATCTTGTGATTTCCGTCTCCCGCTGTGAGGGCTTCTTCGGTCTGAAAAAAGACACGACTTCCATCGGTCGAGAGGTTGTTTGTCAAATGGGGGTGGTATGCTTCTAGGCTAAGGGCTACTACGCTCTTGGCCAGATACGCGACGTGCGTGGTGCCTTCTTTGGTGTCTATTTTTGGGTCACAGGAAACGCAACCTGGGTTGCTGGATGACAGCGGCTGCGTCGCGTTGTACACATAAAGCTCAAAATTGCCATTGATCTTGTAGTTCGTAATTTGATTGACCGTGTTGAACAGCACCGTTGTGCCGTCTGGCGTGACGCGAGAGCTCTTTAGGCCTTCGGCTGGTCCACCCGTTTCGGTGCGACCCGTCCAGTTGGTAATGTCGCGGTTACGGCGGAATCCCGTGATGAACCGCGTTTGACCATTGTGCCATTCATACAGGTTGGGCTGCCCAAGCACGGCCTTTTCTTTTTCGCCGGTCCCCGGTTCGATCACATGACCATTTTCGTTCGAGGCCAGCACACCCCCGGCGACGAAATAGGCATATGAGCCGTCATTGGAGACTCCGAGGGTGCCCGCGATCTGCGCTTCGCCGATTGTGATGGCTTCGCGTTCCTCCCCTTGAACCGCGAACCTGTAGAGCTCTCTATTGGCCCCTTCGCCTTCCGTGTAGAAGACATATTCGCCGTCGGGAGTGGAGGCTCGCCAGTAGGCCGGTGCCACACCGCTCGATACCGCGACCGTCCGTCCCGCGGTCGGTTCGCGCATGTAGATCTGTCCCGTCTCCACGTCGGTGAAGAAAACGCGCGAACCGTCTTCAGAGATTGCATCCTGCAAGAGAAAACCCGAACCGCTAGTGGCGCCTCCGGGAAGTTCAGCAGAGGCCACCAAGCCGAATTCAGATTCCGCGATCGCGGGGCCGCCCGGGCCGGCGACTGCCCCATCCGCGGGAGCTTCGCACGCCGGTCCAGATAGGCCGCACGACCGGTCACCTGCGGGAGGCACGAGCCCGGCCAGCTTCACCACGCCGTTTTTCCATTCATAGAGGTTGGTGCCGGCTTCCGGTTCTTCTTTGTCTTCCGAGTTGAGGAACGAAGTCGCCTTCTCGGTTAGCTTATGCCTATCCTCGAACAGGATCGTGGAGTCATCGCGCGATGAGTCGGCGAAATGTGCGCGTCCATCGGGAGCCAGCAGCCGATATTCTCCGCTGACGTTGCTGCGTATGTAGGCGTACGATTCGCCTAGCGTAGCCTTCTCGACCGTGCCTTCTTCACCTTCGATCGACGGTGCTTCGCCGAGTAGAGGCCCGGCGGGGCCGACTTCGACAATCGCGTAGTCGAGGTCTTCGGTCAGCGCCGCTACTCCCGCAAGCGATGGCGGATTGGACGGTGGCAACAACCCCTGCGTCGACCATCCACCGGCGGCGTTGCTACTCAGATACGTGGGGAATTCGCCTGCCCCGCCCACGCCCGGAAAGGGCAACAGCGAGAAATAAGACACACTTTCCCCCGACGGCGAACTCTCTGTGTGCGTGGGTCCGCCCAGTGCATCCGCACCATTCTTCTCCACCGGCGAGACCTGCTCATACGCCCGGCAGTCCGGCAGCGCCGAGCCGTAGGGCTCCACCTTGCGCAGCGCTTCGTTAGGGCATTCCGCCGCCGATGCGACCAGCGGCGTTACCCATAGTGCCAGAATCGCAAGAACAGCCAGCGCAATAGCCACACGACCCGCCCGGAATTCGGCCCGTCGGGTCCGCCCAACGCGTCCACCCTTTGTTCTCATGTTGCTACCTCTCCTCCCCACCTCTACAGAATGATCTCGCCTGGATAGTGCTATAGGTCCCTGAAGTAAATCGCGTGCTGCTGACTTGGCGCGACAAAATAAAGGATTATTCCATCATCAAATGGTTAGAAACGTGGGACGGGATGTGGGCCGCAAATGCTGCACGCGACCCACATCCTTTCAAACATCCTTCAAATGTTACTTACGATATTCTGACTATTTACTCGCTCGAAATGCGTCATGATCTTCAAGCTGGATCGACGCTTTTCCTTCGTAGGTGGCTGTCTTGGACCCGAATTTAAGTGTGCTGCCACTTGCTAGACAATTGATTTCGTGTAATCTTTTAAATACTTCACCTTCCGGTAGCCCGCACTTCTGTGTGCCGGTCACTTTTGTTTTGCTTTTCAATGCGCACACTTCGATTGTAACAGTGGTGAATTCTCCCGATCCTGGCACTTCATAGAATTCGTCTTCAATTACACCAGCTTTTTCGACCAGTCTATCAAGCACATTTGCTGTGATATTAGGCACTCTGCATTCCGCAGCGCCCACGATGCTGCATGCTTCATATTTAATGGTTGCTTCTGAGTTACCTGGAGCTTCGATTGTGCCTGTGATTCTATCCTTAGCGCACGTGACAGTTACGGCTGTGCTGCCGATTTCTGTTTTTAGATCCGCTAAGCCGCTCGTGCCTTCTATTTTTAAGACGCTGGGAAGTTCTTTAGCTTCCCATTCTTTGTTGCCACCTTCCGTCTTACATTCGCTTTCGGCAAATTTTCCTTTTCCTGCTTCGACTTTTAAGCAAACTAACCAATGGGGCACCGCCATAGCCGAAGCCGACGCCAGCGCGCTGACCCCAACCACGGCAACCAGACTCATCAACATAAACGTGATACGTAACATCGTGTAGTACACTCCTTCTGTCGTATGAGGCCCTGGGGCGCCTTTTGCTTTTGGAGTCGGGGCGTCCTGGGGCCAATATTGCTCTGCTCCCTATTTCTGACACGCAGAGGGTTTGGTTTGGGCCTCCCGGGACCGGTGCCCACGCTAGTGCGCGGCGCTGGTCGACGTGAGGCGCTGGGGACCCAGCCGAGAAGTCCGGACGGGTCTGCCAGAAAGCTCGTTGTGATGTTAGGGTCCTACTCCTCCTTCGTTGTCGTCTGCAAGCGAACTCGCCGCCTCGCACGCTGTTGTGTTGATCAGGTCGGCGCCTGAAGCGGATCGGACTCTCCCGGTCCCACCCCGAACGTCCTCCCTGTAATCGATTCCGTCTGCGCCCTGTTGGCTTGCTTTACCTGGCGCCGCCTGTGGCGCCGGGCAGCACCGCCAACCAGCGGGCGATCCGGACTTTATATGTCAATGATAGTTGAGAGTCTGGCACTTTGTCAACAGGCAATACGACGGAGAGGAGCGCACGCCAAGCGTCCCCTGCGCAGCGTGTCGGCCCGCGGGTGTGGCCGCCGTGGGCCGCAGCGCCCAGCGCGGTCGCTCGCTGCGCCGGCGCCTCGGTGCCTACCCCTCCCCCGACCCCCCTTGTGGGGGTCCTCCTCCCTACTCTACCCGCGCGTACGCCACACCACGCGCGTACCAGCCCCCGGCACCAGCGTGATCGCGCGCCGGCGGACGCGCTCGCCCTGCTCGAAGCTGTTCCGCCGGACGGGGCTCGGCATGCGCCGCCGCCGCGTGTCGTGCGGCAGCGAAGGCTCCAGCTCACCGAGGATCGTGCGCAGCATGAGCTTCATCTCCAGCAGCGCGAACGATGCCCCGATGCAGCGCCTGATGCCGCCGCCGAACGGAATCCACCCAAACGTTTCCAACTGCTTACCGAGGAAGCGCTCGGGCCTGAACTCCTGCGGGGCCTCGTACGCGCGCGGATCGCGGTTGGTGAGCCAGATCGACGGCGCCACGCGCGTGCCCGCTGGCAGCTCGTGCCCGCCCACGCGCAGCGGCTCCTCCAGAGCCCGTATGACCAGCGGCACCACGGGGCGCACGCGCATCGTCTCGTGCACCACCGCCTGTAGGTACTCGTCCGTTTCGCCCGCGTCGATCTCCGCCGTGAGGCGCGCCAGCTTGTCGGGGTGCCTCACCAGGCGCTCGATCGCCCACGCCACGGAGGTGGCGGTCGTCTCGTGGCCGGCCAGCAGCAGCGTCACCAGCTCGTCACGCAGTTCGGCGTCGTTCATCGCCACGCCCTGCTCATCACACGCCTGCATCAGTAGCGAGAGGATGTCGGTGCGCTCGGCGAGGTCCTGCTGCGCGTGCCGGCGTGCGAGCTCCGCGTAGATCACCTCGTCGAGGCGGTCCAGCGCCCTGCCGAAGCCGCCCTTCGGGCGGGTGAGCGTCGGGCGGCTGAGCGCCACGCGCAGCAGCATCGGCAGCGTCAGCGGCGCGAACAGCGCCCCCACCGCCTCGCGTAGCTCCTCCATCCGCTCCGCCTCCACCCCGAACACTGCGCGCAGGATCACCTCCAGCGTGATCGCGCGCGTGCGCTGCAACAGCACCATCGGCGCCCCCAGCGGCCACTGTGCGATGTCACGCCGCGTCGCCTCCACGATCACACCCTCGTACTCCTTCATCCGCTCCCCGTGGAACGGCGGCAGCAGCAGCCGCCGCTGGCGGATGTGCTCGGGGCCGGTGAGCGTCAACACCGAGCTCGGCCCCATCACCGCGGCGATCGGCGAGCTTCCCGCCGCCGAGGGCGCGACCTCCGGCGGGGCCGTGAACACCTGCTTGACCAGCTGCGCCCCGCTCACCACGACGATCCGCCGGCCGCTGGGGAAGAAGCGCATCGTGAACATCTCCCCGTAGCGCTCCTCGCAGCGGTCGAGCATCCACGGCAGCGACACCGCCCACGCCACGGTTTGCGCCAGCGCCGGCCAACGCGGCCCCGGGGGCAGCGATGTACTCCTCGGCTGCTCCACCGCCGGCAAGGTGCTCGCTGCGCTCGCCATCTCAAAGAGACTACCGCGATGCGGCGAGGCGCCGGCGCAGGCGCGCGGGACGGGTGGGCGCATCGGACTGCGCCAGTGCCCGCGCCAAGCACGCGTGCGCGCGCTCCACCGCCTGCTCGTCCAGGCGCTGCGGCTGGCGCTCCACGTAGCCCCGCAGCATCCGCGCCGGCACCACGCGCACGCCCTTGCGCCGGCTCAGCGGCCGGTCGACCCACGCGCGGCTGAACACCACGAGCGGTTCGACGTGCTCGGCGACGATCCCCTCCACCGCCTTGCGCTGCGCCTGCGCCTGGGTGAGCACCGAGCCGTGCAGCCGCCCCACCCTGATCGGACCCGGATGGCTCTTGGTCTCGACCGTGAACACCCCTCCCGGGCCGATCAGGATGTGGTCGACGTTGCCCCGCCCGAAGCTGGCGTCGTGCACCACATGCCACCCCCGCTCGGACAGCCCCTCCAGCAACTGCCCAACGTGCTCTTCGCCGCGCGCGCCCCTGTCGTGGCGATCCACCAGTGGCAGCACCCAGCGGGAGATCGCAAAGATCGCGAGCAGCAGCCCCACCTCCGCCCCCAGGAAGCGCGGGTCCTGCCAGCCGAAGCGCCGGCCCATCACGGTCGTCGCCGCCGCCAGCACACCGAGCGTCAGCAGCGTGCGCATCCGCAGCCGCTGCACGAGCGAGCGGGTGTACTGCCCCGGCGCACGGGACGTCGGGTCGCGTTCGAAGGCCACACTTCGACATCGGTCCACCCCCGGCATGCCTTTAGAAGGGCTTCCCCGAACCCCGTCGAGGTTGAGCCCATGAACGCCTCCGACCCGCCGGACGTCACGCTGCTGCTGCGCGCCCACTCCGAGCAGCGCTGGCTGAGCCGCGAGGTGATCCCTGTGGTGCGCCAGCTCGAGACCGGCGAGCACCTGCCCGAGGAGCAACTTCCCGCCGCCGTCGCCTACCTGGAGGTGATCTGGGTGGAGGCGGGGGGGCTCGCGCGTGAGGCCGACGCCGCGCTGCGCAGGCTCGATGCAGGAGATGGGGCTCAGGAGGCTCGCCGCTACCACGCGACCGTCAGGGCGCTACGCGAAGCGGTCGCGCGGCAGGTCACACCGCTGATCGAACGGGGGATACCGGCCGAAGGCAAATGTCTCCCCGTTTCGGTCGCCGCCCCCGCGAGCGTCCTGCCAGAGGGCGATCTGCGGGATTTCGTCAGCTGAGCGTCGTGGCACGCCGGTAGAAGCGGATCGCCAGCGGCATCGCCACCGCGGTCACGCCCACGCAGAACGCCAGCGCAACCCAGGCGGTCGAGCCGACGGGCTGACCCAGCATCCAATCGCGCTCCGCGTTGACGACCTTCGTGATCGGCTGGTTGTTGGCAAATGTCTGCATCCATCCCGGCATCGTCGAGATCGGCACGAACGCGCTGGAGGCGAACGTGAACGGGAACAGCCAGATCAGGCCCGCGGCCTGCACCGCCTCGGGATTGCGCACCCCCAGGCCAATCGCCGCCCCCACCCAGGAGAAGGAGAAGCTGAAGATCAGCAGCAACCCTGCGGCCGCCAGCCAATTCAGGGGCGGGCCCTCCGGGCGGAAGCCCACCAGGATGCCCGTCGCCACCATCACCACCACGATCAGCGAGTTGCGCACGAGATCCGCCAGCGTCTTGCCCAGCACGACCGCCGTCCGCGACATCGGCAGCGCGCGGAAGCGATCCATGAAGCCCTTCTGGAGATCCTCGGCGAGCCCCACCCCGGTGGGGGTTGTCGCGCCGAAGGCGACCGTCTGCACGAAGACGCCGGCCATTAGGAAGTTCACGTAGGAAACCCCGCCTTCGATGTGGATCGCCCCCGAGAACACGTAGCGGAACAGCAGCGTGAACATCACCGGTTGAATCAGCGAGAACGCCAACAGCTCGGGCGAGCGGAAGGTATGGCGCAGGGTGCGCACGGCGATCACCCATGTGTCCTGCGCCAGCCAGTACAGGCCTCCTCTCCTCATCCCCTCACGTTCCCCCCGCTGCCTCGTTCACGACATTCCCCCCCCGTCGCTCGTCGGGTCTTTCGCCGGCGACCCCAACCGCCATGCATTATCCCTCCTTCACGCCTCCACCCCACGGCCGGTCAGCGTCAGGAAGACATCATCGAGCGTGGGACGGCGCATGCCGAGGTCTTCGATCTGCACTTCAGCGGCATCCAGCTCGCGCACGACGTCGGCCAGGCTACTCGCTCCCTCGGGCGCAGGGATGCTCAGACGGCGCATGTCGGTCTCGACGTGCACTTCGTTCTCGCCGGAGGCACGCCTGCTCAGCACCTCCCGCGCGTGCTCGAGGTTGCCGTGGCGTGCGACGGTCAGCTCGATACGCTCCCCCCCGACCTGCTGCTTGAGCTCATCGGAGGTCCCTTCCGCGATCACCCTGCCGGTGTCGATCACAACCACGCGGTCGGCCAGCCGGTCGACCTCCTCGAGGTACTGGGTGGTGAGCAGCAGCGTGGTGCCGGAGGCCACCAGTTCCTCGATCAGCTCCCACATCCCCAACCGGCTGCGAGGATCGAGGCCGGTCGTCGGCTCGTCGAGGAACAGCACCGGCGGCGAGACGATCAGGCTGGCGGCGAGATCCAGGCGCCGGCGCATCCCCCCGGAGTAAGTCGTCACCGCGCGCGCGCCCGCTTCGGTGAGATCGAAGCGCTCGAGCAGCTCGTGCGCGCGCGAGCGGGCCCGCGCGCGAGGGAGGTGGTAGAGGCGACCGAACATCTCCAGGTTCTCCAGGCCAGTCAGGTATTCGTCGACGGCCGCGTACTGCCCAGCGAGGCCGATGCGGCCCCGCAGCTTGTTCGCGCGCCGCACCACGTCCAGGCCCGCCACCTGCGCGCGCCCCCCATCCGGCTTCAACAAGGTCGTGAGGATCCGCACCGCCGTGGTCTTGCCGGCGCCATTGGGCCCCAGCAGGCCCAGCACCGTGCCGGTCTCCACGCGCAGATCGAGGCCGTCCAGCGCGACGGTCTCCCCGAAGCGCTTGCACAGCCCTTCTGCGAGGATCGCGGCACTGGGCACAGCAAAGGTGCTCACAGTTCGCACGCTACACCTCGCCGCCTCCGGGTGTCTGGCTAATGTCAGGCCTGTTCGCTACCCCGGAGCCGCCAGCTGCGCCTGCAGGCCGGTAAGCACCGCTACCCCAGAGCCGCCAGCAGCGCCTGCGAGCCGGTAAGCACCGCTACCCCAGAGCCGCCAGCAGCGCCTGCGAGCCGGTAAGCACCGCTACCCCAGAGCCGCCAGCAGCGCCTGCGAGCCGGTAAGCACCGCTACCCCGGAGCCGCCAGCAGCGCCTGCAGCCGGTAGGCAAGCCCCTCCAGCGCGAGCTCCTCGGAGACGTTGAGCTCCAGTCGCAGGCGGGTGTCGCGCACGAGCTCAACCGCCTCGCACAGCCGCGCGGGGGAGCGCCCCGTGGCGTCGTGCTCCAGCTCGGGGCGGCGGTCGAGCGCATACACCAGCTCGCCGGCGCCCTCCGCCACGCACCACAGGTCGCGCAGCCACAGCTGGGCGAGACGCAGGGCGAGGTCGAGCGCGCCAGCCCGCGCGCGGCGCTCGGCGCGGCGCTGGGCATCGCCGGCTTCGCGCTCGTGGCGTTTGCGCTCCTTGGCGGGCAGCAGCTCGAGCTCGCCCGCCACGCGCGCCGCCAGCTCCTCGCCGGCACTTGTGCCGGCGTCGCGGGCAGCCTGCAGCAACTCCAGCCACGGACGCCCGGCGGTGTCGCCGCTCACCGCGCCGCGCACGAATGCCTCGACGCGCTCGCGCAGACGGGTGCCCCACTCCCCCGCCAGCCGGCTGGCGAGGCGTGCGTCGCCGAGCCCCAGGCGCGCGCAGGCGGCGAGCGTGGCGTCCGCGGTTGTGCCGTCAGCGGTGGTTAGCTCGCTGGCGGCCTCCACCGGGCGCTCCTCGCCGGCGGCCTCCACCTGGCGCTCCTCGCCGGGTACTCCGGCGAGGGCTAACGTCCCCTGCGCCCTCAGGCGCTCCTCGATGCGAGCAGGCGGCAGCGGGTCGAAGCGCACCTGCTGGCAGCGCGAGGCGATCGTCGGAAGCAGCTCGCGGGGGGTGGGGGCAAGCAGGATGAAGTGCGCAAACGGAGCGGGCTCCTCAAGCGTCTTCAGCAGGCGGTTAGCAGCCTGGTCGTTGAGGGTGTGCGCATCCTCCAGCACGAACACCCGCCGGCGCGACTCGAACGGCGTGCGGGTCGCCGCGGCGACGACCGCCTGGTCGATGTCACCCACCAGCATTTCCCCCGCCCCGGTGGGCATCACCCACGTCAGATCCGGATGCGCCCCGCGCGCCGCGCGCCCACGCACCTCATCGGGAGCGGGCGACCCCGAGGCGAGCAACGCCGCCGCGAACGCGCGCGCGACCGTGCGCTTGCCGACGCCGGGGGGGCCGTGGAAGAGGTAAGCATGGGTCGGACCCCGCCCGCCCCGGTAGCCGTGGGCTCGATCCCGCCCCTCCTCCTGCTTCCCCCCCGCGAGAGCCTCCTCCCCGTCGAGGAACCGCAGCGCGGGCAGCAGCACCGCGTGGGCGTGCGGATGGGCGTCGAGGCCGGGGAGGCTCACGCGGTCAATCGTGACATAGAGAGCGCGGGTGAATCGGGCGGGGTGGCAATGCCATCCAGACGGTCCCGTAGTGCCTTAAGTTTGGTCGGGACCAGCAGGCCCGTGAGACGCCATATATATGTTGCATTGGGCGACCAACCAGCTACTGGACCTCTCTTGACGGTCATCTGGTTGCTACTCACAGGTCCAGTCGGTGGTTATACGCCCAAACTTTAGACACCGCCACAGGTCCCTACTACTTCACTTTGTGAAGGGTTATAAGCCCAAAAGTAGATGCGCAAGCCTCCTTCTCGGGGAGAAGAAGCATCCAATTGGGCTCCTACCACTTCACAAAATGAAGGGTATGCGTCCGAAAAAAAGCGCTATCTCCCACCCCCCTCGAGGAGTCGATACCGTCCGGCGATGCCCCGGGGCACGCTGATCACGATCGAGGGGCTAGATGGCGCCGGCAAGACCACGCTCGCGGAGGGACTTGCACGCGAGATCGCCGCGCGCGGGGCGAACGCAGCAGACAGGACAGGCGGGGCGGGCAGAGCAGGCAGGCGCCAGGTCGCACTGCTGCGCGAGCCAGGCGGCGTGCAGCTATCCGAGCGGATCCGCGCGCTCGTGAAGGACCCCGCCCTCACTGTGGGGGCACATGCGGAGGCGCTGCTGTATGCGGCCGCACGCGCACAGCTGGTGCAGGAGCGCGTGCTTCCACTGCTCGAAGCAGGCGCGCTGGTGCTGCTCGACCGCTTCGTGGACTCCTCCCTGGCCTACCAGGGTGCTGGTCGGGCACTGGGGGTGGAGCAGATCCGCACGATCAACCGGTTCGCCACCGGCGGCCTACAACCGGACCGCACGCTGCTGTTGTGCATCTCCCCCGAGGCCGGGCGCACGCGTCAGGAGACACGTGCCCTCGACCCTGACAGGCTGGAGTTGGAGGGGGAGGAGTTCTTTGCGCGGATCGCAGCGGCCTACGACGACCTTGCGCACGCAGAGCCGCAGCGGATATCGCGGCTCGATGCCGAACGCCGCCCCCCAGAGGTGCTGCACGACGCGCTCGCGGCGATCGCGGACCTGCTCTGACCGAAGATGCAAGCGCATACCATGATCCTCGCAATGCACCGCATCCTCGAAAGCTCCTCCCGAGCGCCCACGCTCGCTCTCGTCGTGATCCGTCACACGACCGAGCCCACGACGACGAAACTGTCCACAGGGGCGATCGTGGCAGCGGCGCTGGCGGCGCTGTTGATCGTGGCGTGCCTCGCGTGGGGAGCCGCACGCTGGTGGGCATACGAGCCCCACTGGACCATCTCCCTGCGCCACTCGCTCGCGGAGGCCGGCTGGCGCCTATCGGGCGCCTGGGAGGAATTCTCAGACTGGGCCAGACTGGGCCGCTGAGCCTCCTAAAATCGAAGGGACTCCCCGCCTTTTTCCGTCCGGCCTGAGCGGGATGCTGTTCGGCCCCGAGAAGAAGGAGCAGAGGTCGCTATGAACACCATGTCCCACCCCACCATCGAGGAGACGACGCCCGGGCAGGCGCTGTCGATCAAGCGTCTTTTCACGTCCCCCGGGACGCACCCCTTCGAGGCTGTGGAGTGGGAGCTGCGCGACGCGCACATCGGTCACGGCGACCGCGTGGCGTTCGAGCAGCGCGGGGTCGAGTTCCCCAAGAGCTGGTCGCAGAACGCGACCAACATCGTCGCCCAGAAGTACTTCAGGGGGCAGCTCGAGAGTCCCGCGCGCGAGCACTCGGTCAAGCAGATGATCGGCCGCGTGGCAGGCACGATCGCCGCCTGGGGACGCGAGCGCGGCTACTTCGCGACTGATGCGGACGGCGAGGCCTTCGAAGCCGAGCTCACGCACATCCTGCTGCACCAGCTGGCGGCGTTCAACTCGCCGGTGTGGTTCAACGTGGGCTTCGAGGAGAACCCCCAGTGCAGCGCCTGCTTCATCCTCTCCGTGAAAGACACGATGGAGTCGATCCTCGAGTGGAACACCAAGGAGGGCATGATCTTCCGCGGGGGCTCCGGCTCGGGGATCAACCTGTCGAACATCCGCGGCTCGATGGAGCCGCTGGCGAAGGGCGGCACGGCCTCCGGGCCGGTGTCGTTCATGCGCGGCGCCGACTCGTGGGCGGGGACGATCAAGTCCGGCGGCAAGACCCGCCGCGCGGCGAAGATGGTGGTGCTCGACGTCGACCACCCCGACATCCGCGAGTTCATCCAGTGCAAGGCCAAAGAGGAGGACAAGGCGCAGGCGCTCAGGGACGCGGGCTTCGACATGTCGATCGACGGCGAGGGCTTCACCTCGATCCAGTACCAGAACGCCAACAACTCGGTGCGTGTCACCGACGAGTTCATGCAGGCGGTCGCCGAGGATCGCGTGTGGCGTCTGACCTCGCGCGTCACCGGCAAGCCGGTCGGGGAGCCGGTTCCCGCGCGCGAGCTGATGCGCGAGATCGCGCAGGCGGCGTGGCGCTGCGCGGACCCGGGAGTGCAGTACGACACGACGATCAACCGCTGGCACACCAGCCCGCGCTCGGGGCGGATCAACGCGTCGAACCCGTGCAGCGAGTACATGCACGTGGACGACTCCGCGTGCAACCTGGCGTCGCTCAACCTGATGCGGTTCCGCCGCCCCGACGGAACGCTCGACGTGGAGTCCTTCGAGCACACCGTGGACATCGTGCTGCTGGCCCAGGAGATCGTCGTGGGACCCTCCAGCTACCCGACCGAGGAGATCGGCGTGAACGCGCGCGCCTTCCGCCAGCTCGGCCTCGGCTACGCCAACCTCGGGGCGTACCTGATGGCAGACGGGATGCCCTACGACTCCGAGCGGGGCAGGGGTACGGCGGCAGCGATCACCGCGCTGATGACCGGCCGCGCCTACCGCCGCTCGGCCGAGGTCGCCGGTGCGCTCGGCCCCTACGAGCGCTACGCGGAAAACCGCGAGGAGCACAACGCGGTGATGCGCATGCACCGCGACGCGTCTCATGCGATCGCCGCTGCGACCTGCACCGACCACGAGCTGCTCGCCGCCGCGCGACACTCGTGGGATGAGGCAGTGGAGCTGGGCGAGCGCCTCGGCTACCGCAACGCGCAGGCCACCGTGCTGGCGCCGACGGGCACGATCTCGTTCCTGATGGACTGCGACACAACCGGCGTGGAGCCCGACTTCTCGCTGGTCAAGTTCAAGGAGCTGGTGGGAGGCGGGCAGATGACGATCGTCAATCGCACCGTCCCGCTGGCGCTACAGACGCTCGGCTACTCCGAGCCGCAGGTCGAGCAGATCGAGGCGCACCTCGCCGAGCACGGCACGATCGTCGGTGCCCCGGGCCTGAAGGAGGAGCATCTGCCGGTGTTCGACGTGGCCGTCGGGGAGCGCGCGATCTCGCACATGGGCCATCTGAAGATGATGGGCGCGGTGCAGCCGTTCATCTCGGGGGCGATCTCAAAGACGGTCAACCTGCCGCAGAGCGCGACCGTGGAGGACATCCAGGACGCCTACACCGAGGCGTGGCGGCTCGGGATCAAGGCGCTGGCGATCTACCGCGACGGCTCCAAGACCGCCCAGGCGCTGCGCACCGACGCGCAGCAGGGCGAGCAGGCCGCCAAGGCCGACGTCGACGTGGATGCGCTGGTGGAGAAGGCCGTTGCAAAGGCCCTCGCCGAAGCGGGCCCGCGGCGCAAGCGGATGCCGCGTGAGCGCCAGTCGATCACGCACAAGTTCTCGATCGGCGGCCACGAGGGCTATATCACCGCGGGCATGTACGAGGACGGCAGCGTGGGGGAGATCTTCCTGACCGACATCGGCAAGGAGGGCTCGACGCTGCGAGGCATGATGAACTCGTTTGCCACCGCGATCTCGATCGCGCTGCAGTACGGGGTGCCGCTGGAAACGCTGGTGCAGAAGTTCAGCTACATGCGCTTCGAGCCCGAGGGCATCACGGGCAACCCGGAGATCCCCTTCGCGAAGTCGATGCCCGACTACATCATGCGCTGGTTGGCATCGCGCTTCCTGGACACCGACGCCCAGGAGGAGCTCGGCATCCTCACCCCCGAGGTACGCGCCCGCAAGGCCGCGCAGGAGGCCGCCCAGTCGGTGATCGCCTCCGACACCGCCGGCCCCAGCACGGGCGACCACATCGGCGGCACCCCCCCCAGGGCGTCGGGCGGAAACGGCGGGATAAGCGCGCCCACAAGCGCGTTCACCGACACCCCGCCGGTCGTGCCCGCCAGGCTGCAGGGCCTCGACCTCGGCCCAGCGTGTAGCCAGTGCGGGGGCATGATGCAGCGGACGGGGTCGTGCTACACGTGCAGCAGCTGCGGCAACAACACGGGTTGTGGTTGATACCGCGACAAAGTCGTCGAAAACATGATTGCATTTGCAGGATGGGGAGTAGAGCTGTTGCGCCTGCGGCACTTGCCGCGCTAATAGGGCTCGCCGCGCTCGCGGGTTGCGGGGGCGGTAGTACGAAGACGACGACGACCGTGGTCACCGCCGCGGGCCAATCCGGCAGCGCGGCGTCGGTGGCGCAGGTCTCGGCCGCCGACGTGGTCGCAACCGTGGAACAGGCGCCGATCACAAAGGCATCCTTCGAACACTGGGTGTCGGTGACCGCCGCGCTCAACCACTCCAAGGCCCACAGCAAGGCGGTGCGTGCGGCGCTCAAGGATCAGGCGCTCGGCTTCCTGATCACCTCGCAATGGGTGCTCGCCGAAGCCGCCCACCTCGGGCTCAGTGCGAGCGAAGCGGAAGTGCGCCAGCGGCTGCACCAAGTCACAGCCAAGCAGTTTCCCACGGCCTCGCAGCTCAAGCACTACCTCGCCTCCATCGGCGAGACCGAAGCCGACCTGCTGATGCGCATCAAGGTCGAACTGCTCGAGTCGAAGATCGCCCAGCACGTGACGGCCGGCAAGACCGCCTCCACCGAACCCCGCCTGCTGCTGAGCGACTTCCAGAAAAGCTTCGACGCGCGCTGGCGCGCTCGAACGAGCTGCCGATCAGGGTACGTGATGGAAGACTGCAAGCAGTACAAAGGCACCTCCCGGCCGGCCGCGAGCAGCTCCTCATCCTCGGCCACATCCTCCACATCCTCCTCGTCCTCCTCCTCGCACGCGGCATCGACCAGCGCGAGCTCCAACTCGAGCGGCGAGCTGCCCTCAATCCCCGGGGCGATGGCCATCAGCAGTCCCGCGTTCGAACGCAACGGCACGATCCCCGCGCAGTACACCTGCGACGGGGCCAACATCTCGCCGCCGCTGCAGTGGCAACACCTGCCCGCCCACACGAAGGAGCTCGTCCTGTTCGTCATCGACGACAGCTCCGACGGGTCAACAGGCGGGATCCGCTGGGTCGTGGCCGGCATCGACCCGAGCCTCTCCGGGCTCTCCGCCGGCCAGCTGCCCGCGGGGGCGGTCGTGGGCCTCAACGGCTCCGGCAAGGCGACCTACGGCGGCATCTGCCCGGCGAAAGGCAAGCCCGCTGCGATCGAATTCGTGCTGTGGGCGCTGAGCAAAACGATCCCGCTCAACAACGGCTTCATCCCGGCAGTCGCCGAGCACGACTACAGCCACAGCGAGCTGGCGTCGGCGACGACCTACGCCACGTACGCACGGCCCTAAGCGGGTCCCGCTTTAGGTATAGAGGTGGTCGCCGGCGGCCCGTTCGGCCATCTCGGCTCCGTCCTCGGAACGACCCAGCACGCTGATGAACACCGCGGCGAAGGCGATGCCGAAGACGAGGAACTCCATGAAGCACATGCCGGCGCCTGCGAGGTGCTGGTCGCTGATCGGCGAGAGACCGAAGGCGCGGGGGGCGTGGATGTAAAGCGAGTACTCCGGCTTTGCCAGCCACGTCAGCGGCAGGCAGACGGCGGCGCTCGCCAGGCGCGAGAAGCCGAGCAGCGCGAGGCGCTGCCCACCAGGGCGCAGGCGCGCGCGCGGCAGGGGGTCGACGATCAGCCACCACAGGGCGAGGCCGGTGTAGAAAAGCGTCGCATGCTCGAAGGCGTGCACGGCGGAGTGTTCGGTGGCGTAGTCGAACACGCTGGGGATCGCCCACACCCAGGTGGTGATCGCCCACAGCGGGATCGCAACCCACGGCGAAGTCAGCCGCGCGAGCACTCGCCCGAAGCGCCCACCGCCGGGCGCCACCGCGAGCAGCGCCTTGCGGGAGAGGCCGAGCGGCAGCAGTGGGCGGCGCAGCCCGAGCACGAGCAGCGCGGGGGCGATGTCGGAGAGCAGCACGTGCTGAGCCATGTGCGCGGAGAGCAGATAACCGTCGCCGATCGGGTCCAGCGGCGAGAGCAGCGCGATCGCCACCACGATCAGCCCGGCTCCGTAGGGCACCCAGTGGCCGGCGCCAACCGCGGGATTGGATCCGGATCCCGCCCGCCCGGCGGCACGGCGGTAGGCACGCGCGTACAGCACCGCCGCGAGGCCCAGCGCGACGATCACAACGGGCTCGAAGGTCCAGGAGCCCCAGCCGGGGATTGAGCTCATCGTGCGCCTCCTGGGGCCGCTGCGCGGATCGTCGGGTCAATCATGCGCGGAATCCTATCGATCCTGAGGCGCGATAGCCGGCGCATATCGGTGTCCTCGCTCGCTCGCGCGCACGACACGCCACACTCGCTGCGTCCTCAGCCCTCCGGCGCCCGTCACCGCGCACCTCAGGAGGTTTCATAGGACACGGGCGGTGGCGCGTCGTCGCGGATCGCAGCCAGCTCACTGAGCAGCTGCGCCCCGCTGGTGCCCCCGAGCACGCGCAGCCGCGGCAGCCGGTAGGGGTCCTCGCCGGGCTGTGCCCACCCGGGGACGACGGTGGTGGAGCCGCGATAGCCAGCCGCCCGCACGGCGGCGAGCACGGCGGCGTTGTACTGGCCGGAGGGGTAGCAGAACCAGTTGACGGGCACGTGGTAGAGATGCTGCACTTCGCTGCGGGCAACTGCCACCTGGTAGTGCAGCTCGGAGGGGTCGAGGGTGGTGAGGTCGGCGTGGCTGAAGCCCTGGGTGTCGAGCTCCCAGCCGGCGGCTGTCAGACCGCGTACCTGCGCCGGGGATAGCCCACCCTGGGATGGGGGTAGGCCGGTTAGCTGCAGGTTCTCGACCCCTTCCCAGCCAAGCATGCGCAGAACCGGCAGGGCGTTGGTGTACTGGGACTGGTAGCCGTTGTCGAAGGTGAGCACGATCGGCTTGCCCTTGGGCAGCGGCACGCCTTCCTTCCAATTGGCCCACAACTGATCGAGCGTGACCGCGTGAAAGCCCGCGTGGACGAGCGCCTGCATCTGTTCGGCAAACTGTTCGGTGGGGACGTACAGACCGGGGTACGGCGCCCCCGCGGGCGGGGGATTGATGACGTGGTACATGAGGATCGGCACCGCCTCGGTTCCCGGCGGGCCATCGACGACCCGCCGGCTTTCGGCCCCCGATCCCGAGGCCCCCGATCCCGCGGCATCCCCGGACGCCGCGGCCCCTGATCCCGTGACGACGCCGCCGCCACCGGCGTTTGAATGCCGCCCCCCACCACTCCCCGCCCCGGCGGAGGGCGCCGAGGAGCCGCATGCGGCGAGCGCCGCCACGACAGCGAGCGTCGCCAGGCCCAGCAGCGGGGGGGCGACCCCCCCTCTCAGTTGAGGCGGCCCTTGAGTGCGCTGGCGGCGGAGAACTTGGCGGCCTTGCTCGCAGCGATGCTGATCGTCTCGCCAGTGGCGGGGTTGCGTCCCTGGCGGGCGGCGCGGTGGCTGACGCTGAACTTCCCGAAGCCGGCGAGAGCGACCTCGCCACCGGCGGCCAGCTCGTCGGAAACCGCCTCGATCGTTGCGTCCAACGCCTGACGGGCCTGGCTGGGGGCCAGTCCGGTGCGCTCCGCGACCTTATCGGCCAGATCGTTCTTGGTCATGTTTGGCACGCCTCCCTTTGTGGGGTGTGATTGCTTAAAACGGGCAGACTAGCGTCCCGCCAGGACAGATATTCGCCGATTCGAGCGGATTCAGGCCGAGACGCGCACCGGCGGGGTCGCTTCGCGATGCTCCCGAGCCACCTCCGGGGGCTCTGCGAGACGCTTCGGGAGGCGCCCGGCAGCGTACGCGGCCCACAGCGCAGCCAGCCAGCAGCCGCAGGCGAGGGCGACGTGAACCCACACCAGCTCGGTGGGTAGGTGGGTCTCGTACTGGTCCAAGCCGACTGCGCCCTGCAGGGCGAGCAGGACGCAGAGCGCGGTGGTGCAGCGATGCACGAGCTGGGTCGGTGGAGCGGCGGCGCGCCAGCCACCACACGCACACCGCGAGCAGACTAAAAACGAGGGCGATCTCGGCGTGCCGATGGATCACGAAGTCCATCGTGCCGCGCCCGTCGAAGTCGAGGCGGTTGATGCGTTCCCCGGGGTTGCCCCCGGCGTGGGGCCCGGCGGCGGTCGCGGCGGTGCCGGCAAAGATCGTCAGCGCGCCGAGCGCGACCAGCGCGCGGGTCGACCACACGAGCGTGCGATCGCTGTCGCGGGGGCGCTCTCCGGGGTCGTGCGCGGCCCGCCACGCGAGCGCGGCGGCGGCCACGAGGATCAGCATCGAGAGCGCGAAGTGGCCCATCACCCAGCCGTAGTCGAGCTTGCCGCGCACGGTGAGCCCGCCGAGCACCGCCTGGCAGAGCACGCCGAGCGGCAGCAGCCCGCCGAGCCACACGAGGTCGCGGCGGTAGGGGCGGCGGCGCAGCGCACCGACCCAGGCGAGGCCGGCGGCGATGCACACGGGCACCGTGATGAGGCGGTTGGAGAACTCGATCAGCGCGTGCGTCTTCAGCGGGCGGGTAGAGGTTGCCGTAGCACTTCGGCCAGGTGGGGCAGCCGAGGCCCGAGCCGGTCAGCCGCACGGCGGCGCCGGTGAGCACAATCAGCGTGAGCGCGCCCAGCGCGATGTAGGCCAGCACCAGGTACTGGCCGGGGGTGACGGTGTAGCCGTTGGTGCGCTCGCGCAGAGACGGCCGCGGACTGTTGGCGGGCATCGCGTGGAAGTTTGCCAGCTCTACGGCTCGTACACGAACGGCAGCTCGTCGGCGAGCTCGCGCAGCGTTGGAGCGGCGGCGTCGCGGGCGGAGACGAGCGGCTCGATCTCCGTGGGCCATTCGATCGCGACCTCGGGGTCGTCCCAGGCGATGCCGCGCTCGACGGCGGGGTCGTAGTAGGCGGTCTGCTTGTAGAGGACGTCGGCGACGTCGCTGAGCACGCAGAAGCCGTGGGCGAAACCGATCGGGACGTAGAGCGCGCGCATGCGCTCGTCGTCGAGCTCGACCGCCTCCCACTGAGCGTACGTGGGGGAGCCGCGGCGCAGATCGACGATCACGTCGAGGATGCGCCCGCGGGAGCAGCGCACCAGCTTGGCGACGCCCGGCCCGATGTGGAAGTGCATCCCGCGCACGACGCCGCGCGTGGAGCGGGAGTGGTTGTCCTGGATGAAGCGCTCCTCGGGTGGCATCCCGGCGGAGGGGTGCCACTCCAGGCGGTAGGTCTCGCAGAAGAAGCCGCGCTCGTCGGGGAACACGCGCGGCTCGAGGATGATTGCGCCCGGGGAGGCTGGTGGGAATGGCGTTCACGCGCGGAACGCTACTTCACGCGTGCTTGTGATGGTGGCTGTGCCTGCGGGGCAGCCGGTGGTAGATGACGATGCTGGTTTGGGTGGTGTTGCGAAGCTTGTCGACCGCGATGAACGTGAGGACGTTGCGGCCGGGCCGGATGTGCGCGGCGCCATGCCAGTGCAGCGCCCCGGCGAGCGTGCGGGGAAAGGCCTGGTTGGTGTAGTTGCGGATCAGCTTGCCGTTGATCTCGAGCGTGATGCGCCCGACGCCCTCGGGGTCGCGGGCGGAGACGCTGATCGGCAGCGTGCCCGAGTAGGTGGTGTGGTCGGCGGGGGCGGAGACGTCGATCCGGGGCCCGCGAGAAGGACCCGCAGGTGTTCTGTGAGCTGATCGCCCTGGTGGGCGTAGGCCTGCATCGCGGCGAACGAGGGCTTGCGCGAGCCGTTGGCGCGCAGCAGGCCGGAGACGTCGGCGCCCTGGTCCTGGAGGGGGAACCAGATCGCGACCTGGACGTAGGGGTCTTGCGCGAGGCAGTGGTAGGCCTGAGCGAGATAGGTGGCCTGCTGCTGCTCGGTGACGCCCTGAGCCTTCTGCCCGGCCCACACTCCTTCGTCGCACTCCGCGGAGGTGGTGCGCCAGGAGAGCTCGGTCATCCAGATCGGCTTGTCGTCGCCGTTGGCGAGCATCACGTTGTGCACTTCACGGTAGGCGAGGAAGGAGTCGGGGATCATGTGCCCGTCGTTTTCGCGCAGGAAGCTGTAGGGGGAGACGATGTTGCAGGCAGTGTCGGTGTGGACGGCGACGGCGTCGAAGTAGCCCTTGGCGCCGTCCTGGTAGAGCTCTTCGAGGAAGGGATAGTCGTTGCCGGTCAGCCCACCGACGAGCACGGTGGCGTTGGGTTCGGCGGCCTTGATCACGGGGTAGGAGGCCTTCAGCAGCGCGGCGTAGGCGGCGGGGTCGGGGGCGCCGACCCACCAGCTGGGGGAGTCCTCCTCGTTCCACAGCTCATACGCGGCCACGTGCGGGCCAAAACGCTGGGCGAGGCCGCCGACGAACGCGGCGTAATCCTCGGGGTTGGCGGGGGGCGTGTGTTCGTTAGAGGAGCCGGTCTCCCACTGGGGGGTGCCGACGACGTCAACGATCACTTTCGTGCCGGCGGGCAGTTCGTGGAAGAGCCGTTCGTAGTTGGCGATCCAGTTGGCGGAGTAGTCGCCGGAGGCGGGCTCTAGATCCGACCAGGTGGCGAACACGCGCACCCAGTGGACGCCGAGCGCCTTGAGATCGCCGACGTGGGGGCTGAAACTGTCGGCGAGCACGACCCCGGGTTCGGCGGCGGGCGCAGGGCCGGCGGCGACGCCGAACACGAGCGCCACCAGGGCAGTCAGAAACATCACGGCAAGCGACCGGCGCGTACGACGTTTGAGCAGGGGCGCAACCATCACCCGTTGCATCGTACGTTCGCCCGCCGCGCTTTACGGCAGTCGCCCGGCTTCGACGGATGGCCTCCGGTCAGGCGTGCTTCGCGGGCGCGAGCTTCAGCGTGATGTCGTAGGTCTTCGTGCTCGACGGCTTGCCGGTGGCGCGAGTGGTGAGCGTCGCCACGAGCTGCAGCGTCTTGTGGTGTTCGAGTTCCGCGAGGGCGCTCTTGGAGAGCTTGAGCTGCACGGTCTTGCTGGCGTGGGAGGCGATCGTGTACGGGGCTTCCGCGAACACCACTTGCTTGGCCTTGCCAGTGGTGCCTTTGCCTTTGCTGGGCGCACCGCCTGAGGCAGCAGCCGATTTCGCGGCGGTGGCGGGGCCGAGCGTGAGCGCGCCCGTGACCGCGTAGCCGTTGGCGTTGGTGAGCTCCAGCGAGAGCTGCCCGGCGGTGGTGACGGTGAACGACTTGCCCACCAGCACGGCGGGTTGACCGGTCGCGACGCGGGGGTGTTCTTTGGCTTCCTTTTCGGCCTTCTGCTTGGCTTCTTTTTCGATCTTTTCCCTGGCTTCTTTTTCGGCCTTTTCCCGGCCCTGCGTCACGGCTTTTTCCGCCGCTTCTTTTTCGGCCTTTTCTTTGGCTTCGCGTTCGGTCTTTGCCTGCGCTTCTTTGGCCGCGCGTTCTGTGGCTTCCTGTGCGGCCTTCAGCTTGACTTCCTGTTCGGCTTTTTCCTTACCTTCCAGTTCGCCCTTGCCAAGCCCTTCCAGTTCGCCTTTGGCGCGCCCTTCCTGTTCGCCTTTTTCCCGGCCTTCTTTTTCGCCTTTTTCGCGCCCTTCCTTTTCAAATTTTTCTTTTTCGGCTCTGAGTCGCTTTTCTTCTTCTTCTTTTTCGATCAGCGCCCACGAGCGGGTCTTTTTCGCGACGAACGAGCCCTGCTCTTCGAATGGCGACCCGGGGTTGTAGATGCCGGGCCCCGACATTTCGTTGCCGCCGCCGGCGACGGTGCCTTCGGGGACGACGAAGTAGAATTCCCCACCGGGACTCTGGCTGCGGATGATGTACTCGACTTTGTTTTCGGTGACGTGGGGCTTTTCTTTCGTCATCAGGTTTTCTACGAATTCGCCGGCCTCCGCCATAATGTCGGTCGTACCGGAGAAGACGCCGGTTTCGAGGTCCATCGTCGAAATCAGCGCGGTGCCTTTAAGCGTTTCTCCCCCGATTAAAGGAAATTGGCATTGGCATTTGAGTTCGATCGACCATTCGCCGCGCAGTTCATTCGTCGTGGAGGCAGAGGCGCCAGACGCCATCGCGAGCGCGGCGAGCAGTGCGCATGTGAGCAGCACGCCCGAGACGATCGAGCGTGGCCGCCGGAGGACTGCGAGGAAAATAGTGGCCGAAGATGTACGCACTGTGACGGTCGCGACGATACCGTCGTCGAGACGAAAACACAACCCTCTTTCTTCACTTGTGAAGGACCCTGATCGAGGTTCAGCCGAGCCCAGCCAGCTCGCGCGCGCGGCGCAGGACGGCGTCGATCATCGGCGCCGTGAGCCTGCCCGTGAAGGTGTTCTGCTGGCTGGGGTGAAAGCAGCCGAGCAGCCCAAACGAAGCCGGGAGACACTCGCCTTCGGCTCGCATCCCCGTTTCGGCCAGCACCCCGGGGTGCTCGGCGCCATGGCCGAAGCGGGGACGGGGCCGCGGCGGGCCCTGGCCGGAGGCGCCCGCCCGCAGCCGCAGCGCGGCATCCCACGCAAACGCCCCCAGACACACCGCCACGCGGATCTCGGGCAGCAGCTCGAGCTCCGCTGCGCTCCAGGGCTGGCAGGCGTCGCGCTCAGCCGTGTCGGGGCGGTTGGCCGGCGGCGCACAGCGCACCGCCGCGGTGACCCATGCATCGCGCAGCCGCAGGCCATCCTCGCGGTGGGTCGATGTCGGCTGGTTGGCGAAGCCGGCCCGCCACAGCGCCGCGAACAGGAAGTCGCCCGAGCGGTCCCCGGTGAAGATCCGCCCCGTACGGTTGCCCCCGTGCGCGGCGGGGGCGAGCCCGAGGATCAGCACCCGCGCGGCGGGATCGCCAAAGCCCGCCACGGGGTGCGCGGCGTAGTGCTCGTGCGCAAACGCCGCGCGCCGCTCGCGCGCCACCTGCTCGCGCCAGGCGACCAGCCGCGGGCAGCGCCGGCAGGCTTCGATCTCCCGCGCCAGCGCCTCGAGTTGGCCAGCCACGCCTACGATTTGATCGCCGACGAGGTGCCGAGCACCGCGCCCGAGGCGCTGAGCGCCTGCACCTGCACGTACGCCTCGGGGCCGGGCGTGGCGATCGACGTCTCGAAGCCGCTGCGCGCGCCGCTGGCCACGGCGGCGAGCTGCTTGGCCGAGGGGCCGGCGAGCACCCGCCAGGAGGCGATCTCGGTCGCCCCGTTCCAGCTTGCGTACACCGTCACCGGACCTGTCTTGCCTGCGCTCGCGGCGATCGCCGGCGCGCCGCTGGGCGTGCCGGTCCAGGGGAAGCGGTAGGTGCGGTAGGACTCGTCGCCGGGGGGCATGTGCGCGTCGTACAGCAGCTGACCGGTGGAGCTGAATTCCGAGAACCACGGCTCTGCCCCCCAGCCGATGAACAGGTTGCCGCTCGCCAGCAGCTGCACGCTGCCCTGGCTGCCCGCTTTCAGCGCGGTGCCGGGGTGCTCGAACTCGGACACCAGCGTCTCGGTGCCGGTCTTCTGGTTGAGCGCCACGAGGATCCCGCGCGACTGCGGATGCACTGTCGGCACGCCGCCGTTGTCGAACACGGAGATCAGGCCGTTGGGCAGCAGCGTGGCGTCGTGCTGGAAGGCGGTCAGCGTGCCCGAGCCCATCTTGACCGTGCTGTGCTTGCCGCCCGCCTCCGCCTGCACCTGGCCGGTCTGTTCGTTGAGCTGATACAGCGCCCACGTGTTGCGCGCAGAGATCAGCATCTGCCCGCCCGGCTCCGGGTCGAGCGAGTTGGCGTGGAAGAAGTCGAACGGCCATTCGTCGCTGGAGCTGTAGGGCGTCGAGTAGGAGCTTTCCAGCGACACGTGGTCGACGCTGTCCCACTGGCGCCGCACGAGGCCGGTGCGCACGTCGATTTCCTGGAAGAGGCTGTCGTTGACCGCCCCGTCCTGGGGCCCGTGGACGGCCGTGAGGTTGCAGCGGATCGGGTTGAACACGGTCAGCAGCGCGGTGTCGTTGGCCTCGAGGTGGAAGTCGTGCAGGTCGGCCGTCAGGCCGTTGCCGGCGTGGATGTGCAGGATCTGCTTGTAGGAGCTGTTGGCGACCACCTCTTCGCCCTCGCCGAAGCCCTGCGGGGGGATGTACCCCTGCCACCACGTCAGCACCGGCTGGCCTTCGAAGCTCTGTACCTGCAGGTTGGTCGAGTAGGTCCCCTTGGGGAGCGGGTCGAACCACACCAGCTGGCCGTTGCTTTCGGTGATCATCGGGCCGTCCCCGCCGGGGCCGGAGTAGGGGGCGCTGAAGATGTCTCCGGCGGCGCTCGAGCTGGCGCCGGTGTCCACTTCGATCGAGGGCGCGTTCAGGCTGGGCGCCGAGTGGTAGTGCTGCACCTCGACGGACTTCCCTTCGGGCTCTTTGCCCGGCGGCTTGTTCGGGATCGGGTCGGGCACGGACACCGTGAAGTGGAAGGCGAACGGCTCCCAGTGCCCATGCGCGAGCAGCTGGCCGCGCACCGTGACGATTTCCCCGGGCTGGAAGGGCGCGGCGGGCAGGAAGCTGGCGCCGTCGCCCTGGGAGTAGGCGGACCAGACGACCGGGGTGCACGCCGGTGGCCGACCCACTGACGGTGATCTGCTGGAGCTGCTTGCTGGGAACTCCCAGCAGGCTGATCTGGGTGTGCGGCGTGGCGTCCAGGGAGTCCGGCAGCGGCGAGACCCGCAGCTGCGTGCCGGGCAGCAGGTCGCTGCGGTTCAGCGTGCTCGGCACGCACTGCGGCGCCGCCGGCCCGCGAAAGGCGGCCTCCTCGGCCACGATCCGCTTGCCGCCGACCGTGAGCGCGCCGGCGCTCGTCGCAAGCACCACGACGCCTCCCGAGCACCAGTCCGCGGCGCAGCCAGCGGTGGTGCCCATGCGCCAGATCGCGCCCACTGCGCCGCCACACCCGTACGGGCGTCCACGACCCCTCCGAATGTTTCGGCGCGGTTCTCAAGGAGCGTCCAGCCTATCCCACGGATAAGGTTCCATACGCCGATGCAACGAAACGACCTCATCGCGGCGCTCACTGCGCTGCTCCTCGCGGCGCTGCTCGCCGTGGCGCTCAGCTCCTGCGGCGGCAGCGCGACCTCCGCCTCGATTGCGCTCGGCGACCAGGCATCGGTCGCCGCGGCGGCCGCCAACCCCGTCACGGTCACGCCGCTGCCCGGGACACCCGACGCCTCCCCCACCACGCAGATCAGCTTCCTCGGCAGCGCGGGCACGGAAATCGCGAACGTGACCGTCGTCGGCTCGCACAGCGGGACGCACCCGGGGCACCTGCAGGCCTACTCCACCGGCACCGGCGAGAGCTTCATCACCGACAAGCCATTCGTCGCGGGCGAGCGCGTCACCGTGCATGCGCTCGCGGGCACGGGTGGGGGGACGCCGAATCAGCCGGTCGCCACCACCTTCACGATCGCCCACCAGGCGAGCGTCAGCCAGGTGCAGTTCCCGCTCAACCCGGGCGACCCACACGCTGTGCAGCACTACCTCTCCGCTCCGCAGTTGACCCCCTCGACCGTCACGCTCACGACGCCGGCGCGGGCCGGCGCGGCCGGCGGCGACCTCTTTCTCGCGCCCTACCAGGGCCAGGGGGCGCCCGGGCCGATGATCGCCGAACAGAACGGCGCGCTGGTGTGGTTTCACCCGCTGCCCCACGACGACTCCGCCACCAACTTCCAGGTGCAGACCTACGAAGGCAAACCGGCGCTCACCTGGTGGCAGGGGCGCATCATCAGGGTGGGCTTCGGCGAGGGCGAAGACGTGATCTACAACAGCTCCTACCAGCAGATCGCCACGGTCCGCGCCGGCAACGGCTACCGCGCCGACCTGCACGAGATCCTGCTCACGCCCCAGGGCACCGCCTGGATCGACGCCTTCGACCCGATCCACATGAACCTCTCCTCGGCGCACGGCTCGGCGCACGGGATCCTGCTGGACTCGATCATCGAGGAGGTCGACATCAAGACCGGCCTGGTGATGTGGGAGTGGCACGCGCTCGGGCACATCCCCCTCGGCAACTCGCTCAACCACGTCTCCTCCGGGGAATACCCATGGGATTACGTGCACATCAACTCGATCTCGCCGGGGGGGACAGGCTCCAATCCAGGGGGAGCGAGCTCCAATCCCCCAAGCGAACCGGGCAATGTAATGCTCTCCTCGCGCAACACCTGGACGCTGTATGACGTGAACATGCACACCGGCGGCTACAACTGGCTGCTCGGCGACGGCGGGCACTCGAGCTTCAAGCTCGGCCCCGGCGTGCGCTTCTACTGGCAGCACGACGCCGAATTCCAGCCGGGTGGGCTGATCTCCCTGTTCAACAACGCCTCCGACCCGCCCAAGCAGAAGGAATCGAGCGGCCTGCTGCTGCGCCCCGACTTCTCCAACCACACGGTCACGCTCGTCAAGCGATTCGTCAACCCGAGCAAAACGTTGCTGGCCTCCAGCCAGGGCGACACGTTGAGCCTGCCCGGCGGCGACTGGCTGCTCGGCTACGGGGGGCTGCCGAACTTCACCGAGTTCAACTCCTCCGGCCACGTGCTGCTCGACGGCACGCTCGGCAAGAACGTGCAGGACTTCCGCACCTACCTCTCCTCCGAATGGAGCGGCCAGCCAACGACCGCGCCGGCGATCGCCGTGCAGGCCGCGGCCGCTGGCGCGACGGTCGAGGCGAGCTGGAACGGCGCCACCGGCGTCTCCTCCTGGCAGGTGCTCGCCGGCAGCTCGCCGGAAAGCCTGACGCCGCTCACGACTGTGGCCCGCCACGGCTTTCAGACGACGATCCCGGTGAGCGCCGGCGCCGGCACCTATGTCGCCGCGCGGGCGCTTGGGGCCTCTGGCGAGACGCTCGGGACCTCGACTGCGCAACCGATCCCCTGATCCAGAAATAACGCTTCAACCGCGTGGACGTCCGTCGCGCAGAGCGTCCCCTGAGGTCGCGAACGGGCTCAGCGGCCCGTGTTCGCCTTCCTCGCGGCGCAGCCTCGCGGCGGCTGCGCCGCGCGCGGCTTTCTTGGCCGTGAGGAAGTAGTTCTCCAGGCCCAACCCGTGCGCATCGGCCAGTTGGCGCGGTAGCGGGCCGCGCAGCTCCTCGAGCAGCGCGCGTTCGTACAGCCGGATCAGCTGTCCTTCCAGGGGGCTGGTGCCGGCGCCGTTGTCGAGCTCCAGGCGTCCCGCGCGTGTGCGGTAGTCGTACAGCTCGCGCTCCTGCCCCTCCTGCTCGGGCTGGATCCCTTCCGTGCTCCAGTTGGAGTAGGTCGCGAACTTCGCTTTCGCCGTGCGCATCGCCACCACGTGCAGCGGCGCGTTGGCCGCATACAGTTCGGTCGCAAACTCAGTCACGATCTCATCGGTCGCGTGCAACACGTACGGGCGCCCGCGGGCGCGGGGGTTGGCGAGGATCGCCGCCAGGTCCGCCCGGCCGGCGATGTGCGTGTAGCGCGGTTCTGTGCGCCACGCATCCGAGCCGCTGCCGATCCGCAGCAAGAGCGGTGCCACGTCCACGCTCGAGGTCAGCTGCATCCGCGGCCGACGGATCGCCGATGTGAGCGCACCGCGCGGGTCCTTGACGATCAGCGGCACCCTGATCGCCTCCTCGTAGGCTCCTCCGCCCTTGCCGCGCAGGCCGTGCGAGGCGCCGTACTCGCCGTGGTCTGAGGTGAACAGCACGACCGTGTTCGCCGCCACGCGCGGGTTGCTTTCGAGCGTCCGCAGCACCTGGCCGATGTGTTCGTCCACATTGCGCTGCAGCTTCACGTACAGGTCCATGAACTGCTCCCATTTCCTTAGCGCCCGCGGGCCCGTGAACGGCACCGGCCCGAACGATCTCGCCGCGGTCTGCTGCAGCGAGCGCTGCAGCAGCGGCTTGTGGTGGGCTTCGAGCATCGCCGGCGTCTCGTAGTTGGGGGGCAGCCCCCTCACCAGCGCCGGCGCGGTGCGCTCGGAGGGGACCTGTTCGCTCCACTTGTGCCACCACGCGATGTCGTGCGGGTTGACGAACGACACGGTCGTGCACCACGGCTGGGAGGAGTCGCCATTTTCGGAAAACCACTGTTCGAACTGGTTGGCGATGAGCGGGTCCACGCGCCAGCCCTGGCCGGGTCCCCCGTCGGGCGAGGGATAGGTGCCACCAGCGAAACCGTAGGGCTCGAGCGCCCCCGCGTTCGCCAGCACCGTCCACTTGCCGTCTTTGTGCGTGAGGTGCCACTTGCCATACCACCAGGTCTCATAGCCCTGTTCGCGCAGCATCGTCCCCCACGTCGGGAAGCCCGGGTCGAGCGTCGAGCCGCCCGTGATCATGCACCCGGTTTGGTGGGTGTAGAGGCCCGTCAGCAGCGTCGAGCGCGCCGGCGTGCAGTCGTTGGAGGCGGTGTAGTGGTGCTCGAAGGACACCCCTTCGCGGCGCAGGCGGGAGATGTTCGGCAGCATCCGCGCGAGCGCCGGCGAGGCGGTGAACCACTGCGGCGTGCGCAGCTGGTCGACCACGATCACGAGGATGTTCGGCTGCGCGGATCGCACCGGCGCGCGCCGGGCCGGCGGCGGCGAGGACCCGAGCGTCTGTTCGGGCACGCTCGTCGTGGGCTGCTGGGGCGGGCGCCGGGTGCGTGGGGGCGCCGTCGGTGTCGTCGTCGTCGGCTCCGCGACCTCTTTGGCGACCGCCGCCATCGCGGTGCCACCCAGCAGCGCCCCGCCGGCTACTACTCCCCCCTTCAGGAACGTGCGCCTGTCGATCCGTCGCTCGGGCATCGGCCTCAAAGGTATGTCACCGCACCCTAAGGGCGAGCAAAGGTCAAGTTAAGAGCGCGTTGGGATCGCGGAGGCAAGGGATTGAGGCGTGGGTTTGTGTATCAACTTTTTTAGGCCCTAACCCTTCATTTTGTGAAGTGGTATGGGTTGGTTTGGATGACTGTTCCACGGCACCCCACCAGCTACTGGACCCCTCGTAGCTGTCATCTGGGTGCTGCCTCACAGGTCCAGTTGGTGGTATAGGGCTTTTTTAAAGACATCTCCACCCCCCTCCCTCCTCAGAAGACAGGTGTCTCGGTGTAATCCCCGAACACCTGCTGCAGCGACTCGACGATCTCGCCCTCGGAGGCACAGGCGCGGGCGCATGCAAGCAGCGGCTCCATCAGGTTGCGATCGGGCTGCGCCGCCGCCTCGCGCAGCGCGGCGAGCGTGCGCTCTACCTGTGCGCCGTCGCGCGTGGCGCGCGCGGACTGCAGGCGGTCGAGCTGCTTGCGTTCCAGGGCCTGGTCGATGCGCAGGATCGGCAGCGGCTGCTCGTCCTCGAGCACGTGGCTGTTGACGCCGACCACCACGCGCTCGCCGGCGTCGATCTGCTGCTGCAGCTCGAACGCCGCGTCGGCGATCTCGCGCTGGGGGAAGTTGCGCTTGACGGCCTCGACCATGCCCCCGAGTTGCTCGATCTTCTCGAAGTACTCGTAGCAGCGCGCCTCCATGCGATCGGTCATCGCCTCCACGAAGTAGCTGCCGCCCAGCGGATCCGCCGTGCCCGCCACGCCGGTCTCGTGGGCGATCACCTGCTGCGTGCGCAGGGCGATGCGGACTGCCTCCTCGGTCGGTAGCGCGAGCGCCTCGTCGTAGCTGTTGGTGTGCAGCGACTGGGCGCCGCCCAGCACCGCCGCTAGCGCCTCGACCGTGGTGCGGATGATGTTGTTGAGCGGCTGCTGCGCGGTGAGGCTGACCCCGGCGGTCTGCGCGTGGAAGCGCATCAGCCACGAGCGCGGGTTCTTCGCCCCGAACGTCTCGCGCATCTCCCGCGCCCAGATGCGCCGCGCCGCGCGGTACTTGGCGATCTCCTCGAAGAGATCGATCTGGGCGTTGAAGAAGAAGCTCAGGCGCGGCGCGAACTCGTCGACGTCGAGGCCGCGCTCCACGGCCTGGCGCACGTAGGTGAGGCCATCGGCGAGCGTGAACGCGAGCTCCTGCTGGGCGGTCGCTCCCGCCTCGCGGATGTGGTAGCCGGAGATCGAGATCGGGTGCCAGCGCGGCATCCTGCGCGTGCACCACTCGATCATGTCCCCGCACAGACGCATCGCCGGGTCGATCGGGAAGCACCACTCCTTCTGGGCGATGTACTCCTTGAGGATGTCCGCCTGGATCGTGCCCGAGAGGTGCTCTGGTGGGGTCTCAGTGGCCGCCACATAGAAGGCGAGCATGATCGCTGCGGGGGCGTTGATCGTCATCGACACCGACACCTCGCCGAGGTCGATGCCCGCGAATAGCGTCTTCATATCCTGCACGGTGTCGACCGCCACCCCCTCGCGGCCAATCTCCCCGAGGCTGCGGGGGCTGTCGGAGTCGAGGCCCATCAGCGAGGGCATGTCAAACGCGGTCGAGAGCCCGGTCTGGCCGTGCTCGAGCAGGTAGTGAAAACGCTCGTTGGTCTCCTCGCTGGTGCCAAACCCCGCGAACTGGCGCATCGTCCACAGCCGCCCGCGGTACATCGATTCGTACACCCCGCGCGTGAACGGGTACTGCCCGGGGCGCCCGAGCGGGTCCTCGACGGAATGGATGCCCGCCCGCCCGCCGATTCCCGCCGGCAGGTCGGCCTCGGTGTAGAGCTCCTCGACCGCTTCTCCCGATAGCGTGCGCCCGTCCGCTGTGTCCGCCTGCGATGGGGAGATGGCGCTTTTCACGATGACCGCAAGATACCGACACCTGGTGGCGCTTATTGCGGCGGCGATACTCGGACTCGGCGGATGCGGCTCGACTGGAGGCTCGAAACTGTTTCCTGGCGCGCTGCCGCATCCAACCAAGGCAACGCTGATCCTCGACTTCACGCCCAACGCGGTGCACGCCGGGATCTACCGTGCGCTGGCGGCGGGGTACTACCGGCGCGAGCACATCGAGCTGCAGGTGGTCGCGCCCAGCGCGACCGTCGAACCGCTCAGCCTGGTGAGCGCCGGGCGCGCGCAGTTCGGGCTGGCCGACGGCAGCGACGTCGCCACCGCGATCGACCACGGCGCCGATGATGAGGCGGTGATGGCGCTCGTGCAGCGCCCCGTCGGCGGGCTGATCGCGCTCGCCTCCGAGCATCTGCGCTCGCCCGCGCAGCTGCAGGGCCGCACGGTCGGGATCACCGGGGTGCCCTCCGATCTGGCGGTGCTCGACACCGAGGTGCGCCACGCCGGCAGCGACCCGGCGAAGGTGCACGTGGTGACGGTCGGCTTCAACGGCGCGCAGGCGCTGCTCGCCGGGCGCATCGCGGCCTTCACCGGCTTCATCCCCGACGACGGCGTCGGCCTCGAAGTGGAAGGGCATCCGATCACGCCCTTCTGGCTGGACCGCAACGGCGGCCCCGAGTACCCCGGGCTGGTCGCGTTCACCAACAGCGCGTTCGCGCGCTCCGATCCGGCGCTGGTGCGCGACTTCCTCGCCGCCACCGTGCGCGGCTACGAAGATACGCTGCGCGATCCGACCCGCTCGCTCGATGAGCTGCTGCACGCCAACCCGTCGCTGCCGCGCGCGCTCACCGCCGCCTCGCTGCGCGCCTACCTGCCGCTGTTCGACGGCGGCGGCGTGCCGGACGATCTCCGCTCGGTGGGGACGATCCAGCCGGCGCACATCACCGCACTGTCGCGCTGGATGCTCGCCAACCACCTCAGCTCGGCGCCGCTCACCTTCGCGCGCTACGGCAGCAACGCCTTCCTGCCCGCCTCCTAAGGTTGGGCATTTCTTGACATCTGGTATTTCTTTAAATCCTTGATAGGGGCGTACATAGATGTATAATGTGAAGTGCGATGCGCGGCAGGGGAATGCAGCGCCGCGGGGTTTGGCAGGGAGAGGAGCGGGGCAGAGGGCCTAACGGCAGGGCCACGCGGGGGCGGGGGCAATGCGGCTGCCTGGGATTGGCGCGAGGCGGCCGTGCGGGAGGGCTCCGATGCGGCTGCCGGGGGCCGGTTCCAGGCGACTGGGCGGAGAGGCCGCGATGCGCCTGCTCGTAACCGGCGTCAGCGGGCTGATCGGCTCGAACGTCGCCGCGGCGGCCTCGCAGCAGAGCTGGAGCGTGGTCGGCACCTGGCGCGATACGCCCGTCAACCTGCTCGGCGCCCGCACCACCCAGCTCGACGTGACCGACCGCCACGCCTGTGTGGCGCTCGCCGAGGAGCTCGAACCGGACGTCGTCGTGCACACCGGCGCGCCGAGCGGCGACGGGCGCTTGGAGCGCGAGTCGCAGTTGGCCGAGGCCGACCTGCTCGGCACCGAGAACACGCTCGCCGCCGCGCGCGCGGTGCGGGCCCGCTACGCGCTGGTCTCCTGCGAGCACGTCTTCAGCGGGGCGCGGCCGTCGGGGGAGTGCTGGGATGAGGAAGACCCAACCGAGCCGACCACGGCGCTGGGGCGCTCGCTGCTGGCCCGCGAGCAGCTCGTGCAGGGCTTCGGTGGCAGCTGGCTGATCACCCGCCCCGCGGACGTGTACGGCGTCAACCTCGCGATCCCCGCGGGAGCCGAGACCCGAGCCCCCCTCCCCCACCCCCTCTTTCCAGCGGAGGAAGCCGAGGAGCGCGTGCGATATGTGAGGGAGCAAGCCGACGAGCGCGTGCAGTATGTGAGGGAAGCAGCCGACGAGCGCGCGCGGCACGTGTGGGAGCGCTCCGGCCAGCCGCTGCACTGGGTCGTCTCGCTGCGCGCCGGGCGGCTGCTTTTGGCGCCGGTTGGCGTGCGGCGTTCGCCGACCTACGCGTGGGACTACGCCCAACGCCTATGCGAGCTGATCGCGCAGGAATGCGATGGCCTCTTCAACACCGCGGGCCCCACGATCCTCGGCCGTCTCGCACAGATGCGCCTGCTGGCGCGCGCCTTCGGCTGCGAGATGGAACTTGTGCGCGACGGGCCCGTCGCGCCGCTGCTGCCGGCCAACACCGCACTGTGCGACAGCAAGACCAGCTTCGTGCTGGGCCACTCCGCGGTGGACCCGTTCAGCGGCTACCGCCTGATGCGCCGCCAGCTGGAGCGGCTGCTGGGAACCTTGGAGCCGCCGGCTCCGCCACGCGAGCCCACCGTTGTGCCACTACCCGTACAGGCTCTAGGCTGAAACCATGTACAGCACGCTCGCCGACACCACGCTGCTGCAAGGCGAGCTCGCACGGCTGGTGGGAGCCGAGCATGTGCTTGTGCCACCGGACGCGGCGGCCGGCGGGGGGCGGGGCGAGTGGAGCCAGTACAACCACGACGCAACCCGCAGCCGCGGCCTGAGCGGCAGCGCCGACCTGGTCGTGCGCCCCGGCAGCACCGCCGAGGTCGCGGCGGTGCTGGCGCTCTGCTACGAGCGCGACGTGCCGCTGATCCCGCGCGGCGGCGGCACCGGGCTGGCCGGCGGCGCCGTGCCGCTCACCGGCGGCGTGGTGTGCACGCTGGAGCGAATGCGCGCGGTGCGCGAGCTGGAGCCGGCGCTGTGGCGGATGCTGCCCGAGGCCGGCGTGCCGACGCGCCACGTGCAGCGGATCGCGCGCGAGAACGGGCTCTGCTTCCCGCCCGACCCCGGCGCCTCCGAGCAGTCGCAGATCGGTGGCAACGTGGCAACCAACGCCGGCGGGCCGCACGCCTTCAAGTACGGGGTCACCGGCAACTGGGTGACGGGCCTGGAGGCGGTCGTCCCGCCCGGGGAGACGATCACGCTCGGGGGCCCCTACCGCAAGGACGTCGCCGGGTATGACCTCAAGAGCCTCTTGATCGGCTCGGAGGGAACGCTGGGGATCGTCACCGCCGTGCGCCTGCGGCTGATGCCGGCGCCCGAGGCCGCGCTGCCGCTGATCGCATTCCACGCCACTCGCGCCCAGGGGTGTGCGGCGATCCTCGACGTGCTCGGCGCCGGGATCGTGCCCGCCGCCCTGGACTTCGTCGACGGCGAGGCGCTGCGGATGGCAGCCGGCGCGTGGGCCGGCGGGAGCGGGATGCCGCTGCCGCTGGACGCCGAGTTCATGCTGCTCGCCGAGGTGGACGGCACGCGCGAAGCGGCGCGCGCCGCGCACGCCGAGCTGGCGGCGGTGCTCGGTGCGAGCGCGCTGGAGCTGCGCCGCCCCGACCTCACCGCGCTGTGGGAATGGCGCGACCGCGTGCCCGGCGCGGTCAGCGCGATGCGCGGGGGGAAGGTGAGCGAGGACGTGGTCGTGCCGGTCGAGCGGCTCGCTGAGGCGCTCGAGCGCTTCGGCGAGATCGCCGCCCGCCACGGGCTGCGCTCGTGCGCGTGGGGGCACGGGGCCGACGGCAACGTGCACGCCAACCTGCTCGTGGATCCGCGCAGCGAAGCCGATCTCGCCGCCGCGGCGGCGGCCACCGAGGAGCTATTCGCGCTCGCCGTCGAGCTCGGCGGCTCGATCAGCGGCGAGCACGGCGTGGGCTGGTGCAAGAGCGGCCAGCTCGCCCGTCAGTGGCCCGCAGGGGCGCTGCGACTGCACGAGGAGATCAAGCGGGCGTTCGATCCGAAGGGGCTTTTGAACCCCGGTAAGAAGCTCGCCCGGTAGGCAGCCCCGGTCAGGCAATCGGGGGTGGGTGGGCACCGTTTGCGGCTCGCCCGCAGGAGGCGATTCCTTTCTGGCAAGCGGTCTTTCCGCCGATAGCGCTAGTCTGCGCGCCTTGCCGGTACTTCAATCTGAAAGGAAGCCTTCATGAACAAGACGCAGCTCGTCGACGCGCTGTCCTCCGACAGCGGTCTCTCCAAAGCCGACTCCTCGCGTGCGCTCGAGTCGTTCGTCACCACCGTGGGCAAGGCGCTGAAGAAAGGCGACGAGGTCGTGATCACCGGCTTCGGCAAGTTCTCCGTGGTGAAAAGGGCGGCGCGCCAGGGCGTCAACCCGCGCACCGGGGAGAAAGTCAAAATCAAGGCCTCCAAGGCCCCCAAGTTCACTCCGGGAGCGGGTCTCAAGCACATCGTCCACCCCAAAAAATAGAGCCTGCGGCCCGCCACACCGAGGGCGGTGGGCGGGCAACCCGCGGATCGGGGCGCATCCCGAGACCGCGCGGGAGGGAAATCGGGGACGAGGGATGACGCGCCGCGCGCGATGACCGCGCGTGGTAGCGTCGCCGCATGCCGCGCGTGGAAGAGCTGGAGCTCCCCACCCTCGATTACCTCGACCCAACGCTGCGGGGGGAGCGCTTCCACTCCCGGATGCGCGAGCTGCTGGCCGATCTCCGATCGGTAAGCGGATGGCTGGCCGCGGGCCCGTACGGCTATGCGGTGCTCGATCGCGAGGCGGTCGAGTTCTTCCTGCGCACGCGCGCGGCGATCTTCCCCGGCATGACGATCGCGCAGATCTTCGACGTGCGCGAGGGGCCGCTGTACGAGGAGATGCGCCGCAACATCCTGCACATCAACGGGCCCGACCACACGCGCCTGCGCAGCCTCGTCAACCCCGCTCTCTCCCCCCGCGCGGTCGAGCGCTACCGGCCGGTGATGCGCCAACTGCTGGAGGAGATTTTTAAGGGGGTGGGAGCGGGGGGCATGGGCGTAGCTGCCGTAGCCGGCGCGCTCAGCCCACCAGGGCTGCAGGGGGAACACCGCACGGCCACCTGCGAGTTCGTGCGCGACGTCGCCAAGCCCTACCCCTCGCAGGCGATTGCGCACGTGATGGGGGCGCCCCTAGAGGACGCGCCGCGGCTGCACCACTGGTCCAACTGGATCCAGCGCCAGTTCGACGCGATCTCGATGACCGAGCAGAAAGCCGGGATCGAACAGGCGGTGTCGGAGTTCTACGAGTACGCTTGGGGTTTGGTGCGCGCGCGCCGCGAGCAGCCCGGCGAGGACCTGATCTCGCTGCTGATCGCCGCCGAAGAGCAGGGCGAGCGGCTGTCGGACGTCGAGTGCGTCAACCTCGTGCTGAACGTATTGATCGGCGGCGTTGACACGACCCAGAGCCAGCTCGCGCACACGGTCAGGCTGCTCGCTGAACACCCCGACCAGTGGCAGCTGCTCGGGGAACGGCCCGAGCTGGCCGCGCAGGCGGTCGAGGAGGCGCTGCGCTTCGAGCCGATCACCCCCTTCACCGCCCGCATCCTCGTCGAGGAGCTGACCTTCCGCGACGTGACCTTCCCGGCCGGCACGATCGTGATGGTCTGCGCCTTCACCGGCAACCGCGACCTCCCCGGGGACGGCGAGGGTGGCGATGGGGCAGGCGGGGATCCGGAAGAGTTCAACATCGCCGCCGAGCGCGACCGTGCGCGCGTCCTCACGTTCGGCGCCGGCGTGCACTTCTGCGTCGGCGCCAACCTCGCCCGCGTCGAGCTGCAGGAGGCGCTCGCCTTCCTCGCCCCGCGGATGCCGGGCCTGGAACTGGCAGGCGAGCCGGTGTTCGAGGGCATCACCGGCATCTACGGCCTCACCGAGCTGCCGCTGCGATGGCGCTGCGGGTCCTGACAGCAACCCTCATCGCAGCCATCGCGCTCGCCGCCCTGGTCTCCGTCGCGTGGGCAGGGGAGTACCACGTGTACTCGTGCCGGACGCCGACCGGGCAGGTCGCGCCGACGGTCGGGTGGAGCCCGTCGTCGCATGCTCTCTACGACCCCACCTCGAACACATGCGAATCGGGGGGTGGTCTAATCGCAGCGGTCGATGCTGGCGATGCGCACGTCGCAGACTCGGAATCTGATAAAGCCACATGGCAATTCATCACGCCCGAAGGCGAGACAGTCGCAGACGCGACGATGTGGCGCGCAGGTAGCACGCTTGGTGGATCCAACGGATATGCCTCTTACCTCTTCTTGCTGACAGGTGCTGCCGACCTTGGCAACAACGCAATCATTTTTGATAAATGCGCCGCAGAAGAAGGCGAAGAAAAAAGCTGTCCTGGCCAGGGCAATTTCGCTGATCCCCTTGCCACGGAAAATCGGGTTATTGCACCGAGCGATGCGCTGAACAGCCCATATTTGTCCCTGAGTGCGTACTGCGGCGCTCTCGTGAACGAAGAGGCATGCCCAACCAACGAAGGCAGCAAAATCACCTACGACGCCGAGGTCGAGCTCTTCGCTGCAGACATAGTCCTCTCCCAGCCAACGGGCCCCACCGTCTCCGCGGTGAGTGGCGGCCTCGCCGAAGACCCGACCGTCAGCGGCACCAGCGACGTGGCCTTCCACGCCACCGACCCCGGCTCGGGCGTGTACGAAGCGATCATTGAGGCCGATGGCAAGGTCGTCGAGCACGAGGTGATCAACGAAGAGGGCGGGCGCTGCCATGACGTCGGCGGCACGACCGACGGGCTGCCGGCCTTCCTCTACACCCAGCCCTGCCCGGCCGAAGCGAGCGCCGACATACCATTCGACACGACCGCTCTCACCAATGGCGAGCGCCACCTCGTTGTGAGCGTGACTGACGCCGCCGGCAACGCAGCGACCGTGCTCAACCGCGAGATCGACGTCACTAACCAGTTGCCGACCAGCCCCGCCGCATGCAGCGCGAGCGCCGCGGCGAGCGGCCAGAACGCGAGCCAAAGCCCGGTTCTCACCGCGGGCTGGAAGGGCCACAGGGGCGCCCGCCTGCGCGCCCGCTACGGCCCTGCGCACACGATCGAAGGGACGCTGACCGGCCCCGCGAGCACGAGCGGCAGTCCGCGCGGCAGCGCCGCAACAAGCGGAGCCGAGGCGGGCGGGAATCCAATCCCCAACGCGCAACTGGAAGTCTGCGAGCTGCCCGCATACAAGGGTGCGTCCACCACCCTGATCGCCGCCCCCCGCACGGGTCCGAACGGCCACTGGAGCCTCGCCCTCCCCCGCGACCTCCCCTCCACCACGCTGCGCATCAGCTATCGCAAGAGCCCGCTCGAACCCCAACCCGCGGTGCTGCAAAGGCTGACGCTGAGCATCCCCGCCGCGCTGCGCCTGCACATCACCCCGCGCACAGCCCGCTCGAGCGGCACGATCCACTTCAGCGGCCGCCTGCGCGGCGGCCCAATCCCACCCGGCGGCAAGCAGCTCGTGCTCGAGGCCCGCTCCCCCGGCGGCTCCTGGATCGAGTTCCACGTGATCCACACCCGCCCCGGCGGGCGCTTCGCCTATCTCTACCGCTTCCGCCTCCCCGGCCCCGCCCACTACCAGTTCCGCGTCCTCTCCGAAGCGGAGGCCGACTTCCCGTTCGCCGCTGGGGCTTCGAACGTGGTGGGGGTTTTCGAGGGGTAGGCTCGTAGCCCAAAGCGATAATCAATCCGTGCTACACTGAACCCGTGATACACGGGATCAAATGAGATGGCAAACCTGACGCTCTCCATCGATGACGAGCTGCTCAAGCGAGCCAGGATCCGCGCCCTCGAACAGGACACCTCAGTGAACTCGCTCGTGCGCGGCTATCTGGAGGAGCTTGCCTGTGGCGGCTCGACGCCTTCCGGCATCGCCGGCTTCCTCGCGCTCGCCGAGTCGGTTCACGCAGGCAGCGGGCCGGGCGGCCGCCGATGGACGCGCGACGAACTCTATGAGCGATAGCACGTTCGTAGACACGAACGTGCTCGTCTACGCAGTTGACGATTCCGAGCCCGAAAAGCGGGATCTCGCTCGACGGTCGCTTGGGTCGGAGCGCTACGGCAAACTCGTGGTGAGCGCCCAGATCCTTGGTGAGTTCTACGTCACGGTCACCCGCAAGCTTGCCCAGCCGATCCCGGAGGACAAGGCAGCCGAGGCGCTCGACTGGCTCGCACTCCTCACCGTCGTGCCGATCGACGCCGCGCTCGTCAAGCACGGGACCCAAATCAGCCGCTCCGCGCAGCTCTCCTACTGGGATGGCCTTGTAGTCGCAGCCACCACCCGCGGCGGCTGCCAGCGGCTGCTCAGCGAGGATCTGAACGACGGCCAGCAGATCGGCTCGGTCCTCGTGGAGAACCCCTTCCGCACAAGGCGCTGAGGCCTCGCTGACCGCGGCCTTTCCGCGGGTGCCGTGGCCGATTCCTACGTCTGCTCCGCGCTCGATATGTCGCGCCCCCACCACCTGCCTGGTAGCACTATTGCTACTCTATGGCGATGGCGACGATCCCGCAGAAGGAGCTGCGCAACCACGTCGGCGAGGTTCTGCGACGCGCAGAGGCCGGCGAGCAGATCACGATCACCGTCTCCGGACGCCCCGTCGCAGAGCTCGGTCCAATCCGCGCCCGGCAGTGGGTTCCAAGCAGCCAGCTGGCCGACCTGTGGAGCGCACCGCCCGACCCGACACTCGATGAGGACCTGGCGAGACTCGGCGGAGAGCTCACGGACCCGTGGGCCGGCTAGCTGGTGGCCGTCCTGCTCGACACCTCGGTCCTGATCGCGGCCGAGAAAGGCCCCGACGATGACGCCGCGATCAGCGTCGTCTCGCTGACCGAGCTGCACTTCGGCGTGCTCGTTGCCCGGGACGATGAGACGCGTGCGTTGCGGATGCGCCGTCTCGGCGCGATCGAGGATCGCTTCGACGCCCTACCCTTCGAAGCCGCTGCGGCACGAGAGTGCGGCCGGCTGCACGCGCTCGTCGCAAAGCGCGGCGGCCAGCCCCGGCGACGGGCACTAGACCTGGCGATCGCCGCAACCGCCAACGTTCACGGGGTGCCACTACTGACCTACAACACCAAGGACTTCCAGATCCTCGCCGAGGAGGTCGACGTCCGCTTGCCCTAGACGTGTAGCGCGTGACCACTGAGATCGGCCTACTGCGTGAGGCCGGTTCAATCTGAGAGCCACCTCGAGGGGCTATCCTAACTGTTATGGATGACCGTGCACAAATGGCGGCGGATGCCATTGGTTCGGTGCGAGCCGAGGGCTTGGAGCCGGGCCCGGTCGTGACTGAAATCCTCGATCGATGGTCCGAAGGCGCGATCGAGACCGAGCAGCTTGGGGAGGCAGCGCAGTGCCTGGCGGCCGGCGAGTCCGTGGCTGATTTACTCGGCAAGCCGGAGCCAGTGTCCACAAGCCGCTGACCGCGGCCTTTATGCGGCGCCGTGGCCGACCCCTACGTCTACCCTGGCACCGACGTCCTGCGCAACCTGGTCGGGCTGCAAGACGCCAGCGAGCTGGCCCACCGCGAGGCACAGGCGACTACGCTGCGCCTGGTCCAGCTTGAGGCGCTCAGGCTGGAGGGGGTCTACGACCTTCCCCACCTTCAGGGGTTCCACCGCTTCATCTTCCAGGATATCTACGCGTGGGCAGGGGCACTGCGCAACGTCCCGATCGCCAAGCCGGGCAGTATGTTCGCGCTGCCTGAGCACATCGAGAGCTACCTCACCGACGTACTGCGGCACCTCGCCGACGAGAGGCACCTTCGCGAGCTGCCACGCGACCGGTTCGCCGAGCGACTCACCCATTACTACGCGGAGATCAACGCGGTGCACCCCTTCCGGGAGGGCAACGGACGCGCGCAGCGCGCCTTCCTGCGTCAGCTCGCTTTGGACGCCGGTCACAGCCTCACCTGGGAGCATCTGGACTCGAAGGTGCTCATCCACGCATCGCAGCTCAGCCTCAAGGGCAACAACCTGCCGATGCGAGATCTGATTGAGGAAGTGCTTGATTTACCCAGCCGCCGAGCAGATTGAGCGGCGGCAGCACCCGACGAGGGCACGGTCCTTCATGGCGAGGACGCCAACCGGTCCACGGGATGTCTCTCCGCTCGCGTGCGTTCGAACAGCGGCCGGACACGGTGGAACATGGCCCAGGCTCCGATCGCGGCGGTGGCAGCGAGCGGCCCGAAGGCGGGGATCGTGAAGCGGTAGTCATACTCGGAGAGGAACACGGGTCCGGCGAGTAAGACGACGGTCGCCGAGAAGAAGAGGAGTGCGGCGCGGCGCTCGTAACCTCTGGTTAAGATCGGGGCCGCGAGTGCGAGTAGCAGCAACAAGGCCATCAACGGCCCCTCGATACGGGTATCGCGCTCATAGTCCAGCAGGAAGGTGACGCTCTTGTGGACTTCGCCGTCCCCGGGGTAGTACGCGGCGAGAATCGGGGCGATGGAGTAGAGGTTGGAGGTGTTGAAGTAGTAGTCGATCAGCGACTGCGGCGTGTTGCCGTATCCGGTGCCCGTCGGGCCGCCGTTGCCGTAGGGCGAGCTGGAAAACGAGGGATCGACGATCCGTACGAGGTCGCGCCCGACGTATTCCAGGTATTCAAGGGGCTGCCCAAGAATGGCCGCCTCGGCGAAAGAGCGCAGCTTGGCGTTCTCCCCCGGCTTCGGGACCGTATTGTCGGGCTCACCGAAGACCTGAACGGCGGGTGAGGTTCCGGTGAACTCCCAGACGTCGTGGCCGGGCCGTTGAGAGCGCGGGATATGAATGCAGAGGTCGGACGTGCCTGCGGGAGGGGTGAACTTGGAACAGTCCGCAAATGGCGCCACACGAGCGTACAGGTCGAAGTAGCCCGCACCTGTGAACCCACCGTAGCCCTCCGCCTGTTCGTGCGCCCGCAGAAAGCCACCGATTGGCAGCGCCGCCGCAACCAGCATCACCACGCCAATCACCACTCGCCGCCGCCACGCGCCTGGAGCCGTGAGCGCTGCGACGACGATCATCACAACGAGCAGCACCAGCCCGAGGCTGCGCACGTCGGTCGCCGCTCCGAGCGCCAGCCCGGCGACTGCCGCCCATCCCCACCCGCCCTTCCAAGCGCGCACGATCGCATAGAGCGCCAGGTCGACCAGGAAGATGAACACCGCCTCGCTCAGCGGCGCATGCTCGACAAAGATCTCCGACCCGCCGAGCATCACGACGGCGGCAGGCACCAGCGCAACCCACCCCGACAACCCGGCCCGGCGGACCGCGCCGAACAACAGCAGCCCGCTCACCAGCCCAAGCAGGTGCTGCACGAAGATCGCAAACGACAGATGCGGGTGGATGCCGTGCATCAGCCGCAGGAACTCCGAGTAGCCGCCGACGCGCAGCGGATCGTTGAAGATCCCCGTCAGCGCATCCTCGATGTAGATCGAGGTGTCCGGGAACCCGATCAGGGCGGGCCGCCAGCGCCAGATGAAGTACAGGCGAAGCGCAAGCCCCACGAGGAAGACGACCCCGAGCGCGATGTACACCGGCTGGCGCGCCGCGGCGCGAGCACGACTCGGCCACGCCTGCAAATACGCCTGCACCCGCTCGCCACGCCCTACCCTCCCGCGGGGCTGCACTGGTGGGGGAGCGACCATGGGCCCGAACCATATCGATGGCTGGCCCGTCCGCGACACCCGTCCGCACCGCTCTCGGGCAATCCTCCGTCGCTGAAGTATCCTTCCAGCATGGCCTCGCCTCCCTACACGCTCTCTGGTCTGCGCGACCGTCGTGCGGACATCGCAGAGGTCGCGGCGCGACACCATGCGACCAATATCCGCGTTATCGGTTCCGCCGCCCGCGGCGACTCGGACGAGCTGAGCGACATCGACTTCATGGTCGATATGGACCCCAGTCACAAACTCAACGGCTTCGCCTACTTCGGCGAACTCGACCAGCTGGAGAAGGAGTTGACCGCCTTGCTGCACTGTGACGTCGACGTAGTTGACGCCGCAGGCATCCTCTCCAATGCGCAGCTACTCACCAGCAGCGTTCACGTTCGCGACAACATGATGCGCGACGCCGTTGCCTTGTGAGGGGCAGCGAGCCGTGAACGACTTGCTTCGGCCTTCGTGAGCAAGGTACAGCCACGATATCGGACCAGCCTCCTGGCTTTGGTAATCTAATGGCATGAGAGTTGCCATTGATGCGGTTGGACGTGTCGTCATCCCCAAGAGCCTGCGGGATGAGCTGGGCCTCGACGGCCCGACCAACCTTGAGCTGATCGCCATCGACGGCAGGTTGGAGCTGACCGTGGCCGATGTCCCGGCGCATGTCGAGGAGCAGAATGGACTGCCTGTGATCGTGACCGACGAGCCGGTGGCGCCGATGAGCGTCGCCGAAACGCGTGAGGCGATCGAACGCGTCCGGCGGTGACTACGGCCCCTGACTCAAGTGTCGTGATCGCCTCCCTGGCGTCATGGCACGAGGCTCACCGGCCCGCCCGTGCCGCGCTGCTCGCGGGCGACGTCAGGCTGCCCGCCCACGTCGCCTTCGAGACCACCTCGGCGCTCAGCCGCATGCCCGAGGGACGCCGGATCGCGCCCACCGTGGTGCTCGAGGCTCTCGAACTTGGCTTTCCCCAACCTTGGCTCACGCTCCAGGCGGCCGATCAACGCGATGCGCTGAAGCGCGCCGTCAAGGCCGGTGTGCGGGGCGGCGCGCTCTACGACGCGCTGATAGCGGCGACCGCCTCCAGACACGAAGCGAAGCTGCTCAGCGCCGACCGCCGGGCACGCGGCGTCTACCAGGCGATGGGCGTCGAGGCAACGTTCATCGATGTGTGATGCCGGCCTGCTGCTCCAGCCAGCATGCTATGCACGCAACGTGCTTTTTTGTGTAGGATCTGCGGGGTATGGAGCGACTGAACATCACCCTCGACGACGAGCAGGCGGAGAAGCTGACGCGACTGGCCGAGCGCATGTACGTCCAGCCCGGAACCGTTGCACGCTCGCTACTCTCGAGCGCGCTCGACGATGTGGACCCCGATGCGCGGAACGTAGTGGAGCTGCTGGATGGGATCTCCGGGGCACACGAGCGCGCGCAGCTCGGTCTCGAGCAGGCGCGAGCTGGTGAGACGATCGCGCTGGACGAGCTGTAGTCAGTGGCTCGTGTCGAGCTCGCCCGTGCGGCGGTCGAAGACCTCGAAGGCCTGACCCGCACGCACAGTCTGCCGGCCGATACTCACGCCCGGGTAGCACGGTCGCTGCGGGGACTGGAGCGATTCCCGCCGATGGGACCGGCGCTGAGCGGACGCTGGGACGGTCTCCGCTTCCTTCTGGGACCGTGGCGCTGGCTGCTCCTGGTCTATGTGTTCATCGAGTCGGAGGATCGGGTCGTCGTCGTCACCATTCAAGACGCGCGCTCGTCAGCCGCGTCCGCGACGCTCGCCGAAGAGGCTGCCGCCGATGCCCGGCTCTACGTCAACCCACACGTCGCGAGCGTTACCTGCCCGCCCGGCACATTCACTGCCGGATCACAGCTGCTCTGCCGTGCCCACCTGTGGCTTGGGCATTCACACACCAGATCAGAACCGCTCAGCGTTAGCGTGAGCCGGGAAGAGGGCGAAATCTACGCAACCATCACGGCACATGCGCGCGTGAAGTAGCCAGCAGCCTGGTAGGCCATCCAGCGGTCAGTAGACGACCGTCGGACACCGTATGGTCCGGGCGACAGCAGACACCGCAAAGCCGTCGACGCTCGGATGTCCTTTCAAGCACTTCAAGAACGCATCAACGCACTGCAGGCCGCAACGGCTGACGGTTCGCCGCTCGAGCACGTGATGCTCCATGAGCCTGTCCTCGACACCTCGCCCAACGGCACCTCCAACCCAGGCGCGAGCACGACCTACGTGGTCGTCTTCCAATCACGTCGCCAGGCGATCCTCAAGCCGTTTGGCGGCCAGAACCCCAGCGTCTGCGCCAACTTCCAGCAGGATCGCTTCGAGGCGATCACTCACGAGGTCGCGGCGTGGCGACTGGCATACGCGCTCGGAGGACACTGGGAGCAACTCGTTCCCACCGCAGTGCTTCGCAACATGGACGAGCGGGGGCCCGGTGTGCTCGTCAACTGGCGTGATGGCTCACCGGACAGCGACGTGTTCAGCGAAGCTCAGGCACAGGTCCACGCCGCCGCGTTCTGGGACGCCCTCATCGGCCAGCAGGATCGCCACGCCAGAAACTTTCGCTACGACCGCAACTCCCGACGGCTGGCGCTGATCGATAATGCGTTCACGTTCGCACGACCCAACGACCTCAACAATGGGTCCGTGTTCCTCGCCCGCCGCCGCTCCGAACACTCGAACAGCCTCACCGCGCAAGAGCAGAACGCGTTGGAGATGGTGCTTGGTAGCAGCGATCTACTCGGCATGCGCCAATTCATCGCTGAGGATCGAGCCGAGGCCCTCAATGCTCGCGCAAACAAGATGCTCGCATGCGGCATGCTCCCGCTGCCTGGGGACTTCTAGGAATAGATCATGCAATACTGGGGTAGTTCAGTCAAGAGCTTAAGCTAGCATCTAGAGCGGCCGATACGCGACAAGTCAAGCGCCAGATAGGGGGTCCAGAAAGATGGTGGTCGTCGAGATCCGCAGCCCCGTATACGACGAGGAGTCGAGCCAAATCGAATGGCGAGGGCGGGCTTCTCGTCAAAGCCGACGGGGCGGATCTTGAAATTTATGGCGAGGCCGATCTCGTGGCCGCCGAGGAGCTTGCTGTGCTGGACCTGCGGACGGGCAAGCCACTGCTCGCCGACGACGATCCCGAAGCGTGGGCACGCAACCTGCCGTTCGCCTACCGGGCTGGCGATCTCGTCGCCGTGGTCGTCATCGACACAGACCCACCCGAGGTCCCGCTAGAGCCAGCACCCCCGGATGACCTCCCGAGCATTCCGGCACCACCCCAGTCAGCTGACCGGGTGTCAGAGCGCATCGGCGCATAGATGCCGCGAACGACGTACAGCGCGGTGGCCTCAAAGGTCGCCGGTCGCGCAATCCGCAACGCACGGCGCGAACTCGGCCTGACGCAAATCGAGCTCGCCGAGCGCATTGGAGCGTCGGCGCCCTATGTATCCGGCCTGGAGGCCGGCAAGGGCAACCTCACCGTGGGTCAGCTCTGGACGGTCGCCGACGCATTGCGTGTCGAGCTGCATATCGAGCTTCGGGTCCCGTTGGAGCAGCCGACGCCGACTATTCCTGCGCCACCACAACAGCCCTCGCAGACTCAGCAGTTGTAGCCCTGGCCCAACGCCCTTCGGGCTCCCTCCGCGAAACGCCGGGGGAACCAGGACCCTCCATCTCGATCATCGCTTCCGTGGACATGAGACTCCTTTTCGCTCATGCTTACACAGAGGATCGGACAGACCCAGCTGGCCTCCGCACCCGGGGGAGGCAAGGCACCGCCGTCCCCGCCGTGGCGCGCGAGCCGTCTTCGAAGGCGAGCGAGGCGGTGAAGGGGAAGCCTCCGCGGGGACATTGGTCGGGTAGGAGGATGCCGGTGGGGTGATAGCTGGTGGTCTCGCCGTGGACGCGTTCGTAGTAGGTGAGTCCGCGCGGTCCGAGCGTGGCGTTCAGTTCTGCGACGGCGATGTTGGGCGCTCCGGGGAGGCTCGGGACGGGCGGCACGTCGATGCGAATGCTGCCGGCGTGAGGGGCTGGGAGCAGTAGCGCTGGGAGTACGACTTGGGCGCTGATGGGCGTGCCGCCGCTGGCGAAGAAGAGCAGCGCGAAGTGCCCTTCTTGTTCGGGGGCACGCACGATTGCGACTTCCACCGCCTCTCGAAGGATTTCTGGTCCGATCGCCAGCTCGGCGAGTACGTCGCCGTGTCCCATGTAGGAGTCGGCAGGGCAGCCTTCGGGACCGAAGTATTCGAGTGTGGTCAGAGCGCAGGTGGTGATACCGAGGCCGCTTACGGTGATACCGAGGGTGCTCGGATAGCGCAGCTCGAGGATGGTGAGTGGGGACGGGACGTGATCGGTGGGTGTGGCGATCTGGACGTGGATGGCGATTGTCGTGGGGCACCCAGCCGGTCAGGTGTGAAGCCGACGTGGAGTTTGGCCGATTGTGTGGCATGTGCGGTGGCCGGCAGGCAGGCGCAGGCCACGAGCACGGCGGTGAGCCTGTGGGCCTGGCCTGGGGTTCTTGCTTTGCTTGGGAGGTTAATACGAGAGCGTGCCGGTTGTTTGTATGACCATTGCGTAGGTACGGCGGTCGAAGGTGCCGGATAGCCCGGTGCGTCCGTGCGCATGGCTGTAGCGGCCGCTGCCGCCGGTGACCGTGATCGAGCCGCTGAAGCTTTGGTAACGGCCCGATCCGTGCGTGGCCGCTCTTCCATGGCCGTTGATCGTGCCGCCGTTGGTGTGGATGGCGAAGCTGCCCGAGAAGACCTCGCCCGTCGTGAGAACGGCGCGCATCGTGCCGGGGAGTGCGCCGGTGACAGGGCCTTCCTCGTCGAGCTGCGAGCCGTTCGCCTTGACGAGATGCAGGTGCGCAGTGGCGGTTCCGTTCAGCGTTCGGGCTGCGTGCGCGCCGGCGTGCCTGGCGGCGGAAGAGCCGGCGGCGCCGATGAGTGCGGTGCTCGCAATGGCGAGGATCCCAAGCACCGCCGGCGCTACGTGATAGCGGGGACGCTCTGGCTCACCGCGCCCCGTGGTCCCGGGTCGGCCTGGTGTGCGGGCTCGACCAAGGTTTGAGGATGGCCAAAACAATCTCTTCATCTCGAATTAGATCCTACTGGTCATCTGACTGAGATGAGTCGATCATGCGTGATCGTTGACCGGGGACGCTGGTGGCCCGTCGGTCAAGGGGAGGCGACCGCGAGCGAGGCTAGGGGTGGTCTCGGTAGCGCGTGAGGCGGTGCTTGGCGGTCAGCATGTGTATGCGCCTGGCCGGCACGGTGACGCGCCCGGCTGTGCGCCCGTAGCCGGCTTGTTCGATCTGGCGCAGGATCTCGCGGTAGAGCGCCGCGGAGAGGGCCATCCCCCGCTGTCCACGGGTGAGGAGCGGGATCGCGTCGAGCCCTTCGTCGTAAAGCTGGTCGGCGCGGGCGATCTGGTCGCGGAGGAGCTTTTCGCGTGTGCCGGGCGAGGGGGAGCCGAAGCGCTCGATCGTGGTGCGAGCTATGTAGAGGCGGCCATGCGCAAGATCCTCGTCGATGTCGCGCAGGATGTTCGTGCGCTGTGAGGCCCTGCCGAGGAGTGCCATCTTGCGCTCGCCGTCGGGGTGCGAGGTGCCGAACATCTTGGCGAGCACAACTCCGATCGCGCCGCCAACGTACTGGCAGTAGCGTTCCAGGTCGCCTTCGTCTTTGATTGCCTCATGCGCGAGGTCACAGCGCATCCCCTTGCAGAATTCGATCAGCGCTTGCGGTGGCAGCGGGTGTCGGTTCGAGAGGTCGATGAGGATGCGCGTCTCGGGCGTGTCTGCCTCCTGGTGGTGTGCCCAGCGCTCGATCGCCTCGATTCGTTGCTCTGCCAACGGATCTTCCTCGTCTACCAGGTCATCGATGGTGCGCAGCAGGTAGTAGAACTGGCGTGCGTCGGCTTGGAGGTCGCGGGGCAGCAAACGGATCCCTGCGCTGAAGGTGCTCGAGGCTAGGTCGGACGCTGGGTCGCGTGGACGCTGTGCAGCGCTGATGGTGTTTGCCTGTAGACCCATAGGGAGATTGCACCGTGGGGACTTGAGGCTATCGGCTCTCCCATCTTGCTTACCATATCTTCAATAAGATTGAGAAATGGTTGGCGGCGACGGGTCACTCGGTGGAGAAGGCGGCCCGCTGCTGGAATCGGCCGGTCTGGATGACCGCGATGATTGATGCTGCCATTGAAATCCCCGCGACGATCACAATGGTGCGCAGCCCGAGTTGCCACGCTGGCAAGAACTGAACCGGGGAGCTGGTGGTCTGGTGAAGCCAGCCATCGATGAGATATTGACCGACGAGTCCTGCGGCAACGCCGATGAGGCAGCCGGAAAGTAGCACCAGGCCACTCTCGTAGAAGATCAGCCTTGCAAGCTGACCAGAGCTCATGCCGATTGAGATCAGTGATTCAAGTCGCCCTCGCTGCTGCCAGATTGCGGCGATCATCAGGGCGATGACAGATGCGACAGTGGCAATCAGCACGACGATCGTGGTGTCATTTAGCCGTGAGAGGGTGCTGCCGAGGACGGCACTGACTTCCGATCGCAGTTCGTCGACCGACTTGACAGTGAGAGCCGAGCCTGCGGGAAGCGCCGCTTCGACGGCTTGCTTACCCTGTTCGATCGAGGTACCAGGCTTGAGCGCAACCGCTAGCTGGGTGGCGACAGCACTGCCCCACAGCCTTGTGTGGTCATCGCCGTTCATGAGTATGGCGCCTGATAGCCATCCGTAGTTCGCGATCGTGGCGGCAAGGCGGAGGCTGGCGTAGCCCGTGGGAGTAGGGATCGTGAAGCGCTCCCCGAGTCGCAGGTGATCTTCGCGTGCGATCGTCAGACTGACAGCCGCCCAACCGCCTTCGCGTATATGCCTGTCGGCCGCACGGAGCGACCCTTCCACCAGCTGGCTCGGTGCAATCTGCGTCGAGAGTTGTGGGGGAACACCGAGAACCCACACCCGCTTTCCCGGCAGATCGAGGAACGAGTCGTGCCATGGCAGCACCGAGCTCACGACGTCGAGGCGCTGCAATCGACGTTGGGTTTCTCTATATGTGAAGGTCTGCGTGGCGTAGACGTTCTCTGGTCCGCCAGGCTTGATCCAGAGATTGGCGCTTGAGAGCAGGTCGGTCGCGCCTCGGTTGGCAGCTCGCTGAACATTTGCGACCGAGCCGCCGATCAGGACCATTAGGAAGGCGGCGACCATCCCTGTGGCAAGAAGCGCAACCGATCGCGTGGGAGAGCCCCGAAGCTCCGCGACAGAGAGGCGAACGGCGGGGTCGTCCGAGTGCCGCGATGCTGCGTGCGCCAGCCTGAGCAGCTGGCGCAGGATCATGGGAAGGCAGATTACGAGTCCAGCCGCAAGCCCGATGAGCGCCACCACCGTCGTCTGCGGTTTTAGCGCGGAGGCGGCTACCGAGACGGATACGAGCAGGGCTCCGCAAGCAAAGATGACCGCGTCTGAGGAATGGAGCTTGCGCGCCAGCGAGAGCGTGCGACCGACTGCTTCGGGCTCGGCCGCAGCGCCCGCGCGAAGAGCCACAGCTGCCGGCAGGGCCGCCGCGGCGAAGGCTGCCAGCATTCCACCCCCAAGCGCGATCAGGACCGTCGGCAATCCGACAACGCGCTGGCCGCCGATCGCGAACGCAGCCGCGATGTAGCCGGGCACGGTCCGGTAGGCGATCAGCGAAATGACGTCACCCGCGAGCAGGCCGAGTATCGAGCCAACGAGGCCGAGGATGAATGCGTCGAAGGCGAGCGAGGCGACGATCATGGAGTCCGGAGTGCCGGTCTCGATCAGGTAGACGATGAAGCGCCGGCGCTCGTCACTTGCGAGGAGCAGCGCGTTGTAGGCGAGGATGATGCCGGCGACGAGGCTGATCGCGCTGAAGAGCAGCGTCACCTGCTTTTCCGGCCCTGCGGCGGACGCGAGGAGCTGTGCTTCAGTCTTGACTGGGCGGGCGTTGAGCGTCGCGCCAAAACGGACTGTGAGCGCGCGGCGCAGCTCAGCTTCGCGTCCGGGCCGGGGCTCGATCAGGACGCGTGTCACGCGACCCGCCGATCCGGTGAGGCTTTGCACGATCGGCAGTGGGGCGGCGGCGACCGGGCTTTCGGCAACAGCGCCGATCTTGCTACTGGGGACCGTCGCGTCGAGCGTGAGGTGTTCGGTGCGCGCGCCGACGCGGATGGCGAGCAGGGTGCCGGGCCGAGCGCCGATCGCGTGCGCGGTCGGTTCGGTCAAGACCAGCAGCCCTCGGTGGGAGGCTTCGCCGGCACGCTGGAACTCCAGGGAGAGCTTGCCACCGAGCGCGGCGATCTGTTCGGTGGCGCCGACCAGGGTGAGCGCCCGGCGGCCTTTCGGCCCGACGGCGACGATCGGCTGCTCGAAGATCGGCGCGGCGGCCTTCACGCCGGGCATGTGTTCGACCTCTTCGGCGATGCGCTGTTCGAAGCCTTCGGGTCCCCGCGCGGCGAGTTCGAGCGTCGCGCGGCCGGCGACGCCGTGCGCGATTTCTTCAAAGGAGCCGGTGATGCTGCGGTGGGCGACTTGGACGGCGAACAGCAGTGCAACACCGGCTGCGACCCCCACGACGGCCATCAGCTCGCGCAGCGGCTGGACACGCAGATGACGCCTGTAGAAGAGAAGCAGGGTTCGGAGGTAGCCGATCATCCACCGATCGCCGTCTGCGCCTCCAGGTCGGGCTCGGTCAACCGGCCGTCACGCATCCCGAGCACACGATCGGCGTAGTGCGCCACCCGCGCGTCGTGCGTCACAAGGACCGTGGCTGCCCCCCGTCGGCGGGGAAGGGCGCTCAGCAGTTCGAGCACGGCATCCCCGGTCTCGGTATCGAGGTTGCCCGTCGGCTCGTCCGCCAGGATCAGCTTCGGCTCGCCGACGAGCGCCCGCGCGATCGCGACGCGCTGCTGCTCCCCGCCGGAGAGCATCGCGGGGGTGTGGCCCGCGCGGCTGCGCAGCCCCACATCATCCAGGGCGGCGAGCGCTCGACGACCAGCATCGCGGTGGTTGATCCTGCGCAGCAGGAGCGGCATCGCGACGTTCTCCTCGGCGGTGAGGCCAGCCACCAGGTTGAAACCCTGGAAGACGAAGCCAAGCTTCATGCGCCGGTAGGTGAGCACCTCACGCTTTGGCAGGGCGCCGAGGTCGCTGCCCTCGAACCGCACGCTGCCGGCGTCCGCGCGCAGCAGCCCGGCCGCGAGCAGCAGCAGCGTCGACTTGCCCGAACCGCTCGGACCGAAGATCGCCACGAGCTCGCCACCGTTGACGCCCATGCTGACGTCGGCGACGGCGTGGACCACGCCGCCGGGACTCACGTAGTCCTTGCGCGCGTGCTCCAGCTCAAGCATCGGCTGCGGCACGGCGCGACCCGACCGAGGGGAACTGATAGACCTTCCCGTGTTCGCTGATCGGCTCGGGATCGACGAGCTTGCCGTTGCGCAGATAGAGGATCGGGTCCGCTCGCAGCAGCGTCTCCGCATCGCTGTCGGTGATCAGCACGGCAACCCTCGCCCGGTGTGCGAGCTCGGCGAGCAGCACCATGATGCCCTCCTGCTCGAGGAGCGAGAGGTTCGACGCCGGACCGTCGGCGAGCAGCAGCCGGGGTTCGGTGACGATCGCGCGCGCGATCGCGATGCGCTGACGCTCACCATCTGAGAGCTCGCGCAGGTCGATGCCGATGCACTGCTCCGCCTCGCACGCAAGCAACGCCTCGCGTACCCGCCGCTCGGTGCTGCGGCGCCCACAGCGATCCACGAGCAGGGGCATCGCGACGTGGTCGACCACGCTGAGGCGCTCCTGCCAGGACTGCGAGGCCCACACACACGCAATCTCGCGACGGCGAAAGCGCGTCCGCTCCCCTGCGGACATCCGGTCGAGGCGCTCCCCGTTGTAGGTGACGGTGCCGCCATCGGGCTTGCGCAAACCGGCAGCGATCCGCAGCAGCGTCGTCTTCCCAGAGCCGCTCGGGCCGAAGATGCCCGTGATCTGACCACGATCGAGCTCGAGGGAGACGTCGTCCAACGCGACCCTTGTCCCGTTGGGCCGGCCGTAGCGCTTGGATATCCGCTCGAGGCGAAGCATCCCTCAGCGCCCCGCGCCCAGGCACATGGCCGCCTGCGGAGACACGGGCCCGTCAGCCATCGCGATCCTGCTTGCGTTCGGGCGACCCCAGGTTGCGCTGTTTGGCGGCGATCCTGCCGAACAGCTCGTCGCGAGCGATCTGGCGATCGCGTGCCTCCTTGGAGGCGCCGGAGCGCCCGTGCTCTGAAGGCCAGATCGCGTCTTCGGTCAGCAGCCTGGACACCCTCTCATGCGCATGCCTGGCCCACCCCAGCTCGCATTCCAGGTGAGCTACGTCGGCGCTCAGTCCAAGCCTGAGAAACACCTGATCGGCCCGCACCCGCGACCCCACTTCGGGCGTCTCGGGAATCTCGTCCCGCCGGGAGGAGAGAACCTTCAAGTGGGCGGCGCAGTCGCGCTCGTATGCCTCAATCTGCTTCAACGCGTCCTTCTGACGCTCGGGGCCCGCCAGCGCGATCTTCACCAGCAGCGGCCGACGCAATAGCCTTGCCCCGTCCATGATCTCCTCGAACCAGCGATCGAACTCCGCCACGCCGCTCGAGGTGATCGCGAACACATGCCGTTCGTCATGGTCCTCCAGCTCGCTGTCCCTTCGTTCGACCAGACCCTCCTCGCACATTCGTCTGATCGTCTGATACAGCTGGCCGGAGTTGATGCTCCACGCCGGCCCAAGGCGCTCCTCCAAGCGCTCGCCGAGCTGGTAACGGTAGGCCGGCCGGTGGATCAGGAGCCCCAGCAGCGCGTGTTTGGCAGACACTCAGCCTCCTCCCGCATAACGACCCGACATTTGCTCATCCTCATCGATAGGAGTATTCCGACCGCGCAAACCCTACACCGAGCGCCCGATCGGCGTCAGCTCCTCTCAAGAAATACTTACTTAAAGGTCCACCAGCTACCACGCCAGGGGTTCCAGTCCGGCACACGTGACAGAAGACCGTTGACCCCCTGAATCCCGACTGGAGCAGGGAAAGGCCAGGATCCCTTGCGATGGCTGCCCTCCCCAAAGCCCAGATACCGCGGCGCAGACCGCTTTTCGGAATACCTACTTAAAGGTATTGACCTACGCGCAGCGTCCGGCACCATCTACTCCATGGTCGCAAACGCAAGCGCCAACCCTCCGCTGCGAGCCAATGTCTCCGACTCCCATTCGAGGCTTGGGGCACCACGCGAGGGCGACCGAGCGGCCTGTTGAGCGATGCCCAAGCCACTTGATCCCGAGCGCCCCGGCAAGTTTTCCTCCTCGCTGGTCGCCGGCCTCTCGATGCTCACCTGCTTCACTCCCGAGCGCCCAGTGCGCGGGATCGCAGACATGGCCGACGAGCTCGACCTGGGCCGTTCGAGTTGGGTCGGCGGCGAGGCGCCTGTCAGTCTTGCGACTGATGGTTTCCTCGCCGCCGCCCGCCGAACCGGACTTGCGGGTTCCCTCGCATCCGGCTCTCCACAGGACATGCGCTGTCCGCTGTTGGGTAGTTGGTCAGGTGTCGGTGACCTCTGGCCGATCGGTGAATCGGGGTTCTCCTTCGGTCGTCCACGGCGAGGGTATGCGGTATCCGCGGTAGCGGTACCGTTTGATTTTCACCTCGCCGGGCCAGTAGAGCCTCGTGCCGTCGGGGCTGGTCCAGTCGTGCCCCCAGTACCGTCGCTTGACCTGTGTCCAGGTCAGCCGCTTGTGCTTCTTGCGCAGCCATCTGACTATCCGCCACCACAGGTAGTAGTCGAGATAGTTGAAGCAGCGCGATGCGGCGTTGTGGCGATGGTAGTTGGTCCAACCCCGAAGGATTGGGTTGAGCGTACGGACCAGTTCGTCGAGCGAGAGGCTCGTTGTGTGACGTCCGGTCAACTGCTTGATGCGGTACTTGATGTCCCCGAGTGCTTGCTGGCTTGGGAAGCTGAAGGCGACCAGCGATCGGTTGTTCCAGAGGCGCCGCTGGATGCGGAAGCCGAGGAAGTCGAAGCCGTCGTCAACATGGGTGATCGCTGTCTTCTCGGGCGAGAGTGTGAGCCGCATGTACTCACGCATGAACTCGGCCGTTTGTTCCTTGATGATCTGGGCGTGAGCTTCGGTACCGTGCACCAGGATCACGAAGTCATCCGCGTAGCGGATCATTCGATAGCCGGGCAGGCCCTTGGCTCGATCGTGAGCACGCTGTCCTGCCGTGCGCACGTCCCAGATTCTCTGGAAGTGACGGTCGAGTACCGAAAGGGCGACGTTCGCCAACAGCGGCGAAAGGATCGCTCCTTGCGGTGTGCCCGATGGCGTGGCGGCGAGGGTGCCAAGCTCACACATGACACCAGCGCCGAGGAACTGTCTTATAAGTGCGAGTACGCGTTTATCGGTTACCCGGCGGCGCAGCTCGGCCAGCAGCAGTCCGTGGTGGATGCTGCCGAAGCAGTCCTCGACATCTCCCTCTATCGCCCATTCGTATCCTATGGGCGGGTTGATGAAGTGCCGCACTTCCTCGATGGCGTCCTGTGCTCGTCGCCCGGGTCGGAAGCCGTAGGAGGACGGGCAGAAGTCCGCCTCCATGACCGGCTCCAGCACGAGCTTCACCGCCATCTGGACGATCCTGTCACGCAGGGTTGGGATGCCTAGTTTCCTAGTCTTCCCGGCTGCGCGCTTGGGGATCTCGCGCTCCCGGACCGGCAGCGCCGTGAAGGTCCGGTCCCGCAGCGACTGTCTGAGCTCGCCAAGGAACACCTCCACGCCTACCGCCTCGATCCGCTTGCGTGTCATGCCATCGACACCGGGGGTGCGGGACCCTCGGTTGCGCTTCACCCGCTCCCACGCGACCAGCAGCGTCGCGGGGTCGCAGAGCAAGTTGAACAAGTCACCGAAGCGCTTGTCCTTATCCTGCCCCGCCCAGCGGTGCAGCTTGGTCTGCCATCCCAGTACCCGCTGCTCGGCCTCATCGACCGAGAGCGGCGCGAGCGTATTCACACTCGACCTCCCGAATAGCTTCTCATGCTGCGGTCCTGCTGTCCGCCTTCGCCATGTGGGCGGCTTTCCCGCCCTCGGACTACTACGCGGACTCCGCCACGCCCCATGCGTATCAGCGGACATCGCGCCGTGCCTGCCCCCACCGGGCAGGCACGCACGGGGCGCTTCCCACGTTCACCATGATCCGTTTGACCGGGTCGGCAGCCGACTTTACCCCTGCAAACCATCCGACGGGCAATCGCAGTCTCCCGCCGGCCTCCACCCCAGCTCCGAAGAGGTACGTGGAGCGAGCCGCCAGCGTCGAGAGCGGCATCGTTGTTGCATCCGGCCCATGTCCGCCAGGTTTCGGGCCGGCCTATCGATGAAGGGGCTTCTACCATCGGTTCGCTTTCGCTCTGCCTTTCGGTCTCGCTTGCGCGCACTCGGGTGTCTGGCAGTACCACCCGGCCGCTACGTCATCGGGGCGCTCTCGCCCACGGCGTGCGATTCCACGCCAGGACTGCCCCCAGCTTCGCCGGACCGCTGCATCAGCCCGGGGCCGGCATCACAGCCGACACGGAGAGATGTTGTCCATCAATCGTTCTGCATCTCCTTTCTCATGGCGCCTCGTGGCGCACCTACGCACCGATATGCGAGCACGCTGGTGACGCTCGGCTACCTCGAGCAGGGACCCTCGCGCAAGTACCGGCTCTCCCCGCGCGCCTCGGACGTCGGCCTCTCGCTACTGGACTCAATGGCACTCCGCTGCGCCGCCCGAAAGCCCCTGAGGGAGCTGAGGGCTCAAACCGGGCGTACGGCAAGCCTGGGAGTGCTGTGGGGTACCGAGATCGTCTACGTGGACCGCTGGCAGGGGTCTCGCCAAGGGCAGTACGCGGTCGATGTAGGCATCGGGGTGGGCACGCGCCAGCCCGTCCACTGCTCCGCCGCGGGTAAGGCGCTCCTGGCGCGCCTGCCCGCGGCGGAGCAACACGCTCTGATCGCAAGGCTGCGCCTCATACGGAGGACTCCCAAGACGATCGTGACCAAGACAGCCCTGCGGGCCGAGCTCGAGCGGATCGCCGTAGAGGGCTGCATGGCAGTCGACGATCAGGAGCTACTGGCGGGCAGACGCACCATCGCGGCCATCGTGATGGACACGGAGGGCTGCCCGCTCGCGGCGGTCGAGCTGGCGGTTCCGGTGGAGGCCAACACCTGTGGCGAGCTGCTGGAGGAATTTGGTCCCAAAGTCGCCGATACCGCTCAACGCATCACGCAAGCGGCGTACTGATTGGGCAGCCAGCTATGAACACGCTAAGCCGAGATGAGCGCAGCTGCCACACATTCGTCATTAGCCGGGCTGACGTGATCGCGAGATTACGCACACGGCAACCGGAGATCGACAAGGCGAGCTTTGCCTTATTTCGCGAGCGCGCTCTCGGATCCGATGGAGCCAGAACGCCCGGTTTAAGTCGGCCTCAAGGGCCTCGTGCTCGCGCGTCGACGACACCGAGAGGCATACGGGCTACCGCCGCGAGGGCGAGCAAAGCGAACGCGGCAATGTCGCGGAGACAGACCCGTACGCCTTGTTCACAGCTTCCCCTCGCGGTATTGCAGCTGATGTGTGCAAAGACGGTCGCATCGTCGCGCTTCTCTGCATCTCCTTATGGGCAAGCGAGAAACGGTGAGACTTTACAGATCACAACGAAAAGGATGGGTCACGTGAAATCGATAGCAAAAGGGCTAGCGGTCTGCCTATTGCTGGCGATGGCGTTCGCGCCAAACGCAATGGCTTCGGGAAGTAGTTTTGTTACCTATGGCGCGCCTATATTGGCGCAGCAAGCAAACATTAGCATCAATCAGGCAGAACAGGATATCGAGATTCAGAAAGCCGTCGGCAATATAGTGCCGAAGCTCCAAAGCAAGCTCGGTGCTAATTACGCAGGTCTGTGGTTCGATCCCCAGACGGGTCGATTCCACGTTGGTGTTCTTTCCTCCGCAGACCAAATCACCGCCGAAGCTGCTATGAGCGACGTTGGCGTTCTCGCTGATACCACGTTTGATGCGGTCCACAATAGTTGGCAAGCCGTTGAAGAACTGGCAAAAGGGTGGAACGAAAAACTCGATGTCCTCAAACGTAACCAGCAGGCGATGGTCATACCCGATCCGACGACCAACGGTGTCACTATCGAGCTTGCGGCGAATCTTTCTCCCGAAACCATAGAACAAACAAAGATTGCGGCAGCAGCGAGCCCATCAATCCCAGTACGGGTGCTTCCTATCCTGCCTAGCACCATTGCCGCCAAAGCAATGGGGTGTTCGTTTCCATATTGTGAACGCCCCGTGCGTGGTGGAGTCGGTATCATTAGTTCGCCCGAAAAAAATATACTGCATCTTTGCACGGCGGGCTTCTTTGTCAGGGATCACAATAACTACCCGTATATCCTGACAGCTGGGCACTGTGTTTATCCAGAAAATTCTGTTTACTGGCGTGAATCCTGGGGCACGGCTTATCCGGGTGGCAAAGTCGGCTGCGGATTGGGACATATGATAGCCCAGGTGCTAAACCACACAGGGGATGCGGCAGTTATCGAAACCGAGGGATGTGAACCCCCAGCACCCGAGCCCGATATTGTAGTATGGGGTATGGAAGAAAGCTACCATATTGGGACCGAACCTTTTACTGCATACAAAGGCATGTATGAGTGTCACGTTGGCCAAACATCTAGGACGCAATGTGGTGATGTGGAAGCTGCCAACATTACCGTGGACGTCAACTACAGCAAGGAGGGTAAGGGGTTTATAGACGTCGAACATGAGGATTGGCTCTGTGCAACAAGTGAAGCGGGGGACAGCGGTGGCCCTTATGTGCACGAAAACCAGGGCACAGCGATCGAGACCGCCGGGGGAGAAAATAATTGCTCCAGCTTTGGCTACGAGTTGAGCTACGCTCTCAACGCCCTCGGCGTGCATTTGCCAACGTCCTAGCATAGGTTCTCTTCTTTGGGCCCTCGACGGAATGATTGAAGTCGTCGTCGGGGGACCAAAAATAACATTATGATGTCACGCCTTGGGATTGCATCTAGACTGCTCGTCCGTGACGAGTTCGAAGCGAAGTGTACGAAGGCCGCGAGAAGCTCACCAAGAACCTCGAGCAGCTAGATTTCTACGACATCCCCGCTGAGCACTGGCACCACCTACGAACCGCAACTCGTGCTCGAGGATGGACGGTCTATGGATACGGGTACACTACGCCGAAGCGTACGTTGGAGCAGCTCTAACGAAGGAGACGAGGTGGACCCGATGAGACGATGGCTTCCAATATTGCTGGTCGGGGTTTTGTGGGCGGCGCCCGCATCTGCAAGGGCCGACATGTCGCCGGCCGAATGCGTGCTTCCGCTGCCCGCCATAGTCCAGGTTGGTGTTGCAAGTCAGTCACTCGCCTACTCGCAAGGCATCTTTTGTGTTCCGAGTGGTGACGCGGTCTCCAGACCAGTGATTGAATGGGGCGACGGCACAACAAGCGTGGGCACGATCATGGCCCGCGAACCAGGCCGTATAGCGGTTACAGGCGCACACGTCTATACGAACCCTGGTACATTCAAGATCCGGGCGAAGGTCACCGACATGGTGAGTGGTCAGTCGTACTCAGCAGGCTCGGAAATAGGAGCAGATATACGTCCTTCGCTGGTCCCGGCGACTTCGGCGCCGTGTGAAGCTCCGGCTTCCCTCTCCGATCCTCCGACGGGCAACATCGTGTCAGTCATCGGCAGCGACTTCAAGGTGCAACGCAGCTCGTCGACTCGCAGTTACGAGGTAGCGCTGATTCGCGCCGGGATGTCCTCGACTAGCCTTCGCGCCACAATCTCATGGGGCGATGGAACCAAGAGCGGAGGAGCCGTGACAGGCAGCGCCGGCACCCTACGTGTGAGAGGACGCCATCGCTGGCTACACTCCGGCCACTACGCGATCATCGTTACTCAGACGGACACTAGCGGTTACATCGTCGCGACAGCAACTGGCCGCGCTGTAGTGGCACCAGGGAAGTTAGCCAGTTCAGAGTGAGTGGGACCATCTTTTGGGTGGCCGGTCGTCGAGGTTGTCGTACAGACGGCCGCCGTTGAACCACGCGATACGGACCAAGAATGGGAGTAAGCTTGGGACGCGCCATCGATGTGCCGCCGCCATGCAGCTTGGGGATCTCCACCGCCCGCACCAAAGGCGGAAAGTAGGACCCCGAGCTCATCCGATTCCAGATCCGATAGAGGTTGTTCTTCAGATCAGGCCGGTCCGCCAGCGAGCGCCGCGTCGGTACTCAATGCCTTCAGTTGCTGCCTCGGCACGCTCCCTTTTGCAACCCTTGGAGACCTACGGTCCCGGGACGCCGTATCGACGCTCGCCCTCTCACGTTCCGCGCAAGAGCCGCAGACCAGGCTCACGCCGCCTCTACGCCGGACACCACCTGGCCAGGAACACGGGCACCCGCCAGGCTCATCCGAGGGAAAAACAAGGACCCCCGGTTTTGATGCCACCCAAACCTAATTACGACGCCTCAACAGCGACGCCCAACCAGGCTTCCCGGCCGAACGCTTCTGGAACGTCTTCCTGGTCCCCACCTGACGCGATCAAGTCGCACCTTCTCCCTGATCGCTCACCACAACGGTCTTCAGCCAATGCAGCATCAGGGTGGTTTAGTGCCCGCCCCCGCAGGGCCGACAAGCCTCCATCTCTCGCACAGCACCGCCTATGGATGATGTCTTCTACATGACTTCCTCCTCAGCGTTCGTGACCGACATCGATCTCGCTGGCAACCTAAAGATCGCGGCGAGGGGTAGACGGGCGTATGGGTGCGAGCTACACTACACTCCGAAGCGTACATTGGAATAGCGAGAGCAGGTGGACGAACCACACCGATGAGACGATGTCTTCCAGTATTCTTGATTGGGCTTCTGTGGGCGACTCCCGCAGCTGCAAGGGCCAGCACACCCGCTCCAGCCGAGTGCCTATTGGCCGAACCCGGCATGAGCCAGCTCGGTGTTACTGGTCGGCCGATCGGATACTCGAAGCACATCGTTTGTATTCCGAATGGAGACACAGTCTCTAACCCGGTGATTGAATGGGGCGACGGCACGACGAGCGTGGGCACGATTACGACCTACGAACAAGATCGCGTTGGGGTGGCAGGCACACACATCGTTGTGGTGGCAGGCACACACATCTATACGAGCCCTGGCGTGTTCAAGATCCGAGCGAAGGTCACCGACGTGGTGAGCAACCAAACGTACTCCCAAGGTTCAGAAATGGAGGCAGATATCCACCCTGCGCCGCTCTCGACGACTCCGCCGCCGTGTGATCCTCCGAAGAGCGGCGGCGTATCGGCCGTCGGCTGCGAATTCGAGGTGCGAAGCGGCTCGCCGGTTCGCAGTTACGAAGTAGCGCTGATTCGTGCCAGGATGCGCTCGGCCGGCCTTCACGCCACGATCTCCTGGGGCGATGGAACCAAAAGCGCAGGAGCCGTGACTGGGACCGGAACCCTACGTGTGAGCGGTCGTCACCGCTGGCAACACTCTGGCCGGTACGCGATAATCGTCACGCTGACAGACTCTAGCGATCACGTGGTCGCGAAGGTAACCGGTCGCGCCGTGGTCGTCCCTAGGAAGTAAGTCGGCCCTGAGCGAGACTAACGGCACCGCAAGCGAGGTCGCCGAGGACATCGAAGTTTACGATACCGTCGTCCACCATTGTGGATGCTTGGCGGGTCGCGTCCCAGGCTCCTGGAATTGGCTAGGTGGAGCCCCGCTGGGGTGCAATGTTTATGGGCGATCATCTCCTGGTGCTCTTGGCTGGGGCGTGGATGTGGGCCGCAGTTTCGCGGCCCATCCAGGCCAGCGAAACCTCCCGTTCGGGGCTACCTCCTCCGGCTGCGTACCTCCATCGTCGACTTGTCAGGGTCGGCTACGCCCGCGACCTCAAATCTCGGCTCAGGGGACGCGACCCCTGGACCATGATCACTGCCAGGGCAATGGGACCCTCCATCAACATGTGTGCAGCGATGCCAGGGAGGCTTACCCCACGGCTCGGTTCTCCGTCGTGGCGACGCGCCCCGCCGCCACAAGCTGCAAGATTGTGGGGGCATGCCGATCGTAGCCGCTGAGCCGACAACCACCGAGAACCTGCTCGACACTGCGCAGGCCGGGCCGGCTGCGCTGCGGGGCAGCGCAGTGCGTACGGGAGCCTACGTCACCGGACTCCTGCTCTCCGTCATCTCCGCCCCGCTATTGGTACGACACCTCGGGGAAGTCGAATTCGGGCATTACATGACGGTGGTCGCGCTGGTTACGATCGTCGCCGGCTTCACCGAGGGCGGGCTGAACACGATCGTTCTGCGCGGCTTCGCCACCCTTGGCGACGAGCAGCGGCGAGGCATGATGCGATCCGCAATCGGCATCCGCCTGCTGCTCACGATCACGGGCGTCGCCCTGGTCGTCGCCTTCGCCGCCGTAGCGGGTTACAGCACCGCGATGGTGATTGGCACGGTACTCGCAGGCGCGGGCCTCGTGCTGCAGCTGCTGCAAAGCCTGCTCTCGATGACGCTCCAGAGCCAGCTGCGCTTCGGCTGGGCCTCGGCGATCGAACTGTTGCGGCAGGGCGTGAGCGTCGCCCTGATCATCGCGCTGGTGATCGCCGGCGCCGGCATCGTGCCGCTGCTCGCTATCGCGATCCCCGCAGCAGCGGTTTCGCTGGCCGTCACGATCCCACTCGTCGTGCGCTACACCTCGCTGAAGCCGTCGTTCCATGTCGGGCACTGGTGGCACCTGCTGCGCGAGTCGATTCCGTGGGCGACAGTCAGTGCCGTCAACATCGTCTACCTGCGAGTCGCAATCGTGGCCATGTCGCTGATTGCGGCCGCTGTACAGACTGGGTATTTCGCGATCTCCTTTCGGATCATGGAAGTCCTGATCGGCGTGCCCGGGATGGTCATCGCGCCGATCTTTCCGATCCTCGTGCGGACTGTCCACAACGATCGTGCCCGCTTCGCACGCACCAGTGGGCGGCTGTTCGAGCTCTCAATCCTGATGGCCACGTGGCTTGTGGTCTGCGTCGAGGTGGGAGCTGCCTTCGGGATTCACGTGCTCGGCGGCCACAAAGCCGATCCGGCAATCATTGTCCTGCGCATCCAGGCGCTCTCCCTGGTCGGCAACTTCACGGCGATTGCCTGTGGCTTTCCGCTGCTGACGATGGGACGCTTCCGACCGGTGCTGATCGCCAACCTGATGGCACTCGTCGTGTCCGCCACTGTCACCCTCCTGCTCGCACCCGAGCTGGGGGCGCGTGGCGGAGCGCTGGCCGTTCTGGCCGGCGAGACGGGCCTCGGGCTAGTCTCGGCGCTGATTCTTATCCGCGCACTGCCAGATGCTCGTCTGCCGGTGAGTATCGTTCCGGTGGCGGCGCTCGCAGGATGCACCGCCACCGCCGTCGGCCTGCTGCTGCCGATCCACCCGATCGCCGGGGCGATCATCGCTACCGGCGTTTACCTCGCCGTACTCGCTCTCTGCCGGCGATTTCCCTCTGAGTTGCGGGAGCTGCTTGGTGGCTGGAGGGGTATGGTGCTCCGCGCACGATGACGTCCTCCAAACGCGATTCGCACAGACCTAGGGTCACCGTCGCCGTTCTCAACTACAACGGCCGCCAGCTGCTGGAAGTCCTGCTGCCTTCTCTTTCCGCACAGCGCTACCTGGACTTCGAGGCCGTGGTGGTCGACGACTGCTCCACCGACGACTCGGTCGTGTATCTGCACGAACAGCACCCTGAAGTTCGCGTGGTGGGCACCGGGACCGCAAACGTCGGCGTGGCGGCAGCCCTCAACATCGCCGTACGCTCCGCCCGTAGTGAGTTGGTCGCGCTGCTCAACAACGACGTTGAGCTCCACCCGGGTTGGCTAGGAGAGTTGGTCGCCGCATTGGAGCGCCACCCCGAGGCCAGCTCCGCATCGTGCAAGCTGCTCAACTACTGGCGTCGCGAGGAGCTTGACGGTGCGGGGGATATATTCACTCGCTCAGGGATCGCCACCAGACGTGGTCATGGGCAACTCGATCACGGCCAATACGACCACGAGGCGGAAGTCTTCGCACCGACCGCTGGAGCTGCGCTCTACAGAGCTTCGGCACTCGCGGCCGTGGGCCCATTCGACGAGTCCTTCTACGCCTACTTTGAGGATGTCGACTGGGGCCTGCGGGCGCAGCTCCTAGGCTACCCCTGCCGCTACGTGCCTAGCGCGGTTGCCTACCATATGGGAAGTGCCACCACTGGAGGTGAGCTCAACCGCTTCTACTTTGGGCTGCACCGACGTAACTTGCTGGCGGTATTGATCAAGGATCCCCCGCTTGGCTTCTTAGTTGCGAATGCGCCCTGGATCGGTTGGGCGCAATTTCAGATCGCGCTCCGCAGCGCGCGCACCGGTATGCTGGGTGTCCACCTCCGCGCAATAGGAGGTGTGCTGCACAAGGCGCCACACTGGCTGATCGCTCGCCGGCAGATCCAACGATCGAGCATGATCGGCAGCGCCAAGTTTGGGCAGCTCGTGCGGGAGTGGGCGTGCTGAGGCGGGAGGCGGTGCGCGATCCCAACGCCGCACTACCCCGTTCACCACAATAGGAATCAGGTCGATGATCGCCGTCATTCACTTGGTATGGGGACCTCTAGGCCCGGCGCCGCTGCGCAGGTTCCTGGAGTCGTATCGCACACACCCGGCCGGCATCGAGCACGAGCTGATCATGCTCTTCAACGGTGTGAGCGATGATTGCCTGCCGGCGCTGAACGCCGAGCTGGAGGGAATTGAACATCGCCAGCTTGTGCTGGCGGAGCCCTTGCAGGATCTTGCCGCCTACGCCGTAGCTGCTGAGCGGCTGGAGCACGAGTGCCTGTGCTTCCTAAACTCTCATAGTGTGCTACTCGCGTCCGACTGGCTCGCAAAGCTGGCTCTCGCCCTCGACCAACCACGTGCTGGGCTAGTTGGTGCAACCGGCTCATGGGCGAGTTTCCGCTCCGCAGCGTTGAATACGCTCTTCCTGCCGAGTCCCTACCGGAGCATCTTCCCAAAGAGGAAGGTGGCACGTGAACTCTACAGGGGGATAGAACTCGAACGGGAAGCGGGATTTTGGCCTACATCCGAGCCGATGCCCCGTTCCCTGCTCGGCTCGCTAACCGCTTTGCTGAAAGGCCTCGCGCCGATGCCGGAGCAGATCCACCGCTTCGAGAGCTTCCCAGCACCACACCTGCGCACGAATGGGTTTATAGCCAGACGGGCCATACTCACGAGCCTGCGCACCGGCAAGATCCACACCAAGATGGATGCCTATACACTGGAGAGTGGACACGACAGTCTCACACACCAGATCCTACGCCTGGGATTACGCGTGATTGTTGTCGCCCGCGATAGCTCTCTCCACGAGCCCGAGCATTGGCCCCAAAGCCGGACTTTCTGGCAAGGCAATCAAGAGGACCTGTTGATCGCCGACAATCAGACACGCCTCTATGCCAATGGCGGGCTGGAGCGACGGCGACTGCTATCGGCGTATGCCTGGGGACAGCAGGCCGATCCGTCCCTACCAACGTTGGGAAGCGCATCGTGAGCGATATGAAGCGAGAACGGTATTGCCCCGATTAACTGTGACGATCCCCAACTACAATGGCCGCGCGCTGTTGGAGAAGATGCTGACCTCGCTGGAGTGCCAGACACTTAAGGGCTTCGAGATCGTGGTGGTGGACGACTGCTCCGAGGACGATTCGCTGGCTTACTTGGAAGCACAGTGGCCGCAGGTGCGGGTCGTGCTCCAACCACAGCGCCGTGGGGTGAGCGCAGCTATGAACACGTGTCTCCGGGCCGCCGACAGCGAGCTGGTGGGCCTCTTTAACAACGACATGGAGCTCGATCCAGACTGCCTTGCGGATCTCGTCGGGGAACTCGAACGCCATCCAGAGGTTGGCTCGGTTACGCCCAAGATGCTCGATTTCGCCGAACGGGATGTGCTTGACGGCGCCGGAGATCTGCTTACCTGGCGCGGTGGCGGGCGTCGTCGCGGCCACGGAGACCGAGACGTCGGGCAGTACGACTTACCCGAGGAGGTGTTTGGCCCCTGTGGTGGGGCGGCTCTCTACCGCCGTTCAGCACTGGAGGCAGTCGGGGGTTTCGACGAGGACTACTACGCCTATTACGAGGACATCGATTGGGCCTTCCGCGCACAGCTCGTAGGCGTGCGCTGTCGCTATGTGCCGACGGCGGTGCTCTATCACCGCGGCAGTGCGACCCTGGGACGCGGCATGACCGACAGCAACGGCTACCTGCTCTGGCGCAATCCGGTGTGGCTGATCGTGAAGTGCTACCCAGTGTCCGCGCTGATACGCCACGCACCCTCTCTCCTACGCGGCCAAGCAGGTAACTTCTACTGCGCAGTGCGTGAACATAGGCAGCGCGCATGGATGCGGGCCCTGCGCGATGCGCTGATCGGGCTACCAGTCGCGCTGCGCAAGCGGAGGAAGGTGCAGCGCGCGCGCGTGGTCAGCGGAGCGCAACTGGAGGACGCAGCGCGCTCGGGGTGGCGACGATCGGCTTCGTCTACCTAGCCTGGGCACCACTCGGCCCTGCGCCGCTGCGCCAATTCCTACGCTCTGACCACGCCCGCCTCACAGGCGTAATAGAGCCGGAGCACCCCTTTGCTCGACCTCCCCGCCTACGGGCTGGCCGCCCGTCAACTGGAGCGCGAGCAACCTACTCCTCGCCGACAACCGCACGGGTGACTGGGAATGGGCCTCGACATGGCTGCGCCGGCGGCCCTCGCACGATGCGTGGGGATGCAGGCGGACCGAGGAGGTCTGCCAACCTCTCGCAACCGATGAAAGCCGGTGACCGCAGGCCACGTGCACCCTATGGAATGATTGATCTTCGTGAGCACATCCTCCACCTTGCCTGGTCCGTTCGGGCACCTCGGTGCACTGGTCGACGGTTTCGCGGCCAACATCAAAGCTGTCCTCCATAACCCGCGGCTTCGCGATTGTCGTTGGGAGCTTGCGGAGCGGTATCTGCACGGCAGCGGCTTGGAGATAGGCGCACTGCACAGTCCACTGCCTCTGCCCCCAGACGCGGCCGTGCGCTACCTCGACCGGATGGATTGCGCGGGGCTACGCGGCCACTACCCCGAGCTTGCCGCCAAGCCCCTCGTCGAGGTAGACATCATCGATGACGGTGAGTCTCTCTCGAGCCAGCCGGACTCTTCGGTGGACTTCGTCATAGCCAACCACTTCATCGAGCACACCCAAGACCCACTCGGAACGCTCGCCAACCATCTGCGCGTGCTTATACCCGGAGGCATTCACTACCTCGCGGTTCCCCACCGCCGCCGCACCTTCGATGCAGACCGCCCGCCGACATCTCTGGAGCACATCGTTCGCGACCACCGCGAGGGCCCCGGCTGGTCGCGAACGATTCACCAGGAGGAATGGGCACGCCTCGTCGATAAAGTTCCAGCCGCCGAAGTTGCGGCACGCGTGCAGGAACTCGAGCAGAGCGACTACTCCATCCACTTCCACGTCTGGGCGCCACGGGAGTTCCGGGCTCTATTGGAGTATGCGCGTAACGAGATGCAACTTCCGTTCGCGATCGAAACGCTGCGACCCAATGGCTATGAGTTCATTGCCATCCTCAGGCGCGTGTAGAGCACAACTGGAGGACGCCGCGCGCTCGGGATGGCGATGATCGGCCTCGTCTACCTAGCGTGGGCACCGCTCGGCCCCGAGCCGTTACGCGAGCTCCTGCACTCCTACCATAACCACCCCGCGGGCGCCGAGCATCGGCTGATCATCGTGCTCAACGGTGCGGAGCGCGACACCCCGGGCGACGCGGACAGCAGCTCCGGAGGCGAGGCGTTGCGCGCCGCCCTCCTGGCGGAGCTAGGCGACACCGACCACCACCTGATCGAGCTGGAGCGCCCCGTGCTCGACCTCCCCGCTTACAGGCTAGCCGCCCGCCAGCTGGAGCACGAGCGCCTCTGCTTCCTGAACTCCTACAGCACGATCCTCGCCGACAACTGGCTTGGGCAGCTCTCCCACGCACTGGACGATGCGAACGTCGGGGTCGCCGGCGCGACCGGCAGCTGGGAGAGCCAAGCCGAGTGGATCCGCGGCAAGCCCATGTACTGGCCCTACCAGCTCGCACTGCTCCCCCATGCGCGACGCGACTACCCACGCTTCCCCAACCCCCACCTACGCACCACCGCATTCATGCTCAACCGCCCGCTGCTACTCGAAGCAGGTTTCGAGCAGGCCGCCGACAAGCGCGACACCTACCTGCTCGAGAGCGGCCCCCACAGCCTCACCCGCCAAATCCTCGCGCGCGGCCTACGCCCCGTCGTCGTCGGCCGCGACGGCCACGCCTACGACATCGAGGAATGGCCCACCAGCGCCACCTACCGCGCCCGCGACCAGCACAACCTGCTCGTCGCCGACAACCGCACGCGCGACTGGGAACGAGCCTCCGCACGACTGCGCCGCCGGCTCTCGCGCGATGCGTGGGGAGACGCCGCGTGACCTCGGGGACGACCGGGCTTGGGTCCGGACTTTGCCCCCGGTTGGGGCCGACGCTCAGGGCGGCCTCAGGAAGAGCGGCGCGGCGAGAAACTGCTCAGCCGTTCGGTGGCGTGGCGAGCCTGCCGGTAGCCTCACGCGCGCTGATCGCGGGCGGTCGCAGGCCGGCGTGGTCAAGAAGGTCCTTGTCGCCCGTGATGATCGCCTCGGCGTTCCCGGCCCGAGCGAGCGCAAGCAGATAATCGTCGCTGCTGTCGCGTAGAACCGGCTCCGGATCGACCGGGTCGTCGAGCATCACCGCGATGCGCTCGATCGCGGCCACGGCCCGCGCTGCCTCCTGCTCGTCACGTTGGGATCGACTACGACTCGCTTCAAGTCGCAGCCTGTCCGGCCGCACGCCGGCGCCGGTGCTCACGTACGACGCGCACCGCTTCACCTTCGATCTCCTCCTGGCTTATGCCTGCGTCGGCGGTGCGCCGCTGCACGCGATGAATCGCCTCAAACCCGAGGGTCACCGCCGCGAGACCCTCAAGCAACTCGCGGTCGCTCTTGCCCGGCGAACGCTCCCGCAGCCGCGCCAGCAGATCGCTATCGATCTCAACCGTCGTTGTCGCCATGCACCCAAGGCTACCAGCGGCGTGGCGATGATCCACAGCGTTCAACAGCGACCAGCTCGCCGGGTGGCCGGCCCACGGACGTTGGCGGCCGAGGCCTATATGCCGACGGTCGAGATGGCTGATATGGACATCGCTGCGGCCGCGGAGACAAACACTCGCCAGTCCTCTGCGACATCCTGCGCGCACACGTAGTCAGCGTCGCACAACTGGGGGACGCCGCGTGCTCGGGGTGGCGATGATCGGCCTCGTCTACCAGCGTGGGCACCGCTCGGTCCCTAACCGCTACGCGAGCTCCCGCCCTCCTACCACCACCACCCAGCAGGCGCCGAGCACCGGCTGATCATCTTGCTCAACGGCGCTAGCGCAACACCCCACGCACCTACGACATCGAGGAATGGCCCGCCAGCGCCACCTACCGCGCAGGGGACCAACGCAACCTGCTCGTCGCCGACAACCGCACAGGCGACTGGGAGCGCGCCTCCACACGGCTGCGCCGCCGGCTCTCGCGCGACGCGTGGGGAGAGCCGCGTGACCTGCGGACCGCCACCTGTCTCGATCGAGTTCGCCCGGGTGCGGCGGCGTCACCTGGGAGCTAGGGGACTCGAACCCCAACCTCCTGGGTGCGATTAGCCCGCTTCTGCGAGCGGGAAACGTCGTCTGATGAATGTGTCGAAGTGCGGAACGGTGAACTCGGTCAGACCGTATGAGGGGCTGTAGATGAGTCCCTTCTCGATCAGTCGTGCGCGGGTTGGCGCGATGCTCTCTGGACCTGTGCGGCCGAGTGTGGCCGCGATCTCTCCAGAGCGGTGTGGTCCAGCCCCGAGGTGCGCCATCGCCGACAGGTATGTGAGCTCTGCCTTGGTCGTTCGGCCGATGCGCACCTGGAAGAAGCTCTCGTCAAGGTCCAGCTGAACGAGGTCGTGCGAGCGCTCGACGTCGGCCAGCGTGACTGTGGGGCCGGCGGCGAGATTCCAGACATGCTTGCCGTACTCCTGGAGGAAGTAGGGGTAGCCATCGGTCAGCTCGAGAATGCGATCGGTCGCGCGGCGCTGGTAGCTGACGCCCTCGGCCTTGGCCGGAAGCTCGAGGGCATCCCGCGCATCGCGGTCGGGGAGCCGGTCGATCATGGGGAAGCGAAACAGCCGCTCGGAGTAGGACTTGGCTGCGCCGGTGAGAGCCGGCAGCTGAGGCAGGCCAGCCCCGGCCACGGTCAGCGGCAACTCGCGCTGAGCAACCTGATGCAAAGCAGCGATCAGCGCCTCAAGATCGGGGCGAGCGAAGAATTGCACCTCATCCAGCAAGAACACGACGCCGGTCTTGTGCTCGGTCGCGGCTTCGCCGAGCGCGACGAACAGGTCGGAGAGGTCTTCGGCCAGGTCGCCAGAGTCCCCACGGCCAAGCAGCGCCTCAACGTCCACGCCGATCTCGATGCCTTCCGGCAGGCGCAGCGTGAACGCCTTGAAGATCGCAGCGGCGCGACGGGCGCGCTCGCGCATGCGGTTGGCGGGACTGATCGAGAGCAGCGCCCGTCGTGCAAGCCTGGCGACGAGCGGCCGGAACTCCGTCTCGTGGGTGATCTCGCTCTTTGCGGTACGGAACCCGGCCTCCTCGGCGATCGCTTCAAAGGTGTTCAGCAGCACCGTCTTTCCCACACCCCTCAATCCGGTGATCAGCATGCTCTTCTCCGGCCGTCCGATGCGCAAGCGAGCAAGGAGCACCCTGAAGTCCTCGATCTGCTCGTCGCGGCCAGTGAGCGCAGGAGGCCGCGATCCGGCGCCGGGCGTGTATGGATTGCGGATGGGGTCGATCACGCAACTATAGCGACCTATACGGGGTTTAGCAAGAAACCGTAAACCACGCAGAACTCGCTACAAGCTCGCCCCTGGTTCCGCGACACCTACCTGCTCAGAGCGGCCCCCACAGCCTCACCCGCCAAATCCTCGCGCGCGGCCTACGACCCGTCGTCGTCGGCCGCGACGGCCACGCCTACGACATCGAGGAAAGGCCCACCAGCGCCACCTACCGCGCGGGGGCCCAGCACAACCTGCTCATCGCCGACAACCGCACCCGCGACTGGAACGAGCCTCTCCACGGCTGCGCCGGCGGCTCTCACGCGATGCGTGGGGAGACACCGCGTCGCGTCGGGGATGACCGAGGCCGAGTTGAGGCCGCGATCCAGCTCGATGGTTTCCGGTGACAAGCGCGGTAGTGTTCGGATCGATGGCGGAGCCGCCCAAAAAGCAATCGCACGACCCGGAGGGGGAGCTGGTGCGGCGGCTGCGACTGCGCGCGGATGGGCAGCGGCCGCTTGTCGTGAACCTCAGGGAAACGATCTCTTTGACACGCAAGCTGTTTGAGTTGCGCGACTCCTCACGGCGTGCCCGTTGAGCGCACCGTCGTTCGATCAGATCCTCGTCCAGCTCGTTCAAGCGAATGTCCGCTTCATCGTCATTGGCGGTCTAGCGCTGGGATCGTGGGGGGTTATACGGGGGACGAAGGATTGCGACATCGTGCCCGACTCGGCGCCCGAGAACCTCGATAGGCTGGCCCGCGTCGCGGCTGAGCTCGGTGGCCACGTCCAGTTGGGGGAGTCGCTGCTTGGCTCCGAGCGTTCCATTGCGGGGCTGCTCCGCAGCGGCGAGCGGGTGTTGATCGCCACGCGACTCGGGGATTTGGATGTGGTCCAAGGCCTCGAGGGCGTCCCGCCGTACCCCGAGCTTCGCGCAGGGGCGATCGATGTCGAGATAGGAGACGTGACTATTGCGATATGCGCGCTTGAGCACCTTCGGAGGATGAAGCGGGCTGCCGGGCGTCCGCGCGATCTCGTCGACCTGGACGATCTCGATGCCGCTCAGCCAGACAGAGATTGAGCACAAGCGGCATGGGCACCGCTTGGCCCCCAACCACTACGCGAGCTCCCGCCCTCTTACCACCACAACCCCGCAGGCGCCGAGCACCGGCTGATCATCCTGCTCAACGGTGCGGAGCGCGACACCCCGAGCCTCACCCGCCAGATCCTCGCGCACGGCCTGCGTCCTGTCGTCGTCGGCCGCGACGGCCGCGCCTACACCATCGATCACGCCAGCCGCAGAGATGCACGCCCGCAGGGGAACCAAGCTCGTCTCCGCAGACGACTTCGTGCGTCTCTCGGTCGACGTCCCCTTCGACGACGAGGGCTCGAGGTGTCAGATATTCCGGCGGGCCTACCGCCACCCATCTCGATCGAGTTCGGCACGCTCGAGTGGGAAGAGGAGGTCGAGCGCTACGGTCCTCGCTCGGCAGCGCACACCCAGTCACTATCCATAGTTGAATGGGCGAAACTGGTCGGCGGGCGCGTGACCCGCAAGCAGGCCGTGGCCGACGCGGAAGGCTTGCTGCGCGCCGAGGGGCTCAAGATGAGTCTCGAACACCAGGCGCTCGCCGCTCGATGGGTGGCTGGCGAGATCGACAGCGCACAGCTCGAGCAGCTTGGTCTAGATCTCGTGCGCCAGCGTACCGCCGCTACCGCCGCTCTATAGCCACAGCCTCAGCCGCAGCTTGTCCTTGTCGAGCGTCGTGGCCACGATCTCAGCGTAGTGCAGTCTGGGCCTTCTTCTGCCAGGCAGTGTCGTAGCTCTTGGGCCAAATTTACCTCGGGTATCAGCAGTGCCGGCAGGTCCCACTCCTTTCGTGCGTTTTTGGTGCAGAAGTGGTAATCGCGCCCGTCGAGCGTGCCTCCAGCGCGGTGGTGACGTTGTGCTTCACACGAGTCTTCACGCTGAGCGCGTCCACGGCGTCGCGGCGGCGGCACCAATGATCAGCCATACAGCTCCAAGACGTCCTCAAGCGTGAGATGGGCCGCGCGGGACTCCGAGCGACCCGGTTCGGCTCGCGCTCGGGGTCGGGCTCGTGCCCCGGTCGCTGCTAGGTTGTCCCTATTAGGTTGGGCAGTCGCCCGACACAAGCAGTGTGGGCGGTCGTAGCCTTGCTCTAAGCAATCTCCACGTTCGCGGCGCACGAGAATGTAGGAGGACGCACTATGGCTACTGGAACCGTCAAGTGGTTCAGCGACGACAAGGGCTTCGGGTTCATCACGCCCGATGACCAGTCCAAGGATCTATTCGCCCACCACTCAGCGATCGTCGGCTCGGGCTACCGCTCGCTCACCGAGGGCGCGAAGGTCTCCTACGAGGCCGAAGCCGGGGACAAGGGTCCCAAGGCCGTCAACATCCAGCCGATCTAGTAATCCGGCGCATCCGCGGCGGTCACAGCGACGCATGGGCGCTGGATCGCCGTGGCGCGTCCGGCGCGACTCGGAGGGTGGCCGCAAGTGCGATCATCAGGGTCAACCACCGGAGAAGGGAGTTCCCGACTATGGAGTCCTCCGCGACCCCCATCCGAGTACTGGTGGTGGCACACAAGACTGCCGCCACACAACCCCTGCTCGACGCCGTGCGAGAGCGGGCTGAGCGCGGGCCGTGCACGTTCACGCTGCTCGTCCCAAACGCGACCCACGGCCTGCACAAGATCGTCGACCCCGAGGACCAGGACGCTGGGGAGGCCAACGCCGTGCTAGATCAGGCTCTGCCCCTGCTGAGCGAGGCCGCCGGAACACCCGTGGAGGGAATCGTGGGTGCCCCCGACCCGACCGCAGCGGTGCATGATGCGATCAACCGGTACGGCTTCGACGAGGTGATCATCTCAACACTGCCCACACGACTGTCGCGATGGTTGAAGCTAGACCTCCCGAGCAAGGTGTCGGGCACAGGTCTGCCCGTGACCACCGTAACCCCCTCCGAGGTGCCGTCAGCATAGCTGCTGATGGGTTGAGGATCACGCCGCTCTCACGAATCCCTTAACGCCCCCCGGCGCAGCGCGAGGGAGTCGCGCAGCGAGATCGAATGGTCGATCGCCTCCTCGGGGGGCCACGGGTGGCGCTCGCATCCCCGGGCCGCCTGCCAGCCTTCCAGGCGCCCGCGCAGCGCCTCCAGGTCGCGGCAGACGATCGCATCGCCCGCTACGACCAGCGCCTCGGTGAGCAGCGCGCGTGGGGCGGCGCGGCGGCGTAACACGCCGTAGCGGCGCAGCAGGTAGCCGCGGCTGAAGCCCGCCAGGCGGCGTTGCGTGGGCGAGCGCTGACCGTAGGTGACCGAGCCGAGGTGCACGCCCACCGCGTCGGGCGCTTGGGCGGTGGACCAGCCGGCGCTGCGCAGACGCAGCGCGAGGTCGAGGATCTCCATGTATGCGCTGATCGTCTCGTCGAAGCCCCCAACCTGCTCCCACGCGGCGCGCCGGTAGGCGCCGGTGGTGCCCTCCGGGCCGGTTAGCGCCGGGCCCGAGGCGTCGATCCCGGCGGGCTGGCGGCCCTGCATGCGGGCGAAGCCGGCGAGCGTCACGTCGGCGCTCACCCCGAAGCTGTCGATCGCGCCCCGCTCGCCCGGAGCCAGCATCAACGCCGCCACCGAGCCGACGCGCTCGTCGTGCTGCATCGGCGCGACGAGCCGCTCCAGGCAGTCGGGGCGCGGTTGCACATCGTTGTTGAGCAGCACCACATACTCACCCTCGCCGGCGTGCACACCGCGGTTGACCGCCCTGGTGTAGCCGCCGTTGGACTCCAGCTGCAGCATCCTCACACCTGGCCACGCTCGCCGCAGGCGCTCGGGCGAGCCGTCGCGCGAGCCGTCGTCGACGACGATCACGCTGTGGTCCACGCTTTGACACGCGAGATGCTCCAGGCAGGAGTTGGTCAGCTCGTAATGCTCATACACCGGCACCACGACGTCGATCGCTGGTTGCGATGGCACCGGCCAAGGCTAGCCTCAGTCGCCGACGGGCGTCGCGGCGGGCTACCCCCCCGACCCGCCCACGGTGCTGATCAACCCTCGCTCGATCGCGTAGTGGACGAGCTCCGCGCGTGTGGAAAGGCGCAGCTTCTGCTGAACGTGAGAGCGGTGGGTCTCGACCGTGCGGACGGAGAGGTAAAGCTGTTCGGCGATCTCCGCGTTGGTGTGGCCGAGGGCGATCAGGCGCAGCACGTCGACCTCGCGCTCGGAGAGGTCGTCGGGCGGGGCGGGGGGTGGCTCGGAGGCGATGCGCGCGCCGAGGCGGGGGTTGAGGTAGCTCTCGCCCACGGCCGCGCTGCGTACCGCTTCGACCAGCTCCTCGTCGGCGGCCTCCTTGAGCACGTAGCCGAGCGCGCCGGCGCCGAGCGCCTCGCGCGCAAAGGCAGGCTCCTGCTGCATCGTCAGCACCACGATCTGCGTGGCGGGCGACTCCGCGCGGATCGCGGGAATCGCCTGTAGGCTCGAGCCGCCGGGCATGTTGAGGTCGAGCACCAGCACCCGCGGGTGGTGGCCGCGCACGTAGCGCCGCGCGCTGTCGACGTCGGCCGCCTCCGCCAACACCTCGAAGTCGGGCTCGCTATCGAGCAGCAGCCGCAGCCCGCTGCGCACCACCGCGTGGTCGTCGGCGAGGACGATTCCAATCGTCTTCAGCTCGGCGCCCCTCATTGCCCTCGGCTCCGTCGACGGCGGCAGGCTCGCTCTCCGCTCGTTCATGTGCGGAAAGTTACCAAGTGCGCCCACCGAGTGCGGCTCGGAGCTCCCGGTCCGCGGCTTTCACGGCTCTCGCACGCGTGGGTCAGCCGCCGTGCCCGGAGGGCCACACGGTCAGGATGCCGCCGGCTGGCCGGTGGTGAATGGCGCAGATGCCGCCGGCGGGGCATACAGCCGCACCAGCCGCTCCACGCCCGCGGTGCACACCCCGAGGCTGACCAGCGCGGCGACGACGATCGCCGTGGCGACATCGGGCGAGAGCACATGCTCGGCGAGTCCCAGCGAGGCGATCGCGGCCGGCACCCCGAGCTGCGCGCTGGCCGCCAGACCGGCGGCCACGGGGCGGCGCACCAGCGCGACCGCGAGCAGGTGAATCACGACGTTCAGCGCCGCCAGCGCGCCGGCGAGCACCAACAGCGACGGGTGCTTGACGAGGCCCCCCAGGTCGAGCTGCGCGCCGAGCACGACGAAGTAGAGCGGGATGAAGAAGCCGTCGGCGATGCCTCGCATCTGCGTCGAGAGGCGCTTGGGGCCGCCGATCAGCGCCACCGTCACACCGGCGCCGAAGCCCGCGATCAGGATGCTCGCGCCGCCCTTCTGCGCCAGCCACGAGAGCACGAACAGCACCAGCAGCGAGAGGCGCAGGTCAACCGCCCAGTGGCGCTGCTTAGAGAGCCGGCGCACCCTGCGCACCCACCCACCGCGGCCCAGCAGCCGGGCCACACCAAGCAGCACGAGCACCCCCCCTCCTACCAGCGCAGCCCCGAGCACCGCGTGGCCCACGCGGGCCGGCTGCAGCACGATCGGCACGGAGAGAATCGTGATCACATCGGCGATCGTCACCTGTGCCATCACCGTCATCACGTCGGGCCCCTCGATGCCGGTCTCCTCCAGGGCGGGCAGCAGCACGGCCGCGGAGCCCGAGGCGAGCAGCACCACGTACACCGCCGCGTGGCCGGTGCCCGTGATGCTCGCGGCCAGCAGCCCCCCGGGGATCGCCAGCACGCACACGATCCCCGCCAGCACTCCCCCGCTGCGCAACGAAGCGGACAGCCGCTCCTCGCGCAGCGGCAGGTGCATCCCAACCGTGAGCATCAGCATCGCAAAGCCGATTTCTCCGAGGAATGCAACCGTCCCGTTCGCGGGGTCCACCGCGTCGAGCACCGCCGGACCGACGAGCACCCCGGCGAGGATCTCGCCGATCACGACCGGCACAAACCAGCGCCCGGCAACCCCCAGCAGCGGCCCGCCGAGCCCGGCCAGCACGATCACGATCAGCGTCTCGAAGCTCACGGTGAGGGGCCCAGAGTATGCGTTCGGCCGGGGATAGCATTGGGCGCAACCCCGGTCCATCTCATCGAGGAGGCATCGCAATGACCACATCCCAGCTCGTCACCGGCGTCGACTTCGTCGGCTGCCCCACCAAAAATCTCGAGGCCGCCGTCGAGTTCTACGGCTCGACCGTCGGCCTGCCCCGCTCGGTGTACATCAAGGAGCGCGGCTACGCGGAGTTCGAGACCGGCAACCTCACGCTCAGCGTGTACGACGCCGAGTCGATGGGACTCCCGCACAACGCCAACCCCAATCCGATCGCGCTGCACGTCGAGGATGTCGCGGCCGCGCGTGCGTCGCTGCAGGAGCGTGGGGTGACGTTCAACGGCGAGACGCTCGACACCGGCGTCTGCCACATGGCGTTCTTCGCCGACCCCGACGGCAACGCGTTGATGCTCCACCACCGCTACGCCCCGCGCGCGACGGCGGGGTGATCGGGAGAGTTGGCCGACCGCGAGCACCCAAAGCACTCGGCGCGGGCGGGGGAGGCGGCGCGGGCGGGGGAGGCTCGGTAGTTTTCCCTCGTGCGAGCGCCTTACCCAGCCCCCTCGACGGCGATCGGTGCGGGGGCCGTCGCATCCCAGATACCATCGATGCCGTCAACGATCTGCCTGGCCTGCTCCACCGTCATCTCGCCGCCGTCGAACAAACCATCGGCTTCCCACCGCGCCGGGTTCAAGCTCACGACATAGGGATCGATCGCCGTATCGGCCGGCAGCGGCTCCGGTAGCGCACGCGCCGCCCGCTCGAATATCGCGATCGCGAGCGCCTCTGAGTTGCGCACGTGCTCGCGCAGGGCATCGAGCAGCGCGTCATCGTCGGGATACTCCTTGACGAGACCGAGGAGTCCCTGAATCGCCACAGCGAAGGGCGGAGGCATCACGGGCGCCCTTGGCCGACGCTCGATCTCGTGCCATTCACGCAACAGCTCGTGTGTGTTGATGCTCAACCGCTCGAGCCGATCCAGATACTCATCGGCATGCTCCATGAACTCGAGATCGGTGGCTCGGTTCTGAGTGAAGATCAGGTTGTATCCGATGTGGTTGGCATAGAAATCCCAGGTCAGATAGCCACACAGCACCCAAGGGTTGCCGAACAATGGGTACGAGTCCCGGTACCTTGAAATCACGAAAGCGAACTGCCGCTGGTACACGTCGTTGAAATAATCCGCTCGCGCCTCGATGTCCTCGCCGTTCAGGTCGCGGACAACGAGATCGGCAGTGAACGTGTTGCCGTAACCGATAAAGTCAGAGCCGGGTGAGTAGAAGGGATCCGCAAACGCCGCCGCCTCGCCCACCAGCGCCCAGCAGTCAGTCGAGTACGTCTGCTTGACTCCGTATGCGAAGTCTTTGACGCGCAGGAAGTCCTCGACATCCCCCTGACGCGCCGCGACCGTTGCCGCGAGCTGCGGCTCGTGCTTGTGCAGCCAGGACAGGAGGCGATCGAACTCGTTGATCTCCTCGTAGGGGTGAAAACGCGGATCGGCGCACACGCCGATGCTGATCGGCCCGCTCGAGAGCGGGATCAGCCACACCCAATAGCCCTCTCCCATCAGGTGATTGGTGCTCAGCATACGGATACCCGGCTCGGACATCCGCGCCATCCAGGCCGCGTCGTACCGACCCCAGTCCTCGATGTCAAGCCCTCCCCCCAACCGGATCCACGCAGAGTTGATGTGGTGCCCGCAATCCGCAGTCAGCTCCAGCTTGCGCTTGAGAATGCTGGCGCGGCCCGCGGCGTCCACGATCCAGCGCGCCGTCAGGCTGCTCTCGCTGTCGAACTGCTCGAACGTCACGCGGTGCGCATCGCCGCTGAGCTCAACGTCGCGCACCCGTGCGCCCTGCTGGATGTCGACACCTAGCGCCCGGGCGCGTGCAGCGAGCTTGTTCTCGAACAAGCCCCTGTCGAGCTGGAAGTTGTCATGCGGCGGGAAGAACGGCACCCCGAGCTCGGTTCGCCCGGTGATGTCGTGGTTGCCTTCGCCCGGGAGGAAGTACCGCAGGCCGCACTTCTTCAACTGCTCCTGCTGGAGATGCTCGCGCATCCCAACAATCTCGGAGAAGTAGTGCGCTCCGCAAGCCACCGTCGACTCGCCGACCTTGAAGGCCGCCAGCGGGGCGGGACCCTCGCGCTTCTCGAGCACCACCACGTTTGTTCGTGGCCTGGCCAGCTTGAGCTGAATCGACAACGTAAGACCGGCCAGCCCGCCTCCCAGGATCGCCACGTCGTAGTGCTCAGCCGGCGCTCGCATCGCCGCCATCTCGACAACCGACTCGCCCCGTTCGACGCTCATTGTGGCATCAGTCCTCGAGTCCTCGACCCAACCGCTCGCCTGGCGGCTGCTCGCCGTCGTGGTAGTCCACGGTGTCCGCGAGGCGGAACATCGCCCACAGCCCGCCGCCCTCGGGTAGCCGCTCGAACGCCCCGAGCTTGCCGGAATCTGGGTAGAGCACGATGTCCGGCTCGCCGCTCGGGCTGAACGACAAGAAGCGCACCGTGCCCTCCGTGCGGTTGACAAGCTGGTGGCCGCCGCGCTCACCGCGCGGGAAGGAGACGACCTCGCCCTCCGCCAGCTCGCTCCAGCCCTCGGGCGTACGTAGGCTCGGCGTGCCTTCGAGCACGACGATGAGCTCCTCCTCGGTGAAGTGATGGTGGTAGGGGTAGGCGGCCTCGCCGGCCGGTACCTCCCACAGGCTCAGCCCGAGGCGCTCACTTCCGGCCTGGCGGCTGAGCCGAGCACGCTGGCAGCGAAACCCAGGGTGCTCGCGTGGCTCATCGAACAGAGGGTCGTTGATGTTGGGCACGCCGCACAGCGTACCCGGCGATGGCCCCAGCCAGGATCGTGAGCCCTCGCGTGGGGCTCAGGTCGCGCAGCGATGTTCGGCAATCTGTCGTACAATGCCGGTATGGCTACCGTCACGATTCGAGAGTTGGGCCGCCAGGTCAGCGGCGTGGTCAACGAGGTCAGAACCACCGGGCGACCGACGTTCGTCACGCATCGCGGCACGCCCGTCGCCGTCCTGCTGCCGCTCGACGCGGAGCAGTTGGAGGACTTCGTGCTTGCCAACGCGCCCGAGTACGTCGCCTCGATGCGCGCCGCCGACGAGGCCATCAAGCGGGGAGAGGCCGGCGTAGCGCTCGCCGACGCCATCGCCGAGTTCGAGGCCGAGCACGGCCCTCTCGACAACGAGAGCTGAAAGGCACCGTGGCGAAGGTCGCGGTCGAACTCGACCGCCAGGCGCAGCGCGATCTACGCAAGCTCCACCCCGACGACCACCGCGCAGCCCTGCGCGCAATGGCCGACGTGCTCACCCACGAGCCGCTGCCGCCCAACGCGAACGATCGCGCGCTGAAGGGACGAGCGCCGTGGCGGCGACTGAGGGTCGGCGAGCTGCGCATCCTGTGGCGAGCAGTCGGCGATGGCAAGCGCCGGCGCGTCGCGCGCGTTATCCACCGCCGCGACCTGGAGCGCGCGGTACGCACGCTCGGCGACTGAAACATCGCTCTGCGACTCGCGGCGTGACCGCGACCACCCGTGCTTCGGACGCTCAGTCCCCGAGGGCGTCGTTCCCCGCCGCGTCTGGGGCCGCCGGGCCGCCCGTGAGTGCGGCCGTCTTGGGCACGTATCGAGTCGCAGGGAGGTTGCTCGCATCCCGCCCTGTGCCGTGCTTGCGCACGGTGGCTTGTTCCTTGTCGGGCAGGCGACCAGCGCAGCTACTCGCCGAGCTGTGCGAGCGCGGCTGACGCTTCGCGGGCGACGTCGCTGGGGCGGCGTGCCTCTCCGTAGAGCAGGAAGTGGACGATGAGTCCATCGCAGACTGTGATGATCGCGTCCGCCCGCGCGTCGGCGTCCGGCTGGCCCGCCGCGGCGAGGTTTGCGGCGAGCGCTGTGCGGAACTCCTGCTGATTGGCGGCGAGGGTTGCTCGAAGCTCGGCGTCGCGGGGCGCGAGGGTCACGGCTTCGAGCCATGCGTGAACCATTGGTGCGTTCTCTGAAAGGGCCGCGCTGAACAGCTCTATGCCCTCGACCAGACGCTCCTCTGGTGATCGGGAGTCGCTGCTTGCGGCGGCGATCAGCGGTGCGAGCCAGCGCCGCCAGTTCGCTGAGATCGCGGAGAGCAGAAGCCCTCGGGTGGAGCCGTAGTGGTAGCCGATTGAGCGGAGGTTGGCATCAGCCTCCGAGGCGATGTCCCGCGCTGTGGTTGCGGCGTAGCCCTGGCGTTGCAGGCAGACGATGGCTGCCTCCAGCAGGCGGTCCTTGACGGGTTCTCCAGGCATGTGGTATACAGGTGTTTACATGCTTGCGTTCGACCGAGAGGGCACCGGAGCCCCGCTCATGCTCCTGCACGGAACCAACAGCTCCCGCAGCATATGGAAGCCACTGCTGCCCCACCTCACCGACCAGCGCGAGGTCTTCAACGTCGACCTACCCGCCCACGGACAATCGCCACCCAGCTCCTTCACGCCACCCGAGTGGGCGAGCGAGGTAGCCGCACTCCTCGATGATCTCGAACTGGAGCATGTCTCCGTCGTCGGCCACTCATCTGGAGGATGGACGGCCCTTGAGCTCGCCAAGCTCGGGCGCGCCAGCGCAGTTCTGGCCCTCGCCCCGGCAGGACTGTGGCGGAGACATTCCCCGCCGATCACCGACGCGATCCTGGCGGTCAACTGGCGGCTCGGCCAGATCCTCGGCGAATGGGCCGCCACCAAGCCATTGCATACCCGCACCGGGCGCCGGATGGCGCTGCGACAGATCTCCGCGCAACCCGCAAGCATCCCCGCCGAGGACGCTATGGCGATGGTGACGACTGTGCTCGCGTCCAAGCACTTCCCCGAGCACTTCAGGCAAACCCGCCGACTGCGGTTCGTGGACGGTCAGCAGATCCCCGGCGACATCCCCATACACGTCGTCTGGGGTGACAGGGACCGGATCGCTCGCGCGCGAACATCGCGCCACAGCGACCAACTCCCCATACATACGACCGTCGAAACTTGGCCCGACTGCGGTCACATGCTCATGTGGGACGCCCCGCAACGAGTCATCGACGCGGCTCTCGCTCTGCCGACCAAAGCACCAAGCACGAGGTCAATGACGTATCCGCCTGGCTGAGCTCGACCCAGTGCTGGTGGATCACGACGGTCGCGTGCACGAACACTGTGACGGCGTGTGGTTTTGTCGACGCGGTGCTGGTAGTAGAGGTCGATGTGCTCCACGCCCAGGCGCTTGCGCACGCCCGCCGAGCTTGTCCACGTCGGGATTACTTCCAAAACGCTTCCATACGGCGCTAAGAGCGGGCTCCGAGCCCGATGGCCGCCGTCCGTGGCTCTCGCCAGAAACCGCTTGTTCAAGCTGTTTCTGCGGGGACGGAGAGGGCGGGATTCGAACCCGCGATGGAGTTTGATCCCCATACTCGCTTAGCAGGCGAGTGCCTTCAGCCACTCGGCCACCTCTCCTGGAGGTCGAGCCACCAGTGTAAAGCCTGGGATCGCCGCGCGGTGAGACTCGAAGTCGGCCCGTGTCGGACCCACGTCCGCGCTTGCCGTCGTAGCATCTGGTCGAGACCTCGTCGAGGACTCCTTGGAAGGGTGGCAGAGCGGTTGAATGCGGCGGTCTTGAAATCCAGCCGTCCAGAAAGTCGCATCCTTTGCCGGCGCCCGGATCCTTGGCTTGCCTGAGCCGTTTTCCGCACCGTTGAGCGGGATTCAGCGGGTTGGCTGCTGCGGGTGCCCGGCGCCCCGAAACCGCTGTTAACCGCCAGAAACCGCACGATCCGCGCTTGAACTGGCGCGGATTTGGCGCGAGTAGCGCGACGTTGATTGAGGGTTGTGGTGCGGTACGCCGGAGATCCCGCTCCGGTTGTCCTGGCCACGCCATCGCCCACAATGTGGCTATGGTCGACGAGCCGCATATCTTCGTACCTGATTGGGTCCAGAGCACCTCTGGTCTGCTTGTTCCCGGCAGCGTGGCCAGACTGCCTGAGCCGCCGGTCTTTCGCGGCCTACCCAAGGAGCTGCGCCCCCACGCCAAGCCCGTCGCGCTCGCTGGTGCTCCGCCGAGCTCTCTCGACTATGTCTCCGTGTACGTCGATGAGGCAGCGATCGGTGCGAAACCAACGGCCCTTGCAGCCCTACGAGAGCATCTGTCAAAGCTCCCCTTCGAGCCTGCGATGAACGGGATCGCGCAGGCTGCGGGCAAGGCGTTCGGGCTCCGCGGCAACACCGCCGAGCAGCTAAAGCTTGCCCGCGAGATCTACAGCGAGCCGATCTACCGTCGCATCGAGTGCTTCTTTGCCGAAGATGATCACGCCGAGCTGTTCTCCGAGCAGCAGGTCGCTGTCCTGGCCCGCCTGGTAATCGAAGAGGCTGACGACGGTGTACTTGCGGCGGGCATGTCCGAGGCCCAACGCGGTCTGCTGACCGTCGCGATCATCGCTGCAGGTTCGATCCTAGAGGAGACCGCGACCAGGGCCGCCGACGAGATGCGCGACGCGACCGACTGGCTGGCGTTCTTTTTGCAGAACGGTGCGTACAACCGCAAGCCCGCTCCCCTTGGCGAGTTCGCCCGCGCCAGGCAGCTGTTCGGCGTGATCGCGCGCGAGCCAGAGATGCGCGACAAGCGCTGTCCGCTCGATGAATGGATGAGCGACGACTACAAGTTCACGATCGAGGAGCAGTTCGCGCTCGGCTTCGCGCTCGCTGCGATGTCCCACGCCTGGGATACCGACGGCGGCGCCGGTACGCGCTCAGGTATCCGCGCTGAGGACTTCGACGACCTGCTCTCGCGCTTGGGGATGGCGGAGCGTCGCGAGGACGCGCTGCAACTCATCTCCGCGGATCGAGCCACCTTCGCGGCAGAGTTCGCGGCCGCGGGCACGGACTCGGCCCACATCGCGTGGGAGAGTCGCCCGTTCATGCGCCGTCCGTTCCTACGTCTCGGGGATGACAGCATTCTGCTGATCTCCCCGCGCGGCATAAAGGCGTGGTTGTCTGACGGCTTTCACTACCGGCTGCTGGACAGCGCCCAGAGGCGCTCTGCCGCGGACCGCAAGCTCAGCCGGCGCTATACCGCCTACTCCGGGGAGCTGCTTGAGCAGCACGTGTTGCGCCTCGCCCGCTCGGCATACGGCAACCGTCCCCTCGGCGGCGGACGCGTCTACGGCGAGCAGCCGTATGGCAAGGCGGACGCGAAAACCTCGGATGTAACGATCGACCTCGGGCTCGACCTGGTGCTGATCGAGGTTTCGGTCTCGCGCTTGCGTGCCGACAGGCTGATCCTGGGCACGCCGGAGGAGTTCTCCGAGGATCTCGACCGACTGCTCATGGGGAAGATCAAGCAGCTGGACGGTTGCATCACCGCGATGATCGCTGGCGTAGCCACGATCCCCGCTACAACGTCCGAGGTCGATCTGAGCCGCGTGCAGCGGATCTGGCCGGTTGTGTTGAGTGCTGGCACGATCTCGCAGTCGGAGATGCTCTGGAAGTACGTCCGTGACCAAAGCATGGGGATGCTCGCCCAAGCGAAGGTGCAGCCGGTGACACTGCTCGACCCGCAGGACTTCGAGCAGCTGATGGGCCTCGTCGAGGCCGGGCGCGACCTGGGTAAGATCCTCACCGGCAAGACCTCCGAACCGTATCGCGACCTGGAGCTCGCCGTGTATCTCAACGAGGCCCCTGGCGCGCCCCGCGAGCGACCCCGCCCCGCAGCGATCGAGGCGCTCTGGCAAGACACGATCAAGGAAGCGAACGCGATGCTCGACATTGCCAAGGCACCGCGAGCGGACTCGCCCGGCTCATCCCAGTAGGACGAGCACGGCCGCAGTCCCCGCTCACCGCCAGCGAGTACGTTCGGCTCCGTCCGAGGGCATCGCTAAAGTTTTTAGCGTGATCTGCGCACTTGTCCTCGACAGAAAGGCTCCCGATGATCGACCCCTCCGACGACTCGCTCCGCGCACTGGGGACCAACGGTGCCTCTGACCTCGTAGTAGATGCTGCAATTCGCTTGACCGAATGTCTGCGCCTGGCTGGCGATGACGTAGCCGACAGCACCGGGAAAGACCTGTTCGACGATGCGACCTCACGGGGGCAACTGCTGTATCGCCGTGGCCGGAATCGCACCATTGCTGAGTTTGAAGGAGATGAACTCGTTGAGGTGAGCACGGCGGACAATGCGCTCCATGTGCTCGTAGACGGTTGTGCTCTCTCGTTCTATTCCGCAACTAACGGGATAGACCAGCCGTCACTCGACGGAACGAGCCGCACCAAGCGCAGCGTCGTTGATGAGATGCAGATGCAGCTCGACGGGATGGGAGTTCCAAAGGCTCACAGGCTGGTGTTGATGCACGAGGCCGACGAGGACGGCCTACTACGGGCCGCAATTGGAGTTCTACGCAACGGTCACGAATGGGTGTGGCGCGCAACCATGTATGACCGGATCGCCCCCGCCGAAGCGCTCGCCAGCTCCGGCGCCAAGCCTGGCTATGAGGATCAAGAGGAGCCCAAGCTCCCCGCAATCCAACGCCGTGAGAACATCGCGTCCGACAAACTGTCTGAATCTCAGCAGGGATCGTGAACGACTCCCTGGGATTTGATCCGCGCCGCCTAACTCTTGCGCGCTGGTCTGCGCACCTGACTAAGCGCGACTTGGCTGAACGCAGCGGGCTGTCGCCGGCCTCAATCACGCAGTATGAGGCTGGTCGTACCTCGCCGCCTACCGCCACACTCGCGAAGCTGGCGCTCGCTCTCGGCGTCCCGATCCAGTATTTCGAGCGTCGACAAGATCGCAGACGTCCCGACCCTGCAGCACGCTCATTCTTTCGCTCGCTCCGCTCCACTCCGCAACGTGACAGAGATCGCGCGGACGCGTTCGCCGAGCACGTATTCGACCTCATCGACTATCTCGATCAACGCGTCACACTGCCCGAGCCAGACGTCCCCCAAATTCAGCCCGGCTCCTCAAGCCGTGAGGAGATAGAGCAAATCGCCGATCAGGTACGCCAGGAGTGGAGCGTTCCCGACGGGCCTATAGCGAACGTAGCTCGGCTGCTCGAGGCCCACGGCGTGGTCGTCGTGCGCCCTGATAGCGGGGGGACCAAGCTCGATGCCTTCTCGCGCTGGTTCGGAGAGCGGCCACTGGTCTTGCTATGGGCCGACAAGGACGACAAGGCTAGGTCCCGGTTCGATGCAGCGCATGAGCTCGGACACCTCGTAATGCACTCCGACCCCGATCCGCTAGACCGCGAGCAGGAGCGTCAGGCCAACATGTTCGCGTCCGCCCTCCTCATGCCCGCCCATCAGATAAGCCAATACCTCCCACGACGTGCCCCTACCACCAAAGACTGGCCCACAGTGCTCGAGAACCGCAAGCATTGGGGAATCTCAGCCAAGGCGTTGCTCTACAGGTCACGTGAGCTAGGCGCGCTGAACGAGACCAGCTTTCGTCGATCGATGGTCGCCTACAACCAACACGGGATACACGCCGAAGACGGAGTCGCTCTCGGAACCCCCGAGACACCACTACTTCTAACACGAGCAATTGAAGCGTTGGGGCAAGAGAACGACCCGGAGCTTTTGGCCTCCGACGCCCTTATTCCGCGAGGGCTAGTCGAAGACCTCGTGGCCGCATCTGCCTAACCACAAGCTGGGTCACCGCCGCGGGGTACGCCAGCGAATGGGCCGCGCCGCGCACGGCGCGGCCCATTCGTCGGGTGCGATATCGCGAGCTCCACGGTACGTTCAGTGAGTCTCGGGGTGCGTCTACTCGCAAGCCTCGGCTCCGCTGCCGAGCTCGCCTGTTTGCTCGGGTGGGACCGCCGCGCCGGGGCCACTGCAAGCCGCCGCGCCCATCGGCTCCTCTCGCTGTGGTGGCTCGCCTTGGTGGTCGTTGCTCGCGGTCATGTCCAGCTCTCTCAGAAGGCGAGGTCGACCGGAGTCGCGTCTTGCCCGGTCTTGCCGGCGTCGGGGCCCGTGGAGAAGTTGAGGATTACCGGAATGCGCGCCATGAATGTCAACACCACGCGGCCGACGGGGCCGTTGCGGTTCTCGGCCACGATGACGTCTATCTCGCCGACCCGCTCGCTCTCCGCCTCGTAGTACTCGTCCCTGTAAAGAAGAAGGACGAGGTCGCGCTGAGCTGCGAGCTCGTAGTAGCCGGGGAGGTCTTGCAGTTGGGGACGCTTGTCCATCCGGTTCTCGCAGTGGCCTGAAACCTCCATCGTGACGATGATCGATACGTCGAGCTGACGGGCTGCCGCTCTCAGTCCAAACAGCGCAGCGGCGATCGCTGACGGCTCAAGCGATGGTCGCCCGTCGGTTGTCAGCCCGTGGATCGAGTCGATGATGACGAGCCGCGTCGCGCTCTCATTCTTGAGCCGTTCTATCCGGCTGATGACGCTCTTCACCTCGAGCTGCGGCGAGTCGTCGATCCACAACGGCGCGGACGCGAGCTGTTGGGAGGCTCGCAGCACCTTTGGCCACCTCCGCTCGGCGACCCTCCCTCCGCGAAGCTCGGCGCTCGGTATCCGCGCACGCATTCCGACAAACCGCTGGGCGAGCTGCGCCTCGGAGGACTCAATCGAGAACAGCGCCGTCGAGATCCCCATCTCGATGCTCGCGTTTGCCGCGATGCTCAGCGCCAGCGTGGTTGCACCCATGCCTGGCCGGCCTGCTATCACGATCAATCCCGGCTCCGGCATCCCACCCAGAAGATCATCGAGATCCAGAAAGCCCGTGTACAGCGAGGCAACCGGGCGCTCGGAGTCGAAGGATCTCCTCCACTGTCATCGAACCACGGTGCTCGTCGGCGAAGTCGAGGCTGTCCGTGAGCCCGGGTTTGTCGGGCACCTCGTCCGGAGCTGCCGGCTTGCTTGGTGGTATCTCGACGGGGGGCTGGGGGGGCTCTCGAGGCAGTGTGGCCCGCGGTGTTTCCACACGGAGAAGCTCCAAGACGGTCGGCGGGACGCCGCCGTCCTTGCTGTAGCGAATGAAGAGGGCTCTGCGCTCCGCTTCGGCCTGAAGCACGTCACCGGCAGCGTCGAGTATTCGTAGGAGCCGTTTCCACGGATCGAGCTCGTCCGGGATCAGTTCCCGCTGTTGGCGTGCGAGATCAGCCGCGCCGAGCAGATCACCGGCGCTCTCTTGCGCGTCGGCCAGCGCCGCGAGGGCCCGCGCAGCTTTGCGGCGGTAGGAGATGCGCTCGGCGTCTGCCCATGCGCCGCTGGTTTCCTGCAGAAAGTCTCCGCGCCAGAGTGCGAGTGCATCCTCGTATCGCTCGGCGACGAGGTGCGCGGCGAACTCGCGGATGTCGATCCGGAGATCCTCACACTGCGGCAGTCCGACCTGGTGTCGCGTCGCGACCAGCCGCTCGGCGCCCGGGCCGAGCGTGTGCCGCAGGTTCTTCAGCTCCGTGCTGAGGCTACCTCGGGCGCCCCGCAGCTCGGCGTCCCCCCAAAACTCCTCGGCCAGGATCTCGCGCGTGAGGTTGCCGCGAGATGCTGACAGTCGCGCCAGCAGAAGCCTCGCCTTGACGCTTGTGGGGTTCTCGCGGCGCTCACCGTCAACGGTGACGCGCAGCTCTCCGAGGAGCTCGATGCGCAACACGAGCCCGAGCTTACTCCCCGTGTCTGAAAGTTTCGCGAAAGTTTCAGGGTGCTTCTGCGGGAGATTCGAGACCCCATCAGATAGTCGAGAGCATGGATTGTCCAGAGCCGACAGGACGCCGCTCCGGCCACGGCCGATGGGACCAACTGCTGGATGCCTGCACCGATGGCTTGGCCGGCGGCCTGCGAAGCCACATCGCGGGCGCTCTCGGGATCGTGCTGAACACAGTGGCGATCTGCAGCTCGGTGCTGCTCGCACACATCCTCCTGGGCGTGCCGGTGGCCGTGAGCGGCGTCGGCGCAGGCGCCGGGACCCTGATCTACATCGTCACCCACGCCCTACGCTACCTATGTGAGCACGACGCCCACTGATGACCCTGCATCGGCCGGTGCGCCCAACTACGAGGCGCTCACCATGCGGCGGCTGAAGGTCTGCTCGGAGCTGCTGGAGGCGGTCGCCGCCTGGATGGGCGAGGTCATGCCATCGCCGCAGAGCCCCTGGCTCGTGCAACGCCAGACCGAGCTGATCCTCCGCGCCATACAGAGCATGCAGGGCAGCGTGCTGCTCGCCGGTCGTGGTCTGTGGCTCCCGACTTACGCCCTCGCGCGGATGCTGATCGAGGACGCGGCGGTCGCGCACTGGCTCGCCGTGCACCCCGACCCCGACGGGCTGGAGACACGCTGGCGTCAGCACCTTCTCGCCACGCACCTCAGCGACATCCAGACCCAGGAGGAGCTCGGCCTCGAGCTCGACCCCGAGACGACACGCTGGCAGCGTGAACAGGACCCGGTCGAGCTCGGCCTCATCAGCAACCCCAGCAAACTCGCCAGAGCCCACTGGACGGCCAAGTCGCCCGAGAAGCTAGCCACCGGGGCGGCCGCGCGAGCCGCACCGCCGCGCACCGACTGGGCCGCTCGCACCCGAGAACTCGCACGTGCAACGACGAGGTTCGCTCCGCTCGCGAACCTCGGCATCCACCACTCACCCTCAGCTAGCCAGAACTGGTACGCGCCGGCAAGCGAGCTGCTGCCCGACGCTCTGCGGTTCGCATGGCGCGCTTTCTCGCTGCATGCGATCCTCGCGCTCGAGGACCTCGCGCCCGCACACGTGAGCGAACTGCTCGATCTAATGGAGCACCAAGCCCCCGAGTTCTCCCAGCCGCCCGCGAACGGCTGAGCGGAACGTCACCGCACCCATCACGGGAGAGGGCCGGCCGTCTCGTCTCGTCGTGCCTACGGCGGCCATCTCACTGGATCCGCGCTTGGACGGGCCAAGTTTGGCGCGAATCCGGACGTCGGTTGAGGGATCGTGGTCATCGTCCCGGCTGGAACAGTGCTCTGTGTCGATGTATGAGATACCGCTTTTTGCGGTATCCTGTACAAACCATGCCAGGGCGTGTGTACACCGAACTGCTCGATCTCGCGCAGGACCAGCACGGATATCTGCGTACCGAGGACGTGCGCGACGCGGGCTTCGACCCTAAGCGCTTGGTCGACTATGAGCGACGCGGTGTGGCTGAGCGTGTGGCCTATGGCGTCTACCGGCTGAAGGCGATCCCGCCGGACGATCTTGAGGAGTACATGCGCTCGGCGCTTTGGCCGATGGGCGCCGGGGTGCTATCGCACGAGACTGCGCTCGACCTGTACGAGCTGTGCGACGTGAACCCCGCAGGCATCGACGTGACGGTTCCACGCAGCTATCGCACACACCGACCGGTGCCGGCGCTGTATCGGCTGCATCATCGTAACCTGGCGAGCGAGGAGACCGGGCGACTGCGGGGGCTGCCGATCGTGACACCGCTGAGAGCGATCGTTGACGGGATCGAGACCCGCGTGCGCGGCGAGCTGATCGAGCAGGCCATCCAAACCGCCGAGCAGCAGAGCCTCATCACCGCTGACGGCGCAGCTCGTGTGCGGGCCACCCTCGCTGAGGATGTCCCGGCCGGCGTGGAACTTTGATGATGGCGGCCCGGGTGAATCTCTTAGACGGTGATGAGCGTAGCGGCCTCCTCGGCGACGTGTGTGGTGGTGGGCTGGGTGATCTCGCGTTCGACAGCAAGGGCGAGCTTGGCGAGGCCGTCGTAGCCGATGATCCGTCGGAACTGCTGCTCAGCCTCGATCATCCCGGCGGCAGTCCAGCGTAGGGACATCTCCCCGGACTGCCAGCGCTTGACGTTCCGCGAGCTGCGACGAACGCACTCGATCATCGACTCGCATGGGTTCGTGCTCTGCAGCGTGCGCTTCAGCGCGCCCTTCACGCCGAGACGGGTAACGGTGAGCGTCTCCTCCATGCCCTCCCGTAGGGACGCTGCGGCACCGGGGTGAGAACGCTTCGAGCTCAGCGGCGAGCGCCTGGAGTTCCCCGAGGGCCTGTTTGTGATCCTCACGCGCCCACGCTCGGCGGAGCCGGCGCTTGACCTCTGGCCGGTCGCGCTCGGGCAGGTGCTCGAGCACGTTGCGCTCCTTGTGGCGGACACACCGATGGACCGGGGTACGCGGCCCCAGGACCGCGTTCACTGCGGCTCCGAGGGCCTTGGAGCCGTCGAGCACGACGAGCACGCCCTGCTCGACGTCAAGGCCACGGTCCACGAGATCAGCCAGCAGCGCGGTCGCGATCGTCTTGTTCTCTGTGGAACCCTCCCACAACCCGAGCGGAACCTTCACACCGTCAGTCGTGATCCCGAGCGCGACAATGTTGGTGTGGTCCTTCAAGACGACCCCGTCGAGCATCAGCACCGCCAACCGCACGTCATCCAGGCGACGACTCATCAGCTCCTTCAGCGTCTGCGCGGTTCGGGCAACGAAGGTGCGCGAGACCGCCGACTTCGACGTCGAGCGCGCCTGCGCCTCCACCTCCTCACCGACCGGCTCCTGGGTACGCACGAACCGGCGGGTGGAGACGCCCGCGAGCATCCGCTCCAGCACGACCGCGCTCAACACGTCACGGGCGGCGAAGTGCTCGTAGGTCTCGACCGACACCTCGCCGCTGCCGTCCTTGGCGCGCATCCGCGGCCGGCGCACCCCCACCCGGCGGGCACCGAGCGTGACCTCGCCCTCGTCGCTGCCGTGCCGGTAGGCGACCCGCGCAGGGTCGTGCTTGCCGCGTGGCCCGCACACCTCCTGCACCTCCTCGGCCATCAGCTCGTGCATCACACCAAGCCCGACACCCACGCTCAACGCGAGCAGCCCCTCCCTAGCCGCCCCGGCGAGCTCCCCGAGCGCGGCCTGCACCCGCGCAGGCAGCACAGGCACCTCCGTCGACGCGTCCTCGCTCGTGACCTGCCCAGCATGTACCTTCTTCATGGCGGCTCCTCCTGTCTCGAATGGACCGATTTCGCACTCGCCACGGTCGCAACACGACCGGACGAGGCGGGAGGACCGCCACTTCAAGTTCTACGCCACGCGGGACATCCTCCCCTCGCTGAGCGTCACCCGTGAGCGCTAGACGCTATGACATACCGCCGAAGAATCGCCGTGCGCTGGAGCAGCGCCTACGCAACGTCATCGCCGACACAGAGCTTCAACGGCGTGCACGCAGACAGCTCAGTTACGTCGCGCTCACTGCCACACTCATGCGTCATGCAAGCGACGAGCATGACGAGCCTCTGTTCCTGATCAAGGGTGGTGTGGCCGTCGAGCTGTTGCTTGGGCTTCGGGCGCGCGCGACGAAGGACCTCGACGCCAGCGCGCGGCTCGCCGGCGAGGACATCGGCCCGCGGCTGCGGGCAGCGCTAGCTCATGGCTGGGAGGGATTCACCTTCAGGCTGACCAGGTTCGAGCGGGTACGCGATACCGCTGCTCTCCGTGGCGATATCAAGGTTGTCTACCAGGGCGACCCCTGGAGCACTGTGCAGTTCGAGACCTCACCGGCCGAAGGGATCGCAGGCCACCAAGTCCACTGGACGGGAAACATGTTCGTCGATCCCGAGCGCCTGGGTCTACCGTCCCCCGGCGAGCTGCCGCTCGTCACGATCGCATACCTCATCGCCCAGAAGCTGCACGCCTGCACCGATCACACCGACAATGAGAGGTCAAACGATCGCTACCGCGACCTCATCGATCTGATCCTCGTCGATCGGCTCGTGCGCGACGAGGATCGCGCGGGAGTGCGGGAAGTGTGCGTGGAGATGTTTCGCCTACGCGCCACGCACGCCTGGCCTCCACGCATCACGGTGCTCCCCGATTGGCCGGAGGGCTATCGGATGCTCGCAGAGCAACTCGTCTTCGCTCCCGCGGACGTTCACCAAGCCGCAATCGACGTCCAGGAAATCATCGCGCGTATCGACGCAGCTCGCCCGGTGACATGACGGCATTTGACGGGCGACAGCTGAAACTTAACTAATCCGTTTGCAGGGGATCGGGTACGCGGGGCCTTACCAGTAGACCGCGACGATCTCCACGTCGAGGAACGGGCCCCGATCGCCGCGCTCAGGTGCGGGGTGACTTCTTCTGGCGCGTGGGACGCGCACGCTGAGCGGTCTTCTGATCCAGCCACGGCAACTCAACTGACTCTCCCTGAGCCGCCCGCGCAACTAGCTGGTCACGGCGCAGCAGCTCGGTGCCCGTAAGATCGAAAAGAGCGACGGTGGCATCGGCGAGGCCGTTGAGAACCTCGGCCTCGGCTACAGCTTGAGGATCGCTCCACAACGCCATCAAGGCGTCCGTGAGCATGTTCAGCGCTGGTGCGGTAACCATCCCAGCCTTCTCGAGATCGAGAAAGACCGGCATCACCATGTGCCCCGCGACGCCGTGTATGGCACCCATGCCCAGGGTGAACCCGAGATGGGAGGCGTGTATCTGGAGGTTGGCCAACTGATAGGGCACCTCGGCCGAGTCGGATAGGCCTACACGTCGCTGCAGATCAGCGAAGGTCATGTCCCTAATCCCGTTCTCGACATCTCGCTGCCATGCTCTGGCGCTCGTGAGATCCGGAAATTCCTCTTGAGCTTGCTGTCGCATTTGTTCAGCCCCTTCCAACGCGCTGCGATCCTCAGCGCTTGTCTCATCTCCAAACAACTCGCAGCGCTTGCGCAGATAGTTGGCGTACTCGATCCACTGCACCTGCAGGTAGCGTCGTGCGAAGCGCTGGTCCTCTGTCGCAAGATAGATAGCCGTAGTCGCCTGCTCGTAGAGCGTCCGCCAACGCGCCAACGCGGCACCGGGGAGACCGGCCCGGAGCATGCGGAGCACCTCCGAGGCAGCGCTTGCCCCGCGGGCGTGCAGAGCGGTGACAGCCTCGACGCGCGCATCGCCGGACTCCAGCAGTTGCTCCTCGCCTCGACGACTCCAAGCGACGGCGAAGTCGACCGTGAGCGTGATCAACATTTCAAGCTGAGCGAACGGCCCACCCCACGGAACCTCAAGTTTTTGCTCGATGCGCTCGTGGAGCCGTCGCCGGTCCTTCGTCAGCCGGCCGGCAGCGTTCGCAAGATCTACAGCCAACTCAAGAGGCAGACGCTTCTCACCGAGTCCCGTGGATAGGGCCTCGTAAGCCGAAGACAGCACGTATTCGTCGCCGTCGATCACGCCCCAAGAGTGGCATAGACCTTCGGCTCAACGCATCAGGCGACTCTTCAGAAGACGAAGCCACGGTCGCTAAGGTGGACGGAGGGGGAGGGATTCGAACCCTCGGACGACGTTGCCGCCGTCAACAGCTTTCAAGGCTGCCGCGATCAACCGCTCTGCCACCCCTCCGGGGTTGTCCTCAAGGCTATCGCGACGATTCGAGTTGCGGCTGGGTCCGCCCAGCAGTAGAGGCGTCGAGCGGATCGCGCAAGCTGTGCGTTCACGAGAATCACGGCTCCGGGAGGACAGATGCAGGCCTACATTGGAGGGAAACGAAAACCAATGGGTCGATCGATGTCGCACGAGACGGCCGAAGATGTGATGACATCGAGGCGTTCCGTCGCCGCGCGGAGCGCCGGCCGCGGTCATGGTTCTGCCGGTCCTGGGGCTGCCTTGTGGCGTGTCGTCGGTGCTCTAACGCCGGCACATGCGCGGCAACTCGCACATGAGATTGAAATATTGGCCCTCGCTGTCGCTTCAGAGCGCCCTGACGGAAGACCCGTCTCGAGTGTCCCAGAGGGCGTACGTTCCCGCCACTCCAGCTGGTGCCCAAGCCATCGTGGAGACACGTGCGGGTGTGCTCCCCGATGGGAGGCATGGGTGTACTCCCGCCGAGACCGAGCCAAGGTACGCAAGAGCTTCGCCGAGTACTGGGAAGCAAAGGCATGGCGTCACGAACAACTCGAGCTCGCAAGCAACGATCTCCTCTTCGCCCCAAGCCGCCGGACCCTCTCCGAGCTCGGAACACGCTGGGTCGCACTTGCACAGGAAGGGAAGATCCGCAACCGTTCCGGGCGTCCTTACAAGCCAAGCGCGCTGCGCACGATCGAGCAAGATCTACGCCGGCACCTGGTCCCATTCCTCGGCGACAAGCCGATGACGACGATCATGCGCAGGGATCTGCAGCGTCTAGTCGGACGATGGCTGGACGAAGGATTCAGCCCGAGCAAGATCAGATCGATCGTCAACGCGCTCCGGGTGCTGTGGCGGGACTTCGACCTGCTTACGGACAGCGACAATCAGCTACTCGCCGACCCCACCCGGGGGCTGCGTTTGCCTGGTGGCGGCGGAAGGCCCGAGCAGATCGTGGGCCCGGCCGAAGCTCGCCGCCTAATCGAAGCGCTCGAGCCTGGCGATCGGGCGCTGTGGGCAACAGCCGTATATGCGGGTTTGCGTCATGGCGAGCTGCGTGCGCTTCAGGTCCGCGACATCAATCTCGAACGACATCACATCGTCGTTCGACGAGGCTGGGACCAATACGAGGGCGAAATAGACCCGAAGAGCGAGAGCGGTATCCGCCAAGTCGTGATCACTGAGCCGCTCCGGCGCATCCTCGCTCAGCACCTGAAAAGAACCGGTCGCAAGGACAGCGACCTCATCTTTGGGAGGACCCCCACGCGGCCCTTCATCGGCACGACGATCAGCAAGCGAGCACGCGACGCTTGGACGGTCACTCGCCACCGCGAAGACCAAGAGAACTCGCGCCCATCCGCCGAGAGAATCCAACCGATCAAGCTACAGGAGTGTCGCCACAGCGCCGTCTCGCAGATGCTTGATGCAGGCATCCCAATCGAGAAAGTCAGCAAGTTCATCGGCCATGCCTCGATAACAATCACGATCGATCGTTACGGACACCTTCTCCCCGGCGGCGAAACCGAGGCGCAAGCGCTACTCGATGCCTATCATCGCCGACAGGAAGAGTTCTGCGATTGTGGCGCTAGTCATGGCGCGAGCGTCAGTAGCAGCAACATGCACTCGCGCGAGCGTCCTGTCTCACAACCTTGACGCAGCCTTAAGTCTCGGCCAGGCATATTCCGCTCGTGGAGCCAGATCCGCGCATAGCAGGTTGAATAGCCATTACCGCCTGAGACCGCTAGAAACCGCTGGAGACCGCAGGACGCCGCAAAAGGTCTTGAAAACCGTTGACGGCGGCAACGTCGTCCGGGGGTTCGAATCCCCCCCCTTCCGCTTTCGCCGCCGCACAGGCAGCCTCCGGTCAGGTCGGGATCGGACACCGCGGGGTCGCTCACCGCTCGAAGTTTGGCATGCGGCTGTCGATTTAGCCGCTCCTCGTTCGTCTTGAAGATGGCACCATTCCCCCCCCAACCAGGAGGACGCAAGATGAAGTTCATGCTGTTGATTCATCAGGGCACGACCCCCACGCCGCAGGACCCCGAGGCATGGGCAGGGCTCTCGCAGGAGGAGCAGCAAGCGGTGTACGCCGACTACAGGGCGATCAACGAAACCCCCGGCGTCACCCCCGCCACCGTCCAGATGCAGGCGCCCGAGACGGCAACCACCGTGCGGGTGGAAGACGGTAGGACGCTGACGACCGATGGCCCATTCGTGGAGACCAAGGAGGCGCTCGGTGGCTACCTGTTCTTCGAGGCCGGCGACCTCGACGCGGCGATCGAGCTGGCCGCGCGGATCCCGGCGGCACGCATGGGCGGCGCGGTCGAGGTGCGGCCACTGGTGGAGCGGTGAAAGCGGCTACCCCGTAAACGGCCGGGAAGTCCCGATCACGTGGCCCTCGGCGTTGAGCGCCTGAACCTCGTAGCTCGGGTAGGCCCGTGCCACCGGGATCGTCGTCTCGAAGCCGGACTTGGTGGCGCTTGCGACGGCGCTCAGCTGAGTGGCGCTGGGCCCGGCGAGGACCCGCCAGGAGACGACCCGGGTGGCGCCGTTCCAGCTTGCGTACACCGTGGCCCGAGCGCCCTGCAGGCGAGCGGCGCCCACGGGCGGGGTGAGCGGCAGGCCGACCCACGGGTCGAGCGTCTCGCGGTAGCTCAGGTCGGAGCCGGGGAAGTGCCCCTCCAGCAGCCGCTGGCCGGAGCTGGTGAACTCCGAGAAGTATGGCTCCGAGCCCCAGCCGACGAACACGTTGCCGTTTGCCAGCGGCTGCGTGTCGCCCATGTATTCGGTTTCGAATTCGCCGCCGGATGGGTACTGGGCGACGAGTGTGGCGGTGCGGGCCCGCTGGTCGAGATCGAGCACCAGCCCGCGCGAGGGCCCCGTCGCCGGCACGGAGGTGCCGCCACCGGTGAGCTGGCAGCAGTGGTCGTCGAACATCGTGATCCTCGAGCGGGGCGCCGCCGCGCTCGAACCGGGGGCGAACGCCACGTCGTGCTGCCACTGGAAGTCGGCACCCGGGCCGAACTTGAAGCTCGAAGCGCTTGCCGCCGAGCGTCCACTCGATCCTGCCGGTCGCGATGTTGACGAGGTAGGCAGCCCACGTGTTTCGCATCGACACCAGGAAGGTCTTGCTGTTGCCGCTCAGTTCGAGCGCGTTGACGTGGTAGGTGTCCCACGGGAACCCGTTGGTGGGCACGGTGGCGTAGGAGTCCTCCGGTGGGATGTGTTCGAGCGCGTCCCAGGTGCGCAGCAGCTTGCCGGTCTTGAGGTTGTACTCCTGCACCGCGGAGTCGATCAGCGCCCCGTTGTAGGCGCCGCCGTAGGCGGAGAGGTTGCGGGCGACGTTCTTGTTGGCGGTCACCCACGCGTCATCGCCTGAGATCGTGAGCGCGTGCAGGGTGAGCACCCAGCCGTCGGCGCCTTTCAGCCGCGCCACCGTCTGGTAGTGGCGGTTGACAACCACGTCTTCACCGCTCTCGGTCGAGCCGGTGTTGGTCACGACGCCCTGCCACCAGGCGAGCGCCGGCTGGCCTTCATAGGTCTGCGGGCTGAGGTTGGCGGCGACGACCTTTTCCGGCACCGGCCGGAACCACACGGGCTGCAGGTTGCGGTCGAGGATCAGCGGCCCGCTCTGGCCGGTCAGCGGGGGGTAGTTGAGGTTGTAGAAGTTGGTGGCAAGGATGTACCCGGGAGCGAGACGGCCGGCGAGCGTGGGCCCGTCCTTGTGGATCACCGGGGGATGCAGCGAGGGCTCGGTAACGAAGCTGGAGGCGCCGTCGGTCGTGTAGGCGCCCACGGGCGCGCCGTGCGAGCCGGCGAACGCCTGGTCGATCGCGATGAAGCCGACGACGACGACGCCGACCGCGACCGTCAGGCGGCGCGCCGCTCCGCGCAGCGCGCCGGCGGGTGCGGGCACCGCCAGGAACGTGACCAGCGCCGCCGCCGCGGCGAGGCCGCCGCCGATCAGGTAGGCAAGGCGAAAGCCGTCGGTGAGCGCCTGCGGCACCTGCACGCCGGTGCCGATCAGGTGGCTGGAGCGCTGGGTGGCGAGCGTCACCAGGATCGCCAGCCCCAGGCCGCCGCCGATCTGGCGCGAGGTGTTGACGAGGCCCGAGGCGAGCCCCGCCTGCCCCTCCTTGGCGCCCTGCGTGGCGGCGATCGTCGAGGGGACGATCGACATCGCGATCCCTGCTGCGGTGAGCAGCCCGGGGATCATGATGTACACGATCGCGCTGCCGCTGGAGCCGATTTTGGCCATCAGCAGCATCCCCGCCGCCAGCATGATCAAGCCGCCGCCGAGCACCGGGCGCACGCCGAAGCGGCTCACCAGTTTGCCGGCGCGCGAGGCGACCGCCATGATCATCAACGTCATCGGCAGGAACACGAGGCCGGTGTGCAGGGGAGAGAGCCCCAACACCTGCTGCAGGTAGAGCGAGCTCACAAACCACATCGGGAACAGCGAGGCGCTGAACAGCAGCACGATGTTGTTGGCGATCCGCAGCGGCTTGGTCAGTTCCTTGAAGGGGATCAGCGGTTCGGAGGCAAAGCGCGTCTCGATCACGCCGAACACCGCGAGGATCAGCACGCCGCCGATGATCGGGCCGAGCGCGGCGAGCGTGTCCCAGCCCTTGAGGCCGGCTTCCACTACCCCGAACACCAGCACCATCTGGCCGATCGTCAGCGTCAGCGCGCCGGCGAGGTCGAAGCTGCGGCCGGGGGCGCGGCGGCGCTCGCTGACGACCGCGTACGCCACCACGGCGGCGGCGACCCCGATGGGAGGGTTGATCAAAAGCACCCAGCGCCAGGAGAGCTCCTGCGTGATGATCCCCCCGAACAGCATCCCCGCGGCGCCGCCGAGCCCGTTCATCGCCGCCCACGCGCCGATCGCGCGGTTGAGTTGGGGGCCGGGGGCGAACGAAGAGGTGATGATCGCCAGCGAGCAGGCCGCCATCAGCGCGCCGCCGACGCCCTGTCCCGCGCGGGCGGCGATCAGCGTCGTGCGGTCGACCGCGACGCCGCCGGCGAGCGAAGCAAGCGCGAACACGAGTAGCGCCAGCACGAACATCCGGCGCTGCCCAAAGTGGTCGGCGGCGCGCCCGCCAAGCATCAAAAAGCCCGCGAACGTGATCGCGTAGGCGTCGACGATCCACTGTAGTTCGGGCGAGGTGAAGCCGAGGCTCGACTGGATCGAGGGCAGCGCCACGTTGACGATGGAGAGGTCGAGGATGACCATGAACTGCGCCACACAGCACACCGCCAGCAGCAGCCCCAAACCCCCGCCCCGCCCGCTGGTTTCGGCCGGGGGAGCGGGCGCGGCGACCGGGCTGGCGGTCGTCTCGACGCTCATGACGGCCCAGAGGGCGGCCGTAGGCCGGCGAGTCGAGCGCCGCTTGCGCGAATCAGCGCCGGCGTGGCCGACCGTAGGTACTCTCTCTTGCGCTCGGGCTGCCGTAGACCCCTGGTAGGGTGGGCGCCCCAGCCAGCAAGCGACGATGAGAGGAGCCCGGCCGATGAGAAGAACGTCACTGACCGCCATGCTAACGCTCGCGGCCACCCTGGCCGCCACCGTCGCGATGACGGGGTGTGGCGGCAAAAGCGGGAGCTCCTCCTCCACGACGTCAACGACCGGCAGCCCAGCGACGACGACCACGAGCACCGTGCACAAGCACGCAACCAAACCGGGCTACTGAGCCCCTCCGTGGCTGGGGCACGCGCGATCGGCCCCACCATCGCGAGACGAGCACCACCCCTCCTCCCCCTCCTCATCGCGCTCAGCCCGGCAGCGAGGCTGCGTAGCTGATCACCGCCACCGTGCGGGAGGTGCCGAGCACATGGCCGGCCGAGTCGAGCGCCTGCACCGCCACATGGGCGTACTTCACAGGCAGCGTTGTCGAGCTTTCGAAGCCCCCGGCGGGGATCGTGGCGCGCGCCGCGAGCGGCCCGGTGTGCTTGGCGGCGAGCACGCGCCACGCGGCCACTTCAGTGGCGCCGTTCCAGCTCGCGTGCACGATCGTCTCTTCGCTGGTGTCGTTGAGGCTGGCGAGCACCGCCGGCGGGCTCGCCGGGCGCCCGCTCCAGGGGAAGCGGAAGGCCCGATAGAAGGCCATTTCGTACGGCAGGTGGGCATCGAACAGCAGTGCGCCGCCGGGCGAGAACTCGCTGATCGCGGGCACCCCGCCGTAGCCGACGACGGTGCCGGCCCCGCTCGCCAGCGTCTGCATGTTGCCCTGGCTGGCCGCCAGCAGCGGCGGGTTGGCGTGGGTGTAAGAGGAGGCGAGGCGGGCTTCGTGGGTGGCGAAGTCGAGCACGATCCTTACCGCGCGCGACTGGTGGTGGATCGGCGGGTTGGAGCCGTCGTCGAAGAAGGTGACTTCGCCGTCGGGCAGGATGCGGCCGTCGTGCTGCCACGCCGTTTCCGTGCCACGCCCCATCTTGAACGAGCTCTTCAGACCGCCCAGCTGCCAGAGGATGCGGCCGCTACCCCCTTCGAGCTGGTAGCCGGCCCACGTGTTGCGCGCCGAGATGAAGAGGTCGCCCGATGAATTGGCGCCCGCCCCTCCCACGCCCGCCGCACCCAGGCCCCCAACCACGCCCGCCCCCTCCACGTCGATCGAGTTGATGTGAAACCAATCCCACGGCCGCGCGTTGGTCGCCGTCGGGGTCTCCGACTGCGAGGCGGGGATGTGATCGAGGCTGTGCCATTCCCAGCGCACCAGCCCGGTCGCGATGTCGATCTCCTGGATCGCCGTGTCGATGATCGCCCCGTCGCGCGCGCCGCCCAGGGGCGAGAGGTTGCAGCGGATCGGGTTGTAGGCGGTGATGTACGCGACGCCGCCGGAGGCGATCTGGAAGTCGTGCAGGTCGGCGTGCAACCCGTTGCCGCCGGGGACCCTCGCCACGGTCTGGTAGCTGGAGTTCATCACGAGGTCTTCCCCTTGGCCGAAGCCCAGTTCCAGCACGCGTCCCCGCCACCACGTCAGGTCGCGCCGGCCGGCGTAGGTCTGCTCATTGAGGTCCTCCGCCGTTTCCCCGCTCGGCAGCCGGTCAAACCACACGAGCTGGCCCCGCGGCGTGTAGATCAGCGGCCCATACTGGCCGGGACCGGGCCCGTTGGTCGTGAGGATGTCGCCAGCGGCGGGATCGCGATCGGGCACGGTGACGCTCAAGCTTGGCACCTGCGCACCCGGCAGCGTGGCGAAGCTCTGGTAGTCGGCGGGCGCCGCGCGCGGGTTGCCAAACTCCGGGACAGCGCCCGTCGGGTAGGGGTGGTCGACGCGAAATTCGAACGCCACCCGCCTGCCGCCGGCGCCGACTGTGGCATGCACAGCCACGCGCTCGCCGGCGTCGAACGGCGTGTCGGGCACGAAGCTGGCGCCGTCGCCCTGCGAGTAGCCGTGGAGACTGCCGGCGTGAGCGCCGCTACGAGCGCCGGTGACGGAGACCGCGCGGATCTCCGCGGCCGGCACTCCCAGGAAGCTGATCTGGGTGTGGGGATTGGCGGTGGCGCTGCCCGGGGCGGGCGAGACGTCGACGCCGGTGCCGGCCAGCGTGGCGGAGCGGTCGAAGGTGGACGGCAGGCACGCGGGCGAGACGCTGCTCGACGCTGTCGTCGCCGCACCCGAGCCCAACAGCCTCAGGCTGGGCGAGCCGAGCACGATCGCCAGCACGCCCCAAACGAGCACGGCGACCCCCAGGATGATGAGTACGTTGCGGCGCATGTGCGAGTGCAGAACCGGCGCGCGCTGGTTGCGCGGGCAAGTCGAGCCGGGAAGAGTGCCACATCCGCTAGACCCCCTGCGGCCCCGCGACGGCGACAAGTGCGGCAGAGTGGTCGCGGTCGATCACCGCGGCCAGCTCGTCACGGAAGCGCTCACGGCCAAACCGCCGCGCGTTCTCGCGCGCATCCTGCGCGTCCAACCGCAGGCCCTCAAAGCGCTCGATCGCGCCCACCATGCCCGTGGCGGTCGACTCGTCGAAGAGCACCCCCGTGCGGCCGTCGAGCACGGTCTCTGCGGCGCCCCCCACGCCGTAGGCGATCACCGGCACGCCGGCGGCCTGTGCCTCGACCGGCACGATCCCGAAGTCCTCCTCGCCCGGAAACAGCAGCGCACGGGCGCCGCTCAGTAACTCGTCGCGCTCGCGCTCGCTCACGCGACCGAGGAACTCGACGCTCCCGCCCGGCGGCGCCCCGGCGCGCACGGCATCCAGCGCCCGCCCGTCGCCGGCGACCTTCAGCGGGAGGCCCAGGCTCGCGCAGGCGGCTACGGCAAGATCGACGCGCTTGTAGGGCACCACCCGGCCGAACACTAAGTAGAAGTCCTCGGGAGCACGAGGCATGCCGAGGTAGTGCTGGACGTCCACCGGTGGATTGACCACCTCGGCGGCGCGCCCGTAGCAGCGCTCGATGCGCGCGGCGACGTGGCGTGAGTTGGCAACCAGCACGTCCGGCCCCGCTGCGCCGCGCAGGTCCTGGCGGCGCAGGCGGCTCAGCAGCAGCGGCAGCGCCAGGCGTGCGACACGCCCCACCTCCTCGCCCTCGAGGAAGTCCTGATCCCAGGCGTAGCGCATCGGCGTGTGGCAGTAGCACACGTGCAGCGCGCCCAGGGGGGTGCGCACGTTCTTCGCGAAGGCGTGGTTGCTTGAGAGGATCAGGTCGAAGCCGGAGAGATCGAAGGAGCGGTAGGCGCGATCCATCAGCGGCAGCAGCCTCTGGTAGTGGGCCTTTGCCCCGGGGATACGGTTGAGGTAGGAGGCGTGCACCGGACGCTCGGTGATCGTCGGCGGCCACGGAGCGGGGTCGTAGATCGAACAGAAGAGCTCCGCCTGGGGGAACATCTCCAGCAGCTCTTCGACGACCTGCTCGGAGCCGCCGGGGATCGTCAGCCACTCGTGGACGACCGCCACACGGGGAAAACGCTCGCGCAGCCGCTCTATCGCCGTCTCGCTCAAGCTTGCGAGGGTAGTACCACTGGCGCTCTAGCGATCCGGCAACGCGTCCCGCCGGCGCGCGGAGAGCGCCAGCAGCGAGAGGCCCAGCGCGCACGCCAGCCCCAGAGGCACGATCGGCACGCCGCCCAGCAGCTTGTCGACCAGATCGCGTTGAGCCCGAGCGCCCGCCGGGGCGGCGGTCAGCGAGGCGGCCACCGCCTGCATCTCTGCCACGGTGCGTTCGTTGGGGTAGCCGGTGACCGGCAGCCGGTACTTGCGCTGGAAGTAGGAGAGCGCCCCCTTGGTGTGCACGCCGAGCGTGCCTGCGCGTTCCCGTCCTAGCGGGTAGCCGAGCACGTGGAAGAGCCGCTGCACGGTCACCACCGTCTCCCGTGCAGGCTGGGGGCGGGTCGCCCCCAGCGCGGTGGAGCACAGCGCGAGCACAACCACCATCGAGACAACCGTCGCCGCGAAGCGCAGGGCGCGCCGCAGTGCTAGCGACCCGCGCAGGCTCGGCCGCGAAACGCCGTGCCAGCTCAGGCGCACGAAGCCAACCAGCAGAAGGCTGTAGAGCACCACCCAGTAGGCGGAGCTGACGTCGAAGCTGTTCAGGAGGCTGTGGTGGGCCAGCGACCAGCCCATCGTGGCGGCGAGCGTCGCCAGCAGCAGCATGTGGGGCAGAGCCAGCTGCCAATGCCAGGCGTGCTGATTCTCCTTGCGGGTTACGACGTAGCGCGGCTTGCCGTCGCGGCCGCCGCAGACCGCCAGCACGAAGGCGCGCGCGTAGGTGAAGCTGAGTCCTGCCCACACCAGCCGCGCGCGCCACAGCTGCTCGAGCGACAGCGGGCGGTGGACCGCCGCCATGTACAGCTCCAGGGCGGCGGCGAACGGCCAGAAGTGCAGTAGGAAGGCACCGGTGCTGGTTACCACCGGATAGTCGTGCAGCGCGAAGCCCAGCGCCGGGGTGATCAGGAACACGAGCGTGGCGGGACCCTGGAGATAGAACAGCGCGAGCTCGTAGAACTGCAGGCGCTGGCGCAGGCTCAAACCGCCTTTGGGCGCCCACAGCATCAGCCGCATCGTGTCGAGCGCCCAGGTCCCCCGCTGCTTGACGAAGTTGGGCAAGTCCTCCGGGGTGTGCTGGGCGTGGGCCCCCACGATCGGCAGGTAGCAGCCGTCCCAGCCACGGCGCAGAGCCTCGATCCCGGACTGGAGGTCCTCGACCAGGTTCCACGTCGGGAAATTGCCGATGTCGCCCAGCGCGGCGCGGCGCCACACCACCCCCGAGCCACAGGGAAACACCGCGTTGGCGGCGTAGCGCGAGGCCATCGCGCAGCCGAAGAAGTGCGGCTGGAGATTGTCGAACGGGTCGCCGCCATCCACCTCGCCGGACTTGACGGTCTGCACGAAGGCCAGCCGCTCGTAGGCCATCAGCTGGCCCACGGTCTCGCGCAAGAACCGCCGGTCGCCCACCAGGTCGTCGGCATCGCGAGTCTCAATCAGCTCGATCTCCGCGGGTATCCGCGCGAGCGCCGAGTTGAGGTTGCCGGCCTTCGCCTCGCCGTTGCGGCGCGGATCGCCCTTGGCGGGGGGCCGGTTGTAGCGAAGCGTCGCCTGGGGGTACTCCAACGCGAGCTTGTTGATCATTTTGTGCACCCTCGGGTCGTGCGCGTCGTCGCTGACCAGCACCCACAGGCGCTCCAGCGGCCAGTCCTGGTCGAGCACCGAGCGCACGGTGCGCTCCAGCAGCCGCAGCGGCTCGCCGAGCGTGGGAACGATCACCGCGACGCACGGCTCCGCGCCGGCGGGCACGGGCGAGCTCACCGGCACGGCGCGCTCCCAGCGGTTGCACACCGACACCAGCAGAGCGGCGACGACCACGACGGTGGCCGCCAGGAAGGGAAGCGACAGCCAGGGGTGCGCGAGGTCTGCGTGCGCCGCCAACCAGGGCACAAACCAGGCGATGCAGAGGATCAACAGAACGCCCAGCGCCTGCGCCCAGCGGTTGTGGTGAATTGTCTTGCTCATCTCATTTTCCATTCCGGTCGTCTGGTTGGTGCTCGTTGCGCCAGATTTCAATCGGTTCGGTGTAGGTGACGAAGCCCAGGTTGCTCCCGAGGTTGGTAAGCGTGGTACGCGCCGTGTAGATCTCCCGGAAGCTCCCGCAGCGCAGCATCTGTTCGCGCACCGCCGCCGGCCACGCTTCGCCGCCGGGGACGACGACAAACCACTGGAAGGCGCACACGTCCACGGGCTTGGCGAGATGCTTGACGCGGTACGCGTCGTACAGGTCGTAGGGCGTGTCGATCTGGCCGCGGGAGTACAGATAGACGTCCTCGACCCAGGCGGAGTTGACGAGCAGCCTTTCTCCGGGGTGCACGTCGGCGCTCAGCACGTTCGCGGAGGCGCGCAGATCGGGCCAGCTCTCGTCGATGCGCACGACCTGCACGCACCCAAACAGGAGCAGCCCGAGTGTGAGCGCCGCGGCGGGCAGCAGCCGCCGGCGGTCGGCGAAAGCGCGCTCGAGCGCGATGCCCGCCAGCGGCAGGATGAAGATCAGCCCGAACACCACATGCTTCTGATCCCCGGAGGGATTTCCGGTGCCGAGGTGGTAGATCGGCGCGGCGATCACGCCCGTGAGCAGCGCCCCGGCCAGCCGCCGACGACCCTTCAGCAGGATCGCGCCCGCAAACGCGAGCAGCAGCGGCACGGCGGTGTAATAGAACTGCGAGTAGGCCAGCTGCGCGGTGCTCACGCCGAAGCTCGGGTTTTCGTGCGTGCGGAAGCTCATGAACCCGATCAGCTGCGCGCGGTCGGCCATGAAGTAGATGAGCAGCACCGCGCCCGCCACCATCGCGAACAGGAACAGGTCGAGCGCCGCGCGCCGGCCGCGCGTGGTGAGAATCAGCAGCGCCAGCGGGGGAGCGATGAACGCCAGCACCGGGTACTTCGACAGTCCCGCCAGCGCGTACAGCAGCGCCGCGCCCACCAGCCAAGCGCGGTCGTCGCGGCGCAGGAACTCGCTCAGCGCCCAGAAGGCTCCGCCGGCGAAGGCAACCGCAGAGGTGTCGTACACCGCGAGGTGCGCGAGCGCGATCACCGGGCCGCTCGTCACGGCTGCCAGCACCGCGAACGCGCGCGTGCGCGCCCCGAAGAGGTTGCCGGCCGCCCCCGCCATCCCCGCCATCCCGGCGGTCACGCACAGCGCCGCCGCCGCGCGCGCGCCGGCGAGGCCGGCAAGTTTCCAGCCGAGCGCCGCGATCACCGGCCACAGCAGCGAGCCGGAGAACCAGCCGAGGTAGTTGTCGGCGATCCCGTGACCCTGCAGCGTGCGCAGGCCCGCCGTCACGTAGATCCCCTCGTCGAGGAACGGGCCGGTCAGCTGCATGAAGCAGATCGCGAGCTCCACCGCAAGGAATGCGCCCAGCAACAGCCATGGGGCGAGACGCACCGCGCGGGAGACGGCCGCGCGGGAGACGGAGGAGGTGCGCTCGCGCGCGGGGGCAGTTGTGGAGGTGCCGGCCGTGGTGGCGCCGGAGTCGGCCGGCGGCAGGAGCTCACGCGGGAGCAGCTCGCGCGGCGGTGGCACGGTGACGCTCACGGGGCCCCCTGCGGTCCGACGTGTACCCACTGGGCTTCCGCGGGCACGCCCTTGGCGTTGACGAGGAACACCATGTAATAGCCGGGCGGCGCGAGGTTGGGGTTGGGGGTGAGGTTGACTTCCAGCGACTCCTTTTCACCTTTCGCTCCGGTGGCTTCTTTGATCGGCAGCGCCACCTCACGCTGGTTGGGGTCCGAGGAGTGCGTGACCGCCGCCGGGCGGATCAGCACCGCCGAGGTGATTGCAGAGGACTTGGAGGTGTAAGCGATCGTGTGCTCGCTGCCGTATTCCCACTGAGCGGTTTTGTTCAGGCTGCCTTCCAGCCGGTTCTGCTGGCCGTCGATGCTTTCGATCACGGGCCGTTCGCCCTTGAACATGTACGGCGGTTCGTAGATCGAGAGGGCCGTCTGGAAGCCTTCCGTTCCCGTCCCCACGTTGACCGGGTTGGAGCCGAGCGCGATCACGTCCCCGTTGGGCAGCAGCAGCGCCTCGGAGTGGTAGTCACGGCCAACCGGATCGGCGGCGACCGGCGTGAACACGTTGGTCACCGGGTTGAAGATTGAGGCCTCGTGCACGTCGTCGGTGCGAGGCAGCAGCGAGCCACCTGTCTCGAGCACCGTGCCGTCGGGGAGGGCGACCGCCGACACGTACATCTTGCCAGCGCCTTCGGGCTCCAATTTGCCGTTGTCCAGCGTGCCCCGAGGGAGGTTGGGGCCCTTTTCCCATTCGGGGTCTGCTGCTTTGAGATTGATCTCGTCGGTCGAGTCGATCGCGTCGGTGCCTGTTTCGTAGGTGTTGCCGCCACCGAGGATCATCACCTTCTGTTCCTGCGCCGGAGGCAGCAGCAGCGAGGCCGACTGGTCGCGCTGGTCTGGGTCTTCTAGCTTCGGCGTGTCTTCGACGCGCGGATGAGTTTCGTCTTCGGAGGACGATCCACCCGCCACCCGCGGTCCCTCGACTTCCGCTTTCGGATTTGTGTCGTTCTGTTCCTGTTCTTCTTCGTGCTGCGATTTGCCGGGCGCGCAGTAGAAGTCGTAGATGGCCGATGCCTTCGGCGCGGGGGTCGACTTCGCCGGGAGCGACTTCGATTCCTCGATCCCGTTTCCGAACACGTGGCTGCCGTCGTAGAAGAGGCGGCCGTCGGCGGTGAGGATCATCGATGGGTACAGACCCCAGAACCAGTCGTAGGTCTGCTGCAGCTCGTCGCTGCCGAAGCCGACCCACTGCCCGGAGGGGTCGCCGGCCGTGTCCCCTTTGTTGTAAGGAGCGATGTAGTAATTGGTGGCGGTGGCACCTTCGCCTTCCTCGTTCAGCCCGCCAAACGAGATCACATTGCCGTCGCCAAGCTCGGTGGCGCTCGGATACCAGGCGCCGTTCAGCAGCGGGCCCGGTTCCCTGGCCTGATGCGGTTCGAGTTCGTCGTACGGCACCTTTTCAAACCCTTCCGTCTTGATGTTGAAGATCCAACTGGTGTTCGCACCCTTGTAGACGGTGCTCGGGTATTCACCCGGCTTGGGGGGCGAGGGGTAGCCCTTGGTACCACCGACGAACAGCACGTTGCCATCTGCCAGCTGCACGTGGCCCCCGCAGAAGAGATCGCTCGGCGTCTGGAGTTCCTTCCACGTGTTGGCGACCGGGTTGTAGACGTACGAGCGGAAGCAGCCCGCTTCGAATTCCATGCGCGAGTTGCCCGAGCCCGCCATCAGCAACAGCTTGCCGTTCTGCAGCAGCACGGCGTGGACCGTGCGCGCATGGTCAGTTCCGGCGCGCACCGTCCACTTCCCGGTCACCGACAGAGGTTCTGTTGACGGCGCTTCGGGCAGCGACTGTTCGGACGGCGTTTCTTCGACCGCCAGCCCTTCGCACCGCGAGGGCAGCTTTTCGGTCGGCGGTGGATTTTCGAGAGGGTTTTCAGCGATCGTCCCCGTTGCGGTTGGCGTCGGCGTGGTGAGGACACTCGCGATCGACGGCTGCGAGGGAACACTCGATGCTTGGGGGTGAGCAGAAACGTCGATCAGCGAGTACCCAGTCGTGTGGACGACGCCCCTGCCACGCAGGAGCACGCCAAACGCAAGGCGGCCCACTCCCGCCTGAATCGGGCCGATCACCGCGGATGCGGTGGTGAAGGTCGTGCGCCCCTGCAGCTGCTTGGCCACATACGACGCGCGCCACACGCCTTTGACGCGCTCTAGCACCTCGAGGCCGAGGGCGGTGCCCGTGCCGCGGTAGCGCAGCGAGGCCGAATAGGAGTGGCCGACCTCCACCTTGGGAGCGCAGGCGGGCGACTGCGTGATCATCGCCTGCGAGTGCCCAGGGCCGGTGCGCAGGACGATCGCGCCGGCGGAACCCCGCGGCGGCGAGGAGAAACGCACGGTCGAGCCCGAGATCCCCGCCTGCGCGTAGCAGGCCGGGATGCTCTCGTGTCGGACGGTTACGTCTGCGTTGGCGAGCAGGTTGTCGGCGCGGCGCGCGGCGGCCGCGGCCGCCATCCACCGGTGTGTCCTTGAGAGAGGAGCAGCCGGTCCACTCTGAGCGACGTCGGGCAGAGCGGCATTCAGGACGAGCATCGAGCTGACCAGTGTGCACACCATCCATGGAGCAAAGCGCTCAAACCTCGGCATACCTGCCATGACGCCGCCTAAGGTACTCAATCGGCCGTTCATCCGTCGAAATAAACGAGATCAGCCTTGACCGGCTTACGCAGCCGGTCGATCAGCGCCTGATGACCCCCTCGACTTGCGCGGGCAGCTCGGCAGGCGATCGTACGCGTTGCTCCGCAATCTTTCGCATCGTGCCGGCGCTGATGATCGGGGCGCTCGTACTTGGCGGATGGCTGGCTGGCGCTCGGTTGGCAGAGGCCCGGAGCGACTCCCAGCGAAGCACGACGACTCGTGCTGGGTACAGCGACTCTCTTGCCCACCAAATCAGGTCGGGGCGTCGCCGCGGCAGGAGCAAGGCCCACACGCCCCAGGGGCGCAAGGCGGCCTGCAAGCACGAGCGCCGGTGCACTCAGCGACCCGACCCCCCCTCGCAACCCGCTGGCGGCGGCTCGAGTGGCGCTCCCCCATCTGGAGCGGACTCCTCTTCGCCGGAAGCCCTCGCCACGGAGCCGCCTACCGCAGAACCTCCGGCGGAAGAACCCCCAGCCGAAGCACCACCGGCAAAAGAACCTCCCGCGAAAGAAACCCCGCAGGAAGAACCATCCGGCGGCCCCTCCTACGCGCTGCGCCTGTTCTCCGCGCAGAGCTTCTTCAACCAGCCGCTGGCGGCCTCGGCGCCGCAGGCACCGGACTCGGCGCAGCTGGTGGCGGCCTTCAACCATCAGGTGCAGACCTACTACGGGCACGTGGTGATCAACACAACCGAATGGAGCGCTCCCGTCTACACCGTCCCGGCAAACGCGCCGACGACGGCCGTGGTGGCGCAGAACTCGACCTGCCCGCGCAGCGAAGGCATCTTCCAGCCGTTTGCGCAGGACATGAGCGCGGTGCCGATCCCCGCTGGGGCGCAGGCGGCGAAAGGCACCGACGAGGATATGGTCGTGTGGCAGCCCTCCAGCGGGCACGAGTGGGAGCTGTGGCGCGCACAGCAGGAAGGCGGGCAGTGGACGGCGTGCTGGGGGGGCGAGTTCCAGGACGCCCACACCAGCGAAGGGGTGCTCCCCGAACCGCTGGGTGTGTCGGCCGCCGGGCTCTCGATCCTCGCCGGGCAGATCCACCTCGAAGAACTGCAACAGGGCACGATCACACACGCCCTCGAAGTGACGCTGCCGGACACCGCCGCCTCGGGGTTCGTGTGGCCGGCCAACCGCACCGACGGCACCTCCGACGACGCCTACTCGATCCCCGAGGGCACCCGCTTCCGCCTGAAGCCGAGCGTCAACCTGAGCTCGCTGCACCTCAACCCGGCGGCGCTGGAGATCGCGACCGCGATCCAGCGCTACGGCATGATCGTGGCCGACACCGCGGGCGCGGTGGCGCTGGAGGCGCAGGATCCCACCCCGCTGACGCGCGAAGGCAAGCCCAACCCCTATGACACGCTACTCAGCGACGGCCCCTACGAAACGTTGAAGGCGGTTCCCTGGAGCGACCTGGAAGTAGTCAGCCCCAGCTACCACCAGTAGCGCGGGGAGCTACGCCCCGGAGCTCGGCTTGCGAATGACGACGATCGTCTGGCGAAAGTGCGGACGCAGCCGTGGTGCCCGCGCGGCGAGCCACTCGTCAGCACGGTCGCAGACACGCAGCAGGGCGTTGTCCGGGCGCAATCGCAGCAACGACGTGAGGATCGCGGTGGGGAAGGTGAGGTAGTTGACCGGGTGCAGTTCGATCGACGGGTAGTGCTCGCGCAGCCAGCGCAGGTCGCCCTCCATGAAGGACTGCTCGTCGGGCGTGTGCGCGGCCGCGACCGACCGCGTGTAGAGGCGGATCAGCAGGTTCTCGCCCTGGGGCTCCATGAACAGCATCGTGCCGCCCAGGGCCAGATGCTCGGAGTAGAGGCGCGGAAGGGCGCCTCGGTAGTCGATGTGATGCAGGATCGAGCGGCCGAAGATGCACTCGAACTCGCCCTCCAGCTCGCGCGTGATGTCACCCAGGCGAAACTCCAGCCGTCCTGGCTGCGCGCGCGCCTCGGCGCGCTCGATCGCCGTCTGCGAGATATCGATGCCAAGCACGTATGCGGCCCCCATGTCGAGTAGCCGCGCGGAGCTCGCGCCCTCGCCGCAGCCCATGTCGAGCACGCGCCTGCCCGCGACCGCCGCACGCGTCAGGGCCTCGAAGCGCTCCTCCGCGCGGCGCGTGTTGGGACCCTGGAAGACGTGCGGAAAGCGGCCATGCCACGTATCCATCGCCTCCTCGACGCCGTGCACGTCGTATGCCTCGCGCTCGCGCCGCGCGCGCTCGAGATCGACGCCGGGCACCGGGTGCGAGGGGTTGGGGGGGACGCTGGGCACCGAGTGCGAGGAGTTAGGGGGGACGCCGAGCACCGGGGGTGAGGAGTTGGCCTCCGCCACGTCGGCGACTGTAGCAGCGGCGTCGACCGCAGCGGTCGTCTCGGTGCCCAACCACACGGCGTCAGGTGGTGGCTTCAGTTTTGGTGTCTTAAGTTTGGGGGTACAACCAGCAACTGGACCTGCCGAGGAACAACCAGATGACAGTTGTGAGAGGTCCAGTGGCTGGTTGGTCCGCCCAACTGTGCACTCATATGCCCCGCGGGCCCGCGGGCCTCAACCAGAGACGCCACCCAGCAATATCTGGCCGTCCTGTGATCATGGCCGCGATGCCCGACCACCCCCACCTGCGAGGACGCGAGATCGTGTGTGTCGGGTTTGCCGACTGGGAGGCCGACCTGTGGACCAACCAGCAGCACTTGATGTCGCGGTTGGCGCGCGAGAACCATGTGTTGTTCGTAGAGTCGCTCGGCCTGCGCCGCCCGCAGCTGGCGGGGCGTGACCTCGCGCGGATCGTGCGCAGGTTGCGCAAGGGCCTGCGGGCACCGCGCGCGGTGGACGGTCTGCACGTGCTCTCGCCGCTGGTGGCGCCGCTACACGGCAACGCCGCGGTGCGCGCGCTCAACCGCAAGCTGCTGCGCGCGCAGGCGCGCCACGCGACGCGCCGTCTGCGCATGGGTCGCCCGATCCTGTGGGCCTACGTCCCCCAAGCGGAGGCGCTGATCGAGGCGCTCGACCCCGAACTGGTCGTCTACCACTGCGTCGACGACGCCGCCGCGGTGGCGGGCATCGACGCAGATAGCTTCCGCGCCACCGAGCGACGCTTCCTCGCGCAGGCCGACCTCGTGCTGGCGAGCGCCCCCGCGCTGGCAGCCCGCATGCGGGAGCTCTCGGGGAACGTGCTGTACGCGCCCAACGTCGCCGACACCGCGATGTTCGCGCGCGCGCTGGAGCCGCTTCCGGTTGCCCACGGAGCCCCCGGCGCGAGCGACGCCGAGCCCGGTTGCGATGACGCATGGCAGCCGAGCCCGCCCACTGTCGAGCCCGACCCCGGGGTGGCGGCATTGCCGCAGCCGCGGATCATCTTCACCGGGGCGATCGTCGCCACCAAGCTCGACGTGCCACTGCTCGTCGCGCTCGCGCGCTCACGGCCGGATTGGTCGTTCGCGCTTGTCGGGCCGGTTGGGCCGGGCGATCCCCGCACCAACGTCTCCGCGCTGCGGGAGCTGCCCAACATCCATCTGCTGGGGCCGCGCGCATATACGCAGCTACCCGCAGTGCTGCGAGCGGCCGACGCCGGCTTGATCCCCTACGCGCGCAATCCGATCACCGAGAGCGTCTTCCCGATGAAGGTGTACGAGTACCTCGCCGCCGGCCTGCCGGTCGTTGCCACCCCGCTGCCGGCGCTGGCGGACATCGCCGAGGTCGCCACCGCGCCTGACGCCGAGGGCATCGCGCGCCTGCTCGAGGAGGCGATCGCCGCCGACAGTCCCGAGCGCCGCGCCGCGCGCTCGCGCGCCGCCGCCGCGCACTCGTGGGAGCGGCGCCTGGAGGAGATCGCCGCCGCGGTGGAGGCGCTGCCGGCGAAACCGCGACGGCAGCCCGTGGTGAGGGTTTCGCCATGAAAGACCTGCTCGTCACCACCCACACCCCCGTGCTCGGGTCGGGCCGCGCGCTGCGCACCTATGGAGTCGCCCGCGCGCTCGCCGCCCACGGGGGACTCGACCTTCTCTATGCGCGCTTCGAGGGCGCCGCCCCCGACGCCGCGTTCCGCACAATCGCGGGAATCGAGCTGCACGAGGTCGTCCCCTCGCGCGGCCCCCGGCGGCTGCTCGCTCACGCGGCCGCCCGTCTGGGGGGCGTCCCAGAGGAGCTCGCACGCGGTGTCTCCCCCGAGCTGGCCGCGGCGGCCGCACGCCTCGCCCGCACCCCCGACCGCGGTGATGGCAGTAGCGGTGGCAGTGGCGGTAGTGGTGGCAGTGGCAGTGGCAGTGGCGGCCGGGTAATCGCCGATGGACCGGTCGCCGCCGCCGCGCTGGCCGGCCTGACGCGCAAGCGCCCCGTGATCTACAACGCCCACAACTTCGAGTCGGGCTTCCGCCACGAGCTCGGCGGCGGCCACGCGATGGGGGGCGCCCACGCGCTACGGGCCTTCGAGCGTGGGCTGCTCGAACGAGCTGAGGAGTCGTGGATGGCCAGCGAGGCCGACCTGGCGGCAGCGCGCGAGCTGTGCCCGGCGGCGCGGCTGCGGTATGTGCCCAACGTGGTGGACGTGGCGGCGATCACGCCAGTGCAACCACTCACAAAGGAGCGGCGCGCCATCTTCGTCGCCAACTTCGCCTACGAGCCCAACCGCAACGGCCTGCGCTTTTTGCTCGGCGAGGTACTCCCGCGCGTATGGGCCGAGCTGCCCGACGCGAAGCTCGCACTGGTCGGCGCCAGCCTGGAGGGTTCGCCCACCGCGCGGGTAGCCGCGGAGCTGCCGGGGCTCCTCGAGGACCCCCGAGTGGAGGCGCTCGGCTTCGTCGATGACCTGCGCGCCGCCTACGCCGGCGCCAGTTGCGCGGTCGTGCCGCTGCTGCAGGGCGGGGGCACGCCGCTGAAGTTGATCGAGGCGCTCGCCTACGGGCTGCCCGTGATCGCCACCCCACGGGCGGTGGCGGGCCTGGCGGTGCGCGATGGCGAGCATCTGCTGGTCGGCGACGGCACGGAGGCGTTCGCCGCGGCACTTGTGCGCGTGCTGCGCGACGGGGCCCCCGAACTGGGAGTCCGCGGGCGGAAGCTAGCGGCGGAGCGCTACTCGATCGAAGCGCTCAGCGCGCTAGTCGCGGCCTGGTAAGACAGCGCAGCGCGGCCCACACGGGTTTCAGATCCGGCCTCCACCGCCTCCGAAACCGGTGGAGATCACTGCCCTTGCCGGCCGATGGACATTCGTCCAGGCCGTCGGAGGCCACTCACGAGCCCGCACGACCGGCCCGAAAGATTGGGTGCAGAGCTCAAAGTCAGGCTCGTCCGGCCTCAGAACCGCACACCGGACGCGTCGTTCGCATCCCGATAACGGCACCCCCGTCGCGAGGCGGGCTCGCAAAGCAAGGGGTCTCTGAGAGACAGCCCGGCTCCCGAAGGAGAGATCATGACCACCGCCCACTCTCATTCTCGATGGGCGCAACAAAAGCTACCGGCCCTGCTCCTCGCCACCTGCCTGGCGACGGCATCCATCGGGGCCGCGGCGGCTGCTCAATCGTCGATTCCTCCAAGCAGCTCGACAAGCTCACAGGTTCAGCATGAGGCCGCCGCTGTCAGAGCGGCCGACCACACGCTGGTGTCTCGCGCCAGGTCACTCGCAGCCTGCCGCACCCGGCATCGCGAGCACTGCAGCGCCGAGCGACGTTCAATGCAGCGTGCCGGCGACCGCCTGACGGCCCGCGAGCGACGCCAGGCGGCCCGCGAAGGACGCCTGGCAAGGCTCGAGCACAAGAACCACCCGCAGGCGACCATCGCGTCGGCCGTGACTCAAGCCCCGCAACTCCCGGGCTCCTCCACCCCGACCACGCCCACACCCTCCATGCCACCAAGCTCCGCAGCTCCCCTCGCCACCTCTCCGACCGACCCGGCGAGCCCACCGGTGAACGGATCGCCCGGCGCAACCCCGTCGCTGCCGGAAACCCCGTCGCTGCCGGTCACGGGCAAGATCATCGGCACCAACGACGGCGCCGGCTGGGGGCCCGCGGCGGCGCAGACGATCCTCGGCGGTCACATCACCTGGAACCGCGTGGAAATTGGCATGGAATCCAACACGCCGGCCGCGTCGCTCGAAGACGGGTTTCACAATCTCGCGATCGTCGGCAACATCGAAGACGGCACTCCCCTCAGCCAGTTCTCGCCGAGTGGCTGGGCGAGCACGGTCGTCTCACAGTTGCAATCCAACCCCGGCATCTCGATCGCCGAAGCCGGCAATGAGATGTACCTCAAGGGCAACGTCGCCAACCCCATTCAGTATGGGCAGATGTATCTCGACGCGGTCAACGCGATGAAGGCCGCCGGCATCCACACGCCGCTGCTGTTCAACATGGTCGGCGACTACCCGACGACCGGCACGTGGTCCTCGTCCACCGGCTACTCCCGGGATTCCCAGGGCGGCGGCTGGCTGCAGGACGCCGTCGCGAGCGTCCCGGGACTGGGCACCGCGATTCTCGCCAACGGCCTCAGCACCCACCCCTACGGCGCGCTCGGCGAAAACAGCGATGACACCAATGGAGTCAACGCCGTCGCCGCACAGGAAGCGGTCGCACAGCGTGTGCTCGGGGCAGTGCCGCCCTTCTATATCACCGAGTTCGGCTACAGCCTCAGCAACTGCGGCGAATCCGACGGAGCCTGCTCCGAACCGGAACAGGCCACCAAGATGCGCGCCGCCTACAGGGTGCTGCTCGCCGATCCCCACGTCGAGGGTATCTGGTGGTACCAGTCACACGACGACAGCAGCGGTCGCTTCGGTTATATGAACAGCAACAACACGACCCGTTCGTCGTTCGAAACCCTCTCCTCGATCGCCGTCGAAGAGGGGCAGTAGTCACCATCTACCAAGGCATGCCGGCCGCCGCGCTTCATTGCACGGCGGCCGGTTGGCTTAAGGCCCTAACCAAAGGAGATCGAGTCCCAATTCTTGTTTGGTTAGGGCTAGAAAAGAGAACGCGGCGCGGCGGCAGAGCGTTGGAGCAAAGGATTCGTCCTGCCCTATAACCAAATGAGACCAAGTCTCGCTCATTTGGTTAGGGTCTCTAAATCACGGCCGGTGACCCGACCGCGTCCGCGCCGAGCTCGGCGACTTCCCCGTCAACCGATAGCGCATGGATCACTCCCCACACCATCACCAGGAAGAAGACCAGGAAGTCGATCTCGTAGAAGAGATAGTCGAACAGGCCCTGCGCCATGAAGCCTCCGAGCGCCGCCGCAAACACCGACGCCCTGACGGCCGACGTGCCGCCACGCCCATAGGCCAGCACCTTGACGATCGGCCATCCCCACAGGATCAGGAAGCCCACGAGGCCCAGCCACCCCGCGTCCAAGCCGATCTGCACCGGCGTCTCGTGCGCATGATCGAATGCCATCTGGATATAGGCGCTGTGCACATGTTCGCGCAGGTAAAACGGGAAGTTTTTATACCCGATTCCAAAGGGATGGCCGCCCAATGCCTGCTCCCCCGCTTTCTGCAGCGCAAAGCGTGTCTTGTCCTCCACGTCCGCACTGCTCTGGACGGTGAGACGCTGTTGAATAGTGACAATCGTCGACTGGGGGGTCGCCAGGAAACCCGCCACGACGAAGATCGCCAGGATCGCACAAGCCTGGATGAGAATCGCCCCACGACGAAGGTTGAGCACGAGCAGGAACAGCCAGCCACCCGCCAGTGCCAGCAGCCCACCGCGCGAGGTGGAGATCGCAATACCTATGAGAATCACCACCAAAGCCGCCCCATACACTCCAGCCCGGGTCATACGATGTTGATTGACGGCGATCAGGATCTCACCGGTCGCCAGCACCGCCGCCATCGCCGTGTAGCCCGCATACACGGTGTATATTCCGAAGAAGGAATTGGGGTGCCCACTGAAATAGGGAGGCCCAACCAGCGCATAGACTCCCGCCCTCTGCGCAAACGCGAACATCACCACCACCAGCGCCGAGCCCGTGAAGAGGTCGATCATGCGACGCGAGGCATCGCGGCGACCGCGAAAGACGCTGATTGCGGCAAACAGGAGGATAATGGCGGCCAGCCAGCGCACCGCGCCCCACAGTGCGCCGGTCTGATTCTGCGCACCGATCGCCGCGATGAAGCTGCCGAGCACGAGCGCCACGCCGCCAACCGCGATCCATCCCGGTATCGCGTTAGCCCGAATTCTCCACGCAAGCACCAGCGCCATCGCGACGATCACCACCTCGTTCGTGCCCGTACCCGAGAAGTGAAACTCGAACGGCATCAGAATCAGCAAGATCGCAAGCCCCACCTGCGGGCGCAGCGCTGCGACCACCATCGCGACGGCCGCTGCCATGATCAGCAGCGCCTTGAGCTCGCGCTGGGTCGTCCCCAGCCTGACCATCGCGACCCCTACCAGCGCAGACAGCGTGACAGCGATCAGGGCCGTCAGGAGCGTGGGGAGCGTGGAGCGCCATCCATCGGCGAGGCGGGGGCGAGTTGCCATGTGGCGTGAGATTAGCGCCGGCGGCGGGCGCTGGAGGAGACCGTGTGTCCACGCCGAACATCCGGCTACCATTCCTCGTGCGGGTGCATTCCGCTGTGCCGCGCGGCGATCAACCAACTCGACCGGCCAATCACGCACCCCAATCAGCTATGCCCACGCCAGCGCACGAAACCTCAACATCGGCTGAGACGCCGGGGCTCGCGCGCGCGCTGCGGGTGCTGCGCGAACGCTGGTGGGTGGTGGCGCTCTGCCCGATCGTCGCACTGGTGGTCGCGGTGATCTACGTAGAGCGCCAACCTGCGCAGTACACGGCCACCGCCAGGCTCCAGTTCGTCAGCAACTCGCTCCCCAGCCAGGTCGCGGGCGTCTCGGGCGAACAGGTCGTCGATCCCGAAGGCGTCAAGGCAACCGACGTGCAGCTGGTGACGACCCCACCGGTCGCCGCGCTCGTCCTCAGCAAGCTGAAACTCAAAATGACGCCCACCGAACTGCTTGAAGAAGTCAGCGCGAGCAACCCGCAGAACGACTACATCGTCGACGTAACCGCAACCGTCGGCAACCCGCACGAAGCGGCCGCGATCGCCAACGCGTTCGCCGAACAGTATGTCGCCTACAGCCAAACGCAGAACGTCGAACAATTGGTGAAAGGCGAGCAGCTGATCACGCACAAGATCGAAGAACTGCCGACGACCGATACGACGGATCGCGCCAACCTGCTCGGGCTGTATCAGAAACTGCTGCTGCTCCAGTCGGTGCAAACCGGCAACGCCCATGTGGTGAGCACCGCCTCCACGCCCACCTCGCCCAGTTCCCCGAAGAAGAAAACCACAGCCCTGGTCGCGCTTGTCGTCGGGCTGCTGCTCGGCATCGGAATCGCATTCGTGCTCAACCTGCTCGACCGCCGGGTGAAGTCGTGGGAGGAATTCGAAGAGCTGTATGGCGTCCCCGCGCTGGCGGCAATTCCGAAGGAGGCGCACAGGTCGCGCACCGCCCGCGAGCGCGAAGCTCGAGCTCGAGCCATTTCGCATCCTGTACAACAGCCTCTCGCTGCTGCCTCACACGCACCCGATCAAGACCGTCATTGTGACGAGCGCCGTGCCGATCGAGGGCAAGACCAGCGTGGCGCTCGGCTTGGCACGAGCGGCGGCGCACTCCGGACGACAGGTGATCATCGTCGATGCCGACCTGCGGCGCCCGACGCTCGAGCGGCGCCTGGAGCTCCCCAGCAGCCCGCGAGGCCTCGCCTCGGCGCTGCGCGGCGAAGCCGACCCGCTGGAGCTTTTGCAAACGCCCGACTCCGAGCTGGATCGCGATCTCAAATTGCTTCCCAGCGGTCCGATCCCGCTGAACGTTACCACCCTGCTGAACCCGGTCGCGCTGGCCGAGATATTTACGACACTCGCCGCTCAGGTCGACCTCGTCGTGATCGACTCCGCACCGCTGCTGCCGGTCGCCGATACCCGCGAGCTGCTCGACGCAGTGGCCGTGGACGCCTGCCTGATCGTGGCTCGCGCAGGGGTGACGACACGAGATCAGGTGCGCCGTGCACGCCTGGTCTTCGAGCGGCGCAAGCTGCAGGCCGTCGGCCTGGTCGTCAACGCGCTCACCGATGTAACGAATAAATATGGCTACTATGACGGCGAGGGATCGGACGCATCAGAACGCCCGGCAGCCGTGGCCGCCAGAGGTTCCTTGCGTAACACCGAGCGTACCTCCGCCACAGTCAGCACACGCAGCACCAGCAGACACGGAACGTAGCTGAGCGCCGCGATCGCGGCGAGGCCGCCGAGCGGCACGCCGGCGGAGCACGCACCCCACGTCAGCAGCCCCATCGCCGATGCCGCGAGGAGCGTGCGCAGCACGCGGCCAGCGCGAGGCCGCATGTGCAAATTCATCAGCACGCTGCGCGCCGACAGCGACATCACCATCACCTCGGTCAACAGGGTCACCCAGGCGGCGGCCACAAAGCCATAGCGGGGAATCAGCACCACGTTCAGCGCGGCATTCAACAGCAAACCGCCTCCCGCATAGAGGGCAAATCGGCGCTGCAGTTCCACCACCACCACCATATTGCCCACCAGATACCCAAATGAGATCGAAACGAACGCGCCCGCGAGAATCGGCAGCGCGGGCGCCGCCGCGGCGAACCGGGAGCCAAACAGGAGGATCATGATCGGGTGGGCAGCCACAATCGTGAAGGCGAGGATCGGCAGCGACGCCATCGTGAGATACTCGCCCGCGGCCTGCAGCAGGTCTTCCATGCGATTGCGGTGGTCGATATACGCAGCGGCGATCAGCGGAAACAGCGTGGTCATCACCGATATCGGGATGAACTGCACCTGTTCGAGCAGACGGTAGGCAGCGCCGTAGAGGCCCGCTTGGTGGCTGCCGGCAAACTCGAAGACGAGGATCTGGTCGAGTTTCACATATGAAGTCACGAAGATGCCGGCAATTCCGACTCCCACCCCCACGCGCAGCAACGGCCTCCACAGCCGCCGTACTCCCCCTAGGCGCACATGTGTGAACCGCAATGCAAATACCACATTCAACCCCATCGTGATCGCGGTGGTGAGTAGAAAGGCAGCGGCATACGCCACGATCCCACCCGCCAGAGCGGACACGACGATCACCGCACCGGCCCAGATAATGCTGTTGAAGGTGATGATCGCCATCGAGATGTCGTTGCGAATGCGCAGCTGAAACACCACGCTCAGCACCGCTGGCGCTCCCACCAGCGCCACAAGGGCGATCAACACGCCCGCCACCGTTGCCTGATGGGATGGTGCGATCAACAACACGGCGATCAACGATCCAAGCGTGATCGGAATCACCAGCAACAGCCGCAGCTGCAACAGCGCTCCCACCCATTCGGATTCCCGGTCGGGCTGGGCGGCCGCGCGGCTCACCGCTATCTGGGTCAGCCCCAATTCCCCAAAGCTGTTGGCGATCTGCGTCACCGCGAACAACGTCGACCAGACGCCGAAGCCATTCGTTCCGAGCCCCCGCGCGAGCAGCAGGGTGACAACAATCCCCAGCGCCAGGTTGAGCACGCGCGCGACGATCTGCACCGTTACATCGACGGTGATGCGCCGCGCCCCGACCTGGATCGACTCGGTCATGCCCTCCGAGCTATCGTCATTGCGGCGCACGAGCACGAGCATGCTAGTAGCCGACCTCAGACCAACGCGGGCCCGTGATCTCAGCGCCGGTCTCCGTCCCAAGGCTCTCCGGCGGGGGTGCGGGCCCTAAACTCTCGCCGCAGTGAGCGTACACGGGCGCAACGACATCACCCTGATCGTCCCCACCTACAACCGCGCCGGCGCTCTGCGCGCCAACCTCGACTCGATGCTGGCGATGCGTGACATCGGGGAGATCGTGATCGTCGACGACGGCTGCACCGACGACACCGTGGCCGCGTGCGAGCAGTTCCACGACGACCGGCTGCGCGTGATCAGCCACCGCTCCAACCGTGGCGTCTCCGCGGCCCGCAACACGGGGATCGAGGCAGCCGCCGGCGAGTGGGTGCTGTTCGGCGAGGACGACTGCCGCTTTCCCGCCGACTACGCGACGGTGCTGCGCGCCGAGGCCGAGCGCCACGGTGCCGATATCGTCGGCGCGCCGCTGATCCACACCTCCGCTCCAGAGTCCGAGGTGCCGCGGATCGCAGCCGGAGCGCCCCGTCAGGCGCGGCCCTCGATGGAGGACGTCGACGTCTTCCCCGTGGAGACGATCGAGACCCCATTCCTGCCCGCGCGGGCGCTGGTACGCCGGACGGTCTTCGAGCGCGCGCGCTTCCACGACTTCCCGGTCAACGGCTACCGCGAGGAGACCGACTTCTTCGTACAGGCGGCCCGCGCGGGCTTTCGCTGCATTTTCACGCCCGCCACCTACTGCTATCAACTGCAGACCTGGCGCGGTGGTCAACATCACTCTTCGACCCTGCGCTACGAGTATTGGGCGCTTCGCAACAACTGGAGCTTTCTGCGCCGACACGGCGTGTGGCTGACCGAGCGCGACTACATTCCCGGGATCGCCAGAGCCCAACTGCGGTTTGCGGCGACCCGCGCGGCAGTGGTCGTATCAGGGGCGCTCCACGCACGACTCCACAGAGCACGAGTGAGGGACGTCGGCGCACGACCGGGCGACCCGCGCGCGGCGGCCTGAGCCGTGCCTCGCGTTGCGATCGTCTCGCCCGACCCCTCCAACCAGGCCGGCGGCGTGGAGCGGGTGTGCGCGCTGCTCGGTGACGTGCTTGCACGCCAGGGGTGGGACGTGGAGATCATCGGACCAACGTACGCGCCAACACGCTGGCAGTCCCGCCTGGGGCTCAACTACCCGATGCTGTCGCGCTCGGCGACCGCCGCCACGCGCGGGCGGCGCGATCTCGATCTGATCGTCACCAACGGATTCCTTGGGATCGGCTGCCCGCGCGGGATACCTCGCATCCACCTCTACCACGGCACGATGGTCGGCAACGCCCAGGCCCAGCGCGGCAGTGTGCCGGCACGCGAGCGCCTGCGGCGCACGGTGGGCGCCGGTCTCACCGAGGCGCTTGTCGGTCGCGGAGCCACGCGCGTGGTCTGTGTCTCGGAGCTGGTTGCCGAGGAGGTGCTGCGCCGCTACCGTCTGCGCGCCGACGTTGTGATCCCCAATGGCGTCGACACGGACACCTTCGCCCCACGCGAGATGCGTGGCGCACGCGAGCGCCTGGGATTGTCGGGAGATCGCCGCTATGCGCTGTTCGTCGGTCGCCTGGAGCACGGCAAGGGCAGCGATCTGGTCGTGGCGGGCGCCGCACGCGGCGGCTACGAGCTGCTGGTCGCCGGACCAACCGGCGCGCCCGGTACGGGTACGCATCATCTGGGCGTACTCGCGCCCGCCGTGCTCGCCGACGCTTACGCCGCGGCTGACTGCGTGCTCTTCCCCAGCCGCTACGAGGGCTGCAGCCTGGTGGTGCTGGAGGCACTCGCCTGCGGACGCCCGCTGCTCGCCACCCGGGTCGGATGGATGGGCACGCTGCTGCGCTCGGTGCCGGGGTATGACGCGCTCTGCATCGATCCCACAGTCGAGGAGATCGCGCTGCGCTTGCGCGATCTGGCGGACTTCGAAAGCACCAAGCTGTGCGTCGCCGCGCGGGCGTTCGTGCTTGCCAACAACAGTCTCGCGCGGTGGGCGACGCACTGGGAGCAGCTGATCGAGGAGCTCCCCGGCGATAATGCTCGCCCCGCTCAAGCAGAACGCGCCCCCTGCCGATGGGCGCGCTAGCATTGCGCTGCTCCCGCGCCACGCGCGATCTGGCGGCCCGCATGAAGGATTCAGGGGTCAGCGCTGCGAAAGGCACCACACGGAACGATCAAGGAGGAGCGTCGGATGAGCGAGGCCACACTTGTCACTGGCGGCAGCGGTTACATCGGCGCGCTGCTCGTACGGGAGCTGCAGGGCGCCGGACGTGAGGTACGCGTGCTCGATTCGCTGCTGCACGGACAGGAGGAGATCGCCGCCGAGCAGGAGCGCGCCGGGGTGGAGGTGATCCGTGCCGACATCCGCGACGCCGAGGCGCGCCGACGGGCGCTCGCCGGAGCCGAGGCCGTCGTGCACCTCGCCGCGATCGTCGGCGATCCCGCATGCGCGCTCGACCCCGCGGTCGCCGACGAGGTCAACGTGCAGGCCACCCGCGCACTGGTCGCCGATGCGAACGATGCCGGGGTAGAGCGCCTCGTATTCGCCTCCACCTGCTCCAACTACGGGCGCATGGCCGACCCCAACGTGCCGATCACCGAGGCGGGCGAGCTGCGTCCCGTCTCGCTCTACGCCGAGCAGAAGGTCGGGATGGAGCAGCTGATCCTGGGTGGCAGCACCGACGCAACCAAGCCCACCTGCCTGCGCTTCGCGACCGTCTACGGTGTCGGACGGCGGATGCGTTTCGATCTGACCGTCAACGAGTTCACCCGCGAACTGTGGGCCGACCGCGAGCTCGAAGTCTTCGGGGAGCAGTTCTGGCGCCCCTACATCCAAGTCGGCGACGCCGCCCGCGCGGTGCGCACCGTGCTCGAGGCGCCCATCGAGAAGGTCGCGGGCACAGTCTTCAACGCGGGGCGCTCGGGAGAGAACTACCGCAAGCTCGACCTCGTGGAGGAGATCCACAAGCAGATCGACCGCGGCGCCGTCTCCTACGTACACCGCGACGAGGATCCCCGCGACTACAAGGTGAGCTTCGAGAAGATCCGTGCGGAGCTTGGCTTCGAGACGCTGATGACCGTGCCCGACGGCATCGCCGAGGTGATCGCCGCGCTCGATGCCGGCACCTTCGGCGATCCCTTCGACGCCCGCTACAAGAACATCCCCTGAACGGCCCCGCCACCACGATCGAGTTGGCCTCAACCGAAACCTTCCCCGAGCTGCCGCTGTTCGACCTGCAGCTGCAGCCGCAGGATCTGAGCGCGGTCGCGCAGACGCTGCGCTCCGGCTGGCTGACGCTCGGCCCCCGCACCGCCGCCTTCGAGCAGGCGTTCGCCACGCACCTCGGCGCGCGTCACGCGGTCGCCGTGTCGAGTTGCACCGCGGCCCTGCACCTCGCCTACCTCGCCGCCGGCGTCGGCCCCGGCGACGAGGTGATCGTGCCCTCGTTCACGTTCGCCGCCACCGCCGCCGCGGCGCTCTACTGCGGTGCCACCCCGGTGTTCGCGGAGATCGTCTCGCGCGAGCGCCCCTCCCTCGACCCCGAGGACGTCGCGCGGCGCCTCACCCCCCGCACAAAGGCAGTGTGCGTCGTGCACTACGCCGGCTACCCCGCCGCCGCCGACCGCCTGCGCGAGCTCTGCGACGCCCACGGGATCGCTCTGATCGAGGACGTCGCACACGCGCCCAGCGCGACGCTCGCCGGACGCAAACTCGGCACATGGGGCCTGGCGGGCGCCTTCAGCTTCTTCTCCAACAAGGTGCTCTCCGTCGGCGAGGGGGGGCTGCTGTGCACCGACAGCGACGAGGTCGCCGCCTTCGCGCGCTCACGCCGCTCACACGCGATGACCAGCGGCACCTGGGACCGCCACCGCGGTCGCACCGACAGCTACGACGTGGTCGGGCTGGGCTACAACTACCGCATCGACGAGCCGCGCGCCGCGCTGCTGCTCTCGCGCCTGCAGCGGCTGGAGGAGGACGTCGCTCGCCGACGGGAGCTGACGCTGCGCTACCGCGGCCTGCTCGCGCAGATCGAGGGAATCATCGTGCCCTTCGAGGACGCCGACGTGCCGGACTCCTCCTGCTACGTGATGCCGATCATGCTCGAGCAGGACGGCCGCCAGGCGCAGGTGAGCGCGCAACTGCGCGAGCGTGGCATCCAGACGAGCATCTTCTACCCCTCCATCCACCGCTTCAGCGCCTACCGCGCGCGCTTCCCCGACGTGTCGCTGCCGATCACCGAGCTGGCCTCGCGCACCGAGCTGACGCTGCCGTTCTACCCGCACATGACCGACGCCGACCAGGATCGGGTGGTCACTGCACTGGCGGAGGCGATCGCGCGATGAGTGGGTGGGTGGGCACCCGATCCATTCGCTGGTCGCCGGGCAGGAGGCCCGGCGCCCACCACGCCGTTGCCCAACCAGCGCGCGCGGACGCTCCCCCCACCCCAACGCTCCCGATCCGATGAGCGACTGGCGAGTCCCGCTCACCGACATCGCGATGCCCGAGCAGGACGTGGAGGCCGTGCTCGAGTGTCTGCGCTCGGGCTGGCTGACGATGGGGCCGCGCACGCAGGCATTCGAGGAAGCGCTCGCCGCCTACACCGGCAGTCCGCACGCGCTCGCCGTCTCCAGCGGCACTGCCGCCCTGCACCTCGCGTGCCTCGCCGCCGGGATCGGCCCGGGGGATGAGGTGATCGTGCCCGCGCTCACCTTCGTCGCCAGCGCCGCCGCCGCGCGCTATGTGGGCGCCGAGCCGGTCCTCTGCGACATTCGTGGCCGCGACGGCGCCGGCTACGACCTCAATATCGACGTGCACGATGCCGCCCGGCGGATCACGCCGCGCACCCGCGCGATCATCGCCGTGCACTTCGGTGGCTACCCCGCCGACGTGATCGCGCTGCGCGCGCTCTGTGACGAGCACGGTCTCGTGCTGATCGAGGACTGCGCCGAGGCGATCGGCGCGCAGCTCGATCCGGATGGGCGCCAGGTCGGCACCGTAGGGGAGCTGGGCGCGTTCAGCTTCTTCTCCAAGAAGCAGCTGTGCGTCGGCGAGGGCGGCATGGTATGCACCGCCGACGAGGATCTCGCCGCGCGCGTGCGACTGCTGCGCTCGCATGCGCTGAGCAGCTCCACCTGGGACCGCCACCGCGGTCACGATCCCGCCTACGACGTTGTCGACATCGGCTTCAACTTCCGCCTCGACGAGCCTCGCGCCGCGTTGGGGCTCAGCCGTCTGCCGCGACTGGAAGCGGAGATCGCGGTCCGTCGCGCGCTCGTCCGCGTCTACCGCGAGCAACTCGCTGAGGTGTCTGGGCTGGAGCTCGTGTGGGACGAGCACGCCGTCGAGCTCGCCTCCCACTTCTTCTTCCCCGTGCTGCTCCCCTCCCGCGACGCGCGCGATCGCTTCCGCGCCGAGCTCGCCGCCTCCGGGGTGCAGACGACGTGGTATCCGGCGCTGCACACCTTCACCGAGTACCGCGACGCCGGCTCAGCCGAAGACCTCCCCAGAGCCACCGAAGCGGCCGAGCGTCACTGTGCGCTGCCGCTCAGCAGCACCATGCACGAGGCTACCCTCAGGCTGGTCGTGCAGATGGTCCGCGCCGCCCTCGCGTAGCCGCCTGCCGCTCTTCGGCTCACATCAAAAAGAGATGGCGGGATCGGAGTCGGTGGTTGAGGCAGCCCTCAGTTCAGCTCTCCGGCGGGATCAGTCGCTCGCGCACGCTCTCGAACTCCTCCTGCGCCTGCTCGTAGTCGTCGTGGCGGCCGATGTCCAGCCAGTAATCCTCGCTCGGCCACGCTCGCACCACCTCTCCCGCGGCGATCAGCCGTAGCACCAGGTCGGGGAAGTCCAGCCGCTCGCCCGCGACGATGTGCGCGAGCGCCCGCGGCGCGAAACAGTAGACGCCCATGCTCGCGGTGTAGTCGATCGCCGGCTTCTCGTCATACCCGGTCAGGCGGGTCGGGTCGCCGTCGTCGCCGAAGCGCAACACGCCGAGCGAGATCTGCACGTGACGTGTCTTGGTGGCGATCGTCGCCGCCGCGTCGCTTGCGCCGTGTCGCTCGAGCAGCGCGCCGTAGTCGATGTCGGTGAGCACATCCCCGTTCATCACCAGCACGTGCTCCTCCCGCACGCCCTCGATCAGCGCCAGCGCGCCCACCGTCCCGAGCGGCTCCTGCTCGCGGTAGTAGTCGATCGGGATGCCGTACGCGGCGCCGTCGCGAAAGAACGCCTCGATCAACTCCGCCAGGTAGCCGGTTGCGATCGTGATCCGCTCGAAGCCGTGCGCCTTCAGCTGGCGCACCACGATGTCCAGCACCGGGCGATCCCCGATCGGCATCAGCGGCTTGGGCAGCACGGTGGTGTAGGGGCGCAGGCGCGTGCCTTTGCCGCCCGCGAGGATCACCGCGCGTTTCATGTTCCCAGTGCCGTTCCCCGCAGCCCCATGCCCGCCGCACCTCTACTGCCACCACCATGCGCGCCGTCAGCTTGGCTCACCCTCGCAGCGCCTCTCCCAGCAAACGCTCGATCTCCGCCGCCACCACCGGCGCAGCGTAGGTTCGCTCGGCGTGCGCGCGCGCCGCGGCGCCCTCGCGCTCCACTCGCTGTGGGTCTCCGATGTAGCGCTCCAGCAGCACCCGCAGCGACGCCGGTTGATTCTCGGGCGAGGCGATGTCCCCGAACTCCGAGGCGATCATGTCCGCCACCCCCTCCGCGCCGGTGGACAGACACGGACGCGAGGCCAGCATACCGAGGATCACGGCCCGTGGAGCGCCCTCTGTGGGGCTTGGACAGAACACCGACACGTCAAATGCCGACAGCACCTCGGGCACCTCTCTGCCCGGGGTCGGAATGAAGTGCACCCGCTCCCCGAGTGGCGCCGCCAGTGCGCGCAGCTGTGCCTCGGCTTCCCCGTCACCGGCGAGGATCAGGTGCACGTGAGGATCATCCAGTTCGCGCACGGCCTCCACCACCACGTCGTTGCGCTTCTTGGGGTGAAAGCGCGAGATGCAGCCCACCACGAACGCGTCCGCTGGGATGCCCAGCTCGCGGCGCACCCGCGCGCGCCCCTGCTCGCTGTAGCGGATCTCCTCGGTGCGCAGCACGTTGGGGACGACCACCAGCTTGGCCGGGTCCACGCCCAGCGACCGCACCGATTCGAGCGTCCCCTGCGAGACGCACATCACAAGGCGGGCCTGCTTCCCGGCGGCCAGATAGAGGCGCCCGGGAATGCCCGTGTGCAGCTGGTGGGGGACCTTGCCCCACTCCGCCCACACCACCGTGCGCCGCGTATGGGCGGGCAATGTCAGCGCCAGCAACTGCTCCTTCTTGTAGTGCAGCAGGAGCGCGTCATAGGGCGCCTGCGCCGCCAGCGCCCGCCGCAGCCGCCACGCCAAGAGTGGCCACTTCGCGGTCAGGCTCACCCACGAGCGCCTTGCAAGCTTTGGGCCGATGTCGATTGGAAGCACCGGTACGCCGGTGTCGCGGCCCATCCCCGCCATGTCGGTCAGCATCACCACATCGTGCCCGCGCTCGCGCAGGGCATCGAGCATCTCCACCGCCGCGAACTCCGCGCCGCCGCTGGAGTCGGTCGTCATCACGCTCACGATCTTCATCAGCGCCGTATCATCCCCGATCACCGACCGCCGGCGCCGCCTCGCAAACTGTTGGCCATCGCGGAGATATGAGAGATCGGTAGGTATGGAACCCAAACTGACACTCTCCAAGCTGCGCCCCGCCAAGGTTCGCTCAGGGATCGCGCGCCGCTGGTTTGAGTGGCGCATGGAACGCACGCCGGTCAGCGGGCGCGGCCAGCCGGTCTCGCTCGGATCGGCGTACGGGGGTTGGATGGTGCCCACGGCCCTGATCAAACCCGGGTGGATCTGCTATTGCGTCGGCGCCGGCAACGACATCTCCTTCGATCTCGAGCTGATCAAACACTTCGACGTACGCGTGCAGAGCGTCGAGCCCGTCGAGCAGTACGTCAACGAGGCGCGCGCCACCACCGCCGACGAGCCCCGCTTTGCGATCTACCGGGCGGCGCTCGCCACCCACGACGGGGCCATACGCATGCAGCGCACGCATCATCCCAACGGCCTTGCGCTCTCCAGTGCCAACCTCTTCGAAACCGACCAGTTCATCGAGGTTCCCGCTCGCACGCTCGCCAGTCTCGCCCGCGAGCTCGGCCACTCGCACATCGACCTGCTCAAGTTCGATCTCGAGGGCGCCGAGTACGAGGTCGTCCCACAGCTCGATCTCGATGCGCTCGGAGTCAAGGCGCTTGCCTTTCAGGTCCACCACAATCGCGGCCCGCGCGAAGCGCAACGGCTGATCGAGCAGTTGGATGAGCAAGGCTTCGAGCTGATCGGGATGCGGCCGACGATCAAGCTCGCCTTCGCGCGACACGAGCTACTGGAGACGTAGCTCCCAGCGGATGTCCCGAGCACGCATTTCGGCATGCCTGATCGTCCAGGACGAGCATGAGCGCCTGCCGGCGGCGCTCGCGAGCGTGGCCTTCTGCGACGAGGTGATCGTCGTCGACGGCGGCTCCACCGATGACACGGTCGAGCTGGCGCGCAAAGCCGGAGCGCAGGTGATCGAGCGGCCCTGGCGCGGCTTTGCGATCCAGCGCAATGTGGCAATCGATGCCGCCCGCGGCGGCTGGATCCTCGAGGTCGACGCCGACGAGCGCGTCTCGCCCGCACTGCGCACCAACATCGAAGCGCTGCTGGAGCAACCGCCCGAGGACGTGGGCATCGCCGTCTGCGCGTTGCGCAACCGCTTCCTCGGCGGCCTGCTCGGACCGTCGGCCAAGTACCCCGCCTACCGCTCGCGGCTGTTCCGGCGCGGGGCCTATCGACACGACGAGTCGCTCACCGTGCACGAGGGCCTGGAGCTCCGTGAGCTGCCCGCGATCCTCGACGGCGATCTCGAACACGAGCTCGCCGCCACGCTGCGCGAGGCACTACGCGACACGTGGAGCTATGCCCGGCTGGAAAGCCGGCAGATCCCGCGGCCTCACTCCACCCGTCCCTACCTGAAGGGAGTCGTTCTGCGTCCCGCTGCCAAGCTCGGCTACCGCACGGTGGTGGAGGGCGGCTGGCGCGACGGCTGGCGCGGGTTTCTCGAAGATCTCGCTAGACGTGAGCTCCGACGCGCTGGTGTGGATCTTCGTGTTGCTGCGCCACAATGGCGCACGCGAGCCCGCGGGGGCAAGCGGCGACACTGGTGGCGAGCACTTCGGGCGCCGGCGGGCCGGCCCCGCACGGATCGTCGCCGTGGCTGACCGCGGCCACCCCACCGAGAGTGCCGTGCGCTGGTTGAGCGCGCTGCAACAACATGGAGCCGACGTGGCGCTGATCTCCGAGGAGCCACCACCCAACCACACGAGCTCGGATGACGAGGACCCAAGCCTGACGAGTTCTCGGACGGTTGCCGAGCCCGCCAGCGTCCCACGGCGAGGCGTGCGCCGGATCCGCCCATTGACCGTGATCCGCGCCCTGGAGGTCGAGCGGCAGGTGCGCATCATCGACGCTGTCGTTCCGTTCGGACGGCGGTCACGTCTACTGCAACACCTACTGCCGCGCACTCTGCGGCCCGAGATCCCCGGACTGGGATCCAACCTGGAGGCAGATCGGGCCGCCGCATTGATCGAAGATGCTGTGCGGCCGTGAGGTGAGGCAGGGCGGGGCACAGACGCGGAGGGAGGCAGGCCGGGGCAGTGCAGACGCCGCAGGGGCACGAGAGAAGCGGTTGAGACCGGTTAGGTCGTCCGTATGATCAGCACCGAGCAGGGCGCGTGGTGGGAGACCCTGTTGGGCACCGAGCCCAGCAGGAAGCGCTTGGCTCCGCTCATGCCCTTGTTGCCCACCACTATCAGGTCAGCGCCACGCTCCTCGGCGACGTCGAGGATCGCGTCGGCGGGGTCGCCCTGGCGAGCGTAGACGTTGACCTCGACACCCGCCTCGCGTGCCGGCGCCGCGGCGGCCTCCAGCGCGGCGTCCACGTCCTCGCGGGGGTTGATCGCCCACTGCAGGTCCTCCGGAGCATCGCGCCGTTCCGAGCGCAGACGTCCAGCCGGTACCGGCTCGTAGGCGCTCACAATCTCGAGCGTCGCGCCCAGAGTATGGGCCAGGTCACCTGCCTGGCGTACTGCCTCACCGGCCGTCTCGGAGCCGTCGGTGCCAACCACGATCGATTTGAACATGCTCTGACCTCGCCTGCTTGTGTAGGGAGCTGTGGGGCATTGGAGCGCGCCCTGCGAGGCTGCCATCGCACTCGCCACGGCCGCGCCACCAGCCGGCTCGATCATATCCAGGCCTGCCGCGACAGGCCACCATGCGTTCATCGACAAGCCTCGCGTAACGTTCAGCGCAAGCGTGATCGACCTGCACTGCCACGTGCTGCCCGGGATCGACGACGGTCCCACAACGATCGAGGGCTCGCTCGCGCTCGCACGCGCTGCCGCGGCCGGCGGGACGCAGGTGCTGGTGGCCACCCCGCACGTCAGCTGGCGCTACCGCAACGACGCTCTCACGATTGCTCGGCTGGTTGGGGAGCTGAACGCCAGCCTGGCGGCCGAGGGGGTAGTGAGCACCGAGGGAGCGCCACTCGAAGTGCGCACCGGCGCCGAGGTCGCGTTGACGCAGATCGCCGAGATCGAGCCGATGGAGTTGGGACGCCTCACGCTCGGGGGCGGAGAATGGCTGCTGGTGGAGCCGCCCTTCACCCCAGTCGCTCCTCACCTCGACGAGATCCTGCTGGCGCTGCCGCGCAACGGGCGGCGCGTCGTGGTGGCCCATCCCGAGCGTTGCCCCACCTTTCAACGCGACCGGCGCATGCTCGAGCGGCTGGTGCGAGAGGGGTTCCTCACATCGGTCACCGCCGGCTCCTTCGGCGGGCACTTCGGCGGCGAGGCACGTCGCTTCGCGCTCGAGCTCGCGCGCGACGGGCTGCTGCATAACGTGGCCTCCGATGCGCACGATCACATCCATCGGCCCCCCGCGATCGCCGCGGAGCTCGAGCAGGCGGGGCTTGCCCCGTTGACGCAGTGGCTAACCGAGGCAGTGCCGCGCGCGATCCTCGACGGTGGGGAGATCCCACCCCGCCCGGAAGTGGTTATGCGTGACATCGAGACCCCACACCCGCGCCGGTGGCTGCACCTGCGCCGGTGAGCTGATTACACCAGCTTGGTGATCGCGATGATCATCCCGATCACGACAAACACCACGATCGCGATCTGCATCCAGATCCAGGTCGGGGACATGGCCAACAGCCTACCGGGGGTAACTATCGTGTAGAGATGGCAGGATGCCGATGGATGCTCATGGCGGGACGCCTACCGAAACTCACCGCCACACTGCTGCTCTGCCTGTGCGTGGCCGCTTGGCTGGCGCCGAGCGGCGAGGCTGGACGAACAGCCGGGGCGCGCGCTCACTTCGCCGCCCCTCTCGGGGGCGTGAACGTTGCGGGTGTTGCCGGCAACCTTCCCCCCGCGATGGCAGGCCGGGAAATCGCGCGCGCGCGCTCGTTGCGAGCGAAGCTCGTGCGCGTCGAAGTGCCGTGGTCCTCACTCGAGCCCAATGCCCCGGGCAAGATCGAACCCCGCGCCCTTGCCTACCTCGACCGCCTTGTGAGCGACGCCGCGAAAGGCGGCATACACGTGATCGCCACCGCCGACAGCACACCCTGCTGGGCCTCCTCGGCGCCAGCGTCCTTGCTGCGCAAGTGCGTGACGGGGGGGTCGACCGCAGCCAACGCTTGGCCCCCGCGCGAACCCTCCGCGTACGCCGCCTTCGTCGCCTACCTCGCCGCGCGCTATGGCACGCGCCTGGCGGCGATCGAGATCTGGAACGAGCCCGACCAGGCCAACGAAGCCTACTTCGCCGGGCCGGAAAAACCGCAGCACTACGCCGCCGTGCTGCGCGCCGCCTACCCCGCGATCAAGCAGGCCAACCCAAACGTGAAGGTGCTCGCCGGCTCGCTCGTGGGCTCCAACGGCGTCTTCCTGCGCGCGCTCTACGCCGCGGGCATCAAGGGCTACTACGACGGCCTGGCCGTACACTTCTACAACCTCACGCTCGGCTCGCTGCGGGCGATCCACGAAACGCAGCTCGTCAACGGCGACAACACGCCGCTGTGGCTCGACGAGTTCGGCTGGAGCAGCTGCTGGCCGCAGCAGAAGGTCCAGCAGGAACAGGGGTGCGTCAGCCCGAAGGTGCAGGCCGACAACATCACCAGCCTCTACCGCTCGCTTGTGCGCGTACCCTACGTCGCGGCGGCGGTGCTCTACAAGCTGCAGGACTCCACGCGCGAAAACTTCGGCGTGCTGAACACCAAGGGTGCGCGCAAGCCAGCCTTTGCGGCGCTCTCCCGTGTCCTCTCCAACCCTCTCGGGAGCCCCACCCGTGTGACGCTGAGCCTCAGCCGCCACCACCGCGGAGTCCTCGCCAAGGGCGAAGGCCCCGTCGGCGACTACTTGCAGCTCGAAGCCTTCCAGGGCAAGGTGCTGCGCTACAAGGCCCTGTTCACGCTCGACCGCTTCAATCGATACGCGATCCCACTGCCGCAGGTGCTCGGCACACACGGTCTGACGGTGCGCGTCTACCAGTACTGGCAGGGCAGCGGCAAAGACGCGCAGCGCAGTATCTGAGGCGGGGGCCAACCGCTCAGCCGAGCAGCCCGCGGATGTCCTCGGCGGTGAGACTGCTCGCGAACAGGTCGCCGTCGTCCATCACCCCGCTGAACAGCGCGGCCTTGCGGCGCGCGAGCGCGACGACCTTCTCCTCGATCGTCTCGCGCGCGATCATCCGGTAGACCATCACTGGACGGGTCTGACCGATGCGGTGGGTGCGATCGATCGCCTGCGCCTCGGTGGCGGGGTTCCACCACGGGTCAAGCAGGAAGCAGTAGTCGGCCTCGGTGAGGTTCAGCCCGAACCCGCCCGCCTTGAGGCTGATCAGGAACACCGGATCGCCGCCCTCTTTGAAGCGCTCCAGCACCCGATCGCGCCGGCGGGTGCGACCGTCGAGGTAGCAGTAGCCGATGCCCTCGGTATCCAGGCGCTCGCGGGCCTTGGCCAGAAATCCCGTGAACTGGCTGAACACGAGCGCGCGATGCCCACCGCCGACGACGTCTTCCGAGCTGCTCGACGAGCGCGCCGAGCTTGGCGCAGGGCACCGCTTCGTGGCTGTCGTCGACGAGCCCCGGATGCAGGCTGAGCTGGCGCAGCAGCGTGATCGAGCGCAGGATCGTGAAGCGGTTGCGGTCGAAGTCGTCGATCAAGCCGAGCACCTTCTGACGCTCACGCTGCAGGTGCGTGTCGTAGAGCTTGCGGTGACGCGGATGAAGATCGACGTCGAGGGTCTGTTCCTGCTTGGCCGGTAGATCCGCGGCCACCAGCTCCTTTGTGCGGCGCTTGAGCAGCGGCTTGATCCGGCGGCGCAGGCGTGCAAGCCGCTCGCCGTCGCCGCCGCGCTCGATCGGTCGCGCGTAGCGCTCGGCGAACCGCTTCGGGTCGGGGAACAGCCCGGGCGCGGTGATCGACAGCAGCGACCACAGCTCCATCAGGTTGTTCTCCATCGGGGTGCCGGACATCGCGAGCTTGAAGGGCGCCGCCAGCTCGCGAACGCAGCGGTAGGTCTTGGCCTGGTGGTTCTTGACGTACTGCGCCTCGTCGAGGATGAGGCCGGCCCAGCTCACCGTGCGGTAGGCGTCGGCGTCGAGTCGGAAGAGCGTGTACGTCGTGACGACGACGTCGGCGGTCGCGACCTCGTCGATGCCGCGACCGGACTCGCGCAGCGTGTCGGTCACCGCATCGACCCTCAGCTCGGGGGCGAAGCGCGCGGCCTCGCCGACCCAGCCCGACACGACGCTCGTCGGGGCGACCACCAGGAACGGGCCGAGATCCGGGACGCGCTCACGCGCGTGACACACCAGCGCCAGCACCTGCAGCGTCTTGCCGAGCCCCATGTCGTCGGCGAGGATCCCGCCGAGCTCGAGATCCCACAGCAGGGCCAGCCAGCCAAACCCATCGCGCTGGTAGGGACGCAGGCGCGCCGCCAGCCCAGCCGGCGGCTCGTGCTCGGCGACGGCGTCGAGCTCGAGCAGCGCGCCGACCTGACGCTGCCACGCCTGCGCCTGCTCGGTCACGACGCCGAGCGCGGCGAGCTCGGCCCAGAGCCCGGCCTGGTAGCGGCTGATCCGCAGCGGCGCCGCCGACGGCGAGTCCGCCAGCGCCCTCGCCTCCTCGATCAGCCGTCGCAGCTCCTGCAGGCGGGGCGCCAGCAGCGAGAAGTATGCGCCGTCGTCGAGCAGCATGTGCGACTCGCCGCCGGCGAGCGCCACGAACACCTCGGCGAACGGCAGCTCGCGGCCCTCGACGCCGATCGTCACACCGAGATCGAACCAGTCGCGCTCTCCCGCGACCTCGGCTGTGGAAAAGCCGATCGTAAGCGAGTCGCCGACGTCGCGGTAGTCCGCGGGCGCCCCGGCGATCTCGACGGCCACGCCCTCCCGCTCCGCCAACGCCGGCAGCACCTCGGTGGTGAGGCGCATGCTGTCGATGCCCCCCAACGAGACCGCGTGCGCATCGGTGGGCCGCCCGGCGCCGTCGAGCAGGCCGAAGCGCTCGAGGCCCGCGCCGGTGAAGTCGGCGGCCGCGAGGATCGCACGCTCGGCCTCGAGGTCGCGAAACCCGGGAGCGGCTCCGTTGCCGGCGAGTGCCGCGTGCAGGGTGGCTGCGCCGACCTGGTAGGCCCACTCCCACGCGATGTCGACGGCATGGCCGGCGCCGTAGCTCGCGCGCAGCGCCAACGTTGGCGCCGAGATCTCCGGCGGAGTGAACGAGCCGTCCGATGACACCACCGTGGCGACGTTGCGCAGCGCGGGACAGAGCTCCTCGGCGAAGCGCCGAAGCTCGCCCGCAGGGATCGTCAGCCCCTCGCCGTCGAGGACCATCCGCTGCAACGGCGCCGGCGCCGGCTTGACGAGACGCACGAGCCACAGCCGCCGGCTGCCGGGCTCGTGACTGGACTGCTCGCCGTCGCGCTCGACGCACACGACGCCGTGTCCGCTGGCACCGATGAACAGCAACGGCTTGAGGCCATCCGTGTTCTCGCCGTCCACCCGCGAGGACCGGCCGCACAAGCGAGCCCTGATCGCCCCTGTTGGGTCACATCGATGAACAGCTCGCCACGCTCGCGCCGTACCCCGCCGAGATCGGGGCGCGCGTGGACGAGCCCCAATCCGAGGCGGTCAGCCTCGTCCAGCAGCGACCACAGCTGCACGCTGTCGCAGCCACCAAGGTCGAGCGTTTTGTCGGCGCCGTAGCTGTAGTGATAGGAGGCCCGTCCGTCGCGCACGCGATGGACGGCGTACAGCTCCCTGACCAGCACCAGGTGATCGGGGCGGTACTCCCCGCGCTTGACCTGCCACGACTCCAGCCCATTCCACGTCAGGGAACCGTTGACCCAGCCGCCGCGTGCGCCTTCTCGCATCAACCTCGCCAGCAGCCGCGGCGGGCCGCCGCCGCCCGCAAGGCCGCTCGCGTGCAACGCCAACTCAAGCGCCAGCGGTTTGCCCGCCGCCGACTGCGGCGCCGGCGTGTCGATCAGCCCACGTAGATGCGTCTCCCACGATTGTGGCTGTGCCATCGTGGCAACTGGGAGCTTCGGAGGCGGCTGGCCTCGCCGCAGGTCAGCGCCACGTCCGGCTCGCGGCCCGTCAACGCCAGGCCCATCGCGCTGCCCGTCAGCGCCACGTCCGGCTCGCGGCCGGTCGATGCCACGTCGGCCGCTGGCGGCGATCACAATCGCCGCGACGTGCTTGCAGTTGTACCCCATCGGACAGGTGCACTCGCCGTCGTCGAACCTCAGCGGCCCGCCACCGTCAGAGGCGAAGAGCGCGACGGTTTCGTACATCGCGCCATGGCCGACCACTGATCCGGTCAGCGTCTCGGTATACGCGTCCCACTCGATCGCCATCACCCTGTTGGCGCGTACGTAGTCGCGCCCGCGCTTGAAGGACTGCGATCCAACTGCCGCCTCGACCCCGGACAACTCCATGCCGCTCAACTCGCCGATCGTGTCCACCACGAGCGCAGGGTAGCCATTGCGGCGGATCAATGTCTGACACATCAGACCGGGCCTCGGACGCACCAAAGGCATTCTTGGACACACCAGCTGATACTCTGGACGCATGGGATCGATGCTGGCTCGATCGGCGGCGGAGGTCGGGTGCAGCGAGCGTACCCTGCGCCGCCACGTCAACGGCGGCCTGCTGCGCGGTCGCCGCATCGTTCGCGGGCAACTCGAACTCTCCCACGCGGAGGATGCTTACCTGCGCGATCACTGGGCGCTGCTCAGCAAGCTGATGACCGCGCTGCGCACGGAGCGCGAAGTGCGCCTGGCGGTGCTCTTCGGCTCGACAGCCACCGGCGAGGACACTCCTGCTTCGGACGTGGACCTGCTGATCGTCCACCGCCGCCCCGTGTGGACGACCCAGGTGGACCTGCGCATCCGTCTGCGTCGCGCATTGGACACACCCGTGGACGTCGTCCTGCTGGAGCAGGCCGAAGCCCAGCCCTCGCTGCTCGCCGACGTCCTGCGCGAGGGGCGCGTGCTGATCGACCGCGACGATCTCTGGGGCGCCCTCCTCCAGCGGCGCGACGAGATCCTTGCGGCGGGGGCCCGTGAAGACGAGCTGATCATGGTGCGGGCGCGCGCGACGCTCACAGCCGCCAGGGAGCGATTGGCCCAGACGTCGTGACAGCGAGTGGCCTCTCAAAGGGCCAGCGCCGGATCGGCGTCATCCTCCAGGAGATTCCGGATGCCCGCGAGCAGCTGCTCGTGGCGATGGAGGGGTTCGGACTGGATTTCGAAGAGGGGCAGTTCGTCGCAGCCGCGTCCTCGCGCGAGGCCCATGAGCGCAACAGGGTGGCGGTCGTCGAGCGCCTGTTCGAGGTGCTCGTCAACTGGCTGCACGAGTTGGCAGCACGCAGTCTGGCAGAGGGACAGCGCCTCGGCGTGGTCGACAAGGCCCCCGGTAACCCCTGGGAACGACTCGCCGCGCTCGACGCCATCTCGCACGAATCCGCCTCGCGCCTGCAGAGGATCAAGGAACTGCGCGACATCCTCGGCCACGCCTACCCGCCTGCCAGCTGGAGGACGCTGCACGAGGGCGTCCAGATCCTCGTGGAGGAGCTCGATCCCTATCTCGCGGACTTCGAACAGTGGGTCTACGAGGAGGAAATCCTCCCGTCGGCTTGAGTGAGGCCCCTAGCCTCAGCGAGCCGTGAGTGCGAGGGACAGCGGGCTCACTCCGTGTTGTGCAGCAGCGCCCCGAACGTGAGCGCGAAGATCTTCAGGTCGAGCGCGAGCGACCAGTGGGCGATGTAGTAGTTATCCCACTCGACCCGTTCGGCGAGCGAGGTTTGGCCGCGCAGGCCGTGCACCTGGGCCCAGCCGGTGATCCCCGACTTCACACGGTGGCGGTCGCCGTAGCGAGTCACGTCCTGGCGGAACAGCTCCACGAACTCCGGACGCTCGGGGCGGGGGCCGATCACGCTCATCTCGCCTCGCAGCACGTTGAAGAACTGAGGCAGCTCGTCCAGTGAGGTGCGTCGCAGGAAGCGGCCGATCGGGGTGCGACGATCGTGCCCCTCCACCCCGCCGGGCGCGATGTCCCCACCCGGCATGAGCAGCGCCCGCTCGTCATCCTCGCTCAGCTCGATCTCGGGATGCCCCACGCGCATCGAGCGGAACTTGTAGAGGTCGAACAGCGTGCCGTCGCGGCCGACCCGGCGCTGGCGGAAGAGGATCGGGCCGGGCGAGGTGAGGCGCACCGCCAGCGCCGTGAGCGCCAGCACGGGAGAGAGCAGAAGCAGCAGCGTGGCGGCAAACACGCGATCGAATCCGTGCTTGAGCGCAAACTGCACGCCCTTCGGATTCACAGTCGTGAAGGAGAGCAGCGGCAGGCCGCCGACGGTGTCGTAGCCGACGCGGTTGTTGATCGTGTCGAACATACGCGGCACCACCGACACCTCGACGCCGAGCTCCTGGCAGCGCTGGATCAGGCGGCTGACGTGCGCGTCGGCGACCGAAGAGAAAGCGACGATCAGGTTGCGCGTGTGCGTTTGTCGTACGACCTCGTCGAGATCCTCGGTGCTGCCCAGCACCGGCATGTCGCGGCCGCCCACTTCCGCGAGCGGACGCGGGTCGTTGTCGAGAAAGCCCGCGGGGTAAAGGCCGTACTCGGGGTGGTCTTCCAGGCGGCGCGCCACTTGCGCGCCAACCATGCCGGCGCCGACGATCAGCACCGGCCGGCCCACCAGCCGGCGGCTGCGTGCCCACCGTTGCGCCAGCGCCAGCGCCGCACGGCCCACGGCGAGCGTCGCCAGCGAGAGCAGCCACGCCGCCACCCACTGCGACTGGTCGGGGATCCGCCCGTTGGCGAGCAGGCCGATCGCCGCGACCGCCATCGCCGCGACCGACACCGCGCTCACGGCGGGGGCCAGCCCATCGAGCATCAGCGCGCGCAAACGGGTGCGGTAGAGCCCGCGCAGGTAGAGCGCCAGCAGCGTCAGCGGCGGCAGCGCCAGCAGCGGCGCAGCGGTGGCCGAGAGATGCAGAGTGGCGTGGACGCCACCGAGCGCGAGCACCATCGCGAGGAACAGCATCGTCAGGTCGATCGCCGGCACCAGCACGTTCCAGCCGGGCTCCTCGAGCAGTAGCTGCAGCGGCCCGTGGAAGATCCCGCTGTGGGCGGAGCTTGGTTGCGGCGCCGGCCGCGCGGTCGGGTGCCGCGTCAGCGGCAGGCTGGGTGCGGTCGTTTGCTGGGTGAGGCGAGGTCCGTTCATGTGAAGGAGGACATCCTTGTACGCCGAGATTTGCGTTCGAGGCCCCGCCGTCTAATCATGATGAGCACCAATACCCGCCAAACGCAGGGTGGCAACCGCCACGAGCGCCAGCACACCGACCGCCAGTACCAGCGCCAACAGATCGCCGCCGGTGAACCACGACGCTCCCGCGCTCATCGAAGCGGCCAGGGAGGCTCCCAGGTGCGACGGGCTGGGGTGCGCGCCCGTACTCCCCGTGGATGCCTCGCGGCTCGCGGAGCCTCGCCGCCCGCCGCCGCGCCGGGGGACAGAGCTGGTGCCCCGACCGCCGGAGCCCCCACTCGCGGCCTGCCGGCCACTGGTTGCAACGCGGCTTGCATTCGTAGCGGAGGAGGAGGAAGAAGAGGAAGAGGACGAAGAAGAGGAGCTGGGGGACGAGGAGCCGCCCGCACTACCGCCGGAGCCGCCGCCCGAACCTCCGCTGGGCCCGTTCAGCAGCGTCCCGCCGATGATCGCCTGGGCGCCCGCGCCGGGGCCGCCGTAGCCGCTGAGCAGTGGCCCGCCGGCGAGCGCGGCAGGGGCGTGTATGGCGAGCAGCGCCAACAGAGCCGGCGTTCCGAGGATTATGCGATTGCGTCTCATACTTCCCAACCTTGGGGGGGGTCCTTTCGGCGTCGAGCAACCTTAGGCCACTCTCCTTGCCTGTATCGCCTGCCGCTTCGCCTTGCCGCCCAATACACACCGTGCTCGGGGTCTATCGCCGCCACAGCGTTGCGGCCGGCTAATCGGTCAGGTCAGTACACAAACTAGCGAACTTACGGTTATGTCGAGCGAAAAGTCGTGTTTCTGGTCCGTAATTTCACTCGACGTTCATTCGCGTCATGAGAATTGCTGAGCGTTGCTCAGGATTGAGCGGTTCAGTTCTCTGATGTCCAGCCGGTGGCCGCCGCGCGCCACCGCGAGCGCCGCGAGCGCGAGCGAATCGCGCGGGGCGAGGCGCACCGCCCGTTCGAGCAGCACGAGCGCTTCGCGGCGGTGGCCATTTGCGGAGGCGATCGCCCCCCGCTCGAGCGTCGCGTAAGCGTCGCCTGGGGTGCGCCCGAGCGCCAGCGCGAACTCGCGATTGGCGCGCGCCTGTTCGCCCCGGCGCAGCGCGATGCTGCCGGCCACCACGTACGGTTCGTCGCTGAGCGGGTCGAGGCGCGCGGCGTGGTCGAGGCGCGCGTACGCCTGTGCGGGCGATCGCACCCACACACGCGCGGCGCTCTGCACCTCGAGGCTGCTCAGCCAAGGGGCGGTGAGCGAGAGAATCGCCGCCAGCGCGGTCAGGCCCAGAGCGATGGCGAGCGGCCAGCGCCGGGCGCGGGACGCGACGTGCGAAGACGAGGGCAAGACCGACCGGTTGGAGTCCGAAAACGAAGACAAAGTCCCAGGGTCTGCCACCGGCGGCGCATCCTCCACAACGGGCGTGCGCGGCGCGAGCGCACAGGCGAGGCCGAGCAGCGCGAAGGCCGGCGCCCCTAAGCCGGCAAACTCCCAGAACCAGTCGAACGAGCCATGCACGAGCCAGTAGGCGAAGCCCGCCACCGCGGCCGCGGCGACCGCGCGCGCGAGCGGGTCGGGGTGGCGCGCGAGCACCCGCCAGGCCGCCAGCAGCGCCGCACCCAACCCGACCACGGCGAGCAGCGCTCCCACCAGCCCGGTCTGCACGAGCGTGCGCAGCTCCACGCTGTGCGGGTAGCGCGGGGTCTCGGTGGAGCGTCCGTGCGCGAGGTAGGGCTCGGCGAAGTTGTCGGCGCCAATCCCCACCAGAGGGTGTTCGGCGAATTCGTCGAGTGCCACGCGGTAGAAGTCGTAGCGGCTGGAACCCAGCCCGCTGGTGAGGCGACTGCCCGTGGTGTTGTTGGCGGCGTAGCCCTTGGGGCTTTTGAACGTGTCCCACGCGTGGCGCGCCCGCGTCACCGGGTTGCCCGCCGCTGCCAAGCCACCCGCCAGCAGCGCCACCAGCAGGGTCAATGCGACTGCGGCGGCGCCCCGGTGCACCCGCGCCGCGGCGGTCGGCGAGAGTGTGCGCCGGCGCTCGAGCGCCGCCCCCGCCGCGACCGCCGCGCCAACCGCGAGCGCGCTGAGCAGCGTCGCCACCACGGCGGCGTGGACCGCGGCCTCGGCGCTGTGCAGCGCAGCCGCACTGTGGACCGCCGCCAGGGCGCTGGGCGGTGCCGCTGCCCCGGGCGACGCGCCTTCCAGCGCGCTGACCCGTTCGCCCACCCGCAGCACCGCCGGCGCCGCAGCGCCGATCCCCGCCGCGACGGGCACCAGCAGCGCGAACGTGCGCACGCGGCCGGGGAGTAGTGCGAACACCAGCACCAGCATCACCGGCTCGGCGTACACCGAGCCGCGGCTCTGGCTGAGCAGCGCAACCTCGGCGAGCAGCACCGCACCGCCCGCCAGCGCCCCCCGCAGCCACCACGGCAGCCGCCGCTCTCGCGCCAGCAGCAGCGCCGGCCAGCAGGCCATCAGCCACTGCGCCGCGTCGGCGTTCACGTAGCCGGCCGGGTACACCAGCCGGCCCCCCGGGAGCAGCACGATCAGGCGCGCCGCGCCGGCAGCGGCGTCGATATGGAGCAGCACGAACAGACCCACCCCAACCATCGCGAGTACCCACCCACACAGCAGCAGCGCCGCCGTGACGCCGGTTTGCGCCCAGCAGGCGAACAGCGCGAACACCAGCAGGTAGAGCAGCGTGCGGTTGGCCCCTTCCCAGGCGTCGCCCGGCACGCCGGCCCACAGGATCGAGAGGAAGCTGAGCGCGGTGTAGGCCGCTAGACAGCCCACCGCAATCCGCACTGGGACGGGAATCCCCGCCCAGCGCGGCTGCACCGCCAGCAGCGCGATCGCCAGCAGCGCGAGCACGATCAGCCCACCCGGCGCCCAGTGGGTGAGCGGGTAGCCGGCCTGGTCGGAGGCCCACACCACCATCAGCGCGAGCGCGCCAAGGGCGGGCACCGTGGCGGGGGCCGCGCGCAGGGGCGCAATCAGCCTCATCCGGGGCAGAGCCTACAACCAGCACTGGCGCCGCCCACGGGTGGGAGAAGGGATTTATTTGGAGGGGGACCCTTCGGGTCCGGGATGGATTGGGTGACTGGCCGGGGTGGGTGTCACGAGGCCGGGCGGGTGGCGCCGGCCAGCAGCAACGAGAGCACCCTGCCCATCAGCTCGTCCGGCACCGCGTCGGGGTCGGCCATCCGCTGGCGCGCGATCCCGTCGGCGAGCGCGTCGATCGCGATCGCCAGCTGCTCCGCTGGAAGCGTCAACTCCAGCTCGAAGTCGCGCGCGCCGTCGGCGATTAGGCGCGTGAGCGTCGCACGGGCACGGGCGAAACTGGCCGCCACGTGACGGCGCACGCCCTCGTCGCGGGCGGCATAGGCCCAGAACTCCACGAACAGCAACAGCAGCTCGGGCTCGCGGTCGATCATCGCCATCCACCGCTCGGCGCCGCCGCGCGCACGCTCGTCCACGGAGGTGCGCTCGCGCACCGCCTCCTCGATCTCGCGCGTATGCTCGTCGATCTCGCGGTCCATCACCGCCAGGAAGAGCTCTTCCTTGCCGCTGAAGTTGGAGTACAGCGCCCCCGTCGAATAACCGCCCTCGGCGGCGATCTCCTCGACCGAGGCGCCGTGGAAACCGCGGCGCGCGAACACCGTGCGCGCCGCCAGCAGCAGCCGTTCGCGCGTGAGCGCCTTGCTCTGCTCGCGGGTCAGGCGCGCCGTGGTCACTCCACAATCGTACTTGACGGAGCGATTGCTATTGCGATAACGTTCATTATCAGTTTTCCCGCAAGCCGAGCCGAGGAGCAGAAGACCGATGGCAACAACCGAGCAGGCCACAATCTCCAGCGAGGAGCTCGGCAGCCTTCCCGCCGATGCGATCTCCTACGAAGACCTCTACGCGCGCTGGGAGCGCGGCAACTGGAAGGCGACCGAGCTCGACTTCACCGAGGACGCCCGGCAGTGGCGGGAGGAGTTCTCCGACTTCGAACGGCAGGCGGCAATCTGGAACTACGCCCTGTTCTTCTGGGGCGAGGACGCGGTCGCCGACAATTTGTCGCCCTACATCGACGCCGCGCCGCGCGAGGAGCAGAAGTACTTCCTCGCCACCCAGCAGGTCGACGAGGCGCGCCACGCAGTGTTCTTCAAGCGCTTCATGCACGAGGTCGCCGGGATCGGCGACGGCTCGATGGCGAGCGGCCTGAACGCGATCAAGCCGCAGCTCAGCCCCGGCTTTCGCAAGATCTTCGAGCGCCTCGACCGGATGGCCGACGAACTGCGCGCCGACCACTCCCCCGCCAAACTCGCCGCCGCGGTCACGCTCTACCACATCGTGGTCGAGGGCACGCTCGCCCAGCCCGGGCAGCACCTGATCTGCAGCTATCTCGAAGAGCGCGACAAACTGCCCGCTTTCCGCGAGGGGATGCAGAACATCCAGGTCGACGAGCAGCGCCACATCGGCTTCGGCGTGAAGCTGCTGGCCGACCTGCGCCGCGAAGACCCTGTCGGGGTCCCCAAGGCGGTCGCCCACATCCTGCACGACGTCACCCGCTACACCGCCCAGGTGCTGATGCCGCCCGGCTGGGACGAGAATTACCTGACCGTGTTCGGCTACAGCTTCGACCGGATCGGCCCCGAAGGCGTCAACTCGCTGATGACCAAGCTGCGCTCCGCGGGGATGCCCGCCGAGACGCTGCCCGGCCCGCCGCTGATGCCCCCCGGCCTCACGCCGCTGGAACTCTCCCAGCGCGGGCGCCGTCTGGCGCAGGCGGGCGTCCTCGGCGTGCGGGAGGGCCCCTCGATGCGCGACCCCGAAACGGTTGAACTGCTGTTCGACACGGTGCGCCGCCAGGTCAACCCCAACCACGGGCTGCGCCGCCCCACCGTCTTTCAGTGGGAGTTCACCGACCCCGACATACCCACCTGGCACCTCACCGTCGAAAACGGCTCCTCCTCCGTCGCCGAGGGAGCGGCGCCGAGCGCAGACGTGCGCTTGCGGATCGCCTGGCAGGATTTCGTCGACATCATCGGCGACCGCCTCACGCCGCTGCGCGCGCTCGCCACCGGCCGCATGCGCCCCCGCGGCAACCCGCTTGGGCTGAGGCTGCTCACGAAAGTCTTTCCGCGGCTCTGAGGGGTCCATGCCAAACCCAGGGTGGCGAGAGGCATGAAGCGCAAACATTCGAGACCCTGACCAATAAGACTTAAGTTTGGGGGCCTAACCACCAACTGGACCTGTGGGACACGACCAGATGACAGCTATGAGAGGTCCAGTAGCTGGTTAGGGCGCAAAAGAGAACAAACACAACAGCCCACGACGATCTATTCAGGGCCGAACTCCCGTTCCGCGCGGCTCGGGGGGACGCTCGGCGCCGAAGCGGATGTGGATTGCGAGCCCGAGTTGGATTCCGTGAGGCTTGCGGCCGATGCCGTGGTGCCCGCCCGCTGGACCGAGGCCGCGCGTGCGGTGGCCGGCGCGGGCTGCGCCGAGGAGCTTGCGCCAGCCGTCGCCGAGGCGGGCTGTTCGAGGCCGAACTCGCGCTGGGCGTGCCTGTCCGCGGCACGCCTCACCGCGGCGGCGCGCGCTGTCGGCGAGATGCGCGGGACTCTCTTCACGGGCGAGCGCCCCGAAATGGCCCCGTCAAGAGCGGTCGATCCCACGAGGGCCGGCGAGCTCATCGCAGTGCTCGCGGCGTCCGCCAGGGAGACGCTCGCCGGGCGGCGCGAATGGCTTCGGTGTGATGCTCCCGCGTGGTGGGGCGCCACTGTCAGAGCTACACATCCGACACTCAGCGCCAGCACACAACCCACTGCCAGCTTGGCGCCCACCGAGCCGCCCAGCAGCCAGCCTCCACCGGCGGCGCCGCCAGCGCCGGCGGCGCCCGAAGCGGCGATCGCTCCACCGCCGGTCCCTGCTCCGGCCTTCGCGCCCGCCGCATGGGCGGGTGAGGCTCGAGCGGAGGGAGTCCGAGGGGAGGATGCACGGGTGGAGAGGGTGTGAGTGGCGGGAGTTCGAGGGGAGGATGTATGGGTGGAAGGGGTGTGGGTGGAGGAGGTCCGGTCGGGTGCCGTGTGGTGAGGGCCTCCGAATCCCAGCCACGGCAGCGGCGGCAGCACGGCGGCGAGGCCGCGCAGGGAGAGGATGTAGGCGCGGCAGGCCGGGCACTCGCGCTGGTGCAGGCGCGCGAGACGGTAACGCTCGCCGCGAGGATCGAGGATGCCAAAGGCGAAGCCGCGCATCAGCGAGCCCTGCTGCTCGCACCACTCCCCGCCGCTGATCGCCTCCAGCAGCACTCCCACCTTGCCCGCCACGCCCGGGCTGCCGGGGCCGCGGCCCTCCATCAGCTTCGTCATGCGCGCCTCGCTGATCCCCATCCGCTGCGCCGCCTGCGCGCGCGTGAGGCCCTGCAGGTAGCAGAGCGCCGCCGCTTCACACTCGCGCGCGCTCAACCGGCTGCGCAGCCCCTCGAACAGCTGTCGCAACTTCGCGCGGTTGTCGAGTTCCGCCGCGAAGTCGGGCTCGGTACGTGCGATGTGCGCGATGTGCGCAATGTGCGCCCCCGCCGCGGCCCCCTCCACCGCCCGCTCGGCGCTGGTGGGCTCGACCTGGGCGAGACTGCCAAACCCGCGTGCGCGGGCACTGCGGTGCTCGTCGATCGCGCGCCGGAACGTCACCACCGCCAGCCAGCCCCCCGGGTTGGCGATCTCCTCGCCCGCGGCGATCGCGGCGTAGAGGCCCTGCCATGCCTGGGCATAGCACGCTTCGAGATCGCCGTCGTCGAGGTGCACCCCACGGGCGCGCAGGCGTCCATGCACGCTGCGTAACACCTCCTCGCGCAGCCCCCCGAACTCCTGGCGCAGCAGGCGCTCGGCTCGATAGAGGCGCAGGGTGGAGGGGCTCACGGTCCCGAGAGACTACGACTTACGGGAATCTTGCGACCCAGTCGAAAAGGGGAGCTCAAAGCCCGTGCAAATGGGGGACTTTTGGAGGCTCCGCGCGGCCGGCCGCTTGGCGAAATCGACACAGACAAATGGCGCACCGGGCCCCGCGACCACGGCGATCGCCACTGCGCCGCCAACAGACAAGGCCGCGTCGGGCAGAACACCGCCGGCGACAAGCAGGTTCCATCCGGCCCCGTATTGGTGGGCGTCCGCCTGCGAGTGGCTATCTTCACCCCATAGCCCTCGCCTCATCAACCGTCCCGGCGACCCCGCCCCGTGCGGAGATCCTCGGCATCCCGCTGGCGGTCTCCGACTACGAGCAGGTGCTCGACTGGATGCAGGCGATGATCGCCGCCGGCGAGCGTGGGTACGTGACGGCTGCCGCCGTCAACCTTGTGATGAGTGCGCGCGAGCAGCCGGCCACGCTCACCGCCACGCTGGACGCCACGCTCGCCGTGCCCGACGGGATGCCGCTGGTGTGGGCGCTGCGCTTGCTCGGGCATCGCAACGCCACCCGTATCTACGGGCCCGACCTGATGGCCGCCTTCTGCGCGCGCGCGGCGGGCGACGGTACGCCGATCTATCTCTATGGAGGCCGCACCCCCGAGGCGCTCGAACTGCTCACCCGCCGCCTGCGTGAGCGCTTCCCCGGCCTGGTGATCGCCGGCGGGTGGTCGCCTCCCTTCCGCGAGCTCACCCCCGAGGAGGAGCGGCGCGTGATCGCGGAGATCGACGGCTGTGGCGCGCAGGTCGTGTGGGTCGGCATCGGGCAGCCCAAGCAGGAGCGGTGGATGCAGCGGATGCGCCCCCGCCTGCGCGCGCCGCTGCTGGTCGGTGTCGGCGCCGCCTTCGACTTCCACGCCGGCCTCGTCCCCCAGGCCCCGCCGTGGATGCAGCGGCACGGCCTGGAGTGGGCCTACCGGCTCGCGCGCGAGCCGCGCCGGCTGTGGCGGCGCTACGCCCGTTACAACCCCCGTTTCGTGGTCGGCTTCGCCCGTCAGTATCTGCGCCTGCGCGTCCGTCGCTGACGGGAAACACGCCGACGATCACCACCTCGTTAGCGACGGCGAGGGCGCACCAAGGTCGGTATAACCGTCGTATGTATGGGGTGGGGGTTGTTGTTGTTACAAAAAATAAAGCCCGATAGCAATTGTTATACGGCCTTTAAAAAGTGCATCACACACACCACGCTCCCCATCAACGACCCATACGCCCCAGGGCGCTCGTGCGGAAATGAAAGCTAACCTGAGCGCCGTGACCCCACAGGAACACACCGCCGATGTCTCGGTGATCGGCCTCGGCCGCGTCGGGCTGCCGCTCGCGCTCTCGTTCGCCGACCGCGGGCTGCGTGTCATCGGGATCGACAACGACGCCGCGCGCCTGGGTGCCGTGCGCGAAGGGGTGATGCCCTTCGAGGAGACCGGCGCACAGGAGCTACTTGAGCGTGTGCGCGGCCTGCGGGCGGTGGGCGGGGAGGGAGTCGAGGGGCCCGGAGGCGAGCGGCTACGACTCTCCGAGCGCGTCGCCGACGCCGCCCGGGCGCGGCACATCGTGATCACGCTCGGCACCCCCTCCTTCTCGCACATCGAGATCGACATGCGCGACATCCGCTCCGCGCTCGACGATCTCCTGGGCGTGCTCGCCCCCGGGCACTCACTCGTACTGCGCTCCACCGTGGCCCCGGGGACGACCGAGTTCGTGGCTGGCTATCTGGAAAAGCATCGCGACTTCCAGATCGGCGAGGAGGTGTTCGTCGCGCACGCCCCCGAGCGGATCGCCGCCGGGCGCTTCCTGGAGGAGATCGACACGCTGCCCTGCATCGTCGGCGGCGTCGGCCCCCGCTCCGGGGAGGTGGTGGCGGAGCTGTTCGGGGCGTTCGACGCGCCGATCGTGTTCACCACGCCTGTGCAGGCCGAGCTGGCGAAGATCTGGGCCAACATCCTGCGCTACACCCTGTTCGCGCTGCCCAACCTCTTGATGATGGACTGTGAGCGTCACGGCGCCAACGTGTTCGAGGTGATCGATCTCGTCAACCGCGACTACCCCCGCGGCGGCCTCGCCCAGCCGGGGCTCACCGCTGGTACCTGCCTGCGCAAGGACTTCACCTTCTCCGAGGAGCGCTCCCCCGCGCCCGGGATGCTGCTCGCGGTCTCGCGCGTCAACGAGTCGGTGCCACTGTTCCTCGTCGAAGGGATGCGCCGGCGCCTCGGCCCGCTCGCCAACCGCAAGGTCGCCGTGCTCGGCCTCGCCTTCAAGGCCGACACCGACGATGAGCGCGACTCGCTTGCGCACAAGCTGATCCGGCTGCTCGAGCGCGAGCTCGCCGACGTCGCCGCGCACGACCCCCACGTCGCCACCCCCACGGCGCCGCTGGAGGAGGTGCTCGCGGGCGCCGATGCGGTGGTCATGGCCGCCAACCACTCCGAGTTCCGCGAGCCCCGCACGCTCGCCGCGATCGCCACACTCGCCGCGGAGGAGTGCCTGGTCGTGGATCCGTGGAACTGCTGGGGCGCGGGGCAGGTGTTCGCGTACTCCGCCGAGCTTGCCGCGCTGGGAGCGCCCAGCCAGTGAGTCTCACGCACGTGACCCAAGAGGCCGAGTCGGCCGACATTGCCCCACCGGCGGCGGTGGCGGGACAGGAGGTCCCGCCCCCAGGAGGTCCGTGCGCCAACGACGCACGCGGACGATCCCCTGGCGACCCCCCACTGAGCATATGAGCCGGGTACTGGTCACAGGGGGTGCCGGCACGATCGGTTCCGCGGTCGTGCGCCGCCTGCTCGCCGACCCCGCGTATGAGGTGCGGGTCTCCGACCAGCGGCCGGCGCCGCAGTGGATGCGCGAGGGGTGCGAGGTCCACACTGGCGATCTGCGCCTGCTCGCAGAGGCGCGGCAGGCCACAGCGGGCTGCTCGCACGTAATCCACCTCGCCGCGATCGTCGGGGGAATCGCCAACTTCCACCGGCTACCGCACACGCTCACCGAGGTCAACAACGCGCTCTATAACGCCGTCGTGCGTGCCGCTTTGGACGTCGAGGTCGAGCGCTTCACCTACGTCTCCTCCTCGATGGTGTTCGAGCGCGCGACCGAGTATCCGACCACCGAGGCCCACCTGCCCGACTGCCCCGTCCCGCTCTCCGCCTACGGCTTCTCCAAGCTCACCGGCGAGGTGTACTGCCGCGCCGCGCACGAGGAGCACGGGCTGCCGTACACGATCTGCCGCCCCTTCAACGCCTACGGCCCCGGCGAGGTGCCCGACGCCGAGCCCGGCATCGCGCACGCCGTCCCCGACCTGATCCGCAAGGTGCTCTCCGGGCAGCGGCCCCTGCAGATCTTCGGCTCCGGCGAGCAGACGCGCACGCTCACGCACGTCGACGACATCGCCGACGGGGTCGTTGTCGCGATGGGCTCCCCCGCGGGTTTGAACGAGGACTTCAACATCTCCGCTTCGCGTGAGCTGTCTGTCGCGGAGATCGCGCGGATCGTGTGGGAGGCGTGCGGCGAGGACCCCTCCGCGTTTGCGCTCGAGCACCTCCCCTCCTTCACCGTCGACGTGCAGCGGCGCTGGCCCTCGATCGAGAAGGCGCGCACGCTGCTCGGCTGGGAGGCGCAGATCGGCGTCGAGGAGGGGATCGCCGCCACGGTGAGCTGGCTGCGCGAGCGCGAGGCCACCGCTGACGGGGTGGGGGTAGGGGGTGGGGGGATGATGTGCTTTAAAAAAGCACTAGAACCCTTTACAAAATGAAGTGGTGGGGTCGCGAAAGTAAGGACATGACACAGCGCTCGCCGATCTCATCCGCCCACGGACGCCGGGGGCGGGCTGGGTATGAGGCTAATCCCATCGACCTCCCGCGCCGATAGGGTCAGCGCGATGGCCGTCCCCCTGTTCGACACCTCCTCCCCGCTCGCGCCCCTGCGCGATCAGCTGCACGCGGCCGCCGCGCGCGTGCTCGACTCCGGCAGCTACATCCTCGGCCCCGAGGTGTCCGCCTTCGAGCAGGAGTTCGCCGCCTACTGCGGCTCCGCGCACGCCGTCGGCGTCGCCAACGGCACCGAGGCGATCACGATCGCCCTGCGCGCGATGGGCGTCGGCCCGGGCGACGAGGTCGTGGTGCCCTCCTTCACCTTCTACGCCTCCGCTGAGGCCATCCCGCCCACGGGGGCCGTGCCGGTGTTCTGCGACATCGATCCCTCCACCTACTGCGTCACCGCCGAGACGGTGCGTGCCGCGCTCACCCCGCGCACCAAGGCGGTGATCGCGGTGCATCTGTTCGGCAACCTCGCGCCCGTCGCCGAGATCGAGGCGCTGGGCGTCCCGGTGCTCGAGGACGCCGCCCAGTCCGCCGGCTCGCGCCTGCGCTTAGGCGCCACCACGACCGCGGGCGAGCGGCCCGACACGGCGACCGTGCGCCCCGGCTCGCTCGGCACCGCGGCCACTTTCTCCTTCTTTCCCTCCAAGAACCTGGGGGGGTTCGGCGACGGTGGCGCGATCACCACGTCGGATCCCGAGATCGCCGAGCGGGCGCGCATGCTGCGCTTCCACGGCTCCTTCGACAAGATCACCTACGACCAGGTCGGCTACAACTCCCGCCTCGACGAGCTGCAGGCCGCGATCCTGCGCGTGCAGCTGCCCTTGCTCGACACGTGGGCCGCAGGTCGCCGCGCCGCCGGCGCTCACTACGAGCAGTCAGGCCTCGGCGAGCTGGTGACGCTGCCCGTGCCGGTCGCCGGCGCCGAGCCCGCGTGGCACCTCTACGTGATTGCCCACCCTACCCCCGAGCCCCTGGAAGCAGCGCTCGCCGCCGCTTCGATCGGCCACAAGCCCTACTACCGCACCCCCGTCCACCGCCAGCCTTCGATGCTCCAGTGGGGCGCCGCCGCCGAGTTGCCCGCCACCGAACACGCCGCCGCCACCCACCTCGCGATCCCGATGAGCGCCGTGCTCACGCAGGGACAGGTCGAGGAGGTCGTCGCGGCCGTGCGTAGCGCGGTTTGAATCGTTCCGTGCTTAGCGCAGTTTGAGTCGTTTTTCGATTACGACCCCCCGGGAGCAAGTGGTTCGGCTGGTGTATTGCCGGGCGGCGTAATACCGCCGAGGGGAGTCAGGCGCCGGCCGGGGCGGGGCGGGTCTTGGTGCGAGTCCGCGGGGCGCGCTTGGGCGCGGCGGCCGCCGCCTGGGCCTGCTCGACAGGCTGGGCCTGCTCGACCTCGACCGGCTGCCCGCCGGCCCCACCCTGTTGCGCCTTCTGCGCGTGCTCGTCCAGCGCGGTCTGCAACGCCGCCAGCCGGCGGATGAGGTGCGTCTGGGTCTGCTCGAGCTCGTCCATGTCCAGCAGCCGCGGGCCGCGAGCGGGCAGGATCCGATGCGGCGGAGCCGCTGCGCGCGAGGCCGGGACGAGCTCGGGGTGCTCGGCTTCGATCTTTACCAGCAGCTGCTCCAGGGTGGCAATCTGGATGCGCAGCACCCGCCGGCGCTCCGCGGGCCGATCGGCAGGCTGTGCCTGCTGCCCCGACTCCACATACAGCGCGGCGGCGACCTCGCGCGGATCGACGCCGGTCTGCTGGGCCTCGCGGGCGGCGCTCGCCGCGATCGCGCCAGCCGCCGAGCGCCTGCGCGCCGTGGCGGTCACGTAGGTGCCGCTCCCCTGCTGGCTTTCGATCATGCCTTCGTGCTCCAACCGCTGGTAGACGGCGCGCACTGTGTTGGCGTTGATCTTCAGCTCCTGCGCCAGGTCACGCAGGCCCGGCAGGCGCTGCCCGGGCGCGAGGCGGCCGTCGTGGACACGCGTGCGCAGCGCCCACGCCAGCTGCACGCCGATCGGCACCTCCGCGCGGCGGTCGATTGTGAGATCCAGGCCCCCACCCCCAGTGTCAGGCTCGCGAGTCACCCCCTTACGGTAGCGAGCTTCGCACCCGGAAGGACAGTTTGCTAATGAACTAGTATACTAGTGCAATGAAGCAAGTGCTCGCGCGGCCGATGAGCCGGCTGGAGGAAGTGGGCGAGATGATGCTGCTCGCCGGCCGCACCGTCTCCTCGGCGCTGCGGCCTCCCTACCCCTACGGGGGCGAGTTCGTCTCCCAGTTCCTGTTCGTGCTGCGCCTCTGCTGGTTCCCGCTGATGGTGTCCACCCTCTGCATCAACTATGCGGCGCCCGGCCTGCAGGGCGCCAACATCCTGACGCTGTTCGGCAGCCTCGACACGCTCGGCGGGCTCTTCGTGCTCGCCGCGATCCGCGAGCTCGGCCCCGACGTGACCGCGATCGTCGTCGCCGGGGTCGCCGGCACCGCGATTACCGCCGACCTCGGCGCACGCAAGATCCGCGAGGAGCTCGACGCGCTGCAGGTGCTGGGCGTCGACCCGATCAAGAATCTAGTCGTCCCCCGCTTCCTCGCGCTGATGCTCGCCACCGGCCTGTTCAACATCTACGCGATCCTGTTCGGCCTGTTCGGAGGGGTTCTAGCCGAGATCGTCAACGGCTATCCGCTCGGACCATTCTGGAACACGCTGTTCGCCAATGCCGACACGACCGACATGTGGGGCTCCGCGCTGAAGGCCACGCTGTACGGGGCGATGATCTCGATCATCTGCTGCTACAAGGGCCTCACCGCCTCCGGCGGCGCCGAGGGGGTGGGCCGCGCCGTCAACCAGGCCGTCGTCGCCTCGTTCCTGGCCTTCGGCATGTTCGACTACGTCTTCACGCAGACGCTGCTCGCCACTCACCCGCAGATCCTGGTGATCAAATGAGCGGGCGCCGGGCGCAGATGGGCGCCACCGCCAGGGTCAGCGGCGCCGCGGGGCGCCGTCGCGCAGCAGACATCAAGGCATCAAATGGTCTATGTTTTGATGTATGCGTACCACACTGACCCTTGACGACGACGTCGCCGCAGCCATCGAGCAGCGTCGGCGGGAGCACCGCCATTCGCTCAAGCAGGAGATCAACGAGCTGATCCGCGTGGGCCTGCAGCACGTCGACCAACCGCTCCCCGAGGTTCCGCCGTTCCGCGTCGAGCCGCTGGACGCCGGCGGCCTGCTCATCGACATCGAGCACATGGGCCCCGTGCTCGAAATCCTCGATGCCGAAGATTGGCAGCGGTTGGGTTGATCCTGCTCGACACCAACCTCCTGATCTACGCGTACGAACCCCGGTCGGGATACAACAAGGTCGCTCGCGCCTGGCTCGAGGGCATTCTGCGCCGCCCGGCGAAAGTCGGGCTCCCGTGGCCGACGCTGCTGGGATTCATGCGCTTGATGGGCAACCCCCATGCCGTGCGGCGCCCGATACCCCTGCAGCGGTCATTGGCACGGGTGGAGTCGTGGCTGGCGCTGCCGCAAACCTGGATCCCGCTCCCTACCGACCGCCACCAAGAGATCTTCGTCGGCCTGCTCGAGGGAGAGTCGCGGCCCAACCTCGTCAACGACGTCCATCTTGCGACGCTGGCGATCGAGCACGGGCTCACCCTCTGCAGCGTCGACGGAGACTTCGCCCGCTTTCGAGACCTGCGCTGGGAAAATCCGCTGCGCGCCTGAACTACTGCCAGCGCTCCAGCAAGTCCTCGGCGGGGACCTCGCGCACGATGCGGGCGGGAACGCCGATTGCAACCGCGCGTGCGGGGATGTCGCGGGTGACGACCGCGCCAGCGGCGATGAACGCCTCCTCGCCGATCTCCACGCCCGGGGTGAGCACCGTGCCGCCGCCCACGCGGCAGGCGCGGCGCAGAGTGGCACCGCGCAGGGGGGTGGAGTCGTCGTGGCGGGCCATCGCGTTGTCGTTGGTGGTGGTCGCGCCCGGTCCTACGAACACGTCGTCCTCGACCACCGTGAAGGCGGTGAGGTAGACGCTCGTCTGCACTTTCACGCGGGCGCCGACCTGCACGTCGTTGTCGACCACGCTTCCCCTGCCGATCACCGAGCCCTCGCCCACACAGGCGCGCTCGCGCACATACGACTGGTCGCCGATGATCGCCTCGTCGCCAATCGTGGCGCCCGCGAACACGACCGCGCCGGTGCACACCGTCACCCGCTCGCCCAGCTCCAACCGACCCACCTCCCCTTTCGCGGAGGAGCTGCGCGCCAGCCGCGGGCGCTTGCCGAGCACTGCGTGGTCCTCGATCACGCAGCCGGCGCCGACCACCGTGCCGGCGTGCACCACCACGTAGGCGCCGAACGACACGTCCGCGCCAATCTCCACGCCCTCGCCGAGCAGCAGGCCGGGGGCGCGTGGGTCGGGGGTGAGGTTCACGACTGCACCGGCGCGCGCGGGTCGGAGGTGAGGTTCACAACAGCACCGGCGCGCGCGGGTCGGGGGTGAGACTCACAGCCGCACCGCGTTCGCCACCGGGGCGTTCCGTGTGACCCCACGCAGGTCCACCACCACGCGCGCCCGCTCAGCGGCCAGCGCGTGGTCAACCGTGGGGTGGGCGGTCACGATCAGTGCGAGGTCGGCGTCGCACAGCGCGTCCTCCAGGGGCACGCTGCGCAGATGGAACTCGGGCAGCTCGGGGACGTGGGGGTCGTGGTAGACCAGCTCCGCCCCCAGCGCACCGAGCAGCGTGATGATCTTCAACGCCGGGGACTCTCTGACGTCGCCCACGCCCGGCTTGTAGCTGACGCCCAGCACCGCGATCCGTGCGCCCTTTACCGGGAGGCTCGCGTCGTTGAGGGCGCGCTCCACCTTCATCACGCAGTGGTAGGGCATCTGCTGGTTGACCTTCCCCGCCAGCTCGATGAACTCTGTGGCCATGTCGAACTCGCGCGCGCGCCAGCTCAGGTAGAAAGGATCCACCGGCAGGCAATGCCCACCCATCCCCGGGCCCGGCTCGAAGCGCATGAACCCGTACGGCTTGGTGGCGGCTGCGTCGACCACCTCCCAGATGTCGATCCCCATGCGGTCGGTGAGCATCGCCAGTTCGTTCACCAGCGCGATGTTCACCGAGCGGAAGATGTTCTCCAGCAGCTTTGTCAGCTCCGCCGCCTCGGGGCTGGAGACGGGCACGATCTCGTCGCACACCAGCCCGTACAGGCTCTCCGCGCGCTCCGCGCACGCCTCGGTCAGGCCGCCCACCACCTTTGGGGTGTTGCGCAGCGTGAAGTCTGTGCGGCCTGGGTCCACCCGCTCGGGGGAGAACGCGAGGTGGAAGTCGCGGCCGGCGACCAAACCCGACTCCTCCTCCAAGATCGGCAGCATTCGCTCGCGGGTCGTGCCCGGGTAGGTGGTGGACTCCAACACAACCAACTGGCCCGCCTGTAGCACATCCGCCAGCGCATGCGTGGCGTCGAGCAACGGGCCGAGGTCCGGCTCACGGTTGCGCGTCAGCGGCGTGGGCACACACACCAGCACGGCATCCGCCCGCTCCAGACGGGCGTAGCGCGTGGTCGCGTGGATCCGCTCCCCCACCGCCCGCAGCTGCGCGGAAGGCACATCCTCGATGTATGACTCGCCCGCCTCGATCGCCTGCACCTTGCGCGGGTCCACATCGACCGCCACCACGTCGCAACCCTCCTGCGCGAACGCCACCGCCAGCGGTAGACCCACGTAGCCCAACCCGACAATGCCGACGGTCGTCATGACCGGGCGTAGTCTAGAGCCGACGCCCCCCCGTAAATCTGCGCCAACCGCCCGGCGACGACCTCCGGGGCGCACAGTGCGCGAATCCGCTCCCGCGCGCGCTCCCCCGCGCCGGGGTCGCCGCGCACGCGTTCGATCGCCTCCGCCAGCGCCTGTGCGTCCCCCGGGGGCGCCATCCCCTCCTCCTCCAGCAGCTCCGGCAGCGCGCCCACGCGGCTGCCCGCCACCGGCACGCCCGCCGCCATCGCCTCGGCCGCCGCCAAGCCGAACGTCTCCGCCGAACGCGAGGGCACCAGCGCCAGCGCCGCCCCTGCCCGCAGCTCAGCCAGGCGGGTGTCGTCGACGCGGCCCACGAAGCGCACCCCATCCCGTTCAGCGTTGTGCGCGCGGGCGCCGCCATCCAAATCCGCGCCCGCGACAACCAGCGGGATGCCGACCCTGCGGCACGCCTCGATCGCCACGTCGATTCCCTTCTCGGGGGACATCCGCGCCACCACCAGCGCATACCCCTCCGGCGGACGCTTCATCGCAGGACCACCCTGCTCCAGCGCCCGCACCGGCGGCGCCAGCACGTGCACCCGCTCCCATGGCAGCGGCGCGCCGAGCTCGCGCAATCGTCCCCGCGCGAACTCGCTCGGGACGATCATCGCGTCCGCCTGCTCGACCACGCGGTGCTGCCACAACGCCAGGCCAGCCCCATACGCGAGCGCCTCTGCGCGACTGCCGCGGCAATTGCGCAATACCCCCGGCAGGGTGTTACGCCCATGGCAGCGCACGCACTCCTCCCCATCGGTGAAGCACACCCCGACGGCGCACACCAGGCGGTACTGGTGCAGATGCACCACCACCCGGGCTCCCGCGGCACGGGCCGCCGCCAGCCCGCGCCAGCCGAAGGCCGGGTGGATGTTGTGCGCGTGTACCACCCGTGCTCCTGTGCGGCGCACCGCATCCCCCACTTCCCGCGGGTCGAGCCCGCCGCGTAGCAGCCCCTCGGCGGCCCGGGTGCGTCCGCCCACGTTTGAATCCCGCGCCAGCAGCTCGGCGGGCTCGCCCATCCGCTCGCGCACCAGCCACGTCAGGTCGTCCACAACGCGCTCCTCACCCCCTGGCGCGCGGTAGCGGTTGTGTAGGAACAGGATCATGACTGAAAAAGAGGGGGCCGGCTCGCCGGCCTATGGCCGGCTACGCCACCCTCTTGGCAGGCCAACCTAGAATGTTCGCGATGCGAATACTCTCACTGCGACTATTCGCATCCAGAACACTCGCATCTTGAACCTCACTGACCCCACCGCCTCGATCGTCATCCCCACCCGCGAGCGCCCCGGCTATCTCCAGGTCGCGCTCGCCTCGATCGCCCCTCAGGCCGCCGCCGCCGGGGTTGAGCTGCTGGTGGTTGAGGACGACCGGCCCTCGCCCGAGGTCAGCGCGCTCGCCGAGCGCTTCGGCGCCGGCCATCTCTCCCACACGCGGCCACTCGGGCTGAACGCCGCCCGCAACACCGGCGTCGCCCACTCCCACGGCGAGCTGCTGGTGTTCGTCGACGACGACGTCGAGGTTCGCCCCGGATGGCTACAGGCGCTGCTGAGCGCCGCCCGCGAGCACCCCGACGCGCAGGTCTTCACCGGCCCCATCCGCCCCCGCCTGGAGGGCCGCGGCGGGTGGAGCCGGCACTCCTGCGGGCGCGAGGGTCCTCCGATCACAGCCCTCGACCTCGGGCCGCGGGACACCGGCGAGGTGCGCTTCGCCTGGGGGGCCAACATGACCGTGCGCCGCGAAGCGCTGGAGCGGGTCGGGCCCTTTGACGCGGCGCTGGGGCTCTACGGTGACGAGCAGGAGTGGCAGGAACGACTGCTCGCCGCGTCGCGCAACGGCAACCGACCGATCTTCTACGTGGCCGCCGCCGCGCTCGACCACCGCCGCTCGCCTGCCGACGCGCGCCTGCGCTCGCTTGCCCGCGCCGCCCGCTCCCGCGGGCGCGCCAGCCGCCGCTACGACGCTTGGCGTGGGGACGCCCCAGCGTTGCACCGCGAGTTGCGCACGCTCGCCGGCTGCCTTGGCCACGTCGTCCGCCGGCGCTGCCCGGCCGGCCTGACGATGGTCACCCACAGCCTCGGGCGGCTCGAACAGGGCGTGCAGGAACGGCGCCATCCGCCAAAACGGCCCGAGACCGAGGACTTCCTCTCCGGGGAAAGCGGCACCGTCGGGGGCCTCGACGCGAAGCGGCGCGAGCTCTACGACCGCCTGGTGGACGCCCGCGAGCTGCTCGGCGGCCGGCGCCTGCGCCTCGATCTGGCCGCGCGCCGCTCGCCTGCGCGCCGCCGTGTGCTGGTGCTCGGCGTGGAGCGCCCGCAGCGTCGTGAGCTGGCCGGCGCGATCCGCGCGGAGCTGACGCGCTCGCGCCACCACGTTGAGATGTACCTCTGCCAGCCGGGCGAGTACGGGAAGTTTCAGAACCTCAACCACCTGCTCGCCGCCCATCCCACCGACGGGTACGACTGGCTGCTGGTCGTCGACGACGACGTCGTACTGCCCCACCACTTCCTCGACCGCCTGCTGTTCCTCGCCGAGCGCTTTGATTTCCAGCTGGTCCAACCGGCGCATCGCGCGCGCTCCCACGCCGCCTGGCGCGTCACCCGCCGCCGCACTGGTGTCGTTGCCCGCCAGACGCCCTTCGTCGAGATCGGCCCCGTCACCGCCTTCGCCCGCGCCACGTTCCCGGTGCTGCTGCCGTTCCCCGACGTGCGCATGGGCTGGGGCCTCGACATGCACTGGGCGGCGCTCGCGCGCGAGCGCCGCTGGCGCTGCGGCGTGCTCGACGCCGTCGCGATCCGCCACTCCGTCGCGCCCGCCGGCGAGGCCTACTCGCGCGCCGCTGCCGTCGCCGAGGCGCGCGCGCTGCTCGCCGGGCGGCCCCACCTCACGGCCGCCGAAGCCCAGACCACACTCGTCACCCACCGACGCTGGTGAAGGTCGCCGTCGTAGCGGAGTTCTACCCCCGCCAAAGCGATCCCGTGCTGGGGGTGTGGACCCACCGCCAGGCGCTCGCCGCGCAGGCCGCGGGGGCGGAGGTGCACGTGCTCGTGCTGCACCGCCTGGTGCCGCCGCGCGCTTCCTTGCATGCGGGGGCTGGCGGACTGAGGAAAAGGCGGGTTGATGGGCTCGACGGAGGGGCAGGTGAGGTCGAGGAAACGCGAGCCGGTGGGCTCGGGAAGGGCGCACGCGCACTCGGCGGCCTGCTGCGCGAGCCTCGCCACCAAACCCGCGACGGCCTGCCTGTCACCTACATCCCCTACGTTTCCCCCCCGCGGTGGCGCTCCTACCCGTCGTGGGGGGCGTGGGCAGCGCCCGCGCTGGGGCTCGCGCTGCGCCGCCTGCGCCGCCGCACCGGCTTCGAGCTGATCCACGCCCACAACGCCGTCCCCGCCGGGGATGCCGTACGACGGGTCGGCCTCGACGTGCCGCTCGTGGTCTCGGTGCACGGGGGCGACGTGCTCTACACCGCTCCCCGTTCTCCGGCCGGCCGTGAGGCGGTGGCGCGCGGACTCAGCGCCGCCCAGCTCGTGCTCGCCAACAGCCGCGGCATCGCCGAGCTCGCCCGCACCGATGGCGCGCGCGAGGTGCGCGTGGTGCACCTCGGCGCCGACCCCCCGAGCACCGGGCTCGCACGAGATCCCGAGCCCGCACTGGTGACCGTCGGCCATCTCGTCGCCCGCAAGCGCCACGCCGACGTGCTGCGCGCGCTCGCCGTGCTGCGCGACCGCCACCCCACCCTGCACTACGTGATCGTCGGCGACGGCCCCGAGCGCGTGGCCCTCGAAGGGCTCGCTGCCCGCCTCGGGATTCGCCAGCGGGTGCGGTTCTGCGGGCAGCTCCCTCCCGCCGAGGCGATCGAGCGGGCCCGGCGCTGCACGCTGTTCGTGATGCCCTCCACCGAGGAGGCCTTCGGCGTGGCCTACATCGAGGCGATGGCCGGCGGCCTGCCCGCGATCGGCTGCCGCGGCGAGCCGGGTCCGGAGGAGATCGCGGCGGCGGGCGACGGCTTCATGCTGGTCCCCCCCGGCGACATCGAGCGCCTCACGCAGCGCATCGACGAGCTGCTCTCCGATCCTCAGCGGCTGCGCGAGGCCGGCCGCCGCGCGCGGTCCACGGTCGCCGCTCACTTCACCTGGGAGCGCTGCGGCGAGCAGACCGTCGCCGCGTATGAGCAGGCCCTTGGTCTGGTGTGATGGTGGTGGGCCGGTGGGGTGCCGGGGTTGTTATAAAAAATTCAGAACCCGATAGCTATCGCGCACGGCTTTTGAATTTTTTGTTCAACAACCCGCCTCACCTTTGCAAGACACCGCGATGAAGCCCGTGCTATTCGTCACCGGGCACGCCCCCTTCGACCGGGTGGGCGCCTTCACCCGGCTGCACGAGCTGGAGGGCGTCGAGTTCGCGCTCTTCGGGGGGCCGTCGCAGCACGGTGGAGCTGTCGGCAAGGATCGACCAGCTGTCGGCGGCGGATCGGCCGGCGAGCATCGACCAGCTGCCGTCGGCGGATCGGCCGACGAGCACCCACCAGCTGCTGGCGACGGATCGGCCGGCGAGCACCCACCAGCTGCCGTCGACGGATCGGCCGGCGACGGCGAGGAGACGCTCCCCTTTCCCCACCGGCACGTGCGCCAGCATGAGCTTGCCGTGCTCGCCGCCTCCGGGCGCCATCGCGCCGTCGTGGTCTCCACCGGCGGGCGCGTCGCACTGCCGGCAGCCTGGGCGGGAGCCCGCCGCGCGGGAGTGCCCGTGATCCTCTGGAGCGCCCTGTGGGCTCACCCCCGCACCGCCGCCCACGCGTTCAGCTACCTCGCGCTGCGGCGCCTCTACCGCTCCGCGGAGGCAATCGTCGTGTATGGGCCACACGTCGAGGCGTACGTGCGGGCGCGGGGTGCGCGCAACGTGCACATCGCGCCGCAGTCGGTCGACAACGAGTTTTGGTCCTACCCGCTCAACCGCTCCCGGCATGAGCCCCACCACGACCCCGGGTGGCCAGCGGAGACAGCCGTGAAGTTTCTGTTTGCGGGGCGCCCCGTGCGGGAAAAGGGTCTCGGGGTGCTGATTGAGGCCTGGTCCGATTCTGGTCTCCGGGCGCCCACCGCCGCGCTCGTCCTCGTCGGCGTGGGATCCATTCCCCCTTGGGTTCCCGCCGGCGGCGCGGTGGGGCGAGGAATTGCCGAGCCGCGCCGTTCGCAGTGCGCTCACCAGCGTACGGCGCAATCTCGACAGCACGGGGCGGGACGCGCTCCAAACGATGCCCCACGACATGGTTTGCCTGGATCCCGTACCGCCCCCGCAGCTGCGCGACATGTACGCCGCCGCCGACGTCCTCGTGATGCCCTCGATCCCGACCCGCACCTTCCGCGAGCCCTGGGGGTTGGTGGTGAACGAGGCGATGAACCGCAAGCTTCCCGTGATCGCAAGCGACGCCGTCGGCGCCGTCGCCGGCGGGCTGGTGCGCGACGGGCACAACGGCCTGGTCGTGCCGGCCGGCGACGCGCGCGCGCTCGCGGCCGCCATGCGGCGGCTGGCCGCCGATGCGCCGCTGCGCGCCCGTCTCGGCGCCGCCGGAGAGCGCGACGTGCAGGCCTACACGCACGACGCCTGGGCGCAGGGGTTCGTGCGGGCACTGGGCAGCCTCGGACTTTCCCGCGGGGAGCGCTGGTAGCGTGCGTCGCTTGTTCACCAAGTCGGCCCCCCCCGACTGGCGCTTGCCCTCGCGGTAGCGCTAGCGCTTGCGTGCCCCGTCACCGCTTCGGCAAACGCAAGCGAAGTCACGAAAATCTACGAAGCCTGTGGAAACGGCACAGGTGCCGATCGGCTACAGCCAGCAGGCCTACAGCCAGGCGATCAAGGAAATGGAACCCTTCCTCGCCGAGTACAGCGCCTGCCCCGACCTCATCCACAAAGCCCAGCTCGCCGGCGCCGCCGGCTCCCACGGCGCCGGCACGTCCGGGGCCCAGGCGAAGCGGGCAACGGCGGTGGCACCCCCCACCCCAACCGAACAGCACACGCTCGAAAGCATCCCCCACGCGAGCGCCCCACCGGTGCAGGTCGGTGGCGAGGTGATCCACCCGGGAGTCGTGCACGTCAACCTCGCCTCGGCGTTCAACACGCTGCCGACCCCGCTGCTCGCACTGCTCGCCTTCCTGCTCGCCTGCACCCTGCTGGTGGTCGCGTGGGCCGTGCGCAGGCGTGTTGGCCGGGCAGGCGCGCAGGCAGGCGGTGACTCGATCGCCGGCGAGTGAGATGTCCACCGAGATCGCAGAGGTTCCGGGACGGGGAGCTGCAGCCGCAGACCAGGCGACCGTTGAAGCGCCGGCCCTCGCGCCCCCGGGCGGGGATCGGCCCGAGCCACCGCACCATCCCGACCGCGGGACTTCGCGCTGGGAGCGCGACACGGTGCCGCCGTCGTTTGTCTCGCGCTCTAGAATCCGCCCTCCCCACGCTGCTGGTCGCCGGCGTCCTCTGCCTGATCACCTTTCTCGCCGGCGGCGGCCTCAACCTCAGCACCCGGACCCCTGTCGAGATCGCACTGACACTGGCCTGCGGCATCGGGATCGCCGCGGCGATCCTGCTCGCGCCGGCCAACCGAAGCGGGAGACACTCGCCCTCGACCGAAGCGGGGGGCCACTCGCCTCCGGCGAGCATCCCCCGTTCGGCCAGCATCCCCGCGGCCAACGCGTCTACGGAGCGTGGGCGGTAGGCCTGCTGCTCACGCTCGCCGCGCTCTCGGCGCTGTCGGTGATCTGGTCGGTGCAGCCCGACGCCAGCTGGCAGGATGCCGGGCGCCTGTTCGCCTACAGCGCCGTGTTCGCGCTCGCCGTGCTGCTCGCACGCGCTGCCCCCGCGCGCTGGTCGGCGGTGCTCGGGGGGGTGCTGCTTGCCGCAGTGATCGTGTGCGGCTATGCGCTGCTCACGCAAGATCTTCCCCGACGCGATCGGCGTCGCACAGAACAATGGGCATGTCTACGCACGGCTACAAGCGCCTTACGGCTACTGGAACGCGATCGGCCTGACCGCCGCGATCGGGGCGATCGGCTGCATGTGGCTGGGCGCCCGCCGCACCGGGCACGCGTTGGCCAATGCACTCGCCTACCCCACGATGGGGCTGATGCTGGTGACGCTGCTGCTCGCCTATTCGCGCGGCGCACTGGCGGCGCTGGTGCTCGGGTTGGCGCTGTGGCTGTGCCTCGTCCCGCTGCGCCTGCGTGGGGCGGCCGTGCTCGGCATCGGCGCGCTCGGGGCACTCGTGGTGGTCGCTTGGGACTTCTCCCAACACGCGCTCACCACCGACGACATTCCGCTTGCAGAACGGGTCAGCGCCGGGCACCAGCTCGGGGTGCTGCTCGCCGCGATGCTCGTCGCGCTCACGCTCGTGGGCCTCGCGATCGGCTTCGTCTTCGGCCGGCGTACCCTCTTGCCGCGGACGCGCAGACATGCGGGCACGGTGCTACTCGCGCTCCCGGTGATCGCCGTGATCGCCCTTGCCGGACTGCTCACTGTCAGCCACCGCGGCCTCTTCGGCAGCATCTCGCACACGGCCAGCACGCTCACCAACCCCAACGCCCCCGTGCCCGCCAACGGCCCCGGACGGCTCACCGCGATCGGCAGCGTGCGCGCGCGCTACTGGAACGAAGCGCTGGAGATCTTCACCGACCACCCCCTGCTAGGGGTAGGGGCGGAAGGCTACGAAACAGCGCGCCTGCGCTACCGCACGGCGATCCTCAACGTCGGCCAGGCGCACGGCTTCATCGTGCAGACGCTCGCCGACCTTGGTCTGGTCGGGCTGCTGGTGGTGCTTGCGCTGCTCGGCGCCTGGATGTGCGCCGCGGGGCGCGCCACCCATCCCTTCAACCGGCGCTGGCAGCGGTGGCGCTGGCTGGCGCTTGCAGGCCGCGAGCGCTTCTACTCCGCCGAGCGCGTCGGGCTGCTCACGCTGGTCTGCCTGGTCGTCACCTTCGGTATCCACTCGTTCGTGGACTGGACCTGGTATGTCCCCGGTGTCGCCTGTGCTGCCTTGCTGTGCGCCGGCTGGGTCGCTGGCCGCGGACCGCTGAACGGGGTCCTCGTGAGTGCCGGCGCTCCGGCGGGTCTCGATCCGAGCGGGGGCGGCGACCCGGTCTCGCGCACACCGCAGTGGCACTCGCTCAAGCCGATTGAAGAAGAGGGGCCCGACCGAAGCCGGGAGACACTCGCCTCCGGCGAGCATCCTCGTTTCGGCCAGCCGGCCTCCGGCCGGCTGCGCCACCCTCTAGGCGACGTCGGGCCGCTACGCGCTGGGATCGCCGCGGCCGTTGTCGTCTGCGCGCTGCTCGCGGCCTGGGCGCAGTGGCAGCCGCAGCACTCGGTGGACGCGTCCAATGAAGCGCTCGCGCTAATCGCGCGCGACCCAACCGCCGCGCTCGCCGCCGCGCACACCGCGGTCAGCCGCGACCCGCTCTCCGCGGAAGCGCTGCTCACGCTCGCCGCCGTCCAGGAGGGCGCCGGCCAAGCGGCCGCTGCCACCGCCACCTACGAGCACGCCGTGCACCTGCAACCGTCCAACTTTCACACCTGGCAGGCGCTCGGCGAATACGACCTGCGCACCGGCCAGTCGCAGGCGGCGCTGCAGGCGCTGCGCGCCACCGTCTACCTCAACCCGGAGGCCGTCGCCCCCCGCGCCGACATCGCCGAAAACGCCGAACTGCTTTCGATCCAGAACGACTATCTGCAGGCGCTGCGCGACACCGCCAGCGGCGGCGGCACGGCGGTGCATTGATCAGAAGCGCCTACGCCGCGCCGCCGCCAGCAGCACCTGCCGCGGCGGGAGGGATCCGATCGATCCACCCACGGCGCGGGTCTCGATCTGCTCGAAGCCAAAGTCCTCGAGCAGTGCCACCAGCGTGCGGCGGGTATAGAAGCGCAGGTGGTCGGAGCGCGGGTCGAAGTGGACCGCGAAGGCGCGACCCGAAAACCCCAGCGCCAGCCGGGTGAGCAGCTCGTGCGCAGGGGTACTTAGCACCAGCACGCCGCCGGAGTGCAGCACGCGGCGCACCTCCGATAACCATCCGGCGGTGTCGGCCACATGCTCGATCACCTCCCCCGCCCACACCGCGTCGAAGCTCACGTCCTGCAGCGAGGGCCACTCCCCCTTCGCGGCGACGCAGCGCAGATCCAGGCCCGGCTCGCGTGCGCGGGCGCGGCGCAGCGGCTCCTCGGCAACGTCGATCCCCACCGCCTCCCTGCCCGCCTCTACGAGCGCCGCCGTGAACCAACCTTCGCCGCAGCCCACGTCCAACACACGCGCGCCCGCCGGCACGTGGGCGAGCAGGAAATCCAACCGTGCCCGCATGTACGGTGGGCGTATGCCCTCCGGGACGGCCTCCCACAGACCTTCGTGATAGTCGTGCGCCACCCCTTGAGGCTATGGAGAATCCGCACAGAGCGGCAACTCCGCTGTCACCTCTACCACTCCCGCACCAAACCGACTAAGGTCCCCGCTGTGCAGGATCAGGCCCCGCCCTCCCGCCACGACATCAGGGTCCGTCAAGCGATATCCGGTGGTCCCACAGACCTCGAGCGCCTGTGAGGCTGGCGTTCGACAGCCGGCCGACCGCCGACCCGCAAGGGTTGGGGCGCTACTCGCGCGGCCTGCTACAGGCGCTGCACGACACCGCCGACGAGCAGGATGAGATCCTCGAAGTCCACCGCCCTCGCGGAGCCGACCTCTTCCACACGCCGTGGGTGCAGGGTGCGATGCTGCACAGCCCCTGCCCGATGGTCGTCACCCTCTATGACATCGCCGCCCTCAAGCGCCCCAGCGAAAGACTGCGCGGAGGCGGCATGCACCTGCACCTGCGCCATCTCGCGCTGCAGCGCGCCTCACACGTGATCGTCCCCAGCGAGGTCGTCGCCCGCGAAGCCGTCGCCGAGTTCGGGCTCGAGCGCGAGCGTCTGGCGGTGATCCCGGAGGCACCGGACACCGCGACCCTGACGGCCGTACGGCCGTCAGAGCCTGCCTCGTCCGCACCATGGACCTGGGAGGACGCCGCGCGCGAGACCTGGCATGTCTATCGGCGAGCACTCGCCCACCCCCACCGGCCGTGCGTCACCGCCTGGCGCCGGCCTCAGAGCCTCGTCGGGCGCCGCGCCGGCCGGGCGCAGGCCGATCTGACTTAGGGCTTGTAGATAAATAACGTTGCAGGATGCGTGTCACGTGTGTGGAACAGTGAGGCGTGGTCTATGAGGATGCGATTGGCGAGCGGTTTAGGGCGCTGGCGGGTGAGCTGAATGAGCGTCAGCGCCGCCTGTTTGTGGCGGCCGAGGCGCGAGCGGCGGGACGGGGTGGTGTCGCAACGGTCTCGCGGCAGACCGGGGTGAGCGTACCGACGATTCGCAAGGGGATTGCGGAACTGGAGTTCGGCGAGCATCTGGAGCGTGGGCGTGTCAGACGGCGGGGCGGTGGCCGCAAGGCACTGACTGAGGTTGACCTGACGCTGGCTGGTGATCTCGAGCGGCTCGTGGAGGAGAGTTCGCGTGGTGATCCGGAGTCACTTTTGTGTTGGACCTCCAAGAGCGTGCGCAACCTGGCCGAGGGGCTGCGTGAGATGGGGCACGAGGTTCACTTCACTTCTGTGGCGACGCTCCTGCGCTCCCCCGGGTACAGCCTGCAAGCGAACGTCAAGACGAGGGAGGGCCGCCAGCACCCCGACCGCGATCTGCAGTTCCGCCACATCAACCAGGCCGCGAAGGCGGCCGTGGCCGCGGGCTGGCCGGTGATCAGCGTAGACACGAAGAAGAAGGAGCTGGTCGGAGACTTCAAGAACGCAGGGCGTGAGTGGCATCTGAAGGGCAAGCCCGAGCTGGTGCGCGTGCACGACTTCAAGGACAAGCAGCTGGGCAAGGCGATCCCTTACGGCGTCTATGACCTGCGCCTGGACGAGGGCTACGTCAACGTCGGCATCGACCACGACACCGCCCAGTTCGCCGCGAACTCGATCCGCAGCTGGTGGGAGCACCTCGGAGCCGAGCGCTACCCGCACGCCACGCAGCTGCAGATCACCGCCGACTGCGGCGGCTCCAACGGCAACCGGACGAAGCTGTGGAAGCTCGAGCTGGGAAAGCTCGCAGACGAGATCGGCCTTGAGATCGCTGTCTGCCATTTCCCGCCCGGCACTAGCAAGTGGAACCGGATCGAGCACCGCCTGTTCAGCTTCATCACCATGAACTGGCGCGGCAAGCCGCTGACCTCCTTGGAGACGATCATCAACCTGATAGGCGCGACCACGACCAGCAGCGGGCTTGAGGTCTACGCCCGTCTCGATCAAGGCACCTACCCCGACAAGATCCGCGTCACAGACGCCGAGCTGCAGACCGTCAACATTCACGGTCAAGACTTCCACCCCGAGTGGAACTACACGATCGTGCCCCGCGGATGAAGACCAGCATCCATCAGCACGCCGTAATGAAACGTTATTTATCTACAAGCCCTAAGTAGGCCCCGCGGCGCGTGAGCACCGCCGGGAAGCATGAGCGGGAAGGGGGCAGGCCCCCCTCCCGACCTCCCCCCAATGACGAACCGACGACTCAGTAGGCCCCGCGGCGCGTGAGCACCGCCGGGATGGTCTTCAGCAGGATCGTCAGATCGACCGCCAGCGACCAGTGCTCGAGGTAGAGGAAGTCGAGGTGCACGAGGTCGTTGAAGTCGAGCTCCGCCCGGCCCGACACCTGCCACAGGCCGGTGATCCCCGGTAGCACCAGATAGCGCTTGCGGTGCCATTCCTCCAGCCGCTCGAAGTCCCGCTCCGGGAGCGGCCGCGGCCCGACCAGCGACATCTCACCGCGCAGCACGTTCACCAGTTGCGGCAGCTCATCAAGCGAGAAGCGCCGCAGGAAGCGCCCCACCGGCGTCGTGCGCGGGTCGTCGCGGATCTTGAACAGCGCACCCGACGCCTCGTTGAGCGGTTCCAGGTCGGCTTGGCGGTGCTCGGAGTCCTCGTACATCGTGCGGAACTTCAGGCACGCAAACGGCCGCTCCCCGATCCCCGGGCGCATCGAGCGGAACAGCGCCGGGCCCTTCGAGGTCGCCCGCACCGCCACCCAGATCGCCGCCAGCAGCGGGCTGAGCACGATCAGCAGCAGCGTCGCGCCAACCACGTCGAAGGCGCGCTTCAGCGCGAAGTCGATCCCTTCGAAGACCGGCGGCTTCAACTCGAACAGCGGCACCGACTCGCCCGGCACGAACTCCGCGCGGTGGATCAGGATCTCCATCGTGGAGGGCGCGATCCGCACCCGCACTCCCCGCTGGTGGCAGCGGTCCACCAGCTCCACCGCGTCTCCCTGGGGGAAGTCGGGGTCGGCGATGATCACCTCGTCGATGCGCTCGCTGCTCAGCACGTGTTCGAGGTCCCGCGGGACGCCCAGCGAGCGCAGGCCGTTGGCGGGCAGCGCCGTTGGTGAGACGAACCCCACCACCTCGATGCGCGAGTGGGGCGCGTCCTGCAACGCGTGCGCCACCTCGCGGATGTGCTCCCCGGTGCCGACCAGCACCGCGCGGCGCTCGTAGCCGGCGGCGCGCAAGATCGCGCCGGTGGAGCGCTCGTAGAGCAGCCGCAGCAGCGGTATGTACAGCAGCGCGAACGCCAGCGAACCCCAGAAGATGTAGTAGCTGGAGAAGTGCTCACCACTCACCAGCGCGAAGAGCAGCGCCACGAACGTCACCTGGAACAGGCACCCCACGATCCGCGTCATCCCCGGCCGCTGCGCCCTTACCGCGTACAGGCCGGAGCGCGCGAACAGCAGCGCCGTGAGCAGGTAGGCGAACGCGAGGATGCTGCGCGTCTCCTCGTAGGCGCCGTGCGCGCTCACTTCGCTCAGCACCGCCGCCTTCAGCACGAGCGCCGTGAAGATCGCCGCCGCCAAACCCGCGAAGTCGAGCACCAGCAGCGTCAGCACGCGCACGGCGCGGCGCGCCGTATCCGCCCGCAGCAGGAACGACAGCGCCGGCCAGCGCTTGCGGCGCATGTCGCGCGCGGAGGGCTGTCTGCGCACGGTCGCCTGCGAGAGCACCGGGATCTCCACGGGCTCCTGCGGCGGCGGGGGAGCCGTCAGGGCGTTCGACCCCAGAGGGTGCGCCTTGGAGGGAGGGGTCTCGAGCGGGGCAGCAGACATCCGCGTGGCGTGGGCCATCTCGCCATTCACAACGCTTCAGACTCGCAGATGTAGCGGTCGGGATGCGCTCTGGGGGGGTCCCGCACCGGAAGGGCGACGGTCCGACGAGACGCCATATCCGTGCATTGGGCGAACCAACCAGCTACTGGACCTCTCATAGCTGCCATCTGGTCGCTGCCCACAGGTCCAGTTGGTGGTAGGGCCTCCAAACTGAGACACAACACACTGACGGTCCGACAGCGGCGCCACCCGCCCACAGGGGCTTCACATCGAGGATCAGCCGACCAGCACCTCGACGCCCGACTCGCTGATCGTGCGCTCCAGCCCATCCTTCAACGCCACCTCTGGCGACCATCCCAACAGCTCCTGCGCCAGCCCGATGTTGGGCCGGCGCTGCTTGGGATCGTCCACCGGCAGCGCCTCGAACACGATCTCCGAAGATGACCCGGTCACCTGCTTGACGGTCTCCGCCAGCTCCAGCAGCGTGAACTCGTCGGGGTTACCGATGTTCACCGGGTCGTGATGGCCGGATTCGGCGAGCGCGATGATGCCGCGGATTAGATCGCTGACATAGCAGAATGACCGCGTCTGGCTGCCGTCACCAAACACCGTGATCGGCCGGCCGGCGAGCGCCTGACGCAGGAAGGTCGGGATCGCGCGGCCGTCGTGCGGGCGCATCCTCGCGCCGTAGGTGTTGAAGATCCTCACGATCGCCGTATCCACCCCCTGTTGGCGGTGATAGGCCATCGTCAATGCCTCGGCGTAGCGCTTCGCCTCGTCGTACACGCCGCGCGGGCCGATCGGGTTGACGTGCCCCCAGTAGCTCTCTGACTGCGGGTGTTCGAGCGGATCGCCGTACACCTCGCTGGTGGAGGCGATCAGGAAACGCGCGCGCTTGGCCTTCGCCAGGCCGAGCGTGTGATGCGTGCCGTAGGAGCCGACCTTCAGCGTGTGCAGCGGCAGGCGCAGGTAGTCGATCGGGGAAGCCGGCGAGGCCAGGTGGTAGACAAAGTCGATCGGCTCCTCGATGAAGTACGGGTCGATGATGTCCACGTTCAGGTTCACGAAACGCTCGGGATCGCGGATGTGCTCGATGTTCGCCAGCGAGCCCGTCTCGAGGTTGTCGACGCAAATCACCTTGTGTCCGCGCTTGAGCAGCTCATCGCACAGGTGCGACCCGAGGAAGCCCGCGCCGCCGGTGACCAGACAAGTTGCCATGCGCGCAGGATACCCTGACGATGTGACCCAGATAGATGAGCACCTCACCGTCGCCCCGATCGTCGGGCCAGACGATCCCCGCCGCTTCACCGACTCCGGGATCGAGGTCGCGCCGCTGTACACCGAGGAGGACCTCCCCGCCGAGCTGAACCTCAGCGAGCCGGGTGAGTACCCCTACACCCGCGGACCCCACCGCGAGATGTACCGCAAGCAGCTGTGGACGATGCGCCAGTACGCCGGGTATGCCTCGGCGAAGGAGTCAAACGTTCGCTACCGCTACCTGCTCTCCAAGGGCTCCACTGGGCTTTCAATGGCCTTCGACCTACCCACCCAGCTGGGGCTGGACTCCGACAATTCCCGCTGCCTGGGCGAGGTGGGGCGCACGGGAGTGGCGATCGACACGATCGACGACATGCGCACCGCCTTCGAGGGCATCCCGCTCGATCAGGTGTCGACCTCGATGACGATCAACGCCCCCGCCGCCTGCCTGCTGCTGCTTTACGAGCTGGTGGGCGAGGAGCAGGGCGTGCCGTCCGAGCAGCTGCGCGGCACCACCCAGAACGACGTGCTCAAGGAGTACATCGCGCGCGGCAACTACATCTACCCGCCGGTCCCCACGATGCGGCTGACGACCGACCTCTTCCAGTACTGCCAGGAGCGGGTGCCCAAATGGAACACGATCTCGATCTCCGGGTATCACTTCCGCGAGAAGGGCTGCTCCGCCGTGCAGGAGGTCGCCTTCACGCTCTGCTCGGGGATCGCCTACGTGCAGGCCGCGATCGACAAGGGGCTGTCGGTCGACGACTTCGCGCCGCGCCTCGCGTTCTTCTTCAACGGCCACAACAACGTCTTCCAGGAGGTCGCCAAGTTTCGCGCCGCGCGGCGGATGTGGGCGCAGATCATGCGCGAGCGCTTCGGCGCCACCGACCCGCGCGCGACGATGCTGCGCTTCCACACCCAGACCGGCGGCGTCACGCTCACCGCGCAGCAGCCTGAGAACAACATCGTGCGCGTCGCCCTGCAAGGCTTCGCCGCGGTGTGCGGCGGCACCCAGTCGCTGCACACCAACGGCTTCGACGAGGCTTTGGCGCTGCCCACCGAGCACGCCGCGAAGATCGCGCTTCGCACGCAGCAGATCCTCGCCCACGAGTCGGGCGCCGCCGACACCGTCGACCCGTTCGCCGGCTCCTACTTCGTGGAGGCGCTCACCGACGAGATCGAGACGCGCGCGCAGGAGCTGATCGGCAAGGTGGACGCGCTCGGCGGGTCGGTCGACGCGCTGGACTTCATCACCGGCGAGATCGACGAGTCCGCGTGGGGCTACCAGGAGCGCTACCGCATCGGCCAGGACATCGTGGTGGGGGTCAACAAGTACGAGGAGGACGACGTCGAGGTCCCCGACCTGCTGCGCGTCGACCCCGAGTCAGAGCGCCAGCAGGTGGGCCGGCTCACGGCCTTCAAGGACAACCGCGACCACGCCCTCGTCGAGCGCCGCCTGGAGGAGCTGCGCGAGGTCGCACGCGGGGAGGGCAACCTGCTGCCCGCGATCCGCGCCGCGCTGAAGGACCGCTGCTCGCTGGGCGAGGTCTGCGGGGCGATGCAGGACGTGTTCGGGCGCTACGCGCCCACGTTCTGAGGCCGTGGGGGAGGCCACATGCTGTCCCGCAAAGCGAGATGGGCAATGCCACATGTGGCATTGCCGGAACGGCCGCATGCGGCCGTTCCTCGAACCCGCACATGTGCGGGTTCGCACCGGACCGTACATGTACGGTCCGGCAGGTCGGCGCATGCGCCGACCTGAACCATAAGATTCGCCCGTGCTCCTCGCCGTGGCCTTGTGGGAAGTCGTCCTCGCGTTGCACATCATCGCCGTCGTGTTCGCGTTCGGCGCGACCTTCGCCTACCCCGTGCTGCTCGGCGCCGTCGCCAAGGCCGACCCGCGCGCGCTGCCCGCCCTCTACCGCGCGCTGCACGCGATCAGCCAGCGGGTGATCATGCCGGGACTCGCGGCCGTCATCGTGTTCGGCATCTATCTCGCCTCACACCTCGAACTGTGGAGCTCGTTCTTCGTGCAGTGGGGCCTCGGCGTCGCGATTGTGATCGGCGCCGTCGAGGGCGCCTACCTGGGACGGCAAGAGCGGCGCCTGATCGAGGTCGCCGACCGGGACGTGGCCGCCGCTGGTGGCGACGGCGCCGTGACGTTCAGCGCCGAGCACGATTCGCTCGTCCGCCGTATCGGTGCGATCGGAGCGCTGATGGACCTGCTGGTGATCCTCACGATCTACTTCATGGTCGCCCACACCGGGTCCTAGACGACCGATCGTGCGTCACAGCGGGATTCGCCCGCTGGTCGTGACGGTCTGGTCCTCCGGCAGCCTGAAGTAGTCGGCCGGGTCGGCGGCGTACCGCGCCATCGCGACGTACAGCCGCTTGCGCCACATCGCCATGCCAGGCTCGCGGGTGGGCTCGATCGCGACCTTCGAGACGAAGTAAGTGGCGTCGACGAGGTCGGGCTTGCCTTCGATCAAGCCCTGCTCGACTGCCATGTGCAGCGCGGCCGGGACGTCCTGCTCCTCGAGGAAGCCGAAGCGCACCGTCAGCGACGTGATGCTCTCTACGAGTGGGTCGAGCGGATCTCCGGTCGCGGCGCTGAACAGCATCTGCGCCTCCGCCACCACCCTCTCCGAGTCCGCTACGCGAGGGATGCGCTCCGTCTCGACGGCGACGATCATCACGTGGTCGTGCAGGGTCTGGTTGTGTTCGAAGTCGGCCTGCAGCGCCAGCGGCGCGCCGCGCAGGTTGGGGCTGAGGAAGATCGCGACGCCCGGGACCCGGCGAACCGGGAGGCGCTGCCCGCCGAGCTGCTCGATGAAGTCCGCGAGCAGCCCTTCCGCGCGCTCGCGGTTGGCGTTCACGATCTCGCGTCCGTGATACCAGGTGATGACGAGCGAGAAGACGACAAGCGCGATCGCGAGCGGCAGCCATCCGCCGTGCACGATCTTCGTGAGGTTAGCCGCGAAGAACGCGACCTCCACCGTGAGGAACACCGCGGCGCCGAGCGCGATCTGTGCTCGCGGCCTGCGCCACAGCAGCCGCGCCACCGCGAGGAACAGGATCGTGTTGAGGATGAACGTGCCGGTGACCGCGACGCCGTAGGCCGACGCAAGCGCAGTGGACGAACCGAATCCGATCGCGATCGCGAGCACGGTCACGAACATCGCGCCGTTGATCGCCGGCACGTAGATCTGCCAGATTTGCCGCTCGGAGGTGTGGCGGATCGTAAGCCGGGGCAGAAAGTCGAGCTGCACGGCCTGCTGGGTCACGCTGAAGGCGCCCGAGATCACCGCTTGCGAGGCGATGATCGTCGCGACGGTCGCCAGCACCACCATCGGGATCTGGGCCCAGCTCGGGAACAATAGGTAGAAGGGGTCGGAGATCGCCTGCGGGGAGCGCAATATCAGCGCCCCCTGGGCGAGGTAGTTGAGGGTGAGCGCCGGGAACACGATCAAAAACCATGCGCGGCGGATCGGCGGGCGCCCGAAATGGCCCATGTCCGCGTAGAGCGCCTCAGCGCCCGTCACCGCTAGCACGACCGACGCGAGCGCGATGAACGCAACGCCACCGTGCTCGGCGAAGAACTGCACCCCGTAGCTCGGCGACAGCGCGCGCAGGATGCCGGGATGGTGCGCCACCTCCACGGCGCCCACCACGCCGAGCACGCAGAACCAGACGACCATCACCGGCCCGAAGAGGTTGCCGACGACGCCCGTGCCGAAGCGCTGGATCGCGAACAGCACACAGAGAATCGCGACCGCGATCGGCAGCACGAGCGCATGCAGGCTCGGTACCGCGACCTTCAACCCTTCCACCGCGGAGAGCACCGAGATCGCCGGGGTGATCACGCCATCGCCATAGAACAGCGCGGCGCCGGCGATCCCGAGCGTGATCAGCGCCGCCGGCACGACCGCGCGGCGGCTGCGCCGCGCGGCTTGCAGTAGCGACGTCAGCGCCATGATGCCGCCCTGGCCGCGGTCGTCGGCGCGCATGATGAACGTGAGGTACTTGATCGACACGACGAGTGTGATCGCCCAGAACACGAGCGAGATCACGCCGTAGACGTCCCCCTGCGTGGCGTGCACTGCGTGATCATCGGCAGTGAAAACCGCCTGCAGCGCGTACAGCGGACTGGTCCCGATGTCGCCGAACACCACTCCCAGCGCACCAAGCGTGAGCGCCGCCATCGCGGTTCTCGCGGGGGCGTCACCCCCGCTCGGTGAAAGCTTGCGGGCGGTCGTGATAGACGGGGCGAGGCTCTCGGCGGGCACCGGCGGACGGTATCGCGCGCTGCGCACGCACAAGCCCACGCTTCCGTCGCTCGCTCCGTCTGCGTCCGTTCGGTCAAGGCTCGAGGCGTCTGCAAGCAGCCGACCGCTGTACCCTGGAACTTCATGAGCCAAGGACACCGAGTAGCGGTCGTCGGCGCCACCGGCCAGGTGGGCTCGCTGATGCTGCGCCTCTTGCGTGAGCGTGCGTTCCCCGCGCGCGAGGTGGTCGCGTTCGCCTCCTCACGCTCCACCGGGCAGGTGCTCGCGGGCGCGGCCCCCGACGGCGGCGACCTCACCGTCCAAGGTCTCGGCGAGGACACCGTCCAGGGCTTCGACCTCGCGCTGTTCTCCGCCGGGGGCTCCACCTCGGGCGAGTGGGCGCCGCGCTTCGCCGACGCGGGCGCCGTAGTGGTGGACAACTCCTCGCGCTGGCGCATGCGCGACGACGTGCCGCTGGTCGTCGCGGAGGTCAACCCCGACGCACTCGCCGAGCATCGCGGGATCGTCGCCAACCCCAACTGCTCGACGATGCAGATGGTCGTCGCGCTCAAGCCGCTGCACGACGCCGCCGGGATCGAGCGGCTCGTGATCTCGACCTACCAGGCGGTCTCCGGCACCGGCAAGGCCGCCGTGGACGAGTTGCTCGAACAGTCGCACGCGCTGCTGGCCGAAATGGGGATGTGTGCGTCTCCCCTTTCGGCCGAGCGTGAGATCCAGCCCCCCGGCGCCTACGCCCACCAGATCGCCTTCAACGCCCTCCCCCACGCCGGCAGCTTCGCCGCCGGCGACGACCACACCGACGAGGAGCGCAAGCTGATCAACGAGACGCGCAAGATCCTCGGCGACCCCGCGATTCGCGTGAGCGCCACCTGCGTGCGCGTGCCCGTCGTCAGCGGCCACTCCGAGGCCGTGAACGTGCAGACTGCCAGCGAGCTCTCGCCCGAGCGCGCACGTGAGCTGCTCGCCGCAGCGCCCGGCGTCACCGTGCTCGACGACCCCGGCGCCGCGCTCTACCCGCTCGCGATCGACGCTGCCGGCAAGGACGACGTGTTCGTGGGGCGCATCCGCCGCGACCCCGGCCACGAGCGCGCGCTCGATCTGTGGATCGTCGCCGACAATCTGCGCAAGGGGGCGGCCACCAATGCCGTGCAGCTCGCGGAGCTGCTGCATGCGCGGGGTTTGATTCGGCCTTCGCGGGAGCGCGTTGCGGCCTGAGAACGGCTGCGAGTCAGTAGGGAGCGCCCAGGCCCTCGATCATCGGAAAGTGGCGCACGTTGGTTGTGAGCAGCTCAGCGTCGAAAAGGACTGTCGTCGCTGCGATCAGATAGTCGACGTCGTCGATGCCGCTGTGTGACCCACGAAACTCGCGAGCCATCGCACCTGCGATGCGGGTGACGTCTCGATCGACGGGCAGCCATATCAAGGCCGAGCAGAACTGCTCCAGCGCCTCCAGCTCATCCGGGCGCACCCCGGCGAGCAGCTCGAAGCGGACGAGCTCGCTCGCCGCGAGCAGCTCATCCTCCTCGCTCAGCCGAGCCAGCAGGTCCACCGCAGGCTCGAAGCCGCGTAGGTGATCGATCGCGACGGCCGTATCGAGCAGCTTCACTCGAGGCCGAGTCGCTTCAGACGATCGTTGAGATCGCCCCGCATCGCATCCACGTACTCTGCGCCCGTAAACCCTCTACCCCGCCACGAGCCTGCGCTGGCCGCAAGTGCCCTACCTCTGTCCGTCTTGTCACCGGCCCCGAACGCCTCCCTGATCGCTCGGCGAATCAGCTCCGAGCGAGAGGCGCCGGCAGCGCGCGCAGCGCGATCGAGGAGCTCAAGCTCCTCTGCTCCTAGGTACACCTGGGTGCGACCCATGACACCACTATACACCACCTGGCACCGCCAGCTTGCGGCCCGCCAATGCGTCGCTTTGGGTGCTCGAGCAAAGTACAGTCGAAAAACTATATGTGGGCATACTTTTCTTACTGGCCGTCGGAACGCGCACCGCGCTGAAGGACTCCCGCCACCGCCCTCGAAACATTGGGCAATGCCCACCATCGAAGCCCAACGCACCCTCGTCAAGTCCCCGCCTGAGCTGTGGGCCGAGCTGAGCGATCCCACATCCCTGGCGCGGCATCTCGGCGAGTTCGGCGAGATCCGCATCGCACGAGTCGAGGCCGAGACCAGCGTCGAGTGGGAGGCCGAGTCGGCCAGCGGGCGGGTGGAGCTGAAGCCGTCTGGCTGGGGCACCAAGGTGACGCTCACGGTCGCCCGCGACGCCCCGCAACCAGTGGTTGTAGAGCCCGAGCCCGAACCCAAACCAATCGCGAGCGCCGCCGAGCCGGAGCCACTCCCGGAGCCTGAGGCCACCACCGACACCAAGGCCCCTGCCCAGGAGAGCCTCCAGCCGCGGTCGGCGAAACGCATACGCTTGATCTTCGCCCGCCTATTTCGCCGCCGCAAGGCACCCACCGGCGAACTCGATCAACCATCGGCCGTCGAGCTCGAGCCCCCGCGGGCCGATGCGTCCCCCGAGCCTGCGCCGACGCCCAACCCCGAGGTCGCGGAGCAGGAACCACCGCTCGACCTGGCTGCCGAACTCGCCGCCGAGCTGGCGCGGGTGGAAGCAACGATGGCCGCACAGGATGCGGAGCTGCTGAGCGCGGTGCTGGATCGCCTCGGCGCCGCTCACCACCGGCCGTTCTCACGCGGATAGCGCAGGCCCCAGCGCCCATCTCCTCCTCGGCGCCGACCTCCTTTTTTTTCGGCCCCGCCGCTCCGCCACACGTGAAAAAAACTCGGCCTTACCAGGGCGCGAAATCGCCCACGCGGCCGTGGCGCATATAACATCGGCGGCCCATGATGATGCGCGCGAAGGCCCCCGAAACCTACGAAGAGAAGCTCGCCCAGCTGCGGGAGCTACGCGCGGCCGCCGTGCACTCGGCGCCGGAGGCCGAGAAGAAGCAGCACGCCCGCGGCAAGTACACCGCCCGCGAGCGCGTCGAAAAGCTGCTTGACCCCGGCTCCTTCCAGGAGCTCGACACCTTTGTGCGCCACCGCACCTACGACTTCGACATGCAGAAGAACCGCCCGTGGGGGGACGCGGTGGTCACCGGCCACGGCACGATCGACGGCCGCACCGTGTGCGTGTTCAGCCAGGACTTCACCGTGTTCGGCGGCTCGCTGGGCGAGGTGATGGGCGAGAAGATGTGCAAGATCATGGACCTCGCCGCCAAGATCGGCTGCCCGATCATCGGCATCAACGACTCCGGCGGCGCGCGCATCCAGGAGGGCGTCGTCTCGCTGGGCTCCTACGGCGACGTATTCCTGCGCAACGTGCGCAGCTCGGGGGTGATCCCGCAGATCAGCCTCGTGATGGGCCCCTGCGCCGGCGGCGCGGTGTACTCGCCGGCGATCACCGACTTCATCTTCATGGTCGCCGAGACCTCGCACATGTTCATCACCGGCCCCGACGTGATCAAGACCGTCACCGGCGAGGAAGTCGGCTTCGAGGAGTTGGGCGGCGCGATGTCGCACAACACCAAGTCGGGCGTCGCCCACTTCGCCGCCGTGGACGAGGACGCCTGCCTGGAGGACTGCCGCTACCTGCTGAGCTTTCTGCCCTCCAACAACCTCGGTACCCCCCCGCGCGTGCAGCCCACCGACGACCCACTGCGGATGGACGAGGAGCTCGACCACGTCGTCCCGGACAACCCCAACAAGCCCTACGACATGCGCGACGTCGTGCGGCTGATCGTCGACGACGGCGAGTTCCTCGAGGTGCACGAACACCACGCCAAGAACATCGTCTGCGGCTTCGCGCGCATGGATGGCTGGACGGTGGGGATCGTCGGCAACCAGCCCAACCAACTGGCGGGCGTGCTCGACATCGACGCCTCCGCCAAGGCCGCCCGCTTCGTGCGCACCTGCGACGCCTTCAACGTCCCGCTGCTCACCTTCTGCGACGTCCCCGGCTTCCTGCCCGGCACCGCACAGGAGTGGGGCGGGATCATCCGCCACGGCGCCAAGCTGCTGTACGCGTTCGCCGAGGCCACCGTGCCGAAGGTCACGATCATCACGCGCAAGGCCTACGGCGGCGCCTACGACGTGATGTCATCGAAGCACCTCGGGGCCGACTTCAACTTCGCCTGGCCGACCGCCGAGGTCGCGGTGATGGGGCCGGAGGGCGCCGTCAACATCATCTACCGCCGCGACATCGCCGGCTCCCCAACGCCAGAGGAGCGCCGCAAGACGCTAATGGACGACTACAAGGCGCGCTTCGCCAACCCCTACACCGCCGCCGAGCGCGGCTACATCGACGATGTGATCGTCCCCCACGAGACCCGCCCGCGACTGATCACCGCCTTGCGCACGCTGGAGACCAAGCGCGAACCCGGTCCCAAGCGCAAGCACGGCAACATTCCGCTGTAGCGCCTCCGCGAAGCATTCCGCTGTAGGGCCTCCGCGATGCATTCCGCCGAGGGCCTCCCGAAGCCGCCACGCGCACGCCACAACCCGGGCCGCCTCGCACGAAGATGGGGCGGTCAGCCGCTTCGCCGCCCCCGGCGTTCGCCGAGCGCCAGCCACAGCGGGTAGGTGGCAAACAGCAACGCGGAGACGATGTGCGTGCGCCGTCCCGCGCGGCGGAAGTCGATACGGAAGACGCCGGAGTTGAGCATCCAGTCGCGCCCGCTCTGCGCGCGGCACACCTCCCACAGTCGCCGCGTCCAGGGGCGATCGAAGTAGAGCGAGACGCTGGTCGCCAGGAAGGCCCCGGCGGTCGCCTTGCCGATGGCTCGCGCGGCTGGGGTACGCTCGGGCATCAGCCGCCCATAGGCGCGGCCGGTGGCGTACAGCCAGGGTGGGTCGATCAGGAACGACATTGAGCCTCCTCGTCGGTTGCGGTGTGGGGTGCCTCCGGGGGAGCGTCGGGTACCAGCGCCTCCGGGGGAGCGTTGGGTATCGACCGACCCAGAAGATGGTAGGCCAGGCGCGTGGCGAGCGCCATGATCGTGATCTGCGGGTTGACCCCGAGCGAGCTCGGCATGACGCTGCCGTCGGCGACGTACAGCCCCTCCACGCCATGCACGCGCAGGTCGGGGTCGAGCACTCCACGCGCGGGGTCCGCATCGGCGCGGGCTGTTCCCAGCGGATGGAAGGCGAGCAGTTTCAGATCACGGGCGCGAGCCCGCTCGGGCGACACGCCCGCGGGCAGCGGCAGGTAGACCTCGCGCGCGCCGGCGGCACGGAAAAGCTCATCGAGGCGGGCGAGGCCGACACGGAACTTCGCGACATCCTCCTCGACTATGTCGTAGCGGATGAAAGCCCGCTCGCCCCGACCGCCGCGCGGCAAGCGCACACTTCCCCGCGAGCGGTCGCTGACCATCAGCCCGAACTGCGCAAGGTGCCTGTAGTTGGCCATCGCCGCGGCGTGCCGGGCGCCGGTCAACGGCAGCGAGAGCGCGGCATACGCCGGGGGACCGGCGATCCCCTCGAACATGATCCCCCGCGAAGCGAACTCGTCCACGTAAAAGCTCTGGGGCACCCCGCGCGCCATGTCGACCACCTCGTCCATCAGCGCAAAGGCGGCGGTGGCGGGGTGCAGCACGAGGTTGCGCCCGAGCTGTCCCGAAGCCGCCCCGAGCCCATTGCGCGCGAGCAGCGGCGGGGTGTGGATCGTGCCGGCGGCCAGAACCACGCGGGGGGCGCGCACCTCCAACTCCTCCCACGACCACTCTCCCCTCACGCGCGACCGTCCCGATCGGCCTTCCCGCTCCCCGAGGGCACCGCCTCCGTCCCCAGACCGCGCCCCGTCCGGGGCCCCGAGCCGCGCCTGCACCCCCCGCGCGCGGCCGCCCTCCACGACGATCCTCTGCACGTCGGCCCCCGTGAGGATGGTCGCCCCGGCCGTCTCGGCTCGGGGCAGGTAGGTGATGCCGGTGTGCTGCTTGGCGGAGGTGGGGCAGCCGAAGGCGCACACCCCGGAGCCGACGCAGCCGCGGGCGTTGCGGCGCAGGTAGCCGTGCGACCAGCCCAGCCGTTCGGCCCCGCGGCGGGCGACGGCGGCGTTAGCGCCCGCCAGCTCGGGGGTTACCTCGGCGACCGAGAGAGCGCGTTCGACCCGCTCGAAGCAGGCATCCAGTACGCCCCCGTCGAGCTCCAGCCCGCACTCGCGCCGCCACCCTTCGAGTATGCGGGCGGGGGTGCGGAAGCAGGTGCCGGAGTTCACGAGCGTGGTGCCCCCGATACCGCGGCCGAGCAGCAGCGGGATCGGAGGAGCACCGAGCGTCACCGTCTGGCCCCCGTCGCGGTAGAGGCGGGCCATCATCTCCATCGGCCGTGCGGTGAAGTCGTCGGGGTCGTGGTGGGAGCCCTGCTCGAGCACCACCACCCGCGCCCCACCCTCGGCGAGCTCTGCAGCCGCCACGGCGCCGCCGGCCCCCGCGCCGATCACGCAGACGTCGGCGTCGAGCGTGCGGACAGGGCTCACGGCCGTCCCTCGGCACGCCGCAGGGCACGCCCGCGCGCGACGACGGCCTCGGCGTCCCACCCAAGCGCACGGGCGCGGACGGGATCTTCGTAGCGCTCCATCCCCAGCAGCGACTGGGCGAGCTGGTCAGCGGGGGGGAGGCGCCTGAGCAGCGAGACCCCGCGGGGACGCCGGCCGAGCGCGACCAGCACACGCAGTCCCGTGCGCTGCGGCAACGGGGCCGCGGCAAGGAAGCCTTCGAGCACCTGGGACACGCCAGCGAGCGTACCAGTGCCCTGGCCATCCAGCCAATCGTTTTGGTGCCTACACTGTGAGCCGGAGATGGTCAACCGTCGCCCCCAGCTGGAGTTGATCGCACCGGCGGCCTCGCCGCAGGAGGCCGCGGCGGTGGTGGCGGCGCTGGAGCGCTTCATGAGAGACACCGCACCGCGGCTGGCACCGGTGGCCGAGCGCCGCGACTTGTGGACGCGGATGGCGATGCTCGAATGCGTCGGGCGCGAGGACGAGTGGCCATCCGACTGGGGTGACCCCCACCCCTGGGAATGAACCGGCTCGCGCTCGCCCAGGTGCGCCCATGAGCAGTTCTTTCACAGCCGCCAACTCCCGCTCTGGATAAATACCCAAAAGCCGCTAGCCTTTGGGGCTAATCTTTCTCAGCCGCTACCGAGAAGCCTGATCTGGAGGTCTCGTAGATGGAGCCAACCGCCGTACCCACCGCCCCCCGCGGCACGCTGGAGGATCCCGAGATCCTCCAGAACGTGCCTGGCCACGTGATCCCGATCCTGCAGCGGGAGTTCGACGACTTCAAGACCGAGGCCGTGAAATTCCTCGAGGGGCAGACCCCGGAGGACGAGTTCATCAAGTTCCGCCTCAAGCAGGGGGTGTACGGGCAGCGCCAGGCCGATGTGCAGATGATCCGCGTGAAGCTGCCGTTCGGGGGGATCACCCCCGAGCAGCTGGAAAAGTTCGCCGCCGTGATCGAGAAGTACGTGCCGCTCAACAAGGGGCACATCACCACACGCCAGAACATCCAGATGCACCACATCCCACTGCCCGACGCCGAGCGGGCGATCCGCGAGCTGGGCGAGGCGGGGCTCTCAAGCCGCGAGGGGTGCGGCAACACCGTGCGCAACGTCACCGGCGACCCGTGGGCGGGAGTGGCGAGCGACGAGCTGTTCGACATGACCCCGTATGCGGGGGCGTACGTGCGCTACTTCGTGCGCCACCCCACCACGCAGGCGATGCCGCGCAAGATCAAGACGGCATTCGACGCCAGCGAGCCGGGCAGGGCGATCAGCGAAATCCACGACATCGCCTACCGGGCACGCGTCCGCGAGTCTGACGATCCCGCCCACCCCGGCGAGGTGCGCGGCGCGCAGATGCTGGTCGGCGGCGGTACCTCGATCATGCCCCGCAAAGCGCCGGTGCTGTACGAGTGGGTAGGGCTCGACGACGGCGAGTACCTGAAGATCGCCGAGGCCGTCTTCCGCATCTTCGACCGCCAGGAGTGGCTGCGCGCCAACCGCGCGCGGGCGCGGATCAAGGTGTTCGTGGACAAGTACGGGATCGACGAGCTGCGCCGCCAGGTGGAGGAGGAGCTGCAGGGCGAGTGGGTGGCCGAACGGGACTTCTCGGTCGAGCACCGCCTGTTCCTTGACGACGAGCGCGAGAGCGCCCCGGCGCCGCCCGCCACCTACGGCAGCCCCAACGGGGACCTCTCGGAGTTCGAGCGCTGGCGGGCGGCCAACGTGCGCGCGCAGAAGCAGGAGGGATTCGTCACGGTCGAGGCGAAGATCACGCGCGGCGACCTCACCCCCGAGCAGCTCCGCGGGCTGGCGGCGATCGTACGCGACTACTCCGGCGGGTACGCCCGCACCACGGTGCAGCAGAACCTCGTGCTGCGCTGGGTGCGTCACGAGAGCGCCTACGACGTGTGGCGCGCGCTGAGCGAGCTCGGCCTCGGCGACGCGGGCTCGCGGGAAATCGACGACGTCGTGTCGTGCCCCGGCACCGACTCCTGCAAGCTCGGGATCACGAGCTCGATGGGGCTCAACCAGGCGGTGCAGGAGCGGATCGAAGCGATGAACATCTCCGACCCGTTGACGCGCGCGATCCACATCAAGATCAGCGGTTGCCCCAACGGGTGCGGACAGCACCACGTGGGCAGCATCGGCTTCACGGGAGCATCGATCAAAGTCGGCGAGCACACGATCCCCGCCTACATTCCCCACGTCGGCGGGGCCTTCGAAGGCAAGGAGATCGCGTTCGGCCTGCGCCTGAAGGCGCGCCTGCCGTCCAAGCGGGTGCCGGATGCCGTGGAGCGCTGGATCAGCCACTACGAGTCCACGCGCGAGGACGGCGAGGAGTGGGGCGCCTTCGTGCAGCGCGTGGGCACGCCGGAGCTGGAAGGGCTCGTCAAGGACCTGTCCCTGCCGGCGGAGTTCGGCCTGGAGACGATGGGCCAGTTCATCGACTGGAACCGCAACGTCCCCTTCGAAGTGATCCGGGGAGAGGGCGAGTGCGCGGTCTGAGGGACACCCTGAGTGAGGCGGCCCGCCACGGCAGCGGGGCGGTTCTGCTGTGCTCCTTCCAGAAGGAGGAGTCAGTGCTGATCGACGAGCTGCTGCAGGTCGATGGCGGCGATCAGGTGAGGATCGTGACGATCGACACTGGTGTGCTGTTCGAGGAGACGCTCGCCACCTGGAGAGCGTTTGAGGAGCGCTTCGGGATCGCCGTCGAGGTGTTCGACGCAAGCGCTCCGGAAGGCAACCGCTGGACCGGGCCCGAGCACTGCTGCTCACAGGCGAAGGTCGCCGCTCTGGAGAACGCGCTCGACGGCGCCGAGGGCTGGATCACCGGCATCCGCCGCGAGCAGGGCCCCACGCGCGCGCAGACGGAGCTGACCGAACACGACGACGGCAGGGGCCTGTGGAAGTACAACCCGCTGGCGCTCTGGACCGAGAAGGACCTGTGGCGTCGTATACACGAGCGTGGCCTGCCCTACAACCCGCTGCACGATCGTGGGTATGCCTCGATCGGCTGCGAGCCGTGCACCCAGCCGGGCAGCGGTCGCGAGGGCCGTTGGGCGGGCACGGACAAGACCGAGTGTGGTTTGCACGTCGTCGAGGCAGTGCGATGAAAGACGAGGAAGCATGTACGGCGGATCGAGCGCAGTGACCGTGAGCGTGGCGGAGCGCCCACAGCTGAGCCACCTGCGTGCGCTGGAGAGCGAGGCGATCCACGTGATGCGCGAGGTCGCCGCCGAACTGGAGAAACCGGTGCTGCTGTTCAGCGGCGGCAAGGACTCGATCGTGCTGCTGCGCCTCGCGGAGAAGGCGTTCAGGCCGGCACCCTTCCCGTTCCCGCTGATGCACGTGGACACCGGCCACAACTTCCCCGAGGTGATCGAGTTCCGCGACCGCCGCGTGGCGGAACTCGGCGAGGAGCTGATCGTGGCGAGCGTGCAGGAGTCGATCGACAACGGGCGCGCCGTGGAGGAGACGGGGCCACGGGCCTCACGCAACCGCCTGCAGACTGTGACGCTGCTGGACGCGATCGCCCAGCACGGCTTCGACGCGGCGTTCGGCGGCGCGCGGCGCGACGAGGAGCGGGCAAGGGCGAAGGAGCGCATCATGTCCTTCCGCGACGACTTCGGGCAGTGGGACCCAAAGAACCAGCGTCCGGAGCTATGGAACCTCTACAACGGGCGGATCCGCAAGGGCGAGAACGTGCGCGTGTTCCCGCTCTCCAACTGGACGGAGCTGGACGTGTGGGAGTACATCGCCCAGGAGCAGTTGGAGGTGCCCTCGATCTACTTCGCCCACGAGCGCGAGGTGTTCAGCCGCGACGGGATGCTGTACGCGTGGCGCGAGGGCGTGGAGCTGATCGACGGCGAGCAGGTGAACTCGGAGATGGTGCGCTACCGCACCGTCGGCGACATGAGCTGCACCGGCGGCGTGCGCTCGCAGGCGGCGACGCTCGAGGAAGTGGTGGTGGAGATCGCCGCCACGCGGATCACCGAGCGCGGCGAGACGCGCGCGGACGACCGCGTCTCGGAGGCCGCGATGGAGGACCGCAAGAAGGCCGGGTACTTCTAGTGGTTCTGAGTTTTTGATGAGGCCCCCCACCATAGGGGGGAGCAGGGATGGGTTGCGTGCTGGAGCGCCCTGGGCGCGGCGTCGGGCGTCGAGCGATTCCCACCCGAGGCATGCGGAGCCAACCCCACGATGACCCTCGACCTGCTGCGCTTCACCACCGCGGGCTCGGTGGATGACGGCAAGAGCACGCTGATCGGGCGCCTGCTGTACGACTCCAAGCAGGTGTTCGAGGACCAACTGGAGCACGTGGCACAGGCCAGCGCGCGGCGCGGCGGGTCGGGCGCGCTCGACCTCGCGCTGCTGACCGACGGTTTGCGCGCGGAGCGCGAGCAGGGGATCACGATCGATGTGGCCTACCGCTACTTCGCCACGGCGCGGCGGCGGTTCATCATCGCCGACTGCCCCGGCCACCAGCAGTACACGCGCAACATGGTGACGGGCGCCTCGACGGCCGACCTAGCCGTGATCCTGCTGGATGCGCGCAAGGGCGTGCTGGAGCAGTCCAAGCGCCACGCCTTCATCAGCGCACTGCTGGGCATCCCCCACCTGGTGGTGGCCGTCAACAAGATGGACCTCGTGGACTACTCGCGGGAGCGCTTCGAAGAGCTGGTGGCGGAGTTCGCCGGCTTTGCCGCGAAGCTGGGAGGCAGCGCCGAGATCGTCTACATCCCGATCTCCGCGCTGGAGGGCGACAATGTGGTCGAGCGCTCACCGCGGATGGAGTGGTATGAAGATCAGCCGCTGCTGGAGTTCCTGGAGGAGGTCGAGGTGGCATACGACCATCCCTACGACAAGCAGGCGCGCTTCCCCGTGCAGTGGGTGATCCGACCCGCGGGCGGCGCGGGCGAGAGCAGCGACTACCGCGGCTACGCCGGGCAGCTGGCGAGCGGCGCGCTACGCGTCGGCGAGGAGGTGGTGGCGCTGCCCAGCGGGCTGCGCACGCGGATCGCCGCGATCGACACGTTCGAGGGCGAGCTCGAGGAGGCGCAGGCGCCGATGTCGGTGACGCTGCGCCTGGAGGACGAGCTGGACGTCTCGCGCGGCGAGCTGATCTGCCGCGCAGAGGAGGCACCCACGGTGAGCCGGGAGCTGCAGGCGGATGTGTGCTGGCTGAACGAACGCCCGCTGCGAGCGGGAGGTCGATATGTGATCAAGCACACCACGCGCGGCGCCACGGCGATCGTGGACGAACTCGAAGACGTGGTGGACGTGCACACACTGGAGCGCGCCAGCGCCCCCGAGCAGCTGGCGCTCAACGACATCGGCCGGGTACGCCTGCGCACCAGCACCCCGCTGGCGTTCGACCCCTACCGCTCCAACCGCCGAACGGGCAGCTTCATCCTGATCGACGAGGCGACCAACGAGACCGTCGGCGCGGGGATGGTCGGGGCCGCCTGAAACGCCGCCGAGCCTCGAGGCCAACGATCAAAAAAGCCCTGGGGAGCCAGCCCAGAACCAGGAGGGACGGCGCCTCAAAGCCGCGAGGGTCAGCAAACCCGGAGTCGAACATCCGGCCACATCTGAGCGCTCTCGCATAGGCACAGGTTCTACGTTGATTGAATAAACAGAACCCTCGGGACGCCGCCGCCGACAGAGGAGGGTGGCGGCGGCCCGAAGGCCGTCCGCCGGCAGGGGGCACCGAGCGCGAGAGCGCGCCAGGGCGGTGCCGCGGCCCGCGTCCGGGGTCTGTGGAGCGCTTACCCCGGGCGCGGGTGCCTGCCAGAGGGCCCGTCCGAGGCAGTGGTAATCTGCCGGCCCTCCATGTTTACGAAGGTGCTTGTAGCCAACCGGGGTGAGATCGCCGTGCGCATCGTGCGGGCGCTCGAGGAGCTGGGCATCGCCTCGGTGGCGGTGTACTCCGAGCACGACCGCGACGCACTGCACGTGGGGCGCGCCGGAGAGGCCTACAACCTCGGCGGGGGGCCGGCGGCGGAGAACTACCTGAGCGTCGAGAAGATCCTCGACGCGGCGGCGCGCTCCGGCGCGGAGGCAATCCATCCGGGGTATGGCTTCCTGGCGGAGAACGCGCCGTTCGCGCAGGCGTGCGCCGACGCGGGGGTGGTGTTCATCGGCCCGCCGCCGAGCGCGATCGAGGCGATGGGCTCGAAGACGCGAGCGCGCGAGCTGATGCAGGCGGCGGGCGTGCCAATCGTGCCGGGCACGACCAAGCCGGTGGCGACGGTCGCCGAGGCGCTGGAGATCGCCAAGGGCGAGATCGGCTTCCCGGTGGCGGTCAAGGCGGCGGGCGGCGGCGGCGGCAAGGGCTTCCGCGTGGCGCTCACCGAGGATGAGCTCGAGGGCGCCTTCGAGGGGGCCAGCCGCGAGGGCGAGAAGTTCTTCTCCGACCCCACGGTCTACCTCGAGCGCTACCTACCCGACCCCCGCCACGTGGAGGTGCAGGTGCTGGCCGACCGGCACGGCAACGTGATCCACCTCGGCGAGCGCGACTGCTCGATCCAGCGCCGCCACCAGAAGGTGATCGAGGAGTCCCCGGCGCCGGAGTGGGTGGTGGACGCCGAGATGCGCGAGCGGATCGGCAAGATCGGGGTGGAGGCAGCCCGCGCGGTGGACTACGTGGGCGCTGGCACGATCGAGGGGCTGCTCTCGGCGCGACCCGACGGCAAGGAGCCGGAGTACTTCTTCCTGGAGATGAACACGCGCGTGCAGGTGGAGCACTGCGTGACGGAGTTGACCACCGGCATCGACATCGTCAAGGAGGGCATCCGCGCCGCCGCCGGCGAGCCGCTCGCCTATGCGCAGAAGGACATCGTGCTGCGCGGCCACGCGATCGAGTGCCGCATCAACGCCGAGGACGCCGCCAAGAACTTTGCGCCCGCGCCGGGCAAGATCGGCCGCTACAGGGAGCCCACGGGGCCCGGCGTGCGCGTCGACTCGGGCGTCGGCGAAGGCGGCGAGGTGTCGCCGATGTACGACCCGATGGTGGCGAAGCTGATCGTGTGGGACGCCGACCGCGAGCAGGCCACCCAGCGGATGCTGCGGGCGCTCGGCGAATACGAGATCGAGGGCCTGCGCACGCTGATCCCGTTCCACCAAGCGCTGCTGGCGACCGAGCAGTGGGCGCGCGGGGAGACCTGCAGGGACCTGCTCGAGGACCGCGCCTGGCTGAAGACGCTGGCGTTTGAGAAGCCGCAAAAGGACCCCGCGGCCGACTCCGCCGAGCAGGAGCTGGAGAAGGTCGAGCAGTCCTACACGGTGGAGGTGTCGGGCAGGCGCTTCGACGTGAAGGTGGTCGGCCCCCCCTCCGGCGCGGCCCATGGACCCGCGGGGGAAAGCGCGCTGAACGGGTCGGCCGGCGGACGCCGTCCCCCCCGCCGCGGGGAGCGGAAGTCGGCGACGGCGGGTGGTCCTGACACCCTTCCCTCCCCCTTGCAGGGCAACATGTGGAAGGTGCTCGTCAAACAGGGCGACACCGTGCAGGAGGGCCAGCTGCTGTGCATCATCGAGGCGATGAAGATGGAGAACGAGATCACCGCCCACAAGAGTGGCGTGATCGCCGAGCTGCCGATCTCCGAGGGCGCCGCGATCGCCGCGGGCGCCCCGATCGCCACGATCAAGAGCGCCGAGTAGCCCCGTAGCGCCCGGCCGGCGCCGATCGGAGACACCGCGGGACGACCGGCCCCCGCTGATACAGCGCATCGCGACCGGGGTTTGACGCTGCTTTGGCGATCGACCAACGTTCGGCCAGTCGGTTCCAGTATGCCGACGCCCCCAAACCGTCCGCCCGCGCGGACCGATCCGTCCATGCCGAGATGAGCACCACCACCACAGACGCCCCCCTCGCTGAGAGCCACGGCGAGCCGGCCTGCCTGATGTCGGTGGTGATTCCCTGCCTGAACGAGGCAGAGAACATCGAGCAGTGCGTCGCCACCGCACGCGCCGCGATGGCGGCGGGGGGGATCGTCGGAGAGGTGGTGGTGGCCGACAACGGATCGGTGGACGGCAGCGCCGGCCTGGCGGAGCTGGCAGGCGCGAGGGTGATCGAGGAGCCGGTACGCGGCTACGGCAGCGCCTACTTGGCTGGGTTTGGTGCTGCGCGCGGGACGTACATCCTGATGGCGGACGCCGACCTCACCTACGATTTCAACGAGATCCCGCGCTTCCTCGCCGCGCTGGAAGCGGGCGCGGACATGGTGATCGGCGATCGGATGCAGAACATCCAGCCCGGGGCGATGCCGTGGCACCACCGCTACATCGGCAACCCGCTGCTCTCGCGCCTGCTGAACCTGTTCTTCCACACCGGCGTCAACGACGCCCACTGCGGGATGCGCGCGTTCCGCCGTGAGCACCTGGAGCGTCTGGATCTGCGCACCAGCGGCATGGAGTTCGCCTCCGAGATGGTTGTACGCGCGGCGAAGGCGGACCTGGAGATCGACCAGCTGCCGATCGAATACCGCCCGCGCGGGGGCGAGTCGAAGCTGTCGAGCTTCCGCGACGGCTGGCGGCACCTGCGCTACCTGATGATGCACTCGCCCACGCATCTCTTCATCTTCCCCGGCACGGCGATGGCGACACTCGGTGGCCTGATCTGCGCGATGGTGCTGGCGCACGTCGACCTGTTCGGTCGCCGCTGGGAAGTGCACACGCTGATCGGGGGCTCGCTGCTGCTGATCGTCGGCACGCAGGTCGTCACGCTCGGGCTGTGCGCGCGCACGTACGGAATCTGCTTCATGGGCGAGCGCGACCCCTGGTTTGAGCGCATGTGGGCGCGCTACAGACTCGAGCACGGCCTGCTGCTCGGCAGCGCGATCGCCGCAGTAGGACTGGCGATCCTCGCCGGAATCGTGCTCGAGTGGGTGAGGCTCGGCTTTGGCAGCCTCTCCGAGGAGCGCCTCGCGATCCTCGCGGCGACGCTGCTGGTGCTCGGCATCCAGGTGATCTTCGCCTCGTTCCTGCTCAGCATCATCGGGCTGCGACGCCGCTGATGAGGATCAGGGTGGCGCTCGCGGTCGGATTGGCGCTGATCGCGGTCGCGTTCGTGGTGACGCTCGCGCACACGCCGCTCACGGTCGCGCGCAGCGGAGTGGCCACCGAACACACGCTGGTGAGCACCGGCAAGCCGGCGGCGGCCTGCCAGGGGGGCGAAACGCTGCCGCGCGGCACGACCGCGCTACGCGTGAGCCTGACCTCGGCGCTCGGCCCGCGGGTGGCGGTGAGGGTGCTGTCGGGCTCGCACGTGATCGCGCGCGGCACGACCCAGCCCGGCTGGTCGGACGCCTCGGTGACGGTTCCCGTGCGGGCGCTGTCACACACGGTGGCGCCCGTGAAGGTGTGCTTCGCGATGACGCTGATGAATGGGAAAGTCGCGATGCGGGGAACGCCAACCGGCAGCGCGCAGGCGGCGAAATCCACGGAAGGCCCCCTGCCCGGCCGGATGGGCATCGAATATCTGCGCCCGGGCGCCAGCTCGTGGTGGTCGCAGGCCACCACGGTCGCACACCGCCTCGGCCTCGGCCGCGCGGCCAGCGGCACGTGGAACGCGCTGCTTGTGATCATGCTCGCGGCGTCGTTCATCACGCTCTCCTCGTGGCTGGTCGTGAAGGAGCTGCGATGACCATCGTGACTTCCGCGCGAGCAAGCGGGCGTGGCGCTCTCCCGGCATCCGCCGGCACCAAGGGTCCACGTCACGAGAACCCCAAGGAGAGTGGCCCGTGAGCAGGCGCTCCGCCGCGAGGACGTCCGCACCCGTGAAGAGCAGGCCGCCACGCGGCAAGCCGCCCGCGGCTCCGGCGGTCGGGGCGAGGTCGTTCACGCGCGGCGCCGAGGATGCCCGGCGCCGCGCCGCGCGCAAACGGACACCCGGCGAGCAGCAGCAGCTCGGGTCGCTTGTGCGCAGCCAGCTGCGCCGGATGCCGCGGGCAGCATGGGTGTGTGCGCTGGTGGCATTCCTGAACGCGGCCTGCTGGTCGGTGATCTCACCCCCGTTCGAGAACCCCGACGAACCCTCGCACTTCGCCTACGTGCAGCGCCTGGCCGAGACCGGGAAACTGCCCACCTCGAGCGCCGAAAAGTTTCCGCCCGTCGAGTACACGATCCTGAACGACCTGCACTACGCGCAGGTGCGCTTCCACTCAGAACAGGGCACGATCTCCACGCCGGCCGAGCAGCGCAAGCTGGAAAGCGACCTGGCCAAACCGCTGGCGCGCACCGGCGAAGAAGGCGCAACCGGGGTGTCCGCGTCGCAGCCGCCGCTGTACTACGCGCTCGAGACGATCCCTTACGGCCTGGGATCGATCGGCAACCTGCTCGACCAGGACGCGCTGATGCGACTGCTCTCCGCGCTGATGGGCGGCCTGACTGCGCTGTTCGCCTACCTGTTCGTGCGCGAGGCGCTCCCCGGAGAGCGATGGGCATGGACCGTCGGCGGCCTCGGTGTGGGACTCGCGCCGCTGTTCGGGGAGATGTCGGGCGCCGTCAACCCCGACGCGATGTTGTTCGCGGTGTCGGCGGCACTCTTCTACTGCCTGGCGCGGGGCTTCCGGCGCGGGATCACGCCAGGGCTGGCGGCCGCCACCGGGGCGGTGCTCGCCGTGGGCGTGAGCACCAAGCTCAACTTCGTCGGCCTGCTGCCCGGCGCGATCCTCGGCGTGCTCGCGCTGTGCGCGATCGCGTGGCGCTCCTCGCGGCGCAATGCCTACCGCTGCCTGGCGCTCACGCTCGGCATCGGCGCGAGCCCGATCGTCCTGTACGGCATCGTCAACCTGCTCTCCGGCAAGCCGGCGGGCGGCACCTTCCAGGCCCTCGTCACGTTCGCCCGCGGCGGGTCGCTCCCCGGGGAGATCGCCTACATCTGGCAGTTCTATCTGCCGCGACTACCCGGCATGAGCCCCGACTTCCACGGCATCCTCACCACGCAGTCGTTCTGGTTTGACGGGCTTGTGGGGCTGTATGGCTGGCTCGACGCGACGTTCCCGAGCTGGGTGTACAGCGTTGCGCTGATCCCGGCGGGGCTGCTCGCCGTGCTCTTCGCCAGGGCGCTCATCATGTATCGCGGCGCGCTCAGGAGCCGTGCGCTCGAGCTGGCGGTCTACCTGGTGATGGGGCTGGGGCTGCTGATCCTGATCGGAGCCGACGACTACGTTCACAATATTCCGGGCGAGTACGCCGAGCCGCGCTATGTGCTGCCGCTGCTCGCGCTGTGGGGCGCCGCGCTGGCGCTGGCGGCGCGCGGCGCCGGGCGCCGCTGGGGCCCGATCGCCGGCGTTGCGATCGTCAGCCTGTTGTTGGCGCACGACATCTTCAGCCAGCTGCTGGTGATCTCGCGCTACTACGGCTGAAGCGATGGTCTACGACCCGACCCGGCAGTGGGAGCGCTACGGGGAGCTCGATCCCTACTACGGGGTGCTGTCCGAGCCCGACTTCCACCACTCCCGCCTCGACGAGGCAACGCGAGAGCGCTTCTTCGAGAGCGGTCGCCGGCATGTCGCCGAGTCGCTGGCGGCGATCGAGTCGCTTGTGGGAGCCGACTTCGAGTGCCGCGCGGCGCTCGACTACGGCTGCGGCGTCGGACGCCTGACACTGCCCCTGGCGGAGCGCTGCGAGCAGGTCTACGGTGTCGATGTGTCGCCCTCGATGCTGCGCGAGGCGGAGCGCAACGCCACGCGCGTGGGGCTGCTCAACGTCGCGTGGGTGCCGGCCGAGCGGCTCGAGGAGCTGAGCGGCGCCTACGATCTCGTGCAGTCGTTTCTGGTCTTCCAGCACATACCGGTGCGCGAGGGCGAGCGGATCTTCGCCGCGCTGGTGCGCGGGCTGCGCGCCGGCGGGGTGGGATCGATCCAGGTTGCCCTGCGCCCGAGCCATCCAGCCGCGGGAGCCTTTCATTGGACGATGAAGAGCGTCCCGTTTGCGTATAACCTCGTCAACGTGGCGCGGGGGAGGGCCTGGTCGTACCCACACATGCAGATGAACCACTACTCGCTCAATCGACTCGGCCGCCTGCTCGCAGCGGCGGGGATCACCGAGTGGCACACCCGCTTCCTCGCCGGGCTCGGGCGGATGAGCCACGACAGCGCGATCATCGTCTTTCGCAAGCAGCTCTGACGCGGGCAACGTTCTCCACGTGCAGTCCCCGCTGGAATGCGGTGCGCCGCTTGGGAGGAAGGTCAGCCTCACCGCGCTCCGCGAACGCATGCAGATAGGCAAGATCCTCTCCCAACACCGCCAGCGCTCCCGCGGAATCGAGCAGCGGCCCATGACCCGGAACCACGTGCTCGGCGCCTTCCACCAGTGGCCGCAGCCGCTCGAGCGTCGCGATGTAGCTGGTCAGGGCTTCCCTCTCCTCGCAGAGTGTCGGAATCTCGACAGAGGAGAGGTAGTCACCGGCGAGCAGCACCCGTGCCCACGGAACCCAGAGCGCCATCCCGTCCTCGGTGTGCCCCTCGGCCGGGTGCAGCTCGAGCTCGCGCTCGCCCAATCCGCAGCGCCCTGGGACGGGCAGCGCCTGGACCGCGCCCAGCGCGAGGGGCCGGGGGCGCTCGATCAAGTACTGCTCGTCGAACGCGCGCAGCTCGCGCTGTGCCGCTCCCGGCGTTGCGCGCATCCGCTCGGCGGTGCTCTGCGCGCAACCAAGCGCCACCCCTCCGAACGCAAGCGAGCCCAGCAGGTGGTCCCAGTCGCCGTGCGTCGCGAGCAGTCCGCTGGGGGCAGGGAACCGCGCCTGCTCCAGCAGCGCGGGCAGCGCCTCGAGCTCCTCAGGTAGGAGTGGCGAATCGACAACGAAGGTCTCGTAGCCCTCCTCCCCACCTGCCGTCCCGCCCAGCGCTCCGCCGCCGTGGGCATCCGTCGAGGCACGCACCACGATGCAGTTGGTCTGCCAAATCGCGCTGGTGGCAACCAGCACGTCCGGGTGCAGGGCGAGCACCCGCACGGTGGGTCAGGAGACGCCGAGCAGCTTCGCGGCCTCGCGCAGGTTGGGAACCTCCGCGGTGGGCTTTTTCTGCGAGGGGTCGAGCGTCTCCTTGTTGCGGTTGACCCAGATCACCGGGACGCGCTGCTTGATGCAGGGTTCGACGTCATGGTGGTGGCTGGAGGCGATATGCACCCACCCCTTCTTGCTTCCGATGCGGCGCGCGCACTCGGTGAAGTGGGCGAGGTCGGGCTTGTAGGAGCGCACCTGCTGGGCGGTGACGACGAGGTCGAAGTCGATCGGGATGTGGCGCCGGGTCTGGCCGAGCAGCTTGTCGTCGATATTGGAGAGCAGTCCCAGCTTGTACTTCTTGGCGAGCTTCTGCAGCTGGATCGGGGTTTCCTTGAAGGGCTTCCAGCGCTGCACCGAGTCGGGCAGAAAGCCCGAGCGCGAGGTTTCAAGCGGCCACTCCAGACGTTTGGCGATCTCCAGGGCGGTGCGCCGCAACACCTCGGCGTAGAGCTCGTAGGAGCCGGCCTCGATTTCGCGGGAGATCTCGTGGAAGAGCCCCAACAGCTCCGCGCGGTCGAGTGTGATTCCGTCGCGCTCGGCCTCCTTGGCGAAGGCGTCGTAGACGCCGCTCTCCCAATCGATCAGGGTTCCGTACACATCGAATGTGACGAAGGTGATGTTCTTTGGCAGAGGCATCGAGCGGGCATTATGCCGCGCCCGGGGGGCGCGGCGCGGTCCCCCTCATTCGAGGGGGAGGGGGGAGGCCAGCCTCCCCCCTCCCCCTCGGACCCCCTCCCCCCTCCTTTTCCCACACCTGTACTCCGCACTCGCCCACACCTTTACTCTGCCCTCGCGCTAAAGGAAATGGCCGTCGAGCCGGGCGCCTCGCTTCCCTTCGGGACGGTTGCGCGGGGGCCTTATGGGCCGCTGTGCCGGCCCCTCGTTTTTTCAGTTAGAGTCCCGCGCCGCTATGGATCTGCTCGAGTATCAGGGCAAGCAGCTGTTTGCCCGCCATGGATTGGCCGTCTCCCCCGGCGAGGCGGTTACGACCGTCGAGGAGGCCGTCGCGGCGGCTGCGGAGGTTCGTTATCCCGTGGTGGTCAAGGCTCAGGTGTTGATCGGCGGGCGCGGCAAGGCCGGCGGGGTGAAGCTGGCCGATGACGAGGCTCAGGTGCGTGAGCACGCCGGGAACATTCTTGGGATGGACATTCATGGGCACACCGTGCGCAAGCTTTGGATCGAGCATGCCAGCGATATCGCCAGCGAGTACTACGCCTCGGTGCTGCTTGACAGGCAGGCTAAGCAGCCGCTCGTGATGTTCAGTACCGAAGGGGGGGTGGATATCGAAGAGGTGGCGGAGAAGACTCCTGAGAAGCTGGTGCGCCATCACGTGGATGCGCTGGAGGGGCTTTCGCGCGAGGAGGCCGTGCGGATTGCCACCGACGGGCAGGCCGACGCCGACGTGGTCGATGGTGTCGCCGACGCTTTGGTGGCGCTGTATGAGGTGTGGCTGCGGGAGGACGCGACGCTGGCGGAGATCAACCCGCTGATTGTCACGCCCGACCGTGCTGTCAAGGCGCTCGACGCGAAGGTGTCGCTGGACGGCAATGCGCTCTACCGCCACCCCGACAATCAGGGGCTCTCGGACGCCGAGAACGAAGATCCGATCGAGCGGCGCGCGAAGGAACAGGGCGTGCAGTATGTGGCGCTCGACGGCGACATCGGCATCCTCGGCAACGGGGCGGGTCTCGTGATGTCCACGCTCGACGTGGTCGCGCAGGCCGGCGGCAGGCCCGCCAACTTCCTCGACGCGGGCGGCGGCTCGGACGCAGCCAAGATCAAGCAGGCGGTTGAGCTGATCCTCTCCAACAAGTCGGTCAAGGCGGTGCTGTTCAACATCTTCGGCGGGATCACCCGCTGCGACGAGGTGGCGAAAGGGCTGATCGCCGCGTTCGAGGAGCTGAAGCCGACCGTGCCGTTCGTCGTGCGCCTGGACGGCACCAACGACGTGGTGGGACGCGAGCTGCTGAGCGAGGCGGCGCTGCCCAACGTGCATCCGGCGGCGACGATGAACGAGGCCGCGGAAAAGGTCGTGTCGCTGGCGAAGGGACAGAGCCGATGAGCAATCGGGTGGGCTGGCGATACCAGCCAAACGCACCCCTACCACTTCACAAAATGAAGGGTTGGGGTCCCAAAAGTGCACATACAACCCCCGGCCGCCCCGATGCAATCCAGCCGTATGCCCCCGTCGCCGAGGCAGGAAACTGACGATGTCCGTCCTTGTCGACAAGAGCACTCGTCTGGCGGTTGCCGGGATCACCGGCAAGGAGGGCTCCTTCCACACGCTCAACAATCGCCGCTACGCCACCAACGTGGTCGGCGGGGTGACGCCCGGCAAGGGCGGCCAGGATGTCGAGGGCATCCCCGTGTTCGACAGCTGGGCGGAGGCGATGGCGGCGCAGCAGCCCAACACGGCGATGATCTTCGTCCCCCCGCGGTTTGCCGCCGACGCGATCCTCGAGGCCGCGGCGGCGGGCGTGGCACTGGTGATCGCGATCACCGAGGGGATTCCCGCGCACGACGAGCTGTGGGTGTACAACACGCTGAAGCGCGATCATCCGGGCACCCGCCTGATCGGGCCAAACTGCCCGGGGATCCTCTCGCCGGGGAAGGCCAATGTGGGCATCATCCCCGCCTCCTTCTTCAAGGAGGGCAACGTCGGCGTGGTGTCGCGCTCGGGCACCCTGACCTATCAGATTGGCAACGAGATCGCACGGGCGGGCTTTGGCAACAGCTCGATCGTGGGGATCGGCGGCGACCCGGTGCCGGGGTCGTCGTTCGTGGACGTGATCGAGCTCTTCCAGGCCGACCCGGAGACGGAGCTGATCGTGCTGGCGGGGGAGATCGGCGGCTCGGCGGAGGAGGAGGCGGCGCAGTACATCGCCGAGCACGTCACTAAGCCGGTGGTGGCCTACATCGCCGGCTTCACGGCGCCCGCGGGCAAGCAGATGGGCCACGCGGGAGCGATCGTGTCGGGTAGTTCGGGCACCGCGGCCGCTAAGGCACAGGCGCTGGAGGAGCGGGGAGTGCGCGTTGGACGCACCCCCACCGAGGTCGCCGAGCTGGCTGTGCAGATCCTGCGCGGCTGATCCTGCACAGCCGACTTCATCCGCCCAGGGCCTCGACCATCGTCGAATGAGCCGCAACATGCCGCCCAAGTCTCGTGTAAGCGCCGTTACCGCCCGAGTAGGATGGACGGTAGACCGCTTCCTCGATACCGATGACCGACACCTTTCCCAATGGACCGAGTACGCCTGGTGGCGCCGCGCCGGATGCGACCCCGCAGGCCGGTGACGTGACGGGCACGCTCGCGGAGCTGGAGCGCAAGCTGCGCGAGCTGGAGAGCGAGCTGAGCTCGATCGGCAGGCGCCGCGAGGTCGCCGGCGCAACTCCCCCGGACTCGATCAAGGCGTCGCCCGCGCTGGCAGGCGAGAGGCTGGTGGATGAGGCACTCGAGCCGCTAACGCCGGTGGCATCGGCAGCGCCAATCACACCGCCGACTCCGATCGCCTCCCCGACACCGATCGCCCCCCCGACACCGGTTGCGCCTCCAGCGCCGCCTGCAACCCCGGCACAAGCTGAGCCACAAGCGCCGATCGCAGTTACACCGCCGCCCCCGCCCGCCGAGGCAGGGCAGCCGATGAAGTTCGTGAGACCGCCCGAGTCCGTACGAGCGCGCACGGCCCGGGAGCCCGCCGACCGAGGTGAGCCGCAGGGGGATAACGAGCCACAGTGGGGCTCCGCGCAGCAGGAGCGTCCGCGCCCAAGCGAGGGGCAGCTGGCGAGCCTGGCGGAGCTGCGGCGCTTCCGCGACCGCTTGGAGCGCTTCGCGCGGGACCTGGCGGCTGAGTACGACGCACTGCTGGGCCGGGTGATGTCGGGGCTCACGTCCGCCGCCCTCCCGGCGGGTGCCACGCCAACCCCCACCACGCCCAGCCCCACCACGCCCAGCCCCACCACGCCCAGCCCCCTCACATCGGTACCGACCGCGGCAAGTTCCGCGCCTGTCGAGGAGCTCCCGGCGGCGTCCCAGCCTCGGGCAGAGGAGATCCCAGCGGCGCCCGAGTCGCCGGAGGATTTGCTGTTCGAGGGCCGGGTCGAGTTGGGAGTGGGACCGTTCTACGACATCGCCTCGCTGAGCGCGTTCGAGCGGGGGCTGGCGAGCCTCCCGTACGTGGTCGAGGCGTCGGTGCGCCGCTTCGAGGCGAGCCACGCAGTGGTGGACGTGCGACTGGCGGCGCCGGTGGCGCTGGTGCGCGAGCTGCGCCGCACGGTCGAGAGCGGCTTCAGCGTCCGCGAGGTCGCGGATGGTCGCGTGCTGCTGACGTTCGACGAAACCTGAACCGCCGCCCTACCGCCCAAACCGCCGCCCAACCACCCAACCGCCAGCCGTTAGCGACGAACCAATCGCAACCGCCGCCAGCCTCCAACCCGGTGCTCGAGGCCGGGGCGTGGTTGGCGTAAGCTTCCACGTCATGGCCGACCCCTCGATCTCTTTCGCCCGCGGAGCCCCCTCGCTCGACATCGTCGACGTCGAGGGCCTGCGCGAGGCGGCGACACGCGCGTTTGCGAACGACCCCGCGGGGACGACCGCGTACGGCACCTCGATCGGCTATCCGCGATTGCGGGCGTGGATCGCCGAGCGCCACGGAGTGGCGCCGGAGCGCGTGCTGGTCACCAACGGCTCGATGCAGGCGGACGCGTTTCTGTTCGACCACCTGGTGGGCGACGGCGACGACGTGGTTGTCGAGCGCCCGACCTACGACCGCACGCTGCTCTCGCTGCGCGAGCGGGGCGCGCGGGTGCATCCGGTGGAGCTGCTGACCGACGGCATCGACATCGACGCGCTCGCCGCGCTGCTCGGCGGGTCCTCAGAGCCGGCCGTGCGCCCGAAGCTCGCCCACATCATCCCCAACTTCCAGAACCCCGCCGGCTACACGCTCTCCGTCGCCAAGCGCCGCGCGCTGCTGGAGCTGGCGGCCGAGCACGAGTTCACGGTGTTCGAGGACGACCCTTACGTCGATCTGCGCTTCAGCGGCGAGGGGCGCCCGACGATGCTCTCGCTGGACCCCGAGCGCGTGGTGTACGCCTCGTCGTTCTCGAAGACCGTGTGCCCCGGCATTCGCGTCGGCTACCTGGTGGGGCCAACCGATCTGATCGCGGCGATCGCGCGGCTGGCAACCAACACCTACATCTCGCCCAACATGGTGGCGCAGTCGATCGTGTACGAGTTCTGCGCCTCAGGAGCGCTGGGGCGCTCGATCGAGACCGTCAGGACGGCGCTGGCCAAGCGCGTGCGCACGCTCGAGGTGGCGCTGCGGCGCGAGCTGCCGGAGGCCGAGTTCGTCTCTCCCGAGGGCGGCTACTTCATGTGGGTGACGCTGCCCGAGGGCACCGACGTGGCGGCCCTGCACAAGGCCGCCACGGAGCTCGGGGTCGTGTTCGTAAAGGGCACCGACTTCCTCATGGAGGGCGGCGAGAACACGCTGCGCCTCGCCTACTCGGGCGTTACGCCGGAGCAGATCGAAGAGGGCGTCGCCCGCCTCGCCGCGGCCTATCGCTCGCTGCAGCCTCTCACCACTCGCTGACGCGCGAAGACCAAGCATGGCAAGGACGCAGCGAGCGAAGTGTGCTCTCTGCACACGAGCGAACGAGGACGCCGCCAGGCGCCGGCATTCGCGCGTCAGCGGCCGTAGCGTTGCTGGCCGAGCACCAGTTGCTCTGGCAAAGCGGTGCGCGCCGGTGGCGAGGGATCGGCAACTACTGAGACGGTCTCGGCGACCGAGGGGGTGATCGCGCAGCGGCGGCCGTCGGCCGTCTCGACGACGACCTCGCGGCGGTCGTGGGCGGCGAGCGTACCCCGCAGGCCGGGCTCCAGGCCGGAGTCCTTGAGGTAGCGCAGCAGGTCCTCGGCCTCGTTCTCGAAACGCAGCACGCGCACCGCCGCGCCGATCTGCACGTCGGCGAGCGGGACGCCGGCTTCGCGGGCACCGGCGACGATCGGGTGGCCGTGGGGGCAGGTCTTGGCGTCGCCGATCGCGGCGAGCATCCGCTGTTCGAGCACCGGGGACATCGCGTGCTCGAGGCGCTCGGCCTCCTCGTGCACCTCGTCCCAGGGGATCCCGAGGACGTCGGTGAGAAAGCGCTCGATCAGGCGGTGGCGGCGCACGATGCTCTCGGCCTGCGTGGCGCCGTCGTCGGTGAAGGCGATCGTGCGGCTCTGCCCGCGGGTGATGTAGCCGTCGCGTTCCAGGCGCCCCACCATCTCGTGGACGGTCGGCGCGGAGAGCTGCATCGCGCGTGCCACGTTGGCGCCGGTCATCGGCAGCCCGGCCTCCTGCAGCCAGAAGAGGATCTGCAGGTACTCCTCCTCCCCAACCGTTGCGCTGTCGCCACTCATCCCACCAACGATGCTAGTGGAACGACTCCTACTGGAGCTGATCGAATGTGCACTGGCGCGGGTCCTTGTCCTCGCGCCAGCGCCGCAGCTTGGCGCCGTGGCGGATGCGCCCGGCGGAGATGTGATCGAAGTCGATCTCGACGACCAGCTCGGGGCGCAGCGCGACCCACTCGAGGTTGCGCCCCGCGCTCCAGCGGCTGGGGTCGGCGGTGCCGCGCTCGCCCGTCTCGTACGGCGCAAGGAAGCCGACGAGACGGCGCTTCTCCGCGGCGGTGAGGCCGGAGCAGTGACCGACGACGCGTAGCTGCTCGCCGTCGTAGAGCCCGAGGATCAGCGCGCCCACCGTGTCGGGCTCCTTGCCCGGACGCCACCCCGCCACGACGGCGTCGGCGGTGCGGGTGCGCTTGACCTTGAACATCCCCTGGCGCTCCCCCGGCCGGTAGGGGGCGGCGCGCTCCTTGGCGATCGCGCCCTCGGCATCCTGCAGCCAGCGCTCGGCCTCGCCGGTGGTGTCAGCGGTGGGCATCAGCTCGATCGGGGTGCCTTCGAACCGAGGTTCGGCGAGCAGCGCTTCGAGTGCCGTGCGGCGCACGCTGAGCGGCTGCTCCAGCAGGGAGTCGTCGTCGCGAGCGAGCAGGTCGAAGGCGACGTACACCGCGGGGGTCTCGCGCGAGAGCAGCTCGATGCGCGAGACGGCCGGGTGGATGCGCTGGCCGAGCGCATCGAAGTCCTCGTGCCCGTCGGCGCCGCGGAGGACGATCTCGCCGTCGAGCACGTAGTGCCCTGCCGGGAAGCGCAGCTCGGGGAAGTAGCGCCCGAGCGGACGGCCGTTGCGCGACTGCAGGAAAAGCTCCTCGCCATCAATGAACGCGAGGCAGCGGAAGCCGTCGAGCTTGATCTCATACACGTACATCTCCCCCTCAGGAAGCGCCTTGCGGGAGAGCGCGAGCTGGGGTTGCAGCGGGGGTTTGAGGGGGAGGGTCATGACTTATCGCCCGCGGGCGGGCCGGCGCCAGCGGAGGACTGCGACCTACCGTCCGCGGGCAGCCCGGACTTCCCCTCGACGACGCGCGCCCGCGAAGGCTGCACCCGCCGCGGCTCGCCGCGCTGCTTGCGGAAGTGCGGAGGCCAGGGGGCGTCGCCGAGGCCCTCGCGCTCGTCGCGGTCGGCGAGCTCCAGCAGCGAGTCCAGGGAGCCGGGGTGGCGGTCGATCTCGGCGGCGGGGTCGCCGCGCTCGCGCAGGCGGGCGGGGACCGTGTCGAGACGCAACTCGGCGGGCTCGACGTCGGCGACCTCATCCCACTCCAGCGGACAGGAGACGCGCGCGTCGGCGACGGCGCGCACTGAGTAGGCGGAGGCGACGGTGCGGTCGCGGGCGTTCTGGTTGTAGTCGATGAAGACGCCCTCGCGCTGCTCCTTCCACCAGCGGGAGGTGGCGCGGCCGGGCAGGCGCCGCTCGACCTCACGCGCGAGCGCGAGCGCGGCGCGGCGCACCTCGTGGAAGCCCAGCTCCGGGGGGATCCGCACGAACACATGCATCCCGCGCGAGCCGGAGGTCTTGGGGAAGCCGCGCAGCCGGTGCTCCTCGAGCACGTCGCGCACCGCCAACGCCACCTCGCGCACCTGCGCGAAGGGGACGTCGGGCTGCGGGTCGAGGTCGATGCGCAGCTCGTCGGGGTGGTCGGGGTCGGCGCGGCGCACCGGCCAGGGGTTCCAGTCGATCACGCCGAGGTTGGCCCCCCACACGAGGTGGGCGGCGTCGTTGACCACGAGCTCGCGGGCGGTGCGCCCGCTGGGGAACTCGACGACCGTGGTTTGCAGCCACTCGGGGGCGTGGTCGGGGACGCGCTTCTGAAAGAAAGGCTTGCCCTGCACGCCGTCCACCCAGCGCTTCATCACGGTGGGGCGCTCACGCAGGTGTACGAGCACTGCCTCGGCGCACTCGACGTAGTAGCCGATCAGGTCGAGCTTGGTGAAGCCGGGCTCGGGGAAGTAGAGCTTGGAAGGGCTCGACACCCGCAGCTCCTGGCCGGCCGCCTCGATCGTGACGTACTCCTTCTCCTCAGCCATTGCCTGTAAGGATGCCGAACAATGATCCCGCGTACGGTGCTCATCGCAGTGGAGCCCTTCAGCCAGTGGCTGAACACCGAGCGCGCCGGGGCGGCGATCGGGCGGGGGCTGCAGGCGGGAGACCCGTCGCTGGGGGTCGATGTGTGCCCGATCGAGCCCACCACACCGGCAGACTTCGACGCGCGGATGCGCGCGGCGCGCGCGGTGGTGGTGGGAGCGGAGCGCCTGGACGAGCACACGCTGCTGGGCAGTGCCGTGTTCGAGATCGCCACGCGTGCCCGTCAGGCAGGAGTGCCGGCGTATGCGGTGACCGGTGAGAACGCGCTGAGCCTCTTCGACGCGCGGATCCTCGACCTGCAGGTCATCCTCCAGGCGCGCGACACGCGTGCGCTGCGCAGAGCGGGCGAAAAGCTGGCGGGGGTGGTGTAGATATAAAAAAAGACCCCTAACCAATTGGTGGGGTCCTTGCCGGGGCGGGTGGTTCGAGGCCCTCAAAGAAAGCACTGCCCCTCCCCCCTGTAGGTCGGGACCTCCTCGACCACACGATCGCCCTCGATCAGGTAGAGGCGCGCGAAGCGCTCACACAGCTCACCGGCCTTGGCATGGCGCATCCACACGCGGTCGCCGACCGCGAGCGCGGCGGCGGGAGCGCCAAGCAATGGGGTCTGCACCTCCCCGGCGCCCTCCTGGCGATCGAGGCGCAGGCCGGCGGGCAGGTGGGGTCGGGGCAGGCGCGCCCGGTCGGCGGGACCGGAGGCGAGGTAGCCGCCGCCGAGCGCGGTAACCACGCCGGGTCCTGGGCGGCGCACGATCGGCAGCGCAAACAGCGCGGCGGGGCGGGGCGAGAAGGCGCGGTAGGCGTCGAACAGCCCCGGTCCGTACAGCCCCGAGCCGGCGGCCAGCTCGGTGACGACGGCCTCGCGCGCGGTGCCTTCGAGGCTGCCGGTGCCACCGCCGTTGACGAATTCGAGCGGGGCGACGGTGCGCACGCCCGCGACCGCATCGGCGCGGCGCGCGGCGAGCTCGCGGGCGGAGGCGGCCTGCATGAGATGGACGGCGCCGGCCCGCAGATAGGGAGCCCACCCGCCTGTCACCCCGCCGAGGATGCCCAACCCAGGCGGCGGCGCATCGCCAAGGCCCGCGATCTGTGCCTCATAGGCCATCATCCCGACCAGCTCGACACCGTCGCGGGCGACGATCGCGCGGGCGAGCGCGGCGGCCTGCGCGGCGGTGTGCACGGGGGAGCGTTTGGCGCCGACGCGCACACGCCCGCCCAGCAACCAGAAGCCCGCGTCGAGCTCCAGGCAGACGCGCACGGGGGATCCCGCGCGCCCGCCGGCGGAGGGGCGGGACGCGTCGGAGAGTACGGAGGAGGAAGCAGTAGCGCTGGTGGGGTCCGCGGCAAGCGCGGCGTCGAGCAGGTCGAGCTGCGCGAGCGAATCGACCATGATCGAAACGCGCGCCTCGGGCCGCTCGGCGGCGAGCAGTGCAAGCTCGCGCAGCGCGCCGCGATCGGCGGTGGGATAGGCGACGAGGATGTCTTCGAACCCGTGCTCGGCGAGCCACAGCGCCTCGGGCAGGGTATAGGCGAGCGTCCCGCGAAAGCCGGGGCGCTCGAGCACGCGTTCCTGCAGCGCACGGCAGCGCACCGACTTGCTGGCCAGGCGGATCGGCTTGGGCGCGGCACGGCGTTCCATGTCGGCGGCGTTGGCCCAGAAAGCGTCGAGATCGACGACGGCGAACGGGGGATCGAGCACGGCAGTCGCCCGTTCGAGGCGGCCGAGCGCGTCGTCGTCGGGGATCGTGCTCATGCGGGATCGTCCGCGTGCGCGAGTTTGGCGGCCGGCCGCATGGGGGCGGGGCATCCTACCCCGCCACCGCCCGCGGGCTGCGAAATGGCGCCGAGCACGCGGTCGGTGTAGGCGTTGGCGAAGCGCCCCTCGGGATCGAGCCGGCGGCGCACCGCCTGGAAGCACTCCCACTGGGGATAGCGCTCACACAGTGTGGCGGCGGTCTGGAAGTGGCGCTTGCCCCAGTGGGGCCGGCCGCCGAGCTGGTCCATGATCGCCTCGACAGCGCGGAAGTAGGGCTCCCACGCCATCCCCTCGAACATGTGCACCGCGACATACCCGCTATCGCGTTCGGCGGCGGTCGAGAGCAGCGCGTCGTCGGCGGCGACGGTGCGCACCTCGATCGGGAAGGGCACCGCGAAAGGGGCCCGCGCCCCACCCCTCCGCCCGCCAGCCGATCGTGACCGGCCCGGGCGCAACCCGCGTCCACCCGTCCCCTCATCCAGCGACCCGCCCTCGACCAGCTCGAGCACGCGGCGCACCGCCTCCACCGTGCGCTCGCGCGGGAGCGCGTACTCCATCTCGGTGAAGCGCACCAGCCGGGGGCTGGCGAAAATCCGATCGGAGCGGTCCACGCGGCGGCTGGTGCCCGCGAGGCGCGTGACGAGCCGGTTGATGCGCGGGATCTGGGCGGGCATGCGCCGGCCGAGGCGGCAGCAAAGCTCGAAGGCGTGGTTGGTGAGCAGCACGTCGTTGGCGTAGGCACTCGCCCGGCCGCGCGGACGGGCCGGCTCCTCGGTGCGGTTGTTGGTGCGCGTCAGCGCGGTGCGGGCGTGGGGGAAGACGTAAAATTCGAAATGGTCGTTAGCGAGCGCCAGCGCCTCGAAGCGCTCGAACGTCTGCTCCAGGGGAGCGGGGGCGTCGACGCCGCGCAGGCGGAAGGCGGGCACGCAGCGCAGCGTCACCTCCGCGACCACGCCGAGCGCGCCCAGCCCCACGCGCGCAGCGCGCAGCAGCTCGGGATCCTCCTGTTCGGAGCAGTGCAGGGTGGAGCCGTCGGCGAGCACCAGCGTGAGCGCCGCCACCTGCGAGGAGATGTTGCGCAGGCGCGCGCCGGTGCCGTGTGTGGCCGTGGAGATCGCACCGGCGACGCTCTGCACGTCAATGTCGCCGAGGTTCTCGAGCGCCAAACCGATGGCGGCAAGGCGCGCACTCAGTGCGTGGATCGTGATGCCCCCCTGCACGCGCACCAGGCCGCTGGAGCGATCGACATCCAGCAGTCGGCTCATGCGGTCGAGCCGCAGCAGGCGCCCGTCGGTGAGCGCGAGGTCGCTGAAGGAGTGCCCCGCACCGACGACCCGCACGCGCTGGTCGTGCGCGGCGGCCCGCTCCAGCGCGGCGGCGATCTCCGTGATCGAGGAGGGCCGCTCGATCGCCGCCGGGACGCAGCGCTGGTCGCCGGCCCAGTTGCGCCACTCGAGGGCGCCAGCGGCCGTCGCCGTCATGCTCGACTCCCATCGCCAGCGCTTGCACTAGGCTCGCTCACCGATGAATGAGCCTACCTCCATGCCGGGGCCGGCGCCAGGGACGGAGGTTGCAGCCGCACGCTCTCCCCGCGCACGCTCGCTGCCGACGCCCGGGGCCAAGCGCGCGACGGTGGTCGGTGCCGGCTCGTTCGGTACCGCGCTGGCGGTACTGCTGGCGCGCGGCGGCCTGCGCACGACGCTGCAGACCCGCACCGCCGAGCAGGCGCAGACGCTGGAGGAGCAGCGCGAGAACCGCACCTACCTGCCGGGCGTGGAGCTGCCTGCGCAGCTGCGCATCGAGCCGTCCGCGGCGGGCGTGGCGCGCGCCGACTACGTGTTCCTGGCGGTGCCCTCGCAGGAGCTCGGGCCGGTCGTGGCGGGGCTGCGCGAGGCCGGCTTGGGGCGGCGCACGGCGGTGGTGTCGGTGGCCAAGGGGCTCGTCCCGCCGGATGGCTCACCGCCGACCAGCGTCCTCGAGGCGGCGTTCGGGGCCGAGCGCGTGGCGTGCCTCGGGGGCCCTGCGCACGCGCAGGAGATGGTGCACGCCGGCGCGGGGCTGGTGGCGGCCGCACACGACGAGGAGCTCGCCCGCCAGCTCGCGCAGGTGTTCACGCGCGCGGGCGTGGTGTGCGAGCGCTCCAACGACCCGCTCGGGGTGGAGCTCGCGGGGGCCGCCAAGAACGCCGCGGCGCTCGCCGCGGGGGCCACCGAAGCGCAGGGCCTCAACGCCGCCGGCGCGGCGGCGGGCCACATCTTCGCGGAGGTGTGGCGCTACGCGGAGACGCTGGGAGCGCGGCCGGAGTCGATGATCGGCCTGGCGGGCACCGGCGACCTGGTGGCCACCGCGCTCGCTCCCGAGAGCCGCAACCGCCGCGCGGGCGAGCTGCTCGCGGCGGGCGTGCCGGCCGCGGAGATCCCGGCCCTTATCGGCCAGGCGGTGGAGGCGCTCGAGTCGGTGCCACTGCTGGCGCGCGCGCTGGAACGTGGGGGCGGGCAGGCATTGGACGGCCGCGGCGGGCAGGCATCGGACGGGCGCAGCGGGCAGGCATCGGGCGGGCGCGGCAAGCGGGCACAAGGCGAGCTGACACAAGGCGAGCGGGCACCGATAACCAGCGCCCTCGGCCGCCTGATCTCTGGCGAGCTGCCGCTGCCCGAGTGGGTCGCACTGGTGCGCGCCACCGTTCCTCCGCCTGCTCGCTGGCGCCGTCGGCCCCAGCCCGGCTTCTGGCGACGGTTGTGGCGACGGATGCCGGGGACCTGATTTCATCTGACCGGCCCTGCGTAGGCGCAAAGACGGAGAAGGAGCTGGGGTTGTATGTCCTTTTTTAAAGGTGTGTGCTATAGTATTAGCGGTAGACTATAGCGCACACCCTTTTAAAAAAGAACACTTTTACCGAGGCACGTCGCATATACGATCATCAATACATGTCCTAACTTCCCATAGGAGACGCACCGCTCATGCCACCAGCAGACAAACCGAGGGCGACGGAGAAGAGCGCGGGAGAGCCCCCCTTTGGCCTGAGATTCGATCCGGACGAGTTCCATGAGCAGGAGCTGCGCCGCGAAAAGATCATCAAAATGCAGGACACCATCCGTCCCGGCCGGACCGTCCCCGTGGCAATCCGCTTCGACAAATTCACGCTGCGGCGGCTGAAGACCCTCGCCACGCTCCACAACACCGGCTACCAGACGCTCCTGAAGGAGTTCGTCGCGGAACGCCTCTACGAGGAGGAGAAGCGCGCGGGGATCATCGACTCGTAGGTCCCCTCGGAGCAGATAGGCCATCGTCCGTCGCGGGGCATGGAAGCCCCGCGCCCAAGCGGGTGGAAGCCGCATCCACGCGCGCGGATGATCTCCCTCCCTACCCCTCCATCAGCGTGCTTACGACCGCCTCGTACACGCCCGCTCCATTCGCCTGCTCGCATACGCACACGTTCGCGTGCTGCCCGATCGCCTCCCCGATCGTCGGGTCACGCAGATGGGCGTTTGCCACCAGCCAGAAGGTCTGCACGTGGTGCGCACACGCCAGGTCCTCGCGCGAGTCCCCCACCGCGAAGGTCTCCTCGCGCGCATACCCACGCACGCGTTGGTGGAATGCCACCGCCCCCGCCTTCGACGCGCCCGCCGGCACGAGGTGATAGCCGCGCACCTGCGCCAGGCCCGCCTGCCTCGGGGAGCGCGTGCTCACCGCGCCGTTGTCCACCAGCCGCAGCCCCTCATACCCATGCTCAGCCAACACCCGGTCGGCCTCGCCCGCGTCCACCAGACCGCGGAAGAGATGTGACACTTCGCGATCGGTGTGCCACGGGTCGTGGTGCTCCAAACGCTCCCCGTAGTGCTCCAGCAGCAGGGCCGGCGCCCCCGAGCGCTCGATCTGCTGGGCGATCGTCAACTCGCCGGGCTGCATGTCGCCGGTCAGCCAGTGCTCTTCGCCGTCCACCACCACGCACGCTCCCGCCTCATAGATGTAGGAGCTCCCGCCCAGCAGCCGCGCATCCTCAGCCAGCTGCGCCTTGCGCCGGCCCGACATCAACACGACCTCCACACCCGCGCGCAGACACGTCTGCACCGCCCTGACGCCATCGATCGCCACCGCCCCCTCGCCGTCGTGCAGCAGCGAAGCGCCTTTGCCCAGCAGCGTGCCGTCGAGGTCGAGGTACAGGCAGCGCGCGCTCATCGTCCCCCGCCGTCGAGGTGGGTGAGGGCGGTGTTGTATGTGTTCTTTTTGGCCCCCAACCATTCATTTTGTGAAGCGTGGTGAGCGACTCTCACGCCGGCGAGCGGCGGGCGCTCCAGCGGGACGGCACTCGACCCGACGGGGCCGGCAGGGTCGGGGCCATCCGTCTTGTCCTCGTCCTCCAACTCCGCCAGGCGCCCTTCGCGCTGCATCCGCCGCGCGATCGTCGCCAGCACCGTCGTCGCCATCGGCGTCAGCTGCGCGAGTGACTGGTGGCGGTTGCGGTGCACCTCCAGATCCACCTGTGCTAGCCCCTCCAGGCCCACCTCTCTCCACGCGTCGATCAGCATTGCGATCTCCACGCCATACCCGGTCGCGAACGGCAGTCGCTCCAACAGGCTCCTGCGGGCCGCCACCTCACCCGCGAGCGGCTGGCGCACCGCCGCCAGCTGCGGGTAGAACAGCGCCAGCGCTGGGCGTGCCATCAGGTGGTTGACGCGCCCCCCGCCCTCGGGCAGCGCGACTCCCCCCTGCTCAAACGGGCGCCGGTAGAAGGCCTTCACGAACTCGACGCCCCGCTCGCACACCAGCGGGCCCAGCACGCCGGTCGCGAAGTGCGCCGAGAAGTGCTCGGTGTCGCCGTCCAGATAGCACATCACCTCTCCCCCCATCTCCCCCAACGCTCTCCACATCGCATCGCCCTTGCCCAGCACCTGCCCGAAGTGCGGCATCAGCTCCGCCTCCTGGCGCACGGTCGCCCCCGCCTGCTCCGCCACCCCCGCGGTGCCGTCCGCCGAGGCTGCATCCACCACCATCACCTCGTCGATCGCCCCCGCGTCTCGCAGCTTCATCAGTTCCCCCACCACTCTCCCCACCGTCCCCGCGCACTCCTTTGCCAGCACACACACCGACACGCTCTCGGTGCGCGCGCGCGCAATCCGCTCCGCGGAGTAGAGGGAGTGGTGGAAAGTGCGCTCTCGAGCCCACCGCTGCGGCCCGAGCTTCTGTGCCGAATCCCGGTGGTTGCGCCCGTCCTCGCGATGCTCGTCAGTCGAAGCAGCCATCGCCATCTACTATCGCAACCAGTGGCGATAGAGCGCACGATCGAGCCTTGGAGCGCCCTGCTCGACGACGGCCGCGCCGACGGCCGGCTCGTCCGCGGAGCCTCGGAAGGACCCACCGCCGCCACGCTCGTGGACCCACCCGCGGACCTGCACCCCGACGTGCTGGCGGCGCTTGCGCGCGCCGGCATCGAGCGGCTCTACTCCCACCAGGCGCGGGCGCTCGAAGCTGCCTGGGAGGGGCCTTTGGTCGTCACCACCGGCACCGCCTCCGGCAAGTCGCTGTGCTTCAACCTCCCCACTCTCGAGGTCCTCTGCCGCGACGCCCATGCGCGCGCGCTCTATCTCTATCCAACCAAGGCGCTGGCGCAAGACCAGGCGCGCGCCCTGCACCGCTTCGGCCTCGGCGATCGCCTGCGGCCCGCGATCTACGACGGCGACACCCCCCGCGAGGCGCGCACTCAGATCCGCCGCCGCGCGGGCATCGTGCTCACCAATCCCGACATGCTCCACCTCGGGATCCTCCCCCACCACGAATCGTGGGCCAACTTCTTCGCCAACCTCGCCGTCGTCGTAATCGACGAGGCGCATGTCTACCGCGGCGTGTTCGGCTCGCACGTCGCCAACGTGATGCGCCGCCTGCGTCGCGTCGCCGCCGCGTACGGCACCTCGCCGCGCTTTCTGCTCGCCTCCGCGACGATCGCCAACCCGCTCGAGCTGGCAGAGCGGCTCACGGGCCTGGAGGGGATCGGGCTGATCGACGAGGACGGCGCCCCTTCGCCGCGGCGGCAGATCGCGATCTGGAATCCCCCGCTCACCGACGCCGCGCTCGGCGCACGCCGCTCCGCGCTCGGCGAGGCCGCCGAGCTGCTCGCGCGGCTGGTGCGCGACGGCGCGCGCGTGATCTGCTTCATGAAGTCGCGCAAGGGCGTCGAGCTGCTTTCCCGGCTGGTGCGGGAGGAGCTCGAAGGGGATTCGCCCCCGGGCGGAAACCAAGGCTGGTCGCATGGCGATCGACAGCGACCACGCCAAAAAGGATCGGGTGGGCGGCGAGGAGGACGCGAGCAGCCGGATGGGAGTCCGGACGCGCCGCGGGAGGGTCTCGCCGACCTCGTGGTTCCCTACCGCGCCGGCTACACCCCCCAGCAGCGGCGTGATTTGGAGGGCCGCCTGATGCGCGGCGAGTTGCGCGCGGTGATCACGACCGATGCGCTGGAGCTGGGGATCGACATCGGCGAGCTCGACGCGGCCGTGGTGGTCACCTTCCCGGGCACCGTCGCCTCGCTGCGCCAGATGTGGGGGCGCGCCGGGCGCCGCGGGCAGGGCCTGGCGGTGTACATCGCCGGCGAGGATGCGCTCGACCAGTTCTTCTGCCGCCACCCCGACGAGTTCCTGGAGCGGCCCGTCGAGTCCGCGATCCTCGACCACGAGAACCCCCAGATCCACCTCGCCCACCTGCTGTGCGCGGCCTTCGAGGGCCCGCTCTCGAGCGCCGACGCCGAGATCCTCGGGCCCCGCTGGGAGGCCTACGCGGAGATGCTGCTCCACCGCGGGCAGCTGCGCCGAAGATCCACAGCCCACCCGCCCGCCTACGTCCCACGCAACGCCGCCGAGTACCCCGCCGCGGCGGTCTCGCTGCGCTCGGCCTCGCTCGACAGCTTCGCGATCGTCGACACCACCTCCGGGGAGCTGCTCGGCACGACCGAGGCGGCGCGCGCGTTTTCGACCGTCCACCAGGGCGCAATCTACCTGCACCTCGGGCGCTCCTACGAAGTATGCGAGCTCGATCTCGAACGCCGCCGGGCGCTGGTGTCGCCGTTTGAGGGCGACTGGTACACGCAGCCCAAGCGCGACACCACCACGACGATCGAGAGCGTACTCGACCGCCGCGACCTGCTCGGGGTCAGGCTCTCCTTCGGGGAGGTCTCGGTCACCGACACCGTGCTCGCCTACCAGCGCCGCCGCCTCTCCGATCACGCCCAGATCGACCTCGTCGCGCTCGATCTGCCCGAAACCAGCTTCTCCACGCAGGCGCTGTGGTTCGAGCTCGACCCCGATGCACTCGCCGCCTGTGTGCCCGAGCGCAGCGCGCATGCCGGGGTCACGACCGGGGCCGGCGCCGCGGAGCGTCCCGGCGCTTCCCCTCCTGCGGGGGCGACGGCGAGCATCGTCGACGAGGCAGCGCAGGAGACGGTGCTCGGCGCCCTGCACGCCGCCGAGCACGCCCAGATCGCGGTGCTGCCGCTGATCGCGATGTGCGACCGCTGGGACATCGGCGGACTCTCGACCAACCTCCACCCCCAGACCGGGCTGCCGACGATCTTCATCTACGACGGCCACCCCGGCGGCGTCGGGCTCACCCGTGCTGCCTTCCTGCGCTTCGAAGATCTCTGCCGCGACGCCCACCGCCTGATCTCAGAGTGCCCCTGCCGCGCGGGCTGCCCCTCGTGCGTGCAGTCACCCAAGTGCGGCAACCTCAACGAACCGCTCGCCAAGGGTGGGGCGCGGCAGCTGCTGGAGAGGATGCTGGCGGTGCAGGCTGCCACCTGACGGGGAGTCGAGGAGGTGAGATGTCTTTTACGGACCCCACCACTTCACAAAATGAAGGGTTTGGGTCTGAAAAGTACACATACGACCGACAACACCGGTCACCTGACCCGGCGATCTCATCGACCCGAGGTGCCGGCGCCCGCGGGCGTGAAAGCTAACCTGCGGATCGAACAGGCGTGCCCGTCACAATGGACAGCGCGTGTCCAAAGGCATCCCCGGCAAGAGAGCGATCACAGGTCTCGCCGTGCTGCTGGCGCTGGCGATCGCCGCGCCTACCAGCAGTGCCGGTCTCGACGGCCCGAACGGCCGTGCCAGCCAGGCCGAACGCAACGGCCCGAACGGCCGCGCCAGCCAGGCCCAACGCAACGGCCCGAACGGCCGCATCAGCCAAGTCGAACTCGGTGAAGGGCCAGGCGGGCGCGTGGCGCTCACCGAGTGGACGCTGCGCCGCGACCCGGAAGACGTCGGGCAGCTGCGGGGATGGCCCACTGGCGACTTCGGGGGCACGTCGGTGAGCGTCCCCGACGTGGTCAACCCCGCCCCGATCAAAGGCAAGCGGGCGATCCCCGACTTCGAAGGCTCGGTCGCGTGGTACCGCACGACGCTCACCGCGCCCACCGCGGGCATCTACGCGCTGGAATTCGCGTCCGCCAACTACCTCGTCGAAGTGTGGGTCGACGGTCACTCGCTGGGCTCCCACGTCGGTTTCTACCTGCCCTTCGAATTCCGCGACGCGCTGGGGGCGGGCACGCACACGCTGGTGGTGCGCGTGGACTGGCACGACCCGCTGCTGCAAACCGACGAAGGCTTCAACCGCGCATGGTTCAACTTCGGCGGCCTCGACGGCGCGGTCGGCATGCGCGAGCTCACCGCCAGCGAACTGTCCGACCCCACGATCCAGACGACGCTCACGCCCGATGCCCCCACCGCGACACAGGCGACCGTGCAGCTGGGCGTCGCCGTTCACAACAACGGGCTGGCGCGCATGCTCGCGCCCGAAGGCACGCTCAGTCGCCCCGGGCAGACGATCCCCGTGACCTTCACCCCGCAGCTCGTCGGTCCCGAACAGACGGTGACGATGACCGCCACCCTCACGGTGCCCACGCCGGCACTGTGGGCACCCGGAAGCCCCAGCCTCTACGAACTGACACTCGACATCCCGGGCGAGAGCAGCTACGCCGCGCACATCGGCCTGCGCCAGCTCACGTGGAGCGGGGGGAAGATGTACCTCAACGGGCAGCCGCTTGACGCTGCACGGAGCCTCGATCCAGTTCGAAGCGCCGGGCCACGGCGACGCGCCCGGCCCCGCCGAAGAGGACACGCTCGTGCAGGAGCTGCAGGCGATCGGCGCCAACACCGCCCGCACCCAGCACCCGCTGCCCGCCAGCATGCTCGAACGTCTCGACGCCGCCGGGATCCTGGTGTGGCAGGGCGTCGGCCCCGTCGACCCCTCCGGCGACTGGACCGGCATAACTCCGCAGCTGGCCGAACGGGCGCGCGAAGACGTGCGCACGCACCGTGCAGGCCGACCAGCTGCACCCCTCGATCATCGCCTGGAACCTCACCAACGAGATGGCCGGCAACGGCCACCCCGGGGGCCAGGCGCAGTACGTCGAAGCGATGTCCGCGTGGCTGCACGCCTACGACCCCGGGCGGATGGTCGCCGTCGACGTGTGGGGCGAGCATCCCCCGCGCCACGGCGCCGGCCGGCTGTACAGCGACGTCGACGCGGTCTCCGAGACCGACTACTCCGGCTGGTACGAGGGCCTGCGCGACAAGCCGGCGACGCTGCGCAAGCTGATCGACAGCCGCCTCACCGCGATGAACGCGACGTTCGCGGGCAAAGTCCAGATCATCAGCGAGTTCGGCGCCGAAGGCAACGCGCTCAACCGACCCGGGCGCCCGGGCAGCTACTCCTTCCAAACGCGCCTGCTCACCCAGCACATCCGCCTCTACGAGGCCGACCCGTCGCTCAGCGGGATGCTCGTGTGGGTGCTGCGCGACTTCGCGCTCAACCCCACCTACTACGGCGGCTCGGTCCTCGGCGAGGACCGCCACATCAAGCTGATCGAAGGGATCCTCGGCAAGGGCCTGTTCGACTACGCCGGCCACCCCAAGCCGGCCGAGCACGCGGTAGCGCGGCTGTTCAAAGCGCTGCCGGCGGTGTAATCGCCGCCGCACTGCGTCAGGGTTTTGATCGTGGTCCTCTACGTCTGTCCAACCGCGGCACCGCGACTACATACACACTCGCTCCGGCCGGCATGCGCGTGGTCTGTTCGACCGACGGCGCCGCTGCAGGAGCACGCGCGATCCCGCCTGAGGGACGAGTACGGCGCTGCGCCACCGCTCACGCTCGATGTCGGTGCTCGCGGGCAGCACCGCCCGTGTTGAGAGGACCTCACGCAGCACCGCTTGCATCTCCAGCAGGGCGAAATGACGACCCACACAGCTCTTGCGTCCCGCACCCCATGGCAGCCACGTGGGCGCTTGGCGAGCCTCGCCCAGAAAGCGCTCGGGACGGAACGCGTGCGGCTCCGGGTACAGCGCCGGATCGTGATGCATGAGGTAGGTGCACCCCAGCAGGCGCGCCGGTGGGCGATAGCTCCACCCCCCGATCTCGATCGGCTCGGCGACCACGCGGGGGATCAGAAATGGAAATGCCGGCCTGTGCCTGAGCGTCTCGTCGATCGTCGCCGCCAAATACCGCTCCCCCATCCCGCCATCGAGCTCCTCGAGCAGGCGGCTCTGCACAGGATGGTTGTGGGCCAGCAGCTGAAACGCCCACGCCAGCTCCGCGGTCGTCGTCTCGTGCCCGGCGAGAATCACCGACATCAGGTTGTCGCGGAGCTGCTGGTCGGTCATCGCCGAGCCATCGGGATTGTGCGCCGCCAACAGCCCGTCCAGCAGATCGCCGTGCTCGGCTTCCCCCCGCCGGCGGCGGATGATCGCGAAGATCAGCTCGTCGGCGCCGGCTCTGTGCTCGACGAACCGCTTCCACCTGCCGTGCCAACCTGGGAGACGGCGCAATTGCGGGACTTGCAGAACAGGGCTCCCCGCCACCGACAGTGACTTCAGTAGCCGCTCGTGCATCGCGTCCAGAGTGCAATCCTCCTCGACCAGGACAGCCCTCAGTATCAGCCTCAACGTCAACGCCCGCACACGTGGATGCAGCGCGAATGGCTCCTCCAACGGCCACGAAGCGACCTCGCGCTCGACCGTTCCTGCAACCATCGCCGCGCGGCCTTCCACCGTTTTACGATGAAACACCGGCATGATCGCGCTGCGTCCACACTTATGCGCCTCCTCCTCGCACAGCATGAAGGAGCTCGTTCCGATCAGCGGAGCGAGCAAGGTTCCCCCCGCCCCCGGATGCAGAGCAGCCGGTGGCGCGGCGATCATCTCCTGAATATCGCCGGGATCGCAGAGAAATACGAGCGGGGGCATGTCAATCGGATAGACCGTGAAGCGGCTTCCGTAGTGGGCGCGACAGCGTTCGACGAAGGTGAAGAACGACTGCCGGCACGCCAATGTCTGGAGTACCGAGGGGATTGGCATCGTCGGCGGAAGGTTCTTCCCGATACGGGCGAGGAGTGGATCTGGGTCGGTGAGCAACATGCGTCTCCTTGTCGTCGATCTAGTGAGATTGCTGGGCGTTGGCGATGCGCCATAGCCGTAAGATGGGAAGCAACAGGCGCGTGAGAGAGCCGCCGGCACACACAAAACTCCTGGTCGTTTCGCTCAGCGCCTCGGTGTGCGCGCTGTCCTTTGACAGGTACATCGCGACCATGCACGCCACGATTACCACGTGTCGCTCGCCGTCGCGCAGCGCGCGCGCCTCTATCAGAGAGCGTTCAACCAGCTCGCGTATGCGAGCCGCAGCAAGCTGGGGTGTGGGGTAGTGAGATACATAGCTGTGATCACCATTGGCCACGTCCTCGGCTTGATCGACGTAACTGTCGAGCATCGTCGTAGCCGTTGAGATCCACGGAAAATAGGCCCCGCACGTCTGGGCGAGATGGTGTCCTTCACCGCAGTCTGGTTCGGCGCCGAGTGCAAGCAGAGCGTGAACGGTGAGAGACGCGCTGGCCGCGCCGGTCAACTCGAACCAGGTTGCATCGGAGGTGGCGGGGAACGTCTCGGCTGCCCATTTCCGCAGGTCTGTGTCGCGCAGCGCGGAATCGAGGTCGTGGTTGATGGCCAGCACCTGCGCCCGGATCGCCTCGCGCACGAGCAGTGGGCGAATCGCCCAATATGAGGGCAGTCTGCGGCAGTGCTCGCGACATGCCTCGACGAGCATCCGCAGATAGCCACCATCGTCGCCGCACTGGTGGTATCGGTAATAATCGGCGATTGGCCGGGTCAAATCGAGCGCGTCGACGAGCGCCAGGTGAAGCTGGCGCCCGTTCATCTGGCCGGCCGCGGCGCCGCGCTCGTTCACACCATCGAGGAAGTCCCAGATGATCTCGTAGGCGACGAGCAGACGCAGAAGGTTGGGATCACGGACCCTGGGAATCGTCCACAGCAGTGCAGCTCCGTCGGTGTGCCCGCGCTTGCGGGCGAGTGCGCTCAGAGCGTCGCTGCGAAGCGGCGGATCCGGGATCTCGCTCGCTCGAATCCTCCAGCGGCGCACCTCGCGCGCAACTGCCGCCAATCCCCATCCAAGCTCGCGTGCGACGGCTGTGGTAAGCGCGCGTGCTTGCCCGACCGACAGTGGCGCCGGGTCGTCTTCACTCCCACAGGCGCTGCTTGCGCACCGATCAGAACGCCGGACTGGCTGTCCTCGGAGGCACACGCACTACGAGATATCCTGGCAGGGCAACCACTGTGACGGTGACGACGGTGAGCAGTGCAAAGCTCGAGAGTGCGGCGAAGCCTTCGACGTTGAAGGCGACCGGAAAACCGGTGACGCTCGCCAGGAAGTGACTTCCCAGCAGCTGTGCACAGAGTCCAAAGACAGCTCCAATCGAGCATCCCACCACCAGCAGCACCGCGCTTTCACACAGCAGCCATCGCCACAGCACACCTCTGCGGTAGCCCTGGCACTTGATGAACGCAACGAGATCGCGGCGCTGCCAGATCATCGCGCCCATCGCTCCAGCCACGGCGAGCACGGCAGCGATCAGCACCAATAGCCGGATCTGGGTTAGTCGCGAAAGTCCCTGGCTCGCGAGAGCGTAGTGGCGCTGCTCGCGTTCGGCCGAGGTTTCCACCGTGAGCCCCGATTCGCTCCCCAAGCTGCGCCGAACGAATTGACGCACGGATTCCGCCGAGGCGCCGGGGCGCGTCTGGATCGCATATGCGCTTGGATTGATGCTCCCCCAGGCGCGTGCGTAGTCCGCGGAGCTGAGGATGATGGCGCCCGGCGGCCAGCCGAGGTTAGTGATCTGCGCGGCGACTCGCAGGCGAGTCGGTCGCGGCGCCGGAAGCGTGAACACTTGGCCGATGCGCAGGTGCTGTTCTGAGGCGAGCGCTTGCGAGAGCACCGCCCAGCCACCATCGCGGATCCTGTTGCCGGCGAGGGCGAGACGACCACGCACGAGCTGGCTGGAGGGCACCGGCTGGGTGACGCTGCTTGGCGGCGCGATCACCCACAGACGCCGATCGCCCCAGTCCAGGAAGCTGCCACGGTAGATTCCGACCGCGGCGACACCCGGTAGGCGCGCGAGCGCAGGCGCATCGTCGCCTTTGAAGGATGTCGTGGCAAACGCGTTGGATTCACCTCTGGGAGTGACCCACACAGCGGCGCTTGCGTCGAGCTGGCGCGCTGAGGAATCCAAGCCCCGCTGGAGGTTGGCCTGCGTGCCCTGGAACTCGACTGTGCCGAACACCGCCACCGCCGCCGTCGCTGCAATCGCCAGCGAGCGCACGCGCGTCTCGCGAGTCTGAAGCTCCGTTACCGCCAGCACGGTTGCCGCGCCATCGAGGAGGCGCTGGCTGCGCTCGAAGAGCGCAACCAGCCCGTCGAAGAGCAGCGGCAGCAGGCATGCCATCGCCACGACGAGCGTCGCCAGCCCGACCAGCCCGCTCTGGGGACGAAAGATGAGGATTGGGATCGTCACGGAGAGGCACAGAAGCCCAACGGCGAGTCGCATCCGGAACCACCAGCGACGGCGATGTGGCGAGGAGTGCTCCCCCTCCAGCGGCTGCGCGAGGATGTCGCGCAGCGGCCACAGCACGCCCGCGACCGCGGCCGTCAGTCCGGCGCCGACGGCCAGCGCCACGCTTTTCCAGGTCACGATCCGCCCGGTCCCCACCGGGAAGGCGAATGAGAGATAGCCGGGGATTGCGTGGAACACGGCAATCGAGAACAGCTCGCCGAGTCCGAGGCCGAGGATGCAGGCCAGGACGCCGAGCACGGCAGCATCGAACAGCAGGATCTGGACGGTCATGAAGCGGGTCGCGCCCTGCGGCCGGATGTCTGCGATCAGCTTGCGCCGCGAGGGCACCGTCACCAGCATCGCGTTCAGCGCAAACATGAAACCCACCAGCGCGCTGATCGCCGAGAACAACGTCTCGCTCTGGCTCTCGGGATACACCGCCACGCCGAACAGCGTCGCATCGAAGTCGCTGGGCTCGACGTCGACCGGCGCGGTGGCGGCCACCCGCTCCAGACCGGCCCGTACTTCGCGTTCATGGCCGGGGCGGGCCTGCACGAAGATGCGTGTGATGCGGCCCCGCATGTCGGTGATCGTCTGGGCGTAGCCAACCGGCGCGAGCGCGACCGGGCTATGGACCAGCCCGCCGATGTCGGCTGCTCCGAGCGTCGCGCCCAGCAGCGTCTGCACGACGCTCGCGCCGATCTGAATCTTGATCGTCTCCAAAGGCCCCACTCCGATTTCTTCAGCGAGCGGCGCCGGCAACGCAATCGCCCGTTGCGCGGCCAGCTGCGCCGCGGAGAAGCGCCGCAGCAGCGCGCCAGCGAAGTGCGCAAAGCGCGGATCGGTGCCGATCAGATCGACCGAACGCTGAACGCCCCCGGGGCCGATTACGTTTGCCTGCTGCTCGAGCACCGGCAACGCGGTCTTCACGCCCGGCACGCGCCGCACCTCCTCCAGCAGCCGTTCGTTGAATCCGCCGGGGCCCCTGGCGTCAACCTGGAACTGGGTGTTGCCGACCAGCTGGCTGTTGAGCTGCGATACCGAGTGGGTAAGGCTGGTACTGGCGACTTGCGAAGCGAACAGCAGCGCCACGCCGACGGCGATCCCGATGATCGCGAAGCACTCCTGCACCAGCACCGCCCGCGCACGCAGCCGCGCCCGGTAGAGCCAGAGGATGTCCACGAGGCTCATGCGCGCCATGGTCAGGGAAGCTCCGGTAGCGAGGAGGTTGGAACCAGGACATGCTCGGGCCGGTACTCCTCCATGCGCCCGTCACGCAGCTCGTGCACCTGGTCGGCGAAAGTGGCGGCCTGCGGGTCGTGCGTGGCGAGCACGATCGTTGCGCCGCGCTCGGTGCAGAGCTCGCGCAGCAGCGCCAGCACTTCGCGGGTGCGCTGGGTGTCGAGCGTCCCGGTCGGCTCGTCGGCGAGCACGAGCTTTGGGTCGGTCGCCAGCGCCATCGCGATCAGCACGCGTTGGCGCTCACCCATCGAGAGCTGCTCGGTGCGGTGCAGCATCCGTTCGCCCAACCCCAGCCGGTCGAGCAGCGGTTCGATCGTGCGCCGCGCCTGGCGCTTGTTCGTCAACCACAGCTTCAGTGAGGCGTTCTCGATCGCGCGCGCCCCTGGAATCAAGTTGTGCGGCTGCCCGATGATCCCGAGCCGATGCAGCCTGTACTGGTCGCTCTCCTTGTGCGACATCGCGCAGACGTCCTCGCCGTCCACCAGCACGCTGCCGCTGTCGGGGACACAGATCCCCGCGATCAGTTCAAGCAGCGTCGTCTTGCCCGAGCCGCTGGGCCCGTACAGCGCCACGAACTCACCCGCGGCGGCACTCATCGAGACGCCGTCCACAGCGCGGATCGGCTCGCCTTCCCCCACGCGATAGTGCTTGACGAGATCGCGGAGCTCGAGCACCGGCCGGGACACTAGCCGCCGAGGCGGCGCGAGCCGTGGCTCTGGCGGGCGCTGCCGGGGAAGTCGATCACCTCTCCCAGCTCGCCGCCCTGTTCGACGAGCAGGGTGAGCCGCCCGCGTTCAAGCGACCACACGCGGTCGGCGACCAGCACGGCCTCCAGATCGCTGCAGCTCATCAATACACCAAACCCGAGCTCTCTCACCAGCGCAAGCAGCAGCTCGCCGGCCTCACGCGTGCGACCGATCCCGAAGCCGTCCATCAGATCGTCCACCACCAGCAGTTTCGGCGAGCTCGCGATGCCCTGGGCGAGCCCAACCAGCAGCCGCTCCCAGTTGGAGAGCTCCGCCCAGCACTGCCCCGCGCAGCTTGCCGCGCCGACGCGTTCGAGTGCCTCCATCGCCAGCTCACGCCCCTGTCGCTGCCCACGGCCGCGGCCGATCGCCAGTGGCAGCCCGACGTAGTCGAGCACCCTGAACTTCACGCCCGTGCCCTCGCGGTGGATCCACGCGATCTCCGCCCCCAGCAGCCTTGCGCGCTCCCGGTCGGGAGCGTTGGTGAGCTCCATATCCCCCAACCACATCTCCCCCGTGTCCAGGGACTCGATGCCGGCGGCGAGCTTCAGCAGCGTGGTCTTGCCTTCCCTGCGACCGCCGACGACCGCCGCGATCTCGCCGCTGCGAAGCTCGAGCGAGGCATCGAGGAGCACCTGCAATCTGTGCTCGCCGCGTGCATACCCCTTGCACGCTCCCCGCAACGCCAACAACTCAGCCATCGCCGCTGCCCAGCTCCTCGCCATCCTCCACCGTGTCTTCAAGCTCCCGGCGCAGGCGCCGCAGGCGCCGGGCGCGCATCCCCCACAGCATCGCTTCGTCGGTCATCAGGGCGCGCCGCACCCTGCCCCGCAGGTCCGGGGTGCTCTGTGCGGGGCCTGCACCATTGGCGGGACCGAGGCGTTTGAGCTGCCATTCGACGTTCAGGCGTGAGCTCGCCGCCGCGAACTCCCGTGCGCACGCCTCCTCCTCCTCGTGGATCGCGGCGATCAAATCGGGCACGTCCTCCTCCTCGGCGAGCTCGAGTTTGGCGTGCACCGCGTCGCGCAACGCGAGTGGGGCCGCGGAGGATGCGCGCAGCCAATCGCGGAACTCCTCGATGCCGGCGTCGGTCGCTTCGTAGCGGTCGAGCGCGCGCTCGGCGCCATGCTCAACCATCCGCACCAGACCCTGCTTTTCAAGGCTGGGAAGGCTGTTGTGGGCGACCGAGCGCGACCACTGCGCGTGTGGAAAGCGCTCGACCAGCCGTGCGCCTAGGCTGTTGACCGTGTCGGTCTTCTGGACCACGAGGCCCAGGATCGCCATGCTGGCTGTCAGATCGCCTTTACGTGGGGGAGCCATTGCTGCGGATCGTATTCGAAATCCGAACGGAAAGAGGTCGTCCTGAATTGTTCCAACCTACCATACTCCTGCCGACAAATGTCGGCAGGCGGGGAAAATGGCTTGGACATAGGGCATACGAGGTAAGGCCCCAGGAGTTGGAGACATTTTCGCCCAACTGGTGATCGCCGAGGGCTCGCGTCGTGCGAGATGCGCCGAGGGTTCGCGTCGCGGGAGATGCGACATCCAGACCGGCGAACGTTGAGACATGGTGCCCAGCCAAAGGCTCGGCATCCAGGCCGGCGGATGTTGAGACGTGGTACCCAGCCAAAGGCTCGGCATCCAGGCCGGCGGACGTTGAGACGTGCGCCCTAGCCATCGGCTCGGGCGGGTCTTGGGAACTCGATGATCTCGGCCTCGGTGACCTCCTGCTCGGAGAGCAGGCCGAGCTGCCCGCGCTCCAGCGACCACACGCGGTCGGCGATCAGCGCGGCCTCCAGATCGGTGCAGCTCATTAGCACCCCACAACCCAGCTCGCCCGCAAGTGCCAACAGCAGCTCGCCGGCTTCACGCACGCGGCGCATGCCAAGACCGTCGGTCACGCTGTCGAGCACCAGCAGCCGCGGCTCGCACACGATCGCTCGCGCGAGCCCCACCAGTACTCGCTCCCAGTCGGAGAGCTCCTCCCAGCGCTCCCGCGCGCAGCGCGAGGCACCAACGCGCTCGAGCGCACGCAGCACCCGGTCCCGCGCCTCTCGCCGTCCGTTGCCACGCCCCATCGCCAGCGGCAGCGCGAGGTAGTCCAGCACCTCGAGTCTCACGCCGGGGCCCTCGCGGTGGATCCACGCGATCTCTCCTCCCAGCAGCCTCGCGCGCTCCTCCCGTCCCAACAGTGCGAGATCGCGCGTGCCCATTCGCACCTCGCCGGTGTCCGGCGGCTCGATGCCGGCGGCGATCTTCAGCAGCGTGGTCTTGCCCTCGGCGCGTGCGCCGACGACCGCCCCGACCTCGCCGAGCTTCAGCTCGAGCGATACGTCTGCCAGCACCCGCAGGCGTCTCCCCCCGCGCCGGTAGCTCTTGCTCACCCCCTGCAACGCCAGCAGCTCACCCATCCCACCTCCAAGCATGACGCATCTTGGGGCTTTAGTCCACAGGGCTTCGCTGGCGGGGGGAGAAGTGCGGCGTCGGGACAGCGTCGGAACCATACAGTTGGTTCCGACTTGGATCAAATGGTGCAGCGTCGGGGACGACATCGGAACCTTGCAGTCGGTTCCGACTTGGATCAAGTGGTACAGCGTCGGGGACGACGTCGGAACCCGGACCTCCTTCTGGATGATCTGATGGAGCCGGTGGGGCGGCGGGCCCGGCGGCGGGCTCTCAAGGCGATGCGATCAACCGATACTCGGAGTGGCTTGAACTAAGGGCTTGTAGATAAATAACGTTGCAGGATGCGTGTCACGTGTGTGGAACAGTGAGGCGTGGTCTATGAGGATGCGATTGGCGAGCGGTTTAGGGCGCTGGCGGGTGAGCTGAATGAGCGTCAGCGCCGCCTGTTTGTGGCGGCCGAGGCGCGAGCGGCGGGACGGGGTGGTGTCGCAACGGTCTCGCGGCAGACCGGGGTGAGCGTACCGACGATTCGCAAGGGGATTGCGGAACTGGAGTTCGGCGAGCATCTGGAGCGTGGGCGTGTCAGACGGCGGGGCGGTGGCCGCAAGGCACTGACTGAGGTTGACCTGACGCTGGCTGGTGATCTCGAGCGGCTCGTGGAGGAGAGTTCGCGTGGTGATCCGGAGTCACTTTTGTGTTGGACCTCCAAGAGCGTGCGCAACCTGGCCGAGGGGCTGCGTGAGATGGGGCACGAGGTTCACTTCACTTCTGTGGCGACGCTCCTGCGCTCCCCCGGGTACAGCCTGCAAGCGAACGTCAAGACGAGGGAGGGCCGCCAGCACCCCGACCGCGATCTGCAGTTCCGCCACATCAACCAGGCCGCGAAGGCGGCCGTGGCCGCGGGCTGGCCGGTGATCAGCGTAGACACGAAGAAGAAGGAGCTGGTCGGAGACTTCAAGAACGCAGGGCGTGAGTGGCATCTGAAGGGCAAGCCCGAGCTGGTGCGCGTGCACGACTTCAAGGACAAGCAGCTGGGCAAGGCGATCCCTTACGGCGTCTATGACCTGCGCCTGGACGAGGGCTACGTCAACGTCGGCATCGACCACGACACCGCCCAGTTCGCCGCGAACTCGATCCGCAGCTGGTGGGAGCACCTCGGAGCCGAGCGCTACCCGCACGCCACGCAGCTGCAGATCACCGCCGACTGCGGCGGCTCCAACGGCAACCGGACGAAGCTGTGGAAGCTCGAGCTGGGAAAGCTCGCAGACGAGATCGGCCTTGAGATCGCTGTCTGCCATTTCCCGCCCGGCACTAGCAAGTGGAACCGGATCGAGCACCGCCTGTTCAGCTTCATCACCATGAACTGGCGCGGCAAGCCGCTGACCTCCTTGGAGACGATCATCAACCTGATAGGCGCGACCACGACCAGCAGCGGGCTTGAGGTCTACGCCCGTCTCGATCAAGGCACCTACCCCGACAAGATCCGCGTCACAGACGCCGAGCTGCAGACCGTCAACATTCACGGTCAAGACTTCCACCCCGAGTGGAACTACACGATCGTGCCCCGCGGATGAAGACCAGCATCCATCAGCACGCCGTAATGAAACGTTATTTATCTACAAGCCCTAAGCGGCGGGCTTCAGTGCCTGTGCGAGGTCACCGGGACTGGCGTGGCCGGCGGGCAGCGTGATCGTCAGCTGTCCGTCACGGTCCAGCAGCCAGCGGACGTTGGTGAGGGTCATGCCAACGATGCGCCCGCCAGCGTCGTATTCGACGTTGTGGCCCTCAGGTGTCGACAGCGCACGCGCGGGTGGCCCTTGGTGATGCGCCACGCTGAGATAAAGGACGTCTCCACGCTCGTCGTAGTGATGGTGCTCGAAGGGGGTGCCTGCGATCGTGACGCTCATGATGGTCTTCACCGGGGGTCGTCGTCCTGAACCAGGACGGTTACGACCCAGCCGGGCTCGTCGTTGAAGTCTACGACAACCCGCAGTCAGCGCCCAGGATCGAGCGCGTTCTGGCGGTAGAAGCGCTCTCGGCCCGGTCGCGGATCGTCTTCCCGATAGTCGGGCCGCTCGACCGTCGCGAGGATCGTCTGAACGTGGTCGAGCAGCCAGTCGCGGCGACCTTGCGCGATGTGCAGGTACGAACCGACGTCGAACACGACGCGCCGACCATCGGGGTCAACGGCGTTCTGCTCAATGGCTCTCCACAGTGGCCACGATACGGACGGGTGTAGACACCATGCAGTCCGGTTCCGACTTGGATCAAATGGTGCGCCGTGCGGGACTCGAACCCGCCCCACCGGATTAAAAGTGGCATCGAAGGGGGTCATCTGAGGTCAAAATCCCCGTGAATACTGGGCCTGAGGTTTGCTCAGATGGCCTCAGAAATGCTCGGTTCGGGACCAAGTTCGGGACCACGTTTTAGGGTATTTCGTCCCAATGAACAGAATCTAAGGCCGGTAAATTTGGTCATCCCATCCTGTGTTTTGGTCATCGTGTCCGGCACCCACCGGATATTTTATTCGCGCCCCACGGCTCTTTGATTCGAGTCTTCTGGATTTAGACAGCCTTTCCCCCCGCTACACGCCGGATTGCAAATCGCCAGCAATTTGGTCCCGAGATTGAGCGGACCCCTCAGGAGAAGATGCAGCCTTCAGATGGCTTGCGTCTCGATTTTGCCTTGCGCACTTGGTCCCAGGTTGAGCGGCCGCGTCGCGGAACGAGGCGAGGTTCAGGCCTGCTCTACCTGATCTTCGGAGACCTCGAACTCGAGCCGCTGATCGGGGTCGTCGGGATAGATCGCGACGCGGAAGTTGTGTTCATCCCCCTGCCCGAATACACCGCGGTCCTCCAGCACCACGGCAGGAAAGAGCGCCCTGGCGACGCGTACGCGCACGCTGGCTCCGGGCTCGAACGACGCGATTGGCTTGGCCTTGGTTTGTGGCATCTCGATCATGAAGGTGTTGCGGCGCGGCGGGCCCGCCCGGCAGGATGCTCAGGCGGCTCGGCCGGTCGCCGGCTGCTTGCGGCTCTGGGCGAGCCTCTGGTACTGTGCCGCTCGCTCGGAGTAGCCGAGGCTGGTGAGGAGGGCTGCGTCGGCGAGCGCGACGAACGCGGAGGGATCGCTCAACGGCTTGATCTGTCCGTCCACGACGGCATATGCGCCGCTTGGGCCGTTGTAGCCGATGATCTTTTTTGGCTTGCGTCTCTCGGTCTTCATAGTTCGTCCTGGGGCTTCGCTCTAACCAGCTTATCGACCAACAGGTCGCGTAGTGGGAGGTAGGACTGTCGGCTGTCGTCTCGTAGGGCGATCCCGAGCGCCCGTTGATGGGCGGGGAAGTCTTCAAGCGCGACACAGATAAGGCGGGATCTGACGAGCGCGTACTGCAGGAGCGCATACGCGGTTCGGCCGTTGCCGTCCATGAACGGATGGATTGAAAGAACCTTCACGTAGAGGCGCACTGCGGGCAGGACCACCTCATCGAGCTGCATCGCTTCTCGTTGGTCCTGCGCCAGGGCTGCGTCGTTGAACTCGGCGCACGCACGCTCCAGGCGTTTCAGGACGCGTGCACCGGCTGTTGCCCGTGCGCTCTGCGGGATCGGGGGCTCGGCGAAGCCCAGCACGATTCCGTACTGCACCTCCTCGCCGCGCACGCGCAGACGCCCCGCATGCTCGGGGAACGTTGTCGCGAAGATGATCTCGTGCAGGCGTCGAACTGCCTCGACAGTGACCGGGCGCCCGGCGGCGCCGTGGACGACGGCTGCCCGGGTGGCAAGCACCACCCGCTCGGCGATTTGCTCCCATGTCGCCTCGGGCGAGAATTCCTCGGCCGTGTAGAACGGCGAGTCGGGCTGGTCGTTGAACGGACCGAAGGTCTGCGCGGCTGCGGCTCGCGCGGAGGACAGCAGGTCATCGACCTCCGCCTGATCTGCGGGGTCGGGCGCTGTTGACTGATCGTCGTCAAGCAGGCCGTGCTCGTCCACGGGATACTCGCCGGGTTTGCGCTTGGCAGTTTTGCATGCTCATGTGATCGCCGGTTCGGCCGATGATGGAGTCTCCTCCTCGAAGGCCTCCGCGAGCCGTCGTGCGGCGTCGGCCTTGGACTTGTAATGCAGGTAGCGCATTGTGGTCTGCACGTTGGCGTGGCCCATCCACTCCTTGAGCTCGAGAATCGACTCGGCCTTCTCGACCGCGCGGGTGCCGAAGGTGTGACGCAGATCGTGAAAGCGCAAGCGACGCAGGCCTGCGCTGTTGAGCGCGGCCTTGTAGGCGGCGCGCACGTCTTTGGAGTCCAGGTGGCCGCCCGCCGCGCCGGCGAACACGAGATCGCCGTCGGCAGTAAAGCGCTCGCGCTGGCTGAGGCGCGCGAGCGCGGTGGCGATCTCGTTGACCATCGGCACCGAGCGGGCCTTGCCCGACTTGGGGCTGCTCTCGCCGCCGACAGTGACGCTGCGCACCACACGGATCGTCTCGGCGGCGAAGTCCACCTCGCCCCACCGCAGCGCCAGCAGCTCGCCCATGCGCAGACCTGTGAAGGCCGCGGCCAGGAACACCGTGCCGTACAGCTCCGTCGACGCGGCCCGCACAAGCGCGCGGACCTCCGCCGCGGAGAAGACCTCGATCTCGCTGGAGTGCCGCACTCTGGGGCGCTCCACGAGGATCATCGGGTTGGCCGGCAGCCCGTAGACCTTCATCGCACGCTTGAAGATGCCATTGAGCACGATCAGGTACTTCTGTGTCGTGCGGTTCGCGCAGGAGAGGCCGGCGCGCCAAAGCTCGATCGTGTCCGTGGTGATCCGCTCCAGCGGCGTCTCGCCGAAGTCGCGGTCCAGTCGCCGGGCCATGTGGCGGTAGTCGAGGAGTGTGCTCGGCTTGACGTCGCGGTCGTGCTCGACGTAGCGCAGCCACTCCGCCGAGGCGTCCTTGAAGGTCGCGCCCGTCTTGACCATCCCCGCGAGCGTGCCCCGGCGGGCGTCCACCAGGACGCTCTGCAGGGCTTCGTTGGCCATGCGCCGCGTGAAGTGCCCGGCGGGCGCACGTCCGCGCTCGGTCCAGGCGGGGCCGAGACGGCGTTTGACCTGCCGCCCGTCAGGAAGGCGGTACTTGAGGTAGTAGATCGACCCCCGCGATCCCTCGCGGAGAACGACATGCCCGCTCACACGGGCGTTGCTAGGGTTGCGCTGCATCAGGATGTACCTCCTGTTGCCGGGCGGCGACCGTCGCAAGCGGTGCGCCGCCGTTTGTGTTGAATACACATGATACGCGCTGGTTAGGACGGTTCGGGCTGCTTACGCCCGGTTGCGGAACGCGCTCGGGGTGATCCGGTTCTCGGCCAGCCACAGCTTGAGGTCGTCGGCGCTGAAGCGTACGTAGTGGCCGAGGCGGTGATGTGGGATGCGCTCGGCGCGGGCCTGGGCGAGCAGCCAAGTGTGGGGTATCCCCAGCAGCCGCCCGGCGGCCTTGGCGTCGATGAGCGGCGCGAAGGGGGCACCCGCATCGTGGATGCCACGGCCGCGGCGCCGGGGGAGCTGAGATGCGGCGCGTTTACGCATTTGGCGCTGGCCTGATGCGCGAATGGACAGAGCAAGCATGGGACCTCCAGTCGTTGTCGTGATCTGGTCCCCACGTGGCGTGTGGGGGCGAGGTTTGAGGGTGTGTGGTGCTCTCATGTCTGGGCTGCCTTTCGAGAGTTCGTGTTGGCCTGTCTTCGGCAGGGCTTGCCCTGCCGAAGTGAGTGCGCTTCAGCGGAGGGGGCGGGTTCTGTCAAGGGCGGGCCGTCAGGCCCCGCCGAAGGCGGCCCCGGAGGGGCGCCCTTGACAGGTTCCGACCCCGGAGCTACACGCTGGGCACCCCATGCGTTCCGTCCGTTCCCGGCCGGGACGGCCGGGATCGCTTGCCTGCTGGCGCGCGCAGCTTTGGGGACCGGCTGGGCTGCAGATGTTCGGTGTTGCGTTCGGGTCATCATGGTTTTATGCGGGGCGTGGCAGCGTGTTGTGGGCTTCGGCTGGGGCCGGGGCTGGGGTTGGCGCGGGTGGTGGTGTGTGGGTGTAGGTGCGAAGCCGGTCGATGCGTAGCTCGGTTGGTGGGTGGGTGTGGTCGGTGAGCCAGATGAAGGGGATCGGGTGGTCGTGGATCAGCCCGTGGATTTCCAGGAAGTCCGCGAGCTCATCCGCTTGGCCGAGCTGGGCGGCGTACTCGTCGGCGATGTACTCGCGCTCACGCCAGTACTTGCCCCACAATGGCCGGGTGAGGTAGAGGCCGAGCCCGCCGCGGCATCCTTTGGCGAGCATTTTTGTGCAGAACACCGTGATGTATGTGGTGAGGGCGATGATGTAGATGGTGTCGTTGTTGAACTCCAGCTGGAAGGGCTCGTGGTGTTCGCGCTCGCGGGGTTCGCGGTCGTAGATCGGGGGGTGGATCATGAGCCTGTTCAGTGCGGCTGTAACCCGTCCGTCGGGTGAGCCGAGGTGCCCAAGCTCGTGCGCGAGAACAGCGGCCAGGTAAGGGCTGTCGAGTAGCCCGCGGGAGAGCATCAAGGTGTCGCCGACGACAGCGGCGTTAGGCTCATGCTCGTCGAGCACGAACCATGTGGCGGGCTCGGGGAGGGGCTCCGGGGCTTCTTCGCGTAGCTGTATGAAGGCGTCCTCGTAGGCGAGCCACTCTCGCTGGGAGGGCTCGCGTCCGCCGCTCTGCTGGCGCCACCACCAGCCCGACCCGCCGGGCCACACGAGGGCGACTACTGACCAGCCGGTGGGTATGAGCGCGAGTTCGCTCCATGCTCCGGCGGAGATGGTGGGGTGCCCGTTGAGCAGGAGGATGATCACGGCGACGAAGTACGCGACGGTCAGCCGTAGCGCGATCACGGGGACTTCGAGGGTGAGCGTGGCCATGTACATCAAGAGGGAGCCGGGGGAGAACTTCTCGTGCAATCGCATGTGGGGGTCACCTCGCTTGGTTCAGAATGGAAGCTCGTCTACTCCCTTCATCCGACCCTGCTCTTGAGGGGGGACACCACCCGAGGAGCTGCGCGCGCCAGCATCTCCTAGCTCTGCGTTCGTGTTCCCCGGCGAGTCCGGCGCCGGCATCTCCCCTGGGCCCTCCCAGGGCGCTCCCTCCTCGCTCTCGCCGCCTCCCGCGGCAGTCGTTGGTGGTGGCGTGGCGAGCTGCGGTGCCTGCACGACTTGGGCCTTCATCGCCTTGCCGCGGCTGATGATGAACGCGGCTCCTGGGGGTAGGGAGCGCACATGGTTGGGGTCCACCTTGTACTGGTGCTGCATCCTCGCGGAGCCTTCCCCGGTCGCCCCATCGATCGCGTAGTGGCTGGAATACTCGATCACCCTGCGGGTGCCCGCCAGCGCGATGATCTCCTCTGGGGTGTTCACGCGGTGGCAGATCACGGTCTCGACGGACCCGATGATGCGGGCGGCCTCGATCTCGGAGCCCATCCCGGCGACGACCTGCGGAGCGAGCACCAGCCCTGTATTAAATCCCCTTGCCTGCTCGACCCTTCCCGCCATCCCGGCGTTGCCCGCGAGGGCGGAGAACTCGTCGACGATCAGCACGCAGAACTGGCCGCGGGGCTTGCGGCTGGTGAAGTAGTGCGCGAAGTCCTCGAACAGGAACCTCGCGAGGCCACTCGTCTCCTCCCGCAACGCCAGCGAATCGAGCAGGAGGTAGGCGGCCGGGGTGTCCTCCCACGCCCACCCGTTGTCGAGGACGCCGCGGGTCTGTCCGAAGAACGCCTCATAGCGCAGCCGGACCTGGTTGACCTGCGCCTCACTCAACGCCCCGGCCGCGCTCGAACCAGGGTGCGCGCCTCGCAGCAGCGGTAGGTCCATCCGGGCGAGTGCCTCCCGGGAGGACCGCGGTGGCCCCTGAGGGTGCCCGCATACCAATCCCAGGGTGGTCTTGGCGATATCGCGGTACCACGAGGCGGGGCCAACAGTGGTGTAGTCCACGATCTGCATGAGGCGGCCCTGGATCTCGTGCGGCTCACCACGCCACCCATCGAACGAGTCCCCAGGAAACACACGGGTGCTACGCCCGGCGTCGTTCATCAGCGCGCAGAACCGCTGGGCGGTGTCCCGGTCGCCCTTCCCATCGAGGTAAAACACCGGCGCCTCGCTGCACTTCGCGACAGCCCATGCGAGGCGTAGCAGCGTCTCGGTCTTCCCCGACCCCGTGGCGCCGCACACCAGCACATGCCGGCACAGCCTTTCCGGGGAGAGCAGCACCGCGCGGCCCACAGTCGGTAGCGCCCGCTCACCGGAGAGGCGCCGCGCGAGCACGAACCCCCGCTCGCCATCCGCCGTCCCGGTGAGCCCGCCCGGGTCGAGCGCGCCCTGCGGCAGCACGGGCCTCTTGCGTCGACGGGGCCACCAGAGCGCGCCACGGCTCCCCCGGGCAGCCGCCGCTCGCATCGTGCTATTCCCCAGGGGCGCCCGGGTGTGGCAGCTCGCGCACCCCGAGCGTCGGCCAGCGCCCGCTCTCCTGCAACGCGACCAGCTGCCGGTAGGTCGCCGGCGCGCAGAAGTAGAGCACCATGTCAAAGCGCCCAGTCAGCTCCCCGAGGATCGCGCAAACGCGCCGCTCGGACTTCACCGTCAGCTCCACCTCAACCGCGACACGCTGACCCTCCGTGATGACAACCGCGTCGGGGAGATGCTCCCCCTCGCGGCGATCTCGTGCCAGCGCGCGCTCGGAGACCCACTCGGCCCCGGGGGAGCGCGCCTGGATATGCAGCCGCACGTCGTTCACGGCCGCGGTGTGCAGCAGTACCCCGAGCTTGGGCTGCCACACCTTGTACTGCGACTCGCACGCCCGCAAACCCGCCCTGGTCGGCATCACCCACGCCGGCTGCCCCACCAACACCCGCTGGGTGCTCACGAGTCCGGCGTCACGCAAACGGGCGAGCACGCGCTGCACCGAACGCGGCCCGCAACCCAACAGAACGCCGAGCTGGTCGGTCGTCGCGGCGTACTGCTCCGCCAGCCACCCCAGCAGCACCAGGTCACGCGGATGCAACAACACCCCAAGGGAGCCACGCCGCGCCGACCGCACACGACGCTCCGAAGCCCAGCCGCGCACAGCCGTCCCGTGGCCGCCCACGGTGAACCGGCCGGTCACGGGCTGGCCGTGATCCGTTGCGTTGCGTCCCAGTACGTGTAGGCTCATCGCTCGCTCCTTCCACTGTGCCGGCCGCTCTTGGTGCCGGGTGCGCTCTGGTCGCTGTCGCGTAGGTGCCATCCGTCGGGGCGGTTCACGAACCTCGTGTGTTTTCCGCGGTACAGGTGCGAGGAGACCCTTGCCAGCGGCACACCGAGCGCCTTCGCGATCTCCCCCGCACGTGAGCCGGGATGCCCCGCCAGGTAGTCCGCTACGTCCCCCTGTGTGATCTGTCCCGGTGTGTGTGGCTCCCCGAGGAGAGCGGACCGGGCGGCCTGAAGACGCTCACGCTCGGAAAGAAGCTCTTGGTAGCGCGCAAGCTCTCCATCCAAGGCGGCGAGCTTTCGGTCTATCTCGGCGACCACGCCACGAGACGCGACACCAAGCCCACGCGCACGATCAGCCATCAGAGCACCCCCTGGAGATAGATCAACACATAAAGCATCACAGGCAACACGTTAGCACATCACTGGTCATGTCGCTGTCTAACATCGCGCCTCGCGGGGTTTGGGGCGTAGGCCGACGAGCCTTCAGCGAAGTCGGCCGGAGCCCCACAGACAAGACAACCCACCCATGTGCCACCCCACGCCACCCTGCTTCCCACCCATCGATCTCCATCTTCTCCATCTCTCTGGTTTCCATCCTGGTCACCCAATCACTCTGGTCCCCCACCGCCACCACACCATCACCCTGTCTTCCATCCCACGTTCAGGATCCCGGTCCTTGACCACCCGAACTCGAAGTTGTGGGCGGGTGGTCAAGGACGCCAAGCGCAGCGCAGGCGAGGGATCCGTTTTGCCACAAACCGCATGGCAGAGCCACAAACCGCGGTGGGGGACCCGTCGCGCAACCCGCCGTTGGGGTGACACCCCTCGCGACGGTCAGAGCGACACGCCGGGCGTCGTTCCTGCGAGGGCCTCCGCAGGCGCAGCGGGCACCCTTGGGGCGAGCTTTGTGAGCAGCGTGAGCAGCGCTGTGTGAGGGGGCGCTCGCGCTGCGCCGCGACGACGCCACGCGCCGGCCACCGGATCGATGAACCCGATCGCGCCAGGTTTACTCGACGCCCTTGGCGCCGCTGCCGGTGGGATGTAGGATCGGATAGTCCCGCAAACAGTCGGCCCCCGATACGGCCGGTAATCGCCCCAGGGCCCGCAATCTAAACTCCCTCGCTAAACCACCGATCTCGTATGGCCACTTGACCGACGGGCAACGTCTTGGAAACTGCCACCTGTGCGAGCTTGCTCTCGGCCACCTCGACGGCATACAGCGGATAACGGTCGGCGTGCCGGACGATCTCCTTTGCCATTCCCTCAGGCATGTCTCTAAACGAGCGGGGCAGCCCCATGTAGTCCAAGTCTAGTGACCCCATCTTGGCGGCCTGCCGCAAGAGCGTCAGCACACGATCCCAGCTATCTGATCGCCGGTCAGCCGTGGCAAATTCAAGCTCCCGTCGCAGAACGAGCATAAGCACAGGCCAATCCTGCTGGATAGCATCGTAGTTGGCACGACGGTACAACTCGCGGCTGTCGCGATTGGGTTGGCGCGGCTCGACAACGGTAAATAGCCTCGCAGATGAGGTACGAATCTTGACGGAGACCCATTGTCGTTTGCGCCCTTGGCAAAACTGGCTCAAGTTCTCGACGTCGGCGCATAGCTGGATATAACGCTGGCTCGGCATCGCATTGACACGATCCGCAAGCTCAACCTCCAACGATTCGATCGTGGTGCTTGTGGCCCAAGCGAGCACCAGGGTGATTGCAATGCGCTCCGAGCGCTTGTCTGGTGCACCTATGAGCTGATCACGCCACCAGTCAACGGCCCGTCCGCGGTATCGTGCGTAACGCGCCCGCAGTACCAGAGACTTCGAACTATCGTGAAGCTCCGGGTGGCCGCCGCCGCGTCGGCTGCCGTCCCGCACGGCCGAAGAGAGCAAAGCCAGGCGGTCGAAAGCGTCACGCTCTCCGAACAGCGCTCGGCCTGTGTCGACGATATCCACCCAGGGCCGGAGCTGCTGTGTCCATATACAGTGTTTCTGCTGCCAAGTGTTGTAGCATTCGGTCAGCGCGATTACATGGTCGTAGTGCTCAGGCCAGGCTCCTTTGGGAAGGGCCCAATCCTGGCCGTAGTAGTCATAAAAGTAGTACCCCATCTCCTTCGCCATGACAATCTGATCGAGCTTCGTCATTGCGTCGAGTGCAACGAGGGGGTGGCTGGACCCAGCACCGTAAGCGATGGAGCCGGAGGATAAGAGGTGGTCGATTGCCGCAGAGCCGCTAGCCGGTGACTCGTCCGCCGGCCAGAAAACTCCGGAGCTCACCACCGCCAACAGCTTGGAACTGTCCGCCGAGGATGATCCGAGGAGCTCTACGATTTGGTCGCGACTCATGGCGCGAAAGACCGCGATTTTTTCGCCTAGGCGCCACCATTGGGATTCATTCTTCGCACCGAGAGCCGACGCCCCCTTCAACCATCGCTCAGCGAGATCGGTAGGTGATGCGTTGGCCACTAGTGCGCGAGCGATCGCGCTGAGTCTTGATCCTCGTCCAAATGGCCCTGAGGCGGCCTCGAACAAGGCGTCCAGGAGCTCGGCCCCACCGCTCTTCGCGGGAAGTACGAACGGCCCGTTCTGAAAATCTGGTCTCTCGTGGTCCTCGCCCGAGCCAGCATGACGGGCACCGAGGTCGCGAAGCATCACCCCCACTGCGCGGCGATGGGCGCGCCTATCCTGGACAAGTGTCCAGTCCGCGAGGAGCTGCGCGGTGACTGTGCGCGGCAATGCTGTCCAGCGCAGTTCATCATTGTCGGCCAGCGCCTCAAGCCGTCCCGCGAGCGACTCAAGTTCGCCCACGTCGTAGCAGCCTGCATAGAAGCGTGCAACATTCAGCCAAAAGCGGTGCGGCAGCATCGCTTCTAGCCGCTCCGGCCGTGTGCCCGTGTGCTCACGACCAGTCGGCGAGTACGGTGCCGTCACGTATAGGTAGTACCCGGCGAAGTACTCACGCAGCGGCTGCACCTCGAACTCAAAGGTGTCCTGTACTCGCGACACGAGCGCCCCAAATCGGTCGAACACGCCGCCGACCAGATCTTTGAACAAGTCGCGCTCGTGTCCGCGTGAAGCGACAAAGTTCTCTGCTGTTTGGATCAGCTCTTTGGTACTGATCCGCCCGGCCTGCCGGGGTGATCGCTCTGCCTCAATGTGCAGTAGACAGGCGATGTGTCCGTGAAGGAGCAGCAACAGTTCGCGGTGATCGCGGACCGCCTTGCTCTTCGCCGCCTCGCGATCCAGAAAGTACTCCATATAGCTGCGGTACAGATCGGTCCGCTGCTCAGGTAGGGCAGGGCCCTTTCGATGCAGGAGGCTGAGCACGATCGCTAGCTGCATCGGGTTGCGACAAAGGTCGCGGAAGTGCGGCTGGTCCAGCTTTTCATCTAGAGTCGCGGACAACTCCTGGCTTTCCGAAGCATCCAGGTCGCGCGCGCTGAGCCAGCGATCGCGGTAGACACCAATCAAACGCCGAGTGATACTCATGAGCATCAGGTATTCGAAGGGAGCGGCAAAGTGGCCTGCCATAGTGAATGAAGCTGGCCGACTGGTCACCACTACCTGCAATGACGCTCCGATGGCATCCAGCCGGTTGATTGCCCGACTGATCTCCTCAACGATCTCGCTGCGATCGCCCACATCGACCACCTCGTCGAGGCCGTCGAGTGCCAAGAACACGGGGCTTACGGCGGTGATAGCCTGTAGGTCACTGATGTCGAAGTCCGCTCCGCCGGAGGCGGAGCGGACTAGCGCGGCAACAAACCCCTCCAGCGTCCGCTCTCTGGGCGCGGGGACTCGGTCGTCGGCGCTGAATGGATCCACGCCCGCAAGCCATTGGGCGAGTTCGCGAAGCTCGATTCTAAAGGGAACTCGAACGCCACCTTCGCGATGTTCGTCAGGTAGGCGAGCAAGATCCTCGTCCTTCGACAATAGTCGCATCCGATGGACCTGGCAGACGTACTGAACCATCGTCGACTTGCCCTGCCCAGGTGCGCCCTCGACAACAAGCTTCAACGCACGTTCTTGTACCCACGGGTCGAGTAGCAGCGTCCCGGCCCCGGCGGTGCCGTGTGGGCCATAGAAATCGTCCGCGTCGATGGCGTCGCGGCGGGCCAGGAACCGCAACCGCCGATCGAGCGGCCCTAGATCGTCGTTGCGCTTGTGTTGGACACTCGCTGGTACGTCGATGAAGACATCGAGCAAGTCGTTGCGTAGGTCGACCTGCTTGAAGCGGACTTCGTGGTCCTTGCGGTATTGGTCAGCCAGGAACGCACGTAGGGCCCGGGCCCGTCGCTCGCCCGCCTCCGACAGTCGGCCTTCGACGAGTGCGTGTATGAGATCCGTCCCTGTCATGAGCTCCGGGTATGACCACTTAAGGTCCCAGTGGTTCTCAAGACGGCGGTCGAGATCTCCACGCCACAGGCACTGGGCCGGAATGGACAGCGTGTTGGCGAGCACTGCCCTTACCCTGTCGACGCTTCCGTCATCTAAATGCGAGCTCGCCGGGACGTTGGTGATCACTACATAGCGCTCGGCACCGCGCTGAAGAAGCGCCTCAACCTTCTCGCGCTCACCCTCAAGGATCTCCTGGATCCAGGTCGTCGGGTCCTTTAGAAACGCAGGTCGCTCGACAAACTTGACCTGGAATACAAGTATGCCAGAGCCCTCGGAGGCTTCGGGTGCTAACTCGACCAGCCCATCGCGCCCTCCGTCAGGCATGCCGACCGGCAGACACGTCAGCCCAGGGTACTCGGTTAGAAGCAGCGCTTGGCAGAATTGTTGGAAGCGCCGATCCCCGAGCTGCTCGTAGTCGTGCTGCACAATGCGTACACTAACCGCGCCGCTAGACAGATTGAATCCACGAAACCAAATCCCGCATGCAGCCACCTAGTACGAGCGGTTCTGCGCTGGCGGGGCCGTGGAGTAGGGTCCACGAGGCAGTCGGGAGGACCTTGATGGCCTCGACATCGTGCTGCAATGACCGCTAAACGGGCAAGTAGCCCGCGAGCGTAAGTACCGGACAGTCGTCGATGAGCGCAATATCGAAGCTCTTCCGCGCCCATCGAGTTAGCTACGGGCCATCAATCCATGCCTCGAAGCCGTGCTCGAGGTCGGCATCTGGCGTAGACACGACCTCATCGCGGACCTGTGGCACTGGGGCCGAAAGGCCCATTCTTGGGACCAAACGGGGACCAAATCGCCGATTCTGGGACAGTGGCCCCTCCCAAAACCCGCTCCAACAAAGGGCTTTGGGCGATGCGCCGTGCGGGACTCGAACCCGCCCCACCGGATTAAAAGTCCGGCGCTCTGCCCGATGAGCTAACGGCGCGCAGCGCCACAGTCTGGCAGATGCCGGGCCTACCCGAAGATCACCGTCACTTTCACGGAAGAGCTCGAGCCGCTGGTGGGATGGAACGAGGCGCTGAGCCTCACCGCCAGCCGGCGGTGGTGGCGCAACGACGCGGAGGCGGCCCGCGAAAGGCTGACCCGCAGTGTGAAGCGCTCGGCTCGTGCGGCCTGCTTGCTAGCGCTGCGCACCCCCTTGCCGGCGAGCGTGGCAGTGCCGGCGGCGGGGACGCGCAGCACGATCGTGGCGAGGTGGCCGCGCACCCTGTGGCTGACGATGGAGACCTTGCCGGCCTTCTGCCTGGCGGCTGCGGCTGCCGTCGAGGAGGTGCCGGGCATCGTGAACAGCACCGTCGTCGGACCGCTCGACCCGCCGGAGCCCGAGCCACCGGGGCCGCCGCTGCCTCCTGTGCCTTTGCCTTCGCCCGAGCCGCTGCCTTTGCCACCTTCGCCCGAGCCCGAGCCCGAGCCTTCGCCGCCTTTGCCGCCCCCTTCTTCGCCTTCACCTTCGGGGGCTTCGCCCAGGTTGCTCAGTAGGCCGGTGACGAGCCCTTTGACCGCAGGTGCGATCCCAGCGAGCTTGCCGTCCTTCAGGGGGGCGGTGAGCATCGTGGCGCTGGCGGGCAGTTGCGCGGCGGTTTGCCCGAGTTCTTCGCTCACCGCGACCGGCGTGGTTTGCAGTTCTTCAGCGACTTCCTCCACGCTCTTCGGAACGAACCCGCCCGTGAGTTCGGAGCTGCCGAGCAGCCCTTCGAGCTTGTGTTCGGCGCTGAGCTCCGCGAAGAGGCCGCCGGCGAGCCCGGAGAGTTCGCCTGCAAGCTGTTCGTGAGGCGAGGTGGACTTCAGCAGTGTGCCGACGAGCTGCTCGAGGCTAAGCGAGCCGAGCGCGCTTTCGAGACCCGCTTCGGCGCCCAGCGCGCCGAGCAGCACCGAGAGCAGGCCGCCGAGCTTGCCTTCGAGCGCCGTTTCGAGTGCGGGTAGGAGGTTTTCGACTTCGGCGAGTTCGCCCAGCTTGGCGCTCGGGCCGAGCTGTTCGACCGCTTTGCGCAGGCTTTCTTCAAGGCCGGCCACGCCAAGCTCTTCGTGGCTGAGCAGCCCCAGTTTGAGTTGGGCGAGCACGCTGACCCCTTCGAGCGCTGCCAAGTACTTCGCCAGCTGTACGGCGGAGAGGTCGTTGAGCGGCAGCGTGGAGAGCAGCTTCTGAAATTCTCCCGCGCTCAACAGTTCGCCGGGCGCCGTCAGCTGGCGCAGAGACAGGGTGGGTCGTTTCGCCGTGCCCGCACCCCCGCCGGGCAGCGCGGGGCCGGCGCTCGCAAACGCAGTGGCGGTTGGCAGCGCGGCCAGCGCCACGATCAGCGTTACCGACACTGCCGTGAGGCTGCGGCGGCGGATGCGGGTTTCGTGGGGGCCGCCCGCCTGCTGGGTCCGGCAGGTCTCGTGGGGACCGCCAGCCTGGTGGGTCCGGCAGGTCTCGTGCAGGCGATCGCTCGCCTCCCGGGGGGGTTTCGAAAACATGCAGATCGCTCCCTTGTGGAATCTCTTGGCGCTCGTCCAAATATTCGATGCAGCAGGATTTTCGTTCTGTATACCCCCGTTTTCCACCTTATCTCAACTTATTCGAACAGATGTCTATTTGACTTCTGCGAATTCGCCCCGTTAGGGGGAGTTCTAATAAAATGGCGGCGCCTACTTTCTTGGTATTTCCTTAGTTCTCGGGAGCGGTGCCCCGAGCCACCCGGGCGAGGTTCGCTCAGCCCCCAGGCCGCCGAGCAGCGGCCACCCCCGCAAAGGGCGCTCAGTCCCCCAGGCTGCTGAGCGGCGGCCACCCGCAAGGGGCGCTCAATCCTCGGGCTGCTGAGCGGCGGCCACCCGCAAGGGGCGCTCAGTCCTCGGGCTGCTGAGCAGCGGCCACCCGCAGCATCTCCTCGATGCGGGTGAGCTTCACGCGCGGGCGCCCGGTGGGCTCGCCCAACGAGCGCTCGTGGCGGTCGATCTCCGACCAGCCGGCGTAGGTGATCAGCTCTGGCTGGCGTGCGCGCAATGTCTCCAACAGCTCCTGGGGGTCGGGCGCCGGGGGAGAGGGCAGCAGCCCGGCGGCGAGGTCTTCGAGGATCGCGTCGACGGTCTCCTGCGCATCCTTCTTGTTGGTGCCGATCACCCCGGTGGGGCCTCGCTTGATCCAGCCGACGGCGTACTCCCCAGGCAGCGGCCCCTCAGGGCCCAGCACGCGGCCGCGCTCGTTGTGGATCACGCCGGAGCGCTCGTCGAACGGCACCCCGGGCAGCGCGACGCCGCGGTAGCCGATCGCGCGGAACACAAGGCCGGCGGGGATCGTCTCGTACTCCTCGGTTGCCTGCGCGCGCAACCCCCCGTCGGGCGCGGCCACGAGCTCGTTGCGCGCAACTCGCACTGCCCCCACATGCCCCTGCTCGTCTGGAAGCAGCTCGACGGGGGAGAGTAAGAAGCGCAGCACGACCCGACGCGGCTCACCGCGCGGGGGACGCTCGGCGTAGCCACGCAGGATCCGCACGTTGCCCTCAGCGATCTTGTCCACCGCGGGGCCGGGCACTGCGAGTGCACGCTCCAGCTCGGCGGGATCGACGATCACGTCGGCGCCGGCGAGCTCCCCCAGCTCCAGCAGCTCGGGGTTGGTGAACGCCGCCTGCGCAGGCCCACGCCGTCCGAGCACGACCACCTCACGAACCCCGCTGTGCTCCAGCGCGTGCAGGGCATGGTCGGCGATGTCGGTGAGTGACAGCTCCTCGTGGGAGAGCACCAGCATTCGTGCGACGTCGAGCGCGACGTTGCCGTTGCCGATCACCACGGCCCGCTCGCGGGCGAGATCGAACTCGAGGTCGGGGTGGTCGGGGTGGCCGTTGTACCAGCCGACGAAGTCCGTGGCCGCCCAGCTTCCCGGCAGCTCCTCGCCGGGAATCCCCAGAGGCCGGTCTGCCGGCGACCCCGTGGCGTAGACGATCGCGTGGTAGTGCGCCAGCAGCTTCTCGCGCGTCACGTGCAGGCCGAGCTCCACGTTGCCGAGGTAGCGAAAGCGGGGGTGAGCGGCGGTCTTCTCATAGACGCGCGTCACCGACTTGATCTTCGGGTGGTCGGGCGCGACGCCCGAGCGCACGAGCCCCCACGGGGTGGGCAGCCGCTCGAGCATGTCAACCTCGATCCGGCCCTCGGAGTCCTTCAACAGATGCCCAGCGGCGTAGAAGCCGGCGGGGCCGGCCCCGACGACGGCGATGCGTATGGGAGAGTCGCTCACGGGGAGGAGATCCTAGTAGGCCGTGTGCGCAGGGCGGCTACTGTGAGAGAGCTATGAGTGCCAGCAGGTGGCATCCGTTTCCTCGGGCCGGATCGGGCAGATCGATGGGGATGCCATGAGCGCTGCCGGCGACGGGTTCGTGATGGCAAGTGGCGTGCAGGGAGGCCATGCTCAGGCACCCGCGTACGAAACGCTGTTGGTTGTGCTGGTGATCGCCGCGATGGCGGCAGCTGCCGTGCTGATCGTGATCCACCTGCGCCGGCGCTCTCGCCGGCCCAAGCCGGTGACCGACCAGTGGTCGGCTCTGGTAGTGATGGGTGAGCTGTGCCCGGAAGGCTGGCAGGCGCAGATCACCCTGTATGGGTGGGGTGCGCCGGTACCCGCCGACGCGCCCCAGTCGCGCACGCCGCTGGTCGAGTTGGAATGGAAGCAGTTCGAGGAAGAGACGGGACGGGTCATCGTGACGCGGCGGGTGTGGGCAGCCACCATCGGCGAGGCGCTGCAGGCGATGGTCGACGATCGGCAGACCGACATCACCCTCGAGCAGATCGAGCAGGCGGCGGCCGAACGCGGGGGCACGTGGTGGAGCGACTGACAGCCGTATAGTTGCGGCATGGCGGACGTGCTCAATGAGGCCGAGGGTGGCCAGACCAGCCGACACGAGGGCCACGCGGCGCCGACGCAGGTGGTTGAGCGGTTCTTGGATCTGCTCCGCGCCGAGGACATGGATGGAGCAGCAGAGTTGTTGGCGGTAGACGTGGAGTACGTGAACGTCGGGCTGCCCACCGTACACGGACGTAAGCGTGTGCGGCGGCTCCTGCGGGCCACACTCGGCCTGGATGGGGCCGGGTTCGAGGTCTACCTGCACACGATCTCGGCAAATGGCTCGTCAGTGCTCACCGAGCGCACCGACGTCATGAAGTTCGGCCGGCTGCGAATCCAGTTCTGGGTGTGTGGGCGCTTCGACGTTCACGACGGCCAGATCGTGCTCTGGCGCGACTACTTCGATCAATTGAACTTTTGGGTGGCCACCGCGCGCGGTCTGCTGGGCACGATCTTCCCTGCGGTGCGGGCCAAGCCGCCAGCCGCGTAAGTCGGCTCTTCGTAGTGGGCGCGGCCCGACTCGAACGGGCGACCCCCTCGGTGTAAAGTGCGCCGTGGCGGAGCTGACTAAGCGATTTTTTGGCTCCAACACAGGGGTTTCGTGGGGTCGGCGTCCGAGTTCGAGCGCGCGAATATCGGCCGATTTGTGCCCATATCGGGGCTTTTGGGCACAAAATTCGGGCTTGTGCCCAATGCTATGGGGGAGATAGGTGGTCGCTTAAATCCACCCTGGGGTCGCAAGTTGTTGCGCTCAATAGCCGGCGCGACGGCGACGGGCACGGGTGCCGGCGAGCCGTGCCTGTGTGGTGTGCAGAGTGGCAACCTCGGGCGGCAGCTCCGCGAACCCGCCGTCGCGCGTGATGAAGTCGGTGACGTCCCGCGCCATGAGCGTCGCCGCGTGCACGGCGTCGTAGGACTGGAAGCCGTATTGCTGCATCAGCTTGGGCACGTCTGGTGCGACCTCGTGTATCTCAACTCGTGACCACACGAGCGAGCTGAGCATCTTCTCCCACGCTCGGTGGGCCTGCCCGAGCAGGCGCGCGGCGCGCGGGCGGACGCGACTGTCGTAGCGGACGTGACGGAGGTTCTTGCGAGGATGGCGCTCCCGCAGGGCGAGGTTGAACGCCACCTCCCACAGCTCGATCTCGAGCAGGCCGCTGAACACCACGGTGGTGCCCTCCGCGGCGAGCCGATCCAGGACGGCAAGACAGGCCGGGTGCTCGGGCTCGCGGGGGAGCAGCACCTCCGCGACGACGTTCGTGTCCAGCATCACCGTGTCCGGTGGCTGCCAGTCAGGCGCGTCGAAGGCGAGCACGCCGCGCGGAAGCGGCGGACGACCTCGCTGGGCCATTCCTCAGCTAATCCCGGCCAAGGGTGATCGTGTCTATACGGGCGGTGGTTTTGATCAGCGACGCTGCTTCGTGGATGGCTTCCACCCGCTTTTTTGGGTCGGTCTCGGTGGGCTTGTGCACGCGCGAGCGCCAGCCGTTGTTGGCGGCGTTCTGCGCAGCCGTGGGGGCTGCGCGCCGTGAGGAGTTCTGTCGCTTGGTGGCCATTGCCCTCATCCTACCGCGATGCTCACAGGCATATCCGCGTTGAACTCGGCCCCAGGAAGGGCCTGCGTCCACGTGGTGCCGTCGAGCACACCAACGAGTCGGGCGCCTGGGCCGCGGCGGCGCTGCTCACCCATGACCTTCGTGTAGATGCGCAGTGCGAGCTTGGGGTCGGTGTGGCCCATCTGGTGCATCACGTAGACGGGGTTCTCGCCGCGCAGGTAGAGCAGCGAGGCGAACGTGCGCCGCAGCGAGTGCGGAGAGAGCCCGGACGGAATCGGCGGCGTGTCGCTGTCGGCGAGAGCTTCATTGGCGCGCTCCGCGGCGCGTTTCAGGCGCTTGGTGATGTTCCAGCGGGTGTCGGCTTTGCCTGTTGCGGTTGCGAACACGTAATCCCCGGGCTCGGCGTGCCGGGCCTCGGCCTTGTACACGGCCAGTTCCTCGCGAAGCTCAGGCCAGAGGTCGATCTCGCGGCCCTTCCCTGCCTCGGTCTTCGAGTCGACCACGATCAGGCGTCCCTGCGCGAGGTTGACGTCGCGCCAGCGCAGCGCGAGCAGCTCGCCGATACGCAGGCCGGTGCAGACCCCGGTCGCGAACAGCATTCGCATCCTCGGGTCGGGCATCGTCTTGCCGCCCCGCAGGCCACGCACGGTCGCATCCAGCAGCGGCTTGATCTGCTCCGGTTCCAGCCACGTCCGGGCGGGCTGCCCAACCTTCAACCGCCTCCGGCGTCCACGGGCGGGGTTGAACTGGATGTGTTCGTACTCCACGGCCGTCTCCAGCACCTGCGCGAGCAGGCCGAGTGTGTCGTTGATCGAGCGGTTGGAGAGCACCCCGCCCGTCTTCGCCCGTTCGCGCTCCCGGACCTTGCCGGTGCGGTAGCGGTCAACCTCGGCGATCGTGATTTGCGAGAGGCGGTGGTCCTTGAAGAATGGGAGTAGGTGGCGGGAGAGCGCCCAGCTGTAGACCTCGGCCGAGCGGGCGGACACCTCATGGCGGCGGGCCTCGAACCACTGTGAGGCGAACTCGTGGAAGGTGGGGTCTTTGGAGGGTGTGGGTGCTGGCGTGGGCTGTGGTGGCTGCCAGATCCCGCGACGGATGTCGGCGAGGACGTTCTGTAGCTCGATGTCTGCGCGGCGGCGGGTGTAGCCGTCCCAGGAGTAGCCGAGGGTGAGGTAGTGCCGTTCGCCGTAGGCGCGTACGCGGGCGGCGTAAGTGATGCCGCGCTTGCCTTTGCGTTCGACGACCTGCCCTGTCGATTCGCGTGCCATCGTTATCGCCTCCTTTTGATGCGGGAGAGGATGCCGCGTGTGCGTGGTTCGTGGATTGGTAGCAACGTTACCGTAGCCTGTTGTCTGCGGCGCTGGCGTCGGCGCGGCGACTCGCTTTTCGTCGGGTCCGGCGATGGCTTCTCCTGTAGGCGCTCGATCGCGGTGGTGGCGGTGTCGAGGTCGAACCGTAGGCGTGCCCTGGTGCCGGCGCCGAGGCGGATGGCGCCGAGCTGGTGGGCGTGTTCGTAGACCCAGGTGCGGGTGACGCCGAGGTGCGCGGCGAGCTGGCTGGCGTCGAGTAGCGCCATGGGTGTGGGCTGGGAGTGAGGATGGTCGCGTTCGCGCAGAAGTTGTGCGACGCGTTGGGCGATTTGCTCGATCGCGTGGGGTGTGAGCTCCGTGGCGGCGTGCCGTAGGCGACCCCGGCGCTGGGTGCCCGTTGAGGTTGGGGGTGTCGTGTGGGGGCGAGGTTTGAGGGTGTGTGGTGCTCTCATGTCTGGACTGCCTTTCAAGAATTCGTGTTGGCCTGACTTCGGCAGGGCTTGCCCTGCCGAAGTGAGTGCGCCTCAGCGGAGGGGGCGGGTTCTGTCAAGGGCGGGCCGTCAGGCCCCGCCGAAGGCGGCCCCGGAGGGGCGCCCTTGACAGGTTCCGACCCCGGAGCTACACGCTGGGTTCCCTGTGCCGCGTGTCCGATCCCGGCCGGGACGGCTGGGATCGAGTCCCTGCTGACGCCGACTGCGGATGTTCGGTGTTGCGCTCGGGTCATCGGTGGCTTTATGCGGGGCGTGGCAGTGTGCTGTGGGTTTCGGTTGGGGCCGGGGCTGGGGTTGGCGCGGGTGGTGGTGTGTGGGTGTAGGTGCGTAGCCGGTCGATTCGTAGCTCGGTTGGTGGATGGGTGTGGTCGGTAAGCCAGATGAAGGGGATCGGGTGGTCGTGGATCAGCCCGTGGATTTCGAGGAAGTCTGCGAGCTCGTCGGCTTGTCCGAGCTGGGCGGCGTATTCGTCGGCGATGTACTCGCGCTCGCGCCAGTACTTGCCCCATAGGGGGCGCATGAGGTAGAGGCCGAGTCCGCCGCGGCATCCTTTGGCGAGCATTTTTGTGCACCACACGGTGATGTATGTGGTGAGGGCGATGATGTAGATGGTGTCGTCGTTGAACTCCAGCGGGATGTGCTCCCGATGTTCGCGCTCGCGGGGTTCGCGGTCGTAGATCGGGGGGTGGATCATGAGCCTGTTGAGTGCGGCTGTGACCCGTCCGTCGGGTGAGCCAAGGTGCCCAAGCTCGTGCGCGAGGACAGCCGGTAGGTGGGGGCTGTCGAGTAGCCCGCGGGAGAGCATCAAGGTTTCGCCGATGACAGCGGCGTTGGGCTCGTGGTCGTCGAGCACGAACCATGTGGCGGGCTCGGGGAGGGGCTCTGGGGTTTCTTCGCGTAGTTGTATGAAGGCGTCCTCGTAGGCGAGCCACTCTCGCTGGGAGGGCTCGCGTCCGCCGCTTTGCTGGCGCCACCACCAGCCTGACCCGCCGGGCCAAACGAGGGCGAGTAGTGACCAGCCGGTGGGTATCAGCGCGAGTTCGCTCCATGCTCCGGCGGAGACGGTGGGGTGTCCGTTGAGCGCGAGGATGATCACGGCGATGAAGTACGCGACGATCAGCCGTAGCGCGATTACGGGGAGTTCGAGGGTGAGCGTGGCCAGGTACATCAAGAGGGAGCCGGGGGAGAACTTCTCGTGCAATCGCATGTGGGGTCACCTCGCTTGGGTTCAGAATGGAAGGTCCTCTACTCCCTTCATCCGACCCTGCGCTTGAGGGGGGACATCACTAGGCGCTCCCGGCGCGCCACGATCTCCCGGCTCTGCGTTCTTGCTCCCCGAGGGGTCCGGCGCCGGCGTCTCCCCAGGGCCTTTGCCGGGCGCACTCTCGCTGCTCTCCCCGGCAGCGGCGGCGGCGGGTTCGGGTAGTGGCGTGGTGAGCTGTGGTGCCTGCGCGACCTGGGCCTTCATCGCCCGGCCGCGGCTGATGATGAACGCCGCTCCTGGGGGCAGCGAGCGCACATGGTTGGGGTCTACCTTGTACTGGTGCTGCATCCTCGCTGAGCCTTCCCCGGTCGCACCATCCATCGCGTAGTGGCTTGAGTACTCGATCACCCTGCGAGTGCCCGCCAGGGCGATGATCTCCTCGGGGGTGTTCACGCGGTGGCAGATCACGGTCTCCACCGAGCCGATGATCCTTGCGGCTTCGACTGGGTCGCCCATCCCGGCGACGACCTGGGGGGCGAGTACGAGGCTGGTGTTGAATCCGCGGGCCTGCTCGACCCTTCCCGCCATCCCGGAGTTGCTGGCGAGGGCGGAGAACTCGTCGACGATCAGCATGCAGAACTGGCTGTGGGGCTTGCGGCTGGTGAAGTAGTGCGCGAAGTCCTCGAACAGAAACCTTGCGAGGCCGCTCGTCTCCTCCCGCAACGCCAGCGAATCCAACAGAAAGTAGGCGGCCGGGGTGTCCTCCCACGCCCACCCGTTGTCGAGCACCCCGCGGGTCTGCCCGAAGAACGCCTCGTAGCGCAACCGCACCTGGTTGACCTGCGCCTCACTCAACGCGCCCGCCGCGCTCGAACCGGGGTGCGCACCGCGCAGCAGCGGCAGGTCCATTCGCGCGAGCGCCTCACGGGAGGAGCGCGGCGGCCCATTGGGGTGCCCGCACACCAGCCCGAGGGTGGTCTTGGCGATGTCGCGGTACCACGAGGCGGGGCCAACAGTGGCGTAGTCCACGATCTGCATGAGGCGACCCTGGATCTCGTGCGGCTCACCACGCCAACCATCGAACGCGTCCCCAGGAAACACACGGGTGCTACGGCCGGCGTCGTTCATCAGCGCGCAGAACCGCCGAGCGGTGTCCCGGTCGCCCTTCCCGTCGAGGTAGAACACCGGCGCGCCGGTGCTCTTCGCGACGGCCCATGCGAGGCGCAGCAGTGTCTCCGTCTTCCCCGACCCCGTCGCGCCGCACACCAGCACATGCCGACACAGCCGCTCTGGGGAGAGGAGCACCGCGCGCCCAACGGTCGGTAGCGCCCGCTCACCGGAGAGGCGCCGCGCGAGCACGAACCCCCGCTCGCCGTCCACCATCCCGGTGAGCCCACCCGGGTCGAGCGCCCCTTGCGGCAGCACCGGCCTCTTGGATCGGTGGCGGCGCCACAGCGCGCCGCGGCTCCCCAGGCCGGCCGCGGGGCGCACCGCGCTACTCCTCAGGGGCGCCTGGGTGTGGCAGCTCGCGCACCCCGAGCGTCGGCCAGCGCTCGCTCTCCTTCAACGCGCCGAGCTGCCGGTAGGTTGTCGGCGCGCAGTAGTAGAGCACCATGTCAAAGCGCCCCGTCAGCTCCCCGAGGATCGCGCGCACACGCCGCTCGGACTTCACCGTCAGCTCCACCTCGACCGCCACCCGTTGACCGTCGGTGATGACGAGCGCGTCGGGGAGATGCTCACCCTCGCGGCGGTCTCGTGCCAGCGCGCGCTCCGAGACCCACTCCGCGTTGGGGGAGCGTGCCTGGATATGCAGCCGCACATCGTTCACCGCCTCGGTGTGCAGCAGCACCCCGAGCTTCGGCTGCCACACCTTGTACTGCGATCCGCACGTACGCAAACCAGCCCTGGTCGGCATCACCCACGCCGGCTGCCCCACCAACACACGCTGCGTGCTCACCAGACCGGCGTCGCGCAAACGGGCGAGCACGCGCTGCACCGACCGCGGCCCGCAACCCAACAGCACCCCCAGCTGGTCGGTCGTCGCGGCGTACTGCTCGGCCAGCCACCCCAGGAGCACCAGGTCACGCGGATGCAACAACACGCCAGGGGAGCCACGCCTCACCGATCGCGCACCATGCTCGGAAGCCCAGCCGCGCACGGCCGTCCTGTGGCCGCCCACGGTGAACCGGCCGGCTGCGGGGTGGCCGTGATCCGTTTCGTTGTGTCCCAGCACGAGTAGGCTCATCGCTCGCTCCTTCCACTGCGCCGGGCGCTATTGGTGCCGGGTGCGCTCTCGTCGCTGTCGCGTAGGTGCCATCCGTCGGGGCGGTTCACGAACCTTGTGTGTTTTCCGCGATAGAGGTGCGAGGAGACCCTTGCCAGCGGCACACCGAGCGCCTTCGCGATCTCCCCCGCGCGCGAGCCGGGATGCCCCGCCAGGTACTCCGCTACGTCCCCCTGCGTGATCTGCCCAGGTGTGTGGGGTTCCCCGAGGAGAGCGGACCGGGCGGCCTGAAGACGCTCACGCTCGGAAAGAAGCTTCTGGTAGCGCGCAAGCTCTCCATCCAAGGCGGCGAGCTTTCGGTCTATCTCGGCGACCACGCCACGAGACGCGACACCAAGCCCCAGGGCACGATCAGCCATTAGAGCACCCCTGAAGATAGATCAACACACGAAGCATCACAGGCAACACGCTAGCACATCACTGGGGCATGTCGCTGTCTAACATCGCGCCTCGCGGGGTTTGGGGCGTAGGCCGACGAGCCATCAGCGAAGTCGGCCGGAGCCCCACAGACAAGACAACCACCCATGGGCCACCCCACGCCACCCTGCTTCCCACCCATCTATCTCCATCCTTCTCTCCATCTCTCTGGTCCCCCATTCTTGGTCACCCTGATCTGGTCCCCCACCGCCACCACACCATCACCCTGTCTTCCATCCCACGTTCAGGATCCCGGTCCTTGACCACCCGAACTCGAAGTTGTGGGCGGGTGGTCAAGGACGCCAAGCGCAGCGCAGGCGAGGGATCCGGCACCACACAAACCCAGTGATAGAGCCACAAACCGCGGTGGGGGACCTGTCGCGCAACCCGCCCTCGGGCCGACACCCCTCACGACGGGCAGCGCGACGCGCTGGCGACACACCCGTGTGGGCCCCCTCGGGCCAGGATGCCCACCCTGGGGCCAAAACGCCGTGGCTCTCGGGGACGACCGATGTCAAATCGCCGTACCGTCCCACGAAGCGCTATGCTTCTCGGGGCATCTTAACCTATTTGCTAATCTGATGGTACGAGTCCTTTACGAACGCAACTACGGGGTGTATGTCAACGATGAGCGAGGCGCACCACATCATCGACCCCATGCCCACATCCTGCACCGCCGGACCCGTGTCGGCTCGGTCTACCTGGAGACACTGGAGTACTTCATGGTTATCGAGCCGATTCCGCAGTCGCTGCAGGACGCGATTGCCGACCAGCAGGAGGCACTGCTGGCTCGGTGGGAGGGGCTAAACGCAACATGAGTGGCACGGAGCCCGCGCGCTGGAAGCAGCCCGGCTACAGCGACATCATCGGCGCAGCACGAACCGAAGACGGAGTCGACGTCAGCTTCGCCAACGGCGATACGGTCACAGTCAACCCAGGGCTGCTCGGCGTGCACAGCGCGGACTTCAACGTGCACGTCGACGCCGAGGACCCGACGCGCCTGCGGGCAAGCTGGGACGGTGGCTCGCGAGAGGTTGACTGGAGCGCGATCCGGGCCGCGACGGACCCGGTGTTCGCGCGTGAGCTGCGCGACCGGGATACGGAGGAGTCTCGTCGTATCGCGCGGCGGCTGCGTGCTCTGCGCGAAGACCGCGGGATCGCCCAGGCGGCCGTGGCGAAACTCGTGGACATGCCGCCGTCGCAGCTCGCGAAGCTCGAGAAGGGCGAGAGCGACATGCGCCTCTCCACGGTTGGATCGCTGCTGCGAGCGCTGGACGCGAGCTTCGCCGACATCTCCGGGCCGGACGCTCCGGAGGTCTCAGTTAAGGTGCTTAGCCGACTCGCTAAGAAGGCAGGGGCGCCGGAGCCAGTACTTCGGCGGATCCTCGCGCAGGTGTCGCGCTCACAGTTCGCGGCCGCGCTGACCCGGGGCTTCGGCTGGAGCGCGGAGGAACTCGACAGCGGGCAGCTGGGGGTGCTCGCACTCGCCGGGCCGGTGCGCTTCAAGTCCCGCAGCGCGCAGCCGCAGGACTCACCGCTGCTGCCGCTGGCGCACACGATCTCCGCGATCAGCGCCTGGGTGTGCGAGAAGCCCGTCGCGGCGGTGCCCGAGGACCCCGCCGATCTGCGCCGTGCACTGCTCCCGGACGGGCATGGCCGCGTCACGCTCGAGTTGCTGCTCAGCTGGTCGTGGAGCACCGGGATGCTCGTGATCCCGATGGCGGGGTCCAGCGGGTTCTCCGCCGCGGCCTGGACCGTCGAGGGCCGACCCGTGATCGTGTTGAAGGAGACCCGCGGAATGATCGCCTACTGGCTCTTTGACCTGGCGCACGAGCTTGGACATATAGCCCTCGGGCATCTCGCCCAGGGCAGCGTTGTGGACCTTTCAAACCCGAGCCCGGCCGACACCACCGATGCGCAGGAGCGGGCCGCGAACGAGTACGCGCTGGCGCTGGTGGCACCCGGTCATGAGCGGCTGCTCGCAGCTGTCCGGGAGCGCTCGGAGGCGGACGGGCCGAACCTATTCAAGGGTGCCGTCGAAAGCGTCGCGGCCGAGGCAGGCCTCAGCCCGGCGCTACTCGGCGTGATCGCCTCCTACGCCCTCACGGACATCGCCGATGACAACAGCCGTTGGGGGTCAACGGAAAACATCGGCAAGCTGGAGGGGTCCGGCCGCGAACTCGCCGAAGCACACTTCGCAGGCAACATTCCGCTTGACGGGATGAAAACACTCGACGCGGGGCTGATCCGCGCACTGGTGCTCAGCGAGTGAGAGGGCTAGCGCAACCGCAGGCCGACCGTGACGGCGGCGTGGTCGCTCAGACGCCGCTCGCGAGGGTCGTGCAGATAACGGCAGCGCGCCACGCTCGAGGCCAGCTTCTCCCCGACGTGGACGTAGTCGTAGAGGTAGCTGTTGCCGGTGCGGCCAATCCAGCTGTGCGGCTGTCTTCTCGCCGAGGCGAGCTCGTGCGCGGAGGTCAACCCGAGGCTTTCGAGCTGCTCGTGAAAGGCGTACTCATATGGGAAGAAGCCGGGCAGCCGAGGCGTGTGGCCACGCGCCACGGTGTTGTAGTCCCCCGCGAGCAGCAGTCGGCCACGGACCGCAGGCGTGAGCCCACGCAGACTGTCCAGAAGCGAGGCGAGGAACGCCTCCTTGCGGGCCACCTTTACCGGAGTCCGGTCCCGGGAGGGGACGTAGACCCCGATCAGCGCGACCCGCGGGCGGGTATCCAGCACGACCCCTGCCGCACGCCACGGCAAGGTCACAGACACGTGTTGGTCAAGCGTCTGGTGGACCGGGACCCTGGTCGCGACCGCCACCCCGCGGTCTGGCGTCTGCACGGTGCAGAACGTGCGGTAGCCGCGGGCGCGCAGGCCGTCCAGCAGCAGCGCCGTCCCGTCGCCGCGGCTTGTCTCTGTCAACACGAGGACATCCTCGCTGCGGCGGCGAAGCCAGCCGAGGATTGCCTCCGCGCGCTCGGGCGCGGCCGCCCCAATATTCAAGCTCAGCACTCGCAGCGACGTATGCCAAGCGATGCAGAACGTCGGTGTACACCGACGGTGGCGGCCGTCCTCGTGGACCGACGCGCCCCCCCATGTCGCTTGGGGCTCCCGCACGCGGGGTCTTTCGCGCGCTGGGCATGCGGATGCGAATGCCGTCATGGGTGATCGATTGGCCATGGTCTTCTCACGGCGGACGCCGCGCAGACACAGTCTGCCTCCCCTCGCGGGGGAAGGCCATGGGTGCAGGGGAAGTTGCCGACCGTGTTGCGCGCGGAGCAGACAGGCCGGGCGATCATGAGCACACGGCGAGCGATCGCAGCGAAGGGCATGGCGAACTCCTGCTACTTCCGCACGAGCACGGTCGGGCGGGAGCGCAAGGCGCTGTTGCAGATCACCGAGCGCTGCAACCTGCACTGCGCGCACTGCTTCGTCTCAGCGGTACGTGAGGGGAGCGACATCCCACTTGAGGCGATCCGCGAGCGGATCCTGCCTCAGCTCATTGAGGCACGCGTTGCGCGGCTGACACTCACGGGCGGTGAGCCATTCGCTCATCTCGACCTTGTCCAGATCGTGCGAGCCGCACGCGACGCCGGGATGACAGTCACGATCTGCACGAACGGAACGCTGATAGACAGGGAGGATCTCGATGCGCTACAGCAGATCGGCGGCGTCTCCTGCAACGTCAGTCTCGACGGGTTCTCCGCCCAGAGCCATGGCAAGTTCCGCGGCAACCCTGCGTCCTTCGCACAGACCGTCGCGACCGTGCGACGGCTCGCCGAGCGCGGCCTGATGAAGGGCCTCCTTGCTACGCCGAACACGCTTGCGCAGGCCAGCGAGTTCGCAGAGCTATGCGCGTTCGCGAAAGAGTGTGGCGCCGAGTACGTGCTGATGAACCCACTCGCCTCTATGGGACGGGGCGTACGCGGCGCACGCCGCCTAGCAAGCGCTGAGCAGCACCTGCGAAACATCGCGAAGCTGACCGAACCATTCGTGGGCGCCGATCTCGACGTCGTGAAGATCCGGTTCCCCAACGACGACGCGCCTCTCTCCGGCTGCGAGGCCGGGACGATTATCTACATATTCGCCACTGGTGAGGTGACAGTCTGTCCCTACCTCGTGTTCGCCGCGCGAACCCCGGCTTCCCAATACCCCCCGGAGGACTTCATCGTCGGCAACATCCTCAAACACGAGGACATCGCACGACGCCTCGACGAGTACCGGCTGCACGACCGGAACACGGCGCCCCCGGATAAGACATGCGGCTCTTGTGCGCTCGCGCCCGGGTGTGGGCGCGGCTGTCCAGCCGCCGTGATCACCAGCGGCGGGCGCCTCGGGGAACGCGACCGCGAGCAGTGCCCGATTCCGGATGAGGCGCAGGTGGCCGCATGAGTGGAGCACTGTTCTCGGACACCACGACCGCGCCGGGGCTGTTCGTCACCGTCGATGGGCCAAACGGCTCAGGTAAGAGCACGCTCATCGACGCCGTGCTCGGGCGGCTTGATGGAAAGGCGCCGGTGCACCGCACGCACCAGCCATCCCCCACTCCGCTCGGTCAGCTGATCCGTGCCGGCGAGCAGGAATACCGTGGGCGGGCGCTTGCCTGCCTGATCGCCGGGGACCGCCTCCACCAGCTCTCGACGGAGATCCTGCCGCGCCTGCACGCTGGCGCGATCGTGCTGTGCGACCGCTACATCGAGTCCTCGCTGGTGCTGCAGCGTCTGGACGGTGTGCCGACCGAGGAGATTCTCGAGCTCAATCACGGCATACTGCGCCCCGACGTGCGGATCCGACTGCTTGCCGAACCCGAGATTCTCGCCAGCCGCCTTGCGGTCCGGCCAGCGGACCCATCCAGGCGCTTTGAGCGGCTACCGGACGCGTCCGAGCGCGAACTGGAGCTGTACGCGGACGCCGACAGGCTGCTCGCCTCGGAGCACCAGCTTCCGGCGACTGTCTATGACACGAGCACGACCGAAGCGTCAGGGCTCGCTGGGCGAATGAGCGGTGTGATTCGCGGGTACCTGGCTACGCATCGATGAACGACGCACTCGAGACGATTGGTGTACTCGCAATGAACATCGGCAACCCGTCGCGTGAGCGTGCCGAGCGTCAACTCGAGTGGCTGCAGGAGCGACCCGAGCATGTCCTAGTGCTCACCGAGACCGCCCCGAGCGCTGGGTGCGACCTGATCGTTGAGCGTCTGAAAGGTGCGCGTTGGCAGGTCCGTTTCCCGCGGCCCGGCGACGGCGAGCGAGGAGTTCTGATTGCAAGCCGGGTCGCGATCGAGGAACGCGGCGGGGACGTGGTCAGCCACCTGCCGGCGCGTGCCGAGCGCGCCGTGCTCGGCGGAGGGCTGCTCGAGGTGCTCGGCATCTATGTGCCCTCCCGCGACGCGTCGGTCGCGAAAACTGAGCGCAAGCGAACGTTCCTCGCGGCGCTGTCCGATGCGGTGGAGGCCGCGCCGGAGCACGGGGTGCTGATCGGCGACCTGAACATCCTCGAGCCCTCTCACCAGCCGCGCTACGCGTGGTTCGCAGACTGGGAGTACGACTTCTACCGTGGCCTGCTGGAGGCGGGCTGGGTCGATGCCTACCGCCTGCGCTCGCCGGAGAGGATCGAGCACAGTTGGGAAAGCCATGACGGGGACGGGTACCGCTACGACCACGCGTTCGTCTCCCTGGCACTCGCCGAGCGGGTTCTCGAGTGCTCCTACGTCCATGAGACCCGCGAGCTAGGGCTGACCGACCACTCCGCGATGACGCTGACGCTCAAGCTCGACGGCGCGCAGCCACTGGACGTTCACGAGAGCCTCATGGGGGAGCCGACGACACTGTTCTAGCAGCCGTCCAGGGCGCCCTCTGAAGTCGTAAGTCCGCCCGCTAGATCGCAACTTTTTTTCCCTCTTCGGCGAGCTTGTGGAAGTCGTTGTAGATCGCGCTGGCACCGTCGGAGTCGCGGTCTAGCTTGAAGCACGGCATCTTTTCGCTGTGGCACGTCGCAAGATAGGTTGCGGTAATCAGCATGTGCTCGTTGCCGACAACCATGTAAGGCAGCGACAGTGGGTCCTCGAGGAGTGTGATCTCCAGCCGTGTCCGGTGCTCAACGGGAGCCGCTTGGCGAAATTCTCCAGGATCCGCAGGCTGTGGCGGACGTTCGCGGCGTAGTTGGTCGACGTCGCCTCGTAGAGGCGTGCAAGCGCCTGGCTCTCGGGGTGAAGGATTACAAGCGTCACCTTCCCACGGTGAAGGATGCGAGCGAGCTCGGTCGTGAAGCGCTCGCGGTTCTCTGAGTCACACCACGTTCCCAGGGAGTGCCCGGCGATGTACAGCTCGCTACCGGCAGCTGTGAGCACGTCCATCCACTCGGGTCTCGTCAGCGCGCCCTTGGGTCTGAGGCGGACGAGCCCGTCGCCGTCCCCCGGTGCTGGCGCTGCCGCCGTCGGGTGTCTTCGCAGCAAGAGAATCGTTCCGGCAGCGATGATCCCGGTGAGCGCGAGCGGCACCGCGGAGGCCACGGTGCCCCAGTTCTTGAGGATCGCAAGGACGCCCACCGCGACGAGGACGGCGATCAGGATAAGGGTCGCGATCAGGATAAGGGTCGCCGTCCTCTTGCGAGGGCTCATGCCCGGAACCTCGGGACAAGCTCGATCGCCAACTGCGGTGCCGTGTCGGCCTCCACAGGGTCCATAATGCCAGCACCGTCGGAACCCGGTACATCCACGACACCACTCCACCTCTTAGCGTCGAGTCGTTATATGGCGAGCGCTTTGGCGGCGGCCTCGAACTCCGCCGGCCGCAGCTTGATGTGCGACTGACGCCGGATCGACTGCCGTAGGTCGCGGCCGTCCACGCTCACGACCTCGAGCGGCAATCCTTCGTGGAGGGACTGCTTGTGCTGCTGCAGTTCGATGTCCACGCGCCACTTGAACCCTTCGGTGTCCGCTTGCTGGTAGGGGAAGCTCGTGACCGTGGCGATGGCGAATACCGACCCGACGCCCGTCGCGTAGTAGACGAGGCGGTCGCCGGGTCGCATGTTCATCCGCTTGCGTGAGGCGACGAAGCCCTTGCTTCGGTCTCCTTCGTTCAGCCAGTCGTCTTGCATCTGACGCTTGGTGGTACCGAGCATCTTCAGCCAGTCCATGCTTTTGCCCCTCCTCTGGTAGCTCCACTAGCCTCTCCACTAATAGTAGCACTAGTGCATCCACTAGCTAAACAAGTGGCATTACCACTAGCTTCCAACTTGCTGCCCTACCGACACAAAGCCCACGCCCGGGAAGTGCTCTCCGGAGACCGTTGCCCAGGTCCCGAAGGCTTGAACCCGCTCGACTGCGGTGGGGCGTAGGCTCCCGCCCGGTCGAAACGAGCAGATTGCCTACGCCAACGCAGCGCAGATGTGCGCTTTCGGGGACCTCGTGCTTCGTCGGCCGCAGAAGTCCACGACGACGACCCCGCCTGCTACGACCATCCTGTGTGTCCCGCCGCCGAGTGTCCCGTCACGGTGCGCCCCGAACCCCTCCGACGTCAATGGGCACAAATGGGCACAAATCGCGATCTGGGGCCTCTCCACGAGCCCACCGAGGAGGAGTGCCGGTGCAAAAACCCACGATTTTGCAGGCACTTTATAGTGGGCGCGGCCCGACTCGAACGGGCGACCCCCTCGGTGTAAACGAGGTGCTCTGGCCAGCTGAGCTACGCGCCCCCCGTGTCCGGGGTTCTGGCCTCACAAGGCTAGCGCTCCCGGGGACCTGGCGGGAGCCGCTGTTGGCCACGCAATATCGCCGACGCCCGCGGCTCCGTGACGGACCTCGCCCCAGGGCCTTGGGGCTGAGCTACGTGACCCCCGAGCAAAGCCCCTGCCGGGGCGCTTCATCCAAATATCCCGTTCCCTGCCAAGCTGTACCCATGCGCACGAGTCCTCGCAAAGCCGCTTGGATAGCGTTGGGAGTTGCCGGCGGGGCGGTGGTGGTGCTCGGGCTAGCGCAGCTGCTGCTTCCCAGGCTGGCCGCTCAGCGGGTGCGCAGCCAGATCGGGCGCTATGGGGTCGTGCACAGCGCCTCCGTCAGCGCGTTCCCCGCGATCGAACTGCTGTGGGGCGATGCGCAATCGGCCACGGTGAGCGCCGCCAACCTCGACATGACCCCGGCTCAGGCCAACGAACTGCTGTGGAAGTCCCGCGGGGTGCAGCGCGTCGACATGCACGCCGAAAGCATGCGCGTCGGCTCGTTCACGCTGCGTGATGCCAACTGGCGCAAGCGTGGCGATCAGCTCGCCATGAGCGGGCAGCTCAGCGAAGCCGACCTACGCTCCTCCCTGCCCGGCAGTACCGGCTTTGCGCTGCTTGGCAGCAACTCCGACGGGGTGTCCATGCGCGTCAGTGGCTCCCTCTTCGGGCTGGCGGCTTCCGTCGATGTGCAGCTCAGCGCCGTCGAAGGCAAGCTCGTCGCCCAGCCCAAGGGGATCCCCTTCGCGGGCCTTGTCAAAGTCACGCTGCTCTCCGCGCCACACATGTATGTGCAGTCCTTCCGCCTCACCGAAGCTCCCCCTGCGGGTGCGGGCGCGGATCCTTCTTATCAGGTGAGCATCGGCGCGCGGCTGCAGTGAGCTGCCCCTCAGTGGGGCGGCGGCGATAGAGCATACGGGGCTGTGGTTTGCGGCTGCGAGTCCCGCGCTCTCACGCGGCTGCCGCCGTTAGCGCCGGGGTGCGCTCACGCACCGTCATCGGCAATCCCTCGCGCGGGCTGATCGTTGGCATCTGGCGGATGCTCAGCTCGAAGTCCCGCGGTAGCTCCAGTTGGAAGCGGCTGAGGATCAGCGTCGCAATCGTGCGCACCTCCAGCTGCCCGAAGCGCATCCCGATGCACGTCCTCGAGCCGCCACCAAACGGGACGTATGCGCCCTTGGGGATCGCCTCGCGCGCCTCCGGGGCGAAGCGCTCGGGGTCGAAGCGCTCCGGGTTCCGCCACACGTCGGGGAGGCGGTGGGAGGCCCACGAGCAGTAGTTCACGTACGCACTCCCCGGGACTTTGATGCCTTCGAACTCAAACGGCTCGACCGAGCGGCGCGGGCCGATCCAGGCGGGCGGGTACATCCGCAGCGTCTCCTCCAGCACCATCTCCAGTTGCGGTAGCTCGCCGCCCATCAGCTGCTCGGCGGTAGGCGGCTCGCCGCACAGGCGCTCGCGCTGCTCCGCCACGAGGCGCTGGGCGATCTCGGGGTGGTGCGCCAACTCGTAAAACATGAACGACACCGTGGAGGTTGTCGTGTCGTGGCCAGCAAACAGCAGCGTCATCACCTCGTCGCGCACCTGGCGGTCGCTGAGCGCGGTGCCGTCCTCGTCGTGCGCGTCCAGCAGCAGACTGAGCACGTCCTCGCCGCGCTCCCCCGTCGCGCGGCGGCGGTTGATCTCGGCGTAGATGACCTTGTTGAGCTCTTTCGCCGCGCTCTGCAAGCGAGCGTACGGCGTCAGTGGGCCGCGCAGGAAGCGCGAGGTGTATTCGGTGGCGTAGAACGACAGTGCGCGCTCGAACAGCCCCGCCGCATCCGTGCCCTTCGCTGGCTCGCCGTCGGGGTTCAGCCCGAACAGCGCGCGCATCGCCACCCGCATCGCCAGGCGCCGTGTCCAGCTGTACAGGTCCACACCGCTCCCCGGCTTCAGCTCCTCCAGGGCACGTTCGGTCTCTTGGCGCATCACGTCGATCGACGCCGCGATCCGCTCGCGGTGGAAGGCCGGCAGCATGATCTGGCGCGAGCGGCGGTGGAAGTCCCCGTCGATCGTCAACAGCCCGTCTCCCAGCAGCCCGATCAGGTCACGGAAGTGCGACTGGCGCCAGATGAAGTTCTGTGCGTGCGACACCGTCATGTAGTGGTTGGCGGCTGGCCCCAGCATGAACACGATGTTGCCGTGCAGCACTTTGATCGTGAACACCGGCCCGTGCTTCTCGTAGCACTCCAGCAGCAGCGGCAGCGGATCGTGGGCGAAGCGGCGTGTCCTTGCCATGCTGAAGCTGGTCTCGCCAGGTGGGTAGGGCACCCTGCTGGCGCGTTCTTTGCGCAGGTCGTCGACCATCACCGCGAACGGGTTGAACGGCTTCGGGGGCGGTGGGCCGAGGAGGGTCACTGCGCGCAGCCTACCTCATTCCTGGCTGCTTGGCCAGTTTGGCGGGCAACGTATGCCGCTCGTCCCCCGCCTTCTCCGGCACGGCTTGGCATACTGTGCTCAGCGCGTCGAGCCGCGGAGGGTCATCCCTCCCGCGTTCCTCCACGCGGGGGCGTAGCTCAGTTGGTTAGAGCGCCGGCCTGTCACGCCGGAGGCCGCGGGTTCGAGTCCCGTCGCTCCCGTCGAGGGAAAGCCCTGGTAATCGGGGCTTTTTCTTTGGGGTTTGGTACTCGGGTGGTACTCGGTTTTGGTGGCGAGTACCGCGGGCGAGTACCACACTTGGCCTCGTTTTGCCAGGAATCGGGCTGGCCCCGGCTTGCAGGCCGGAGGTCGTGCAGTTTTGGGCAGTTGTCGCAGTAGATCGCCCGCTGGGCGGGGATCGGCGGCGGCGCCCCTTGTGGGTGGCTCATCAGTCCGATAGCTTGCCCTTTGTGAGCGGATGGCGCATTTGGTTGCGAGCAGGGTTTGGTGAGGCTCCGTCGGAGGAGCTGGTCGCGGCGGCGAGTGGTCTGAGCGCCAGGGCGATGCGCCGGGGGAGGCGGTTGGTCCGGCGGGGCGAAGTTGCGGAGGACGTACCGGTTGCCCGCTACGCGGTCGCCTTTGCTCGTGAGCGTCAGCGCCAGAACGCAAGGTCTCTCTCGTTCCCTGTTCGAACGGCGATGGGCGTGGTGGTGGTGCTTGTCATGGCCGGGCTGGCGGCTGATGCGTTCACAAGCGCGGAAGACGTGAGTGGCGCGTCGCTCGGGGCGTTCGCCGTCTTGATTGCTTATGCGCTCTGGCGTAACTCGCAAGAGAGAAGCAATGTCGAGGAGGCCGAGCAGATCAACCGGGACTTTCTGCGGCGAGCGGGGGCACCCTACGTCCCAGGCGGCCCTCCAACCTCGGTTTACGTGTCTGCGCTTGCGGCAGCATGTTCGTTCGTTGTCCAGCTGGCGGTCTTCATCCCCTTCGCCGGCGTCATTTCGTTGCTGCTGAATGAAGAGTCGGTCTCCCCGGGTAGGGCTGTCTCGGGGGTAGCGACGCACTGGCTTGACTTCCTCATCTTGGCCTTCGGTGTCGTATGCGCCAGGTCGCGCAATCAACGATTGACCGGCCGATCCACTCCCGAGTACCAGTATCTGCACGATCTCGACTGAGGACATTCAAACGCCCGCGATCCGCGCTGCGGCCAGGCCCGTCTCAACGGGCAACGCGTTCATCGCGTTCGCGTAGCGGATCGTAGTTCCGCGCCGAGATCACCTCGTGGAGCGGCCTGAGAAGCCGGCGCACCACGCCATCAAGCCCGTCCCGCAGCTCCTCGCCCGTAACGCGCTCCCAGCGACGGTATTCCGGGTTGGAGTACGTTCGTTGACCCCTGTTGAAGGAGTTGATCAGACTTGCGCCGCCGACCCCCTCGATGCCGATGGCCGCAACCCCGACGTCGACGCTCCCGTAGAAGCCTGCGCGATCGTACAGCCACCCGGCAACGGCAAGCGGTTGGTAGACGGCACGGGTAAGAGATCGCTCGAGCAGCAACTGGACTCCCTGGCGTGTTGTGCTCTTCAGCGGGCTGTACCAGTACTTAATCGCCCCTTGAGCCGAGAACTCGGCGTACGCTTGGTATTCGCTGTCCTCGCAGTTTTCCTGGGAAGCGACCCAGAAGGTCAGCCTCGACCGCCCGCGCTGAGAACGTTTCCCCAAGACCGCGTGTTCCCTGATCTGGGTAGGGATCTCGAGCTCGCGCGGCGTCCGTCATCTCGTGAATGAGCATTTCATCGATCGCGCGATCACCGGCCGCCAGACGAAGCAACTCCCGTCCCGGAGCGACCGGACGTATTCGCGTAACAGACACACCGCACGACGACGCCGCGAACGCGAACGGGTACTGCGTCGTGGCTTCGTCCAGCGCCGTTGACGTCTGGGCATCCATTTCGGTTCGTCGCGCATACAGCCTCGCAACCTCGTTCTCACTGAGGAGGCGGTTGCCGGTATCTCCCCGTCCCCAGTACCTCCTGTCGCCGTCAACGGTCAGCATGTGGGGAGCCCGCGGGGATGGCGGAACGACGACGCAGACATAACCGCGGCCCGGCTGGTCCTCGGAATCAATCTCGTATGCGTCGGCTGTAGGGGGCTCGTCGATCCCGCTGTGAACAACGGAGTCGATGCGCTCGCGCGCCCCGCCAGTCTCGAACGGCATGGGCTGATCCGGGCGCGTCGGATTGTCGCCCCCAAGCCCGTAGAGCAGGGTTCCTCCATCGACGGTCATCGCGCAGATGTCCTTCGCAAGATCCTTGTTTTTGCCCGGAGCGGGTAGCTCTTGCTTGGCGTCGAAGCTCGACTTCTCGATCGTCGCGCCATTCTCGATGCCGACTCTGATCTCCGCCTCGGTGCGTGGACGCCACATGCTCTAGATCCCTGCCTTCACCGTCGTCTCACGGCGAGGGAAGGCCCGCCGCGACCATCTCGGCATCGCGGGCTCGAACGGTGTGCCCGCTCCGTAAGCGCGACGTGCCGCAGGCATCAGTTCTCGCCTCCGGGCAGCGCGATCAGGTCGAGAATCACGTCCTGACCTTTACCTGACAGATACGCCTGACGGATTGCGGCAGGGCCACCGCCCCTGAGTGTGATCTTGATGCGATCGGTTCCATACCAGGCGACGTTCACGTCACGGAACGCGTGGTCTAGGCCCGGCGTCTCTGCCGCTGCGATCCCGAAGTCACCGTCGGGGTTGGCGTCGGCCTTGGCGATCCAATTGGCGTTAGACGGCTTGGTCAGTGAGTTGAGGGAGGGCATTTCGCCTCTCTTTCCGGCTCGCAGTGCTGGTCTGAGCCGAACGGGTTTCCATCAACGAGGTCAGCACTACCTCGCTCCACGCGATTGTAGCGCCCCGTATTGACGGTTCAAGTAGATCGGCTTGGCACACGTGGAGGCTTTACGTGCGTCCGCGGCCCGCATTGCGGTCGTGCGTATCGCGGCTGGTTGGGCTGGTCAGCCAGCGTGTTGGCGAAAAAACGGAGCGTAGCCGTAGCGGATTGTGGATCGGTGCCCAGTCGGAATCAAGGCGTTCCCGGTGCGCGAGCGAGGGTACCTGTGCGCGGCTGTTTGTCATCTTCTGGGCGAGGTTCGTAATCCGTCGGGCGTTCTGGCCTTCCTCGCCGAGGTCCTCGCGGGCGACGAACCAACTGGTGCCGTGGCGTGCGCGGGTTGCCTCGACGTAGGCGGTCTCCTTGCTGGTCTGCCATCCGCCGGTGAGCACGACGGAGCGCTCGACGGTCGCGCCCTGTTGGCGGTAGACATGCTGCGCGTAGGCCAACTTCAGCGAGTCGAGGTCCTCGCTGGCGAGCCGGACCTTGCGGTGTGATCCGTCGAGCGTGACAGTCACGCCTCGCTCGTGGATGGCGCTCACCTGTCCGCGGGTGCCGTTCTCGACTCGTGGCTGCCCTGGCGGTCGGTGCTGTGCGGTGAATGCGATGAGGTCGCCTTCGCGTAGGCCGTGGTGGACGCCGGGTAGCGGGATCTCGTGGTGGCCGAGTTCGCCGCGCTGTGCGCGGAGGTGTTGTGCGCGGGCGTTGAGCCGATCGATCTCCGTGTTCGCCGCGTCGGCGATCAGCGCGACCTCGCGGATATCGCGTCCCTCGGTGAGCGCGGCCCATGTTTGTACGGCGTGCTCTGCGGCCTGGTCGCGGGTGTCGGAGAGGTGCAACTGGCCGCGTGAGGCGTAGTGCGCCATCGCGCGCTCCGGTTCTCCCGCGCGTAGTGCTTGCCATGCGCGCTGTTCGGCGGGGTCCGTGGTGCGGTGGATGTCCGCGAGCTGCCTCGACCAGCATCGAACGGGCCTGCGCGTTGCCGCGCTTTGAGATATGCCCGTAGCGAGCGGGCTCTGAGCCGGACTGACGGACCTTCGGGTCCAAGCCGAGATAGGCAACCAGCTGGCCAGGGCTCTGAAAGCGTGTGATGTCCCCGACGGCTGCGATCACTGCCGCCGCGGTGCCGATGTCCACCCCCGGGATCGTCAACAGCCTGCACAGCCCCGGCCACGCCAGGGCCTGCTCGGCGATCTTCTGGTCGAGCAGAGCGATCTCGCCATCCAGGAAGTCGATCTGGCGCAAACAGCCCGCCACCGTCTCGGCCTCCTCCTCCGGGAGTTGTTGCTTGGCCAGCCACACACGTCCCTTACGGCCGAAGAGATCGCTGACCGGTGGGCGGCCAAGCAGACAGCGCATCACGACGGCGTGCACCTCGTTCTTGATCCGGGTGCGTGCCCGCACCAAAGCTGAGCGCCGCGCGACCCGGCGGCGTAGCGCGAGCGTCGCCTCGTCCGGCACCCATACCTCGCTGAGCATCCCTGCTGAGAGCAGCCTGGCGAGCATCGCAGCGTCAAAGCGGTCAGACTTCACCCGCGCGTGAGAGATCGCGCGCGTCTGCGCCGCGTTAGAGACCACGACCCGCCCGACGTTGCTTTCCCGCAGGATCCTCGCGATCGCCATCACGCTGCCGCTGGCGTCCAAGACGACCTGATCCTCGCCGCCGAGACCACGCGCGAACTCCCTGATCGCCTCCGGTGTGCTCGCGATCCGCCCGACCTGCGAGACCTTGCCGCCCTCAGCGACCGCGACCTCGCAGAACTCCAAGTGAACATCAATACCGAAAAACCGCACTTTCCACTCCTTTCACCAGCCATCGAACTCTCAAACTGGAAGGCGCGGTGGGCAGCGACAAATACGGATTCGGGCTCTCAGCCCAACCAGGTGAGTCGCAGGGGCGGCCATATAGTCATTGACGGGCTCGCAGCCCAAATGCACGGCGGCCTGCCCCACCATTTGCGTCTTCCCACAAGAGCCCCTGTCCTGGTCAAACGACCCTACGAACACGACCGGACAGCAAGCCCACCCGGTATTTCATACCCGTAGTCTGTGCTGGAGGGGGAGCGAAGCGACCCGAGGGGCGTGGAAGGTCCGGTGTCACCGATTTGGAGGCGTGGCTGGCGGCGACCGGCGGGGTTGCCGGGAAAGGTCGGGGGTGTCAGTGCGCGTCGCTGGAGTTGGAAAAAGGCCGGGGTGTCGGTCGGGCATGGCCGGGCGTTCGCAAACTCGTTGGCCGTTTTGGGCGGCTCAGGGTCAATAACACAGAAGCCCGCTTCTCTGCCCAGCTCGATGAGCACCATTCCCACATCCACCCCAACCCGTCCTCGGCTGACGCGCGAGGATGTCCTTGACGGCCGCGATGTCGCCGAGTTGCTGCACCTGCCGATCTCGACCGTGCTCGAATACGCCCGGCGCGGGGTCCTCCCTGGGCGTAAGCTCGGCCGCCGCTGGATCTTCCTGCGCAACGAGGTGGAGGAAGCGGTGAGGCAGGCTCCGATCGGGGCATCGACCGACCATTGGCCGACAGGGGTCTGAGGGGTCCGCTTTTGGCGGACCCCTCGTCTCCTCAGTACGCGTAGGCGCCAAACGCCGGCCTTGCGACGTGGCGTCCCCTTCGGTCAGGCTCTCCGGGGCCTGCGCTCCCTCGGCACGGGCAGCCCGTCGAGCAGGATGTGCGGCGGAACCCTCAGCGCGTCGGCGACGATCAGCAGCGTGAGTACGCCTGGCTCGCCCTGTCCTCGCTCCAACACGCCGATCTCGTTGCGATGGAGGGAGGCGACTTCCGCGAGTCTTTCCTGCGCGAGGTTCCGCCGCACGCGGAGGCCCCGCAGGTTCTCTCCGAGCACGTTCAGTAGCCGGGCGCGCTCGGCGGTGTAGGCGGCAGACATGCTCAGCCCTCCCCGTCCGTGGGAAGGTCTCCGAAGTGCTCCTCGAACTCCTCGGGGGTCAGCCTGCGCCAGCCGAGGTTGTCCAACAGTTCGCCGGGCGAGACGCCCAAGCCATCCGCGAGCCGGAGGATCGTCTTGAGGCGGGGCTCCCGTTTGCCGCACTCCAAGCGGCCGATCGAGGGGGTGTGTATGCCAGTCCTGCGGGAGAGGTCTTCTTGGGAGAGGCTGCGCTCCCGGCGAAGCTCGCGGAGGCGCTGCCCGAACGTTGTGCCCACCATCAGATGCTGATGAGGTCGAGGATGTCGTCGATGTACCGCAGTCCGTCGGACGCCTTGAAGCGCGCGCCGTTGCGGTCGAGCAGCCCAAGGCGCTCCAGGTGCGCCAAGGACCCCCGCACCGCGTCGGGGTCGATGTCGTGCAGTCTGCGCAGCACTTCCGTGCGCGGCCACCATTCGGAGCGGTCGTTGCGGAGGAACTGCAACACAATGACGCGCTCCGTGGCGGGCTCGCCGTCGGGAAACTGCTTGGATTCGTCCTGCATGGGAAGGCCCTACCTTTCCGTGCAAAGGTCCCGGCGGCAGTTATGGCTGTCGTCGGGACCAATTCGTTGATAGTGACCGGACAGCATACACGGATAGTACGCTATTGGTTCTGGACGTTATTGGCTGTATCGCGGAGGATCAAACGCGTGGAGGCCAAGGTCGTCGTCGGCGAGAACATCCGCGCCAATCGTCGTCGCCTGAAGCTGACCCAAGAAGCCCTCGCCGAACGCTGCGACATGCACCCCGTCGAGGTCGGCCGAGCCGAGCGCGGCACGCGTGACCTCCGCGTATCAACCGTCGTCAAGCTGGCCCGTGGCCTCGGCATTCCGGCGGGCGAGCTGCTTCGGGGCCTTTAGAATGCGGCGTTCGCGACTGGCTGGGGGCTTCGGCTAAACATCCGCCGATGACTGACGATTGCGAGACGGAGGTTTGGGGGAAGAAGGACGGTCGCGCGTGGCGCATCGGCGGGGAAGCCGAGGTTGCCTGGATTCGGGAGAACACTGGGGTTTCGTTCGCGATCACGTCAGCGATCCCTCGGGTATTCGATGCCTACGCCACTCTGGAGCTTCCCGGTAGCGGCGACCACCTCTCGGCGTTGCCGCTCGAGGATCTGGACCGTCACAACGCGGCAGTGCTTGCGGTGTTCAGCGAGCATTCCGCAGCTCAGCCGTGGTGGATTGGCTATCTCGACACGGGCGGTGCGGACATCGTTTTCTACGACGTGCGGAAGGTGAGGCCGGGTCCCACTGACGCGTGGTACGTGCTGGTCGAGGCTGGCCCGGAGCAGGCGGGTGTCTGGCGCGAGCGTGAGCATTGGAAGAGTCCCCTGCCGGATCTGATGTTTCCGGCCGATCGTTCGTGGCTTGTCTCGACTTTGTGGGACGACGATTGGATGTGCATCGGGGGATCGCGAGCACTCGTGGACGCTTTTCTGACCCATCCCGATCTGCGACATCGGGTTCGCGAGGTCGATCCATCACTCAAGGATGCGACTCCGCCCGGCCACACCGCGATCTGATCCCGGATCTCAGGATCTGCGCCAACTTTCCGGGCGACGCCTGCCCTTGAGTGTGCCCTGATGTCAAATCAGAACACGGTCAAGCCATAGAGATCGGCGATGCGTAGCAGCGCCTCGTCGTCGCGTGGGATGGGCCGTCGCTCCTGCTCATCGAGCGCGACGTTCTCGAAGAGCGCCCAGCACTCCCACTCCGAGGAGAGTCGGGACATATAGCGGATACCCGCGAACTTCATGCGGTCGTTTGCGTCGCGTTGTTCGTAGACCCAACGTCCGATCCAGCGGGTGATGCGGCGATCGCCGCCGCGGACTGTCGGTACGTCGAGGTCGCTGTATCCATAGAACGCGAGCAGCTTTCCGAGTTCCTCACGGAGTACGGCTCGGGTTTCGGCTGACTCGACATCGAGCAGCCGGATTGCTGGGACTGTGTCGCTCGGTGTCGGAACGACGCGCACGGCGAGGCGCCGGTGGCGCCAGTCGGCGGGGACCTCGCCGAGTGCCATGAACCCCTCTTCGTCGGCGATCGAGCTGAGGCCGGGGTCGGGTCGGAAGCGGGAGAGCGTCTCGCCGAAGCATCCGTCGAGCGTCGTGGCGAAGTAGCAGACGCGGTAGTCCCCGGTGGGGCTGTCGAAGCGGTTTCCGGTGGCGCGGCTCTCGAGTAGCTCGGGGTCGAGCGGGTCGGAGAAGCGGAGCGGTTCAGGTGAGCGGCCGACCCTCCAGAGGCCGCTCTTGGGGGGCTCGACAACCTTCGGGCTTGGTGCCACTCATCCCCCGGCGAGGAATGCCTTGGCGGCTACGAGTACGTCGCGGAACGCTCCGTCGCGGATGCTCTGCGCGGGTGACTGGTCATCGAGCTGCGGGTTCAGGCCGAGGAACCAGGCACGCACGGTGTGGGGGGACTCCTCGGCGAGCAGCAGCTGGAAGGTCTGGTAGGCGCAGCGCAGCCGCTGCTCGTGCTCTGCTCGGGGCGTGCGTTCGCCGGCCGCCCAGCGGCCCACGGTTCGGGGGTCCGATACCCCGGCGATGTAAGCGACCAGCTTCTGACCAAGAACCTCCTGCATGTATCCGACCACGTCCTGGATCGTTGACTCGACCGCTTTCCTATGCGCGTCCTGTGGTGCTGAGCGGAGCTGCGGCATGGTTTCCCTCTGTGGTGGTCGGTTTGCGGTCTGTCCTTCTACTCGACAGCTACCCAAACATTTGGCGAACTATTTGCCTGCATATTGGCCATATATTTGGCGATATGGTTGGACATTATATCGGCCTAACGGATGGCGCATCTGTAGAAGCCCGCAGAGCAAAGGCCAGATTGACGCGCTCGACGTCCTCGGGCCGAGCCTTGGCATGCATGTAGCGCTCGGTGGTCGTGATCCGCGAGTGCCCCAGGAAGTCCTGTACGAAGCGCGCGTCGGCGTGACGTGCGACGAGACTACCGGCGGCGTGGCGGAGGGCGTGGAAGCGCAGGGGTCGCAGGCCGGCGGCGTCGCGGGCGCGCTTGAAGCGCTTGCGTACGGCGGAGGGATCGAGGCGCCGGCCGAGGCGAGAGCAGAAGATGTAGTCCTCGCGTGAGGTGTAGTCGCCGCGCGCCTGCAGCCGGGTGAGGGCTTCGGCGGCTGGGTCGGCGAGCGGGATGAACCGGGCCTGCCAGCTCTTGGTCGGTCCCTCCACCCCGGCGGAGACGGCGCGTTGGACGACCATCCGCCGCGTGTCGAGGTCGATGTCCTCCCAGCGCAGCGCGAGCAGCTCGCCGAGGCGCAGGCCGGTGTAGGAGGCGAGGCGGAACAGCTCGGAGTCCTGGGCGTCCTCGCGTACACGCCATGCGATCTCATCGGGTTCGAGGTTCGCGGGCTGTGGGCCGCGGTGTCCGCCATCGGCGGCGGCCTGGGCGAGGGCCTCGATCTCCTCGGGCTCGTAGAAGTCGAGCACCGCCGGCGGGGGCTCGCGGCGCTTGGTCGTTGCTTCCACCGGGTTGGCGGGCAGGCCGTGGGTGTCCTCGCGGCGTCCGTAGTTGAAGATCGCGGAGAGGAGCTGTCGGTGCTTGTTGACGGTGCGAGGGGAGACCTCGCTCTCGTCGAGCTGGCGCAGGAACGCGGACACCTGCCGGGTGGTGATCTTCGCGGCGGGTAGGTCGCCAAACGCAGCCATCACGGGACCGGGGCTCTTGCCCTTCCCGCGCTGGTGCGGCGTCCCCGGCTCGGCGAGCATGTAGCGGTAGTCGCTCAGCGTCGAGGGCTTCGCGCCGCGCTCGCGCTTCAGATGATCGAGCCACTCTGCCGCGAGTTCCCGGAACGTGACGCCCTGCTCCCGGCGCTCGCGCTCACCCGCCTCGATCGCTCGCTCCCGCTCCTCGTGCTCGGCGATCAGCTCGGCCATTCGCACAGTCGCGCGCTTCTCGTCCAGAAACCCGTCTGGCATCCGCCCTCGCCGCGGGCACCAGCCTTTGCCGTCCGCGCCGTGTTCCAGCCAAGCCGGCCCGACGCGCCGCTTGACCTGCCGGCGACCACGGCGCCACTTGGCCTCGTACACCGGCCCGTCGCCGCGCTCGACCACGACCAGCGCGCCGGTCGGATAGGTGTGGGTCGAGCCGTCACTTTTTCGCACGATCTGTGGAGAGTACCACGCGAGTACCACGCCTCCGCGAGTACCGCTTTCAGTACCGCACGGGCCAGAATCAGCACTCACAAGGCCACTTTGAGCGATCGTAAACCACTGAAAACACTGGCTTCAGCACCTTCACTCCGGCCTGTCACGCCGGAGGCCGCGGGTTCGAGTCCCGTCGCTCCCGCTTTGTCACTCCGCTTTTCTGGTCGGCTTTCAAGCCCCAGTCGGCGATCCTACTCGCACAGCTCCCGCGCTCGGCGCGGGCGTTAGGCGTTGGCGCGCGCGGCGTGCCGGTCGCGCTCACCGTGCCCCCGGTGCTTGCCCCGGCGGCCGACGGGCTTATGCCGGTGACCCCGCGCGCTGGCGATCCGCATCGCGCGCCTTCATAGGATCCGCTCGCAGTCTGTGTACTCCATCTGCATCGTGGTCAGGTGACTCGCGGCATACTGCAGCGCGGCGAGTCGCAGCCGCCGATCCCGCTCCCGCCAGGGGCGGGAGTGCTCTGCGGGGCCGGTGTTGGCGGCTGCTGGCGTTCGTCTGTTAGATCCATGACCATGAGACGCGGTCGGCGTGCAAATGTTGCGCGGCGCGCCGGACGCCGACCGTGTACGGTCGGTTCTGGGTAGTTTCCGTGGCCCTTGGTAGGGACGAGGCGGCGCTCAGGCACCCATCGTGCTGAGCCGCACGACGAGCTTGCCCGGATTGCCCTGCTCGCCGGGGAAGACCAGCTTGACCGTGAAGCGTTTGTGGTTGCGCGAGACGCTGGTCGCGCTGATCTTCACGGCGTGCGCCTGAGCGCCGACGATCCTTGCGGTCGCGCTCACGATGCGCCTTTTGGGGCGAGTGTTGAACTTGTAGGTTGCGTAGCCCGTGAAGCGGACCGTCCGCTGGACCCTGGGCGTCAGCCTGTACGTCGTGATGAGGATTGCCGGCGCGGACCCGTGCCGGCGCGCGCTGCTTGCCGCGCCGGATGCTGCCGTTGCGGCGAGGGTGAACGTGGCGAGGGCGAGTAGCAGCGTGAGCGCGTGCAATGACCGAGAGAACCTGCGCCGTGCTACGCCATGTCCAGGGAGCGGTTGCACCGCAGTCAGTGTAGGGCCGCCGGCCGCGCGGTCCGTTTTCTACTCCGCCGGGCGTGCAATCCCGAGGGTGCGTCCCGCCCCGTGGCGTTGGGTAGGGTTGGACAATGAGCGTGAGCGCCCCCACCACCCCCACCGCTGTGATCCGCACCGACGGCCTGACGAAGGTCTACGCCGACGCCGACTTCGCGGCCGTCGACGGTCTCGACCTGGAGATCCGCTCGGGGGAGATCTTCGGGCTGCTGGGGCCCAACGGCGCTGGCAAGACGACCACAGCCGGGATGCTCACCACGCGCGTGATCCCCACCGCCGGGACGGCCTCGGTGGGTGCCGTCGATGTGATCGCCCACCCGGCGCTCGCCAAGCAGCTGATCGGCGTGGTCTCCCAGCAGAACACACTCGACCGGCAGCTCACGGTGTGGGAGAACCTGTACTTCCATGGGCGGCTGTTCGGGATCGGCGCGACGGAGTCGCGGCGCATCTCCGATGAGCTGCTCGAGCAGTTCCACCTCGCGCGCTGGGCGCAGGCGTCGGTGTTCGCGCTCTCCGGTGGGATGGCGCAGCGGCTGATGGTCGCCCGTGCGATCTTTCATCGGCCCGCGGTGCTGTTCATGGACGAGCCCACCTCCGGCCTGGATCCCCAGAGCCGCCTCGCGCTGTGGGAGATCCTCGGGGAGCTCAACGCGGCGGGACAGACGATCATGCTGCTGACTCATTACATGGAGGAGGCCGACCATCTCTGCCACCGTGTCGCGATCATGGACCACGGCAAGATCCTCGCGCTCGACACACCCGCGGGGCTCAAGCAGTCGGTCGGCGCCGACACGATCGTGACGGTGAAGGCGCCCGGCGACGGCGCCTCGCTGGCGGCGACGCTCGAGCGGGAGGTCGAGGGCGTCACCCGCACGCGCGTGATCGACGGTGGCATCGAGCTGCACGTCGAGGGGTCCGAGCGAATCGTGCCACGGGTTGTGGCCGCCGCCGATCGCGGAGGCTTCGAGCTCGTCGATCTCTCCGTCGCCGAACCGTCGCTCGAAACGGTGTTCATCAACCTCACCGGCAAGGAGCTGCGCGAATGATTGCCTCCGACGTCACCACCCCTGTCCCTGTGCGACATCCGGGATGTGCCGCCCCCGGCGGAGGACGCGCATGACCGCTCCCGGCACTGTCACCACCGCGGCGGGCACCGCCGCACCGAGCACCGATGGCAAGCGGCCCACGCCGACCGCGATCGTGCTCACGCCCACGCGCTCCACGTTCGTGGCCAGCCGTACCGCGCTCGGGGCACTGATCCTGCGCGATCTCACGGTGCTGCGCAAGAACGTCCCCGAATTCGTCGCTCGCGTGCTGATCCAGCCGTTTCTGCTGGTGTTCGTGTTCCTGTACGTGTTCCCCACGATCGGCCAGGGGATCGGCGGGGGCCACGGCTCCAACACCACGACCGAGTCCGACTTCGCGACCGTGCTAGTCCCCGGCGTCGTGGCGATCTCGATCATGTTCCAGGGGATCCAGGCGGTGGCGCTGCAGATGTCCACCGAGTTTGGCTACACCCGCGAGATCGAGGATCGGGTGCAGGCGCCCTGCCCGATCTGGCTGGTCGCGATCGCCAAGGTGCTCTCGGGCGCCGTCCAGGGGATGCTGGCTGCCGTGATCGTGTTTCCGATCGCGGCCGTCATCCACGCCCCTGGTGTGCACGCCCACCTGTCGGTGCACTGGTGGATTGTGCTCACTTTGATCCCGCTCGCCTCGGTGGCGATGACCTCGCTCGGGCTGCTGCTCGGCACGACCTTCGAGCCCCGCAACATCGGGTTGATGTTCGGCTTCGTCGTGCTCCCCCTGACGTTCCTCGGCGGCACCTACTACCAGTGGACGAAGCTTGCCCCCGTCAAGGTCGATGGGTTCCACTGGCTGCAGATCCTGGTGCTGCTCAACCCCCTGATCTACGTCGCCGAGGGGATGCGCGCCGGGCTCACCGAAGCCTCGCACATGCCCCTCTACGTGGTCTACCCGGTGCTGATTGCCTTCTGCGCGTTCTTTCTTGGGCTGGGGCTACGCAACTTCAGGCGGCGCGTGTTGGTTTAACGTTCGTCGCGGGGCAAGGATGCCCCGCGTCCACCACGGTGGCCCCAGCATTTACGCGCGTGGACGCTCCCCAGAAATCGAGGGCTACACCAACGACGCCGCGGCCACGTAGAGCAGCGCCTGGGCACGCGCCACGGCTCCCACCGCGCTGTCGGGCACCAGCAGCTCGGGGTGATGCAGCGGGCGCCGCGTGAAGCCCTGGGCGCCATCGAGGCCGACGAACGCCATCGCGATCGGCGCCAGCCCTGCGAAGAAGGCGAAGTCGTCCGAGCCACACGAGCGCCACTCCGGGGCGCGCTGGAAGCCGGCACCCGCCAGCAGCTCGTGCGCTCGCGCGACGATGGTGGGATCGTTTGTGAGCGGCGGCTCGCCTGCGGTCAGCTCCACGCGCGCGCGACAGCCATGCGCCGCCGCCACCCCGGCCGCGACCTCCTCGACCAGCGTGCGCAGCACCTGCCGGTCCTCGGGGCGGTGTGCGCGCAGCGCCGCCCGGGCGCGCGCCTGCGCGGGGATCACGTTCTCCGCGTTCCCACCTTCCAACACGCCGACGGTGAGCGTCGCCGCGTGCAGCGGGTCGATGCGCCGCCCCACCTGCGCATGCAGTGCCACCACGATCTGCGCCAGCGCGAGGATCGGGTCGGCGCCGTGGTGGGGATAGGCGCCGTGTGTCGGCTCCCCCTCGACGACGATCTCGACCGCGTCGCACGAGGCGTTCACCGCGCCCTCGTCGAGCGCCACCGTGCCCCACGCCGAGCTCAGGGTGCACGTGCGCAGCCACGATCGCCGCCGGCGCCAGCTCCGCCAGCGGGCCACGCGCCGTCTCCGCCGTCGTGCCGAGGCCGATCCCCGGCGGCGCTCCAGACGTCCCGCTCGCCGTCTCCGTCGCCGGCCCGTGCGCGAGTTCCCGGGCACCCGAGGGGTAGGCCTCCTCACTCGGCTGCAACACCGCCAGCAGCGGCGCCGGCAGTTCCTCGCCGAGCGCGTGCGCCGCATGCGTCAGTGCCACCAGAGCTGCCATGTGCACGTCGTGCCCGCATGCGTGCATCGCCTCGCCCTTTGCGCTGAAGGGCGCGTCCGTGCGCTCGGTCGATCGGCAGGCCGTCGAGCTCTGCGCGTACCGCCACCGGTGCGTTAACGTCCGGCCCATGCGGCCCCACTCGGGCGATGCGGCCGGTCCGGGAGACGGTCGTGCAGGGCACCGGCAATTCCTTGGCGACCGCCTCCGCAGTCCACTCCTCCACATGTGCCAGCTCCGGCTGTTCGTGCAGCCGGTGGCGTAGCTCCACCGCGCGCGGCAGCTCGCGCTCGACGCCTTCGAGCAGCCGCTCCAGCAACTCAGGGTGGGTCGTGTTTATATGCAACTTTTCAAAGGCCGTGCGCAATTGCTATCGGGCTTTAATTTTTTATAACAACCCCCAGGCACCTCGACCGATACTATCGCTATACCAAGTGCGCCAGTACCGGTGAACACGGTGCCATCAGTAGATCGCGGCATACCGCTTGCACACCTCACCAAGGTCGAGGTCGGCGACTGCGTCCAGCTCGGCCTGCTTGACGCCGACGTACGCCTCATATAGCGTCGCGCTCAGCCACCCGCGCACAACGTCGTCCTCGGCGAGTGCCCGCAGCGCATCCTCCAGCGACGCCGGCAGCGCGCCGACGCCGAAGCGCTTCGCCTCGGCGACGCCGAGGTGCGCCGGATCGCGGTCGAGAATCGGCGGCGGCGCCAAGCCCAGCGCGCACCCCGTCGAGCCCAGCGCGGACGATCGCCCCGAGCGCGAGGTAGGGATTGGCGGCGGCGTCGGCGCCGCGGTACTCCAGGCGCAGCTGCGGAGCGGGATCGGCCGCGGCGAGCGCCACCAGCGGCGGGATGCGCAGCAGCGTTTCACGGTTGCGCTCGCCCACGCACACCGCGCCCGCGCTCCAGCGGTGGGGGGTGAGGCGCGCGGCGGACACGGGGCTCGGGGCACACAGTGCGCTGAGCGCCCCCGCGTGGTGAAGGATCCCCGCCGCAAAGCGACCCGCCAGCTCGCTCAGGCAGCCCGGGCGCGCCGCGTCGTAGAGCAGTGGGGCGCCGTCGGCGTCGATCAGATTGAGATGGATGTGCACGCCGTTGCCCGGCTCCGTCGGGGTGCAGCAGCGGCGTGAAGGTGGCGCGCAGGCCCCGCCGGCGGGCGACCTCGCGCACGACCTCCTTGAGCACCACGCTGCGGTCGGCGGCCGCCACCCCCTCCGCGGCTTCGACGGGGATCTCGAACTGGTGGGGCGCGAACTCCGCGAAGATCCGCTCCGGCTGCACCCCCGCCTCGACCAGCGCGCCAATCGCCTCGGCCGCGAACGGTTCGGCGCGCCGCTGTGCCTCCAGCGAGAAGGGCGCCGCCGGCGGTTCCAGCGAGAACGCGCGCTGCGGAACGCCGCCGCCCCTTCGGCGCCGAGGAGCTGGAACTCGTGCTCGAAGCTTGCCACCACACGCGCGCCGAGCTCGCGCTCCAGCTCCGCAAGCGCGTCGCGCAGGAAGCGCCGCGGGCAGCACTCCCATGGGGTCCCGTCGGTCTCCACGATGTCGCACAGCACCAGCTCCAGCGCATTGGCGCTGTTATCGGGAGGCCCGCCCGCCCGCCCGCTGCTGGCCGAAAGGGGGATGCGAGCCGAAGGCGAGTGTCTCCCCGCTTCGGTCGAAACGGGGATGCCCGCCGAAGGCGGGCGTCTCCCGGCTTCGGCGGACTCCGCCTCCACACGCACGTGCGTGCCGGGGTCGGGCAGCAGGCGCAGGTCGCCGGTCGAGTCGAACGGCGTACGCGCGGCGAGTGGGCCGTGCGGGGTAAGCGAGTGGTTGGCGGGCACCCACCCCACGCCCGCCCGCAGTGTCTCTCCGAGCTCCGCCACCATCAGCGAGCGGCCGCGTACGATCCCGCCGAGGTCACAGCACACCAGCGCAACCAGCTCAGTCGAGCTCAACTCGCCGCCTCCGCCGTCACGGTGCCGTTGTCCCAGATGCCCTCGCGCAACCCCAGCTCGGACGCCCCCGCGCGCACACGCGTCGCGTCGTCTGTGGCGAGCACCGCCACCACGCCCCCGGCGGGTATGTCCCGCCGCTCGATCGCCGCGGCAAGCCGCTCGGCCGGCTGCATGTGCACGCCGCCGCTGCCGAGCGAGGGGTAGGTGTCGGCGACGCCATAGAGGGTGCCGCGCGGGCCCCGTACGCGGCCGAACACGCAGACGAAGTGCCCCACGTCCCAGTCGGGCGGCGGACCGCTCTGCTCGCCCTCGTACAGGTAGTCGAGCAGCTGATCGAGGCGCGCCCGCCCGCCCCACAGGTGGTGGGTAGCAAGATTGGCGATCAACGCCACCGGGCGCTCGAGCCCTGCCACGAGCTCGAACAGGCCGTCGAGCGTGGGCGCCGTCCACGGGCCGCTGTAGGGAATCGCTGCGAGCGCCCCGTCGGCGAGCTGCTCGATCGCGCCTACCACACCAGCCGCCGTTGTGCCCGACACGACCGCATCGTCGACAAACGGCAACGCCAGCCGATAGTCGCGCCTGCCCGCTTCGCCATGCGGCAGGTTGCCGGTGTCCTGTCGCGCGGAGACGACGCTACCCGCTGCCAACGCCACCGTGTCCTGATCGATCGGCTCGCCCATGCGGACCTTCGGCTCGTCCGCTTGCTCCGCCGGCCCGTCCGCTTGCCCTGCCGGCCCGCCCGTGTGTCCCGCCGGCCGTCCGGCGGAACGCTCGATACCGGCCGCGTGCAGCGCCAGCGCCCCGCAGAAGGCCCCGCACAGGTCATCGCGCTGAGGCAGCTCGCGGGCATGGAACGCCAGCAGCGCCCGCGCCCCGGACAGGAGCGTCGTCTCCAGTGGTGGGGTCGCAGCCATCGAGCAAATATACGGCGGTCCCCGTGATCGCCGGGGCGCGCTGCTCAGGTTCGCGCGGAGGAGGCGGGCAGCGCGAAGGCGCTCTTGCCGTCGCCCTGACGCTTGACCCGCGTGACCTTGCGCTGCCGCGTGAGCTGGCTGAGGTTGGTGCGGATCTCAGCGGTGCTCATCGCCGTGACCATCACCAGCTCGCCGATCGTGTGGGAGCCGTGCTCGAGCGCAGCCACGATCGCCTGCCGCACGTCGCTCGGCGCAGCTGGCTTGCGCTCGGGTTCAGGCTCGGGCTCGAACTCCTCGCCCGCCGACTCCGGGACAACAGGCATGGGCACCTCGACCGGGGCCGGCACAGGCTGCGCGGGCGGCGTGGACAGCCCGGGCAGGGCGCTCAGCCCGGGCTGTGTGCGGAGCGAGGGCGTCGCAGGCAGAATGCGCGGCGTGCGCGGTGGGCGCGGCGCGGGCGGGGTGTGCGGCGCGGGGATGTGCAGCGCGGGCTCCGGCGCCGGCGTGACCGGCTCGGGCGCGGAGGACGCCAGCTCGATCGCTCCAGCAGCCGAGCCGCGCTGGCCGATCTTCGATCGGTCGCGTGCGCGCCGACGCGGCGCCGTGGGCCGTGGCGGGGGCGCCGCGGTGGACGAGCCATCGCTCGCCGCGGCCCCGGCTTCGATCGAGGCGAGGGTGTCGGCGGCCTCGAGCAGGCGCTCGTACTCGCCCAGCAACGGCCGCAGCTCGGCCATACGCTGCTCTAGTTCGGCGCATACCCGCGCCAGCAGGTCAGTCTCCACCGCAATCCCCTTCAGGCTTGAAATGCTTGATTACACAACTGCATGCGCCAGCATATCCAGCGATTCGAGTCGGCCGAAGGGACGGCCACCCCGCGGTGTCTCGAAAGAGTCGACGGCGCGCTACTCCGGGGGCTCCTCAACGGGGCTGACGGCGAACACGATGTGGCGGCGGGCGACGGCGAGGAAGGGGTGATCCTCGGACGGGCTGCCGTCGAGCGGTTCGACAGTGACCTCGGTGAGCGTCAGGAAGTCGCGCTCAGACGCATTGAGCACGTCGGAGACGCGACTGCGGTAGCCATCGCGGGCGAGAGTGACCGAGCCTTCGATACGGTGGCGGGCAGTCTCGAGGCGGATGCGCTCCTCGCGGTGCTCCATGCTAAATGGCCTCTTGCGGGGTCGGCTCCGCGGTTGGGTCGAGCACGACTCAGCCGATGCGCTCGGACTCAGACACCTGCGCCGGCAGCCCGGCGCGGGCGATCGGGGCGAGTCGGCCATGGGCACCGGTGGGGCGGTTGCGCTCGTCGCGCACGATGTACAGCGGCCGGTGCTTGACCTCGTCGTAGATGCGCCCGACGTACTCGCCGATCACGCCGAGCGCGATCAACTGGATGCCGCCGAGCAGCAGGATCGCGATCGTCAGCGAGCCGAAGCCGGGCAGGTAGGAGCCGGCGAAGTGCAGGCCGATCACGACCGGGATCGCGAAGAAGGCGAGGCCGGCGGAGAGCAGCCCGACGTAGGTCGCAAGCTGCAGCGGCACGTGCGAGAAGGAGGCGATCGCGTCGAGCGAGAAGCGCAGCATCTTGCGCAGCGTGTACTTGGTTTCGCCGGCGTGGCGGGCGTCGCGCTCGTACGGCACCGCGGTTTGCGTGAAGCCGACCCACACGGTCATGCCGCGCAGGAAGCGCGAGCGCTCGGTCATCGTCAGCAGCGCGTCGAGCGCGCGGCGGTCGAGCAGGCGGAAGTCGCCGGAGTTGGGCTCGAGGTCGACCTGGGCGAGCTTGTCGAAAAGCTTGTAGAACCACGAGGCGCTCGCCAGCTTGAACGCGGTCTCGCCCTCGCGCTGCTTGCGCACCGCGTACACCACGTCGGCGCCGGCTTCCCAGCGGGCGACCATCGTGGGGATCAGCTCGGGGGGGTCCTGCAGGTCGGCGTCGATCATCGCCACCACGTCCCCGACCGCGTGCTCCAGCCCGGCGGTGAGCGCCGCCTGGTGCCCAAAGTTGCGGGAGAGATGGATGACCCTAATGCGCGGGTCCTCGGCGGCCATCCGGTCGAGCAGCTCGGGGGTGGCGTCGGTGGAGCCGTCGTTGACCAGCACCAGCTCGAAGGTGTAGTCGGCGACGGCCGCGCAGGCGCGGCGCACGAAGCGCTCGACCAGCTCCTCCTCGTTGTAGACGGGAGCGACGACGCTGAGCAGGGTCGGGTTGCGGGGGGAGTCGGGCATCGGGGCTGGAAAAACTGCTTAAGTTGCGGAGGTGGGAAGCGTTGACGAGACAATCGACAGAGTAATGGACACGGCGACGGTAGTGGACGCCCCTAAGGCGAAGCTCAATCCGGCGATCGTGGCGCAGTTCGTGAAGTTCGGGATCGTGGGGGTGTCCAACACGCTGCTGGCCCTCGCGGTGTACGCGGTGCTGCTGCAAGGGCTTCGGGATGTGGTACCTGGCGGCGTCGGCGATCGGCTACGCGGTGGGGATGGTCAACGGCTTCCTGTGGAACCGCAGCTGGACCTTCCGCGGCCACGTGGGCGACGCGCTGACGCCGGTGCGCTGGATCGTGGTGCAGGGCTGCGGCCTGGCGGCCAATCTCGCACTGGTGTTCATGTTCGTCAACGACGCCGGCCTCGGCAAGCTGCTCGGGCAGGCGTGCGCGACGGCGATCGTCGTGGTGTTCACGTTCATCGCCAACCGCGCCTGGACCTTCCGCATGGAAGCCGGCGGCAGCTACCGCAGCACCGCTAGCAGCGAGAGCCCGACCGGAATCCGGCCTCCGCGCCCGATCGCGGCGGCCTCCAGCTCGAGCGGCCGCTGCAGCAGCCAGTTGAGCGGCGCGGGCGGCACCCACAGGTCGAGACTCGATTCGGTCGTGCCGCGGTGCAGGCGGTCGAGCGCGCGCAGCGCGATCGCGACCGGCAGCAGCAGCGCGTTGAAGTGGGTGGTGTACTCGCACTCCCAGCCGGCCGCACGAGCGGCCTGCTCGAGCGTGGCGCGCGAGTAGCGGCGGCAGTGGTGGTTGATCTTGTCGTGGCCGCTCCACAGCCACTGGTAGGCGGGCACCGTCACCAGCAGCGCCCCGCCGGGCGCCAGCACGCGCCGCAGCTCGCGCAGCGCACCGCGGTCGTCGGGCAGGTGCTCGATCACGTCGAGGCACACCGCGAGGTCGAAGGAGTCGGGGGCGAACGGCATCTCCATCACCGAGCCCTCCACGACCTCGCCGACGTGGCGGGCACGGGCGAGCTCGGCGCTGGTGGACGAGATCTCCACGCCGGTCACCTCGCCGCGGCGCGCGAGCTCGACCATGTTGCGCCCGCTGCCGCATCCGGCGTCGAGGATCCGTGCACGGGGCGGCAGACCGAGGCGCTCGATCGTGCGCTCGAGCACGCTGCGGCGTCCGCGATACCACCAGTGGCGGTCCTCTGCCCGGTGGGTCTGCAGCTCGTAGTCGCGGTTCACCGGGAGCATCTTTCCTAAAACTCGCCTCCTCCTGCGGTGCGCCGGCCGAGCGCTCTCCGGTGGACCCACACCCGACACCCCCTTTCCCCACTATCCACCACGGTCGCCCTCCATCGGACGGCGTGCGTTGGGTGCGATCCTGGCGACCCAAATCAAACATCTGGCTATGCCTTGACAAAAATCTTGGCATGCCATAAACTAAGTTTCAATGGCAGCACGAGAGCACATGCGATCCTCCGCGGTGGAGGACTACTGCAAGGCGATCTTCACGCTGGAGTCGCGCGGCGAGGAGCCCGTCTCCACGAACGCGCTCGCCGAGCGGCTGGAGATCACGCCGGGCTCGGTGTCGGCGATGCTGCGCAAGCTGGAGGAGCTCGGGCTGGTCACGCACGTGCCCTACCGCGGGGTGAGATTGACCGACAAGGGCCGCCGGGTGGCGCTCGAGGTGATCCGCCACCATCGACTGCTGGAGCTGTTCCTCGCGGAGACGCTGCAGATGCCATGGGATCAGGTGCACGCCGAGGCGGAGGTGCTGGAGCACGTGCTCTCCGAGGAGCTCGAGCAGCTGATCGCCGCGAAGCTCGGCGACCCCAAGCTCGACCCCCACGGCGACCCGATCCCCAGCGCCGACCTGCAGCTGCGCGAGCCCGAGACCCAGAGCCTCGAGAGTCTGCAGACGGGCGCGGAAGGGGTGTTCGTGCGCGTGTCCGACAGCGAGCCGGAGATGCTCCGCTACCTCTCAGAGCGCGGCATTTCCCCCGGCGACCGCTTCGAGGTGCGCGACCGCCAGCCCTTCGGGGGGCCGCTGTTCGTGAGCTTCGACGGGCAGGAACACCCGATCGGCGGCCAGCTGGCGCGCGCGATGCGCGTGGAGCTCGACGGCGACCGCGAGGGGGCCACCGCATGAACCCGCCCATGCCTGATCGTGCGCCCTACGGCATCGACCACATGGCGGCGAGGCCGTGAGCGCACAGCCCGCCGTGCAGCCGGCCCCCGCGGCGCTCGAACTCGGCCCGAGCGCGCTCGACCGGCTGCTGGCGCGGGGGCGCGTGCGCGCCACGCTGTCGATGCTCGGCCCCGCGTTCGTCGCCGCCGTCGCGTACGTGGACCCCGGCAACTTCGCCACCAACATCCAGGGCGGCGCGCAGTTCGGCTACCTGCTGCTGTGGGTCGTGCTGGTCGCCAACGTGATGGCGATGTTGATCCAGTATTTGTCGGCCAAGCTCGGGGTGATCACCGACCACAACCTCCCGGAGCTGTTCCGCGCCACTTACCCCCGCCCCTTCGCGTGGGGCATGTGGGTGCAGGCCGAGGTGATGGCGATGGCGACCGACATCGCCGAGTTCGTCGGCGCCGCGCTGGGGCTCAACCTGCTGTTCGGCGTGCCGCTGCTCACCGCCGGGCTGATGACCGGCGTGATCGCGTTCGTGATCCTCGCGCTGCAGCGCCGTGGCTTCCGCCGCTTCGAGCTGGCGATCACCGCACTGCTGGGCGTGATCTTCCTCGGCTTCCTGTACGAGACGCTGCACATCGGCCCCTCCGCGCGCGCCTCGCTCGGCGGGCTGGTGCCGCACCTGGCGGGCAGCGGCAGCCTCTACCTCGCGGTGGGGATCATCGGCGCCACGGTGATGCCGCACGTGATCTACCTGCACTCCGCGCTCACCAACGGGCGCACCCCCGTGCGCAACGACCGCGAGCGCGGGCGCGTGCTGCGCTTCGAGCGCCTCGACGTGATCATCGCCCTCGGCCTCGCCGGGCTGGTCAACATGGCGATGCTCGCCGTCTCCGCCAAGCTCCTACACAACACCGGCCACGCCGGGGTGAGCACGATCCCCGAGGCCCACGCCGCCTTCGGCCAGCTCGTCGGCGGCGGCGCCGCGCTGGCGTTCTCCGTCGCGCTGCTCGCCTCCGGCGCCTCCTCCTCCTCGGTCGGCACCTACGCCGGGCAGGTCGTGATGAAGGGCTTCGTCGGCCTCAACATCCCCCTGGTCGCACGCCGCCTCGTCACGATGGCGCCCGCGATCGCCGTGCTCGCGATCGGCCTCGGCCCCACGCAGGTGCTGGTGTTCAGCCAGGTGATCCTCTCCTTCGGCATCCCCTTCGCGCTGATCCCGCTGGTGCTGCTCACCTCCAACCGCGCGATCATGGGCGTGCACGTCAACCGGCTGCACACCACGATCGCGGCGTTCTCACTCGCCGGGCTGATCACGGCGCTCAACGTTTTCTTGATCTACCAGCAGATCTTCTAACCGCGCCTGGGGTGGTGGTGATGACGACGACGATGGTGGTGGTGATGATGATGATGCCTCGGTTTGCGATGCAGCGTGACCGTGAGGTTCTGGGCGATCACCGTTGAGTGATGGCCGGCGCTTGTCTGCACCACGGTCAGGTGGACGGGTAGCTTGCCGAACTGAGTGAGCAGGCTCTGCCCGCTTGCGTTGAGCGGGATCTCGATCGTCACGCGCTGGCCGGCGGGGATCGTCAACTTCGATGAGCCGACCGTCACCTGAATCGAGCGCGTTCCGTGGTGGTGGCGCCTCGCCGACACCGCGATCGGCATGCCGTTGTGGGTCTTCTCGACGGTCGTGAGCAGTCGCTTCGATTTCACAGCTGGTGCCGGCAGGGCCGGAGCAGGGGATCGTGAAGCGCACCTGGCCGTTGGCTCCGCTGGCGGAGCCCACCTGTGTGGCGTGCACTGACGGCGGGGGCGGGGGGGTGTATGTCACGCTCACCGACTTTTCGGTGGAGAAGCCGGCCTGGTCGGTCGCGAGCGCCTTGATCGTGTTGGCGCCTTTGTTCAGGGCGACGCTCGTGGACCACGCCCCGTTGGCCGCCACGCTTACCGGTTTGCCGTCGACGGTGAACGAGGTGATCACGCGTTTGTCGGTGACCGTTCCGGAGACCGTGACACTCGGTGAGGACACGGTTGTCCCGTTCGCCGGAGACGCGATGCTCAGCGCCGGCGGTTCGCTTGCCGGGTAGCCGGCAAGTACCGCCGATGCCAGCGATTCGACTTCGGAGAGCTTGTAGGCCTGGATGAACGCCATGCGCAGCGTGTAGGAGCCGCCCGCGGGGATCGTCGCCTGGTAGGGCATCTCGAAGCCGTTGTAGCCTTCTTTGGCTTCGGTTCCGCGGTACACCGACACCGGTCCGCTGGGCGGGGTGTCGTAGACGATCGCCCCCTGGGGGTGTTCGCCGTCTCCTTCGCCGGAAGTTTCAGAATCCTCCTTGTAGTAGATCCTGCCCAGGCCCGGAGGCAGGGTCACTGTCTCTCCCATGGTGGCGGCCGAGAACACGTTGGTGCCAGGGAACTGGTAGGCGCCACCTTCCTTACCGCCATTGACGGTCTCCTGGTCGTAGAGAGCGTTCAGGGAGTGGGCTAGGCCATCGGTCGATTTCCAGGTGTCAGTCATTGATGCCACCTGGTCCGCGTTGCCCGTCTGCCAAGTCCGTTCGAGCTGCACTCCCGTTGAGACAAAGCTCGTGCAGCTCGTCGAGGTTGGTGGATAGACGGCTTGCGGGAAGCACTTGACGATTGGGTCCACCTCATTGACCGTGACAAGGCCGGTTGAGGGTTCGAAGGTCTTTGTCACGGTCACCTGTGGAGCGCCCGGGAGAAGCGCTTTCACTTTGAGGTCGGCTTCGACGTCGTGCGCGGCATCGGGGCTGTAGGCGTTGGCATCGTCGATCTGCAGCTCAGAGCGGGAGGACGATCCGGTTGGAGGGTCGTCCCGCCTATAGAGCGCAGCATTACAATCGAACAAGGGTTCGCTCGTGGTCAGCTTTTCCGGCGCATACAAATACGAGTAATCCAACCCGCAGTCGCCTGCGGACTCCATGTCGAAGTAGCCGGACAGCGAGCTGGCTTCGATTTCGTAGTCGTAGTGGTTGCTGACACTCGGGAACAGTTCGAAACGGGAGCCGACGATACGGGGCCCTTTATACGGGCTTACCAATTCTTCAGCGGGTGTGCCCGGCGGGTGGGGTTCGGCATTGCCGAAGGGCACCGCGCGTAGCACGCAAGGACCAATGTGCAACGCTTCAGGCAACGATTCCGGTTTGACTTCCACCGAGAATTTTTCTGAGCTCGGGGTCACTTCTTCGGCGAGGGTGCTGTAGCTTTCACTTGGTTTTCCCGTTCCGAAGTAGCAGCGAATCGAAATCTTTCCGCTGATCGTGGTGGTGCCTTTGATGGTCAGGAGGGTCTGTGGCGGAGGCAGGGTTTCATCGTTGAGCGCGTACGTCGGGCCGGCGGGCGAGGTGATCTGCGAGGATTCGACTTCGGCGCTGGCCGAGGCGACGGGGCCCGCCAGGGCAAGCAGAGGGAGCGCGCCGATCAGCATTGCGACACGCCTCAGGGGATTCGGTAGCACGATGGGCCTCCTGGATGCATGGGCATGGGTTGGATGCCGCTGACGGCGACAATCTGGCCCCTATGACACGCCAGCGTACGAGTAGTTGCGGGCGAACTTGTAAATGGCCTGTAGGCGAAGCACCCTGGGCCGGGTTGGCTGGGACGGCGCACGGCTAACATCGCTGGGCACACGGCTGGCGAGAAGGAAGGAGCACCCATGGAGCAACTGCGAGGTCGCACCGCACTGGTGACCGGAGCCTCCGGGGGGCTGGGCGCCCATCTTGCCCGCCGCCTGGCGCGCGAGGGCATGAACGTGGCGCTTGCGGCGCGGCGTGAGCCGGAGCTCTCAGCGCTCGCACAGGAGTTCGAGAAGCTTGGTGTGCGCGCCGTTGCACTGCCGACCGACCTCTCCGACCTCGGCCAGGTCGATCCGCTGATCGAGCGTGCCGAGGCGGCGCTGGGGACGCTCGACCTGCTGGTCAGCAACGCCGGCGTGGAGATTGGAGCTGCTTTCCAACTCCTCACGCGGGAGGAACTCACCTCGACGATCGATCTCAACCTCACCGCGCCGCTGCTCCTGACCCATCGTGTGCTCCCGGGGATGCTGGAGCGCCGCCGCGGCCACGTGGTGTTCATCTCCTCGCTCGCCGGCAAGCTCGGCCCCGCCTACAGCGAGCCCTACGCTGCCACCAAGGCCGGGCTGGTCGGGCTCACGCAGTCGCTGCGCGCCGAGTACCTGCACGAGCCGGTCGGCTTCTCGGTGATCTGCCCCGGCTTTATCGCCGGCGACGGCATGTACCAACGGATGGTGGAAGAAGGCGTTAAGTCCAACCGCCTGATGGGCGAGACCACGGTCGAGAAGGTGACCGAGGCGACCGTGCGCGCGATCCAGCGGGATCTGCCCGAGGTGATCGAGACCGGTGCCCCGGTGCGACCGATGCTCGCGCTCGCCCAGGTCGCGCCGGGGCTGGTCGAGCGCGTCGCGCCCCGGTTTGGGGTGACTGAGATCTTCCGCCGTATCGCCGTTTTGCACGGGCGCGGGGGCTAGGGCTTCCGCGGGCTAGGGCTTCTGCGCGGGCGGGACGGTTTGGCTGGAACTTCACGAGAGCGCCGTTCTCGAATTACGAGCCCCACCAGCGGCCCCGAAGGGGGGCCGCCCATCCCCCTGCCTTTTTTTTACGAAATCTCCGAGTACGCCGGCTCGCGCTCGGCATGGTCGCGTTCCACCGCGACATCCTCGTGCGCGTGTGCGGAGAGTGTGGGCTCAGGGACGAGCACGGTCAGCGCGATCGCGAGCGCGGCCACGATCAACCCCGCTCCGACCGTGAACGCCAGCTGGTAGCCGCCCGTCAACGCCGCCGCGGAGGAGTGTCCACTCGCGAGCAGGTGGCTGGTGCGGGTCGCCGCGAGTGTCGCGACCACCGCCAGCCCCAGCGCGCCGCCGACCTGCACGGTCGTGTTGACCAGGCCCGACGCCAGGCCCGCATCGCTCGGCGTGGCCCCCGACATCGCCAGCTTCATCAGCGCCGGGAACGCGCTGCCGATGCCGGCACCCAGCAGGATCATCGTCGGCAGGATGTCGCGCGCGTAGCTGCCGTGCACCGGCGCGCGCGTGAACAGCGCGAGCCCCACGGCGATCGCCACGAGCCCCGGGATCAGCGTGTGCCGCGCGCCGAAGCGCATGATCAATGGTTCGGAGAGCTTCAGCGACATCGTCCCCATCACGAGCGTCGTCGGCAGGAACGCCAGCCCGATCTGCAGCGCGTCGTAGTGGAGCACCTTCTGCATGTACAGCGCGCCGAGGAAGAACACGGAGAACATGCCCGCCACGGTCAGCGCCTGGATCAGGTTGGCGCCGCTGACGTTGCGCGAGCGGAAGATCCGCAGCGGGATCAGCGGCGTGCGCGCGGTTGCCTCGCGTGCTACGAATGCCACCAGCAGCGCCAGCGCGACCGCGCCGAGCTCCAGCGTCTGGGCTGCGCCCCAGCCATATTCGGCGGCCGGCTTGACGATCGTGTAGACGCTCAACATGAGCGCCCCGGTGATCAGCACCGCTCCGGGAATGTCGGCGCCCTGGCGGAAGCCGATGCCTCTGTCCGGCGCGATCAAACGCCGCGCGAGCAGCGCCGTGGCGATCCCGATCGGCACGTTCACGAAGAAGATCCAGTGCCAGTCGAGCGCCTGCGTGATCACGCCGCCCGCAAGCAGGCCGATCGAGCCGCCCGCGGAGGCGACGAACGCGTACACGCCGATCGCCCTCGCCTGCTCGTGTGGCTTGGGGAACATCGTCACGATCATCCCCAACCCCACCGCCGAGGTCGCGGCGCCGCCGGCGCCTTGCACGAAGCGCGCCGCCACCAGCATCGTCTGGTCCTGGGCGAGGCCGCACGCCAACGAGGCAGCCGTGAACACCGCCAGGCCGCCCACGAACACCCCCCGGCGGGAGGTTAGGTCGCCGAGGCGCCCGGCGAGCAGCAGCAGGCCGCCGAAGGCGATCAGGTAGGCGTTGATCACCCACGCCAGCGTCGACTGGGAGAAGCCGAGCTCGCGCTGGATCGTGGGCAGCGCGACGTTCACGATCGTGCCGTCCAGCACGATCATCAGCACCCCCGCGCACAGCACGTACAGCGCCAGCCAGCGCTCGCGATCCTGGTCTCCATCGGTCATCATGCCGTTGTAGCGCAGCACGACGCACAGCCCAACCACAGGAGGTTCGAAAATGGCCGAGACCAGCACCAATACACGCATCACCCAGATCGGGACGGTGATCGTCCCCGTCAGCGACCAGAACCAGGCGCTCGAGTTCTACACGGCCAAGCTCGGGTTCGAGAAGCGCGCCGACATCCCGTTCGGCAGGGGCGACCGCTGGGTGGAAGTAGCGCCGCCGGGAGCCGCAACGACGCTTGCGCTGATGCCTCCACAGGAGGGCGAAACCGTCGGGATCTCCACCCGCGTGGCATTCTCGAGCGAGGACATCGACGCCGACCACGCCGATCTGCGTGCCCGGGGCGTCGACGTCGACGAGGAGGTGATGCGGATGGGCGACCCCGTCCCGCCGATGTTCTTCTTCCGCGATCAGGACGCCAACCGCTTCTTCATCGTGCAGAGCAGCTGAGGGCCGTCGGCGGCCTGTCCTCCAAGCCCGTGAGTCGCCGCGGCGTTGGCGTCGTGGCGACTCACGCTCGATCTTCCCCGAACTCATGAGCGCCCCACCAGAGCTCGCTGTCCGGATCGCGCTGCCGGCCGACGCCGGGATCGCAGGACGGCTTCTGCATGACTTCAACACCGAGTTCGACGAGCCCACGCCGGGGGCGAGGCCGCTTGCCGAACGGATGGAGCAGTTGCTCGCCGAAGGGCAGACGGTGGTCCTGCTCGGAGGCCCGGGGCCGGACGGCTTGGCGGTGCTGCGCTTCCGCCCGGCAATCTGGAGCGATGCGCTCGAGTGCTACCTGGCGGAGCTCTACGTGGCGCCCCACCGACGCGGTCGCGGGCTTGGGCGAGCGTTGATGCAGGCTGCGATCGAGCACGCGCGCGCTCAGGGCGCCGATCACATGGACCTCGGCACCGGTGAAACCGACGTCGCGGCGCGTGCCCTCTACGAGAGCCTGGGGTTCAGCAACCGCGAAGGCAAGCCGGACGGGCCGCTCAACTATTTCTACGAGCGCGAGCTGTGACGCAACCCGCCGACCGTGCCAGTGCGGCAGCTGAGGATCTTGCGCGAGCCGGCGTGCGTGACGCTCCCGTCGAGATCGTCGCGTACAACCCGGCGTGGCCGGCTCTCTACGCGACCGAGCGCGAGCGGCTCATGCCGTTGCTCGCGGGCGCGGAGATCCACCACTTCGGTTCCACTGCCGTCCCGGGACTCGCTGCGAAGGCCGTGATCGACATGATCGTGCTCGTCGGCGATCTCGACGCGCCGGTCCCCGCGCTGGTCTCGAACGCCGGCTACGAGTTTCCCGTCGCTTTCAACGCTACGCTCACCCACCGGCGCTTCCTCTGCTATCCCACAGCCTCGTTTCGCACCCATCACCTGCACCTCGTGGACAGGCGTGAGGAGCTCGAGCGTCGCTTGCGCTTCCGCGATCGCCTGCGCGGGGACCGTGCGCTCGCGCAGGAATACGCGACGCTGAAGCGGGCGCTCGCCGAGCGCCACCGGGACGACCGCGAGGCATATACCGAGGCAAAGGCTGATTTCATCAGGCGCTGGAGCGATCCATTTCGACGCCGGCGAACTCGCCCTGAATGGCAGCGACTATCTCCTCAGCCCGGCCCGACCGGTGATCGCCTCGATTCGCCATGAGGCGATCCAGACGCTCGCCCATAGCTCACGACCCTCGACATGAGGTGAGGTTAGCCGTACGCGGCGCTGGCTCGTTGGAGGTCACGCGCACATGAGGACTCGCGCCGTAGCTGGCTTACAGCGAGCGACGATCTGGTTGATCGCCGTCCTGGTCGCCGCCGCGTGCTTTACGGCGGTCCTGCCCGTCATGAGCGCGCGTTCCTCGCCGCGCCCGCATGCCCACGGCTTGCATTCCCATCGGCAGCGCTCCCGCCTCCCGCGTCTGTGTGCGCACCGGTCGCACGGCCGAGGCCGCCGCGGGCGGCGCGAGTCCCGATCGCCGTGCCCCCCGAGCGCTCGGACCGGTGCGGCCAGCTCGGTCACGACCACTTCCGCGATCATCGCGGGTCGGGTCAAGCCGAATGCGAGCACGTCCTATTTCTTCAGCTACGGGACCACCGCTCGCTACGGCTCTCGCAGCGCCTCTAGGCACGCGGGCAGGCGGCCGAAGGCATTCGCGACGTCAGTGACGCTCGCCGGCCTGCGACCGTACACGAGGTACCACTTCCGGATCATCGCGACCAACTGCGGGGGCTGCCGCACGGGCACCACCTACGGCGCGGACCACACGTTCACGACGGCCGCCCCGGCGCCCCAGCCGCCGCCCCCAGTGCCCCAGCCGCCGCTCCTCGCGCCGCTCCCGACGGCTCCCCTTGGAAGCACCGGCCCGGCTACCACGATCACCCAGATCTCGGCGACGGTCACCGGCACGGTGGCGGCCAACGGGCTTCCCACCACGTGGCACTTCGAATACGGGCCGACGAGCGCCTACGTCTCCGAAACGCCACTGCAGTCGAGCGCCGTCGGTACGACCAACGTGTCCGCGTCGCTGACGGGCCTGGCCGACGCCCAGACTTACCACTACCGTCTGGCGGCCACCAACAGCCTCGGCACCTCCTACGGCGCCGACCAGACGTTCACGACGCAGACGCCGACGAGCACCCAACAGGAAGACGCCGACCACGCCATCGCCGCCTACGCGGCGATGCAGCAGTACTTCTACGCCCCGAACGTCTACCCGGGTGACACCAGCAGCCTGTACGCCGAAGACTACCCCCAGAGCGAAAGCGGGAACCGCTACTCCTACCTGTGGCCGTTCTCGCGGGCGCTGGTCGGCACCATCACCCTGGCCGGGATCCCCCCGAGCGTCGACGGCGGCCTCGACTATCAGGCCGACGTCAACGATCGCCTGACCGGGCTCTCCCACTATTGGGACGGCGCGGCCAATCCGCCGGGATACGACTCCTATGTGACCGCGCCGTTCGGCGGCGGCGGCGACAAGTACTACGACGACCAGGCGTGGGTCGGGCTAGCGCTGGCCCAGGACTACCGCCTCACCCAGAACGCGAGCGCCCTGAGCGACGCGGAGAACGTCTTCTCGTTCGTGTACCCGGGCGGCTGGGACGGCAACTCCGGCGAATTCGACCCAGGCGGCACGTTCTGGGTCCAGCAAGGAGCGGGTTTGGGTTTGACCAACCACGAACGCACGACCACGTCGAACGCGCCCAACGCCGAGCTCGGGTTCCGTCTCGAGCAACTCGACCCCAGCGACCAGGCCACCTACGAAACCGGGTCGATAATGATGTACGGCTGGGTCAACCATTACCTGTACAACGTCGACAGCAATCCCACCGACCCCAACGCGCCGAATCCCAACTACGAATCGAGCAAGCCTGCTCTCGTCTTCGACAAAGTGACCGAAGGGCGGGTCGGAAAGACGCTGTGGACCTACAACCAGGGGGCGATGATCGCCGCCAACGTGACCGCCTACCAGGACACGGGCGAAACCGACTACTTGATGAATGCGGAAGCGCTCGCGAACGCATCCCTCGACTACTTCACCGAGGCGGACTACCTCGACACCCAGCCGGCAGCGTTCGTCGCCATCTACTTCCGCGGCCTGCTGGTCCTCTACGCGGCGACTGGCGAGCGCACCCTGCAGGCGAAGATTCTTCGGGCCGCCCAGACCTACGCCGACGACGCCTGGAACAACTACCGCAACGGCCAGAACCTCTTCCACCTGCCGTCGTCGCCCGGCTCCTCCTACCGCCTGCTCGACCAGGGCGCCCTGCTCGAGCTCTACGCGGCACTCGCCTGGGAACCGAGCGACTATGACATGCTCCCGTAGGAGCTCATGCCGCTATCGCGTGGCGTGTAGGGAACGTGGGTAATAGGAAAGCCATGACAGTCCTCAGGGTCTCGTTGGCTTTGCTTGCGGTGCTTGGCATCGCCGCAGCAGCGGCTTGCGCTGCCAGCGCGAGGACGGGTGCGGCGGCACACAGGGCATCCAAGCGCCATCCGCGCATCTACGTCGCCAACAAGGACTGTCGTGGGCACACCTTCCGCCCGGCCAGCATCACGCTCGCCTGCGGCGATGGCAACCTTTACGTCAGTGAAGTCGATTACTTCAACAACCCCTCAGAAGGCTACGGGTCAGCACGCGCGGGCGCGTCGGTCACGATCCACGAGAACGACTGCAAGCCGGACTGCGCCACGGGTAAGTTCATCGTCGAAAAGGGCGCGCTCACGCTGAAACGCATCGTCGGCTGCGCCGATGGGCTGCTGTACTACTCGCGCGCCTTGTACGCGTTCCCCGGCGGCGAGAACGAAGTCGACATCCAACCCTTCGAGCGCTGCTCGCCGGCGCACCACGTGCGCGCCGCGGCCATTCGCGCCAACGCTCCCGACGTGCCCGTCGAACCACCGGCCTCGCCGAGCGTGCGCGCGCTGATCGCAGCTCGCTCCGCGCAGAGTGCCTTGAAGGCGGCGGCGCTGTCCAAGGAGGCCACTCGCCTGAGGAGGGTGCCAGTCGGCAGGCCAAGTTGCTGGGCTCGATCCGCACGCCCGCCGCGTCGCTGGGCACCGAAGAACGCGCCAAACTGGTGGCACGCAGTTCCGTCTGGGCCACCTCCGCGCAGCCCAGCAGAGTCTTTGCGTATCTCGCCGCGCATCTACCCACCGGGACGCGCGAGGTGTCCTCCACGAGCGGCGACGCCTCGTTCACGCCGCCCCACGGCCACGAATCGCTGCCCGAAATCAAGAAGCGTGAATCGGTGAACTTCTGGGGTGAGGAATTCCGTCTGCCGAGGGGGAGCCGCGCGCTGCGGCTGCGCGCGCTCGGCGTCTACATTGCGCGCCGCGGCACGAGCGCCAACAGGTTCATCGTGCGGGTCACCGCCGCCGCCTCGTGGGAGCGCGCGCGTCCCAGCTACTCGCTGCTCGGCGCAAACGTCGGCGCGGTCACGATCACGGTCACCGATCGGGCCTCCCGCAAAAGTGAACCGCCGCCGGTGGTAATCCGCAAGCCAGCGCTCGTGCGCACGATCGTGCAGGACGTCAACGAACTGCCCGTCGACGAATCAGCCGGTCGCGCCGTAAGCTGCCCCGAGGAAGGAATCGCTCGAACCTCGCAACTACTGTCGCTGAGCTTCAGCGAAGGAGAACATAGCCCACTGATCGCCACCTTCACGGACAACCTCGAGGCGTGCGTCCCCGACCCGTCGATCACGCTGCCCGGAGAGCCTCCCGTCGCGCTCTCCGAAGCAGAAGGGCTCCTGCACCAGATCGAAGGGATCAGCGCCATCCGCCTACGTTGAGTTCTACACTGCGCGCGCGGCCGCTTCTCCTCAGCAAGGCCGTACGCCCGCGCCAGCCGACCCGCGCGTTGCGCGCGTGACTCCAGGTGGTGGGGCTCTGCGATCGGTTTGCGTGCGGCTTTGGTAGCAGTCGCGTGCGACTTTAGTCGTACGCGACTGCTGGTGAAAGATGGTCCTTCGGGTCGTTGTGCGGGCGTGCTTGGCACCGTAGTGTGCTCGGCGTGATCGATGTTCAAGGTGTAACTAAGCGGTACGGCGAGAAGGTCGCCGTGGACGATCTCAGCTTTTCTGTCTCCCCGGGGGTCGTGACCGGCTTTCTCGGGCCCAACGGAGCCGGCAAGTCGACCACCATGCGGCTGATCCTTGGGCTCGATGCTCCTTCGGAGGGCTCGGCGACGGTCAACGGCAAGGCTTACCGTGACCTGAAGGCGCCGTTGCGGGAGGTTGGCGCGATGCTGGAGGCGCGTGCGATTCATACCGGGCGCTCGGGCTATAAGCACTTGTTGGCGCTCGCCCAGACTCATGCCATCCCCAGCTCGCGTGTCGACGAGGTGATCGACATCGTGGGCCTGCAAGACGTCGCTGGCAAACGAGTGGGTGGCTTCTCCCTCGGCATGGGCCAGCGACTGGGAGTCGCGGCGGCGCTGCTCGGTGACCCGGCGACGGTGATCCTCGACGAGCCCGCCAACGGTCTTGACCCGGAGGGCATCCGTTGGATCCGCAATCTGCTGAAGCGCCTGGCCTCAGAAGGAAAGACTGTGTTCCTTTCCTCGCATCTGATGAGCGAGATGTCCCAGACCGCGGAGCACCTGATCGTGATCGGCCGCGGACGCCTGATCGCGGACACGAGCGTGCAGGAGTTCGTCGCTCGTGCCTCCGCGGATGCTCCGGTGCGGGTGCGCTGCCCGCAGCCCGACGCGCTCAACGATGCGCTGGTCGGCGAGCAGGTGCAGATCGTGAGTCCCGAGCAAGGGGTGCTGGAAGTCCGTGGCATCTCCAGCGAGCGGATCGGTGAGATCGCCGCCGCCGACGGGCTCATTCTGCACGAGCTCACACCTCTGCAAGCCTCACTGGAGGATGCCTTCATGCACATCACCCAGGACGCGGTCGAGTATCACGCCGTCTCCGAGGCCGAGCGTCCGGATCTCCTCGCGGGGGTATCGGCATGAACGCCGCCGCCCCCGCTGTCGCCGTGCGGCCCGTCGTGGGTAGCGAGGTGACTCAGGCTCAGGTCGTACGCTCGGAGTGGACGAAGCTGTGGTCGCTGCGCTCGACGCGCTGGTCGCTGCTGTTCGCCGTGATCTCGATGGCGGGGCTCGGCGTGCTGATCGCGGCGGTTTCGATGGGTCGCTGGTCCCAGCTCAGCCCGCACGACCAGGCAAACTTCAACGCGATCGACCGCAGCCTCGGCGGCTACCACCTCGCCCAGCTCGCGATCGGCGTCCTCGGGGTGCTCGTGATCAGCGGCGAGTACTCGACCGGCATGATCCGCTCGAGCCTGATGGCGGTCCCGCGACGGCTGCCGGTGCTGTGGGCCAAGATCGCCGTGTTCTCCTCGGTGACATTCGTGTTGATGCTCGTGAGCGCCCTCGTCGCGTTCTTCGGCGCCCAGGCGATCCTCACTGAGCATCACGTGAACGTGACGCTCAGCCATCCGCACGCGCTTCGTACCGTGGTCGGGGTGGTGCTGTTCCTGACCGTCACGGGCGTGTTGTGCACGGCGCTGGGCACGATCATCCGCAGCACCGCCGGTGCGATCGCGACGTTCGCCGGACTGCTGTTCGTGCTGCCGGGCATCGTCGACATTCTCCCGAGCGAAATCGGCAACTCGATCAGCCCCTACCTGCCCTCCAGCGCGGGAGGGGCGATCGCCGCGGCCGTCCCGGACGCGCACACGCTCCCGCCATGGGGCGGGTTCGCGCTTTACTGCGGCTACACGATCCTGCTGCTGGCAGTCGCCGCGTACATGCTTGTGCGCCGCGACGCGTGACGGCAACCCGCCATTGTGCGCCGCGACGCGTGACGGCAACCCGCCAGCCCATCGACATAAGCCCGCGGCCGGCTCCCGCAATCACATTGTGAGTCGTCAACATGGACATATGGAGCGCGAGATAGATCAACCGCCATCGAGGTTGCTGGACCGCGTGAACCTCGGCGCTCGTCGTGTCGCGGCTCATCCCTTCGCCGTGGACCTGGCCACCGCGGCGGGTTTGGCGATGCTCAGCATCTTCGCGCTAGCGACTCAGCATCGGCTTGACGTTGTCACCGCGGCCTTCTGCGTGCTGCTCTGTGCGCCTCTGCTCCTACATAGGCGCGATCCCCGCGTCTGTTTCGCGCTCGTCGCGCTCGTGGCGCTCGCCCAGTGGATACTCTCGGCGCCCCAGCTCGCCGACGCCGCGGTGTTGATCGCTCTCTACTGGGTCGCACTCGAAAGCGAACTCGCCGAGGTCGCGGTTGCGGCCGTGGTAGTCGAGACGGGCGCGATCATGGCCGCGTTGCGCTGGTCGCCGTCTGAGCCGCTGAAGATCTGGGTCGGGCTGACGGGCCTGGGGACAGCCGCCGGAGTCCTCGGCATCACGATCCGCCAACGACGCGCGCTGCTGATCTCACTCCACGAACGGGCTGCGCGTCTGGAAGTCGAGCGCGATCACGAGGGGCGGCTCGCCGCCGCCGCCGAGCGCGCACGTATCGCACGAGAGATGCACGACATCGTTGCGCACAACCTCAGCGTGATCATCTCGCTGGCTGACGGTGCCGGCTATGCGATGACATCCTCGCCACAGCGCGCGAGCGAGGCGATCGACAGGGTCTCAGCGACCGGCCGCCAGGCGCTTCTGGAAATGCGCAGGCTCCTCGGCGTGCTGCGTGAGGACGCGCTCGAGCAGCCCCTCGCGCCTCAGCCGGGCCTGGACCGCCTTGATGACCTGTTGGCGCAAGTCCATGCGGCCGGGATCCCGGTCACGATGGATCTCGACGGCGACCCGCGCAATTTGCCGGAGGGCGTCCAGCTCACCGTGTTCCGTGTCGCGCAGGAGGCCCTGACCAACACGCTCAAGCACGCGGCGCGACCTACGAGCGCACATCTGGCGCTGCGCTGTGAGGCACGAAGCGTCGAGCTGGAGGTCACCGACACCGGACAAGACGCTGCCCGGATCGGCCCACGACCCTCGCTCGCCGGGAGCGGGCGAGGACTCAACGGTATGCGAGAGCGCGCCGCGGCCTACGGCGGCAAGCTCGATGCCGGCCCTCACCCGGATGGAGGCTGGCGGGTTCACCTATCCCTGCGGCCAGACGCCGAAACGGTCCCACGATGACCACAAGCTTGCTTCTGGCTGATGACCAAGAGCTGATGCGGATGGGGTTTCGCATGGTCATGGACACCCAGGATGACCTCACGATCGTCGGCGAGGTCGCAAACGGCTTGGAGGCCGTCGATGCCACGCGCAGACTGAACCCGGACGTCGTGCTGATGGACGTGCGGATGCCTGAGATGGACGGCGTCCAAGCGACCCGATTGATCGTCGAAGCAGGCAGCAGCGCGCGGATCATCATCCTCACCACCTTTGACTTGGACGAGTACGTCTACGCGGCGCTGCGGGCCGGAGCAAGCGGCTTCCTGCTGAAGGACACCCCTCCGGCCAACCTGCTCTCCGGCATCCGCGCCGTCGCAAGCGGTGACGCGGTCGTCGCACCCAGCGTCACGCGCCGCCTACTCGCAAACTATGCCCACCGCCTTCCCATCGCCGGTCGATCCGATGGCGAGGAGGACGGGCGTCTGGAGCTCTTGACCAGCAGGGAGCGTGAGGTCTTGCTACTGGTCGCCGCCAGCCTCTCCAACGCGGAGATCGCGCAGCGGCTCATCCTCTCCGAGGCCACAGTCAAGTCCCACGTCGGTCGCATCCTCTCGAAGCTCGAATTGCGCGACCGTGTACAGATCGTCGTCTTCGCCTACGAGACAGGACTGATCACGCCCTCACGCAGTTGACTCGCCCACGCCGGAACCCGGCGTGGGCGCCGAGCCACGGTTATGCTCATCCCCCGCATGAGGTGCCGCGCGCTGCGCAGCGGATCGAGAGCGCGAGCAGCCCGAATCCGGCGAGCGGCATCACCCACCACAATCTCGGTGGCGCCCATTCCATGATTGTCCACCAACGCACAGAACAGGCCGGGCCAGGCCCGATCGCGCCTGTGCCGTAGAGGCTTCGCTAGTCCATCTCGAGCTCGGGTTCGGGCTCGCCTCGATGGGCGAGATTGGGCAGCGGAGGCGTCGATTGTGTCGGTGCGGTCGCGGCTTCGAGTGGTTTCTGGATGTCCGGACGGACGAGCGCGAGGTAGGAAACCAGGACGAAAACGGCGACGGCGAACACGATCGCCGTGGGGCCGTCGCCGAAGTTGATCCCACTGAGGTTCTTGGGCTTGCTGATGTAGTCGGCGAAGGACGCACCCAGCGGACGCGTGACGATGTAGGACATCCAGAACGCGGCGATGCCGTTCAGGCCAAACTGCCAGTGCGCCAGGGCGGGGATCAGAATGATGACCGTGAAGAGGATGCCCGAGTCTAGGTAGCCGAGGTTCAGCGAGGTCGCGGTGAAGTCTCCAAGCGCGGTCCCGAGGGCAAAGGTCGCGAACACCGTTGCCCAGTAGTAGGCCTCACGTCGCTGGGTGGTGATGCTGTGGATCGACAGCGTGCCCTCGCTGCGCTGCCAAAGCCAGAAGATCGCGGCCAGGACGATTACCCACAGCAGCGTTGTCCCCGCGTAGGGGATATGGACATCGAGATGCAGGAAATCCGAGACGCCGGTCCCCGTGATCGCGATCGCAAAGGCCAGGGACCAGTACGCAAACGCTCGGTAGCGACGGGTGCCGAACTGCAGCACCAGCCCCACGACGATCACGAGCACCTCGAGGCCGCCGCCCCCGAAGTTGCCGTAGGTCTTCAGGTAATCCGACGTGGCCTCCCCGCCGGCGGTCGTCAAGACCTTCACCACCCAGAAGAGGAGGATGACCTCCGGAACCTTCGCCGCGACCGGCGCGGGAAGGAAACGACCGATCAGTGGAAGCTCGGCATCACGCTTGCTCAGATCCCACGACTCGATCACTGTTTTCACGATAACTGGAGCGCGCTGGATATCAATCAGCCCAGAGGACCAACTTCTCCGCGGACCGCCTCATCCGGCGGGCTGACTTACATCATCACGAAGTACGAGATAGGGCTCCGATGCCCGGGGGTTGACGTCGATGTCGAGTCGCCCTCGGGTCGGGCTCGCGCGATGACCGTGGCACCGCGCGCGGTCGCGATAGGTCGCGGTAGGGACGGCCCTTCGCTTTGTGGGCTCGGGCCGCCCCCCCCACAGATCCCAGCGTGCGGGACTACCGCACTGGGCTCTTGCCTTGGATTCTGGCGTCGAAGCGAGCTTCAGGCCAGGGGTGCAGGATGCGGACGGCAGGTAGCCATCGGGTTTGGAGGCGTGACATCCGCTTCCAGGTCATGCTCGTGCGCTGGCTGCGACGCCGCAGCGCCTTGAGCCAATGCCCGATGATCTGGTATCGGAAGGCGCGTAACGCCTGGATGTTGCCAGGCACCGCGTAGTAGTTGCAGTGCCCACGCAGGACACTGGCAAGCCAGCGTCCCTGCTCGGGGATGGGCAAATGGCGCCGTGCTCTGAGCTCGGTCTTGACCTCGCGCAGCTTGGCGCGCACTCGCTTGGAGTCGGTGATGCGCTTGAGATTGAAACGCCCCTTCCTATCCTTCGCGCAGATGTGCGTGAAGCCGAGGAAGGAGAACGTCTCAGGCTTGCCGAGACCTCGCTTCTGACGTCGCTCGGCGGCAAACCGACCGAACTCGATCAGCCGCGTCTTCTCGGCGTTCAGCTCCAGGAAGAACTCCGCGAGCCTGTCGCGCAACTCCTCGTGGAACCGTTCGGCGTCATCCCGGTGCTCGAAGCCCACCACGAAGTCATCGGCGAAACGCACGATCATTACGTCCCCGTGCGCGTGCCGGGACCTCCACTGGTGAGCCCACAGGTCGAAAACATGATGCAGATACACGTTCGCCAGGAACGTCGAAACTGACGCGCCCTGCGGTGTGCCCCGCTCTGTCCGCGACCACTCCCCGTTCTCGATGACCCCTGCTTTGAACCATTTCTGGATCAAACCAGGACCCTTCTGTCCGCGATCCGGTGCTCAAGAAACCTTTCCAGCCACGACTGGTCGAGGCTTGAAAAGTAGTCGCGGATATCCACGTCGAGCACCCAGTTCACCCTCCTGCGTTCGATCCCGACCGCGAGCGCATCCAGCGCATCGTGCTGGCTGCGACCTGGCCGGAACCCGTAGGAGAAGCCGAGGAAATCCACCTCGTAGATAGCGTTCAGCACCTCCACCGTCGCCCGCTGAACGATCTTGTCCTCCAACGCGGCGACACCGAGCGCACGCTGGCGCCCGTCCGGCTTCGGTATGTACGTCCTGCGAGACGGCTTCGCCCGATATGCGCCCCTGTGCAGACGTGCGTGCAGGTCCAGGAGGTTGCCCTCCAGGTCCCCGCCCGCACTCCTGCCACCTCACACCGTCCACCCCCGTCGCGGCCCTCGGGTTCAACGCCCGGTAAGCCGCCCGCAAACGATCGACATCGACATGGTGCAGGAGCGCGGAGAACCGCGCTTCCCTGTCCTTCTGTGCTGCCCGGCGCACGCGATCCAACCCACCTGACACGCTCAGATCGCCACTGCGCCCGGGGCGTGTTGCGCTGTCCGCGTTCTCCTTGGCCGATCCCCTTCCCTCCACCACCTCCGCCGCCCCGCCCTGGGCATTGTTCGGCCGCTTCTCAGGTAGTACGGGACCGTCCGACTGCCCACCCTCGTCCATCACGGGATTACGGCCCTTGGCCTTCCCCGCACGACCCGACACCCACCGACATGCCACCCCGCGATCCATATAAGGACGAGGCATCATCGACGAGCACGGGTGAGACTGGGCTCTCCCGGTTCTCGAACATGGAGAGATCGCACACATGCACGGGCTCTTCGACCCCGCGGGGTCCACCAGCGCCTCGCGATAACGCCGCCAGTGGTGTTACCTTCCGCACTCCGCGATGGCGTCAGCACCCCAAACGAGGATCTTACGAGGCTCAATAACCGGCCTGCCTGCACCCCTGCCCAACGCTTCGCTGCGCCCTCACGGGACACCAACGCATGACACGGAGCCACCATGATTCGCTACATCTTCGATGTACGACCCTTTCATTCGCTCCCCCATGCCGGTTCATCCCGGCGCTTTCCACGGACGACCCCGAGCCGAGCCCGAGCCCGTGTCCGTCGACTCTTTAGCGGCACGACGGCGGGCCGTCACGCATCTGCCCCTTCGGGGATTGCGGAACACCCGCCGAGGTCGGCAGACCTTTAGTCGCTTTAGTGACTATCCATGGCACGAGCGAGAAAAGCAAAGAGAGCTCGTCGTTGAGTTTGGCGGTCGACCGGGCTGTGCCTGACCTGAGCGGTCCCTTGATCGACGTGAAAGAGCGTCAGACTCCTATCGAGTAGCGGCTCAGCCTGCTCTGGGCACGAGGATGAAGCCCGCACGGCTTGCTGCGCGTTGCAACTCGGCGTCGAAGCATGCGAAGCGGTCGCAGCGAGGATCGACCTCTCGGACCGCGAGTGCGCTTGCGAGTTGCACGGCGTCGTAAGCGCGTAGCGCGTGGCGTGCTGCCTCTTGCGCGGCCGCTACGAGCAACGGCTCGGTGGCGGCGATGATCGTGAACCGCGGGTCTGAATCATGATCGCCATGGAAGTCGAGCTCGAACGCGTTGACCAGGGTGCTGGCGGCTGTATCCGCGAGCTCGCCGGTTCGGGCCTTGCGCCACAGTGCGGCGGGCACCTCTACGCGTGCGAGTGCTGAGACCACCAGGGCGTCGAGCGCGCGGATCGTACGGTGTCCCGCCTCGTCTGCGTAAAGCTTTACGAGCGCAGACGAATCGGCGAAGGTGCTCAGCGACGGTCCTCTGCGACGAAGTCCGACAGTGGCTTGCCACGTCCGGCGGCGGCGCGGGCGCGACCGAGCGCCCGCGCGGACGGACGTCTGGCTGTGGGGAGGCGCTCAGGGCTCAGCAGTAGCCCCGCTCGCCCGAGACGCTCCCGCAGGCCCGTAATCTCATCGTCCGCGTAGTCCGGGTCGACGGCTGCTGAGAGGACCTTGACGGCGTAACCGTTGACACTGTCCTCGTGATCGCGTGCCGCTCCCTTGAGTTGCTCGGCGAGCTCTTCAGGGACTCGCAGTGTCAGCTGACGCATGATGTCATGGTAGCAGGCGTGAATCACGGAGTGTTGCTCACTGAGGAACCGGCTGACGTCCTCGCGTATCTTAATCGCCTGGACCGGCGGGAGCTCGTTGAGCCGTTGCTTGATATCGGCTCGCAGGATCGATTGGTGCTGAGGCAGGGCTGCGCCGATCTCGCCGATCGCGATGAAGCGCGCGAAGGTCGCCGGGACAGGCCGCCAACCCTCCCTGGTTCCGACATCTGGTACAGTCGCGACGTTGTCGACAGCCGATACGGGGTGGCGCAATGGGGAGCACGAGACGACGGAGCCGCGAGGCGCTCGACAGGCGCCGGACCGGCGGATGGGGTGGTTCTGTTCCGCAGTTGCGCTTGCTCCGCCTGCTCGTCGTTCTCACTGCCGTGGTGCTCTGGCTCGGCAGTGCGAAGGTGTCGGCTGCCTCCTACGGTCCCCTCGCCTGGGGCGACGAGAACTACGGGCAGCTGGGCAACGGAGAATTCGAAGGCTTCCGCATAACTCCGGTGGCTGTGGGCAAGCTCGGCGAAGAAGTCGCGATTGGCGACGAAGTCGCAGTGGGTGACGAAAGCATGGCTCTCGCCGCCGGCTACCAGCATGCCCTGGCGCTGTTGAGGAACGGCAAGGTCCTGGCGTGGGGTGAAAGCGGCTACGGACAGCTGGGCGACGGCACCAGCCTCGGCCCTGAAACGTGCGTGTACTTCTCAGAATGCAGCACGGTCCCGGTGGAAGTGACCGGACTGCACGAAACCACAGCCATCGCGGCCGGCTACTACTTCAGCCTGGCCCTCTCGAACAGCGGCAAGGTCATGGCGTGGGGGGACGGCGGACAAGGCCAGCTGGGGGACGGCAGCGAATTCGTCCGGTACGTCCCGGTGCAGGTGACGGGACTGAGTGAAGCCACGGCGATCGCCGGCGGCGGTTTCCACAGCCTGGCCCTCATGCAGAACGGTACGGTCATGGCCTGGGGGGCCAATGAATACGGGCAGCTGGGCGACGGCAACGAAACCAAGAGCGATATCCCGGTAGAAGTGGAGGGACTGGACGAAGTCACGGCGATCGCGGCGGGCCTCTACTCCAGCCTGGCGCTACTGAGGAACGGCACGGTGATGGCGTGGGGCGAAAACACGTCCGGGCAGCTGGGCGACGGTAGCGAAACCAACAGCGACATCCCCGTCGAAGTGAAAGGACTGCACGAAGTCGCAGCGATCGCCAGCGACGGCAGCCACAGCCTCGCCCTGCTGAAAGACGGCAGGGTCGTGGCCTGGGGCAACAACAACGCCGGGCAGCTCGGCGACGGCAGCGAAACCAACAGCGACGTGCCCGTGGAAGTGCAAGGGCTGAGCGGCGCAACGTCGGTAGCGGCCGGCGTGCAACACAGCCTGGCTCTGCTGAGCAGCGGCAAGATCATGGCCTGGGGGGACAACGGATGGGGTGAGCTGGGCAACAGCAACCGGGAAAACACCGACCTCCCGGTGCAAGCGAGCGGGCCGAGCGAAGTCACGGCAATCGCGGCCGGCGGGTACTCGAGCTATGCCGAGCAGGGGAAAATCGGGGAGATCACCGGTGCGGTGACGAGCGCCGCGAGGAGCGATCCGATCGAAGGGGCCAAGGTCTGCGCCACGAGCTCCAGCGGTCCAGGTCGCTGGCGGTGCGCCACGACCGATGCGACCGGCGGATACGTTATAACGCTGCACGAAAGCGCCACTTACGATGTGAAGTTCTCGGCGCCGCCCGGGAGCGGCTACCTCGCAAGCGAGTACTACAACGGGAAGCCCTCGCCCTCCGAAGAGACCGCGGTCCCGGTAACGCTGGGCGCCACGACCTCGGGCATAGACGCCCAGCTCGCCGAAGGCGGGCGCATCGCCGGCACTGTCACCAGCGCCCCCGCGAAAGCGCCCCTCGCCGGCGCCGAAGTGTGCGCCCTGGAATCGAGCGCCGAATGCGTGCTGACCAATGCAAACGGCGAATACACCGTCTCGGGATTGGCGGCGGATGGATACAAGGTCGAGTTCTTCACCAGCGACGGCATGTACCTTCCGCAGTACTGGAACCGAAAGCGCTCGGCCAGCGAAGGTCAGCCGGTGCCAGTCACGTTGGGCCAGACGACTTCGGGAATCGACGCCGAACTGGAACCGCTCAAAAACGCAGTGATCACCGGCGACGTGCGCGATAGCACGACGATGCAAGGGATCAAAGGCATTGAGGTCTGCGCCTACGAAACGAGCGTCGAAGAAAGCGGACCCGAAGAAGGCGGACTGGAAGAAAACGGGCTATTTGCACGATGCGCCGAAACGAATGCCAGAGGCGAATACGCGATCCTGGAATTGGTCGCAGGTGAATATCTGGTCGAATTCTCCTCGCCGCTATACGGCAGCCTCAATTACGTTACGCAGTACTTCAGCGTATCGTCGTCCGCCCAAGGCGCAACCATCGTCCAAGTCGGGGCGAGGAGTGTGGTGACTGGGATCGACGCGCAACTGACCGAAGGCGGCCGAATCGCGGGCAGAGTGACAAATGCTTCCACGACAGGTCCGATCGCGGGCATCGAAGTCTGCGCCTACTCCACAAGCGGCGAAGGCTTCGGGTGCGCGCTCACCGACGCGCACGGCGAATACGCCGTCTCGGCGCTCGGCAACGGCGACTATGCCGTCGAATTCTCCGCTCCGCCCGAAAGTGGCTTGGACTACGTAACTCAGTACTACGACTACGAGCGCACCGGGTCCGCGGCGGATCCGGTCGCAGTGACCGAGGGAACGACCATCTCGAGTATCGACGCCCAGCTCGAAGAAGGAGGACGGATCGAAGGAGCCGTGACCGACGCCTCGACCAACGCGGCCATCGAGAACGTCCTCGTCTGCGCACTGATATCGAGCGACAAAAGCGCGGGTTGCGGGTTGACCAACGCGACCGGCGATTACTCGATAACCGGATTGGCGGGTGGGCAATACAAGATCGGATTCGACGGTGGAAATCGCTACGTCCTCCAGTACTACAGCGACAAGCTCTCCCTCTCCGAAGCTCAAGCTGTGCCGGTCACCGTCGGCGACACCGCGGCGAGTATCGATGCCGCGTTGGACCCCAGCGACGCGATCCCTCCCGCGAATACCAAATCGCCCGTGATCCTCGGGACCCCGGCGATAGGAGAAGCGCTGCTCTGCGCCGACGGGCTGTGGGCAGGCAGCCCAACGCCGAGCTTGACCGACAGGTGGCTGCGCGACGGCGCGCCGATCCCCGGGGCGACCTCGGGCAGCTACACCGTCCAAAGCGCCGACGCTGGGCACGCTCTCGCCTGCGAGGTCACCGCCAGGAGCAGCGCCGGCGAACGAAGCGCGGTCAGCCCGGGCCTAGCGATTCCAGGGAGCCCGACTGGTGTCGGCGCAGCCCCTACCGGTCCCTCGACCGCCCGCGGTGCCGGACGGTTCAAGCGGCATGGCCCCAAGTCGCCCGTCACGGTCAAGGTATCGACTCTCACCGTCTCGGGAGGCGTGGCACGGGGGCGAGTCCAATGCAGGAGTGAGCACTGTGCCGGTACGGTCGAGTTGACCATGCGAGCTCCGACCCGGCGACGCACCGCGGGCAGGACGGTGTCTCATGCTGCGCTGCTGGTGCTCGCCAAAGGACAGCTCGCTTTCCCGGGCAAAAGCGGGAGCACCAGCATCGTGCTTCGCCTGACTCCCACCGGCAGGCGACGCCTTGCCCACGCGAGCAAGCGCAACCCTGTAGCGGCCCAGCTCTCGGTGACGGCGCCCGGTATCGAGCCGATCGTCGTCAAGTCGGTGCTCGTCACGTGATCCGCCGCGTCGCGCATGGATCCCACGTGGGGTTGGTCCTGGTAGTCGCATGGCTGGCGCTTGTTCCGGCTGCGCAGGCCGTGGGTCATCGTCACGCGGATCATCTCCACCGGGATCGGACGGGGCACGTCCGCCGTCGGTCACATCTGCACGCCGACCACGCCCATGCCGCAATCGTCGGCGGAAGTCAGATCGCGATCGGACAGGCTCCGTGGCAAGTCGCCGTCGAAGCGGTGATCTCCGAAGGGAAAAGGTTCGCTTCGATCCTCTGCGGCGGGTCGATCGTCGACTCCTCGCACATCCTGACGGCGGCTCACTGCGTGTTCGACTCGGGGACCGGCAACGAGATACCGGACGAAGACTTCACCGTACGCGCGGGCACCGCGAATCTGACGTCGCGTGCCGGAGCCGAAGAACAGGAACGCTCCGTCACGAACGTTCGCCTGCATCCTTACTATGTCTATGCTCCCGACAGCAGGCGCGTCGCGTCGGACGACGTCGCCCTCTTGACTCTGCAAGAGCCACTGGTCCTCGGCCCGGCGGCAGCGGCGATCGCGCTGGTATCGCCCGGCGCGAGCCCGACCGAAGGCTCCCCGGCCGATATCACGGGATTCGGGGAAGAGAACCCGCTGACAGAAGAACTCAGCGGCAAGCTATACGCGCTGGGAATGACCGTCGGATGGCCCCGCGAATGTGGTGGGGAAAACGATGCCGTTCTGCTCTGCGCCAGCTCCGTAACCGGCACGCCCTGCAGCGGCGACAGCGGCGGCGCTCTGACGCTGGGATCGCCGGTGGTGCAGGTGGGAGTCGAGGCGGACCTCGACCTCGTTGATGGGAAACGGTGCGTCGCCGGCGCGGAAAACGCCTTCGCCAACCTGGCCGCGCCGGAGATCCAGGATTTCATCGACGGCAGCGAAGAACCGCCACGGGCGCCCCGCGGCGGGGGTGCGGTAATTCGCGAAACTCCCATAAACGATGGCGTACTGAGCTGCGAACCAGGCACATGGAGTGGGCAGCCCGCATACGCCTACACGTTCATCGACAGCACCGACGGCCAGGTCGTGCAGCAGGGTCCCGCGACCACGTATGCGGTGCCGGCGGCCGAAGTCGGTCACATGATCATGTGCGAGGTGCAGGCCGGCAACGCGGGTGGAACGGGCGTAGGTCGGACCCCACCGCTGCGGGCAACCGTGGCCGCTCCGGTGGTCCCCCAGCCGTCTCCGTCGGCGGGCGGCAGTGCTACGCCCGCGGGCCACATGTCGCTCCTAGGCACACAGATCGCAATCCTGAGTAACGGGGTGGCGCCCGTCAAGCTCGAGTGTGCCGGGTCGGACGGTTGCAGCGGCAAGCTGAGTCTCACGGCGAAGCTGATCGTCAAGGCGAGGGGCCGTCGCAAGACGGCCAAGCGCGGGGCGGCGACACGAGCGGTCACGATCGGCACTGCGAGCTTCTCGATCGCAAACGACGAACCGACGACGGTGAGCATCAAGCTGGACGTCGCCGGACGGGCCGCGCTCGGGGCCGAGCATGGACGCCTGTCCGCGAGCCTGGCGCTGCTCGAACTGGCGCCCGGCGCCGCCAACACACAGACGAAGGCTGTGCAGCTCGTGCTGCGGAGCGCTCGGGGCAGGAAGAAGAGGTCGTGATGGCGGCGTCAACGCCCCCTCAACGCTAGGTCCGAGGACTGCCGGAGATTCGAATGGTGGACCTAACTGGAGTTCTATCGAACCATGATCTACAGGGATCGTTGGGTCGCCTGGCCAAGAAACTGAGGGCCGTGCGGGCCGGCGGCGAGCCTCAACGGCAGCCCACCACCTGCCGGCAGCGGCCTCGCCGGCCAGGCTGGGTGCTCCCGGCCATCGTCGAAGTGCTGACCGACCGAAAGGAGCCGATGCGCGCCAAGGACATCCACGCGGCTGTTGAGGCAATGGTGGGCGGGTCGGTGGCTCGGTCGTCGGTCAAGGATGCGCTGGCATCGAACGTCTTGGGCGAGTCGCCACGGTTCGTGCGGATCGCCCGGGGGCGATACACCTTGGCGTAGCCTGCCCCGCTCGCCGATCCGTCAGGTGGTGCCATCGAGCACCGTCTGGAACTCGGGGCTGACCTCCGGGTCCTCCCAATAGGAGGGCACCATCTGAAGCCAGTACGCGATCTGCCGCTGGGGCTCGACCTCGCCACGATGCAGCCGCAGCAACATCTCGAAGGCGAACAGGGCCTCGTTGACGGCGGCCTCCTGGAGCTTTCGGGCAACGTCTTGGTCGATTGCCTCAGCCGTGGCGAACTCCTGCACGGCTCGGGCGACAGCACCTTGGAGCGCTGCGTGCGCAAGCTCATCGTCATAATCGCCGGCGAGACTGGATAGATAGGCGGTGAACGGGTTGTCGTCCCGTCCGAGGTCGCCGCGCTGAATGGCGATGAGAACCTCATAGACCCTGCCTCGGATGCGGCGGTTCAGTGCCGGCGCTTGCCGATTGGAGAACGCGCCGTTGGCGTGCAAATCCTCTACGCCGTTGCGTGCAGCCAGGGCGATCATCTTGGCGAAGACGGCATCTTGGTCAATATCGGCCGCATCGGTAGTGCCGCTTGGCTCAGTTTGTTTCATCATAACTCCTACTATGCATCGGTGTGGTCGTCGATGTCAAACGTTAACCTTGCTATCCCAGCGTATACTAATTAATGATGAAGTACAGTTTTCAGAGATCACCATACAGCAAGCTGCGTGTGATCGACAGCATATCGATCACCAAAGCGGGTCGTATCGGTTTGTCTAAGTTCTTTATTGCGACCCAAGATGTCCAGCGTGGCACCAGGGCCAATTTATATTGGGACTCAGAAAACCAAGCGATTGCGATTGACTTCACGCGGATGGACGATCCGACAGCCTTCCCGATCATTTTCACCCAACAGTACGGTGCGTTCATCAACGCTAACAAGTTCTTCCGAGCCAATGGTCTTGATCCGAGTACCTACAAAGGTCGCTATTTCTATTCGCGCCAGGACGGTAAAGCGATTGGGATACCGGAAGCAACATCAAATACGTTTATTGTTCCCCTGCGGGCAGCGTAGAGGCAGACTCGCAATGCACGCCGCCAGTGGAGTTCTGATCTCTTAATTATGGCAGTTACACTTAGGCAGTTACGGCACCAAGCAACAGCACCGCAACGAGTAGAGCAAAGGCAAGGAACATGCGTCGATTCAGCGATGCATCCTGCGGTCTTTCATGCTTCCCTGTAAGACGGTCAGCTACCATAAAAGCGATCAGCATCAGAGGCGCCAAGAACACGGGAAGCAGAACGAGTCCGAAAGCCGATAGCGCCCACGTGCCGAGTCGCCATACCACCAGGAGCCACGCCGCCAATACGGCGAGAGCTACGCTAATGAGACGCACGACCAAGGGCGCTAGGTTCACTCTCTCATTATACCTGACTAGCCGAAATGGCTGAAATACCTACCTGCTTCCACGGCGTCCGGCGGGTAATTCTTGTGCGGCCCGAACCGATGCTCGGCCAAGGTTACGTAATCCAGCGGTCCTTGGCATATCGGATCATACTTGTGGCAATACGACAGCACCCGCACTCCGACAAAATGCGGGCGCCGACCAAGTAGGCCGTCGAGGTGTTGGTAACCGCCTCTGTCTACGCGGCTATCGCTAGCGTTAAAGTATGGATCGCCAAACAACGCCACTCCCAAGATGTGAGCGAGCAACGGCAGAGTTCGAGGGCTTGTCCTGAGCGCTTGAACTACATCGCCAGTAACCTGAGCACCTTGGCTATAGCCGACGAGCAGGATCTTGGTCGTCTCGCCGCAACGCACGGCAACGTTGGCGATTTCGTCGGCCAGCCACTTCTTGCCCGCAACTACCGAGTCGTTATACGCCCCAACACGGGCGAAATGGAGTACTGCGCCCGCGCCGTTGAGGTACTCACGCCAGTTGCCTGCGAGACCGACCGCCGGATACGGATTGCTGATGACAGAAAATGTCGCCGACGGGTGCAGATGTCTAAACTCTGACGCAAAGTACGCACCTGGTGGGCTAACTTCGGGAACGATATGTCCATGCACAGCTTTGTTCTCTCCGCTGCCACGCGAGTCAATCACGACGTAGCTGGGGCAACTCGACGGCGGCAGCGGTGGGGCTTCGCTTCCTGATGGCGGTGGCGAACTCCCTCCTCCGCTACCTGATGACGGAGGCAGCGTGGTAGGTGGTGATTCGCCTGTCCTCGTCCATTCAAAGGTTGCTCGTTCGGGATGTACGTATCGGTTCTGCGTTTCAGCTTGGTATATGAAGCGGGTTCCGTCGTTGGCAATCCACTGAGGCGAGTAGTCATCGCGTGGAGTCGATGGATCAATAAGGGTAGCGGTACTGGTCTGTAGGTCAACTAGATAGATGGCAACGTCGTCGTTGCTATGCAGGTTGTCGCCAGTTTCTACTTCACACGCTAGGTATAGGCCGTTTTCGCTCAATGCAGCTTGCAGTAGGAGTGGGCCTTCGCCATCATTCCCTTGGCGACGAGCGAAGCATTCCTCGCCATCAATCACGGGAACCGTGCGATAGCCAGCTTCGGGGGTCAATAGATACTGGACGTTCTTGTAGCCAGTGTATGTATCTGGCCCAGCATCGAAAACGGCTGTCTGGCCATTTTCCGAAACGTCGTCCAACGTGGTGTAGGCGTCGTATTCGGGCATTGAGCCGGGTGGTTCGAGAAGAATAGGTGCCAACGGCGATGCGAGCGTCATCCTCCCCTCACCTTCCCAGATACAGGCTTCGGTATCGGTAGACCTACAGTAAGAAGCAAGTGCGTGTTCGGCGGTAGCATCAATCCAGTCAAGCGTGTTCGGGAACAGTGTGCCTGGATATTCCCAACTGGATGACGTAACCGTGGAGCGTTCGTTCACATCATAACTGTGAAATTCGATGAGTCCGGGAAAACCTCCGCTGTTTGTGAGGAACACTACGTGTCGGCCATCACCAGAGAGCCGCAAGTCTCCGAGATATGGAGTTGCGCCTGAAGCCGTGAATACCGGCATCGGTTCTCCGGCACCGAACGGTACGACATAGAGCGTGTTCGTTCCGCCGACTGTTCCGTAGGCAATGGTCCCGTTATTAGCTACCCGGGAGGCTGGGCGTTGAGTGATGATGACGGGTGCAGTTGTGTTCGTAGTGGTGTCTACGACAACCAAACCGGAGTCAGACGCGATGTAGCGGAGGTGATAGCGACCGTTGGCCGACCAGTTGAAGTCTTCATCGCCAGGCGGGGTCGGTAGCGGCACGCTGCTTCCATCAGCGCCGATGGATGTCGCGGTGAGTGTTGGGGGCGCTCCGACGGCAGGTGCGACCCCGAGGCCGGTGCAGATCGCCAATGCGGCGCCCATGACCAGCAGTGTTGCCCATCGTATCCTCAGCGTCGCCATCGATCCCCCTTGATCAGTAGATGTCCCGCATCCCATTGTCTGCCGGGCAGTCGGCCGTTACGCTACCTATAAGTCTGCGGCTCGTCAAGCTACGGGCCTTCGATACGTCGCCATCCTCCCAACACATGGATGTGGTGTCAAGGCTACAGCCCGGCCGAGCCTATGGTGGCCAGGGGCGTCCGTCCGGCTTGCTTGCGCCTCAAATGAGCCGATACCCCACCCCGCGCACGTTGATGACCCATCGCCCGCCGACGGCGTTGAGCTTGCTGCGCAAGCGGCTGGCGTGGCTGTCGAGTGTGCGGGTACGGTTAGGCTCCGGGTAGCCCCAGATTGTTCGCAGGATCTCTGACTTGCGGAAGACGCGAGTGGGCTCGCTGGCGAGATGGACGAGCAGCTCGTACTCCATCTGACGCAGAGCGAGGCAGGTGCCGTGGAGGGTGGCGCGGTGGGCACGCCCGTCGATCGTCAGCGGGCCGACTTGGAGCACTCGGTTGTTCGTGGGGCCTGCTGCCCGCCGTAGGACGGCACGCAACCGGGCGCGTAACTCCAGGTAGGTCGGCGGGGACTCCAGGAAGTCATCGGCGCCGGCATCGAAGGCCCGCAGCATGTCGGTCTGTTCGCACTCCTCGCTAACCATGATGATCGGCACGTCAGGATGCCAGGGGGCATCGGGGCCGCTGGTGCGGATCGAGCGCAGCAGCGCGAGGGCGCCGGTGGTCGTGTCGAGTTCGCCGAGGATGACGAGCGCCGGGGGCTCATGGCGAGCAAGTACGGTGGCGTGGTTGGCGCTTTTGGCAAGTTTGGCGGGGTATTCGTCGGCACGGAGCTGGTCGACGATCGCGGGGCCAAGGCAGTCGCCGGCCTGGATGACGAGGATCAGTGGGTGGTCGGTCATAGCGCTCTACCTGTGCGGGGCTCGACTTCGATGGCGTAGGTCAGCAAGGCGGCTGTGGTGTCGAGCGCTAAGGCGAGCCGGTAGAGCGTTGTCCAGGTGGGATCACGCAAGCCGTCCTCGATCCTTTCCAGCTGCTCGGCGCTCATGTCGGTCTTAGCGGCGACCTGCTCGATCGTCAGGCCCTTGGCGGCACGCAACTGTTGGATGGCGTGGCCGACCTGAGCGCAGTCGGGAGGCGGGCTTTGGTTCTCGCTACGGTGGGGTCTGGCTTTGACGGTGGGTGGTGCGCCGCGGAGGCCGAAGCAGCCCGCGAGGATCTGCCGGACACGCTCGACGCCGATGCCGACTCGTTCGCCGGTCTCTTTGAGCAAGCAGCCCTCCACCACGCGCAGCCGGAAGACCTCGAGGTTGCGCTCGTTCACCGGCCGCTCGGTTCCCTTGGGGTGTGGTTTCAACCTCATGTCGTGCCGGCGCAGCGCACGGAGGATGTCGTAGAGCGCCTCGGGGGTGATCTCGGAGTGCCAGATCAGCTCGCGGTAGGTGTGTTCGAGTAGGCGGTAGGTGGTGTTGATGCCGCCGCGGTGCAGGCAGGCCAGTGTGGTGGGCTCAAGGCCCATTTCGGAGAGACGCATGGCAGCCTCTCAGATGCCGATGAGGTCGAGGGAGTCGAGGCAGCGCGCACAGTGCGAGGCCCCGACGTAATCGTCCAGGCGCCAGGCCACGCCAGCCGCCTCCAGATAGGCGAGGGCGTCGCTGATGGCCTCGGGCTCGATGTCGTAAAGCTCTTGTTCGAGCTGCTTCAGCGACCAGCGCTGGCGATGGTCTTTACGGAGCAGCTGTAGCACCACGGCGCGCTGCTCCAGGTATGTGTCGCTCTGTGGCGTATGATGGGCTGGCATGGGAGAGATACCTCCTGTGTACGGCCCCGGTCGTCGCAAGCGGCCGGGGCCACTGGTTTACCCTTTTCACCGTAATGGTTTACCAGCCGTCCAGGACGCCAAAAATACCCCCAAGGCTTGCCGGATTTTCCGGTAAATTGGGGCTTGTGGTATACGGAGTTTCTGTCCCTCCTCGCAGCGCGTGAACTTGCCACCCTTATCGATATCTGCAAATGAGAATGGGCCACCGAGTAACAGTGGCTAGCCCAGGGATTTTCGATTAGTGCCACTACCATCGGCTCGCCTGTACAGAATCGCGTTGATTAGCCGGCTCCACAGCTTGCCATATCACGGCCTGACCAGGTTTGCTTGGGGGGCAGCCCAGGCTCCGGCCCCTCCGGGGGGTCTGGGCTGCTCTGTCCCTCGGATTGGAGGCCCCCGGTATGGCAATCGTGTTGGATCAGGCGCAACGCGACGCGGTGTACGGCTTTGTGGTCAGCGATCTGGCCGAGGTCGGTGGCCTTGCGGCGGCGCTGGAGGCCGGCGAAATCACACGCGCGCAGTGGCTGCGGCGCAACTTCGTCCAGGCCGCTCGGGTGTTGGATCAGATCGGGTGGGAGAAGCTGGGCTCCCGCGAGCGCTACGAGGTGCAGCTGGGCGACGCTGATGTGTGCGCGCTGTTTGGCCGGCTGCATGAACAGGCAAGCCAGCTCATCGATGACGCGATCAGTGAGTTCGCCCGCGCGATGCTGGCGGATGCCTACTGTATGGCCGAGGTCGCAAGGCGGATGCTAGGAGGCGAGGACGAGGCACCGCTGCTGCTCCCGCGGCTGTGGCTGATCGAGGGCGGGCAGTCGGAGCAGTAGCCGCGTGGCGCGGAGTGCGCCGGCCAGACGGCACCTACCCGGCGAGTTCGCAGTAGCGGATGGCGGCGCGGCTGGCGAACACGAAGCCGTCCGCCGTCTTGTGGATGAGCCCGGCGCCGTACAGGCGATCGAGCGCATCGATCGTGTTCGTTTCGTGGCCGTGCTCGCGGACTACCTCGGCGATCGCCCACGGACGCTGTACGTCGTTATTGAGCAGGAGGTCGAGGATGAACCAGTCGGCGCGGGCTTCTTCGGTGGCTTGGTCAGGGATGGGCTGCTCATCGGGCATGGGAGCTTGATCCTCCTCGTGGGCCTCGACGCGGGCACCAGTGCCGAGGCGTCTGGGTGCAGGGACGCCCGCGACCCTATGGCTGTTTGGCGTGAGTCGTCAAGCTGTGCGACGACCAGCTGGGTGTCGCCGCGGCTCGCCCTCGGGCGGCTGCAGCAGGACAAGCGGGTCGACATCGATCTGGCTGGCGATGCGCTCCAGGCTCTTGAGGGTCAGGTTGCGCTCGCCGCGCTCGATGCCGCCCATGTAGGTGCGGTGGACGCCGAGCTCGTCGGCGAAGTCCTCTTGGCTGAGGCTCTTGGTCTTTCGGTAGGCCCGGAGGTTGCGGCCGACGGTGCGTTGGAGGTCTCCTTCCATGCCGGGACACGGTCCCGGTTTGCTACTTGACAGTCTACAGACTTATACGTAGCATCCCCCGCTGGCCGTAGACAAGGGGATGCGGGGACGGAGCTGGCGCTCGACCCTGCTCGACCGAAGGAGGCGAAGATGGCGACGAGCAGACGACGAGGATCAACTGTGTTGCTGGCGATCACGGTGGCCGTGATGGCGGCTTGGGCCGCTCTTGCGGCACCCAATGCGCGGGCTAACGGGGGCGAAACCATCGCAGCAGCACCACAGCTCCCTCTCAATCAGGCTACAGCGAGCGGTTACGTGCAGAAGGAACCGGAACCACTCCAGGGCGAATACTGGCGAGTTGAAATGCCGGCCGGTGCTCTCCTGACGTTTGACGGCACAGTTACTTCAACCTGTGGGATCGCAAATACTCACCCCGAGGCATACATCTATGTTTTTCCGCCGTCCACGACTGACTTCACGCGCCACGAAGCCTCTGGCGTTACGGATCAAGCACTCAATCCGAGCGGCGAGTTGCGCTTTACTGCACCGTACTCCGGGAACTGGCTGCTTAGTGTGGGTATTGGTGGCGCCTCGTGCGGCGACTTCGCGTACAACTTCACCGCCAAAGTGCAAAGGCCGACACATGCATCACTGAAAGCCCCTCGCTTGGTGCGTAGCGATAGGTCATTTTCTGTCGCTGGCTCCATCGCGGGAGCCGTAGAAGGAAGTGTGGCAATTCAGGTTCTCAAACATCATCATTGGATTACGCTGGCGACGAGTGTGCCGCTGCACGGTGGAGCATTCAGCTGGCAAACTCATGTGTCGCACCGTGGCCGTGAGGTATTGCAAGTGATCTACGCTGGCGACGCTGGCCACCTTCCTTCGAGTGCTCAACGTGCGATCACAGTGCGGTAGGTGGGACGGACATTGCGCCGCACACAGATTCCCATACGTCTTACACCGCTTGTCGCTATTGCGGCCTTGAGTGCTGCGGCTGGAATGACTGGCTGCGGCAGTTCCTCATCACCCTCTGGCGGTCAGTCGGCCTCGCAGGCCATGACGACGGCCACGACCAGCTACAGCGAAGGCTCAACGAGTACGCAGGCGCTCCCGCTGCCCCTGCCCGCTCCGGTGGCAGCCTGGCGCTTCACCTGGCCGGTGGAAGGTGGCTATCGCTACAGCGCGACTCTGGCGCTGAGCGCACCTGAACACATCAATGATCAGGTGATCGCACCGTGTACGGCTGAAGAAACCGCCGCCCAAGTCCGGGGCAAGGTGGAACTCAAGAATGAAACTAAAGGCTTCAGCGGCCAGCCAATCATAGACCTGGAAACCACTGCTGCTCAGGCTGGGGAACCAAACGCGATCATGTTCAGCGACAATAGCAACTGCGAGCCCGAAGGCGAAGGCCAAGATGCAGTTGAGTATCACAGCAACGAAGCCCTGAAGCCTGGTGCTTCAGTGAGCTTCCAGGTTGCCTGGGTGGTGCCTAGTTACTATTCACCGGAACACCCAAATGGTGATCTGTCTCGTCTTGATGGATACAGCTTCAAGGTGATTGCATTGAAGCCGGAAGGCTCAGATCTAGGGACTGGTCCAGTGAAGATCAGTGGTCCTGATGTCGAAAGTTTTGGGCCGGAAACAATGCAGCAGTTCTCCCTGGGGGCGGTAGCGAAGTGAGTCTGTCGGGGCGCTGTTTGAGTTTCTAAGAGATACTAGACTGCCAGATGGCCAACGCGCCTAACATACCTTCGGCAAGACGGGTGTAGCCGGCATATAGGGCTTGGGCTTCGGGATTAGGTTCAGCGGCACGCTGGCTGGGCTCTTTTGACACCCACAGCCATTCGTGCCACCTTGCAAGTAATTCTGGCTGGGTGATTCCAATACCTCTTACACCGTTCTCGTAGCCATCGGCCGAAAAGAACCTATCGCGGTACTGCTCGCTACTGCGGATAGCTTCACATTCATATTGTGTGAATGGGATCAGAGCAGGTATCGTGCGGATTGCGGCTTCAATGTCGTAACGCTTCGCCGGATCAGGCAGTGGTAGCGTTACAAACGAGTCGTCCCTGTGCCATTCCAGTAAGTCCCGGCAGTCTTTAATTAGATGTACCGTATGCCACAAGACCTCTCGCTCAATCCGACGATTATGCCGGACTGGTCTACGCCATGCTTCATACATCTGACCGGCCGCTCGGCCCGAAGACTCTAGGCGAGTTAGCGCAATCTGTTCATCTAGGGATAGTGAACCGCCCTCGTGTGTCATCAAGGAGGTTGAATCGACCTCGTTCGTCATAGGCATCTATCTTATCATTTGTTATTACTACCGTCCAGCCCTCTTCACTAGGTTTAGTAGAGTTAATGCCGTTCATGCGAATATCGTCATCGCGCACGCGAATCCTGATCTGATCTCGCAGGCTTCCGTGCAGAGGTGAAGGCATTTTCAGGCTGAGATCGACACCGTAGTAATCAGCAGCGGCATCAAGGGCAGGCTGCGCCGTCCGTATTCGATCGACCGCTTCTGTGTAGTTGCGGAGCTGCGTATATAGTATTCGCAACACCTCAAGGATTTCTCGGATTCTCAATTCCCCAAGCTCTCGATCCAGGTGGACATCGACAAAGGTGCCCGGCGGTCTATAGTCGAGCCTCTTGCGGTAACTAGCGAGGCTGTGAGCGCCGATGCCTTCGGTATAGGCAGCAAAAATCTTCTGCCTCTCATCGCTACGGACATCGACGTATGAGTCAATGTCTACCAAGATTCTTTTCGCTACTTCCGCCACGCTTCGGGGCAAGTAAGCGTTAACCTCTTGCACCGCAGGCGAACTAAGGTCGCTAAAGCAGCACGTACTGCTGACAACGAGTTCACGATAGGCCCGCCACAGAGGCCCAAGCAACGCCGGTCGATATCGGCGTAGGCGGTTGTCATAGCCTAGCTTCTGTAGCGCTGCATCTATCGTTTTCGTCCGAAGATACACAGCACATACCTCAGCGAAAATGAGAACGTCTTTGACGACGCATGTTAGAGTCAAGATTACCTCTTGGTGTTGCTTTGGGACTAGCAGACCGACGTTGGTCTTTTCAGTTTGCTCCTGGTCAGCTCCACGTCCGTTAGCCATGTAATCCACGATGTTGTGAAGGACATCGTGCCGACGATCCTTGTACTGATCTTCGCTGCAAGAGACAGGCTGGTATTTCGTAAGTAATTCCTTGCGCTGATAAATTAGCTTACCTTCAAAATCGGGGTGATCGGCGAGTGTGGCCGTGCCGATCAAGCGATCAATGTCGTCTCGCTGAGAGGCGATCGCATCTTTTAGAGCCTCGTGTGCGACTTGAGCGGAGTCTCGCCCTTTGTTGGCCGGTTCGGCACGCCGACGTTTGACCTCGGCGCTATTGAGAACGACCGGATAGCGAGCCAGAACGGCTGGTAGCATTGAGCGCTCTTTCGTACCAATTTTGGTCAGGGCCTTTGCGAGTCCGTCCACGGTTGTCTCGTCGGGGGTCAATTCAGGGGTGGTCGCCCCCAAATCGGCCCTGGACGCCTTGGGCGCCGCACGGGACGATGTGCCCTGCTTAGGCGAACGATGTTTGGTCGGAGCAGCTTTCTGGCTCGGCATGTCGGACGCCAAGCGTACTTGCTGAGTACCGAAAGGAGCCCTTCGTGCCGTACGAGGACCACACCGCCCCATCCGCATTGGGCTACCAGCCCGACCTCACTGCCTGTCCGAGCTGCTTCTTGTTCCAGGTGCGTGGTGGCCGTAGATGCCCGCCGGCGCAGCAGGCGTACGACCTGCGAGCGTTGCAGGAGGCTCGCAACTTCGAAGCACTTCGAGTCGCTGTCCATGCAGAAAGGGGCTCGATCCCGAGCTTCGCCGACCTCGTCCGGCGTGATGCGGAGGCGATGGCCAGCCAGAAGCGGCCCTTGGCGCTCATGCCGGGCGCGACGACGGAGTTGTTCCCCAACACGAATAAGAAGGAGGCTGATGCAGTTGTCCAGCAGACGCGCACTCGTTCACCTCGGTAGCAGTCGCGGTGGTTTTTCAGACCGCGCTCTTGACCGGGTCCGCAAGGACGAAGAGGAGATCACGACCGCTATCGATTACCACCAGCTTAGGGCTGGTGGTAAGGCTGCGATTCATATGGCGTATTCAGGGGCGCGAGCCGACGCCACCCGTTTCGATATCGCGGAGGAGATAGATGTGCTCGATGAGGGCATCGAGCGCGCTAAAGGTCGGGCGGCGGCTCTTGAGATTGTCGCCCGCAAGGTCAACGCCCTGAGCAACGCCGACTCGACCGACTTCACCAGAACCTTTGGGGGTTGATCGGCATGGTTACTTTCTTCGTCGTAGTGTTTGTCAGCGTTTTCTGCGGGATCGGCCTGGGCGCAGTGGTGGCTCGGTCGGTCGTCAAGAAGCGGATCTATCGCCAGCTGCTGCTGTCGTCTGTGCGCCAATCGTTTATGCGGCACTCGGCCGCGTTCGTCTCAGACGACCATATTGCCCGGGCTGCCGAGCAATACGCCGAGGCTCACAGGTATCCAGGGGTAGCGCCGCTGGTTGCTCAGCATCTCAGAGCGTGGCGGTCGGCGGACCAGGCGCGGCTACGCCGTGCGGAAAAAACGAGGTTTGGTCGCTGGGGAAGGCGGTGGGGACGATGATTTGGCTGCTCGTAACCGTGCTGGTGATCGCCGTACTTTTGGCAGTATGGCGTAGGCGTCCGCCCGCTGAACCAACTGTTCCCGAGGACATAGTTGTCCGTCTCCACACCATTCGTGCCAGGCTGCTCGTGGCACGGCACAAGCACGAAACCAGGCGTCGCGCTGACCGAGTACGCCGAGAACTCCGTCAAGAACTTAGTGAACATAGGCGCGGACGATGAGAGATCAGGAAAAAGAGACGCCGCTAATGAAGATTACAGCAAAATTGGTAGCCGTGTTCATCGTGTTGGTGATTTTGCTGCCCACCCTGATCCGGTGGCTGAACGAGTTGCTACTCCCTGCTGTGATTATCGCCCTGATCGCAGTGGTAGCCCGTGTGGTGTGGTTCTATACGCGGGTATAAATACTAAAAGTTTGACAAAAATAATAATGTGTTGTAGACTAGATTTGTGATGAACTATCACATGGTATCTAAAGTGCAGGTGTGATAGATCATCACAATTAATGAATGAAAGGAGGTGAGTGTGGGCCGACGTAAGTTGCGTAACATCAAGATAAGAGAGGAACGACTGGAGCATCTCGATACGACCAAGATGGAGGTCGCTATCTGGCTTCTAAGTAGAAAAAAAGTTGAAAATAGGACCCAACGCTCACAGCCTAAACCCGCGAAGCACGAGGAGGTAGTAGGTCAGGTCGCAGACAAGAAAGGCGAGTACGAGCGCCCCGAGGAGGCCGCGTAATGGCTGCCGAAATCGTCCTGGCCGTATTGCTCCTGATTGGTGTTCTCACCGGATTTCTTTCCCTTGCTCGACGGCGAGATTACGAAATGGAGACGGTTGAACTTCGGTTCCCCCCCGATTTGAGCGAGAACGCCGTATGGGGGATGCTGGGCGGTATCTCCGGATTGCCGACGAAGAGCCGCGTGGTCTTGGAAGTCGTCGGCGACGGTGATGGTATCCGCCACTATCTACGGGCCGAGCGGGGAACAATCGACATGTTGCGCTCGCACATGCGCGGTGTGCTGCCTGGTGTTCGTCTGGAGCCGATCGAGCCCAACGAAACGACGGCGTCATGGAAGAAAGCGGCGCGGGTACGTTGGAGCGGTTTTCACCCGCTGCTGCGCAGTGATCGGAGCACGGAGACGGCGGCGGCGCTGCTTGGTGCTCTTTCGGGTCTGAAGACCGGGGAGCGTGTGATGGTGCGCTGGACGCTTCGCCCCGCCCGTGGGCCGTACATGACCGAGCGGCAGAGTCGGACCCGTACTCGCAGCCAAGATTTGCCGTCGCGGCTGTTTCCCGAGCAGAGAATCCCGGCGGCGCATCTCCCGGCCCTGCGGCAGAAGTACAGCAATCCCGTGTTGCTTGCTCGCGCCGTGGTGGCTGTGGCGGCCGGGACCGATGGGCGTAGCGTCAACTTGTTGACCCGTGTGCTGGCGGTGCTGCGGGGGCAGACCGGACTCCGGGGCTACCCATTGGTCCGCTACTGCCGGGGTGGCCGTGTCGAGCGGTTCTTGGCGCGTGTTCCGCTCGGCAGAGGTAGCCGGTTCTCTCCGGCCGAGTTGATGGGCTTGATCGGCTGGCCCTTGGACGGTCCCCGCGTGCCGGGGCTGACGCTCGGCACCGCGCCGCAGCTGATGCCCTCGCCTCAGCTTCCCCGCTCGGGCGGCCTAGTTCTCGGCTACTCCAACTGGCCGGGGATGGAGAAGAGACCCCTTATCCAACCGACCTCGGGGCAGAGTCTCCACGCTCTGATCAGCGCCCCCACCGGCGGCGGAAAGACCACGCTCATGGCCGGACTAATCGCCCAAACGGTGGCTGCTGGCCGGGGCTGCCTGATTCTGGACGGAAAGGGAGATTTGGCGAGAGCGGCCACATCGGTTATCCCTGAGTCAAGGCGGGCTGATGTCATCGTTGTTGATCCCAGCCGCGACGGTCCTATTCCGGGATTGCGGGTGTTCAGCGGCGGCGATCCCGAGTTCTCCGGGGACCTGATCCTTGGGGCGCTCCGTTCCATATTTATCGACTCGTGGGGCGTGCGCTCGGATAAGTGGCTGCGAGCAGGGCTAGTAACGCTGGCGCAGGAGCCTACGGCCACCATCGCAGATTTGCCCTGGTTGTACTCGTCCGAGACTTTCCGCAGGAGGCTCACGGGACATCTGACCGATCCGCTTCTGCGGGCGACATGGCAGCAGTTCGAGGCGCTGAGCCCGGAGGGTAGGGCTGTCCAGCTGGGCTCGCCGGGGAACAAGTTAAACGAGCTGATCGGCCGTAGGGTGGTGCGCTCGATCTTGGCTCAGAACAAGCCCAAATGGGACATGCGCGAGGCGCTGAAACGAGGGCAGATCATAATAGTCTCGCTGTCGCCTGCCGTCATAGGCGCACATGCCTCGAGATTGATCGCGGCCTTGGTGCTGCACGATCTTGTCCTTGCCGTCCAGGCTCGCGCTCAGGAGCCAGCAGCAAAGCTGCGGCCCTATTCGGTGTTCATTGACGAGCCGCGCGTATTCGCTGATGTCAGCGTGCCACTGGATAGTGCCTTCGAGCTCTTCAGATCGGCATCGGTCGGCGTGTTTCTCAGCACGCAGAGCGTCAGCCAGCTGCCCGAGAACGTCGCGCGATCGGCCCTCACAAATGCCGCCACCCTCGTTTCGATGAGACAGAACGCGGACGACGCGAAACTGCTCGCCCGTGAGCTACCCGGCGTGTCGGCTGAGCAGCTGCAAGCGCTCGGGAAGTTTGAGATCGCGGCGCGTATCGGGCTCGGCCCCGGCGATGTCAGCTCGCCGGTTACGGGACGGACCATGCCGCCGCCGAAGCCGATCAGCGACCCGGAGGAGGTGCGCCAAGAGTCCGCCGCCCGCTACGGCATGGAGCCGGCCGAGGTTGATGCCCGGCTGCTCGCCCGCCACGGGTTGAGCGACCGGGACGTTGCCGGCGCGGTGGAAGAGGCGCCGCTGAAGCGCCGCAAACGGGGGGCTTCGTGAGGGGCGTCGCGGCGATCAGTGGTGCGCCGGTCGCTGCGCCGCTCGCTCTGAGTCAGATCGGCCGTAGACCCCTGTGGAATCGGGCTTTTCGGCAGATAACGCCAGGGGCTCTTTCCCTTCTATGCCGTTGCTGTGGGTGTGCGTGTGTGGGGGGTCGGGCGTGAGGCGGGTCAGCGTGGCTCGTCTTCTGGCGATGGCTGATGGGATGCCTTCTCGTGATCGGGAGATCGTCCAGGCCGTAGCGCGGCTGACCCTGGTCAGCGGCGCTCAAATAATCAATCTTTTTTTCTCGGCTATCCCTGATGCATCGACTCGTGCTCGTCGTTCCCGTCGAGTGCTGGGCCGTCTGGTTGAGCGGGGGGTTCTTGCGCGGCTGGAGCGGCCTCGGCTGGGCGGTGCTGGTGGGGGGTCGGCGTCGTGGGTCTACGCGCTCGGGCCGGTCGGGAGGCGGATCGTCGCCTGCTGGTCCGGCGAGGGTCTGCCGCGCTCGCGCAGGCTGGAGGAGCCGAGCATCGCGTGGGCGGCGCATCGGCTGGCGGTCAGCGACCTGTACGTCCGGCTGCGGGAGGCAGAGCGCGACGGCCGGATCGAGCTTCTCGGGTTCGATGGGGAGCCGGCTGCGTGGAGACGCTACACACGCCTGGGCGGGGCGCCAGGGGTACTCAAGCCCGACGCGTTCATCCGCTTGGGTGTAGGCGACTACGAGGACTCCTTCTTCGCCGAGGTCGATCTCGGCTCAGAGCGGCGCGGCCAGCTGGTTCGTCAGCACCGCGCTTACGGCGAGTATTTCCGCTCAGGGGTCGAGCAGAGCAACACGGGCGTCTTCCCCGCCGTGGTCTGGATCGTGCCGGACACGAAACGAGCGGCGCTGTTCGAGGACGTTGCCCGCGGGCTACCCGAGCAGCTTCGAGCGGTGTTCACGCTCGCCACCACGGAGAACGCGCTCGACGCGCTCAGCGGCAACGGCGCCGAGCCGCAGACCGAAGGAGCGAAGTCGTGAGCATGGCGAAGAAGCGCCCGGCGATGTACGGGGACGGTGCCAGATGGGTGCTGCTGCACGCTGACTGCTTGGCGCTGATGCCCGAGCTCCCGGCCGACAGCATCGATACGGTGATCACCGACCCGCCGTATGGCATCGGGTTCGGAGGCGAAGCGTGGGACGGCGGCGGGTTGACCGACGCAGCCACCTTTCAGGCATGGACGAGCGCGTGGGCCAGGGAGGCGCTACGGGTGCTGAAACCGGGTGGGTGGCTGGCGGCGTTCGGGACGCCGCGGACCTTCCATCGGCTCGTTGCCGGTATCGAGGACGCCGGGTTTGACGTGCGCGACCAGGTGCTGTGGCTCTACGGCCAGGGCGTGCCGAAATCCCGTAGTCGGGCTGGTGGGCTGGGCAGCACCTTGAAGCCAGCCTACGAGCCGATCGTGCTCGCGCGCAAACCGTTCCAGGGCACGCTCGATGCGAACCTCGCCGCACATGGCACGGGGGCGCTTCAGATCGACGCCGCCCGAGTTCCCCGCGCCGATGGCGGTCGTGGGTTCTGGCCTGCGAATGTTGTGCTCTCTCATGGCGTGAACTGCCAGCCCGAACGCTGCGGGAAGGATTGCCCGGCCACGCTGATCGACCGGCAGTATCCGCGTGAGCGCGCGCTCAGCCGGCTGTTCTACACGTCGAAGGCGAACCGCAAGGAGCGCGAGGCCGGCTGCGAGATGTTGCCGCTCAGCGAGGCTCCGATCTACCCGAGTGGCGGCGGCTCGACTCGGTTGGTGCGCAACCTGCATCCGACGGTCAAGCCGCTGGAGTTGATGCGCTGGCTGGCGAGGTTGCTGTGTCCGCCGGGCGGCACGGTGCTCGATCCGTTCACGGGCAGCGGCTCTACCGCCGCCGGGTGTGTTTTGGAGGGGCGCCGGTTTGTCGGAATTGAACTTGACGAGCGCTACGTGGCGGTAGCACGGGCGCGGATCACCCACTGGGCCGCTATTGCGGCGCAGGAGGAGGTACTGCCATGACGGACCCCGGCAGTTCTCCGGATCGAACAACAACGAAAGGAGGTCCGAGAAGGAGTAACACTATGTTCATCAAACGAAAACGCGAGGAGGACGATCAGGTCAGGCCAAGGCGCAAGCGGGCCGTCATCTATCTGCGCGAGTTGGATAGCAGTGAGGTCAACCAGATCAAGGTGCCGTCGATCGAGACTCAACGTCGGATCTGCCACCGTTGGGCAAAGGATCTGCACGTTGAGGTCGTTGACGAGTTCGTTGACATGGCGGGCGCATCATTGCCGCTTCCTGGCTTGGAGCAGTTGTGGGACCGGCTCTATGAGCGACCACGGCCGGACTTTCTGATCGTGTACTCGCTGGATCGACTGGTGCCAGAGCGTGATGGAGCTTTCCATATTGGACGGGCTCTCGGCTCGGCCGGTACGATCCTGTTTTCTTGGGCTTACGCATATGAGTCTGAGCTCAAGCAGAAGATCGCTGACTGAGCGATTCAACGGGTTTGTGTCCGCACGGACGACTGGTTCGCGCGGACACCACCCGAGGGAATGGATGGCCAGGCGGCGTGCATGACGACTAACAACGTCTTCGTGTGTGCCGCGAACCCCATCCACTCCAACAAAAAAGGAGATGCCAGGTCAATGACCAAGGCACAAGAGATCTACGAGAAGATCGAGGCGATGATCGCCTCCGGCGAGGTCAAGAAGGCCGACGCCTTCAAGACGCTCGCCGAGCAGTACGGCCAGCCGGTCGACTCCCTGCGTGGTGCCTACTACCAGCACAAGCGCGTGCTGGACAACGGCGGCAACCCTCCCGCCAAAGGTGGCGGGACTCGTCGCACCAAGCGACGTGAGACGACCAGCGAGACAGCGGTCGAGTCGGCCGTCGCCACGCTCAAGCGCGCGATCGACAGCATCGACGCTGAGATCGAGGTCGCCAAGGAACGGGCCAAGGAGGCCCAGGCCGAGTACGAGGCGATGCGCGCCAGCGCCGGCGAGCGCAAGGAAGCCATCGCCGCCAAGATCGAGCTACTGGAGAAGGAGTCATAAGGAGACTCTTCCACTAGATCAATATGGGGTCGCGGGTGGCTCGGGATCACTTACACAGTGATTTCCGGGCCACCCACACCTACCACCACCGGGAAGGATGAAATATACTGCGGTAAACATGGTAATGGTTACATTTCATCACGCCGCTATTAATGAGGTGGTGTTAACAAATATCACGTAATGTAATACAATGGAGGTATAAACGGGAAACAATGAATGACAGGAGAACAAGCAAAACAACTCGGACGACTGTTCAGGCAAGCGAGGCTGTCCAGGAAGCTATCTCAGCGGCAACTGGACGAGATGAGCGGCGTGTCCTATGGCTGGATCAGCCGACTGGAGCGCGGGTGGGCAGCCGAACCATCCTCAAGCAAGCTGACCAAAGTCGCACATGTGCTCGGCATACCGCCGGAGCGGATCGACCGGATCACCCGCGGCCAGGTATCAAACGAGCTACCGCCGATCCGCACCTACTTCCGTGCCAAGTACCAACTGACGACCGAGGAGATACAGCAGATCGAAGAGCTCTTCGACCGGATTCGCCGACAACGCAACGACATCAACATGGAACTGGACGACCACATCGGGGAAGGACACCAGGACTGATGACTGCGCGGGTGGGCCGTGGGCGACCGCGAACGGTTCGCCTTATTCAGCGTCTGCGTGATCTCACACCACCGTGGGCGATCAGCGAGAAGAGAGCCCGCCAGATCGCTGAACGACAAGCCAAGCTCCTGCTCGCAGAAGCCGGCATCACCACACCGCCCGTCCCGACCGAGATCGTCAGCCGACTCGACGGCATACACGTCTACCCGCTGCCCGAAATCCCCGTCAAAGGGTTGTTGGGTGCGAGCAAGCCGAGCGCCAAAGGTGGAGACATCCTTTTCGACAGCACCCTGCCAGCCGCAGAGCAGCGCATAACGCTGCTGCATGAACTGAAACACATCATCGACGGTGGGCACGCCACCCGACTCCACACCCGCGGCCGGCGCACCGGGGGCGAACAACTCTGCACCGACTTTGCGCTCAGCGTCCTTATGCCCGCCGCATGGCTACGGAACGACTGGAACAACGGCCAGCGCAATGCCACCGAATTAGCCGAGCGCTACCAAGTACCCATTGAAGCTGTCGAGCAACGTCTCCACACCCTCGGACTCACCAAACACCGTCCGCGGGCACACCACCGTATCACCTGCCAATGGCATCCACAAAGTAAAAGCCAACGAAAGGAGTAACCAGCAATGACACTAACAATCACAAAACAAACCGACACGGAAGAGCCGGATACGGTCAAGCGCGCCTTGCTCTACCTGCGCGTCAGCTCACGCGACCAGTTGGAGACCGACTACGACGACGATGGCCTGTCGATAGCTGCGCAGCGCGAGCGCGGCAAGCAGAAGGCGACCGAGTACGACGCGACCGTGGTCGATGAGTACATCGAGCGTGCCGAGTCCGCCAAGACGAACGATCGCCCGGCCCTCAAGGCCATGCTCAAACGGATCAAAGAGCAGCGCGACATCGATTACGTGATCGTCTGGAAGGTCGATCGCTTCGCCCGCAACCGCCGCGATGACGCCAACATGCTGTTCGAGATCGAGCTGGCCGGCGCCCGACTCATCAGCGCCACCGAGAACATCGACGAGACCCCCGCAGGCCGGCTGATGCACGGCATGTTGGCCAGCTTCGCCGAGTACTACAGCCGCAACCTCGCCAACGAGGTTCTCAAGGGCGCGACCGAGAAGGCCAAGCGCGGCGGCACACCCGGACGCGCTCCACTCGGCTACCTCAACATCCGCGAGCAGCTACCCCAGGGCGGTGAGGTCCGCACCATCGCCATCGACCCCGAGCGCGGCCCGATCGTCAGATGGGCGTTTGAGACCTACGCCACCGGCCTCTACAGCGTCAACGACATGGTCGTGCTCCTTGAGGTCCGCGGCCTGCGCTCGCGCGGGGATCGCACCCGCAGCCCGCAGCCGCTGAACCACTCAAGCGTTCACGCGATGCTCTCCAGCCCCTATTACGCCGGCACCGTCAGCTACCGTGGCAAGCAGTACGAGGGACGGCATACACGTCTCATCAGCCAGGATCTCTTCGATCAGGTCCAGGCCGTCCTCCAAGCACACGGCCTATCCGGCGAGCGCGACCGCAAGCACCAGCACTATCTCAAGGGCACGATCCGCTGCGGCACCTGCGGCTGCCGCCTGGTCTACTCCCGTAACAAAGGCAACGGAGGCCACTACGAATACTTCGTCTGCCCACGCAACCAGCGCGGCGAATGCCCACAAGGCTACCACCCCGTCGACATCGTCGAGGCCGCCGTCGAGGACCACTACGCCGGCGTCCCGTTCAGCGATGCCGAACGTCAGGAAATCCGCGAGGCGATCACCATCGACCTCGGCGAGCGAGCCGCCACCGCCCAGCAGGAGATCGACCGCTGCCGAGGCGTCCTTCAAGAAATCAAGGAGCAGGAACGAAAGCTCCTGCACATGCACTACGAAGACCGCATCACCGCCGAGCTCTTCGATGACGAGCAGACCCGCCTACGCCACCGCCGCCAAGACGCCGAAACCCTCATCGACCGCCTGAACCTCAGCTTCGACGACATCAACGAGACCCTCGACGTCGCCCTGGAGATCCTCGGCGAAGACCTCCACGACCTCTACCTACGAGCCGACGACACCGTCAGGCGCCTGCTCAACCAGGCCATCTTCAACGCCCTCTTCGTCTGCGACGAAACAATCACCAAAGCCGACCTCGCCGGGCCATTCGCCGAGCTACGCGCCTTCCACGACACCCTCCGAGGCATCGTCAGCACCACCCCGGACCCCACGCCAGCCACCGCCCTCGCCAGCACACTGCCCCAAAACGCCAAGGTTCCCGCCCCCTGGGGGGAACGGGAACCTTTGGACGTTGGTTCGATTAGCGAGGTTTTGGTGGGCACGGGTGGTTTCGAACCACCGACCTCTCGCGTGTGAAGCGGCCCGGAAAAGACCCGAAGAAGCGCCAGAAACGGCTCTAACAAGCCAAATCCGGTTTGCGTCCTTCCCCCTCAATCCCCGCAGATACCGGGTTTTCCCGTTGGATTTGGCCCACCAAACGGCCCCGGTGGGCCAAAGTTGTGTGAAGGATCCATGTCCAGCGCGGGGGGTACCTCTCCCCCAACGCCAACACAACATACTGTATGATTCGTTGGATGCTGCAGGGACGACCCCTATACGACAACCCGGCCGACGCGAAATACTACGTCGTGCCGCCTGAGTGGGACGCGGTCGTTCGCGCGCTGGACCGCGGCAACAACACCATGATCTGCGGGGAGCGGGGTGCCGGCAAGACCTCGCTGCTACGACAGGCGCAGTTGACGCTGCGCAACGACCACGAGCGTGTCGTCTATGTCGACGCGACTGCGGTCGCCGAGCCGCTCGAACTCGTCTTTCGCGTCCGCGACGCGGTGAAGGGTCGGCCAGGGATTGCGCAGACTGGAGCGGGCACGGTCTCCCGGACCCTCGCGCAGATGGCTGGTGACCAGTCTCCCCCGCCCGGCGGGGCGTCGCGGCTGCTCTACGACACGCTCCTCAGCCTCGGCGAGGAAGTCGAGCCGACGGTCATATTGCTCGACGCCACCGCTGCGGCGCAGGCGGTCTACGGAGTCTTCGGTCGTATGCGGGACATGATCTGGCAGCTCCCCCACCGCTGGCTGGTGGCGATCGACAACGACGACCGTGCCACGGCGCTCAGGCCTCCGGCCGACACGTTCTTCGACACCGTGATCGAACTCAGGCCGCTCTCGATCGAGCGACTGACGATGATCTTGCTCAACCGCACCGACGAGCTGCCGCGGAAACTACTTTCACAGGTCGCCGCTGACGCGCGCGGCAATCCGCGCGCGGCGATCCGCGCGGCGAACAACGCACTCGTGCACGGGGCCGACCCAGCCGATGAGCTCTCCAGCCGCGCACAGCTGCTCCACGCGGCTGCGCAGCTCGGGCGTCCGCAGGGAATGCTGATGGCGGAGCTCTTGGACCTCGGCCAGGCCAGCCCATCGGACCAGGCGCTGCTCGATCGCCTCGGCCTGACGCGGGCACGCGTGAGCACGCTGCTGCAGCAGCTCCTGGCAGCAGACCTCGTAGAGTCAACCGCCGAGCGATCGGACCGCCCCGGTCGCCCGCGAACCGTGTACCGGCCAGCACTCCGAGGTGGGACTTGAGCGTCGAACAAGTAGCACGCATCGCCGATCGAGCCGCGTTTCGGCCCCGCAGTCGCCTGTGGGAGCTCCATGAGCTGCACGTCCCACTGGATGAGCTCACGGGCAGCAACGCCTATGAGCAACGCGCAATCACCCGTATCACCGATGGATCGTGCGTGGCCGTCGTGGGGCCGAGCGGCGCCGGAAAGTCGAGCGTAATCGCCTGGGTGTGCTACCAACTGCCGGCAAGCCACTTCGCGCTTCGAATCCCAATCACCGGGGTCGAGAACCCGGGCAGCGTAGGGGAGATCGCACGCCTCGCCCTCTCGATCACCCTTGACGAGGTCGTGCTCGACGCCACCGCCCAAGGGGAGCTGGAGAGGACTCGTGCCACATCACAAACCACCGTTCACACACCGTCCGGGATAGCGAGCGCAAAGCTCGGGGGAGGGGTGATTCCCGCCGAAGTGAACCTCAACGTCGCATCCCTTCGCGAAGAGTTCACCCGGGACCGACTCGGCAGCGACCACCTGCTGGCCCTCACTGGACGCCTCGTCCCCACTCTCGCCGACGCGGGAACCACGCCCGTGTTCGTGTTCGAGGACACCGAGGCCACAGTTGGAGGCGCGGACGATCGACAACGCGCAGAGGCCTTCTTCGCCGGACCTCTCAGTGCGTTCGTCGATCAAGTCGACGCGCCGACGATCGTCGCGGTGCAGACACACCTCATCGATGGATCACGCGCCTTCGGTCGGCTCGCACCGGTGCTCGAGCGGATCACCATCCCGCTCCTGAGCGACCTCGCCCGCAACGCCATCGAGACGATCCTCGCAAGACGCGCCGAGCTCGCACTGACACACGTACAAATCGCCGATATCATCAACGCCGCGGCACTCGACGCGCTCACGGAGTTCTACACAAACTCAGGCGGCGACCTGCGCCGTGTACTCGCCGCAGCCCACGAAGCCGCCGAACATGCCGCCGCTGACCAGGCCGAGCAGATCGGTCTCTCGCACGCACGCTTCGGAATCGCCCAGTGGCAGTGACCCGCGGCCTGGGCAATGGTGCCGACTCCACCCAAGCACGTAGTATGCGGTGCACATGCCCGATTACTCACGATATGCGGATCTCAACTGCCTCCGGATATCTCCTGCGCGAGGGTTACGAGCACGTGTCGGACTGGTCGCGCTGGTCACGCTCGCGGTTGCGCTCACCGTTCTACCTGACGCCGCGCTCGGTGCACAGCGTTCGCCCTGGTCGTTCGGGAAGTTCGCGGGCTACGTGTGGCAGGGCCGCGTGGAGTCGGTGCGCGCGTCCTGGTCGGTGCCCGGTGTCCGCCGAGGATCGGTCGGGCGGGCAGGCACCTGGATCGGAGCGCAGGCCCCTGGTACCCCCGGACCCTTTATTCAGATCGGCACCAACGAGGTGAGCTTTCATCCGTTCCCGCTGGGGCCGAGCGTCACGGCCTACTACGCGTTCTGGAGTGACACCACCAATCACTTCCACCCGCATTTCCTCTTTCGCGTCGCACGAGGAGATGACGTATCCGCGAGCCTCGCTCTGGTGAGTGGACGATGGAGATTGGCGATTGTCGACAAGACTTCAAGTGCGACGGCACGCTTCTCCACAGGCGAGGAAGCTCGCGCGTCATTCAGCCTGGCTGAGTGGTTGCAGGAGGACGTCACGGATGGGACGACCGGTAAGCCATTTCCCTATCCGCGGCTTACCGACCTCCGGTTCCGCCGACTTGCGGTCAACTCGGCGACGCCCGCGTACGCCGACCTGTACTCGCAGTGGATGTCTGCGAACGGGGCCAACTGGGCGCCGAGCCCACTCCACCGCGACTCCTTCGCCCTGCACCGCGCAACGGTCAACTCGATCGGGGCCAGGTACCTGCAGATCGCCGCGGGCGAGGATATGGCCACCAAGGTCTTCGTCCCTCAAATGGCCGGATGGACGGCGACGACGCCCGGCTCACAGATCGCAGCAGCCTGCTCGACTTTTGCCGCCGCGCTCCGCAAGAGCCTTCACGCCTTGGCCAGTACGCCGTGGTCGCCGCGAGTACGACGGCACATCCACTCACTGATCCGCAGCACAGGTGTACTGCTGACACTCTCGCAATCCCCTCCATCTGCGTCCCCGGCAGACCTACGGGCGTGGACATCGAAATGGGCGCGCGATTCAACCGCATTGGCCCATGCGGCTCACTTGATCCGACGCGCCCTGAAGATCCCGGAGATCACACCTACGCAGTAGACACAGGGCGTCTCGCGGCTGGCGACTATCTGCCGTCGGTGTCGCGCAGGAGGTGGTTGATCGCCTTTTCGAGGGGGCGCAGTTCGCCATCGGCCAAGACGAGATGCCCACCGCGGCGCCCAAGCCGCATGTAGGGGACTCCAGGGATGCCATCTACTTCACCCTGCTGCAAGTCGGTGGCAAGCTCGTGCGTGACCGTGGGCGAGTTGGCGGCGGCCATCGCTGTGGCGATGTCAAAGCCGGGGATCGAGGCGCCAATCCGTTCGAACAGGGAGGCGGTCAGCCAACCTGAGTTCTCTTCGCCTTGATTGGTCTCGATATCATCGAGTACGTCCCACAGATGGTCCTGCAGCCCCGCGGCGGCGACGAACCGCTCCCCCGTGACCGAATCCGGTCCGATCACCGCGAACCCGTGCCACTGGATCTGCAGTCTGCCGGTCCTGACGTACTTGCGCACGAGCGCGGGCAACACCTGCCGGTGCCATTCAAGGCAGACCGGGCACTGCGGATCGTCGAAGTACAGCATCTTCGCCGGCGCCCGAAGGCTGCCCAGCGTTTCGTTGTGCTGAGGAATGCCTGCCAACGAGAGCCTCGAAAGCTTGACCGGTGGGGCGGTCGGAGTGGACGCCGTCTGGGCCGAGGCCGCGGTCGCGAGGGCCATCAGGCATGTGGCCGAGAGGATCGCGATATGGCGAAGTCGATTCGAGATGCGTGCAAGCACATCAGAGTCGGTGGCCTGTTTGTCACAAGCACTTGGGTGCCGATCCTCACCGTCCATTCTTGAGTCGATCATCTGTTGTCTTCCCCGCTATTTGATCTATTGCGCATACTACAGAGCGACGGCTCGGGTTCCATTTTTCAACACAAACCAGCCTTCTTACGCTCAGGTGTGCTGCCGCGGGTCCGCGCGTTCGCCGTAGCAGTTGGGCTGGAGCGACGAAGGTCACGGGAGTCTCTCAAGCGGTTCGATGTGTCGACGATCGGACGGGAGCACCAACTCGATCGAGCGACCTCTCGTTGCCGGGACGAGCACTCGCTCACTCGAAATTCCCGCCGGTCGATCGGTGCCCTTTGGCTGGTACAGTCGTTAAGGCTAGCGTTGGAGCCAAATGATGGAGCCACGCGTGCCTGTCCTTTCAATGGTGCCGACGATGACGGGTGTCGGCGTGGGCCGATACGGAGCTACTTCTCTATTCCGAAGAGCATGATTTGTAGCTGCCCGAGACCGACTTTGGCCCACTATTTTGCCCACCAGCCCGATTTTGGCCCTCTTGCCAGCCGCTTCGCAGTCAGCCGAGATTGGCTCAGATAAAGGCGAAACGTTGAAT